>JAHBUD010000001.1 GCA_019638255.1 Cyclobacteriaceae bacterium | reverse complement strand
GTGTTTATGACGGCTGCGGCTTTCGAAGCCGTCATTGTCCACCGTGGGTGGACGAAATTAATAAAACAAAACTACTTTTTACAGTGTCACCCGCAGCTGGCATAAACACGGTGTTGGCGGCTGGCAATTTCGACTTCCGTGTTAAATTGTCAAATCGTTGTACTTACACGCATTGTTGTCAAATAAAGAAGCGATGTCACCTTATACGTCTAGGAATTACAGAATTGTCTGCCGAAGCGAATGAACAACTGGTTTAGTTTTGCTTTCTTTTACTCCAAATTAAATCAAGTATCATTTTTCCTTTAGGACTCAAATAAAATGCCTTAACCTTTTTAAGGTCTTTTGAACTTATTTCTCCACTAATTAATTCACAGTTTTCTATTTTGAATTTAGCGTCAATGTTTAAATTTTTAGTTTTAACATGAAAATGTGGTGGGTTATGGTCACTAGAATAAATTATTACTTGTAAATCATCAATGGTAGCAACTCTTTCCTTTATGATAATATTGGGTTCTTGCAGATGAAGCTCCAATAAATGGTCGTCTAAACCCAAATAGTATTTGAGTAAGTCCGATATTATTTTTTCTATAATTTCCGCCATTGAGTTTTAAACAATTTATTGTTTCCAAATTACTTTTTTCTGTTTTGGTGACGAAGTGAATGAACATCGTTGTGCAAAATTGTCCACTAAGTTTTACATTTTATTTTGAATATTAAACTCAATAAATCTGTACGTCATATATTTTAGAAGTTGTTGACCCGTTTCTCTACTTGTATATTGATATTTGAAATATTGAGCATCGTTATTTTTTTCATTCAGACAATAAACACAATAGATATGTTTTCTCATAGAAACTAATTTAACTTTATCAATTTTTCTTGTTAAAAAATTAAGTAAATCTTTTGTTGTCAAAGCTATTATGTTTGAAGATAGATACCTGTTACCTGTTGCAGCTTTTTGAAAGGTATATTTTTCTTTCATGCCGTCTTCAAAAAGTATAATAAAATAATCGCCTGATGCCAATGTAATATCGTTTCCTCTTGAAACAATATCTATGTATGAAAACCCATTATGATTTACGAAAGTCATTCCCAAATAATCATAACCAGAAATTTCTTCAGGTCTATATAGTTTAAAATATGGAGCTTCTCTTAGAGCTAAAGAGTCTTTTGAAATTTCATCATAACCAACTTTAATAAATTTAATTGTTTTCTTATCCTCAAACTCATCTTCAAAAAGTCCGATTTCCGTGTTGAGGCTTAAAATTGCAAGTTTTTCATCGTCAATATCTAATGAATAATTAGGTAATTTTTCTAATTCCAAACTCATCTTTTTTCTGCTATTGGTATCATTTAAAGTAATTTCATGTGGTGGTGTTGGCGGCAGGCTAAAATGCCACACTTATTTTATTAATTGAAGAATGTCTTTTTTAAAATACAATGTCTTATGACCATAGTCGTTTACAGTGTCGTAACCACTTATATTTGAATAAGACTTTTGAGGAATTCCCCATGATAAACGTGTTTGATATTCGGTCATACCTACCTCAACTTTACCATCTCGCATTTGTTTGATGAATCTGGAATTTGCAGCAGAGTACTTATTTAATGCGCTTTCTTCTACTAAAAGGTCTGAGCCATACTTTCCACCAATCATAATCCAACCTTCGTCTCTAGGTTGTGTAATTCCACTTGGGTCATATGCCGAAATTAGTCCATTGTCGAAAAATAGTGCAACTGAGTATTCTGAATAACTGATTTTTGCATACTGTAAGTCAGTCACAGTTAATGGTGTAATGCCGTCTAATTTAAAATTAGTCTCGTCTATTCCTTGAACTTCAAGTCCGCGAATAAAGGAGTTGAATTTTTTATTAACAAAATTTTCTTTCAGTTTTTCAAGTCCTTTATTAAGGAACCAAGTGTCACTCATGCCCAGCTCTGTTATCCATTGTTTATCTTGATTTTCAATTAGATACTTTCCTGAATAACCCTCATTAATGAATTCTTTTATTACCCATGTTTTTCCCTCAATCTCTTTAAGGTCTTTATATGTCGCATACTTACCATTTACATCTTTAAGCGAATATTCAGATGAAATTTTAACAATGGTTATCTCATGTCCTGCTAATCCCGCCTTCATTTCTTTTGAAGCTCCCAAGTCAGGTATAAGATAGCTACCATCATATTCAACTGGTACAAGTTTTCTTTCAGAGGCTGCTTTTGATAAGTCAACCACTTGGGCAAACAATTCCAGATGAGAAATTAGAACAAATAGAATGGTCACATACTTTTTCATGGTTTTCAATTTTGTGATAAATCATTTTCAGGAGCGTCCGTTTGAATACTCTGTTGTTCATTATGAATAATTATCAACTCAATCTCCTTTAATCTATTTTCAATTCGTTCTATTTCGTCCTGCTTAGCATTGAGTCGAATTTCAGAAATAGTTATTACACCAATCGTGATTACAAGGGATAAAATTGGTATTAGAGTTTGAACCAAGTTTTTTACTCTGTCAAAAATAAGTTTTTCATTTAGTCTCACATACTTTTTGGTGTTAAATGATGCAATACCTTTTTCTTTACAATAAAACCCTTTGATGTTGTGTGCATCATGAAAATCGATTTCTTCCTCCTCTCTCAATGCAAAACCGAGCTCTAGCAGTTCACCTTGTCCACAGTTGAGCTTATCACGCAGGTCCTCATAGGATACTCCTAATGCATTTTCTTCTTTCAAATTCACCTTGATGTATTTGCCAGCTAAGATTTTAAGTAGTCTATGTCGCTTTAAGTTATTGTCCATTGATTTATTTTGGCGAATTTATTTGAGGCTTGCCGCCAACGGTTGGCGGCTTTGCGTTCGGGCGGGATTTTTAGCACTAACCTTGATACGAAGCCGAAAGCTCAAATTTAGCACAAATGTTCATACGAAGCACGTCACCCCGCCTGACGCAAAACCGCTGTTAGCAGTAGTGCTTTCTTCCGTTGTCTTGTCAGTCGTCATTTTGATAGCTGTAAAATTCTGTAAGCTCCTCTCGCTACAATGACAAATACAATTGCTCCAATAATTAAGTCGGGATAACCTGAATTGAGCCAATTAACCAAAAGTCCTGCTGTAATTACTCCCGAATTTATGATTATGTCATTTGAAGTAAAAATCATACTTGCTTGCATATGAGCTTCTTTGCTTTTTCTCTTTTGCAATAAATACAGACAAATAACATTAGCTATTAACGATACAATCGAAACGAAAATCATTGTTTGAAAGTCAGGAATTTTCTCGACTCCAATAAATCGTCTGACTACCTCTATAAAACCAATTACAGCAAGAAGAATTTGAAAGTATCCTGCAAATTTTGCGATATTCTTTTTTCTGACTACTGTTCCGCCAACAGCAATTAATGCAAGTCCATAAACAATACTGTCAGCCAGCATATCTAAACTGTCGGCAACCAAGCCCATTGAGTTTGATATAAGTCCTGTTACAATTTCAATGGCGAAAAACAAAAAATTTATTATTAAAACAGTCCATAAGGTTTTTCTTTCGTCATTTTGATTGTCAGTTGCTGTAAAATTGTCAACCGAAACAGTCGAGAGAATTGAAGTGTCAAATTTTAATGTGTCAAGTCGCTGAAAAATTTGTTCATTATTGTCTATATGAAAAACGTGTAAAAGTCGGTTGGGTATGTCAAATTCTAACGATTGAATATTTGTCAAATCGTCAAGTTTTATCCGAATCATTTGTTCTTCGGATGGACAGTCCATTTTTGCTATCTTAAATGTCGTTTTTTGCATATCACTTCATTGTCTGTTGGGTCGTCCTACCATTACTGCTAACGGTTTGGCGCTTGGCGCAGTGGCGGATTTCGGAGCACAAAACTGTCAATACACCACAAAATTTGATGAGAGGTAGAATGTTCAATTAACCACTTAACCCGCCATTGAGCCAAACGCCTGTTAGGTGCTGGCCTTCTTGTTTTTCGTCCGACTAAGATACTTTTTTTATGTTTAAGTCAGTCGTTTTGAGGTCTAAAATGCTTGTCCAATGCCAAAGTAAAATAGCCTGTCTTCTTTTGAATGTCCATAGTCAAATGATAAAACTGTGGATTGATTCCAAGCAATTCTAAGTCCACCGCCATAGGAAGTTTTAATGTTTTTAAAGTTCAAGTCTTGCCAACGGTCTCTTACTGTACCTGCGTCAAAGAACGGTGCTACTCCAACGGCAAATCTTTGCTTTCCAATTTGAGTTTCTGCAAGTCTTACTCTCAATTCTACATTGGTAAACCACATTGAACGAGCCAAAAATCGGTTGTCTCGATAGCCACGCAATGATTGTCTGCCACCCAATGCGTTGATACTTCCTTCTGGACTCCATTGGTCTTGAAATTCAAAAAACGGAGCATTATTTCCAAAAATGTTTCCTGCTCCAAATCGTCCTGCTAAAACTGTACGCTTGCCAATTGGTAATTTTTGATAGGCTCGTCCTTGGATAAAAAGTTTATTGAAGTCGAATTGTGAACCAATGTATTTACTGGAATATTCATTTGCTATTTCAAAGTAATAACCTTTTGTAGGGTCGGGTTCAAAATCTCTTGTGTCAAAAATCAACGCTGTTTGAATAATGGAAACCCAACCACCGTCAACGCCCGAAATTAATCCGTCTTCAAAATCTCGTCTAAGTAGTGAAATACCGTTTGGTGCAGTTGTGTTTTGTCCTGTAATCGGGTCAATTGCTTCCGCTTGCATTCCTTCAAAAGTTGAATAACTCAAATGCTGTATTTCATAACCACCCATTATCCGCCACTTACCATTTCCAAGTGCATAATCGGCTTTAAGGTTGAGCATATATTCGGTTTCCATAAATCGGTTTGAGAGTGCATCTGTTACAAAATCAGCTTCTCCAACTCCACCTGGTCTTAATGTTTTTCTCGCTCTATCAAATGCTCTATAAGTTGAAAAAGTTGTGTTTTCGTCAGATGGTAGGCGAAGTTGTCCGAGCGTAGATTCAGTTAATCCAAAATAAAGGTTGGCTGGATTTTGTTGTGCTTTGAAGTCCACTTTAAATCTCCAACGTGTTCCTTTATAGTAAGGGACATCCAAGTTTAAAATTAATTCTCTTGCATTTGAAGTGTAATAAGCCGCATTTGCAGTAAGTTTCATCAAATAAGGTGTGTAAGGGAACAATGGGTTATCTCGGTTGCCATTCCAATAAATGTTTGTTCTCGCACCCAAGCCAAATCCCGTAACTGGGTCGGAAGAAAAGTCGGGTATTCCTGTGAAAAACGTCCCTTCTCGCTTTTTAGCAAGGTCATCATCAGACATTCTTTTCGATTTGATGAATGAAAGGCTGTCCTTTTCTTGTGCCTTAACGATTGTGATTGAAAACAGAATAAACAGAGTTGCTATACTACGCTTCATAAATTGGATAAATTTTAAGTTACCCTGCAAAACTCCGAAGCGATTTAGAAGAAATTTTGAATTGCCCTAGAAGCTGATTTTAAAAGTGTGTGTGTCCTGCCGAAATTCATAGTTAATTTTCCATTGATGCCTTTTGCAGATTTGCTCAACAATTGCCAAGCCAAGACCACTACCTGAACTTTCGTCAGAAGCTGTTTTAAACCGTTTGAAAAGCTCTTCTTGCTCCAATGCAGCCCTTCCCGAATTGCTAATAATAAAGCCCGATTTGCTCAACTTAACTCCCACTGTTCCTTTTAGTAAATTATGCCTAATTGAGTTGAGCAATAGATTGTTGATGAGAATTTCAATCAAAATACTATTTCCTGTTACCACACAATCTTCGTCTATTGATGATTTTAGGTTCAGGTCTTTGTTTGAAAAATGTTCTTGCAATTGCTCTATACATTCTGTGGTCAATTCGCTCAAATTTATTGTTTCACTATCATCAAACTGATGGTTTTCTATTTTGGCAAGCAACAATAGATTTTTGTTGATGCGTGAAACCCTTGTCAATGCTTTATTTATGTCTTCAATAATTTGGTACTGCCTGTCTGTTAAAGCTTCTTTTTGCAGCAGTATGTCCAATTTGTTTTTGATGATTGCCAAAGGAGTTTGCAATTCGTGAGATGCATTTTCTGTAAATTCTTTTTGCGATTTGTAAACCGAAACCGTGTGTTCGATTAATTTATTCAAAGCCACATTCAATTCTTCAAACTCAAGGATAGTTGATTTTTCAAACGAAATATTGCTTTGTGAATTGAGATTAAATGCTTTCAACTTCGCCAAAGTATTTTTAAAAGGTTGCCATAGTTTTACGGATAATCGTCTGTTTAGAATCAGAAAGCCGACAACCATAATCAGAAAAAACAAAAAGGTCAGAACAGCTATTGCAACGACCGTTTCTTCGGTTTCTTCAACATTGGTTTCTACGGTGAGTAAATAATTTTCTCCATTTATTTCAATCACTCTCAAAAGCCCCCGAAATCGGTCAATATCTTCGTGAGTTACATAGGGGTTTTTTCTTAAAACAGTGTAGGTGCTGTCTTTTCTGCCAATGTCAAGATTAGTTTTTTGCAGATTGGTTCCGGGTTGAATTTTGTTCCAAAGCACTATACTTTGATTTAATTCGGTTTCAGATAGTTGTAATTTATTGAGTTCGTTTTCCATTCTGTCAGCAACAATTTCGTTGTGTTCGTCTAACTCACGAAGCCAAATGCTATCAACCAAATAGAGGTATGCAGGAACACTTGCCGCTAAAACAATTAAGGCATAAATAGTAAAGGATTTAAGTGATTTGTTTAGTAATTTATTCATCCTTCCCATTTATAACCCGTTCCGTAAACAGTCTTTAAATAACTTTCGCATCCAGCTTCACTCAATTTCTTTTTTAAGTTTTTGATATGAGCGTAAACAAAATCGTGATTGTCTAACATATCTGCAAAATCACCTGAAAGATGTTCAGCCAAGGTGCTTTTTGAAATTACTCTGTTTTTATTCCCGATAAAGTAGAGCAATAAATCAAATTCTTTTTTGGTTAGAATAACAGGGTTGTTATGAACTAGAATAGTCTTTGCAAGTAAGTCTATTTCTAATTCATTTTGTCGAACGGTATTTGAATTTCCGAATTGTTTTCTTCGGATAACCGAGTAAATCCTTGCTGCTAATTCCGAAAGATGAAAAGGCTTTGTCAAATAGTCGTCTGCACCAATTTGAAGTCCTTTTATTTTGTCGTCTAATGCGTTTTTTGCCGAAATGATAATTACACCGTCTTGCTTGTTTTGCTTTTTTAGTTCTTCTAAAATTTTCATTCCGTTGCCGTCTGGCAACATAATGTCTAACAAGATGCAGTCGTAATTAAATGATTCAATTTTCTCCAATGCCTGATTAAAAGTTCTTGCAAACTCACACAGATAGTTCTCTTCCGAAAGATATTCGGAGATGCTGTCTGCAAGTTCGTTTTCGTCTTCTATAATCAGTATTTTCATTTGTCAAAGTTACCATTTCAATTTTGTAGAAATTTTGAATTTGGTTGTCGGTTTGTCTCGGTGGTGTCGTTCTTTAGGCTTGCACCTAACGTTTCTCAGCTATACGCAGGCAGGGATTTTAACCACTGAACTTCCTACGAAGAACTGAACTTCAAATTTACCACTTTCCTGTCTTACGAAGCACGAACCCCCTGCTTGCGTATAGGTGATGTTATGCGGTCGGCTTTCATTTTCTCTTCTTTCTCGTTAATTTGTCAAGCAAAGTTACTAAATTTGCAGTCAAGCAATTTCAATTTTTGAATTATGTATTTCAGCAGACCTTGGACTTCTATCTAAGTGATAGGCAGTCCTGAATAAATTCCAATCAATCTTTTAGGGCAAGACAATCAGTCTATGCTTTGTGTGTGCTGTCATTTTTTTTGATGGCATTGCTTTGTCGTAGTTGCTCTGTCGGGTAATACTGTCTATTCACTTCTCTGTGATTTGAATTCAAGTATTCACCTGTAAGAAGTTACTAATGACAAAAAAGAAATTGCCCGTTCGTTTTACGGGTCAGCACTTTACTATTGATAAAGTGCTAATAAAAGATGCAATAAGACAAGCAAATATAAGTAATCAGGATACGGTTTTAGATATTGGGGCAGGCAAGGGGTTTCTTACTGTTCATTTATTAAAAATCGCCAACAATGTTGTTGCTATTGAAAACGACACAGCTTTGGTTGAACATTTACGAAAATTATTTTCTGATGCCCGAAATGTTCAAGTTGTCGGTTGTGATTTTAGGAATTTTGCAGTTCCGAAATTTCCTTTCAAAGTGGTGTCAAATATTCCTTATGGCATTACTTCCGATATTTTCAAAATCCTGATGTTTGAGAGTCTTGGAAATTTTCTGGGAGGTTCCATTGTCCTTCAGTTAGAACCTACACAAAAGTTATTTTCGAGGAAGCTTTACAATCCATATACCGTTTTCTATCATACTTTTTTTGATTTGAAACTTGTCTATGAGGTAGGTCCTGAAAGTTTCTTGCCACCGCCAACTGTCAAATCAGCCCTGTTAAACATTAAAAGAAAACACTTATTTTTTGATTTTAAGTTTAAAGCCAAATACTTAGCATTTATTTCCTGTCTGTTAGAGAAACCTGATTTATCTGTAAAAACAGCTTTAAAGTCGATTTTCAGGAAAAGTCAGGTCAGGTCAATTTCGGAAAAATTCGGTTTAAACCTTAATGCTCAAATTGTTTGTTTGTCTCCAAGTCAATGGGTAAACTGTTTTTTGGAAATGCTGGAAGTTGTCCCTGAAAAATTTCATCCTTCGTAGTTCAAAGTCGGGTGGTTGTCAAGATGATTTTTTTGGTTTGGTGTCGTCTTTTAAGCTGCCGCATAACGTTTGTGTTTATGACGGCTGCGGCTTTCGAAGCCGTCATTGTCCACCGTGGGTGGACGAATTTAATAAACCAAAACTACATTTTAAACTGTCCCCCGCAGCTGGCATAAACACGGTGTTGTGTGCAGTGCCCTTAGTCAAGTGTTAATTCGGAGTAATTCCTTTTTTACTTTCCTATTTTTGGGTGTCAGAGTAATTAGTCCACAAAGTCCGGACGAACCATATAATGCGGTTGCCTGATTGTCGTCCGCAACACTTAGTCCTTTAATATTGCCGGTCGTTAAATAGTCTGCTAATTTTTTAATCACTTTGGTTGAAGTCCCATTGTTAATGTATATCGGTTGTCCGTCAACAAATAATAATGGTCTACAAAGTCCGTCAGCCTTCTGTTTGTCTTTGTCGGTTTTTAAAATTACTCGGTCACCAAAATTCATTATATAAACATTAGTGTCTGCGAGTATTCGATTTCTCAATAAGTCCAATTGCTTATTTAATTCCTTTTCTGTCCTTATTTTTGCTATCCAAGCTTTATTCTCTTCTTCAGTCAAAATCAATTGTCCGCTAACTTGTTCATAAGTTAAAAGTCCAAATATTAAGGTTATTGTTCGTAGTTTCATTTGTCCAAAGGGCATTGCACACAACGTTTGTGTTTGCGCAGTGGTGGGACTTTGAAACACGTCATTGTCCCACGTGACCAAACGTTGAACGAAGATAGAAACTTATAGCTTACACCAAACCCCACCATTGCGCAAACATTTTGTTGGGCGCTGGCCGTTTTGTCGACCGTTTAAATTTTGCGAGTCGTTGTCAGCCGTCAAATCTTATTAGTCCAACGTTACTTTGTCGTAGGTTACATTAAGGTCAGACGAAACGGTCAACGCACCGTAAAACTTGTATGTGTACAAAGTCAGCAGTCACTGTCCGCGTACGTTACCAATTACTCAATTTTTGTCGTCACTAACCGATGACGCGTGAAGATGAACGATTTTCCAGTCACGCTTTTCCTTTATCATTACTAAAGTCCGTCTGGATAATGAATTTACTCCGTCCCCCAGATGGAATGTGACAATTGCAGTCTGTCGGTAGAGCTGAATGTCAATGTTTTTCGGGCTTATTTGTAATTTTCTGGTATTAGCTGAATCTACAAATTCGGGAAAAATTGTCAACCAGCTTGTTTCAATTTCTTGTCTGCCTTTTGCTCGTCTTGCTTGATTCCAAAACGGATAGAAAATAGTTGCATCGTCAGTAAATGATTCTCGAAAAGCTGTCCAATTAAAGTTATTGAATGCTGTCACAAAATTGTTTGCAGATTTCATAACAGCTATTGAATCTTTATTCTGAGCCATTAAACCAAAATTGATAAGCAAGGAAAGGATTACCAATGAGAATCGAGCTTTAGTAATCATGCGAGTCGTCCGTTTTTTTTAACTGATTTTTAATGTTAGTCGTCAAGTTGTTCCGAGTCCACGGCTTGCGCCCAACATCTGAATATATACAATTGCACATATTTTCCTTATATCGTCAGGCTGAATTTAGCTCAAATTCCTATTCCTGTGCCGGAAAATCAGGGATATTTATTTTGTACACCAGTATTTTATAGGAGTAACTCCTAGTTTTGGCGGGGTGGTCAACGCCCTTCGAGAGCCTCAGGGCAGGGTTGCCAGGTATGAGGTAAGAGGTGTGAGGTATGAGGTATGAGGTATGAAGTACGAGGTGCGAGGTATGAGGTTTGAGGTACGGGGTATGAGGTCAGTATCCAGCTTGTATGTCGTTTTATTACTTCAGCCTTTTATTGATATCGATCCATCTCTGTTGATCAAATAGTATTTTAAACGAAGGTTGCTTTTTCAATTTTGATTTGCTTAAATCCCCTCTTAGAACCAGTAAATCTAAAAAGTCCAATGCTATGCTTTTATATTTATCTGCATCTTCATTGTTTTCAGAAGCAATTTTGGAAAAAATAATAGCTGCTTCAAAATTGTCCTCATTACTCATTCCGCCTAAAAATGTAGAGGCGGTATTGTAGAAGTCATACGTTTTCTGAAACTCCTTTTTTTTGTAAGACAATTTTGCACTGTCTAAAAGAGTCAGAACCTGAGCTATGTAATCCGAGTCTTTTTTGTTTGATTGTTCAAAGCCTATGGGATGATAGACAAAGCCATAGGTGAGTGCATAAACCCGCAATGGCTGTAACCCGATTTTTTGCCTTAATTCGTCAGTCATGTGTTCATTAAGAATAGGCCTGAACGCAGAAGCTTGACCATTGCGCGTCCAAACGACTTGGGTGCCGTAGAGTTGCTTATAATTGAGGTTGCATTGAACCCTGTCATATAAGAAAGCATAGTTTTCCATATTGATTTCGCTAGTTTCCTTTAGCTTCTCCATAGCTAGCAGTGCTGCTTGTTGAAACAGAACATCCTGGTCAGCATGTTGCACAATAAGCCACAGGTTGTTTTGCCCATCCTTGCCTATCTGCGATATTTTGGGCCAGCCATATTGTCGGACAATTTCTTTTGCTTTGTTCATATTGGTTATGTCCGTTTTCATTATCTCTCGAGCTATTCTTTTTCTTGCACTATCACTATCTGCTTGAATTCTTTGGTATCTAAGCTTTTGGTCATTTAATGCCATCAAATTAATTTCTTTTCGTAAAAAGGACATTTGTAAAGTTTTTTCATATTGGCTTTCATTCAGGCGCGCCTTTTCTTCCAATTTTTTCCATTTATCTGAGTGAGAATTTCGCAGGTAATCAAAGTATGGATCAAACGATAGCCAGTCGGCTTCAGTCCATCCAGATGATAATGAAAGGTGTAGGTAATGAAAGGCTTTGTCAGCATTGTTGTCTAACGAGTACATACCTGCAGCCTTATAGGCAGTCAATACGTCAGGTTGCTGTTTTTGAAATGCCTGTTCATAGTAAGTGATGGCATTTTTATAGTCTTTCTGAAGGTGAAATAAACTAGCCCTCGCTACTAAAGATTGATAGACACTGTCCGATTGTGCAGTTAATCCAGAGGAAAGAAAGAGACTGCAAAAAATAGATACTAATGGTTTCATTGTAATGTTCCCTTGTCTCGGTAAAATTGACATATAGTCGAGTCACCCGAGGGAGTTGCACCTTCAGGTTCTCACAGAACCGTACGTGAAAGTCTCCCTTCATACGGCTCTTCCTGTTTAATCACGAAGGTAGGCAATCGTAAAAACGAGAGCAAACCTATGTACGTACCAATTTCCAGTGTGCGAATAGGTCTGGTTGTGAGCGATACTTTTCCTGCAGCCATCGGATTGATGCGTTTGTGTATAAGCCCTTCTCCCATTTCACCCACTTCGTTCACCACAAAAAAAGTTTCCTTCTTTGCAACACAAGGTGATTTGCAAACTATCTCTGACGATCCGTCTGCGGAAGTTCAACTCTTTTCTTCTTTTACTTCATCGGCCAGTTCGGTTCGCTCGACCTCCGCATGATTGATGATCTCCTGAACATCTGTCAACTGGAATTATTTTTCCAAAGGTGCATTTATTACAGAGTCTATCCATTCGTTAGCGGAAGATACTCTTGCCAGTGCAGCAACTGAACCGTATTTTATTTCTCGATTCAACGCTCCTGAAACAATCCCAACAAGTTTCCATTCATTGTTGAACTGTCCAAAAACTCCGCCACCGCTATCCCCTTTTGAACCTCCAACTTCAAGGTCAAGCGGGTCAGCCGAACCAAATTTGTTAGTTAACTTAGAAATAGGACTGTCAAAATCAAAAACTAAAACGTCTGTGGAAAAGGATCTGGATTCAAAAATTCCCCCCGCGGCATCAATCGTATTTTGTCCGCCCAGTCGTTCTGATTCTCTTGGTGATTTCATTCCATGAAGTCCGTCTCCGATGTACCCATAGCCAATCTTAGTAATTATTGAGCCTACTTCTGCTGTACCATAATACCTACTTGCAGGTTCTACATTGGTTACGGGTTCTGTTAACTCGATTAATGCTAAATCCCAGCCTGTCCATTGTCTCTCAGATGCACCTGGTTCAATCTTGGGATGTATTACAGTTCGTTTGCTTTTGTAGTATTTGTCACCAAACAACCACACCGAAGTGTCTCCGATAAAGTGAGAGGCTGTCAGAATCCACCTATCAGCTATAAGTACTCCCGCTGCATAGTCGTCACTGGTGACGGTAGATGAATAACGTCCAACACAATCGAACTGCGGCATCCTGCCAAGTTCACGATAACGTTCTATATCAATATCATGTCGAATGATGCCATTCGTTTTATTAACGCTCATGCTGGTCATAAATAGCAAACAGGTAAATAAACCAATTGATTTCATAGCTTGAATGGGTTTAAGTAAAATTTTGATTGTGCTTGGAGTTGTAATCCCAAAATCCATAAGACCACGACTGTGAACCAACACCAAACTGCATAATTAAGAATAGAGCTTTCAGGATAATCTAAGAATTCTGACAATAGATTTAGAGATGAGCTATTTGGAGCTATTGGGACAAATAAGGGAATCAATAGTAGAAGTGCAATGGCGGTCATTATGTAGATAGGAATTCTAAGTGGTTTGTGTGCAAACCTTTTTTCCATCTGCATAGCAGAAATCTTTGCCAAAGTGCTTTCCACTAAATGGTCAGAAGGAAATTCCTTGATTTCCTCCCTCAGTAATTGAATGAGTTGCTTGTCCTCATGCTCATCTTTATTATCAAAATTCATTTTTATCATAACAATTCGTTTATCTCGTCCTTCAGTTGTTTTGATAGCTCTATATAAAGTTTCTGTCTTGCCCTGAACAATCTTATTTTGATAGTTGATGGGTTCCACCCGGTTATGCTTTCTATTTCTACTATTGTATTTTCACATGTATAGTAAAGCATAATTGCAAGATTCTCGGATTCAGTTAAAACTGTAAGTGCCTTTTTTAGAAGTGCCACTTGATCGGCTTGCACGAGTTTTTCAAAAGAGCCGACATAATTGTCCGGTATATCAAAACTTCCATTTGAATCTGGGAACTCCTCGATGCTGTCCATGATTACTTTCTTATTTCGAATTCTGGTCAGGGCTGTATTATATACTATCTTGTACAACCAAGTCGAAAATTTTCCCGATCGACTAAAGTTCCTTATTGCTTTAAATGCCTTACAAAATGAATCCTGAACCACTTCTTCCGCGTCCTCTCTATTCTTTACAATTTTAACAGCAATAGAAAAAGCATAGGCATTATAGTTCTTGAGTAAGAATCTGTACGCCTCCGGGTCCCGCTCAATAGCCCTTTCTATTGCTTTATCTTCAGTCAACTTTGTTTCGGTCATTCGTTCTTCAATCGGAAGTGGTAGACAAGATTACTTATCGTTTTTCCGATTAAGATAGAAGGAAATAATCAAAGCTATACCGATGCACAAAGGAACCATTGTTAAGTAAGCCTGTGGATAATTTCTGTAACTATTCGGATTGTAGTTAAATAGGAGATATTTCTCAAAAAAGAATCCGCTAATGATACCCAAAGAGAATCCAATAAAGACAAGTCCAAATACTAACAGAGATTTACTTTTTCTGTGTAGCATTTGTTTAAACGTATCAGGACTTAATCCTGAGTCAATCAGTGCTAGTCGCTCTTTATTGCGATAACTCAAATAAGTATATACTGTCCCGAAGATGCTTAGAAAAACAGCGATTATAACGAAGTACGCTTGGTCCATAGGTTTTTGTTTTATGTTCATTACTTGAGACTACAGAGAAAGGAATCTGGTTTCAGAATCTGCAATCAAAGTTGAAAATAGTTGATTGGGTCTCAACAGGTTAATAATTGGTGGGTGTCTGTCTGTTGGTCTTAGGGGATCTTTGGCTCTTTTGCTTGCTTTGGTGTCGCGCGGGGTTGAGCGGCAAGCAAATGTGCCAATGTTCGAAGTACCGAATCTGTTCAGCGGCATTGTGCATAACGTTTGTGTATGTGACGTTGCGGGCATAGGAGGGCAAATAAAGGAGGTACGACTGATTTGCCCGACTACTCCGAAACTGTCCCACGAAACCGCACGTTGTTTGAAACCTAAACTACTAATTTCCACTTCACCCCGCAATGTTACATACACTTTGTTGCCGGCTGGCCATCATTCTCAATTTTACTTGTCCGCTTGAAGATTTTCAATTTTACTCTGTAAGTCGTCATTGTACTTGTAAGCTACTGACTTTGTATAAAATTTCATTGCATTTTTAGTGTCCCCCTTCTTTTCATAACATTGTCCAAGGAGAATAAATATTTTGTTTAGTCCGTCAGTAATATTTTTCTTTCCAAGCGGTGCTCCTTTAAATGCTTCAATTGCTAAATCGTATTTTTCTAATTCCATGAAAGCAATTCCTAAATTCTCAACAATGTCGTAACCGTCATCATATTTGAATTGAAACGCCAAATAGTCTTTTTCAATTTCTTGTAATAGCGATATTGCCTCTTTATGATGTCCGGCATTTAATTCAGCAAACCCAAATATTTTTCTTGTTTCATTTTTGTCCCCGAACGAAAATGCTTTTTTGAAAATACTTCTCCCTTTTTCAGTCTGTCCAGTCATTAATAGGGCGTTGCCGTAAACATAACATAACCTGGCATTCGTCAATTCTTTATTGTCAATGAGTCTAATTACTTCTTTATAGTCTTTCGTGTCGTGAGCTTTTTGTAAGTCGGCTAACAATTTGTCATTGAGTTCCTTTTCTTTTTTTAATTTGTTCTTTTTATAAGTCCTGTAGATTATGTACAGAACTAATAGTCCAATGGCAACTGTCCAAAAATTCATGTCCTTTAGTTTATGTTTTTTGTTCGTCTTTGTCGTTGGTTACCAAACTGTCCCGATGGCTTGCCGGCAATGAATGAGTGTTTATGTGGCGCGACAAGACACGATGAACTATATTTGTAGAACAAAACTTTGCATCAATTTTTTAATACACGAAGCGTAGGAAAAATATTTAAGAAGCGTGGGTGCTGACCTGTCCGCGACCCAGAATTAAGGCGAGAAACTTTTACGAGTTATTAGATTCAAACCTTGCCGGATTAACAGTGGAGGGTGACAATTGGGGAGAGACCCGACCAGAAGGAAGTGGCGCAATTGGTGGCGCAGTTACCTGTTAGGATGTGTACAGTCTGACCATAAAGAGAAGCAGGTAAAAGGATGGAGTTCGAGTCTCTCTTCCTTCTCATGTGCGGCTGGGTGTATTAAAAAATTGATTTGATGAATTATCTACAAGGCACTATCCGAGCGTTACATAAACACAATGTTAGCGGCTGGTTTTTGTGAGCGTAGGGCAAAAGCGTGTGAGCTGGGTTTGCGCTGGCTCCGTCCGGCAGCTTTTGATTGTGGCAAAAAACTTGCCGCTAACGTTTGAGTTTATGACGGCTGCGGTTTTCGAAGCGCGTTTCTGTCCCACGTGGCTGAACGAAATTAAGAAAACTAAACTTTATATCTGCACATCAACAGCAGCTGGCATAAACTTTTTGTTAGCGTTGCGTGCCGGTTAGTCTAAGTCCAAAACTATTTTCAAATTCTCTCTAATCTTGTCAGCCGTGATGCTGTCCACTTCTCCAACTCTTTTCACAAGTCTTTTGTTATCAATTGCTCGGACTTGGTCTATCATTATGTCACAGTCCTCTTTGAGTCCGAACTTTGATTTTTTAAGGTGAACTCGCAGTATCTCTGAGTCAGGTTTTACGTTTGTCGTTATCGGGCAAACGATAGTCGATGGATGCTCTTTATTAAGTAAGTCCGTTTGAACAATAATGACAGGTCTGATTTTTCCGGCCTCTGTCCCCATTCTTGGATTTAGGTCGGCAATCCAGATTTCGAATTGCTTAATCTTCATCGTTCAATTTTTCAAACTCAGCCAAAACCTCTAAGGAGTCCTTGGCAACGATTTTTGATTCTTTACTCAACTGTTTTGAAAGCAGTCTACGTCTATGAAGTCGATTGTAGAATTCGATAGCTTCGTTAATATACCTGTTCCGGTTCTTTTTTACTTTGGTCACGATTTTCTCAGTCTCCTGAAAAATGTCGTCCTCAAGTTTTAATGATAGATTTTTCATAGTATTACCTTTGTCCAAAGGTATATACTTTTTAGATATACTCCAAATTTGTCGGAGCTTTCCACCGGCATGAACGCTAACGTTTTATGTTTGTGACGGCTTGCGGTTAGGCGTGCTTGCTAAATGAGGAACGAATGGCAAGCACGCCCAGTTGCAGACTGTCTACCGTTACGAAACTAAATAAAGAAACGAATACTTCATAGCCTGGCGATCACCCGCAAGCTGGCACAAACATGGTGTTAGCGCCAGAGCGCGTCCACCGAAAGCTTGTATTGGACTCTGTAAGAGTCCACCGAAAATTATATTTGGACGCGGTCTGGCTCCAACTAAACAAAACGTTGTCTTTTGGTCAGTCATTTAGGTCAAAACTGTCTAAAAATTTTTTTAAAGCGATTTTTCAAAATATCCTTCGCCAAACCTAAAAAAAAAATTCGCGCTTCGCGCGATTCTCCTTTGTCAGCGGTGGGGGCGGGGCGTCATTCTAGACTGAAGTCCATTGTCATTGCTTACGAAGCCAGGAATATGTACTAAAAGTCGTCAGCCAAAAGTCGAGTTATTGTCTGCGGATACGGACTGTAAAATGTTAGTCGTCATTGTCTGCGGAATTTTTTGTCCGCGCTTTGGCGCTAACGTTTGGCTATTTGCAGTTGCGGGCATAGGAGGCTTTAAAAATGGAGCGCAGCGGAATGTTAAAGCCGACCTGCTGTAAAATTGTCCCCCGTAACCGAACTACATTGTGAAACATAAACTTTAATTTAACACCAAACCCCGCAATTGCAAATAGCTGCTGTTGGCAGTAGTAGGCCCTTCTTACATTTTATTCGAAGCCAAATTCTTTCTTATCAATTAGTCCTCTTAAATAATTCGTACAATTGATTTAATGGTACTTCCCATTCATTTTTGAACTTGAGTCGGTCGCCTTTCAACATGTCATTTGAATAGACTGTTCTAAAGTATCCAATTTTACTCTTGCTGTCGCGATAACCGTAAGCTTGTCCCTCTTTAAATTGAAATTCTATTTCATCTATTTCTTCTGAGATGTTGTCAGTCACGCGAACAGGACCTAACATGTCCGCGAACATAAGTCCTTCGGAGCCAATTTGAAATGTCGGGGTTTCAACTTTCATTATTCTTTCAGCATATCTCTCGCAAAAGTGAGCAGTATAAATTTTTACCCATTTGTCCCAGCCTTTCTTTTTAACAATACCTGTTGGCGGAATTCCTCCATTAGACGTGTCCATAGTAATTAAAATCAAACCTTTCGTAGTTCTATGAGTCATTCCAATGCTAACTATCGGGCTGTCCAGGTTGGGTACTTTTTGGCAATAAAAATTGAGTTTGGCTCCTTTGAATTCCTCGTAGGTCTTTATCCATTTGTATTCACTCATTTTTGCCTTTGAGATTTTTTTCATTGTATTCTCAATCGCGCCTTTTGATTTAGGAAAAGCAATTTCCAATGATTGTTGAAAGAGATCTGAAATCTCACTCAATGTTAAAGTCTCAACTGCGATTCTCTCTGCCATATTCCTCAGTAAATCTATTTCTTCTTTTTCTCTCCAGTTCCAATATGGGCTGGGCATAATAGTCCAGCTGTCAATGCTTCAAGTAATGCCCTTTTTCTTGGAGATGAAATTTCAATGACTCTGTACTTATAGCCATTCCGTAAAGAGATGTTCTGCGGTTTTAAATATACTCTACTAAAAGACGAAGTCCTTGTAACATGGTTATATAGTCTCTGATTTAGTCCTTTCTTTCCACTTGGGGTATTTCCTACATGTAAGACTTTGTCCGTTGGACTGTAAACAATATAAACACCATGCTTTTCACTAATCTTTACTTTTCCTTTGCTTGGGAAGGTGTATTGGTCGGACTGAATTAAAGTCTTGTACAAATTCATTATTTCGTCAGACTCAGTCATTTTTTTATTCAATTTAGTCTAGTTGTCCCGAAGCCGTTAATTTGTCCCCGTGGGAAATCTTTGTTAGAAGTCTGTCACCCGTTAGATGACCAATTTGTCCGGGGCCTATTACTGCCAACGTTTTGGGTTTGTTTATTGGCGGATAAATCCAACGGATTTGTCCGCCTACACGAATATAAGTAAACTTGTTTACACTTTCGGGCGACTGTGTCGCCCGCCATTAAACAAACCCGGTGTTGGCAGTAGTGCTCACACACAAATCTTTTAGTTTTCTCGTTCAAATTTAAAGTCCCACATTCCTGTCACAATGGGCAAACATATTCCTGTCCCCGGGTCACATGTCGACTGAGCTGTCCAAGGTAATCTTTTAATAATATTAAGTTTCTTACTGTCAGAACTAAAGTCAACCGTTAATGTGTCGTCAAGTATTAATTGAAATTCTTCATTTGATTTTTTCCATGTCCCATTTGAACTCCAGATGGAGTCGTATTTCGTGTCGGTCATTGAATAGAGTCCACCGTCAATTTTATTTTGTTCAATTGTCAGATGAGTTCCTGTCCACTCAGTCTTTAATTCACCGTCATATAAAACCTGAGTGACCGTCCAGTTGCCAACGAAATGCTCTGTTTGAATTGAGTCGTTGTCGGAACAATTAGTCGTCAGAAGTGCCAAAATCAAAAATGTCAACCGTTTTATCATGCTGTCCGTTTTTTGAGCATTACTGCCAACGTTTTGCGTGTTGCCGCAGTTGGCGATTTCGGAGCACTTCACTGTCAACCTGCACAAAAGTTTGATAGTAGCACTCAGCTTCAATTTTGCACATCACCGCCAATTGAGGCAACACGCTGTTACCAGCTGGCGTTCTTGTCCACCGTGTCTGTAAACCATTTTCGTTGTTGAGTTTCACTGTCATGCCGTGTTGGTCTGTGCGGTTGCGTGTTTTAATTTTTTTTTAAAGCGTGGGAGAAAAATTTTGAAATTCTTCTCTGGGTGGCAAAGATGGAAGCTCTTTTGCAATTTTTGGTCTGTGCGTTGGCTTGTGCGAATTGCAAATGTGCTTACACCTGTGCGTTGGCTTATTTGTCTTTTGTCCAATAGTCTGCTAATAGTTCTGCTTGTCCTAATACTTTGTTTACTGATTCTGTATAATCTCCTGTTTGTGGGTCGTCTGGTGGATATTTGTATTTACGCAAAATCCTTTTTACCAAAACCCTCAATTTAGCTTGAACACTTTCTTTTAATTGCCAGTCAATAGATGTATTACGTCTTACGCTGTCAACCAGTTCGTGAGCAATAGCTTTCAATATGTCGTCTCCTAAAATTGTTTCTGCTTTTGGATTGTCTGCAAGTGCATCATAAAAAGCAAGTTCGTCAACTCTAAGGTTTAGCTTTTCTCCTCTCTTGTCTGCTGCTCTTATGTCTTGTGCAAGTTTGATTAATTCTTCAATGAGTTGTGCTGCTTCTATAAGTCCGCTTTGATAGCGTTTAACTGCTTCTGCAAGCATTTCAGAAAATTTTCGGCTTTGAACCAAGTTTGTATTTGAACGGATTTTTATTTCCTCATTCAATAGTCGTTTTAATAGTTCAAGTGCTAAATTCTTTCTCGGCAAATTTTTAATCTGCTCTAAAAATTCATCATTAAGAATTTCAATTGTCGGTTTAGCAAGACCAGCAGCATCAAAAACATCAACTACTTCTTTTGAAACAATTGCATCATTAATAATCTGCCTGATTGCTGTTTCAATTTCTTCGTTGCTTTTCTTTTTACCGCTTTCTTCAAATTTTGCAAACCTTGCTTTAATTGCTTGGAAGAAAGCTAAATCATCTCTAACGTCTTTTGCTTCGGGAGTTGTGCCAACAAGTCCAAAGGCTTGGCTTAAACGAGTTACATTATAAGTAAATCGCTTTTTTCCCGTTACTCCATCTTCGTCTTTTAAACCTAAAATGTGGTTTGAAGCATCTAATATGAAATTGAGTTTATCTCTTGGGTCGAGTTGGAAATATTTTTTGTAGTCAAAACTTCCAAACATATCAACTACTATTTCATAGAAGTCAAGCATTTTGGCAACTGCTTCTGATTGGTCAAAAGTTAGTTGTCCTTTTCCTTTGGCTTCTGTATAAATGGCAAGTGCTTTTTTCAAATCTTGTGCAATGCCTATATAATCTACCACCAAACCGCCTTGCTTGTCGCCAAACACACGATTAACCCTTGCAATGGCTTGCATTAGATTATGTCCGTTCATTGGTTTGTCAATGTATAGCGTATGTAAACAAGGAGCATCAAAACCAGTAAGCCACATATCTCGAACAATAACCAATTTCAAAGAATCTTTCGGGTCTTTCAATCTGTCACCGATTGCTTTTCTTCTTGGTTTGTTTCTGATGTGTTCTTGCCAATCTAATGGGTCACTGGCTGAACCTGTCATTATTACTTTAATTGCTCCTTTATCATCTGCTGTGTCGTGCCAATGAGGACGGATTTTTATAATTTCATTATGTAACGCAACACAAATTCTACGGCTCATACAAACAATCATTGCCTTACCTTCGGCTGCTGATGTTCTGTTTTCAAAATGTGTTACTAAGTCTAAAGCAACTTGTTTTAAACGCTGTTCACTTCCAACAACGGCTTCTTTACTTGCCCATTTTGCAAAGCGTTTTTGTTTTTCGGTTAGCTCGTCATCTTCAGTAACTTCTTCAACTCTTTGGTCTAAGAGTTTTTGGTCTGCTTCGCTAAGTTCAATTTTCGCTAAACGACTTTCATAGTAAATCTTAACGGTTGCACCATCTTCAACGGCTTGTTGTATGTCGTAAATGTGAATGTAATTACCAAAAACGGCTGTTGTATTCTTGTCTTCTTTTTCTATTGGAGTTCCAGTAAAACCAATAAATGAAGCGTTTGGCAAAGCATCTCTCATGTGCTTGGCGTAGCCGTCAATAAAATCGTATTGACTTCTGTGTGCTTCGTCTGCAATCACAACAATATTTCTTCTGTCAGATAATTGCGGATAAGTAAGCCCTGGATTTTCAGGTAAGAACTTTTGAATGGTTGTGAAGATTACACCACCCGAAGCAACTGAAAGTTTATCTTTTAAATCGTCTCTGTTTTCAGCTTGTTTAGGTTTTTGCCTTATAAGTTGCTCACAGTTTCCAAAGGTTTCAAAAAGTTGTTGGTCTAAGTCGTTACGGTCGGTTAAAACTACAATTGTTGGATTGTTCAATTGCTCTGTTAAAACCAACTTTCCCGTATAGAAAACCATACTCAAACTCTTTCCGCTCCCTTGTGTGTGCCAAACTACACCTGCACGACCTTTTGTTTCTTCTTGAGTTGTTGTGGTTGCGTGAACAGTTGTTTCAATAGCTTTATTTACTGCATAATATTGATGGTATGCAGCAATTTTCTTGATTGTTTTTTCTTTGGTCTTTTCGAAAACTATGAAATGGCGAATCACATCTAACAAGGTTCGTTTATTCAACAAACCTTTTATCATAGGTTCCATTTCGGGTTCGGTTTGTGTGTTTACAATTTTTTCACCGTCTGCTGTTTTCCACTCCATAAAACGGCTGTAATCACTACTCAAAGTTCCGCCTTTAGCAAACCAACCATCCGAAACAATTAGAAAGGCATTGTAAGTAAATAAGGAAGGGATAAGATGTTTGTATGTCTGTAATTGATTGAACGCTGCTTTGGTGTCCGCATTTTCATCAATTGCATTTTTTAATTCGATAACAACTAATGGCAAACCGTTTACAAATAAAACTATATCAGGTCTTTTGTTATTGTGGTTTTCAATTACTGTAAACTGATTGATTGCCAAAAACTCATTGTTTGCAGCGTTTGAAAAATCAACCAACCAAACTTTGTCTGTTTTTGCTTTTCCGTCACCGATTCCAAATTTTACATCAATTCCTTCTGTAAGCATTCGGTGAAATGCTTGATTGTTTTCAAATAAACTTATGGTTGTTGTGCGAAGTGCTTTTTTAAATGCCTCTTCTCTTGCATCTGCTGGAATTTCAGGGTTTAGTTTTTCAATGGCATTTTTTAAACGCTGTTGCAATACAACTTCTGTATATTCTCTTTCTTTACTGTCCCCTTCTGCTAAATCAGGGCCATAAAGCACTGTATATCCTAAATCTTCATTCAGAATATCCAATGCAATTTGTTCTATTTCGTTTTCTGTTATAAATCTTCCCATTGTTATTGTATCAATGATTTTAACTTGTTTTCAAACTTGTCAAAATCTGCTGGTTCAAATTCTTTGTCCTGCGATTTACTCACAACCTCAAACTTGTATTTACCTCGGTTATGTTTCTTGAAAAAACAGATAAGAGCATTTGTCTCATGAACTTCTTGAAAGAAATGAATAAAAGGAGCTAAACAAAAAGCAGTAGTATTTATTTGAGCAAATACAGTTGTATTATCAAAATCGTCTAATATTTCCATGTAATTATCCCGATGGAGAGTTACAATATCTTTCTTGCCACCTAATGAACTGCCGTTGAATATTTCACATCTTGGGAATAATGGTTGAGCTGCTTCATGATAACGGAACAAACGGACTTTTTCTAAACCCATTAATTGATTCAAAACATTCCTAACTAATGGAAACAATTCTTTGTAAAGTTCTCTTTGTTGCATTGCTGTTTTAGCTGCTGCATGTTCAAAGCCGTTTCTTTCTTGATTAAGTTTTCTGACATCGGCAAGTGTTGCAATTGGAATAATTGAAGCACATTCAAAGGGAATCCCGTTTTTCGTAGTATAATCAAGAATATTCTCAACAATGTTTAATTTGTCGTGAACTCTATCCGATTTAAATGTTGACCAACTTGTTAAACCGATTGTTTTTAAAGGAATATTTCTGTGTCGTGCTTCTGCTACCACTAAACCGTAAATGAAAAATATAATTGCTTCCCAACAAGATTTAAGTAAATCTAATCTATGATGCTCGTTTTGATAATTGTTTTCGGCTTGGTCAATGTAATAAGCTATTGGAGTTGGGAAATTCTCAATTATACGCCATAATACAATTTGAGGGTCTTGATTGTATCTTTCCAATGCCTTTACATAACCATCATAGTGTTGATTATACAATACTTCACTCGAATGAAATTCGTATTCCTCAATTTCAACGGGGAAGTTATCGTTCAACCAATCGTTGAACTCAGGATTATCCAAAAATTTTATTTTGTCCGCTTCTTCCATTGATTAAATATTGATTTCGCCTTTCATTAATTTAGGCAGTAGCGTATCTCTTAAATTGGCAAGCGTTTCAATCTCCAATTCATTTGCAAATATTTTACTGTAAATATCTTCTGCCAAGTGATGAAACTTTTGCATTACTTCTTTTGGCGGCACAACTATTTCAGTATTATAAATTAAATCAGGTGAAATATTTGCTTGACCGCCCGAACTTGTAGCGTTTGAAATGAAATAATATTGAAATTCCTCTGTGCTAAGAAGTTGACACAGAAAATATCTTGACATGATTTCTTCATCCAGTATATTTAAAATACTTACTCGTTGATTGAGTAAATATTCTCCGTCTCTGTGAAAAATACCAACCTTGCCAACCCACGTTTCTGGTGTTCCATCAATACGATTTCCTGACATGGTTATTAGTAAATCGTTTTGCTTTATACGGAAGCGTTGAGCTTTATCGGCTATTTCTCTTGATACATAACTTAGATTATTGAGAATGACTTTACCAGCCTTTACGTTTTTAATTTTCAAAACAGGTATTCCTTCATCAATAAAGTCACTTCCTTTGAAAGCATAACCATTTTTGACTTCAATAAGATTGCCTAATTTTTCTTTTTTTAAACCGTCTATTTCAATATTAGAAGGATATATTTCACTAAATAAAGTTTGTAATACTTCATTTAAAGTCAAATTAATTGCTTCATTTTGAGATATTTTTTTGTCCAGTGAGTAAAGTATCGAAGCAATTTTATTTTGATGTTCGATTGGTGGGATTAAAAGTTCTATATCGTTTAAGCGTCCTTGTGTTAATAACGGATGGCTTGAACCTCCTGCATGCTGATTTAAGTTAGTATGTAGTAATAAATAATATAAGAAGATAGCGTTGTTATCATCCTTGACTTTTGCGTATAGAGCATTATCCGAAATAAAACATGGATTATTTTCATAGTAAGTTGCACCGCAATATGCACCAACACGACCAATAACTATTGTTTCTCCTTCAACATTAAATTGGTTGGTATATCCTAAAATGCCATTACCACCATATACTGGTATTATTCCTTCTTCTTTTGGACGAGATTTTCCATTCTTTAAATCTAAAACATCATCAAATCTCTTTAATTTCCATTCATTAAAACTCATATCCAATACCTTTTAAGTTTTCACGAATGATTTTTTCTAATTCACTATTCTGTGCAAACTGTTCTGCAAGTTTGGTTGTGAGTGTTTGCATTTTTTCATCAAATGGTGTTCCGTCTGTTTCTGTGTCTTCTGTCCCTACATATCTTCCCGGCATTAGAACATAACTGTTCTTCTTTACTTCTTCAATTGTTGCACTTTTACAGAATCCCGCTATGTCAGAATAGTTTCCATTTATGTTCCTCCAACTATGATAAGTATCTGCAATTTGTTTTACATCTTCATCTGTAAACTCTCTGTTACGTCTATTTACCATTACTCCAAGATTACGGGCATCAATAAAAAGAATTTCATTTGAACGTTTTCTGAATTTTCCGTTTGTTCTGTTTTTTGCTAAGAACCACAAACATGCAGGAATCGCAGTATTGTAAAAAAGTTGTGCTGGCAAACTCACCATACAATCTACCAATCCAGCTTCTATCATGTTTTTTCTTATTTCGCCTTCTGTTCCTGTATTGCTGTTCATGCTTCCATTTGCCAAAACAATTCCAGCAGTTCCGCTATTGCTTAATTTGCTAATGAAGTGCTGCAACCAAGCATAGTTGGCATTGCCAGCTGGTGGAACTCCATATTTCCAACGGTGGTCGTCTCTTAATTGCTCTCCGCTCCAATCACTAATATTGAAAGGTGGGTTTGCAATAATAAAATCTGCTTTTAAGTCTTTGTGTTTGTCATTCAAAAACGTGTCGCCTAATTCAATCTTGGCATCAATACCTCTAATGGCAAGATTCATTTTTGCCAATCGCAAAGTTGTTGGGTTGCTCTCTTGTCCGTAAATAGAAAGGTTTTTAATATTCCCCTGATGTTCCTTTACAAACTTTTCGCTTTGCACAAACATTCCACCGCTACCACAAGCACCGTCATAAACTCTGCCCTCATAAGGTTCAAGCATTTCAACCAACAATTTTACAATGCTTGCAGGAGTATAGAATTGTCCTCCTTTTTTGCCTTCTGCATCTGCAAATTGACCTAAGAAATATTCGTAAACTCTGCCTAACAAGTCTTTTGCTTCGTGTCCTTCTTGGTTAAAGCCAATTGTTCCAATCAAGTCAATAAGTTCTCCAAGTCTTGTTTTATTCAGTTCGGGGTCAGCATAAATTTTAGGTAAAACGCCTTTCAGATTACTATTGATTTTCTCAATTTCATCCATTGCGTTGTCAATGAGCTTTCCAATTTCAGGCTGCTTGGCTCTGTCCTGCAAATATTTCCAACGTGCCGTTTCAGGCACGAAAAACACATTGTAAGCAACATACTCATCTGCATCTTCGGGGTCTGCTCCCTCAAATTCTCCTTCTCCTTTTGTCAGTTTGGAATGTAGGTCGTTAAAAGCATCAGAAATGTATTTTAGGAAAATCAGTCCTAAAACAACGTGTTTGTATTCTGCTGCATCCATGTTGCTACGGAGTTTGTCCGCAGCAGCCCAAAGTGTCTTTTCTAAATCTTTTATATCATTCATTGTCTTGTATTCTTTTTGTTTTTTGAGTCGGTTAAATTACAGAAAATAACCTTGTTTGTTAATATTCACATCTGTAGTTGGTGCGTTGGCGAAAATGGCTCTTTTGGTTTTGCAGAAGGGTTGGCTTGTGGGTTGGGGCAAAACCAAATGTGCCATTGTGCGTTGGCAATAGAATTTCAAAATTTTTGTGCGGTGGGAAAAAAAATTAAAACACAGAAGGGTCGGCAAAGAGTGTCGGCTTACTCGCTGTCCTTTTGTTGTATCGTTTTTATGTCTGTGTTCACCTGTCAAAATGGTTTACTTTTTTCTCGTTTAAGTTCGTGTCTGTCTGCTGTGTCCTTGTCTTTGTCTTGTCCTGAAATAGGTTGACCGTTTTTTACATAATTTACGGTAAAGGTTTTCTTAGTTTTTTCTTGCCCTAAAAATGAAGAAGAGAGGGGAGCGAGTCCCCACTTCATTTTCAGTGCGTTCATGGTTTCGGCACTATCCGAGTTGCACCTCTGCATTGCTCGTTTCCATCCTCACATGAACGAGATAAAGTTAATTAATCAGGCGGCCATTCTAGCATAGCTCTTGTATTTTTGTTTGTTGTACTTTTCATGCACGTATTGCGGAGTTTTTAAATCCAGGCTCCAATGCAGTCGTTCGTTGTTGTAAATGTCAACTGCTTGCCTGACTATCTTTCGGGCGATGTCAACGCTGGGCAAAGTTTTTCTCAACCCAAACTCATACTTTAAAACACCATTGATTCTTTCGGCAATGGCATTTTCATAAGGATCTGAATTTTGGGTGGTGCTCATGACGAAATTAAGGTTACCGGCAAATTCTGTGTAGTCTGGGCAGCAGTATTGTTTACCCCTGTCGCTGTGATGAATGACCGTGGGCGTGTTGTGGATTCTGTTGCGGTTGGCCATAATGAGCGCTTCTTTCACCATTGAAACCTTCATGTTGTCGTCTAAGCTCCAGCCCATGATTTTTTTGGAATATGCATCTGTGACCAGGGACAGGTAGGCGTGTCCGTTGTCGGTTTTGATATAGGTGATGTCATTGACAAAAACCTGCTCTGCATGAGTAATTTCAAGGTTTTTAACCAGGTTTGGTGAGGTATAATACATGTGATTAGAGTCAGTGGTAAAGTGAAATCGTTTGGTTCTACGGATCAGCAATTGATTGAAACGCAATAGGTCAAAGAGGGCATCTCTGCCCATTTTGATTTGGTGAAAAGCCAACGCTGGTCGTAGGTGCTCATAGAGTTTACGGGTACCGGTTTGGGTTAATCTTTTTCGGATAGCGGTAACCTCATTCAAGACGATCTCATGTTTTTTCTCCCTGACTTTTTCAGTCTTTATTCGTTTGTAATAAGCCTGCTTACTAATCCCGAACACTTCGTACAGCCATTTTACTTTGTAAGCTTTTTCTTTTTTCGCTGTATCTCGTTTGCGATGTGCTCGGGTAAGTACTTTTTTGAGAGTTCCTGTCCGGTAACGTTTTCAAATTCAATAATGATGTCCTGTTGGAAGTCCTTAATAAATTCAAGGGCTTCAATGCGGTCTTTGAGTTTTTTGATTTCCTGATCCTTGTTCACGTGATTGACTTTAGCTTCATAGTTACTGAGTTTCTTCATCCAGTACTGGATGGTGCTTCTGGAAACGTTGTGCTTCTTGGCAGCGTAATTTACGGAAATACGTCCGTTGTTAATCTTGTTGATCAGGTAAAGTTTGAAGTCAAAACTGACCTGTTTGCCGTTTCTTTTTCGGCCGGGTTGTTTTTTGGACTTGTCCATGGTGACCTGGGTTTTTGGTCAACCTATTTTAGGACGACACACTTTTTACGCTTGCTGGTAACGTTTTGTGTTTAATACGGCTTGGGTATCCGAAGTACGTATTTGTCCCCCGAAAATAGAAATAAATTACTAAAACAAAGAGAAGATAAACCACAAACCACCCAAGCTGGATTAAACACGGTGTTGTGCATATGGGCGGTTCGTCCTGTATTTATTAATAAACTTGGACTGATTCGTTAGGTAGCTTGTAATGAATCACCAAAGTCCAAGTCCTGTGTAGTTAGGACGAACTGTCCTATGTCAACACCCATGCGCGCTGACCAAATCTGTGCATTGTAAAGAATCGCGAATTATTCCACCGTTGATAAAACGTAATTAAGAAACCTATCAATCCACCGAGCTTTTTAAGGAGTTTATATGATTCCACCGGCTATAATTTTTTTTTAAACCGAATTCAATCCGTGGGTTGGCATAAAATAGAGAATACCTTAATAATCCGACCAAATCCGTGTGTTGTAAAGAAATGTGTATAATTCCACCGAGGCTAGAACGTAATTAAACAACTCATAAATCCATGAGTTATATTAGTTGATGTATTTATTCCACCTACAATGAACTGTTTAAAGAAACTGAATTCAGTCCGAGTTTTGTTAGCAGTTTATATTATTCCACCAGGTATAATTTTGATTTTGAAACTTAAGCTAATTCGCGGTGACTATAAATGGGGGATAACTTAGCGTTTAGTTGTGCATTCAATTCCAAGTAATAAGAATGAGATTTTAATCAGTTAGGCAATCACGTTATAAATAATCTCATTCTCGTCTGACCGCCTTATGCACAACGTTTGTGTTTATTTAGTTGCGGGAATAGGAGGGTTTAAGAATGAAGCGAAGCGGAATGTTAAACCCGACCAACTCCGAACTTATCCACCGTTATGCACTAAATTAAGAAAACGAATTTGAATTAGGACACAGAACCCCGCAATTAAATAAACACGGTGTTGCCAGCCGTAGGGGTTTGGTCTGCACGTCATTCGAAGATTTATATATTTTCAATTGGCGGAAGTCTTAAAATCTTTGAAGTAATTGTCAACCGACTTGATAAGACCTTTAAATGCTAAATCTATTTTGTTAATGAAGTCGGTCAAGAATTGAAGGTCATCGTTTATTGTAAATAGTTGTCCGCTATGATGAATTGTCAAACCTGGCGTTTTTTCTATAATTTTTCTTTCATCATCAGTTATTAGTCCTTCTTGATGTACCAAACTATTTCTCAAGAATTTAAGATTTTGAATTGAGTTATAATGTGTCACCCAGTCATTTTTTTCAATTTTTAAATCTTCAGTTAAGAATTGAAAATATAGCTGTAAGTGATTTCCTCTTATTCCTTTCAATTTTGCTTTAGACTGAACTTTTTTTTCTAAAATCTCACATAATGATTTTAACTTTCCTTCAAAGAGGGTAATCATAGTAATAAACACTGAGAATCTATGAGTATTCTTAAATTCTTGTAAAAGTTGAACTTCCAATTCATACTTGTTAAAATAGTATGATGCATTAACTAACTCATCATTTGAAGTTAATTGACTGTCATTTGAGATATTCTCTTTTAAATTGTTCTCAAACTGCTTTATCCATTTTTCGTTCTCCTCAATATATTTTTTGAGAGTACCAATTGACGATTGTATTGAATACTCAAATGAATGAAGATAGCTCAAATTGTAGTCAATATAGTTTGCGTTGTCAAACAAAGTTTAATCAGCTTACTGGCTTCTCTGATGATTGAATCCAAAAATATACTCTCATTAATAGCCAAATTCCTAACGAGGCAAAAAGCAAAAGAGGAATTGCGATTTTGTAAATTGGTCCGAAGAATTCCTCTTGAATTCTTTCTTTTACGCATGTTTGTTGGTCAACTCCACATACGAGATACTTGCAATCAAATTCTCCATAGCTTGGAAAGCTGCAACCGTTAGAGTAATCTACTGCTATTCGTCTTGAATAGTAGTCTGGTGGACGATTATTAATTTCAGTTGTAACTTCATTGTATGTTGACACTGCACTGAGACCTTTGTATATAATCGGAATTGAGAATAGTATTGCAGCAGTCCATGCTAATGCAATAACAGTTATCATCATCCTTTTTTTCTTCTCGGATATTTGGTGTCCCTCAGCAGCCGAGTCAATAAAATTTCGAATCATTTATAAAGTATTTAGTCCTCTTAAATTACGAGATATTATTCTGTTACGAAAGAGTCTCACGAAATTGTCAGCCGTCTATTTGAAACTCAACTTGTCCGACCCCTATGGCTGGCAACGTTTTGTGTTTATTTAGTTGCGGGAGTAGGAGGGCTTAAAAATGGAGCGCAGCGGAATGTTAAGCCCGACTTGCTCCGCAACTGTCCGCCTACAGCGGACTAAATTAAGAAACGAATTTGAATTGACACACAACACCCCGCAATTAAATAAACACGGTGTTGTGGCCAGTTGGGCCTCGTCCTAAATTATCACACGACTCTTCATTTTTTTGTTTTCCATTTTGAAGTCGGCAGGTTATCACTGTCAACTAGGTCCAACTCCATACTTGTGTTCAATGCTTTTCTTGTCACCTTTTAATTGGGTACTAATTGTCAAGGATAAACTTTATTTCCAGTGTCCATTAATCCATTGCTTTATTTGCTAATCCAATTTTCTCAGAAAGCTTATAGAATTCGCGAAAGTGAGTATCTATCAGTTCATAAAGTTCAGGTTCTTTGTCTGCGTATTTGTAATATCTGATTGAGAAATCATAAAATTTTCCTTGTGTGAGTGGATTTACTGTCGCCATACGAATGATTTTTGGATTCAGGGTCTTGAATTTGTTGTATTTGCCTAGTTGTCTTATGATTGTTTTTAGCACTTTACAAAGTTCATTAAGTGATTCCAATCGAAACTTAGTATAATCTTCCTCTGATTTAAGCGGATTACTTGTGGTCGTCTGTAAGTTTGAGTTGCTCTCCAAATATTTGGTTAACTTTTTCAAGTAGCTTTTGGCTAAGAAGTCATATTCGGTTATCAATTTGTCTACAGGGGTACTTGTCATTTTATACCAGAGTTTTCACTATTAATTTTGAAATAATCCGTCTTATACGTTACTGTCCACGGCAGTTTTTGTCTTGTCCTGAAATAGGTTGACCGTTTTTTACATAATTTACGGTAAAGGTTTTCTTAGTTTTTTCTTGCCCTAAAAATGAAGAAGAGAGGGGAGCGAGTCCCCACTTCATTTTCAGTGCGTTCATGGTTTCGGCACTATCCGAGTTGCACCTCTGCATTGCTCGTTTCCATCCTCACATGAACGAGATAAAGTTAATTAATCAGGCGGCCATTCTAGCATAGCTCTTGTATTTTTGTTTGTTGTACTTTTCATGCACGTATTGCGGAGTTTTTAAATCCAGGCTCCAATGCAGTCGTTCGTTGTTGTAAATGTCAACTGCTTGCCTGACTATCTTTCGGGCGATGTCAACGCTGGGCAAAGTTTTTCTCAACCCAAACTCATACTTTAAAACACCATTGATTCTTTCGGCAATGGCATTTTCATAAGGATCTGAATTTTGGGTGGTGCTCATGACGAAATTAAGGTTACCGGCAAATTCTGTGTAGTCTGGGCAGCAGTATTGTTTACCCCTGTCGCTGTGATGAATGACCGTGGGCGTGTTGTGGATTCTGTTGCGGTTGGCCATAATGAGCGCTTCTTTCACCATTGAAACCTTCATGTTGTCGTCTAAGCTCCAGCCCATGATTTTTTTGGAATATGCATCTGTGACCAGGGACAGGTAGGCGTGTCCGTTGTCGGTTTTGATATAGGTGATGTCATTGACAAAAACCTGCTCTGCATGAGTAATTTCAAGGTTTTTAACCAGGTTTGGTGAGGTATAATACATGTGATTAGAGTCAGTGGTAAAGTGAAATCGTTTGGTTCTACGGATCAGCAATTGATTGAAACGCAATAGGTCAAAGAGGGCATCTCTGCCCATTTTGATTTGGTGAAAAGCCAACGCTGGTCGTAGGTGCTCATAGAGTTTACGGGTACCGGTTTGGGTTAATCTTTTTCGGATAGCGGTAACCTCATTCAAGACGATCTCATGTTTTTTCTCCCTGACTTTTTCAGTCTTTATTCGTTTGTAATAAGCCTGCTTACTAATCCCGAACACTTCGTACAGCCATTTTACTTTGTAAGCTTTTTCTTTTTTCGCTGTATCTCGTTTGCGATGTGCTCGGGTAAGTACTTTTTTGAGAGTTCCTGTCCGGTAACGTTTTCAAATTCAATAATGATGTCCTGTTGGAAGTCCTTAATAAATTCAAGGGCTTCAATGCGGTCTTTGAGTTTTTTGATTTCCTGATCCTTGTTCACGTGATTGACTTTAGCTTCATAGTTACTGAGTTTCTTCATCCAGTACTGGATGGTGCTTCTGGAAACGTTGTGCTTCTTGGCAGCGTAATTTACGGAAATACGTCCGTTGTTAATCTTGTTGATCAGGTAAAGTTTGAAGTCAAAACTGACCTGTTTGCCGTTTCTTTTTCGGCCGGGTTGTTTTTTGGACTTGTCCATGGTGACCTGGGTTTTTGGTCAACCTATTTTAGGACGACACATTTGACCCAATTGGCCACAACGTTTTGTGTTTATGACGGCTGCGGCTTTCGAAGCGCGTCATTGTCCCACGTGGCCGAAACGAATTTAAGGAAAACTCACTTAATATCAACCTGTCACCCGCAGCTGGCATAAACACGGTGTTGTGGCGCGTTTTTATTTTCTGTAATCTATTGTCTTGAGAAGTACACTGTCTTTGTAGATTTGTTCTTGGAGAAGATGTCCCAGAGAGTCATAAGCTAAGTATTTACCTTGCAATTTTCCTGATTCATATTGTAGTCTACCAATTATGGTTCCGTTTATGTGATGAACAAGGAATTCACCGTCCAACTTATTGTTTAGATAGTTGCACTTTGTCTGGATGTTTCCATTTTGGAAGAATATTCTTGCTTCACCTTGTCGAAGTCCATCTATGTATGTAAAGTCGTTTTCGATTTGTCCGTTTTTGTAATAACTGAGTGCTCGTCCATTGGCAATTCCATTTTCATAAATAATCTCCGCTTCTATATTACCATCTTCGTCAAATGATTTACTTACTCCGTTTAGTTTGTCGTCTTTGTACGTATTCACAGCGGAAATAGTCCCAGTGTCAAACCAGAATGTCCACTCTCCATCTTTTTCTCCTTTAATTGTTTGTCCCTCAGATTTCTTTTTTCCGTTTTCATACCACCAAATTGTCTTGCCATTTCGTAGTCCATTTTCGTATGGAGCCCTAAAAGCAATTTGTCCGTTCTCAAAATACTCTGTTCTAAGTCCGCTAAATAGTTCTGAAGTTCCTTTCTTGTACGTCAGTCCGTCTTTTTCCTCAATGTCGATTGAGTCATTAGCAGGTGTACAACTTGTCAAGATTATGATTGTAAATACGATAGCTCTCATTGTCCTAATAAAAATGCGCCACAACGTTTTGGGTTTGTTTAGTGGCGGATAAATCCAACGGATTTGTCCGCCTACACGAATATAAATAAACTCGCTGACACTACGGGCGACTGTGTCGCCCGCCATTAAACAAACCCGGTGTTGGCGGTAGTTGGGCTTGACGTACTTTCAGTGAATGTTGTCAGATTCGTTAGCGATTTTGTCGAGCTGTCGTGGTGAAACATTTGTCCTTACTTATTCTTTTAGAATTGTGCCCCATCTTTCTGAGCGCTCTTCGGCCGTGGTCTCTTCTATACGAGTCGCAATTGTCCAGACGTGACCGGCTGGGTCCATTATCCAGGCAATCCTGTCACCCCAAAACTGATTCTGTGGTTGAACGATAACTTCACCACCATTTTCAAGAGCTCGTTCTATTGTTTTGTCTACATCTTCAACATAAACGAAAATAACAACCGGAGAACTTCCGTCAGGTTCAGGCGCACGGCTTGGAAGACTTGGCCATTCACCTTCAATCATTATCATCTCATCCCCAATTGTCAGTAAAGCATGGGCCATCATATTATCGGGGCCCATTCGTCTATTGACTTCAACTGCTCCAAATGTCGTTAAGCAAAAATCAATCTCTGCTGCACCGTCCTTGCATACCAGTCTTGGAATAACGCGTGACGAGTTGTCTGGAATTCCTTTTACTTTATTGGCCATACTTTCTTAATTTATGTTGTCCAGTTACGCCCAATTACCGCCAACGTTTGGGTTTGGGCAGTGGCGGGAATAGGAGCGCTAAAAAATGGAGCGATAGCGGAATGTTTAGCGCGACCTTCACGTCACAGTCCCCCGTGGGCAAACGTTGTAACGAAGATAAAACTTTATGTTTACACATCACCCCGCCATTGACCAAACCTGGTGTTGTGCGCTGGCCGTTTCTCAACTTACATTTGTCCAATGTTTTTGAACAAAAGTTCCATCGGGTAGAATAAAGTCAAGTACGTAGCCAACGCTGACGTCATGAGTGCAATAATCACCAATGTCCAATTTATTTCGGCTTTGTGTTCATCGGGATTGAATATTGTCAATTTTGTCCCTGCAAGATAGTCACCAATTCTCCTTTCGTTATTAATTAGTCCAACGAGTACCTCAATTGGCCATAGTACTGTTGTTAAATTTCTAACAAAGCACTTAAGTGGATTCGCAGGTTTATTTGTCTTTATGTCTATTACTTGAAGTTTTAGGATTCTTTTGGCGGGACTACGTCCTAATATTATGTCCTTATTGAAGTAAAGTGAAAATCCCAAAACGTTTAGATAGATGTTTCCTAAAAATAACTTTGGTTGGGCGTCCGGATTACCAAATGTCTGCATCATGTCATAAACCATTCCGGGTGCTATAACAATCATCATTACAAATGTCATAATGAAATGGTCTAACAACATTGTTCCAATACGAGTTCCTGAATTCAATTTATTCATATCTGTCTGTTTACATTTTTTACGGCTTGCGCACAACGATTTGGGTTTGTTTAGTGGCGGATAAATCCAACGGATTTGTCCGCCTACACGAATATAAATAAACTTGTTGACACTACGGGCGACTGTGTCGCCCGCCATTAAACAAACCCGGTGTTGGCGGTAGGCTTTTTCAGTCCCAAATTAATTTAACACGGTGTCCAATACTCAAATTTTATAAGTCTACCGTTTTTAAAAGTAAATATTCCTCCATCGTCACTGTCTTTGGAATATATAAGTACAGAATCACGGTCAGGCTTTTGAAAAATGTTGTCAGACGTGTCACCAATTATCTTGCAAAACTGCTCTACGGTTGTTAGTCCGCTTAAATCCCTGTCACCGTATTTGATAATTATTTGTCCTTTAGAGTCAAAATTAACTTGTTGTAAGTAGAATTTTTCCTTGTCACTACCGATGTAAGTGAAGTCAGGATATACCATTTGGTAATATGGTCCGCCAGGTTGGTCGTTGGTGAAGAATCCGCACTCGTAGTCCGTGTCCACGATTTTAGACTGTCCAAAAGTTTTGATTATTGTCTGCTTGGTAGTACTAAATTCAAGTCCTTTGAATTTAATTTTCTTCAAGTCAAAGTCACTTACTTGTCCATAAGTAACTACAGTCAGTAAGCTCAATAGTATTGTCAATCGTATCTGTCTCATTTTTTTAAAAAGCTTACCGCCAACGTTGGTGCATGTGACGTATTGCGGCATAGGAGCTAAAGCCAAATGACGAAGGAATGGCTTTAGCGACCTGCTGCGTTTTGTCCCACGACACCGAACGAAATTATGAAACTAAAACTAGAATGCTACACTGAACCAGCAATATGGCACATGCACACTGTTAGCGGCTGGGCTGTAAGTCCGAATCTTAATTGCAACAACTCTTGTCCTCTTGCATCGGTGGGCACTTTACTGTCCCGTAGCTGCAGTAAACACAGCAGTCCCCGTGTTGAGGTTTTATAACTGTTTTGCAATTTTCACACTCATAGAAATATTGGCAGGCGTCCGTTGGCATTTCTTCCTCTTTCTTGTGTCCGCAGTTTGGACAGGCAATAATTGATTTGGTTATGACTTCCATTATTTTACTTGCTTGTCTGTCACGGTGTAACCTGTTGAGTTGATTGCTGTTTCAATTTGTGAAATTGTCGTCTTTGAATTGTCGAATTGAACGATGGCATTTCCGTTCTCATATGATGCTTCTGACTTTAGAATTCCAATCAGTTTATTTACTTCATGATTTACATGTTCCGCACAACTTGTACATGTCATTCCGTTAATTTTAAACTCTACTGTTTCAAAGTTCGATTTCTCAACAATAACAATTTGCTTGTCCGACTTGGGATAAAAAATATGAGCATAATTAGGAAAAGTAAGCATCAGGGCTGCAAAGAATGTCACCAGTCCGAGAAATGATTTTGATTGAATAAACTTTGGTTTCTCGTCAGTCTCACATTCACAGTCCACTTGCTTTTTAGGTTTTAATTTTTGATACCAGGCAAAGCCCAATACCAAAACAGTAAGTCCAATGAAATATGGTCTGAATGGCTCAATCCATGAAAAGGTTGAAGCAATTCCAGTTGCCCCAGCAATGAGTGCAAGAACAGGTGTAATACAACATAAGGAACTTAGTAGAGCTGTGCCTGTGGCCAAAAGTATGTTTCTCATAATTTTTGTTTTTAGATGAAAAAGGGAGGATTTAACCCTCCCGTAAGGTTACTTTTTTTTGCAGCACGATGGGAGTTTTGCTAAAGTGGCATTGTCATACGGACATTGTGGAGTGCCTGCTAAAGGACAGCTAATCTTTGGGCAATCTGGTGTGCCTTCAAGCGGACAACTGCTATTGTTGGATGCTGTTAACCCGTAAGCAAGTCCAGCGATAGTCAGCGTGCCGACTGCTGCAATCATCATCATTTTGTTTCTCATATTCCTTTATTTTTAAGTTAAACAATGTTCCAAAGTTCAGTCATGGGGGTGGGGGATGTCCAAACGTTTTTGAGATAAAAATTGCATTAACTCCTGTTCAAGCTGCTGCGCTTCTTGTAACTTTTGCGGTACTTCGTCCAGTGAAAAATCAGGGAAAAGCATTCTTAACCTGTTAATATTTTCTTCATTTCCGCAGTTTCCCGGGCAATTTTGGAACGCTGAAGATATTTTTTCCGCCATTGCTTTACGGTATGTTTCGTCCAATAGTTCAAATGTGGTCTTTGTCAGTATGGCTTGAACGGCTTTGAATTGCAGTAAAATATTTCCTGCCTCCTGCTCATTGTTAACTTGTTTCAGAATATAATTTAACTGTCCAATTGCAGTTTTGACCGAAACTTTAATATCTCTGGTTAAATCGGATGAAATCATACTGCTTCCAAAATTTTATTCTCATCAAGTATTTTAAAGAATGGCTTAAAGAATTTTTCATACGGCTTTGTCAACGAATAGAAAATCGTTTGTGCCTCTCGCTCGGTCTGAATGATTTTTCTGTCCTTTAATTTTCTCAGGTGTTGCGAAACAGACGAAATTGTCATGCCCAGAATGTCACTGAGGTCGCAAACACAAAGTCGTCTTTCCTCATAGAGTAGATATAGAATTTTGAGTCGAACGTTATTGCCTGCCAATTCAAGTCCGCTGGATAAATTGTCAAACGTGTCGTTAAGCTCCAAAACGCGGTCTTTACAGCGGTTTATCTGTTTGATGTCGGCTTGAAGTCGAATGCAAGAGTTGTTGTCCATGTGGTAAAACTAGTCAAATTGTTTATTTAAGCAAATACTTAAATACGATACATAAAAATTAACCGACAAGTTCCCTGTCTGTCGTTATTTCTTGGTCCGAATTTTTTTAAACAGCCTTGCCGCTAACGTTTGTGTTTCTGCAGTGTGGGGAATAGGAGGGCAAAAAAATGTAGCGTAGCGAAATGTTTTGCCCGACCATCTCCAAACTGTCCACCGTTACTGAACGAAATTAATAAAACTAAACTTTATACTTACACTGCACCCCCACATTGCAGAAACATTTTGTTGGTAGCTGTAGGGCCCTTGTCCACACTTCATTCGTAGCCTTTTCTTTCGTCCCTCGTTAATGTTACACGTCTCTTTATTATTCAGTCGTGCGGTGGGGCATTTTTCATTCCCACTTTGTCCACTTACTCAAAATTGAGCACACTTATTGACTGGCTTTGGATGAGGGCGGTATGTGAGGCCAGGCAATGGGTGTGCGATTATTGATACCTAAGTAGTCTATCAAATAAAAGAAGTCCGATAATACATATTAGAATTGAACCTATACTTGAAATAGTGACAAAGAATCCAAAGAACATTACGAGCATCCCAGAAAGTAAAAGCTTCTCCGAATAGAGAATTAATCTATTGTGATTCCACACTTCTATTCCTGTCTTAATCATAAATGCAGATTTGTCAATCGTAAGTTGAGCTATAACTAACCACGCAAGAGATACTTTCAAAATAAGAACCCCTATTGTATTTATAATCGGGTGGTCTAAAAAATCTATTGGAGCAAAAATGATATAATAATCAGGGAAATAAGTGTAAATGAATACTATTAGTATTGAACTAATGAGCATAATCTTAAAAACTGTGTCTATAAGGTGAACCTTTTTATAGACCTCGGTTTTTGAAACATGAAGCTCTACCTTAGGCCTTTTCCGAAATTTTGTCCAAAAGGAGATTAACCCAAAGAAGACAATCATAAATGCTGGTAAAAATATTTCAAGTGTTTCTCTATTCATGGCTATTGGTGTTTAACGCCCAAACTTTCAAATATTAATTGGATTGACTCTTTATTCTCAGCCAATATCAGTAAATGGTCATTCTCTTGAATTTCCGTCTCTCCACCAGGTGTAAGGTATTTGTCTTGTCTATGGATTAATACAATGAATGCTGTTTTAGGAAGGTTCAATTGAACTACTCTTTTACCAACCGATTCTGAATTTTTAGGTATATCTATTTCTAATATTTCTGATTTTGTATTTTCCTTGAGTTCAAGGTCTATGGGGAATTTTCTCTTGACTACTTCTGGCACGCTTACATGAAGCCATTTAGCCATTAACGAAAGAGTAGAACCCTGAAGTACAACAGAAGAAACAGAAATAAAGAAAACAATATTAAAAATAGTATCAGCGTAATGAACACCAGCAATTAGAGGATATGTAGCAAATACAATTGGCGCAGCACCGCGAAGCCCTACCCATGAAATAAATAATTTTTTCCTGAAATTTAAATCTGATGCTCTTAGTAGCATTAAAAATACAGCTATTGGACGGGCTACCAAAATTAAGAAAAGCGAAATAATAATTCCCTCGCCCAAGATTGGAGTAATTTTAGAAGGGAAGACAAGTAGACCTAGGGCAAGAAACATAACAATCTGCATAAGCCATGCCATTCCGTCAAAGAACTTAATGAGACTTTTCTTATGAATTAAACTACTATTACCAAGAACAATAGCCGCACCATATACCGCAAGGAAACCATTACCCCCGATTGTATCTGTAAATGAAAAAACAAAAAATATGAGTGACATAACCAGTACAGGATAAAGTCCAGCCACGTCCAGATTGATTTTGTTTACAATAATGACCATCAATTTGCCAGCACCAAAGCCGCAAAGAGCACCCAATATCATTCCTTGCAAGAACTTAGGAATGAGTAGTACTATTGAAGTTTCGGGATGATTAACTAATTCAATAAAGCTGATTGTTAGAAAAAAAGCCATTGGGTCGTTACTGGCGCTTTCAAATTCTAATAACGGTCTGAGAGTTCCTTTCAATCCGATGTTCCTTGTTCTTAAAATTGAGAATACGGCAGCAGCATCAGTTGATGAAACAATAGCACCAAGTAACATCCCCTCAATAATTGTAAAATTTAACACATATGAGGTAAAGAGACCCACGATTACTGCCGTTAGAAGTACGCCTATTGTTGATAAGGCTATTCCATTTTTTAAAACAGGTCGAATGCTCTCTAATTTTGTTTCAAGTCCACCGGAGAATAAAATAAAAGTCAATGCAACCACGCCCATGAATTGAGCGATTTTGGGGTCATTAAAATAAATACCACCGGGGCCCTCTGACCCGGCAAGCATACCTACAATAAGAAATAGAATTAATGTAGGTATGCCAAACTTAAAGGAAGTCTTACTTGCAATAATGCTTATGAAAAGTAAGATGGAACCAAGAAGCAATATATTTTCAGCCGATAAGGTCATTTTATTTTAATACAATGAAATTATTAGGAAGCAACCATGAATAATAATATAATAAATAGGATGAGCATAAGGTAAACGAACCATAGTCTCTTTAAATTTTCAAAGAAAGATTTCATATAAAATATTTTGAATGTCAAATCTCTTTAAAGTTAAGTGTAACCCTAATCAGGCACTTTCAATACTAATTTGAAGGTGAAAACTTTTTAAGATTACAAAGAGTAGGAAGACTCTAAGGAGCGTTTATTGTCGTATGAACATAGAAAGTGTTCCTTACGAATGAATTTACATTCAAAAATAATTTAATGAGACTAGGCGCTTGACCTAGGCTTTGCATTAGCAGCGTGTCTTGGAGAACAAAATTTAAATCCTTGCTAATGGGATTTGATGTACTTTGTTTGGTTAAGTCAAAATGGACTAATACCTGCTCCGTATTAGGTTTAAATAAACTATAGGTGCTTGACGAATACTGACTCTCAGTAGGAAGAATAAACCAAACAAGTAATAATGCTAAAACCAATAGAGAAATTGGTTTTGCAATATTTCTAATTCTGTTTATTGAAATGTTCATTGGTTAAAAGTAGCGAAAATTTTGGACTACCGTAATATACAATAAGTAACACATGAATTTTGGTGATTTTTGAATGGTGTTTTAAAGGATGGGGATTTGGCTCTTGCCATAGCTTTGGTGTTGCGGTGGGTTTGCGCGGCTATGGAATGTGCCAAATGCGCGGGCAAGTCGAAGCACTATCTTCTTAAAAATGCAAAGGGTCGGCTGCATTAATTTTTAGTCTGTCCCACGTTTTAATTTTTTTAAAGTCCAAGTTGTCTGCGAAGTCGCCAACTTGTCCACGTGGGAAATCTTTGTTAGAAAATTGTCGTCCGTTTTCTTTTGAAACACAAATTTGTCCGGGCCCTATTGCTACCAACGTTTTGCCGCTTGCCGCAGTGGGGGATTTCGAAGCACTTCACTGTCAACCAAGCACAAATGTTGATAGAAGCACTGCACTTGATTTAACCACGTCAGCCCCCATTGCGGCAAACGGCTGTTATAGCCAGTTTTTATTCTAAGAATGTCACTTTTCCGCTGTCCATATCATAAACACCACCGATGATTTTGATTTGTCCGTTATCTTCCATCTCTTTTAGAATTGAGCTTTTTGTACGGATTTGCTCAATGGTGTGTTTTACATTGCTTTCGCATACTTGATGCACAAATTCAGGATTGCTTGAAGTTCTGTCGCCTTCATATTTTACCATGTCAACTGCTGGTCTGATTTTAGAAAGCATTGCAGTAATGTTTCCAAGTTTAACATCATCAATTGCCGATTTAACTGCTCCGCAATGTTCGTGTCCAAGAACTAAAATTACTTTTGCTCCTGCAACTTTACAACCAAATTCCATACTACCTAATAGGTCTTCATTTACAAAATTACCAGCTACACGCCCCACAAAAATGTCACCAATACCCCTGTCAAAAACATCTTCAACTGGAACTCTACTATCAAGGCAGGAGAGAACAACTGCTTTTGGAAATTGTCCCATAGCACTTTTTCTTACTTGTGCAGAATGGTCTCTGGCAGTTAGCTCATTCTTAATAAACCTTTCATTTCCTTCTTTGAAGGTCTGGATAATTTGGTCAGGTGTTAGTGCGTCTCTTTGTTCTTTAGTTAGAACTTCTTGTACTAAGCCCTTAGGTTGCTCTACAACTGTTTTGTTTTCAGTTGTTTCTTTCTGTTGAGAGTTATTACAAGCCGTCAAAGAGGCAATAATAACAGTAGCGATGATGAAATTTGTTTTTAACATTTTTTCTTGTTTTACTGATTTGCCTACTTTGTAAAATGGTGTTCGGCTTTTCCATTTGCTTTTAAAAATTTACGAACGTTATCACGTTTAACTGGTTTCTTGATATACTATTTGTTGTTTGGTTCATTACCCCAATTTCGGTTCTTACAAATTTTGAAAACCTATACCCAATTCCACCATAAAGTCGGTTTCTGTCGAAATAAGTTTGTTCTGTGTTCACAAAAATCTCGTTGTAAAGTGAAAGGTAAACAGTTTTATCTTCCATTTGTTTGCGATTGAGAGCGACATTAGCAGATAAAAAGTACCGAAGTCTTAGTCTAAAGTCGTCTTCAAAAAACCTTTGCTCGAAACGATACCTATGTTGAAGCGAAAATCTTCCAAAACTCTGTCTTGTGATAAACTGTTGGTAAATTCGATGTTCATTAAAATTGGTTTTGTCATCTGTGCCAGATATGTATGGTTCACTATAGATAAAAGCGTACCCTAAATGAATGTTATTGTTATTTTCAGTAAGATTATATCCTAAACCTGTGCGAAGAAGCAACTGTTCGGTGTCACCTATGAAATTGAAATTACGATACTGTACTTCGTGGTGCCAGTTAAATCGGTTGTTCAATTTTTTGTCTCCGAAATAGATTAACCAGTTGCCAAAGTCGCTCTGTTGAGCAAACAAGGTAAAAGGTGTCAAGGTCAAAAGGATTAAAATTTTCTTCATTGTATGTCGGTCTTTTAAAATTGGCTATAACGTTTTGGGTTTATGACGGCTGCGGCTTTCGAAGACGTCTTTATCCCCCGTGTGTGAACGAAATTAATAAAACAAAACAACATTTTAGAATGTCACCCGCAGCTGGCATAAACCTGGTGTTGCCGCCAGTACGCATCCACAGTTTACTTTTTATGACTCAATAGAGTCTACCGCTACCCATTTTTGGACGCGTTTGGCTCCATCTTTACCAAACGTTGTCTGTTGGGTCGTCATTTAGGTCAAAATTTTCTGAAAAGATTTTTAAATCGATTTTTCAAAATATCCTTCGCCAAACCTAAAAAAAATTCGCGCTTCGCGCGATTCTCTTGTCTACGGTGGGGGGTGATTTTTCGCGTGTCGCGCGGGATGAATATTTTTTAAATGGGAAATTTTGTCTTGCATTTATTACACTGAACTAAAGTTGTCCCGTAATACAGGATTTTCTCCCAAAGTCCTTTTTTGTCAATTTCCTTATATCCTAAAGTCTTGCATTTAGGGCATTTTCTGCTGTCAATAAATACTTTAGCCTTGTGTTGATTTACTATCTGTTTCGCTGTCTTGATGTCACGTTGTCTAACTTTGATTAAATAGTAAAGACTGCTATGCTGACTTTTTGAATCATGTCCGCTTACTAAATATGGTATTTTAAGTGAGTCCAGAATTCCTTTTACTCTGTCCCGTTCGTCAATTGTCAAGTGAGTGATTACTGTAACTAAGTCCTTGTCGTCAGTCATTCGTTTTTTCTGTCAGCGTATTGGCGGCAACGTTCGCATATAAAGCGTGCCGGCAGTCCAAATTAATAATTAATCATCAAACTCTGCCGGCATGATTTATATGCATTGTTGGTAGCTGTAGGGCCCTTCTCCACACTTCATTCGTAGCCTTGTCTTTCGTCCCCAGTTAATGTTACACGTCTCATTATTTTCAGTCGTGCGGTGGGGCATTTTTTATTTCACTACTTTGTCCACTTATAATTCATTGAGCACATTTATTGGCTGGCTTTGAATGAGGGTGGTATGAGCGGCCAGGCAATGTGTGTGCGGATTAGAACAATAAAGTATTTTGCAGATCGGACTACTATTTCAATTTCACAACATCATCAGGCTTCCAGGTCTGATCGTAGAATTCCGCACCGGTTCCGTATAGCCGAACCGCGATCAGCAGCGCACGATTGGGTATAGTTTGTATCCAATTCTCTGCTGGTGATGCTGCAGGTTTTGTTGGACCGAAATACAAGTCAACTGATCCGTCAGCATTTGTCTTTACTTTGTCAAATTGATTGCGCGATGGAAAGGACTGTGAGGTCTCGGGCATCGTTCCGTCCTGCGGGTTGTAGGCAGTTACTGCCCAATACAGACTTGCAGGTATTTTTGGTGGAAGGTGCAGTTTGTAACTGTTAGAGCCATTGAGCCACTCACCATTCGAATCGATGTATGTATTAGGATATTTTGATCCCATCCCGATGGCATCAACCACCATTGCTGGCGCGGAAGAGAACGCAATCTGAAAATAACCTGCACGAGTTTTCAAAGATGTGTAAGAAGGTGTGTTCCAATCTGCATCAACACCGCCCCATACATTGACATACTTACGGTCTTTGTAGTATGCATTCATTGGTAATCCATCCGGATGAAGACGAACTGCCAGGATCATCTTCTCTGCTTTCTCAATCGCTGCTGTCAGTATCTGGCGGTCGTGATCGCTGGGATTAAAAGGTTGTCCTTTAATGATGCCGATGGATGCAAGCACACCGCGTGACACGGGATCGAGGCAGCCCACAGGTTCATAGTCGATAAACTTTTTAAGTTTTTCCCAATAGGTGAAGTCGGTTGGATACATCATGTTAATTCGTACTGGAGACGCATTCGGGAATTTCATGGCAAGCCGGTTGCCTTCGGTCATTCCCAGTGGATACACACGTGTACGCTCCGCTGTTTCCACAGGCTTCTTTGTATCGGGTCCATTGGCGCCTGCAGTAAGCACTGTACGGAAGAATAAGAATACATTGTAAGTGCTGGATCGAAATGTGAAATAGCCTCCGGGTACAGGGCCATCGTAGTCTGGTGGCAACAAGAGATAGAGGCCACCGGCTGCACGATCAGGGCCCGCAGCACCAACATCTGTCAATGTACGTTGAAAGAAGTCTGTAAACATTCCGATCACACCCGGAGGTGCATATACTACCAACGGGCCAGTTTCTTTGAGATCGAGATAACTCATGGAATATATCACATCACAGTTCGGTGTTGGGATAAGCGTCTTTGCATTCATACGGTCTTTCCAGATGGGAAGCACATTGTATCCACGTCCGAAGGTTGCTTCAGATGCATCACGTATTCCGATAACATTTAATGCAGGAATGGTGAGCATGTATGCCTGTATAGCGCTCTGCTCCAGGAAAGCATCGTAATTTTTTTGTACTTCATCTTTCGAGGGCCATTCACTGTTGTACAATTTCTTTACAAGTGGTGACACTTCCTGTGCAATGGCAAACTCTGAGATGACCGAGAAAAATGCCAGGGCTACTATCAATGAGAGAAGACTTTTTCTTTTCATGCTTTTTGTTTTTTTTTGAAATACACAATGTTGGTTTCTATATCGTTCAATATTTTTCGACCACAGGAGGTACCCAGGTTCCATCGGTAATTCCTGTGTCACCCCAGTATGCACGAATGTAAAGAGAGAAATCACCCGCAGGAGCCGGTAGCCAATTGGATTCTTTATCAGCACCTGGATTTTTGTTGCCTGCATAAAGTGTTAATGTACCGTCAGCGTTATTTTTCAGCGTCTTATTTTTTGTACCGAGTGAATATCGTTTCAAAGGATTAGGATAAAAGAAATGCTCCTTATTGTAAAGAGTCAAAGACCAAAAGCCTTTTACAGGTGGCAGTTCCTTAAAGGTTAATTTGTAGTTGTTGTTACCAGTAAGCTTCTTACCGTCTGTAGTGAAATCAGTATAGAAATATTGTGTTTCATTCGGGCGATTATCAAACATATTCGATTTTGAACTTCCTGCTCTATTATAATAATCTAAGCCCCATGCGGCATTATTCTGCGAACGGTTCCATCCGTTACCAGCAGGTTTTCCATTGTATTTCCAAAGGATGAAATCTTTTATAAGTGTTTTATCCAATGCGATGGCTTCGTCTGTAATTAGCTTTTTTATGGCGGGATCCTTTTTTGCAACCTCCATCAATGCACGGAACTGCGAATACATGGCTTCTTCACCGGGTAACGGTTGCACGGTTTCCAAAACTTCAGGGAACTGATCGAAAAAGGTCTCTGGCATTACCCACTTGGTTTCGCTACCATCGGAGTTCGGATTTGGATTAGGAATGTCCGGAGTGTTTTTCCAGTCAATCGTTTTCATCGTACCGTCAAATTCACTAAGAGGATATACTACAATTTGATTGACCAGCGGTTGCAACGCTTCCCGATCCTCCGCTGTATCATCCATAAATACGCGCGGTATACAATTGGCCAGAGCCGTTGAACTCGTGATAACACCCGTAATACCACTGGGTACATCACCTTTCCAATTTGGACCTTTCAACAGATAAAATCCGGCTTTGGAACCATACGGTTGTCCCAATTCACCGACTTGATCAGTACGCGCATCGTAAATTGCATATACCCAGAAACGATTTCCAAAATCGGGTACTTGCATGACCACAGGTTGCTCATCCAGTGAAAAATATCCAAGCCCATAGGCCACATCCTGATTAGGGCAAGCGATAAAAGTCTGAGCAGGATCAATATAGTCATTCAGCATGCCGATCTGTCCGGTTGGAGCAGCAGGTAATACGCCACCAAACTTTCCGGGATGTGGAGCCCCTCCGAGTTTGATTTTTCGGTTCAGCATGTTTACCATCGGATAGCCCCACACATAAGCTAAACGCGCCAGTGATTTTGTATATTCAGGATGCAGGTTTACATCTGCGCTTGCAGCAGCCAAATTCAATTCACTTCGATCAGTTGGCCTTTCAAGCAGGGAGGTCGTTGAATCTGTTGCTGACTGCCGCTCCTTTGAAGATTGGTTACAGGCAACCAACATGATTATTGAAAGTACTGTTACAATTATTTTCATTACAGTAGAGTGTTAGTGTCTTTAGTCAAAACTAATTAAAAATCATTGAATATACCTTGTTTAAGACCCAACTAGTTGACACTTATTGATGGATTGGCTCTTGCCATAGCTTTGGTGTCGCGGTGGGTTTGTGCGGCTATGGCATGTGCCAAATGCGTGGGCGAATCGAAGCACAATCTTCTTAAAAATGCGAAGGGTCGGCTGTATTAATTTTTAGTCTGTCCCACGTTTAATTTTTTCAAAGTCCAAGTTGTCTGCGAAGCCGTTCACTTGTCCCCGTGGGAAATCTTTGTTAGAAAATTGTCGTCCTTTTTTTGAAACACAAATTTGTCCGGGCCCTATTGCTACCAACGTTTTGTGTTTAAAGAGTTGCGGGAGTAGGAGGGTTTAAAAATGAAGCGCAGCGGAATGTTAAACCCGACCATCTCCGAAACTCTCCCCCGTTAAGTACGAAATTAAGAAACCGATTTGAATAAGGACACTGCACCCCGCAATTATTTAAACACGGTGTTATGCACAGTGCCGCAGTCGACCGTCACTGAGCAGCACGGATGCCAAAGCTTTGGATGTGGGTTGAAGTTGCGTTGCTTTGGCATTGGTGCTGCGGTTCGAAGTACAAATCTTTATGTTATATGATGTCCAAATTGAACTCCGAAACGTCTTGGTCGACTGACGGCAATGTCCGATTTAAACATTCACCACAATAGTCCACAATGTTAAAATGAATAGGCCAAGTTGAATGTAAAACAGTATCCATGTTGTCCGGCCTAACAGCGTTGTCCACCAAATTAGATTATCTCTTATTGTCTTTTGGAACTCTATGTCTGAAGGTTGATAGTCTTCATACTTAATATCATTTTCTAATTCAAAAATCCTTTGCCTAACTCTTATTTTTTCTTTTGTTAGTCTTAAGTCATTAAGCCTTGAGATGAGTCCAAGAATACCAATTGAAGCGGATAAAGTTAAAATGAAAAGTACTGTCCGAATTAGTGAGTAGTTCTCACATATTAGTTTGTCATTAAAAATTCCTTTGCCTTGATTAGCAATTAGGAAGCCTGATACTGCAATTGAAATTGTGAAAAGTAAATTAATTGAAAACGTTAGGGCATCAATTTGCTTGAGATGCCATAAAGAAAATCTGCTTTTATAATTCTTAAGAGATTCCTTTTCAAATTCGGATAAGTCCTTTCTTCGCTTAGTTCCGAAATACTTTCGTTTAACTGTCATTGGTGTTATAAATTTATCGAAGAAGATTCTTTTATAAATCTTGTGGCCTAAAGTGGAAAATTAATTTCAATAATCTTCAATTACAAAAGTGCTTACTGATGCATCAAGAATTGGTTTCTCATCTTCAAATTGACCTTCAACTGAACCTGCTGTGATTGCATAAAGGTAATTTTTATTGATAAGACCAATTATGTAAAAGATTCCATTAGTCTGATGTTCAAGAACTTTGTAAGTAATAGTGTACTGAACAAAATATGCCTTTTTGTTGTCTATGTATATTTCCTTTTGCTCGAGAATTTTAGCAGACGGAAATTTTTCATATACTGAATTGGTCCACTCTTCAATGGATAGCATATCGTCAATGTCACCAAGCGCAATACCTAAGTCCTTTACATAAATATTTATACTTCCCCCTTTTCCGCTGCTTGCTTTAACTAATATATTTGGCCCATCACCCTTTTTAATTTCCCATGTCTCAGGAAACTTAATTCTAAATTGATATTTAGTATTTCTGTATAAGTTGTCCACTATTTCATCATTAATGGGACTCTTATCTGCTGGGCTTTTGATTTTATTCTCTACGTAAATGTAGAAGAAACCAAGTATTGATGCGATTGCTGCAAGAAAGATGAGGATGTTAAAAAATGAAGAAACTATTTTTACTGGACTTTTTTTATGTGTTTCGATTACTGTGGTATTCTCCGCATTTCTTTGAACTATTTTGATTTCAACTTCCTTGCCACAATAAACGCAGAATTTAGAGCTTTCAGGTAATGTCTTTTGACAATAGTTACAATTCATGCTCATTCATATTTATTCAATTATAAAAACCACTTAACGAATTCAGCTATTGTTAAGATCCCCATTATGAAAGTGCATGTCGAGTTAAATATTCGAATCTTTTTCTCTGATTTAAAAAAGATAGAAATTATAAAGGCTATGAATAATACAAATAATGGTCTTGCAAATAGTCCCTGAATTAATATTTGGGCAACCACATCTGCATTTGAAATACCCTTGAACATAAAGAACAGAAGAGTTATTATTGAAAGAATAGCGCTCCAAATCAATGTCTCCTTAATCCCTGATGAGTATTTTAATTTTTCATTAGAACTACTAAGCAACTGCTCAAATGGTTTAGTGCTTTCTTGTTGAATAGAAATTTCTTCTGCTATAAGGTTGTTAACTTGTTTTGAGCCGCAGTTTGGACAAAACTCATAAGTCTCTTCAATAATAGTTTGGCAATTTGAGCACTTGTTAGAAGATGTGTCCCTTTCGCTTAAAGATTTTAAATTGTGGCCACAATAGTAACAGAATTCACTGTCGGATGGAATTGAATTTTTACAGGATGAGCAAGTTACTTCTTCCATACTATAGTCTCTTTGATTTTTATATAATAGTTAAAATACAACCTTTTATTTAAAGACTCAATATTTCATTTACTCCGCATAATTGGCTCTTTTACTTGCTTTGGTTTCGCAGGGGATGTGCGGCAAGTAAAAGTGCCAATTTTCGAAGCCCACTTTTCTGTCCGCGGCATTGTGCTTAACGCCTGGCTATGCGTCAGATTGCCGGCTGGCAACGCTAAAAAATGACCGTAGGGAATGTTTAGCGTTGCATAGTCGTCACTCTCAACCGTGACCAAACGTGCTTGCGAAGATAGCTATTTGTTTGAACCCCAACCCGGCAATTTGCGCATAGCTATTGTTAGCGCCCGTGCCCTCCTCACTCTTTTCTGTCAACCGTTAATTTGTCGGCTTGTTGTCCACGTGAATGTTTCTTGTCCTTGAGTCATTGTCGGTTTGTTCTTAGTCGCGCGTGGGGCAACCGCACACTGAACTGTCGGCTTACACTGAACTACCACTCTGTCCAGTTTGGTGCGGTGGAGCAGCACTCTTGGCAAAGCTTTGGTCGTGTGTCGGAATGTGCGGCTTTGGCAAGTGTGCTGTGCATTTGGAGCTATGCATATTTGGAATTCAAGTCTTTGCAGACGTCATCTAATGCCGTCTTCATTACAACCGAGTCCTCGTCAAGATTAAGTTTTTGTGAAAGGCTACTCCAAATTGTCGGCAAGACTTCTTTGGAAATAATAAATTGAATTAGTTTGTCTTGAAAATACTGATTTGAGTTTAAAGGGTTAATGATGTCGATGTAATTTTGCTTCAAAAATAATCCGCCCTGAATAAATTTTCTTCTTGCGTGGTTTTTCTTGAAATAGTCAGCTGATAAAGAATAGTTTATTATCGTAGGAACTTCTAAATCATTGAAGTGTAGAGCCGTTGATTCCTCAAGATTTATTTGGTCAATATTCTGTTTGATTAAAACCCAAATAGATGTGAAGTCGATATTTTTTTTATGAAAATCCTTAATTGAGAATTCTGTCGCTATCTCAATGTTATTTGTCCAATCCATTAAGCTACTAACCAAACCATGTTCACGCGAAGCTATTCGAATTTCCCAGTCTCTTGATATTTCTTTCTTATGTTTATAATCTATTGTTGAGTATTTGCTAAAATCGGTGAGAATTGAAAATTCTTTATGAGCCAAGTCTTGGTAAGATTTGAACGAACACCGTTCAGCAAGAGATGGTATCAAATGATTCGAAGCTCCTCTATATAAAATATTATTTTCATAGCGCTGATTAAGTACCGAACATTTTTGCAAGAGGTCTTCGAAGCTTGTTATACAGATTGTTTTCATCTTGATTGCGAATTTAATTGCAAGCTTTAAAAATGATTGTAAATATCAATCCAATGATAGCAAAGGCTATAAATTGTTGGAACATTTCTCTTCCAGCTGCTTTTGCACCAATTTTAATTTCTTCAAATGTCTGTGAAACTAAGTTAGAAGCTTGCTCTCTTGCGTTTGCCATCCATCTCTTAAGGATTTCATCGTCAAATTCATACTTGCTTTCTTTAGGGAAATCATCTTCCACATTTGAAGCTACAGTGAATTCGCTTTCTTTTTTCTGGTAAGCTTTGAAGCGTTTATATTCATTGTCATAACGAATTCGAGCTTCTGCATCTTTTAAAACCAAATATGCTTCATTGATATCCTGCATAATTGATTTTGTGTCTCTTCCCTGATTTCTGTCAGGATGCCAACGCAAGGCTTGTTTTTTAAAAGCGACTTTTATTTCCTCGACAGATGCCTCAAATGGTATTTCTAAAATCAAGTAATAATCCTTAAACACTTAGTCTTTCTTTAAAGAAGTGTTATCGGCATTTGATTCTTTAGGCTTTTTCCATATTGCACGGATTGCCGCAATCAGACCGATTAAAAAAATTAAGCCTAATATCCCTGGGTTTCGTCCGCCTGGGCCTGACCCAGCTTGAAGTGCAGCAGACAATAACATGAAAACAAAGATTACTGCAACTGTCGCAATGATTTTGGATGTAGTTGTCATATTCTAATTGTTTGGGTTCAAAATGTTTCTTTCTTCTTTGTCACTGTTGGACAGTAAGTTTTTAGGTTCTTAAATGCTTTTTGAAGACGGTTGAACAAATCGTCTTCTTTATGAAAATCAATTTTAAGGTTAATAAAGTCTAACGTTCGTCTCCCTTGCCAATCTTCCGCTGTAATATTCTCTTTTTGAGAGTAAAAACGAAAATTGCATCCACTAAAATCATTTGAACTTAACGAGCCAACCTCGCCTATATAGCATTCACAAATAGGAATTTTTACTGTTACCTTTCTGTTCGAGATGTCATAATACTGCATGACTAAGAATAAATCACTGAATCCAAATGAAGGACTGCTAACTGTATAAGAACAGCATGAACTAACTATGTCAAACCTTTTAGCAGTATAAGTATTTAGTTTTGACGAAATCCATTCTTTTGTATCAGCGAGTGATGGTTTATTTAAATCTGACTTAGACGTGAACTCTGGCAACTCTCTATTAACTGGACGTTTGTAGAATTTCTTTAGGTGCTCAAATGCAAACCCAAGTTTTTCGACCAAACTATCTTCTGCATCATTTTTATATCCGATGGTAATATAGTTAACCAGTTTCCTCTTGCTTTGCCAATCGTCCAAGTTGTTTGTTGTTGAAGTGTTTGAAATATTTATTTCCGTGCCATAACTTTTTCCACTCAAATAACTGAAGTCGTATAGTGTTAAGTAGTTTACTTCATCATATTTATTGTCATAATTAAATTTGACAATCAAATAAGTGCCATCAAGTTTGCATTCGTATTCATCATATGTACGACATGGTGATGCCATTAATGCATTATTGTCTGGGCACCATATTCTCTTTTGAGAGTATTGATTTAGTTTATCTTCCAGCCATCTTTCTGTTTGCTCTTTTGAATATGATTTAAATGGGTTGGGTGGTATTTTGACTGGGGTGGTTTTCTTTTGAGAGGATGAGGTGTTAGATTTTACTGGTGATTGATAGTAATCAAGATAAGGCGTTGAAGAACTTGGAATTGTTGTTGTGCTTGTGCTCTCATAACCCCATCTCACACCACAGTGCGGACATGTATCTCCAACTTTTGAATTAATGGATACTTCCTTTGAACATTTCCCGCATCTCTTGCTTAGAGTTGTTTGTGAGTAAGAAGATAGCGACCAAAAGCATATCATCGTAAAAACAAGAAACAGTCTCAAGGGGTTTTTCATGGCTTAAATGTTTAGTTGGACGGTTGGTTGGCTTGGCTCTTGCTATTGCTTTGGTTTGAGTGTCGGTTGTGCGGCAATAGCAAGTGCCAAAAGCGTTGGCGAGAATCTCTATCGGTTGCAGTGCGGCTGGAACTCCTTGTCCCTATTTTTTTTAAGTCCATCGTTATGATTGAAACACTCATTTGTCCCCGTGTTGAGTCTTTGTCCGAAGAAGAGTCCAGTGTTACATTCTTTTTCATTGAGTTGTCATTTGTCGGGTTACACAGAGGGCATGGGCGCTAACGATTTGTGTTTATGACGGCTGCGGCTTTCGAAGCCGTCACTGTCCACCGTGGGTGGACGAAATTAATAAACCAAAACTACATTTTAAACTGTCACCCGCAGCTGGCATAAACACAGTGTTGTGGGTAGTTGCCGTCCACAATCTTTGTTAGTTGTCTGTCAATGTTGCTCAACCCAAAACTCGTATGCTGTGCTGTCAGATTTAAATTTAATCACCAAAAATTTAGGGTCAATCGTTGACCAGCCAACTGGATAAAACATTAGAGTGTCCGGTCGTCCATGTGCAGCATACCAATCATTATAATTTTTTAGTGCTTTGTCCCGATTTTCTTTTCGAAAATTTACAGAGTCTATTAAAGATAGTGAGTCTGGAACTTGAAGTCCTTTTGGAAGTCTATTTTCAATTTTCTCCAAATATGGTCGGCCTAACAATAATATTATTGAGTCTCTGTGTATTCCAGGTTTTAAGTAATTCTCCAATAAGTCATTTGTCATTTGTGCTCTTGGATTGTACCTGTCGGCCATGTCATTATTCGATAGCCAAACAGTCTTGTCGAATTTTTCTGAGTTGTAATTGCTTGAACAACTGTCCAGCGTTACTATTAAAATAAAAGTCAAAATTGTTAATCGCATTGTCTGTTGTCCATAACTTTTTTTGGCAATTACCCACAACGTTTTGGGTTTATGACGGCTGCGGTTTTCGAAGCCGAATTTATCCCACGTGGGTGAACGAAATTAATAAAACCGAACTACATTTCAGCCTGTCACCCGCAGCTGGCATAAACCTGGTGTTGCCGCCAGTACGCGTCCACCGTTAATTCATTCATTGACTTGTCTCAAGTCAACCGTTAATGATTTTTGGACGTGTCTGGCTCCAAATTAACTGAAACGTTGTCGGGTTGACCTGTCTATGTCGGCAAAACTGTCTAAAATATTTTTAAAGGCAAGGGTTTGACCAAGGGTTTAACGCTCCCCTATGACACCTATCATATTTTAGTTCAATCAGAAATTCCCCTGAACCGCTGTAATGCTTAAAATGAAATTCGGTGTCTGAGAGATTTATAATTTCGTACTTGTCCGAATAATTTGCATATAAATATGTTAATTGTATAGAGTGCCCATTTTCAATAAACCTCCATTTTGCTTTGTTTCCACCAACACTTGCGCTCTTGTCTCTATTAAAAACTAAAGGTGATACTACTGCGTACCCACTTGGTGATGTCCCAATTATTTCGGGGTTCCACCAAAATACATCTACCAAAAGATTAGTCTTTGTCTCAAAAGTTTCATCGTCTGAGCAACTCATTAACAGAGTTATTGTCAAGAGAAATAGTCTTGTAATAAATTTCATGTCTGTAGAATATTTTTTATGGGTCATTTTGCGTATTGGCGGCAACGTTTGTGTTTCTGCAGTGGTGCCTTTCTGAAGCCGCGTCCTGTCCCACGAAACCAAACGTTGAACGAAGATAAAACTTTAATACAACTCATCACGGCACCATTGCAGAAACATTTTGTTGGCGGTAGTTTTCTACTCCTTATTCTTTTGTCTCTCGTACCATACTGTCATTTCTTCAATCACCTTTTCTTCCGTCACGCTGTCGTGAAGGATTTCAGTATAAGTCATTCCCTTAATGTCTATCAAGTATTCAATCATAACTCGCCCCTTGTAATAAACTAATGGGTCAAGTTGTCCTGGCTCAGTCGGGAACCAATATTCTCCAGTCTTTTCAAATTCTTTAATCTTTGTTATTGAGTCTATCAAGTCGTAATCGTCTGATTTTATATCTTTTTGGTAAGCAACATACTCAGGGTAACCTTCTCCTTTCCAAGAAGGTGGGTGAGTGATTGGACTGAATCTCATCATTCCGTATTTATTCATTTGATAGAAATGAATTGCTTCATGAGCTATAGTCTTTTTTAAGTTCCGCTCGCTATTCCACCCAATTAAAATGTTCTTGTCAAAGTCTACTGGAACCTTTAGCAAAATATTGTCATGGAGGCTTTTTGCCATAGCAAACCCTAAAAGTTTTGTGTCAAAGTCGTTATAAAATGTCCCATGACACAAAAAGATGTCGAGTTGGTGATTGGGTTCATATATTTCAGAAGTCTTTACAACTTCAATTGCATAGTCAATTGCAGATTTATATGTGTCGGACAAAGGGTTATTTGAATAAATATTAAAGTCCTTATAGACTGTTTTCTCCGCGAATAATAATTGTGGATAAAGAGTCAAAGTTGCTATTGCGGTAAATGAAATCACTGTCGTTAGAACTGTCCCAATTAAAATTCTCTTTAGTATCTTTTTCATAGGGGTTTGAATTTATGTCCTACGTGTTTGTCGCTATGACCCATTGATAATTACGAAAAGGAGGTGTCGCTGGACTCGCCTTAGTTGGCACTATCTTTTCTGAAAATTACCGCCAACGTTTGGCTATTTGCAGTGGCTGGCTTTTGAAAACGTATTTATCCACCGTGACCAAACGTAATAGCAAAGATAAAACTTTATACTAACACGTCACCCAGCCATTGCAAATAGCTGCTGTTGTGGCCAGTGCTTGAACCGTTCTTATTCGTTCCTTAATAAGTCCACCGGATTAATTTTAGTGCTTCGAATTATGTTTGTCAATATACCCATAACTAAAATCAAGGCTATTATAAGTCCAGATAGTCCTATGGTCGAAATTCTCAAATCTGTCCGAAATGCATAATCAGAAAGCCAGTGCTGACTTCTGTCCCAAGCGATAGGGATTGCTACTGCAAAGCTGATTAGGAATAGTAATAGAAACTCTCTTGATAACAAAATTGTCAATGAACTCTGGCTAATGCCGAGGATTTTCCTAACACCAATTTCTTTTGTCCGCTGTAATAGTATTAGATTGGAAAGAGAGTACAAACCGATTGTCGCAAGAAGAATTGCCAATAAACTGAATGCTTGCGTAACCCGTCCTGTTGTCGCCTCCTGTTCAAACATATTTTTAACTCGGTCGTCCAAGAATGTGTATTCAAGAGCATCCATTGTTGATAGCTTTGAATAAGTACTTTCAATATTCTTTAAGTCTTCAGGTCTGTTTAATTTAATCAATACTTTTTTACCGTCATTGCTTGTTGAATTAATTGGGAGCATGACAAGAGGCTTAATTGATTGTTGAAAACCTTGATAGTTAAAATCCGAAACAACTCCTACAATTCTGATTTGCTCGTCAAATGCATGTATTGTTTCACCAATAATACTTCTTGCGTTATCAAATCTTGCCATTTTTACAAATGCATGATTCACTATTGCTTGCTTAATTGTTTCATTTTGTCCAGTGATAAAACTTCCACCAGCAAGGAATTTTATTCCTAGTAGTTCTGAAAATATACTATCAACTTCGAATAGATTAAAATTAGCTTCAATTCTATTGTTGTTGTTGTATATCCAACCTAATTGATAACCCAATCTTTCGCTTCCTGGGTATGATAATTCGTTAATTATAGAGAAGTCATTCATTGAATTATCCTTTTGTAAATGGTCTGTAAGGGTTTTCAAATTATTTCCACTTGAATGCTCCTTTGACAATGAAACCATAACTATGTTATTCGAGTTGAACCCAAAGTCCCTGTTTCTCAAGAAACTTACTTGGTTATGGACAGTAAGCGTAAAAAAAACAAGACCCGCTGTAAAAATAAGCTGGCCAACTGTAAGAAACTTTCTAAGTCTATTGTTCCCTAAACTCGAAAAGCCCTTTAGTCCTATTATGGTTGAGTTCTGGAATGAATAGAAAACGGGATAAAAACTTCCCGAAATAACAATTACCAAGAAAATTGTCAATAAGATTACCAATGTTGTATTGTCAGCGAGATGGGAAAATGTCAAACTTTTGCCTGTCATTTCTTGAGTAAAAGGCAATAAAATCGCGTACAAAGTAATTGAAATCAATATTACTAACGCTGCCACTGTTGTTGATTCAAATACAAATTGCTTTAGTAAGCCCGACTTATTAATTCCCATCAGTTTTCTAATACTCAACTCATGGATGCGTTCGGCATAGATGGAAGTCGAAAAGTTTGAATGGTTAAAAATCACTATTAAAAAAATCAGCACGCCCAATGTTATCAGTACTTTTAAATAGATGGGATTTCCCTTTATGGAATCTCCGCTCAGTTGCTTCGAAAAATGAATTGTACTTATCGGTTGTAATGAAAGTCTGACATTTGATTTCATGTCATATTCCTTGACAAAAAAGGAAAGCGCTTTTTCTGTGGCAATCGAGTTTATCTTGGACTCAAGCTGATTAGAAGTTTCTGAATTATGCAATAACACATAGGTGAATCCTGCCGGATTACCCCAATCATCATCATAATATGAAAAGTCATGCGATAGTAAAGCTTCGTAGTATAAATCTGAATTCCTAGGAAGGTCATTAATTACCCCAACTACTCCATACATTTGGTTCTCAATAAGAACAGCTTTGTTCACTGGAGATTTGTCACCAAACAGTTTCTTCGATAAAGATTTTGTTACTACAATTGAATTGGGCTTTGAAAAATCACTTTCAACTCCATCTATAAATGGATGCCTAAAGACCTTAAAAAATTCCTTGTCAACCCTATAGGTATTTTCAGCTTTAAAAACATTGCTATTACCTGATTTGAATTGAACGGTAATATTTCCCGTGTATGGAAAAACTCTGACAGCTTCTTCCACTTCGGGAAATTCCTTTTTTAATGTTGGTGAAATTCCTAAGAAAGACTCAGCCATAGCTAAATCAGTCCCCGAATTAGTTTGATATTCTGTCGTTACTCGATAGATTCTTTCATGATTTTGTATGTGCTTGTCGTATGACAATTCATCTATAGAATAAACCGTAATGAATATTACTGAACAAACTCCGAAGCTGAGTCCAATTGTATTCAGACCGAAAGCAAAAAATCTCTTTTTTACTTTTCTCAATAAAATAGTCAAAGTCGTTTTATTCATGGTTCTACTTCGTTACTCTAAACGTCATTAAGCATTGGCCACAACGTTTGTGCTTGTGCAGTGGCCGGAAAAGGAAGCCTTGTTAAAGCCGCCTCAGCGGCTGACAAGGCTGACCAGTTGCGACCTGTCCCACGTGATAAATTTAAATAAAGAAACCGAAAGTAATGAGGACACCAAACCCGGCCATTGCACAAGCATTTTGTTGGCAGTAGTAGGGCCCTTCTCCTCACTTCGTTTGCAGCTCATTTTTTTGTCACCCGTTAATTAACACCAATCTTTTTTAGTAAGTCCGTGCGGTGGGGCATTTTTCATTTACTGCATTGTCAGCTTACACAGCACTGAGCACACTCTTTGACTGGCTTAGGATGTGGGCTGCAATAGCGGCCGGGCAATGTGTGTGCGATTTTTATTAATTTTTATTTTCTTCCTGGCTTACACGTGAAAACATGAAAGGAATTCCTTTCTCCAAACGATACAGGAAAGTAAGACTCCAAGTCGGTACGATCATTAATGCAAAACGTTCAAACATTCCGGCAAATCCACTAGAAGCCCTACTCCAGATTGCATAGATGATAACAAAGATCACCAATACATTTGTCATAAACAGTGAGTAAGTCCGCCAAGCATGCCATGTCGAATGTTTTGCAAACCGTTGAGCCATGATGAGTAAACCGAATACTGCACATAATGCACAAACTCCTGCGAAGAAAAGATGGATTAATCCTTGAAGTGTGGGGGTAGTAAGCTCCAAACCCTCCGGATCATAACCTGGTGCGGGATCTTGTTGGAAGATACCGCATAAAATAAAACTTATGCCTGTTAAAGCGATCAGGATAGGAAAGGCCAAAACTCCTTTTCCACCTTGTAGAATTTTATGCCAAGTTGGACTGTACTTAATATAATTACCCCAAATACAAAGAAATTGAAAATTTGAATCCATCCACGAGAACCCAAACTCAATGCACTGATGGATTGCTGCCAGGGGTCATAATCAGGTCGCTGAGAACCTTCAACACTTGCAACAATAATGAACAGGCATGAACCTATGACTCCAAACCAAAGTCTACGCCTTAATTGAAATGGAACTGGAATAAGTTCATTCATGCCATTCCGTTAATTTTTGTTTGTCGATTGTACCCACTTCAGATGCTCTTTTACATTATTGGCCTCACTTTCATTATAAGTAAATCTCATTTTATTTGCGATTCCCTTTGCAAGTTCGTCAAATAAATCATTCATTAGAAATAATGAGTGCCAGATATTTCTGATGTTACTGTCCGGGTAAGTAGAAAGTATCTTATCGTAAAGTTCATTCGAAATATACTTTTTCATATTTCGACCACTTTGCCCAAAAGATGCATTGAAATTTGTCTGGATACCGATATTCCATTCAATGATTTTCATGAACATACTCCGCACAGTTCCCTCCAACATATCTTTAGCGTACGGGATATCATTTCTCCATAGGCCTTTCCCAACATAAGTGCTTACCCACCAGAATTCATTGCAACAATCTATAAATAATTTTTCGGTAGGTTCTTGAATCAAATGGTCTGTATTTGTTGGGGATGCTAAATTTTCAAAGCGTTTATCCTTGTCAATAAGTCGAATCGTCAGACTATCCTGCCTAAACTCAGTTTCCAGTTTATCAATCGGAAAAAGTGTCAAATCAATTCTGTTTCTGTCTTTAAAGAGCATTAAATATGAAAATGAATGGATAGCTTTTTCACCTATAATCATTTCTTCTGGCAGTTGCATAATAATTCGTTCACCAAAAACATCAATCCATGAATGGTCCTTCATAAATGAATCCAACTCCGTAACGACATAAATAATATCAAAGTCCTGAAATATATCTTTTGCAGTCTCCGGATTAGCCCTTGAACCACTGAGCAGAGCTGCCCTGATTCTTTCGTCAGCTTTCGCTATTTTTAAAATCAATTCCATCATTTCATCTTCACTTCTCATACAATAAGTCATATAGAATAGATAATAATAAAATGATTTGCTTTCATTTAAAAAATTGATAGAGCTAGTCGAAAACCAATGCATCCATCTCTATAATCGGGATTTATTTCATACCGTTTCATAACGGTGCAGTGAGCGGCATAATTATGGTAACAGCCACCCCGCAGAACTCTTTCCGGGCTTTCTTCAAGGCAGGGGCTTCCGTCAAGCGGAATTTTTTTTGTATCGCGATGATAATAATCTAAACACCATTCCCATATATTACCGCTCATGTCGTGTAATCCAAGCTGGTTGGACTTTTTCAGCCCAACATCTTTGCTTTCATCACGACTGTTCCCTTTGTACCATCCAACTTCTTCTATATTGTCACTACCGCTGTATACGTAATAGTCTCCACAATAAATACCTCCACGGGCGGCATACTCCCACTCTGATTCAGATGGTAATCTGAATTGAACTGGAATTGTTTGTGCAAGTTGTTTGCTAACTCGTTCCTTAGCCAGGACGCTTAGCTTTTGTAAGAATCCATTGTCCGATATAATTTCATTGTATGATACATTTTCTACAGGCTTGTTATCGCTGGCAGAAAAAGCAGGATTAGAACCCATCACATGTTTCCACAAACGTTGTGTCACGGGAAACCTGGAAATATAAAAATCCTTGACACTGATTTTCAAGAGGTCATTCTCCAGGCCAAAAAGAAAGTACCGTTCACCTGTTCCCTTTACGAAAACCATCGGGAACGTGTAGTTTATTTCTTCAAACGTCAAGGTAATCTCTTTCATTTTGTTTAATTTTATTAATCAGACTACTAACCTGCATCGCATTAATCAGATGGCTGCTTTTTGGGACGCCCAAAGAATAGCACGTACCCATCCTGATCTGCAAGTTCAAATCCACGTAAACCATCCTCATCATCCCGGAGGGTGTGGTGAAATGTGATCTCCCTGGAACGATATTCCGCGAACAGTTTGTCCGGGTCGGCAGCATGGATGTAGGCATCCCATCGGGCCCATTCCTGACGTGTGTGATTGGGGATGGGTTTTACATCGGGAACAATTTCCTTCAGCATAATGGAGACGTTATCCCGGCCAACAATAGCCCAATACGGTTCGTCATCAGGGCCGCTGTGTCGCACTTCAAATCCAAGTTTATCCACATAAAAGGAAACCGAAGCTTTTAGGTCTGCAACAATAAAGAAAGGCCATATGTGTGTGAGGTTTGCCATGGTTCAATCACATTCAATTCGATGGCCAAATCTGATGATGTGACCATCGGGGTCTTCTACCAGCATCTCCCGCATATTCCACTCCATGCTTTGCGGTGCGGAAATAATTTTTGCCCCTTTGGCCTTGATGGTTTCGTAATAGGCATCTACATCATCCACTATAATGGCCAACCAGGTTCCCGGATTACCCTGCCCGTTTAGACAGAAAAATACCTCCACATCATCTTTTACTATACCGCCAAAATCCGTGGGCTCGCCCCATTCCCAGGAGTCTTCAAACCCTAAGACTTCAGTATAGTACGTTAAACTTTTCTTTACATCCTTTGAAAAAAGGATCGGGTTTGATTTTTCGAATTTCATAAGCACTCAATAGGTTTTCTTTTTCCCGTCCTTATCGGTCACGGTAAAGCTTGCGCCTTTCTTGGCCAATGCGTGAATACCCGGATTGGTCTCACTATCTAAAAGTAACAAACCTGAGCCCTTTTCATCGGCTCCCAATTTTACACGTATTGTTCCGTTTTGATCTCGCAGCCGAAGAAGGACTTCATCATTTTCCTCGACTTTAATGGATACCCGCTGTTTACCCTTGCTGTCTACTAACTCAAATTCGCGAACGCTGATTTTGTCGAAGGTCTCTTTGGGAGACCGTGATGCCAGGAGCACAATCGTAACAGCACATACGATCAGTACAAGCATCGGAGATAATTGCTGTTTCATATAATATATTGTTAAAGTGAAACTAAATGCATTATTAATAGCTGCCCAGTATTTAATATAAGTGGGCTGGTCTTATTTTTTATCAATCCAATCTCTGTATTTTGTTTCTTCTGCTACTTCAGTAGGGCTTTCAAAATCCAGTTTGTAGCCGTCCGGGTCACCTATTGATGTAACCCACATGTTGTTTCCAACAAATGGTTCCTTAGGCTGAAGTTCTTTTTTTAGAAATTCTGTGTACAGCTTCAAAGCATCCTGACAAATAAAACAAATGGATACGCCTACACCGGGTTTCTCCATTGGCCTGAGTCCTTCGCGGTATTCCTGCAGCATCAGGGCTACGCCTTCCCTTTCCAGGTAACACCATTCAATCCTTCCCCTGGGTCGCCAGTCTGTCTTCAACTCAAAACCAAGGCCGTCTACATAAAAGGCTATGGAACGATCCATGTCAGTTACCATAAAAAAGGGCACTACCTGTTTAAGATTTACTTCGTTCATATGCTCAATTATTGCTTGCCCTGGTTCTGCCACTGATATGCTTGATTAAATTTAGTTTATTTTATTTGTTCTACAAAATAAGATATAATATATTTATAGCTGCTATGAGAAAAACTTATTTAGGTGAATTTGAAGAGATCGTTTTGTTATCAGTCGCTGTGCTGGATGATGAGGCCTACGGGGTGTCTGTTACGCTGGAAATCGAAAAACAAACTAGCCGATCGGTAGGGTTCAACACCGTGCATACTACCTTGCAACGGCTGGAGGAAAAGGGATTTCTTACTTCTAAAATGGGTGGGGCCACTGCAGAGAGAGGTGGTCGCAGAAAACGCTTCTTCCGGCTGACTGCTGCCGGTGGCCGAGCCTTGAAGGATGTCAGGGATATCCGCACTCAACTGTGGGAATCCCTACCACAGAAAGCGATGTACTTATCATGACCTTGAGCATGGAAAGGCATGTCAAATAAAAATAACCATATCAAACCTCCCCGCTTGGCCGATTGGCTATTGAAAAAATTTACACCTGCCGATACGTTGGAAGAGGTGCAGGGCGACTTACTTGAACTATACAAGCATTGGATAGAAACAGACGACCTGCCTATTGCCCGCCAGCGGTATACCTGGACGGTACTTCGCATGCTGAGACCATTTGCAAAAAGAAAATCACTTGAATCCCATCATGATCATTCATTACATCCAACTCATGCTGATATGCTTCAAAACTATTTCAAGATCGCGTGGCGCACGCTGCGCACCCAGTGGCAATACAGCCTGATCAACATTACCGGGCTTGCCGTTGGCATGGCATGTTGCATTCTCATTTTGCTCTACGTTCGTCATGAGCAAAGCTTTGACCGGTATCATGATGGTGCTGAACGTATCTACCGGGTCGTTCGTGATGAAATGAACAATGCCGATCAACTCGAGCCGTATGCCACAACCCCGGGGGCTATGGCCCTGACCATGCGTACTGATCTGCCCGAACTGGAAGCAGCCACAGCGCTTTTTCAAAGCCGACCTCTTGTTATGACTTATGGCGATAAACAATTTTATGAAGACCGTCTCTATGGTGCCGACACAAGTCTCTTCCGGGTGTTTTCTTTTCCATTTGTAAAAGGTTCACAGAAAGATGCATTCATCACACCTCAATCGATTGTGATCACAGAAACAACCGCGCTAAAATATTTCGGGAGCGATGACCCAATCGGGAAACCGATGAAGGCGGAAGACGCGGACTACTTTGTAGCAGGTGTGGTAAAAGATGTGCCTGCCAACTCGCACTTCAAATTCGACATCCTGGTTCCCCACAGATTACCGGAAAGCAGATTTATCACCACATGGGGGCCACCCAGGTATCACACCTATATTAAATTAAAAGAATCAGTTAACCCTATAAACTTTGAAGCCAAGGTTAAAGCCTATGCGCAATCTAAATATGAACGCAGACCATTAGATAAATTCCATCTCCAGCCACTCACAGACATTCACCTTCACTCCAAGCTGAAAGGAGAATTAGGATCGAATAATGATATATCCGTGATTCGGATTTTAATAACCATTGCCCTATTCGTAATTTTTATGGCTGGGATCAACTACATCAACTTAGCCACAGCCCGGTCAACCAAAAGAGCAAAAGAAGTAGGCATCCGTAAAACGTCAGGCGCTTTACAACGCGGTCTGATTTTCCAGTTCTTAACTGAATCCGTTCTGATTGCCATACTTGCTTTTGCGTTTGCTGTTGTACTGATCACATTACTTCTTCATCCTTTTAACCAGTTGGCAGGGAAGCAACTTGAATTATTTCAACCAGAGCTTTGGTTGGTTTGGTTGTCTTTGCCAGGTCTTGCAGTTGTTATCGGAATTATTGCCGGTCTTTATCCCGCAGTTTACTTATCGTCCTTTAATCCTGTGCGCGTTTTGAAAGCCAGCAATACGCAAGTGGCTGGTAGTGCAAGTTGGTTGCGAAAGGCCCTCGTGTGCCTGCAGTTTACCATATCCACTTGTCTGATTATCGGAACAACTGTGGTGATAAGTCAGATGAATTACATTGGTAACAAGCATCCCGGTTTTGACAAAGAGCATGTCATCGTGATTTCCAACGCAGGGCAGTTGAGCAACCGTCAGGTGATGGAACAAAGCATAGCGCAACTTGCGGGTGTAAAAAAAGTCGGTGCTTCTTCCACCAGTACTGTTGGGGCACCTAATTGGACGGGAAATATCCTTACGGAAAATTCACAAACCGACCGGATGATTAATCTCTGCCAGGTTAATTATGATTACCTCGATGCATTAGGGATACAACTGCTGGAAGGTCGTCAGTTCTCCCTTGACTTTCCTGCAGATACTATTAATACCATCATACTGAATGAAGCTGCGGTGCGTGATTTTAATCTCACTGATCCCATTGGTCAACAGCTTAGGTGGGATGCCAGCTCTTTAGATACCGCATTGTATACTTCTGTTGTCGGTGTGGTTAGCGACTTTCATTTTGCGTCTTTCCATGAACCGATCAAGCCATTTGCTTTCCTGATCCGGAATAATTTCTTTGTACAGTTAGATTTTACCTCAAAGCTTTTTATCAAAACATCGGCAGGCGATCTGGTTGAAACCGTTCGTCAGGTAGAGGAAATCTGGAAGGAATTTGCTCCACAACGCCCGTTCTCCTATACGTTTCTGGATGACAATTTTAAAAATCTTCACGCTGATGAAGAACGCTTTAAGGTTTTGTTTTCTTGTTTGACAGGACTTGGCATTTTCATTGTTTGCCTCGGTATGTTTGGGTTAATTGCCTTTGTTACGGAGCAGCGAACCAAGGAAATCGGAATCCGTAAAGTATTGGGCGCATCTATATCCAATATTGTCTTGATGCTCAACAAAGATTTTATGAAGCTGGTAGCGGTGTCGCTGATGGTGGCTTCACCCATTTCAATTTATTTCATGAATCAATGGCTTGAAGATTTTTCCTATCGCATTTCTTTATCGTGGTGGATGTTTGCATTGGCAGGGATAGCAGCTGCATTCATTGTACTCCTCACAACAGGGTATCAGTCCATAAAAGCTTCTTTGGAAAATCCTGTAAAGAGTCTCAGGGCTGAATAGTTCTCCTCTTTTCATTCTATTAAACCAGTGGGATTTGGCTCTTGCCATAGCTTTAGTGTCGCGTTGGGTTGTGCGCCTGCCTGCCGGTAGGCAGGGCTAAGGCATGTGCCAAATGCGCGGGCAATTCAGAGGACAACTTTCCTTAAAAATGCGAAGGGTCGGCCGTTTTATTTTTCATGTGTCCAACGTTGTTAATTTTAGAAGTCCAAGTTGCCCAGAAGCCGTTCACTTGTCCCCGTGGGAAGTCTTTGTTAGTAGAATGTCCACCGTTTGTTTGAAACGCAAATTTGTCCGGGCCCTATTACTGCCAACGTTTTCGGGCTTGGCGAAGGTGGCGATTTCCACCACAAATGTTTATTAAATGCACTACAGTTTGTTTACCCACAAAACTGTCACAGAAGCACCGAACCGCCACTTGCGCCAAACCCGTGTTATGCCCTGGCGTTCTTGTCGTCCGTGTCTTGCAACCCTTGTCAGTATTGAGTTTTGCAACCAACTGTCCGAATGTTTTTCTGTCTGGTTGTGTGTTGGCGTTTTTAAAATTTTTAGAAGGGAAGGAGATTTTAAAAAATAATTTTTCTCGGGTGGGAGAGGTGGAAGCTCTTACCACAGCTTTGGCTTGTGGGTCGGCTTTGAGGGGCTGTGGTATGTGCTTACACCTGTGCATTGGCTTATTCCATTAGTTCGTTAATCTTATTTTGCCATTCGTCTTCAAACACTACTTGAAATTCAAAGTCGTGGTCTGGAAATTCGTCAAAGAGTTCTTTCCAAGCTTTTTTTGCTCCTAATTCGTTGCAAAGTGCAAATACATCTTGTTTGTATTTGGTATCCTCATTTTTGAGGTGAATACCTTTGGTTTCCAAAACATACACAGTTCCATAATCGTCTTTGGCTTCTTGTTTGTCTGCTGCAAGGAAGTCAGGATAGATTTTATTTCGTTTCCAACCTTGTATGTGGTAGTCCTGTCTGCTCATATTGCGATACCACCACAATAATTTTTCTTGCTCGTCAAGATAAATGGCAACCGATTTTTCAAGGTCGTTTATGTTTTCTTCAGGAACATAGTCGAACAATGATTTTTGAATGGGTGTGTTGTCGTTACGCACCAACTGTTTGTTGCTCTTAACTTTTATCCTTGACGGCAATTCAAAACCGCCTTTGTCTGTAATCAGGAAGAAACATATTTTTTTGTCAGCTACCATTTTTCTGAAAACCTGTTCTGATAGACGGTTTCGCTCTTTCTCTAAAATCTTTTTGAGTTCTTCAATGATGAAAACAAAATTGGCTGCAACTGTTTCCCGTTCGTATTTTCCCAAAAGTAGTTGAATCGCTTTTTCTCCGATTTGGAAACAATGCCAAGGATTGGGAATGATTTCCGTTATCTGTCTTGTTAGAAATACTTCGTCAATTTCTAAAGTGCCTGATTTTTCTTCTCTGCCTGTTTCTTTAAGTAATTCCTTTTCTTCATCACTCAATCCTAAGGCGATTTCCTGTTCTTGGTTTCGCTTATTTTGGAGAGAAAGGTTTTTGATTTCATCAATATTGATACTTTCCCAATCTATTTCGCTGAGAATATCTATTTCAAAATTCATATCTCGCCAACTTTCTTTTTCCTGAATGACGAATTTTGGCAAATAGATTTTTCCTTCAAACTTTTTAAAGCCCGAACGATATTGCATTACTCGGTCTTTTAAACTGCCTGTGTCCGTTCCTGCTTCATCACTTACAATTCTTCCTGCAATGTCGCCCAATCCTTCATCCTCCAATCCTTTTTTTATGTCGCTTACTAAAGATTTCGCATTTTGGCGGAATGTGTAAACATAGCATTCATCCAAATCTGCAATTTTGGTTTTACGTGCAAATGGTTGTCTTAAAATTCGACCGACCAATTGCGTTATACCTGTTGCAGATGATGGATTGGTAAGCACTGTAAGCACATAAGCGAAAGAACAATCCCAACCCTCTTGCAACGCTTGTTTAGTGATGATATACCGAATTTCGCAATCATTGGCAAAAAGGTCAATGCCTTCAATATCGTCTTTCTCGCTTGATTTTATGGCAATATGACTTTCTGGAACATTGCATTTTTTGATTAAATATTCTTTGGCATCTTCTGCGTGAATGTATTTTTTATCTCGTTGGTCTTTTCCTGTTCGTTCAACTTGAATCAAGCAAATAGGACGAATGTATTCACCTGTGTTTCCTTCGTATTCTTTGGCTTTCTTCTCCAAATCATTCCGTTTTTCAAAACTTGCCAATAAAGTGTCTTGCCAATCCAAACTGGTTTTGTTGGTAAGGTGAATATCCAACTTTATCATTTCTTCTTCGTGCAGTTCCCGACCTGTAATTTTTACCAACTCGTTGCTGTTGGGTGGCGGTGTTGCCGAAAGTTCAAGAATAAAAGACGGATTAAAATTGCGTATGGTATTTCGTGCGTTTTCTCCATAAGCACGGTGTCCTTCATCAATTACCACAAGCGGACGCAATACTTTTAATGTGTTTCCAAGAGAAGTTTTGATTTGCGTTCCGAAAACTTCCATTTCGGTTGTGAAGCAATCCAAATTCGGAATGAGTTCTTTTAGTTTTTTGTGTCCTTCAAAATCATCTTCACGAGGGAAAAAGTCGGTAAATCCGCCTTGGTCTCTGAAAACTTTTAATGTTTCCTTGTTTTGACGGTTGGCAGAAGGAAGCATTAACATCAGCACAACCAAATTTTCTTCCACATCAAGGCGATTAAACATTTCTGTTTTTTCCTTGATTAGTGTTCTGCCACCGCTTGAAATATCCAAAACCTGACGGTATGGATGCTCCCGATTTTTAAGAGCCGAAATAGTTTGTCGGTAAATTTGCGTAGATGGCACAACCCACAAAATCAGTCCTGTTTGTTTGTTGAGATAGGTTTTTTGGATATTGTCAATGGCGTGGCAAGCCACCAAAGTTTTTCCGCCACCTGTGGGAACTTTCAAATAAATATCAGGCAAAGGCTCGTCTAACCCGTTGGTTTTGGAATGATAAATGGAACGCCCTGTTGCCTTTTCCCAAGCCTCTTTCGGGAAATTGATATGCTTTGCCAAATGCGGTTTGAGTTCGGCAATTTCCTCAAACTCTTTTTTGGCATCAGCCAAAGCACTCAAATATTCTTTGAGTTCCTTTAAAACCTTTTCCTGATAGTGCTTTAGTCTCATTATTCTTTTGTTATATCGGTTTCTTCAAGGTCTAAAACCATTGAATGTATTTCATATTCAAACCATTCTTGAAAAATCTTGAATGTTCTCTTTTGTGGCCAATCTTTTTCGTCCGTATGCCAATCGTTCAATTCGTTTTGAAAAATCTGGTCAAAATTTCGTTTCAGCCATTTTTCTATTGCTTCGTTGCTGTCCATTTCCCGTATGAGATAAACATTTCCTTCCTCTTTCTCGGAAACAGGGCTGTCAGGATAAATGAGATTTATCCAATCAAACAATGGCTTTTTGGGTTTTACCACAATAGCATTGCGATTGATGCTTTCATAGAAATATGGAATCGGCTCTATCATCTTTGAATCCTATAAATTTCGTAAGGCAGCTGGCAAAAATCAATTCGGTAATCTAACAAAGTATGGTCATCCACATATTTTGCAGGGGCAAAAACCAAACGCTGTTTGTTTTTGAATTTTGGTAGCGATTTGCAAAGCTCCAATGTCAAAGCATTTTTCTTTAACCAATCCAATTCTGCTTTATAAAAGAGATACACTTCATAGTTTTTGCTTTCTCCAATAAAGCCTGTTTTTTCATTGATTGCCTTTTCGTTAAATTCTTCGCCTGTCGCGGTGTAGAAAAGGTATCGGGCAAATTCTGTGTATGACGGTAAATTTTTACCTCTCAACAAACTTTCCATTTCGATAGTGTCGCCCAATTCAAAGTAACTGAACGAACCGCCTGTTCCTTTTTTGAGCAAATCGCTTTTGGCTGTTTTTACGCCTTTGATAACTCGTCTTGTTCTTTCTGCTGTCAATTCATTTGCATAACTTTCCATTTCAACCAAGATGAAATTTCTTTCAACTCCGCTTTCCTCATTGAGTTCTAAAACGGCTTGTGCTGTCGTTCCTGAACCTGCAAAACTATCAAGAACAATATCGCCTTCACTTGTGGCTAATGCAATGCACTGTTTTACCAAGGATTTTGGTTTTGGAAAATCAAATTTATTTTCTAACCCTAATTCTCTTAACTCAATTGTTCCCGTTTCATTAAGAAATGAATTGTCGTCCCAAATAGATTTAGGCTTAAATGTAGTTTTACGGTATTTCTCGTAGATTCCAAAAGAGCCGTCATTCTTCTTTTTGGCAACCAAATTACTCGTGGTGGTTTTTGAAGATACGTTTTTCGTTACCTTATCTTTTCCCCATCTCCAACAACTTTCTTTCATCTGTGAATTGAATGGCTCGACCATTTCTGAAAACTCTTTACTTTGAGTCAGAGAAACCAAACAAAACCCGTCTTTGTCTTCCGATTTTGGATTTATGTAAATGGGATAAAAAAGGTTTGGACGATTGTGTTTTCCGAATTTCGGATTACGATTTCTAAGTTCACGAATATTGAAAGCACCTATTTCATCATTAAGATTTAGGTCGTTTGATTCACTGTCTTTTTCAAGTTCAAATAATTCAGTTTCGGGATTTTTGGTATAAACAATCAAATATTCGTGGGTCTTTGCTATTTGATTATAAGTTTGCCCCCTGCTATTTGCTCTGACAATAACCTGACTGTAAAAATTGTTTTCTCCAAAAATTTCATTTAACAACACTCTCAAATTTGCGAGTTCATTATCATCACAAGAAATAAAAATTGCACCATCTTCACTTAAAAGTTCACGCAAGAGTTTTAAGCGTGGCATCATCATACACAACCATTTGTCGTGTCTTGTCAAATCTTCAATATCAACTGCTTTCCCTAACCATTCTTGAATCATTGGGCTGTTTACATTGTCGTTATACACCCAATTTTCGTTGCCTGTATTGTAAGGAACATCAATGTAAATACACTTTACTTTCCCTGCATAAGTTGGAAGTAATGCCTTCAATGCTTTCAGGTTATCGCCTTGAATAATCAGGTTGTCGTGCAAGGAAACTTTTTCTGTCAGGCTAAATTCTTTTTTCGGCACCAATTGGTGATACTTCACCGCCAAATGGTGGTTCTGAACAAAAGTTTTTCCTTTGAAATGGAGTGTTGGCATATCTTTATCCTTGTATTAATTTATTAAATGTTATACCTGCAATGCTGATAAGCTTTTTTGAAACGGTTTCACTAACCACACCGCTCGCAACCATTTCCAAAGATTTGCCTGCAAGATTTTGATACCAATTTTTCTTACCGATAAAATACAGGTTTTTCAATTCTTCAATTTCTTTTATCAAGTCATCATAAATGATTTCTTGACCCATTCTTAGTTTTTCAATTTCTTGGAGTAAATCATCTAACTTTCTGTTGTTTTCATACCTTTCTTCGCTTGTAAATACTTCATCATTGTTGATGCCTACTCCATATTCTTCAAGCATTTGATTGATAAAAAAAGTAGTTTCTCGGTGAGTTTTTGATGTGCCACAAGTTGCTGGATTTTTACATTCCTTAGCGTGTTTTTCTGATTCCTCTTGAACATACTGAGAAACAACCGTCAAGTATTTAAGCTTGTCCTTTTCACGATTGAACTTATAAAGTTGACTTTCCAAATCGCTTATCAACTCTTCTGTTGAATTTGAAGAATCCAAGTTCCAACGAATAAATTCGTAAGCTTTATCTTCTACTATATCTGCTTTGTTTATCTCCATATCAACTACATATTTGTTCTTATTTAAACAGTTTGTTTATTTCCGAAAACACTTTTGCGAAATTTTCAATGGTTTTTTTATCAAAATCTTTGGCAGATAAACCTTTTTTTACCAACTGATTTGCAGGGCGATAATGGTTAAAATGTGGGATTGATAAATGCTGATTAATTTGTATTAGAATAGGCTCAATATCTTTGTTCAACTCTTCTACTTTAATATCTGCATATTCAGAAAAAGCTTCATTAAATAGCTTTATATAATCACCTTTAGTAAATAAGTCCTCAATATCTGCCCTTTTCCTGTCGTCTAAAAACTCGTGAAAGAATCTAACATTCTTTTGATTGATAATTTTTTGGATTACCAATCCGTCTAATTTTGCTTTGCCCTTAGCATCTGTAAAGCTGTCTAATAAGCAAACAATTTGTAAGTCATTACTTCGCAATAAGGAAATGAATGTTGCTACTTTTTCAAGCCCACCCGTTGGCACAAGTGTGATGTCAGACTTTAAACCAACTTTACCTGCACTTTCTAAAATTGCGGACATTGATTGTAGAAAAATCAAATCAGATACACCCTCAATTAGAAGATTCTTTGGAGATATATACAAGTTTTGAGCTATGTTATAACCCAATGCCGCCTGTAAAGGGAATAACGTATTAGGGTCTTTTTCTTGAATGCTATCTGAAATTACTGAACCTTTATCTGTTTCCAAAACAGTCCTTACCTTATTCAGGCTCTCAGACTTTATCATAAATGGAGAATGGGTTGTATAGATAATTTGGTAGTCTTCGGATAAGTCATTGAGAAATTGCAATAAGTTATTTTGTGCGGAAGCGTGTAGATTTAATCCCGGCTCATCTAATAACAGAATATAGTTATTGTTTTTATCTTCTTGTATTTTCTTAAACCATACTAAAAATGAGAAAAACCAATTAAATCCTTTACTTCGATTTTTTAATGGTAAAGAAACTCCAAGTGTTCTGTTTTTTACACGTATGTCTAAAACGTGTTCAACGATATTTACTTCTGTGAGATTCTCTTGCTGTCGAGTGTGTGGATTTGTAACAGTTTTTACACTGCTTTCTTTGATTTTATCAATATCAAAAATTATTTCAAGATTTTTATTAGTTCCCCAATATTTAAAAAGTTCATCAGTAATAGTGGCTTGGGTGGCTTCTAATTCAGCTTTGAAATCTTCATAGTTGTCTGAATCCAAAAGTTCATCAATATTAATGTCAGCCAATTCAAAAAGTGCTTTCGCTGTTTTTTGTTCTTCGTCCTCTAAATCATCATTTTGTAAACTTTCTATGTTTATTCGTGATGGCAAAGCATAATATTCATCATAATACAAAAATTTAGGAAGATTTGGCAAAAGGAATATTCTTGCAATGTATTCACCTATAGGGTCAACCTTCCAATTCCATTTGTTCTCAAAATACTTTTTAAGACTTGTAAGTCCATTTACAATATTTTCATCTTTGTATTCGGCAATAACATTATCTAAGTCAGTTGCATTTTTGCAAGCCTTGAGTTTATCATTAAGTGCTTTACTTGAAATTCCTAAAAGAGCAGTTTTACCTTCAATAAATTTTTGAAAATCAGTTGATACATTTTGCCAAGTTCTTTGATTAGAAAACTTGTGGGATACATTCACTTCTTTTTGAGTAAAAACATCTTTCCCCAAGTCTTTTGAAATTTGTTCTAAGAGGTGCTCAGGAACTGTATAAGTGCAAGAAATTGCAACTGGGTCTTCACCGCTTTTGTCCAATTTCTTTTTTTCCTTCCTTGGATAATCGTGCGTGGTATTGTATTGAAATTTGCTGTCCTTTTGAAAATAGTTTGACTTAGCAAGTGCCTCCAAAATAGATGTCTTGCCTGATTCATTCATACCGACTAAAACGGTTACATCATCTTCAATTTTAAAAGTATGGTCGCTTTCAATACTTTTGTATTTATGTATAGTTACTTCAGTTAGTTTCATTTCTTTTTGGTTTTAATATATTTTACCTTTTCCTCTGCCACTTGTATGGCTTTTAAAGCCACATCTTCGTCCGCCACTTCATACACTAACTTGTCAGATAGCCAAGACACAAGCAAGTCGTTTTCTTTAATCTTAAAAAACTCGGCAAGTTTTATCACCTGTTCACGGCTTGCATTGCGTTGTCCTCTTTCTATTTTGCTTAAAATTGCTTGGTCAATGTCGAGGTATGCTGCAACTGTCCGCAGGGGCAATTCCTTGTCTTCCCGTAGTTTTCTTATCGTTTCGCCTAAGCTGTCCATTTTGAACAATTCTATTTTGAATGATTTTGTCAAAAATACAAAGTTCTTTTGGAAAAGCATCTGAAAAAGTCTCCAAAGTTTTCAACAGATTATCATTGTCAGGCGGGTGGGCAAAATTGGCTCTTTTGCAAAACTTGGGTTGTGGGTTGGCTGGTGCGGTTTTGCAAATGTGCCAATGTGTGGTTGGCTAAAATTATTTTTTAAAATGTGCGGTGGGAAAAATTTAAAAACATTCGTGTCGGTTTGCGTGTCGGCTTGTCTTACTGTGTCAGTTTGTTAAAGAACACTTTTAAGTCAGTCCGCTTAAATTGTCAGATTGCAAAATCTCCGTTTTTCAGTCGTCACTTTCAGGGTTGCACTGTCTTTTTACGCTTGGGCATAACGTTTGAGTTTATGACGGCTGCGGCTATCGAAGCGCGTCTTTGTCCCACGTGGCTGAACGAAATTAAGAAAACTAAACTTTATACCTACACGTCACCCGCAGCTGGCATAAACTTTTTGTTGGCGGTTCGTGGCTTCAACACAATAGTAATATGTTAACCAGAAGTTTGTCCCCCGCTTTCCATTTTATCCATCCCTCTCCGCTGTCTGTCGTTGTTTTGTCGATTAGGTCTTGGCCTGACTTTGAGTACCACACATTTATCCAATGCTCTCCATTAATTTCTATAACGTCAATAACTTGCAACCTGTCTATGGTTGTTTGATTTTGTAAAGTTATTGTCTCTGCATTGTCAGACGGTTTGCTTTTCAACGGATTTGATTTTATGTCTAACCGTTCAACTATGGCGTTAATTAATAATGACTCCCAAGTCTTGAAGTATTTGTCTTTGTCGTTTTTTAGAAACCCTACTTCCTTGTCGTTTATTAGAATTTTAAAATAGTCCTTAGTTTTTTCAAGGCAAATGAAGTAACAGATTCCGTAGTCAGGTTTGAAATAATGCGGCCATATGCTTTTAAGCTGTCCATATAATCTAAAGTCCTCAATTTTAGTTTTTAAATCCTTGTCCTTATAGATGGTAACGATTTTGGATTCGTCATACGTGTCGTTAATTGCAACAATCCCAAGTCCTAATTTTATCGGGTTCTTTTCCTGTCCGTGGGAGGACAGTGTTGCTAAAATTAATATTGTCGTTAGTACTCTCATTTTTTTAAGCCATGACCGCCAACGTTTGGCTATTTGCAGTGGCTGGCTTTTGAAAACGTATTTGTCCACCGTGACCAAACATAATAGCGAAGATAAAACTTTATACTTATACTTCACCCAGCCATTGCAAATAGCTTTTGTTGCCAGCTGTAGCGCTTACAACACAATTCCACTTTTTATCTTCGTCAATCTGTACGTCTCTGTCTCCGGTAAATATTTGAAATAGAAAATGTAAGCTCCGTCCGCGAAAAATGTCGTCCCTTTACCTCTCTTCTCATAAGTCCCAATTGACAAAGTAACTTGGTCACGAATTATTGTCAGTCCGTTGATTTTGAATAACACCTCATTGTCACCGAGGTCTTTTGTTTTATAATTCTTTGTTTTGTCCTGCTTTACGATTTTGATATTCCTAATCGTCTCTGGAAAATCTTGAATTGTCGACCAGTCCGCTTTTAAAATTATTTTTTCAATCCTTTTTTCTTTTTCAATTCTCTGAATTAACGAGTCCACCGAGTAGTAATACATTCCTGTCTTGTCAGCTGACACCGAGTTAACCACTTGTCCAAAAGTCGTCTGTGAAATAATTGTCGTCAGAAATATTATTAGTGGTCTCATCTGTCCCGCGCTATTGCTGGCAACGTTTGTGTTTATGACGGCTTGGGAATAGGAGTGTTTGTTAAATGCGCAGCATGACAAACACGACCATGACCAAAATGTCCACCGTTGAGACACTAAATTAAGAAAACGATTTACATTTTATACAAAACCCCAAGCTGGCATAAACACGTTGTTAGGTGCTGGGCGGTTCTGTCAGACCGTAATATAATAAAGAGTCAGAGTTGACAGTTGAAATTAAATTAGTCCAACGAGTCGATGTCGACCTACGAGTCCAGGTCAGACGGAACCGTCCAGCGTCAACAACTCCTTCAATTATTCTTTTATTAAATTGTCTGCGGAGTAAAATCTTGTCCAGTGGTGAATTTGTCTGCGGTGTCAATAGCTAACTTAATCTTTATTTGTTATTATTTGAATTGTATAGTATGCTATCCAAGTCCCAAGTGCAATAATTGCTCCATACCAAAAAATCAAGAATGTAATTGTTCCGCCACTATTATCTCCAAAGAACGCTGCTCCAAAAAGTGGCCAATGAATAAGCATTGCTATGCTTTCAAGAAATCCCCAGTCAATTAGCTCAAATGTCGGAATTAATAATACTAACAGGAGTCCAATGGTTATCGATAAACTAATTACTAATCTTTTTTTCATTTCTTTTATCTGTCCGAACCGCCTTGCACCTAACGTTTCTGTTTCTGCTATTCAATATATTGTATTTATGTCAACCGGCCAGTTTTTGACAATAAAAACCTTGAAAATGAACTGGAAACGCTGATATATTTTTTGTGCAGTTTCGTTATTCCTCATCGCCCCGCAACTGCTTCGATACGGCCATTTGGTCCAGCGGACTCATAATTTTCTCTAAACCAAAACGGGTAACCTGCGCGTAAATCTCCGTGGTTTTGGGTGACTCATGACCCAACAATGCCTGTATGTACCGGGTAGACGTGCCCGCCTCCAACATGTGCGTAGCGAACGAATGCCGCAACATGTGCAATCGCACACGCTTCCGTATGCCTGCCTTGCTCACAGCGCGTTTCAAAATAATTTGCAAACTGGTAGCACTGTACTGTGCGCCTCCCTGGCCTTCAAACATCCAGTAACCGGGCTTGTATTGATCCATGTATTCGTTCAACATCGGTACCAAACTTTTTCCCAATATGCATTGCCGGTCCTTGCGCCCCTTGCCGCTTTTAATGAAAATAATCGAACGATTGATATCAACATCGCCAATACGTAACCCCAGTAACTCGCTTCGCCTTAACCCGGCATCGTAAATCAACATCAGCATTAACCGATGTTTCAGGTTGTTGATGTTCGAAAAAATCATCATGATTTCTTCCTGGCTTAGAACCTCCGGCAACCGGTGTTCCTTTAAAGGTCGTTCGAGGTAATATACCTTGCGCTGCTGGCGCAACACTTTTTCGTAAAAGAACTTAATGGCATTGATGGTACTGTTTTGCGAACTCCGGCTTAATCTCTTCTTCTCAACTAAAAAGAGCATGTAATGCGTAATCTCGGCTTCGGTTAAATCCATCGGGTCACTGTCCGGAAAAAACTGAAGAAACTCTTTGAAATGTTGCAGGTAGGTACGCATCGTGTTAGCAGCATAACCTTTTAATTTCAGTTTTTGCTCCATCGCGGTAAGCGCCTGCTCCCGGTAGACTGTCATAGAACGTATTGGCAACATGGTTTCCTCTTTGGACTCCGCCTTTTCAAATGGAGAAGGTTGTTCCACAGAGGGTTTATGTACAGATTCTGATTTCGATTTATCGGGATAAGGTTGCTGATGTACTAACGCTTCGGTATTAATGGTGGCATATTGCTCCAGCTTTTTGCTAATCAATTCTACAACACCTTCGCACTCTTCCAGGTACCAGCATTTCATGGTGCTGCTGTACTTACGGCCGGGTATTTTCTTTACCTGATTAACCAGTTCATCATCCCATTTTAAAAATAAGGCGATGCAGGGCGTGCCCCGGTGAAAAACTCGTTGGAGGGTAACGACTTTATGCATAAGTATTTAAATTAAGATTCCTATCCTAAATACCAGTATAGTTAAAGGGCGTAATAGCCTTCAGTTTTTTCTTTAACGCATCGTTCACGTGTAACCCATCAATAAATGCTTCAAACGTTTGTTGTGTAATCCGCTCGTTTTTCCGGGTTAGTTCTTTCAATGCCTCATACGGATTCGGATAATTTTCTTTTCGTAAAACCGTTTGTATGGCCTCGGCAACTACTGCCCAGTTGTTGTTCAGGTCTTCGTTAAGCGCGGGTTGGTTCAGCTCCAGTTTTCCAACACCCTTTCGCAGCGACTGCAACGCAATAACGGTGTGTGCCAGCGGCACGCCCACATTTCGTAACACAGTGCTGTCGGTGAGGTCGCGTTGGAGGCGAGACACAGGAAGTTTGGCCGACAGGTGTTCGAAAATTGCGTTGGCAAAACCCAGGTTGCCTTCGGCATTTTCAAAGTCGATTGGGTTTACCTTATGCGGCATGGCCGAACTGCCCACCTCACCGGCTTTTATTTTTTGTTTGAAATAGTTCATCGAAACATACTGCCACACATCCCGGCTGAAATCAATTAATATGGTATTGATGCGCTTCAGGTTATCGAACAGCGCAGCCAGGTTATCGTAATGCTCAATTTGTGTGGTAGGCTCACTGCGCACAAGGCCCAGGTGTTGGCTTACAAAGTTATTGCCGAAGTGCCCCCAGTTACTATCGGGGTAGGCTATGTGGTGTGCATTGAAGTTGCCAGTGGCACCACCAAACTTGGCCGAGTGCGGTATGGTTTTGAGAAGTTCAAGTTGTTTGTTTATCCGCTCGATAAAAACGTACAGCTCCTTGCCCAAACGTGTGGGCGATGCAGGTTGCCCGTGGGTGCGTGCCAGCATGGGCACATCTTTCCAAGTAACCGAAAGGGCCGTTAACTCACTCACCAGGTTTTGAAGAAGGGGCAAAAACTCACGGTCCATAAACTCTTTCAGCGAAAGCGGTATGGCGGTGTTGTTGATATCTTGCGAGGTAAGACCAAAATGGATGAACTCTTTATAGGCATCAAGCTTCAGCGATTCGAATTGTTGCTTGATGAAATATTCCACGGCCTTTACATCGTGGTTGGTAGTTTTTTCGATGGTTTTGATAGCGGTGGCATCAGCTTCACTGAAATTCCGGTAGATGTTGCGCAGCACTTCTTCCTGATTTTTCGGAAACCCCGATAGCTCAGGCAGGGCATACGTAAGCGCTATGAAGTATTCAATCTCCACACGCACACGGTATTGCATCAAACCAAATTCAGAAAAATAGGGAACCAGTCCGGAGGCCGTGTTGAAGTACCGCCCATCCACGGGCGAAATTGCAGTAAGTGTATTGAGTTGCACGTATAGTGGTTAAGGGTATAAAATTAACAAAAATGAGCACAGCCACCTCGCTCCCGGCATCCATAACCTGAAATCCGTAACTTGCACCTCGCAACCCGAACCCTGCAACAAACTTTGCCTCCTTCTTTCCGTTTAACGTGATTATCCCTTTTTACCTTCGCGCCCTGAATGAGAATTTTTACTTTCGCGCTTCTGCTGTCCTCAATCGGGCTCACCACACTGGCTCAAAACAGGCCAGGTATGCAATTGCCCATCCGCAAGGCAACATCCACCATTGTACTGGATGGGAAACTCGATGAAGAAGACTGGAAAAATGCAGCAGTAGCCAAAGATTTCTACCTCAACTTTCCGGTGGATACCACCTTTGCGGCCTTTCAAACCGAGTCACGGCTCACGTTCGATGATCAAAACCTTTACATCTCATTTGTTTGTTACGATGACTCAACCGAAGACATTGTTCAATCGCTGCGCAGGGATTTTGATTTTGAAAACAACGATAACATGGGGGTTTACCTGGGGCCGTTTAACGATGACCTTAACGGTTTCTATTTTCAAATCACCCCCCGTGGTGTACAAAGCGAGGGGCTAATCTCTGGCGGGGGTACCAGTGGTGATAGTTATAGCGATACATGGGATAACAAATGGTACAGCAAAGTAACCCGGTATGACGACCGGTGGGTTGCCGAACTGGCCATCCCGTTTAAAAGTTTTCGTTACAAAAGTGGTGCACGGCAATGGAACATTACATTCCTTCGGTGGGACCGTAAGCGTAACCTGGTTTCCAGTTGGATTGCCACGCCCATTCAATACATCCCCGCATCTTTTGCGTATGGTGGCAAGTTGGTATGGGTCGATGATCCGCCCCCTAGCCAAATGAATGTTTCCATTATTCCTTATGTAGCCGGTCTGTCGTCAACCGATCGGTTGGAAACCCCTGCCATCAAAAATCAGGATATTGCCGTTGGGTTTGATGCTAAAGTAGCCATTACGCCATCGTTAAATCTCGACCTTACTGTTAATCCTGATTTTTCACAAGTTGAAGTGGATCGGCAGGTGATTAACCTTACCCGCTTTGAGTTCAGGTTTCCCGAACGAAGGCAATTTTTTCTGGAGAATAATGATTTGATTGAACAGGCCGGGTTTCCGGATGTCCGTCCTTTTTTTACGCGCAGGGTAGGGCTTGCCAGTGATACATCGGGGTTAATTCAGCAAGTACCAATTGTTTACGGTGCCCGCGTTAGCGGATCGATCGATAAGAACTGGCGTGTGAACACCATGAGTTTGCTCACCAAGGAAAAGACATCATTAGGCTTGCCTAATCAGTTGTACACAGTGGCTGCCGTGCAACGTAATTTCTGGAAGCAGTCGAACGCGGTGGTACTGTATGTGGATAAGCATTCGTTGGGTGTTACCCCAGCCGACAGTTTGAAGTATTTTAACCGTGAACTGTGGAAGCAAAAAATCAGTGATAACGACACCACTACGGTGCTTAATAACAGTAACCGCGTTTTAACGGTCGACCTGGATTTGTTAAGTGAAGATAACCGGTGGTATGGAAGTTTTTTTTATAGTGCCTCGTTCGATAATTACCTGAGCGGAAATAATAGTGCCGGTGCCGGGTTTCTGCGCTACACTAAGCGCAACTACGAAATTGTAGCTGGCCACACCATCATCCAAAAAAATTATAATGCTGAGGCGGGCTTTGTACCAAGTCAGCGGATTTATCCCGGACAGTGGAGCAGTTTTATCAATGGAACGGCAACACTTTTTCCGACTAGTAAAACCATTGCACTTATGGGGCCTTCTGTTGGTGTTAATGTGGTAGGTATACCCGATGGAACAGTTGTTGATAAGGAATTCAGTACCGGCTATCGTATTAATTTTCTAAACACAAGCGGCTTTGGTATTGATTACACATACACCTATCAGCAATTAACATTCAACTTTAATCCGATTGATGGTGATCGGTACATCCGGTTTGGAGAGGGCGATGTTTATACCTGGAGTAGTGTATCGGTTAACTATCAGTCAGACAGCCGGAAATTGTTTAACTATTCAATTCAAGGTAGGGCCGGGGGGTTTTACAATGGAGCGTTGTACCGTGTTGGTGGTGTATTCAATTACCGCTATCAGCCGTTTGGCAGTATAGCCGTTCAGTATGATTTTAATGCGGTGCGGTTACCAGAAGGTTTTGGGGAGGAAGATCTGATACTAATTGGGCCCCGGCTCGACCTTACCTTTACGGATAAGATTTTCCTCACTACGTTTGTTCAATACAATAATCTGGCTGATAACGTTAACCTTAATGCACGCCTTCAATGGCGCTATAAACCAGCATCCGACTTTTTTGTTGTTTATACTGAAAATTACCTGCCACAGCATTTCAAAGCCAAAAACAGGGCGTTGGTGTTTAAACTCACGTATTGGCTTAATATTTAGATCACTGCCGGGTAATCGTTATTTTTGAACTCTAATTTTATTTCTGTGTATGGCATTCGGGTTTTTTAAAAAAGGCGAGAAGAAGGAAAAAGCTGCATCGGGCAGCACGCATTATTTCGAACTGAAGGTGAAGGAAACCGTACAGGAAACGAAGGATGCCATTTCTATTGTATTTGAGCAACCAGCAAATCAGCCGATCAGTTATAAATCGGGGCAGTTTTTAACCCTTATTATAGCCATTAACGATAAGGAAGTGCGTAGGGCATACTCGTTGTGTTCTTCACCTTTTGTTGATGCTGACCTGGCCGTTACGGTTAAACGTGTTGAAAGTGGACTGGTATCAAACTGGTTAGTCGATAACGTGAAGGCTGGCGACACATTGAAGATTATGGAGCCGATGGGGCACTTTACCACCGAGTTTGAGAAAGGCCGGAAGCGCCACCTGGTTATGTTTGCTGGGGGATCAGGAATAACACCTATGTTGTCGCATATTAAGAGTGTGCTTACGCAGGAGCCGGAAAGTATCGCTTCACTGATTTATTGCAACCGCGATATCGACAGCATAATTTTTAAGGATGAGCTTGCCAAGTGGGAAACGAACTACCAGGGCAGGCTGCACGTAATACATATACTCGACAATGCACCCATGAACTGGCAAGGATATTCCGGCTTGTTGAACCCGGAATTGCTGAAGAAGTTGTTTGAGCGTATCCCCGCCTGGGGATTGGATAAAACCACTTACCTGATGTGTGGCCCTGAGGGGATGATGAAAAATGTTGAAACCTTATTGGCGCAGCACAGCATTCCGGCTGAGAAGATTTTCAAGGAGAGTTTTGTGCAGGGCACGATTGATAAAGCTAAAAAGCCTGCAGCGGAAACAGCATTTTCGGAAAACAAAGTGCGCGAAGTAACCATCCGTTACGATGGTAATGAATACAAGATTATGGTGGAACCCAAGCGCACCATTCTCGAAACGGCACTTGATCAGGGTATTGATCTTCCATTCTCTTGTCAGAGTGGTTTATGTACTGCTTGCCGCGGCAAAGCGTTGAGCGGCACTGTTAAGCTTGATGAAGAGGAGGGCTTATCGCAAGCCGAACGAAACGAAGGCTATGTGCTTACCTGCGTTGGCCACCCAATGACGGATGATGTAGTGATTGAAATTGGGTAAGGTCAATTCACCTTTGCCATGCCGAGGCACGAGGCATCTCCTGCTCCGTTAGTTGTGTTTGTCTACTGAGGATGAAACACCTCGTACCTCGGTGTGACAATTGAGTAGGTCCACAGCCAGGCTATTCTCATTCTATAATTTATGAGTATGTTTGCAAACCAGTTGTTAACCTTACCCGGCTTAACTGCGTATACACGTACAATCCAAAAATCAATTTCATGAAATCGCTACGAATTTTAATTCTTTTTATCCTGACAGGTTATTCCGCGTATGCGCAACCAAAAACCAGTGGTTTGTATATGCCCATCGAATTTCAAAAAGCCTATGAGACTGGTACACGCAAGTGGGATGGGTCAGTGTCATCATCCTACTGGCAAAATCGCTCCGAATATAAAATCAAAGCCACCATCGATCCGCACACAAGGTTATTAAAAGGTGAAGCCAACATCAGGTACTACAACAATACTCCCGACACTATCCGCAACCCTACGTTTCATACTTACCATGATTATTACAAACCCGAATCAAAAAAGGCAGGGTTCTTTAGTGGAAGTACTACCCTCGAAAACCATAAAGGCGTAATTATTGAGAAGCTGGTGGTAGATAGTGAATCCTACGACACAAAGAACCGCGATGAAGTTATTTACGGTGGAACAAACTACACCATTCGGTTGAAAAAGCCGCTGCCACCAAAGCAATCTATGGAAGTTAAAATCAACTGGAATTATGTAATTCCCGGTGAAGGTTTTGAGCGTAGTGGAGCCATTGACAGCACCTCCATGTTTGTAGGTTACTGGTATCCTGAAATGGCGGTGTTGGATGATATTGACCTGTGGGACAGAATTGTGTACGATGCCGCTACTGAGTTTTATCACGATTACTCGGATTATGAAATTGAAATAACCGTTCCGGATAATTTTATGGTCTGGGCATCGGTTGCTCCTGTCAATCCGCAAGAAGTTTATTCCGCAACTGTACGCGAACGCCTGGCGCGCGCCAAAGCCAGTAACACGGCAGTGAACATTATCACGGAGGATGACTTCAGAAAATCAGCATCCGGTAACAAAACCTGGAAGTACACCGCCAAAAATTTCCCCGACTTTGCTTTTGCGTTGAGTGATCATTTTGTGTGGGATGCCTGCACCTATAAAGACAACATGGGAGAATATTTTATTAACACGGCTTACCCGGTAGCACATACTGAATTCGCTGCTGTGATGGAGGCCATGCAGGAGTCGTTGAATGTATTTCATACCAAGTTTCCGGTATATCCTTTTCCGTTCAATCACTTCACCATCTTTAACGGATTGGAGGGTGGAGGTATGGAGTTTCCGGGCATGGCCAATGATGAGGAAATGTCGGGTGCTATGATTGAGCAATGGATCGGCAAAAAGGTAAGCGATAAAGACGCACAACTCGGGTTGACATTGCATGAGATGTGCCACATGTATTTTCCATTTATGATGGGTATTCACGAAAAGAAATATGCCTGGATGGATGAAGGCTTTGCATCGTTCTCCGAATACTTTATTGAGTCACTTTTTCCTTCCGGTAATTGGGATCAACCATACCTGGGTTCACAGCGCGTGCTGCCGATCATGACACCCTCGCATGTAGCCGAAGGAAGCGGCATTAACTCATACACCATCGGTTCGTATTCATACATCGCATTGTACAACCTGTTGGGTAAAGACATGTTTTTAAAATGCCTGCATACGTATATAAATGAGTGGAAGTACAAACATCCAACTCCGTATGATTTCATGTTTATTTTCAACCGCGTGTCCGGACAGGATTTGAACTGGTTCTGGAAGAAGTGGTATTTCGATTGGGGTTATATGGATGTTGGGATAACCGGTGTGAAGAATAATATTGTAACGGTTGAAAACCTGGGCGGCAGGCCATTGGCATTTAGCATAACTGTTACGTTTACCGATGGCACTACAGCAGTGCAAGAGATTAGTCCTGTGGTTTGGAAAACGTCATCAACCTATAATCATAAGGTGAATTCCGGTAAAAAGAAAATACAGGCAGTGCAGTTAGCTATTCCTACTAATGGGGATGCTAATGGCAGGAATAATTCGTGGAAGGCTCAGTAGTAGGATTGCCCCTAGTGCCATGCCGAGCTATGAGACATATCCTGCTGCGTATGGTGTTTTTCGTTATTGAAGATGAGATACCTCGTTCCTCGGTGTGACAATCTAAAAACCAGACTTGAACTGTAACCTTAGATACTCAGGTCATTTTTTCTTAAGAATCAACTTAATCATGGCCGGTATGGCAATGATTACCCATACCACATTAATAAAGGTGTTGGCATACGCAGTATAGTAAACTGAGTAAATGATCAGAAAAAATCCTCCGAAAAGATTTAACAATAGAAAAAGCATGGAGCTGGATTTTATTTTTTGGTAACTGTTAAGCCCATAGGCGGCAATTACCATTACTGAACCAGTCCAGCCAATTATGTCAATCAAAAGTTTCACGTTCTTTCTACAGTTTATCGAAGCTTTACACGAAGCAAATAACGATCGGCTGTAATGTATAATGTTTTTTGATCGCTAGACAGCGCGCAATTAGCCGTTGGTACAGGTAATTGTATTTTGCCTAACACCTTACCATCGGCATTGAATATCCATATACCACCCGGACCGGTGGCAAAAACATTTCCTTGCTGATCAATTTTTAAACCATCGGGCAGACCGGCTTCTGTTTTTGTATTTTCAGTTGCATCATAAAAAACAGATGAATGTATGATCGAATCATTTTCACCCAGGCTATAACGATACCATATAGCTTTTTGTGGATCGGAGTTGGCAACAATGAAAGTTGAGTTATCCGGAAAAAATGCGATGCCGTTTGGCCGGGTTAATGAATCAATCATCAGCGTTACACTTCCTTCTGGACTTACTTTATATATTCCCTGAAATGGGATTTCTTTTGTGGGGTCGCTGGTTTGTTGCGGTAATCCATAAGGTGGATCGGTAAAAAAAAGATCATTGCCACGGAAGGCCGCATCATTCGGGCTGTTGAACTTTTTGCCATCGTACTGGTCAGCCAGTGTAATGAACTCTGGTTTTGGATCAGCCAGTGTTGCGTTCATAACAGCCATGCGCCTGTCGCCATGTTGGCAAAGTACAAGTTTTCCGTTGCTGTTCAACAACAACCCGTTCGAACCGGGTTCCTTGCTTTCTGATTTTGTTCCGGTAAAACCAGAAGGTGCGAGGTATACCTGTTTGCCGCTGGCTTCTGTCCATTTATAAACTGTATTTTTTGGAACATCGGAAAACAGTAGCATATTTTCAGCTTCTACCCATACCGGCCCTTCACTCCAAACAAATCCTTCAGCCAGAATTTCGATCTGGGCATTTGTGGTTATGATGCCATCCAGGGCTGCATCCAATCGCTCAATCGAACCTATTGTATTTTTTTCGTCTGGTTTACATCCGATGGCTAGGAGGAGAAGCATTCCGGAGAAGAAGATTGTGCGCATGATTTACTTATTTAAAGTTGAAGGTAAAACTAAGATAAATCTCCCGTCTTTGTCAGGATCGCAATGAGGGTCAAATTATTATTAGGACTTAAATGGATACTCAAAATTCGTTTTATTCCAATTTTGATCTCAATATCACAAATCGGTCTATTTTTGCACCTATTCAAGGTATTAGACTAATTCACGAACTGATGAATACTGTAGAGAAGATTGAACGACCTAAACGTAAATTCCTGCCCGATACAATTAACCTGACCGACTGGTCGGTGCTTGAGCCTTGGTTCAATAACCTGTTGGCTCGGGCTATTGAATCCGTAAGCGATTTGCGTACCTGGTTTAAAGACAGAAGTGAGCTGGAGGCGGTTATTGCAGAGGATTTTGCGTGGCGCTATATCAACATGACCCGCTTTACAGAGAATGAAGAATACAGCAAAAGCTATCAGTTCTTTGTAGAAAACATCCAACCTCAAATTGCCCCGGTGTCTGATCAGCTTAATCGAAAAGCAGCGGCATCGAAATTCCTTGAATCATTGGAAAAAGAAACCGGCTATGATATTATGATCCGTAGCCTGAGGAAAGAAATAGAATTATTTCGTGAGGAAAATATCCCGTTGTTTACGGAAATCAGCCTGGAACAACAAAAGTACAACCAGCTTGCCGGTGCAATGATGGTAGACCTTGAGGGCAAGGAACTTACCTTACAACAGGCCACTGTAAAATTGATGTCTATTGACCGGGTGGAACGGGAACAAGTGTATCGGAAAATCACCGATAGAAGGCTGCAGGATAAGCAAACACTCGATGAACTCTTCACCCGCCTAATAACCTTGCGCCACCAGGTTGCCGTAAATGCAGGCTTTGCCAACTTTCGTGATTACATGTTCAAAGCGATGGGGCGTTTTGATTACACCCCACAAGATTGCTTCAATTTTCATGACTCAGTTTCTTCTGAAGTGGTACCGATGCTGAATGTATTAACAAAGGAGCGTAAGGAACTGCTGAAGGTTGATGTACTAAAACCATGGGACAAAGCGGTTGATCCGGAAGGGCGAGATCCACTTAAAGCATTCCACGATGGTAATGATCTGACTGAAAAAACGATTGGATGTTTTCATCGCATTGATCCCTACCTTGGCCAGTGCCTTGCCATCATGAAGGAAATGGGGCACCTGGATCTGGAGTCGCGTAAGGGCAAAGCACCGGGAGGATATAATTATCCGTTGGCTGAAATTGGTGTGCCGTTTATTTTTATGAATGCCACTTCCACGTTGCGCGATATGGTAACGATTATGCATGAAGGTGGACATGCCGTGCATAATTTTTTGACGCGCGAACTGGAGTTAAATGATTTTAAATCCACGCCATCGGAAGTAGCCGAGCTTGCCTCTATGTCGATGGAGCTTATCTCCATGGATCATTGGGATATTTTCTTTCCAGATGCTGAAGCTCTAAAGCGTGCTAAGCGCGAGCATCTTGAAGATATCATCGAAACGTTACCCTGGGTAGCAACCATCGATAAATTTCAACATTGGGTTTATGAAAACCCCGGCCATTCGTTGGCGGAAAGAAAGCAGTGCTGGAATGAAATTGTTGAACGCTTTTCTGACTCCCTAACCGACTGGACTGGTGAGGAAACTGCAAAGGATTATTTGTGGCAAAAACAATTGCATTTGTATGAGGTGCCATTCTACTATATAGAGTATGGAATGGCCCAATTGGGAGCGGTAGCCATATGGCGAAATTATAAGCTCAACAAGCAAAAAGGTTTGCAGGGTTATATGAATGCCTTGAAACTTGGCTATTTGAAATCCATACCGGAGGTATATGAAGCTGCCGGCATACGATTTGATTTTAGTCGCGCGTACATCTCTGAATTGATGGCGTTTGTTCAGAAGCAGCTGGAACATTTAAATTAAAAAAGCAGACTAATTTTCGTCCAGTAGCATTTATACCAAAAGGATCTGAAAAAAGTTTATAATTTTTGTTGTATAGTGCGGCTTAAAGAGCTCTTTGAAAAAGGTAATTCTAGGAGATTGCCACAAGAAAGAATCAAGAAATTGAGACAGATGTTGGCTGTTTTACATAGCGCAACTGCTGTACGCGATTTTAACATTCCTGGGGCACGATTACATCAGCTTAAAGAGCCTCCCTTAAGGGGATATTGGTCTCTTGATGTTACTGGCAATTACCGTATGGTCTTCAGGTTTGAAAATGGTGATGTGTACGATTTAGACTTTATTGATACACACTAAGAGAAATTTATTATGGATTTTAAGTTGCAGCATTCTCCTCCTCATCCTGGTGAGATTTTGCAGGATCTATATCTTGAGCCCTTGGGGCTAACGGTTACTAAGGCTGCTGAACATCTACATATTGCAAGACCTAATCTTTCAGCCATTCTTAACGGTAGGGCTGGTATTTCTCCTGAAATGGCCCTGAAACTAGCGCTTGCTTTTAACACTACTCCTCAGTATTGGATGAATCTTCAAATCAGCTTTGATTTGTGGTCTGCATCGCAATTGAAAGGAAATCTTGTAAGAAATATTAAAGTATTGATTCCAAAAAGAAGAATTTTGTCAAGAAAAGTTAAGACTCAATCAAAATAGAACCTCACGTTAGCCCCTGCTCTTATCCAATAACGAACTCAGTTGTTCAGCTTCTGAATCGCTTAAGCACAACACCTGGTCGATGTCTTTTTGTTTACGCGCAATTTCTTTGAGCAGTTGCAGGCCGGAATCTGTAATGGTTACATCCGTGGCCCGCTTGTCGTTTGGGCAGGATTTTTTTTCGATAAGATTCTTGGCAATCAACCGATCCAACAGACGAGACATATCAGAATTTTTATCAAGCATCCGTGATTTGATTTCTTTGGCCGATAAGCTTTTTGGATGTTGACCCTTCAGGATACGCAGCACATTAAACTGTTGACCTGTAATGCCAAAAGGTTTAAAGTAGGTTTGCTGCCGGTGATATAGCCAGTTTGAAGTGAAGATGAGGTTGATCACCGCCTTTTGATGGGCGCTGATGAATATCGATTGCTTTATTTCGTCTTCAATCTTCATAGAAAAAGGTTGCCCAGAGCGGACAACCTTTTTAAAGATAGGAATTTCTTAGCTGTTAGGAACTTTGTCCAATTCAATCTTAATGTTGAGGGATACGTTATCGCCTACAACCATTTCGCCACTGGCCAGTTTGCTGGCCCAGTTAACGCCATAATCCTGGCGATTAATGATACCGGTAAATTTAAAACCTGCCTTTTCGCCCCGGCCCGTATTAATTGTGCCACCGTAGATCACATCAAACTCTACTTTCTTGGTTACTCCTTTCATGGTGAAGTCACCTTTCAGTTTGTACTTGGTGCCTTCTTTAACCAAGTTTCCTTTGAATGTAACTTCCGGAAATTTTTCAGTGTCAAAAAAATCACCTGACTTTAAATGGCCATCACGCTTCTCATTGTCGGTATCTATGGAAGCTACTTTGGCAGAGAACGTTACTTCAGCGTCACTGAAATCTTCATTTTTAGAAACTACCGCTCCGGAATAATCCTTGAACGATCCTTCTGTTTCGGCCACCACCATGTGGGTAACGCTGAAACCAATTTTTGAGTGCACATTATCAATTTTCCAGGTTGTTTGTGCGAGGGCGCTACCGGCTACCAGCAGGGCCATTACTACGAAATACATCTTCTTCATCTTTCCTTTTTAAATGGTTTGGATCAATGCGAACATAACACAGAATTCATAATAAATGTTTAAACATCTATTTTATTATTTGTAAAGCGTTGATTATTAACGATATAAAATTCATGGTCGACATAGACAAATAGAAGCCTCAGCGCGATTTCAACCGTAGCGAGAAGCTGGCTTGGTGGTATTTTTGTGGATAATCAGGAAATCTTGAGGTAGAATTCCCGCAACAGTTGCTTGTATCCGGCAGACCATTCCTCACCGTGCTCATAGAGTAGAATTTCTCCAGTTTCATGCAGGATTTGATTTCTGGAGAACTCCAGCAATAAGCGTTCAACGGGTTTGTTTCTGCGGGTGAGAAAATGCCACTCCCGGGTGCAATAGAATTTTTGCCGTGCAGCAAGGTCGATGAATTGCCTGCCTTCCGTTACCGGTAAGATAACCGAAAGCCTGCCGTCATGCAGAAGTAGACCATCCGCAGTATTCAACAGTTCTGTGAACGAGAGATTTTCGGTGTGGCGTGCAAGTAATCGATCTTCGTCAGGAGGTTTATAACTTTTGCTAAAGTAGGGTGGATTGGAAATGATCAGGTCGTAGCGGGTTTCGGTTTGATAGTGTTGAATAGATGTTTGATAGAGTTTAATTCGGTTATTCCATGGCGAGGCAACAAAGTTTTCCTGTGCATCTTGAGCCGCATTCGGGGTTAATTCCACAGCATCAATCAGCGTATCGGAGCTTGTACGTTGGGCGATCATCAATGCGATAACACCTGTGCCCGTGCCGATGTCCAGTATAGTTTTGCATCCGGATACATTAGCCCAGGCGCCAAGCAGCACGCCATCCGTGCCTACCTTCATGCTGCTTCGCTTATGCGAAACAGTGAATTGCTTGAAACGGAAATGATCGTTTTTGATTCTTTTCATAACGGTGCCACGGATGACACTAATCATTAGGTTACAAAGTAAATAGTTTTAACTTTCGATACGTTTAAATCGAATCGTTATGGCCTTTAAATCCGATCTTGAAATTGCTCAGGCAGCATCGCTGCCACCCATTTGTAACATTGCAAAAAAATTAGCCATTGCAGAAGATGACCTGGAACTCTACGGAAATTACAAGGCCAAGCTGCCGCTGAAACTAGTGGACGAGTTGAAGCTTAAAAACGGAAAACTGATTTTAGTTACGGCCATGACGCCCACACCTGCGGGTGAAGGAAAGACCACAACATCCATTGGCTTATGCGAGGGCATGAATAAAATTGGAAAGAATACGACCGTTGTTCTTCGCGAGCCTTCCTTGGGCCCCGTATTTGGCATGAAGGGTGGCGCAGCCGGTGGAGGATATTCACAGGTTGTACCGATGGAAGATATTAACCTTCATTTTACCGGAGATTTTGCTGCCGTTGAAAAAGCCAACAATTTATTGGCGGCTTTAATTGACAATGACATTCAGAAACCGGGTGGAGGCTTAGGCATCGATCCGCGAACCGTAGAATGGAAACGCGTAATGGACATGAATGATCGTGCGCTGCGCAATATGATTACCGGGCTGGGAGGAAAGAATGGAGGCATGATCCGTGAAACTGGCTTTAACATTACAGCAGCTTCTGAGATCATGGCCATCCTTTGCCTGGCGAAGGATATGGATGATCTGAAAAATAAAATTGGTAGCATCTATGTAGGGGATACCTATGGTCAAAAAGCTGTTTTTGCCCGCGACCTAAATGCACAGGGAGCCGTTGCCTTATTGTTGAAGGATGCCATCAAGCCAAACCTGGTGCAAACATTGGAGGGTAACCCGGCTATAATTCATGGCGGACCTTTTGGCAACATCGCGCAAGGAGCCAACTCCATCATTGCCACACGCATGGGGTTAAGTTTATCGGATTATGTAATTACTGAAGCGGGCTTCGGATCAGACCTTGGTGCTGAAAAATTTATTGACATCGTGTGTGGCTACGGAGGCTATTCTCCACACGCTATGGTTTTGGTGGCTACAATCCGTGCCATTAAATATCACGGAGGTGTACCGCGCGAAGCGCTAACAAAGCCGAACATGAAAGCGCTCGAAGCAGGCTTTGCCAACCTTGAAAAGCATATTGAGAACACCAAGATTTTTGGTGTACCTGCAGTGGTTTCACTGAATAAGTTTATCACTGATACGGATGAAGAAATAGAATGGGTATTGAACCGGTGCGAGCAATTAGGAGTAGACATTGCCCTTTCGGAAGGGTGGGAGAAAGGCGGAGCCGGTATGGTTGACCTGGCAAAAAAAATTACTGAAGCAGCTGATAACTTTCATGGTAAATACTGGCCGGTGTACGATTGGAAAGATTCGGTTGAAGAAAAAGTGCGGGCCGTAGCTGTAAAGATTTATGGTGCGCGTGATGTTGAGTTTCTTCCAAAGGCCAAACAAAATTTAAGGAAAATCGACCGCATCGGGCTCAATCATGTGCCGGTGTGCATTGCCAAAACCCAAAACAGTTTTTCAGATGACGCGAAAAAGTTGGGTCGCCCAAAAGATTTTATTATCACTGTAAGAGAAATTGAAGTCGCTGCAGGTGCAGGATTTGTAATACCTATTACTGGTGATATTCTTCGCATGCCAGGCTTGCCGAATGTGCCTGCTGCCTTGGGAATGGATATTGACAATGAGGGAAGAATTAGTGGATTGTCGTAAAATTACTTTTGTTGTTGGTTGATTTTTCTGAGCACAGCGACATCATACTGATCGAGCAGGTTTTTCTCACCTTCACGATTTAAAGCCTCTTTATTTTTTATCAAATCATCAAGCGAGATGATGTGAAGCTTTACATGACTATCTTCAATTACACTAGATTGCCTAAACGCACTCTCAAAATCAACACCCGGTGTTATGGATAAAATATCCACGGCATCAGGCTCAAAGCCAAGCCCAAGAAATAACTGCTGTTCAAATTCTTCAGGCTTAACGTCTTCGACTTCCAATTTCATTTCCTGAAAGGCCAAGAGAAGTTTCTCTCCATTTTGCCGGGTTGGTTCGACAAGAATGTCCAGATCACCGGTATTTCTTCTTACACCGTAGTAAATAGCAGCCTGCCCTCCAATAATAAGAAACTTAACACCATGCTGAATGAGGGCTTTTAAAAATTCAAGATGGTATTGACTGAAGATGCTCACAATAATCGGGTCACCTTTACTTTTTTGTTTCGGAGCTCATAATTAACTCCGGGCTTGCGTATGCGGTCGTTCAAAATACGCATCATCCTCAGACGTTCTTCACCGGATAGACTACGAAAGTATTCTTCTTTTTCTTGCTGCTCCTGTTCAATCGTTAGTTTCCTGACTTTCATAATCAAATTTAGTAATTTATAGTAGATGATTTTGATGGCTAACCTTAACTTTAACAATTATGCTTTGGCATTTCCTTTTTAATTGGATGAGGTATCTTTTATATAGTCTTGTTGTTTTTTCTATTACGGTTACTGCTCAGCCTGTTGAGTATACCTATACCGACTCTACCGGCACACGAATACTACAGGGTACCCTGTTATATCCTGATGTGAAAAGGGGCAAAGTTCCGTTGGTATTGATCATTGCCGGCTCGGGCCCCACCGATCGTGACGGTAATAATCGGCAATTAAAATCAGACTATCTCAAACTACTGGCGGAGGGTCTTGCTCAAGAGGGTATTGCTTCCTTTCGTTATGATAAACGTGGCGTTGGAAAAAGCACCATGAAAACCAACCGTGAGGATGCGTTGGTTATTGAAGACTTTTCATCGGATGCTGCGGATTGGATCAGGATTTTTAAATCCGATAAGCGATTTAAAAATATTATCGTACTGGGTCATAGTGAGGGATCTTTGCTGGGTATGCTTGCGGCTCAATCGGCCAGGGCGAATGGGTTCATCTCACTGGCAGGGGCAGGCCGGCCAATTGACGAGATCTTGAAAGAGCAGATCAAGTCGAACCCGTTTAATCCTGAGCAATTAGTGCGTGATAATGAAAGCATATTAGACTCGCTAAAAGCAGGTTTTGAGGTAAAACAAATCAATCCGCTCCTACAATCACTTTATCGTCCCGGCATTCAACCCTATATGATTTCATGGCTGAAGTATGACCCAGCCAAACTGCTAAAGGGTTTGAACATGCCTTGTATGATTGTGCAGGGCAGTACAGATATACAGGTAGCCGTAAAGGATGCTGAGCGTCTAAAAGATGCCCGTCCGGATGCATGGTTCTTACTTATTGAAGGCATGAACCATGTACTTCGCGATGCACCTGAGGAGCGCATGGCTAATATTGCTGTATATTCACAAGCTGAAAAGCCATTGTCTTCTGCACTGATTCCTGCCCTGATTGAATTTGTCCGGTCTGTTAAATAAAAATACATGGCGCACTTTGTTCGTCCGGTAGAAATTATAAAAGTTACAGCGAATAACCGTGAGTTTGTTTCTGACCTTGTTGCCACTGAAGAGCCGCTGGAAATTCGGATCGGTTACGGTCAATTAACTGAACGCCAACAAAAAAGTTTATCGGTAACCATGCGCACCCCCGGCCACGATTTTGAGTTGGCACTGGGTTTTCTTTTTACAGAAGGAGTTACTCAATCGCTTGATCAGGTGGAAAGTATAAAATATTGTGAGGATGTTGGTCGTGAAGAAGAAAGGGAGAATGTGGTGCGGGTTGAGCTCAAGCCTGAAGTAATAATCGATTTTGAAAAATTGCAACGTAATTTTTACACCACTTCCAGTTGTGGTGTATGTGGTAAGTCTTCCATAGAAGCTGTGAAAGTAAACTGCGCAGCTATTTCCGTTAATGATAGAATAAACGCAGATTTAATTCATACCCTGCCTGAAAAGCTGCGCGAAGCACAACGCGTATTCGAACATACCGGTGGATTACATGCTTCGGGTTTATTTAACCTAAGGGGTGAGTTGATTTTACTGCGCGAAGATGTGGGCAGGCATAACGCACTTGATAAAGTTGTTGGTGCGATGCTCTTAAAAAATGAATTGCCTCTATCTTATTATATGTTGCTGGTCAGTGGAAGAACCAGTTTTGAATTGGTGCAAAAGGCTGCTTTGGCAGGAATACCTCTATTGGCGGCTGTAGGGGCTCCTTCAAGCCTGGCGGTTAATTTAGCAGAGGATTGTGGAATGACGCTAATCGGATTTATTCGTGACGGTAAGTTTAATATCTATTCAGGCAAGGAGCGAATTGACCGGTAGTGAAGCGAATAGCAAGAATCTAATATATTTATAATCAAAGCAAGTTAATCTCATAAAATTTTTAGTTAATGCGAATAGCCAGGTTATCATTTCTCCACGTGTTTGTTCAGGTGCTGTTATGGTCATGTTCAGCACCTTCGTTAGAACTTAATGATAAGTTTACCACGTACGACCAACTTGTTGATTTCTTTTTTCAATGGCGTGAATTTCAGAAACCACTCCTGGTGAATGGTGTTCCCGACTACTCTTTTCCTGTTATGCATAAGCAGCATCAGGAATTAACGCTGTGGCAGAAACGATTGAATTCATTTGATACCACCAACTGGCCGGTTAGCCATAAGGTTGACTGGTATTTGATTTATGCCGAGATGAACGGACTTGATTTTGATCACCGGGTGTTACGCCCGTGGGAGCGCGATCCGGCATATTATAAAACTTTATGGATGGAACGCAGCGATGTGCCTGCGCATGAAGGCCCCACTCATGCAGCTATCATTGAGCTATGGACGTACACATTTCCATTAACGGAGATGGACAAAGAGAAACTGATTAACGAATTGCGTGTGATAGTACCGCTAAATAATCAGGCTAAGGATAACCTTACCGGTAATGCAAAGGATTTGTGGATAGCTGGTATCCGCGACATTAAATCGCAGCAGGCAGACCTGAAGAAGTTGTTGGATTTTCCTGAGGTGCGACTACATAACGACCTGGTTAGTGTTATTGAAGAGGCCATGCACAGTACGGCTCAATTAGTTTCGTGGTTGGAGAAAGAATCTGCTGTAAAAACCGGGCCCTCGGGTATTGGGAAAGAAAATTATACATGGTACCAGCAACACGTACACCTGGTTCCGCTTACATGGGACGATGAAGTAATGTTGCTCAAGCGCGAGTTGGCCCGAGCATGGTCGGCTTTGAAATTAGAAGAGCACCGAAATCGAAACCTTCCTGAACTCAAAGCAGCCGATACACCGGAAGCCTTTGCTGCACTGGCGGAGCGTTCGGCCATTAGCCTGTTGAAATTTTTGGATGAAGATGAGATCGTAACCGTTAAGGATTATTTCGAGCCAGCCTTGCGTGCACATATGGGTCAATTTGTGCCGGCTGAGAAACGAAACTTTTTTGTGATCGGGATGCATATTGATCCGCGCCCACTTTACTCGCATTTCTATCACTGGTTTGAATTGGCACAAATGGATAATGAGCCGCATAGCAGTGAAATCCGGAAAGTCCCATTACTGTACAATATTTTCGATTCGCGTAATGAAGGTACCGCCACAGCCGTAGAAGAGATGTTCATGCAGGCCGGATTATACAACGATGATCCCCGGGTGAAGGAGATTGTACATATCATGATAGCCCAACGCGCAGCGCGAGGTTTGGGATCGCTGTATGCTCATGCCAACGAAATGACAATGGAAGAAGCCGGTGGGATACACTCCGAATATACCCCCCGAGGCTGGATGAAAACCGAGAAGGAGTTGCTGATCTTCGAGCAGCATTTGTATTTGCGCCAACCCGGCTATGGCACCAGCTATATCACCGGAAAATACTTGTTGGAAGCTGTACTGGCTGAATGGGCCAGATTGAAAGAGAAGCGAAATGAATCATTTCGTGTGAAAGAATTTTTTGATACTCTCAATGCCATTGGCTGTATCCCAACATCCCTTGTGAATTGGGAAATGACGGGTGATAACCGGATGGTGAGGGAAGCACTAGAGTAGCGAATTGATCAGGTACTTTTCTCTCCCCAGAATCCTTCATGCTTTTTTACTTCAACATCCCCCAATACTTCAACCTGGCAGGCCAATCGTAAGCCCCTATTTTGATGGTGCGGAGGGAAATCTAAACGCCATTTTTCTAATCGTGTTAGTGGATTTATGTTTCCGGTAATTTTTACAGCACATGTTCCGCAGGTTCCAAATCCCCTGCAGTTTATGTAGCGGGCATTTCCGTTATGAACGGTAAGACCATATTTCAGGATAACATCACGCAGGGTTGCGCCAGGTTTGCATTCCAATAATTCACCTTGATAGCGGATAATCGGCATAGTCTAAACACGCAATGCCGATAATCCACCGTCAACATGGATAACCTGTCCGCTGATCCATGAACTCTCATCTGTAAGTAAATAAGCAGCCGCCTGTGCTATGTCGCGGGCTTCGCCTACGCGCTTCAGCGGATGACGTTCACCACTGACTTTCTTTTTGTCTTCGCTTGATAAAATTTTGGATGCAAGTGGTGTATCCGTTATGGATGGGGCAATGGCATTAACACGAATTTTGGGAGCAAGCTCTGCAGCCAGTGAACGGGTTAATCCTTCCAATGCACCTTTTGCCATAGCCACCGATGCATGAAACGGCATGCCTTGCTGAACGGCCACGGTGCTGAATAAAACAATGGAACTCTCTGCGGCTGTTTTGAGCGGAGTAAGCAACTCCCGAATAACCCGTGCAGCCGACAAGGCATTTAGTTTGAAATCATTCAAGAAGTCATCCTCTGTAAACCGATGAAAGGGCTTCAATTGGATGGTGCCGGGCAGGTATGCAAGGCCATCGATAGCATCGGGCAGTTGAGTGAGGTCAATCGGTTGGGTCAACGCATCGAATTGAATATGCTTACTGTTGGAATGCTGTGGTGTCGTGCGGCTTAGTACGAACACATTATTCTCCTTGCTCAGCACATCAGCCAGTGATGCGCCAATGCCATAGCTTCCTCCAATAAGAACATAATTTTTAGTGGCCATAAAATCTGTTTATGGTCTAAAACAAGTGCAATGGCATTATGTTGCTGTCGGGTGGAAAAATGATTTCATTTCATGGGGCTCATGGAAATGAGTACATTCGTAATTATTTAAAAACAATCCTTCAAATGGCTGAATCCGAAAAGATTAAGATCGGAAAACCAAAAAAAGAAGCCGGTGGACTTGCATCAGTGAAAGTTGCTACCAAGCATATTGTTCGCGAAGTAGGCCTGGTTGAAGGAGTAAAATCATTGCTCAAGCTTAATCAATTCGATGGCTACGATTGCCCAGGTTGTGCATGGCCCGATCCGGACGAGCATCGTGGCGTGGCAGAGTTTTGCGAAAATGGTGCGAAGGCGATTGCGGAAGAGGCAACAGCAAAATTGTGTGATGCGGATTTTTTTTCGAAACACTCCGTTCAAGCTATGCGATTGTGGTCTGATTACCAAATTGGTAAAAGTGGAAGGATTGCTGAGCCCATGCTTCTAAAAGAAGGAGCAGAGTATTACGAACCTATTTCATGGCCAGACGCTTTTCAAGTGATCGCAGAGCAATTGAATGATTTAGATCATCCTGATGAAGCTGTTTTTTATACGTCCGGTCGCACAAGTAATGAGGCAGCATTTTTATATCAACTGTTTGTACGCATGTATGGCACCAATAATTTACCTGATTGTTCCAATATGTGCCATGAATCCAGTGGAGTAGCCTTAACAGAGACATTGGGTATTGGTAAAGGTTCGGTTACCCTGGATGACTTTTATAAAACAGAACTGATAATCATACTCGGACAAAATCCAGGAACAAATCATCCACGGATGCTTACGGCTCTACAGCAAGCCAAGAAAAACGGAGCAAAAGTAATCTCCATTAATCCTTTACCTGAAGCCGGGCTGATCGGATTCCGCCATCCTCAACAACCTTTTGATCTGCTGGGTAAAGCAACATCCATTGCGGACCTCTGGTTACCCGTAAGGATTAACGAAGACGTTGCTTTACTTAAAGCTATTTTAAAGTTATTAGTGGAAAAAGAATCAAAACACCCTGCCAGCGTTTTTGATCATGACTTTATTGGTCAGTCTACAGAAGGTTATCTTGAGTTTCTACGTGATCTGGAGTCTTACAAAATAGAGAGTTTGATTGAGGCTTCTGGCGTAGAGGCTTCGCTGATTCAGCAAGCAGCGACTATGATTGCCGCCAGGAATAAAATCATTATCTGCTGGGCGATGGGATTGACACAGCACAAAAATGCAGTGGATAATATCCGGGAGATTGTAAATCTGTTGCTGTTGAAAGGGAGCATTGGAAAACACGGTGCAGGTACTTGCCCGGTGCGCGGTCACAGCAATGTACAAGGCGACCGGACCATGGGTATTTATGAAAGGCCAAAGCCGGAATTTCTGGACAGTTTGCAGCAGGTGTTTGGATTTGAGCCACCCCGCAAGCCGGGTTATGATACTGTTGAAACCATTCAGGCGATGGCAGATGGCAAAGTAAAGGTATTCTTTTCCATGGGTGGAAATTTTTTGAGTGCCACACCCGACACAAACTTTACGGCCAAGGCACTTCAACGATGTGCACTAACGGTTCAGGTTTCTACCAAATTAAACCGCAGTCATTTAATAACCGGAAGGACGGCAGTTATTTTGCCATGCCTAGGCCGCACCGAACAAGACGTACAAGTTGGAGGTGTTCAGTTTGTGAGTGTTGAGAATTCGACCGGAGTGGTGCACAAATCGCAGGGTGGTAAAAAGCCGGCCTCCAATAAACTGTTCAGTGAGCCTAAAATCGTAGCGGAGTTAGCCAAGGCAACACTAAAAAATACAGATAAGAATTGGTGGGATTTACTGGTATCCGATTATGATCATATTCGCAACTATATTGAAAAAACCATTCCGGGTTTTGAACAGTTTAATGATCGCGTTAGGAAGGATGGTGGGTTTTATTTGCCTAATGGTGCGCGGTCAGGTGAATTCAAAACCAATTCATTAAAGGCAAAATTTACCATTAACCAAATCGCCCGTCATAATTTAAAGGAACATGAATACCTGATGATGACTATCCGCAGCCATGATCAATATAATACTACTATTTACGGCCTCGATGATCGCTATCGTGGAATATTTAATGGAAGGCGCGTAATTCTGATGAATGAAGGAGACATGCATTTAGCTAAATTACAGAACGGTGACCGGGTTAACTTAACAAGCAATTATGATGGTGTTGTGCGCTACGCAATGGACTTTTGTGTTGTAGGCTATCCGATACCCAAGAAGAATGTGGCGACTTATTTTCCCGAAGCTAATGCATTAATTCCTTATAATCACGTTGCACATGGCAGCCAGACACCGATCTCGAAATCTGTGGTTATTACAATCCAAAAAAGTGATCACACTTTCAATCCAGTATGACTAAGTATAAAACCGTTCAGCCAACCGACAAGCAGCAAAAAGAGTTCAGGAGGGGCGGTATCTTTTTCATCATTGCCGGCCCAGTGGCAGCATTTATTGCCGTGATGCTTTGGGTGTGGTTGTATGTTTAGTATGATGCATTCCTTCAAGCGGGTGTCTCACTCAACTTCTCCACAATTTCCACTTCAGGTTCTGTAAACAGCAAATCGCGTAAAGCATGAATCATTTGCCTAACCGACATATTAAAGGCGCGGTTGATGGTGATCTGTGTAGGGATATCTGCCTGGCTTAACTTTTTCGATGCAATAGCCGAAGTGATGAGCCTTGTAAAGGCAATATCGTCCTCCCTGTTTTTATTGGTTAGGGCGTTAATAACACTGATGTTTGTGCTGGTTTCAGTTTCTTCAAGCAGCCGGATAAACTCCTGGTGAGCGCTATCCCATTTATCCCGAAAGTGCTGCACCAGTTTTTCGATTTCAGCGTTATCCGAATTTTCGGCTTCCTGAATATTGTGTTGGATATCTTTTAAGATTTTTGCTGATGCTACAGCGTTTCGGCTAGCGTGTAGTAGTCTATTGAGTTCACGGGCTTCGGTATCGGTTAGTTCATGCATCTGAAGTCCGGAAGCAAACGTGTAGATTTCTGCTTCCAGCGATTTAATTAACTGGTATTGATCCGCAACGGACAAGTCTGCTACAATGATATTGTCTTCTTTCTTCAGAAAAGAAGCGAAGGGCTCTCTTCGGGTAAGTTTCAATAATCGCAGATGATACCGCATCACCTCAACAACAAGGTGGCGGATTTCAGTTTTTAATGCAACAATACCGGCTTCCGGTACATCGGGTTTAAGTGTATGCAGGCACTTGGTTATGGTCGCCTTTTTCTCACGGACCAGTCGTACAATAAGTGAGGTGAAGTAGCCGATAAAGGGAAGAAAAACAATCACACCCAACAGGTTGAACAAGGTATGAAACAGTGCAAGCCCGGTTACAGGATCATTTTCAAGATGAAGTATTTTTTGGATGAAAGTCATGATTATTGGAAACACTATAATCGCGATAAGGGCAGTAACGGAGTTGAACAACAGGTGGCTTAAGGCGACTCTTTTCTTAATGGTTTGTGCACCCAACGAACCGATGATGATGGTTACGGTTGTGCCGATGTTGGTGCCAATGACCATATACGCGGCCAGCGGAAAGGTAATGACTTGTGAATGAAGCGTACTGAGGATTATGGCCATAGAAGCCGAGCTGGATTGAACAATGGTGGTTAGCACAAAACCAATAACAATGTATACCACTGCTGGGTAGCCTGCCAGTTCACTGAAATCATACTGTTGCGCCAGTGTTTCAATGCTGGCTTTCATATAGTCAAGCCCCAGAAAAAGAAACCCGAACCCGACCATAAACTTGCTGATGTTGGTCGCTCTTACTGACTTGCTGAAAAAAATCAACCCCAACCCTCCAAGTCCTAAGAATGGCAACGCCAGGAGTTCAATCTCTAGCTTAAAGCCAACGGTAGCGATGATCCAGCTGGTTAGGGTTGTGCCGAGGTTGGAGCCGATGATGACCCCGATGGCGCTTTCCATACTCAACACACCGGCACCGGCAAACGCCAGCACCATTAGTGAAACCGCTGTGCTGCTTTGAAGTACGGATGTTGCAACCGTACCACTCACTATGCTGCGAAACCAGTTTTCAGTAAACCTTCGGATCATCTTTCGGAAGGCTCCGCCCGAGAGTTGCTTTAATGCATCCTCCAATTGATACATCCCAAAAAGGAAGATTCCGATGCCGGCTATAAGTTCTAATGTTTTTACTTCATTGTCCATACGCAGCGATGGATGTTGGTGGATGTTTTAAAACAGACGGTAATTAATTTAGGGTATTTATTGTTTGATTGTTCGAACTGCAAATATGGGACCTGCCCGGTGGCCTGTATGGGGTAAAAACTTCACGCTAATATTACTTTGAGTGGCAGTAAGCGTGTAGGGTACAGCATACACTTTATTGATGTATTCTCCTTCTTTAAGTGCGCTAACATTTTCAGTTGCTATTTTTTCATCATTGATCAGAATGTCGAATGTTTTTGATCCGGTAAAGCCACCCCAATATTCAACGACAAGTCCCATGGAGTTACCCTTCATTACTTTCATGTCGAAGGCGAACCACCCGCCCCGGTTTGCTTCGCGGGCTTTTCGGTTTTGGTTGGTGATGATGTTTACGCTATCGCCTGAAAAGTTGTGAAGTTTTTCAGATTGTGGATCGGCTGGTTGAAAGAAGTCATATGTCATCTCTTCCAGTTTTTTCTGTTCAAGTTCTTTTGTGGTTAAGGTCTGGTTATAAGCTTTCCATTGTTCTTCATTGAAGATATCCCAATAAACAGAATACCGCCTGTCGTGCGTTTTGTAGAATGGCTTTAGTTCAAAACCGCGTGGATACCCAACTTTATCTACTGTAAAATGGTTAACCTGTTCACCGGGCGTTAACCAGTCAGCGGGGTTCCGGCTTTCGGTCAGAAGCACAGGAACATAACCCGGATCGTACGAGTTTGTATCTTCTACTTTGCCTAAATCACCAGCCAATACCAACGGGCCGTACATAATAGCCACGCGGTTTTCATCATCAGGCATACGCTCTATCCGAAGTGAAAAAGGAAACGTAGCTTTTAGAACATCACCCGATTTCCATTTTCTGTTTAGAGTAATGAAACTCCCTGGAGATTGTGAAACGGCAACAGGCTCTTCATTTACTTTTATAGAAACTCCGCTCTGCGCCCAATATGGATACCGGATTTTTACTGTGAAGGATTGTGGTTCATCAGTTTCGATAAAAATTGACGTGCCTTGTTCTTCCGGGTAATTTGTTTGCTGGCGGATGGTTACTTTTTTATCCTTCCAGGTCACTTCAGCGGCTATGAATTGCGTCACATAGAAATCATTTTTGCCATGATAGAAAATAGCGCTTCCGTATTTAGCATGATTCTCCATACCGGACCCTACACAGCAGGTGAACCACTCTGGATTTTGGTAAACTTTATGTCCACCCATTTCCAATGACAGGTTATAGATTACACGACCCGATTCAGGATGTTGAGATGAAAGAATATGATTGAACAGGGCGCGTTCGTAATAGTCAGCAACTTCGGCACGTGGATTCCATTGGAACAAGTGCTGGGAAAGTTTTTGCATGTTATACACATTGCAGGTTTCGGTTGTATTCTTGCTCAACCGGTTGCGTAACTTGCCCGGTTCACCAAAGTATTCATGATTCCCGTGCCCGCCTGTAACATAGGAGTGATGTTTCACTACCCGATCCCAGAAAAAGGCAGCCGCAATTGAATCATTTTTATCATGGGTAAGTTCATACCTTCTTGCCAGGCCAATCAGTTTTGGTATTTGGGTATTGCCATGCTTACCCGGAAGGATATCATACTGGAGCGCAAGCGAATCCAGTATAGCTTTGTGATGAAGCATTCTTGACATTTCCAGGTATTTTTTCTCATGCGTGTCGGCATAAAGGTCAACCAACATCTCATTAATTCCACCGTGCTCGCAATTCAGCAGTTGTTGTACCTGGTCATCGCTCAAGGGCTCAAGTATGGTAAACAGCCAATCAGCAAACCTGCGTTCAACGTCAAGTGCTTTTTCAACCCCGCAAAGCCGATAAGCATCGCGCAAGCCGGCCATTACTTTGTGCTGTGTATAGAGTGGTGCCCAAAGCCCGTTCAGGTCAAATAATTGTGCGCGAATATTTCCTTTAGCGATCTCTTGCTCAAAGATCAATTTTCCTTTTGAGAAGGCTCCGATATAACCGCTACCATCAGCCTGTTGGCATGAGTCTAATTCATTAACGATGTAGTTTACACGATTCAGAAACTCTTCTTCCTGTGTTGTTTGGTACATCAAGGCGCAAGCCGACAGGTAATGACCAAGTGAATGCCCGGCAATAGTTTGGTTTTCCCAGCCATCATAGTGTTCGGCTCTTGGTATTAAACCGGCCTCCTTTCTGAATTTTGCCAATAATCTATCGGGTTCATATCCAAGTAGCGTTTTTCGGTTAAGTTCAGTGGCGTGCTTGAAGGGGCCTTCCAGAAGCCTTACATCCGGCAAGGGGAATGGAACTGCTTGGGTGGGATCCTGCTGCTTTTGGCAAGCCACGGTTGATACTAAAACCGCAAGGATTCCGAAAAGATATTTACTGTTCATTGTTTCTGTTAATTTGAATCAGTTGAATTCACTTATACCATTGACAAGACGAAAGTTAACAAATACGGACATTAAACTATTTCTTAACGAGAAAGTGTTGGCGTATAACCAACCGGGATTCATTGCGAACGATCCAGTTTCTATTCCTCATTTGTTTATAAGGCGTCAGGACATTGAGATAGCCGGTTTATTCGCGGCAACATTGGCCTGGGGCCAGCGAATCACCATAATCAATAATTGCCGGAAGCTCTTGAGTTGGATGGATAATGATCCGTACAACTTTATACTTCATCACAAAGAAAAAGACCTTAAGCCCTTCGTTGACTTCAGGCACCGCACCTTCAACGGTACCGATGCCTTGTATTTTATTGATTTTTTGAAGCGGTTTTACGTTGGCCATGACTCCCTGGAAGAAGCGTTTCGGGTTGATACGGCAGATGCCACCATTGCAAAAGGGCTTATTAATTTTCGCAATCTTTTCTTCAGCTCACCAGACTACCCACTCCGCACCAAAAAGCACATTGCTACACCAGAGCGTAAGTCGGCTTGTAAGCGACTCAATATGTATTTGCGGTGGATGGTGCGCCATGATAATCAAGGAGTTGATTTTGGCATCTGGAAAAATATAAAGCCGGCACAACTGGTTTGCCCTTGCGATGTTCATGTTGAGCGGGTTGCCAGAAAGCTGGGGTTGATCAAGCGAAAACAAATGGATTGGCTAACAGCCCTTGAACTAACGGATAACCTACGAAAACTCGATCCGGTTGATCCGGTTAAATACGACTTCGCCCTGTTTGGGTTGGGGCTGGAGAAGTTTTGACTCTGTTTTTTCAGGCACAAAAGATTGATTTGATGTATTTTCGAACCCTTATTGAAAGGTATTCAACCAATTTAAATTGATTCTAAATTATTTGTTTAATTTTTTCCGCGACAAGATTCCGCAACATAGAGTATTGTCTAAAAAACCTTAAAAGCGACTCAAATAATTGTTTCCCGCATCCGAAATATGTTTGAAAAAATGACTTCGGATAGTAGATTTGTGCACCTTGATGTAAAACCGGACACTACAAACCTATCATGATAAAAGTATCCCTGTATTCCCTACACAAAAGCATCAGCATCCTTGTCTTATTCTTTACTTTTAGTTTAACCTTCGCGCAACAAATACCTACTGAACCTGAGGCAATTGCTGATGGTGAGTCGTTATTTAATGCTAACTGTAAAACATGTCACCGGGTGCATCAAAAGTTGGTGGGGCCTGCGCTTGCTAATGTGTACGACCGTGCTCCATCCATTGACTGGCTTAAAGCTTTCATCCGGAATTCCGCAGCAGTGATTGCCAGCGGGGATGAGTATGCAGTCAATATATATAATGAGTACAACAAAACTCAGATGACCGCTTTCACTGGCCTAAAGGATGACCAGATTATGAACATCCTGGCGTACATCAAGGCTGAAACAGAAAAAGGTCCTCCGGTTGCAGCAACCACTGCAGCTGCCGGTGGAGATGGAAGCGGTTCCGGTGTACCCTCGGAATACCTGAACATTATTCTCATCGGCATGCTGCTAATCCTGGTGTTGCTGGTGATCATTTTGATTTTCCTGGTTTCGGCATTAAAACGTTTCCTCGATCAAAAGGAATTAAGTGAGGAAGATAAGGAGGTTGTTCATTCGCCATTTACTTTGTCTACTATCTCCAGAAGCCCGGGATTTATTTTCATTGTGATATTTATTGTTGGTTCACTTGGCTTCAAAGCCGTAATCAACGGGTTGTATTCCATTGGTATTCAGCAAGATTATCAGCCTAAACAGCCAATTGCATTTTCGCACAAGCTGCACGCTGGTGCCTATGAAATTGATTGCAAGTACTGTCACACCGGTGTGTTGAAGGGTAAAAGTGCAACAATCCCTTCTGTCAACATCTGTATGAACTGTCATCGTTCAGTAAAAACAGAATCTCCTCAAATCCAAAAAATATGGGCTGCTGCCGACTGGCAACCTGAGACACTTTCATTTGGACCAAACCAAAAGCCAATCGAATGGGTACGCATTCATAACCTCCCTGATCTGGCCTACTTTAACCATGCTCAGCACGTTAATGTAGCCAACATTGAATGCCAAACTTGCCATGGTCCAATTGAAGAAATGGAAGTTGTCAAGCAGTACTCGTTGTTAACCATGGGCTGGTGTATCGATTGCCACCGCAAAACAGATGTTAACACCAGGGGCAATGCCTATTACGACAAGCTTGTTGAACTGCACAGCGCATCCAACAAACAACCAATGAAAGTAGAAGACATTGGCGGATTGGAATGCGCTAAATGTCATTATTAACTAATCGATAACTTGAGTTTGTACCACGTTTTGTAAATACTTCGCTTATATATTATGGAGAAAGAATCTACGAAGAAGATATATTGGAAAGGCCTTGAACAACTCACCAACGACACTGAGTTTGTTAAACATGCTCACCAGGAATTCGCTCCTGGTCCAGAGGAGGATTTGGGGCACTCGCGCAGGGACTTTCTGAAAATGATGGGCTTTGGTGTGGCTGCCGTATCATTAGCGGCTTGTGAAGCACCGATTAGAAAGGCTATTCCCTATGTGGATAAGCCTACGGATACTGATCCAAGCATAGCTAACTATTACGCGTCTACCTACACAAATGGAGGGGACTATTGCAGCATTGTGGTGAAAACGCGTGAAGGCCGCCCGATAAAAATTGAAGGCAACTCACTTTCATCTGTTACTAAAGGTGGAACCAGTGCCCAAGTGGAGGCTTCTGTACTTTCGCTATATGATAACGCCCGCTTACGTTTCCCACGTGTTACTGAAAACAAAAAGGCTACTTGGGAAGATCTTGATAAGGCTGTTATTGAAAAGTTGAACGCTATCGGTGATGGAAAGATTATTATCGTTAGCAATACAATTGTCAGCCCCAGCACAAAAGCTGTTATTGAGAAGTTCAAAGCAAAATACCCAGGTGCGGAACTGTTACAGTACGATCAAACCTCTCATTACGGAATGTTGAAAGCTAATGAGGAGTCGTTTGGTAAGGCTATGATACCATCGTATGACCTCAGTAAAGCAAAGGTGATCGTAAGTGTTGCCGCAGATTTTCTGAATTCATGGTTGGCTCCAATTGAGTTTACCAAACAATACGCCCAAACCCGTGAAGTGGGTGAGGATAAGAAAGAAATGTCCCGTCACTATCAATTTGAAACAGGCATGTCGTTGACGGGTGCCAATGCCGATTATCGCTCGCAGATTAAACCTTCTGAAGAAGGTGCTGTTATTGTTCAGCTCTATAACCTTATCGCTGCCAAAGCCGGACGGTCAACACTGTCGGGCGGAACGGATAAAAAATACCTGGCACAAGCAGCAGACGACTTATGGAAAAGCCGTGGAAATGCTCTTGTTGTGGCCGGATCTAATGATAAGGCTATACAAGTTGTAGTGAATGGCATAAACGATATGTTGGGTAATTATGGCTCAACCATATTACCGCATCTTCCGGTTAACTATCGTCAGGGCAATGATGAGGCGATGACTCAATTTATTAAAGATGTTTCTGCTGGTTCTGTTTCCGGAGTTATCTTCTACAACTGTAACCCGGTTTATGATCATCCAAAAGGTGCAGATCTGGCCGCTGGTTTAAGTAAAGTTCAACTGAAAGTTGCAACTTCTTATAAAGAAGACGAGACTGCATCACTTGTTGATTTTATTGCTCCCGATCACCACTACCTGGAGGCATGGAATGATGCTGAGCCAAAGAAGAATCATTATAGCGTAGCCCAACCGGCCATCACACCAATATTTAAATCGCGTGCTGCTCAAGAAAGTTTCTTGATCTGGGCAGGCGAAACCAACGTTGATTACTTTGAGGTTGTAAAAAATAACTGGAAGAACTGGTTTTATAAATCCGGTAATTTCCAAACCTGGTGGGATACTTGCCTCTATAACGGAGTGCTTGAACTAACGGTTGAAGAGTCTGCAGTTTCCTTTGCAGGAAATGTAGATGCAGCAGCTTCTTCTATTGCCTCCAACTATAAAGGCGGAAGTGGTTTTGAAGTATTCGTTTACGAAAACGGAACTGTTGGCAATGGTTCACAAGCCAATAACCCGTTGCTTCAGGAGTTGCCCGACCCGATTACGAAAGCCGTTTGGGAACATTATGTTACCGTTGCTCCTGCCGATGCTAAAGGCATAAACTTTAAAGAGGCTAAAACTGAATATTATACGATTTCAATCCCGGGTAAAGAACCTGTGAAACTTCCTGTATTGGTTCAGCCCGGTCAGACACCCGGCACATTAGGCATTTCGCTTGGCTATGGCCGTACAAAAGCCGGAAAGGTTGCTGATGGAATTGGAACAAATGCATATCCACTGGTTAACATCGTTAACGGATCACTCAGCTACAGTGTAGCGGGTGCGTCATTCGAACGTGCCGGTGAGCGTTATCAGATTGCCACTACACAAACTCACCAAACCTATATGGCAAGGCAAACGGTGGTACAGGAAACTACACTGTCTAATTTTAGCCGTACCGATTGGAAGCGCGACTTCCAACCCAAGATTGCTACATGGAAAGATCCTAATCATAAAGTTGACCCGGATGCACTTTCATTGTGGAAAGGTCACGATTACAATAACCATCATTGGGGAATGGCTATCGACCTGAACACGTGTATTGGTTGTGGAGCCTGTGTTGTAGCCTGTAATGTAGAGAACAACGTTTCCATGGTTGGTCGCGAAGAGGTGATTAATCGCAGGGAAATGCATTGGTTGCGTATCGACCGCTACTATAGCAGCGATGCAGCCGTTCATGATGTGCGTGGTTTGGAAGAGGCAGCTGAGAACCCGGAAGTCGTGTTCCAGCCGATGCTGTGCCAGCATTGTAATAATGCACCTTGCGAAACGGTTTGTCCGGTAGCGGCAACAACCCACAGCACAGAAGGATTAAATCAAATGACGTACAACCGTTGCATCGGTACGCGCTATTGTGCCAACAACTGTCCGTATAAAGTAAGACGTTTCAACTGGTTCAAGTATCACGATAACAGCCAGTTTGAAAAAGTTAACCCGGCCATGAACACCGATCTTGGTAAAATGGTATTGAACCCGGATGTAACCGTGCGTTCACGCGGTGTGATGGAGAAGTGTTCCTTCTGCGTACAGCGTATTCAGAATGGAAAACTCCAGGCGAAGAAGGAGAGAAGACCATTAAAAGATGGAGAGGTAATAACAGCTTGCCAGGCTTCATGCTCAACTGGTGCCATTGTTTTCGGTGATGTAAACGATCCGGAAAGCCGCATCAGTAAGCTGTTGAAAATCACTCCGCGTAATCCCGAAAGACCCAATGGCATTGATAAAATTGCCGGCAATCCACGGGCGTATCAGGTGCTTGAAGAAGTAGGGGTGAAGCCGAACATCTGGTACCTAACAAAAGTGAGGAATAAAGAAGCATAAGATTATACTAAACGCATAACGAGAGATTAAACAAATTATGGCAGTAACTTCAGTGATACGCGAACCCCTGGTAACCGGTGGTAAAACCATCAAAGATGTTTCGCATGACATCAGCCGCCAAGTAGAGGGAAAACCTACCAAACTCTGGTGGATGGCGATGGCTATTTCGTTGGCCTTATTAGGCTTGGGTGGTTATGCTTGTGCTATGCTGTTGTGGCATGGCATTGGGGTTTGGGGACTTAACAAAACAGTGGGTTGGGCATGGGACATCACCAATTTCGTGTGGTGGGTAGGTATTGGTCACGCAGGTACGTTGATTTCAGCTATTCTTTTATTGTTCCGTCAGCGCTGGAGAATGTCGATTAACCGTGCAGCAGAAGCAATGACAATCTTCGCGGTAATTTGTGCTGCCAGCTTTCCGGGGTTTCACATGGGTCGGTTGTGGTTAGGATTCTATTGGGCATTACCGCTTCCCAACACATTCGGATCATTATGGGTAAACTTTAACTCACCGTTGTTGTGGGATGTGTTCGCGATCTCAACATACTTTACAGTGTCATTGGTTTTCTGGTACATGGGTCTCATTCCTGATTTCGCGGTAATCCGCGACAGGGCAATTGTTCAAGGAAATAAAGTCAGGGCTACTGTTTACAATGCACTCAGTTTTGGTTGGCAGGGTGGAGCGAAAACATGGATGCGTTACGAATCTGTAGCGTTGATCCTGGCAGGTCTTTCTACACCGTTGGTATTGTCAGTTCACACGATCGTATCGATGGACTTTGCGACCTCAGTTATTCCAGGTTGGCATACAACAATCTTCCCACCTTATTTCGTTGCAGGTGCTATCTTCTCAGGTTTTGCCATGGTATTAACCTTGTTGATTGTAACCCGAAAAGTATTTAAGCTGGAGGATTACATCACCATCTACCACATTGAGTTGATGAACATTGTTATCATTATCACGGGCTCCATTGTAGGTATTGCTTACATAACCGAATTATTCATCTCCTGGTATTCACGCGTTCCATACGAGGGATACGCTTTCTATAACCGAGTTGTTGGGCCTTATGCATGGTCGTATTGGGCCATGATGACTTGTAATGTGATTTCTCCTCAGTTGTTCTGGATCAAAAAGATCCGCACCAGCATTGTGGCTACTTTTGTATTGTCCATCATTGTTAACATTGGTATGTGGTTCGAACGCTTTGTGATTATCGTAACCTCGCTGCACCGCGATTACATTCCTTCTAGCTGGACCATGTTTTACCCAACCTGGTACGATGTGGGGCAATACGTATTTACATTCGGTATATTCTTTACAGCCTTCTTCCTGTTCGCCAAATTTTTCCCGGTAATCAACATGGCGGAAGTAAAAAGTATTATTAAGTCGACCTCTGAAAAGAAATAGTTATGGATGCAGACAAGAATTTTGTTGTAGGAATTTTCAATGACGAGGATGTACTGTTAGACGGTATTCGAAAAGTACGTTCCAGTGGAGTGAAGATTCAGGAAGTGTATTCACCCTTCCCCGTACACGGCATTGATGATGCCTTAGGTTACAAAAAATCCCGCCTCCCTATTGCTGCCTTTATATTTGGCATGACAGGAACTAGTCTTGCATTATTAATGCAGATATGGATGCTGGGTTTTGACTGGCCTATGATTATTGGTGGTAAAAACTTTGCTTCGCTACCACCCTTTATTCCGGTAACCTTTGAATTGACTGTATTGCTTTCAGCCCTTGGTATGGTAGGCACTTTTATGATCGTAAGTGATATGAAGCCGTATAAATGGCCACGCCAATACGATATCCGCAGTACAGAAGATATGCATGTGATGGCTATCGACCTTGCGGTTAATGCCGGAAAGAGTAAAGATGAATTAAAGCGACTACTCAATGAGAGTGGTGCAGTAGAAGTGAATGAGAAGAGTTTTGAATAATTATACGATGAAGAATGCTATGAGATATTCAGTTAATGTTTTCATCGCCTTGGTTGCCGTAGCCCTGCTTGCCTCTTGTAAGGCCGGTGGCGATAACCCTGGGTTGGAGTACGCGCCAAACATGTATCACTCTGTTGCGTACGAACCCTATACCCAAATTACAAATCCGGATGCTGGGAGCTGGCTGACTTCAATTGAGTATGAGGATGGACATGCTGAGTTTTATAACTCCAACGCACTGAATCCTCACCGCATGAACATGCGCACACCTCCGTCAAATACCGTTAGCCGTAACAAGGCTAATATGTTGCCTTATCGATTACCAAAAGACAGTCTTGAAATAGCCTCACAAATTAAAAGCCCTTTCGAAGGAGCAGAGGATGCCCAGTTGTTGGCCGAGGGTAAGGCATTGTATGCGATGTATTGCACGCATTGCCATGGCGCTAAAGGTGAGGGTGATGGAAAAGTTGCTACCGGAGTTACTATCGATGGCGTAGAGCATAGTGCCTATGCTGGTGTTGCCAACTTGAAGGGTGATGCTTACAAAGACATTACAGAGGGACATATTTTTCATGTGATTACTGCGGGTAAAGGGTTGATGGCTTCTCATGGATCGCAGATGAGCCAGGAAGAGCGGTGGAAGGTTGCCCACTATGTAAAAGTATTGCAGAAGTAAGATTAACAATTTCGACAAACCGAGTTAACAGACATAACATGGGTCATTCAACAATAGTAGAAGAAAAGTTCATCTTCACCCCAGAAGCCAAAAGAAAGATTATTATCCTTTTGGGCGTGGGCATATTTCTTTTCATTGTAGGCTTGTGGCTGGCCACAAAGGGTGGTCATGATGATCATGCGGAAGGTCACAGCCATGCAGCAACACAACAACTGGTTGCCAGTATTGATGAGGCGGTAGCCCACGAAGATCATACCGAAGGGGAGCATCACCACGGAACCGCTACTTGGCTTAAGCGCATGTACACAACCCTGTGGATGAACAATATCTATTTTGTCGGACTGGGCATCATCGGTTTATTTTTCGTTGCCATACAATACGCTGCTCAGGCCGGGTGGTCTGCAGGGGTTAAGAGAATTCCGTTAGCCATGGGACACTGGTTACCCGTTGCTTTCGGTTTAACTGTTGTACTGTGGTTTATTTCCAATCATGACATTTTCCACTGGACGCACAGTTACCTATACGATAAATCTGGATCATCCTATGATGAGATTATCGATGGCAAGGCACCTTATTTTTATTGGCCTGGTGAGCCGGGTGGCTTCCCCATCTTCTACATCGCCCGAATGGTGATCTTCTTTGGTATGTGGTACTGGTTCTTCACCATGATCAAGAAAAATATGATGGCTGAGGATATCGAGGGCGATTCGAAATACTGGTTTAAAAATCGCTCTATCTCTGCGTGGTTCCTGGTATTTTTCGCAGTAAGTTCATCGGTGGCAGCATGGGATTGGGTAATGAGTATTGATACACATTGGTTCAGTACCATGTTTGGTTGGTATGTATTTGCCAGTTGGTGGGTAACCGCGTTAGCCATGATTACCTTAATTGTGGTATACCTAAAAGAAGCCGGTTACCTGAAGGTTGTAAACGCCAACCACCTGCACGATTTAGGGAAATTTGTATTTGCCTTTTCAATTTTCTGGACGTACATCTGGTTTAGCCAATTCTTGTTGATCTACTATGCCAATATTCCTGAAGAAACAGTTTACTTCATTGAACGCATGTCAACAAGTCCTTACAGTTGGATATTTTTTACCAACCTGATCATGAACTTTGTATTGCCCTTCTTGTTATTGATGACGAGAGATGCAAAACGTCATCTTTCAATGTTGAAAGTGGTTTGCCCGATTATTATCGTAGGGCATTGGTTTGATTTTTATAACATGGTTACGCCAGGTGTAATGCAGAATGACGGTGGATTGGGACTATTGGAAATCGGCACCGCGTTCATATTCTTGGCTGCTTTTTTATGGATCACGTTGAGCAGCTTATCGAAGATGCCATTGTTTGGTAAAAACCATCCGCTGTTAGAAGAGAGTCTCCATCACCATATTTAATGTTTAGATAATTATGACGACTTTGATTGTAATTTTAGGGGTAGCGCTGGTTCTGGTGATCCTTTACCTGATTTTCAAAATCAGTAATCTTGTAAGTATTGCGAGAGCAAAGACCAGCGTAGATGATGTAGACAGTAGCAACGGCATTCATGCCCTGCTCTTTATTATTTTTATGGTTGTGGGTTTTACCGGGTTCTTCTGGTATTCATTTGCCCACTTTAATTCCTACACATTGCCCATCGCCTCTGAACACGGTGCATGGACTGATACATTGTTCTGGATTACCATGGGTGTAACCGTAGTGGCATTTACCATTATCAGTATTATTAAATTTGTTTTTATTTATCAGTATCAATATAAGGAGGGGCGGAAAGCCAAATTTTATCCTGACAATCATTTTCTAGAGTTAACCTGGACGATCGTGCCTGCGTTGGTGTTGACGGTGTTGGTGTTTACTGGTCTGAAAGCCTGGAATGACATAACTTCTCCAGCATCTGAAAATGCCGAAGTAATTGAAGTGATTGGTCAACAATTTGCATGGACGGTTCGCTATCCGGGAAAGGATAATACCTTGGGCGATGTTCATTATCAAAAAATTGATGCGATCAATGAGTTTGGCCTTGACCTTACTGATAACAAGTCGTTTGACGATTTTAAATCGCTGGAGCTGCACATACCAAAGGGCAAGGAAGTATTGCTGAAAATCCGGGCGAAAGATGTTTTGCACAGTGTATTTCTGCCTCACTTCCGCGTGAAGATGGATGCAGTACCGGGTATGCCTACTCAATTCAAGTTTATTGCAACGAAAACCACAGCCGAAATGCGTGATGAGTTGAGTAATCCTGAATTTAACTACGAACTTGCATGTACTGAAATTTGTGGCAAAGGACATTTTTCAATGAAGATGAATGTTGTGGTTGACACACCAGAAGATTTCGAGAAATGGAAAGCTGAACAGGAATCCTGGTTGAAACAAAATCCAGATTACCTGAAGAATGTTCCTGCAGGATTACGCGAATCAGCTATCCTTAAAGCAGGCATACCAGAAGAAGCAGGTGTAACATATCTTGAAGGCGTAAAGGCAGCAGGCGTAGGTCTAAACTAAGATTCTTTTAAACATGGCAACAACACATACTCACACGAACATTGACACTCATCATCACGATGATCATGACCATGAGCATCATGAAGGCAACTTTTGGACGAATTATATTTTTTGCCAGGATCATAAGGTAATTGCCAAGCAATTCCTGATCACGGGCATTTTCTGGGCGCTCTTTGGTGGGATCCTTTCTGTTATTTTCCGCCTGCAATTAGGTTTCCCGGAAATGAGTTTAGAGTGGTTACGGCCATTGCTTGGTGGATGGATTACACCTGAGGGTAAAATTGATGCGGAATTCTATCTCGCCCTGGTGACCATGCACGGTACCATCATGGTTTTCTTTGTGCTCACGGCCGGTTTGAGTGGTACATTTTCAAACTTTTTGATTCCATTACAAATCGGAGCGCGTGATATGGCCTCTGGTTTTATGAATATGCTTTCGTACTGGTTCTTCTTTTTGTCCAGTGTGGTAATGCTTAGTTCTTTTTTTATTGAAACAGGACCTGCCAGTGGAGGATGGACAGTATACCCACCGCTCAGTGCTTTGCCCCAAGCGATGCATGGATCAGGATTGGGCATGACATTATGGTTGGTGGCCATGGCGCTATTTATCGTAAGTTCGCTGCTTGGTGGTATTAACTACATTACCACTATTATCAATATGCGTACGCGTGGCATGTCGTTTACACGAATGCCATTAACCATCTGGGCGTTTTTCTTTACGGCCATTATTGGTGTTCTTTCTTTTCCTGTGCTTTTTGCTGCAGCGCTGCTGCTTATTTTCGATCGTAGTTTTGGTACCAGTTTCTTCTTGTCCGACATCTATATAGGAGGAGAAGCTCTTGCCAATGTGGGTGGAAGCCCGATTCTCTTCCAGCATTTGTTTTGGTTCTTGGGTCACCCGGAAGTGTATATTGTGTTACTACCTGCCTTAGGTATTTCTTCTGAAATTATTGCTACCAATTCACGCAAGCCTATTTTTGGCTACAAGGCCATGATTGGTTCCATGCTGTTCATTGCTATTCTTTCTTTTATTGTATGGGCGCACCATATGTTCGTAACCGGTATGAATCCATTTTTGGGTTCGATCTTTATGCTGCTAACGCTGATTATTGCGGTGCCCTCTGCGGTTAAAATCTTTAATTACGTCACCACACTGTGGAAAGGTAATATCAGGTTTACTTCAGCGATGTTGTTTTCCATTGGTTTGGTTTCATTCTTCTTAACGGGTGGTATTACCGGAATTTTCCTGGGGAATTCAGCCATCGATATTCAACTGCACGATACTTATTTTGTGGTAGCCCACTTCCACCTGGTTATGGGTAGTGCTTCTTTCTTTGGCATGATGGCCGGTGTGTACCACTGGTTTCCGAAGTTTTTTGGCCGCATGATGAATGAGAAATTGGGCTATGTGCATTTCTGGTTGACATTCGTAGGTGTTTATATGGTATTCTTCCCCATGCACTACATCGGTATTGCCGGTTTCCCTAGAAGATATTACTCCTGGACAAATTTCGAAACCTTTGAGGGCTTCACTGACTTAAATACACTTGTTAGTGTTGCAGCTATCCTTACACTGTCAGCACAATTTATATTCTTGTTCAATTTCTTCTACAGTATTTATCGTGGCAGGAAAGCATCAGCCAACCCTTGGAAATCCACCACATTGGAATGGACTACGCCTCGTAATCCAGGACATGGAAATTGGCCGGGTGAAATTCCTGCGGTATATCGCTGGCCGTATGATTACAGCAAGCCTGGTGCAAAGGATGACTTTATTCCTCAAACCATTCCATTCTCAGAGACTCAGGAGTCAAACCTGCCTCATGAAAATGAGCTCATTAAGCTGGAGACTTCCAATGGTGATGGCGCGATTGTAGTAGAGGGTAGCAAGCATTAATACATCGATATAGAAAATCTCGTTCAGCCTTTTGGATTGGTTTCTGCTTAATGACCAGCCAGAAGGCTGAATCCTTTTGTTCAAAGCATGGGAGCTAATCGCAGGTTTTACCGACTCACTTTATCTACACTGGTTGCGGTGTACTTGCTGATTTTAGTAGGCGGCATCGTAAGGAGCACTGGTTCTGGTATGGGTTGCCCGGATTGGCCTAAATGTTTTGGTCAGTGGGTTCCGCCTACATCGGTTGAAGAGCTTCCTGAAAATTATAAGGAGATTTATTCAGATTATCGCCACCAAAAGAACATCAAGTTTGCCAAATACCTCAGAGCAGTCGGCTTTAATCAAACAGCCAATCAGATATTATCAGACGAATCCATTCGCGAAGAGGCCGACTTCAATGCAGTTAAAACATGGATTGAATACATCAACCGGCTAATGGGGGCCGTAATTGGTTTATTGATTTTTGCGGTATTTGCATATTCTCTTCGATTCAGGAGTACAAACAGACGCTGGCCAATTTTAGCTTTTATAATCTTTGTATTGGTAGTCTTTCAAGGTTGGATCGGGTCCATTGTTGTATCAACAAACCTGACACCGTGGACAATAACCGTCCACATGTTTCTGGCCTTGGTTATTGTTTGCCTGTTAATCTATCTGGTATATCAGATCGGCCGGACAACCGAGCGGAGGTTTTATCAGCAGGGCATTTTTCCGTGGTTGCTGGCCAGTATGGCAACCGTACTGGTGCAGATACTGCTGGGTACACAGGTCAGGGAAGTTTTGGATCAGGTATCCATTCAACTGGCCAATCGGGCAGAATGGATAGAGGCCATCGGTATCACCTTTGTTATCCATCGTACTTTTTCGTGGATTGTAGTGGTGGTTCATGTTGGGTTATTCATGAAATTAAGGAAAAGCGATATGGACAAACATTTCGTGCTAACGCTATTCCTGTTAATTTTGGGAACTTTAATCAGCGGTATTGGAATGGCTTATTTTGCAGTGCCTCCGTTCCTACAGCCGTTACATTTGTTACTGGCCACGGTAACATTTGGATACCAGTTTTTATTGGCGCTGCGGGTAAACACATCATTAAAACCTGTGTTATCATAACGTATGGTTATCGGACAATTAACTTCATATGGCTTAGGAATTTGGGCACTTGCTCGGGCAAAAGCTTATTGGGAGTTGCTCAAGTTCAGGCTTTCACTTCTGGTAGCTTTTTCATGTGCATTCGGGTTTACGTTGGCTTCGCCAAGTTTGAATTGGGTTACACTCAGCATGGTGTTTCTTGGTGGCTTTTTGCTTTCCGGTGCATCCATTGCTATTAATCAAGTTATTGAAAAAGACTTTGATAAACTAATGACACGCACCATGAACCGGCCTTTGCCAACCGGCAGGGTTACCGTTCGTGAAGCGATCATTTTCGCAGCGTTGTGCGCAGTGCTAAGTATTTATATTCTCTTTCGATTTACAAATCCTTTAACCGTTTCCTTGTCGATTGTGTCAATGCTGTTATACAGCTTTGTTTATACACCATTGAAGCGCGTGGGTTCCATTGCTGTTTTTGTTGGAGCCATACCGGGTGCATTGCCACCACTTTTGGGTTGGGTAGCAGCAACAGGGGCCATCTCGCACGAGGCGCTGATTATTTTCTCAATCCAGTTTATTTGGCAGTTCCCTCATTTTTGGGCTATTGCCTGGTTGGCTGATGACGATTACAAAAAGGCAGGCTTCAAGCTCCTTCCCTTTGGAGGCCGTAAAGATTTCAATACTGCTGTGCAGATAATGATCTATACATTATTTCTTCTTCCTCTCGGATTGCTTCCTGCAAAGTTTGGAATAACAGGAATCGACTCAGCCATTGTGGTAACGGTTTGTGGTGTATTGTTTTTGGCACAAACTTTTTCGTTGATGAAAAATGGGAGCAGGGCCAGTGCCTTGCGTATTATGTTTGGATCTTTCTTGTATCTACCCATCGTTCAAATCGCCTATTTGCTCGACAAGGTTTAGCGTTTTTGTGAATGATCGATAATTAAGATTATATGAGCGTTGACATTAAGGAGTTTAAGATTATTGAAGAAGCGAAGAAACCGCTGTCAATGAACCCAAAGAAATTTGCACTTTGGTTGTTTATGATGAGTGTGGTGATGCTTTTTGGGGCATGGACTAGCGCATACCTCGTGAAGCGGGCCGACACAGGATGGGCCGAGATTATTTTACCGGCTCAATTCTGGACGAATTCGGTGCTCGTTGTATTGAGCAGCGTTACCATGATCTGGGCATACCTGGCCGCGAAGCGGGATAATATCCAGCAATTGAAAATTGCCTTGGCGGCCACCATGTTTCTGGGTATTTCATTCCTGGTGGGGCAGTATATGGCGTATGGTGAAATGGTGGCCCTGAAACAACATTTAACAGGCAGCAATGTGTCTCATTCCTTCTTGTGGATTTTACCCGCAGTACATGGGTTGCACATCGTTAGTGGCCTCGTTTTTCTGGCCATTGTTTTCATTAACACATTCATGTTTAAAGTACACTCAAAAAGCCTTATTCAGCTCGAAATGTGCGCTACTTACTGGCATTTTTTGGGCGGACTTTGGCTATATTTGTTCATCTTCTTATTATTGAACCCGTAAACAAAACCTTACTTTCTAACCATGGCAAGCACCTCAACCGTAACCGTACCAGCTCCCGGAAAATCTGTTTGGGATGGCGGGGTTTCACCCATGAACGCCAGTTATGGCAAACTCATGATGTGGTTTTTCCTGCTCTCCGATGCCTTTACTTTTTCGGCTTTGTTAATCACCTACGGGCTGGTTCGCTCCTCACATGCAGGGTACGATGGTGCAGTTGAGAATTTTGTCTTTTCGCAGGCTTATTGGCCAATTCCTGAAAAGGTATTCGATGCAGTACCATTCTTTCATGGTTTAACAGCACCGCTTGTTTTCGTTGGGTTAATGACCTTTATTCTGATTATGAGCTCTGTAACCATGGTATTGGCTGTAGAAGCAGGTCACCGCATGGACAAGCCCGCAGTTGAGAAATGGATGCTCTGGACAATTATTGGTGGAATTACTTTCTTGTCTTGCCAGGCATGGGAGTGGTCGCACTTTATACACGGTACCGATGCAGGTGGTTTGTTAGCTGACGGCACGAAATTCTTTGGAGCTAACCTTTCCATTAACCAGTATGGTCCACCGGATTTCGCAGCGTTCTTCTTTTTTATTACTGGGTTTCACGGTTTCCACGTATTCAGTGGTGTAATGTTGAACTTCCTGATTTACTACAATACCGTTACGGGTGTGTACGAGCGGAGAGGACACTATGAGATGGTTGAGAAAGTAGGGTTGTATTGGCACTTTGTAGACCTTGTTTGGGTATTTGTGTTTACATTCTTTTACCTGGTTTAATAACATAACGAAATAACTAAGTACAGATCATGGCGCATTCAGAAGAAACTCCACAAATAACAGTACTGCCTCCCGATACAGAGAAGATTAAAAAACTTTGGCGAGTTGCCGGCATATTGGGTTTGGTTACCCTGGCGGAATTTGCGGTGGCATTTACGGTACCCCATGAATTAAAGGATCTCCGTGTCTGGACGTTTATCTTGATGACGATTGTAAAGGCTGGATACATTGTTATGGAGTTTATGCACTTGCGGTATGAAACCAAAGTATTGCTCTGGTCAATTTTAATCCCCATGGTGTTTGTGGTTTGGATGCTTGTAGCTTTTGTTTACGAAGGCCTTCACATTTACCTGGGCAGACTCTGATTTTTTTAATTAAGTAAAGTCATGATAGAGGCTTAAGGTATACTTAAGCCTTTATTTTTTAGTAATTGCGATGAAAGGTGGTCGATTTATTTTGTTGGTACTTGCGCTGGCCTTGCCCGTATTAATTTTTCTTTTTCTGAAATTTTTTGGAAAGAATGAGTTTGATGTACCACCCTTGTATACAGATGGCGCACCTTTCAGGGATGGATGTGGACGAGTTTTTACAGGACCTTATGCTATACCAGAGGAAGTATTAAGCCAATTTGGGTGGTCCGAAAAGGATAGTTTATCACTTTTCTATGTGGGCGAACTCCATGAAGGTAAGCAATGGGATAGGTTGCGTACGCATCCTGCAACGGCTAGACTGCGCATGTTTGGTATTTCGGTTGACTCCATCCTTAATCAATCTGAAGCAATGAAATATAGTAAACTATCTCCAGACAGTGTGCAATTGATTCAACGGTGTTTTTTCTTTCTAACGGAACCATATGATCTGGTTCTTGTTGATAATGAGCGGAGGATCAGGGGTAATTACCAATTGAATAACCGGGAAGAAATTGATCGCCTGATCCTGGAAACAAAAATAATTTTAAAGAAATACTGAAGTGAAACAACCCGACCCTTATAAAAAGACGATCATAGCAATTTCGATTGTAATACCCATTGTCGTGGCTATCCTTTTCCGGGTAAAGATTGACGGTTATGATTTTTCATTTCTGCCCCCCATCTATGCGTCTATTAATGGTCTAACAGCCTTACTGCTCGCAGTGGCCGTTGCGGCCATCAAAAATAAAAAACAGAGGTTGCACGAGTACCTGATGAAAACCTGCATTGCTTTATCCGCCACTTTTCTGGTTATGTATATGCTGTACCACATGACCAGCGAATCTATCCCCTTTGGAGGCGAAGGAGCAATCCGCTATATCTATTACTTTATCCTGATTACACACATAATTTTGTCGGTAGTAGTTATTCCTTTTGTTTTGTTTTCGTTCGGTCGCGCACTTTCCGGTAATTTTGAGACGCACAAGGCGTTGGCCCGGTACACGTTTCCGCTTTGGCTTTATGTTGCCGTAACAGGTGTTATCGTATATTTGATGATCAGTCCGTACTATCCGTCATGATCCGCAGGTTTATTGTATTCATTCTTTTTTTAAGTATCGGTTCAATTGAAGCCATTAGCCAGTGTGCTATGTGCCGCACACAATTGGAGAATAATGTGAGTAATGGCGATGTAGGTATAGCAGCTGGAATCAATACCGGTATTTTGTATTTACTCAGTTTACCTTACCTGGCCATATTGTTATTAGGTTACATTTGGTATCGAAATAGTAAAAGGGATGTCGCCAAATTTGATCAAGGCGCTATTACACGGTAAGTGCCCGCGTTGTCATACCGGAGATATGTTTGCATATCGCTCATCAAACCTGATGAAGTTTGCTGTTATGCACGAAAGTTGCCCGCATTGCCAGGTTCGGCTTGAGCCTGAGCCCGGCTTTTACCAAGGTGCAATGTATGTAGGCTATGGTATAACCGTTGCAGCTATGGTGGCCATTACCGGCATCCTCTATATTTTTGGTAATTCTTCTGAATGGGTTTACATCGGTGTGATTGTATCCTTCATGGTATTAATAGCTCCTCTAAATTATCGTTACTCCCGCATCATTTACCTTTATTTGTTTGGTGGAATCAAATTTGATTCCCGCTATACACAATAGGGTAATTTCTTAACTTTAGTGGATGTTCTTCAAACAAGACAAGACGGGTAGGGCACTTGTAACGCTGTTGCTGATAGCTATCAGTATTGGAGTTTACTTCTCCTATAAGGCTTCCATTCCGTCCGACTCAGTGAAGGTTATTTCCGGATTTGAAGAACGCCTTTCAGCATTATACAGCAAACTTGATGCAACCATTTCTGCCGCGCAGCACAGTGGTTCAGTTGATATTAATCGGCTTCATCCTGATAAGCATATTGTTTTTTTGAGAGCGAGCGATCATGAAATTCTGGAGTGGACAGACAACCAGTTTATTCCACCAATTCGTTTTGTGCTGGATGATTTCAGGTATAAGTATTTAAAAATTTCCTCAGGAGATTTTCTGCTGTTAAAATGGAGACTAGACGCACAGCATGCTTTGATTGCTGTGGTGCCGCTGCATGTTCATTATAAAATCAGAAATCAATACCTTGAAGAATGGAGAAATAAGGATATTTTTAGTCGCTATGATGTTGCGATTACCGATGCCAATACCGAACAAGGAACGTTGGTTGAACTTAACGATGCTCAGCTGTTTAAATGTATTCTGACATCCACATGGTCGCCACACAGTGTCGATGCCAGGATGGTTGTTACTTTTTTCACATCAGCAATAATTCTGTTTTTTATTCTGTTGCATCGGTTAACGCAGAGAATTAATACATGGAATGCCGGGTTAAGTTTTCTTATTCTGTTGGGTGGAACCGGTCTGGTACGTTACCTGATGATTACGTTTCGTTTCCCTTCAAATATCATTGTAAGCGACATTTTTGATCCCAAGTATTTTGCCTCATCAGAATTGAACCCCTCACTAGGTGACCTCGTGTTGAACATGATTGCTGTAACGGTTTTGTGCTGGTTCATTTTTAAAAATATATTCAGGTTTCGTGGATTGCGCGCAACCTTAAAGCATCCTGTTTATCGCTGGTTGGTTTCGATTTTTTCATCGGTGGCAGTGCTTTTTGGTGCGCTGTTTCCGTACATCGTTATTCAAACGATTTATAATAATTCGGCCTTCACACTGAATATATCTGAATCCATTCAATTCGATGTGATGCGCATATTGACTTTTCTTTCGGTTGCACTATCCTGGGTTAGTGCCTTTTTATTTATTCACGTTTTCATCAGACTATTAATGGTCAATCCAAAAGTAATTTGGATTAGTTCATTTCTTACCGGTATCCTGTTATTCATCCTGGTTAATGAATCTACCGGACAATTGTACGGCTATTCGCTACTGGCCGGAATTGCTTATTTTCTACTGGTAGTGATATTCGAGTTTTATAAATTTATTCAACGCTTTCAGTACCTCACGTTTACCTATTTTTTTACTGCTGTTGTTTTTTTTGCCTTAAGCGGATTATTGGCGCTGAATCATTTTAGCAGAAACGAACGTATCGCCAGTCAATTCAAGTTCGCTAATTCCTTTTTGATTGATAAGGATGACTTTGGGGAATTTCTGTTAGCGGAAGCCATGGATAAGATTGCAGCTGACTTTTTTATTCAATCCAGGCTTTCAGGGCCTTTTGTAAACCGTGAGGCTGTGCGACAAAAGGTCAGACAAGTGTATATCCCAGGTTATTTTAACAAATACACTATTGATATTCATTTATATAATGCCAGTGGTGATCCGCTTGATAACCGTGATACTGAAAGTTTTTCATCGCGAATAGCTGAATTTGATACGGAAACTGCTCAAACAGCTTATGAAGGCATCTACTTTTTCAGCCGGCCGGATAATGAATCAGCCAGAAAATACCTGGCTGTAATTCCTGTCAAGCGAGGAGTTATCAGCGCAGGATTCATCATTCTGGAATTGATACTCAAGCGTGTTATTCCGGAAAATGTTTACCCTGGATTATTGGTTGATAATCGATTTCGTCAGGCGTTCGGTTCACAGGAGCTAAGCAATGCTGTTTTCTCCAACAACGAGATTCAATATTGGTCTGGTGATTTTAAATACACCACTATAGACTCAGTATTTCTTAATGACCCTCGTTTATATAAATCAGGCGTTGAGTATAAAGGGTATATCCACACTGCTTCACGTGAAGCCAGTGGAAGAGCTGTGGTGGTTTCATCGCCTGCGCCTTCGTTAATATTCTCATTAGCAGACTTTTCCTTTTTAATCATTATCGGTTTAGCTACAATATTAGTTTTTCTGTTGGTTTTGGGTGTTGCTGATTTTTTGAGACTTGACAGGCTTATGCTTTCGGCACGAATTCAATTGATTTTAAATCTGGCATTTTTTATTCCACTCATTTCCGTTAGCGTAATCACACTAGGCTTAACGGCCCGTTCAAATCTTGAGCAGCTAAATGCCGACTACCTGACCAAGTCAAGAAATTTTACGAACCAAATCAGCAGTACGATTGCTGAAAATAGTGATAACGATGTAGTGCTGGGTGATTTGAATTTTGTTCAATTATCAAAGCTTGCCAACCTCGATGCTAACTTATTCATGCCTTCAGGAAAACTTCAATTTACAAGCCAGCCTTTGATCTTCGAAAATCAGCTTCTCTCACCCTATATCGATCCGGTGGCATTGGCGAGGATTAGTGGTGGTGATCGTTTTTTTGTTTCCGATGAAATGGTTGGAAAACTCAATTACTTTGTGGCTTACTCGGCATTGTTGGCATCAACAGATGGGTCATTGCTGGGAATTGTGGGTATACCTTTCTTTCAATCGGAGAGCTTATTGGAAAAAATGCAGATCACCGTTTTAGCCAATATCTTATCCATTTTCACGGCTGTCTTTATTGTACTGGTAATCATTTCCTTCTGGGTTGCCCGATGGCTCACTTTCCCGTTGCGTATGATTACGCAGAAGCTTGGCCGTATATCATTAACCCAATCCAATCAGCCATTGGAATGGCAATCAGATGATGAAATTGGCCTGATGGTGCGGGAGTATAATCAGATGCTGTCGACCCTGAGCGAAAGTAAAATCCAACTGGAACGGATACAACGTGAGAAAGCCTGGCGGGAAATTGCGCAGCAAGTAGCGCATGAAATAAAGAACCCACTTACACCCATAAAGCTTACGCTGCAACAAACCGAACGTCTGCCGGATGCTGATCCAAAAACACTGGCCAAAATGCGAAAAGCTATTGGATCTGTTCTGGATCAGGTAGATACACTGGATGGCATTGCCTCTTCTTTCAGCGCTTTTGCCAAGATGCCTGAGCCGGTAATGCGTCCATTGGAATTAGTTACGCTGATCAACAAGATAATTCAGTTGTATAACCAGGCTGCATCCATTACTTTTTCAACAATGTTAACGGATGTTTATGTGCAGGGAGATGAACAACTGATGAGTCGAATTTTTTCCAACATTGTATTAAACAGTATTCAATCGGCCAAAGAAAGACAGCGTGTAACGATTGAAATTAAGATCGAACAAATGGCATCGAAGGTTCGTCTGGCTTTCGCAGATAATGGTAGTGGAGTGGAAGAGTCATTGAAAGACAAAATATTTCTGCCGCATTTCAGTACCAAGCAATCCGGTTCCGGTTTAGGGCTTGCCATTGCCCGCCATGGAATTGAGCAGATGGGTGGGAAAATATACTTTGAATCTGGTCGTGGAGTTGGCACCACGTTCTACATTGAGTTACCCTTGTTTTCCGAAAATACAACTAAATAACCTGAATGAATTGTCTATGAGAATTGTCCTTCTTGTTACACTCGTACTAATGCTTAATAAAGCATACGCACAGCAAATGGTATTTCCGGTTATAAAAAATTACGGAGGTGTGTTTGATATTCCCGCGGCAGTTGAAAAACCAGATCCAACATTAGAGTATAAGATTGTTATTGATCTTGCCGGAGGCGGTAACGATCCGGCTGTTTTAAATGATTATCTGAACAATATTGCCAGGCTTATCAATTTGCATAGTGTTGGCGGTGTAAAAAATGACAAGATCAAGGTAGTGGTGGCCATTCATAATCAAGCAACCTACTCCATTATGGATGAAGAAAGTTATCGCAAAAAGTACAACGTGAGTAATCCTAATTTGGCGTTGTATAAAGAACTGCATGAGGCAGGCGTTGAATTGTTTGTCTGTGGCCAATCATTGATTGGCAGGAACATCGATCAAAATGCAATTTCGCCACACATCAAGATTGCTACTTCCATGCTCACGGTGCTAACAACCTACCAGCTAAAAGGCTATGCGTGGTTTAAGTTTTGAAAATAGAAGTACCGAATTCGGTGCACAAAATTAGCGTGATTTACCCCGCATGGCAATCATTACCTTGTTGGCAAACACAAAGTCATCAAGTTCTTTTACACCTGAGTGAGTGATGTCATCTTTGCCACCTTCCCAAAGTTTTTCGCCCTGATAAAGAAACATGATATTATCGCCTATACCCATAACGGAATTCATGTCATGCGTAACCACAATGGTGGTGGTGTCATAATCCGAGGTTAGCACCTGGATGAGTTCGTCAATTAAGATGGAAGTCTGGGGATCAAGACCAGAGTTGGGTTCATCGCAAAACAAGTACTTGGGATTGTTGACAATAGCTCGCGCAATGCCTACCCGTTTACGCATGCCACCACTCAGTTCAGAAGGCATTTTTTTATTGGCATTCTTTAATCCAACCCGGTTTAGCACCAGGTTAACACGATCGGTTTTTTCATCCTTTGGCATTTTGGCGAGCATGTCCAATGGAAAGCGTACATTTTCTTCAACGGTTTTAGAGTCGAAAAGTGCCCCCCCCTGAAACAGCATGCCTATTTCGCGCCTGATTTCAATTTTATCTTTGCGGTTACTTTCAGTAAAATTCCGGTTGTCAAAAAACACATAACCTTCATCGGGTTTCACTAATTCAACGATGCATTTTAGTAGTACACTTTTGCCTGTTCCAGAAGCACCGATAATAAGGTTTGGGCAGCCCTTATCGAATTTTCCGCTGATGTCCTTCAGGATTTTCTTTTCGCCAAACGACTTCGATATGTTCTGAATTTCAATCATGCAGGAGAGAGTAAGAGCTGTGCTAACAGGTAATCCGCCAATAGAATAGCAATGACACTGGTGGTTACTGCCTTGGTGCTGGAAATACCAACCTCCAGCGCTCCGCCTTGTGTATAGTATCCTTTAAATGAGGAAATGGAGGCTACCAGAAATCCAAACGTTATGGCTTTGATAAGGGCAAAAGTTATAGTGAATTCGTTAAATAGATACCGAATGCCGTAGATGTATTCTGTTGGGGCAAGTATGCCTGTAATCAATCCCACCAGGTATCCGCCCATCAGGGCGCAAACTCCTGACACGATAACCAATAAGGGATACATTAGTACAGAAGCAACAATTTTGGGCAGCACAAGGTAGTTAATGGAGTTGATGCCCATCACTTCAAGGGCGTCAATCTGTTCGGTTATGCGCATGGTACCCAGGTTACCCGACATGCTCGAGCCCACCTTACCGGCATATACAATCGCCATTACCGTTGGGGCCAGTTCAAGCACGGTCATTTCACGCACCACCTGTGATATCACGTATTTTGGAATGTAGGGTGCAACAAGGTTAAAAGCAGTTTGTACGGTAGATACTGCTCCGATAAAGGAGGATACCAACACAAACAGAAAAATGGAATTGACGCCAATTAGTACACATTCGTCAATAATCAGTTTATAATGGGTTTTGAATGATTCGCGATTGGTGAACAGGTACCCTATAAAAATGAAATACTTGCCTATTTCCTTCATGAAAATGCGATGTTATGTGCAGGGTAAACCTTTAACTCCATTATGCCTATCTTGCTAAAGATACCAAAAATAACATTTCATTTAATATGCGTAAACTGCTGGTTATAACAGGTGGTACAAAAGGCATTGGACGTGCTATTATCGAAAAATTCATAGTCAACGGATTTGACGTTGCAACCTGTGCTCGCAAACAGAGCGATCTCGATTCCCTAAAAAATACCCTGGGCGGAGATAGGAATATTTTTACATTTCAAGCTGATGTGTCTGATAGAATACAGGCTCAGTCCTTTTGTGAATTTGTGCAGGGTTTAGGACGACCCGTGGATGTTTTGGTAAACAATGCCGGCTACTTTGTGCCGGGCGAGATATCCACTGAGCCGGAGGGAAACCTTGAGGCGATGATGCAGGCAAATCTTTATAGTGCCTATCATGTTACACGGAGCTTTGTGCATGCCATGAAGGAGCAGCGTAATGGGCATATCGTTAACATCTGCTCCATTGCCAGCATTAAAGCCTATGCTAATGGAGGTTCTTACGCTATTACCAAGTTTGCCATGCTGGGTATGTCAAAGTGCTTGCGCGAAGAGCTAAAAGAATATGGAATCCGGGTAACCGCGGTAATGCCCGGGGCAACTAAAACGGCCAGTTGGGATGGGGTTGATATGCCCGAAGAACGTTTTATGAAAGTTGAAGATGTGGCGGATATCATTTATGCCTCCTATACGCTATCCTCCCGCAGCGTTGTTGAAGAGGTGATAATAAGGCCTCAATTGGGCGATATTTGAGCACGGATACTTGAACAAAATACACCGCATATCGGTTACCTTTGCATCAAAACCTGATTTGTGAACCCTGAAATAGCCTCCCTAAAGCAGTATTGTAACAGCCTTGTAGCGTATAACCGAAGAAAATCCATTGAGGTTACCATAGGCGATTTGCCGATGGGTGGAAGTAACCCCATTCGTATCCAATCCATGACTACGGTAGATACCATGGATACCCTTGGATCAGTGGAGCAAACCATCCGGATGGTAGAAGCTGGCTGTGAATATGTGCGCATTACAGCACCTAGTTTAAAGGAAGCTCAAAACCTGGCAGAAATAAAGAAAGAACTTCGCAAGCGTGGGTACACAGTACCGTTAATTGCCGATATACATTTTACACCCAACGCGGCCGAGCTTGCGGCACGCATTGTCGAAAAAGTTCGGGTAAACCCGGGCAACTATGCCGATAAGAAAAAATTTGAAGTAATTGAGTATACCGATGAAGCTTACCAGGCTGAGCTTGAGCGCATACGAGAGAAGTTTTCACCGCTTGTAAAAATCTGCAAAGAGCATGGTACAGCGATGCGCATTGGAACCAACCACGGTTCGCTTTCCGATCGGATCATGAGTCGCTATGGTGATACGCCATTGGGGATGGTAGAGTCTGCGTTGGAGTTTTTGCGCATTTGCGAGGATCTGCAGTATTACAATATTGTGCTTTCCATGAAAGCCAGCAATCCGCAGGTGATGGTGCAGGCGTATAGGCTGTTGGTCCAAAAACTCGATGAAGAAGGATTGAAGCCTTATCCATTACACCTTGGCGTTACTGAAGCAGGCGATGGCGAGGATGGAAGGATTAAGTCGGCTGTGGGTATTGGTACATTGCTGGAAGATGGACTAGGCGATACCGTACGCGTTTCATTAACAGAAGAACCGGAAGCCGAAGCTCCGGTAGCCAAGATTCTGGTCGACCGGTACATTAATCGCGAGCAGCATGCACCGATAGCCCCTCTACACGAATCGCCCATTAATCCATTTCAGTATAATAAGCGACAAACCCGAGAGGTAGTTAATATAGGTGGTGCGCATCATGTTCCGCGCGTTATAGCCGACCTCAGTGAGATTGACATCAACGATTATAGAGATTTGAAATGCATCGGTCATTTTTATTTGCCTGAGCCCGATAAGTGGCGGATGAACGATCAGGGTGTTGACTACATCTATACCGGAAGCAAGCCTGTGAACTTCATGCTGCCTAATGGCTTGAAAGAAATTCGTGATTATAAGCAGTGGTTAGATGCTGAAGATAAAATCAACAAGATGCCGCTGCTTTCAGCAGAAGAATTTAATCGTGCAGAAGATTTTCATCCAGATATCAACTTTGTTCGTTTCTCCATTCATGAATTGAATGATGACTTGCTGGTTAAGCTAAAGTCAGTTAAAACTGTTGTTGCTGTGGTTTACAGCAATAATACGCATGCAATGGCAGAGCTTCGGAGAATATTCTTCATGTTGTTGCAACAGGGCATTGATGTTCCGGTTATCATTCAACGCACCTATTCATTAATGCCTGAAGATAATCTTCGGATTTATGCTGCAACAGATGCAGGGGGATTATTCATTGATGGTTTTGGCGATGGAATCATCACGGGTGTTTCCGGCATCAGGGAAAAAGAGGAGCAACTGCGGTGGGCAGAAGTTTGCAATAAAACATCTTTCGGTATTCTTCAAGCTACGCGCAACCGTATGTCGAAAACGGAGTATATCTCTTGTCCTTCGTGTGGAAGAACCTTGTTCGATCTGCAGGAAACAACAGCCATGATCAGGAAACGTACCGATCACTTAAAGGGTGTTAAGATTGGTATCATGGGTTGCATTGTGAATGGTCCTGGTGAAATGGCTGATGCCGACTACGGCTATGTGGGTTCGGGTGTTGGTCGTATAACGCTGTATCGTGGTAAGGAAGTAGTGAAGCGAAACGTTCCTTCGGCTAAGGCTGTAGATGAACTAATAGAATTAATCAAAGAAGACGGTATTTGGTTTCAACCGGAGGCCGTGGAAAACGAATAAGGTTATGGAGCAGAATCAGGAAGCAGATAAAACCAAGGCGTCAGGCTCAAATCGATTAAAGGAATTCTTTCAACTGGGTGAGGTTACGGGTTATTTTTTCCGGAAAAAAGATCCTTCTCGCCCCAATGCGTTCAATATACGCGCCATGCATACCATCAATAAAATCTCAATTTTGATGTTTCTGGTATGTTTAATCATCATTCTTAAGCGTTATTTCTTCGGATATTGATTTTTGAGCAAAACTATTACATGCACATGTGTGTGTAATATTATTGATTTTCAGGTGGTTACAATTCGAGGTGAATTCGAATTACTTCTTGTTTATTTCACTATTTTTGTCTGATTACCCAACGAATGGTCAGGGCATATCTTGTCGTAGTTGCTTCTATATGGCTTTTGAGCGCTTGTACTCAAAAGGTGGTGTGCCCTGCCTACCAGAGTGCATTCATTTACGATAAGGCAGAACTTCAAAAGAAATACAGCTACTTTAATGAGGATGGTGAGCCTAAAGTGTTTGCCAGCGCTAGCAAGAATAAATACCTGGTAGCTGAACCTACTACCTATAAAAAGAAAAACAGGAGTTTACAGACTGTAGTGATGAAGCCCGTTAATCCTGTTGTGCCTGATTCCTTGCTGATGGACGATTTGGCCCTGGCTTCCGATTTAGATCGGGCTGCCCGATCAGTCATTGACAGCATTTACATTGTTGATGTTGAGCCACGTGATTCCGTTGAGGTTAAAGAAACCCGATATGTTATCAGTGTTGATCGAGAAGTACGTGTATTGAAACATGCCTACAAAGACAGCATCCACTACGATTCCATTTCAAAGCGATACGATCGCTACTATGTTCCAGGGGTTCCGGTAAAGCCAACTTACCACGTTAAGGAGATAGGCTTCAATGTTGATCAGGACAATTACATGTGGTATCTGCGTGACGTGCTGGTATTGCCCGATGTTCGTCTAGCCAAAGAACAGGCCGAGACTAAGAAAGCAGCTAAAACTGGAAAAAAGGAAAAGAAGGGCATTAAAGGTTTTTTCGGTGGACTGTTTAAGAAGAAGAGTAAAGGTACTACTGACGATGAATTGACTTCACAAAAGGTTTCAGCCGATATGGATGAATATAATTTTGATCAATTTGATGATGCTCCGCGTGATTCAGCCGTTACTGCTGCACCTGCGGCAAAGAAGAGAAAGGCTGCCAAGCAACCCAAACAGAAAAAAGTTAAGGAGCCTAAGAAGAAGGCTGAACCAAAACCTAAAAAGCAGGAAGATGATCCTGTGAAAAAAGAGGATGAAGATGATGGGTTTGGGTTTTGAATCTTATTGGTAGCTGATTTTCCCCGTCATTGTGTGGAAAATTGACAAGCTTAATCAACCATACGAATCGTTCTGTTACAAAGCAATCCCTCATTACATCGTAAGAGCCAAACACGAAGTTTGAGATTGTTTGACTCTTACCCTTCCTCGCAATGACAATCAATTCAATTTGTAGAACTTTAAACGTATGCTCATGTAATTTACCGCAAAGGCGCCAAGTCGCAAAGGTATTGTGTTTTGTGAATTGGATTTTCAGATAACATGCCAAGCAGGGCTAATCAAACAACGTAAGGTTACCGTGCTGATCGGCTGGGGGTGTTGGAATAATCAAGGAGGGCACATCCGTTTTGAGCTCGTTGATGCGGGGTGAAACAGGGTAGAGGTTAATCTTTTCGGACGGATATGCTGTGAGTTGTTTTACAAGATCAGCTTCTGTTGTGCGTTGATCGAGCCAAACCGATTCATTTTGTTTTGTTAAAATCACCGGCATGCGGTCGGTAATACGACCAACCGATTCGTTGGCGGCAATAGTAATAATGGTAAAGGTATGCACCATTGCCCCGCCTTCATCTTCAAATTCTTCCCATAGTCCGGCAAACGAAAAGATTTCTTGATTGGTAACAAACCGGTACGGTATTGCTGTTTTTTTGCCCAATTTTTTCCAGGCATAGAATCCATCAGCCGGAACAATGCAGCGGAATTTCATGAGGGCTTTTTTCAGTACCGGCCTTTCCAAAAGGGTTTCCATGTGCACATTTACGATACGTTCGCTGAGCGATTTATTGCGCGCCCATTGGGGTGGTCGCCCCCAATAAAAAAGCGAGAGCCCTTGCGGGGCACCGCTGGTAATTACCGGTAGCAGTTGTGTAGGTGCAGCGTTGTAGCGGGGCGTATAAAATTCTGGAACATCCGCTGAAAAGCGTTCAGCAATTTTCTCGGTTGTTGCTGCGATGCTATAGCGTTCAATCATGCGGATAAATTACAAGGCACAAGATAATGAATTATCAACGTATGCCTTCAGGCCAACAGAAATTGAAATGCACGTTCTTCCGACCAATACGTGCCGTTGGCATTGATTCGTGTAAAACCAACATGTCCACCGTGGGCCGGACTTTCCAATTGAACAAGTGCATGGTTCTTCAATTCGTTAGCCGGAAAACATTCCGGACTAAGGAAGGGATCATTTTTGGCATTCACCAACAGCGCAGGAATGCTGATGTTATTTAGAAACCGGAGTGAGCTTGAACGCTCATAATAGTCGATGGCATTTTTAAATCCGTGCACCGGCCCAGTAAAGTGGTCATCAAATTCCATCAACGTTTTGATTTTTTCTATTCCACTAGTATCAATACCTGATACAATTTTTGATTTTTCGATCACTTTCTTTTTAAGACTGCGCAGAAAGCGTTGGGAATAAATCCAGTTTCCGGGTTTTGAAATCTGTATACAACTGGTGTGCAGGTCAACTGGTACGGAGAATGCAACAGCTTTGCGGAGTAGTGGTGTTCGTGATCGATCTTCTCCTAAATATTTCAAAGTAAGGTTGCCTCCCAGGCTAAAACCAATCAGGTTGATTTCAGTATAGCGGTTACGGTTAACTGCATGTTCGATGACGGTATGCAGATCATCCGTTGCCCCGCTGTGGTAAAAGCGCAGTTGTCGGTTCATTTCTCCGCTGCATCCGCGATAGTTCCAGGTAAGCACATCAAATCCGTGTGTGTAGCAGTGCCGAGCCATGCCTTTAATGTAAGCACGTTTTGTATTGCCCTCGAGGCCGTGCGAAATGATAACCAATTTGGCAGATTGTTGTGTAAGCCAGTCGAGGTCAAGAAAATCATCATCGGGTGTAGGGATACGTTCACGTTGATAGGGCTGAAGACTAACACGCCTGATTAATGCCGGGTAGATAGTCTCCAAGTGAGGGTGGAATAAGAAGAAGGGTGGGGAGTAGTTCAATTTACTGGAAGATTTAATAAGCTATTTTGAAAGTCCAAAATTAAGGTGTCCGCCTTCAAGCTTAAAAATTAGTTTCACTTGTTATGCTGTTCTTTATATTCAAGAGACACCTCGTTCCTCGGTGCGACAATAGAAACAATTTGGTTTATGATTTACAATCTAAAATTAGGTGGAGGTGTGCTAAGTGGTGTTCGCCATGCCAGGCATACAACGCAATGAGCCTGTTTAGGGGCACATGTTTATTGGTTTGAGGATGCATAAAACTTTTTTGGAGGTCATCGCTTGATAAAGCGCTGAGCAACACTACCCATTTGGGGTGCAAGGCATTTAGCAGGGCAACCGATAATTCAGGATTCATTTTTGTTTCCGGAGTTAAAGCCCAGGTTGTTTCATCATACGCTTTAATAAGTGGAGTGTCTTCGGTGAGGGTCCACTTGCAGCGGATGTAGGCATGCATATGGCTGTCGGCCAGGTGATGAATCACTTGTTGGCCAGTCCACCCACCCGGACGGTAGGGTGTATCCAATAATTCAGGGGTAAAGGAAGTAAGGAGTGTAGCTAGTTTATCCGGCAGTACCCGAATAATTGCAATAGAGGAAGCTGTTTCTTCGGGTGTATAGCTTTTTTGCGCAAGGAATTTTCCGATAGGATATTGAAGACTCAGGTCAGGCATTTTCTTCCTGCTTTTTAGCTTGTTTCATTTGGAGTGCCTCTTGCCGCTTTCGTTTCTCACGGTTTCGTATGCGAATGTTCACCATTTCAATGAGCAGTGAGAAAGCTACTGCGAAGTAGATGTATCCTTTGGGGATATCATATTCGAGGCCCTCAAGAAAAAGCATAAAACCGATAAGAATTAAAAAGCCTAACGCCAATACCTCCATAGAAGGGTGCTTGCTGATAAAGTCGCTGATCTTTCCCGCAAACACCATCATGATGCCAATGGAAATGATAACGGCAATAATCATTAAAGTGACTTGCTTGGTTAGACCAACAGCCGTAAGTATGGAGTCAAACGAGAAGATGATGTCAATTAAAATAATTTGAAGAATAATGCCGCTCACGTTTACCCGTGGCTTCATCGTATCCGGCACCTCATCTTCTTCGCCCTCTATCTCATGGTTGATTTCGCGGGTACTTTTGGCGATCAAAAACAACCCTCCAAACATAAGGATCAAGTCGCGGCCACTAAAGGGATGTTCTTCGTGAATGTATTGGTAAAGGAATTCAGGGGTGATATCGCCCAGCGTAAACAGGGGTTCCGTAAAGCCAATTACCCATGTAATGCCCAGCAATAAGATAATGCGCACGCCCATGGCGAGCATAAGGCCAAAGTTGCGGGTGCGGGCCCGTATTTCAACCGGCAGCCGGTTGGCCACAATGGAAATAAAAATAATGTTATCGACACCGAGGATAATTTCAAAAAACGTAAGGGTTAAAAGTGCCAGCCAGGTTTCGGCATGCAGAAAGATTTCCATTCGGTGGGGTCAATTGTGGTTTAAAAATAGGTTAAGTCCGTAATCCGTGCAACCGTGTGCAACCGTTAAAATAAAGCTGAATGACATGTTCCATAGCCAAATTTTATATTCTTTAACGGTGCACCACCATAACTTTCTTCCTGGCCATACCTTCGGAAGTTTGAATTTGAAGGATATACAGACCACCCGCCATATCGGTTGTGATTAGTGCCTTTTGTTGCTCCCCGGTTTGAAACTGACCGTTAAAGACAGTTCTTCCGTGGGCATCGAACATACTAATGGGTATGGGTTCGTGTGCGGGTTGTGGTAGTACAACGTTTAATTCGTGGTTTGCCGGATTGGGGTATACATGGATTTTGTCCGTAAAGAAGGGGTCTTCGATAGCTGTGATCAGATCGGGAATCGGTGGATTTAAAAATGTCCTTGCCTGGTGGACCTCTTTATTACCGCCCTGCACGGACTGAACGAAAATAATGATAGCCCCTTGAGTCTCATCAATTAGGTTGCGGCTATCCCAAATTATTTCTGGAAGTATAAGGCTATCACCTGGTTCAATAGTTGTAGCGATTGTTATTCCTGAGGGTGATGGTAACATTTGCTTGGCTACAAAGTACAGAGGATTGTTAGGGGCACCCAAGTATGCACTATTTGTAATAATCTTTTCCGCAACGACTGTAAATATGTGTGAGCCCGCAGGAAATGAAGCATTAGCTGAAGTGTTCTTAATGTAGGTGTTAATCTTTACTTCACCATTTGTTTTTTCCTGTTTGCTCTCAATGGTTATTTGAGAAGGCTCAAGAGCTCTATCATTGAACAAAGGTTCTACCCATGTAAGCGGGCTGCCTACACCAAAATCTCCATCAACCCTGAAGGTGGGAGATGCACTAATGCCATAAAATGAAGTTCGGGCATTGTGCATTAACGGATTTAATTCATTGACCGGATCAGTTCCTGGAAACCCTGTGTGATACTGAAGTTTAACAATATCAACGCTATTCTCTTCAAATTGTCTGAATTCATCATTATGCAACGTGGTGTTCGCTGCAGGTGAGGTATTTGTAAAGTTTTCTACTAATACCCTTCGGCTACGTTCACCGATAAACACATTATCGAATGCAAAACCTTCTTGCGCGCCACTGACACTGGCAAAGGCAATTCGAAAAACTACATTACTAGCACCAATGAGATTGTCTAGTTTATACACCGCATGTTTCCATCCTGTATAGCGATCACCTAAAGCATCCCCAGTCCAGCCGAGGTCTCCAACAGGTTGATTTCCTGGTTTGCTTATAATACCATTTCTATCATACCAATTAATCCCCTGACCTGTTAATCCGACTACATTCCATGGAAAAGGACTGAAATCGTCCTCAATTATTCCATTTGTACTGTACTGCAAAACGGCTCCATCCAGACCAAATGGTGTGTCAGACCAAATATCCAGTGCAATAACAGGTTTTGTAGCAGAAGAAAAATCAAAACAGCGACTCAATACCCATGATTTTTCTCCCGGGTTTGAATTCCCGGTAAGGTTAGTCACCCAAGCGGTCTCCCCAGGTGTGTTGATTATGCTGGCAGCCGGGGTTCCATGGGCCCATGAGGAATTAATTCCTCCCGAGAGCCAATTGTCTGCACCTGCTGTAAAATCCTGATTGTAGGAATTGTTCTCTGTAATAGCAGGGTATTTTGGAACGATAAATATTGGTTTGTTAACTGTGTCTGTACAGTTAGCAACTGATGTTACGATCAAACGCACCGTATCCCTCCCTGGCTGACTATATACGAAAGAAGTATTCTTTCCAGTACCTACGCCAGGATTCAAAGCCCCCACTCTTGCAAAGTCCCATTCCCATGTTTGTATGGATGCATCTGGAAGATTTGTGCTTCCATTAAAATTTGTAGTTGAATTGACACACACATTTTGCCACGTAAAGTTTGCAACAGGCAAAGGACTTACAGTTACAGGTTGTTGAGGTATTGTATACCGGCACCCATCTGACGAAATCAAAGCCCCTTCAATCTGGAAGGTACCGACATTTGGATAGATATGCCGTGGGTTTAGATAGGTACCTGTCGTATTGCCCGAATGAATTTGCGGATCGATTGTGGCACCGGCTGGGCCTGCCGAAAGCTCACTTCCGTCTCCAAACCTCCATTCAACCTGTGCAATAGTTGAAGTTGTAGGATTAATAGTTGAGTTGTTCACAATAATAGCCGGTGAGCCATCGCAGACCGCGCCAACGAAAATACTGGGTGTAATTATTGGGAGTACTCTCAGATTGACCGTTCCAATGTTTGAGCAGCCAGCACTATTTTGATAACTATATTGGAGCGTAAAGTTTCCAGCTAACAAAGTAGTAGGATTCAACACGACTTCACCAAGTGCTGGAAATTCGTTAAGGGCTCCAGCGAGTCCTGCACCAGACCAACTGCCATTCATGGCAGGGTTTCCAAAATCTCCCTGGTCGAATGCGGCAAATCGAATAGTTGGACCTGTCGTACAAATGTTCATTGGATCAAGTGATGCCGATATGGATACTATAGGCAAAGCCTGGATTGTTACCGTTACAATTGTTGGAAGCCCTTCGCAGCCATTGACAGGTTCAGTCTGTGTAACATTGAATGTATACAGATTGGCGGCAGCTGTATTGAGGCCAAGATCGTCAGGGGTGGGTGTGCTGCCTGTATAAATCAAACTCCCGAATGTATCGTACCACCTGACTGTATTTCCGCCCCCAGGCACTTCGAGGTGTATTGGAAGAATTACCCCTCCAACACAATACTGTCGGGTTGCATTGCTGAAGTTGGGTGATGGTGGAGGTGGTGCCGCAATTACATTAACCGAAAGAGCCAGTGGAGTGGCAATACTTTCGCATCCGTTTCGTTCGCGCGTTACATGAAATGTTGTTATTCCTGCAAGGGTATTGTCAACAGGTGGATTGAATGTTGGCTCTATGCCTTTTTGGGTTGCAGGGCTTGGAGGATCAGAATACCACCTATAGGTGTAGGTGTTATCCGTGGCCGAAAATGAACCCATAGCTGTTCCCTGACAAATTTGGATGGTTGTATTGTTAGGAAGACCAGGAGGTGTTTTCGTAATGTTACCCGTTGGAACAATGGTTGGGCGGTCGTGGACAGTTATTGGTCTAGTAAACGTGTTTGAACAACCAGTAACAACGTCTCTGAACTGATAAGTAATGTTGAAAGTTTGAGAGGTTGAGGGGGTGACGCCTGAAACCACTCCAGGGTTAAATACCCACACTTCGCTGCCTAGCACAATTGAGTGTGAAATTGAGGCACCCTGTCCGCCTGATGCAGTAAAGAAATCAGTCACAATATTGTTCGAATTTGGCGGTGAACCGGTTAAAGTCACAGGTGCGTTGTCTTCGCAATAGGAATAAAGATCTGAGGGGAGTGTGAAACTAACCACTGGTGCAGCCTTTAGAGAAACCCACTGGTAGGTGGGCACAAATCTTTGAGCCGTACCGCAGGGAAATCCAAGCCCAGGGTTGCAGACATCTATTCCTATAGGAAAGCCTGGATATCCAAAGCTAGTGAAAACATGGTAAGCATCTTTATATGCTTGCAGCGATGGGTCAAAAGTTGTATTGTTTGGTGAGCTTATAGGTACCCATCCGACATTCGGATCCAAATATGTAAATGAATCGAATTGCCAGCCGGCCCCCGAATTTTGCATAATCTGATTAATATAACTCTGATCCACCGATAATCCGATAGAGGGGGGGTCATTAACGCAATAGCTTGCATTCAAATTTGCAATTCCAGATGTGATGACTTCAAAGTCTTTTGAGAAATAAGACTGACACCCGGTAGCGGCATTGGTTTGAACGTACGTGACAGGGTAAGTCCCTTGGCCAACGACACTTGGATTGAAGCGGTAATCGGGATTTACAAAAGTTACACCATTATCCAGAACAAAAGTACCTGGTGAGATACTGCCAATTAGGTTTACTGCTGGGTCACTTGCATTAAATACGGTTTTGTTTGGGTCAATAGGAATGCCCCCACCAACAGTTGCTACTGTAAATGTAACAGCTGGGTTTTGCTGACTAGCCCCAACAGAACCCAACATTGCCCCAGCACCTACACCAGCAATGTTTGCTGAGCCACCGAGCCGAGTAATGTTGAGCGTGCCAGTGGGAGCCGGGCTATCAGATCCTGGATGAGGACGTCCAACCTTAAGTCCACTAATGGTGATGCTGTTTGTATTTGCAGTGCCCGCCAAATTAAAACTGAATTGAACAATATTCGAAGCAGGGTAGGAATAGTGTGGTGCAGCCGGAATAGTAATATCGCTGCCTCCAGAGGTACTGACACCAGAAATCACAGACTGATCAAACACAAAACCCGTGGGTAGTGCAATGGAGAATGTATACGTGCCGGGGGCACCTGATATCCCAGCCACATCGGTCTCTGTGATTACAATATTACTTAGGTTAAAAAATGCTGTAGCTAAAGGGCCTGCAGTAGTATTACCGAAGCAAATTGTTGGAGGTGTAGTTGTTCCTTGGGTAATATTGGACGATGAGCTGGTAATTATTACGGTGGACTGAACTTCTCCGTGATTGTTATCATGAGGTTCATCTGAAGCTGTTAGAGTATACGTTCCTGATTGTGTAATTCTAAGTTGTGTCCAGCTGACTTGTCCTGCTGTAAGAAACGGAGTCAACGTTGGCCCTCCACCAGAACTCAATGTACCTCCACCACCGGTAGCGGATAATGTTATTTGGCCGGCATAATCAATATCAACGTTGCCCTGAGCATCCGTAGCCCTTACAGTGAAGGGAAAATTGGTATTGATCGGAGTATCGGGTGGATTACCGGTAATACCAAAGCGATCTACAACAACTTCAATGACATTTGTTGGTGCTGCGGTGCTTGATGAAGCCCCACCACCATTACTTGCAGTAAAGCCAGAACCGCTGGTAAAGGCAGTGACGCTTGTAATGGTAACATGTATTTGTTGTTTGTCTGTTACCGTATTCTGAAAAGTTGCTCTAACCGTAAAATCTTTATTTCCTCCATCAGGAGCTGTAAGTGTTAGGCCGGAAAAGTCAACAGTTGCACCGGTCACAACTTGGTCCGAAATCTCAGTAGCTCCATCATAGAGTGCAACCCTGCGAACCATTGTATGATTGGTAAGTTGAATTGTGAGATCGGTCAGGGTCGTTCCTTTATTATCGCCATCAGTTGAACCAGCTCCATCGCGGATTCTGAATGTCGCCAGGCTGGGGCTTCCTGACATCACATTATTTTGCCTATGAGAAATATAGTTAATGCTTAATGTGGTTCCTCCGTTTAAAATGATATCCGAGTTTTGGGAGGTATTAAAGGAGAATATTTTATTAATAGAAAAGTTGTTAACGACACCGGTATTTACAGTTACATGCGATTGATTCAATGCAATTGTGCTGCTTGTCGTTGCAGAGGTAACACCATCATCAACATATACCACCAGATAATAATAGACAGGTGAAGAGCCGATTGTTCTATCGGCCAACAAAATATCTGTAGACCAGTTGAAATTTCCATCCGGTGTAGGATCTGAAGCGATTTGTGAACCCAAAGTTCCAGCGGTAGTTGATCTAAATAAGCGTTCTTCTGTATATACAACGTTAGGATCAGCGCCAGAATATTGAAAAAGTAAGTCGGTAATCACCTGGCTGTCCTCAGAAGTAACAGAAAAACCTGCAACCACTTGGCCAGTCGTTCCTGCGCCAAGTATAGTGCCCGCGATAACGGGTGCAGTACCACCGGGTATTTCAGTAAAAGTAAGACCGATAGGCTGCGTTGTTGCGCTCCCTGTCACAAACCCTGTTGTAGTAAGGTAGTTGTAGGTTTCATCATCCGAAACCCGATTGAACGGAATGAGGGCATAGTGATAGGTTGTGTTTGGTGTTAGGCCAGTGGCATCATTGTATGTATTGGTTGCAGTGGAATTAATTGTTGCCTTGAATAAGCCAAATGAATTTGGTGCTGCTCCATCGGCCAGTCCTGCCAGATCGCCAACCACAATTGGTGATGTGTTAATCAGCAAAATATAACCAGCAGCATTTGTGATGCCCGAAGTTGTAATGCTGTTAAAAGCAAGGTTAATCTGACTGGAACTAACAGGTGTAGCAGTGAGTGTGCCGGTAGCATGACCACTGGGTTCGTTAGCAAATGTCCAATCGTTCTTTGGGGTTACAGGTGTACCATCAGTTTTATAGTTAAACGTGCCGGGCTCTTCGCTAGCATTTGCGTTGTACGGTATAATCAGGTACCTGTACCGTGTAGCAGGTGCGAGACCTGTATCATTAAAGGAAGATCCTGTTGAAGTTCCTGCCAATGTTGTTCCGGGCGGAAGCAGGCCGGCAAGGGTAGCAGGATTTACTCCACTGATGATTCCTGCGGTAGTCGGATCGGAAGCATCATTTCGTCTGAGTATGATATACCCGTCAGTGTTTCCAGAAGGAGCATCAAAGGCGAGGTTTATCTGGGTAGGACTTACTGCGGTTACTGTAAACGTACCATTGCTTGGATGATTGGTTGGGTTTGTTGAAAATGTAAAGTCACTAGCCGTTTGAGGCGATGACATATTATAGTTATAAGTGCTTGCGGTGCTACCATCCCAAACAAACGGAATGATGGTATAATAGTATTCAGTTTCAGCGGTCAGGCCAGTTGTATTGTTAAATGAGGTAGCTGCTCCGTCTGTAATCGTGGCAATCTTGTCCCCTGTTCCGTCAGAAGGGGGAGCGGCTCCGTCTGCCAGTGCCCCAAGTGACGGTGCGCTTCCTGCATTTCTAAAAATGACATAGCCACCAGTAACATTGGAACCCTCCCAAGAGTTTATCGATGGGAAGCCTAACATGATTGTTGTTTCACCAGTTGCCGAAACGGTTAATTGTCCACCTGTTAGCTGGCTTGGTTCAGTATAGAAAGTAGTTTCTGAAGTTGTCCCTACGTCAGTACCATTACGGGCATAGGCCGCGAAAAATATTCGAGAAGCGGCAGGTAAACCAGAACGGACCTGCGTAAATGTCTCCGCTGTTGTTGATACCTCCTCCAGTTCATTGCTGGTTCCGATAGGTGTAGTTGTACTCCATCGTGTTCCCCGATGGGTGAGTGTTCCCGTTACTGTTCCTCCTAATGTTGCTCCTGTTGGTGTAACTGAAGAAACAGTTGGTAACGTTACAGATGGCGCCTGCGCAGCAACATGGTATCCGATTCCGAAAAACAGCAAAACAGTTAATGACCCATTCAACAAATACTTATGTGCAGTAAAGTTCACCATAGCTTGTGCGTTTTCAATTCTTTAAATCCCCATTAATGTCGGTCTTTATCAGGAATATGGATGAAACACCATTAACCGTGTTGGTACCACATATTAAAATCCCCATATCGTCAGTTTCACGAATTGTGCTAACGGTTTCACTTCCTGTACCACCAATTGTTTTTTTCCAGATCAGATTACCAAATTGATCAATACGGATCAACAAGATGTCATTTCCACCGTTCCCAATTCCAAGCGTAACCGAAGTTTGAAAATGGCCAGCTAAAATAAAGTCGCTACTTTTTGTTGCGGCAATTGCAGTACCATAGTCTTGTATTTGTGACTGCGTTTCATTGGTTTCTCCTGTTACGGTGTCATAAAATTTTATTGACATTGGCTGAACCCTCCCCGTTACATCAACCCGTGCAAAAAATATGTTGGCATTTGTGCCATCAGTATTGGATCGGGTGGCAATCAAACCAAACCCTGAATTTCCTGGCTGTATATCGGCCGGTATAAATGATTGTTCAGTATCGGAACCAAACAGATCCACAGCATTAAGCGCTGAACCTTGAGGAATCTGGTTAATGCTGATCCAGGAGTTAGTGAAATTTTGTTGCTGAAGCGCCACTGCACTGGCATATAGAATATTGCCATTGTTAGGATTGTAATGAACGGACTTGGCATTTCTATAGCTTCTTGTAACACTTTCGCCATCATCCCGCCATTCAGGTTCGGTAAGGTTGATATTGTACTGTTGAATAAATGGCTTTTCTGGATCAGCCAGGCTTCTTTGATAGGTTCCCAGGATGATTATCTTATTCGAGGGTGTTATGGTTAGTGTTGTGGCTCTATAATCAACTTTTACTTCATTCATAGAGGTATCTCTTAAGTAAATCGTTCTCAGGCTATCCAGATCATTTCCAATGTGTAAAATGTGTGCTGATGTGATGTCTATATTATCGGTAGGGGTAGCATTTGGATTTGTCTTTATCTTTTCGCCAACAATCAAATAACCGTTGTTGCCGGGCATTGGCTTAATCGCATTGCCAGAGCCTCCCTGATAATAATGAATGGGTGTCGTACGGTTGCCACGTTTATCAGTTTTGAAAACAACCGTCAGTACTGAGTCGCGCGTAATAGTCATGTTGCCCAACACAATGTAACCATCATCAGTTAGTTCGGCTGCGGATGCCTCAATCCCATATATGCCGTTATATAATTTAATAAAGGTTGAGCGTTCTGTAAGCTCCGCATTTTCCAGAGCGGTGCAGGCAGCTAGTAATAACATAAACCCTATGAAGAGACTGTATTTCATTTTTTACGGGTAAGTTTTTTTGGATTGTGTTTGTTGAAAATGTATGATCCTGCAAAAGACAGGGAGGATAACTTGAAAATGGAATCGGCATAGCCGTAATCCAACGCCAGCGATTGATTTGCAAAAGCGGTTTCCGGTGAACTTAAATTGGTAAGACCATGCGCATAGCGAATCTCAAACACAATTAGCCCAGGGCCGGAAGAAACTTTAATGCCCAAGGCAGCCAATGCACTGATGTTGATATTTTTGCGCTCAACATCAAGTGTTCTTTCTTCTACGCCCCGCTCATCTTCACGTTTTAGTTCCCCAAAAAGAGTACTGTTCAGTATAAAATCGGGTGATGCGCCCAGCGCCAGGTATGGGTTCAGTTTATTGGCGAGTAGTCTATATTCCAATGTGATCGGAATGCCAATCGAAGTTTGCGATTCAGTACCGATAAACTCATTCAATAGCGGATTGTCGGGATCATTGCTGCGATTTTCCCTGATGCTGATTTCGTACTTCTTCATCTGGTACAGCACTTCACCGTGGAGTGTCCATTTATTTTTTTGCTTGAACAGCATGATGGGCAAATCCATGGCTGCACCAAACTGAAAATCCGGGAGGGCTTTGAATTTGCTTTCATCGGCCAGTTCAACCACTGATACCAGTTCCATGATGTTTGGCCTGGAATAATTTACCCCTAAACGCACACCATACCGATATACGGGCTCCTCTCTATAGGAATTATATAATGCAACAAATTCTGCCGGATCAACTTCCGAATTTGGACGGTAGTATGGATCAGCTTTTTTCAGGCTCAACATGGCAGCATCTGCTTTTTGGGGTTCTTCCAGGTAGATGTAGCTCATCGTTAAAATCTTTAACGCTTCTACCCGTAGCTGATTTTCTTGCTTGGTGAATCCTCCCTTTTCTGCGGGCTCCAGGCAGCTTTTAAGTTGCGCCTCTATTTCGTTAAGTCTTCCTTGTTCGTAGGTAGCCCGTACCAACCGCAACGTTTGAGCACATTGCGCCAAGGTATAGCATGAGGTTCCGGAAAAAAGGATGAAGAGTAAAAGTCTTTTCATGTATATATTAATTCGTTCCGGGTTTAAGATTTTTGCAAGTAAACTCGAAATCTAGATCCTTGCCTACGTACGTTGCCCATTCATCGGGTGTCATGCTGCGTTCGATGAATTCAGCACAAAGAATATTTGACATTGTAGCAATTTTTGTTGGATACGCACGGATGCTCTCTTCGGTTTCGATCGCACCGAGACGAACCCGCTGGCTGCTGCTTTGAAGGCCTACCATTAATTGCTCATCATCGGGTGAGAAAGTAAGCGACCATATCCAGTCGGTGTGATCGAACAAGCGAATGGGAGGCTCGGTTAATGCGTTTACATTCCATATCCGAACGGAGCGGTCTTTGCTGGCCGAGGCAAAGAAGTTTCCGGCATGGTTGTATTCTATTTTTTCGATTGGTCCGTCATGACCGGGTAGGTTCCGAACGGTAATATTATTTCTTACAATCCTGAGCAGTCCTGATTCATTGCCAACGATCAATTGATCCTCTGTAGGGTGCCAGGTAACTGCAGTTAACCGGCCAAGGTTTTTTACTTCCGTTACAGCGTAATGGTTGGCAACATCCCAAATATATAATGTACCATTGTCACCGGCTCCGGCCAGCTTTTTCCCATCATTGCTCAGGTCAATGGCATTGATTTTTACAGAAGGCTTGATCACTTCTTTAGCAGTATTGAAGTCAGCCAGCTTGATGCTCATCCCACCATTATCGCGAGCAAATAACCCTTTACCATCGGGTGTGAAGAGTACATCTTCAATGTTGTAGACAAAGCCGGTAATTTTTTTAGGTTCTGCCCGCATATTGTTCAGGTCATACAATTCAATGTAGTTGTTCCGGTCATCAAGGGTGTTTAGTCCTGCCGCTGCCAGTTTGGTTTCATCCGGACTGATGTCCATGGAGTATACCTGGTAATCAGGCCGCTTCACCTTATCGACCAAGGTTTCGCCATGCCATTGGTTGTTGCGATGTGTCCAACGGATAATCTTCCCATCGCTTCCACCGGAATATATATGCTCATCCTTGCCATGGGTAACCAGCGAGCGTGCGGCACCAAAATCATGACCTTTCAAACTCATGGTTAATGGATGCGGGTTGGCCTTTCCATCTTTGGTTTTATTCTTCAACGCGAAATAGAGTCCATTATAAATGTCTGTGTCAAACTCGTAACCATTGTTGTTGGTGTTGAAGTGATAGGCTTGCTGGGCAAGTAATGCCTCGAGTTGAAGATCACTGCCTAGTGTAAGTGATTGCAGTGCCATGGCTTTGGCTTGTGCTATGTAGCGCCTTCGGGTGGCATCGGCACGGGCAATATTGGCTTTTTCTTCATTGGCTTTGGCGAGTGCTTCATTTGTTAAGGCGGTTTTTTCATTGGCTTCAGCAAGACCTTTTTGATGGAGGGCTTCTGCTTCCTGCTTTTTCGCTTCAGCTTCATTTTCCTCAGCAAGTTTTCGTTGTGCTTCTTCAGCTTCTTTCGCTTCTTCAGCAACTTTTTGGGCAGCTACTGCTTCAAGCCTTCGTTGTTCAGCTTCTTTTCGGGCAGCCTCTGCTTCCAGGTAGTTTTCTTGTGCTCGTTTGCGTTGTTCCTCTGCTTCTAGGAAGTTTTTATCAGCCTCTGCTTTTTGGATAAATGCATAAACCAGGAACAACAGGGCGATCACTGTCAGCGAACCAAACACCAGTGCTGTAATCCGAGCGCGCTGCAGTTTACGTTTCTGTTCTAGTTCACGGATGCGCTGCTCGGTTTCAAATTCCTTCTTCGAATATTCGAGGAAGATCATCGTTCGCTCGAAGGCTGGGTTGTAGCGTTGCCCCCACACCAATGTGGGTTTGTGTTTCACTAGCCAGTTAAGCGCTAGTTGTAAATCGGGTGGTCGCCATAGGCCGGCTTTACCAATCTGATATTGTGCCGATGCTTCGGCCAACCGTAAATACATTTGCACGGCATCGGCTTCATCATCCACCCAGTTTTTTAACCGCACCCAAATCCGCATTAAACTTTCGTGCGAAATATCCACCATGGAGGTTGATGTAAGTGGGGTGCCATGCGCAGGCGTTAACAACGAGCGCCCGGGCGATCTGAATCTTTCAATTACATCTGCAATATCTTCTTCCGTGCAATCGGCTATGGCTGCAATTTCATTGAGGCGTGTCGGTCTGCGTATGCCAAAGTTCTCGCCACGTTTTTCGGTAATGGCTTTGAACATCACTTCGCAGATGTGTTTCTGCGCTTCGGTAAGTTCATCATAAGCTTCGTTGGCGTGCATGCTCAACGCTTCGGCCATTGTGCCAATGGCCTCGTAGTGTTTCAGGTCAACCGGCTCTGTTTCGTAATCGCGGTAATGACCCCAGTAATCCCAGGTGCGCATCAACGCATGTTGTAGAATGGGAAGCTGATCGGGGTTATCGCCTAAATCGTTTAGCAGTTGCTGTACCAGGCGTGGTGTTATGGTTGCTCCTCCTACGGCCACAGGCCCTTCAATGGCCTTGCGTTTCTGATCGCGTGTTAATTGTGGAATAAGATAATGACTGTCGTTTATTTTTCGCGTCAGCTCCGGAAACTGTGCGCAATCGCCAATGAAGTCGGAACGCATGGTTATGGCGACATAGATGGGAGCATCCGGATAGTTAACAGCTTCCGTCAGCAGGTTTACAAATGCAAGTGTTTCATTTACTGAATTCGGATCGGTGCTGTCCTTAAACCGGAAGAGCTCTTCAAACTGATCGACCAGTATCAAGTAATTTACTTCAGCCGATCTGCGCGATTGTTCAACGGCTTCCGCCAAACCCAATGAACTGCTGCGCAGCAAGGTAGAGAAGATGGTTCGTTTGATTTTTTGATCCTCAACAGGGGCATTTAAATATTCCGGATCACTCTTTAATAAAGACTCGGCCAGGTTTTCGATTGGTTTCGCTCCGGGCCGGGTAACGATTACCTCCCAGTTGGGACTTGCATCGGTTAAAAAGCCACCGTAGAGTATGGGTAAAACTCCGCAGTAGATAAAAGAGGATTTACCGCTACCGGAAGGGCCGATAACGCCAACAAAACGATTCTTAGAAAGTTTGAGGAGCACCTCATCGCTTTGTCCTTCGCGACCAAAGAAAAGGTGATTCTCTTCGATTTTAAATGGTCTTAATCCCGGAAAGGGGTTAAGCACACTCACCTTTTCGTCAACGTACTGTGGCATAGTGTATTACGTATTAAATTCTTCTAATAATGTCTTTATGCTTTGTGCAGTATCCTGCGAACCTGCCTGCACGATTCGCAGGTTCTGGTTGCTGAAAGCCTCAAGGTTCACACTGGTGTTTGAAGCTGTTAAAACAGCTTTTCCTTTAATTGGCTTTTTCCTGCCCAGCCCGGGTGCTTTCAGTAAGTCAAGTACTTTCATGCGCACCCACTGGTCGTTCACTTTTCCTTTGTAGATGATGGCTGAATCAAAATTCCGAAGGTTGTCGATGTGTTTCTGGCGTAACTCCAGCAGGTCGCCTTCAAATCCGGGTATCAGTACGGTGTAACCATTTTTCTCTATTGCATCAATAAGCGGTTTCACCTCCATGTGGTCGATGCGATCGTGCACCAGGTAGATGCATTTGCCTCCGGTTTCGCCCATGGCATTTTTTTCATCAGCCTCCAGCAATTCTTCGCGCATAATATTTTTGAAATCTTCCAATGGCGTTTGCAAAATCTCTGCACCTTCCTGTACTTCGGTGTCACGTTTGATTGTATCAATAAAAGCCCTTTGCCGCTCACTTGCATTGGTGAGCACAGGGTTGATCCAGATGAGACGGGTGAATTTATCTTTTCCTACTTTCTGACTTTTTTCTGATGCATAGCGATTCTGTAAGTCAACTATTGAGCGATCAGATCCTTCCGGAATCTCACCATAGGCACTTCCGATCAGGTGAATGGATAAGTGTGCGTCATCCACATCACCCCGAACAGCTTTTTCAAAATCGTGAATATTGCCCGGCAGTGTTTTGGATGGAGTAACAATATAACCATGCCGTTGAAGTTCACGCTTAATGATATTTCGCTGAACAGAAAGATCATGACCGGTCTCGGCCAGGTAAATGGTCTTGCGCCTTAAAATATTCCTGACATCCGTTTTGTTTCCGGTTTCCTTGAGTTGAATCAGGGTGTCGTAAATATCATAGGCAAGGTCAACCATCTTCATCCAGTATTGGCGCTCGGCTTCGGTGCTGAAATAATCTGTGTATTCCCGCACTTCTCCTGTCTCAGTATCCAATTGGTACATTTCGTAGCCAATCAGTTCACGTATGCGTGGCGGTTGTTCCTGAACGGACAATGGATGTTTGAATGCTTTAAAAATCCGGTTTTTGATTTTGCTGTTTACTTCGGCAGCCTGATAAAATGTTTCAAGGTTGTCCAGGCATTTTCCGGATTGGATAAAATCGGGCGAGAGAATGGTTACCAATGTTGCAGCATTGTCAAGCTTTGGCGAAGTAATAGAGTCGTATTCACCTTTTAATATGATGTTGGGTTTTGACCCGAGTACCTGTGAAAGCATCAGGTCAAGGAATTTTTTAAACTGGGTTACCCACCCCTGTTGACCATTGGCAGTTTCATTGTCTTTGTCAGAAAAAATAATCAATACATCAATGTCAAGGTTCATGTTATATAGTTTTATAAAGTTTTAATCAGGTTGTTAATTCATGTTTAGTAGTCACATTGTGAATAAACTTTTCAACCATTTCATGATGATTGGCCATCACAAAATAGAAATCCATCAGGTTAATACTGAAGACCACCGACCGGATCGTGGCCTCAATGCTGTTGAGCTTATAGCCCTGGCTGTTTATGCTGAACAAATCGCCATACACATGGCCTGGAGTTAATGTTATTTTGGTTTCACCATTCTCTTTTAAATGCACTTCGCCATGCGCAACAATGAGGATGGGGCTATTCTGATCGGATGGATTCAGCGATATCTTTTCGTCCTTGCTTAGGTCATAAGCAATGATTCTGTCGAAAAGATCGGCAAGCAACACACCGCTTATATTTCTGAATTCCGGTAACTGTTTCAGGAACATGATAATCTCGATGCCGAGAAAGAAACCATCATTCAATCCATCAAGCAACTGGTTGTTTTCAATAGACGAATCGAGGTAACGTTTGTCGCGCGCGGGTAGCCGTTCTGAAATGGTATCGTACACATTCTTGTCTTTATTATAGATTACCCATGCAGCCGTTTCCTGCAGTAGTTTGTCGCGGTTAAACATTTGGGCAATCAATCCGCGGCTAGTACGAAAATCCGGAATGTAGGCAGAGGTGTAGGCGGCACATACTTTCGTCCAGCGGTTGTTCAGGTTGAAGTCGCGGTTGAGGATGTAATTAATTACCTGGATGGGGTTATAATTTTCTCTTGGGAAATACACCTGTAGCAATTCCAGTTTCCGCGGTACTGGGATGTCGTCAATTAAAGGGAATAATTTTGGTTTAAGATCCTGATCGATAAATAGGTCTAACAATTCAATGGCATAGGCAATACCGTTAGGGTCACCAGACTCAATATTTTCACGCACCAGTTGAACGGCCTCCGGATCATACAAAATGGAGAGTAGTAAGGTTATCTGGTTGTTATTCATCCGGATTTCTTCCCGTAGGGCGTTTCGCAAGAGTTGGAAATGCTCAGTTTGTGGTAGTTCATGTAAGGCAGTCTGGTTCCAGATGCTTTTGCTGATTTCTGCTTCCAGCAAATCCATTACTTCGCGCGCCTGACGACCAGATGCCTGGTAATTGATGTAGCGCAGTGAATAAAGTATTTGCTTGACTATGCGCTTGTCAGGGTAGTCTGCTTTTTTCCAAAGTAAATCAAGTGCTTGCTGGCCGCCAATCCGGCCAACGATCTGCACGATGCGCAGCATTACCAAATCCGATTGACCTGATTTGTGAAATGCAGTATCCAGTACGTTCAATGTCGGCTCACCGGCTTCAATAAGGGCGGCTGTTGCCTGATGGCAGTACGAAGGGGAGGATAGAAGCTCAATAAGCGTAGGCCATGTTTCTGGCCGTTTTACTTTGCGTGCAGTAATCAACGCCTCATGGCGTACTTTATAGTCAGCATCGCGCAACAATTCAAGCAAAATGAAAATGGTGCGCTGGCTTATCAGGTTTCGAAGTAATTTAGCTGCAAGCATCCGGTCGGACGGTTTTACCGATTTGCTAAGCCTTACCAGTTTATCCGGTTGGATGGATAATAAATCAGTGTCTTCTGCTGCACCTTGCGCCTTCACGGCCAACCGGCTGATGTCGGAGTTCTTTTCTAATCCCAGGTTTTGAATTCTCTCGTGCGCAAAAGCTTTTACCTTTTGAAGGTTACTGTCGGCAAGGCCGAGAATGACATTCTCAAATAAAGCCGGTTCAATTTTCTCCATCAGACGTAGACCATAAAGAACTTTATCTTCAACTGAACCCTTGACTTCCTTTTCCAAAACCCGATCCACAGTATACTCCTGCTCAACGTTGTGATTGATTTTTGATTTATTATCAATAAGTGTTTTTCGAAGTGTTTTACGGTAGTTGGTATGCATGGTATTACCAATAAAATACCAGAGCCCTACAATGGGCAAGGTGAATAACGTGATGTAGAGAAAATCAAAAGCCTGAACTTTATTAATCAGATAAATTATTCCCCCGGCAAGCATAGTAGCGAATCCGGTTACCACACCTTCCACTTTGGTTTGTACATCAATCTTTATGTTGGCTTCAACCGGTAGTTCGTACAATTTAAAAGCAGGTTCATCCAGGGCTTCTTTAGTGGCGTTAATGAACAGCATGCTCATGGCAATCATTACAAAGAAGATGGTGAACGAAGGGCTGTCGGGGGTATAGCCGAAGGAAACACCAATGATCAGGGCCGCAACAGTAAATAGTCCAATAAGAATCGGGTTTACCAATATGGCCACCCTCAAACCGTAGTCTTGTAAAATTCTTTCGGAAGCAAAAACATCAAACAAAAAAGAAAAGATTACAATGGTGGCCTCAAACAAAGCGAGGAACGTTGCTAGTTCTTCAGGTTTAAAGCGGTTTGTTGATACACTAAGAAAGGAATATTCAACAAAGTTTAGCGCTGTTATGGAAATGATTACGAATACCGAAAGAATGATCAGGTAGCGATTCTTTAAAAATGCAGCTATAGATACTTTAACGTTCTCAGTTTTTTCTTTTTTTAGCGACCATTGTTCACCGCCAAATTTTACGGATAGGAAAATAAACAAGATGGTAAAAATGACAATACTGACAAGGCTTATTGAGTAAAGCGATTCAACCTGATCGGCCTCTGTTTCGCCCGGTAATAGCGGGAGTACAATGGGTATGGCGAAAAAGGAAATTAACGAAGCCACCAATGCCCCCTGATCGACCGTACCCAATAACCTTTTTGATTGCCTTACATTAAAAAATCGGTTGAAGGCCCCCCAAAACACCAATAGTATGATCAGTGTAAAGGGAACCAATTGGGTAAAGCCATAGTAATAAATAGTGTCTTTATCTTTTAGGATGTAGTCCCCAAATTCAATTGACGCGGTAACCAGCGTTATTACAACCAAGCTTAGAATGGCCAGAAATCTGAAGGAAACTTTGCGTTGCAGAAAGTTGTAGGCAAGGGTTGCCACCATCCCAAATGCACCAGCAACGGCAAAGGCTCCCGGTAAATCGTCCTGTTCGCTAAAATTGTTAAGAAACAAAGTTTGGGCAGCTACGGTAAAGGTTGCCAAAAAGGCACCCATGAAAAAGCTCATTATCAGCAAGAGGGCGACACGGCCTTCTTCGCCTTCCTGAAGGTCGAGCAAGCGACTAAATAGACTTCTTTTATTTTCCATAGGCTTTAGTGCCGTTGGGGTATCATTTCCGGCCATTGCTACAGGACAAAATTTACTGTCAGCATGGCCAAGAATCCGGCTAACCTACCTAAAATTCGCTAAACTTCAGGGTAATTCCTAAAGTGACTCAAAAAATTAGGAATGTTGGGATTAGAAATACTTTTCTCAAGTAAAGGTTTAATTGAATTTGAGTATCGTGTGGGCTTAACCGGGATAACTCATTTTTAATCCTATTCTCCGCATAGGTAAGGTTGTTGCCTAAAATGATCAATTTCTGCGAAGGTATAGCCGTAGCATTGCATCAAAAAACGAAACTCCTGATTAGCGATGAAAAGACTACTTATTGCATTATTAGCGCTTCTTACCTTCTTCTTATTTATCAACAAGGGCTATGCCCAAAACTCAAAAGCAGCGGCTGAGGCCGAAAAGTATTTCAGTATCCGGAACTATGAGCAGGCCCTTCCACTTTTGCTGGAAGCTATCAAATCCGGTGATAAAGATCCGTTAACACACTATAAAACAGGTGTTTGCTACCATAAATCACCCGATGCTTCTGAACAACTAAATGCCATCGGCTATTACGAATACGCCCTGAAAAATGGCGCGAAAGTACCGGCCAGTGTTCATTTTGATTTGGGTGGGTTGTATCTGCGCAATGAAGAACTTCAAAAGGCAATCGAGACCTATACCCGCTACAAGGAATTATCGGCTGCCGATAAAAAGGCTGTAGCTGCGGCTGATCGTGCCATAGCCATTTGCCACAATGCTGTAGCATTTATGTCGGTGCCCCGCAACGTGAAGGTGAATGGCTTTGGTTTTGGAGTTAACACCAAATACACTGAATATAATCCGGTAGTATCTGCCGATGAGAGCATCCTGGCGTTTACTGCCTTAAGGCCTAATACTGGTAAAACCCGTTCAGGTGATAAGTTCATTGAGGAGGTTTACATTTCATATAACACCTCTGGTACATGGTCACAGCCTGTAGTAGTGCCCATCACATCCGATTATAACGTAGGCACGGCTGGTATTTCGGCTGATGGACAGAAGATGATGATTTTTATGGGTGGAGCCACTGACCCGGGCAACATCTTTGTGATTAACCGGACCGGTGACATCTGGTCAAAGCCTTCTATTCTTGCATCAACACTCAACAGCAAGCACCTCGAAACAACAGCCAGCATTACCCCCGATGGAAAAACCATCTACTTCGCCAGCGACAAATTGGGCGGCATGGGGGGATTGGACATTTATAAGGTTGAACTTCAGGCTAACGGCAGCTGGAGCCAGCCGGTTAACCTCGGCCCAACCGTTAATACCAAGGATAATGAAGATGCCCCTTTCATTCACCCTGATCAAAAAACGTTGTTCTTCACTTCCGATGGACACAGCACCATGGGCGGCCGGGATATTTTCATGACGAAAAATATTAACGGTAAATGGACCAAGCCTGAAAACATGGGCTACCCCATCAATACTACAGCCAACGATAATTATTTCACCATGATTGCTGATGGTACGCGGGCTTATTTTTCATCCGACCGTAAGGGAGGACAAGGTGCGCAGGATATTTACTATATCGATATGCCCGATGATGCCGGTAACATTCCGCTTACGATGATTAAGGGAAGGATATTGAATGCAGAGACGGGCAAGCCCATGCCTACTAAAATTTATGTTATCGATAATCAAACCAACAAAAAGCTCGACTTCGTATATGATCCAGATCCGCAGACCGGTAATTATTTGATCATTTTACCTCCGGCCCGAAACTACGATGTAATCATTGAGTCCGAAGGATTTCTGCCTTATACCATTAATGTTAATGTTCCGAATCAGGATTATTTCTACGAACTGTTTCAGCAGATTAATCTTAAAACCATTAAGCAATTTGATGTGGTAGTTGGGCAGGAAGTGCAGGTGAAAAATGCCTTCTACAATACCAATCAGGATTCAAAAGCTGATTTACGTAAGTCGCACGAAGCCAAGTTGGCTCAAAGCGGCAACGTAGACATCTACGATATGATGATGGATTTACTTGCGGCTGGTGATGATGAAGGTGTGGATTATATTCTTGAACTGATTCATCTTACCAATACCATGGATAATGTGAATTTTGATGAGAGCAATCCGAATATTGAAGTAGCTACACGTGTTTACTACTACGATGAAAGTGATGAAAGTAAATTCGAAAAGAAGAAAGTTGATGGAAACACGATTCTGTCACTCCCCACATTTGAGGTTTCGGCTGAAGCTAAAAAGCAAAAGGATCAAGCTGGTCGTAAGCCAGCAACATATGAAAAGAATGTGTTGAATAAAGTTGTTAAAGTTTATTTCGATGTAGCCAAGAGTGAGTTGAAAGCACAATACAATACGCAGTTGGATGAAATTTTGACTATGTTGAAAAAGTATCCTGAGTTGAGTGTTGAAATATCTGGATTTGCTTCGCAGGAAGGATCGGAGGATATGAATCGCGAGTTATCCAACAAGCGGGCCATTGAAGTATTGAATTACCTGAACCACCGAGGCATTGTAAGAAGAAGAATTGTAGCCAAAGGTTATGGCGCAACGAAAACAGAAACAAGCAAAGAAGAAGGTAGGAGGGTGGAAGTCCGGGTTATTGATATCCAATCTGCCGGATCAATCTAGTATTTAGTGGTTATGGATTTTAGGTTGTGCCCGACCGGAGTATTCCGGGCGGGCTTTTTTATGGGATTAATAACGAGCTGTCGCCATAGCTGAGAAACCGGTAGTGATTCGATAAAGCTTCACGATAAATATCTTTCCATCGATCACCAACAAAAGCGGCAACCAGTAACATGAGTGTGGACCCCGGTAAATGAAAGTTAGTGATCAACCCTTGGCAGATTCTAAAGGTGTAGCCCGGCAGAATATAAATGGACGTGTGTCCCACCAGTGTATCGAGATTGTTTCTCATCATGTAGTGCTTAACGGCCAGTAAAGCTTCTTTTTTGTCGGGCAGGTTGTGATGGGCCTGGTAAGCAAAGTGTTGATCAATAACAAAGTCAGCATTTTCGTTGGTTAATAATTTCACGCCAAACCAATACACGCTTTCAAGTGTGCGCATGGAAGTTGTGCCAACGGCAACAATAAAGCGTTCCTGGTGCAAAAGGTTTTCAATATTCCCGCGTGTAACCAGCACCTGTTCCTGGTGCATTTCATGCTCAAGGGCATTGGTTGTTTTAACAGGTTGAAAAGTTCCAGCACTTACGTGAAGGGTTAGGAAATCTTTTTTTATGCCAAGCGTTTGAAGTTTGTTGAGCAATGAATCTGTGAAATGTAAACCGGCTGTCGGTGCCGCCACAGCTCCTTCCTGATCCGAGTAGACAGTTTGGTAACGGCTTTGGTCATTCTCTTGAGCTTCTCTTTTAATGTAAGGAGGCAGTGGCGTTACACCAACTTTTGTCACCACCTCGGCAAACGAAAGATGTGCAGGTGTCCAGGCTAACGCAACGAGTCCGTTATTCCGATCAATTAATTCTGCTGTGAGCTCACCTCCCTCGAAAGGCTTCACCAACTTATCATGCGCTTTCCAACGTTTCAGGTTGCCGATGGTGCAAACCCATTGACAGGCCTCTGTGGCTTGCATGGCCTCAGCGAGTAAGGCTGATGGTTTATGTGGCTGGAGTAAAAATATTTCAATGGTTGCCCCGGTATTCTTCTGAAAAAAAATGCGTGCAGGAATTACACGGGTGTTATTGAAGAAGAGAATTGTGTTCCCGGGTAAATATTCAGGTAATGATGTAAACCGGTTGTGTTCAATTAAGCCTTTTCTGCAGATCAGCAGTTTTGATGCATCGCGATCGCTCAACGGAACATGGGCTATTCTTTCTTCCGGAAGTTCGTAGGTGTAGTCGGCTATGGCAATGGGTGTTTTCACTTGCGCGCAAAGATAAGCCTAAATAATGCTTACTTTAGCCGGTAGTAAAGACCATGGCACTGCAGGCAACTTTTACAAAGAAGGTATTTCATTTTGGCTTTGATGCCCGTACTTCCCGAGGGCGGATCAAGGATAAAACATCGTGGTTTGTAAAACTTTGGGATAGTGAAAAGCCGCAGGTTTTTGGATTGGGTGAATGTGGACCATTGCCCGGACTCAGTGTTGACGACCGACCGGATTTTGATGATGAATTACGCAAGTTTTTACAGGAGGTTCCGAAGTTAAAAACGGTTGAGGATGTTGCAGCGATTGTGCCGACCGGATTCTCGTCCATCCGTTTTGGGCTGGAAACAGCGTGGTTGGATTTTCAAAACGGAGGTCAGCGCAAAATTTATGATAACACTTTTGTTGCAGGCACTCCAATACCCATTAATGGCTTGGTGTGGATGGGTGACCTGGATTCTATGCTTCAGCAAGTATCAAAGAAAGTAGCGGAAGGTTTTCGCTGCCTGAAATTGAAAGTAGGGGGGATAAATTTTGAGCTGGAGTGCGATATCTTACGGTATATCCGGAGTAAATACTTCCGTGAACAATTGATTATTCGGCTGGATGCCAATGGAGCTTTTAAACCGGAGGAGGCATTGGATAAATTAAATATGCTGGCACGATTCAATATTCATTCGATTGAGCAGCCCATAAAATCAGGCTCTGATGTGTTAAGCGATTTATGTGTGCAATCGCCTATTCCTATTGCGCTGGATGAAGAGTTAATTGACATTGAAGAAAGGGCAGAAAAGATTGCACTCCTGGATCGCATCAAGCCTCAATACATTATTCTTAAGCCAACCCTTCACGGAGGTTTGTTTTCCTGTGCCGAATGGATTGCGTTGGCGGAGGAACGTTCCATTGGATGGTGGATTACATCAGCCCTTGAATCCAACATAGGGTTAAATGCCATTTGTCAGTTCACTGCAAATTATCCGGTTATGCTGCCGCACGGTTTAGGTACAGGGCAGATTTACACCAATAATATTGCGTCACCCCTTACGGTTTTGGAAGGCGAGATTTACTACGATAAAAGCAAAGCGTGGGATTTGGAAAGTTTTGCTTGCCGCTGATTATGAAACGAGTTCTAAGTTCCTCGGTGTGGCAGTAAAATGAAGTTAGGAATTCTGATCGGTTGTTAAACCTTTCTTTTGTGGTACACTCCATTAAAACTGCACCCGGTTTCATGTAATCGGCAAGCGCCAACTTCCTGTATTCGAATAGCATTCTCAACCAGATTGAATATAAACTCTATGCGACATTCAGCATTATTGTAAAACCCTCCGTATTCGGTTTCGCCATGAATCGCCATGCCAATGCTTCCTTCGGCTTGTCCTGTGCACGAATTTTGTTTTAAGGTTAACGAGAATGAAAGATCATTTCCCTCCGGCAAAATTTCGAGATAGGCACTAAACCCTTTTATGGTTCCCTCGTGGAGGTACACACCATACAAATCGCTATAATCCCAGGAATCTATATTTTCATAGTAACGCACTTCACCTGTCATGACTGAATCATAGGCATCGTCACTGGCTGAATGATCCTCATTAACAGACTTACTTGAACAGCCGACAATGAAAAGAAGCAGAAGTAATGTAACGATGGATTTCATTGACTTGCAGCAAATTCCTTTAAGGTTATTTCGGGTTTGCCCAATGCTTCCCATGTTTGTTCCGATTGAAATTTTTCCGGGTATTTATTGAGCGCCTCAATAATATTTGAGCCATAGTTAAGGCCTTGAGCGAACTTGCCAAAGAATTTCAAAACACCAACCGGTGCGCGTACAATAGTGAGCTTCTCTTTCTTATAATGCTTCCTGAATAGTTCGCAGGCTTCATCGGTAGTAAAGCCCTCCAAGCCTTGTATCGCAAATTCTTTATTTTCATACGGATAATGTTGAAATGAACGCGCTACCTGCCTTCCATAATCTGCACCGGCTATAAAGTATTGCTTATGTTCAGATTTTCCGGCCAGTACTAGATATTTTCCCTTCTTGTAGTTTGAATAAAAATTTTCCATAAAGCTGGACGGATAAAATATTGAATATGAAATACCTGATTCTTTAATAAGCTTCACGGATTGTTGCTTTATGTCAAACGTCCACCACGAAAACCCATTCATGCCTTGATAAAAATGTACCAGGGAGGAAATCATTGCCAACTTTTTAACATTGGTTTTTCGTGCCGCCTCAATAATTAATCTTACGCCATCAGTTTCGGTATGCCAATCGGTAGGTTTTTCAGTGTCTTTAATTGAAAGGTTAAGATAAACAGCATCGCTGCCGGTGAATACTTTTTCCAGATCGGCAGGATTTTTAATGTCGCCTTCAATGAAATGAATTTCAGTTGGGAGTTGCGCTTTTGCGCGTTCAATGTTTCTCACTAATGCTTTTACGCTAAAGCCTGCATTGACCAAGGCTAAGGTTACAGGCTTGCCTAATAAACCTGTCGCCCCTATAACAGAAATTGTTTTAATCATGAATGAAATGAGTTTGACCTAGTTAGTGCATGTTATCAGGTTTCCATAAATTCAGTAATAAGCCTATGGAAGTGATGTGTTCCTTTTTCCTGCTTTACTGAATATCGGCCGTGGTTGTAGAAGCGCGAACGGATCCCTTTCTGAACACTTTCAACCACAGCCTCATCTTCCAGCTCAACCCGGTTTAAGTCTGATCCTGCGCCTTGGTTAAATTTGGTTTCGTCCCAGATAAAGGTATGGAACGAAACTTTTGTTTTGTCGATGGCCAGCGGCTCAACGATGTTAAGCGATAAACCCCACGGATAGAAATTGAACATCATATTGGGAAAAACCCAGAAATAGTAACCACCTACTTTTTTGCCGTGATCGGGTGAATCTGGTGGTAGATCAAAGGTAAGGTGCCCTTCTTTGGCAATTCCTAATTGCAGGTTTGAATAGCGGTATAGTTCAGTAGAGTAACTTCCATAGTCAATAACCTTATTAAGCGATGGATGTACAAATGGGATATGAAATCCTTCCAGGTAATTTTCACAATACAAAGCCCAGTGGGCTTTTACAATGTATTCTCGGGAGTGCCCGGGATGATAGTGGAATTTTTCAAATGGCAGCCAATTAATTCTTTTAAGCATATCCTGAAAGAAAAGGTTGGCCGGTATGGCATTCGTTAATGAAGTAAACAATATTGGTCCGATCTCAGCAATAGGAAGACTTGTCAGGTTGTCGCTTTCAGCGGGAAAGTTTTCTACTTCTTTGAACTCAGGCATGGACATAAATTTTCCATCTAAATAGAATCGTCTGCCATGGTATGGACAACGGATGTCTGCCGCACGGCAGGGTTCTTTTATAAGTTGTGCACCCCGGTGAGTACAAACGTTCGATAAGCAATTAAGGTTTTCCTGATCACGGACAAGTAGCAACGGTTCATCCAGGTACGATTCCAAAACAATAATGGGCTTGAGTTGTCCGGCCTGTGTAACTTGCCCTCCATCACCAATGTAATGCCATGCTTTAGAGAAAATCTTTTCCTTACTTAGTTCGAAATATTGTGCGCTGGTATAGAACTCAGTGGCTAAGGTTTTGGCAACCGCAATGGAAGGATTAACCTCGGGTAATTTCATGATTCAAGTTAAGGAAAATGCACCAGAATCAATCTTACTGCGATTGTGGAGTTAATTGAATGTGCGAGAGATAGTAATAATGGTATGAGATATTATTCACTATTTTTCTCTGCTAAAGCTTCGTTCAACAGGGATAGTAATTCCGGGTGGGGGGTTAACGCTTTGGTAAGTCCGTCAACGATAAAACGTGGTAGTTTATCACCTTTGGCAACCTTAGCTTTTGCATCAGCAATCATCTCCATAACGTATTCTTTGTCCTTTAAATCAGCTGAATTGTTCACGGCATCTTCCAAGGTATTCCAGATACCAACTTTGTCTGTGGCTTCCTGTTGTTTCTGGTACGTTTCACTAATGCCCTGTGTTTTGTTATTGATGAATGTATTGTACCTAACAATAATCTCTGATAAATCATTACGACCAAGTGTGCCGTTTTCGATGGCGGCAATCAACTCCTCATCGTCAGCAAGAAAGTCAGTCATTCTCTTTTTGAAGCCGATGTTGGGAACTTCAATTCCCTTACCGTCACGTTTGAAAAGGTATCGTCCATCCCAATTCTGCTTGTTTTCGGGCTGAAAGGCATAAAGGCTCAAATATCCCGGTTCTGTAAGTTTCATGTAGGTATACCTGTTGGTGGTCCTGATCAGATGATAGATTTCATTGTTGTATTGAAAGGCTTTAACCTGAAGCATTTCATAAACCTGCTTTTTTTTGCCCTCACCAGTAAGCTGTACTCGTTGATTTAGGTTAGAACCGAGATACGATACTTTCCCTTTAAGGGTATCTCCCTTTGATAATATAATATAATCGGTTTGTGCATTGGCATTCGATAATAAAGTGATGCCGATCAAGATCAAACTAAGTGGCAATAATGCTGCTTTCATAATTCATTCACCCAGAAAATTTGAGATCAAAATTATGTGGTATGACTTCAGTATGCAACCTGCATTTGAGTTGTAAACTACTTTTGCTTTATACGGTTTACTTCTCTGAGGGCACGTGTGATGATCCACTCCAACTGACCATTGGTGCTCCGAAACTCATCTGCTGCCCATTTTTCCACAGCTTTTAGTATTTCAGGATCAAGTCGCAAAACAAATGGTTTTTTCTGGCCCATTCGCTCTAAACTATTGATGCAAGGTACCAGTATTTACCACCGGAGTAACATCTTTATCTGCGCAAAGCACAACCATCAGGTTGCTCACCATAGCGGCTTTACGCTCTTCATCCAGTTCTATGATTTCTTGCTTGGAGAGATGGTCCAAAGCCATTTGCACCATACTCACAGCACCTTCTACTATTTTGTAGCGAGCTGAAACTACCGCAGCAGCTTGTTGTCTTCTTAGCATGGCGCTGGCAATTTCCGGAGCATATGCCAGGTAACCGATTCGCGCTTCAATAACGTGTATGCCGGCCATCTCCAACCTGTTTCTCAGATTTTCTTCAAGCATGTGGTTTACTTCATCATGCCCTGAGCGAAGGGTTACTTCATGGTCGTCATCAAAGTTATCGTATGAGTACATACCGGCTAGCTTCCGTACGGCAGCATCGCTCTGAATTTTTACAAAATCTTCGTAGTTATCTACCTCAAAAGCCGCTTTAAAAGTATCGCGCACCTGCCATACCAGAATCACCCCAATTTGAATTGGGTTACCCACCTTATCATTAACCTTAATCTTTTCGCTATCGAAATTTCGCGCGCGCAAGGAGATGGATTTTTTACTAAAGAAAGGATTTACCCAATAGAACCCGTTTTTCTTTACGGTGCCTTTATAATCTCCAAACAACACCAAAACCATGGAGGCATTGGGATTAATAAAGAAGAAGCCAGGTACCAGAAGGAGTCCTAAGGCGAGGGGAATGATGAACATGGGGTTGCGTAGCGTTATCAGGCCCCAAATTGCCAACGCCATGATGAGAAATTCAAAAACGAGCATAATGTAGCCCGAAAGGGGTGTGTATTCTTTTTCTGTGCCCATACGGTTAATATTAAAATGATATTATAAATATACTATTATGAATCATAAACGCAAAAAATCCGGCAGGGTTGCACATTGTTTTTGATTCTCCATTCGGCTTTATTTGGAGGTATTTACCTAACCTATGATCCAGTATAACCCGAAGTCGTGGTTCGTTTTAATCTTTCACCCGTACAGCCAATTTGTGATGCGCACACTGATGCCGGCTTTGATTTTCATGGTTCTTTTTACCAGTGCTGTTTGCTACTTTGTTCTGGAAATAGTTCATCCTGAAAAGGATGAGTTTACCAGCACGACAGCCTTGCACTCCTTGTTAGGGATAGTGCTCGGTTTATTCCTTGTTTTCCGGATTAATAGTGCTTACGACCGGTGGTGGGAGGGAAGAAAAATGTGGGGGAATTTGGTCAACAGTACGCGCAATTTTGCATTGAAACTGAATGCTTTTCTTGACGGAAGTGACATCGAAAACCGAGAGTGGTTTCGTAAAACGATTACCAATTTTGTGTATGCTACCAAGGAGCATTTGCGTAAAGGTGTTCAGCTAACGGAGTTGGAGAGTACAGACGACAAATTTATTGATACCATTAAAAGCGTCAGCCACAAGCCTAACGCACTTGCTGGAATGCTGTACACCCGTGTTAATACTTTATACAAGGAAAATAAACTTACTGGTGATCAGTTTTTTGTTTTAGATAAAGAGCTTAAAGATTTCATTGATATCATGGGAGCTTGCGAGCGAATTAAGTATACACCCATTCCGTATTCGTACAGCATGTATATCAAAAAGTTTGTTTTTATCTACATATTGACGTTGCCCTTTGGGTTTGTCACAACGTTTAAGTACGTAACCATTCCAACGGTTCTGCTTATATCTTTTGTATTGCTTAGCGTAGAACTAATAGCTGAGGAAATTGAAGACCCTTTTGGACGCGATGTGAATGATTTGCCAACGGAAGAGCTATCAAAAAAGATCAAGGATAACGTTAAGGAGATTCTGGTGCCACAACCGACTACAGCAGTGAACTAAATATGAAATATAGGATGATCAGCGCGATCATTACTCCGTACATAATCAAATCAACCCGCACGTAGGGTTTATATTCTTTGTATAAATCCCTTAATTTTCGAAACATAACGTGTAAAGTTATATATTTTCGACAGGATGTGGAGACTATAATAGTTCAGTGCGTGTGCTAAGATTTTATCTTTTTTTTGGTGATTCGCTACGGTGGTTAGGTTTTACAATCCTGGTGTGCATAGCTGTTCCAGCTTATTCCCAGGAAGTATTGAACAACAATCCGCCTGAAATAAAATGGCAGAAAATCAAGACACCTAATTTCCGTGTTTTATATCCAACCGGATTTGAGTTCCAGGCTCAACGAATGGCCAATACCTTAGAGCACATTCGCGATGCTGAGTCCAGGTCGTTGGATGTAAGTACACGGAAGATCTCTGTTATCCTTCAAAATCAAAATGCCATCTCCAATGGTTTTGTGAGCCTGGTGCCAAGGCGATCAGAGTTTTTTACGATGCCACCGCAAGACTATAACTTTACCGGTACTACGGAGTGGCTCGATCAGCTTGCATCGCACGAATACCGGCACGTTGTTCAATTCGATAAAGCCAACCGGGGTTTTAACAAGCTCTTGTACTATGCCTTCGGCCATGCAACACTGGCGGCTATGTCTTTTGTTGCCGTGCCGCAGTGGTTTTGGGAAGGCGATGCAGTTGTTGCTGAAACAGCATTCACACCTGGAGGACGGGGAAGGATACCGAATTTCGGATTGGTTTTCCGAACCAACTTTTTGGAAGAAAGGCAATTCAATTATCACAAGCAGTATTTGCGATCCTACAAGCATAATATTCCCGATCACTATGTATTGGGCTATCACATGGTTAGTTACCTGCGCAGGCACACCAACGACCCCATGATTTGGGATAAGGTTACCGGAAGAGCCTGGAGTGCCCCGTTTATCCCCTTCACTTTTTCAAATGCCATTAAGAAGGAAACCGGTATGCATGTTACGGATATGTATCGGAAAATGGCCGATGAGCTGACGGAGGATTGGCGTAAAGAAGCGGAAGCATTAGCCATAACATCCTTTGAAACCATCCCACATCAGGAGCGGAAGGGGTATACCGATTACCTTAACCCGCAGTTGTTGGAGGACGGTAGTATTCTGGTTATGAAACGCGGCATAGGCGATATTCTCCAGTTTAGGATATTGAAAGATGGTGTAGAAAAAAAATCCTTTATACCCGGTGTTGTTAACCTTTCCGGGATACTTTCAGCATCGGGTACTTCGGTGGTGTGGAATGAATATGCTTTTGACCCACGCTGGCGGATGCGAACCTACTCGGTTATCAAGCTGTACGATGTAAAAGAAAAAAAACTGAAAGTAATTACACACAAAACCCGGTATGCCGGTGCAGCCATTTCGCCCGATCAGCAAAAAATTGTTACGATTGAAACCGACACCGAACACAATACCTATGTGGTTTTGCTTGATACGGCTGGCCGCGTACTGAAGAAATTTCCTAACCCTGATCAGGCGTTTTATTCCATGGCCCGCTGGTTTGATGAGGGGAGGAAAATCGTTTCGTTAAAAACCACACGACAGGGACGAACCGTTTCTGTTTTTGATGAAGCTACTGGAGCTGAGAAAGAACTGTTGCCTTATTCGCAAGAAAATATTGGCCATCCGGTTATGGCTGGCAATTACCTTTTTTATAACTCACCCGTAAGCGGCATTGATAATATCTACGCACTTGATTTGAGTATGGGTGAAAAGCGGCAAGTTACTGTCAGCAAGTACGGAGCGTACAATCCCGTAATTTCCGATAACCTGAAATGGATTTATTATAATGAGCAAACCCGTGATGGAATGGATGTGGTGGTTATTCCTTTCGATCCTAATTCCTGGAGATCGTTTACCGTTAAACCTTCCCCAAAATCTTTTTTCCAGGTGATTACCGAACAAGAAGGCAGGCCTAATTTATTCGACAGCATTCCACAAAAACCCTATGCCGCATCATCCTATTCAAAGTTTTCTGGGTTGATTAATCCCTATAGTTGGGGGGCTTATTTCAACACCGGACTTACTGAAGCGGATATTGGTATTGGATCGCAAGACATATTAAGTTCAACTATTTTCAAGGCAGGGTACCTGTACGATATCAACGAACGAACCGGCTTATGGCGTGTAGGGGTAAGTTATCAGGGTTGGTATCCAATCATCGATGTTCAGACTACTTTTGGCAAGCGCACATTAGATGAAGGAAGCCTTACCTACCGGGATATTGTTGCGGGAGATACTGTTGTTAAAACCGATAATCTTGCGTTCGATTGGAAAGAAAATAACCTTCAGGCAGGTATACGCATTCCGTTGAACACCACAACATCGCGATACTTCGGGAGTTTCACGGTTGGTAATAACGTAGGCTTTACACAGGTCGAGGATTTCTCCAATACCATCACAGGCACAGGGCGTATCATTACTCCGCAACTTCCTGTTTACTGGATCAGAACTGTACCTGGAAATGGAAACCTATTCTACAATCACTTCTATATGTCGGCTTCGAGGCTGTTAAAACGAAACAGGCGCGACATCAACAGCAAATGGGGCCAGGCATTTTTTATGAATACTTACGGAACACCCTTTGGAGGTGACTATACTGGAAATCAGTTTTCGTGTTATGGACTGCTCTATTTCCCGGGCTTGTTTAAGCATCATTCGTTGTGGGGCTATTGGGGTTATCAGAAGACAGCCCTTGAATTGTTAAGCCGTACATCGGCATCAGCACCATTCACCGATAACAACTCTTATGTTTTCCGAAATCAGATTCCTTTACCTCGTGGGGTTAGTGTAGCGAGGCTTGAAGATTTCTACTCCATGTCGGGTAACTACACATTGCCCATCTGGTACCCCGATGTGGCGGTTGGGCCTTTATTGAATGTACAACGTGTTCGGGGAAATGCGTTTATTGATTACGGATTTGGTAGTTCAGCCTTTCCAAACCGTGAGCCCATCACTCAAACGTATATTACCGTTGGCGCGGAGTTGAAATTCGACATCAATATTTTGCGATTGTTGCAACAATTTGATATTGGTGTGCGCTACACCTATGGTATCCAACCTTCGGCTACCCGGTTCGAATTCCTGCTGGGCAACATCAACTTTTAAGTGTAATTCGGGTTTGAATATCGACCGTTTTACCCCTATTTTTGACCTCCTTAAATTATCCGAAATCTAAAGAATACCATGGCTGAGATTGTACGAATGCCCAAAATGAGCGATACCATGAGTGAAGGCGTTATCGCCAAATGGCATAAGAAGGTGGGCGATACCGTTAAATCGGGTGAGTTAATGGCTGAAATCGAAACCGATAAGGCCACAATGGATTATGAGTCTTTTAATGAAGGAACCATTCTGTATGTCGGGGCAAAAGAAGGGGAGGCCGTACAGGTAAATGATGTGTTAGCCATTGTGGGCAAAAAGGGTGAGGACTACCAGGCTCTCTTGGACGGAGCCAAGGATTCAGCAGGAGATGGTGGAAGCAAGCCGGCATCCCCAGAAGCTGAACCCACTCCAAAAGCGGAATCTATTGATACCTCAGGCATCAAAGCTGAGATTGTGCTTATGCCTAAAATGAGCGACACCATGAATGAAGGTGTAATTGCCGCCTGGCACAAGAAAGTGGGCGATGCAGTAAAGTCGGGTGAGTTGCTGGCGGAGGTTGAAACCGACAAGGCCACCATGGAATATGAATCCTATAACACCGGAACGTTACTTTACATTGGTGCAGAAGCTGGTCAAGCTGTTGCTGTTAATGGTGTGTTGGCCATCATTGGTGAAAAGGATGCAGACTGGAAAACACTGCTAAAAGCGCAAGAGGCGAAAACCTCAGCTCCACAGCAATCAACAAGTACACCGCAGGCATCATCATCATCATCTGCCAAGCCATCTACTGTTTCTGTACCGGCTTCAACGTCTACCGGCAACGGTCGTATCAAAGCATCTCCGCTGGCCAAGCGATTAGCAAAGGAACGAGGCCTTGATATAAAGTCAATTCCCGGTACAGGTGATCAGGGAAGGATTACGAAACGGGATGTTGAGAATTTCAAAGGTGGATCAGGCAAAGCTTCAACTTTTGTTATGCCTACTATTGTAGCGGAGGAGAGCTTTGAAGAAATACCGGTTTCGCAAATGCGTAAGACGATAGCACGCAGACTAGCCGAAAGCAAATTTACGGCACCGCATTTTTACCTGACCATGGAGATTAACATGGACAAGGCTATTGAAGTGCGCAAGAGCATGAATGAAATCAGCCCGGTTAAAGTTTCGTTCAACGATATCGTAATTAAAGCTTCTGCCATGGCCCTGCGTTTGCATCCGGATGTGAATGTATCGTGGCTGGGAGAAAAAATCCGAAAGAACCACCATGTGCACATTGGTGTAGCGGTGGCCGTTAAAGATGGTTTGGTTGTGCCTGTTGTACGCTTTGCCGACAACAAAACCTTCTCACACATTGCCGCAGAAGTGAAGGAACTCGCTCAAAAAGCCCACGATAAAAAATTACAACCAAGCGATTGGGAAGGCAGCACGTTTACCATTTCGAACCTGGGGATGTTTGGTATTGAACAATTCACTGCCATCATTAATCCACCGGATGCTTGTATTCTTGCTGTAGGTGGAATTAAGGAAACGGCCATCGTAAAGAATGGACAACTGGTGCCGGGTAACGTAATGAAAGTAACACTTTCCTGCGACCACCGCGCGGTTGACGGTGCGGTAGGCTCGGCATTCCTGAAGACACTGAAAGAATTGTTGGAAGATCCCATCAAAATCCTGGCACAGCACATTTAAGCCATTTAAGCCGCTTATAGCCTGCATGAAAATTAAATCAACTACCGTATTAGCGGTGAAGCATAATGGGGAGGTGTCCATCGGTGCCGATGGACAAGCCACCATGAATAATTATGTAGCCAAAGGAAACGTAAAGAAAATACGGAAGCTGCATGACGGTAAAGTGGTGACTGGTTTTGCCGGCTCAACGGCCGATGCATTTACCTTGCTTGACCGTTTTGAGGAGAAGCTCAATGCTTACGGAGGCAACCTGAAACGGGCAGCCATTGAATTGGCAAAGGACTGGCGAATGGATCGCTACCTGCGCAGGCTTGAAGCTATGATGATTGCGGTGAATAATGAGGAGGTATTGATTCTTTCCGGTACAGGTGATGTATTGGAACCAGAGAATGCCGTTGCGGCTATCGGATCTGGTGCTATGTATGCACAGGCGGCAGCACTAGCGCTTAAAAAGCATGCACCTCATTTAAGTGCAGAAGAAATTGTTCGTGAGAGTCTGAATATTGCCGCAGACATATGCATTTATACCAATCACAACCTGGTGATTGAAAAACTTTAGTGCAGTGATTTTTCTATAGCGCGCAGAATGGCTGCGCAAGCCTCCTGAATTTCTTCAGTAGTAATGGTAAGCGGTGGCGCAATTCGAAAACTATTGGGATGCGATAAAAACCAATAGCAGATTACGCCTTCTTCTTTCGCTAAACTCACAATCCGGTTAACCTGTTCCGCGGTTTCAAAATCAATGGCAAACATTAATCCGATTCGTCTTATTTCCTTTATAGTTGGATGTTGAAGCAGGTGTTCGATCAACTTTCCTTTTTCATCCACGACTTGAAGTAGATTCTCCTGTTGGATTACTTCCAGCGTAGCAAGTGCCGATGCACAGCACACCGGGTTACCACCAAAAGTAGTGATGTGCCCCAGCGGAGGATCATGAGTAAGGCACTGCATAATCTTTTTATCGGCCACAAAAGTTCCGATCGGCAACCCTCCACCAAAGGCTTTTGCCAGGGTCAGAATATCCGGTACAATACCGAATTGTTCAAAGGCAAACAACGTTCCTGTTCTGCCCATACCGCATTGTATCTCATCAAGTATCAGCAACGCTCCGGTTTCATCACAGCGTTTCCGAACGGCTTGCAGATAGGCTTTTGTTGGCACACGCACTCCTGCATCGCCCTGAATGGTTTCCATAATTACACAGGCTGTTCGTTCGCTAATGTGTTTCAAATCATCAGGCTTATTGAATTCAATAAACCGTACATCCGGGAGCAACGGTCGGAAGGCAGATTTCTTTATTTCATTCCCAGATACACTGAGCGAACCATGAGTGCTTCCGTGATATGACTTCTTACAGGAAATGATTTCAGTTCTTCCGGTGTAACGCTTCGCTAACTTCAATGCTCCTTCATTCGCCTCAGTTCCAGAGTTAACAAAGTAACAGCAATTCAATGTTTCCGGCAGCAGGCTGGTTAACCGGGCTGCCAACAAGTTGGGTGTGGATTGAATAAATTCACCGTACACCATCACATGCAGGTGTTTGTCCAGTTGTTCTTTGATCCGTGTTATCACCGCTGGATGTCGATGGCCGATGTTGCTCACGGCAATACCTGAAATAAGGTCCATGTATCGTTTGCCATCAGGTGCATAGAGGTAAACACCTTCTGCACGCTCAACAGCAATGCCGTACGGAAGCGGGGTAGTTTGTGCCAGGTGGTTCAGAAAAACATCAGCGCTGAAATTCATGCCTTAAAACTATGCAGAGATGCATCAACAAAAAAGTCCTGAATTTCTTCAGGACTCTCTTGTAACGTGTGGGGTTGGTTAATCCGGTTAAGGATTTATAATGAGATTATATAATATACCTATCGTGATGGTTAACACAAGAAACATCGCTCTTCTCATCCGGTGGATGATCCTGCTCTCGATTCCGATGGTGTTCGTTGCTGTCATAACCATTTACGTGTTGGTTTGTGCGTATAAAATTGGATGTTTTATTACTGTTGGATTGGTTAGGCAAGGCGCAAATCATACATAGGTATTGTTGTAGTGTTGTCTAATCGTAAATCCTTATGAATAAAGGGCACCTCAGATCAATTTATCGTTGATTTTAGATACTTTATCGGCAGTTTTTCCCGTTTGCACCCGTTTTTTGAACGTTTTTCAATACTTCTTCCAATGCTGTAATAGCTATCCAATCAGGTTTTTTGACTTAAATCTGTACCCAATTATTAGCTGTTTTGATACGTTTTTCGTGTGAAATATTACGCCAGGTTTGGCTTTTTGTATGAATAGCGCAGACCTTATTACTGCGTTAATGTTGAGATCAGTATTCCAATCAGTATAGCGACAATAAGCACAATCACCTGCTTGATGCGGCTTTTTATTTGGCCGTTGCCAATCTCCCTAAAATCCAGCTCTTTCATCATGTTGTGGTTGTGTCAAAAATATAATTGCAAAGTTGGGTTGATAGCGTTGCCCGAACTGCTCAATAATCCCCCAAATCCTACATTGGTTGAATAACGCTATGGATTTGTGGCATTGCCGATATTACTGCAATACGAATCGGTAAAGTGCGGACATGACCGATTATCAGGTGGAGATGCCATGGTTGAAGTGAAATATTGAACCTTTGTAAATGCAGGGTTTCGAAAATTTATCCAAATGAAACCCGGTCTTACATCAAGCCTTAGGAATTGGTTTTATAGATCCTGATAAAATCTTCGATTTCCTTTTGAAAAGAAGCTGGGTTATGCTGATCGTAAGCAGCAGTGGCAATGGATTTAAAAAGCTCACCCACCAGCTCAGGGGCAAAGCCAAGCTTTTCGGCATAAAGAGTCGCTACTTCGAGTTCAACATCCTCTACAATATTGTCAAGATTGATCAGGTATACCAGGTGGTAAAGCGCTTCGATTTTCTCGCGGGGTTCATTAAAGGTAAGCCGGTCAATATCCAGGTTGCTACGGACTAAATCATCCGTGTGTAAACTAAGTTGGATACCCCACTTGAGTAAGCACCTGAGAAACCGGCTTTCGATACTTTCTTGTTGCAGGAAAAGGCCAAGAATATTAAAGTAGCTTTTCTTAACCGATACAAGTTGCTCAGCAGAAAGCCCGGTTTGTGATGAATTCTCCATAATAAGTAAAGATAGCTAATTCGGGCAGTACTTTTTCTTTAAGGATTCCAGGTTATCCGCACCAAGTTTAATGGCTGTATTCAAGTCTGTGCAGATCCCATAACGGTTGCTTTGATTTATTTTGGCCGTTACCCTGAGTTTATAGCCGTTTGGGTTTTCAGAGCGAAGAAAGATTGCCCAGTTACAGTCGGTTTCAGCTTCCTTGTAATTTTTTAGGTTAATGTTTGCTTTTGCGCGCCCTTCAAAAATCATGAAATATATTTCTGGCGCATCGCGTGGGTTCATAACCACTTCAAAGGCTTTTCCATAAATACTGGTTTGATTCTTTTTAAAGATTTCCTTGCCTATGGTGAAATAATGTAAAGCTTCTTCATCATGCTGAAGATTGTACAGATTAATCGCACCAATTTGATACAACACTTCCAGGTTCCAGGGTTGTTGGCTGAAAATATATTTTAATGACTGGATGGACTGTGCGAAATCACCTGTATGGTATTCGCAGATAGCAAGCTTTCGCAACGTTTCAATACGAATAGGCTTTTCGTATTTTTTAAGGACCTCCAGAAAGTGCAATGATGCTGAGAAATCCTCCTGATCAAATTCAATATCAGCTTTTGTGCGGATTGTTCTCAATAAGCTATCGTGTGCAGCATAAAACCTGAACTCAACAGGATTTTTCTCGCGCAAATTTTTAATCATAGTGAATGCTTGATCTATCTGACCGTTTTCAAGGAGCGAGAACGCTTCACTTACCAAAGCTCTATTTTGTGCGTCTATTTCGGCCTGTTGTTTCTCATGGAAATAGGTAAAGGTGTGAATAAGGCCAAAGCAAAACCCAGCGATAATCAGGAATGTTAGAAAAGCCAAACCCTGAACCCTGAAATACTCCTTGTCAAATTTATAGCGTGTTTCCTGTGTAGCTTTCCAGCGATGATAACGGTGCCGTTGCACTTCGCGCCAATAGGTTTCCGTGTGGTCATTATAAGATTGATAAGCGTTTAACCGGGCATCATAGCGCGATTTCTTAATTGCATCTGAAAGGGTGTGATAAGCTTCATTAATGGCTTTGAACCGTTCTTCTGCGTGCGGATCCCCGGGGTTGAGGTCAGGATGGTACTGAAAAGCCAGTTTTTTATAGGCAGCCCTGATTTCAGTAGAGCTGGCTGAGCGATCAATTCCCAATAGTTGGTAGAAATCAGCCATAACATGAAGTTAATACCAATTATAGGTAAAACGTAAAAAGGTGATGTTTAGTCACCAATAGGAGCAAATAGTAAAGATAAAGGCTCCTATGAGGAGCCTTTATCTGCTTTTTTTGTGATTAAAGGTGCTTGGCAACTTGCTGCACCAGGTCAATCAGCTTATTTGAATAACCCCACTCATTGTCATACCATGCCACCACTTTAACAAAATGATCATTGAGGGAGATTCCGGCTTTCGCATCGAATATGGAGGTTCGTGGATCGCCATTGAAATCCTGTGAAACAACATCATCCTCTGTATAACCAATGATGCCTTTGAATTCACCGTTGGCAGCATTCTTCATAGCTTCCTTTATCTTTTCATAAGAAGCGGGCTTCTCCAATCTTACTGTAAAATCAACAACCGAAACATTGGCAACCGGTACGCGGAATGACATACCTGTTAATTTTCCTTTCAACTCGGGTATTACCAAGGCTACGGCCTTTGCTGCACCGGTAGAGGAGGGGATGATGTTTTGGTACGCACCGCGACCGCCCCGCCAATCTTTTGCTGAAGGACCGTCAACCGTTTTCTGGGTAGCTGTTACAGCGTGTACGGTGCTCATCAAGCCTTCCAATATGCCAAAGCTATCGTTGAGAACTTTAGCCACAGGCGCTATACAGTTGGTGGTACACGATGCATTTGAAACGATGTGTTGATCCGCTTTCAGGTTTTTATGATTAACACCCATTACGAACGTTGGGGTATCGTCTTTGGCTGGGGCCGACATTACTACTTTTTTAGCCCCGGCATCGATATGCTTTTGTCCGGCCTCTTGGGTCAAGAATAAACCAGTCGATTCGATGATGATTTCGGCACCGACTTCATTCCACTTCAGGTTAGCAGGATCTTTTTCAGCTGTAACACGAATTTTCTTTCCGTTCACAATCAGGTTGCCATCTTTTACTTCCACTGTTCCGTTAAACCGACCGTGTGTCGAATCGTAGTTGAGCATGTAAGCCATGTAACTAGGCTCAAGTAAATCATTAATACCAACGATCTCAATGTCGGGGCGGTTAATGGCAGCGCGCAAGGCCATGCGGCCGATCCGTCCGAATCCGTTAATTCCAATCTTTGTCATTTTATTTGGAGGTTAAATTGTCCGTTATTGAAGGCTCCAAAATTAATTCATGTGGCCTTAAAACCAAGGTTTGAACCTGTTTTTGCCGGGTGATTATTATCAGTAACAATCGTTTGTGGCATATATTTAACTATATTTTTATGCAATGGAATCTGTAAACAAATACCTTACCATCATCAATACCCGAACAGGCTTGTCGGTCGGGCTGGCAGGCATTGCATGTTACTTTACGCTTGCTAACAACTTTCAGTATAATTTTGATTTGGCCATGATCAGCATCGCCATCATTTTTCCACTAGTGTTTACCATCCGCAGCGCTTTTCGCAGGCGTGAGAAGGCTTTGGAGTATCTGTCGCGTTTTAAGGCGGGACTGATAACAGTAGATGCTTGTTTTCAGGAAAGCCGAAAGCTAACGCCATCCTTGAAAACGGATGTCCATAAAATTGTTGTGAACATCGCGGATTGCCTGATCAGCTTTTTAGGAGATGGGCCCTGCTCGCGTGAAAAGCTGATGACGGAGACGGGAAAGGTAGCCGAATTCATCCACACAAATGGCGAGGCTATTGGAAACTCAACAGCCCTAAAGATTCACCGCTTTATGAAAGATGTACACCAGGGCCTTGAAAATGTTATTGCAGTCAAGCATCACCGCACACCCATTTCGGTTCGCGCTTATTGCTTGATTTTTATTTACATCTACCCGGTTATTTATACCCCCGCTTTGTACAACCGGCTTAAGGATGGCATCGCGGATGGTAATGGCTGGATCCTTTATGCGTTATCCATGTTTTCAACTTTCATTTTGATTTCACTGTATAATGTGCAGGAACAATTGGAAAATCCTTTTGATCAGCATGGTATGGATGACATCCGATTAGATGACTTTAAGGTGAATCAACCCGTGCGCGAATCATGAAAAAGATCATACATGGTTTAATCATTATTCTTCTGATTGGGTCGGTTGTTTTTTTCGGATTCGTTGCCCGGCACTTTGATAAATCCATGAATACGGTAAGCACGCAACAAATAGTACAAGCAGATGATTACCATTTGCTATCGTTTGTGGCTGACCTTCATTGTGATATGCTGCTTTGGAACAGGAATTTTTTTGGCATGCACAAGTATGGCCATGTAGATTTACCCCGCATGCAAAAGGCAGGTATGGCCTTTCAGGTTTTTACCATCGTCAGTAAGGTTCCTAAAGGAATCAATATTGAACGTAATGATGATCAGTCGGATCAGATTCAGCTGCTGAGCTTTGCCCAACTTCGACCACCAAAGACCTGGTTTAGTTTAAAGGATCGGGCGTTGCAGCAATGTTCGCAATTGTATGATTTTGCACGTGCTTCCGATGGAAGCTTCAGGGTGATCTCCACCCGAGCGGAGCTTGAGCAATATATCCGGGATCGTAAGAACAACAACATGTTAACGGCTGGCATGCTTGGACTGGAAGGTGCCCATTGCTTGGAAGCGAATGTCGACAATCTTAAGGATTTTTATGATGCCGGTGTTCGCTACATTGGCATCACACATTTTTTTGACAATGAATGGGCGGGTTCTGCCCATGGCGTTGAGAAAGGTGGCCTTACTGAAGCGGGTAAAGAACTTATCATGAAAATGGAAGCGTTGGGCGTTATTGTTGATTTGGCTCATGCTTCTCAACAGTCCATTGATGATGTCTTAAGAATAACCACTCGACCAATGATCGTATCGCATACCGGAGTAAGGGGTGCTTGTGATAACCAACGCAATTTAAGCGATCGCCACATTGAAGCGATCGGTAAACGAAACGGGTTGATTGGTATTGGTTTATGGGAGACTGCGGTGTGCGGTACAGATGCAGCAGCAACGGCCAGGAGCATTCGCTATGTGGCCGATAAAATTGGTGTGGACAAGGTAGCGTTAGGATCTGATTTTGATGGAGCCATTCGCACGCATTTTGATGTTACCGGCCTTCCGAATATGGTTGTGGCGCTCAAGCATGAAGGATTTAATCCTGAGGAAATTGACCTGATTATGGGTGGCAACATTCGTGATTTTATGCTTCGGAATTTGCCGGAGGACTGAGTATTTTATTACTATCTGCAAAATTAACTTTATTCATGCTTGTTAGGCACTTCTCCAAAAAGCATTTAATTCTATCTATTACGCCATTGTTTTTCATATTAAACATTGGCTTTAGTCAGAATCAACTTGACTTGGTTAAATACGATTCTGTTGTAACAGCACACGGTGATAACGGTATTTACATTATTCATGCAAAATATGGTTACATTGACTTGTATGATTCGCCAGCGGGCATTTTGACTAAGACAATTATTGGTAAAGAACCACTTCAAATTATTAAGGAGGAGTTGACAAATCCTATCAATAGAAGAGGTTGGATTAAAGTAAGGAGAATCTTTGGCGTGGAAGAGGGGTATATCCATACAAATTATGCAGAGATTGATCCAAAGATTTCCTCAATTATTAATGATTTGTTTCAGCAGCTTCAAAAACAAAAATTTGAACAAAGAAAATCTGAATTAATAAGAAAATATGGTGAAAAGAACGCTTTAAGATTAATGAAAGGAGAAATTTGGATTGGTATGACGATGGAACAAGCGATAGATGGTGTTGGAGAGCCATACAGTATAACGGAGACAATATCTAAAAATGGTACTCAACATCAGCTGAGATATGAGAGAAGGATATTGTATTTTGAAAATGGGGTATTAGCAATAATTCAGAACCTCTACTAAATATCTGAATTCCTTTCAGGTTCATCCTATATCTATAAATCTATAGGCCTAAGTATCAAATGGAATAAAGTCAAACTAAATCATTAACTTTGATTTCAAAACATTTAATGATTATGAATCTTGCTGTGAAGAAGATGGAACTTATCGAATGGTTGGTTCGATTGTAGGATGAGAAACTCATTGCGCAGATCGGGCGGTTGAGAAAGGGGTCAATAAAAGAGATGTGCGAACAGCAAATGCCTAAGACGATGGAGCAGTTGCACAACAAAATCGAGCGTTCGGAAAACGATATAGCGCAAGGCAAGGTTCATTCACAGAAGGAGGTTGAGGATTATTTCAAAGCCAGATTCAATCAGTGAAGAAGGCTCAGGTGATCTGGTCGGAGGAAGCATTGAACGACCTCGAAACAATCTATAATTTCTTGGAAGAGCAATCCCAACCCAGAGCCCGGCAGGTTGTTGAGCGTATTTTACTCATTTTTGGTTCATACGAAATAAAAAACCCTGCCACCTTTTGGCAGCAGGGAAAAATTGATGTAGTCCGTACGGGAATCGAACCCGTGTTACCAGAATGAAAATCTGGTGTCCTAACCCCTAGACGAACGGACCGTCCTGAAAAAGTGGTGCAAAGATAGCCTTGTGTGATTTATTTACAAATCCGGTCGGTAAAAAAGCCACTTAATTCAACGCGATCCATACATCTTTAAAATCGGGTCGTTAAGTGAAGCCCCTTTTTCCGTGCACAGGTAGTGCAGTGCAAATGCAATGTCCTCGGCTGAAACCCAGGTTGAGAAATTTGCTTGGGGCATGGCTTCACGATTTGTGGGGGTATCGATTACTCCGGGTACAACTACGGCAGCGATTACCCCCTTATGTTGGCCTTCGGCATTAAGGAGTTCGGCATAGCGAAACAACAACGATTTGGCAAGGGCATAGGCAACTGCATGGCGGGCATCCTTTGGTACCAATGACGGTTTTGAGCCCATGAAAACTAACCTTCCGCCAGAGTCTCCCTCAAGCATGTGTCGATGAAGATTTCGTGCCATGTAAAAGGCAGTTTCAAAATTCAACGAGTACATTTTTTGTAAATCATTGGCTGAGGTTTTTGATAATTCTCCGGCTGCAAATCCTCCAGCAAGCATCAAGGCCGTATTAATCGTACCATGTTCGGCAATGATAAAGTCCGTGAAAGTATCCACTGATTTTTCATTTGTAAGATCAACAGGGTAAACGTGTAAATCTCCTTTAAAGTCGCCAGTCAATTCCTTTCCAGGAGAAACCGTAGCTAAAACGCGAAAACCCGTTTTAAGGAATTTATCCACCACTATTTTACCTAGGTTTCCTCCAGCGCCAGTGATAACAACATTCTTCATACTCTACTTGGGTGGACTGCTACGTTTTTTTGATCTCGAATTATGTAAATGCTGATACTTCGATTGGACTGGTCCTTTCTGCGATGCGGGGCGTTGTTTTACCCGGGCCATTTTTTCCTTCGAACTGATTTCAACAATTTTTGAAATGCCTACTGTAAGATATGCAAACATATCCCGTCTATTTCCGGGTAAATCATATATGGCCTCAAAGGCGTTCACTTTATCAATGTAGCTCTGGCTTCGTGGTTCGAGCAAGCCATAGCAGCCGCGCAAGTCAAAAGAAACACGGTAGTTCTCACTTAAATCCCAATCGGAACGGAATCCAATTGCTCCAAAAATCTGAAATTGATTAAACTCACTTCTGGAGATAAGGGTTTGATCTTTTATGTTAGGCACCAGTACACCATCGTATTCAATTATATAACCATCTGGCAGATTGGGGAAAACCTGAGCCGGAAATTTTAATTTACTTTCAGTATGGGTAATGGTTTCTCTTCCTTTTAGAGCATATGAAATACCCGCTGAAGCAACAAAACTCACCTTAAAAAATGACATATCGATCAGGTGGACTTTTAAACCCATGGGTATGTTCAGAAAAGTAAGGTCGATGTTGCGTTCACCAACATCACCACCAGATGTATTGATAACATCAAAATTCTGCCCGATCCGGAAAATACTGGGATCGAACGTAAAGCCAAAGCCTTGTCGATCAACTCCATAGTGTACTCCAATGGGAGCGAATTTAAGGTTGTATTTTACCTTATAGCGAGGATCCCTGTTGATGCCTTCATCCCAGGTATAGGGGATGGTAAATCCTGTAAAAACTCCGAGTGAATAAACCTCTTGACCGATCGCGTGAAGCGGGATCAGCAAACTAAACGCTGGTAGGATTAACCTGCACAAGGTACGGCTCATCAACAAGGCAATTAATTGGGCAAAATAAGAATTAATATCAAGAAATGGCACCTAAATGCGCCTTCTTACCAGAACAATCGTTAAGCGCATAGGCTTTTAGTGAGCTACAATGAATTTACCTAAACTAAAGAAAGTACAGCCCGGATGATCCTTAGTTTATTAGAATGCCTAATTGAAATACGATCATGTTGGTGTTAACGTAGGCAGTTTCGTAGGTCACTCCATTGTTGATGTCCACCTTTAAGGAGTCTCGTTTTACAAAACTGGTTTTATCGCCCCAGGTATACATGATCCGGAAGGTGAAAGACACATCGCGGTTGCCGTTATCATTCAATGCTTTGCGGGTATAGAAACCACCCCCAAGGCCATAGCCTAAACCGGTATTACTCGTGGTGTGGATTACTTCCGGGGCATCATCACTAAACAAAGTATCGAATAAATCCTTGTCAACCTTTGTTCTTGTGTTGAGGATTTTGAGTCCCAATAAACCGTCAAGAAAGGGGGTGAAGCCCGTTTTGTTTTGGGTAGGAAAAAAGCGGGCTGCGCCACTGATACTGTAATCGTTAAATGTGGTCTTGAGGGCAGGGTAGTCTGCATTTTCAGCTTGTTTGTCACGACCAAAGGTTACGTAAGAGAATTCTAAACCCACAAAAATGGGTGAATATTCCCGCTTTCCTTTTGGATTAAACAAGGCATTAAAGCCCGTACCCACAACCGAACCACCGGCAATATCTTTAAAGTCGCCTAAGGTTGCCCCACCCGTAACCAATAGGGAAACCTGATAGGTTTCATGCTCCTGTTCAAATTCATATTCTTCGTATGACTGGGCAGAGAGATTGAGGTAACATAACGTTGCTAAGCAGGCACCGATAATTCGAAAGATTTTCATATCAAGCCAGGTTGTGATAAACGCTTTGAACGTCATCATCACCCTCCAGCGCCTCTACACATTTCAATACTTCATCCTGTTGCTCGTCTGTAAGTTCTTTGGTGGTGGCGGGAATATAGTGAAGCTCTGAACTTTTTGGTTCCAGGTTTTTCGATTCAAGGAACTTTTGCATGTGACCAAACTCGGTGAACTTTGTATACACAATGGTTTCGTCATCAGCCCGCTCAATATCGTCAGCACCGGCATCGATCAGGTCAAGTTCCAGTTCGTCAAGATTCAATTTATCCGGATCGAATTTAAAAACACCCTTACGTTCAAACATAAACGACACCGATCCGGAGTTGCCCATGCTTCCACCGTTTTTTGAAAAATGTAAGCGAACATTGGCCACCGTTCGTGTCGGGTTATCGGTAGCGCACTCTACCAATATGGGTACACCGTGGGGTGCATATCCTTCATAGGTTACTTCCTGAAAATCTTTTTCATCTTTTGATGATGCGCGTTTAATGGCTGCCTCCACGCGGTCTTTCGGCATATTTACGCCTTTGGCATTTTGTATCGCCATGCGCAACCGGGGATTATTGTCGGGGTTGGGTCCGTTTTGCTTTACCGCTATGGCAATGTCTTTTCCGATTCGGGTAAAGGCTTTTGCCATCTTGTCGAACCGGGCAAACATTTTGTGTTTTCGTTTTTCAAAAATCCGTCCCATGCTATTTTTATTTTCAACGCCTAAAATTAAAATCTTGATCCAATATCCTGAAATCCGTTATGCCCTTTCTGCCTTTTCCCAAACAACGGATTGCTTCCCTTTGAGTAGCCGCATCAGGCCAAAAAAGACACTCAGGTTCATCAGTGTAAAGTAATATGGTACAAAGAACCCCTTTAACGGGATTTTTTTGTTTCGCATTATATGACCAATCAAAGCCAGCAAATAAAACAGGCATTGAAGTATAAAGACTATACTGTAGAAAGTCGACACATGAATCAATAATGCATTGGTTATGAAAATGGTTATAAGTGCCAGTGGGGTGATGGTCCAACGGAGTACCCGATGTGAAACATACTGAAAGGTTATAGTGCCAAATTTAAAAGGATTCAGCAATGACTTTAACCGCGTAATCGCTTGCAAGCCTCCGGCTGAAATCCTGACTTTACGTTTCCATTCATCTTCTGTGGTGGCCGATGGCCCTTCCATTGCATAGGCTTCGGGCTCATAGATAAATCGATAACCCTTTGAAACAATTTTCATGGAAAGATAGAAATCTTCAATGATGGTATCGGGTGGAGGACTTTCGTATAGCGATGTACGGATGGAGAATAATTCACCTGCCGCACCTACTACCGTATACAAGTCCGAGTCGGCCTTCTTTAACAGCGATTCATATTTCCAGTACAAGCCTTCACCTGCAGCTGGTGCATTATCATTTTGCTGACTGGCCACTCTTTTTTCACCGGCAACCCCACCAACCTTTTCAGCTTGATAGTGACGGACAATATTTTTAATGACTTGATTATTAAGTGTGGTGTTGGCATCCGTAAAAATCACGATGGGGGATTTTATGTGTTTCATGATGCGATCAACAGCATGGATTTTTCCTTTGCGCTCAGGCTCATGAAACAGCAACACATTACTAAATTCCTTTACTTGTTGTTGGGTATTGTCGGTTGATCCATCGGTTACCACCAGCACAGTCAACTTATTTACCGGATAATCCAGGGCGAGGGAGTTCCGGATTTTTTCGGCTATGAATCGTTCTTCGTTATAGGCTGCAATAACTAGCGTTACTTCTGGCCAGACTGGTTCAGATTTGCAGTTTTTTGTGGTTTTTTGGAGTATCCGGGAGAAAATCAGAACAAGAATAAAATAGAGGATATAGGTGTACAGGATGATGAAGAGGCTTATCCAGAATAAAAACGTGAAAATATGAGTCATGCGCTTTAGAAATGGCCCTAAAAATCGTTAAAAATTGCGTTAGGGGGCGAAATTACATCGGTTATTTGACGATATTTGTAACCCTTTTCACTTTAACAATATTCAAGGTAATAATGAGCTTGGCTTAGCCTTAATCCTTATTATCTGTTGTCTTTATAAGTTGGCTTTAATTATGAGGGACAGTATATTCCATATCGTTTTTCGATTGGGTATCGTTTGCTTGTTTTTGTTTTCGGGATTGACAATTGCTGCAGCCGCGGTGAAGGAGTCTGTTCTGAATTCTAAAAATAGTGTCGAACAAGATATCCAGATTTCTATTGGTGGCTCACCCATTTCCAGTGGTCATCTTCATGATTTTGGCAACGTTAATCTGTTATCGACCTCTTCAGTTGTTACCGTTACTATTGAGAATAATGGTGCCCCCGAAGACCTCATCGTAAATGCAATATCGCTGGGTGGTGCCCATGCGGGTGATTTTAGTTTAACTACACCAGGTTTGCCATTGACATTAGGGCCGACTTCCACAACCACTTTTACAATTTCATTTTCTCCGCTTTTAAGTGGTGTGCGAAATGCCACCATACAAATCGACTCCGATGACCCGGATACTAATCCCTTCGTGATAAATCTTCAGGGTACCGGAGTTAAACTGAATCAAACCATCACCTTCAATCCGTTAGATCAAAAAACATTTGGTGATGGAACTTTTGCTTTAAGCGCAACTTCCTCTTCAGGTTTACCGGTAAGTTATTCGAGTAGCGATCCATTGGTGGCCACCATCAGTGGCAATAGTGTTACAATCGTTGGTGCAGGTACAACTAGCATCACTGCTTCTCAGGCCGGTAATGATGTTTATAACACAGCACCTGTTGTAAATCAAAGTCTTTTGGTTAACAAAGCTACTCCGGTAGTAACCTGGAATACACCTTCGGCAATAACCTATGGTACAGCCCTAAGTGCTGCCCAGTTGAATGCCTCCGCTAGTGTAGCGGGTACATTTATCTATTCACCGGCAACGGGGACAATTTTAAATGCGGGTACAAATCAGGAGTTGTCTGTAAGCTTTACACCGAATGATGCGGTAAACTATAATGTGGTGGGCTCAACAGTTCTATTAGAAGTAACTAAAGCCACTCTTACAGCAACAGCCAATAATCAGAGTCGCGTGTATGGTGCGGCCAATCCAGCATTTACAATAAACTATAGCGGATTTGTAAATGGCGATACACCATCAGCTTTAGACATAGCTCCTTTAGCAGGAAGTGCTGCTACCCCTACCTCACCGGTAAGCACGTATCCAATAACGGTATCCGGTGGTGTTGATAGCAACTATAATTTCACTTACGTTGATGGAACGCTCACAGTGACTCAAGCTACATTAACTGTTACTGCAGATGATAAAAGCAGGACATACGGGGCCGCGAACCCGGTATTTACCATAAGCTACAGTGGTTTTGCCAATGGCGAAAACGCCTCTGTGCTTAGCACTGCACCTGTAACAACTTCTTCGGCTGTGGCTACCAGTACTGTAGGCAGTTATCCGATCACTGTATCCGGTGGTAGTGATGACAACTACACGTTTAGTTATGTAGCAGGTACACTTACCATAGACAAGGCAATACTTTCGGCTACTGCCGAGAACAAGACACGGACCTATGGCGCTGCCAACCCCGTGTTCACCATTTTATACTCAGGCTTTGTAAATGGCGAAACGCCAGCCGTACTGACTACTGCACCGGTTGCTTCTTCGGATGTTACGGCCACCACGCCAGTAGGAACTTACCCCATTTCGTTAACTGGTGGAACGGCAAGCAATTACGACATTGTCAATACTGCAGGAACCATCTCGATTACTAAAGCTATCCTTACAGCAACAGCTCAGAATGCAACTCGAGTATACGGTGCAACCAACCCTGTCTTTACACTAAACTATTCAGGTTTTGTAAATGGTGAAACAGTCACGGTACTTTCCTCAACACCAACCGCTTCAACAACTGCCACGCAAACCAGTGCTGTAGGTGCTTATCCGATTAATGTCTCGGGAGGAACGGCTGCCAACTATGATTTTGTTTATGTTCCTGCTACGCTCACCATCACCAAAGCAACCATAACGGCCACTGCTGAAAATGCAACCCGGGAGTACCAGACTTCCAACCCGGTATTTGTTATTAATTATGCAGGTTTTGCGAACGGTGAAGATTTTACCGTGTTAGGCACGTTACCCGTTGCCAATACTACTGCGACAATTTCGAGCTCAGTGGGTACATATCCTATCACCGTTTCCGGTGGTGATGACAATAATTATACTTTCAGTTATGTGAATGGTTCATTAACCATTACCAAAGCTACTCCAAATGTTAGCTGGGATACGCCTGCCCCCATTGTATACGGCACTCCGTTATCTGCTACCCAATTAAACGCCATGGCCACTGTACCGGGTACATTTACCTATTCACCCGTAGCGGGTACAATTTTGAATGCAGGTAATAATCAAGTTTTGTCTGTAAACTTCACTCCGGCAGACGCAGTAAACTACAATGTAGTCAACGGTACCAATGTAATTTTGGTAGTAACAAAGGCTATGCTCACAGCAACAGCCAATAATCAGAGTCGTGTGTATGGCGCTACCAATCCTGCATTTACCATTAGCTACAGCGGATTTGTCAATGGCGATACTCCTGCAGTGTTGGATGCTGCTCCTACAGCTGGTAGTACAGCTACAACAGCCTCACCGGTAGGCACGTATCCAATAACTGTTGCAGGTGGTGCAGATAACAATTACAATTTCACTTACGTTAATGGTACCCTTACGGTGAATAAGGCCACATTAACCGTTATTGCAGATAATCAAAGCAGGACATACGGAGCTGTGAATCCGGCATTTACTATTAGCTATACGGGGTTTGTTAATGGAGATAATGCTTCTGTAATAGACAGTGCACCAGTTGCCACAACGGTAGCTACCATTACCAGCAATGTTGGAACTTACCCCATTACTGTATCCGGTGGATCAGATAATAATTATGCTTTTAATTATGTTGCCGGGACATTAACCATTACGCGGGCAACGGTTACTGCAACCGCTGTGGACGCCACCCGCACTTTCGGAACGGCTAATCCTATCTTTGCAATTACTTATTCCGGATTTGTTAATGGTGAAAACTCATCCGTACTGAATGTATTACCCACTGCCAGCAGTGCTGCAAATGCGTCAAGTTCTGTTGGTACTTATCCCATTACAGTTTCAGGCGGTTCTGATGATAATTATAACTTTAGTTATGTAAGCGGGGTACTCACTATTACCAAAGCTACGCCTGTTGTCACCTGGAATAACCCTGCGGCAATTACTTATGGTACTGCTTTGAGCGCCACGCAATTAAATGCTACGGCCAGTGTAGCCGGAACCTTTACGTATACCCCTGCATTGGGCACCGTGCTTAATGCGGGAGCAAATCAAGTTCTAACAGTAGATTTTTCTCCTTCCGATGCTGCAAATTATAATCCTGTAAATGGAACCACTGTTCAGATAACTGTGAATAAGGCGAATCCGGTAATCAACTGGCCAAACCCAGCCCCAATCATCTACGGAACACCGCTCAGTGCTACACAATTGAATGCAACTGCGAATGTGGCCGGTACATTTACGTATACCCCGGCTTCTGGAACGATTTTAAATGCAGGGGCTAATCAAGAGTTGTCAGTAAATTTTGTTCCTACCGATGGGACAAATTACAATTCGATCACCGGAGCAACCGTGTTGATTACCGTGAGTAAGGCGAATCCAACCGTTAACTGGTCAAACCCTGCAGCCATAACATACGGCACACCGCTTTCGGCTACACAACTTAATGCTACGGCAAGTGTTCCCGGAACGTTTATCTACGCACCAGGACTAGGTACAATACTAAATGCTGGTGTCAACCAGGCCTTGTCGGTTAATTTTACCCCAACGGATGCCTTGAACTATAATTCTGTAAATGGCACCACGGTATTTATTACGGTGAACAAAGCAACTCCAACCATTAGCTGGAACAACCCTGCAGCAATTTCCTATGGCACGCCTTTGAGTGGAACACAATTAAATGCTACGGCCAGTGTAGCCGGAACATTTGTGTATACCCCAGCATCCGGCACGATCCTTAACGCAGGTGCTGATCAGATTTTGTCCGTTAATTTTTCTCCGACTGATCTGAACAACTTTAATCCGGTAAACGGAACCACTGTTTTGATCACGGTGAATAAAGCAACCCCTGTGATTACCTGGAATAATCCGGCAGCCATTACATACGGAACAGCATTGAGTGCCGCGCAATTAAATGCAACCGCCAATGTTCCCGGAGTATTTGTCTACACACCTACAATCGGCACAGTCTTAAATGCAGGGGCCAACCAAATCTTATCGGTTAATTTCACGCCAACCGATGTTGCCAATTATAATGCAGTAAATAATTTTCAGCGCACGATTACTGTAAATAAAGCAGACCCCGTAATTACCTGGGCTAATCCCGCATCCATTGTCTATGGCACGCCATTGAGTGCGACACAATTGAATGCCACAGCCAGTGTGCCCGGAACATTTTTGTATACTCCTGCCAGTGGAACAATATTGAACGTAGGGGTTAATCAGACGTTGTCATTGAATTTTACGCCTACAGATAATTTAAATTATAATTCCATTACTGGGCGTACCGTATTGATAACCGTAACTAAAGCTACACCTATTGTAACCTGGGCTACACCACTGCCCATAAAAATCAACGAACCGTTAACCTCCACGCAACTTAATGCTACAGCAAATGTACCGGGCACATTTCTATACACCCCGGCAATCGGGTCCTCCTTTCCAACGGCCGGTACGTATACACTCACGGTATCCTTTACGCCAACAGATGCTTTAAATTATAATTCGGTACCCACTACGCAGGTTGAGATAACCGTAAATGATAAAGATAATCCGGTCGTGACTTGGTCGAATCCGGCAACCATTACATACGGTACACTACTCAGCGCAACACAATTGAATGCCACCGCCAGTGTGCCGGGTACCTTTACGTATATGCCCGCCATTGGAACCCTGTTAAATGCAGGTGCAAACCAAACACTCTCCGTAACATTTGTTCCTGCTAACACAGTTATTTATAATACAGTAGTACGCACGGTACAGATAACAGTGAACAAAGCCCAGCTCACAGCAACAGCCGCAAATGCATCAAGAACGTATGGCGCGCCAAATCCAGCCTTTACCATTTCTTACACCGGATTTGTAAATAGCGAAACAGCCAGTGTGATCGATACTCCACCTACTGCCACTTGTTCGGCCATCGTAACGGATAATGCAGGAAGTACTTTCCCGATAATCCCTTCCGGAGGAGTAGATAATAATTACAATTTCGCTTACGTGAATGGTACACTAACCATTACAAAAGCAACCTTGACTGCGCGCGCTGATGATAAGTCAAGGTCATATGGATTGACTAATCCGGTATTTACCATTAGTTATACAGGTTTTTTGAATGGGGATACACCAAGTTCAATAACTCCACCGGCAGCTTCTACAACGGCTACCGTGCTCAGTAATGTTGGGGGTTATCCGATTACCTTAAGCGGTGGAACATCGGTTAACTATAATTTCACGTTGCAAAATGGAACACTAATTGTAAATCCTGCTCCGCTTATTGCGCGACCTGCAGATGTGAGTAAAACGTATGGTCAGAGTAATCCTGCCTTTACGATAACCTACAGTGGTTTTTTAAATGGAGACAATGTAAGCGTCATTACACCGCCAACAGCAAGCACTACCGCTACAATCACCAGTCCCGTAGGCACGTATCCCATTAATCTGACGGGTGGTAGCGCCCTTAACTACAGTATCATACTTCAATCCGGGGTGTTGACAGTAAACAGAGCACAACTTACTGTAACAGCCAATAATCAATCACGTGTTTATGGCGCGGCAAATCCTCCCTTAACCTTTGCTTATGCTGGATTTGTAAATGGTGAAAATGCATCCGTTGTTAATCCGGCTCCGGTTGCTTCCACGTCTGCAACGGTGCTAAGCTCGGTAGGAAATTATCCGATCAATCTATCGGGAGGTTCTGCTAATAATTATGAGCTTAATTACATTTCCGGCACATTGTCGATTACCAAAAGGGTTTTAACCGCAACGGCTGTGAATACTGGTCGTACCTACGGAGCACCAAATCCTTCTTTTTCCATTACGTACACCGGATTTGTCAATTCAGAAGATGCAACGGTAATTGATGTGTTGCCAGTGGCTTCTACCACAGCAACAGTAACCAGTCCAACAGGCACTTATCCAATAACAATAAGTGGCGGAACCGACAATAATTATAGTTTCAACTTTGTTTCCGGCACATTGACTATCACAAAAGCAACACTCATCGCGACAGCGGTTAATGTTAGTCGTGAGTTTGGTGTGGCAAATCCTCCCTTTACAATTTCTTATTCAGGTTTTCTGAACGGTGAGACTCCGGCTGTTCTCGACACTCCTCCCGTTACATCAACAACAGCAACGGCAGCAAGTCCGGTAGGCACCTATTCAATTACTGTTGCAGGCGGAAACGATAACAATTACACGTTTACCTATGTAAGTGGCACACTGACCATTGTAAAAGCAACACCTGTTTTAACCTGGAATAACCCAGCCCCAATAACGTATGGAACAGCCCTTAGCACTACGCAATTAAATGCTACTGCCAATGTAGCGGGCACATTTACCTACACACCTGCGGCAGGTACAATTTTAAATGCAGGTGCTAATCAAGTATTGAGCGTTAATTTCAATCCAACTAATTCTACCAATTATAATTCAGTTACTGGCATTACGGTGCTGATTACGGTAAATAAAGCTACACCAACAGTTACGTGGGCTAATCCGGCACCCATTACCTACGGCACGCCACTTTCGGCAACACAACTCAATGCAACTGCCAATGTACCGGGAAGTTTCGTGTATACACCTGCGGCCGGCACTGTGTTAAATGCGGGAGTAAATCAGGTATTGTCGGTTAATTTCACACCAACCGATATAAACAATTGGAATACGGTTACGGGTAGAACCGCACTAATAACGGTTAACAAGGCAAACCCGGTTATCACCTGGCCAACCCCTGTACCAATAACCTTTGGCACTCCACTGAGTGCCACACAATTAAATGCTTCGGCTAATGTGGCGGGTACATTTATCTACACGCCAACAATAGGAACCGTATTAAATGCCGGTGCAAATCAAATATTGTCGGTGAATTTCAATCCAACGGATGCAAATAATTATAACGCTGTTAGTGGAACTACTGTAAGTATTACAGTGAATAAAGCAACCCCGGTAGTAACCTGGCCTACACCGGCACCGATAACGTTTGGCACGGCCCTAAGTGCTACACAATTGAATGCAACAGCCAATACAACCGGTACGTTTACGTATACGCCCGCTAATGGCACAGTGTTGAATGCGGGGACTAACCAGGTGTTATCTGTGAACTTCGTTCCGTCCAACACCAATAACTTTAATAGTGTGATGGGTGTTACCGTTTTAATTACCGTAAATAAAGCTAATCCTGTTGTTTCCTGGAGTAGCCCATCAGCGATAAATTATGGTACGCCATTAAGTGCAACTCAACTTAACGCAACCGCTAATGTGGCTGGATCCTTTACGTACACACCGGCTACAGGCACATTACTTAATGCAGGAGCTAACCAAAAACTTGCTGTACGATTTGTACCAACGAATACTAGTAATTATAATATAATAGAAGAGACTGCTGTAACCATCACGGTCAATAAGGTTAACCTGACGGCACGTGCTAATAATATTAGTCGTGTTTATGGTTTGGATAACCCGGTGTTATCCATTTCATATACAGGCTTTGTCAACGGAGAAGGTGAGTCGGTTTTGGACAGTAAACCTGTGGCCAGTACTGCTGCTTCAAGAACTTCTCCGGTAGGCACTTACCCAATTAATGTTTCTGGAGGGATGGATAATAATTATAATTTTGTTTATGCAGCGGGCACACTTACCATTACAAAAGCTACATTTACTGTTGTAGCGGATAATAAAACAAAATTGTTCGGCACACCTAATCCTGAATTAACAATGAGTTTTTCAGGATTTGCCAATAATGATAATATAAATGACATTGACATCATTCCTCAGTTATCAACTACCGCTACAGTATCTTCACCACCGGGCGGATATCCCATTACTGTTTCGGGTGGTAGTGACAATAATTACAACTTCACCTATGTGCAAGGCACGTTAACAGTTAACCCAAATTTTCCGCCTATCCTAATTAGTTTTTCGATACAAACTCCGGAAGACACACCCTTTACTTTTACCTACAATACTTTTGGAGATAATTTTTCAAGCTTTTCCGACAGTCCTATACAGTATGTAAAAGTAGTTACGTTGCCGGCACAAGGTGCACTCTTCTGGAAGGGAAATGCAGTTAATGCAGGAGCTGAGATTATGGTTGAAAGTGGCGCTATCAATAATTTTATTTACCAGCCAAAGCCTGAATTTAGTGGTTCGGATTCATTTGTTTGGAATGCGTTTGATGGTGCTTTTTCAGCTACACAGAACGCCAATGTGTTAATTTCTGTCATCCCTGTGAATGACCCTCCCGTATTAAGCAACATGGAAACAACTCCGGTTTTATACAGCCTGGGTGACCCAGCCGTTACTTTATCAAGTTCTATATTGATAAGTGATATCGATAATGCAAATATGTTTTCTGCAACGATTTCGATAGTAGAAAATTTTGCCAATGGTGATCAGCTCTCCTATAGCCCGGAATCTGGATCGGCAATCTCGGTCACATATAGTTCAGCAACAGGCGTTTTGGTTTTAAGTGGTAAGGATACTCGTGCTAATTATGAAGCTGCATTGAGAAAAGTATTATTTAGTAGCCCGGTTACAGGGGATGCCGTAATATCCGATAAGCGAATTGCATTTGTCGTACGCGATAGCCTTGATGATAGCAATGTGGTCAGCAGGATTGTTTCCATTACTGAGGTGTTTCCTGAAGTAAGCATTGTAAATGCATTTACGCCAAATGGTGATGGTGTTAACGATTATTGGGATTTTGAGGGACTGGAATTTTATTCTGAAATCGAGATCAGGGTGTTCGATAGAAATAATTCATTGGTGTTTCATTGCAAAGAAGTTGATTGCAAATGGGATGGTAAGAAAAATGGCTTGGAGTTACCATCTGGTCCATATTTCTATACTATATTTTTGAACGGAGGTAAACGGCAATACCAGGGTACAGTAACGCTATTAAGATGAAGCAACTAATTGGGCTATTTCGAAGCTTGGTGCTTATTACATTTGTTTTTAATGGAATACTGACTTTTGCTCAAGAAGATGATTACACGCAATATTATTTGAATTTGCCCGCGGTAAATCCTGCCTTTACCGGCATGGATGATTTTTTTGTGCTCAATGCTGGCGTTCGGGAAGGCTGGAATAACTATGGGATTCAAAACGATAATTCATACCTCAGTTTCTTTGGGGCATTAAATAAAGGAAATCGTTCTGGGCGGAGAAATAACACCTTGCGAACATCCGATCCCACCATCTTCGAGGCCATTCAAAATGAAAATAGATTCAGAAGGCGACATGGGTTCGGTGGAATCGTTACCAGCCGGACGGTGGATGCCTATAAATCTTTTGGTGCCCTTTTAAACTACTCGTATCACCTGCCACTGACGCCTAAACTGAATGTTTCATTGGGTACAAGGGTTGGTTACACCAATCAACGGATTGATTTCACTGGTCTTCAGGTCCGTGATGATGTAAATGACTTATTCTATCAGCGTTTGCTGCTGGCCGGTGAGGGTACGCAGAATACAGTGCTGGTTGATTTTGGTACCGTTATTTATTCAAAGAAGTTCTTTCTGGGATTGTCCTCTGATAACTTGGTTGCCCGCAAGATGAATGACGATGAGCTAATCAATATGAACTCAGGCTTACGTTACAGGGCTCAGGTGGGAGCATATTTTCCACTCAGTCCGGAATGGGTTTTATCTCCCGGAATTACCGCAAGCTACAGAGAAGGTTATGATATGCGGTGGGCAGGCAATCTCCGGTTGAAGTTCAAAGACCTCATCTTTGTGGGATCGGCCTATGAACCTAATCTAAAAGCCTCCTTACTCGTTGGATTAGTCACCAATACAATATCCATCAATTATGCCTACGATATGTACCTGGGAGGGCTAAATAATTTTGATGTAAATACACACGAACTGGTATTGGGACTTACGTTGTTCAATCCTTTTAAATTGCAGCCTCGTTTTTGGTGATTGTGCTTATGAAGTATCTGTTTTTATTTATCCTTTTTTTTAGTGCTGCGCTTAAAATAGATGCTCAGGAACTTCAATTCAGCCAGCCCGTAAGATTAGGCACTGCAGTAAATTCTGACGATGAGGAGTTGGCACCCATGCTCGCTCCGGATGGTCAGACACTTTACTTTAGCCGTGCTTTTCATGATAAAAATATTGGCGGTAAATATTCAGGCACCGATATATGGATTTCCACAAAGGATTCCAACGGCAATTGGACGCCTGCTGTCAATGCCGGCAAACCCTGGAATAACAAACGTTCCAATGCGGTTATCGGTATCAGCGCGGATGGTTCAACCGTTTATTTATCGAATGCCTATAATAACAAAAGTGGGATTTCATTTTCAAAGTTAGTTATGGGAAAGTGGACTAAGCCGGAGTTAATCGCTGTGCCGGGGATCAATCGGGATGATTTCGTAAGTGTATATGTACACCCTTCTTTTGATGTGGTGATGATATCCATGAAGGGTAAGGGTAGCTATGGCGAAGAGGACTTGTATGTAAGTTTAAGGGATTCAGTGGGTAATTGGAGTCAACCTAAGAATCTCGGCCCCTCCATAAATACTTCAGGGTTTGAAAACTCTCCCTTCCTTTCTATTGACAAAGCAAAATTATTTTTTTCCAGCAATGGACATGGGGGTTACGGAGATGCCGATATTTTAGTGAGTGAGCGAATGTATGGCACATGGGATATTTGGTCAGTTCCCCGTAATCTTGGGGAATCAGTTAACTCATCCGGATTTGATGGTTATTTTTCTATTTATGCGGATACAATTGCGTATTGTGCCCGCGATCTTTCCAAAAGAGGCTTGAACCTGTATGGCTTCCAGGTCTCATATGTAATCAATGTTTTGCCTTCTGAAACACGATTTCTAACGGACGAGGAACTAAGCGAAATATTCCCAAAAAGAATATCCACACGATTGGATTACAATAGTGGAATAACCTCTTTGACAGCAGACCAAACTGAAATCATCTGGTTTTTAGCAAATCGCATTTTAACCCGGAAGGATGTAAGTGTACTTATTTGGGTTCGGGAAGAAGAGGACAGCCGTAGCACTTTAGAGCGGAGGGCTGATATTCTTCGGGCGTTACGGTTGGTTGGATTTGATGAATCCCGGGTTTCGTTTTCAACTGACCGCATTAAGCCGGAGGTAAGCAAATCAGGAGGAGGGGTAATTGAATTGTTGTTGTTTAAGTAAGCAGGGAAAACTCCTGTAATGAGATGTGTGGGCTAATGCAAGCATTTCCTTATCTCCACGCGAGTCTCCATAAGCAATAATTTCATCGAAACTATTCAAATCATATTTGCTCTTGATTCTTAATACTTTCTCAGGTCCATAACAATTCTTTCCTAAGTAATGTCCCGTTAGTCGGCCTTCTTTCACTTCGAGCCTGGTCGCTATGCAATCCATATTTAATTGCTCACACCAAGGCTTTACCCAATTCTCTGCAGAAGCTGAAACGACAACAATCGTTGCGCCTTGGCTCCGATGGAGTTCAATTTGCTTTTTAGCAGTATCCCTCACAATTCTGTTTAGCTGTGAGGTGGCAAAAACTTTACACTTTTGATTGAACAGATCCAATGACTCATTTTTAAAAAACCTTTTCAGTAAAATTTCTTTTGCTGTGTTGTTGGAAACTATACCTATTGCATAGAGTGTAAGAACTGGTGAAAGAAATATCAGGTTAATTATTGTTTTTGGCCATCCGCGATAAAACACAAGAAACTCCCATAGTGAATCTTTATGAGTAATGGTGCCGTCAAAGTCAAACAGGATTAACTTGTTCAAACTAGTTATAGATGATGATGTAAAATGATATGATCCACAGAAGTATTGTAATCACGATAAATTTATCCTTGAACAATATCGAAGTAGGAGATCCGCTATTTTGTTCAACCATGGTAATCTGAAGGTATCGCATAATACCGGCAATTACAAAAAGGGTAGTTGCAAAAAGGTAGGGGCTATCGAAATGTTCGGTTACTTCAGGGGATAAAGTGTACATGATGTAAGCAACCACAATCACAGCCGCAAATATGGTAAGGCAGGAATTAATAAATTCAAGATTATAACTCGATGATGTTTTTCTGATTACTGAAGTGCTGTTTGTTTGCAAGACCAGGTCATCACGTCTTTTTGCTAAAACAAGAAATAATGCGAGCAGCATAACCATTATAGATAGCCAATGTGAAACTTCTACGGCTGATAAAATTCCACCGCTGTGAATCCTTAATAAAAAACCAAGGGCAACAATAAATAGATCAACAATAGGGATGTTCTTAAGTCCAAAGGAATAACCTATGTTGAGTACGAGGTAGAACGTCAGGAGTCCGAAAAATGTTTTATTTAGAACAAAAGCAATAGAAAGTCCGACAACAAGAAAAAGCACAACCAAAGTAATGGCGGTGACTTTTGTTACTTCTCCCGAAGCTAAAGGACGAAACTTCTTTTTTGGATGTAAGCGATCTACGGCAACATCTTTAAGGTCATTCAAGACATAAACAGCTGAAGCAATCAGTGAGAATGAAAGTATGCCTGAGAAAATGATTTCCAGATTTTCGAACTGAAAAAAACTTCCTGCGAAGAAAACCGGGATAAGCAGGAATAAATTTTTAATCCAATGGGAAGGCCTGATAAGTTTTAGTATAGGCCTCATGAATCACCAGATGTTTTCCAGGTCTTCTTTTGAATACAAATGGTTGCGATCTGTGTACAACGTGTCCAGTTTTCTACCATTTAACTTTAGTGGATCTTTTGTAAAGATTCTTGATATCCATGCAATGGGCATCAAAAAGATGAAGAAGATGAGACTTAACAGAATTTTGGAATTAATCCATCCCAACACGTGCGCTAATTTTAGCCACACCCACTCAATGCCTTTCGCAGCGATGGGGATAAAAATTGAGACTAATCCTATAACCATGGCTGTTTTGTGCAGCCATTCCAGTTTGAAAATGTATGCAATGATTACTAAGCCTGTTACTATAACAAGTATAGTTTTAAATCTGTCCTGTTGTTGCACTGTTAGCTAGTTAGAAAAGGGTATAGATGAACGGAGCTACTGCAGAGCCTCCACCAATAACCAATAATACGCCAATGAAAATAAGCAATAAGATAATAGGCGTTAACCACCACTTTTTACGGGCAGCCATGAACTTAAGAATATCTTTCAGGAATTCCATACCAACAATTTTTGACGGTCAAATATACTTTAATCCAGTGTAAATTCTTCCTTCCAATTGTCTTTTTCTTGCCATTCCGGCTGCGCTTTCTTGTCAAAAACGTAGTTACCCACAACCAGAAAATCCATCTCAGTTCGCATAAAACAACGATAGGCATCTTCTGGGGTACAGATAATGGGTTCGCCTCTTACGTTGAAGCTTGTGTTTACTACAACTCCGTAGCCTGTTAGTTTTTTAAAGGTTTCAATAAGTTGATAGTACCTTGGATTTGTTTCTTTATGCACCGTTTGTATGCGTGCCGAAAAATCAATGTGGGTTATGGCCGGCATGTCGGAACGAAGGTGATACAACTTGTCTTTTAGCGAAAATGAGTTGTAACCGGGGGGTAGGGGGTTGCGCCTCGACTCGAGTACGGACTGAACCAGCAACATGTATGGCGAATGTGATTTGTGATCAAAATATGACGAACAATCTTCTGCTAAAACAGAAGGAGCAAAGGGTCTGAATGATTCACGGTATTTTATTTTTACGTTAAGTTTTCGTTGCATTTCAGCGCTTCTGGGGTCACCTAAAATACTACGACCTCCCAAAGCACGTGGGCCAAATTCCATACGGCCTTGCATCCAACCTACTACATTGTCTTCAGCGATTCGTTGCGCCACGTACGTACACAGTTCATCATAATTTGTAAAATGCTTTGCTTGCGCGTTGTATTTACGGATTACCCGGTCTACATCAAGATCTGAAAATTCGGGCCCCAGGTAGGAGCCTTTCATGGCATCCATGGCTTTCGGAGCAATGCGTTCTTTTTCAAAATAAATGTGGTAAGCCGCTTGTGCTGCACCGAGCGCACCTCCCGCGTCACCAGCAGCAGGCTGAATGAAAACATCATCAAAGATACCCGTATTCAAAAGCTTGCCATTGGCCACGCAGTTAAGGGCAACACCCCCTGCCAGGCACAGGTTCTTTGAGCCTGTCAACCGTTGCGCCTCTTTACCCATCAGGATAACGGCTTCTTCCGTTACGTGTTGAATCGCCAATCCAAGATTGCAGTGGTGGGCTTCCAGTTCATCTTCCGGCTTTCTGGTTTTAAATCCAAAAAGTTGCTCCCATTTATTATCGTGAACCATTCGAAGCCCTGTTGCATAGTTGAAGTACTCCTGATTTAACCAGATGGAGCCATCTTCCTTAAGCGAAATGAGTTTTTCCTTAATGATGGCGATATATTGGTTAACCTGTTCGCTGCCCGGTACGCCATACGGGGCAAGCCCCATAAGCTTGTATTCTCCTGAGTTAACTTTAAATCCAAGGAAATAGGTAAAGGCCGAGTATAGTAGTCCGAGGGAATGGGGGAATTTGAGTTCTTTCAGAATTTTAACATCCTTTCCAGTGCCATGGCAAATGGAGGCTGTAGCCCATTCACCCACGCCATCAATCGTTAGGATAGCTGACTCTTCAAATGGAGAAGAGTAATAAGCGCTGGCTGCGTGCGATAGGTGGTGCTCCGGAAAGAGTAGTTTAAGTTTATTCTTATCAAAGTTCTCAATCTTTGAAAGTTCTTCCTGAATCAAACGCTTAAGAAACATCTTCTCGCGAAGCCACACAGGAATGGCGGTAATAAATGACGAAACACCTTTTGGTGCGAAGGCGTAGTAGGTTTCCAGCAGGCGTTCGAATTTCAAGAGGGGTTTATCATAAAAGGCTATGGCATCCAGTTTATCGATAGTAGTTCCGGCATATTCCAGGCAAAACTTCACGGCATGGGCGGGGAACCCCGGATCATGTTTCTTTCGCGTGAAGCGCTCTTCCTGTGCTGCGGCTATGATTTCGCCATCTTCAATGATGGCAGCGGCTGAATCGTGATAGAATGCGGAAATGCCTAAGATTTTCATGAGGGATTATTCGTTCAAAACAGTTCAAAATTCTTTTAAAAGTGCTCAAAAAACGTGGAAAACTAAGGAAATTCAAGGGTTTTAACGAGCTCAGCCGCGACTTTTTTATGGCCTTGAGCATTAATATGATCATCAAGAATAAAATAATCACCTTCGGTAAGTTTCTGTTGAATATTAACCGCTTTCACATTAATACCCTCTAAATCACCCAACCTCGAATTGAGGATTTCAATGAACTTTGATGAGTCGTTACCGTAGCTTGACAATTCAAATACTATTATTTCTACATCATTCGGAATTGGAAGAGTTTTTAAAGCATGTATAAAATATTCAACATCCAGTGAATCAGTTGCTTTACGCTCTTCAAGCCGACCTAGTAGTTTTTTTATGATAAACTTGGATAGCAGTGCGGTATGCTTACCAAAAAAGTACTGTTTTTTTTTCCTTACTGATGCTGAGGTTTTTATATAGAGTTCTTCGCTGGAAATTATTAGCGAGTCATTCGTGTTTGCAAACTCCATATTCTCGACTAAGTCACTATCGTGATATTGTAATATAATGGTCTTTAGATTTTTGAGTTGGAGTCTTTGCAATAACTTTAGTGACCGCACAGTTCCATAGGAAGATATTCCCGTGTTGAGAATTTTCTTATCCAAACTCCTCTCCATGATTTTTTCAAAGGTTGAATCCTGATCAACCCCCCAGCCCATTGCAAATGAATCACCAAGGAGAATAATTTCAGGATTATCAAGTGATTCTTCATCATCTCTTAGTCCTTGGATGTTGACTTCAATTTTTGTTGAAAATTCAAGATTTCTGAAGTTACAAATACCAGGTTTAAGTGTGTAGAAAAGCTCTTTATCATAGATAGCACACTCCGGCTCCATTTGTATGGTGCTTCTGATATGTTGAACATAATATGCACGTGCAGGTCGTACTAACGATGCTGGGATCTTTTTTGGATTCTTTAGTAGGTAATCGATTGATTTTTCTGAAATGAAAAGTACCAGGTAAACCAAAATAACATTATACAAAATAAAAATTATGTGCTTTTTCGATTTTGCCAACATTGATAGGAGGGGCCTGAAAATCATTTGATCTTAAAATGAGTTTTGTAATGTCGCAAAACTAAGATTAATCCGGAATTGAGAAGGGATTTAGAGCAAGGTCATTGTATAGAATGTTTCTTAGATAAGAAAAATATTTGTTATCTCAATAAGCAACTTGGTACCCTGATTTATAACTTATTGGTTTATAGGTTATTAATATAAATAAATCGAGATTTTCCTCATTAAAGTGTTTTAAATTGTAGTACATTTGTGCAAAACCAGTTGGCATGGATATTCTTTTTCTACTCCAAGTAATTTGGAGAAAAAAATGGATTTGGATTTTAATTCCTTTATCCATAGGCGCTATTGCTTTCTATTTAACTAGAAATACGGTAGCCCTTTATTTGGCTTCAACACAAATATCAACTGGTTTCACGATCAATGAGCAGGTTCAGCTATCGGATGAACGATTTAATCCTCGTGACGCGGATATAAAGTTCAGTAATCTGCTCAACTCCATGAATGCAGGCACACCAGCTAATTTTGTTTCCTACAGATTGCTGCTGCATGACCTCGATGAGTTAAATGTGCCCTTCAAGAAACCTGCAACGGACCGGTTTCAAACTTCTGAAGCAGAGATTGATTATGTAAAGAAGATTGTACAGGAGAAGCTTGACGGTTTGTCTCCCTTGCTAACATCCTCTCCCGAGTACGAATTGATACGAAAATTTTTAGTAGCATATGGGTATGACTTCTCAGCTATTAAATCAGGCTTATCAATCAGGCGCATTCCTAATACTGATTTTATTCAAGTGGATTTTGTGTCCGATCATCCTGAACTTTCTGCGTTGGCAGCAAATGCATTTTGTGAGGAATTTATCCGTTTAAGCAGGTCGCAGAAATCTGAGCGAGCTGGTGAATCTGTTGAATTTTTGAGCCAATTAGTTGCTGATAAGAAAAAGGATTTGGATGAAAAACTGGAGACTCAAAGAATATTTAAGACCAGTAACACTCTTTTTAACGTGCAACGTGAGGGTGAGAATAAACTCGGTCAATTGACTGAACTTGAAAAAGTGAGGGATGATTTACGTAGTAACCTCCAACGCATTGAATTGACCAAGGATCGCTTAATCAAGCAGCTATCAGGTGTGGGTAGCACCAGTCAGGTGTCCGATAATCAGAAGATCATTGAACTTCGTAATACTATTAATAGTCTTAATGAACGCTACATCACTGGTGGGCAAACAAATTCAGTGCTAAGGGATTCAATAAGTCTCTTGCGTGAACAATTGCGGATTCAAACTGAGTATGGAGTTTCTTCTTCGGCAACACCAACACTTTCAAGAGCAGAAATTCAAAATAGATTAAATGAATTAGAAGTCGAACATCAGGTAACTCGTTCTGATTTAAACACTGTTGACGCCAAAATTAGAAGCTTGCAATACAGTTTTTCGGGCTATGCTTCGAAAGAGGCAAAATTAGCTGCCATTCAGCAGGAGGTTGACCTTGCATCTCAGGAGTACCTGGATGCAGTGGCAAAGTTTAATGAAGCCAAGAATAAACTTTTGTCCGGTAATACCCTTCGCCAGGTTTCTATGGCTTTTCCTCCGGTTAATCCGCTTAATTCGAAAAGACTTCTGATTGTTGGTTTCGCAGCTTTTAGTAGTTTTTCATTATGTATTTTCTTAATTGTTTTGTTTGAGTTTCTGGATCAATCAATTCGATCAATTGACAAGTTCAATGCCCTTGTTAATCTTCCATTACTTGGAACAATCACTAAGTTGCCTATAAAGAATTTAAACATTCCGCAGCTTTTTTCTCAAACCGGTAATGAAGATGTCGAACTTTTTAAGTCATTGATCAGGAAGTTGCGTCATGAAGTTGTTTCGCTTAATTCTCCGGTATTGCTAATTACAAGTTTACGGAAAAATGAAGGTAAAACATTTATAATCCTTACGCTTTGTTATGTCCTAAGTTTGATCAATAAGCGGGTATTAATAGTTGACACAAATTTTCGAAATAACATGCTTTCAAATATTCTCCCGAAATCACAAGTAAAAGGGAAGGCCATTGAAAATAAAAAGCCTAGCGGGCTTCTGGCTGCTAATAATGCCGAACCAAGACTTGATGATGATAGCGATGATAAAGAGATGGCCTATGAATTGATCAACCCCACGATCTTCAAAAATGTATTTATCGTTACAAATTCTGGCGGAGGAGGGGCATCTCCGGCTGAAATATTAAGTGGAAGAAATTTCAAAAATTTGATTGAGGGATTTAGGGAGAATTTTGATTATATCTTGATGGAAGGTGGTGCGCTCAATGAATATGCTGATACAAAGGAATTGGTGCAATATGTCGACAAAGTGTTAACGATCTTTTCTGCACAATCTTCAATTGGGCAGCAAGACCGGGAATCAATTTCCTATGTAAAAACTTTGGGAGAGAAATTTGGTGGGTGTATTTTAAATCGAATTGAAAGTAAGGATTTACGCTTGTAATTGATTTACAAATCAATCAGGGGTCAACCAACCAATCCCTCGCGTATAGTAGTAATCGTTAATCATTCTGCCTAAGCTATCAACTTCAGGAAATGGAATCTGCATGGGGGCAACGGGTAAGTTTCCTCCTCCGTCAATCAATCTATAGGTTGCTTTATCAGTTCTCCCGTCATCAAATAAGGCTGTTATATTATCAGAATAACTACAATTCTTAACAATAACGTCAGCGACATTAGAGAAAACCCTGAAGAGCTTTCCGTTAAATGGTTCCGAAATCCTAAAAGAGCAATTTTCGAAGGTTATGGGGATACTTCCCACTGAATCAAGATATTGCTTTTGGTAAGAATTATTCCACCATTCCCTAGCCTCTAAATTTCCGATGTAAACAGGTCCGGGTGCGATGATCACAATATTTCTGAAGGTTATCCCGTAAGCATCAACAACCAGGCCACGTAAATCTGATGATAGACCAGTGGTATCATTAAAGTTGTGCACAAATACTGAATTTTCGATTAATCCAAAAGTATCTCCGATCTGTGCACAATTCCGTTGTGCTGCTCCTGAAGGTGTATCGAACCCCAATCTTAGGAAGGTAGATTTATTTATGTGCGCCCATCTAACATGGTTTAGTTGTAACCCTTCCCGTCCAATACTATCGGCAAATAAATGATTAATCGATAACGTGTCTATTTGGTGGTACACAGTACCATTTGTTTGCCCAATATAGGTCGCCTCACCAAGCATTCTTTTTATATGGACGAAATTCAGCTTAATGTTGTAAGGTTTAAGTATGGTATTATCAGTTTTTGCCATTACTCCTGAAAAGCCACCGTCTGAAATTCTAACTCTGTTTAATGAAAAACTACGACTGCTTAACGAAGCCGAGACAGTACTTTGTCCTCCATAGGCCCACAAATTGTATATGTCTACATTGTTTAATAATGATCCCCTCAACCATAAACCGGTTCCTGTTGAATTGTCACCTATTCTTGTTATGGAGTGATCGGATAAATCAGCATTGATAATGTTTGCAAAGTCAGTTTCAGTACCAAGAATACGAATGTTGTCCAGGTCTGATAAGTTTACACTGGGCCTATGGACACCAGCTCCCAATAAAACAGAAGGCTTTCCTCCAAGATCAGAAGGTGTTATAAATTGATCAGTTGGCCTGATTAAAGTAACATCGTTATAAGTAGGTGGCGGTGGAAAGGAAACATAATATTTTGAGTTGCCTGCAAGCTTATTTGTAGATTGTGGAATGGGTGGAGTTTGTCCATAAAGTATCGAAATTGACAATAGCAAAAATAGAATTGTATTCATGACAATTACTTCTGGGCATCTAGTAATTTATTAAAGTCATTTTCCTTTTCTGTCAGTATTTGTTTGAGGATCACTTTAGCCATGTCAAAATCAATAAGATTATTATCCCGTTGCTCCAAGGCAAGGTTTATATAGCTTTGAACCAGATTCAGTTTAAAATGTTGCTTAAACGGATCTCTTAATTGTTCAATTTCGTAGTCCGCAAACAATGCTTCTTTTATCATGTCAAAAAGTTGGTCGTGACTTTCTATCTTGTTGGATGCCTGGATTTGGCTTAGCAGATTATTTACTTCTTTCTCTTCAACATTGTCAATCAATTGAAGAATCTGTTCAAAAGTGATATTATGCTTGTGGATACTGTTAATCACTTCTTCTGATAGTTTGTTGATTGGTTTTTTTACTTTCTTTAACTTTGAAGCTACTTTTTTTGGCATAATTGATGGCTCTTTATCCTCTAGAATTGCTTTAGCGATTAAACGAGGCGCAAGATTCTGGTAAAGGGTATACCCTACTGCACCAAGAATAGCGGTTAACACAATTGTAGCGATAAGAAACTTTTTTTGCATAATCAACCTATTTCAACCAACGTGTTAGATCTTTATTAATAAGCCTCTCAAGGTTACGAATATCATCCCCGTAAATCTTATGCGTTAAAATCTCGCGCACTTTTGGATCGATTTTGGGTCGTTCAAGATTTTTATTTTTTAGTGAATTTAGTGCCCTTTGAATACTAATGTTGGCTTTTAATCGAGTTATTGCCTTAGATGGCAAGATGGCTTTCATGGTTTTTTGAACAAGGCCATCGCCACCGTAAAGGGAATCTAAAAATTGGTTTTTTACAAAACCTGATTGGTTATAACGTATAGTGGTATCGATTTCAATACTGTGATCTATCTGAAGAAAGTGGAATACATCTTTAAGTACCGTTTCAGTATTTTTGTTGAGTTCTTCGTAAAGGTATATCCTTATGTTTTCGGCTGGAAAGTAATTATAGAAGCGGCTAAGATTTTTATAATAGAAGCCTTCTTTTATCAAATCATTTCTCTTCCACCAGATGGATTTTTCATTAAGGCAATCTTCAAAGTTTTTGGAAGGAAGTTTTTTGACTCTGGCGAGATGCAGATATCTTGAGTAGAGTCGGTCAGCGGGTTGCCTGAATACGGCAATAAGTTTTATGTTTGGGTTATAGTACTGAATTCTTTCAGGGGCTTTTTCATGATAAAGGTAAGTATTGGAGGTCTCCCCCTTTAGTTGAGATGGCGATGCGCTGGCAAATAGGCTAAGATAGTCACCTAACGTGGTTACCGAGCTTTTGAAATGATTGATTTCTTGCGGGTCTCCATTTAAGTCCTCAATCTTGGTTAATTCGTAGCCAAAGAAATTGGGTTCTTTTAGTGATGGGATAAATATCTGAGGATGCTGTTTGAGATAGTTATCTAAGGATGTTGTGCCTGATTTTCCAGCTCCAATAATCAGGAAATCGGGAATGCCGTCATATCGTTTACTTCCTTCCATATTAATTTTAGACTTGAATTCTATTTAGGCTTAAAGTTATTCAATGATAAGTTATCTTTGTGTAAAATTTAAGAAAGTTGGCAACTACTGAAGGCTCATTTCGGTGGCTTAAACCGGGAGCATTTTCTTTATTCAATAGAATAGCTGTCGTATTATTTGGTTTACTCAATATCTTTTTATTGGTGCGACTATTCCCGCCTTCTGAAATTGGTATTTGGGTGCTATTTACCAGTGTAACCGGAATTCTAGAAACCTTAAGAAATGGATTTATTCGAAATCCATTTATTAGAAGACTCGTGATAAGCGAAGACCATGAGAAGGAAAACATAATACAATCTTCATTGTATCTGCATATTATTGTTGCGGCAGCAACTGCTTTACTGCTTGTATTATTGGCTGGAATATTGGCTAAGTTCTGGCATGCAGAAAGAATTGAAGGACTGTTGTATATATATTCTATCAATACGCTGGTTCTGGTTGCTTTTTTGCATTTTGAATACCTGCTTCAGTCTAAGCTTGAATTTAAGGGTATTTTTTTTAGTAGTTTCATCAGGCTTTCATTAGTGTTTTTTTTCTTGCTTATATGTTTCGTCTCAAATTTTAGTTTTACGCTCTATCATCTTGCTATCGTTCAGGTATTTTCAACGTTAGTTGCATCTTTGGTATCCTTTCAATTTGTAAGATTGAATTTTAAAGCAGTAGGGTGGTCATATCCTCAATGGCACCTGGTGAGAGAGTTGTTTTCTTTTGGGAAGTACACTTTTGGAACAAATATTAGTTCTATGGTAATAAAGAATACCGATAGTTGGATGATCGGAAGAATCATTTCGTCTACCGGGGTTGCACTATATAATCCGGCAATACGACTTTCCAATATAGTTGAAGTACCAACCTTGGCTATTGCGAGTGTGGTTTTTCCTCAGGTTGCAAGCAGTATGAAAGAATCTGGTAATGCGGGTATCCGTTCATTATATTACAGATCTGTTGGTTTAATTTTAGCAGTTATGTTACCTGTTATTGTTCCATTGTATGTGTTTGCTGAGTATGTGATATGGGTAGTCTTTGGCGAGGCTTATTTGGACTCAGTTCCGATTCTTAGGATAACGATATTTTATACCCTTATTATTCCTTTTAACCGGCAATTTGGAACCTTACTGGATGCATTGGGTATGCCTAAACTAAATTTTTACCTTTTACTGGTAGTTGCATTTTTAAATATGGTGTTTAATTACGTTTTACTTTTGAAATATGGAATTATCGGGGCTGCGTATGCAACAGTATTAGCATATTTCATTGTATTTGTTGCAAATCAATTTATTCTTTATCAAAAATTTAAAATCAATACTTTTATTGTGTTTACTGAGATCTTTCGGTGGTATAAAACTGCATGGAATTTTCTGGCTGTAAGAATTCGTTGAGCAAATGTCATTGCAGCGAGATTACGATATTATAATGATGGCACTCCCACGTTGGGATGGAGCTTATGCGTCCACTGCCTACAGCACGGCCAAAGAGTTGTCTCTTTTTGTTCGTGTTTATTATGTTGACAATCCTTTTACGTTTAAGGATATCATTGCTGGAATTTTCTCAAATCAGGTTAAGAAGAGGCTAAAGGCTTTGCTTTTTGGAAAAAACCTTTATTCTAATCCTGAGCCATCTTTTCCGAATTTAACCATTGTAACACCGCGCGCTATTTTTCCAATTAATTGGCTGCCTGCTGGTAGTCTGTACCAATTCTTCCTGACACTTAATGATTTAATAGTTAAGCGGTCAATTGATCGAACCATAAAGCAATTCGGCATTAAAAAATTTGTCTACATAAATTCATTCAACCCGTTTTATGGATTTAAATCAGCATTACCATTTTGTCCTTCTCTATTCATTTATCAGAGCGTTGATGACATCAGTCGCTCGGAGTATATAGCAAAACACGGAACAGCGCTTGAAGTACAAATGATGAAACAAGCCGACATTACATTGGTTACCTCTTCCGAGCTATACCGGATCAAATCGCCAATTGCAAAGCGTATTTTTCTGATACCAAATGCAGCCGATACTGCTCATTTTAATAAGGCATTAAATGAAGTATTTGATAAACCGATGGAGCTCTTAAAAGTGCCGGAGAACAGAAAGATTATTTGCTATATAGGAAACATTTGTCATCGGATTGACTACACGATTTTAAAAGAAGTGGCAGCAGTTCATCATGATAAGCTACTTCTTTTAATTGGTCCTATAACGGGTAATCAACTGGGGGCTTCCGGCTTGGTCGATTTTCCGAATGTTATGCTTACAGGACCTAAATCAGTCCAGGAATTACCTGCCTATCTACAATACTGTCATTGTTGTATTATACCTTTTTTAAAAAATGAATTAACGCGAAGTATTTATCCGCTAAAAGTAAATGAATATCTTGCTGCTGGAAAGCCTGTAGTCAGCACTAATTTTTCTGAAGACATTGATTCGTTTTCAGATGTTATTAGGATTTGTGATCATCCGATTGATTTTGCAAAACTTATTGATGAAGCCATAAATACGGATTCTGATGAAAATGTACAGCTAAGGGTTTTAAGATCGTCAAAGAACAACTGGAAATCCCGTGTAGGTGAGATACTTCAGCGCATACAATCAGAAATGTCATGAAAAGAGATAGAACTCGTTTGACGGAAAAGGATTTGATAAGGTTCGCGGTTATCTTCTTTGTGTTGTCTATTTATATGTTCATTTTCTTAAAAGTTTTATTTCTGAAATAAGGTGAAAAGGGAGTATGCCACATATGTTATTATACTCTTGAGTATAGTTCTTTCAGCAATCTCCTTATTATTAATTTCCGGCACGCATGGTGCACTTGGGCCTGTTATACCCATGTTGGTTATCGGGCTCTTTATTGTCGGGTACATATTGTATGATTTTGGTGCAGGTGTGTATTTCCTTTTTTTGCTGGGAACCTTCATGTTTTTCATTGACAGAATAATAGAAGTTCCAATACCGCTGGGTATTGTTTATGATGCATTGGTTGGATTAACATTTATTGCAATATTCCTTAACCCGAAAAAGGTTAAGGACTGGAAGGGATTTAATAATGCCATTACAATTACTTTCTTAATAATCACAACCTATCAACTGATGCAATTTTTCAACCCCAACGCTGTTTCGAAAACGGGTTGGTTGGTGTCCATGCGGAACAATACATCTTTCTTATTATACATCATCTTTTTGCAATTGTTTATTACGGTAGATGCGTTGAGACGTTTTACTTTCTTTTGGTTATCACTGGCTGCCTTGGTGGCACTTTATGGTATTTACCAGGAGATATTTGGGTTAACAGATTTCGAGTGGCGTTGGATTTATAAAGTTCCTGACCGGATTAAGTTGTATTTCATTTGGGGTAGTATGCGTAAATTCTCCTTTCTGTCTGATCCCTCAGCATACGGTTTATTTACTGCATTTGGTGGGTTGGCATCACTGTGTTTGCTTTTTGGCCAATACAGATTACCAACAAAGATTCTATTTTTTGGGCTGGCCGTAATCATGTTTGTGGCCATGTCTTTCTCCGGAACACGAACAGCTTATGCTATGGTGGCAGTTGGTCTTCTTTTTCTGATGTTACTCAATATGAATAATGCAAAAGTGGTTATGTTTTCACTGGTGCTTGTTTTTTGTGGCGCGGTAGTTTTTTTTGGTCCGTTTTATGGTTCAACAATTAATCGAATCCGTTCTACTTTTAATCCCAGTGAAGATGCCTCTATGTCAGTTCGAGATGTTAAGCGAATCGGATTGCAAAGCTATATTTTAAGCCACCCTATTGGGGGTGGGTTGAATACTACGGGGGGTAATGGGTTACGGTACTCCCCTGGGCACCCCTTGGCAGAGGGTTGGGATCCGGATAGCGGATATTTGCTGACTGCATTGGAGACGGGCTGGATAGGTTTGATCATCTTCATTATTTCATTTTTTGTTGTTCTGCTCAAAGGGATTAATAGTTACTTTTTCGTGACGGATCCTATTAAGAAAAACTATATTTTGGTTTATATTGTACCTTTCCTTGCACTTTCGGTAGCCCATTTTACACAAGACGCCATGTATCAAAAGCCCGTTACATTAATTGTTATGGCAACCTATGCTATCGTAATCAGACTTTCACCTACCTTAAATGAATAATAAGTTCTCCATGATTAAAATTAATTTACTATGAAAAATGTACTATTCTTGATTTTCTTGGGTACTCAGGTATGTGCTCAAGGTATCGATTATAATAAAATTATCTTGCCGGAGCATGTTCAGACATCCGATTTTGCAGAGAAATTGGTTCGTTTGGCTTGGAAAAATCATCCAAACAATGATGCAGTAAGGAGGCGGGTTGAGATTGCAGAACGAGAGATAAGTAAATCATCTGCCGCCTGGTTAGACATGGTCCTGATTCAAGGTAACTTGAATGAGTTTAATTTGAATCCTACGGCTGATATCCAGAACAGATCTGATTTTTTTCCACGTTATAACTTTGGGTTGCGCGTACCCTTGGGTTTGTTTATGTACACGCCTGCTCTTGTAAAGCAGAACAGGCAACAACTTTTGATTTCGCAAGATGAAGTTTCAGCACAAAAGCTTGAGGTTAGACGACAAGTATTACAGACCTATAATGATTATGTCCTGGCTGAGAACATATATCGACTTCAATCCCAACAGTTTACAGATGCAGAAAGCGCAATGAAACTGATTGAACAGCGCTTTAAAAATGGGGAGGCAACTTTTGATAACTATACAGCCAGTCAAGCCAACTTTAACCGTGTGAGTATTCAATTATTGCAGGCTGAACGTGATTTTAAGAATGTTAAGCTTGATTTGGAGCAGTTGATAGGCGTCAGGTTGGAGGATGTTAAGTGATGGTTATCGGTTGAATAATTTAATGCTAACCTAATCCAGATTTTAAGTATCGATTGAGTGATTTTCTAAAGAAATACCCATCATAATTTTGTACCTTTCGTTGCAGAAAGACCTTCAAGATTATGATTAAAACGTGTGTCATAAGGCATGTTTTACTTCTGTTTGGCTTATTCTTTAGCCTAAGTGTAAGCGGGCAAACCTCAGCGCTTCAAACAGAGCAAATATCCCCTGCAGGAACAAGGTTTCTACTGTATACACCTCCTGGTTATGTTGCGGGAACGGCCTCTCCAATGCTTGTATGTTTGCATGGTGCCACAGGCATCGGTGGTGATTTAGAATTATTATTATATGCATATAATAATATGGGGAATCGAATTAATCACCCGGATGCCAGTCCGGCAAAATTGATAAATGATAATTTATGGGATGTGACCAGACCATTTGTTGTCGTTAGTCCTCAAATGAAGCGCGATGAATCCATACCTGATCCTCGGAACCAGGAGTGGCCCCCGGAGGTAGTGAATGAAGTGATTGAATATGTAAAAACCTTAAGAACCATTGATGATGATAGAATATACATGACAGGACTAAGCCTTGGTGGAGCAGGCGTTTGGAGTTTTGCGATTGCCTATCCTGACAAGCTTGCGGCAATGGCTCCTATTTCGGGGGTTACCGACTCCACCAAGTCGTGCCTGGTTGCCGATATCCCGGTGTGGGCATTCCATGGATCAATTGATAATTTGGTAAACCCCAAGTTTACTACCGGTATGGTCAACGGAATCAATCAATGCCCAAATAGAAAATATATGGCTCATGTTAATCTATTGCATGTCCGGGCACATGAAGGTTGGAATGAGGTTTGGAATTATGGGAATGAATACCCGTTGTTTGAATGGATGTTGAGCAATGCGCGAAACGATCCATCAAATCGGCATCCATACGTAAATGCCGGGTTTGATAGGAAAATGCTGGTTCGGAATGAACCGGTACACCTGTATGGTGAGTTTTTTGATTTTGATGGCGCAATTGCCCATGTTGCCTGGGAGCAAACTGTGGGTGTTCCTCTTGCGTTGGCAAACCAGCACGGAAATTTTCTTACCATTTTAAATCCCCAGGCCGGTAGCTTTCAGTTCACGTTGTCGGTTACGGATAATGAAGGACTGATTAGTAACGATCAGGTTGATGTTGAATTTTTTAACCAAGTGCCTGCCAATGAAGCTGCCATAACAGATTTAATTTTAATCAATGGTGACAGTGACACAAACATTGGTTCCCTCTATGAAGGGCAGATAATCAATAAACATACTATCGGTGCCGTACAGTATAATGTTCGTGCCTTAGGTAATGGTACTACGGGTAGTATTAGATTTAAAATTAATTCTGATGCAAGTATTCGAACACTCAATGGTCAATCTATTACAATCAGAAACGTTCATCCTACCAATGTGGAATGGCCAATACCATTAGGGAATTATAATATTTGTGCTACTGCGTTCCGACAAACTGCAGGACGCACCCCTGGGTTAACTGAATGCTACTATGTGGAAGTATACAATTTACCCGAGTTGAGTTTCCATCATGTGCCAGGTTCTCCGCTTACCCAGCTTTCTTCATGGGGTACTAATACGAATGGATCAGGCACTAATCCGGTTAGCTTTAACCGGGGGTTTCAAACATTTAATCTTACATCAGAAGCTACATTGCACGAACCCTGGGGTATTGCCGGTGTACAGTCAGCCCTATGGGTGCGTAATGGCGCAACACTTAATTTGAATAGTTCTTTTACTGGCTTACTTCATGTAGAAGCAAATGCCACCATTCGAATAAACACCGATGAAGAAATCAATTTCGGATTTGTAGACCCCGCCTCAACAATAATATTTGATCAGCACGTCCAAACCTTACCGCAAGGGATACTGGGTAACGTGGTTGTAACAGGCAGTGAAATGCATTCCAAACAGTTGACTTCGGGAGTGCTTCAGGTTGAGGGAACAATGAGAATTGAGAATGATATTCTGCTGAATGCATCCGATCCCTCCAGTACAATACTTGTTAAGGGAGATTGGCAGATAACAGGAGTGGATAATTTTGAGCCGACATCACCATTTAACATCGGCTTTATTGGAGCTGAGAGTGTTCTTAACGCTACGGGTTCAGGTATTTCGTTTAAGGGTCTCTCAATTAGCCAGGGTTCGCGTGTGCAACTGGAGGCAGAAGATTTTACCCTTAAACTAGGAACTGCAGAAGGCGGGGGGCTATTTCTGGCGGAAGGTTCTGAATTAATTCTTGGAGAAAATACACTTGCTGTTGTTCAAAACGGGGCACTAAATCCGGAAAACCATCAGGGAAGGGTAGGGTTTTCTAACGGGTCTTTAACATTCGATACACAAACCGGATTTAACTCCAATCTCTACCTGGTTGAAGGCATGGACATGGTGCGCATGGTCGAGGCAACGCTAACCGGGGCAGGCGTCTTGGAAATCCGAAGCCCGCTCTATGTTTATGAATCGCTGACCTGCTCAGCTGGAACCATTTTTTCAAATGGCTTTCTTCATATGATGTCCATGGAAGGTAATGATTCGCGCATCGGTAAAATTCCAGCAGGTGCCGCTATTCTGGGTGAAGTAAATGTGCATCGACATATTTTGCCCGGACGTCAGTACCGATACATGTCGTTTCCAGTGAACGGCTATACGGTAGCGGATTTGCAGGATCACATACCCGTTACAGGGATATTTGAGGGTGCGAGTTCGGGTGGAAGTTTAACAACCAATCCTTCATTGTTTTATTACAACGAGCCGGAATGGATTGCTTTTCCTGAAAGCGACAATGAAGAATATTTTGACATTGGTAGGGGTTATGCCATATTTATGCGCCATGAAGTGCCTTCGGTTACTGCGGTGGCGCGGGGAAACATCCATCAGGGAACTTTTACCTATGCAATTTCGCCCGATCCTGATCTGGACGAATCGGATGACGGTTGGCATCTGATTGGAAATCCATTTGCATCTGCTATTCATTGGGGTGGGGAGGGATGGAATCTGTCGGGTATAAATGCAAATGCATACCTCCGCGATAATTCCGTTCCTGGTGGGCGCTTTTTGGTTTGGGATGGCGATTTTGGCGATGAGGATGAATTTGGTGGTAGGATAGCGCAAGGCCAGGCGTTCTGGGTACAATCCATAAGCAACAGTCCATTGCTGGAAATCAATGAGGATGCAAAATCAAATGAATCAGCTACCTTTTATCGCACCAAAGAAACCGATCCGTCAAGAAACCTGGCCATTGAATTGAAACGAAATGCTCTTATCGATCGGGTGTTTTTGAAGTTCAATAATAAGGCAACGTATGCGTTTAATTCAGCGATTGATGCAGTAAAGAAATTAAATGGATATTATAATTTGTCCGTATTGTCAAAGGATTCTGTTAAGACAGCGCTAAAAAATTTGCCTTATGAGTTTTGTCGGGAAGAGTTTCAATTGTTAACGGAAAATTTGGAATCAGGATATTATACGATGGAGTTTAAGGGTTCTGTTTTTGATGAGTCTTCCTTACGGGTTGTATTGATCGACCATGCTACAGAAACCCGCATCCCTATGGAGCCTGGAACGACATACGGTTTTACTGTTGAAAATGATTTTTCAACACGATTCACAGTGGACGTGGTACTTAAGATGGACATTCCCCAAATTTCGATGCAATCTCAAACCCTGGTATCAAGTTATGCAACTGGAAATACATGGTTATTGAATGGCCTTCCAATTCCGGGAGCAAATGGTGATTCATTTGAACCTGCAGCGTCTGGTTTTTACCAGGTTTTGGTAAGGCATAAGGGGTGTGAACAATTATCTGAGGAGTTTTATTATTCCATTACGCATGCCGAACAATCAACACACAAAGGTTTTAGCATCTATCCAAACCCAGGGCGTAATCGGTTCATTATCATGGGAGATTTTGAAGATGGTCAAAGTATTGATTATCAGCTAATTAATTCAATAGGGTTGCAGGTTGATCAGGGTACGCTTGTTGTGGACGGTAGCCAGATTAATTTTTTAGTGAAAGACATTCCTGCCGGGATTTATATATTAACGCTTAACATGGGCTCCATAAAATATCAAGCTCGCCTTTCCATTTTACAATGAAGTGACTGCTTAAATCTTTTAGTTAATCGTGCGAATCCCGGGTTTCAGTATGTCATTTACCATAAAGCAGTTAACAATATTTGTTTGCCTGATCGCAGGTGTGTTCGTTTTGCTGTTACTACAGGATTACGTTATTGAGTTATTGCTACCCTGGATATCGGGTTTATCTTCCCAAAAGGGTACTATATTTTATAAAGATCTGGCAGGTTTAATTTTCAACGAACTGATTTGGTGGTTGATTTACCTGATTTTGATTTTGTTGGTTTTAGGTTTTCTTAGATCACACGCAGCAAAGCGTCAATTGTTTCCGCGATTAAGTCATCGTGAAGGTGTGATGTTACCTTTATTTGTTTTTTCTATATTCCTGATTACACTCTTTGTTGCCCATTATACCTTATTACGATTCCCCAATTCTTCAGACGAGTATATATATTTATTTCAAGCGAAGAACCTGAGTGTTGGAACGCTTCTGGATAAGTCACATCCGCTCTTTCAGTTTTTTACTTTCAACCATCTTTTTCAAAATGATCAGGTTTTGGTTGGCCGATTTCCGCCCGGATGGCCACTGATTCTTAGTGTAGCCTATATTCTTCATATACCAGCGTTTATCATCAACCCGCTTATTGGTGCGCTTACGCTTTGGATATTTTTTCTGTTTGTTCAGTATCGTTACACAACCCGAATAGCCTGGTGGTCAGTACTTGCGTTGGGTTTGAGTTCGTTTTTCCTGTTTAATTCAGCCTCATTTTTTTCGCATGCGTTGGCCATGCTTTGTTCCTTGTTGTTTGCCTATTTTTTGTTAAAGTATATCGATACGGACAAGACTCAATTGGCTTTGTTGGCAGGTTTTTTTATCGGATTGTCTTTTGTAACACGTTATTATACAGCCATACTCATTTCGTTGCCCTTCCTGTTTTATCTCTGGCCAAAAGGATGGCCGTTTATGCTCAAAACATTGGCAATTACTTTTGCTGGTTTTTTACCGTGGTTCTTCTTTTTTCTTCTCTACAATTATTTTACAACCGGAAATGCCTTTTTACCGGTAACCGTTTGGGTTGATCCTGCTGAAGGTTTGGGCTTTGTTAAAGGACACTCGCCTTTTCAGGGAACTGAGCATATAATCAGAAGGCTTTTGCTGTTCATCTATTGGACATCCCCAGGATTATTGATTTTATACGGATGGTTTGTTAGTAAGAAATTAAAACATCGGGAAAAAATATTCAGTAATCCTGAGGACTGGACTTTTGTACTGCTTATCGTTGGTTATTTTTTTTATCACGAGATCGGAGGGAACCAATATGGTCCTCGTTTTTACTATGAAGCATTTCCTTTTGTAATTGTTTTTGTTGTTTCATTGGTCATGAAGGATGATCAGGTTACGCTGGGTAAAGCCATTTTTATTGCCGGGGTGATTTACGGAGCAATCAAATTTCCTTCTATTGCAGCACGGGAGAAACAGGTAATTTTGGAGCGAATGGATTTATACAAGCAGGTTGAATCGATGGAATTGCATGAGGCTATCGTATTCGTATCCTCGCCCACAGGAGTTATCCGGCCGATGCCTATTGGCGATTTGCTGCGGAATGATAAATTATTTCAGAATGATATTTTATATGCCCGTGATTTGGGCGCTGATAATTACAGGCTAATGGAACTTTACCCAAACCGAAAATATTACCGGTACACAAGAAGTACAGATGAAGTTGAAGGCAACATTGAACCTATTCACCAATAGCTTTTCTTGTGTAAACATGAATAAAAGACTCCTCGGGTGTTCGTGGTGCCAAAAATGTAAACTCATGCTGGTATTCTGAATCCAGGCATCGCTTGATGTCGTCCGGAAAGAAGTTTACAACTTCAGTGTGAGGTATCGATTGAAATAAAATAAGATCAAATTCATGGTCTTTTATCCGGTTACAAAATACATCTATTTCTTTTTGGAATATGGAAACCCCCTGATGATACCACATCGGTTGATAAATAGGGGGATTGAATTTTAGTTCGTAGGCCAACGAGGTTAGTTCAGTCATGTTGAGCACTTTCCAATTTTCTTTTCTTTCTTTAACAACATTAAGATTCATGATGCGATGAATGCCTTCCAGGGTTGGCTCGGCCAGATATAGTTTTTCCATACTTTTAAATTCTTTTGCAACCCTGTATTTCGTTGCATTCACTTTCTCAGTTTTCTCTACAACTACTGGCTTGGCGGAGATAAACCGTTGGATGTTACGCCAATAGATCCCTGTCCACCAAAATACGATTAAGACTAAGAATATACCTACAGCTTTGACTGTATTGAACGCTGCGTTGATGTTCCAGTTAGCGAATAGAAAAGCAAATCCGAAGGCATAGAAAAAGACTTCGTTTTCAGGAGGAACCGGGCTGGTAACCTGAACGACCATGCCTTGCAGCACCATAGCCGTGCAAATCATGGTGAGAAGAAATTCTTCCCTTGATCTTAAAAAGTCTGAAATACTGGTAAAGCGACTGAGTAGTGTTACCACAATTATCAGCAGAAAGAACTTTTCCCAATAGGCCCAACCAATCCATTGGTTCAAAAAATCAATGAGTACAAGCCTTGATTCATGCGGGGGTTGTCCATGATTAAACCAGTACATAAAATCGTAGGGAATTAATGGTGCAATAAACAATATGGCGATCAGGATCATCGCAAGAGCAAAAACAATCAACTTGCGAAACGATTTTGTGAGGATTGCATCATAAAGCATTACTGCCGATCCGATCATGATGGCCATGCCGCCAACATCTTGTTTGGTAAAAAATGAAAAGAACAGAAAGAAACTACCTGAAACAATTGAAAGCCAGATTTTCCAATCTTCCGCTTTTATTAGCCCATAAATTAAACAGGCAAGCCCAACCAATTCAAAAACAACTACCGAGTGGTTATACCAGGGCCAGAAGTTTTTAGAAACGTAACTCATACAAAATACCAACACAGCGAAAAGAATGACTTCAGGTTTTACCTTTAAAATGGCCAATATTGATCGGAAGGCTGCAATGGAAATAAAGTTTACGAATACCTGAGCTTTGATAAGGGAAAACATGTAGGGGCCGAAGATTTTGAAAAACACGGCAGGAATAATCCAATAACCATACCCCATGGGTAAGCTGAAATCCCTGAAGGGCATTTGGCCCTCGGAAATTCGGTAGGCACCTTCCCAGGATAGAAATATGTTAATCCGATAGGGGTTGTTGAATAATAGGGGTATAAAACAGAACACGATGGCGATTAATATTTCCAGTAGGAGCAGTTGCCTGGGTGTCAAAACTCTATTCAACATGATTACTATTAGTATGATTTTAATATGGATAAATATGGAGTTTTATCAGTAAATACTCCACTTCTTGTTATTATTTTTACCCTGCTTTATGGTTCGTGCCATCTCAAATTGGGGGAATTATCCTGTTATTCAAGCCAATGAATTTTCAATTTCATCGCAAGAGGACATACGTCAGCGGTTACTGGATTCTTCACTGATTGTTCGCGGTAATGGCAGGTGTTATGGGGATGCTTCACTGGCTCCTTCCATTGTTTCGAGTGTTGGATTGAATAGATTTTTGGCCTGGAATCCCATGGATGGTATTTTGACGTGTCAGTCTGGGGTGTTGCTTTCAGAAATCCTTGAGGTATTTGTGCCGAAAGGTTGGTTTCTTCCTGTAACTCCCGGAACGAAGTACATTACCGTAGGCGGAGCGGTTGCCTCCGATGTGCACGGAAAAAACCACCACGTAGACGGAAGTTTTTCCCAGCACGTTATTGAATTGGAATTAATGACCGGGCAGGGTGAGCTTATAACCTGTTCTCGGGATACCCACCCCGATATATTCTGGGCTACCTGTGGCGGAATGGGGTTAACGGGAGCCATCCTGGCGGTTACTTTCCGGCTTAAAAAAATTGCTACGTCATTTATCCGGTACCACCATATAAAGGCGAGAAATCTCTACGAAATTCTGGATCTTTTTGATCAGTATAGTTCGGCTACTTATTCAGTGGCGTGGATCGATTGCCTCATCAAAGGTGAAAATTTTGGTCGTAGTATTTTGATGTTGGGTGAAACAGCCTCTCCGGAAGATTTGACAGAGAATAATGAAAGGTTGAGAGCAGGTAAGGAGCCTTTTTTGAATGTCCCATTTAACTTTCCGGCCTTTGCGCTTAATAAATTATCCATTAGGGCATTTAATGCGTTGTATTATGGAAAGAATTTGACGAAAGAGTCAAGAAAGATCGTTCATTACGAGCCATTTTTTTACCCCCTCGATTCAATTTTGAATTGGAACCGTATTTATGGAAGCCGTGGCTTTGTTCAATATCAGTTTGTTTTGCCCGAAGATTCCGGTAGGAAGGGGATTGAAGATATATTGCAACGCATCAGTAAGCGGGGACTGGGTTCTTTTTTGGCTGTTTTGAAGCAGTTTGGGTATCAAAATGACCTGATTTCATTTCCAATGAAAGGGTATACCCTTGCACTTGATATTCCTATTGTTTACGGTCTGTTTGAATTCTTAAACCAATTGGATGAAGTGGTAGCGGGTTATGGGGGAAGAATATATCTATCCAAGGATGCGCGCATGAGCAGCGAAATCTTTTGGAAGACATACAAAAATGCCCCAAAGTTCCAGGAAGTAATTTTACGGTACGACCCGGAGTTGAAATTTTGTTCAGAACTTTCAAAGCGTTTGAAAATAAAAGGCTAAATCGACATGCAAAGAGCTGTTCTATTACTTGGTGCTAACGCTGATATGGCCGAATCGATGGCCAGACACTTTGCTCAACGTGGTTACCAATTATTGTTGGCAAGTCGCAATACCGAAAAACTCGCTTCCCTTGAATCCGATTTGAAAATTCGGTATGATGCTGATGTTCAGGTTTTCCGATTTGATGCCAACGACTATCCAAGCCATCATGCATTTTATCATTCGCTGCCGGTTAAACCAGATGTTGTTGTAGTGGCCTTTGGTGTGTTGGGTGATACGGAAATGGCAATGGGAGATTGGAATTCATCCCAGGAGATTATATCCGCTAATTTTACAGGAGCTGTTTCTATAGTAAATGTTGTGGCGCTTGATTTCCAACAGCGGCAGGCCGGTACTATTGTTGGCATTAGTTCAGTGGCCGGTGAACGTGGCCGCCAATCTAATTTTATCTACGGAAGTGCAAAAGCAGGATTTACGGCCTATCTATCGGGCTTACGAAACCGATTGACCCGGCATAAAGTTCATGTGGTAACTGTGAAACCTGGGTTTGTTCGAACCAAAATGATTGCCGATGTGCCAACACCTGTGTTGCTTACAGCAACTCCTGATCAGGTAGCAAAGCGTATAGACCGTGCCATTCAAAAGCGGAAAAACGTAATTTATGTGCTGCCGGTGTGGCGATACATCATGCTGGTCATTAAGCTCATTCCTGAATTCATTTTCAAGAAGCTATCCCTGTAAATCCCACTTGCGCAATAATACTTGCTGTTCCAAAATCTGGGTTAAATCAGCTGCCCGTAAGATACCGGCTATACTTTCCGGTAAGCCGTTTAATCGTGTAGATTGATGCCCATGACAGGGCTATCAATAGAATATAGTACGGTATAAAAGAAAACACACTAAATGCCAGAGGCGAAAAAATTACCCTGAATGAACTGATATAATAAAAGTGCATGAAGTAAATGCCAAAACTGCATTCGGCTAACCCATTCAGTAATTTACTGTTAAACCTCGAAGATAAGTTGAAAATAATTACCAATACGAAACAAAGCACTAAAGCTTTCAGTACATAAATATTAAAGACAAGTTCTTTATTGACCCACACCTGTTGCATGGAAAGATTTTTATCAAGTGTAATAACATCCGTAAGTTCAAGTAGGGTAATCAGCAGATAAAAAGCCAGCAGGACGGTGAGTAGCAGTTTGCTATAGCTGATTATTCTGTTCTGGTAATGTGATGCCCACATACCGGTAATGTAAACGGGTAAAAAATGTAGGTATGACAATAACGGATTGGCATTGTTTTCCGGGCGGTAGGTAAATAATCCTGAAACGAGCACCAAGGGGAAAATAAATGTGTAGAATGTTTTATGATCAAGTTTATGGAGTAAAAATGACGATAGGTAGAAGAGAAATATCATGGGCATAAACCAGAAAGGAACCATGTGCAGCCCGGTTACAAGGTAGAAGCCCATCCGGTAAAGAATAGAATGTTGATCAAATGTTTCTGCAAGAGAAAGTTCACTCGATCCAAAGTATAAGCGTAAAGCCAGGATAGGCATTGAAAAAATCAGGTAAGGAAGCACGACAAAACGTGCTTTCTGCCTCAGGTAGGGTAGATACTGAAACCTATCGTGATTCAGGTATTGAAAAAGAAACCCTGCTATGAACACAAATAGTATTGTGCCGTTATCAAAGAGGGTCACAAAAAAATCGAAACCCGTTTGATCTGTCCATTCCCAGGTGTATCCACGGGCGTGAACGCCTACAATCATCACGATAGCAATGCCCCTCAGGTAGTGAATGTGCTTTAAAAACCGGCTCATCAGGGTAGGAGTGAGGCGATTCGCCTGGCGATTATTTCATTACCGTTTGGTGATACATGACAAAAATCGATGTATATGTAATCCGGAAGATCAAAACTATCCGTAAAGTCGTAAATCCAGTCGTAACCTCTTTCGGTAATTAGTTTTCGTATTTCTTTATAGACGATTTCATATTCCGGGCGCAATTGTTCATCCAACTTCAAATGATCGGTTTTGGGATTACCGATAAAAGCAGCAGGCTGCAATATGGCAATAAAATTTCCCTCATGCTGCGCTACCAGGTCGTGTGCTATTTCCCAGTTTCGCATCATGATGTGGGCTAACGCCCGGGCTTTTTCGGGATTTGACGCACAGTTGTAGGGGGTATTTTCAAGCGAGGGTTTGTACGTGTACCGGTAGATTACCTTTTGGATATTTTCGTAGAAGAGCTTCCCTAAAAGCTCTTTGATGTAAGCTTTTTTCGATTGATAGAGCTTCTGCCTGAACATGGGTACTAATCGATGTGCCGGTAATTCATTTATTTCCGTTGGACATAAAAAGGCAGATTCGTTCACGCCATCATAAAATATAACGTAATCGGGCTTTTGATTTTTTGAATACAAGGTAATCAGGGCGTCAAGTTCCTGGCGTGTGGCATAGGCCAACTGCGCGTGGTTTTGTGTTTCGTAATCAGGTTTTGATTGATTAACCAGGGCCGGAATAGTATGCTGATCGTCCGATCCTTCTCCCCACATGGTAGAGCCTCCAAAAAAATAAACCGTCTTTGTATCACCAGTAGCCGGATAAGGTTTATGTGTACGAATACCCGATTGATCAATCTGCAACGTTTTTCCGCTGTATGGAAGTGTTTTCCATCCGGTAAAAGGTTCGTACTGATGTTGAACACGGTTGTAATCAACGAAAATTTCCCGGGCATGTTCACGGTCGTTCGCATAATTCGGAAGGTCAGACCGGTTTCCCTGAGATGTTTTTTTTAACGAAAGGCCACTGATCAGATTAATGATGGCCAGCAGCACCAGGAACGTTATGCCATTGATTGCGATCAGTTTTAGTGTCTTTAACATGATAATTGGTTTCAATGCTCAACAGTCAAAATTACTACCTTAAAAATAAAAATCTAACCCAATGCATAATCTGGGTTAAAGCAAAACGTCTGTCAGTAACGACAGACGTTTTGATTACACTGATAGGTAATGATTATTTAATCACAAGTTTCTTCGTAATGGTAGATTTTCCTTGTGAACCGATAACCATGTAAAGTCCTGCGCTCCAATCTGAACCGGCCTGTATACTGATTCCGGTGCGGGCCTCATCATGTGTATGTTGTTGATGATACACCGTTCGGCCAAACGTATCAATAAGCTTAAGTTCAACGGGTTGCTGCTCGCTGGTCTCGAAAATAAAATGAATCAATTCCTTTGAAGCCGGATTTGGATAAACACTTAACCCATGAAACCCTCCAATTACTGGCTCGGTAGAAGTAATGGAAAAAATAACTTCATCCGAAAACTGAACACAGTCTCCTGTGAGTGATGAGGATGAAACGCGATAACTTCCTGATTCTATGGGAACGTAAAAATTCGACACCTCGTTGAAGATAGGTTCACCGTCCTTGTACCACTGTAGTTTGGCTGCACTGGTTGTTACCAGTGTATCGTTTGTCATGGTTATTTGAGGCACATCTAAAGTTTCGGTAGTAATAATGACTGCTTTCTGTTCACCTTCGCATCCGTTCATTCCCAAGGCAGCTACGCGATAAATTTTGCTGTCGGTTAGCACGGGGGTGACAAAGGTACTGCCTGTAGCAATTTGGTCTCCGGTTTCAGTAAACCATTTGTATCCGGTTGTTCCGGCATCGCCTGTAGGGGTAAGTGTAACGGAGCTGCCTGAACAAATAGACAGGTGGCTGTTGATTGTAACTTCAGGACGAAGGTTGCGAACAACATTTAGTTCACCGGGTGCGGTTACCGGTGTAGTGTTGCAAACGGCATCAGTTACCAAAACTTTTATAGCGTTATTGCCAATGGCTAATTTTTCAGCGGGTAGCTGAAGTGTTGTGGAGCCGTTTGCTCCAGGTTGTGCATCGATCAGAATTTCACCTTGCTGGTTAACAAGGGTATACAAGTTTCCATGTTCGGTGTTTGAAAGAACAATGGTTGCTGTAGTTTCTGCACAAATGGCTGATGCGGATTGAAGTACAGGCATGCGAACTTCACTGCGTTCAAACAACACCGTGAAACGTGATTCACTCCAGGTGGCCGGGTCGCTGGTGATTTGGAAAGTATAAACACCTGTTGTAACGGTATTGTTTAGCAGGTTATCAATCAATTTCACTTGTTTGATGCGCGATAAACTCTCCAGGTTCTCCAGTACAATAGTGTATTGACCTGCAGGTGTGTTTTCAAACTTCAGGTTTACACTTTTTTCGCAGAATGATTCATTCAGCTTGTTAATGGCCAAAGGTGTACCATCGGTACTTAGTGTCGAGAAACTGAAAGTTCCTTCGTTGGTTCGCTTGAATGCATCCTTGTTTGCTTCATAATTGTCTGATGAATTATCAAAAAGTACGAAAGCAACATCTTCCTGTACACCTCGGATTAATCGAATGGTGACATATTCGTTCTCATCGCGTTCACGGTAAAATTCCTGTTGCAGTGTGCTCTTGGCTTGTTCGGTAATCGTAAGCGATGGATTAGCTGTTATAGCTTGAACCCAGAATGCTTGCCCGGGAGCAATTCTACCTCCCGGCAATGTTCCAATACCGGTGTCTGCATCGTAATACAGGAATATTCCTTCAGGGTTGTTTCGTACAGAAATTGTGCTGCTCAACCCAGCGCGGTTCCAGCCTGTGTTAGACCATGCAATGGTGGAAGCATACGGGTTGCCAAGCAGGTTCCAGCCATCATTTCCACCGGTACCGCCAGTTAACGTAAAAGGAATGTGTTGCTGGAAAGCCGGGCCATCAACCTCAATAAGTGTTGGCGTTTGGGTATTGCGGATGAATACAGAGTATCCAACCCCACGAAGTATGGGTGCCTGGTTTGTGCCTCCTGGTGGCGGATAGGGGAGCCAACCGCCCTGTGTTTCATTGAAGTAATACATGGAAGGGGTTGATCCTAGCCCGGGACCGGTTGAAGCCCCTGTAAAGCTTCCGGTTATGGGAAGCCCGGATTGTTGCAGATCGGCAACGGTAACACCATCCACCGGAATTGAAATATACTTCCAGATGCGACCTTCTGGTTCCATGTGGCGCTGAACAACCAGTTCACCACTAACCTGCCCGCTATTCTCAATAATTTCCAGGTTGGCTGTTTTGCTGGCAGTAGAAACCAGCATCAGCTGATTGTTAGCATTAACATTGCCATTAAATATTTTTAAACCATCCGTTACCCGACCTGAAGATTGTACCGTGATTGAACCACCTCCTGTTGAGTTTACTTCAAAGCGATTGATGAAATTCAATGTCGGATCAAAGTATAAATTTGATGGTGCTGTACTGGTAGTGGTAAATAATATATTACCTCCATTGATTGCGACTCTTCCTGTTTCGTTGGCTGAATTGATGGAAGAGCGTTTTTTGAACAACAAGGTATTGTTTCCAATATTAAGTGTACTGGATGACGCGAGAGTGAGTCCTCCACTGGCTTCGCCACCTAACCGAATATTAAAAGGTGAAGAAGTCGATACGATGTTCACAGTACTTGCATCGGTGGTAATGATTTCATCAAGATAAAGATCCCCGGCACTGCTTATGGTTTTATTTCCCGTGCCTGTTAATTCGAGTTTTATTCCAAAGTCATCGGCTACGAATTGAGGTGTTCCATTGATGGTAACATTACCGGCTACCGAAAGCCTTGTATTGTTTCCGGGGGCACCCTTGAGGCCTATGTTGTTGCTAACAATCAGGTTTCCATTTACCGTGGTTGTACCAGACGAAAATGTTTTAGCGCCCGATCCGCCTAAGGATAAATGACCGTAGGTATTCGGTTGTACGTTGGATGCAGTAGTATATTGAATTGTACTGTTACTCGAAAGTTGAATAAATTCCGGGATCGTAGCGTTTGTTAAAACAACTACCCCCGTACCCTGCACTTCCACACGTGCAGTAAAGGCGTTATCAGCTGTTAAGGTAACGTTATCGGGAACAATTACTTTTGAAATACCCCCTTCAACTGTCCATGCACCGCCCAATGAACTGGTTGTGCGATTGCTGACTACAAAATGCTGCCCGTTGTGGTCAAAGCCCGGAGGGGCAGCACCATTACCGTTTGCCTGGACACCCCAATTGCTGGTAATATTCAGTTCTCCACTTGGTTTAGAATAGAATATTGAAGTATTCGTGGTAGTAGTGCTTACCGGTGTTGATGTATCGGATCGGTTTTCACTGGCATCAAAAGCTTTTATTGTAAAATTGTAAAGCGTATTGGGGGTGAGCTCAGTGGCCATGTAACCGGCTATGGCAGTGGTTCCAATCAATTGCCCGTTTGCAAATACTTCATAACCGGTTACGGCTACATTGTCGGTAGAGCTATTCCATACCAATGAAACACTGGTAAAATTGGTTGCTGTAATGGTAACACCAGTAGGTATACTTGGTGCAATAGCATCGATATCCGTAGAGGTTTCTGCTACCGGAGTAAAATCAGAGGTTCCATTAAAATCAACTGTTCTAACCTTGTAATAGTACGTGGTGCCAGGTATTAAGTTTACGTCACTGATACTGGTTCCCACAGTCCGCGTCACCATCGTATAAGTACCCGTTTCTTCGGTTGACCGGAATACTTCATAATTGAGCAGGTGAGATAGTATCCTTTCACGCGCTGTGGTGTAGATGTATGTATGCCCGGCATTATTGACATGAATGCCATCGGCATTGTATATCGCTTTGATGGCTTTATTATTATTGAAATCGGTCAGCTCATCATAAATATCAATCACATAGTTTCCAAACGCAGCACGAATCAGATTGGCTTGTGTTTCCAACTCATCGCGGAGAGCCAGGTTAGCAAAATTGCGGGGTTGCGTGGTAGTGAAGAATATCTTTACCCCTTGGCTGGCTGCGGCAGCCTTAATAAGCTCAAAATTACTCATCGTTTCACCTAATGGAATACCAGCATTAGTATCGTTTGAGGGCAGGTTAACAATAATGATGTTCGGGTTCAATGCTAACGCTGCTGTAATATTATTAGCAGTTTTTGGTGTTGCGGGGCTTGGTGTTCCTGTTGGAACTACATCACGTGTTGTATAACCACCGACAGCCAGGTTTGTAACGGTTGACCCCGGTGCGATGGATTGCAGCCACGTTCTGAATTGATTTACCCAGGCATTTGAACTGGGATCAGCTCCGGTACCGGCTGCTGTTGAAGATCCTAAAACCACTACATTATAAGCGCTGCCGCTGGCTGGTGCAGTCCAGTTTAAATCAATCTGAGACATGCTGACACCCTCGGCTAACAAATTTGTTGGCGGGCTGGGCGGAGCAGGCGGATTTGGCAAGTTGGTATCGTAACTCCGTATGCGGTTAAGCGGGAGATCAATGGCTGTGGCGTTATTGCATGCGGTATTATTACCACAATTGGGCTTGTACCGTATACGAAGCTCATGTTCACCATCAAAATCAATATAATCAACGGTTATGCGGTGTGGTCCCACTGTTAGATTAAATGAGGAGCTCTCGTTTTGCTGGGTTTGATCGTTGCCAACCTGTATAATACATCGCTGGACTCCATCAATCCATATCCTGGCAGCTTCGTTGGCGTTCAATACAAACCGGTAATTGCCGGTAGCATGCGCGTAGAAAAAGCCCTCAAACCTGAAATTAAAAAAGTCGCTTTGTGTACGCTCTCCGGGTGGGTTTTCATCCGGGCTGTTGATGGTAAACCGATCAATGGTTCCCTTAAATTCAGGCTGGCTCCAGTTTACTAAAGTTATGTCGGGTTGATCATTGACATTGTTCCAAACCCCTGTTGTGTGCTGGTATTGCAGCCCGGTGAAATAGGTTGAGGCCGTTACCTGGTTGCTTGCGGGCGTAATACTGCCAAACTGATCTACCCCCTTAACAGTAAAGTTGAAGTACCTATTGGGTGGCAGGTTATTGATTACATAACTGGTGGTGTTATACCCAATGGAGATGGAATCGGAACCCAAATAGATCAGGTAATCTTTCATTTCAGGGTTTTCATCCCAGGTAAGTGTTACAGCCTGGGTGTTGAGTGCGGGCAATACCGTTACGTTTACATCGTCATAACTTGAGGCACCCTGGTTATCGGTTACCGTGAGTCTGAAAGTGTAAGTACCGGCAATAAGTCCAGTTACGGTAAGTGTTCGGGGCGAGGTGGTTCCGGATTGTGTTAAGGGTGGCCATGAGGGACCGGAAACCTGTGTCCAAATTCTATTAACAACCGTTCCGTTACCGTCCGGATCACTCCAGAAACCTCGTAATGCAGGGCTAATACCTGTTGTACCGGACAGACTGTTTGTATTCAAATAGATAACCCGATCAACACCGGCATTAACCACAGGTGCCTGGTTGGTGCTGAAGGGTACAACGTTAAGGGTTACATAATCTACATCGGTTGCCCCGGAGTCATCGGTAACCTCCAGCTTAAATACATACGTTCCGGCCGTTGCTCCTAAAACAAGTAGCCTGGGTGTGTTAACATCCGACAAGTTGACTAATGGTCCCGAGATCTTCTCCCATGCATACTTTACAATGAAACCATCGGCATCCCTACTGAGCGGATTTCCATCGTTTAGCGGATCAAGATCGTCATCGCGCGTATCCAATGTAATTACTGAAATAGAATTACTTCCGCTTGCCAATCGCACGGTACGGTTAGGCCCTGCAAATGCAATGGGTTGTTGGTTGATGATGGTGGTTGCGGTTAGATTTTGCGGAGGAGATAGTTGATCAGCGCCAAAAGTTGTGGTGATCATTAAATTATCTACCGGGCTGTTATTCCGGTTTTGATTTGGAAAGTAGTTTGATCGCCCTGTATTGCTCACCGCACGTATTTTATAGAAATAGGTTGTGTTGGGTTCAAGCCCGGTATCGTGAAAAGAGGTTACATCTTCACCGGTAAGGGTGGCCATAACCCAGTTTGCAATGAATGGATCTGTCGATCGCCTTCTCCAGATTTCAAATCCCCTTTCGTTGGTGGAATTGTCGCGCCATGTTAGAAATACACTGGTTGGAGAGGTTAACTTTCCAGAGAAGTTGTTTGGTGCTGTAATAGTTACAGGTGCGCCATTGTCACCGATTCCAGGGAATGTGCCAAAAAATACATACTTGGGATCAGACGGTGGACTTTGGCAATTATCAAAACCTGAAGTCCGAAGAACAACCGTGCCCTTTGTTCGTGGGCATGGTCCGCCTGCACAGATCAGTGTACTACTTTCTTCTGCAATGTTGACCAATGCTCCGTTTTTGTACCAGTAGTATTTTTCTTGTGTATTGTCTGCTGAACTTAGAACCAGGTTTTGATTATTGTTCAGATCGTTTAGCAGCACTGTTCCGGTTTGTAGGATCTCTGCCTTCTCCGGTGTTTTTTCAGTAACTGTTATAGGATCGGACCATCGGTTCCATTGCTGTTCATTTGGATTGGCATGTGTGCGACTAAACCGTGCGCGGTAGGTACCGGGTATGGTGGCAATATATGTTGAGGAAGTTGCCCCGGGAATCAATTGTCCGTCACGCTCCCATTGGTACGCGGGGAATCCTTCAGGTAGCATTAATGTGGCTCCTGTTCCATCCGTACCACAAATAAATGGGTTGTCAAATTTTACGTGAATATTGGCCCTGTTTTTCGAGAGTAGCCATGAAAAGAAATCCGTCTCATTATAGGCGTTGTTCCAAACACCATGACCCAGGGTTGGATAAAACCTATACCTTACAATTCCCCCCGAAGACCGGATTTGCCTGATCAGGCTTTCGGTTTGCGAAGGTCGCGGATTAGTATCAACGCCACCTTGAAAAACCCAGAAAGGAACTGTTGCGATTTTGTCAATACCACCCGGTCCCAATGCACCCTGGGCATCAATGGCAGACATTGGAGCCGATGCCGCGAACATCCAGGGAGCTTCCCGAACGGCCATGTAAGTACCATACCCTCCATTAGAAAGACCGTGAATATAAACCCGGTTTGGATCGATATTATATTTTTTGATTACCAGGCGCATAATACGGATAGCGTCCCTCACGTTGTTTACACCTACCCAGCCATTCAGATTTTGCGGAAATAAAACAAACCCCGGGAAGGCTCTTTGGTGAAGGGTTGGGTCGTCAGGTTTTTTTGAACCGGCCAGGTTCACTGCGTTTAAATGGGGCTGTCCGCCATGCGTCAGGTTGTGGTCATTGTTTAACAGGTTGTTAAGCTGAGTTTGGGTTGCACCCGTTGGGAAATCATTAGGGTTGTAACAGTTGCTTCCATAGTAACAACCCCCTGTCGGGCAGGTGCCCTGTCCACTATTCCAGCAATTACCGCGTTCACCGGCACCATGCATCATAATGATGATCGGGTAACCAGGATCAAAGTTTGGGTCATAGCCAACCGGGAAGAGGAGCCTGTAATTCATAACAAAATTGTTATTGGGGGCTCGCAAATGTCCTTGTGTATATTGGTTGGAGTTCCAGGAGGTTCGGTTAAAGAAATTTCCGTCTCCTCGCCAACTAAACGTTTCTCCTTCAACAATTCTGAAGCCTGCTATGGAAATGTTTGTTGTATCCTGCGCAATGGCAACAAATGAAAGGATAAGAAAGAGTACAGCGAATAGCTTGCTCATAAAGTAGTGATGTAGATTAAAGCGTTGACAAATGTTAACTGTAGTTATCATGGCCTTAATTTCCAACCATTTAAAGCCACGTACTTTTTCATGGTAAAAGTAACAAAAATGCCCTGTTTAATGGGTAATAATTTTGTTAAGAATTATTGAAAATATGCTGAAACAGGCATTTTTTATCCCAAAAGGGGTATTACTAAAACCATGTACTAAATGGCGTTGAAATGTGTAATAGTAACCGCCAAAAGTAGGCTTATGGGAAAGTATATTTTGAACAAAACCACGGCAATCCGGCAATAAACCACCCGCTTACACGGGTGGGCAGGTTCATGTTGGAGCCAAAACCAAGAATTGAAGCAAATGGAAGGTGTTATTCCACCGATAATATCCAGGTATCGCGCAATGAATACCGCGATTGTTGCCTGTATTTATCGCGTAACGCCTTGGCCTTTTCTATATCAGGATCCATTCCCAAATGAACGATATAGTATTCCTTAGCCGGTACGTAGGCCATTTCAGCCGGGTAGCTGGCCTTACTGAGTTGGTCGCGGTAGGTTTTAGCATTGGTTTGGAATTTAAACACCCCTACAACCACATAATGTCCTGGAGGCAATTCTTCGCCATTGAGTTTGCGCGGCTTTTCAGGTTCGGGTTCAACTACTTCTGGCTTAGTTTCTATAGGTTCTGGCTTAGTTTCAACAGGCTCAGGTTTAACTTCCTGCTGCGGTTGAGGTATTTCGGCAACCTGCGGTTCAGGGATTTCCGTTGGTTCCTCCGGTTTGGGCTCTTCGGCAGGTTCGGGCTCTTTTGTAGTAACCGGTTCAGGTTTTGTAGTTGGGGTTGGCCGCTTTACCTGTTTTTTGCCGATGCGCAGGGCCAGTTGAATTTCATGCGTGCCGTTGTTGAACTCAGCCACTCCATCCGTGCTGAATTCATAGGCATAACCAAGTCTAAACTTATCAACTACCTGGAGGCCGGCCAGCACTGCTGCGCCATAGTCCTGTCGGTATGATCCGCCCAACCACACCAACTGTTTGATGGTAAAGATACCGAGTGCCTCAAATTGGTTGGAAAGTTCGCTTGTACGGTAAATTACCATGGGCTGGAAGGATAAACCTGAAAAATCGAAACGGTAGCTCAGTGAAGAGATGGTGTTTTTCAACTGATCAAAGCCGGGTGTGTTAAACCCAACATCGGATACTACGTATGAGTTGAACAAGCCCGGAATACCAAAAGCAATGTTGAGGTTTTTGAGTTGGTAGGATAAGCCAAACTGTCCATTCAGAAAATAGGTGGTGTTGTTGGCCACCGCGGGGTCATCAGGATTGTCCGGGTCTTTTAAGAAACTGTTCGTTAAACCAGCCGAAAGCCCAAAGCTTAACCGGTTCTCGTCTTCTACATTGTTTCCGAAATGAACATGGTAGGCAAACGTGGCCATACCCGAAGTGGTTCTGATGATCCCTGCTTTATCCTGAAAGGCATTAAATCCAAGGCTCGTTTTAAAATTAAGGGGTAAATGAACGTTAAGTGTTCCTGTAGTAGGGGCACCTTCATAACCGCTCCATTGCCTTCTGAAATTCAAAAACAGTTCTGAGTATCCGCTGGAACCGGTAAAAGCCGGATTGTACAACGAAGGATTCATGTAGTAGCTGCTGTATAGAATTGTACTTTGTGCAAGTGCAGGAAATGTTAATACAACACAAAAGAGTAATAGAAGGAGAGAGGGCCTTAAGTTCATTTTTATTTAGCGGATAATCGTTACACTACCGGTTAATGGTTTTTGATTATTACAACGTATGGTATAAAAATAAGCACCCATGGGCAACGGTTGTCCGTTGAATACGCCATCCCATGCTGTCTCATATCCTGTTGAGTTATAAACCCGTTTTCCTTGCCGGTCGGTAACTTCAATGGTGCATCCTGATAAGAGTTCAGCATGATCAATTGTCCAGGTGTCATAGAAATTGTCGTTGTTGGGTGAGAAGACATTGGCAGGCTTCACCGCAGGTCTTTCCACAATTACCAAAAGGTCATCGGTTGCCGACTGGTTATCGCCATCGGTAACCGTAATGCGGAAAAGATACTCACCTTCCGTCAGGTTTTTAACCCGAAGCACATCTGTAGTATCGGGATTTATCTGTACTGGAGAACCATTCAACTGGGTCCATTTATACGTTTCAATTAACCCCGGAGAAGTTGCTACTGCTGTAACAGCAACAGAATCAACAGGCAAAGCAATGGTTACGGTTTCACCGGCATCAACGGTAGGCGGTGGATTTGTAATCAATGCGGGTTCAACATTAACCTGTGCATCGTCTGATGCAGTCAGTCCGCCATTATCGGTAGCGGTGAGCCGGAAGACATACGTGCCCTCAACGAGGTTGCTGATGGCTACTGAAAGTGAGTTAGCACCGGTAAGTACAGCATCTGGCCCTGAAACTTTTGTCCATTGTACAGCGGTAATGGTTCCATCATCGGTTGCAGTTCCAGTGAGGGTTGTACTGTTAACCGGCAGTACAATGGTACGGTCCGGTCCGGCATTCACCACAGGAGGATTGTTAATGGATGCGGGTAAAACAGTAACATTGGCGATATCGGAAGCTGTAGCGCCTTCGTTATCGGTTACCGTAAGCCTGAAGCTGTAAACACCTTCGGCCATACCGGATAGCAATAGTGTTGCAGTATTTGCATTGGTTAGTGTAACTACTGGTCCACTTAATTTTGACCACGCATAAGAAGCAATGGTTCCGTCCGGATCATTTCCTGAACCGTTCAAGTTTGTGTTGTTCACTGGAAGTTGAATTGTAACATCAGGCCCTGCATTAGCGGTAGGAGGTTGGTTTACCGTGGCCGCATTAACGGTAACCTGTGCGTCTGCAGATGCCGTTGCACCGGCATTATCCGTTGCCGTTAACCGGAACCGGTAAATGCCTTCAATCAGATTTGACACCATTAAATTTACTGTGTTCGAATTGGTTAACGTAGCGGTGCTTGGTCCGGTAACTTGCGTCCATACAACGGCAGTAATGCTTCCGTCAGGATCACTGGCAGAACCATTTAAGGTTGTTGAATTGGTGGGTAAAAAGATAGACTTGTTTCCGCCTGAGCTTACCACGGGTGGCTGATTAACCGCTGCGGCAATAACAAACACCATGGCGTCATCTGTTGCAATCGCACCATCATTATCTTCAACTTCAAGCCGGAAGCGATACGTCCCTTCAACGAGTTCGCTGAGTGAAAGATTTGGGATATTAACATTGCCCATAATAACGGTGGGGCCAGATACTTTGGTCCAAAGATAGCGAACAATGGAGCCATCACTATCACTACCCGATCCATTGAGGGTGGCAATATTGGTAGGCAGATTTATTGTCCGGTCAGGGCCTGCATTAGCCACAGGCGGTTGATTAACAGGCAATGCATTAACAGTCACACGGGCAACGTCTGTTCCGGTTGCTCCCTGATCATCCGTAACGGTCAAACTGAAATCATAAACTCCGGCTACAAGATCCTGAATGGTTAGTGTTGGTGTTGTCGCATTGAGGAGCGTAGCGGCTGGACCTGTTAACTGTATCCATTCGTAACTGACAATCGTTCCGTCCGCATCGGTACCGGAACCCAGCAATGTTGTATTGTTAGTCGGCAATGTCAGCACCCTATCCGGACCAGCATTGGCTACAGGCGGTTGATTCACCGCAGCCGGTAACACGTTAACGGTTACATTGGCTGAAGCGGTAAGGCCACCATTGTCGGTAACGGTAAGTCTGAATATATAGGTGCCCTCAACCATATCAGCTACCGACAAAGTTGGTGTTATTGCGTTGGTAAGTGTTGCTGTCGGGCCACTGAATTTTATCCAAAGGTAGGAAGCAATAGAGCCATCAGGGTCAGAGGCTGTTCCATTCAGGTTGAGTGAATTTTGAGGTAGGGTAATCGATTGGTTTGGTCCCGCACTTACTACGGGTGGTTGATTAACAGCTGCTGGATTTACTGTAAGCGTAACATTACTGGAGCCAGATGCCCCATCATTATCGGTTACGGTTAAACGAAAGGTATACGTACCATCAGCTGGCACCTGCACGGTAAGCGTTGCCGTATTGGCATTGGAGAGCGTAGCTGCCGTACCACTTATTTGCACCCAGGCGTAACTTATTATTGTACCATCCGGATCAACGCCTGACCCTGTAAAGTTGGTGGAGTTGGTGGGTAGTGTAATGGATTTATTTGGGCCGGCATTGGCAATAGGTGATTGATTCGTGGCCGATTGTACCACAACGTTTACTTCGTCAAATGCTGTTGCACCATCATTATCAGTAACAGTAATTCTAAAGGTATAGGTGCCTTGAATTAAATTTCCAGCCGTTAAAGAAGTAGTTGTTGCCCCGCTTAACGTTGGACTTCCCGGGCCGGAAACATAGATCCATAAGTAGGAATCTATGGTGCCATCCGGATCTGATGCTACGGCAGTCAGAATAACCGTTGATGTAGGCAATGTTATGGTTTGGTCTGATGATGCATTGACAACGGGTGGTTGATTAGCAGCGAAAACAAAAACACCAACCTCATCCGTTGCGGTAGCTCCGAGATTATCGGTAACGGTAATACGAAATACATATGAGCCTTCCTGCAAATCGTTCAAAGAAAAATTTGCTGTAGTGTTTCCTGTCCCTGAGAACGATGGCCCACTGATCTGTTGCCATTGATAGGAGGCAATTGATCCATCAGGGTCGCTTGCTGTTGCCTGAAGTAATGTACTATTGCTTGGTAATGTAAGGCTCACATCTGGTCCGGCATTCACAATAGGAGCCTGGTTAACAACTTCAGGTTGAACAATCACTGAAACATTATCGGTTCCTGTTGCACCTTGATTGTCGGTAACAGTAAGCCTGAACGTATAGGTTCCTGCAACCATATTGTTAACCGTTAAGCTAGGAGTGGTTTGTCCGGACTGAACGGAGGCTGGGCCGCTTAATTTTGACCATTGGTAAGCCACAACGGTTCCATCACTATCAGTACCAGATCCATTAATAATTACTGTGTTTGTTGGAAGTGTAATGGTAATGTCTGGCCCGGCATTAGCAACCGGGGGATTATTGACCGGAGCTGCATTTACGGTGACTAACATATCATCACTACCGGTAGCGCCCAGATTATCCGTGACCGTTAACCGAAAGCGGTAAATTCCCGCTATAAGAGAACTTGCAGTAAGGTTTGAGGTATTAGCGTTAGTTAGTACTGCGGTGCTTGGGCCGGATACTTGGATCCAGGCATACGTGGTTATCGACCCGTCAGGATCAGTTCCCGATCCTGTTATTGTAATACTTGAGGTCGGTGATGTAATCGTTACATCCGGCCCAGCATTGGCGGAGGGCGATTGATTGGCAGTAACCACATTGATGGTCACTTCATCAAAAGCAGTTGCACCTTGATTATCGGTTACAGTAAGCCGGAATACATACGTTCCGGCAACCAATGCTGTTAACGAAACAGTAGGCGTATTGGCATTTGCTATGGTTACGCTTGGCCCACTGATTTTTTCCCATAAATAACTTGCAATTGTTCCGTCAGGATCGCTTCCACTTCCGGTTATGTTAACCGAACTGGTTGGTAAATTAACGGTAATGTCAGGTCCGGCATTTGCCACGGGTGGTTGATTTACCGCGGCCGCATTAACAGTAATCGTAACCTGATCGGTTCCGGTTGCACCAAGGTTGTCGGTTACAGTTAGCGTAAACACATAAACACCTTCCACCAGGTTGGTAAGGTTCAAGGTGGCTGTGTTTTGACCGCTGATGGTAGCCGATGGCCCGCTGTTTTTTACCCATGCGTAGGTAGTGATGGATCCGTCAGGGTCGGAACCAATTCCATTTATGGTTACGGAACTGGTTGGCAAGGTGATGGTAATGTCTGGTCCGGCATTTGCCACCGGGGGTTGGTTTATTTGCAGAACGGTAACCTTTACATCATCATGGCTGCTATCGCCTGAACTACTGGTTGCTGTGAGCCTGAAGGTATAAACACCCTCCACCATATTGGTAAGTGAAACCGTTGGCGTGTTTGTATTGGCCAGCGTAACAGCAGGGCCACTCAACTTTGTCCAGGCGTAGGATGTAATTGTTCCGGTTTGTGTTGATGCTGTGCCAGTAATGGTCGTGGAGTTGGTCGGAAGGTTTAAGGTAATATCAGGACCGGCATTTACGGTTACTCCACCATTAACCTGCATCATCATCCATTCATATACGTTGGGGTTGTGTTCAACATGATCAGGTCTATAGGCTTTATCCCATGCATTATGTCCTACGCCCGGATATATGGTCAGAATCGGAGCGGGGTTTGGTGCCGGGTTACAAGCATTCATCGCATTTATCATGTTGATTGTTCTGGACTGTGGAACGGTAGTGTCATTCGAACCATGAAATGCCCAAACCGGTATATTGCTATTCACAAGATCGCAGGCTTTGGAAGTAAGGTTTCGGCTTCCACAAACCGGTGCTAACGCAGCTACTTTATTTGGATAGGTTTGTGCGTAGTACCATGCACCACCCCCACCAAGGCTCATGCCGGTGAAATACATTCGTTTAGGGTCGATCCTTAAGTAAGTACGACAATACTCTACTACTTCATCGATATACCAAGGTGGCCAATCGCCAAAATTTGTTTTTAGTTGAGGAGATATTAAGATAAATGGAAATTGTGTATTATTTTTTACGAATTTCGGAGGTCCGTGTTTATGAACAAGCGGCAGGTCAGCAGCGGTATTTCCACGCTCGCCCAAGCCATGCATAAAAAAAACAACTGGATAATTATTTGTATTCGAATTGTAATCTGGAGGCAGGTATTCGTAAAAATGGATTGTACTTGCGGTCGTTACCCTTGGAGTTTGGTTCTGGGAATACGCAATAGTTGTTAAAAATATTAGTGGTGTAAAAACTAAGAGATTCAGTTTTATAGAGAACCGATGTTTTGATAACGTTTCTATAAAATTCATAGGTCAGGTATTTAATTTATGAAGTTCTATACTTTCTAGTATAGGAAGGTAAACTGTAGAAAATGAACCTTAAATATAGTAAATGCCTAAATGAACGACAAAATGCTCAAAAACGTAGTTATTGGCTATTATTTAAGGTTATTCAGTATCTTTTCAAGATTCAGTTGGTAAAGATCTCCACCGATTAGGCCGAATTCTTTCTCATCAACTATATAGAGTAGGTTCTTTGATTTGAAGGCTATTCCTGCCTTGTGAGAATAGTGGTTTAAAGACATGTGAAAAATATCTCCAGTTGAAAATCTCTCCCCATCCATATCCTTAATCAACCAAACAGATGAGTGTCCCAAAAGGACCAATGTTTTATTGTCACTGCTATAATCTGCCCCTGTTACCCAATAATCCATCATGGCGCCTTGTCCTAAATAAAGACTGTCAATTAATGCGGCCTTATATACCCCTGGTGTTGTGGGCAGTTTATAGATTCTTGTGAATCCTGTGAAGGGTAAGGTTCTGTTTTTTGTAAACAGATAGATTGATCCATTTAATATTATAAAGGCATCGCAATCAAAATTACGTTTATTTGGTCGGGGCGGGAATTCGAATTGATCTTCGTACGAAAAACTAATTATTTCGGCAGTAAATACTGGTGTTGTTATTGAGTCAGGATTTGGTATACGGAAGATTTTTAAATCTCTTCTGTCATTTTTGTTATTTCCGAAAGATCCAATGTATAAATTTCCATTTTCATCAGTGGCCAGATCTTCCCACCCATTATTCCTGTGATTCAGGTGTAATGTTTTAATGAGCTGTCCAGTTGAGTCGAGGCAAAATAAAACCGGAACCCCTCCGTCATTGTGTGTCCAAATATTCTTTTCGCTGGTGATGGCTAATCCTGAGGCCTCGTTTATATGTGAAGGCAGGCTAGCGATTTTGGTAAACGAATTCTCTGGTAGCGTAATGGTTTTTATTTCATTCTCTTTACGTGATTGACAATACCCATTAAATGAATGAAGAGTAGCGAGGGTCAATATTATAATTCCAATGTATTTCACAATTAATTTGGATTAGCTTCCTTTCGCCCCGATACGTTCATACAGTTCAATGTATTTTTCGGCTGATCTTTTCCAGCTAAATTTAGCAATTTGCTTAGTGCCTTCTTCAACAAGATTGGAACGGTGCGTGTCAGAATCGAGAAGAGTTAACATTGCGTCCGCCAATTCTTCAATATTGAATGGATTAATGGACCAGGCAGCATTTCCGGAAATTTCTGGTAATGAAGACAGATTTGAGGTCACTACAGGTACTTTACATGCCATCGCCTCTAGCACGGGCATCCCAAATCCTTCAGAAAGAGAAGGGAATAGGAATAAGCTGCTGAGTGAAAATAGGTGAGGCATGTCTTCTCGTTGGATATAACCCGGAGTAATGAAATTATTGATTAATTTTTTTTGACTGAGTCTTTGAAGTTGATGAGCGAGATAATCCCTGGTTAGATTTGGAGTTACCAAAGGAATTGGCTCGTTTGTTCGCTGAACATATTTTAGATAAGCTTCTATTACACGAATTGGGTTTTTTCTTTGTGAACTGTTTCCAAGAAAAAGAATGTACGTGTCAGTTAGATTGTACTTTTGTTTTATGCGACTGAGTTCCTGTTGATCATTTACTCTTTTAAATGAATTGCTGATACCATTATGAATAACATGGATTTTATCGGGTGAAATGCCAAGTCGTTTTATTATTCTTTGTTTTTCGAATTCTGATACTGTGACAATCAATTTGCTTTTTTGTGAAACACAAGGAACAACTAGCCTTCTGTAATAATTACCGAGTCGTTGGTACAGAGTATCACTTGAAGGGATTGAATCCATAAAGATAACATCATGCAGTGTTTGAATGATGGGCACTTTACTAAAAATCGGGGTTGTGTTACCGGTACAGTGGAGAAGATCAAGTTTATCTTTTGCGGCAGCAAGTGGAAGGAATACTTGTTCAGAATCAACAAAAAACTTACCATGAATAAATCTTACATTAAAATCTTTTGTATCAGTTTGTAAGTTATTGTTGTAGTTTTTTGCATAAATAAAAAAATCATGTTTTGTTTTTAAGCCGTATAATGCATTAACTAAATCAATAGCGGACGTTTCAATCCCATACCGTTCTTGTCTATATAATCTCTGAACCTCAATTCCGATTTTCATATACGGTTCAATCAGCGTTTATTAGTCTTTCCCCATTCTTTTTATGTGAAAGATTCCATAAAACGGCATCTGCAAAAGCTTTTAGATGATCAAACTGACCTCGAACCAAATAGAGTAGGGAGTTTTTTGGAAACGAGATTAAAGTAAAGAATATGACCCATAAGATCTTATTCAGACCAAATGTATTTCTTCTCATATAAAGCAATCGACTTCTGTTAAGATAGTATGTTTTAAAAGTAGACATTTTTCCGACCGATACTGATTCTTTATGATAGACTTTTGATCGAGGCTCAACATAAATTTTGTAGCCAGCCCTTTTTATGGCTTCACACCAATCCAGTTCTTCGTAGTAAAGAAAGAATATTTCGGGCATTTCACCCACCTGCTGAATAATGTGTTTCGGAACCATCATAGCCGCTCCATGGGCAAGTGATGTTTCGAAAGCGTGTCCGAATTGATTGTTGTCTCTTTGCATGAAATAGGGCCGCTTATTGCGCCCTGTGAATGGATTAACTTTAGTACTCCCTGCATATTGAATCAGGTGGTCGGTATAGTAGTAAAGTATTAAAGGTGAGCAAATCCCAATGTTTGGATCGTGTTCAAGTAACTCAACAAGTGGATGTAAGAATTGAGATGAAACCTCAGTGTCATTATTCAAAAACATGATATACTTACCCTGAGCAGCACGTACACCAACATTGTTACCGCCAGCAAAACCTAGATTTGAGGATGTTCTGAAAAATCTTACTTGCGGATAATTCTTTAAAATGGTGTTTTGCGGATTTTCGTTGGAAGCATTGTCAATAACGATCACCTCAATAGTTGGATATTCAATTTTGAATATTGAGTCAAGAAACTCTAGTGTAACATCAAGTGAATTATAGTTGACGGTTATGATTGATACTAGAGGGTAATTCATGAAAGTAGGTCGTGAATTCGAGTGTTAGGTTTTAGTTATTGTAGACTTAGGTGTATGAATGAATTTTTTATTTGCGCCTTGTAGTCTGAAAAGAATCATGATCATGTTAAGTAGGACAACGGGTATTTCGAAGAGTGCTAGAAAGAGCTTTTTTGAGTAGAGCTTAGCTGGAATAGCGATTAGTATTATTGCTATGTTAAGTAACAGAAGTGCTATCCAGATTTTATAATCCAAGTATGTTGCTTGTTGAAATAAAAGGAATAGGATTGTTAGCATTATTAAAAGGCCTAGATTGAGAATTCGGGGAAGTTGTACGTTTCTAAGTACTGCGCTGTTAAAGAAATTAATATTTCCATTGAATAATGCTGAAATACCTGTGCGAAGATATGTCTTTAAATAATGGAATTGGCTAGAAATCCATCGGGTACGCTGATTCTTGAAAACATTTACTGAGCTGACTTTTTGATCAAAAACTTTTGCGTTATGTGAGTAGTAAATGTTGATGTTATTCCTGATTAACCGCAGTTCTAGTTCCCGATCAAAACCCCCTATAGAAATCATTTCGCCAAGCGTTTTCTTTATCAAGGAATATTTAAATGACATGCCGGAACCTTTTAATCCTGGCGATAATCCTAGTACGTGTCCTCCTTTGGAAATTATAGCGTAATTCACTGCTTCACTTAACCCATCGAGAACAGCAATATTTGTCTCATGATTCTTTGGTGCTCTCTGTACTTGGATGGCCTGATGTCCAAATGAATGAAGTTGACTTAATTTTTGGATAAGGTCGTTCTCCATTGTATTATCTGCATCAAGAATCAGGGCGTAATCATAGTCATCAGGCAATTGGGTAAATGCCTCATTTAAGGCCTTTACTTTGGTGCTTGATTCAAAGGAAACTACGCATAACCTAATGGGGAGTTTTTTGAGTTGATTGAGCGTGTCTTCATGTAGTGAATCAGCAATAACTACTATGTCAGCGTATTTTTGAGGGTACGAAATTTTTAAATTTTCATTTAACGCGTGAAGGATTACTGAATCTTCTTTATAAGCAGGAATAAGAACACAAAATTTTGAAACTTGTTGCTTTGAATCTTGAAGATCAAACTTGGTGTCCTTATAGAAAAAGCCTGCAACCAGGAAGATTAATGAATATAACGTTGTATATCCGAAATACAGGAGTATGATCAATTCAATTATTAACATGATAACCGTTCAATAAGTTGGAGTAGATTTCTTCTGTGCGTTTAATCATTCCAGATAAGGAGAATTGGTTTGCTATTGTTTTGTGTGCATTCTCCTGTAGTGTTTTTCGTAGTGGAGCATTCTCGGTAACCTCTACTATCTGATTTGATAGATTGCTATAATCTTTGACATTAAACAGGAACCCATTCACTCCGTGGTGAATTACTTCTTTTGTGCCATCAACATTAGTGGCAATTACTACTTTCTTCATGGCCATTGCTTCTAAAAGGCCCACCGGGAGACCCTCCCAAAGCGAAGGAAGACAGTAAATGTCAATGGAATTAAGAATATCAGGTATATCGCTTCTGAATCCTTCAAAGCTAACGTTCGATGAAATACCAAGTTTATTTACCAAATCTTTAGCGGAAACAGTCAGCTCACCATCGCCCACAATAAGAAGGTGATAATTGGTAAGTCCACGCTCAATTAAGCTGTTGAAAGCTCGTATTAAAGTTATTGGATCTTTTTGTTTAGTCATTCTGGCGATATAGCCTATGAGCATACGCTCATCAGGGATGTTCAACTCTTTTCTTATGTCTTTGAAATTTTTATCAGGATTGAACTTTTCTGTGTCAATGCCATTTTGAATAACGATTGAATTAAGTCTTTTTATATATTGTTTTCCTATGAGTCTATTTTGATGAGAGACATTTATTGTGGTATCACTAATTTTAATAAAGCATTCTTCGATAGTTACTGCAAGTTTCCTTTTCAGTGAACTTTGGAAATCATTAAACGACCAACCGTGAACGGTGTAGATTATTTTTTTCTTTAACAGCATTGACGCTGCAAAGGTGTTGGAGTACGCCCGTGTGCCATGAATATGAACTAAATCAACATGGTTTGCTTTTATGAACTCCTTAACCTTTGACCATATTGTAAAGTCAAAAGGTTTAGTGGTTGGGATTACATGATGCTGTATGTTAAGCTCTTTGAGCTGGTGAATCATGGGTCCGCTTGTAAAGGCAAGAACGATAGATTCAAATTGATTGGGGTTTAAATTTGAGACGAGATCTAAAATATGACTTTCTCCGCCCCCGACTTGCCCTTGTCTAATGCAATGAAGGATTCTGATTTTAGTCATAAGGGATCAAACCTTCTCCTTCTGCAACAGCGCAGGAAAAGTCTTCAGGATAATCTTCATGTCACCCAGAAATGAATTGGTCATGGCATATTCCATGTCTAATTGAATACGCTCCTCAGGCGACATATCATCTCTACCGCGCTTTGTAATTTGCCATAGGCCGGTAAGACCTGCAGGGGCTAAAAATCGCCAGGCTATTTTATCCTTGGTCAGCTTCTCTGCTTCATACAAGGGTAGCGGGCGATTTCCAACAAGTGACATGTCTCCTTTCAAAACATTTAACAATTGCGGTATTTCATCCAAACTGGTTTGACGTAAAAACATGCCGAACCTTGTGATGCGTGGATCGTCTTTAATCTTGAAAAATACACTGTCACTTTCATCCGTACCGTACTGATTTAACTCAGCAAATTTTTTCAATTCCTGATCAGCTCCTGAACGCATGGAGCGAAATTTGTAAAAATCGAAAATTTTGTACCCAGAACCTGCACGCTTAGCAATGTAAAACACCGGGCCTTTCGATTCCAATTTAATGATAAGGGCGATGAGTAGCAGGATAGGTGATAAAATCAACAAGGCAGAAGCAGAAACAAGGATGTCAACAGTTCGTTTTAGTCTCCATAGTTTGATGGTAGGAGTAACCTTTGCTTGCTGTGATTTTAAGATAAGTTCGCGATTGCTGTTATAAACTTTAAGTTTTCGGATAACATCAAGACGCTTAATCAGGCATGAATTAATAGCTCCAAATAAGTAATCATCTACCAGTAATTCTGCTGCTTTGGATTTCGCAGCCTGTTCAAATTTACCGGTAAATAGAATGAAGGGTATGCAGTATTGTTTCAGTAAATCAGGAAGGTTGCCGATTTCATCCCGGTCAAAGTCTGTGCCTATAAAAATAGCTGTTGGTTTGTTGATTTCATTTTGAAGCGAACGCTCCAACTCTTCAAATGAAAGATAGGTAACTGAAATGCCTTCAAGGTTAAGGTTATCAAGCTGGCGACTATCAGCTTTTTTTATTTTAATGATATTTCCAACACGTTCGTTTGTTCCAGTTGACGAACTGGATTCTTCCGTAAAAACAGTCGAAGACGATATATTCATGATTTCCGCGCTCATTTCCGGGCAATCATTGATTGAACAAATATTTCCTTCACACGGCTGATAAAATGCTGCGGATCAAATGGTTTAATGAAGTAATCTACAGCACCTAAATCCATGCATTCCTTTCTTTTTCTCGGATCCTCAAAACTAGACAAAATTATAACAGGTATGTCCTTGTAAAGACCACTTTGCTTAAGATTTTCGAGTAATTGTATTCCATCCAAAGAGGGCATACGAATATCGGAGATAATTAAATCCGCTGAGTTTCCAGAGGATAACCACGAGAGTGCCTCCAGACCGTCATTCATAATGAATACCTCGTACTTCTTACTGAGAATTTTCTCCAGCAGCCAGCACAAAGGCTCGTCATCTTCGATGACCAAAACCTTTTTCATGGTTCTTTTTTTTTAAAGTACGTGCTTTAAAGCCCTGGATTAAAGGCGGGGATTTAAAGCCAAAAAACTATAGACAGACAAACTTACTAAAAATATTCGTTTTAGAAAGCCAATTCTCAATTCTATTCACCTCAAAAAGGTAAGCGCTAAATTCTTGATAAAGGTAAAATTCTTGTAAATCAGGAGAATTAAGCTAAAATTATCAGTTTATTGTTAAATCAGTAATTGATCTTGGCACACTGTTCCGGGTTGCTTTACGGTCGATCTTGCCTGTAGTTGTTTCGCGAAATTTGTCGACAATAATGATCTTTTTTGGCCTCTCTGCTTTTGCTTTTAGTTGGTCAATAGCACACTTCAGAAGGGCTAAGGTTTTGTCAGGTATCGATTCAGCTGCAACAAATAGGGTCACCTGTTCGCCTAACTTTTCATGGGGCGTTCCGGATATAAAAAATTGATGGTCAAAGTCTTTTCCAAGGATAGCGCCCAATTGCCCTTCGATGCTTTCGGGGCTTACTTTTATACCTCCGGTATTAATGACATTGTCGATACGCCCAATCCACTGAAAACCGTTTTGATGAAGTGCTACTAAGTCGTTTGTTACTACGTTGTTAGTTAACAGGTGATCGTGTATAACCAGGCATTCGCGAGGATCGGTATCGATGGAGATTTCGGGGAGTACTTTAAAGTGATCTGCCTTTGCTGGAGTATTCAAAAGTTTTAAAGCAACATTGGAAAGGGTTTCTGTCATGCCGTAGGTTTCATAAACAGGGCAGGTAAACCGTTGAAGATCATCCGTCAGCTTAACGCTAACTGGAGCACCTCCAACCAGCACGGCAGCCAAGGAATTTAACCGGTCGTGGTAATCCCGGTTTGCAATAATGGTTTGCAACTGAAGCGGAACAACGGCCATGAAATCAATTGAAGTACCCGCTGGTAGGTTTTTAAAAGGGTCTGCAGACGGCTCCACCATAACGATCACCATGTTGTTTTCCAATGCCCGAACCAGCATCATTTTACCCGCGATGTATCGGATATCCAGACATACCAGGGCTGTAGTGCCCCGCTTTAAATCCAGGGCTGAAACGGTTCTGTTCGCACTGGCGATCATGTCCGGGCGTTTCAGCGTGATAGGTTTAGGTGAACCGGTAGATCCGCTCGTTTGTAATTCGAAATTCGCTTGACCACTCAGCCATAGTTTGATAAACTCAAAGGTATTAGCTTCGTAGTCGCTTAAAGGTTTAGTTTCCCCTTGTATAATGGAGTTTATAGCTTCTTTACGCTGATTGATCCAAATTGAATCAAAAGAATACGTCACCTTGATATTAGTTAACAGACCGCTTCAATAGGCTAGGGGAATTTTGGAAATTTATCCCAGTCGGGCTCACGCTTTTCCAAAAAGGCATTCTTGCCTTCTTTAGCTTCGTCACTCAGGTAATAGAGGAGTGTAGCGTTTCCAGCCAATTCCTGAATACCGGCCTGACCATCAAGTTCGGCATTAAATGATGCTTTGAGCATACGAATGGCTAACGGACTCTTGGCAATAATTTTTTTACACCAGGCCACATAGGTCTCTTCCAATTTATCCAAGGGTACAACCTTATTTACAAGCCCCATATCAAGCGCTTCCTGGGCATCGTATTGATCGCACAAGTACCAGATTTCACGTGCTTTTTTCTGGCCGACAATCCGTGCCAGGTAGGAGGCACCAAATCCGCCATCAAAGCTGCCTACTTTCGGACCGGTTTGACCGAAACGGGCATTCTCCGCAGCGATGGAAAGATCACACACCACATGCAATACGTGGCCACCACCAATGGCCCATCCAGCCACAGCCGCAATTACCGGTTTCGGAATGGAACGGATCATCTTTTGAAGATCAAGCACATTCAAGCGAGGGGTGGCATCTTGCCCAACATAACCGCCATGCCCGCGAACACTCTGATCGCCACCGCTGCAAAAGGCTTTTCCGCCTTCACCGGTAAAGACCACGACACGAATATCCGCATCTTCACGGCAGATGTACATAGCATCAATCATTTCCTGCACGGTGAGTGGGGTAAATGCATTGTGCACGTGTGGGCGATTGATGCTGATGCGTGCAATACCTTCATATTGATGAAACAAAATCTCTTTGTATTCTTTAATCGGTTTCCAGGGATATTTAAGGTTCATACTGTTGTTTTATTTTCTTTTTTAACTCTTCAAAAATAGTTTTGTTCAGGCTGTGTGCTGATTCGAATTCCAAAATTTTTGTGCTGTTGTCAAAGTCAAAAAAATCTTTAAGCATGTTTTTGATTTTTCTGCGGTTGTCGATCTTCAGGTAATCAAAACCAAACTCTTCGCAGAGCTTTTTGGCTGACAAGGTCTGATGGGTAACGAAGTATTCTCCAGTCTCCGGCAAGGAAGAAGGCCCATCAATCAAATTAAAAATGGTACCTCCATGATTGTTCAGCACTACTACCCGAAAATTTGGCAACGGGTAATTATGCCAGAAAGCATTCCTGTCATAAAAAAAAGCCATGTCTCCGGTGAAAAAAATGGTGGGTTTGTTACTGACCAACGCATTTCCTACGGCTGTGCTTGTACAGCCATCAATGCCGCTCGTTCCGCGGTTGCTAAAAACTTCAATGTTCTTTTTCTGGGCACCTAAGCCGATAAAATTTGCATACCTAACACTCATGGAGTTGGCCAGGTGAAGGTCGCAATTGTCAGGCAGTGCTTGTATGAGTTCGTGTACCAGTTCAAGTTCAGCTAAATCCTTGTGTGGAAAAAATTTCTCCAGGCAACGGAGTGTTTTTCGTTCCTCTACTTCCCAAAGTTTTTGATAGTTGCTCTGTTTTTGGCGCTCAAAGTTTTCAGTTGTCTCGAGCTTGTCAAGAAAATCGAAAAATTCGGTAGCTTCTGTTTGGATTACTTTCGTCAGACCTTGAAAGGTATCTGCCGGTACTCCTCCCGCCTGTACATGCCAATGTGCATGTGCTGGAAATTGCCTCAGAAAAAGCTTTACATTTTTGGAGATGATCGATTCGCCAAACGTAATGAGCAGATCGGGCTGAAGCGATTTTTTTATTGCCTCATTGGCCTGGCCAAGGAAAAGATCGGAATGGCGAATCAGGTTATCGATGCCATGCAGGTTTGAGATGACATCGCCCAGCAAAGGCAAATTTTGTTTCTGGCAAACCTGACCGATAAATTGAATGGCTGGAGCTTCCAAATGCTGCTGTCCGCCTACCAATAAAATTTTGTTGTAGTTCGATAGTTCCTTTGCCAATTGCTTTCGGGTTGATCGCGAAAGCACAGGCTCGGCCTGTACAAGGTTTCTTACGGTTATTGCATCCGTATAAGTAATGTCTTCATTTGTTTCCGGGTAAAGCGGTTCGCGAAAGGGTGCATTGATATGCACTGGGCCTTTGGGTTCCTGCATCGCCAGGTTAATGGCATCATTTACAATTCGGTTAATGGCCCAAACAGAATCCGGATGGCTGTAATCCTGCGGAAGCTGAAAGGAAGCCTTAACATGTTGTCCGAAAATACCGTGTTGAAAAATAGTTTGGCCATCCTGTTGCGCTATCCATTCTGCAGGCCGGTCGGCTGTGAAAACTATTAGTGGAGTTTTGGAAAAAAATGCTTCGGCAACAGCAGGTGCATAATTAAATACGGCTGTTCCAGAGGTGCACACCAATGCGGTGGGTATTTGGGTTTTCTTAGCCATGCCTAACCCTATAAAGGCGGCACTTCGTTCATCACTGATGGTTCTGCAGGTTATTTTTTTATGTCGCGCGAAGGCCAATGTGAGCGGTGCACACCGTGAACCGGGGGACAAGACCACGTTTGTGATTCCTTTGCGAACACATAAACTGGCAATGTCATATATGGGTTGATAACGGCTCATACTCACTCAGCCAATCACTTCGAGCAACGTATTCATTTTTATTTCGGTCTCTTCCCATTCTTTTACGGGAATGGAATCGGCTGTAACACCAGCGCCAGCATATAGCCATGCTTTGTCGGCAAACAATTGCATGCAGCGCAAGTTCACAAATAAATGGCTTGATTCATTCAGGTTAACCGGACCAAGAAAGCCAGTGTAAAATTCACGCGCATAACCTTCATGTTCTTGTAAGAATTTTCTGGCAGATTCAAGCGGTGTACCACACACGGCAGAGGTTGGGTGCAGCAAGCGTAGCATTACCGAGCCGAGTTGAGGAAAATTGGTAGCTTTCATATCCACCGAGAAATCGGTTTTCAAATGCATGAGATTTCCTGCGATGACCGTTTTTGGTCCGTGCTCCTCGAACTCACGAAGCCTGATTTTCTTAAAACAGTTGATGATGTAGCGACTCACCATGGCCTGTTCTTCAATTTCTTTTTGTGTCCAGGCTACTTGCTTAAGGTTTATTCCTGTTTGATATGCCTGTGTGCCTGCCAAGGCAATTGTTCGGAATGTATTTTTTTCAACCGATACAAGAATCTCGGGCGATGCGCCCAGCCATGCACCGTGCTTAGGCGTATAGACAAAGGATACTAGTGCGTTGGAGTAATTTCGCTCTAAATGTATGAATGTCTCGGCAACATCAAACGATGACGGGAGGGGTACTGCTTTTATTCGCGAAGGAACAATTTTTTCGGCATGGCCATGCTCGATATAGCGGATGGAATGCTGAACCAGTTCCTTAAAATCAACTGCACCGTTGAGGGTTTTTGGCCGTAAGAATTTCTTTTTATCAAAAGATATGGTTGTATCGACCTGATGCGTGCTCAGCCATTCAAATGCTTTTGTATTTTCATTTTCAGTAGCTTCGGGCTGAAGCTTACCGTTTTGAAAATTGAACTGAATGTCGGCCTTGATGAATGTTCCCGGCTGGCTTACATCAAAGGGATGAAAAATAAATCCTGCCCCGATTTGTTCGAAAGAATCAGTAAGTAAAAAATGTTCGGGCTTGATGGTTAGTATTACTTGTGTCTGACTTGATCCGGGTGTGCGCCATGCTGCCAGTGCGTAATCGTTCTCCATGGAAAATGCAATGAGCTTTCCCAGCAGATCTTCCAGGGCCAGCGGGAAGTCAATAGTTTCCGGTGTAGTTTGAGAATAATGCATCGCTATCGCTTATCAATTACGGCCATGGTGATGCGGCTGATGCAAATCAATTCATTGCTCTGATTCACAATCCGGATCTCCCAAACATGGGTTCGCTTGCCAATATGAATGGGTTTTGTTGTTCCGGTTACCATTCCTTCACGAATACTTTTAATGTGGTTGGCATTAATGTCCAGGCCAACACAGTATTGCGTGTTGGTATCAACACAGCAGTGAGCAGCCACACTGCCCAACGTTTCGGCCAGGGCAACGGATGCTCCACCGTGCAGCATACCGTAAGGTTGATGCGTGCGATGATCCACCGGCATGGTGGCCTGAATAAAGTCATCACCCACGGCAGTAAAGACAATGCCTAAGTGCTCAACCATGGTGCGGTTTGACATTTTATTTAAGGCATCTGTTGTTACGTTTTGGTTAAATAAGGGCATTCGCGCGTGCTGTACGTGGTTAGGTGATCTTTTTCTATTTTTGCGGCAGTTTCCTAAAAACGAGGCCAAAATAGATACAAATTGAACACGAAAAAAATATACATTGTTCGGCACGGACAGACCGATTTCAACCTCCGCGGGATTGTTCAAGGTAGTGGAGTAGATAGCAGTCTGAACGATTTTGGAAAGGCTCAGGCAAAGGCATTTTTTCGTACGTATAAACAGGTGGCATTCGATAAAGTTTACACCTCGGTTCTAAAACGCACCATTGAGTCCGTAACGCATTTTATTGACGCGGGTATCCCGCATGAAAAACTTGCCGGCTTAAACGAGATTTCATGGGGAAAGAAAGAAGGGCAGCCTATTACCCCCGATGAGGATGCTTACTATCATCATATGCTTGAGCGCTGGCGCATAGGTGAAACTAACCTCAGGATAGAGGGAGGAGAAAGTCCAGAAGAGGTGTTGATCCGGATGAAGCCTGCGGTTGATCACATCATGAAACAAACCCACGAAAGCACGGTATTGATCTGCATGCATGGTCGGGCAATCCGGATATTACTTTGTCATTTGCTCAACTACCCTTTGAAAAGCATGGATATGTTTGAACATGAAAATGTTTGTCTCTATTTGGTGAACTTCACCGGCTCAATGTTTTCTATTGAGCGCTACAACGACACAACACACCTGGCTGAGTTGAAGCAAGTGTCTTCAGTGGTTTGAAGTTGCGTTTTTTTTTTTTTTTTTTTCACAACGCCAGTTAGGTATGGAAATACATATAATCGGATCGAGATAAACCCTATGGTCATGATGGGGAAACCGGTAAAAAAGGAACACGCATTACTGTAGAACTTAACCTTTAAAAACTATCCTTGGGCGAAACTATGGAAGGGAAATTTGACAACCTATGAAGTTTTCATTCGTGTAGCTTTTACTTATATTTCTTTAATTGAGCGAGCGCTGATTTAGCTTTACTGTCTATACTGTTTTTGTAAGCATGTTTTTTATAGCTCAGGGCTTTGGTAAAATAGATTTTTGCTTCCTCGATATTCCCTTCATCCCTAAATATATAGCCCAGTTGCAGGCAGGCGTTGGGTGCAAAATACCAGCTTTCCGTCCCGTTAAGTTCTATTGTTGAGCTATAGAACTTTTTAGCGTCACTCAAGTGAGTGGTTTTGTGGTAAAGCCTTGCAAACCGGTAGTTGTATTCGGTTAACTCGCGTCTTGATACCAGCTCTTCTTTTTTGAGTGTTTTTAAAATGCGAACGGCTTCATCATAATAGCCGCCATCAATGCTGTACCGGACTTTGGTTAATTTGATATTTGTAAAATCTCTTTCTGCTAAACTCCTTGAAGCGTATTTGTCTGCCTCTGTAACTTCTTTTCCATTTTTCTCAGCCAGTTCAAAATGAACCTGAGCCTGATCGGGCATAATGTTCAGCCAGTAGGCAAGGCCTGTTTTGTAGTAGGCATCCTTAATGTAATTACTGCCTTTGTAATATTTGATAAAGCTTTTGTATGCCTGTATTGATTTTGAGTAGTTGCCTTGATGGAGGTAAACTTCACCCAGCAGATAATCGGCATAGTAGATTGCAAGCCCATCTTTATGAGTCTTCAGTTTCTCCAGTAAAATCATAGCCATTTCGCTGAATGAATTTTTAATAGCCAGCGATGCCCCTAAAAACAGGATAAGCTTATTATCCGGATTTAGCCTATGCATGTTTTCAAGAGCAGTTAATGCCGAATCGGTTTGCTGTAACACAAATCCTTCGATGAGATGATAAAGCAGATCGGCTTCGAAACGCAATGATTCTTCTTTATCCTGAACGATGGCGAGTTGCACAAAACCTGTTTCAACTGACCCTTTCATTCCTAAAAGGTTCAATATCCACTGATACTTTTCCGGTACGGAGCCAATCATAATCTCCAGTATGCCGGAAGTTTTATTAATCGGGATGAAGTTGGGGTACTTCCGGAGGCATTCCTGTGCCACCAGGTGTGCCTGTCGAATATTCCAGGCGGAAGAAAAATCGTGACCAAACTTAAGGTAAATAAATGCCCATTGAAGCCGAAGTTCAGCCAACACAAATAGACTCTCGTCTGTAACGGGACTAATTTGTTTTAGGATCTCGACTCGTTTTTCGTATCGTTTTTCGGCTGCAGGAAAAAGCGAAGCATCTTCGGTGATAAGCAATTCCAGCATATCGGCCATCGCACTGATGTAAATCGCTTTGGGTTGTTCTGACAATTGAATTTGCTCCCGGCTCTCATCCAGCATCAGCTTCAGGCAAAGCTGGTATGCACTTGAATAGGGTTCATCGCTTAGCCATGAATTTTTTTGTGCTTGAAGCGCGGTGCTTAGCCATAAAAAAAGGCAGCCCAAAAGGACTGCCTTTTTGGATAGTATCAGTAGGGTTTTATCCGACTGCTTTTCTTCTACGCACCGGGGTTGCGGGTGCACCTGCTTTCTTGGGCTTGTCGCTGTCATCCAGTGAATCCATATCAACATCGGCTAAGATACGACCTGAATGCTCATCAATCACAATTTTTTTCTTCTCACGGATTTCGGCAATCTTTTGCGGTGGGATTACTATATTACATCCTTCTGCTGCGCCCCTCACCACACGCACAACGGCTAATCCGTTGGATAAGCTACCGCGCAGACGTTCGTAATATTTTAATAGGGTTTTATCTTCAATTTTCTTAATCGCTTTTTCGCGTTCAGCCAGTAATCTTTTTTCTTCTTCTTCACTTTCGGCTAAAATTCCGTCAAGCTCTTTTTTCTTGATGTTGAGGTGCTCACCGCGCTCGGAAATCAAGGCCTCTGTTTTTGTGATTTCATCTTTCTTTGCCTGGGTTAATTCCTTACCCTCTTTAATTCGCTTTTCGCAGATCTGAATTTCAAGTTCCTGCAATTCAACTTCTTTGGTAATGGCATCGAATTCGCGATTATTTCGCACATTCTTTTGCTGCTCGGCATATTTCTTAATCAGCTTTTCAGCTTCTTTAATGCCCTCCTTACTTTTCTTAATACCTTCTTCGATTTCTTTTAACTCACCTTCGTGGCGCTGAAGGCGGGTGTTATATCCGGCCATTTCATCTTCCAGATCCTGGACTTCATCGGGCAGATCACCCCTTAATTTTATCAGTTCGTCTAATTTGCTGTCGATGGTTTGCAGTTTAACAAGTGCTTCAAGTTTCTGTGCTACGGTCTGAGTTTCCATTTAGTATTTTAATCTATAAGATAACGTACTGGATTTGTGCTAGTTCCGGAAAAATTGACTGCAAAAGTAGGAAATTTTTCTTTCAAAATATCGGTCAGTAAATCTTTCGTAAAAGCTTCGCTTTCGTAGTGCCCGATATCTGCTATAATGATCTGATTATCAGCATCAAAGAACTCATGGTATTTGAAATCAGCTGAAATAAAGGCCTGGGCGCCTTGCCGGATAGCCTCTGGAAGCAGAAAACTGCCAGAACCCCCACAGAGGGCAACCGAGCGGATAGGCCTTTCAGGAGGTACCGTATGCCGAATAACCGGGGTATTCATACAGGCCTTAACATGGCTAAGAAAGGCTTCTGGAAGCATTTCAGTTTCCAGTTCACCGATCATACCGGAACCAACTTCCTGATTTTCATTCACCAATGAAGTCAGGTAGTAGGCAACCTCTTCGTAGGGGTGTGCCTTTTTCAGTGCGCTTATGATTCGTGCTTCAACATGGGTAGGTAAAATAACTTCAACCCGCAATTCACTAACCGATTCTTGCGTATTGGCCTGGCCGATGTGAGGTGTTGCCTGATCGTTTGGCATGAAGGTACCCGTACCGTTTACCTGAAAGCTGCAATTTTTATAATTCCCGATTTGCCCGGCACCGGCTTCGTAAAGTGCATCCAATACTGCATTGGCGTGCGCAGTTGGAGCAAAGGTTACCAGTTTGGTTAATGTTTGTGATTTTGGCGATAAAACTTTCACCTTTTGAAGACCTAACCGCTCAGCAATTTTTTTATTCACACCGGTATGTACATTATCCAGGTTGGTATGGATAGCATAAATGGCGATATCATTTTTGATGGCCTTCAGTACAGTCCGTTCAACGTAGTTGCTTCCGGTAATTTTCTTTAGTCCTTTGAAAATGATCGGATGATGCGCTACTATCATGTTGCACTGGCGCTGAATGGCTTCATCGACCACCGCTTCAATACAGTCCAACGTAACCAATATGCCGGTTACTTCCTGGTTTGGACTTCCGGTTAGCAGGCCTGAATTATCATACGACTCCTGATACGCACGCGGAGCAAGGGATTCGAGAAACCGGGTCACATCAGCTACTTTCATGAATCAAGGAGTTAATCGTACTTTTGATTTTTATCAAACAAAGCTACACTATTCATGGTTGTTTTGAGGCTTTTGCTGTGGCCCTTTGCGATGGTTTACGATGTTGTCATGAACATCCGTAACCGGCTCTACGACCTTGAGCTTAAGCCCTCTGTATCCTTCACGATCCCGGTTATCGGCATCGGTAACCTGGCGGTTGGCGGAACAGGCAAAACCCCAATGGTGGAATACCTCATCCGGCTACTGCGCAATTCGAATAAACTGGCAACACTAAGTCGTGGTTACGGAAGAAAAACAAAGGGCTTTCGGCTTGCGTCTGCAGATGAAACAGCAAAAACAATGGGCGATGAGCCGTTTCAGCTCTACAAGAAATATGGAGCATCAGTGACGGTAGCTGTAGGGGAGGATCGGGCATTGGCTATTCCTCAGATACTTGATCGTATGCCGGAAGTGCAGGTTGTTTTACTGGATGATGCCTTCCAGCATCGCAGGGTAAAGCCCGGATTTTCAATTTTGTTATCTGAATACCACAATCCCTTTTACAACGATCATGTGCTGCCATTAGGGAGATTGCGTGAAGGACCTGAAGGAGCTTCGCGGGCAGATGTTATCATCATCACCAAATGCCCGGCAAAGCTGAGCGAAAATGAGAAAATGATAATCACCAATGAGGTGAAAACCTATACCGAAAAGCCGGTATTTTTTTCTACCATACGTTATGGCGAGCCGCAACCGCTTCAGGGTAATGATAAACCCTTTTCAACACAGATCATTCTGGTCACAGGAATCGCGCTGGCTGAGCCGATAAAAGAATACATAGAAAGGAACTTTGCCCTGATGAGGCATTTGGAATACCGTGATCACTATTACTACACCCAATCGGATGTTGCGGGGTGGGAGAAGCTCGTTAATCAGTATAAACACGGGGAGGTTTGTATTATTACAACCGAAAAGGATAGAATGAAACTCGAATCTGCCGAGTTACTGGAGCTAACCTCCCGACTACCTGTATTTTATTTGCCCATTGAGATGGAATTCATCGGGAATGGTAAGGATTTTGATATGCTTCTTCGCGATTTTGTTAATTCACACTAGACTTTCAATTGTGTATTCATTTCTCGAATTGTTTTTGCGTGCGTTGAGGTTTTTATCTGTAACCCTGATTTTTCTAATTGCCTCGTTCCAACTCATGGCGCAGGAAGAGGAGGAGATAGAGACCCGTACGCGTTCATCCATTATTGATGATTCTACCAAGCAGATTTATGGCCCTACCACCTCACGTATTTTTAGTGAAGAAGATATATTCTTCAATCGTTGGGTATCCTATCCGATTGATACAATAATCAGAAACTTTCATCGGTTTTCGTTTGTCAAGCGTTATAAGAATCTCTATCAGGATCTTGGGAATATTGGAACAGCCGCACGGAAAATTTATGATGATGTCCCCACCGTAATTGGTGTGAGTTCAGGTTTCGATGCGTATGACCTTTATTGGGATGACTTTGCCCCTCAACACTACAATACACGCTCGCCCTATTCTAATCTCAACGTCATTCTGGGTGGTAATGGCCGATCGTTGACCAATGTAACCTATGCCCGGAATATCAATCCCCGATGGAATTTCGGATTTAATTACCATGGAATTTTCAGCGACAAGCAGATTGCCCGAAGAGGGCGGGGGGATCGCAATGTCCGCAGTGAATCATATGACGTTTTCATGAGCTATCACAGCAAGGATAGTGCCTACATCGCGATAGGTAGCTTTCGCAGGATGTACCACAGGGTATATGAATTTGGGGGCGTAAAAACCGAAGATAGCTTTTCCTGGTCCGATTTGTTTGCGGAAAATGCACAGCCATGGCTAAGCCTTGCCGAGAGCAATATGCTTGGCAGGAATTACCATATTTATCAACAGTACAAGGTAGCTGAGGCTTTGCAGGTGTATCATCGGTTTGATAGTGACCGAAGACGATATGAATTCAATAACGACTTCGAAAATGAACCCTTTGGGGATTTGTTTTTTGATGCCCGGGTGGTGGATAGCGCATACACCGCAGATCATACGAAATTCAACACTATACGGAATGAAGCAGGGATAAAAGGAAACTTATTGAAGTTATTTTACAATGGCTATGTAGCATTGCGTAACTATGATATGCAGTATAAGTATGTAGCGAATGAAGACGTATCTATACCAGTAAGGGGTGCTGAGTTTTACGTTGGCGGTAGAATTGGGCTCCAGCTAGATTCCCTTGTGCAGGTAAATGGATTATTGGAGTCCATGCTGGACGACCGCTATCGACTTGAAGGTTCCATCAACACAAAGTGGTTCAATGCTGCCATAAAACGATCTGTTGTCAGTCCCTCCTTTTTACAACAAGCCTATCGGGGAGCCCATGATGAGTGGTTTAACAATTTCAGTCCAATTCAGTATAATGAACTTAACGGTCAGTTGATCTACCGTTCTAAAAGACTCGCCATTTATCCGGGGATCCGGTTGGCTACATTCCAGAACTACGTATTTTTTAAACAGGATGATTTCGGTATTGATCAAACTGTTCTTCCGGTGCAGTCATCAGGATTTCAGACCCTTGCTTTGCCTGAAGTAGCCATGCGCGTTACACCGATAAAGAATACTACGTTGAGTGGCCAATTGATCTATGCATCAATTCTAGAGAATGCTGACAATGCCATTCAATTGCCAGAGTTTTTTGTTAATGCGCAGTTAGCCTATGCAAACATTTGGTTTAATGGCAATTTTGATTTCCAAATTGGTGTAGATTTTCATTGGAAATCGGCCTATACACCTTATGGTTATGATCCGGTAATTCAGCAATTCTATACACAACAGAACTACGCTAGTCCTGATTTTCCGGTAGCCGATGTGTTTCTCAATGCAAAGATTATACGAGGAAGAGTTTTTTTAAAGTACAGCAATGTTTTCAAAACGTTTAACAGCTTTGGAGACATTCCAACACCTTTTTATCCTGGTGTGGTAAATGTTCTTAATTTCGGATTCGACTGGTCGTTTTATGATTGACGCGCAATAACCGTTTTGATTGTGAGTATTGATGAAAGATAAATTTACCCTTGGACTTGAACTGCCCACCGATCCACGGTGGATTAACATAGCTGAAAAGAGTATCGATGATATTCTTGTTGATCATGCATACTGCGAACAGAAAGCTGCTTCATCGTGTATCTCGCTTATTGTGCAATATTCGGATAAGGAAAGACTGGTGGAGGTTTTAACGCCTGTTGTGGCGGAGGAGTGGAGCCATTTTGAACGTGTAATAGAAGAGTTGAAAAAGCGTGGCTATTCACTGGGTAAGCAGCGTAAAGATGAATACGTTGATGCCTTGAATAAAGCCATCAGAAAAGGTGGAAGCCGTGAACAGCAATTGGTTGAGAAACTGTTGATGAACGCACTGATTGAAGCCCGTAGTGCCGAGCGATTTAGAATACTCTGGAAAAATATTGGCGACTTTGAGCTTTCTAAATTTTACTATGAGTTGATGGTTTCCGAGGCCGGACACTATAAGAACTTTTTACAACTCGCTAAGGAATACCTTCCTGCTGAACAAGTGGAAAAACGGTGGCGGGAATTACTCGAAGCTGAGGCAGCCATTATGGCCAGTCTCGAAGTACGGGGCGATCGGATGCATTGATCGATCGCGTTTCTAACCCTATTTTGTCTATTCTATTTTCAATAATCTTCCGGTTTGGGTTGACGTAGTTGTTTTGAGTTGAACGATATAATTTCCTGTTGCAAGTTCAGTTACATTTAGCGGTAAAGCATGCTCACCGGCTTCAAACACGCCCATACTTTTTTGCTTCACCGTGCGCCCAAGGCCATCCGATACTTCAACGTATACCTCACCGGAACGCAATAAGGTAAATTGTAGGGTAGTGAGGTCACGGGTAGGGTTGGGGAAAACATTCAATCCAACAATGTTATTTTTTGTTTCAACACCGGTAGGAGTTTGTTGAATGAAAAAGTAATTGACGGCACTGCCCCAACCGGCTACGGTAGTATTTGTGAACAACCTATACCGTACTAGCAATGTGTCGCCAGCAGTAAAGGTATTGTGTATATCGATCGTGTGCGCTACAAACATCGACTTATTGCCGGGGGTAGGTGCGTTGAAGGCATTTAACCAGGTAGTATTGGCACGCGCGTCATAGCCTGTGGCCAGTGGTATCCAGTCTAAACCATTTTTTGTTGCCTCAACAACAACATAATCTTTGAAGTCGGGCGTTCCAAAAGCGGCTCCTTCAATACCCGGTTCCACAATGGCAATATCTTCGTATTGGATTAATGCGTTGGTGGATGCCACCTTAACAGGGTGTCGAACCGTAATCATGTAGTTTTGATTTGCCCCATACGGATGATGGGTTTGCGGTGTGCTTCTTTCCGATGCGGAAGCACCTTGAAAGGATTGCTCAAAAAATCCATTTAGCGTAACATCATTGTATGTATTGAAGAAGGTGCCGTAACTATTTTCTACGGACAATATGTCGAGCAGTTGAATGGCATAGGTTTTTGAGTGGTAGGCAGCGGTGCCTGTGTAGGCTATCATTTTAATCGACTTGCTTCCCGGTGAGAGGTTTCCAATGGCGATAATGATTTCGGAAGGGGATACGTCTTCAATAGTCCCCAAGAGTGTTGAGCCATCAAAAAATTCTATTCTGTCGAATGTTTCAAGCGATTGTACTTTCAACATCAATTTTTTCTGTGGCGATGTTCCGGAGGCAAGGATTTCAGGAGGAGAAACCGCGATTTGAGAAGCTTCAATGGTGGCTGTCCAGATGCCCCGCCCGTGGGTAGCAATAACCACCTGGTCATCCTGGCCTTTCATGTCCCATACCGAAACGCTGGGAAATCCAGCAACGAATGCCCACGTTTCTCCATTATCCTGCGATTCTACAATACCAATTTCGGTACCGGCCCAAAGGATAGCAGGATTATCAGGTCTTACATAAAGGCAATAAACTGCTACATCCGGGAATCCATTCGTGCTGACATCGCTGGAGGCAAAGCCCGAAATGTCTTCCCAGGTTTGGCCAAGATCAGTGGTACGAAGAATTTTTGGATTGCCTGCCTGCGAGAAAAGCGCATATGCGGTATTGGGCTCATGGGGATGGGAAGCCAGTTTGGTAATACCTCCTGCGATAAGGGGTGAGTTGTTGGTTGGTGTAAAAGAAAGACCTGCATCGGTTGATACATGCAGATTTCGTACGGTAGTCATACCACTTCCAGCCCAAACAATGTCGGCATTCGCACGCGACACTTCTACATCCATTAACGATGTTGCAGATCCCCATTTTTCGGTGATCGAAGTAAGCGTCCACGATTGACCAAAATTGGTTGAATAAAAAACACCGTTCGATGAGAGTGTATAGATGCGCTCGGGGTTATCGCGCGAGTTGGCAAGCTTTGAAATGAAAGGATGATTGCCGGAAAGTCCACTGGTAGCATTAGCCCATGAATTTCCGCCATCGGTTGATCGCCTGAAGTTGTTTCCTTGTGAGCCTCCGATTATTTTTTTATCGTCAAGATTGTGCCAGATAACCTCAAATCCATCGCCATCAATATTGAAAAAATAGTTTGTTGAACTTGTGGCGGATTGATTCATGGGCGACTTCCAGGTTCCGTTATCCTGCATGCCACCAATGTATTCGTCAAATCCAGGCCGCTTATCGGCACCGTAAAACTGGCTGGTGTTATAGGTAGTGCCGCGCATGGACCAATCGCCATTATTAATGCCCGGTGTTGCTGATGTATTCGAAACAAATACTCCCCCATCGTTGGCATTTAAAATTTTATACGTTGTTGCCGACATGGGGATCATGATCAGGTTATGATGATCTGGATGCATGTCAACACCGTAATTGTTAAACCGGTTTTTGCTATCGAATTGTCCGTAGGCATCCGATATTGTTACGGTGGTGGCATTCAGTTTCGGCAATGGAAGGAAGTTTAATGCGAGCGTTGATGTGGTGATATCATCAGGCCACGATTTTCCCGCAGCTAAAACCGGCCAGAAATTATACATTTCTTGATGCTTTTGGCCACCCGCAACACTAATGGATGGATGAGGGTTTTCAGGATCATAGGTTACGTTATTAACATAAACGTATTCCCTGCTTTGTGTAAGCGGATCGCCATCCGTTGATTGAGGTCGGAGATTAAAAACACCATTTCTGTCCTGATCGCGGAAAGAAACCATGAGTTGCCGGTTATTGGTTACGTCCCAAGCTTCAAACGGTACATCCACATAATCAACATAGCTATAATTTCCATTCGGTACGCCTGAAGAAGCTCCTTCAGGCACCAGAAACCGATGGGCTTTTTGCCATTTCCCTTCTCCAAATCGCAGCTCAACACTAGCATTGGCGGCTACGCCAACGTCCAATCGGCCACCGTAATAGCCCGCCCCGAAATTAATCAGGGTTAGAAAAGTTGTATTGTTTTCCTCTACCGAGTACGAGTTTATGGTAGTGGATCCACCTTGCAGCGTGGTTCGGAACAAATTGACCCCGCCATAGTAAACCACATTTTGATTAAAGGGATCGCACGCTATGGTGTTGTCGTACCAACCTTGCCCTCCCAGAAAATCAAAAGCATTGCCATTGAACGTTACATTTACAAGCGACCAGGATTGCCCACCATCATCGCTCATGTAAAGATTAGCTTGTGCGCCAGCGGTATTGCCCTGAGTGGAAGCGAATATTCTGTTCACATTCACAGGTGAAATATCAATTTCAATTCTTCCTGCGGGGTTCATGCCCGAACTTGAGGGCTGCCAGGTAACACCACCATCTGTTGATTTAAGTACGCCAATAAAACGCTCAGCGGCATATTGTATGTTGAAATTGCCGGGGGTTGCCTTCAAATCCTGAATCAATGTGCGCTCAGAAACTTTAGTCCAACTAGTTCCTCCTGTGATGGTACGGTATATCCCTGAGTTTGCGGCAACAACTACAATGTTTGCATTCGCAGGATCAACGATAGCCCGATTAATGTCTCCAAAATTGCTGGTTGAGGGAAGGTAATTCCAGGTATTTCCCCGGTCCGTTGATTTATACATGCCATTTCCACTGATGCCATCAAGGTTTCCAAATCCTTCTCCGGTTCCCAGGTAGATAATGTTGTGGTTAGAGGGTGCCATGGCTAATACGGTAGTGGCAAGGTTAGGAAGATCAGGTGTAATCAGCGTCCAGTTTTGGCCACCATTGGTTGTTTTCCAAACACCGCCTCCTACGGATCCTGCAAACCAGGTGTTCTTATCCGGGTCTTCTGGATCAACAATTAATCCGCGTGTGCGGCCGGGTACATTGTTTGGGCCCCGTTCTTTCCACTCCACCACACCATTCGATTGTGTTCGTGCAGAACTTATTCTGGCTTGATAGGCCATTTTGGCTTTCTCGTACTCTCGAACGCGGTAGCCGGGTTTATAGTCATGCGTTTCGGCACCATCAGGCGTGCGTATGCTCTTTTGAAATTCAAAGAATTCTTCAGGTCCGTTAAATTCTTGCTGGCGATAAGTTTCAGTTGTGGCGTAATTCGTTGCAATGGGTTTCTGAATCACCCATAGAATTACCAAGCAGTAGGTAACGACCAGACCAAGTAGAATTCTGAATTTCATGTGTTAATAATTTATTTTTTAAGGTCGGCAGACAGGGAATTCGCATATCAAGACTTCCCCACCAGAATTAGCACACGTATTAACATGTTGTTGGGTATAGTTTGGTTTATGCTCATTTCATGTGCTAGTATTTTTGCTGTTCAATATTAATAATCTTTTTGTAGTTCGAGAGATCATCATTTTTTTCTAATGTTCCTGGAATGCTATAAACTTCCAAGGTGGTGTCGGTGAGCCATTTTACGGAGCCGGGCAAAAAAGAATTTTCATAGATGATTTTGTTTGTATGCGCATCAACCACAATAAATTTTACGGCTTGCTTGATACTTTCATTTAAAGGTTGTTCAACGCACAAGATATAGTTTTTTGATGGACTAAATTCCCATGAAAAGTTTTCTCCTGCCAGTTCCATCACTACGTTATCCATTTGTTCAACATTTTGTTTCTTTACGGATGAGCATCCATTGAATACGATAAACAAAATGAGTGCACGGAATGGATGAGCAAGGTTAATTGACATTATTAATTGGGTAAAGGTGAATGCGCAAACTATGTCTTTTGCTTTTTCTTTTTCGCAGCTGGGAACAATACGTTGTTAAGGATCAACCGATAGCCCGGTGAATTAGGATGTTGATTCAGGTCTGTAGGTTCTTCACCCACTTGGTGCTGATAATCTTCAGGATCGTGCCCGCCATAAAAAGTCCAGAAACCTTTGCCCAACACACCGTGCAAGTATTTGGCTTCTTTTATTTCTTTGTTCTCTGCCATGATGACAACCTCAGACTTGATGAGACTCTTTTTGAAACCCGTGGTCTGGCCAAAGAAGCCTTTAAGAACACGAGTGTGATTTTGTGTTAACATGGTAGGGATGGGATCCCACTTGGCAGAAAACTCAAATAAGTTGAAGTAATCATTAGCCTGACGTAGACCACGTTCATTGGGTGGATTGTCAATGGATGAGAATTCGTATTGGTAGGGATCACGCACCAACTTGAAATCGGTAAAAGCCAGGGTTTTTTCAAAATCGATTTTATCCTGCGCCTGAGGATCAGCCGGATCGCCATCAAACATACGCTCACAAATGTCTACGCCCTCGGCAGCTAATGCAATATCATAACTGTCGGTTGCTGAGCACATGGCAAACATAAACCCGCCTCCTGCTACGAATTCTTTAATCCGTTTTGCCACCGCCAGTTTCAACTGCGATACTTTATGAAAACCGTTTCTTCGCGCTGTCTCTTCAGCATCGCGCTGTGCCTCTATGTACCAGGGCATGTTCGAGAATGAGCCATAGAATTTTCCATATTGCCCTGTAAAATCTTCGTGATGGAGGTGAAGCCAATCGTACTTAGGAAGAATACCGGCCAGTATCTCATCATCGTAAACTACATCGTAAGGTATTTCTGCATAGGTAAGAACAAGCGTTACGGCATCGTCCCACGGTTGGGCAGTTTTGGGTGAGTACACAGCTATGCGTGGATATTTTTCCAGCTTCATGATATCGTAATTCAAAGCTGGGCTAGCAATTTCGCTGATGATTTGATTGGCCTGGGCATCCGAGATGATATCATAGCTGACGCCCCGTATTAGCAGCTCATTTTGAACGGCCGGGTGAAACTTTATCATAAAACTGCCACCACGGTAATTCAGCAGCCAATCGACTTCCGTTTCGCTGCGAAGGACCCAATAAGCAATACCGTATGCCTTTAAATGATTGGATTGGCGTTCATCCATGGGGATAAAAATGTAGTTGGCTTTAACCAGGTCTCCAGTCAGTATTAGTATTGTTAATAATATACCCCGCACAATCCCCATAATTTCAGGCCTTAAATTTATTTACCGATGTTTGTCAAAGTTAGCTCGTTTTTGATAAACAAGCCTTTTAAAAATAAAAAACCTGTTTCGCTGTAACATTTAACCCGAATGATCAACGTATTGTTGTCCTGATATGGTATTATGAATGTGGTAGAAAATATGCGCGAGGGGTTACGGTCGGTGCAGGCCAATATGCTCCGGTCAGTCCTTACAGCCCTCATTGTTGCAATTGGTATTACAGCACTTGTTGGCGCGCTTACTGCTGTAGATGGTGTAGAGAAATCAATAAAAAGTAGTCTGTCATCACTCGGTGCCAATACATTCGATATTACCTCCAAAACCAATCGGGGAGGAAGCACGCAAGGCATCACAGAAAAAGTATATCCAAATCTTACCTTCAGCGAGGTTATCCGGTTTACCAATCAATATGAGTTTCCGGCTACGGTAAGCCTGTCAGCTAACTTAACCGGAACAGCCGAAGTTAAGCGGTTATCCAATAAAACTAACCCCAATGTGCAAGTGCTTGGAGCGAACGAAAACTACATGGCCATTAAGGGGCTTGATTTAAAACTTGGAAGAAATTTCTCACCAATCGAAATTCAATACGGCACACAAGTGGCGGTTATTGGGCACAAAATTTATACAGCCTTGTTTAAAGAGAATGAGAATCCTGTAGGTGAAAAAATCTCTTTTCTTGGTAGTCAGTTTAAAGTGATCGGGGTTATAATTGAGAAAGGCCAATCGTTTGAAGGTAATTATGATAACATGGTAGTGATTCCGATCCGGGTTGCTAATCAAATGGCAAAGGGGAGGAGCCTTTGGTATCGTTTGACCGTGGGTGTTGATGATATTAATGATGTTGATGATGCCATGGGAGAAGCCACTGGTGTAATGCGCAGGATAAGGCAAGACCATGTGGGTAACCCCGACTCATTTCAATTGGAGCGCAGTGTTTCCTTAGCCGAGCGAACAGCCCAGCTTGCAGGCTATGTGCGCACGGCCGGTTTTGTTATTGGTTTTGTAACGCTTTTAGGTTCTTCTATTGCCCTAATGAATATAATGCTTGTTTCTGTTACCGAGCGTACTCGCGAAATTGGTGTACGTAAGGCGTTGGGGGCTACACCACTTCGAATTCGTCAACAATTTGTAATAGAAGCTATTGTAGTTTGTCTTCTGGGAGGTGCCTTAGGAGTATTATTGGGAATAGGGCTTGGCAACCTGGGCGCACGCTTCTTAGGAATGGATAGTTACATCATTCCGTGGGTTTGGATTTTCTTTGGACTTTTTGTTTGCGTTTTTGTTGGGTTACTGGCAGGGTATTATCCTGCACACAAGGCTTCCAAACTCGATCCAATCGAATCGTTGCGCTTTGAGTAATACTTTTTTAACAGTCTGATCAGGACAATGTTGCCGTTAATGAAATAGTTGCGTTGAGCAGCTTCGAAATAGGGCAATTGGCTTTTGCGTTTTCTGCACACTCATCAAACTTTTCTTTTGATATGCCAGGTATGTTAGCCTTTAGTACAAGATCGGAGTTTGTCACAGCTCCATTCTCCAGGGTAATGGTGCAGGTAGTAGTTAACTCAGTGGGCTTGAACCCAGCTTCGCCCAGTACAAAGCTTAATTTCATGGTAAAGCAGCCTGCATGAGCTGCCGCAATCAGTTCCTCAGGGTTAGTTCCTACTCCTTCCTCAAAGCGTGAACTGAACGAATATTGGGTTTTGTTGAGTACAGTACTTTGTGTACTTAAATGACCATTGCCTTCTTTACCGGAACCTTGCCAAACGGCTGTTGCTTTGCGTTTCATAATACGATGGGTTTTATTATTTGGAATGGTGAAACTAACTTTAAGTAAGTACAAAACCAATTTCAGTTAAAAAATGTATGTTACTTTGCATCGTCAGGAGAGATGCCAGAGTGGTTGAATGGGACGGTCTCGAAAACCGTTGTGCGGGTAACTGTACCGAGGGTTCGAATCCCTCTCTCTCCGCAAATTCCCGCAGGGATTACCCCTTAACTAAATAACTGATTACGGATAGTGTTGAAGCAATAGATATAACTAAAAATATAAACCTCCATGTCTTAAAGTGTCCCGCTATTAAACCTGCACTTAAAAGTATTTCCATTTCATCAATAGATAACGTCTTAGCCATTTGAATACTCCCCCTTCTCATAGATGCTAATGTGGCCATCTTGTATTCAACAACTGATTTACCTTTAGTGTCTATGCATTTAAGGTTCCTGCCAAAAAGATTTGATGATAATCGGAATGTTTGTCCTGAATCAACTTGTATCAAAGTAGACCCAAAGAAATTGCTTTGAATTTCTCCTACGTCTACTCCATCTTTTATGATTAAGATTTTATTTCCCCAAAATCCAGCCCTCCTAAATTCAAACAGACTGTTATCAGATTTGAAATTTGCATTGAAACCTATGCTACTTAAAATTTCTAATTTGCCTAATAAATTCGAGTTGGCTTCAAAGTCCCATGCGCGACCACTTAAGTCTGAATTTTTCCATGTAATGATATGCATAGTCTCGAAAATTCCGGGATTCTAAATCAATAGAGAACGTTTCTGAAATAGAGAATTAAAATAATTGATTTTGAAGGATACTCAAAAATTAGTTTAACGTCATCGGATAGATTCCAGAGAACTTAAATGGGGCGGCCTGGAAAACCGTTGTGCGGTTAACTGTACTGTGGGTTCGAATCTCTCGGTCTGTAAATTCCTTTGATTTTACGATCAAAGCGTACCGGCCAGGTAATTGTTCCGGTTAAGCACCTTCAAGACTTGTTTTTTATATAACCTTCCTATCGGCACCTCAACTTCATTCAGTTGAACATGGTTCATGGTATAGGAAGTAACCTTATCGAGTGACACGATGTATGACCGATGCACACGCATAAACTTTTTCGTTGGCAACTTATGCTCCATGTATCCTATTTTTTGGTAGGAAACTACTTGCTTTCCAGTGGTTTTTACTCGGATATAATCGCGCAAACTTTCTATATAAACGATATCCTCTAACAAAACCTTCACCATGGTTCGGCCATCTTTCAGGTATATGTGAGCATCCTCGTAGGTTTTTAAATGTTCAGGTTGTTCTGGTATTGTGGCAGGTGGTTGGTAGAGTTGATACACCTTACTGATGCTCCGTAAAAACCTGTCAAATGCAATGGGTTTTAACAAGTAGTCAACGGCATCCAAATCGTATGCTTCGTAGGCATAGTCCCGGTGGGCAGTGGTAAAGATTACCCGTGGTTTTTGTTTTAATGAGCTGATAAGTTCAAGACCGGTAATTTGAGGCATCTGAATATCGAGTAAGAGAAGGTCTACCGGTGTATGTTGTAAAAATGAGAAGGCCTCAACTGCATTAGGAAAACTTTTAACCAATGAAAGCCCCTCAACACGATTAACATATTTTTCCAACAATACACGAGCCAATGGCTCATCGTCAACGATAAGGCATTTCATGCGGTGGTTTGGGTTTGTTGTTGGGCAATCACTACTGCTTGTGTTTCCCCTAAGTTAATTCTTAGCATAACTGAATGAACTTCTGGTTCACTGTTTATATCCAATGTATAGCAATCGGTATAAATTAAATCCAATCGGCTTCTAACATTCTGTAAGCCAATCCCCGATTTTGGCAAGGCACTCTTTACAGAAGCAGCTTTACTATTCTCCACTTTAACCGTTAGCAATCCCCTGGCATAGTAGATATCAATTCGGAGCCATCCGCCACTAAGCCCTGAACTTAATCCGTGTTTGAATGCATTTTCAACAAATGGTAACAGCAATAGCGGTGCAATTTGTACACCTGAAACACTATTGTGAACATTTAGCGAGATGTCGACAGTTGAGTCGTACCGCATACGCTCCAACTCCATGTAATTTTGAATATAATGTAACTCATGATCGAGGTCTACCAGTTTATGGTTCCCTTCATGTAGCATATAACTTGTAAGCTCTGATAGTCGATGAATTACTTCCGGTGTGCGTGCAGATTGGTCAAGGGCCAGTACGTACAAGTTGTTGAGTGTATTAAATAAAAAATGCGGATTGATCTGTGACTTCAGAAACTTCAATTTTGCTTCAAGCATTTCATTTTCCAACACCTGTCGTGAGCGCTCAAGTTCCTGGGCGGCTTGTTGGTGCCTGTACCAGTGACGGATTAGGTGAAAAGACGTAATAATACCAACCAGGGAATAGATTGAAAAAATCATGATCAGTATTTTGGGTAAGTACAACATCGGAACGGTCGTAGCATCGGGATAGTACAACGGATAAATAATGTAGTAAGCCAGTATTCGGGAGAGGATGCCAAATACAAGCATGGAAGTGAATAACAATACCAAGAATGTGGTGTACTTTTTTTTGATAAGGAACCGGTCCACCAGTATGTAGAGTGTGAAGTATGCTGCACCAATTTTAACAGGTAAATCGACCAGGGAACTTAATAATCGCTGGCCATACTGTCCATCCACCAACCCCCAAACCAAGCCTTCGTAGGCAACAACCCCAAGCCAAAACAAAACATGAAAAGCAACTCTGAACTTTTCAAGTCTTAGGTCTAATACTGTGTTTTCGACTTTCATGACTTACTCGTTTACGGTGAAGTTCCGGAAAAGATACTGATTGACTCAACTTTCTTAGACAAACAACAAAACCACCCTACAAATAGCATTCAGCATGCGAAGTATCCTGTTTTACTGTTATCCTGTGTTCTGTCATTCTACCTATGGAGTCAATCTAATATCAAGGCATCACAATTGAAGAAGCTGCTTATTTGTGGTAGGAATCAACGCTGTTATGATACAGTATACTGAAAATAGGATGCAGGGTATTTGGGTAAGGTTATGCACACTTGCTTTTCTGTTTACCAGGAGAATTGCATTACTGCTGGTAGTATTTTGCTGCCATACAAGTACTGCACAGCATAATAACAAAGTTAAGGACTTTAACACTTTGTCTTTTCAAACTCTAAATAGCAAAATACCAATTGTTAAAGTTATGATTAATGGCAAACCCGGTTGGATGATTGTTGATACGGGTGCATCTATCACCATTGTACATGCTGCTAAAGCATCTTACTATGGATTTAAGGTAGCGCGGAATGATAAAACTGATTTGACCGGACTTGGAGGCCGTGCAGTGCTATTAGAAACCTACGATTGCAGTTTGCAACTTGGTGAACTTACTATAAAGCAACGGCCTAAAGCACAGGACTTACACGCATTGCTTTCAATGATTAACGCGCATGATAAGGTGACTATTGTCGGTATTCTCGGAGCAGATGTTTTGTCGCGTTATAAAATGACTATTGACTACAATAATAAATTGATTCTATTTCCTGCCAAAAAAAGTGAGAATGATGTCAATGTGTGCCAGGTGCCAGGTGTGTTAATTGATGGACTCTACCTTGATAATAATTAGTTAAAACGTCTACTGATCCAGGTTTATAGGATTGTCAAGGCTTCATCTTTTTTCTCTGCCTTATCAATCTCGATCAGGTACCGTACAACTTTTGATTCAATACCTTTAATGGTTGTCAGGTCTATGCCCCAAAGTGTGGTGTTTTTAAGAATGGCATGGACTGTATTCTCAATGGTGGAATGGTTCCATGCTTTTTCAAAATGCTCCAAAACATCTTGAGTGTCGTTGACCGGAAGTATTTCACCTCTCCATCTTCCTTTATAAAACCTGATAAGTGCAGCAAAGGATTGCAGCAACCTGCTTGGAGTAGTGTCCTTTCTTTTTATGTACTCCAATATGCTGGGTAATACTCTTACTTTGAATTTCGAAACCGAGTTAAGCGCAATGGAGGCAAGTTCATGACGGATGAAAGGATTTTTAAACCGCTCCAATACACTGGCTGCAAAGCTTTCAAGCTCCTCTGCGGGTAAATCAAGTGTTGGAATAATCTCGTCATAAATCACTTGGCGAATAAATTCTCCTGTAAAATTATTCTCAACCGATTCTTGTACCGTCCGGAGTCCGTGTAGGTAAGCTACGGGTACCAACGCTGTATGCGCACCATTTAAAATCCTAACCTTTCGTGTGCGGTAGGGTGATTGGTCGTTCACGAACTTTACATCAAGGTCAGCCTTTTCTGCCGGTAATTTGGTTCTTTGTTCAGCGGGACCTTCAATTACCCATAGATGAAATGGTTCGGCCATAACAACAAGATTGTCTTCGTAACCGGTTTGTTCCTGGATTTCGCCAATGGTATCCCTCGGGAAGCCGGGAACAATTCTGTCAACCAACGTATTGCAGAATAAGGTGTGAGTGTTTATCCAATGTTTGAATGCTGAAGACAATTTCCAGAGATCTGTATACTGAAGGATTGCTTTTTTAAGTTCATCGCCATTTTTGTCGATTAGTTCACAGGGAATAATTGTGAGCGCCTTATCAGGCTGCCCCTTAAAGAACTCAAACCGATGATGGAGTAATGCAGTTAATTTTCCGGGAAAACTTTTATGCACGATGTTCAACGATTCATCGCTGCTGTCGAATGTTATACCGGCTTCTGTTGTGTTCGATACAACAAATTCCAGATGGGGGTTCTCCGCAGTTTTTAAAAATGCCTCGTAGTCTTCATACGGGTTAATAACACCGGTTACACAAGTTACCAATCGTGTTTGGGTTACAGGCTTGCCCTGTTGTATACCATTTAGTACAACATGGTAAAGGCCATCTTGCTCGTTGATAAGTTTGCCGAAACCACCAGCCAGTGGTTGAACAATTTGAACTGATCCGTTAAATCCGGCCTTTTCATTCATCACGTCAATCATCCAGTCGACAAAGGCGCGCAAGAAATTACCTTCGCCAAATTGTAATACTTTTACCGGGTGCTGATGATTGACAGAGGCGGATATTCGGTTTAGTTTTTTGAGCATGATGATTATTTATCCTTAAAATCGAAGTATGCTTTTGCGTTGTTGTAGCAGATGTCAGTAACAATCTTACCCAACCATTTTTCATCGGCTGGCAACTCGCCTTGTTCTACGTCTTTGCCGATCAGGTTGCAAAGTATTCGTCTGAAATATTCATGCCGCGGGTAGGAGAGGAAGCTACGTGAATCAGTAAGCATACCAATAAAGCAACTAAGTAGTCCCAGGTTTGATAAGGCATTGATTTGCTTTTCCATACCGTCCTTTTGATCGAGGAACCACCAGGCTGAACCGAACTGAACTTTTCCCTTTACCGATCCATCATTAAAGTTTCCAATCATGGTACCCATCACTTCGTTATCGGAAGGGTTCAAGTTATACAGAATGGTTTTTGTCAGTTGATCCGTTGAGTCAAGGGCGTTGAGAAAACGGGATAGCGCAACCGCTTGAGAATAATCACCGATTGAATCAAATCCTGTATCAGGTCCAAGTTGGCTGAGCATTCTGATGTTTGTATTGCGTAGGGCGCCCAAATGAAATTGCTGGGTCCAACCATAGTTGTGATAGAGACGGGCTAACTCAAGCAATGTATTGTACTTGAAGTATTTAACTTCTTCGTTATTGAGTGTTTCCTCGTTTCTTAATTTTTTGAAAATGGTTTCAATCGGAGCGGCTGCCCGATCTGTGAAATACAACTGTTCAAGTCCGTGGTCTGCTAACTGACAGCCTACGGAAGCAAAGAATTCTATCCGGTTTTTTAAAGCGTCCAGTAAGTCAGTGTAGTTTTTGATTTCAATGCCGGAAGCTTTGCCGAGAACGGCCAGGTATTGATTATAGGCTGAAGGTTGTTCTACCGCATAGGCTTTATCCGGACGAAACGTGGGCAGGATAAGCGTGCCGAAATTATCTTTCTTAATGAGCTGATGGTATTCCAGTGAATCGGCCGGATCGTCAGTAGTGCAAACTACCTCCACGTTCATTTTTTTTAACAAAGCACGCGTGGTGAATTCGGATGTATTTAAACTTTCGTTGGTTTGGCTATAAATTTTTTCAGCACTATCCGGATTCAGTAAATCGTAAATTGAAAAATATCGCTGAAGTTCCAGGTGAGTCCAGTGAAATAATGGATTTCGCACAGTATAAGGAACAGCATAAGCCCATTGTATGAATTTCTCCTTGTCAGATGCGCTGCCGGTAATGTATTTTTCATTAATGCCTAGTGTACGCATGGCCCTCCACTTGTAGTGGTCTCCGGCCAGCCATATTTGCGAAATGGTTTCGAACTGTTTGTTATCAGCAATTTCTTTGGGTGGGAGATGGCAGTGATAGTCTATAATAGGAAGATTTTTTGCATAGCTATGGTAAAGTGTTCTGGCAAATTCATTTTGAAGCAAAAAATCTTCTGAGAGGAATGATACTTTTGAAATCAAAGAACTCATGGTGCTGTTTTTAAATTAGCCTTTTTTCAAGGATGATTTGCGTATGATCAATTCGGGTTTTAGAACGGTTTTTTTGGGAACGAAGGGTTTACGAAGTCCTCCCACTTGTTCCAGAAAAATTTCAGCTGTTGCGTTTCCCATTTCTTTGCTTCGCTGGTCCACCGTGGTGAGTTGAGGTTCGGAGAAACGGGTGAAGGGTTCATTACCAAACCCAACCAAAGCAATATCTTCCGGAATGCGGATGTTTCTTTCTTTTAGCGCTTGCATTGCGCCCATGGCACTGTAGTCGCTTGCGGCAAACACTGCATCTGGCAATACAGGTAATGATAAGAGTTTTTTCATGCTTTCTATGCCATCCTCCAATTGCATATCACTTTCTATAACCAACGATTCATCGAAAGACAAACCATTATCCAGCAAAGCTTCGCGATAGCCCCTAAAGCGTTCGTTATATATACTGATCTTTTTTATTCCGGTAAGGTGTGCAATACGCTTGCATCTTTGTTTGATCAGGTGGTTAACGGCTTCATAAGCACCACGGTAATCATCCAAAATTACATTACTTACACCAATATCCTCATTTGACCGATCGAATAGAATCAGTGGAATGCCTTTGTCTTTAACTTTGATAAAGTGATCGAAACTTTCAGTCCCTTTGGCGTAAGATGCTATTATTCCATCTACCCGGGCATTAATTAAAGCCTCAATAGTCGCAACCTCTTTTTCGAAAATGTCATACGACTGGCAGATCATTACGTTGTATTGGGATGCATTTGCAATTTCTTCAATGCCTCGCACAACAGAGGAAAAAAAACTTCTGTCAGCGGTGGGCACAATGATTCCAATAATTTTACTTCTACCAATGCGTAATGCGGCAGCGATATGATTAGGCTGGTAGTTTAGGTTTTTGGCTTCTTTTAGTACTGCTTTCTTGGTGGCCTCACTAATACGGGGATGATCTTTCAAGGCGCGCGATACCGTGGAAGCAGTGATGTCGAGCTTCTTTGCGATATCGTGTATGGTGGCGCGCTCTCTTTTCATAATTCGTTTGATGGTTTACCAAGGGTTGCTAAAATTCCTCCATCAACATAGATAATCTGTCCGTTTACAAAATTACTGGCAGATGAAGATAGAAAAATGGTTGTACCCGCCAAGTCATCAGGATCGCCCCAGCGGCCGGCTGGCGTACGATTGATGATAAATTCATTAAAAGGATGCCCATCGACCCGGATAGGTGCAGTTTGGTCAGTGGCAAAGTAACCCGGTCCTATTCCGTTTACCTGTATGTTAAACCGTGCTAGTTCAGTAGCCATATTTTTGGTAAGCATTTTCAGTCCACCCTTGGCTGCCGCATAAGCCGATACCGTATTCCTACCTAACTCACTCATCATGGAGCAAATGTTAATAATTTTTCCTGACTTTCGTTGCACCATATATTTACCCACATGCTTTGACACAATGAAAGGCCCTACCAAGTCAACATCTATAACAGCTCTGAAGTCATCAACGGCCATATCAAGTAGGGGGGTTCGTTTTATTATTCCAGCGTTGTTAATTAAGATATCTATGGGGCCAACTTTGTGTTCTATGAGTTGTATGGCTTCGTTAACAGCGGCTTCATTAGTAACATCAAATAAGTAACCGTGCGTATCATATCCTTCTTTGATATATTGAGCCACAGCACTTTCTAGTTTTTCTGGTGTATGCCCGTTTATAATCAAGGTTGCTCCGGCTGATCCAAGTGCGCGGGCCATGGCCATGCCCAAGCCATGTGTTCCACCGGTTATAAGCGCCCGCTTGCTTGATAAATTAAAGAGTTGGGCTGCCTTCATTAGCGTAAGTTATTCGGATTTACTGAGTCCATATCACTGTAATCGAGATTTTCACCAGCCATTCCCCAAATAAATGAATAATTACTTGTGCCAGCTCCTGAGTGTATCGACCACGGTGGAGATATTACTGCCTGGTTATTCTGAATCCAAATGTGCCTGGTTTCTTGTGGCTCGCCCATAAAATGACATACAGCCTGTCCGTTAGGTATGTTAAAGTAGAGATAAACCTCCATTCTGCGGTCATGGGTGTGTGGAGGCATTGTATTCCAAACGCTTCCGGGTTTTAGTTCGGTAAGGCCCATTTGTAACTGGCAGGTTTCAATAACTCCCTGTATTAGCAATTTTCGAATAACACGATGGTTGGCATTTTCTGCTGAGCCTAGTTCAACGGTCTCTGCTTCGCTTAATAAAACTTTTTTTGACGGGTAAGAATGATGGGCAGGGGCGGCATTAAAGTAGAAGAGAGGCTGTGTACCGGACGGGCCTTGTTTAAACACTACCTGGCGTGTGCCCTTGCCCAGATAAAGGGCTTCTTTGTGCTCTAGTTCATAAACCTGACCATCAGCTTCAATGATTCCTTTTTCTCCAATATTAATTACACCAAGTTCTCTTCGTTGTAGAAAAAATTCGGCTTTTAATATTTCTGGGTTATCCAATTCAAGGGATTGTTCCAGTGGCTGTACGCCACCCACCATAAAACGGTCGTATAGCGTGTAAACTGTGGTCAGTCTTCCTGGTAGGAAAAGTTGATCAATAAGGTAATTACTTCGCAATTCGGCAGTGGTAAAGTGCTGGCTTTGCGTAGCGTGGATGGCATGTCGAACATCGGTTTTGCTACTTATCATTTGTTGGTTGTGTAATCGTTTGCGCAATACTATTCAATATTAGGTACGCCTGTCAATACTTTTGATTGATTTGATAGTAGATCATCAAAGGAATATGCAGATAAATACCTTCTAAAATCTTTAAAATTCAACATTATAGTCAAAAAGTTAAGATTTCATTTGGTAAATATACAAGGACTATTTAATATGCAATCGATTGCGCATAAAAATGATTTTAAAACGTTTGCGAAGCACTTTAAAAATTGGGGATTTGAGTGATTGCGTGCAATTGAAATTAACCTTGACTAAATCTTAACTCTATAATATATGACTCAAACTTTACGATTGTTCAATCGAATCCCTATTTCGGTTTTGCTGATCCTATTGATTAGTGTAACCGGGCTCTACGGACAGACCAGGTCTGTATCCGGAGTGGTAAGATCAGATGGCGAAGTATTGCCAGGAGTAACGGTGACTGAAAAAGGCACTAATAACGGAACGGTTACTGATGCGGATGGAAAATTTGTTCTTTCAGTTTCGGCTGACGCAACACTTATTTTCTCCTTCATCGGTATGAAGCCAACTGAAGTTGTAGTCGGCTCTCAAACCTCAATCAGCGTTAGCATGGTTTCAGATATTTCTGAGTTGGATGAGGTGGTAGTAATCGGATACGGTACTGCAAGGAAATCTGATCTGACGGGGTCTGTCGCATCTGTGCTGGGGGATGATTTAAAGAAAATGCCGGTGGCATCGGTTACAGAAACGCTTACAGGCCGGATGGCAGGTGTTCAGGTAGTATCAAGTGAAGGATCTCCCGATGCGGACGTCAGAATCCGCGTGCGTGGAGGTACCTCCCTGACACAGGATGCTACTCCTTTGTTTATTGTTGATGGATTTCCGGTATCCAATATCAATGACATTTCTCCTTCAGACATTAAATCAATTGACGTTCTTAAAGATGCTTCTTCTACGGCAATTTTTGGTTCGCGAGGTGCCAATGGCGTTGTAATAATAACGACTAAGGGTGGAGAAGCCGGCAAGGTTACGGTGAGTTATAATATGTTTTATGGCGCAAAGCGAATAGCCAACACACTCGATGTTCTAAGTCCTGAAGATTATGTTAAGTGGCAGTACGAATATGCGTTATTGCGCGATGATGTTCAATCCTATGAGCGTTATTTCGGCTTGTGGTCAGACAGGGATTTGTACGAAGGAGTGCGCGGCAATGATTGGCAACGTCAGATTTATGGACGTACCGGTAATGTGTTCAGCAACGACTTAAGTGTCAGGGGTGGTTCGGATAAGGTTAGTTACTCCTTTAACTATGCGCGCTTCGATGACAAAGCAATTATGATTGGATCGAACTTTACCCGAAACAACATTACACTAGCGCTCAAAAACAAAGCCAGTGAAAAAGTTAGCTTGGCATTTACGGTTCGATATTCAGACACTGAAATATTTGGTGGTGGTGTTAATGAACAACGTGAAGCTTCTCAATCGGCTGATGCCCGATTACGCCATAGTGTAGGCTATGCTCCAATTCCATTACCTGGTTTATCGGATGATGATACTGATGAGCAGGTAGCCGGTTACCTGGTTAATCCATTTATTGCTACAGCAGATAACGACAGGGAGCAATTCCGCAGAAATTACAATATGGTAGGAAGTGTTGACTGGCAAATTTTGGATGATTTAAAATTCAGAACTGAATTTGGTCTGGATAACTTCAGCTATTTCGATAATCGATTTTATGGAAGCTCTACGTTCTATGCAAACAACAGTGTTCAGGCTCAATATCAAGGGTTTCCTGCACTGGTTAACCGAAATCAACGCGATTTCAGATTCAGGACTGCAAATACGCTGAGCTATGATTTTAATAAGCTTTTCGATAACAAGAATCATCGCCTAAACCTATTACTGGGTCAGGAATTGATATTCTTCGAAACAGCAGAAACTGTAACGGCTATTCAGGGCTTTCCAAAATTTTTTGATGCCTCAACGGCTTTCAGACTTTTTTCTCAAGGTGTGCCACAATCTGTGGCCAGCAATTACCTGCCCGATGATAAACTGCTTTCTTTCTTTGGTCGTCTGAACTACGATTTAATGGGACGTTATTTATTATCCGCTACTTTCCGTGCTGATGGATCTAGCAAATTTCTTGGCGATAACCGGTGGGGCTACTTTCCTTCAATTGCCGGTGCCTGGAAAATTTCAGAAGAATCATTCATGTCAGGAACTTCAGGATGGTTAAACAGTTTAAAACTACGCGCAAGCTATGGTGAGGCCGGTAACAACAATATCCCGGTCGGTCAAACAATTCAAACGTTTGAGTCAGGTGCAGGTGCACCATTAGCCTGGATAAATAATGTAAGTAGTTTTTGGGCTCCATCCAGAACAATGGCAAATCCTGACTTGAAGTGGGAAACAACTGTTACCAATAATGTTGGGCTTGATTTTGGTTTGTTAAAAGGCAGAGTTAATGGTACCGTTGAGGGCTATATCAACAATACGAATGACTTATTGATTCGTTTTCCTGTGCCTGGCTCCGGATATGATTTCCAATTCAGGAATATGGGAACTAATCAAAACAAGGGGCTTGAAGCATCATTGAATTACATTGCTATTGATAAAGCCAATTATGGTTTGAATTTCGCTTTTAATATAGGCTTCAATAGAAATAGGATTAAGTCGCTGGGTATAATGAACGACTTTTTTGAGAATACAGGTTGGGCTTCCACAGCAATAACGCAAGACTACTTTGTTTCTGTCGGAGGTGCAATTGGCAGAATGATTGGGTATAGAAATGCCGGACGTTATGAAGTAGATGACTTCAATTATAATCCATCAACAGAAACGTATACATTAAAAGAAGGCGTTGTTAATAGCTCCTTTGCAATTGGAACGTTGCGCCCAGGTTCAATGAAATTAATGGATCTTGATGGTGATGGTATTGTAAATCAGAGTGACCTAACCATTATAGGAGATGCAAATCCAAAACATACAGGTGGATTTATTATTAATGCCCACGCTTATGGATTTGACCTGACAGCTGCCTTCAACTGGAGCTATGGTAATGATGTTTACAATGCCAATAAAATAGAATTCACTTCGGCAACCATTTCACCCAATGGTCAGTATCGCAACCTTGTTACCACAATGGAAGATGGTAATCGCTGGACTAATCTGGATCCTGCAACGGGTGCACTTGTTACCGATCCGACAGCGTTGGCCGCCATGAACGCCAATACTACAATGTGGTCGCCTTACATGCAGCGTTATGTATTTAGCGATTGGGCAGTAGAGGATGGTTCTTTCTTGCGATTGAATACACTTACGCTCGGTTATACCATCCCATCAACGTTACTAACCAAGCTACGCCTTACCAACCTAAGGTTTTATGCAACCGGGTATAATGTATTCTTACTTACTAACTATTCGGGACTTGACCCTGAAGTTTCAACAAGAAGAAGAACACCTTTAACACCTGGTGTTGATTATTCTCCTTATCCGAGGAGCAGACAATTGGTGCTCGGTTTAAGCCTTAATTTTTGAACCTTAGAAGAATCTGAATATGAAAAAGTCAATTTATAGCATTTTAATATTGTTGTTCTGCGTAACAACATCGTGCAATGATTTCCTCGAGGCACCAACAAAATCATCGTTGGATGAATCAATTATCTTTTCTACGCCAGGTTTAGCCCAAGGTGCTGTTGATGGAATTAAAACCCCGTTTGCGGAGGTAAACTCTTATCGTGGCCGGTATTTGCCTTGGTATGGTATGAACACCGATGTGGAATGGCATAACTCTTCGCAAAATGCAGGTACTAATGATCAGTTTGATCTGGTTGTATATGATGCGAAGCCGAACAATTCACAGATGAATGCACCAGATAATCCTTGGGGTTCAATGTATACGGGCATTGAGCGGGCAAATATTTGTATCCGTGGGTTGCGTACCTACGGTAATCCTACCCCTGGTAGCGAACTCGGCTACCTGTTGGGTGAAGCATTAACCCTACGCGCTATTTATTATGCCGATCTTTTAAAGGCATGGGGTGATGTACCGGCCAGGTTTGAGCCGATTAACAGCGAAACAATTTATTTACCTAAAACAAATCGCGATATTATTTATAAACAACTTATTGCTGATTTGGGTGAAGCTGCTGAGTTGGTTCCGTGGCCGAATGAAACATCAGCCACATCAAGTGTAGAGCGTGTAAGCAAGGCATTTGTCAAGGGATTTCGTGCTCGTCTTTGTTTAGTAGCTAGCGGTTATTCCTTATACCCCGATGGAGTTCCTGGTGTAATACGCAGAAGTAATGATCCTGAATTATCGGTGGCCAATATGTACGCCATTGCCCTTCAGGAATGCAAAGATGTAATTGAAAGTGGCACCGTACGCCTCGACCCTTCTTTTGAGGGCTTGTGGAGAAAGTACAATCAGGACATTGTTCTTGCCGGCAATGAGTCGCTTTGGGAAATCCCTTTTTCGGCTGGTCGTGGAAGGATGTTGTTTACCTTTGCAGTAAGGCACAATACCAACAACCAGCACCATGCCAATGGTGCAAACCGTGGTGGCGCAGCCGGTCCGTTACCGAACGTTTTCTACGACTATGATGAAAAGGACCTTAGACGAGATGTGACCTGTGTACCTTATCGCTATGGTAATGCTGTTGCCGGTTTCGCCAGACAAGAATTAGTAGCCCTTAATACCTGGTATTTTGGTAAATACCGGTATGAGTGGATGAACCGCTTTGTTACTTCTGCCAATGATGATGGTGTGAATAAAGTATACATGCGCTACGCAGAAGTGCTATTGATGGCTGCTGAGGCTGCCAACGAATTGCAAGGCCCTGCAGGCGCAGCACCGTATCTCAAACAATTGAGAAGAAGGGCTTTTAATGCTTCCGATTGGCCAACAAAAGTCGAGAGTTATGTGGATGCGTTCAATACAAAAGAGTCAATGTTCAATGCTATCGTTGATGAACATAAATTTGAGTTTTGTGGTGAGTTTGAACGCAAGCAAACTCTTATACGGTGGAATTTGTTAAAGACAAAGCTTGATGAAGCCAAGGCAAAGATGTTTGAATTACAGGGACGCACAGGTGCATATGCTGATGTTCCGTCTACGCTGTATTACAAGCTCGACAGTGATGATGAGTCGCTAATTATTTACGGTCTTAACCGTGGAGAGAATCAGCCCCAACCTGCGCCTGAGTACTCCTCGTTTGCATGGACAAATCTGAATGATGCAAAAATTAACTCACTCTATTTGAGTAGTATGAATCCGGATCACAGGCACTTCTGGCCCATCTTTCAAATTATCCTGAACGCAAGCAACGGGCAACTGGTAAACGATTATGGTTTTTAAAGAATTAACGGATATGAAAACAAAATATATCATTACGTGCATCCTATTAGGTTTCTCAACCTTTTGGTTTTCTGCTTGTGAGGACAAAATAGATCCGCTTATTACTGATTTAGAAGTAGGCCGTGTATTTGCCCCAACTGGATTGGAAGCGCGGGTGCGTAACCTCACACAAATTGAATTGACATGGAATCTTCGCGATGACGCAGCTCATTATATTGTTGAATTCAGTGAGGATGATCCTGGGTTTACCAATATTATACGCACCATTACGGTGATGCCCCACGAAATTCCTCTTCTGGAAACATTCGCAGGGGAGACAGAATATTCGATACGTGTAAAAGGGGTTAGCGCCAATACCAGTGTAGCCGATTCAAGATGGGCCACCACGGTTATTATGACGGCACAGGAAAATATATTTCTGCCTATTGAAGATGGAGATATTGATGCCACTGAAGCAACGTTGCGATGGGTTGCTAACAGCGAAGTAACGCACCTCCTGATTAATCCTGGAAGCGTAACACGAATTATTACAGCTGGAGAAGTGACTGCAGGAGTAGCAACCATTACCGGATTGACAGGGGATACAGACTATACCGTTGCTTTGATGAGAGATACTAAGTCGAGAGGTACTGTAAACTTTTCTACGCTAATCGATGTGGGTGATGCCGTTCGGGTTTATCCGGAAGATGACCTCAATGCTGTTATTACGGACGCTGCTCCAGGAGAGGTATTAGTGCTTTTTCCTGGCGACTATACTGTCTTTACCGGTCTAATTGTTCTTAATAAGTCTATAACCATCAGAGGCCTTTATCCTTTCGACAAGCCGAAGCTGCACGTTCAGTTTTCGTTGGAGGGGGGAGCATCTGCAATCGAGTTCAGGGACATTGATATGTCAGGTAACGGAACACTGAATGATTTGTTCAGGTATAATACAGCCAATGTTACTTTCGGCTCACTAGTGATTGATGGTTGCTATGTTCATGATTTTACACGATCATTCGTTGCGGGTAACGCATCAGCAACCACTGTTCAATCGGTGGTTGTTAATAACACTATCGTAACCAATGTTGAAACCAGTGGAGGTGATTTCATAGATTTCAGAAATACTTACCTTGCGGACCTTAAGCTGACTAACAGTACGTTTAATAATAGTTCTACTGCCCGGGATTTTATTCGGATGGATGGTGTGGCTCCGGCCAGTGGATTGTCAGGAACAGGATTAACTTCAACGGTTTTGGTGGATCATTGTACCATTTACAGGGCGTGTAACAACGCCACAGTCAGTACCCGAAGACTTCTTTATGTCAGGTTCAATGCCAATGTGTTGACGGTAAGGAATTCAATAATAGCGGAGTCTGGCGGTTTTTATTCAAATCAAGCCACAACTTCGCAACACACCAGCTCCAACAATAATTATTTCAATGCACCACGATTTCATGATGCAAGTTTTGAGGTCATCGCTAATTTAAAAGTTGACGTATCCGGTAACTTCACAACACTCGACCCGGGTTTTGTGAATGCAGCTGCCGGTAACTTCAAAGTATCTAATCAAACCTTACTGGATAATTCAGTGGGTGATCCACGCTGGCTTCAATAATTATTGAGTAATAGGTTAATGCCAGGGTAGTGAGTAATTCACTGCCCTGGATTTTTTAATGTAAACACGATAGATTATGAGGGGATTTGTTCGCTTACATTATTTTTTTCTTGCCTTTTTAATACTGTGGAGTTGTAACAGCGATCCCGATCCTGTGCCTGTGCCTGTAGATGGCCCAGTGCAGATTGTAGAAGAAGCCTTTGCTTTTCCGGGCGCGGAAGGGTTTGGAAATAAAACTACTGGAGGAAGGGGAGGACAAGTAATTAAAGTAACAAACCTGAACGATTCCGGTGCGGGGAGTTTGCGTGCGGCTATCAGTTCGTCAGGTGCTCGCATCGTAGTGTTCGAAGTTTCTGGTACGATCGAATTGCTCAGCAACCTGAACATCACCAATCCGAATATTACCATTGCCGGTCAAACTGCTCCGGGCGATGGTATTACCATCAAAAATTATCCGGTGTTTGTTGGGGCGGACAACGTAATCATCCGGTTTTTGCGTTTTCGAATGGGCAATGAAAAGCAAGTGGAAGGTGATGCCATTTGGGGACGCTATAGAAAAAATGTTGTTATCGACCATTGTTCCATGAGTTGGTGTACCGATGAAGCGGCCTCTTTCTATGCCAATCAGGATTTTACCATGCAATGGTGCATCATTTCAGAAAGCCTCAACAGATCATTGCACGATAAGGGTGACCATGGGTATGGAGGTATCTGGGGTGGCGACCGCGCCAGTTTTCATCATAACCTGATGGCACATCACAAAAGTCGTACGCCTCGATTTAATGGTTTCCGCTCCGGAACATACAGTGCTGGTAATCCCTATCCAAACGAACATGTAGATTACCGCAACAACGTAGTGTACAACTGGGTAGGCGAAGGCACCTATGGAGGTGAAAATGGAAACTACAATATGGTTAACAACTACTATAAATCCGGTCCGGCCACTACATCCAATCAGTCACGGATTTTGGTGGCCTATAAAGAAGTGTTTCAAGATCGTTCCGGGGATGGGAAGTTTTATATCGATGGAAATCATGTGCACGGCAGTGCTGCTGTTACGGCTAACAATTGGAGTGGGGTAACCTATAAAAATGGCGCTACGGAAGTAGCCTCAAAGCTGAACACCCCATTATCAGTTACTATGATTACACCACACACTGCCCAGCAAGCCTATGAAAAAGTATTGACTCATGCAGGTGCCAGCCTAAAGCGTGATGCTGTAGACATACGTGTGGTAGAAGAAGTGAGCACAGGCATCGCAAACTACAATGGTTCTGAAACCGGTCTTCCGGGTATTATTGATAGCCAGGAAGATGTTGGTGGATGGCCTGATTTGACAAGTCTGCCACCCCTGCTTGATACAGATGGTGATGGTATGCCCGATGCATGGGAGATTGAAATGAAACTCGATCCGAATACCCCCAACGCCAATGGACGTGATTTGAGTTCGGCATATGATAACATTGAGGTGTATATCAATAGTATTGTTAAAAGTATTATTGAAGGCCAAAATCAATAACCATGAAGAGCTCATTGCTGTGCGCTTTGTTTTTCTCTTCCCTGATGTCCTTTTTCGTAAAGCAAACGAAACCCACTGTGTACTTGATTGGAGACTCCACCATGGCTTCAAAAGCAGTAACCGCATATCCGGAAACCGGATGGGGAATGCCCTTTGCCTATTTCTTTGATTCATCGGTGGAAGTTCAAAACCATGCCATGAACGGCAGGAGCACCCGAACTTTTATCACAGAGGGACGTTGGCAAACAGTTGCTGATCATTTAAAGGCAGGTGACTATGTGTTTATTCAGTTCGGGCACAATGACGAATCGAAAGATAAAACCGATCGTTACACATCGCCCGAAGATTACAAGAAGAACATCACGCGCTTTGTAAACGAAACACGTACAAAAGGCGCGACACCGGTTTTGCTAACACCGGTTGGCCGCAGAAAATTTGATGCCCAGGGAAATGTACAAGCAAGTCATCCTGAGTATTCACCGCTCGTAGTTGAAGTAGCCGGAACGTTAAATGTACCCTTCATTGATCTGGATAAACGCAGCCAGGCACTCTATCAGCAAGTTGGTGCGGAGAATTCAAAACTATTATTTCTTCAGTTAAAGCCGGGTGAGCACCCAAACTATCCGGAAGGACGTGACGACAATACCCATTTTAATGAGCTTGGCGCCAGGCTTATTGCGCAGATTGTTCTGGAAGAAATTAGAAATCTCAAACTTGATCTTGCTTTACACATTGTAAAAAAGTAATTAGATATGATGAAGCGAAAACTACTTGTACTGTTATCACTGGTTTTTATCTGGAATGCTTGTTCTAATAAATCCGCACCCATTGCTGCTGATCCATGGAAAGAAGCTGAAATTATTCTCGCCCGTATCGTTCCGCCATCTTTTCCGGATATGGATTTTTTAATTACCGATTTCGGGGCGGTGAATGATGGCGCAACCGATTGTACAGAAGCTTTCCGAAAGGCGATTGAAGCCTGCCATACTGCTGGTGGCGGCAGGGTAGTTGTGCCAGAAGGAAAATTCCTGACAGGCGCTATCCATTTAAAGAGCAATGTTAATCTCCATGTATCGAAAGGTGCTGTAGTGTTGTTTAGCCAGGATCCACAAAAATACTTACCCCAGGTGTATACTCGCTTTGAAGCTGTTGAGCTAATGAATTATTCTCCGCTGATTTATGCCTATGAGCAGGAGAATATTGCAGTAACCGGTGAAGGTGAATTAAATGGCCAGGCCGATGATGATCACTGGTGGTACTGGAAGGGTAAGTGGGGCCATGCTGGTGCAAACCGTGAAGCCCGTGAGCATCAGCAAAAGCCTGCAAACGAACGCTTGAAAAAGATGGCTGAAGACGGTGTGCCTGTAAGTGAGCGCATTTTTGGCGATGGCGATTACCTGCGTCCTAGTTTTGTGCAACCTTATAAGTGCAAGAATGTATTGATTGAGGGAGTAACCATTAAAGATTCACCGATGTGGGTACTTCACCCGGTTTTGAGTGAAAATGTAACAATTCGAAACGTTACTGTTATCAGCCATGGGCCGAACAGCGATGGGTGTGATCCGGAATCATCGAAAGATGTGCTGATTGAAGGTTGTGTGTTCGATACCGGTGATGATTGCATTGCCATCAAGTCTGGCCGCGACCATGATGGTCGCAGGGTAAATGTGCCCAGCGAGAATATTATTGTTCGCAATTGCATCATGAAGGATGGTCATGGTGGTGTGGTTATCGGCAGCGAAATTTCCGGAAATGTGAGCAACGTGTTTGCTGAAAATTGTGAGATGAGCAGTCCTTATCTTGATCGGGCCTTGCGATTAAAATCTAACTCCAGAAGAGGAGGGATTATAGAAAATATTTACATGCGCAATGTTACCATTGGCGATGTAGACGAAGCGGTGGTGCACGTATATATGTTTTATGCCAACGAAACAGGGGATAACCATCCGGTAGTGCGCAATATTCAGGTTAAAAACGTGACGAGTAAAAAATCGCAATATGGAATTTGTATTGAAGCTGAGGAGGATTACCCGGTTGAAGATATAGTGATCGAGGATTGTTCTTTCGATAATGTATCCAAAGGAAATGTATTGAAGGGCTACCGCGGACTAAAAGTAAAGAATGTAAAGATTAATGGAGAAGAATTTTTACCCGATCCAAACATCAAACAATAACGGATATGAAATCATTTTTAGGAGTTGTACTCATGTTTGCTGCGTTGGCATGTCAGGCGCAGAAAGAGTTTAAAGAATCTTTTAAAGTTAAGGTAACGAATCCCACTTCCTTTGCCCGCACGGATGTATTGGTCCGTATTCCGAAGGATAAATTACCCAAAGACTTTAATGCCAGGGCCTATTCGGTATACGATAAGCAAACGGAGGTGCCGAGCCAGTATAATGCTAAAGACTTGAATTTAACCGGCATCGTGTTGGTGCTCGAAAAACTGAATGCTGCTGAGTCAAAAGAACTTGTTGTTCGGTACAATAAATCCGGTGAGGTAAAACGCGAATACACCAAACGTACGCAGGCGGAGCTTTCGTATAAAGAAGGTGGCGAGTGGAAAAACCGCGAGTACATTGGTGGTGATTTTAAAAACGTAGATTATTTACGCGTTCCGCCTCAACACAAGGATCACTCCTGGTTTATCCGCTATGAAGGTCCGGGTTGGGAATCCGATAAGGTAGGCTATCGCTTTTACCTCGATCAGCGCAATGCGGTAGATGTATTTGGTAAATCAGTGAAAGAGCCGACCCTTCAAAAGGCAGGACTCGATGGCTTTGATTCGTACCATCACTTGCAGGAGTGGGGAATGGATGTGTTGAAAGTGGCCAAATCGCTTGGCGTTGGTTCCATTGGTTACTTTAATGGAAAGTCTGCTGTTCGGGTGGAGCTTACGGATAGCGTAGCCTGCCGCATTACCGAAAACGGTGTGGTCTATTCTTCTATCCAAACGAATTACTACGGATGGAATACGGGTAGTACAAAGACCGATCTTGTTTCAACTCTGGGCATTCATGCCGGTTCGCGCGTGACAAAAAATTCGTTAACACTTTCTACTGTTGTAGACAACATTTGTTCCGGACTGATAAAAGATCCGAAGGCAACGCTATTCAAGCATCTCGGTGATAATAATCGTTATGGCTATATCGCTTCGTATGGAAAGCAAAGTTTGAATAATGATAACCTGGGGATTGCCGTACTTTTTGCTGCCGATGATTTTATGGAGTTCACCGAGGATCAATTCAGCCATATTGTGAAGATGAAGCCAACATCCGGTAAGTTGACTTACTATTTTCTTGCCGCATGGGAAGGCGAACCCGGAGGTATTAAAACGGAAGAAGCTTTTTTGGCTTATCTTAACGAAGAAGCCGGTAAATTGGCTCATCCGGTAAAAGTTTCTGTTACAGCAAAATGATACAACGATTCGTCATTCTGGTTTTGATTGCGGTTGCATCTTGCAAGGGTCATACTGCTGATGAGAGAGTACTGGTTACCGTAAAGCGAAACTATACCATACTTAAAAAACCGGAGAAAGTTACATTTACTGTTCCCTGGAAAGCACTTACAGAAAAGATCCCATCACTTAATAAGTTAACGTTTTCAGTAACCGATCAAAACTTTGGTACTACCGTGAGTTGCCGGGTTGTTGATGTAAACAATGACAAGAAACCTGATTACCTGATGGTAGAACATGTATTGGAATCGAACGAACCGGTTTTTGCGTTTTTGATTAAGCCGGGTGGAAAGAAGTATAGTGTTGAAAAGAGTGAAGTAAAAGCCGATGAGAATATTACCGTTAGCATGCTTTCTTCCTGGCCTGACTATAACAAAAAGATGGGAAGAGTCTCAGATTTGTCTTCTGCCTTGGTGAACAGCACCATCAACCAATATCCCGACTTGAAAGATTTTCCTGTCTATGCCCCGCACCGTTGGAATTACGAATACAGCTTTTTCATGTCCGGTGTATATAGTCAGGGTAAGCGAACAAATAATGCTTCCTATATAGCGTATTCGCAGCAATGGATTGATGGATTCATAACCGATGACGGCTCATTCAGGCCGGGAGTTTACAAAATGAATGAGTTCAAGTTGGATGACATTCTTCCCGGTAGGGTGGTGCTCTATCTTCATGAAGAGACTGGAGCAGATAAATATAAAGCTATTGCCGATACATTGATACTGCATCTTTCTAAACAGCCCAAGACAAGCGATGGCGGTTACTGGCATAAAGAAATTTATCCGTATCAAATGTGGCTCGATGGTATTTTCATGGCCGATGTTTTTTCGATGCAGTATGCCAAAGCCTACAATCAACCTGAATGGTTCAATGAAGCCATTCATCAGATTAAACTGATTTACAAGCATACGCTTGATCCCGCAACAGGCTTGCTGTATCACGGTTGGGATGAATCAATAAATCCGGTATGGGCGCATCCTGAGAAGGGAACATCGCCAGAATTCTGGGGGCGTGCAGTAGGTTGGTATTTGATGGCGCTGGTGGAGTGCCTGGATTATATTCCGGAAAATCATCCCGAGCGGAATGATGTAATAGAAATACTAAAGGATCTTTCGCAAGCGGTTCGTAACGTTCAGGATACTAACTCGAAATTGTGGTACCAGGTATTGGATAAAGGGGATAAACCGCTTAATTGGATCGAGACATCTTGTTCGGCCATGTTTGCCTATGCGTTCGCGAAGGGTCATCGGCTTGGTATTCTGGATAAATCATACTTAACAACCGCCAACGAAGCCTTCGATGCGTTGCTAAACCAGTACGTGTATGTGGACGAAGCCGACAATCTCCACTTTGATCAAACGGTGAAAATTGGTACGTTGAACCCTAAAGGTTCCAAAGGAGATTTTGAATACTACATCACCACCGAACGAAGAATTGATGATTATAAAGGCTTGGCTTCGTTGTTGTTTTTAAGTATTGAATTAAATCGATAATTTCTTTGCGCCTCTGCGTCTTTGCGGTTTTGAATATATAACCGCTAAGCCGCTAAGCTTCTATCACGCTATGCACAGGTTTATTCTATTGTTTTTTATAACACTAACGGGCTGCGCACAACAGAACACTGCCCAACAAGATCTTGAGCGACCAGCAGCATTTCCCGGGGCGGAAGGCTTTGGTAAATACGCCACAGGTGGTCGCGGAGGTAAAGTCTATATTGTAAATAACCTGAATGATGATGGCCCCGGCAGTTTACGCGATGCTGTTAAAAAGAAAGGCCCGCGCATTATCGTATTTTCGGTTTCCGGTAATATTGATCTGAAGGAGCCACTTTATATTAATAATGCTCATGTTACCATTGCCGGCCAAACAGCACCCGGAGATGGCATTACCATCCGTCATTATCCGGTAAAAGTTAGTGCCGATAATGTGATTATCCGGTATTTGCGGTTTAGGTTAGGCGATGTTTCAGGCATTGAAGAAGATGCGATCAGTGGTGTAAGGCAAAAAAATATTATCATCGATCATTGCTCCATGAGTTGGGCAACCGATGAGTGCGCTTCTTTCTATTACAACGAAAACTTTACGCTGCAATGGTGCATTATTTCAGAAAGCCTTAATAGTTCAGTGCACACGAAAGGTGATCATGGGTACGGTGGTATTTGGGGAGGACGAAAGGCTTCATTTCATCACAATCTGTTGGCGCATCATAACAGCAGATTGCCACGGTTTAGCGGATCGGCAACAGTACCCAATCCGCCCGATGAACTCGTGGATTTCAGGAACAATGTTATTTACAACTGGATGAGTAATAATACCTATGGTGGTGAAAAAGGACGATACAATGTTGTCAATAATTACTATAAACCCGGGCCTTCTACCAAAGGCAACCGGAAGGCAAGAATTCTTGATCCGTCTGCACCCTATGGGAAATTTTTTGTGAATGGAAATGTGTTGGATGGATATGATGACATTAGTCGTGATAACAAATTGGGGTTGACAACCTCTACTTACGACTCAGTGCTGGTAAAGAAGCCTTTTGATGTAGTTGGAATGCAAGAGCAAACCGCTTTAGAAGCGTACACGTTAATTCTGCAGCATGCAGGAGCAAGTTATATACGCGATGTTGTCGATAGCAGACTTGTTGAAGAAGTGAAAAACGGAACGGCAGCTTTTGGAAAAAATAAAGATGGTATCATTGATTCACAGAATGATGTTGGTGGTTGGCCTGAGCTAAAAGCAACACCAGCACCGATGGATACCGATGGTGACGGCATGCCCGATGAATGGGAACGGAAAAACAGGCTGAACCCAAATGATGCATCGGATGCTGCCCGGCATATATTAAGTAAAACCTACACGAACATTGAGGTCTACATCAATGGCCTTGTGGACGAGAGAACCAAATTGCAGATGGGATCAAAGTGAATCGTGAAATTTTTATATCAAGTATTTAAAGAGAATGAAACCACAAAGTACACTAAGGGTTGTACAAAGATCACATTGTCAGTTATGGTATGCATTTCTCAATGTCTTCTTTGTGTTCTTTCTGATTAAGAGTTTAAATGCCCAGGACAGCAGGCCAACAAAACTCACAGTGGCACAGGATGGAAGCGGGGATTACACCACCATTCAAGAAGCCATCAATGCTTGCCGTGATTTGGGGTATGCACGTGTAACCATCCACATTAAAAAAGGCATCTATAAAGAAAAGCTGATCATTCCTTCCTGGAAAACGAACATCACCTTGTTGGGTGAGGATCGTGAGCATACAATTATTTCTTATGATGACTATTCCGGTAAGGAAAACCCAAAAGCCGGAGCGGAAGGTGAAAAACCGAAACTCAGCACATTTACTTCCTACACGATGCTGGTGCAAGGCAACGACATTACCATTGAGAACCTGACTATTCAGAACACAGCCGGAAGGGTAGGACAAGCAGTAGCGCTGCACATAGAGGGCGACAGAGTTGTAGTAAAGAACTGTAACATAACCGGAAATCAGGATACACTGCTGGTTACACGTGATGGTAGTCGACAGTATTTTAAGGATTGTTACATCGAGGGAACTACCGATTTTATTTTTGGCGAGGCAACTGCGCTGTTCGTTAACTGTACGATCAAGAGTTTATCGAACTCCTTCATCACGGCAGCCTCAACACGTGAGCATACAGCTTTTGGTCTAGTATTTCAACACTGTAAACTGTTGGCTGGCGGTGAAGCCACAAACGTTTATCTCGGACGGCCGTGGCGTCCGTTTGCGCGAACCGTGTTTATGCAATGCGAGTTGGGTAGTCACATCCGTGTCGAAGGTTGGGATCCCTGGAAAGGTGATGCCATGTTTCCGGATAAGGACAAGACTGCCTTTTATGCCGAGTACAAAAATTACGGATCAGGTGCTGATACAAGTAAACGGGTTGGTTGGTCGAAACAACTGACGAAGAAGGAAGCGAAGCAGTATACAGTGAAAAATATTTTTCAGGATTGGAATCCTGATATATTCTTAAACCGCTAAGACGCTGAGTCGCAAAGAAATCGCGAATACTTTGCGTCATTGCGCCTTTGCGGTAGAATAATGAAAGATTGAAACATGATATGCACTACGATAAATCTATTGTAAGAAAAATAATATTTAGCATGAAGGCTTCACAACAGTGGCTTGTACTTCTTACACTACTTTTTACAACTACTACATCTTTAGCACAAGTCTGGAAATCCGATCAAGGCAACGGTACCTACATCAACCCGATACTCCATGCCGACTATTCCGATCCGGATGTATGCAAGGCTGGCAACGATTTTTATATGACGGCATCTTCTTTCAATTGTGTGCCTGGTCTTCCCATTCTCCATTCCAAAGATTTGGTGAACTGGCAATTGATCAACTATGCCTTACCAACCCTTTCGTATGCTGAAGGTTTTGATAAACCGCAACATGGCAAGGGTGTTTGGGCACCCTGTATCCGCTATCATAATGATGAGTTCTATATTTATTTTCCTGATCCGGATCACGGCATCTACATGATCAAAACAAAAGATCCGGCCGGTACCTGGTCGGAGCCTGTGTTGGTAAAAGGAGGCAAGGGGTTGATCGATCCTTCTCCGTTGTGGGATGATGACGGGAAGGCATACCTCACCTATGCCTTTGCGGGAAGCCGTGCTGGTATTAAAAGTTTGCTGATGGTGTGTTCTATGAATACCGATGGTACAAAAACCTTAGGCGATGACGCTATTGTATTTGACGGACACAATGATCACCCCACAGTAGAGGGTCCTAAGTTTTACAAACGCAATGGATACTACTACATTTTTGCTCCGGCTGGGGGTGTATCAACCGGGTGGCAGTTAGTGCTACGTTCAAAAAATCCGTTTGGTCCGTATGAAAACAAGGTGGTGATGGATCAAGGCTCAACAATTATAAACGGCCCTCACCAGGGTGCATGGGTTGAACTGGATAACGGTGAGCATTGGTTCCTTCATTTTCAAGATAAAGACGCTTACGGACGCATTGTACATTTACAACCGATGGCGTGGCGCAATGACTGGCCGGTAATTGGCGCTGATGTAAAAAAATCCGGAAAGGGAGAGCCTGTGTTGAAGTATAAAAAGCCCAATGTTGGTAAGACCCATCCACCGGTGGTGCCACCGGAATCGGATGAGTTTAATACGCGTACACCCGGACTTCAATGGCAATGGCATGCCAATCCACAAGCGCACTGGGCGTATCCTGTTGCTGAGAAAGGTTACCTGAGAATTTTTTCTATACCCATGCCACCCGATGCAAAAAGCTTTTGGGATGTACCCAATTTGTTATTGCAAAAATTTCCGGCTCCTGAATTTCAGGCAACCACCAACGTAACGTTTGTTCCCCGCTTCGAGGGTGAGGAAGCGGGCCTCATCGTAATGGGGCGTGACTACGCACGACTGGCCATTAAAAACAAAGGAGGTAAGCTGTTTATCCAGCTGGGAATTTGTAAAAATGCTGATAAGGGAGCAGAAGAAGTTGTGTTGGCAGAAACACCCTTGAACGGCAACGCATTTTACTTGCGTGTTCAAGTGAAGGAGGGAGGAATTTGCACGTTCAGATACAGCGAAGATGGAAAGAAATTTAAACCAGTAGGCGAAGCTTTTAAAGCCCGAGAGGGAGTTTGGGTTGGAGCAAAGGTTGGATTGTTCTGTGTACGAGAGGGCATCACCAACGATGCCGGGCATATGGATGTGGATTGGTTTAGGGTTGAATCTGGTAATTAGATTAAATAATTATAACGACACGCCTCGTTTCCACGGAATGAAATCATCCTGATGCAGTAGTTGTGCCTTTGTCTGAAGCTCACCACTGGCCAGCTTAATTATGTAGTCCAGCATTTCTTCTCCAACAGCTTCAATCGATTTTGTTCCTTCAATGATGGCACCGGCATTAATATCAATAATGTCAGGCATGCGCTCAGCCAGTTTCGTGTTCGATGAAATCTTGATAACGGGTGCAATGGGATTTCCGGTAGGCGTACCTAAGCCTGTTGTAAATAGAATAATGGAAGCACCTGCTCCGGCCATGGCCGTTGTGCTTTCTACATCGTTGCCAGGTGTGCAGAGCAAATTCAATCCAGGTTTAGTAACATACTCACCATAGTCCAGCACATCAACAACAGGGGAGGTGCCGCCCTTCTTGGCAGCCCCGGCTGATTTCATGGCATCGGTGATTAAACCATCTTTGATGTTTCCGGGAGAAGGGTTCATATCAAAACCCGAACCTACAGCCTCAGCAGATTGCGAATAGGCGCGCATCAGGTGAACAAATTTATCGGCACTCTCGCTTATGGCGCATCGATTAATCAACTCTTGCTCCACGCCACAAAGTTCAGGAAACTCAGAGAGGATGGAGGATCCACCCAACGCAGCAAGCAAATCCGAAACATGTCCAACCGCTGGATTGGCCGATATGCCTGAGAATCCATCTGACCCACCGCATTCAAGCCCGATTTTTAGTTTGCTGAGCGGAGCCGGTTTGCGATCCTGTTTGTCAGCACCAATCAGCGCCAGGAAGGTTTGCTGGATAGCGCGCACCAACATATCCTGCTCGGTGCCTTCGCGTTGTTGCTCCAGGATAATAAGCGGCTTCTTTAGGTTTGGATTAAGCTTGTCGATCTTGCTTTTCAAAATATCAACTTGCGCATTCTGACAACCCAAACTAAGAATGGTAGCGCCTGCAACGTTGGGGTTATTAATGTACCCGGCCAACAGCGAACATAACGCTTCCGAATCCTGACGAATCCCACCGCAACCACCATCGTGCGTTAAAAATTTAATGCCATCAATATTTTTAAATAAGCGCGATTTCCCCTGGTCTATTGTATGGTGAAAGGTTTGCGTACCAATCTGGTCGATCTTGTTTTGTTTGTAGAGTTCTGTGAGTTCGCGAACATAATCTTTGTAAGCATCTTTTTTCGAGAAGCCAAGTTCTTCTTCAAAAGCATGGCGTATCACGTTCACGTTTCGGTTTTCGCAAAACACCAACGGTATTACGAGCCAGAAATTGGCAACACCCACTTGTCCATCTTCCCGATGATAGCCCAAAAAAGTTTTATTGATCCAACGTGAAACATCCGGAGCTTTCCAAGTTGCGGTATCCGTTTTACCGGAGTAGGATGAGGCCTGATGCTTGACATTGCCTGTTGTAAGTACACCACCTGCCGGGATTTCATTTAGTGCCTTGCCCACGAGTAATCCGTACATGCGGATTTCATCTTGTGGTTTGAGTGCATCGATAGAAAATTTGTGCTTGGCCGGAACCTGTTGTGGAAGTGCGAACCGGGTTCCATTATAGTTTATTTCTTCTCCAGCTTTCAGGTCAGAAAGTGCCACGAGCACGTTATCGGCAGGGTGTATTTTTATGAATTTGTTTGACATTTCAATAAAGTCAGTATATTGCGCAATCGATTGCACAAGTTATGTATTTTATTCGGGGTTTCAAGCAAGCGATAAATAAAAAACTTTGAAATGGCAGTAGAAACGCATATTTGAGATGGTTCCCAATTCATTTGATAGTAATTTAGGAGTCTTTAACTAACAGCTATAAATAGTACACATATGAGTAAGGTTGTAACGTTCGGAGAAATCATGTTGAGGCTGGCTACGCCCGGCTTCCTCCGGTTTTCACAAGCAACAGAATTAGAAGCCACGTATGGCGGTGGTGAAGCAAATGTGGCGGTATCGCTTGCCAATTATGGTATCGATGCGCGCTTTGTAACGGCACTACCCAACAACGACATTGGGGATGCGGCCATTTCATCGCTGAAAGCCCGTGATGTTGACACTTCTTTTATTGCCAGAAACGGTGAGCGTATTGGTATTTATTTTCTGGAGGCCGGAGCGGTAAGCCGGGGCAGTAAAGTAATATACGACCGTGCCCATAGTTCGTTTGCAAACCTGAAGAAGGGGGCCATCGACTGGGATAAAGCGTTTGAAGGCGCAACTTGGTTTCACTGGACAGGCATTACGCCTTCTGTTTCGCAAGGTGCTGCCGAAGTTTGTATGGAAGCATGCGAAGTGGCGTCTAAGAAAGGAATCACCATCTCAACAGATTTAAATTTCCGCAATAAATTATGGAAGTGGGGCAAAACCGCTGGTGAAGTTATGGGCGAGTTAGTTAGCCACTGCGATGTAATTCTTGGAAATGAAGAGGATGCCGACATGGTATTTGGCATTAAGCCCGAAGGTGTAGATGTAACCAAGGGTCACGTTGAGGGCGCAGCATACGAATCGGTTGGTAAACAATTGATGGCACGTTTTCCGAAGGCAAAGAAGATTATCATCACACTGCGTGGTTCCATCAGCGCAAGCCATAACACATGGTCGGGCGTATTGTGGAACGGCAAACAACTTTATGAAGCGCCAACCTATCAGATTACCCATATCGTAGATCGCGTAGGGGGTGGAGATTCTTTTATGGGCGGCTTGATTTATGGTTTGATTAAATATCCAACCGATGATCAGAAAGCGTTGAACTTTGCGGTAGCAGCATCATGCCTAAAGCATACCATCAAAGGCGACTTCAACCTTGTAACCGTGGATGAAGTTGAAAAGCTTATGAAGGGTGATGCGTCTGGTAGGGTTTCACGTTAATAACGATACGATTTATGTCTGCACACACACCTGACTCAATTGTTCAAAGCATGAAGTCATCCGGTATGATTCCGGTTTTTTATCATGCTGATATTGAAGTGGCCAAGAGCGTACTCGATGCCTGCTATCGTGGAGGCGTGCGCGTGTTTGAGTTTACAAATCGTGGAGGCAATGCCTTTGATGTATTCAACGCGTTGCTCAGCCATGTAGAACAATATCCTGACATGCTGTTGGGCATTGGTACCATTATGGACGGAGTAACGGCACAGAAGTTTATTGATGCAGGGGCACACTTCATAGTTTCCCCTATTTTGAAAACCGAAATGGGCGTGGTGTGCCACGAAAATAATAAGCTTTGGATACCCGGCTGCGCCACCTTAACCGAAATTGTAACGGCAAAAGAAGCAGGGGCTAAAGTAATCAAGTTATTCCCGGGTTCAGTGCTTGGCCCGGACTACGTTTCCTCTGTGTTGCCGGTAGTTCCCGGCCTTCAACTGATGCCTACCGGAGGAGTAGAGCCAACGGAAGCAAGCTTGTCCGCCTGGTTTAAAGCGGGTGTAGTGTGTGTGGGTATGGGCTCTAAACTTATGGTGAAGAATACGGATGGAAGTTTTGACCTGGCTGGAATTGAGAAGCTTTCGCGAGAAGCATTACAAACCATCAGTAAATTCAGAAAGTAAGGCGATTATTCTATTTTCACCTTATTGTTAACAAGTTTGAACCGGATGAAGTATGCGTGGGTATTTTTTGGTTTATTGTTCGTAGCCCTTGGGTTAATTAATGGCTGTGCCTCCCGTGAACACACTGTACTAAAACTAGCCCATGGCCTTGACCCCAGTCACCCCGTGCATCGCGCCATGGTATTTATGGCTGAGCGCGTGGCAGAAAAATCAGAAGGACGGCTGGAGGTTGAAATCTATCCAAGCGAGCAGTTGGGTTCTGAGCAGCAATGTGTGGAGTTGCTTCAGATCGGCAGCCTGGCCATGACAAAAGTTTCTGCGGCCATTCTGGAAGGCTTTACAGATAACTATAAAGTATTGGGCTTGCCGTACATTTTCCGATCCAAGGAACACGCCTTCAACGTATTGGATGGTGAAATTGGTGAGGAGTTTCTAAACAGCACGGAAAAATTCTGGATAAAGGGATTGTGTTTTTACGATGCCGGTAGCCGCAGCTTCTATACCTTAAAACGACCGATTGAATCGCCAGCCGATCTTACGGGGTTGAAAATCCGGGTGATGAAAAGTCAGACGGCCATGGAATTAGTTTCCGCTATGGGCGGATCACCAACACCGGTTTCGTGGGGTGAATTGTATACGGCTTTACAGAGCGGAGTGGTTGATGGCGCAGAAAATAATCCGCCAAGTTTTTATACATCACGGCATTATGAAGTGTGTAAATATTATTCCATTAATGAGCACACCATGGTTCCCGATGTATTGATTATCAGCACCCGGGTTTGGAATAAGTTAACGGAGCAAGAACAACACTGGCTGAGTGAGGCGATACGCGAATCAGTTGAAGTAGAACGAAGGTATTGGGCAGAATCCGAAGCGGAAGCACTTCAGCGTGTGATTGATGCCGGTGTTGAAATTAATTATCCGGATAAGGGGCCGTTTGAAGAACGTGTGCAACGTTTGTACGACAGCTACAAGAATGATCCGGAAATTTACTCGCTTATCCAACGCATTAAAGCTGTTCAATACTAAATTACAACATGGGTTTCAGGGCACGCTTAGATAAACTCCTCGAATGGTCACTCGTTACCCTGATGAGTATACTCGTGCTTGATGTACTGTGGCAGGTGATAAGCCGTTACGTGCTCACTTCACCGAGTTCATTTACCGATGAGTTGGCAGGTTTTTTATTGGTATGGGTTGGCTTACTCGGATCCGCCTATGTTACCGGAAAGAATGAACACCTCGCGATTGATGTGTTGATTCAACGTTCCGGAGAAAGCCGTAAACGGATTTTGCGTTTGTTTATCTATCTGGTCATCGCACTCTTTGCATTGTCTGTAATGATTGTAGGTGGCGCGTGGCTTGTGTACACCCGTTTTTACCTCAACGTAAACTCGGCTGCCCTGCGCATTCCGCTTGGCTATGTTTACCTGATACTTCCATTCTCAGGATGCATTGTTTTGTATTACACACTCGATGATTTCTTCAAAATATTACGAACCAAAACCATAGCTGCGTGATTGATTATACCGGCATATTGGTGCTTGTGGTGAGCTTTTTGATTCTGCTCATCATTGGTGTACCCATTGCATACAGCATCGGAATCTCCGGTATATTAACCATGTTGGTTTCCATCAACTCGCTTGCTGCATTTACAACTTTTGCGCATCGCATGGCAACCGGATTGGATAGTTTTACCTTACTCGCCATACCTTTTTTTATTCTGGCAGGCAACATCATGAATAGCGGAGGTATTGCCCGAAGGCTTATCGATTTTGCACGGGTTGTTGTTGGTGGATTACCGGGCGGCCTTGCGTTTGTTAATGTAGTGGCCAATATGTTGTTCGGAGCGATCTCCGGATCAGCAGCAGCTTCTGCATCCGCCATTGGAAGCATCATGGGGCCGGCCATGAAGAAAGAAGGTTATGATGAGAATTACAGCGCAGCGGTTAACATCACATCGGCCACTACAGGATTAAGCATACCCCCGAGCAACATTTTAATTGTGTACAGCCTGGCCAGCGGAGGGGTTTCCATTACGGCATTGTTTCTTGCCGGATACATTCCAGGTATTCTTACCGGCTTTGCCATTATGCTAATGGCCGTTTCGATGTTGATCTATAAAACAAAAGGATTGCCGGGTATCGGCAGGATGCTGGTGATACTTATCCTTTTCATTGCTGCATTAATAGTGTTGGGGATGGGCATACGCTTCGCATTATATACTTTTCATCCAATAGTTAATTACAGTGTAGCGTCCGTATTGATGCTGGCACTCCTCTTCTTTGTTGCCCGGAAAATCCGTAAGAAAGATTCCCGGGTGCGGGCTGGAATCTTCACCTTTATGGATGCACTGCCCAGCCTGTTTATGCTCATCATCGTTATTGGTGGTATTGTTGCCGGTTTCTTTACCGCTACAGAGGCTTCGTCCATTGCGGTATTGTATTCGCTGATACTGGCTTTCATTTACCGGGAAATAAAAACTGAACAACTTCCGTTGATTATTCTTAGTTCCGTTAAGACAACCGCTGTGGTGATGTTGTTGATTGCAACCAGTATTTCATTGTCATGGATTATGTCGTACGAAAACATACCGCAAAACGTAAGCGCAGGGTTGATGGACGTAGGCAATAATCCTTTTGTGATACTGCTCATCATTAACCTCATCTTGTTGTTTGTCGGCATCTTCATGGACATGACACCCGCAGTACTCATTTTTACGCCCATCTTCCTTCCGGTGGTAACCACTCAGTTGGGGTTGAGTCCTATCCATTTCGGCATCGTCATGGTGCTGAACCTGAGCATTGGGCTTTGCACTCCGCCCGTGGGCTCAGTGTTGTTTATTGGCTGCAGCGTGGCCAAAATTCCGATTGCCAATGTTATCCGTCCACTAATACCCCTGTTCATTGCTATGGTGGTTGTTTTGCTGCTCGTTACCTATATCCCTGAATTAAGCCTGTGGCTTCCTGGTTTGTTCGATTATTGAGTCTGCAGTAGTCAGACGGAATCGGCACGAGAACCAAATCCTATATTGATTGTTGTTTGTGCATAGACCATTAGCAACCCATGATCCTTAAACTCTACGCCATTGCCCTCCCGGTTTTCTTTGCCATCGATATTGCATGGATTGGATTTCTTGCCCGGGATTTTTATAAAAACCAGATCGGCTTTTTAATGAAGCCCGATGTTAACTGGACTGCAGCACTAATCTTTTACTTCTTATTTCTTTTGGGGTTGGTTGTGTTCGTGATCGCCCCATCCGTAGAAAAAAAGGAATGGACACGTGCGTTATGGATGGGTGCTTTTTTTGGATTGATAACCTACGCAACCTATGACCTCACCAACCTGGCAACATTAAAAGATTGGCCGGTAAAAATGGTGATTGTTGATATGACCTGGGGTACGGTGTTGTCGGCCAGTGTTGCAACCGCTACGTATTTCATCGCTATTAAAACCGGTTCATGAGCAACTATTTCATTTTGATGCTAGTGCTTGTTGTCTACATGCTTTGCTGGTACGGTGCATCCATTATACTGAAGCGAAATGATGTGGCTGATATTGCCTGGGGCTTGGGCTTTGTGTTAATGGCATGGCTTTCGTTTTTTACATCCGACTTCAGTCTTAAAGCACTCGTGGTAAATATTCTTGTCACCGTATGGGGCTTACGGCTCTCGTGGCATATCTTCAACCGAAACCGTAACAAGCCTGAGGACTTCCGTTACCTCCAATGGCGGAAGGAGTGGAAGTATTTTTACCTGCGCAGTTTTTTTCAGGTATTCATGTTGCAGGGCTTATTTTTGTTCATCATCGCACTGCCTGTAGTTTATATCAATACGCAAGCGGTTGTATTTCACTGGGTGGATACTGTTGGAATTTTGGTTTGGCTAGCCGGTTTTTATTTCGAGGCTATTGGCGATTACCAGCTGAAGCAATTCAGGTTAAACCTGGATAATCGTGGAAAAATTATTACCACAGGGTTGTGGCGTTACAGTCGCCACCCCAATTACTTTGGTGAAGCATTACAATGGTGGGGAATTTTTTTGATGGCGCTAATGATGCCGCTAGGTTGGTTAATGATCGTTAGCCCGCTTACCATTACTTACCTGTTGCGCTATGTATCGGGTGTGCCCACGCTCGAGCGAAAGTATGCTGGCCATAAAGCGTTTGAAGATTATAAGAGTAAGACTTCTGCTTTTATTCCGATGAAGCCAAAACGGTGATTGGGTAATGCGAAAGCATTTCTGAACTAATTCGGTTTGAATACAGTTATTTTACGGTCAATACTTTTGTCACATGAGCACACTTCATTCATTCAAAACGTTTTCTGATTCACTTCCATCTGAAGATCAGGTAATGCCTTTACTCTTTATCGGGCATGGTTCTCCCATGAACGGTATTGAGGACAATGAATTTTCGATGCGGTGGCGAAAGATGGGGGAGGAAATCAAGAGACCAACAGCGGTGATCGTAATCAGTGCGCATTGGCTTACCCGGGGAACGCATATAACCGCCATGCCCAATCCAAAAACTATTCACGACTTTGGCGGATTTCCGCCAGCGCTATACCAGGTTCAATACCCGGCTCCGGGCGATCCTGCCTTGGCTGCGGAAACAAAGCAATTAATTCAATCTACTACCATAGGTCTTGATCATGACTGGGGCCTGGATCATGGCACATGGACGGTCGTGCGGCACATGTATCCTGAAGCCGATATACCGGTGCTGCAACTGAGTATCGATTATAATAAACCTGCACAATACCACTACGACCTTGCGAAGGAGTTAGCCGCCTTGCGGAAGAAAGGCGTTTTGATTATCGGAAGCGGTAATATGGTGCACAACCTTCGGATGATTGATTGGAGCAAGACAGACAAGCCGGACTTTGGTTATGATTGGGCTATTGAAATGAATAAAAAATTCAAGGATTCAATTCTGAAGACAGATCATACATCACTAATCCGGTATAGCGATTTCGGTCAGGCTGCAAACTATGCTATACCCACACCGGATCATTACTATCCTTTGCTTTATATTCTTGGGCTTCAGGCAAAAGAAGAGAAAATCACCTTCTTCAACGATAAAGCTGTCATGGGCTCTATTACCATGACCAGCGTTCAGATAGGCTAAGATTCTTCAGCTTTGGAGTAGTGGTTTCCCTGAAAGCGCAAGCATGTGGAGTGTAATACAAAGCAAAGCATAGCCAGTAAAAACCACGACTGAAAACCTGTTGGGTGATTTCATCCGCTCGCGAAAGAGCATAACAATAAGCGGGATAATTTGTAAGCCGTGCAGGGTAATGAAATGCGCAACACGAATGTCACCGGCAATTGTACTCCAATTTAAAAAGAGTAATCCGGGACCGCCATCAGGAGCACCTACAGTATGCGCAAAATTTGTCACCATCAGCCCACCGGAAATTCCTCCCAGAAAAAAGAGAAGCAAACCGCCACGCCAGGCAATTTTCATGGCGAGATCGGGTATAACCACAGCATCGGTAAAAAACAGGTAAAGGGTGTAAAGAACCAGAAATGTATTAATCCCGATGAACGTTCCCATGGTACTGAAGATCATGACATTCTGCACAGAAGTGATGTTAAAGTGCGAGGGTATACCACGTGCTGCCTGAAATGTGATTAAAACCATTTCTACAACCATACAAATAATGATGCCCCAGGTGATAATCTTAACTTTTGATTTGTGCTGAACATATTGAAGAAGCCAGGCAAATGTCCACAGATAGATAACTATGGAAAGGGCGAACTTCATCGGTTTAATCCATGTGTTTATGCCAAGCACAATCCGATCATCGACCAGGAATAATGGTATGAAGAATATAAATAATACAAGGTGAGCTAACCCCGTATAGTATAAAAGTGGGTTTAATTTCCTGATGGCAGCAATGAATTCAGAAATTCTCATGGAGGACCTTTTTGGTATGCATAGCGCGTACGAAGTAGTAAAGTATCAATCCAATCGGGCCAAACATAAAGGTGAAGAACAAGCATGGAATGATCCATCCATGTTTAATGCCCAACTTTTGACTGTTACTCACGATCCATGTACCAACAAACAGATCAAAGGCCAGGTAATGAACCCATCCGGCCATAACGGCCTCCTTATTTTCAAAAAGTTTCATCACGCCATTCAACGATCCGAAACTACCTTCGGCCCGGCCGAAATAGAGTGCGATAAGCGTTAGGTAAACGGCTCCCAGCAAAAGGGCCATCGCCCCTGAGAGAATAATTCGTGATGTCCACCGCCACCGGGGAGCAAACAACAGTAAAAGCCACCCCAGTAATGCCACGTTATTACATACGAGGAAGAGGTTATCGATTGTCATGTGTTTAAAAGTTTAGTGTAAAGATGGTTTGTCTTGGCAGATTTTTTCATTGATCGTGATCAAGAAATTCTAGTCTTCCTTTAGGAGCCCTTCGCCACGGTGAGTTTACGAGCAATCCATAGCGATACCAGACTGAAGAACACTGCAATCCATCCGACATAATTATAATTGACTAATGCTTTGGCTTCTGCGCTGAATTCGGAAGTTGTTTCACTGATGATGGAACCTGCAAGAAATGCGGCCATACCGGAAGTTAACTGCTGAACGGAAGACCGCAAGCTCATATAACTACCGCGACTCTCCGGGTTGATGATGGCTGTTTCCATTGTTGTAGACGGAACCATCCGGCCGTTGCTGAAGATGAAAAATATTCCCGCAACAATCAGTGCGGCCCACAACGGTGTGGGTGGCATGTGGGTAATCATCAGAATGGGGATAATTACCAGGCTACCGAAGATGGTAAAAATTTTCAACCTGCCATGTTTGTCGGCCATTTTACCAACCCAGGGCGAGAAGAAGATGGTAAGGGCTCCACCCACCAGGTAGATGTACGCCAGTTGATCGTTGGTGAACCCTACATTGCCAACCATGTAAGCAGCGATGAACGGAACAATCGTAAAGTGGCCAAGGGTCAGTACCGAGGTGAAGGTTAGTCCTATCCGGGTATTACGCTGACCAAAAATATTCGACAGAATCTCCATGGGTTTTTTAACTGCATGGCCTCCATCTAAATGTGTTCTCAGTGGTGGTATAAAGCGTAGCATTAAGCCCCAGATGATGACGGCAAGAATGCCCAGAAACATAAACGGTGCATGCCAACTGAAAAAGTCAGCTAGAAATAATCCAAAGGGGACGCCAAAAACAGAAGCCAGCGAGAAGGAAGCCATGACGATTCCCAAGGCACTCGCCCTGCGCTCAAGCGGGATAACATCGCTTACAATAGAAAGGATCAGTGCGCCCAACACTCCTCCAAAGGCACCGGCTGTTGAACGGGCTATCAGCAGGAAGAAATACGAGGGCGCAATCGCGCAAGCCAATGTGCCGATGGTAAAACCAAAATACATCAACAGCAATAAGCTTTTCCGGTCATATCGGTCAATTTGAAAAGCAGCCAGAAAGCCGGTTACACCCGCGGTTATCGTATAGGAGGATACAAGCAGGCTGAACTTCTGGGCATCAAGATCAAAGATGCTCATCAGCGATGGGCTAAGGGGCATCATAATCATGAAATCCATAATATGGGTAAACATGGCGGCTGCCAGGATAAAGAGAAGTGCTTTTTCGTTTTTCATTAAACGGGGAGAAATGAGGGGTTTGGGGTATCAGGCCATTGCTTTTGGCTAAATAATTGATATTTTAACTACGATTAAACAGACAATGTTCACCAGTTTTTATCAATATGCAGATTAAGCGTTTATTATTTTTTTGCGCTTTATTGTCTTTCATCCCGTTAATGGGGCAGCGCAAAGGCGATGCGGGTTCGTATTTCAAGGTACTTGATCTTCAGTATGCCAAGCTGGCCAAGGATCCTCGGCTGAATGCGTTGGATATCTACATGCCAAAGAAGGGGAGCAAGTCCCCGGTAATCATCTGGGTGCATGGCGGATTGTGGGCTTTCGGTGATAAAAGTGATGTGGGTGTAAAACCCGAATACTTTACTTCTAAAGGTTATATTTTCGTTAGCATAAACCATCGGCTTTCTCCTGATGTGAAACACCCGGGTCATATGCAGGATGTGGCCCATGCCTTGGTGTGGGTTTATAATAACATTATGCACTACAGTGGCGATAAGGATAAGATATTCCTGATGGGGTATGCTTCCGGTGCACAAATGTCAGTGATGATTACGGTGAATGAAGATTACCTTAAACAGGCAGAGGGTTCATTAGACATGATTAAAGGTGTAATTTCCATTGACGGCCTGGGCTTTGATGTAGCTAAAATCATCCCCGACAATAACAATAAAGTGAAGGACTGGTGTTTGGATACCTTTGGCCTTACCGAGCAGGAGTGGAGTGAAGCTTCTCCGGTTACGCACATAAAGCCTGGCATTGTTGTACCGCCAATTTTTTTGGCCTACTCTGGAAGTAAAACACCAACCGAAAGCGATGCCGTTAACCTCGCACGAAAGTTCAATGAATCCAACATACAGGTACAGATCAAAGGTTACCCAAAAAAGAACAGTTTGTCCATGCATCGGGAATTTGGAAGAGAGGATGATCCGGTGTCGATGGACGTTGTTAATTTTTTATACGACTGCACCAAAAAACTATAGCAGTGGAGTGATGTAACGCATCAGGTTGTTGGCAATTATTTTGTGTCCTTCCGCATTGGGGTGAATTCCATCCGGTAGATTCAGTTTTTCATTGCCACCCACGCCTTCCAGTAAAAAGGGGATAAGCGTTGCTTTATTCTTTTTAGTAAGCTCTGGAAATACTTCTTTAAACTGATTGGAATAATCTTTACCCATGTTGGGGGGTACCATCATGCCGGCCACCACAATTTTAACGTTGGGATTTTTGGCCTTTACCTTATCAAGTATAGCCTGCAGGTTAGCCATGGTCTGGTCGAGCGGTAAACCACGTAAACCGTCATTACCACCCAACTCCAGAATAAATATGTCGACTGGTTGCCGCAACACCCAATCGATGCGTGATAAACCACCGGCAGAAGTTTCTCCGCTTAATCCGGCATTGATCACTTTGCAGCGTATGGTTTGTGCATTTAATTTCTTTTCCAGTACAGCAGGGAATGCCTCTTCGGTTGAAAGACCATAGCCTGCTGTAAGGCTATCGCCATAAAACATAATGGTTTTTACGGTTGACGAGCCCTGTAAAAACATCAGCGATACAATAATCCAGCTAAACTTTCCGACCATGGAATTAGTTTAAGGGTTAAACGTTAAAGGTTTAAAGTTAGTTTATCTTGCAACACCATCACCGATTATTAGAAAAGTAATACTTATGTCCCAGATTGTTCTCCAAGCAGAAGCGTTGTCCAAATCGTATCCATCCGCCAACGGGCAACTTACTGTGTTGGATAACGTAAACTTCACCATCAATCAAGGCAATACCCTTGCCATAATTGGACCCTCCGGAAGTGGCAAGACAACCTTACTCGGGTTGTGTGCCGGGCTGGATGTCCCTACTTCGGGCAAGGTTTCATTGATGGGCTTTAAACTTAACGCCATGAGTGAGGACGACCGGGCATATCTGCGCAATCAATACGTAGGCTTTGTGTTTCAAAATTTTCAGTTGCTCGCCACGCTTACAGCGTTGGAAAATGTGATGGTACCGCTTGAACTGCGCGGAGTAAAAAATGTATCAGAAAAAGCAAAGGAATTGCTGAGCCTGGTTGGTCTGGCGGACAGGATGCATCATTATCCAACACAATTATCGGGTGGGGAACAACAACGTGTAGCCATGGCGCGGGCATTTATCACCGATCCTAAAATTCTCTTTGCGGATGAACCGACCGGTAATCTTGATGAAGAAAATTCTCACCACATTACCGATTTGCTGTTCTCGTTGAATAAGCAGATGGGTACAACACTCGTACTGGTAACCCATAATCTTGAACTCGCCCGTAAAACCGAACGCATCCTGCGCATGAAGGGCGGAAAAATAGTTGAGGAGGAGTTGATCGCTGTAGTATGATTGATTATACCATCCGCTTAAAGCGCAAGGTGCGCAGTCTGTTTCGCGACCGTTGGGTATGGCTGATGGCGTGGCGCGATGCAAGGCATAATTTTTCCCGATTATTTCTGTTTGCTGCTTCATTAATTACCGGGATAGCCGCAGTGGTTTCGCTTGATTCACTCAATGAATCGCTACAGCAGGATATTGACCGCAATGCGAAAGAGTTGCTAGGCGCTGACGTGGTGGTGAATGGAAGTAAAAAATTTGAGCCTGCTTTAGTAGCGCTATTTGATTCAACGAAATTCCCTCAGGCAAGAGAAGCGGATATGGCTTCTATGGTTTTGTTTGTTCATTCAGGTCAATCCCGATTAATTAGGTTGGTATCGTTGGAAGGCGATTTTCCCTTTTACGGCAGTATCGAAACACTACCGGCTTCTGCGTACCGAATGATGCGCGATGAAGGTTATGCCTTGCTAGATGAAACATTGGCGAGTCAGTATGAAGTCAGTTCGGGTGATTCGATTCGAATTGGAAATTCTTATTTTGTGGTGGCCGGTGTGGTTACCAAAATTCCGGGAGGCGGGGGTATTCTGTCCACATTCACCCCGTCAGTATACATTGCTATGGAACAACTCGATTCAACCGGATTGGTTCAATATGGTAGCCGTGTTAACTACCGGAATTATTTCAAGACAAATTCGGAAGCAGAAACCGAATCACTGGTAGCAACCCTCAAACCCGAAATCCGAAAATACGGACATGGATACGATACGGTTCAGGAGCGGAAAGAAGAATTGGGAGAGGCCTTTCAATCGGTTTACCGGTTCTTTTCTTTGCTTGCTTTTGTGGCACTAATTCTAGGCTGTATTGGAGTGGCCAGTGCTGTTCATATTTATGCGCGCGAGAAACGCGATGAGGTAGCTGTGTTGCGCTGCATCGGATCATCCGGATGGCAGGCGTTTAACATTTATTTTATCCAGATTTTTTTGCTGGGAATTATTGGAAGCATTGTAGGAGCTGTACTGGGGTTGGTCATTCAACAAGTTATTCCTATTGTGTTTAAAGGATTGTTGCCTGTAGAGGTGAGTTTTGCGGTGTCCTGGTCGTCATTATGGAAAGGTATTGTTGTTGGCGCAATTGTTTCGTTGTTGTTCTCCATGTTGCCACTCATGGCGGTGCGGTTTGTTCCGCCCTTAACCGTACTACGTGCCGACTATGAACCGGGTAAAATTTTTTCAAAAGCAAGATTGTTAGTGCTTGCACTCATTGCCATTTTTCCGCTGGCGTTTGCTTACTATCAAACCCGTAACATCCTTATTGGCTTTTCATTTTTTGCCGGACTTGCCGCTGCCCTAGGTGCGTTAACCTTGGTTGCGGTAGTGCTGTTGTACGCAGTAAAGAAATTTTTTCCGACAAAAGCTTCCTTTGCGTGGCGTCATGCTTTGTCGAATCTGTATCGTCCCAATAATCAAACCCGTGTGCTCATGGTGGCCATTGGGTTAGGGGCATTCATCATCACCACATTAAACATTGTTGAGAAAAGTTTGCTTAGCCAGGTGGAGTTCTCCGGTCAGGAGAATCAATCAAATACAATCCTATTCGACATTCAGCCTTCGCAAAAAGATGGTGTAGTGAAATTGATGGAAGAGAGTAAACTGCCGGTAAACCAGGTGGTGCCTATTGTTACATGCCGGTTGAGGGAGTTGAAAAATAAAACGGTGGAGGAAGTTCAATTGGATACAACGGATCGTGTTCCAAACTGGGCGCTCACTCGCGAATACCGTGTTACCTACCGGGATAGTCTTCACTTGTCGGAAGAGTTGATCAGCGGGGAGCTCCAAAAGAAAACTACCGGGCGCGATTCTGTTTGGGTTACTATTTCGCAAGGGCTTCATGAAGAGCTTGATGTGAAGGAAGGAGACTCATTAGTTTTTGATATTCAGGGCGTGCCGATCAAAGTTCGCATCAGTGGCATCCGTAAAGTTAACTGGCCGAAAGATCCGCCTAATTTTATTTTCGTTTTCCCTACCGGAGTGTTGGAAGAAGCTCCCCAGGTTTACGTAACCGCCACCCGCATCGATGAACAACAGGCAGCAAACCGTTTTCAGCAGCAGTTGATTATGCAGTACCCGAATGTGTCGTTGATTGATCTTCGGTTAATTCTGAGTACCGTGAATGAATTATTCAATAAGCTGGGCATGGTCATTCGCTTTCTGGCACTCTTCAGTATTATAACCGGGCTTGTGGTGCTCACGGGTGCTGTGATCAATAGTAAATATGTCCGTATGAAAGAAAATGTTCTTTTGAGGACCATCGGGGCACGCACAAAGCAGATCACCAAAATTACGTTAATTGAATACGCCTACCTGGGGTTGTTTTCAGCGCTTACCGGCATGGTACTTTCCCTTGGTGGAGGCTATTTACTCACCACGTTCTTCTTTAAAATCACGTTCGCCTTTCAATGGTTGGACTTGGTTACCATTACCCTTGCTGTGGTATTGCTAACCATGATCATCGGGTGGTGGAATTCACGTGAAGTTATCGCCACGCCACCGCTTCAGGTGCTTCGAAAAGAGGGCTGATCAATACATAAGATTTAGTATTTTGCCCGTGATTGGAGGCGATGAAAAAAGTTTACTTACGTGTATTCGTTTTGATTTTTTTGGGCTTTTCCGTTTCCGGATGGGCGCAAGCACCTGCATTAAAGTTTGTTGAAAATAAAAATCAGTGGCCGACTGCTGTGGATTTTGCTGCCCGGACCCCGGCAGGAAGTTTATTGCTTACTCCAGGAAAATTCTCCCTTTATTTGCTTGATCAGCAAAAGATGAACGAGGCACACATGCGGTTGCATGGCTACATCAACGAGGCTGATGGAACGGAACCGTTTGAGGACAAGGTGGATGGTCATCATGTTCAGCTATTATTTGAAGGTTCATCCCGGTCTATTACTCCCGTTGCTTCCGGCCGCACCAGGGAATACTATAATTTCTTTTTGGGCAACGACTCATCCACTTGGGCCTCGCGGGCTTATGGGTATACTGAAGTTATCTACCCTGAGCTATATACTGGAATTGATTTGCGTGTAAGTTCGGTGAATCATAATCTTAAATACGATTTTATTGTGAAGCCTGATGCATCTGCTTCAGCGGTGCAGGTACGGGTTAATGGTGCTGATCAGCTCTACCTGGATCATGGCAATCTAATCATCAAAACTTCCGTAGGTTACTTGATTGAGAAAAAACCGTTCACCTACCAGGTAATTAATGGTGAGCAATGTGAAGTGAGGAGTGAATATGTGTTGGAGGATGAAGTATTGTCTTTTCGTTTTCCGGATGGTTACGATGCTTGTTATGAACTGGTTATCGATCCACTGCTGATCTTCTCCACCTTCTCCGGCTCTACGGCCGACAACTGGGGCAGTACAGCCACACCAGGCGAGCGCGGAACATTGTACTCATCGGGCATTGTGAACAATTCTAATTTTGGTGGAACCGGAAGTCTCCCGGCAACACCGGGGGTATTTCAGACCGAATATGGAGGTAATTATGACATCGCCATTTTAAAATACGACTCAACCGGAAGTTCTTTACTCTATGCCAGTTACCTGGGAGGATCAGACAATGAAACACCGCATAGTTTAGTAATGGATGAAAAGACTCAGGATTTACTGGTGTTAGGCACCACCAGTTCTTTTAATTTCCCAACATCATTAACTGCCTTCGGTCAATCCTTTAATGGTGGCGTGAACGTAGGAACGAATGTGATATCCTACAATTTCGGGTCGGATATTATTTTATCGCGGATCAGCAAAGATGGCGATCAATTAAAAGCCTCAACTTACCTGGGTGGTTCGCACAACGATGGGCTTAACCTTCCGGGCAGTGCTTTGGTGAGAAATTATGGAGATGAAATGCGGGGGGATATTATCACCGATTCGTTGGGAAATGTGTACATCAGTTCTGTCACCAATTCATCCGATTTTCCCGGGATCAACAGCTTCAGCACAACTTACCGTGGAGGTGGCAGCGATGCAGTAGTGGTGAAGATGGACCCTATGCTTACACAAATCATTTGGTCGGCCTTTATAGGTGGTAATAATGTTGATGCTTCCCATACGATCAAATTGGATAGCGCATACGCAGTATATGTTGGTGGGGGCACGGCCAGTGCAAATTTTCCGGTAACCCCAAATGCTTATCAGTCAACGCATGCCGGTGGCGTTGATGGCTGGATTATGAAATTATCTTCCGAAGGTGATTCGATTGCCTATGCTACATTTACCGGAACCTCCGGATTCGACCAGGTTTATTTTATTGACCTCGATAAGGAAGGGGATGTTTACACCTATGGCCAAACCAACGGAAACTTTCCGGTTACTCCCGGAGTGTACAGTAATGCCAACAGCGGTCAGTTTGTTCAAAAGTTAAATGGTACTTTAAGTTCACTGATCTTCTCAACACGTTTCGGTTCAAGTATCGGTATCCCTAATATTTCCCCTACAGCATTTCTGGTAAACGAGTGCAACAACTTGTACATGTCGGGTTGGGGTGGGTTGATTAACAGTGGCCTGGGATATTGGAATTCAAGCACGGTGGGCATGCCCATTACCAACGATGCCCTTCAAAAGACCACCAGCGGGTCCGACTTTTACTTTATGGTGCTCACAGCCGATGCATCCGAATTATTGTATGCCACTTATCTGGGTGGTAATATTTCGCGAACACATGTGGATGGAGGAACGAGCCGGTTTGATAAGAGTGGCATAGTGTACCACGCGGTTTGTGCGGGGTGCCGTTCATTAAGTGCCACCGGATTACCAAGTTCTGATTTCCCCACAACACCTGGCGCATGGTCCCAAACAAACAACAGTGCAAATTGTAATAATGCAGCCTTTAAGTTCGATCTGTCATCGCTGCGTGCACGGCTGCAAACCAATTCCGTTGCCTTCGATCAACCGGGATTAAATGTGATTTGTTATCCGGATACCATCCGGTTTCAAAACTTTAGCACGGGCGGTGAATTTTATGAGTGGGACCTGGGCGATGGAACCACACTCGTTAAAACTGACACCACTTCTTTCTTACACCAATATCAGCAGGAGGGAACCTATGTTGTAAAACTGCTCGCCATCGACCTGAATACCTGTATTGGTATAGATTCAGCCTTTACCACGTTGCGTGTGTTTCGAAATCTATTAAAGGCGCAGGAGGATGATGTGATTTGTTACGGAACCACTTACACACTTAATGCAGAAAGTGGAGGGGTATCATATCAATGGAGTACGGGGGAAGGACCGTTGAGCAGTCCTATCGTTCAACCGGAAGAATCAACCCGTTATTATGTGCTGATTACGGATGCCAATGGCTGTAAACGAAAGGATACGGTTGATATTGAAGTTGTTCCTTTTATCGATGTTAAGTTTGAATATAGTCTTCTTGTTAATGACTGTTACTCCAGAACGCAAGTTCGACTGCGTAACCTGACGGAACAAAGGGCAGATGAATATTATTTTATGGATTTTGGTGATGGGTTCACTACTGATCAGACTGATTATACGAATGCTTACGAACAAGATGGGACTTACACAGTAAAAGTAGCCGGGGTGAAGGAGTTTTGTGTGTATGAAAAGCCGGTTAATGTTCCGGTGTACACCCTATTGGTTCCAAACATCATCACACCGGAAGATTCGCCCGGGCAAAATGACGTATTTACGATTCAGTATGGTAGTAAAGGTCAAACACCAGCCGATGCAGGGCTTACCGTAGCGGTGACCATCCATAACCGATGGGGCACAAAAGTTTTTGAGTCAGCTAATTATCAGTACAATTGGTTTGCGAAAGACCTGGATGCCGGTATTTATTATTACACCGTTACCGTTGCCGATCAGGTAACCTGTAAAAGCTGGGTGCAGGTAGTGAAATAGATGGTGATTCTGTCGATACTGCCTAAGGTAAATTACCATGTAGTCCCATCATCTAAGTTTAGTTGTCACACCGAGGTACGGGTGTCTTCTGTAAATTTTCATTTACCATTTGGAAGACGCCTCTCCGAAACTTTGGGATTAGCAAAACAAAGGAGAATAAATGCCTAAAACTTAATGTCCTTATAAAGTATCATTGAAATTTTCGAAGTGATTGGTATTTATGAGGCTTATCACTAAAATTGCGTTCCCAAATCGGGCCCATAGCTCAGCTGGTTAGAGCACCTGACTCATAATCAGGGGGTCGCAGGATCGTGCCCTGCTGGGCCCACATAAAAGAACCCGTCTTATGGCGGGTTTTTTTACTATTATGCGATGATGCCTAATACCTTGTAGGTAAATGAAATCAAAAAATACCCATTTCTATTTCCTGTTAATCTACCTCACATTATGCAGTGTTATGATAAGGTGCACATCAGGTAAGGAAAAAATACCTAAGGCTGTCTTCATTATTGTGGATGGCATACCTGCAGACGTAATTGAAAAACTGGAGCTACCAACCCTCAATGAAATTGCCGGAGCTAATGGTTACACACGTGCCTATGTGGGGGGAGGAAAGGGTACCTATTCGGAAACCCCTACCATATCGGCCGTTGGGTATAACAGTTTGCTTACAGGCACTTGGGCAAACAAACACAACGTTTGGGATAACCGGATAGCAGAACCCAATTATCGGTGTTGGAATATTTTCAGGATCGCCAAAAGTTTTAACCCCGCGCTCAAGACAGCCATTTTTTCAACCTGGCAAGACAACCGAACGAAGCTTGTTGGCGAAGGACTGGAAGCGGCCGGTAGCCTCAAAATTGATTATGCCTTTGATGGATTAGAGCACGATACCTTGAATTATCCACACGATAAGGACAGTTACTACATTCATCGCATTGATGAGGCCGTTAGCGATGATGCTGCAACTTACATTGCATCAGAGGGTCCGGACCTTTCATGGGTTTATCTTCAATATACCGATGATGTAGGCCATCGGTATGGTGACAGTATGGAATTTGATGAGGCGGTAAAAATCGCGGACAGTCAGATTGGTAAAATATGGAACGCCATAAAAATGCGTGAGAAGAATTTTGATGAGGACTGGCTAATCATTATTACCACCGATCATGGTCGTGATGCTGAAACCGGACGTCATCATGGCGGTCAGTCCGATCGTGAACGACTTTCGTGGATTGTCACCAACAGCAAGCAACTGAACAAACGCTTCTCACTCAATCCGGCTGTTGTTGATATCATGCCCTCCCTAGGCAATCACCTGCGACTTAAAATTCCTGATGAGATTAGTCGCGAACTGGACGGTGTTCCATTCATCGGCAACACAGATCTTGTTGATCTCAAGGCTGTGCAATTGAATGGACAGATTGCATTACAGTGGAAAAAGTTGAGTGATGAAGTAAAACTTTGTGAAGTGTTTGTTTCAAATACCAATACTTTTGGTAAGGGCGGTACCGACCAATACGAAAAGGTGGGGGAGGTTTCCGTAAACTCCGGTGAGTTTCGTTTTGATGCTGACTCGACCTTATTTCACAAAGTGTTGATAAAAGCTCCTCATCACTATGCCAATGTTTGGATTGACTTGTCGAGGTAGGTGTTGCTGAGGATGGACAACGTTCAATTGTAGATTAGTTATTTTGAAAAATCATGCAGGAAAAAACTTTTAAAAATCTGATTTTCGACCTGGGCGGTGTAATCATTGATTTATCGGTGAACAGAACTATTCAGGCTTTTTGTACTTTATCTGGATTTACAGAACAACAGGTACAACAGGCTTATGGTGAACATCCTGAATTTTTTGCGTATGAACGCGGTGAGATCAGCGATGAACAGTTCAGGGCATCTCTCAAACGATTTTTTTCCATTGCCGCCAGCGATGAAGCGATTGACCATGCCTGGAATGCCATGCTGGTAGGGCTGCCCAAAGCCAAACTCGAATTATTGGAGCAACTTGGTAACAAGTTTTCAGTGGGTGTATTGAGCAACACCAATAATATTCACCTCAGCTTTGTCAACCAACAGTTGCTGCCCAGTGTATCATCGGCTGCATCCCTCAATGATTATTTTCATATTCATTACTATTCCCACCTGGTTGGAAAGCGAAAACCCGAGCTTGAAATTTTTGAACAAGTGTTGTCGGAGAACGGTTTTTATCCTGAAGAAACCTTGTTTCTGGATGATAATAAGGAGAATATTGAGGCAGCTGAAGCGTTGGGCATCAAAACGTTTTGGGTAAAGCACCCGGATTCAGTATTCGAATTTTTTAAGCGATATGAGTAAAGCGTATAAGCGACTAATCCTTCAGGTTTTATTGTTTCTGATCACGTTCGCAACCACCACCATTGCCGGTGCAGAGTGGACCTATGGAAAATCACTGTATTACGGTTCATTCACTTGGGATGATTTTATTTCGGGCATGCACTTTTCTGTTCCATTTCTGTTGATCCTCACGGTGCATGAATTCGGCCATTATTTTACAGCAAGGCACTACCGGGTAAACTCCAGCCTCCCATACTACATACCCATGCCACCTTTTCCGTTTTCAATTGGTACCATGGGGGCGATCATACGGTTGCGTGAGCGGATAACATCTAAAAAGGTAAATTTTGATATTGGTATTGCGGGGCCACTGGCTGGTTTTGTTATGGCCATGATTGTATTGTTTTACGGCTTCTTGAACCTGCCTCCGGCAGAATACATTTTTCAGGTTCATCCTGAGTATGAGCAGTATGGACTGAACTATGCCGAGCAGGTTTATGGTAAACAGGAAGGGGTCGTTGATGTGGTTATCGGTAAGAACCTCTTGTTTCTCTTTTTCGAGAATTTCGTTGCTGATCCTCAACGGATGCCTAATCCGCACGAGATTATGCACTATCCCTATTTGTTTGCTGGTTTTTTGGCGTTGATTTTTACCGCGCTTAATCTACTGCCTATTGGCCAGCTTGATGGCGGGCATGTGCTATACGGCTTATTGGGATATAAGCGACACAAGTTAGTGGCCTCGATTATTTTTGTTGGTTTTGTGTTTTATGCCGGCCTTGGGTTAGTGCATGCGCACATGCCTTTCGATGACTTGATTATATACATTCCTGCCTATGTCGTTTTTCTCACGCTTTGTTTTCGAGGATTGAAGTTGCCTATGCGCGACACCGTGATGTATGCTTTTATTGTTTTTGCCGGACAGTTTGTGTTGAGTTGGTTTGACCCAACACTTAACGGATATACAGGTTGGCTTTTATTTGCTTTTATTATTGGGCGGTTGGCCGGGGTGGAACATCCGCCTTCAGAAATTGAAGAGCCGCTTGATGTCAACCGTCAGCTGCTCGGATGGCTTGCCCTGCTCATCTTTGTGCTTTGCTTTAGCCCGACCCCGATTGAGTTGACGGCCATAGAAGCTATTCCCGAATGATAAACTTTTCAACGCTATAAACTTGCCCATTGAAATACCTTACGAAGTACAGGCCGGGTTTTGGTTGTGCAAGTTGTATACGTTGGCGGTTGTCGAACGATACTGCTTCGAAAGTAACAGGCTGACCGGTTGCGTTGTAAACAGACAAGCGGTCGACTTCGCCTTCTAAAAAGAATTCACCACGGTTTGGGTTAGGGTATAGGGATACTTCTTTCTTCTTTTCCGGGATGATCGAGGTGATAACATTTCCTTTACCGAATATCGGTCGTATCATCAAGCTACCTTCAATGGTGGTGTTTTGAATCCAGCTTCCGGTTGTGTTCACAAAAATATGATCGCCTGAGTTATTCCCCGCATCCAATCCAATCACTACCCGGTCATTGGGCTGTTCCCAGCCCAGGTAAAAAGTGTCTTTAACAATAGCCGATTGTGTAAAGATGTGTTGAATGAATTGACTATTGGTTGTCCGTTGTACGGGCGCAAGTTCTTGCAATAAAATATTGCCGGGGCTGTCATCTTCATTACTCCAGATGTAAAATGTGGCGTTTGCTGCGGAAACTCCTGTACTAATCGGGTAATGTACTTGCACTCCGATTACGGTATCTGCTTCCGGAGTTTGCATTACAAACCGATAAGCGGCCAGGTTTCCGCGCTGGGTTAAACCTACAGCATATTCAGCAGAGCCGTCATCGTAGGCATAGTAGTTGGTGAGTGTATACGACTGCCGGATGGTATCGTTGGCATAAAAATTAATGGGTTCGAATCCGGTGTTCACGGAATCACCCGTGATATACGTTGTACGAATGTTGATGAAAAGTGAGTCTTCTGCAGCAAAGGGCGTAAGGTCGGGTTTAACACCTATCGGTATAACACGTCTTTCGAAAGCCTGCATGGAGGGCAACACAGGGAATGAAGTTGCCGCCTGGAAGAATTGTTCTGTTTCAACCCCATCTTTAAATGATATTACCGTAGCATCAAGGTTGTAGTTGGTGGGTTGGGGAATACTGCTAAGGTTGGATATGCCGAACACGGGTTGTGTAGTGTTGTTCGCAGCATCGGTAAAAAAGTGTTCCTTGGGAACGGCATAATAAGAATTGAACAATGGACCTAACAGTTGATTTGGTGCACGGTCAGGGAAACCGTTGGCAAGATCATTTTCTGTGCGGCCTCTGTTCAGGTAAACATAATCGATATGCCAGGCATCAAAATTACCCGATTGCCTTCCAAAGGACCGAAATCGAAATTGAAAATCATCATGATAATATTCATTCTGATTAATACGTAATGTAACAGCATAAAACTCATCGGGTTGCTGGTTATCTTCAATTTCGATAAACAGCACTTGTTGCCAAACTCCAGTGCTTGTTAAAAACTCAACACGAAGGTTATCATTCGCATCAGGAGCTTCGCCATGGCCTCCCCACTGATAAAAGAAACTTAGAAAAACAGAGTTTCGCTGAAAGAGCGGAACTTCAGTCATCTTAATTTTTCTTGACTCAAGACTATCGGTAAAACCGACATCAAGAATCTGATCCGGATTGGGCCGGTGCGGCTGGCCGTTCTCATTAAGCCCATCGAATGTGGCCACTCCAATGGTAGGAGGCTTGATGGCCATAGTGTTGTTAATCCATACGGTAGCTTTATTTTCCCATAAGGTGTCGCTGTTGGCTTCCGAGAAAAAGTCATCCCAAAAGGGAAGTGACATCGGCTCAAGACTTTTTGTTTTAAGCCCGGTTACTTCTTTTTTATTGAACGATTGCTCAATCGGATAGCGTTTAAGCTGCGTAAAACCTGGCAGCGAAATCGTAACTAATAGCCCTATAAGAATTTGCTTTACGTACACGTTTAATAGTTATCCTGATCGTCAGATTCATCCTCCTCTTCGTCTTCTTCCGGTACAGGCGTTCCCTTTTTGCCGACCCATAATTCAACGACATCACCCACCTTAATATTTTGATGCGGCACGGGCTTTTGTTTCAACACAACAATGGGGAGCTCCCGTCCGATGGTATCGCCAACAACATGGATTTCGCCCAGGTTAAGGTTAGAGCCGAAAATGGGGATTTTGGCATCTTCCAGTGTATAGCCCCGAACGTCCGGAGCCGGTACCGTATTACTGCCTCCATCTTCAACCAATAAGTCAATTACTGAACCTTTTGGGATGCGTGTTCCTGGCAGGATTTTTTCACCTTGATAGCGCATTTCTTTAACCAGGTTTAGAAATGGTCCGCGCACGAGTTGAATTTTTCCACGCTTAAGTTCATTTCCACGCAGAATAGCTTCTGCATTGATGAGTGATCCATCCACCAGGTTTGGCATTGGTACGGTTGGCGGTGTAACGCGGTTGACTGAAATATAAATTACCCTGTTCTCCTTAACCTTTGCTCCGGAAGCCGGAAACTGACGCAACACAGTCAATGGGGGATAATCATCGGTATAGGATGAATCGTTTACCTCGTAACGAAGATTACGCTTTATCAAAAAATCTTCCAATTCAGTAATATTCAAGCCTTCTACATTGGGTACGGTTATCGTTTCCCCATGATTGGTAGCGGAGGGTAGGTAGATGTAGAAAAAGAAAAGCAAGAGCAGTAAGCCAATGCCAGAGGTTAATCCGATGCTGATCAATACACCGCTCAATGTTGATGTATATTTTTTAAGTTTCATGCAGGTGTCTTGCTGATTAGATTAAAATTTCAAAGCTGAATCAAAATTACGTTCTGTGCGTTTATGCTCTGCCAATCGCTGAAAGGAAAGTTCAATCAGTTTGCTGATCAGTTCGGTAAAACTGATGCCGCGTTCTTTCCACATCATCGGAAACATGCTGGAATTGGTAAAGCCGGGAATGGTATTGATTTCATTAACGTAGACTTTCCCCTTCCTGGTAAGGAATAAGTCAACCCGTGCAAAGTCTTCGCAACGAAGCGTTTCGTACGCCTTCACGGACACCTCGCGAATTGTTTTGCTGATTGCTTTGTCGAGTTTGGCCGGTACATCGATCGTAACAGCTTCCGGATCAACATACTTAGCATCGAATGTATAGAATGGATAATCCTTTTTTAGGATGATCTCTCCGGGATTGGATGCGATGGGTGGTGCATTACCGATTACCGCGCATTCAACTTCACGACCGGTAATAAATTCTTCCAAAATAATTTCGTTGTCGTAACGAAAGGCTTCCTCAAGTGCTTTTTTGAATTCTGGTTTCTTCGCCACTTTCGAAACACCAACGGATGAACCTAGGTTTGCCGATTTCACCATAAAAGGGAGCTTGAGTTTTTTAACCACTTCGTCAAATTTTATTTTTTTGCTTTCGCGGAAGTGGTAGGCGAGGAATTTTGTTACAGGAACACCGGCCTCTTTAAGCATTTTTTTGGCGATGATTTTATTCATCGATAGGGAAGAGCCCAATACGCCTGTGCCCACCATGGGTATATCCAATGCCTTTACAAGTCCTTGAATACTGCCGTCTTCGCCATCCGTGCCGTGAAGTACCGGAAATACCAGGTCAATTTTAAGTCGATCACCGCTGGCCAGTAAAATAAGTCCGGCTTGTTTGGGGTCAAGTAAAAGGCCAAGGGCTTTACCTTGTTCCATATCCTTGGTAACGCCTTGCGTCAGGAACCATTGACCGTTTTGGCTTATGCCAATCGGAATCACTTCAAATAGTTCCTTATCGATGAACTCAAAAATGTTTCTTCCTGAATTAACCGATACTCCATGTTCAACGGAGCGTCCTCCATAGAGCAGGGCCACTTTCTTTTTAATGGTCATTCACACTATATTATAAGGTTCAAAGATAGTGATTTCCGCACCAAACGGTTTGCGACTTTACCGTGAAAGAAAAAACTTGGTCGTGTAGAATTGATTGCCGATCCGGATTTTCATGATGTAGATTCCTCCTGCTGCATTGTTGAGGTTGACGGGGAAGGTTTGGTTCAGTATGTCAGGTAAGGTTGCCCGCAAGTATTCCCGGCCAATAACATCGGTAACAAATACATCAACCGACATGCGTTCAGGCAGATCGAATGTAATGGTAGCTTCAAAATTAGTTTGCCAGTAAATGGAATATAAATCACTTCCAATATCCACCGGTTTTGGGTTGTCCGATACGAAGAATTCTATGTTGTCGACATATAGGTTGTTGCCGGTGGCGTTGGTAAACACAAAGGCAATGCGTGCCTGATTTAAACCTGTCAACGTATTCAGGTTAATGTACTGGCGCGTCTGCCAGTGTGAGGGATTGGTGGGTTGCCACGACTGAGTGGTTTCGGAATTTGCAAGTGCTGCCCCCGACTTATCAAATGCCGAGGGTTGCCAGGTAACACCACAATCTGCTGAGACGAGCACCCGAAGGCGGTCGTTGTTGGTTTGATTCCAGGCATAGGAATAATCAAAGAACATGCTGGCCGTTGTAGCAGAACCGAAGTTGAGAACCGGGGTTGCCAGCCATGATTCAGTGCCTGCTGTACCGTTGTTGTGCGCCTGAACGGAAGCCGAGTTGCCAAAGTTGGTGCCGGTGAGTTGCCAATTTATTCCCGTATGCGGACTTTCAGTAGGCCAATGCAGTAAATCGAAGGCTTCGCGTAGCGGAATTAAATCTTGTGTATTGTCAACCGTGATGGATATGTCTAGTGAGCTGTTGTTCGGGTCTTCATCCGGTTTGTTGTCGGCTTCAATAACCTGAAGCGTAATGGCATTTGAGCCTTCCAAAAAGGTAAAGCCCGGAATGGTAACAATGCTGGTTTCGTTAATGGCCAATGGTTGTGAAAATGAAATGGTATTCGTTACAGGTGCTCCGCCATTGTTGGTGTGTTGTGTTTTGATGGATGAAATGGGTGAACAACCTACATTGCGGACGTTGATTTTAAATTCGGCCTGTGTGTTGCAATGAACAGCTCCGGGACTTGTTACGGATAATATGGCAACATCAATTTTTTCGCACGAAGGATCAAGCAATCCCGGAGAGGTGAGAAGGCTTTTTCTGCGGGGCACATTTTCATCGTTCAAAATTACATCCATACGGTCAATTTGCCCTTGGGTGAAAATATTCATGCAGGCATCGTTGGTGTAATCCATGTAATTCTGGAACATCTTAACAACAGCAGAGCCACAAATGGTTGTTTGCGGGTGGCTTGGGCAATTGCTTGTGTTGGAGCGCTGTATTGGGGTGTCGTCAACGTAGTCCGTTCCGCAGATGGCATCTCCCCAGATGTGCCGCAATCCGAAGAAGTGACCAATTTCATGGGTCAGGGTCCTGCCTTTGTTGTACTTGGGATCGAGGTCGAAAGGACCACTATCAATGGTGCCGAAAGCGGTGTAATCGATCACTACGCCATCAGTTGCTGCCAACCCATCGCGGTAATTTTCCAAACCTTCAAGATCCGAAACAGGAAATTGTGCATAACCGATGGTGGATCCACTAAATCTTATTACCCATATATTTAGGTAATCATTCGAGTTCCAGAAACTCAGTGCTTTGAATTGTACATCATCGTTTTGCGTCCATGAAGTTTTGGTTCCCTGTACACGGTTTATTCCGGTGGTGGGTAAACCATTTGGGTCGCGCTTGGCCAGTATAAATTCGATGTCAAGACTTCCGGCCACCGGTTGAAATTCAGAAGGCGTGCTGGTTGCATCGGTATTTAATCTTTTGAAATCATCGTTAATGACTTCAATTTGTGAAAGAATCTGTGCATCGGAAATGTTGGTGCCTGTTCCGATGGGCTCACCGTTGTGGATGATGTGAACGACTACAGGAATCTGGTATGGGCCACTTTGCGTTCGTTGCATCTCTTTATTCTGTGTCTGTTGATGCAACATAAGTCTCTCCATTTTTTTTTGTGTCATCCATTGCTCAAACTGTGCATCGGTTTGTCGTAACTTGCCATCGTTTCGCAGTTGTTGCATGTAAGGCACGGTTCCGCATCGTTCCTGCGCGAACACGGGAGCCTTCAAAATGATTAGTTGCACAACGGCAGCGAAGAATACAATCAGGAGATTCCGCACGCTATTTATGGATATTCCAGGGATACAGATTATATGATTCAAATATACGATTTGTAACCTACTTGGTGGTGGACTGACTAATCTGCAAAATGAAGTTCAATGCTGCTTAAACGGTAAGGTTGATTACCTGAATACCCTTCACTTCAGGCACTGCTTTTTTGATCGCTTCCTCAACTCCCGCTTTAAATGTCATGGTCGACATGGGGCAACTGCCGCAGGCTCCGAGAAACTCAAGCTTTACAATGTTATCATCGGTAATTTCCTGAATGCGCACATTGCCTCCGTCTGCCTCCAGGTAAGGACGGATGGAATCCAGGGATGCTTCAATGCGTTGGGTAAGATCAGTCAGGGTATTCATTACACGTTTAATTCAACACGTTTTGTTTCGGCTAAGTTAGCATTTCGTATGGCAATTTGACGAGCCAATGATTCAGCCAGCGTTTTAAAGGCTTCGGCTGAAGGGCCGCTCTTCAACACAGCCGGTAACCCGGAATCACCACTTTCGCGGATGCCTTGCACCAACGGTACTTGTCCAAGCAGGGGAACATTGAACTTTTCCGATAAGTTCTTGCCACCATCTTTTCCAAAGATGAAATATTTATTGTCAGGTAATTCTTCCGGGGTGAAGTAGGCCATATTTTCAATGATACCAAGTATCGGCACGTTGATCTGCGGTTGCCGGAACATGGCTAACCCTTTTATAGCATCTGCCAAGGCAACCTTTTGTGGCGTAGTGACAATTACGGCACCTGTTACAGGCACCGTTTGAACCATGGTTAAGTGTATATCGCTTGTGCCCGGAGGAAGATCGATCAACAAATAGTCCAGCTCGCCCCAAAGCGTTTCACTGAAAAACTGTTTCAATGCTGAGCTTGCCATCGGACCGCGCCATACTACGGCACTGTCGGGTGGGGTAAGGAAACCAATCGACATCAGCTTAACACCGTATTGTTCAAGTGGCAAAATCATCGACTTTCCATTTACTTCCTGAACAGCCGGTTGCTCAAACTCACAATTGAACATGGTGGGTATGGATGGTCCGTAAATGTCGGCATCAATCAACCCTACTTTCGCACCGCTCTGTGCCAGCGCCACGGCCAGGTTGCTTGTAACGGTAGATTTACCCACTCCGCCTTTTCCCGAAGCGATAGCCACAATGTTTTTAACCTGCGGAAGCAGGGGGGCATTGTCGCGGCTCGAAGTTACCGATGAGGTAATGTTGATTTTAATCGGAAACCCTTCGCCCACAATCTTCTCCACCGCATCCTCGCAATCCTGTCGAATTTTTTCTTTTAGCGGACAAGCTGGTGTGGTGAGCACAACGGTAAAAGCAACCTCGCTGTCAGTTACCTTCAGGTCACGGATCATCCCCAGGCTTACCAGATCGCGTTTAAGGTCAGGATCCTCCACGGTGGCCAACGCTTTTATAATATCGTTCTCAGCAAATTTCATCATCAGAATTTGGGCGAATTTAGGCCTGCTGCCCACTAAAAACAAAACTTAATGGGCATTGGTTTTGGCCGTTTTTTTAGGGCCGAATCGAGTATCTTTGTCACGCTAAAAAAGTTCGTTGATCTCCCGCCAAACCATAGATGAAATCCGTAACCGCATCGACATTGTAGATGTGGTGAGCGACTTTGTTTCCCTCAAACGCTCCGGGCAGAATTACAAAGCTTTGAGCCCGTTTACCAACGAGAAAACGGCATCTTTTTATGTCGTTCCATCCAAAGGTATCTTCAAGGATTTCAGCAGCGGCAAGGGGGGCGATGGGATAACCTTTGTGATGGAGCACGAGGGCATGAGTTATGTAGAAGCCCTGAAGTACCTGGCGAAAAAATATGGTGTGGAAATCAAAGAAGATGCCCGCACACCGGAGGATTTAGCCGCACAAAGTGAACGCGACAGCCTCTATATCGTAATGGCGTTCGCGAAAGATTATTTCAAAGAACTGCTGCACAAACACGATGAAGGCAGGAGCATTGGTTTAAGTTATTTTCGTGAGCGGGGCTTTAACGACCGTATTCTCGAAAAATTTGAATTGGGCTACAGTCTGAATGAGTGGAACCGCCTGCACGATGAGGCTGTTAAGCGAGGCTTCAGTGAGCAGGTGCTCGAAAAATCAGGACTAGTCATTAAGAAGGAAGATCGAATGTATGATCGCTTTCGCGGACGTGTAATTTTTCCAGTGCATCACCTTTCCGGTAAGATTGTAGCGTTTGGTGCGCGCATCCTCACAAAAGAAAAAGATCAACCGAAATACATCAACTCACCGGAGACGGACATCTACCGTAAGAGCGAGGTGTTGTATGGATTATACCAGGCCAAGAATGAAATCCGAAAGTATGATTTCTGTTACCTGGTGGAGGGCTACACCGATGTGATTTCCATGCACCTGGCCGGTATTGAAAACGTTGTGGCTTCATCCGGCACTGCGCTTACCGAAGATCAGATCAGGTTAATGCGCAGGTTTACCGAAAATGTAACGGTATTATTTGATGGCGATGCAGCGGGCATTAAAGCTGCCTTGCGCGGTATCGACCTTGTGTTAAAAGGTGGGTTAAACGTTCGGGTGGTGCTGTTGCCAGAAGGAGAGGATCCCGACAGCTACTCCAAGAAAATGGGCAGCACGGAATTTCAGCAGTACCTGAAAAGCCACACAACCGATTTTATTTCATTCAAGATCGATCTGTTGTCTTCGGATGCTTCGCGCGATCCGATTAAGAAAGCAGAAGCTATACGGGAAATTGTTACCAGCATCGCCTTGATTCCCGATCCGATCAAGCGATCGGTTTACATTCGGGAGACGAGTGACTTGTTGAAGATTCAGGAATCGGTATTGCTAACCGAGCTGAACAAAATCATCATCCAGGAGCGAAAGAAGCGTGACCAGGAGCGGATGCGGGAAGAAGTGCAGCAGCCATTGCCTGATGTTATGCAGGAACCTGTTGCCGCAAGCAAAACCGATGTAAGCACGATGATGCAGATGCAGGAGCGCGAGGTGATAAGGCTTTTGCTGAATTATTCTGAGAGCACAGTTGAGGAGGACGTTGATCTTGTTAGCTATTTCATTGGTGAGTTTGAAGAACTTGATTTCTTCAATCCATTATATGCATCCATTTTCAAAATATTCCAAGATGCAAAGTTGCGAGGCGAGTTGATTGACTCCATGTATTTGGTGAAGAATGGCTCAGAAGAAATAAAGCGATTAGTTGCAGAACTTACCGTTAAAAAACATCAGGCCAGTAAATATTGGAGAGAGAAGTATCATATAATATTCTTTGATGAGAATGAAAAGATTAGTGAGAATGCTCATCAAAATGTATTAAGAAGGAAGTATCGATATGTTCAGAATTTATTAGAAGAAAATATAGAAAAGATTAAAGAAGCTGAGGAATTAAAGAATTTGAAGAAAGTTGATGAATTGATTCTTGTTCAACACAGGTTAAAGCAGGTTGATTTGGAACTTGCGAGCGAATTAGGTGTTATATCAGGTAAGTATTAACAAAATATTGTGGAAGAAAAAATCTTATTGGATTCAATAGAAAGCGCTATTGAAGAAATAAAAAACGGCAAGGTTATTATCGTGGTCGATGATGAAGACCGTGAAAATGAGGGTGACTTCATTTGCGCGGCCGAATGCATCACACCAGAGATCGTGAACTTTATGGCCACACATGGCCGGGGTTTGATTTGTGCATCGCTGATTGAAGATCGGTGCGATGAGCTGCAACTTGATTTGATGGTTGGAAAGAATACAGCCACCTATGAAACACCGTTCACAGTATCGGTCGATTTGGTAGGTCATGGTTGTACTACAGGCATATCAGCGCACGATCGTTTCAAAACCATACGGGCGCTTATAGACCCAGCTACACGCCCGGAAGATCTTGGCCGCCCGGGTCATATTTTCCCGCTGCGTGCCAAGCGCGGAGGTGTTTTGCGCAGGGCCGGACATACCGAAGCAGCCATCGACTTTGCGCGACAAGCGGGGTTTAAGCCGGGTGGCGTTTTGGTGGAAATCATGAACGAAGACGGTTCCATGGCACGTCTTCCAGACCTACAAAGGGTTGCCCGGAAATTCAATCTAAAATTGGTGTCGATTAAGGATCTGATTGAATACCGGCTGAAAAAGGAAACATTGATCAGCCGCGAAGTAGTGGTGGATATGCCTACCGAGTACGGTAATTTCAAACTAGTGGCCTACGAGCAAACCAATACACAGGAAACTCACCTGGCGCTTATTAAGGGAGAATGGGATGAAAATGAACCGGTAATGGTACGGGTTCACTCATCGTGCGTTACAGGCGATATTTTTGGGTCATGCCGTTGCGATTGCGGCCCTCAGCTTCACCATGCCATGCAAATGGTTGAACGCGAAGGGAAAGGCGTGGTGTTGTACATGAAACAGGAGGGAAGAGGCATCGGGTTGTTGAATAAACTCAAAGCGTATAAACTTCAGGAGGAAGGCATGGACACGGTGGAAGCCAATCTTCAACTTGGATTTGATATGGATGAGCGTGATTATGGTGTGGGAGCGCAAATTCTTCGTGATTTACAGGTAACCAAAATCCGGTTAATTACGAATAACCCTAAGAAGCGTGTTGGTTTGATGGGGTACGGTTTGGAGATTGTGGAGAATATTCCGATCGAAATTTCACCCAATCCATACAATCAGAAGTACCTGGCCACCAAGCGCGATAAACTTGGGCATTCCATCTTAAATCAAAAATGAGGACGGTACTGACGATATTGCTTTTTAAGTTGACGACTGGCTATGCAACTGCACAGCAATGGCCATTTGAGATTTGGCATGAAGGCAAAATCGTGTTGGAAAGCGGTGACACGCTGCGGGGTGTAGTAAAATACGATCTCCAACAGGATCTCATTCAGTACACCAATCAGCAAAATCAGATCGAAGCATTTACCGCACGCAAGGTTTTGTATTTTGAAATTTTCGATGGTATGGAGAATCGGTACCGGCATTTTTTCACGTTGCCCTATGCAGCATCCGGTAATTATAAAACACAGGTTTTCTTTGAACTGCTGGTGGATGGCAAAATGACTTTGCTTACCCGGGAGTCACTGGAATTCCGAACCTATACTTCGCCCTACTATTTTGGTTCATATACCCGTCAGGTTTTGGTGTATAAATTTTTTCTGATGGATGACCGCGCAAACATTAATGAATTTTCTGGTAAGAAGCCTGATCTTTTACGGTTGATGGGGAATAAGGCAGATCAAGTGGATCGTTTTATGCGAGCAAACCGGATTAAAATGGAGGAGCCGCAGGACTTTGCACGCACAATTAATTATTATAATTCACTCTTCTGACTCCACATCGTCACATGTTAACATTAGTCAGAAAAATTTAAATTAGATTTTTATCCAACACTTAAAAATGGAAAAACCGCTCATTCTGGTAACCAATGATGATGGCATTACTTCAAAAGGTATCCGCACGCTAATTAATATCATGAAAGAAATCGGAGAGGTACTGGTGGTTGCACCCAACAGCCCTCAATCCGGTATGGGGCATGCCATTACGGTGGGTGAAACGCTACGCCTTGAAAATAACAATTTGTTTGATGGGGTTAAGGCATATGAATGTTCCGGTACTCCTGCTGATTGTGTTAAAATGGCCCGCCATTTTGTATTGCGCGATCAGCGCCAGCCCGATGTGGTGGTGAGCGGGATTAATCACGGCAGCAATACTTCCATCAGTGTGTTGTATTCGGGCACCATGTCGGCAGCGATTGAGGGCGCCATCGAAGGAACACCTTCCATTGGTTTTTCGCTGTGTGATTATTCGCACAAGGCAGATTTTTCACACGTTGAGGAATATGTAAAATCCATAACCTTGCAGGTGTTGAAAAAGAAGTTACCAAAGGGCGTAGCGCTTAATGTTAATTTTCCTCCCAAGCGCAACGAACCGATTAAAGGAATCCGTATCTGCCGACAATCTAATGCCAAATGGGTGGAGGAATTTCTGCAGCGGTATGACCCGAATGGCAGAAGTTATTTTTGGATGACCGGTAACTTTGTAAACTTCGACAAGGGTGAGGATAACGATGAGTGGGCCATTGCCAACAATTACGTATCGGTGGTGCCCTGTCAGTTTGATTTAACTGCCCATCAGGCCATACCAGGGCTTAACGAGGATTGGGATATTTTACAGTAATCGCTACTTTTGGTTTAACCCTGAATCGATGCTGACCTCAGATTTATTTAAATATGGCTAAATACACTTTCGCTCTAAGTATTCTACTGTTTGTTTTCTCGTGTTCAAAGAAGAGTGAATCCTCAGAAAGCGATCTTAACTCAGTATACGATGAAGGAATAATGTACACCATTACCAATGACGGTATTGGTAATATCTATTTCGGTGGTTCTTTTGAGTTGGTAGAAAATAATTTACCGGTTGCTGAAATCGAAACAGCATACGAGGAGGATGATGGCAGCGGACTGTTTCTTATTCGGTTAGCTGAACACAGTGAGTACAACCTGAGTGTACAAGTGGGTTATGGCGACATTATTGCCATGACCGTGTTTACACCCCCATTTGCTACCAGTAAAGGTATTAGTCCGCAAACCAGTAACCTGGCCGATTTAAAAAATTATTACACCATTGAAGATTTGTGGGTTCCAAATTCGGGTGTGTTGCACATTGGTGTGAAAGAATTGTCCAACATTACTTTTGTTTTTGAAGAGGAACATCTTTTAACACTCACGGAAGGCGCGGAAGTTTTGTTGGATGAACTGCCGGGTGGACTTCGGCTTACGAAAATCGAGCTGTATAAAAATCTGGAATAGCTTTTTCAGACCGGATCAACATCTGTAATAATCCGAACCTTACTGAAATTTTTGTCGTGAAGCAGTTTGTCAATCTGCATCAATACGTTGCCCTTGATTTGAGCCAGGTTTCCGGAATCGCGCGGTATTTTTACCAGCAAGGACATTAAATACTGATTCCTGATTTTTGAAATCATGGGCTCACCAGGTCCGAGTATTTTAATGCCAGCTACATGTTGCGAAATGTGTTGCGCCAGTGCACGCGCAGCATCAGCTGTAACTTTTTTATCAATGTGTTTAACAGTAATTTCAATGAGCCTGCTGAAGGGTGGGTACAAGTGATTCATTCTGTCGGTTAGCTCAGCCTCATAAAATTCCTTCAGGTTATGGGCGAGAACATAATGAAGTACAGGATGATCGGTGGAGGATGTTTGAATCACTACGTTACCCGGTTTTTCACGCCTTCCTGCACGTCCGCTTACTTGCGTAATCAGTTGAAAAGCCCTTTCGTACGACCGGAAATCTGGAAAGTGCAGCATGCGGTCGGCATTGAAAACACCTACCAGACTAACCCGGTCGAAGTCAAGTCCTTTCGTTACCATTTGCGTCCCAACCAGGATGTCCGTATCACCCTTTTCAAATTGTTCAAGTATACTTTCATAGCTGGTCCGTGATCGGGTTGTGTCGAGATCCATCCGCTGGATATGAGCTTCCGGAAAATGAAGTTTCAATTCTTCCTCCAACTTTTCGGTTCCGTAACCCAATGCCCGCAGGCGTTTAGAAGAACAGGAGGGACAAGTGGAAGGAAGTGATTCCTTGTAGCCGCAGTAATGGCAAATGAGGGAGTGCTTGTATTGATGGTAGGTTAAGCTTACCGCACAATTGATACACTTCGGAACCCATCCGCAATCTTCGCAGTCAAGTATGGGGGAGTAGCCTCTTCGGTTTTGGAAGATGATGACCTGTTCTTTTTCACCCAGTGAGTTGGTTATCGCGTTAAGCAAGGTTGAGGAGAATTCTCCTTTTAATGTTTTTTGTTTTCGTTCCTGCATCATGTTCGCCAGAATGATTTCCGGCAACGTTGAATCACCATAGCGCTTGAAAAGTTCTACCAGGCCATACTTGGCCTGATGCGCCAGGTAATACGACTCCATGGATGGAGTGGCTGAACCCAGAATAATTTTAGCATGATGCTGATGGGCCATCATCAGGGCTGCATCGCGTGCATGGTAACGCGGGGCAGGTTCCTGTTGCTTATACGATGTGTCATGTTCCTCGTCAACAATGATAAGGCCCAGGTTATCGAAGGGAAGAAAAACAGATGAACGAACCCCGACAATAAATTTAAAGCGGCCATTCAATATGCCGTTCCACACTTCAACACGCTCGTTGTCAGAAAAGCGTGAGTGGTACACACCCATCGATTTACCGAAAAGCTTTCGCAGCCGCTGTACAATTTGTGTGGTTAGTGCAATTTCCGGCAACAAGTACAATACTTGTGTGCCGCTTTCCAAAGCCCGTTTAATCAGGTCGATGTAAACTTCCGTTTTACCGCTTCCGGTAATGCCGTGAAATAAAACGGTATTATGTTTTTCAAATTGTTGAAAGATTGTTTGCTGGGCTTGTTGTTGATCTTCACTCAGTACGATATCCGGAAGTTCTTCTTCATTATCGGATTCAAACCGCGACACGATAATTTCAAATTCTTCAAGGATATTATTTTTAGTCAGCGTATTAAAGGCAGAAGTTGAAAACTCCGGCAGCATCAGCTTGCTTTTTTGAATACCTTTTTTGTTGGTTTCATGATGATGAAGCACCGGTACATCCTGAAGGTATTTGAGCAGTATGGCTTCCTGCTTGGGCCGTTGGGCAAGGTCAGCAAAAACTTTTTCCAGGGCTTCGTGGGTGAGCAATCCGGATGTTAGCCGAACGTATTTTTCTTTTTTGGGTTTGAATTTTTCCTTTACCTCTTCGAATAAAATAATCGATTCCTTTCGGGCTAACGATTTTAGGATGCTATAAATGCTTTTAATGCCCAGCAACGTGGCAACTTCCGTGTAGGAAAGCGGTTTGTCCGCCAGATGGGTCAACAGCAACGTTTCCTTCTCCGAAAATTCGAAAAGGGTGCTTTCCCAATCGAAGGCCGGATGGAGTTGAACCATCGATTCACTGGAGAGTTTCAATCCTGCCGGCAACGCTGCATTGAGTACCTCTCCCGGTGTGCACATGTAGTAATCGGCAATCCACTGGTAGAAATTTAGTTGATGAGCATGCATGATGGGCTCATCATCCAGTAAATCGAGCAGGTACTTTGCTTCGTAATCGGCTGGCGGAATTTCATGTAAAGAAGCAATGATGCCGGTGAGGATTCTCCGGTCGCCAAATTGAACGATGGCGCGCTGTCCAATCAACACCTTTTCATTCCATTCAAACGGAACGCGATACGTAAACCGTTTGGCTACCGGCACCGGCAGGATCAGCTCAGCAAATCGGGTTATTCGAGAAGAAATGGAAGGGTCGTCTTGCACAATGAATCGAAAAAGCTAAAACTAACCTTTTTTCAATAGCTGTTGAAGGGCATTTGGAACATCCTGCACCGGTTGCCGGCATACATTGTTCCGGCAAACATAAAGAGTAGTCTGGTTTTCAGGTGTTTGCTTGCCTTTCAGCAAGGGTAACTCACTTGCCTGAATGGTTCCCATAAACAGCGCAAAGGGCAGGTAATGTTTTTGTAAGGTGTTTTTGTAAGTCATTGACTCGTTGCCCACAATAACCACTTCGGCTAATCCTGTTCTGATTTCCGTAAATGCAATCGCCCAGTTCGACATGTAGTTCGGTTCTTTTTGAATCAATTCAGCAAGAGAATCAACCATCCTTTCGGCCATGCTTTTCCACGCTTGCTTATCCAGAATGATACCGAGGTGATACAAATTCATCGCCATTACACTGTTGGATGAAGGTATAACATTATCAAACAGTTCTTTTTTTCTTGCGATGAGTTTCTCGGCTTTAACGCTGGTATAGAAAAACAATCCATCGGTTGAATCGTAGAAATTAGTTACGGTGTATTCCAACAAACCCTCGGCCTGACGTAACCACTCCTCATTGAAGTCAGCCTGATAAAATTTGATAAATGCCTTGATCAGGTAAGCGTAGTCTTCCAGAAATCCCTCTGTTGCCGATCGTTTTTCTTTAAATGACCGGTAGCAGGTGGTTGAGTTCATCAGTTCCTTTTTTAGGAATGCTATTGTTTTTTTTGCCGAGGTGAGAAAATGGTCATCACTAAAGGCGTGATAGGCGTCAATCAATCCAATCACGGTCATGGCATTCCATCCCGTAAGGATTTTATCATCAAGTCCAGGCCGAACGCGCTGACTTCGAACGGCAAGTAATTTTTCTTTTATGCGGTTAAGTTTTTCCTGCCATGGTTGTCGTTCAATACCCTGTTCGTTGAGGAAGCCTTCGTCATTTCCGGTGCGATAAAGTATGTTCATACCGTGCTCCCAATTCCCTGAATCGGTTACGCCATAATAAGCGCAAAAAAACTTCCGCTCATCCTCTGTCAATTTTTCCAGCTCGTGCGTTGTCCAGCAATAGTATTTGCCCTCAATTCCTTCGCTGTCGGCATCAAGGGCAGCATAGTAACCACCCTCAGCATGTGCCATTTCCCGCTCAAGCCATGCCACTGTTTCGTAAACCACTACTTTGTAGGAATCGTCCTTTGTCACCTGATAGGCTTCGGCATATAGGCTAAGCAGTTGCGCGTTGTCGTACAACATCTTTTCAAAGTGAGGCGCAAACCATTCGCCATCTACCGAGTAGCGGGCAAAGCCACCACCTAATTGATCATAGATACCGCCCTGTAAAATTTTTGTTAGGGTGAGCGTAAAATGCTTCAACGCTTGTTGATCACCGGAAAGTTGATGGTGCCTTAGCAGCCACAACCAGATGGAGGGCATAATAAACTTAGGTGCTTTTTGAAGCCCGCCCCACACATAATCAAAATTGGCTTCAAGGTTTCGGTAGATCGTGTTTAATGCAACTGTAGTTTCCTGTTTTTCTTGATCAGCCGATAAGTAGCGGGATAGATTATTTGCGGAAATAGCAGCGGTCAGTTCATCTGCGGAGGCATTGATTTCCGATTTTCGGTTTTGCCACGCATGATGAATGTTGCGAAGCAGTTGTGCCCACGCTTTGGGTGGGAAATAAGTGCCTCCATAAAATGGTTTTTGATCGGGTGTTAAAAATACATTCAGGGGCCATCCGCCATTTATGCCCATGGACTGTACGGCATCCATGTAAATCTGGTCAATGTCGGGCCGCTCTTCCCGGTCAACTTTAATGCAAACAAAATATGTATTCATCAGGGCGGCCAGGTCATTGTTTTCAAACGACTCCCGTTCCATTACATGGCACCAATGGCACGAAGAATATCCAATGCTGATGATAATCAGTTTATCTTCTGTCTTTGCTTTCGTCAATGCCTCCGGGTTCCATTCATACCAATCCACCGGGTTGTAGGCATGCTGAAGTAAGTAAGGAGAAGTGGAATGAATCAGCCTGTTCGGTTTTCTTTCAGTGGGTGATGCAGGTGTTGTCACAGTTAAGGGTAGGTATAGTGTCCGATAATTTTGTAACTGAAAAGACAATCAGAAATTTCCTGACCGTTGCCGATGTTGTGCACGATCAGGTAGCGAAGTCCATCATCCGATTTCTTATTAACAACAATGCCGATGTGGGTTAGGTTTCCGCCTAAATCCCAAGCAACAATATCGCCCGGTAAATAATCAATAGGATTTTTGGTGATGGGCTTCACGGAGCCATGACGTGCGAAATAGGTCCTCAGATTGGGTACCCTTCTGTGATCAATATTTTTATCTGGTTTGGCCAGTCCCCAATTTTTAGGATACTTGCTGAAGTGTGCTGCCATATCGCGGTGTACTTCTACCTGAAGATCAATATCCAACTTGCGGTAGGCCCTGATGATTACATCTGTGCATACTCCACGGTCGGCCGGAACATCGCCCATGGGATAGGGAATACTGTAATAGGCCGGGTCGTACTTAACCTGATCGTTGGTGAGCGCAATCGCTGCAGCTGAGAGTTTGTCATTCGGGTTTTCTTGTGCGAAACCACCGATGAAAAAGTGAATGAATAAAACCCATGTGAGGCAGGTTCTCATAGCAGTTGTGCTTTAACCTGATCAATTTCCTGTTGTACGTGCACCTGATTTTGCATGCTTTCCAGCTGCAGTAGCAGATCTCTTAGGAATGCTTGGTGCGCTTTGGTTGCTGGGTGGAATGGTTTATGGTTCAATGCATTTTTTATGTTGCTCCACTGATTGATAAATGCAAGGGCCTGGTCCGTAAACCATGTCGTTGAGAATTGTTGCCAGATGTATTCAATTGCCTGATCGGAGGGATGGATAAGGTCGCTTTTATAAAACCGGTAATCCCGCAAATCATCCAGCATGATTTCGTAGGCCGGAAAATAGTGAACGTCTTTGTGTTGTTCAGCAAGTGTGTGGCACCCCAGGCGAAGCACGGATTTGCTCACGCTATTGAGTTCAAGTGTATCCCGTACATGGCGTACCGGGCTTACGGTAATAATGATGTCGATGTTTTTATTGAGCGCTTTCAGTTTTTCATAAAATTCCTGAAACGAGTCCAGCATTTTCTTTTGTGTGAAGAGCTCCTTGGTAAAATATGAACCAGGCATTTTATGGCAATTGGAAACAATGTCACCTATATCGTTTCGGGTATAGGTCCATGCGGTCCCGTAAGTAATCATAAGCCACCGGGCATTTTTTAAGCATTCATGAACCTGGTCAATACGGTTTTTAATATCGAGTTCCAGTTCTTGTCTTGTTAGTGCGGATAGGGAGGAGTGGAAATAATAATTGAGGTGAACATCGCCTTGAACGAGATAGGAATCGGGTGGGGGAGTTTGGTTATCCAACGCAAACTGTAGCAGTTTGTGAATGGCGTGCGGATTATAGGACACGCCAAAAGGATTACTGAGCGCATTAAACTTGTACCCGGCCATTAAGCTTCCCATCGTGTCAGCAAAGCATGATCCAATGGTAAGAACAGGATCCGTTAAATCAATCCTGACCGGTGCTGGTAGGGGCCGCAAGACTGTTCGAAAGTTCATTGTCATACAGCATTAAAGATACAGGTAAATCGTTATTGGAATTAAAAAAGAAACCCCAGCCTGTTAGCAGGCCGGGGTTTCGCAGTGTTAATAACGATCAGGATTATTCAGCAACCACGTTCACTTTGATCTCGTGCTTGATCTCCTTGTGAAGATCCAACAAAGCAGTGAATGTTCCGATTTGCTTAGGTTGTTCCTTGAAGTGAATCTTTTTACGATCAACTTCAAAACCTCTGCTTTTCAGAATATCCGATACCTGTACGGCAGTGACAGCGCCAAAAATTTTACCGCTTTCACCGGCCTTGGTTTTAAGGTCAATGGTAAGATCACCAATTTTCGAAGCTAATGATTCTGCATCCTGCTTGAGTTTGGCCGCCTTATGCGCCATTTGCCGGATGTTTTCAGTAATCAGCCTTTTATTGGAGTCGTTGGCAATCAATGCCAGTCCGTTGGGGATCAAAAAATTCCGGCCATAACCAGCCTTCACCTTAACGATATCGTTTTTGTAGCCCAGTCCCTGAATATCTTGTTTTAATATTACTTCCATGTTCGGTTGAGTTTATCAGTTCTACAATTACTTTAAAGAATCACCGGTATACGGAAGTATGGCCATGTGGCGTGCACGTTTCACAGCTTGTGAAACTTTCTTCTGGAATTTCCAGCTCGTTCCGGTTAATCTGCGGGGCAGTAGCTTGCCCTGCTCATTGATAAACTTCAACAGGAAGTCAGGATCTTTGTAATCGATGTACTTGATTCCGTTTTTCTTAAAACGGCAGTACTTGGGTTTTAATTCAACCCGCTTAATAGGTTCGTTTTGCAGTGTCATTTGGTAAGCTCCTCCTCAGTTTTACGTACCGGTTTACGGTTGTTTTTGTTGAACTCTCCTTTGCGCCTTCTTTCGTTGTAAGTAAGGGCATGTTTGTCAAGGGCGATGGTCAAAAAACGCATCACCGATTCATCGCGTCTGTACTCGGTTTCGAGTGTGTGAATCAGTTCGGGAGCAGCCGAAAATTCGATGAGGTTATAGAAGCCGGTCGACTTTTTCTGGATGGGATATGCCAGTTTACGAAGACCCCAATGCTCGATGTTTAAAATCTCAGCATTACCCTTCTTTAACACATTCACGAACTTTTCGACAGTATCCTTCATCTGTTCTTCAGACAAAACGGGATTCAAAATGAATACTGTCTCGTAATTGTTCATAATGTTTAAGTGTGTTTAAAATGAGGGTGCAAATATAGGAAACCGGCCGGTATAGAAAAAATGTGAACGAAAGTTCCCTGAAGGCTTCAAAAACCGTGTTTTTGTGTTTTATTCGCAACTTGAAGTAAACCTGTAAACGATCATTTTATTAGGTTTGCGGTTAAGTGTTGATTTTAAATATTAGCGGATGGCCAATTGACCAAATAAAATTGCGCCTTACAGCGGTAGGAAAAAATAGTATATTACCCCATGGATTATATTGTTAGTGGAATTCAGCAAGTAGGTATAGGTGTTAAAGATGCTAATGAGGCTTGGGCATGGTACCGAAAGCATTTTGGATTTGATGTCCCTATTTTCAAGGATTCAGCACAGGCTTCACTGATGACACGTTATACCTCAGGAATTGCCGAGCATCGTTATGCTATACTGGCCATGAATATGCAAGGTGGAGGCGGATTTGAAATATGGCAGTATACATCCAAAGAACCCCAGCCGGCATCATTTAGTCCACAGTTGGGCGATACAGGTGTTTATGCTGTCAAATTGAAATCCAGCAACGTAGAAAAGGCATTTGAATTTCTAAAGAGCAAAAATGTGCAGATGCTCACAGAACCTTCGCACTCGCCTGAAGGAAGAATGCATTTTTACGTAACGGATCCGTATAACAACGTCTTCGAAATCATTGAAAGTGGAAACTGGTTTAAGCGTAACTCATTTCCGAACGGAGGGGTTTCGGGTGTAACAATCGGAGTTTCAGATATTGATCGATCTGTTGATTTGTATAAGAAGATATTAGGACATGATAGTGTCGCCTATGATGTTTCAGGAAAGTTTGATGATCTGAAAGGTGTTGCCGGTGGGAATTCAACGTTCCGCAGGGTATTGCTTAAAGCCCATTCGCCTTGTAAAGGTGCGTTCGGGAATCTATTAGGGTCGACTGAGATTGAATTGGTTGAAGATAAGGACCGAGCACCTAAGAAAATTTATGATAGTCGGAATTGGGGTGATCTTGGTTTTATACATGTGTGCTTTGATATACGTGGGATGAAGGATCTTGGTAAACGCTGCACGGAGTTGGGGAGTCCATTTACCGTTGACAGCAGCAATTCCTTTGACATGGGAAAAGCAGCGGGACATTTCACCTACATCGAAGATAAAGACGGTACATTGATTGAATTTGTGGAGACACACAAAATACCCATCGTGGAAAAATTGGGCCTGTTCCTGAATATCAAAAACAGACCTATTGAAAAGCCGCTTCCCAACTGGATGCTTGGTATGTTGGCCGTAAATCGCGTGCGGGATTAAAGCACACTGACTATTCAGGTCAGTCTATTTTACTGAGAACTGACCAGCTCCCATTTTATAATCATCGCAGTACACTTCGAGGGTATACGTACCAGGTGCGTAATCCGATCCTTTGTCGTAAATGTAGGTTAGCTTTTGCCGGGTGTTGTCGAAGAGTATTTCCTGCGAGGCTGTATAGAATTCTTCTTTACTGTTGTAAAGGAACGTACCTGAACCCCGGGACACATCAAATAAAACCTGGTGGTTTTGATCTACAATACGGATCAGGATTTTTTTACCCTCAATAGGAGCTACATTATTTTCAGCCAGGTTAAATTCTATTTTAATGGTGCCAACCTGACGGTTTCGGAAGGGCGATCCCCGCTCCTTACCTTTATCATTCACACCAACAATGCGAATGTTTTCGACCTTTAACTGCGAAGCCAGGCTCACCTTACTGGCCAGTTCTTCTTTCGTTTGGGTTAGTCGGTTAATCGAATCGCCAAGTTTGTTTTTCTGGACTTTAAGCGTGGTGTTTTCAGTTAGTAATTCCTTGTTAACATTTTTCAGGCGATCAATTTCTTCGTCTTTATTTTTTAACAATAATTCGTAGCCCTCCACTTTATCTTTCAGCTCCTTAATCACCTGGCCGTTAGCCCTGCGGGTTCTTTTCAATTCATTCTCAATCTCCTCCTTGGCTTTGGTAAGTTCACTGATATCACCCCCCAGGCGTTGAATTTCCGCTATGCGCTGATCAAGCTCCGAACTGATTTGGTCGAGCCGTTGCATGGTCGTAGCCAACTGCTCTTCTGTAGATGATTTCTCAATTTTGAGCTGATCACGTTCCTGTTTGTTAAAATAGCTACTGACAAACTGAATAATAATGATAACCGAGAGTATGGCAATAATGATGGTATACTTCTGGTTGGATTTTTTAGGTGCTTCCGGTTGTATCTGTTGGGTGGATTCGCTCATAAGAAGGTCAGAATTTACAATGGTGCAAAATTAAACGTATTTGAAGCTATTCCAACGGTTAAAATTGTAATACAACGTGTTGTTTGTTGAGTGATGGATCAAGAAACACCAATCCGCAGCGGAAAAGATCGGTACTGGTGTAAACCAATGGGTGGTTTTTAATGGCTGTCCATGCTTTCTCCATTTCAGGGGTGTCGTGAATGTCATCAATTATCATGATGGTTTTATGATGCGACCGAGCCAGCAAGGCCTCAAAATAGCGGAGGGTTGGTTCGAGCCGATGATTGGCATCCATGAAAGCAAGATCGACTTTAGGGAGCCTGGAAAGTGTAGCTTTAAGGGTAGAGTCAAGATTGCCGCTTACAAGTTCAATGTTCTTAATCCCGGCAAATTCAAAACTTATAGAGGCTATTTCAGTAACTGCTGTTGATCCTTCGAAAGTATAAACCCGGGCATCGGGTCGGTTGGCCAGGTACATGGTATTGATGCCAAAGGATGTACCCAATTCAACAATTGTTTTTGCGTTGCAATGTTCGGCAAGGCGACTGTAGAGTGCTGAGTAGCGCGCATCACTCAAGGTTGTTCGTGCAATGTCGCTGATTTTTCTTTTTGTTCCTGATGCATGCTTGGAGCCTGCACCAAAATCTTCTACTTCAAGCTCGCGATGATCATTGGACAATTTTTTTCTTAACGTTTCAAATGCTGAAACCGTTATGGGCTCACGCTTGATGATTTTGGTATAAAGATCGAACAGGAAGGGTGCGTGCAGGGAATGTTCGTCAACAGCGTCCAGCCAGTAGTTGAAATATGTCTTTATCTTAAAAAAAGCAGACAATCAGTTTAAGCGGATTGGCGCGATCATTACAAACTCAGGAATAATAATGGTGAGTTGGGTACCGTCAACAACGCGCTCCATTAAATAAGTACCAATCATTTTGCCAATTCCCGATTTAAGATTACAGCCGGAAACATATTGGTGTGATTGCCCTGGCTCCAGCACCGGTTGTTGGCCTACCACACCTTCGCCCTCAACTTCACGGGAATTATAGCCGGCATCTGAAATATACCAGTGTCTGCGCAAAAGCTGTATGGTGTTTTCACTTTGGTTTTCGATAGTAACCTTGTAGGTGAATACGTAGTGATACTGGCTTGGACTTGAATAAGCCGGCTGGTATTCTGTTTCTACGGTTACGCGTATTCCCTGTGTTATTTCGGTTACCATGCGTTCAAAAATATTAATTTTTTGGAATTAAAAATGTTTCGTGAAACTTCGGTTTTTATTTCTCTACAGAATACACCAATGGACGTTAAAATAGCACCTTCCTGGAAGAATATTCTTCTCCAGGAGTTTGAAAAACCCTATTTCCAGGAGCTAATATCCTTTGTAAAGAACGAATACAGCACTGCTGTTGTTTATCCGCCCGGCCGGGAAATATTCAAGGCATTTGATGCCTGTGATTTTGATCGCATAAAAGTGGTAATCATTGGTCAGGATCCTTACCATGGGCCGGGGCAGGCTAACGGACTTTGTTTTTCAGTGCATGATCAGGTGCGAACTCCGCCTTCGCTGGTCAATATTTTTAAAGAAATCCATCAGGATTTGGGTAAGCCGATACCCCCCAATGGTAATCTTGAACGATGGGCCAATCAGGGGGTGTTGTTGCTCAATGCTACACTCACCGTGCGTGCAGGAACTCCAGGTTCACATCAAAATAAAGGATGGGAAACGTTTACAGATGCGGTGATCCGAAAAGTGTCTGACGAGAAATCAAACGTAGTTTTTTTGCTATGGGGTGCTTACGCCCAGCGCAAAGGTGAAGTGATTGATCGTACGAAGCACTTGGTGTTAATGTCTGCACATCCATCGCCCTTCTCGGCTGATCGGGGGTTTTTCGGTGGCAGGCATTTCAGTAAAGCCAATGCCTACCTGAAAAGCAAAGGACTTGAGGAGATTAATTGGTGAAAACGGGTTTCGGGTTACGGGTTTCGGGTTAAATCTATCAACTAACCCGTAACGCGTACCTCGTAACCCGCAACGCGCAACACGCTCAGTCAATCATTTTAAAGAAACGGCTCCACCTGATTTTGTTCAAGAACTTCTGGTTTGGATCGATGGATAGCCAGATGAAAAATCCTTTTCCTACAATATGATCTTCTGGCACAAAGCCCCAGTAGCGGGAGTCAAGTGAGTTGTGACGGTTATCACCCATCATAAAATAGTAATTCTGGTTAAACGTGTAGGTGGAAACTTCTTCACCGTTTAGTTGCAGTTTCTTATTTACAATTTTAGCATCCTTCTGATGGTCATAGTGAACGATGATGTATCCGTACAAGGATAGGGTTGAATCGTTTAGGCTAATGGTTTCACCTTTTTTTGGAATCCAAAGCGGCCCGAAGTTGTCGAGGGTCCATTTGTTTGTTTTTTCCATACCAGCACCGAAACCATAGTATTCTGAAAACGGAAAGATACCGGCTGAGTACTCGTGGTCTTCTAGCGTCACGGATTTAATGTAGGGGAGGCCCTTCATTTCATTTGCCTTTTCATCGGTAATCCACATGATATACTCTACAGTGCTGTCGTCAGGTCGGCCCAATACCTGGTAATCTTCTGAGCCGATGCCGAGTTTGTCGAGGTTACGTTCGTTAATGATCCCGGTTGCAGAAATTTTATAACTCCACTGAACAAGTGCATGATCGTTAAGTGATTTTCCATCGACCAAAATCTTTCGATCAACAATTTCCAGCGTTTCACCGGCAGCGGCAACACATCGCTTGATGTAATTGGTCTTCAGGTCAACCGGGTAATTCTTGTTATCATTTAACCGCTTGGGCGGGATGTTGAAAACAACAACATCGCCACTCTTTACCTCACTAATGCCCGGTAACCGGAACTGTGGCAGTTGAACCCAGTCCACGTACGAGGGAATTTCAGTGAACCAAATTTTTTGGTGTGTTAAGGGTAGTTGCAGCGGAGTTTTTGGTGTACGCGTACCGTAGTGGAACTTACTAACAAATAAGAAATCGCCTACCAATAATGAATTCTCCATCGATGGCGTTGGAATGGTATAGGCTTCCATAATTAACCATCGAATGAGTGTGGCCGCAACAACAGCAAAGGTGATGGCTTCTGTCCATTCGGTAAGCGGTGATTTCTTTTCTTCAGGAGGAAGTTGATCCAGTTTGCCTAGATATTTTGCAGTAGGACTAAAGCCGAGGTAAATGAGGTAGAAGAATCCGGTAAAGATGATTAGGATTTGGCTCCATAGTGAGTTCTTACCATAGCAGCGCAACACTTCGAAAATCAAAACATAGTAGGTGAAGAAATTCATTACCGGAATCAACAGATAGATAAACCACCAGGTAGGTTTACCAACAATTTCCTTCATCAATACAAATTCAGAATAGAAGGGGATGAGTGATTTCCAGCCTGCTACGCCAGCCTTTTCAAAAAGTTTCCAGTAGCCCAGCGTTACGCCCAGCCTGATGATTAAAAAGGTAAGAAGAATTGCGTTCACGATATCTTGGTTTTAAAAGCCTGCAAATAAAGGTATTATCAATCAGAATTGTAAAAAATCTTTCATCGACAGGAAGCCTTTTTTCCCGGGAATCCATTCGGCCACCATCACCGCGCCTTGCGCAAAGCCTTCGCGCGAATGTGCAATGTGCCGGATTTCGATGTCATCAATTAGGGACGAATATTTAACCAGATGCGTTCCTGGAATATCATTTATCCGAAACGAACTGATCGGTAATTCATCCGCTTTGCCGGCTTTATCCTTCACCCATTTTTGTAAAGCCGGAATGTGTTTCAAAATACCCTCGGCCAAGGTAATAGCTGTTCCGCTGGGTGCATCTTTCTTTTCGGTATGGTGTATCTCATCGATGTGCACCGTATAGTCCTTTTGTTTTCCTATCATGGAGGCGAGGTATTCGTTGAGTTTAAAGAATATGTTTACGCCAACGCTGAAGTTAGACGCATAAAAGAAGGCTCCATTACAAGTTTGAGTAAGTTTTTCCACTTCAGTCAGCCGATCGAGCCAGCCGGTTGTGCCGCATACTATTGGAATGTTGTTTTCGAGGCAGAATTTGATGTTGTCGAAGGCTGCTTCAGGCTGTGAAAATTCAATAGCCACATCAGCAGTAACATGTGCTAATTGATCACGGTTGTTCAGGTCAATCTTAGCGGAGATTTCGTGTCCGCGCGATACGGCAATGCGCTCAATGATTTTGCCCATTTTTCCATAGCCGAGTAAAAGAATTTTCATAGTAAAACGATTAGCGGCTACAAAACTATTAATCATCCAGCGCGGTGCAAGTATAATGAGGCCGCTATGTATAGAATCAGAACTTGATTTTTAGCGATAATCCCCCCGTTCGGCCGAGCAGCATGTCGTCATTAAACGAAGGCTCAAGGCGTACACGAAGTTGAGGATTTAAATCAAACTCCCTTAAATGTGCATCAACGTGTGCATCAATCATTTGAAGCACATAAACACCAAGCATAACAATAAGCATGAAATCGCGTTCGCGTCTGTAACGATCTGTGATGGTGCGAAGTTGGGCGGTTGTATACCCTGTATTCGGATTAACGTCACCTTCGTTTCTCAAGCCATTTTCAAGGTTGTAGAATAATTGACCTCTGAACTCCTGATATCCTTGTTGATAAAAGTTTATGGCATAGCCAGTGGCCCCAATACCGCCATAAACCAACGGCAATTTCCAATATTTTTTAGTGTAGACTTGCCCAAGTCCGGGTACCACGGCAGCGTATAACAAAGCCTTTTGGGGATTGTAGCGTTGTGCATAGTTTTTAAGCAGTACCGTGTCGCGCTCAGCGGGGGACAGCAGTACCGTGTCCCGCTGTGCAAGCACTTGGTAGCCAAGGGCAATAAAAATGATTACGCATAATCTCAGCATAGTGCATCCATCCTGTAAAGGTACCCGGATTAATGCATCTTTAGAATGTCTAAAATCCGGTTTAAGTCCTCTACCGACAAGAAAGGTATTTTAATCTCGCCTTTTTTACCATCACTTTTCACAACAACACGAGTGCCAAAGTGTGATGAAAGCTGGGATTGTAGATTGGAAATTTCGCGATTAGCTCCTCCTGCAGTAGTGGTTTTGGGTTCCTTTTCGGTAGACTGGCCAAGGGTGCGTACCAATTCTTCAACTTTTCGTACCGATAAATCTTCTGCAAGAATTTTCTTGAAGATGAATAGTTGCTGATCGGGATTTTCAACATTGATGATGGCCCGGGCATGTCCCATGGTGATTTTATTATCGCGTACGGCAATCTGAACATCGGGGGGTAGCTTAAGTAAGCGCAGGTAGTTGGTAACGGTTGCCCGATTTTTTCCTACACGCTCACCCAATTTTTCCTGGTTCAGGTTACACTCTGAAATTAGCCGCTGATAGCTCAGGGCAATTTCTATGGCATTCAGGTTTTCGCGTTGTATGTTTTCAATCAACGCCATCTCCAGCATTTGCTGATCATCGGCTGATCGCACATAAGCCGGAATAGTTTTAAGTCCGGCAATTTGCGATGCCTGAAACCTGCGCTCACCGGAAATGAGCTGGTACTGATCGCGGGCCAGTCTGCGCACCGTTATGGGTTGTATGATGCCATGTACTTTTATAGACTCTGCCAATTCTTGCAGCGCATCCTGATCGAACGTTGTGCGCGGTTGAAAGGGATTGACTTCAATTTGGTTAAGCTGAATTTCGGCAATGCTTCCGGACGGTGAAGGATGAACAACCGGAAGATCGGTTTCCAGTTTTTCTTCGCTTGCGCTGTCGCTGAGTAAGGCGTTCAATCCTCTGCCCAATGCTTTTTTCTTGCTCATTTCGCTGTAGTATTTTTATCGATTACTTCATGTGCCATATTCAGGTAGCTAATGGCGCCTTTACTTTCGGCATCGTGTATAATTACCGGCAAACCAAAGCTTGGCGATTCGCTGAGCTTTACATTTCGTGGGATGATGGTTTGAAAAGTCATTTTGCTGAAATGCGTACGCACTTCTTCCACAACCTGGTTACCAAGACTTGTTCTGGAGTCGTATAGCGTAAGCAGAATGCCTTCAATCTCCAACCGGGGGTTGAGCCGTGTTTGAATAATTTTAATGGTGTTGAGTAGCTTACCCAATCCTTCCAATGCAAAATATTCGCACTGCACCGGAATAATTACCGAGTCGGCTGCCGTAAGTGCGTTGATCGTAATCAAGCCTAATGAAGGCGAGCAGTCGATGATGATGAAATCGTATGAATCTTTAATTTTCTCAAGTGCGTTCCGCATCTTTTCTTCCCGGCTTTCAATGCTCACCATTTCTACCTCAACACCAACCAGGTCGATGTGGGAGGGAAGGATATCCAGAAATTTGAGCTGATCATTTTTTACGATCACTTCACGCGGATCGGTACCATCGATCATGCATTCATATAGTCCTGTCTCAACTTCTTTCGGGTTAATGCCTAAGCCCGAAGTTGAATTGGCCTGCGGATCGGCATCCACCAGCAAGGTTTTCTTCTCTAATACAGCCAAACTGGCGGCAAGGTTAATGGCTGATGTAGTTTTACCTACGCCACCTTTTTGATTGGCAATCGCGATGATTTTTCCCATCCCCTTCGAATAAATGAATGTTAACGTCTAAAAAATAAGTCTTGATACCGATAGCGATCGGGATCAGGAGTGCAAATATAGACGAATGACAAAGGGGCGTGGAACCCTGTGGAACGTATTTGTCCACATTCCATTCACAAGATGATGTTGATTGCTGTTCAAGGTAATTCCGGATTTTTGGATTACATATTGACAATCAAGTAGGCTTTTTTCACTCATCAACCCTTATAATCCTGATACCGTCAGGATTTGTCAGAGGTTAATTCTTTTTCCTTTTCTTGCGTGCTTCTTCAGCTTGCTTGCGTGACTCCTCACTTGCTTTCATGGCATCCTCGAGCTTCGACATGAACCGCGACTTTTTAACATTGCCCGATGCCATCATTTTGCGGTGGTTTTCCATTACGGCTTTGATTTTATCTTCATTAACAAAACGTTTGATAATCGCTTGCTGGGCAAAGGTTACCAGGTTGGTAACAAAATAATAGAAACTTAATCCCGAAGGGAATGAGTTAAGCACAAATAAAAAAATCACCGGCATCATGTACGACATGGATTTCATTGGTCCTTGTACGGATGATAACTGGTTATTTTGCCAGGTGTAAACTAACGTTGATACAGTCATTAATATAGTAAACAAACTCACGTGATCACCATAAAACGGAATGGTAAACGGAAGATTAAGGATGGAGTCGTAAGTCGAAAGATCCTCTGCCCAAAGGAATGACTGCTGACGCAATTCGATGCTGTTGGGGAATAGGTAAAACATGGCGAATAAAAACGGCATTTGCAGTACCAGTGGTATACATCCGCTTAGCGGGTTAACACCAGCCTGCTGATATAACTTCATCTGCTCCTGTTGCATTTTAGTCATATCATCGCCAATTTTTTCCTTAATCTCATCGAGTTCAGGTTTTAGCAACCTCATCTTGGCCATGCTCAGGTATGAGGTGTAAGACAACGGCAATAAAATAATGCGAAGCACAATCACCAGGATGATGATGATTAGTCCGAAATTACCAACGGTGTTGGTAAGAAAATGAAATACAGGAAACACAACGAACTTATTGATCCAGTATACCGGTGGCCATCCCAGGTAAACATTCTTGGCGAAGCTTTCGGTAACTTTTCCTAATTCTTTATAATCGTTTGGTCCAAAATAAAAAGCATAGTTCGCTTTACCTTCGGTGATATCCTTCATGGGGATACTGATTTTTACCTGTGCACGTTTTACAACCGATGGATCTGAAACATTCACATTAGTTTCAACCTCTCCGCCCGGGAACCCGTTTTCAGAAATGATAGATGCCAGGAAAAATTTTTGTTTGATAGAAACCCAGTTCAGATTTCCTGAAAGTACTTCCCGCTCCGTATCTGTAGACCGCTGGCTGAGTTCGTCAAACGAACCATTTTGATAATAGGTAATGGTGGTGTTATTACGGCTGTCGTTGATGTCTTTTTCCAGTGGCAACAGTACATTATTCCATTCAAGCGTTAACTGTTCGGCAAATTCAGTTGTTCCACCATCAACGTTAACGCCATAACCGATTTTATACCCTGTTTCGGGTATCGAATAGGTCTGTGTCCAGGAGATATTTTCGCTCAGCGTAACGGTAAAGCGCAGCTGTGTGGTGTCGGCATTTTTGGTTTCACTTACCGAATAGAAAAAACTATACAGGTCGATGGCTCTTCCCCTGAACTGGGTATTCAGTTTCATCGTATTGAAATCCCGCTGTACTAACACCAGCGGATTGCCGTGGTAGGTTTTGTAGTTTTTAAGTTCAAGCTGTTGGATTACACCACCTTTGGTGCTGAAAGTAATTTTGAGATCATTCGTTTCAACAGTCTTGAGTTCCTCTTTCCCTTCGTTCAAAGCATTTAACGAATCAATCAATGCAGGTTGAGCAACTATGGCATCAACCGGTAAAGATGATGCGTCATTGTTAGGGGTAAGGGATTCAATCTCTTCAGTCGGTGAACCTTGCGGCAGATCTTCCGGCTTGGGCGCAAACCAGGTAAAGTATATAAGTAAAAGGGCTGCTATGAGGGTAAGACCAATCGCGGAATTTCTATCCATTGTAAAAAGTTAAAAAGGGATTATACAGTTAATGATTTCTTATACTTTACTGAAGCTTCAACAAATCCAACAAACAGGGGATGCGGATTCATTACCGTGCTACGTAACTCGGGGTGGTACTGTACCCCAATAAACCAAGGGTGATCCTTAAGTTCGACCACTTCAACCAGGTTTGAATCGGGATTGATACCTACAGCTTTCAAACCAGCTTCTTCAATACGTTCAAGGTAAGCGTTGTTAAACTCATAGCGGTGGCGATGGCGTTCGTGAATGGAACCTTCACCATAGGCCTGAGCCGCTTTGCTGCTCTTTTTTAATTTGCAGGCATAAGCACCAAGACGCATGGTGCCGCCTTTCGCAGTAATTTTTTTCTGCGCTTCCATCAGGTCAATTACCGGATGTTTTGTTTTGGGATTGAGCTCGGTAGAGCTGGCATCGGCTAACCCAACAACGTGGCGGGCAAATTCGATAACCGCACATTGCATGCCTAAGCAAATGCCAAAGAATGGAATTTTATTTTCGCGGATATAGCGGATGGCCTCAATCTTTCCTTCCATGCCGCGTTCACCGAAACCCGGAGCCACCAGTATACCATCCAATCCTTTAAATATTGTAGAAACCGTTTCGTTGTTGATCTCTTCTGAGGATATCCATTTCAGATTAACACGACAATCGTTTCGTGCACCGGCATGCACAAAAGCTTCTACTATGGATTTATAAGCATCGGGTAGGGTAACGTATTTTCCTACCAGCCCAATGGTAACTTCTTCAATTGGGTTTTTAAGTTTACCGAGAAAATCCTTCCAATGTTCCAGGTCGGGTTCCGATTTACTTTGAAGTTTTAATTTCGACAGCACCCGTTCATCCAATCTTTCTTTTCGCATCAGGATGGGCACATCGTAAATCGTGTCGGCATCAATAGCCTCAATAACGGAATTGAGGTGCACGTTGCAAAACAAGGCCAGCTTCTTGCGGATATCCTGCGGCAGCGGCATTTCCGTGCGACATACTAATATATCGGGTTGAACTCCGTAAGAGAGAAGTTCTTTAACAGAGTGTTGCGTTGGCTTTGTCTTCAGTTCTTTCGCGGCTTTCAGGTAGGGGATAAGGGTAAGGTGTATAACCAACGCATTGTTGGCACCAAGATCCCATTTCACCTGGCGAACCGCTTCAATGAAAGGAAGCGATTCAATGTCACCGACTGACCCACCGATTTCGGTAATGATGAAATCGTATTCACCACTCTCGCCTAATAAATAAATGTTCCGTTTGATTTCGTCCGTGATGTGGGGAATAACCTGAACGGTCTTGCCGAGGTATTCACCCTGACGTTCCTTGGTGATTACATTATTATAGATGCGGCCGGTAGTAATGTTGTTGGCCTGTGAGGTAGATACATTCAAAAAGCGCTCATAGTGCCCCAGGTCAAGGTCTGTTTCTGCGCCATCGTTGGTCACGTAGCACTCGCCATGTTCATAGGGATTGAGGGTTCCCGGGTCTATATTAATATAGGGATCAAATTTCTGGATGGTCACCTTAAAACCGCGGGCTTGCAGAAGCATGCCCAAAGAAGCTGATATGATGCCTTTTCCCAGGGATGAGGTCACCCCTCCCGTAACGAATATGTATTTAGCTGCCGACATGGATGGTTGTTACGGGGTGCAAAGGTAGGGTTTTAATGGTAATAAACTAAGAGGTGAAAGCTTCTTTGCACAGGATAAATGAGTGGTTACAAAGATGTGAACCACCGTATTTAAAACGTGAAATACCCATACCTGTCTACATTTGGCTTAAAGGATTAGTATGTTTATTTTGTCACAATTTCTAACCTATTGAGATGACCTTTAAGGCTTACTTTTTACTCGTAGTCCTCTCCGCTTTTACAATCACCCGTTCCTTCTCACAAGTGCCCCCTACTGCAACTGGTGTTGGGATGACTGGGGTGATGAAGAGAAGTCATACGTTAACTGTGGTTTACACCTATAATGGCGTTCCAAATCCGGAAGCCGGAACAGTTATTCAATGGGTGCGTTATGATGATAACTGCGGTACAAATCCTGTCATAATTGCAACCGGTAATTCTTATACTCTTGCTGCTGCTGATGAGGGTAGACATATTGCTGTTCGGGTAACACCAAGAAATAATTTGGGTAATGTCGGTGCAACTGTCGAGTACAGACCTTGGTCATGCACTGGACCGAGTCCGCTTCAGGACATTGGTCCAAACCCGGTTCTTGTGAATACAGCAAACTGTAATAATGCAAGCGGAGTTGGCGTGCCAATCCCAGGTAACCTAATTTTAAATCCAGGCGGCTTGTGTTCCCCCCGAAGTTTAGACTGGCAAGTTGAGTATCGAGGTATAAACTATAGTATTCCTGGATCACTACCGCGAATTATTATTGATTGGGCTGACGGTAATGTACAAACCTTAAACCCCACCCTTCAGAATGTTTCTGAGACAAATATGTCAAAGCAGCTTTGGCGAGTTGTTCAAAATCATGTTTACGATTACGATGCAGGAAGTGCAGCATCAACAACTCCAGGCCAACGATGCACCTATACTATGCGCTCTACCTGGGGTGTTGGTGCCAACAATTGCGGAACGATTACTGCTCAGTTTCAAACCCAACCCTTTACAGTTTGGGATACTGAAGATAATACTGATCTTGGTTTCCACGACATTAATCATGACCCAACCAGTACTGGAGTTGAAGTAGGCGAAAATGTAAATGTATGCCAGGGAGATACGAATCCAATTCGGTTACGGGACGCAACTGATTTTAACTGTACGCCCCCTTTGGAAAACCCCCAGCCCAATGATCAGGCGAGATGGATACAGTTTGTATATGGAACAGCCAACACGATAACTGCTCCAGGTGGTGCTGGTGGTAGCATAATTATTAATGGCGTCTCCTATTCTGCAGCTCAACTTCCAGTGTATGGCCGAGTTATTTATCAACCGGCCTCAACTCTAAATCCGATCCATATAACGGATAATATTCAGATGCCTACTACCGCAATAGCAGGCCAGCAAATGACGGTTACGATGCGAACATGGAACATATGCAATGCATTTGACCGGAACACTTTTGACGGAGGTTTAAACCCTCCACAGGCGGCACCAGCAAATGTTTTTAATTTCAGGGGCTCAGCCAGTTTCCAACCGCAGGCTGATTTTCCTAATGTAAACAACTACTTCGCCAATGCTGTACCGGTGTTGCGCAACTACACAATCACCATCATCACAAAGCCAAACCCGCCTGTAGTACCCAATGTTGATATTTGTTCTGCGCAAAGCCGAACAATAAGTGTTAACCCCGTTGTTGGTGGATTAACGTATCGATGGTATGCTACCTTGGCTAATGCTTTGGCAAACACAGGTGTGTTGGCCACTGCCAACACATTTACGCCCTCAAATGCCCAAGCCCCTATTGGTGAAAGAAGGCACTTCTTTGTAACGGCAACGGCAGCGAATGGGTGTGTTAGTGATCCAACCGAAGTAACCATAACCCGAAGGCCTGACATATCACAACCTCCGGTTATAACTGGACCGGTAAACCTTTGTCTGGATGGCACCTTTGTCTATAGCTTACCCAGTGCGCCTGCACCTATTACAATTACAGATGCAATAACAGGTAACTTCGATTTAAGTACAGAATTTCAATGGACTGTACCTGCGGCTGTTGGTACTATTTTTTCTGGTCAAGGAACAAATTCGTTAACTATAACTGCCGCAGCTGCAGCAGGATCAGGTAATATATCTGTAGTAAGGCGCTACGTTAGCCCCCCGGCAACAACAGTGAATGGTGACCGATGCCCCAGTCCTGCACGTACCCTTGCAGTTAACGTAAGGGCGCGACCTACTGCTGGCATTACACCCAACCCGGCAGATATTTGTCAGGGAAGCACACTTCTCTTAAACGGTAATCCGGTTTTGCCACCGGCAGCCGGTGGCTTTACGCCAACCATTTCTGCCCATACTTGGGGTGGAAGCACCGGTATTTTAGATGCGGTGGATATTCAAACACCTACTGTTCAAGCTGCGGCAACACCTGGTGCCTACCCGTTGAACTATGTAGTTACGGCTGATTATGGAAGCGGTGTATTTTGTTCTTCAAACCCGGTAAATAGAACTGTTAATATATCCCCCAATCCTGGTCTGGCAGACGCTGGCCCTGATCAGGCTTTGTGTATAGCGGCTCCACTTGATGCAACCCTTGCAGGAAATGTACCCGCTGCCGGTACAGGCACGTGGACGCGTGTGAGTGGTCCGGGTGGGGCACCAACTTTTACACCTAATGCCAATACCCCAAATGCCGTGGCCAGGGTTTTTGCCAACGGTATTCATGTGTTTCGCTGGACAATCGTTAGTGGAACATGTACATCATTTGATGATGTGCAAATTGATTATGGAACAACACCTCCGGTATCAGCAGCTGGTGCTGATCAGGATGTTTGTGGTCTTACTGCCACTCTAAATGGAAATGATCCTACGTTCGCCACAGGAACGTGGACACAAACTGCAGGACCAGCAGGAGGTACTTCAGCATTTGTTCCAAACATCAACACGAGAAATGCTGTGGTAACTGTAACGTTACCCGGAACTTATACATTCCGTTGGAGACTATCTTCTGGTGTCTGTGCACCTTCGGATGATTTTGTTGACATCGTTTTCAGAAACCCTCCAACGGTTACCGCTCCACCAGACTTTACACATTGCTTGAATAACCCGCCAACTGCTCCCTTTAATGTAAATTTATCGGGTACGTTTGGTGGAGGTGCATCGCAGGCACGATGGGAGCGGGTTACCGGGTCGGGTACTTTTCAATCCAGCGGTGCAGCCATTGGAAATTTCTTTAATGCCAACCCGGTTAATGATGTTTACATTCCAACGGCTGCCGATTTTACGGCAGGCTCAGTTCAGCTACGCCTTATAACGGATGATCCGACTGGTGCCTGTTTGGCCGTTAATGATCCGATAACAATAACGTTTGATCGACTCCCTTCCCCTGCCGCAGCAGGCCCCGATTTTGCAACGTGCGATCCTGACATTAACCTCAATGCAACTCCTGTGAATAATGGAGGCACCGGAACTTGGAGTATAGGCAGTGCCTTGTATTACCAAACCTTTAGTTATCCTGATGGCACAGGATTATCAGGACCTAATCCTCATCCAATCTCCTTTACACACCCTACAGACGGCTGGACAATTACCGCACCTAATGCCAATACTTTACTTGAAAATAGTCTTGTTAATGGTGATTATATGCGCGTCCAGTCAGGTGTTATGCAAGCGCATGATGTTAATGCAGAACTGGTTTGGCGCTCACCATCTATAAATATCACGGCTCAACCCAACGTCAGGATTTCTATTCAGTTGGCCGAGTTTGGGCCAATGAGTGGGGCTGAGTACATTCGGGCGTTTTACAGAATTAATGGAGGCGCTGAAGTGCTGTTGGGTGAGATTGTTGGTAACGGTGCTGTTGATGGGGCATTCAATACATTTACGGTATCAGGCTTAACCGGAAACTCGCTTGAAGTTGTTGTTCGGGTGCTGAATGTGCTTAACAACCAAATTCATCGTTTTGATAATATATTTGTTTCCAGCGCAGGCGCTTTGTTGCCGTTTATTGCAGATGTTAATAGCCCAACAACTTCAGTAACCGGATTACCTGTTGGGAACACAACCTTTACCTGGACAGCTACCAGCGCGTTGGGTGTTTGTAGTTCAAGCAACGATCAGGTGATCATTACACGCCATGCGCTTCCCGATAATAATAATCCATTACCACAGCTATGTGAAGATTCGCCTGGCTTAGGAAATGCAACTGTTACACTTGCTTATCTTAATTCATTAAACGATGCGATTACAGGTATACCCGCTTCAGCAGGAAGAACCATTCAATATTTTACCGATGCTGCCCGCACTATACCGTTTGTAGGCCCGGAATTGGTTTCAACTGGCACGCAAATTTACACACGCGTCACAAGAACCGATGTTCTTCCAGGTTGTACGCAAGATGGACTCATAACATTTACCATTAATCCCAGCCCGGCTGTGGTCAATCAAAATCCTTCATTTTGTGAAGAGACAATCGGAGGGAATGCAATCAATAATGTTGATCTTACATTCTATAATAATCTTGTTACCGGTGGGGCAGCTAATCGTGCTGTAGCCTGGTTTACTGATGCTGCCTTAACCACACCTGTTCCTACTCCCACGGATGTTGATAATGTTAACGATAGCGAAACATTTTTTGCGCGCGTAACTAATACGATAACCAACTGCCAGAATGTTGGATCAGTTGAATTCCAAATCAATCCACGCCCGGGTATTAACCCCATTGTTGGTGGTACCAATGTTTGCGTGGGGCCTACTATTGTTCTTTACCAGATACAAACGATTAATCCTGGTGCAACATACACATGGAACTTACCGCCTGATAACCCTGGCTTTTATGTTCGGTTTGCCGGTGGGGGTCCTGGCGACTTCTTTGTGCTGCTGCAATTCCCAGGACTTACCAATGCTCCCGCTGCAGATGTTTATAATATAAGTGTAACTGAAATATCGGCTGATGGCTGCGTGGGTGATCCTCAACCCATTACCATAACCGTAGAGGCAAGCCCCGCACCCAATGTAATTCTTGGACCCAATCCGGTTTGTAAACAACAAACGGGTGTGGTTTATCAAACAGCATCACTTAATCCACTCTCAACATATTCATGGTCGGTTATTGCCGGAGATGCTGCCATCGTAGGTGCTGCCAGTGGTGTAGGACTAAACCAGGTTATTGTTGACTTTGGTACTGCGAACTCCTCTACACTACGTGTACAGGAAGTTTCACCCACAGGGTGCTCAGGAGCTGCAGCTACTTTAGTCATCAACGCGAACGACAGGCCTGTAATGACTTCTTTGCCCACGGTTAGTTTGTGTGGTGGAACTGCTGTGCAAGATGCTTTAACATTAACGGCAAGTATTCCAGGCTCAACCTTTAGCTGGATAGTTACCAGCGTTACCGGTTTAGTGAGTGGTTCAGCAGTCGGTAACAATGGTGTTGGCCAGATCAATCAAACGCTGACTAACTTTTCTGGAGCTGTTGGTTCGGTAACCTACCGTGTGGTACCCACATCGCCTGATGGTTGCGCGGGGCCTTCACAAGATGTTGTAGTAACGGTTAACCCGGCTCCGGTAATTGCATCAGGTCAAACACGCACCATATGTAGCGGTCAACCGGTGAATAAAGAAATTTTCCTGTCACCACTTAACCTTCCTCCCGGAACAGTCTTCAACTGGGCGGTTCCGGTGATGTCCGATGCTTCAGTACAAGGTTCTGCCGGTAACAATGTGTTGGCTGGTGCCCCGGGCACTTTCCACATTACAGATGTACTAGTAAATACTTCGCTGGCTTCAATAACGGCCACCTATACAATTACACCCACCAGTGGTGCCGGGTGTGTGGGTGTTCCGGAAACAATTGTAATTACTATCAATCCTGAACCTGTTTCTACTAGCTCTGTTGCCCCGGTATTTTGTTCGGGTGTTGGCTTTAGCTTAAATCCCCAGGCAAACATCACGAACGCTTTGCCAAGTTCATTTACATGGAGCGCAATTTATCCTTTTGGTTTAACAGGCGGTGCAGCGAATGGTGTCGGTAATGTGTCTGGTACGCTAACAAACCTCACGACTACACAACTAAGCGCAGTATACACTGTAACCCCTACATCGGCTGGTGGTTGTGCTGGTGCAACCTTTACCATTACCGTTCCGGTTGATCCACAACCGGTTGGCAACAACACTGTAGCACCAGCTATATGTTCAAATGTTGCCTTTAATATCAATCCGCAAGCAAGCATTACAAATGGCATTGCCTCAACGTTTACGTGGACAGCAACCTATCCCGCAGGTTTAACTGGTGGAGCAGCCAATGGAATTGGCAATGTAGTTGGTACGTTGGTTAACCTGACCAACATTCAATTAAGTGCTGTATTTACGGTGATACCAACATCAACTCCAGAAGGTTGTGTGGGAGCACCGTTCACGATTACTGTGCCGGTAAATCCTGAGCCCGTAGGACAGAACACAACCAAGGCTGTTGTTTGTTCAGATAGTCCGTTCAGCTTTGACCCTCAGGCCGAGATTACCAACGGGGTTGCATCAACATTTACCTGGACAGCTGCCTACCAGGCCGGCATAACGGGTGGGGCTGGTGCAGGAGCAGGACAAATAGCAGAAACATTAACCAACCTGACGGGTGGTGTATTGAACGCTGTTTATACGATCATACCAACATCTGCTAATTCATGTGCAGGTACACCATTTACGATAACTGTTCCCATCGATACAGAACCTTTAGGTGCCAATGTTACCAAAGCAGCGCAATGTTCAAACGTACCTTTCAATTTCAATCCACAAGATGATATTATTAACGGAGTGTTGAGCACATTTACCTGGACTGCAGCCTACGGCCCTGGATTATCGGGTGGCGCTGGTAACGGAACAGGAAATATTGCAGAGACCTTAACAAACTTAACTTCAGCACCGATCAATGCTGTGTACACTGTTGTACCAACCGCACAGGGTGGTGGTTGTATCGGTAATCCTCCGTTCATCATCACGGTTCCGGTTAATCCTCAACCGGTGGCGATCAACCAAACCATGGCTGTTGTTTGCTCGAATGAGGCTTTCAGCTTTGATCCTCAAACCCAGATTACCAATGGTGTTGTCAGCACTTTTGCATGGACGGCTGTTTATCCTGCCGGACTTACCGGAGGAGCTGGTGCAGGTACCGGCCCGGTGGCAGAGACCTTAGTAAACCTTACTGCTGGACAGTTGAGTGCAGTTTACACTGTTACGCCAACTTCTGTCGGAGGTTGTGTTGGTGCTAACTTTACCATTACTGTTCCGATCAATCCACAACCTGTTGGCGCATCCGTTATAAAAGCTGCTGCATGCTCGAATGTAGGGTTCAACTTTAATCCGCAGTTGGATATAACCAATGGTGTTGCCTCTAACTTTGCATGGATTGCAGTATACGATGCCGGCCTGACCGGTGGTGCAGGAAATGGTAATGGTGCCATACTTGAAACACTTGAAAACCTTACAGGCGGTGCATTGAATGCTGTCTATACAGTTACCCCCACTTCTACAGCGGGTTGTGCAGGTGTACCCTTTACGATCACCGTGCCCGTTAACCCCCAACCTGTTGGTGCTAATGATGTAAAGGCGATTGTTTGTTCTGATGTCGCCTTCAGTTTCAATCCGCAGCTGGATATCACTAATGGCGTAACTGCTACGTTTGCATGGACTGCCGCTTATGGTCCTGGTCTTACCGGAGGTGCAGGTGCAGGCGTTGGAAATATTTCAGAAACGTTAACCAACCTGACGGGTGTTTCTTTAAATGCAACGTATACGATTACACCAACTTCACTTAATGGTTGTACAGGCAACACTTTTACGATTACCGTTCCGATTGATTCTGAACCTGTAGGTGCAAATAGCACTAAAGCAGCAGTATGTTCTGATATACCATTCAGCTTTGATCCGCAAGCCGAAATCACCAATGGTACAGTTGCAACCTTTGCATGGACGGCAGCTTATCCGGCTGGTTTAACGGGTGGAACAGCTAATGGCACAGGTGTTATTAATCAAACTTTAACAAACCAGACTGGCGGACAATTAAATGCTGTGTTCACCATCACACCAACAACAGCAGGCTCGTGTGTGGGAAGTAATTTTACGATCACTGTTCCGGTAAATCCTGAACCGGTTGGTTCCAATGCAGTTCGTCCGGCAGTTTGTTCCGATGTTGCCTTCAACTTCAATCCTCAGAATGATATCATCAATGGTGTTACCAGCACGTTTACATGGACTGCTGTTTACGATGCAGGGTTAGCCGGTGGTTCAGGTGGAGGATCAGGGCTGCTTTCTGAAACGTTGACCAACCTAACATCTGGTCCTTTAAATGCTGTTTACACCATCACGCCAACATCAATCAATGGTTGTGAAGGATCACCCTTTACCATCACAGTACCGGTAAATCCCGAGCCGGTTGGTGCCGATGCATTGAAAGCTGCTGTTTGCTCCGATGTGGCCTTTAACTTTAATCCCCAGGTGGAAATCACGAATGGCGTAATATCAACCTTTACGTGGTCAGCCAGTTATGCTGCAGGAATAACCGGAGGAGCCGGCAATGGTAACGGTGCTGTTGCAGAAACGTTAATCAACATTACATCCGCTCAATTGAGCGTAGTGTATACGGTTACACCAACCTCTTCAAACGGCTGTGCCGGATCAACCTTTACAATTACCGTTCCGATTGATCCTAAGCCGGTAGCAATCAATACCATTAAAGCACCGGTATGTTCGGATGCTCCGTTCTCATTCGATCCGCAAGACAACGTTCAGAATTCTATAACAGCAACCTATGCATGGACTGCTGTTTATGATCCAGGCCTAACAGGAGGCTTAGCAAACGGATCAGGACTTGTAAGTGGCACATTAACAAACCTTACCGGAAGCACGCTGAATGCTGTGTTCACCATTACACCAACGTCAACAGTAACCAATTGTGTTGGCCCTAACTTTACCATTACTGTTCCTGTTCGTTCGGAACCTGTAGGTGCAGATGCTACCAAGGCAGCTGTTTGTTCGGATGTAGCCTTCAATATTAATCCTCAGTTGGATATCACAAACGGTATTGTCAGTACGTTTACATGGACTGCTGTTTACGATGCAGGTTTGTTGAATGGAGCAGGGGCAGGAGCAGGGCCGATTGCTGAAACGTTAAATAACGTATCGGGCGGTGTGCTGAACGCTGTGTACACGGTTACCCCAACATCCAACAATGGATGCGAAGGGGCTCCATTTGTTATAACTGTTCCAGTTAGCTCTGAACCATTTGGTGCAGATGCGATAAAAGCACCGGCTTGTTCCAATGCTCCTTTCGCATTCGATCCGCAAGCAGATATTACAAATGGAATTATTAGTTCATTCACCTGGACGGCCAGCTATGATTTTGGATTGACTGGAGGCGCGGCTAATGGAGTTGGAGATGTGACAGGCAATTTGCAGAATCTTACCGGTGGTGTACTTAATGCGGTGTTTACAGTAACACCTTCTTCCGGAAGTTCATGTGCTGGAAATCCTTTTACAATCACTGTTCCAATCAATCCTCAACCGGTTGGTACTAATGTAACGCGCCCTGCAGTTTGTTCGGATGTGCCGTTCAGCCTTAACCCGCAAGATAACATCACCAACCTCGTTACTTCAACCTTTACCTGGACCGCTACCTATGCCCCTGGCATTACCGGTGGAGTGGGTGGCGGAGTTGGTAACCTGGCTGAGACACTCCACAACGAAACCGGTGGACCATTAAATGCTGTATATACCGTTATACCAACCTCAACGGATGGTTGCGTTGGTAATCCTTTCATTATAACGTTGCCGGTTAATGCTGAGCCAGTAATGAACCCTAACCTGGATGTTACAGTATGTAGTGATGCCATCACCAATATTGTATTATCCACCAATGGACTATCGATACCAGCAGCGGCCTTTAACATCACAAACATTACGGTTGCACCGGGATTGACACCTGCAGCCGGAAATACCATCGTTCAGAATGGAGTGAGTGCCAATGCCATCCGCAATGACCGTTATAACAATGTAACAGCAGGAAGCCTGGTCGTTTCCTATACCATTGTTCCGGTTAGCCCGCAGGGTTGCTTGGGCGATCCTGAAGTAATTAGCGTAACCGTTGATCCGGAACCGGTTATTGACCCGGCTTTAAGTCCGCTGCCGGCATGTAGTGATGTTACTACCGGAGTGTTGTTGGGGGTGGCTCCTGGTTCAGTGGCTGCAGCATCGTACAACATTACCCAAATCAATTGGGATCTCGGTTTGCAACCGGGACCCGGTAATGCTTCAATTGGTGCTGGACAACCGGCAACAGCTATTCAAAATGATTTCTTTACCAATACAACGAACAGCCCGCTTCAGGCTCGCTACCGGGTAATTCCGGTTTCAACTGCCGGTTGTGCTGGAGATGAAGGTCTTGTGATCTTTACGGTCAATCCGGCACCTGCCATGGCCACCAACCTGAATACTACGGTTTGTAGTAATGAAGCTTCCAATATTATTTTGGGTACCAGCCCTGTTAGCGCTTTGGCCGCGAGTTATGATATCATGTCCATTGTTGTAGATGCTGGTCTTACTCCGATAACGTTTAATGGTTCTGCACCGAGAAATACTACGGACATCAATGAGATCAGGAATGATGTGTTCGCTAACAATACTAATGGAGTGCTTACGGTTACGTATAACCTTGTTCCGATTACTGTTGCAGGATGTCGTGGTCCGGTATTGCCGATTGTTCTGCGCGTTGAACCTGCTCCGTTGGCTAACCCGCTTAACAATACAGCCGATATATGCAGCAATACATTGACTGATATTGTATTGAATTCACCCACCGTTCCTTCTGCGGGTATTATCACATTTAATTATCAGGCCTTCGCAAGTTCGGGACTAGTGTCAGGATTTTTCCCGATTCAAAGCAACCTTCCACAAGGCCATGTTATTACCGATAACCTGGTGAACAATGACGATACGCCTCAAACGGTAACCTATCGAATTACTCCGGTTGCTAATGGTGCGAAGAATGGCAATGGGTGTACTGGAGATTTTGTAGATGTAATTGTAAACATCGAACCTAAACCGAGAGTAATTGTTACGCCAACACAGGTTACTGTTTGCGAAGGTATCCCTACAGGTTTTAATTTAACTACTACCACAGTTCCTTCCATTGGGTCGGTTGAGTTTGAGGTTGTTAATGTGGTAGCTACCGGAGGAGTGACAGGTTTCTCCCCGGTGGGTACCATCTTTGTGCCAAACAGCACACTCGATGATATACTCGATAACCCCACACCGAATGTGCAAACCGTTACCTATACGCTCCGTCCACAAGCTCCTACAGTAGGTTGCTTTGGTGATAATGTTCAGCTCGTGGTTACTGTGAATCCACGACCAGTGGTAACAGCAAGCTCATTGAGTGAGCAAATATGTAGCGGAAGCAGCATCAACATCACATTTACTTACGATGTGGTTAACACGATTGGCTTATGGACCCGAGTGGCTGATCCGAATGTAATCGGTTCTTCTCCTGGTGCAGGCAGCTTGTTGTTTCAGACATTATTTAACAACAGCAACACCCCGGGTAATGTGGTGTATACCGTTACACCAACCAGTCCTGCGGGTTGCCAAGGCTTGCCAATAAACATAAATGTTACGGTTGATCCAATACCGAGTGTTACCGGCTTGCCTGCTGCCATTACGGTTTGTGATGATAATAGTATTAACGTTCCGCTGAGCAGTGCAGTAGCGGGTACCGTATTCAACTGGACAGCCACTCCTTCCAGTGTTAACATAACAGGATTTACATCCCCTAATACTGGAAATGTCATCAATGAAACATTAAGCAATGGCGATTTCTTCCCGGGTACAATACTGTATCAGGTTATACCAACGGGTCCTGCGCCAACATCTTGCGTGGGTAACCCTGCTACCATGGTAGTTACCGTGGCACCTACTGTTGGTGGTCGTTGGCTGACTTCTGACCTTGCACTTTGTGTAGGACAAACACAATTCCTCGTGCTCCAGTTGGATGGCCAGCCTCCGTTTACGGCAACTTATACAGCAACCGATGCCAATGGTACTACATCATTCCCATTGGTTGGATTGGGCAATATTAGGGTAATCCCTGTTTCGCCTACACTAACCACAACCTATGCACTTACTGCAGTAAGTGATGTTAACGGATGTCCGTTTACTCCGGTAGCTGAAAGTGTAACGGTAACCGTGGGAGAAACTGATGCTACCTTCAGCATAGTTGGACCTGCAAGCGGCTGCTCTCCTTATACTGCTACATTCCAGTTCAATCAGGTAGCCGGTGTAACCTATAACTGGCGCTGGTTTGATGGTACTGAAGATACCTTCACAGCGGCCGCAACAATACCGAATGCAACCATTACCCATCAGTTTGTTAATCCTTCGCCTACCGGCACGATCAGTTACAAGGTAACCTTACAGACAACGCTTGATCCGCCATTGGATATCTGCCAGGATGTTCATTTTGAAACCGTTTCAGTTTTCCCGGAAATATTTGTGAACATTTTCCCGGATAAAGATGAAATATGTAGTGGTGAGACAATCAACTTCTTCAATAGTTCAATTGGTGCAGCCACCCATCGCTGGTTCTATCGTGTTCAAGGAAATATTGGTCAGGAGATCGATGTGCGCACTACCCAGCAGGTTAGCTACAATTTCACCAACACCACTACTCAAAATCCGATCATTTATGAAGTAGTGTACGTTGCAAATAATGGCAATTGCCCTTCAGCCGAGTACATTATACCGATCACAGTATACCGTGAAGTAACGGCTGGTTTTGATGAAGGTACAATTCCTCCATTCATGGGTGGATCATCGCTGGTAACGTTTACAAATACTTCTGTTCCAGTTGATCCTGTTGACTTTGTCTATAATTGGGATTTTGGTATTGGTTCTGTCCCTGCCACACAATCCGGTACCGGACCGTTCACCGTAGATTACACATCGCCTGGTTTGCGTGATGTTCGGTTAACAGCAGTTAACCTTGCTGCTCAGGCTAATGGCTTGGATTGTAGTAGTACATTTACTAAAACAATCAACATCATTTTGCCGCCATTATCAGCAGCATTTGATTACACACCAAATGCGGCTTGTTTCCCGGCTACAATTGAGATAACAGTTAACAATGCCACAGGTGATGTTTATGAATGGCAAGTGATTGATCAGAACGGACGGGTAACGGCAGTTTCTACTGCTCCATTGCCAGTCTTCTTTATAGCCAACCCTGGTGAGTATACAATATTCTTGCGCACAACCAACTCCATTACAGGTCAGGTGGCCTTTGCCGATAACTCAGGCACTGGTCCTAATGCTATGCCGGGTCGTGTGCCAGTGCCGATTTATCCTAAACCTCAGGCTGCTTTCCAGGCACGGCCTACTACGCTTTTTGTTCCCGATACTGAGCTGGTGACCTTTAACTTCTCCCAGCCAACACCCGTGCCATCCGATACGGTATCGTTCTGGTGGAATTTTGGTGACACCAGTGAAATTATTAAACGACTCTTAGGCGAATCGGATCCTACATATTTCTATCCGGTTGAAGGTCGTTACACCGTTACCATGGTAATGCGCGAGGTTCGAGGCAATGTGGTGTGTACCGATACAGCCCGTGCCGAAATTATTGCCCGCGAAGGTGGTCAGGTTAGGGTACCGAATGCATTCACACCGGATCCTTCGGGACCAAATGGTGGTATACCAGGCCCAGGTGGTGTTAATGATGTGTTCTTGCCTTTTGTGCGGGGTATCAATACCAATGAGCCAAACTCGTTTGTTATGCAGATATTCGATCGTTGGGGTAACATGATATTTGAGAGCCGAAACTCTCCTGGTCAGCCACTGCGCGGTTGGGATGGTTATGACCGGAACGGAAATTTATTACCAGCCGGTGTGTATGTGTTTAAGCTAGTGTTGCGACTGGTTGATGGCCAGCGAACAACACAAATTGGAGATGTAACCCTGATTCGATAACTTGGAAAAAGAACCAAACCTATGCAGTTGAAAATAACAGTCGCGGTATTTTTTGGAATGGCAGTGCTATTCTCCGTGAGGGCTCAGGATATACAGTTCTCTCAATATTACAATTCTCCTTTGTATTTGAACCCGGGATTTGCAGGCATAACACCCCAGCAACGGGTAGTTTTTAATCATCGGGTGCAATGGCCCAATTTGCCACAAGCCTTTGCAACTTATGCGGCATCCTATGATATTTTTGTTGATGAGCTACGAAGTGGTTTTGGTATTTTATTAACAAACGACAGGATGGGATCAGCCGGGTGGAACTCAACCACTGCTGGCTTACAGTACTCATACAAAGTCAGGCTTTCTGAAAAATGGGTTTTTTCACCGGGTTTGTATTTTGGTTACGGAACCAATGGTATCGACAGAAGCCGGCTTCGGCTTGGTGATGGATTGGAGTTTGAACGGGATGGACAGTATTATTCTATTGATCCGGATCAGGATCGCCTGGGAAGACAGAACTTTTTTGATTTTGGATCAGGTGCTTTATTTTATACACGTGTTTTCTGGTTTGGTGCTGCTTTTCATCATATGAATCGACCCAACTTATCGCTCATAGGAGATGAGAGTCGGCTTCCAATGAAGCAAACGTATCACATGGGTTGGAGGATAAGTTTAGCCGATGGCGTACCACGATCGGCAGCTTACCGGGTTTCTTACCTTACACCATCGGTTATGTTCCGTAGACAAGGACCTTCATTTTCTCAATTCGATTTTAGTATCAATTACCATATCGATCCTGTTTCTGTTGGTTTCGGCTATCGGGGTAAGCTGTGGGAGAGAAATGTAGCCAACTTGATGCAAAACGATGCCATCATCATGCAACTCGGTTTGTATATGAAAAACCTGACGATCGGATATAGCTATGACTTCACGTTTTCTGAGTTGCAAACCACATCGGGTGGAGCACATGAGATATCGCTCATCTATGAATTCTCCACCAAGCCTGTACAACGCAGTGTTAAGCAGAAGTACCGGATGATTCCTTGCCCGACTTTCAACAGTCGTGAAGGTTTTTGGAATTGATCGATATCCGTACTGATCCTAAACAAATATTGTTTAATTGAGAGGCTAATTTTCTACTGACCATTTAACTCTGATTTTATCTGTAAATTTGAGTTTTCAGATTTACATGAATTATTCTTCTTCATTAGTTCACCCGGTATTCAAACAAGTAGGGGAGGTTGCTGATCAGCTCAAGCTGGAAACCTACGTGGTTGGCGGGTATGTGCGCGATCTGCTGCTGAAGCGACCAACCAATGATATTGATTTTGTTTGCGTGGGTAGTGGTATAACACTGGCGCAAGCTGTGGCGGATAAACTGGGGGATAATGTTGCTGTTCATGTATATAAAAATTTTGGAACAGCTCATATTCCATATCATGAGTTTAACCTGGAGTTTGTTGGAGCACGCAAGGAATCCTATCGGGGTGATTCACGAAAGCCCATCGTGGAAGATGGAACTTTACAAGACGATCAGTTGCGTAGGGATTTTACCATCAACGCGCTTGCGATAAGCCTGAATAAACAATCGTTTGGTGAGTTGATCGATCCTTTTGATGGGATAAAGGATATGAAGGGCAAAATGATCCGCACACCGGTTGATCCTGTTGTAACGTTTTCGGATGATCCGTTGCGGATGATGCGGGCTGCCCGGTTTGCTTCGCAATTGAATTACGATATTGAGCCGGATACGTTCTCGGCCATGACGAGTCAGGCTGAGCGGTTGAAAATTGTTTCGCAGGAACGCATCACCGATGAGTTGAACAAAATCATCCTGAGTCCTGTGCCTTCGTACGGTTTTAAACTGTTGTTTCACAGTGGACTTCTGAAGCTGTTCTTCCCTGAATTGGTCTTGCTGCATGGGGTAGAGTACATCGGCAATCGCGCACATAAGGATAATTTCTTTCATACGCTTCAGGTGCTCGATAATGCGGCAAAAGTATCGAATGATTTATGGTTACGGTGGGCAGCGATTTTACACGACATTGCCAAGCCTCAAACCAAGCGTTACGATCAAGATCACGGTTGGACATTCCATGGTCATGAAGATAAAGGTGCACGTATGGTTCCGGGTATTTTTCGCAGGATGAAACTTCCTATGAACGAAAAAATGCTTAAGGTTCAGAAACTTGTGCGCCTTCATTTACGCCCCATTCCATTGGCTAAAGAGGTTACGGATTCAGCCATCCGCAGATTGTTGTTTGATGCCGGTGAAGATATTGATGACCTGATGAAACTTTGTAGGGCTGACATAACCTCCAAAAACATGATTAAGGTCGATAAGTTTCTAAAGAACTTTGATCTGGTGGAAAAGAAAATGGCGGAGGTAGAGGAAAAGGATCACCTACGCAATTTCCAACCTCCTATTACCGGAGATGAGATTATTAAGCTGTTTAATATCCCGCCTAGTCCGGTGGTTGGCGAGATCAAGGACAGGATCAAAGAAGCAATACTGGAAGGGGAAATACCCAATAACCGCGATGAAGCAATTGAATTTATGCGCACAATTGCCCGAGAAAAGGGGTTGGTGGCAAACGATTAGTCCTGCCGTGCAACCTTCCTGTTTTTGAATTGTCTATTTTCACGGGAAACCACCTACGTTGAACCAGGATACCCTGAATATTCATCATGACCTGATTGAGCGCTGCCGCGAAGGCGACCAGCAGGCGCATCATCGTTTGTATAAGCTTTATTCACGGTCGATGTTCAATGTAGCGTACAGGATTGTGTGTGATGAGGATATGGCAGAGGATGTTCTGCAGGAGGCTTTTATTAGTGCTTTTCGCAACCTCAATGTTTACCGGGGCGATGCAACCTTTGGTTCTTGGCTCAAGCGGATTGTGGTAAACAAAGCAATTAATGAACTGAAGAAAAAACGCTTTGAAGCCTGGCCCGATGATGAAACCTTTGATGTTGGCGAAGCAGATGAGGATGAAGTTTATCGTCCGGAACTGACAGTTGATCGTGTAAAACATGCGATTGAGTCATTGCCGGATGGCTATCGGTCCGTGCTGTCGTTATATTTACTGGAAGGTTATGATCATCAGGAGATTGCTGAGATCATGGACATTTCAGAATCAACTTCGAAGTCGCAGTTAAACCGGTCGAAAAGGAAATTGAAGGAACTATTAATGGAGAAATCATGAAAAACCTGGAAGAATTTATCCGCACCAATCGTCAGGCATTTGACGATCGTGAGCCTGCTGAAAAAGTATGGCAAAACATTGAAACGCGTTTATACGGTAAGCGATCATCGTTGGCACTGGTTTTCTGGCGTGCGGCAGCCGTACTGTTCATGGGGCTTTCGGTATTTTTGCTCTACTCCCGGGTTACAGAATCGCGTAATAATCAGCTGGTCATGAAAGAGTTTAAGGATGTTGAATCCTTTTATGTTCGGGAAATTTCCGATAAGGTCGATATGATCGAAATGGTTAGGGGAGATGAAGCAGGCTTAAATGGTTTTACGAATGATTTTAAGCAACTGGAGGCGATGTATGAAGTGCTTAAAGATGAGATGCAGGCTCGGCCAAGCAAAAAGGTAAAGGAAGCACTGGTATTGAACTTACTGGTGCGCATCGATCTGTTGAATCAACAATTGCATAAAATCGATCAGGAAATTGCTGATGAAGTACCGAAAAAGAAATCTTCGGATGTTTCTATCTGATTAATATTCCATGGTGAGCTCAAAGGGCTCTTTCGCAGAATCTATTACTCTACCATCCTCACATTTCAGAATGCGGCATGGAAACTTTTTAATTAGTCCGTAATCATGCGTGGCCATCAGTACAGCCGTTCCACTCTTATTGATCTCCTGAAAAACTTTTAAAATCCCAAACGACACTTCCGGGTCCAGGTTTCCGGTGGGTTCATCGGCAATCAGTATAGCAGGTTCGTTAATCAACGCCCGTGCAATCACTACGCGTTGTTGTTCGCCTCCTGAAAGTTGGTGAGGAATTTTTTTCTCCACGGATCCAAGCCCCACTTTCATCAACACTTCCTGTAATCGTGTTTTGATTTTACTGGTATCGCGCCAGCCGGTCGCGCGCATCACAAACGTAAGGTTATCGCCAACGGTACGATCGGGGAAGAGTTGAAAATCCTGAAAGATGATGCCCAGCTTTCTTCGGAGCAATGGCACTTCTGAGTTTTTGATACCGCGAATATTGAAACCAGTAATTTCAATATCGCCCAGGCGTAAGGGTAAATCAGCGTAAAGCGTTTTTAACAAAGATGACTTCCCTGATCCGGTACGTCCTACAACAAAAACAAATTCTCCTTTCTCAATTTCAAAGTTAATGTCACCCAGCACGGTGTTGTGTTCCTGAAAAATACTGGCTTCCTTAACGCGTACAACAGGATCGGTGGAGAACATGCTTAATGATTATTGCTTAGCCGTTTACTTTCTTGTGATCGGCTAAAAACTTAGCCAAGCCTGAGTCGGTTAACGGGTGATTCAATAAACCTGTAATTACGTTTAGCGGACAGGTGGAAACATCGGCACCAATTTCCGCACATTTAATCAGGTGCATGGTATGGCGAATAGAAGCTGCCAATACCTCGGTTTCGTATCCGTAGTTATCGTAAATGTGGCGTATTTGCGCAATCAGGTCTAAACCATCATGCGCTATATCATCCAAACGCCCCAGGAACGGTGATACATAACTGGCTCCGGCTTTAGCCGCCAGCAAGGCCTGTCCGGCTGAAAATACAAGTGTGCAATTGGTTCGGATTCCCTCACCCGAAAAATATTTGATGGCTTTAACACCGTCTTTGATCATCGGTACCTTTACCACAATCTTGTCGTCAATCTTGGCTAGTTCCTTGCCTTCTTTAATGATGTTTTCATAATCGGTGGCAATTACTTCGGCACTAACATTATTATCTACTATACCGCAGATGGCTTTGTAATGTGCCCTGATGTTATCATGGCCTTTCACGCCTTCTTTGGCCATTAGCGAGGGGTTAGTAGTAACGCCATCCAAAACGCCCAGGTCATAAGCTTCTTTGATTTCGTTGAGGTTAGCAGTGTCGATAAAAAACTTCATGGTTTGGTAGTGATTTAACAGGTAAAATTAACGTAATCGGGAAAGGTTAAAAATAAAAAATGGCAAACCAACATCGCACCGCTACAACCGCCTACCCTTGCTACCTTCCGGTCCTGGGGGAGTTCAGCAGGAGCTGGTCGTGCCGGCTTGCCGGGGGCAAATATACAGGTTTAAGGGCTCAACATTCAAGAATTGCTAGTGATAAATGGAAATCTCAGGCCAGCCCCGAGAGGTAGAGGTTGAACTCCAGCGGATTGCAGATCTCAAATCCATCATGCTCAAGATTTTCGAAGATGCTTTCATCGAATGTTAGCTCCCGCAGTTGTCGCGCTCCGGTGGGTTCAATGGTAATTTCTGTTCCTGAAAATTGTATCGGATTAACCTTAACAAAAACCTTTAGCCCGTCAGCGAATTGCTTCTTAAAATATTGATGAACAATGTTTTGACCTTTCGCCATAGAATTACCTAAGTTTAGGCAATATGCAACATTTGTCGATACCGGAAGTGCTAACCGCTGAACGAATTATTCTTCAGCGCCTAAGGTACGAAGATGCAGAAGAAATGTTTTTCGCCTACGCCAGCAAGGAGGAGGCAACCCGTTTCGTTTCATGGCCCACACATCGCTCAGTAAAGGATACACGGCAATTTTTACTATACGCCATACCGGCCTGGTCAAAAGGCCACGACTACACATTCTCCATTCGGCTTAAAGATTCCTACCGACTGATCGGGAGCTTCGGGATCATTAATGATCGGGGAAAAATCCAATTTGGCTACATCATTAGTCCAACACAATGGGGCAGAGGGTACGCCACTGAAGCGTGCAATACAGTATTGCCGGTTTTACGGGCAATGCCTGAGGTGTATCGTATCGGAACATTTGTGGATGCTGATAATGTCGCATCTATTCGTGTACTCCAGAAATGTGGCTTGGTAGAAGAGGCACGACTGCCCGGATGGTTCAGGTTCGTTAACCAGAATAATCAACCGAAGGATTGCATACTTTTTAAAATACCACTTTAACGGGCTCCTGAATTGACGGTAGCTTAATGGACTTCAGTAAATCTTGCTCCAATAGATTGGCCCATGCCAGCATGTAGGCTACTACATCTTTTTTTATATTATGCTTCAAGAACCGTTCTTCAATGGGAAACGTCCGGAGAATAGTCGGGTCGGAAAGCTTTTCCAGGTGTTTGAGGTCATCGGCATCAAAGCCAAAAGCGATCATTTCGGAAATCACATCATCAAGCGGCAGTCCACTAGTAGGGCAGTAGTCGTTGAGTTGTTCACTCCAGTCGCCATAGCGTTCCGTGGCCCTGCGGTGTATCTCTTCTTTGCGCAATTGCGTTACTTGCTGGGCAAGAAAGCCACAATTGCATGCACCCATATGACCCCATTGATACTCTTTGCTTTGCTCAAGGGCGTGGGCTGCTTTTCGGATCGCGTCAATTATTGGTAAGGAAGCTTTTGCCATACGTTACGGATTTTAATTATAACATTTAAGCAGCCATTAAGTTACCGACCTTTTCGTATTTCGGTGAATTGTTAAGCTGCATTTTGTAAAATCAAACCGCCTTCTTATACTTGCTTTACAAATTCGACCTATGGGAAAAGGAGATAAAAAGTCTAAAAAAGGAAAACGCTCGAAAGGCTCTTATGGGGTATCCAGAAATAAAAAGGCCTTGAAGACCAGATTGAAGCGCGTTGCTTCTAAAAAAGTGGGTAAGCCAAAAGATGAATCAAAAGCGGCAAAACCTAAGAAAACAGCTCGTAAGAAAGCAGAATAATAAATGAATAATAAGAACACATTTGCATGGTGGTGGCACGGGTTCAAATTGAATCGGTGGTCGAATATGCTTTAGTGTTTGTAAAATAATTTACGCGAAGCCCGCCCCGATTCAACGAGGTGGGCTTTTTGTTTTATCACGGTTACGGAAATGAAGAACTATAAACTGAAGATTTACACGAAAAAACTGTTGGCCGATACGTTGACTCCGGTTAACATCTACCTGAAGTTACGCGATGTGTTTGCCGGGAGCATATTACTGGAGAGTTCAGACTATCATGGACATGAAAACAGCTTATCGCTGATTTGTTGTGATGCTATGGCGGGATTCAAGGTTGACCAAACGGCCATTTCTAGTTTTTATCCCGATGGGAAAGTGGAAAAAATCCCACAAACAGATGACAACGTGTTAGCAGCCTTGGAAGATTTTCGGTCATCCTTTACCGTTGAAGTACAAGAAGGTGAACGGGTACCGGGCACAGGGTTATTTGGTTATATGGCTTATGATGCGGTTCGCTTTTTTGAGGAAGTTGAAATTACTAAACCCGAATCCACTGTGCCAGATATCCTTTATAACCTGTACCGGTATGTGATTGTAGTCGATCATTTTTCCAATACGCTAACGCTGATTGAACATACGCTTCATGATGGTTCGGAAACTTCATCACTAGAACGGATTGAAAAGTTGATCTTCAGCAATCGGTTCTCCACTTACCGGTTTAACCTGGTAAATGGTGAAACTTCCAATCTTGATGATGATGGATTTATGAGAAGTGTAGAAAAAGGCATTGCCCATTGCAACCGGGGTGATGTATTTCAACTGGTTCTTTCGCGCAGGTTTACGGCATCATTTAAAGGTGATGAGTTTAACGTTTACCGCTCCCTTCGATCGATTAACCCATCGCCTTATCTTTTCTATTTTGATTATGGTAGTTTTAAGCTATTCGGATCCTCACCCGAAGCACAACTCAGGATACAAAATAATGAAGCCAGTATTTTTCCCATAGCCGGAACATTTCAACGTACGGGCGATGATCTGCGCGATGCTGAGTTGGCGAGTCAATTGTCAAAGGATGAAAAGGAAAATGCTGAGCACATTATGTTGGTTGACCTGGCCAGGAATGATATGAGCCGTCACGCACACAATGTTCAGGTAGCGGTGTTCAAGGAGATCCAATACTACTCCCATGTGATACACCTGGTTTCTGAAGTAAAGGGGAAACTGGATGATCAATCCGAGACCTTAAAAATGGCTGCGGCAACATTTCCAGCAGGTACATTATCAGGGGCACCGAAGCATAAAGCGCTAACGCTTATCGATCAATATGAGAATGTGAACCGTGGATTTTATGGAGGAGCGATCGGTTATCTTGGATTCAATGGTGATTTCAATCATGCGATTATGATACGAACATTCTTAAGCAAGGAAAATCGATTAACGTATCAGGCAGGGGCGGGCATTGTTTCCAAATCGGATCCGAAAAAGGAATTACAGGAAGTAAACAACAAGTTGGCTGCGTTGCGAAAAGCATTGGTAATGGCGCAAAATTTATGATATGAAAGTTCTTATTCTCGACAACTACGACTCCTTCACGTATAACCTTGTTCACATCATCCGTGAAGCTGGGTATGATTATGACGTTTTTCGTAACGATAAAATTTCGTTGGAAGCAGTTGACCAGTACGACAAGATTTTACTTTCTCCCGGTCCGGGTATACCGGATGAGGCTGGAATTATGAAGGCTGTGATACGTGCCTATGCTTCCGCTAAAAGTATTTTAGGGATATGCCTGGGTCATCAGGGTATTGCTGAGGTTTTTGGTGCAGTGTTGTACAATATTCCGGTGGTGCTTCATGGCGTTACTTCAGAAGCCATCATTACTGATTGTGATGAGATTCTGTTTCACGGTTTACCACGTTCTTTCCAGGTATGTCACTACCATTCATGGGCGGTAAAGTCTGACACCATTCCATCAGAACTTAAAATAACAGCGCGTAATCCGGAAGGTATGGTAATGGGATTGCGCCATGTAACGTATGATGTAAAGGGACTTCAGTTTCATCCGGAATCAATCATGACTCCGGAAGGTCCACAAATGATACGGAATTGGTTAAAGCACCAGGAAGTTAAATGAGTTGATGCCATGAAACAGATTTTAAATGAATTGATCGATCATCAGTCCTTGAGCAAGGAAGCCGCGCGGCAGGTGCTGGTGGATTTGGCGTCAGGAAAATATAATCCCAGCCAGGTAACAGCATTTATGACGGTATATATGATGCGCAACATCACCGTGCAGGAACTCGAGGGCTTTCGCGATGCCATGCTGGAACTGTGCATTCCGGTAAAACTTGATGCCCCCGTGATGGACGTTTGTGGTACCGGGGGTGATGGGAAGAATACATTTAACATTTCAACACTATCGGCTTTTGTTGTAGCGGGTGCCGGACAGCCCGTAGCTAAACACGGTAATTATGGTGTGTCATCCGCGTGCGGTTCATCGAATGTGCTCGAGTATTTTGGTTATAAATTCACCAATGATATCGATGAACTCAAGCAAAGTCTTGACCGGGCAAACATCTGCTTTATGCATGCACCGTTGTTTCACCCGGCCATGAAAAATGTCGCGCCTATCCGAAAGGAGTTAGGGGTGAAGACTTTTTTTAACATGCTTGGGCCAATGGTTAATCCGGCTTTTCCGAAAAAACAATTGGTGGGGGTATTTAATCTTGAACTGGCACGCCAATACGGTTACCTCTACCAGGAGTCAGATAAAGACTTTATCATCCTGCATGCCTTGGATGGGTATGATGAAATTTCATTAACGGGTCAGATTAAATATTTTTCCAATCGGGGTGAGCACATGGTTTTGCCCGAGGATTTTGGTTTCACCAAAAGTTCACCCGCTGGAATTAAGGGTGGTGATCGGGTGGAAGAATCTGCATCCATCTTTCTGAACATACTGGAGGGTAAGGGCTCGGAGCAGCAGAATGCTGTAGTGATTGCCAACGCTGCCATGGCATTATTCTGCGCCAACCAACCCGCGGGAATTTCACAAGCTGTGGAGCAAGCCCGCGAATCGTTGTTGTCAGGAAAGGCATTGGAGATGTTTAAAAAACTATTGAACCACTGAGGTGATGAATATCCTGGAGAAAATAATCAACACTAAGCGCAAGGAAGTTTATGCAGCTAAAGCATCGACAGCAGTAGCGGTATTGGAAAAATCCGAATACTTTAAACGAAAGTGCTTTTCATTGAAAGAAGAACTGCTTCGCAAGGAGGCTTCAGGGATTATTGCTGAAATCAAACGGAAGTCACCTTCACAGGGAATTATTCATCATCATGTAAATGTCGCAACAATTTCAGCAGGGTATATTGAAGCGGGTGCAACGGCTTTATCCATTCTTACGGATTATGAATATTTTGGAGGAGGCAAAGATGATTTGATAAATGCACGAAGCATAAATAGCTGTCCCATTCTCCGGAAGGATTTTATTGTTGATGAATATCAACTGCTTGAGTCCAAGTCCATCGGTGCCGATATTATTTTATTGATTGCTGCAGCGTTGAGCCCTGTGGAGGTAAAGCAGTTAACACAAGTAGCGCATTCGCTCGGACTGGAAGTACTCCTGGAAGTTCATGATGAAGCAGAGTTGGAAAGTAATCTTAACAGCGAAGTTGATCTGATGGGTGTGAATAACCGTAACCTCAAAACCTTTGAGGTTTCATTGGAAACTTCCTTGCGGCTCTTGTCCGGCATCCCCTCATCGACTGTCCGGATATCAGAAAGTGGAATTGATTCGCCTGAAGCGTATCGAAAGTTGAAAGCAGCAGGCTTCCAGGGATTTTTGATGGGGCAGCATTTTATGCAACAAAAATCGCCTGCACGGGCATGTAAAGAATTTATTGAAGCCGTAAGATCAACTATTTAATGAAGGATTTGAAGCTAAAGATATGTGGGATGAGGGATGCTGAAAATATTCAGCAGGTGGCCAAGCTTAAGCCCGATTACATGGGTTTTATCTTTTATGAAAAATCGCCACGTTTTGTTGGAGAAAATTTTCTGCTACCTGAAGATCTTTCTCCTGAAATTAAGCGGGTAGGGGTGTTTGTTGATCAGCCGGAAGATTATATTCTGGCGAAAGCCTGGAAGTATGGATTATCGTGCATTCAATTGCACGGGAGTGAATCGCCTGATCTATGCCAAGCGTTGCAGAAGAAAAATCTTATGGTAATAAAAGTGTTTTCAATGGATGACTCCTTTAACTTTATGATGCTTACACCTTACCGCAACGTAGTTGATTATTTTTTGTTTGATACGAAAGGAGTTTATTTTGGTGGTAATGGTGTCACCTTTGATTGGAATATGCTCACGAACTATCAATTTGATTTTCCGTTTTTTTTGAGCGGAGGGTTGAGTCCAGAAAATATTTTGCAAGTGCAAGAGTTGAAATTGGAAAAACTCTATGGCGTGGATGTTAACAGTGGACTGGAAAGTAGTCCCGGTTTTAAAAATTTGGAAAAGGTGAGACTACTGATAAGCAAGTTGGATAATCTTAAACTTAATACCTAAAAGTAAACGATATGCGTTACGAAATTGATGAGTGTGGATACTACGGGAATTATGGTGGATCCTATATCCCGGAAATGCTGTATCCGAACATCGAGGAACTTCGATTGAATTATCTTACTATTATTAACGAGGATGATTTTCAGGTGCAGTTTAACCAATTACTTCACGACTACGTTGGGCGTCCAACTCCGCTCTATTTTGCGCAACGGTTATCGGAGCATTACGGAGCCAAGATTTATTTAAAGCGCGAGGATTTATGCCATACGGGTGCGCATAAAATCAACAATACGATTGGTCAGATTTTATTGGCCAAAAAATTAGGCAAACAAAAGATTATCGCTGAAACGGGAGCCGGTCAGCATGGCGTGGCTACAGCCACCGTGTGCGCGTTAATGGGTATGGAGTGCATCGTGTACATGGGGCAGCTCGATATGGAACGCCAACGACCAAATGTAGAACGCATGCGCATCCTGGGTACAACCGTTGTTCCGGCCACTTCTGGCAACATGACGCTTAAAGATGCGACCAATGAAGCCATGCGGCATTGGATTAATCATCCTACGGATACGCATTACATTATTGGTTCTGTTGTAGGGCCGCATCCCTATCCGGATATGGTGGCTCGTTTCCAGTCGGTGATCAGCGAGGAAATCAAGAATCAACTTATCGAAAATGAAGGAAATCCTTATCCCGATTATGTGATTGCCTGTGTTGGTGGTGGCAGCAATGCAGCAGGGGCGTTTTATCATTTTGTTAACGATGATCATGTACAGTTGGTGGGTGTGGAAGCTGCGGGTCATGGCATTCACTCAGGAGAATCGGCTGCAACCACTGTGTTGGGTAAACCGGGTGTTTTACATGGAAGCAAAACGTTGCTGATGCAAACCGAAGATGGACAAGTAATTGAACCGTATTCCATTTCGGCCGGGTTGGATTATCCGGGTATTGGCCCGTGGCACGCGCATTTGTGCGAAACGGGTCGTGTAACCTTTATGAATGCTACGGATGATGAGGCCATGAATGCAGGAATTGAATTGAGCCGTACGGAAGGTATTATACCGGCTATTGAAACCGCACACGCCATTGCCGTGTTGAAGAAAATCGAATTCAATCCTGATGATGTGGTGGTGGTGAACCTTTCAGGACGCGGGGATAAAGATTTGGAAACCTATATTCGGTGGGGGAAGTATTAGCGGGTTGCGGGGTTTCATGTTACGGGTTGCGAGATGCGAGGTTCGTGTTACGGGGTTTGTGTTTGGGGTTAATTATGATATTTGGTGATATATATCCGCTTGTAGCCCTGAATTTTTGACGTCATTGCGAGGAGCATTAACTAGACTACTCAACAACACAAATCGCTTTGTGACGAAGCAATCCCTCATTACTTGGTGTGAACTAAACGCTAAGTTTGTCATTGCTTCTCCCGACTTTGTCGGGAGAAGCAATGACGGTCAGATTATTTTTAGGAACATTAAGGGTAAGGGATACTCATTTTTGATGAACTTATGAACAAAAGAATAAACTTGATAATTCTTTGCGTTGCACTGCTTACAGCATGCACATCGTCAAAAAAATCTGATACGGTTTTTGATGAGGAGGCTTATCGTAAAGCAATTATCGAATGGCAACAGAAGCGAAACGATTACCAAGTGAGTGGGCAGGGATGGGTAAACCTGGCTGGATTATTCTGGCTGAAGGAGGGAATCAATACCTTCGGCAGTGGAGCTTCCAACGACTTTATTTTCCCTTCCGGTAAAATCCCTGAGCGGGCCGGATTTCTTCTGCTAAAGGATGGTTTGGTAACACTGGAAGGAGCCGAGGGAGTTGAATTTTCGATCAACGGAGCTCAAGTCTCTTCAGCAGTGGTCTATCACCCTGATTCTTCCCGCTTGGTGATTGAATACGGGCCGTTGCGGTGGTTTTTTATTAAGCGTGATGATAAGCTTGGTATCAGGTTACGCGACCTTGAGCATCCGCACCTTAAGGAATTCAAAGGCATTGATTTTTCTGACATTAATCCTGAGTGGCGGATTGAAGGTCGTGTGGAGTGGGCAGACTCATCGCGCACGATAGAAATCACCAATGTTCTCGGTCAAACCCTGCAACAACGATCCGTTGGTACGTTGGTGTTTTCTTATCAGGATAAGGAGTACAGGCTTGATGCGCTCGATGAAGGTGGAAATGAATTCTTCATCATCTTTGGCGATGAGACGAACGCGCGAGAAACCTACGGAGCCGGAAGGTATATGTATGTTCCAGTGCCGGAGGATGGGGACAACATCATTATCGATTTCAATAAAGCCTATAATCCGCCTTGCGCCTTTACTGAATTTGCAACTTGTCCGTTGCCACCCAAGCAAAATATTTTACCATTTGCTATTCCGGTCGGAGAGAAAAATTACGGAGATCATTAATATGAATCGGATCGATCAACTTTTTCAGAATAAGAAGTCGGGTATACTTTCAGTATTCTTTACAGCAGGGTTTCCATCCTTGAATGACACTACAGAGATTGCAAAACAGCTCGATGCAGCCGGTGTGGACATGATTGAAATTGGTATTCCATTTTCCGATCCGATCGCTGATGGACCAATCATACAGGCCAGCAGCAAGCAAGCTATCGACAATGGCATGACCGTGAAATTATTGCTGGAGCAAGTGCATGAAATCCGTCAATCCGTTTCAATTCCTATTGTACTGATGGGCTACCTCAACCCGGTGATGCAGTTTGGGATGGAAAAATTTTTTACAGAGGCAAAAGCAGCCGGTGCAGATGGTTTCATTTTACCCGATATGCCTTTCGATGAATATCAACATCGGTATCGTCAACCCATGGAGGCAAATGATCTTCGTAATATATTTTTGGTTTCACCTACTACATCCGAGGCACGCATCCGAAAAATCGATGAAGCCTCGCGTGGATTTATTTATGCTGTATCTTCTTCCAGCACAACCGGAGCAAAGAAAGGTTTTCAAACTGAGCAAGTGAGCTACTTCGAACGACTCAACTCCATGAAGTTGGAAAATCCATTCCTTATCGGTTTCGGAATATCCAATCATGAAACTTTTACAACTGCATGTCGGTATAGTGCAGGGGTTATTGTGGGGAGTGCGTTCATTGAATGTTTACGAACGGCAGAGGATTTCTCAGCGGCCATACCAAATTTTATTGATCACTTGAAAGGGTAGTAGATATTTTAAGCGTGACACGTTTAATTATCTTTGTGCCCCTTTCAATATGGAACTCAAGCTACAAACCGGCTACCGGCACATCCTTGGTATGGCAATGCCCATATCGCTTGCCATGCTGGTGCCACAGATCAATTTTATAACCAACAACATTTTCCTGGCGGGACTTGGTGAGCGCGAACTTGCCAGTGCCGGTATTACTGGCGTGTATTACCTGGTTTTTGCAGTCATCGGCAACGGACTGAACAACGGTCTGCAGGCCTTGATTGCGCGAAGGGCCGGACAAAATCTGCCAAAAGAAATCGGTCGACTTTTTTATCATGGTGTTTGGGTTGCGCTTGCTTATGCCGGGGCAGGAATTTTTATAACCTATAGTCTGGCACCTGTTATTTTGAATTCAACGATCAGCAACGAAGCGATTGCCACGGAAGTAATTGACTTTCTCCGCATCCGCATTTGGGGCTTGCCGTTTTTGTATTTGTACGTGATGCGTAATGCCCTGTTGGTTGGTATCAACCAAACACGCTTTTTGGTTTGGGGCACCTTGTCGGAGGCATTAGTCAATATTGTACTGGACTATGGATTGATCTACGGTAATTTAGGTTTACCGGCAATTGGTTTCAATGGTGCTGCGTATGCTTCCATTATTGCCGAAGCAACGGGTTTGGTCGTAATTTATCTGATCATCCACTGGAAGGGTTTCGATAAACAGTTTGCCTTCTTTGCGGAAATCCGGTGGGATGGATCGCAGTTCAAATTGATTTTTGTGTACTCCTCACCACTGGTAATACAATATGCTGTGAGCATAGCCAGTTGGGAATATTTTTACATTTTGATTGAGCACCATGGTGAACGTGCGTTGGCCGTATCCAACACGATGCGCAACATCTTCGGTTTGTTCGGTATTTTTTCGTGGGCGTTTGCTTCTACGGCCAATGCAATGGTGAGCAATGTCATCGGACAAGGAAGACAAAATGAGGTGATACCGTTGATTAAGCGCATTTCCTTCATCAGCCTTTCAATTTCCATGGTGCTTTTCATTGCCTTGAACAGTACACCGGAATCGTTTCTGGTATTTTATCAGCAAGGACCTGAATTTGTAGCATCAGCCATTCCGGTGGTGCGCATTGTATCCGTAGCGTTACTCATGATGTCGGTGGGTACCGTTTGGCTCAATGCTGTTACCGGCACGGGAAATACTCGGGTAAACCTGATTATCGAACTGATCACGATTGTTGTCTACAGCGTGTACGTGTACGTCACCCTCGAATATCTTAACCTGCCCATCACCTGGGGTTGGGCATCGGAATGGGTGTATTGGGTTTCGATGTTCGGAATGGCCTATTGGTACATCCGTTCGGGTAGATGGAGGAAGCGGGTGATTTAGAAGTGATTATTTTTAGGATTTCTAAAGAGCTATGCGCAAAATAAGTCATAATTGAAATGCACTAATGCTCAAACAATTCTTTTGGTAGTTTTGATTGCCTGATGATGGAAAGTAAAATTCCAATCTTGATTTCTTTATGATCTGGAATTGGAACTGTTATAGTAGTTTCATCAGATTTGAGTTGCATAATTATGACCTCCTTTTTGACGGATTTTGTTGAAAACCTTGCGCGGCAAGAATTTGCAAACCTCCCGTCCAGATAAAATTCTAAGCTTACCCAATGGCTACTTCTAGTCGGGTTATAAGCACTTCATTGTGCATTCGATGATTTATTTCAGGTGGAGATGCACTCTTAAAGAATAATTCAACTGCAGCTTGTCTACTCACCGGGACTTGCATTGGGTACATTCATTACTGATCCGAAGAACAGCGCATTCAAAAACATTTTATTGGTGCCGTACCATATCCCCCTGAAATTTGGGTTATCCGAAAACAGGATGACCCTCCCTTGCCCATCACCACTAATCAACACCGCGGCAGAATTGGATACCCGTGCTAAACTTGATTTGTGAAGGTAACCGCCAATCAACGGGTTGGCTTTGTATTTGGCAACCGTGGTATATGGATTTTTAGAGGGTTGCAAAAAAGTAAGGCCATTTCTGTAAATCGAAACATTGCGATCGGTAAAGCCAAAACCGATGGGGTTCGTTATGTCAAGGTCAACCTGAAAAATAGAGCCGCCAATATTTCTGGCGCCTTCCATGTTCGAGGCATCCTCATAATTAGTTCGTGGTTTTGTTTTGGTAGTATCAACGGCAACAAGTTTTTCTTTTGAAAGACCTTGTTTAATCGCCCATTCACTGGCGGTCTTAAAGGTGATCAGTGTACCTCCAGCTTGAATCCAGGCCTTTATTTTATCCGTGGTTGGTTTGTCAATTGAATAGGTTCCGCTGACCATAATGAGCACATTATATTTGTTCCAGTTAACACGACCAATGTTTGATACATCCACTTTGGTGACCGGCATGTTGATGCGTTGATCGAGCAAGTGCCACACTTCACCGGCCTCATAGGAAGAGACTCCGTTGCCAATAATCATGATGGCCTCAGGCTTTTTTACGGTCACAGCAAAGTTCGACCCCAGGTCGATGCCCTTCAGGTTGTAACCGGTTTCAACTGCGTACACATCAAGTAGGCAGTTTTTATTTACTTGTTGAACGGCTTCATAAAGAGCCTCGGCAGTGATTTTTTGATCATGCTTGGGAATGATCAATGATCCATGCCTGAAAGCTTTTTCTTTTCCATTAACAAGTGCACTGAATGTGCGGAAGGCTGTCTTTACAATTACTCCGCCTTCCTGCAGTTGGTAGATGGCTCTGTGAAGATTGTAATCCGTGGATTCAATTATGTATGCGTAATTACTTTTGGTTACCGGAGCTATACTTTTAACAAGATCTTTTTCAATTCGATTTCCTTTGGTCACGGCTCCGCGTATTTCGGCATGGGGAAGGTTAAAAGCATGCACCAGCGACCAGGTAGAGGCATCATAAAAAATACTGTCGGTGTAAGTAATATCTTTTTCAAAAACCGACCTGACCATAATGTAATTCAACTGCTCGGTCGGCACTACGAAGCCCTTTCCTTTCTCAAAGTTTTTTCCGCTTATGCTCATATCCCGAGGTAAGTCGTATACTTCTATTTCGTGCATGCGCAACAGGTTCACAAAGGCGTAGGTGCGGTTAAGATCGTTAGCATCGCCAAATACATAACCTTTCACCGGGTTTGTTTTTGCCTGGCTGGCCGCTGTACGGAAGAAGTTCAACCTGAGGTTGATCAGCATCTCGCGTTCGCTGTGTGAGGCGCGCACGGTGGCCAATGAAGTGGTAAACTGGTTTCGGATGGTGAAAGCAAAAGTTAACGGTGTGGTAGTGGTTTCCTGCAAATGACCACGTGAACTGGCTTGCTCAAAAAGAAAGCCTGCACCTCCATAAAAATTAACATAACTAGAGCCATAGCCAGGATAAAGTTTGTCGAAGGCTTCTTTGGTGAAATATTGCGAGCCTATTCCATCCAGTGCTTTCGCGAAATACTCACCAAACTTAGGGTAGAGCACATCGTATAGCTGGGCTGGAACAACCGGATTGTTTGAGCTGTGTTTTCCGGGATCGAAATAGAATGTTGAGTTGGAACCCATTTCATGATGGTCAGTCATCACATATGGTCTCCATTGATGAAACAACTTAATTCTGTTCCGACTTTCCGGATGAATGCCGAGAAACCAATCACGATTCAGATCAAACCAGTAATGATTAGTTCGGCCACCGGGCCATACTTCAGTATGTTCACGGTCAAGCGGATCGCCCACCAGGGGTGAGGCCTTGTGCATGTTTGCCCAGTGGCTGTGACGATCGCGGCCGTCCGGGTTGTAAACCGGGTCAAGCAATATCACCATGTCTTTCAGCCACGATTTTGTTTCCTCATCTTCACTGGCTGTAAGGTAGTAGGCGGTTAGCATGGCGGCTTCGGTACTCGAGGGTTCGTTGCCATGAACGTTATACCCGAGCAGGATTATAAGTGGTACCGAGTTGTACTGCGTGGATGTATTTCGCTGCAAATGTTTGCTGCGGATGTCTTCCAGGTTGGCGTGATTTTCCGGTGTGGTAATAATGGCTGTTATCTGCTTACGGTGTTCATAGGTTTCCCCGATTTCCATCAGGGACAACCGGTCGGAAAGCTTGTCGAGTGTTTTGAAATATTCTACTACACGATCGTGCCGGGTGTGGTGGGAGCCGATGGGATAGCCCAGAAATTCTTCCGGTGTAGGGATCTGATTGTTGAGCGCGTTAGCTTGTGGATAAAAGTAGTCGCGCTGGGCGTAGCAGGTAAGTGCCAAAAAGCAGCTTAACAATAAGGTTGAGTATTTCATTTCATGATTTATTAGCTACGGTTAAAATAGCTAGAAATTTTCACACAAATGGGCTTCGCCAAACTTTTACATGTACGGTAGGCGTGGGTTGAATCACTGTTTCCATAAATCATTAACTTTAGTTGTCTTAACCCAGCCCTATGAAACATTATCCCCTTTTGATTCTCATTGCTGTACTGTCCTGTAGCACACCCAATCAGGACAAGCTTTCGGATGGTGAAAAGCTTTCCTCGCTTTTTGATTCTATTGAAAAATTCGGTCAATCCGCTGAAGATAGTTTAGGAAGAGGGTATCATCCGAAAGGAGCGTGGTCTTCTGTGGGTGAGGAAGCGCGAAAGCAGCGAGCCGATACCCTTCAAAAATTTTTAGACGCACTAATCGCGATACCCGACAGTAACCTGGACGAGCAGGAAGTGATCAGCAAGCAGGTTATGCTGATCAGCCTTCGCGACAGGATCGACTACGTTCGGTTTAAGATGTACTACATACCCTTTAACGCGGAAGGAGGGTTTTACAATACTATGGAACGCACCCTTCAACGACTCCCTTTCAAGACAGCACAAGAGTATTACGACTACCTCCACTGGCTTCCATACTATACTGCACGGTTGCTGGAAAATGTGGCCAATATGGAGAAAGGTATCGAAGCAGGTATTGTGGCACCCAAGGTAATTGTTCGAAATAACCTCTCTTTGTTGAAGCCTTGGGTAGTACAAGACTATCACGAATCGATGTTTTACCGTCCGTTTAAAAATTTACCTGCTGACATACATGAAACTGATCGTCAGACTATTCTTCAGGAGGCTGAAAAGATTTTAGGCTCAGTTACCGATACCTATCAGCAAATTCAGACTTTTTTTGCCGATGAGTACATGGTGGCTGCAAAAGATGAACCGGGCATAAGCTTGGTGCCTGGGGGAAAAGAATTCTATGAAAATCGGGTGCGACATTATGCCACACTTCCGCTTACACCCGACTCAGTTCATAACCTTGGTTTACAAGAAGTGGCGCGCATTCGTGCTGCGATGGAAAACATTGTTCAGGAAGTGAAGTTTAAAGGAACATTTTCTGATTTCTTGAAATTTCTTCGCACCGATCCGCAGTTTTATGCGAAGTCTCCACAAGAGCTATTGAATTTTGCAGCTTGGTTAAGCAAGCGTGCCGAAGCGCAACTTCCCAAACTATTTAACAGGTTATACACGTTGCCATTTACCGTTGAGCCGGTGCCCGACAATATTGCACCAACCTATACCGGTGGACGTTATGTTGGTGGTTCGTGGGAAAGCAAGCGTGCTGGAATTTATTGGGTAAACACCTATAACCTTTCCAGTCGTACATTGTATACATTGCCCGCACTCACGTTGCATGAAGCTGTGCCCGGCCATCATTTGCAGATTTCATTAGCAGCAGAGTTAAAGGACATTCCACGCTTCAGGAATCAGTATTACATAAGTGCATTTGGTGAAGGATGGGGATTGTACAGCGAATACCTGGGTGAAGAAATGGGTATGTACACTACGCCCTATGAATGGTTTGGGCGGTATACCTACGAAATGTGGCGTGCCTGCCGGTTGGTAGTCGACACGGGTATTCATTACAAAGGCTGGACGCGGGAACAAGCGCTTAACTATTTATCTGAAAATACAGCTCTTTCGATTCATGAAGTGACCACTGAAATTGACCGGTACATTGGCTGGCCGGGGCAGGCATTGAGTTATAAGATCGGTGAACTAAAAATAAAGGCACTTCGGAGCAAAGCGGAAGATGCATTAGGCGATCAGTTTAACATCGGTGCTTTTCATGAGGCGATCTTGCAAAATGGATCCGTGCCGCTAACCGTTTTGGAAGCGCAGGTGGATGCTTATATTGAGCAAGCTTTAAAATCTGAGATATAAAATCAAAAATCTGAAAGCAGTATGACAGTTTATGGAATAAAAAACTGCAACACGGTGAAGTCAGCACTCGACTGGCTGAAAAAGAAAAAGATTGAATTTGATTTTCACGATTACAAATCAAAGGGCATTAACGAAGCTAAACTCAAAGCTTGGAGCAAGCAGGTAGGATGGGTGAGTCTGGTGAACAAACGCGGAACTACCTGGCGACAACTTGATGAGGCCACGCAAAAGAAAATCACCAATGAGAAGGCCGCCATTGCCTTGATGCTGGAAAAGACCAGCGTAATCAAGCGGCCGTTGATTGAAGTAGACGATAAGGTGTTAGCGCTGGGGTTTGTAGAGGAGAGTTACAATAATTTACTTAAAGGATTCTAAGATTTTTAATAGCACTCTATCTTGTCACACCGAGGTACGAGGTGTCTTTTTATTATGAGAATTGTTACATTAATCATGAGATGCCTCGTTCCTCGGCATGGCAGGTAGCATGCCATCTGGTTCTTGGTTGGAGTTCTTCTACAACAAGTCATTTGAAATCAATTCGCAAACCTCATCACCGTAACCACATGGCAAGCCGTACCACCCAATACAAACAAGTGCCAGATAAAATGGGCGTAGGGTAGTTTCTTAATCAGGTAAAAGATAACGCCCACCGTGTAGGAAACTCCGCCTGCGAGCAGCCAGTACAATCCTTCGCGCTCCATGTTGGCCATCAGGGGTTTGATCATCAGTATGCCCATCCAGCCCATGGCCACATATAAAATGGTGGAGAGTACATTCTTGCGCGTACCGGCAATGGATTTAAATACAATACCGGCAGCGGCAAGCGTCCACATAACGGATAAGATTACCCAACCCCAAAAGCCTTGTAAAATACCCAATGTAAAGGGCGTGTAGGTTCCTGCGATGAGTATGTAAATGGCACTATGATCAAAAATCTGAAATACTTTTTTTGTTCTGCTTACCGGAAAAGCGTGATAGAGTGTTGAACTCATGTACAGGATAATAATGGCGGTACCAAATACCGATGCACCCAAGATTGCAGCGGCTCCATAGGGTATAGCGTTAATGATCAAAAAGGGTATTACAGCAATGCCACCCAGCGCACCAATGCCATGGCTGATGCTGTTGGCTATTTCTTCACCCAGTGATTGGTCGGTAATGTATTCCGTTTTCATTCCTTGCCAATGGGCGGTGGTCCGTCAGGTACCAGGCCAGCGTAAACGTGATCGCCTTTGCGTTGATTGAACTCGGCTTTAACAGCTTCAACTTTTTTCGGGTCTTCATAAAGATCGATCATCGTCATGGCCAGTGCCTTGGAAGCGTGCAACATACCTTTATGTCCAATAGACATTCCTCCGCAGGCTACTACTGCCCATGAATGCCACGGTGTGCCAATGGGTGCTGTTGCCGCACTTAGCCGAATAACAGGCACCACCCAACTCACATCGCCTACATCGGTAGAACCTCCACCGGAATTCTGAAGTGTTTCCTCCAGTGGTTCAACTTTACTGTGCAAGCCCACTTGTGGTTTGCCGGTTGCTTCCTGTATTTTCTTTGCAAAGTTTGTTTCTTCCGGAGTGTAGGTGAGCGGTCCCAGTTGTTCCAGGTTCTTTTGCAGATAGCCTGCGCCTGTCCGGTTAACCAGAACCTCGTATATACCTGAAACTAATTTTACTTCGTAGTCTACATTGGCCATAATGGCGGCACCTTCGGCCATTTTCTTTACGCGCTCGTATACTTCAGTCATGCCTTCGCGTTTCACATCGCGCACACGTACCCATAATCTTGAATAGTCAGGCACAACGTTCACTACTTGTCCGCCATCCTGAATGTGGTAATGAATGCGCACCGTGGGCTTAATGTGTTCGCGATAGTAATTAATACCGGTGGTATATAATTCCAGTGCATCTGAAGCACTTCTTCCGTTCCACGGATCGGCTGAAGCGTGGGCAGCCTGGCCTTTGAATTCAACCGTAAAATCAACCAGTGCAAGCCCGGTTTGTACGGCTGCTTTAGTTTCAGGACCGGGGTGCCAATCCATAACTACATCTACATCCTTGAAAAGTCCGGCACGAATCATCCATAGCTTGCCAAAAAATTTTTCTTCGGCCGGTGTTCCATAAAATTTAATAGTGCCTTTGAGTTTGCCTTGCTCAATAAGTTCCTTGATGGCAATGGCTGCACCCAGGCTGGCTGTACCAAATAAATTGTGACCGCAACCGTGGCCGGGTTTTCCGGCTTCAAACGGATCTTTTGTTGGAACTGCCTTTTGCGAAAGGCCGGGAAGTGCATCAAACTCTCCCAATATGCCAATCACAGGCTTTCCGCTGCCGTAGGTCGCCACAAATGCTGTTGGGATTTCGGCCACGCCACGCTCAACAGTAAATCCTTTGGCTTCTGCATAATCGGCTAGCAGGGCATACGATTGTGTTTCCTGAAAGGCGATTTCAGCATGTGCCCAGATTTTATCGCTGATGTTAATAAGTTTTGAGGATTGATTTTCAACCGATTGCACCACGGCTTTTTTGTTCGGTGATACTTTCTGACCATACAAAACGGTTATGGTACTCAGGAAGAGCAGAAGATTAAGGAAGTGTATTCGCATCGTTCAAAATTTTTACAACCTACCATTTTGACGTAAAGCTTCAAAGTAACTTAAAAGCTTATGTTAGGGTGATTCCATAAGAATCTTCAATTTTCGGATGTTTCGTTGAACACTGAAGTAACATTTGGCGTTTGAGTACGACATATAGGCGAATGAAAAATACGGTACTTGGTTTTTGCTTTCTGTTGATGTTCAGTAATGTTTTGAGTCAGGAGAAGGCGACCCTTAGTGGGTATATTAAAGATGGTTCCGATGGCGAGACCCTTATTGGTGCAACCATCTACATAACCTCATTAAAAACAGGGGTTACAACCAATGTTTATGGATTTTATTCGATAACCCTGCCGAAGGGTGAGTATGCTATTGACTTTTCATTTGTTGGCTACGTAACGGAAAGCCGCACGATCACGCTAAATCAAAACATAAGGCTCGATCTTGAGTTAACATCACAATCCAAACAACTGCAGGAGATTGTTATTTCCGGTTCAGCCGAATTGTCAAGAGTTCAGTCGGTTGAAATGAGTGTCAACAAAATTGACATCAGCACAATCAGTAAGATTCCCGCTTTTCTGGGTGAAGTAGATGTCATCCGAAGTTTGCAGCAATTGCCAGGTGTTACTACGGTTGGTGAAGGCGCATCTGGCTTCAATGTGCGGGGAGGTAGCGTTGGTCAAAACCTCGTTTTATTGGATGAGGCTGCGGTATATAACTCCTCCCACCTGTTGGGATTCTTTTCGGTGTTCAATCCCGATGCGGTGAAAGATGTTAAACTTTATAAAGGTGCCATACCGGCACAGTTTGGTGGAAGGATTTCATCGTTGCTTGATGTACGGATGAAAGAAGGAAGCAATAAAGACTATGAAGTGAATGGTGGTGTAGGAACAATTTTTAGCCGGTTAGCGGTAGAAGGACCTATGCTCAAAGAAAAAGGCTCGTTTATAGTAGCCGGTAGACGGTCGTACATTGATATTCTGGCCAAACCTTTTGTGGATGTACTTAGCGATGGCGCAAGACTCAACTTTTACGATCTAACCGGCAAAGGAAACTACAACATCAACAGCAAAAATCGCATTTATCTATCGGGTTATACAGGCCGTGATAATTTCTTCTTTGCAAAAGATCAGGGATTTTCCTGGGGAAACAATACCGCAACGCTGCGTTGGAACTCCATTTTGAACGACAGGTTATTTGCCAACTTCTCCGGTATTTATAGCAAATACGATTACGCGCTTCAGTTTGGTGAAGATGAGCGTGATTTTTTCAAATGGAAATCCTCCATTACCAATTATACTTTCAAACCAGCCTTTAGTTATTTCATCAACAGCGAAAACGAAATCTCTTTTGGGGCTGAAGGAAATTATTACCGTTTCGATCCCGCCATCGCTTCAGGAGCCTCCAGTGGCGATGTCATTGACATCAGCCTGCCGCGAAAATATAATCTTGAAACAGCTTTTTATATTGGTAATAGCCAGCGGATAAACAATACCATTTCAGTTGAATATGGTCTGCGTTATTCATATTTCTGGGGTTTTGGTCCAGGCAATCAATATACATTCAACGACACCACAGCCGGAGTGCGCAGAACACCAGTGGAAGTAACTTCATTCAACAGGGGTGAAGTAATGAGTGATTACGGAAATTTTGAGCCACGCATGTCCGTGAAAGCGCAACTCACTCCAAACAGTTCGTTAAAAGCCAGCTACATCCGCATGGCTCAGTACCTGCACCTTATTTCCAACACCACAGCATCCAATCCCCTTGATGTTTGGACTCCCAGCTCAAACAACATTAGGCCAGAACTTGGTGATCAGTACACGCTCGGCTATTTCAAGGATCTGGGTAAAGAGCAACAGTATGAGTTTTCTGTTGAAGCCTATTACCGCGACACCAAAAACCAAATCGACTATATCGATGGTGCTGATTTGTTGATCAACGAGTTTTTGGAAGGTGACCTGCTCACCGGTATCGGTCGGGCTTATGGTTTGGAATTTTACGTTCAGAAAAAGACCGGTCGTTTTAATGGATGGGTAGCCTACACGCTGGGGCGAACGGAGCTTAAGGTAGAGGGCATTAACCGCGGTAATTGGTATCCTACACGGTTCGATCAAACACATAACCTTAAGGTTACCGGATTTTATGAAGTAACCAAACGGTTGTCATTATCTGCGAACTTCACATTGCTTTCTGGCACGCCCACTACGTTTCCAACTTCCCGCTTTATTCAGCAAGGAATTTTAATTCCGTATAACGAAAGTGATTCACGCAACAATGTTCGCATACCAGCTTTCCACCGGTTAGATTTTTCAGCCCGATTGGATGGAAAAAAAGTTAAGAAGAACGGACAACCCAGAAAGAATACTGACTATCTGGTATTTGGTATTTATAACCTCTATGCCCGAAAGAATCCGTTCTCTATTTATTTCTCTCAGGCTGATGAGCGGTTTACTCCGGGTCAGCCGATTGAAAGCAGGGCAACACAGCTATCTATTATTGGCACGATGGTACCGGCAATCTCTTATAATTTTCAATTTTGACAGATCAGCGATGAAGCAGAATTTTATTTTAGGATGGTTGATTTGGTGCGCAGCACTTGTTGGTTGCGAAACGATAATTGATCCGGCACTTAAACCTGCTGTACCTGTATTGGTAGTTGATGCATGGATTACCAACCAATCGGAACCTCAGGTTATCAGGCTAACTAAAACGCAATCGTACTTTGATTCGACACTGCCCCTGGGAGTAAAAGGCGCCCAGGTTAGGGTTGAAGGTAGTGATGGTAAGATCTATATGTTTATTGAAAGTGATACCGATGCCGGTGCTTATGTATGGATCCCTGCAGACAATGAAGTTTTTGGTGAAACCGGATTGATTTATCAACTAAGGATTTCTTCGGAAGGAGAGGAGTATATCGCATCTACTCCTATGGGGCGTGTTCCACCTGTTGATAGTATTACATTTCGTTTACAAGAAGGCAATCAGTTCGTTACTGACCTTTACTTGGCTGAATTTTGGGCAACCGATCCATTAGAAGCAGGGGACACGTATTGGATAAAGACTTATAAGAATGGTGTGTTATTGAATAAACCTTCTGAAATCAATTTGGCATATGATGCAGGCTTTTCCCGTGGTGGAAATTTTTCGGGTGTGGTTTTCATAGCGCCTATCCGTACGGCCATTAATCCATTCGATCAGGATGAGAATAATAATTTTCTGTCACCTTATGAGGTTGGCGATTCCTTGTATGTAGAACTTCATTCGCTGTCGGAGGCTTCGTTTGATTTTTTAACGCAAGTGGTGGTTCAAACAGATCGACCGGGCGGTTTTTCAGAATTATTCGCCACACCACTGGCCAATGTATCCACTAACATCAACAACGTTAATCCCAACGGAAAAAAGGCTGTTGGATTTTTCAACGTGGCATCTGTTTCCGGATTGGGTCGTAAATTTGCCAGCCTGGATGACGTAACAAAAAATAACTAACAAATTGCTGCGGTATAAAAAACGAAGTCCCGGCATTTCTGCCAGGACTCCCAAACTATGCGCGTAACCTATCAAACCGTACCCCTTGTTGACTGGTTGGGATTCTTTGTGATCCCGTTAAACCGTGCGGTGGACGCGCAACGCTTTTTCTTTTAACGCACCTATTTCACTTCTATGGTTTTCATGGGTTTATCAGGGGTTAATGCTTTTTTAGCAATCAAAATCCTGAGTATCCCTTCGTCATATTTGGCTTCAATTCTGTCCGGGTTTACATTTTCGGGCAGATTGAATGAGCGTGTGAAATTGGTATAGTTAAATTCTTTACGGGTATAGTTTTCTTCCTTCACTTCTTTTTCATCTTTCTTTTCAGTGAAGACGGTCAACATCCCGTTGTCAATGTTAATGTGGAAATCTTTCTTGGTCATTCCAGGAACGGCCATTTCGATTTCAAATACTTTTTCCAGTTCTTTTACGTTAACTGCAGGAACGACCTGAATCCTCTTCATCCAGTCTGCATCGAAGAATCGGTCGTTATCGAAGAAGTCAGACAACCACTTGTCTGTAAACAAGTTAGGTAACATTGGTGATTTCATCAGTGTCATAAAAACCTCCTGATTTGTACTTTTCTTAAGAACTTTTCTGGTACTAATGTGATTTTAAATTCTTGAAAAATCCATGATGTGGATCATCCCTGCGAATGATAAAAATCATCCGGTGCTGGAATTTCAATCGGTTGAATTTTTCAAAATCGCTATCTTTCCACCCGAATACAGTGTGATTTTTTATGGCTGAGACTGAGCGTGTGATCGAGAAGAAATCAAAAGCTAAAGCCGGTGTACCCCGACAGGTTTTGCTAAAGGCTTATGAATTGATGTGTACCGCAAAGCGCATGGCTGAAACGTATGACGAAAACCGTGAAGTATGCAGCAAGTACGTGCACAGTACATCACGCGGCCATGAGGCCATTCAACTGGCTGCAGGCCTGCAGTTGAAACCTTGCGATTATGCCTCGCTATACTATCGTGACGAATCTGTTTTGCTGGCGCTGGGAATGGAGCCCTATGAATTGATGCTGCAACTGATGGCCAAGCGCGATGATCCATTCTCCGGTGGCCGTTCCTATTATGGCCATCCTTCCTTAAAGCGTGAAGGCTTTCCGATTATACCCCATCAGAGTTCAGCCACAGGCATGCAGGCTATACCCGCAACGGGCATGGCACACGGTATTGCTTACCTTGAAGAGCAACAATTATTAAAGGGTGATGATAATCCTGTTGTGTTGTGCTCCTTGGGTGATGGCTCAGTAACAGAAGGTGAAGTTTCAGAGGCATTCCAGATGGCTGTGCTAAAGAAACTGCCGATTGTTTACCTGGTTCAAGATAATGGTTGGGGCATTTCTGCCACCGGTGATGAAATGCGGGCCATGGATGCGTATGAATACGCAGCAGGATTCAAGGGACTTGAACGAATGCGTGTAGATGGTTCTGATTTTCCTGATTCCTTTAAAGGTATGAAGAAAGCACTTGCTTATGTTCGGAAGCATCGTGCACCGATTTTGGTTCATGCAAAATGTCCCTTGCTGGGTCATCATACTTCCGGGGTTCGCAGAGAGTGGTACCGGGGTGAAGAGCTTGAAGTTCATAAACAAGATGATCCATATGTAAAGTTTGAGCGTTGGTTGTTGGCATCAGGGGAAACGGAGAAAGCATTAAGCGATATCCGAAAGAATGCATACGAAAAAGTTGTTCATGACTATAACCGTGCACTAACTGCTGCCGATCCTGAGGTTGAGGATTTTGATTCGCATGAATTTGCGCCTACGCCCATTACAGAAGAACGCGGACAACGTGCTCCGGATAGTGGAGAGAAAGTAATTATGGTTGATGCAGCCCTGCACGCTGTAGATGAAATTTTGCGTAATCATCCTGAAGCGTTGTTTTACGGCCAGGATGTAGGGCGCAGGTTGGGTGGTGTTTTCCGCGAAGCTGCTACACTGGCAGAGAAATATGGTGACCATCGTGTGTTCAACACACCCATTCAGGAAGCTTATATTGTTGGGTCCACAGCAGGCATGTCGACAGTGGGGGCAAAGCCTATTGTTGAAATACAGTTTGCAGATTACATCTGGCCTGCAGTGAATCAACTGGTGGAGGAGTTATCAAAAAGCTGTTACCTGTCGAAAGGAAAATTCCCCATCCAATCATTAATACGGGTGCCGATAGGTGCTTATGGCGGGGGAGGTCCGTACCATTCGGGCAGTGTTGAATCCATGTTGCTAACCATCAGGGGTATAAAAGTAGCGTATCCATCTAATGCAGCCGACATGAAGGGTTTGTTGAAGGCATCATTTTATGATCCCAACCCGGTTGTGTTGCTCGAGCATAAGGGTTTGTACTGGAGCAAGGTTCCGGGAACCTTAGAAGCAAAAACCATTGAACCCGATGAAGATTATATAATCCCGTTAGGGAAAGGACGTATCGTTCAGCAGGCAACCGATGAAAATATCCTTTCAGGAAATTCGACAGTTATTGTTACGTATGGAATGGGAGTCTATTGGGCAAGGGAGGCTTCCAAAAATTTTCCCGACCAGGTTGAGATTTTGGATTTACGAACACTTAACCCAATTGACTGGGAGGCCATAGTATCATCCGTTAGAAAACATAACCGGGTTTTTGTGCTTACCGAGGAGCCGTTGCTGAACTCTTTTGCTGAATCGCTTGCCGGCAGAATTCAACGCGAGTGCTTTAAAGAGTTGGATGCACCGGTGTGGTTGCTTGGAGCCGAAAATCTTCCTGCTGTTCCATTAAATGTTGATCTTGAAAGGATGATGTTACCCAGTGCTGATAAAGTAGTAAAAGCTCTTGGAGCGTTGATGAGCTATTAAAAATCAGAAAGGGAAACCAACCCCAACGTTGAAAATTACAGGTTCACGGTCTACGCCAAACGGTCTGAAAAATTTAGCCTTATCCAATACAAACCTGTCGCCCTCAAGACGGGCCGGATCATAAACTTTTATACCAACATCGAACCGTAGAATTAAAAAGGAGAAATTAAAACGAAAACCGAAGCCTGTACCAATACCAAATTCTTTGTAAAACTCTTTGAGCCTAAATTGTGAGTTTCCATTTTCAATCACATTGCCTTCTGAGTCACTAATGGTTCGTGGTTGAAAGGTCCAAACATTTCCTGCATCCAGAAAGACCGCGCCCTCAAAGAAACCGAACAGCTTTCTTCGTAATTCTACACTACCTTCCAATAAAATCTCACCAGGTTGTTCGTTTTGATAATTGAATAATCCATCACCTTCAGGATTCTCACTTAATGGCGGTCTGAAACTTCCTGGTCCCAATCTTCGAGGTCGCCAGGCGCGAACACTGTTGCTACCACCCGCAAAAAAATACTTTTCATAAGGAAGAACTTTTGGATCTTCGTAAGAGTACCCAACGCCAACATTTAATCGTTCAGCCAGAATTGTTTTTTTGTCAAGAACGATAAGGCTTCGAAAATCTCCGGTCAGGCGCAGATACTGAAATTGTTGTAGTCCTTGTCTTTCAACAATTGGAAATTGAAATATATCCTGGAATGTTCCGCCACTTTCAACGGACCACCGAAGAAAGGTTGAGTTGGCATCCTGGTTTCCATAGTTGCCATGGTTCCAGGCCATGCTGAAGAGCATACTGCTCACGAATGATGGTTCGAATGTTCGGAATAATGTGCTTCCTTCGTTAATAAACAAATCATCTAACAATTGTTGGAAGGCGCTATCAGTTTTAGAATTAATGACACTGAGGTTGGCAAGGGTTAAGTCGAATCTTCTTATCCTCCGGTTCTCCCAACTATACCCATAATTGAATGTGGTGGCGGAACGGATATATTCCGGTCGATCGGTATAGTTTACACCCACCAGCGCCCTGGTACGAGGGTTTAATCGGCCGAACTTGTATCGGGTTTCTTCTTTGAATGGAAAAATGAATTGTGGGAATGTGATTGAAGCATTTAATCCTGCATCTATACTTTGAAAAGCGTTATTGGATTCTGTAGCAGAAGCTACCCCTTCATACCCAATGCGTCCACTGATTTCGAAATTCTCAAGACCACGAAAAATATTTCTCTTTTTTAGGCTTAAACTGTAATACGGCCCGGGAAAACCCTGTGTAACGCTCAGCCCAACTTCATTTGACCATTGATAGCGATCCAATGGATTGGTAAAAATCCGAGCGATGAATTTTCCGTCTACCGTATCGAAATTAACATTGACAAATTTGAAGTTATCGAGGTTGGCCAATTGCCGCTGGGTTTCAAAGGTTCTCTCTCGGCTGTATAATTCACCGGGATGAATAAAAATTCGTTGACTTAAAATTCGTGTGCTATGCAACCTTTCGAAATATTCAAACTCGGTACCCCGATAATACTCCCGTGTGCGGATACGGCTTGGTGGATTTACACCTGCATCCGTTGTGAAATGAACTTCATCAATGGTAAATTTTTTGTGATAGCCTCGTTTGGCAGGATCATTGATTTGTACCAACACGGCAATCTTATGGCCCTGCCTGTGGCTGGTGTCAACGTCAAATTCTACATACTGGCGGCTAAAGTCATAGTATCCGTTGTTTTTAAAAAGTATATCAATGCGCTCCCTTTCCTTACTGAAATTATCCTGGAGGTATGGGCTTCCTTCCTGCAAAAGACTACTCTTCTTTGATTTTTGGATCAGGTTGAATTGAATCGTGTCGGGGATTTTATATAGAATTGTGTCAAGAGTATACTGAGGGCCTGGAAAGAGGGTGTAAGTAATATTGACTTTTTTATTGCCTACCGGAAATGTTTCAGCTGAAACCTTGTTCAGAAAGTAGCCATTGTTAAAGAGGAAATCCTGAAGCCTTTCGATCGTTAATTGAAGTTTTGTGCTGTCGAAAACCGTTATAGGCTCACCCCATTTCATTAGGATATTTCCGTTCTCTAGTTTGGTTCTGAGTGCTTCTGTTTTATTCCTTTTTTTGAACTCGAGGTTAATGATTTTCTTTTGTGATGTGGATTTGCTGATCTTGTTGTCAAATTTAGTTTCAACCTTTTCAATTTTTTGTTCGAGTTTTTCAGGTTTAAAGTTCTTTTCACCGATGTAATAGAATTGTACCAGCAAATGAATGGGCAAGCCCAGGAATTTCTTGTTGTTCTCCATAACGAACAAGTCTTGCATGGATGATGAGCTTATTTTTTTTGGCTCAATTCTCTGTTTATAAACCAGTTTTTCACCCTCCTTAAGGTGCCGTGTACCCATGCAGCCCGGTAGTAGGGAGAGCATGGTGAGGATAAGAAAATAATATTTAATTTTCGTGAAGTTCAACCGATTCTTAGCAATGCTTTCTAAAGCCCGCATTAAGTATATTAAATCTTTGCAAGTAAAGAAATACCGCCAAGCCGAACAACGTTTTGTTGTGGAGGGTGGTAAGAACGTGGTGGAGCTGCTGGCATCCGATTATCGTATCGACATCATCCTGGCAACGGCCCGGTTTCATGAAAGCAATCATCAGGTATTGTCACGTTTCTCAGGTGAGATCATAGAAGTCAACGATAATATATTGGCGTCAGTCGGGGAATTTATGACTAACGACAGTGCATTGGCGGTTGTTCAAATGAAGCCCAACAATACCCTTGATGTCCGTTTGGATGAGTTTGTGCTGATGCTGGATGAAATTCGTGATCCGGGCAATTTGGGAACGATCATCCGGATTGCAGATTGGTATGGAATCGAGAAGATCATCGCGTCTTCGGGTACTACTGAGTTGTATAATCCCAAAGTGCTGCACGCCAGCATGGGTTCCTTTACACGTGTTTCTGTATTTTATACCGAACTCGTGTCTTATCTAAATCAGGTTAAAGTACCTGTTTTGGGTACTTTTCTGGATGGTGAGTCGATTGATACATTTTCGTTCGACCGGGGAGGCATTGTCATTATCGGTAATGAGTCGAGGGGGATTTCGGAGGAGGTTTCAAAAATGGTGACCAAAAAAATAACCATACCCCGTATCGGAAAGGCTGAGTCGCTAAATGCTGCCGTAGCTACCGGCATTATTTGTCATGCCTTACGCGTAAGACGCTAAAAGAATCCCTTACTTTTTTGCGCAGCATCTTCCATGATTGCCTTCGCATTTTCCTTTCCAAGGTATCGGTCAATGAGTGAATGCCCAAGGTAAATCAATGGTGTAAGCGCAATGGCAATGGCGAACTTATAGATGTAGTTGGTGATGCCGATGGCTATAATTTGTTTGTTGGTGAATACGCCATAAAACGCTATGAACAATACCACAAAACTGTCAACAAACTGCGATACAAGGGTTGAACCCGTGGCGCGTAGCCAGAGCATTTTGGAGCCGGTAACTTTTCGTAACCGCTGAAAGACAAAAACATCCACCAACTGTCCAAGAAGGAAGGCTGTAAGCGAGCCAAGGATTATCCTTAACCCCTGACCGAAAATTTTTGAAAAGGCAAAGTTGATGTTAAACGCGTTACCCTCTTCATCTAACTTGTTGGCATCAAGCCACCATTGAGCCGGGGGTAATTCGATGGTCAGGAAGATTATTACAAAGCTATACGCGATTAGCAGGGCCGTGAGGTAGCTGATTCGTTTAACACCAGGCTTTCCAAAATATTCGTTTATCAAGTCGGTTGTAATAAAAACGATGGGCCAGATGATAACACCTGCTGTAAGATTAAAATCCATCAAGAACCCCATGATGTTTATGTGGGCAGGATCCATCCCTACGGTGGTTTCAGCGGAAAATATTTTTGTTCCGATCATTTCAGCCAGCAAGGCATTGGTCAGAAAAATTCCGCAGAGCACTATAAAAAGCCTGTTCTTTTTTTGTTCCAGTGTACTCATTCCTCAACAGTAAAGATTTTTCCTTCTTCTGCCAACTCGGTAGCCGAAAATATGGATTGTGCCTCTTGTAACAGCGGGGCTAAGTCTTTATAACGAGCCGAAAAATGCCCGATGAGCAACTTACCAACTTTTGCCCTTTTGGCAATTGTTGCTGCCTGTGCGGCTGTACTGTGCAAGGTCTCTTCAGCTTTATCGTTGTCTTGCTCCATGAAGGTTGTTTCGTGGTACAAAACATCAACCTCGTGAATGATGTTTATCAATCTTTCCAGGTAAGCAGTATCCGAACAGTAAGCATAGCTCCTTGACTTTCGAGGGGCATGGGTCAGATTCTCATTCCGGTATCGGATATTCCCGTTTTCATCGACAACGTCTGCTCCGGTTTTCAGGTTTGCAATTTGTTGAAGACTTAAATCAGCTGGTAGTAAATCTTTATCAATTCTTCTGGGTTTTGGCTTTTCGCGAAAGAAAAAGCCTGAGCAGTCAAGTTTATGCCGAAGGGGTAATGTGGTTACGGTGAGGTATTTGTTTTCAAATATAATTTCTTCCTTTCCCGGAGTAAGTGTATGCAGAATGATGTTAAACCGTGGCGCGGAGAACGAATAACGGAATTGCGTAGTGATGATTTCGGCTAACCCACGATGGCTGTACAGGTGCAGGTCGTTGGTACGGTGATTCAGGTGCATGGTAAAGATCAACCCCATCAAACCCAGGTAATGGTCCCCGTGCAAGTGGGAAATAAAGATGTGGTTGATGCGGTGCAGGTTGATGTTGAAGCGCATCAATTGCATCTGCGCGCCTTCGCCACAATCAACCATGAAAAACTCATTTTGGATTTCTATGAGCTGTGCGGATGGAAAGCGGCCAAAGGCAGGTACAGCGCCACTCGATCCAAGTATGGTAATTTTGAAACTCATCCGGTATAACTAAAAACTGACGGTTCGTAAAGATTCCAAATCGTCAAGCTGACCCAGGCTTTGTGGTAGACAAGCTCTGAGCTTGATGATTGAGATCGCGGGTCAAGCCCGCGATGACATAAAAAAGGTTTTATGGTATCTTTACGGATCATCGAAAAATAAAAAGACCAAAACCTGGTGGGGTTTTGGTCAGTATGAATACTCAATTAACTTTTAATTACCATCCGTATTCTTAAGATCTTTTTCAATCTCATGCATAAAAACAGTATCGATCGCTTCCTCAACCGTGGGTAGAATGGTAAGCACGCTGTCCAGTTGGGAAATTTTAATCAGCTTGGCAGTGTGATCGGAAAGCAATGTAAGGACAAAAATTCCTCCGTCTTCCTGAACGATGCGGTTTCCTACCAACAATGCACTAAGTCCTGAAGAGTCAGTGTATTTTACTTCGCTCAAATCCAGCACAATATTCCGTACGCCTTCAGCATGTAATGTTATTAATTCTGATTTCAGTCCGGGGGCAACGCTCGAATCCAGCTTTTCTTCGTGCAAGCGCATCAGACAATACTTTTCCTGCTTATCAATGGTATACTTCATTTCTTAAAATTCAATGGTTAAAAGTTCTGTATTTCAAACGCCTAAATTAACGGATTTTAGGGAATTAAGGATACTTTGTTCTATTCTTTGGGCGATAGTCGAATAAACAACGGGTTCAAGCGATGAACCGGTAACTTGTTGAAATAATTCCTGGTAGCGCGCAGCAATAGAGGCTACTACCGAGTCAGTCATTTCCGGTACCTGTTGGCCTTCCTTGCCCTGAAATCCGTTTTCAATTAACCACTGCCGAACAAATTCTTTGGATAGTTGTTTCTGCGGTTCACCTTTCTGTTGCCGCTCATCATAACCTGATGCATAGAAGTAACGTGAAGAATCGGGTGTATGCACTTCATCAATGAGATAGATTGTTCCGTTGTTTGTTCCGAATTCATATTTCGTATCCACTAATAGAAGTCCACGCTGAGCCGCAAGGGCTGATCCTTTTGCAAAAAGTGTGTGGGTATATTCTTCCAGTTGTACGTATGCTTGTTCGCTGACGAGTTTTCTTTTTAATATTTCCTCTCGCGATATATCCTCATCGTGCCCTTCGTGGGCTTTTGTAGTGGGCGTGATGATGGGGTGGGGGAGTTTGTCGTTTTCCTTTAAACCTTCGGGAAGCGGAACACCACAAAGTATTCGCTTGCCGGCTCGGTATTCACGCCAGGCATGCCCTGCCAGGTAGCCGCGTATTACCATTTCAATAGGAAAAGGCTGGCACGTATAGCCGATGGTTACATTCGGATCGGGTGTTTGGATGACCCAGTTGGGCACCAAACCTTTTGTGGCTTCAAGATTTTTTGCGGCAATCAGGTTAAGCACCCTTCCCTTGTCGGGGATGGCCCGAGGAAGGACTACATCGAATGCTGAAATCCGGTCGGTAGCCACCACGGCCATGATGTTGCCGAAGTAATAAACATCGCGAACCTTACCCCGGTAAAAACCAGTTTGACCGGGAAATGAGTAGTGAGTTTCTTTTAACGCCTCCATAGCTTAATAAAGCGTAAAGTAATTAAAACTTAGGGTAAGAAAATTCCCTGGCCGCTATTAAAATGATGTCAACTATTGATCAACTAAAATTCCCGCTTTAAAAAGGTACGTGCGGGTCAGGTTGCCGGCTTCGTCAAATTCCTTCCACTCCTTGTGTTTTTTATCGGCAACGTATTCGCCTTGCTCCTTAATTTTTCCATTCGGATGGTAAGCCGTAAACAAGCCATGCTTACGTTGCGAGCGACTTTCACCTTCTGTTTGAAGGGCGCCATCTTCATACCAGGTTTTGAAAGGGCCATTAAGCAGGTTGAACTTGTAGGTTTCTTCTAATTTTAGTTTTCCATTGGCATAGTACTCATAACGGGTTCCCGAGAGTTTGCCGGCTTCATAGTTCTCTTTTATACGTTCGGTAGCGCCATCTTCATGATAATAAATCCAGATGCCATGCGGCAGTTTGTCGCGGTAGCGTTTTACCGATAACCTTTTTTCATTTTCAGTATATTCATCAATTACCCAATCTTTGCCGGAAAGGGAGAGCTGTTCTTTAAGTTTAACTTTTCCATTCGGATGATATATCCAGCCGGTTCCGGTTTTACGGCCTTCGGCATATTTAAAGCGATGCTTAACCGTGCCATCGGCATAGTAGGCTATATTATCACCTTGAAGTAAGCCATTTTGGAAAGATCCCTCCAGCACAAGATTGCCGTCACGATCGTAATTTTTAAAGGTTCCATTCTTGGTACCATCCTGCATGGTTGAAACAGTCTCGAGTTGCCCGCCATGATAGTACGTCTTTAAAAAGCCGGTCAGGATTCCGTTTTTATAATTGGCCTCTTCCTGAACAATTCCGGTTTCGTAGAAATTTCGGGTAATGCCATTGGGCTTGCCGTTAAGGTAGTTAATCTCAGTTTTCAGATTTCCATTGGCGTAGTACTCCCGCACCACACCATCTGGTTTTCCTTTTTTGAAAACCGTTTCACTTTTCATCACACCATTGTCGTAATAAGACTGTACACTATCAACCAGTATATCATTTTGGTAATAGGCGCGTTGTACTTTTTTGCCATTTTCATCAAACACTTCCACCGGACCGTGACGCATGCCATTAACGTAAACAAGCTTCCGGGCAAGCTGACCGGTTTCATGGTATTCGGTGAATTCTCCTGATTTTTTTCCGTTGGCAAAGTTACCATCCACAGCAAGCTTTCCATCCGGATAAAACCGTTGATACTTGCCTATTATTTTTTCATTGTCTTCGCGTGCAACGGCATACACTTCCTGTAATTGGGTTCGTGAGGCATCGTAATACGTGCGCACCTCACGTTGAGCTGCAACGAATTGGGGAATTAGTGTGGTAAGTACAACGATGCAATGACGAATCATGCTCAACTGGATTTCAATACTTCCGAAACGATGGGGTTTCAGGGTTATTGTCTGGCAAAATTAATTCCAGGGTTTACATATTTTCAATAACAATGGCCGATGCACCACCACCACCGTTGCAAATACCGGCTGCCCCAAGCGTTGAATTGTTCTGCTTCAGCACATTAATAAGTGTGGCAACAATTCGCGCTCCGGAGGCACCTAATGGATGACCGATGGCCACTGCTCCGCCATTTACATTTACTTTTTCGGGGTCAAGTCCCAGCTTAATGTTGTTGGCTATGGCAACGGCTGAGAAAGCCTCATTGATTTCGTAGTAGCTGATGTCTTTTGCCTGCACACCGGCATGGTGAATAGCCTTTGGAATGGCAAGTGAAGGGGTGGTGGTAAACCACATCGGATCTTGAGCCGCATCGCCAAAGCCGCGAATTTTGGCAATGGGTTTCAAGCCAAGTTCTATGGCTTTCTCTTTGCTCATCAATACAAGTGCAGAAGCGCCATCATTTATGGTGGAAGCATTGGCGGCTGTTACGGTGCCATCTTTGGTGAACACCGCCTTTAATGCAGGAATCTTTTCGAAGTTTACGTTTTTGTATTCCTCATCTTCTGCAAACAGCGACACATTTCCTTTTCTGTCGGTTATCTCCACCGGCACCACTTCATCTTTGAATTTACCGGCTGCCCATGCAGCAGCTGCCCGTTTGTAGGAATTGATGGCATAGTTATCCTGATCCTGTCGGGAGATATTCATTTCTTTGGCGGTGTTATCGGCACATACCCCCATGGCGCAACGGTTGTAAACATCGGTGAGGCCATCGTAAGTAAGGCCGTCCACCACTTCACCATTTCCATAGCGATAACCGTAGCGCGCTTTTAATAAGTAATAAGGAATATTTGACATGCTCTCCATGCCACCGGCAATAACAACATCATTCTGCCCCAGCATGATGGATTGTGCTCCTACCATGATGGCCTTCATGCCTGATGCACAAACTTTATTGATTAGCGTACAAGGAATCTCATAGCCAAGTCCAGCGGCTACAGCAACCTGAGTAGCCGGGGCTTGTTGCAAACCGGAGGAAATAACGTTGCCCAGAAAAACTTCCTGCACCAAACCGGGTTCAATGCCTGCTTTGTTGAGTGCACCTTTTACGGCCACTGCCCCAAGCTGAATAGCAGATACAGAAGCAAGGCTTCCTCCAAAACTGCCAATGGGTGTACGTACGGCTGATATGATGTATACTTCTTTCATAGTTTGTTTTGTTACGTGTCGGGTTAAGGGTTTCGGGTTTTAGTGGTTTGAAATACTTTGAACGTACATCATGCAACCCGTTCTACCAATCGGGTTTATTCTTGTCTTTTGGTTGTGTTGCCTTTCGCTTGTTTTGTTGAAGGTACTGAACTTCCTGATTTCTCATGGCCTCCAGAATCTTGTTGGCAGCCTCCTGGCTGATCTTCATTTGCTGCAATTTTTCAGAAGAAGGTTGATTTTCTTTTTTCTCATCTTCTTTGCCGGATTGTTCCTGCTGTTGCTGCTCTTGTTTTTCATCTTTCTTCTGATCATCAGGCTTACCTGACTCATCCTTCTTGTCTTGTTTGTCCTGTTCTTTCTTTTCCTGCTCTTTCTTTTGATCGTCCTTCTTTTGTTGATCTTGTTTATCGTCTTTCTGCTGGTCCTTATCCTGATTTTGTTGCTGGTCTTGTTTTTTCTGCTCGTCCAGTTTACGCTTCAATAGCTCGTAATTATAGCGGGCATCCATGTTGGTTGGGTCTGCTTTAATGGCTTCTTTGAAATGGTTCAACGCATCTTCGAACTTAGCTTGCCGGTTACGGGTAACCCCCAGTTGTTGTTGGGCTAATGATTTGATTTTGCCGTTACTGCTTTGCGTCAGTTGCTGGTAATGCTGCAGGGCTGCGGTGGTGTCATTCAATTCGAAATAGGCATTGGCAAGGTTAAGAAGCACCTCGTCTTCATTAACCCCTAAGGAATCTTTTAAATACTGATATTTACTTACTGCGGTTTGATAATCACCGGCCTGGTAAGCTTTTTTTGCTTCATCCTTTGCACGGTTAATCTTCCCGATCCGGGCCGGATCGGTGATTATAGCAGCTAAAAAAAGAATCAACAGACTGACTTTCATATCCGAATGGTTCGTACATGAACTAACACATCAAACGCCAGTAAAATTACAGCGATCAGCAGAAAATAGAAATATTTGTTTGCCGAAACATCAATCAGCCGGGCATCCATCATTTCACCTTCAATACTATTGATGGTATTGATTAGCCGGGCTACATCGTTCCGATTTTCGTTGATTTCAAAATATCGCCCTCCGGTTTTAGTGGCCAATGATTGTAAGGCTTTCGCGTCAAGTTTTGTAATAACAGGATTGCCCTGGCGGTCGGTACGGTAACCTGATGAAGTTCGGATACGTCCACCTTCCTCGGTTCCGACCCCCAAAGTAAAGAGCTTAAATCCTTTTGATTCAATTTGCTGGGCAATGGTGTTCGTTTCTTCCCCAAAATCTTCACCGTCACTGATCAGGATAATTGTTTTCGAGGTCGTTCGGGCCATGCGCGTATTGTCCTGCTCCAATTTATCCATGGCCATGCGCAACGGTGGAGCAAAGTCGGTACCCGATGATGGCACCAGGTTGGTATTCATGGTTTCGATTAACAGGTTCAGTGCATTTTGATCATATGTGAGCGGACATTGCATGAAGGCTTCAGAAGAAAAAATGATGATGCCTATCCTGTCGGAGTTAAATGCTTGTACAATTTTCTTCATTTCGTACTTCACCTTTTCCAATCGGGTAGGTGTAATGTCGAAGGCATCCATCGATTTGGATAGATCAACACAAATCATGATGTCTTTGCCTATGGATTGAACTTCACGTTTGGCAGCCCCGAAAGAAGGGCCTAGCAGGGCCATGATAAGAAGGATAAAGACAGCAGTGCGGAGAACCAGCTTAATAAAAACTGATGCGTAAGCTGTACGCAAAGCGATGGCCAGCCGTATGATTCGCGTAAGGTAGAGCCCGTACAGCACGGTGAAGAGTGCTATAAAGATCAGTTCCGTTATGCCCAATGCGCGATACCAGCTCACGCTGCAAGTAACAACGAAGCAGGGTTTAGTGCAAGCTTGTTTCCATAGCAGTAGCGATCAGAAAATCTTTGATAAAATTAATTTTAGGCAGTTTCTGCCCATCGCTTATATTTGCAATTCTTTCAGCTAAGGAGAGGTGGGTGAGTGGCTGAAACCAGCAGTTTGCTAAACTGTCGTACATGTCAAAGTGTACCGGGGGTTCGAATCCCCCCCTCTCCGCAAAGCCCTGTTTAGTGCAGGGCTTTTAAATTAATGGTCCGATAGCTCAACTGGATAGAGCAGCTGCCTTCTAAGCAGCAGGTTCGGGGTTCGAGTCCCTGTCGGATCACTTGGTGGATAAGATATTAAGCATATCTTTGCGCCTTCGTAAAAAGTTCGGGGTGTAGCGTAGCCCGGTATCGCGCTTGGTTTGGGACCAAGAGGTCGTCAGTTCGAATCTGGCCACCCCGACAAAAGCCTCTCTGTTCAAAGGGAGGTTTTTTAATTTATGGGCTTTGTTGTTTATATCCTTTTCAGTGAACGGACTCAGAAGTACTATACTGGTCAAACTCAAAATCTTGAAAACAGATTATTTGAGCATAATAATGGCGAGACGTCTTCCATCAATGGTGGTATTCCCTGGGAGTTAGTGTGGAGCATCCCGTGTAGTTCCCGTTCAGAAGCTGTTCGCCTTGAGACTAAAATAAAGAAACGTGGAGCAAAGCGGTTTCTTGATGACCTATCGCGTGGCGCTTAGGCGCCAAGGTCGTCAGTTCGAATCTGGCCACCCCGACAAAAGCCTCTCTGTTCAAAGGGAGGTTTTTTAATTTATGGGCTTTGTTGTTTATATCCTTTTCAGTGAACGGACTCAGAAGTACTATACTGGTCAAACTCAAAATCTTGAAAACAGATTATTTGAGCATAATAATGGCGAGACGTCTTCCATCAATGGTGGTATTCCCTGGGAGTTAGTGTGGAGCATCCCGTGTAGTTCCCGTTCAGAAGCTGTTCGCCTTGAGACTAAAATAAAGAAACGTGGAGCAAAGCGGTTTCTTGATGACCTATCGCGTGGCGCTTAGGCGCCAAGGTCGTCAGTTCGAATCTGGCCACCCCGACAAAAGCCTCTCTGTTCAAAGGGAGGTTTTTTAATTTATGGGCTTTGTTGTTTATGTCCTTTTCAGTGAACGGACTCAGAAGTACTATACTGGTCAAACTCAAAATCTTGAAAACAGATTATTTGAGCATAATAATGGCGAGACGTCTTCCATCAATGGTGGTATTCCCTGGGAGTTAGTGTGGAGCATCCCGTGTAGTTCCCGTTCAGAAGCTGTTCGCCTTGAGACTAAAATAAAGAAACGTGGAGCAAAGCGGTTTCTTGATGACCTATCGCGTGGCGCTTAGGCGCCAAGGTCGTCAGTTCGAATCTGGCCACCCCGACAAAAGCCTCTCTGTTCAAAGGGAGGTTTTTTAATTTATGGGCTTTGTTGTTTATGTCCTTTTCAGTGAACGGACTCAGAAGTACTATACTGGTCAAACTCAAAATCTTGAAAACAGATTATTTGAGCATAATAATGGCGAGACGTCTTCCATCAATGGTGGTATTCCCTGGGAGTTAGTGTGGAGCATCCCGTGTAGTTCCCGTTCAGAAGCTGTTCGCCTTGAGACTAAAATAAAGAAACGTGGAGCAAAGCGGTTTCTTGATGACCTATCGCGTGGCGCTTAGGCGCCAAGGTCGTCAGTTCGAATCTGGCCACCCCGATAAAAAGCCTCACATATGTGGGGCTTTTTTGTTTTTCGCTTTTAAATCGACCGCTCTTTTATATGGATATGATCAACATATCGGTATATTCGCCCCCGATTTCCGGTATGCGGTATGAATATGCATCCGGAGACTTAACCTAACATTTACATAAACTTACTATGGCAAAGAAGACTAAAAGAGCCGCAAAAAAGGCTTCAAAAAAAGTGGCGAAAAGCCCGGCTAAAAAGAAGGCCGTAAAAAAAGCAGCTTCAAAGAAAGTTGTGGCAAAGAAAGCAGCACCTAAGAAGGTAGCTCCCAAGAAAGCTGTTACCAAAAAGGTGGCTCCCAAAAAATCGGCAAGAAAACCTAACGCAGCATTTATGGTTGCCCTTGCACCAAGTGAAGCCTTGGCTGCTGTGATTGGAAACAAGCCGGCTGCCCGCACAGAGATTATCAAAAAAATCTGGGATTACATTAAGGCTAACGGACTTCAGGATAAGGTGAACAAGCGGATGATCAACGCGGATGCTAAACTTAAAGTTGTATTCGCTGGCAAAGATCAGATATCCATGTTTGAACTGGCCAAGGTTGTTAACAACCATGTGAAGAAGTAATCCTCGCACTTTACCAACAAAACAGACGAGCCATACAGTTGTGTGGCTCGTTTCATTTTATCCTGGCCTACTTTCCTCTTAACAAGGATCCGGTAAGTGCCCCAAAACCACCAACAAGTCCGCCCAGTAAGGCCGTAACCAACATAAGCAATGCTTTGCTATTAACAAGCAGAACTTTTGAAACTTTATCGGCCAATGGAACTGCAGCCGACATATCAATCAATAAAGCTTTCACCAACCAAAGCACTGCAATCGCCAGGAAGCCGGCCAGGAAATTTGCTTTTGATTTCAATAGAAATCCACCTACAGCAGCTGCCGCGGCAATACTCCACCACGGCAAGTAAATTTCCGCAACCCAAGCCAATAGAATAATGAAGATGATTTTTGTTATAAATTTCATGTTACTTTGGATTGAGGGTTGTAGAAAAGAATGATTGCTTACCTGCATCTTCAGGCTTTTGTAAAAACAAGAGCTTGAAATATTTGCCATTCGACCAATGTTCAAGCATGCTGGAGTAGTGAAGACTGCCTGGATTGCCTGACTGTCCGCCAGGGTAGGTTGCAAAAGCTTTTGGACCATCTTTTTCCACGCTCACCACCATGCGCCACGAAGGGCCATGCTTACGCGATGAAGCATTAACCGCGTTGGCATGGCCGCCATGCTGAACGTGAAAGCCAAACGCTTCGGTGCGGGTTAGGTGTTCGATGTAGGTATCTTTATAATCGGCCCATCGGATTTTGTCAGCGGCTTTATTCTTTTCTTTCCATTCCATGATATCCTCTACCGCCATTGAAAATGATTGCCGGATCAAGTCGGTTAGCGTTTCAATTTCGGGTGTGTCCTTCCGATCATAGAACTCGAGGTCTGGTTTTGTTTTCATCAGGTTGATGGTGTTCCAGGCTGTAGGGTAGGAGAGTGACAACTGGTCGTTGCGTATCTCATCCCAGATCATCGGGAATAAATTAGTCCACCATGCTTCGAAATATGCGGCACCTTCAGCGTCAGCATGGTAGTAATAGTCCCATGCCTTCAAAACCTGGTGGCCATACTTTTCGCTATCACTTAATGCTGCAGCATCCAGATGATCCAACAAAAACGGAAGAACCTCTTCGGCTTTTATGCTGTAGTTATCATTTTGCAAATTCATCATGTCCGTAACGGTTATTGCGCTTGACTCCCGAAGAATGGTGTTTATCCTTCGGTTTCGGTAAGCTTCATAGCTCACGGCATTGATGTAGTAGGGGTAGGTGGCATCGGCCGGGTATTGGTTGGCTGAGCTGACAAAGCCGCGTTCCGGATTTTTATCCATTACATTATGCTGGAAAGGAATATAAGCCTGCGGACCACTTGCGGACTTGCTACCATCCAACACAAATTTTCCTTCTCCTTTTCTGCGTACCGGAAACTTCCCTTGTATGCGCATGGCGATATCTCCGGTAACGGAAGCAAATACAAAGTTTTGAGCCGGTGAAGAATAGTGATCCAGCGCTTTCATGTAATCGTTGTAATTCTTAGCGCGGTTCAGTTTATAAAATGTCAGCAGTTCTTCCGATTCATCGTGGGCAATCCACCGAAAGGCATAGTGCATCCGGTTATTTTCTGCGCGATAGCTTTCATCGTAAGGCACCGGCCCCCAATGAGTAAATACAACCGTATCGTAAACTACAGCCTGATCGCGCACGGTAATTTTCTCAACCACTTTTCGGGTTTCTTTCCATTCGCCATCCAATTCATATTTTTCTTTTCGACTATTTTCAAAAGTGATTTTGTACCAATCCACTAAATCACGTTGCGCATTGGTTACGCCCCAAGCTATAGAATCGTTAAAGCCAATGATTACGCCTGGTGCTCCCGGTAGAGAAACCCCCATCGCATTTACAGTTGGCGTCTGGAGTTGAATGGCATACCAGATGGAAGGTAGTGTAATGTTCAGGTGTGGATCGTTGCATAAAATAGGCGTACCGGTTTTTGTTTTACTGCCGCTAATCGCCCAGTTATTGCTGCCAATGTTGGGATCGGGTGTGGTTAAGTTGCTTATCGCGATGAGTTCAGCCGGCAGCGCAGGAGGTATGTCATTGATTTTTACCGGCTCAAAATCCCATCGGTTTGTCCGGTCAACAATCGGGGCGCCCATGGGTTCTAAATCCGGATACAACAAGTCAACCATTTCTTTGCCGAACAGGGCAAGGGCATTGGTCATTTGCACATCCTTATCACCCATGTTCAAGGTTTGCGCCATACTGCGCAGCAACAGTGCTGATTTTAGAGGTGTCCATTCTTCCGGGGCATAATCCATCAGCTTATACTCCAGCGGAAAATCCTTGTATGATAAAGACTGAATGTAGGCGTTGATCCCTTCGGCATACTTGAAGGCCACCATGTTGGCCACTGGGTCGCCCTCCATTCTTTTAAAAGCATGTTCGGCCGCGAATACCATACCTAATCTCCGTTGGCCTTTATCATAATTTAAAACAGCATCGTCCTTTCCCGCGCCAATCAATTCCGATACTCGTCCGGCTGCTGCATGAGTTTGAAACTCCATTTGCCACAACCGGTGCATGGCGGTTACATACCCTTGTGCCAGGTAAAGATCCTCCTCGTTTTGAGCAAATACATGGGGGATGAGAATGCTGTCAAATACAAGTGTAACAGGTTCTTTCAGTCCGGGTATATTCAGCTGTTGAGGCAGTTTGTGATCGTTAGGTTCCATATTTTGCCAGAATCCGTGGAATGGATCCAGGAATTTTCCCAGCGGTGGTATACGGTTGCCACCCACTACCCAACTCTTGTTTAATGACCAGACCAACAAGAGCGTAATGGAAAGACTAAGTACAATTTTCAATGGTTTCATCTGTTAATAATTTTTTTGTTTTAGGTCAGATGGAATCGCATACATTATCATATTGTTGGGTGTAATGCATTTTAATGGCGATTTCATGGTGGATTTGATTTTGCTGATGGCCGGTTAGTGCAACTATTTTCCAACTTAGAAAGCTTTTCCTAATTTTCGAACACCTTTGGAGGAAAACTTAGCCTAACACGTTGAAAAAGATTCTTGAACACTACACAAAAGACCAGGTAAAAAAAGCCTCCGCCATTAAAGCCATTTTTTTTGATGTGGATGGTGTACTTACCGATGGACGGATTATCTATGATGAATCCGGAAAGGAATTAAAGGAATACAATGTTAAGGACGGCTTTATTGTGAGTTACCTGCGGAAGACTGGAATCATTCTGGGCGCGATCACCGGCCGCGAGTCCGCTACGGTTACCAAACGTATGGCTGAACTGAAAGTGGATTTTTGCCACCAAGGTATTATGGATAAAGCTGATGTTTGCCGCAAGTTGATGGAGCATTACAAACTCAAGCAAAAAGAAGTAGCCTACATTGGCGATGACATCAATGATTTGGGTGTGTTCAAACTGGTCGGGTTAAGTGTAAGTCCTGCGGATGCGCTGAGCTACGTTAAAGAACGGGCCGATCTTGTTACCTTTGCGAAAGGGGGCAAAGGGGTATTTCGTGAAGTGGCTGATTTGGTACTTGCCTCGCAAGATAAATTACAACAGCTTTTGAAATAATGGAGAAATTCAAAGATACCGTTCGAATAGCGGACAACATTACATTGGGTGGTGACCGCATGGTGTTGTTTGCTGGCCCGTGTGCTGCAGAGAGTTATGATATTTGTAATGAGGTTGGAACTCATGTAAAAAGAATATGCGATAAACTTGGTATCGACTACGTATTTAAAGCCTCCTTCGATAAGGCTAACCGAACTTCTTCGGGATCTTACCGTGGCCCATCCATGGATATGGGACTTGAAATACTGGACATGGTAAAGCAAAACCTTAAAGTGCCTATTGTTACCGATGTGCATGAGTCCTATCAATGTGTTGAGGTTGCACAGGTAGTAGATGTGTTACAGATACCGGCCTTCCTTTGTCGTCAAACCGATTTATTAAAAGCAGCGGCACGAACAGGCAAGGCTGTGAAAGTGAAGAAGGGACAGTTTATGGCGCCAGCGGATATGAAGTATGCGGTTGATAAGGTGCGGGGAGAAGGCAATACTAATGTATTCCTCACCGAACGTGGTGCAAGCTTTGGTTATCACACCTTGGTGGTGGATATGCGTTCGTTGCCGATCATGCGCCAATACACTCCGGTAATTTTTGATGTGACCCATTCTGTTCAGCAACCGGGAGGTTTGGGCGGCACTTCGGGTGGGCAGCGTGAGTTTGCTCCTTTCTTAGCGCGTGCTGCGGCAGCTACCGGTGTTGACGGATTTTTTATCGAAACACATCCCCATCCCGAAAAGGCGTTAAGTGATGGTCCGAACATGATTCCGCTTGACCAAATGGAGGAGTTTGTTACCACACTGAAAAAATTCTGGGACCTTAACAAATCCATTAACCAATAGGCGGTTTTTTATCCTTTGAATCTTAGTCTTGCTACTTGCGTCTTTTTCCTATATTTGCCTCTAAAATCTACCGAATTAGTGGAGTTTACCCTTATTCAAGGCCTTGTTTTAGGGATTGTCATCCTGTTGGTGATTTCGCTTTATCGTGAGTGGTTTAATCCTGCGCTTTCCTTTTTTGTAGCCGTGCTGACGTTGCTGCTTGCAGGAGTGATCAATCCGACAGAACTCCTTAGGGGATTAAGCAATCAACAGATTATCGTCATTTTTTTATTGATACTGGTAACGGCAGGGATACGAGCTGTTTTTGGCGCAGAGTTTTTTACGCGACTGTTCAATACATCTTTAAAGCCGAAAGCATTTTTACTTCGGATGATGGTGATGTCATCTTCTATTTCTTCACTATTAAACAATACACCGATTGTTGCTTTTCTTATTCCTTATGTGAAGGATTGGGCCGACCGAACCGGCACACCGGCATCTAAACTGCTGATACCGCTTTCGTATGTAACTATACTAGGAGGAATGATAACGGTGATCGGTACGTCCACCAACCTGGTGTTGGTAGGGTTAATGTCGGAATATAATTTGCCGTTGCTTGGCTTCAAAGATTTTCTTTTTCTGGGTTTGCTGGTTACGGTAGCAGGGTGGATTTACATTTATTTTATCGGGTACAAGTTGCTCCCGGAAAATGTGAATAAAATTGAAGATGTACGCTTAAACCTGAAAGAATACATTATTGAAACGGAAATTTTTGAAGGCTCATCATTAGTCGGAAAAACTGTAAAAGATGCCGGACTTCGAAATCTTCAGGATTTATTTTTGGTAGAAATTATTCGTAACAATGAGGTAATCTCTCCGGTATCACCAGAAGAAAAGCTGGAAGCGGATGACACCTTATTCTTTTCGGGCAACACGCAGTCCATCTATAATTTAATTCATCAGGACAACGGGCTCCGTATTCCCAAACAGGAAAGTCTGGAGACACAAAATCAATTCAATTTTATTGAGGCAGTTATTCCGGCCAGTTCCGATTTAATCGGCAAGCGGATTAAGGATTCAGATTTCAGAAAGAAGTACAATGCATCCATCGTGGCCATCCACCGAAATGGAAAACGGGTTTCCGGTAAAGTGGGAGAGATGCAATTGGCAGGTGGTGATTTTCTTTTACTGTTGTCGGGTGATAAAATCAATCCTGCTAAACACGAAAAGGAATTGTTCTATTTCTCGTTACCTAAAAAGATTGAGTACAAAAAACCGGTATGGAAATACTGGGTTGGAGCCGGTAGCTTTCTGATGTTGCTGGCAGGCATAGTGGGCATTCTTCCACTCTTTACAGCTACGTTGATCATTATAACTGCGTTAATCTTTTTGGGTATTTTGAACATAACGGAGATTAGAAGACAGCTTGATTTTGACTTACTTATGGTGTTGGTGTGTTCGCTGGCCATTGGTATTGCATTGGAAAAATCTGGCACCGCTGCGCTCATCGCCACGGGTCTTATCAAAACCGGCCAATCCATCGGTCCGGTGGCAGTTTTAAGTGCACTGTTTGTGGTTACAATATTTCTGACGGCATTGGTAACCAATCCGGCCGCTGTTTCCATTATGTTCCCCATTGCGATGTCATTATCCCAACAACTGGAACTTCCGTCCACTCCGTTTTTTGTGGCGATAGCCTTTGCAGCGTCTGGTGATTTTATGACGCCCATCGGGTACCAAACCAACCTAATGGTATACGGCCCGGGTGGATATACCTTTAAAGATTTTGTAAAAGTAGGAACACCGTTAACGGTGATTTATTCTGTAATTTGTATCGGCTTCATTGCCTGGTATTACCAACTATAATGATGAGGTACGAAGTGCGAGTTTTGATTTGTGAATAACCAACAATTAACAACTGATGAACCTCTATCCTATACAAACCCAGGTAACCAAACAACAACGTGAGCAATTGCTACAACAGCATGCGCGGCTTATCTGGTTTACAGGACTCTCAGGTTCGGGTAAGTCAACGTTGGCTGTTCAGTTGGAAGCCCAACTTCATGCAAAAGGTTTTAAAACTTATTTGTTAGATGGCGATAATATCCGCACAGGGTTGAACAAGGATTTATCGTTTACAGATGAAGGTCGGGTTGAGAATATTCGTAGAATAGGGGAAGTAGCAAGGTTACTGCTGGATGCAGGTATTGTTGTTTTGTCGGCTTTTATTTCACCTTTCAAGACTGATCGTGAACAGGTAAAAACAATTGTTGGTCCTGAGAATTACCTGGAAGTATTTGTTGATGCCCCGCTTGAGGTATGTGAACAACGCGATGTAAAAGGCTTATACAAAAAAGCGCGGGCGGGTGAAGTGAAAAATTTTACGGGCATTGATTCTCCTTACGAGGCACCTGAGCACCCGGATATTGCTCTACAAACCCATACGTTATCGGTTGAAGAATCGATACGGATACTTCAGCAAGGCATACTTCCGAAAATCAGTGCTTATTAATCTAAAATATAAAATCAACAATCTACAAGCGCATGAGTCAGTACTACTTAAGTCATTTGCAGGAACTCGAATCGGAAGCCATTTACGTTATCCGCGAAGTGGTGGCGCAATTCGAAAAACCGGCTCTGTTATTTTCGGGAGGGAAAGATTCTATTGTGTTGGCGTACTTATCGCGCAAAGCATTTTATCCCGCACGTATTCCTTTTCCGTTGGTACATATCGACACCGGGCACAATTTTCCGGAAACCATGGAGTACCGCGATTGGCTGATCAACGAATTAGGTGTTCAACTGGTAGTGGGGTCTGTTCAGGAAAGTATTGATAAAGGCAGGGTTAAGGAAGAAACAGGTTTTAATGCCAGTCGCAATGCCTTGCAGACGGTAACCTTACTCGATACTATAGAAAAACATAAATATGATGCGGCTATGGGTGGTGCACGCAGGGATGAAGAAAAGGCCCGGGCCAAGGAGCGTTTTTTCTCACACCGTGATGAGTTTGGTCAGTGGGATCCCAAAAATCAGCGGCCTGAGTTGTGGAATATTTTCAACGGAAGAAAAAATCAAGGCGAGCATTTCCGGGTGTTCCCGATCTCAAACTGGACTGAGATGGATGTGTGGCAATATCTTTTCACTGAAAATATTCCCATTCCAAAACTTTACTACGCGCATGAGCGTGAAGTGATATCAAGGGATGGTACGTTGCTGTCAACGTCACCCTGGCTTAACATGAAACCAGATGAAAAGCCAATGATAAAACGTGTGCGTTTTAGAACCTGTGGCGATATGCCGATTACCGGTGCGGTAGAATCGGATGCAGATACCATGGAAAAAATCATTGCTGAAGTTGCGGCTTCACGTAAAACCGAACGAGGCACACGAGCAGATGATAAGCGTGGAGAGACGGCTATGGAGGATAGGAAGAAGACGGGGTATTTTTAGTTGCCGGTTTCCAGTTGCCAGTCTCCGGTTGCGTGTTGTGTGTTTCGGGTTGTGAGAACGAGGCATAGAATTCAGTTTACCAGTCTACGGTTGCTGGTAAGAAGAATTAACAAAGTTTTAAATATGAAGAGTTACAGGGATTTGGAAATATATCAGGAGTCGAAAAGGTTGGCGATTGAGATTCATCAATTATCCTTGAGTCTTCCGAAGTTTGAACTATACGAAGAGGGTAGCCAAATACGCAGATCATCAAAAGCAGTGACGTCTGCGATTGTGGAAGGATATGGCAGACGAAGATATAAAGCTGATTACATCAAGCACTTGATTTATGCTCAAACGGAATGTGACGAGACAATTGTGCATCTTGATTTCTTAGTAGAAACAGAATCATTAACAGATAAAGTTAAATACGATCAACTCAGGAATGAATATGATACGCTAAGTAAGAAGATCAACAAATTCATACAGTGGGTTGAGAATAACCTTGAGTAGAGCAATATTTTGGCAAAATTAATACGATCAACCGGCAACTGGAAACAGGCGACCGGAAACAAGAATGAATATGAACCAACTATTAAGATTTACAACTGCAGGCAGTGTCGATGATGGCAAGAGCACATTAATCGGAAGATTACTTTACGACAGTAAATCGATTTTTGAAGATCAGTTGGAAGCCGTAACGGCCTCCAGTGCAAAAAAGGGCTTTGACTATGTTGACTTATCATTGCTTACCGATGGACTAAAATCCGAAAGGGAACAGGGTATTACCATTGATGTAGCCTATCGCTACTTTGCTACACCAAAGCGTAAATTCATTATTGCTGATACCCCCGGGCATATTCAATACACCCGAAATATGGTAACAGGTGCCTCAACGGCAAACCTCGCACTTATTCTGATTGATGCACGTAAAGGCTTAATCGAACAGACATTCAGGCATTCGTTCATTGCATCACTTTTAAAAATCCCTCATGTGATTGTATGTGTGAATAAAATGGATCTGGTGAATTATGATGAAGCTGTGTTTGATAAAATTGTGCAAGACTACAAAGGTTTTTCCTCCAAGCTGGAAGTTTCCGACATTCAGTTTGTGCCGATTAGTGCCTTGAATGGTGATAACGTGGTGAACCGTTCGGAGAATATGCCCTGGTACCAGGGCGCTACACTACTTCACATGTTAGAGTCGGTCCATATAGAAAGCGATTACAACCATATCGACAGCCGGTTTCCTATACAATATGTTGTTCGCCCTCAAACCAATGAACATCAGGATTTCAGGGGATATGCCGGCCGGGTTGCAGGGGGAATATTCAGACCGGGAGATGAGGTACTGGTGTTGCCATCGGGTTTCAGTTCAAAAATCAAAACCATTGAAGTGAATGGTGAAAAACTGAAGGAGGCATTCGCTCCCATGTCGGTGATTATGACGCTGGAAGATGAAATTGATATCAGTCGGGGAGATATTATCTCCAAACCAAACAATCAACCTGAGGTGGCGCAGGATATTGATGTGATGTTGTGCTGGATGAATCAGCGATCCGTGAATCTCAATTCAAAATTTTATGTTCGTCATACTACGCATGAAACCCGTGGTGTACTAAAAGAGATTCAGTATAAGTTGGATATCAACTCGCTGCAGCGTGTAGAGGGTGTGGAGCAGTTGGTGATGAACGACATTGCCAGGATAAAACTACGCACCGCAAAACCCTTGTCGTTTGATAGTTACCGAAAAAACCGGATTACCGGAAGTTTGATACTGGTAGATGAAGGAACAAATGAAACGGTGGCGGCAGGAATGATTGTTTAGTGGGTATCGGTTACCGGTTGCCTGTTGCCTGTTGCGGGTCACCGGTGACTGGCAACCGGAGACCGAAAATAGAATATGGATTATAAAAAACAATTAGAAAAAAGCATCCTCGCTGCTGAACTTGCTTGCAAGGAAATTCTGGAAGTGTATCACTCCAATGATTTTCAGGCTGAATCGAAAGATGACAAATCGCCCTTAACCCTGGCGGATAAACGCGCTCACACAGCCATTGTTTCTGTACTTCAGGAAACGGGTTTGCCCATTCTTAGTGAAGAGGGAAAAAAGATTCCTTATGATGAGCGCAAGCAATGGAAATATTTCTGGATGGTCGATCCGCTTGATGGTACGAAAGAATTTTTAAAACGCAATGGCGAGTTCACTGTAAACATTGCACTTATTAATCAGCAAAGACCAATACTCGGTGTAGTAGCCGTTCCGGTAAGTGGTGATGTATTTTATGCTTCTGAAGGAAAAGGATTTTTAAAACGCAACGGACAAACCATCAACTTACCAAAACGAAACCCTGTTTCGTTATCGCAACCTGGTTTGCGTGTGGTAGCTTCGCGTTCCCATATGAGTACAGAGACGCAGGATTTCATCAATGCGCTGAAGGAGCCATCCCTGGTTTCAAAAGGAAGCAGTTTGAAGTTTATGTTATTGGCCGAGGGACTAGCCGATGTCTATCCACGCTTTGCTCCCACGATGGAGTGGGATACTGCTGCTGCTCATGCTATTGTGAATGCGGTAGGGATTTCGGTAAAGCAAAAGGATAGTGAGCAAGAACTTGTCTATAACAAGGAGGATTTGTTGAATCCGTATTTTCTCTGCCAGTAAAATCCTTTTCAGTTTCTGTTCTAAAAACCCTTATTTTAGCACTTCTATTTTAATTTATGTCTGCAAAAAAGCGTGTCCTTATTACCGGTGGAGCCGGTTTCCTCGGTTCTCATTTATGTGATAGATTCATCAAAGAAGGTTTTCATGTGATTGCCATGGATAACCTCATTACCGGTGACCTTCGCAACATCGAACACCTCTTCAAACATCCGGATTTTGAGTTTTACCATCACGATGTATCCACCTTTGTTCATGTGCCGGGTGAACTTCATTATATATTACACTTTGCTTCACCGGCCAGCCCGATTGATTACCTTAAAATTCCTATTCAAACGTTAAAGGTTGGTTCCCTTGGTATTCATAACCTGCTGGGTCTGGCCCGTGTGAAGAGGGCCAGGATATTAATTGCTTCTACTTCTGAAGTGTATGGCGATCCGCTGGTTCATCCACAGCCGGAAGAGTATTATGGCAATGTAAATCCGGTTGGACCGCGTGGCGTGTACGATGAAGCCAAACGTTTCCAGGAAGCCATGACCATGGCGTATCACACCTATCATAATCTCGATACCAGAATTGTACGGATATTCAATACCTACGGTCCGCGTATGCGCCTGAATGACGGACGTGTATTGCCCGCTTTTATCGGTCAGGCATTGCGTGGAGAAGACTTAACCGTATTTGGTGATGGATCACAAACCCGTTCATTCTGTTACGTAGATGATGAGGTAGATGGTATTTACCGGTTACTGATGTCAGATTATCATTTACCGATGAACATTGGGAACCCCGATGAGATCACCATAATGGAATTTGCGCAGGAAATAATCAAGTTAACAGGCACCAGTCAGAAAATCATCACCCAGCCTCTTCCCAAAGACGATCCCAAGCAACGCCAACCCGACATCACAAAGGCCAAAGCTATTTTGGGTTGGGAGCCAAATGTATCCCGTGCCGAAGGCTTGAAGATAACCTATGAGTACTTCAAATCCCTGCCCCGTGAAATTCTCTTTGAACGGGATTACAAGAATTTTGAGAAGTACATTCGGTAGCGGATTTGCAATGGACTAAGTCTTATATTTGCGCCTTATTCTTAAGCTGTGAACTCTATTAAATTTGCTGTAGTCGGATTTGGTCATATCGGGAAGCGACATGCGACAATCATTCATGATTTTCCAGGTGCTGAACTGGTAGCTGTTGTTGATGTAGATGAGGCACAGCAAAAACACGACCTTTATCCAACGGGTATACCATTTTATACGAGCATTCAGACTTTATTTGATTCAAGAAAAGATTTGGATGTGGTGTGCATCTGTACGCCCAACGGTCTGCATGTAGAGCATGCTTTACTCGCATTGGATAACCGGTGCCATGTTGTAATTGAAAAACCGATGGGACTATCCCGGGCATCATGTGAACATGTGGTGGAAAAATCACTACAAGTTGCGCGCCATGTGTTTGTAGTAAAACAAAACCGGTACAGCCCGCCCAGTAAGTGGCTGAAACAAATTGTCTCCGATGGTACGATAGGTGAGGTGCTGATGGTGCAGGTAAACTGTTACTGGAACCGTGATAACCGATACTATAAAAAGGGCTCATGGAAAGGTACCCTGTCGCTGGATGGTGGAACGTTGTTTACTCAATTCAGTCATTTTATTGATATTATGTTTTGGGTGTTTGGCGATGTAAAAAATATTCATGCATCCTTGAAGGATTTCAATCACCAGGATTCAACCGAGTTTGAAGATTCCGGTATTGTAAATTTCGAATTTGTAAACGGAGGATTGGGTTGTATTAACTTTTCTACCTCGGTTTGGGATACGAACATGGAAAGCTCAATTTCCGTAGTGGGCACAAAAGGATCGTTAAAGATTGGTGGTCAGTACATGAATGAGATTGAGTATTGCCATATTAAAGATTATGTAGTGCCTCAGCTTCCGGAAACAAACCCGCCAAATGATTACGGCCCGTTTAAGGGAAGTGCAGCCAACCATCATTATATTTTCGAGAATGTAATCAACACCCTGAAGGGAAATGACACCATCACGGCCAATGCCTTGGAAGGGATGAAAGTTGTGGATATTATTGAACGTATTTATCAATTTCGAGAGTAGCATGAGTGATTACTTTGTACATCCCAGTTCAATAGTTGATGAAGGATGCGAAATAGGTAAGGGAACCAAAATCTGGCATTTTTCTCATATCATGCCGAATTGCCACATTGGTGAAAACTGCAATCTCGGTCAGAATGTGGTAGTTTCACCGGATGTTGTGCTGGGCAATAATGTTAAAGTTCAGAACAATGTGTCCATATATACAGGTGTTATATGTGAAGATGATGTTTTCCTTGGTCCTTCCATGGTGTTCACCAATGTTATCAATCCGCGAAGTGCGGTTAACCGTAAATCGGAATACAAGAAAACGTTTGTGAGAAAAGGAGTTTCCATTGGCGCAAACGCAACCATTATTTGCGGAATTGAGATCGGAACCTTTGCCTTTATTGCTGCAGGAGCTGTGGTTACCAAAGATGTGCCTGCCTATGCTCTTGTGGTGGGTAACCCCGCACGACAAAAAGGATGGATGAGTGAATACGGACAAAAGCTGGAGTTCGACTCATACGGTATGGCCATTTGCCGGGAGAGTAAGGAAAAGTATCAACTGAAGAATGGTGTAGTGAGTAAAGTTAGTCATGGATAAAATTCACATGGTAGACTTGCTGGGGCAGTACCGGCATATCGAAGAAGAAGTAAATGATGCCATCCGGCAAGTAATAGAAAGTACAGCTTTCATCAACGGACCAGCGGTTAAATCTTTTGAGCAGGCATTGGCTAGTTACCTGGGTACAGAACATGTAATCGGGTGTGCCAATGGTACCGATGCTTTACAAATAGCCTTGATGGCACTTAACCTGCCTGATGATGCTGAGATTATTGTGCCTGCTTTTAATTATGTGGCCGCAGCCGAAGTAGTGGCTTTGCTGAAATGCAAATTGGTTTTTTGCGATGTGGATGAACGCTTGTTTACACTTGATGTTAAAGATGTAAAGCGAAAGATCACTCCAAAGACCAAGGTAATTATTGCAGTTCATTTATTCGGTCAGGCAGCGCCCATGGAGGAATTGGTGGCCTTGGCGGCTGAATATAACCTGGTAATTGTTGAAGATAATGCACAGGCCATTGGTGCAGATTATATTTTCAACAATGGTTCGCGAAAGAAACTTGGTACCATCGGGCACATCGGTACAACCTCATTTTTTCCCAGCAAGAACCTCGGCTGCTATGGTGATGGCGGAGCAATTACTACCAACGATGCTGAACTTGCACCTGTCATGCGAAGTATTGCCGGTCATGGACAATCAAAAAAATATTTTTATGAACGAGTGGGTGTAAATTCCCGGTTGGATACATTACAGGCTGCTATATTGAACGTCAAGGTAAAATACTTAGACCAGTATATTACCGGCAGGCAGTTGGCCGCTGATTTTTACGATAAGCATTTAGGAGCTATACCTTGGCTTTCAATTCCGGCCCGTACAGATTACAGCACGCACGTGTTCCATCAGTACACCGTATTAGTAAAAGGTAAAAGCCGGGATGAAATCAATAAGCAACTGATGGAAAACGGAATACCGAGTATGATATACTATCCGGTTTCGTTACATCAGACAACTGCTTATGGATTTGTTGAAACTAATAAATTGCCAGGCGCTGAGTCTCTTACCTCTCGGGTTCTTTCGCTGCCGATGCACACCGAATTGACGGATGACCAATTGCAGCACATTTGTGATACGATGGCAATCCTTTGACTTTTCGATCCCGGCACCATGAAGGAAGAAAAAAAATGGTTTGTTTTTTACACCAAAAGCCGGCAAGAGAAAAAAGTTACCGAAATACTTACCCGCAGGGGCTTTGAAGTATTCCTTCCATTGGTAAAGGTGCTTCGTCAATGGAGTGACCGGAAAAAGAAAGTTGAGGTGCCGTTGTTCAATTCCTATCTTTTTGTAAACACGGTTGAACACAAACTTCAGGAAGTGCTTCATGTTCCGGGAATAGCCTGGGCTATCCGTCATAATGGTAAGCCTGCCATACTCCAGGAGAAAGAGTATCAGTTGATCAAGCGACTATTGGATACAGGATTAACGATCGATGTGATCCCTGTGACTGATGTAGAAGCAGGTGATTGGGTAGAAGTGTTGGATGGGCCACTGAAGAGTGCAGTTGGGCAGGTACTATCTAAAAGTCCTGCGAGGTTCATGGTGCTGTTGGAGACAATCGGCCAGGTGATGCGTGTTGAGATTGACCCTGGCTTGCTGAAAAAGCTGTGATTTATTGAGTAAAAAAATTACTCATAATTTATCAATTTGCTACCTTTACCCTGTGCTGGATACGCTTATAACATCAAAAACCCGGCTGAAGATGCTGCTCAAGTTCTTTCTGAACAGTCATTCATCAGCTTACCTGCGGGAGATGGCCAAGGAGTTCGGGGAATCCACCAATTCCATCAGGCATGAACTTAACAATCTTTCGCAGGCCGGATACCTGATAACACGAGAAGAGGGCAGATCCATTTATTATAGTGCCAATACGCAACATCCGCTTTATCCGGAGATCAAAAATCTTGTGCATAAATATCTGGGTATCGATAAAATTCTCGATAACATCGTACATAAAGTATTGGATCGTCTGGGAACACTTCAACTGGCATTCATCACCGGTGATTATGCCGAGGGTCGTGACAGTGGTATTATTGATTTGGTGATGGTGGGCGATATTGACCGCGAGTATTTACAGGCATGTGTTACAAAAGCTGAGAAACTGATTAACCGGAAAGTAAGAACCCTTGTGCTTACCGTGCAGGAGTTTGAAGCGAATAGGAAGCGATTAAATCCTGACAAGGCTCTTTTGCTTTGGCAAGGTGAGTGATGCGTAAAGACGGGTTTTAAACCCAGTGGTTTATATTAAAGAGTTTTTGAACCTGCTCTTCCTGTATGGGACTGAGGAGGCGAAGCTGCGAAAAATTGGGTAGAATGGTGTTTTTTAGTAGGTTTGAAGTTTCGCTCTCGTTTACGATGACAAAAATTTTCTTTTATGGGTGTCTGATTTTGGTACTGGCAACTTCATGTGTCACCAACAAAAAATTTGTCCTCCTTCAAAAGGACGATCTGCATAGCAAAGATCTGCCCGTTGATACCGTAGTCAGGCAATACCAACCTGTAAATTTTGAATACAAGCTACAGCCGGAAGATATTGTGTATGTTACTTTTGAAAGCCTTACCCCGGATGATTATAATTTTCTAAATCAGAATCAGATGGCTCAGAGCGGTAACTTGAATTTACAGATGGGAGCTGCCTTGTTAATTGGAGAGCTTTTGGATTATAACGGTGAAATACCCTTTCCATTTTTGGGTAAAGTTAAGTTGGGCGGACTATCGGTATTTGAAGCACAGGATAAGCTACAGGCCATTGCCGAGCAGTATCTGGATAAACCCGTTGTGAAGGTTCGGTTGATTAATTTTCGATTTACTGTATTAGGGGAAGTAAATAAGGAAGGTACCATCAACATCAACAATAACCGGGTCACTATGCTGGAGGCTCTCGGTCTTGCCGGGGGCATGACAGACCTGGCAGATCGCGCCAGCATCAAGCTTATCCGGCAGATCAATGGCAGAACGGAAATACAATACCTGAATTTGCTGGATGAGAACTTCATTAACTCTCCTTATTACTACGTCTATCAGAATGATGTGTTGATGGTTTCTTCGCTCAAGCAGCGTCCGTACCGGAAATATTTTGGACAGAATCTTTCTTTAATACTTTCATCGCTTTCACTTTTACTATTAACGGTCACGCTGATTAATTCAACCAACTAATGGCGGATTCATTTTTTGAGCAGGACTCCCAACAAACACCGCAAGGCTTTACACTGGATTTTAAGCGGGTAATTTCACGTGCTATCCGGTTTTGGTATGTTATTGTTGTTTCGTTAGTTATTGCATTTGTTATTGCCTTTTATAAGAATCGTTATACCCTGAAGGAATATACTGTTACAGCCTCTATATTAATCAAGGAAATGCAGGAAACCGGAGGTGCAGAAATTCTCTACAAGAATTCACTGATTGATCCCTATCGCAACTACCTCAATGAGCCTTATATCATCCGATCCTATCCGTTGATTGAAGACGTTGTGCGCGATCTTAACTTTCATATTTCTTTTTTGCAGGAAGGATACATTGTTACCAGTGAAACTTATAGCAATATGCCGGTGAAGGCTGAATGGTGTAAACCTGAAGAAGTTAAAACAGGGAAGTTTATTTTTACTTTATTAGATGAAAACAGGTATACGCTCAGTAAGTTTTCCGATCAGGACCATGAGTCAAATCCTCCTGTTTTTACGTTAGGTGATTCTATTACACATCTGGATTATGCATTGTGCATTAAACGGATACCTGATCGAAAAATTAAAGGACAAATTGGTGTTCCGTTTATTCTGGAGATAAAAAACCCTACACAGGTAGCGGGTTCATACATTGGCCGATTAAAAGTTGAGTGGGCGGCAGTGGGCGCAGGCATCATCAACCTGAGTTTAACCGGAAACAATCCCGAAAAGGAAATTGATTTTTTAAATGCGCTGATCAAGCGCTATGGAGAAAAGGATTTGGATAAAAAAAATGAAACGGCTGCGCGTACGGTTGAATTCATCACGAGTCAGCTAAAAAACATTAAAGACTCTTTGCGAATAGTTGAGTTTCAGCTTGAACGTTTTGGCAACAGCAGCCGCATCAAGGACATGAGTGCCGATGCTCAGCGCCTTTATGGCAAACTGGAGGCGTTTGAAATTCAGCGCGCAGAATTGCTTATCCGTCAAAACTATTACCAGTACCTGGAAAGTTATTTGAAGTCAGGGACTGACCGCTTAGATCAGGTCATTCTTCCGTCTTCCATGGGAATCAATGATCCCATACTTTCTTCCCTGTTGCTGAAGATGATTGATATTCAAGTGGAAATTAAAACCATTGTCGGCCCCGATAAATTGTCGAATCCACTGGTCAGTGCAAAACTTGAGCGGATAAGGGAAATCCGAAAGGATGTAGAAGAAGCTGTTCGAACACTAAAATCAACGGATAAGATAAAAATGGATTTTCTTACCCGCCAGTTGAGTGAAACGGAAAAGCAACTTGGCAATTTACCGGCTTCCGAACGCCAGCTCATAGCTGTACAACGCAATTATTCGCTGCTGGAAAATTTGTACGTTTACCTGATGCAGAAGTTATCGGAGGCGAGCATATCCAAAGCAGCCAATACTTCCGACATTGTTCCGGTTAATCCTCCCATGCGAGGGGGGGCTATTTCCCCCAAACCGGCTCAAAATTATTCCATGGCTGCTGTTATAGGGTTGGCAGTACCCTTTATGTTATTTGTTTTATTCGAAATACTGAATAACAAAGTTCAGTCGAAAGAAGATATTGAAAAGATGAGCACCATTCCCTTTATTGGAGGTGTAGGGCATAATTCTTCCGGCAATAATCTTACGGTGCGTGAACGACCGAAGTCCGGAGTAGCGGAATCGTTCAGGGCATTGCGCTCAAACCTGAATTATTTTACGGGCAACAAAACCAAACAGGTATTTATGGTGAGCAGCTCCATCAGCGGGGAGGGTAAAACCTTCACTACTATAAACCTGGCAACGGTGTTTGCCCTTTCCGGAAAGAAAACCCTTATTGTTGGTGCCGATATGCGAAGACCGAAAATCTTTGAAGATTTTAATTGCAGCAACAGCACAGGCCTGAGCACCTATCTTTCGGGCATTTCAAATTTCAAAGAGATTGTGCAGCCAACTGCCATTGAGAATCTCTTTTTGATCAGTGGAGGCCCCGTTCCGCCTAACCCTTCGGAGTTATTGCTGACTGAGCGTATGGAGTCCTTCGTTAAAACCGCTCTGGAAGAATTTGAATATGTTATTATTGATACGCCACCATTGGCCCTAGTTACGGACGCGTTTGTGATTTCAAAATTTGTAAACCACACTGTTTTCGTGTTGAGGCAGAACTATTCACCCAAAGAATTTGTGCGTAGCATTGATGAATATTACCGCTCCGGTAAATTGAAAAACATGAGCCTCATGCTCAATGATATTTATAAATCAGGTCTTGGTTATGGCTACGGCCAAAGTTATGCCTACCAGTATGGCTATGGCTACGGGTATGGTTATGGATCGCGCAAGAAAAACGGACAGGGGTATTACGAAGATTAGTCCGCTCCCTTTAGTTATTCATATTATTAATTAGATTACAGTTTAGTTAATGTCACTTGCACAAAAGGCAGGACAGGCCGGCACGTTATTGATCTTCCGTAAAGGCTATAGTGCGATAATCGGCTTTGGGGTTATGGCATACCTCGCCCGCGTGTTGGAAAAGGAAGATTTTGGAATTGTAGCCATTTCGGCAACCCTGATCACCCTCATACAGGTTGTAGCCATCAGTGGTATTTCAGAGTATCTCATTTTCTATAAGGGTGAGGATGAAAAAAGAGTAATAAATGCAGGATTTTGGCTCAATATGTTTGCTACAACTCTAGTTTGTGCTGTAGTTCTGGTTGTTACCCCTTATTGGACATCATTTTACGGGGATGAAAGAATCGCCTACATAGTATACATGCTACTTATCGGTTTTTTTTTCAACATGCTTTCCGCTATACCCATGGCTTTGTTTAGGAAAAGCCTCGATTACAAACCCATGATTTTAATTCAAACTATTTTTGGAACAGTATCCAATGTCAGTCAAATTGGTTTTGCCTTCTATGGGTTTGGTGTTTACAGCCTGGCATTGCCTCATGCTGTTATTACACCCCTTATGACGATTACCCTATTCTGGCGATCTGGGTTTTTTCCTCAGCGAGAGTGGGGGATTATCTATTGGAAGAATATTATTCAGTACACTAAATATGTAATCGGGCAGCGAGTGTTGGGAAAACTGGTGAATGAAGGAGATACCTTGATTATTGGTAAGTTTTTTGGAGTGGAAGTATTGGGCGTGTATAACCTGGCGTTCCAGTTTGCTAATTTATTTGCCGGTCATTTTTTGCCTATTATCACCAGCATCACCTTGCCTGTATTTGCTAAAAACAATAATAACCTTGGAATTGTTACCCACCATTACCACAAAATGGTACGTCTGATAGCCTTCATTACCGTTCCTGTTATTGCAGTGATGATTTTAAACGCTGAATTTTTAATTACAACAATATATGGTGCAAAATGGATTGATGCGGTTCTTCTTTTTCAAATCATTTCAGTTTTTGTCATCGTAAGAAGTATAACAAGCCCTACTTCTGGGTTATACAATGCTATGGGAATGCCCCAGATTGGTTGGTATTTTACATTGACATTTACACCAGTGTTTCTTGCAATCATTTTTGTGACTTCCCTTTTTAGTAATCTGCTTCTTTTGGTGGTTATGACTTCACTTATCCGTGGGCTGGGATCATTCACGCATTTTATACTGGTTGCAAGACTATTAAACGACAAGTTGTGTTCTGTTATGAGAACTTTATTTCCAATAATGGCAAGTACGACCATTGCATTTTGTTTAGCGTACTTCATTCCATCTGGGTCCCCAATTTATGTCGTGATTAGAGTTTTACTTTTTGCATTAACTATCTGGTTTTTACTTAAAGGATTTTGGGGTAAGGATTATGGCTTGCTGATGAGAGATTTGCTTTCGATGCTACCAAAAAAACTACGTAAGTTCATTGCAGTTTTAGCGTGATTTGAAAGATCTCTAAAATACACCAAGAGAAAAATAAATGAGTGATATTCACGATTAGATAAAATGATCAAGAGTAATTATGACTAAGTTGGTGACAAAGGAATATTGGGAGGAATATTATTCCGGATCTACAACAACGAAATTGGAGGTTAGCAGAATTTGTTCAGTTTATGATTCATTTTGGGAGATTCTTGTCATGAACAATAGCAATCTTGAAAAGAAAAGCATAATTGAAATTGGAGGCTATCCTGGCAGATACCTCGCCTATCTGGCCGCCAAATTTGAATTGGTTCCTACATGCCTGGATTTTAACTCGGATAAAAGTAAGATTGATGCAACAATGGCACAGTTTGATATTGAGAATTACACTGTTATTCAAGCCGATCTCTTTGATCACTCTCCCAAAGAGCAATACGACATCGTTATCTCAAATGGTTTTGTAGAACATTTTAAGAATTTTGATACGGTGATGGATAAGCATATTAAGTATTTAAAGCGTGGTGGAACTATGCTTATGATGATACCCAATATGCGTGGGTATATCAAATGGTATAAAACTTTTGTGGATAAGCCAAATTTGCAAATTCACAACTTAGAATGTATGTCCCTTAATGTGTTTAGTGATTTTGGGAAACGTCACAATCTTGAAGTACTTCATCTTGGATATTTCGGTTCATTTCCTTTCAATGTTCATCAGAAGCTCAATGGCATCCAGAGTCTTGTTTATAACATTCATAGAATAGTTTTTAAGAAATTATTCAATCGTTTTTTAACACTTAGACCGAATGCCTTACTCTCATCGTCTATTATCGCGATTTATAAGAATGGAAGGTAAGAATTATTGGCTCCCGAAAGTGTCATTTTATCCAGTAATTCTTTTAGTTAGACATTCCAATAAGAAATAGGATGTGTGGAATTTTGGGTGAAGTAGGTATTGAGTTATTAGTAAAGGATGTATTCCTTCATCTCCTTCAACTTAGCTATAAACGTGGTCCAGATCAAAGGGGATATTGGACCGATGAGCATAACTGCCAATTTGGTTTTAACCGGCTTTCGATCCTTGATCTGACGGAGCATGGTCTTCAACCAATGATAAGTCCATCTGGACGGTATGTTGTTGTGTTTAATGGTGAAATATATAATTATAAGAGGCTGCAAGGGAAGTTTGGTATCAGGGATGATGAATTGAGATCAACTTCTGATACAGAAATACTTGTGCAGCTTTTGGAGAAACTGCCTTTGTCACGGCTTGCGTCTGAATTAAACGGCATGTTTGCCATTGCCGTCTTTGACCGACAAGCAAAGAGGATTCATCTTCTCAGGGATTTTGCAGGAATCAAGCCCCTATTCTATGGATTGAGCAGGAATGGGATTGTCTTTGCATCTCAGTTTAACCAAATACATAAACACCCTTGGTTTGTTAATGCGGAACTAAGACCGGATACCGTCAAGGATTACTTCGGGCTTGGTTATATGTCTTCCCCGGGCACTGTTTTTAAAGATATTTTTCAACTGCAACCAGGTGAAATACTAACATGGGACTTGTCGTATGGTGGGATCACCCAACGGAAGTTTTTTAACAAATGGACTTATTCAAACACACTTCTTGATAATTCTCTTGAGGCAATGTTGAAATTTCGCAAAGTCTTTGGTGATGCAGTTACGCGACAGCTTAATGCAGATGTCCCCGTGGCCGCCTTCCTGAGCGGAGGAATTGACAGTCCGCTTGTTGCCGCGTTTGCATCTCAAAGTTCACCAGGGATTCGTACATTTACTGTTGGTCTTGAGGACAAGGAACTCGATGAATCTGTGGCAGCTCTAAGGATTGCGGAGTATCTGAAGCTTGATAACGTCCTTGAACGATACACTGAAAATGAGCTTCGCTTTTATCTGGATCATCATTTTGAGGCTATAACCGAACCTTTTGGTGATTACAGTAGTCTCCCCACCTATTTCATAACAAGAAAAGCAAAACAATTTGCAACGGTAATGCTTTCAGGGGATGGGGGAGATGAGTTGTTCTGGGGATACCCACGTTTTATTACCCAGTTAAAGGGTACTACTTTTTTCAGGTATCCATTATTTGTAAGGATACCTTTCGTGAAAGTTGCCCGTAAACTTGGATGCAAGCTTAGTTATGCTTTCGATACCTTAGAAGAATTTGCTGACTGGACATTGAATTTTCAAATTCAGTTTTTCAATCAGGATATCAATAGGCTAGTACCGGGAACTGAATTCTCCAGTGAGATCAAAGGTTTATATCGATTTGAAGGCAATCTGTCTGACGATACTGCTGTCCTTCGTTGGTTGAAATGGAACGAATTTTATGGCCATCTCCAGCGCGTTTTACGAAAAGTAGACTTGACAAGCATGGGTAATTCACTTGAAGTCAGAGTTCCATTTCTTGACAAAGAAGTAATGTTATTTAGTAATACACTAATACCTAAGCTCGGTGTTGAGTATAACGAACCAAAATTACTATTGAAGAAGGCTCTGGCCAAATCAGTGCCTTCTGATATGATACTTACTGCTAAGAAGGGTTTTGGGCTTCCAATAAATAGATTTCTAAGGGGTCCGCTAAAACAGGACTTGTTAAGTAATTGCATAGATGGGGAGTATTTCGGAAAGGAAATTATCGACACATCGTTTGTTAGGAACTATATACTAGGATTTCTTTCAGAAAAACATCACAATGGCTGGGGCGTCTGGCATTTATTTGCATGGCAGAAATGGGCTGCCATGCATGTCAAGAATTGAAATGTGCGGGTTTCTTTTCGAACATACAAATAGGAATCAAACGGATAAGAGGAAATTTAATCATCTTTTATCCTTGTCAAATATGCGTGGCCCGGATCACTCCGGCTATTGGACCAATCGCACCACGGTACAAATGGGCTTCAACAGGCTGGCTATTCTTGAATTGACGGAAGCAGGAAATCAGCCAATGGTAAGTCCAAATGGGCGATATGTTCTGGTCTTCAATGGTGAAATCTACAACCACCTTCATCTGCGCCAGCAACTGACTTTCAAAAATTTCAAGGGTCACAGCGACACCGAAACGATATGTGCCTGTTTTGATGAGTGGGGTATCAGCAAAACAGTGGAGCAACTGGATGGTATGTTTGCCCTAGCGGTATTCGACCAGCAAACTAGTACTACTACGTTGGTGCGTGACTTTGCTGGTATCAAACCCTTGTTTTACGGATGGGATGGTACCACACTGGTAGCCGCCAGTCAGTATGACCAGGTGGTGTGTCACCCGGCTTTCGTCAATCAACCTCTCAATGAGCAGGTACTGAAACTTTACCTTCAGCAACACTACCTGCCGGCACCTTTTGGATTGCGAAAACAAACTTTTCAGGTAGAACCCGGTGAAATTGTACAATTGTCGCCCGAAGGCAAATTGGGCAGAGAGAAGTATTGGACATTTCCTGATTACTCTGTTCCAACCATTCGTGAACACAAACAAGCCATCGAAACGTTAAGCGGGGAACTTGAAAATTCTGTGCGGCAGGAGTTATTAAGTGATGTACCGCTGGGAGCTTTTCTTTCGGGCGGAATTGATTCTCCGCTGGTGTGCTATTATGCAAAAAGACATAAGCCGGATTTACAAACCTTTACCATCGGTTCCGATAGCATGGTACACAATGAGGCTGATCTGGCCGGACGCTATGCAGTGCTGTTGGGTATCTCACACAGTACGTCCATGATGAGTGATGGTGTAGGCAAAGATATTTTAAATGAAGTACTCGGTTGTGTGCACGAGCCCATGGCCGACTTCAGCATTATACCCACTTACCTTGTTTCAAAGCTGGCCCGGCAACAGGTTACTGTGGCGCTTAGTGGTGATGGGGGTGATGAGTTGTTTTTTGGCTATGAACGTTTCTGGAGCATTGCCAAAAATATCCGGTATCAGCTTTTACCCTGGGTGGTGAAGGCCGGTTTATACAAAGCGGATCAGTGGCTTACCGGCAACAAACGTATCAATGGAATAGTGTTGAGCGCGTCACAGGCACAGGCACATCAACAATTGCATTCCCGTTTTTCACCAGTGTGGCTGAACAAACTATTTCCTCATTTACACCACGTGGATTTACCGGAAGCTTATTCAACCTATGGTTATACCAATACAACAAACGAGGCTATGTTGATCCAACATATTCGCAAAGCAGAGTTTTACGGTATGATGCAAAAAACACTGCGCAAGGTGGACCTGGCCAGTATGGGCAACTCGCTGGAAGTTCGGGTCCCGTTTTTGAAGAAATCGTTTATTGAAGCCAGTCTTAGAATTGATCCCTACTTAAGCTACGGGCCAGCTAAGAAAAAGCAACTGCTCAAGGATTTGCTTCAACAGCTGCTACCTGAAAGTCCAATTGATAATGTAAAGCGGGGGTTTACCGTTCCACTGGGGCATTGGATACGCAAGGAGATGAAAGAACAGTTTTCGGACAGGTTATTACAGAAGTCCTTTCTTTCAACATATGGATTAGGACAGCCAGCGGTAGCGGAGTTGCTGGAGCAACACCAGCAAGGCCGTGATTTGAAGTGGCCAATTTTTACATTAACCGCATTAAGCGCGTGGCAACACAACCTAAGCGCATAAAAGTTTTATACACTATTCCGAATTTTGATACAGCAGGATCGGGTAAAGCTTTGTTGAACATTACTACCCGTTTGGATAAAGAAAAATTTGAACCCCATATTATGTGCATGCATGATCGGGGAGAGTTTTTCAAGACAGTAATAGCCAGCGGTATTCCGGTTCATCTGCTTGAGTACACCACGCCTATGAAGCCTTATGTGAAGGGAATTTGGCGGTGTTGGAAGATTTCGAGGGAGTTTAAAAAGATTAACCCTGACATCATTCATTCATTTCATTATAGTGCCGACTATTCGGAAGCGCTTGCCGCTCGCTTGGCCGGCATCAAATGGGTGTATACCAAAAAGAATATGAACTGGGGAGGGGCTTCGCATAATTCATGGCGTTTGCGAACCTGGTTAGCCGCACGGGTAGTGGCTCAGAATCAGGAAATGTTGGTACATTTCTTTCCGGGTTCAAAGAAAGTAACGTTGATCCCACGTGGGGTGTCTATTGATGAATTTCAACAAAAAAATAAATTAGTAATTGATGGTTTGATGTCGTGCCGTATCCTGCTGGTAGCAAATCTGGTACCTGTAAAAAATGTGGAAACCATAATAGAGGCTTTAAGCAAGCCACTGTTAAGAAACTTAGAGTTGTCATTGGATATTGTGGGAGATGATAACTCTTCCTACGGTAAAGATTTGCATGAACAGGTTTCAAGGTTGGGACTTGCGAAAAGGGTAGTCTTTCATGGTAAGCAACTCAATACTTTGCCCTACTATCATAAAGCAGATATTTTTGTTTTACCGAGTATTAAGGAGAGTTCACCTGTTTCACTTTTGGAAGCCATGGCCGCTGGAATTCCAGTACTGGCAAGCCGCACTTCAGGAGCTAAGCAAATCATGGGCGACTTTGATCGGCAATTATTTGATGTTGGTGATGTTGATGCATTGGCTGAACGAATTCATTGGCTCTTTTTGCTGGATAGTGAATCCAGGGAAGCGCTTATAAATCGCCAACTGCGAAGGGTTCATGAACATCATTCTATAAATAGCGAAACGGAACAACATCAGCAGGTCTATTTGCAGACAATGGGGGTACGAACATTCTAATCATTTGGCAATTCAACGCGGTATCAATTATTTATTCTCCCTGCTCCGAAAACGGGTTAAGGAAAAGATTATCGTCATTGAGAGTGATGACTGGGGATTGGAACGTGCGCTTAGCAAAGATGCGATCCGATGGATGGAGAATACTTTCGGTCGTGAAAAACTAAGTCGTTGGAGTACCGATTGCCTTGAGTCAAGAGAAGATCTGGATAAGCTTTTTTCTCTTCTGGAGGAATACCGTGAAAAGTTTTACAGTCCACCGGTAATAACAGCCAACTTTATTACCCATAATGTTGGCCGAAGTAAATCAGGTGAATTAATTTTTAGGCCCATTTCTGATGGTTTCTTTTCTGATGGACCGGATATTCGGCCTATGTATTTTGATGCGATACGAAACGGGTTGCTCATGCCACAATATCATGGTTTTACTCATTACAATACCGATTTGCTGAAAGAGTATAACACTACTGTTGATGCAGATGTGGGATTTGCCAATGGGTTCTTGTTGGCCCGGTCTACTGTAAAAGGGCATCTGAATCTTTTACATGGTGAATTCTCATCATTAAACAGTGAAGGAGAGAAAGACTTTATTGAAGGAATGAAAGAATTTGAGCGTTTTTTTGGATTCCGTTCCCAGAGTTTAATTCCGCCTACCTACATTTTTGATAGGCCTTTCATAAAACTACTGGCTAAAGAAGGGATAAAGTATTTGCAATCCGCTAACCGCTTAGTAGACAACCGACAAATAAGGTGGCGATGGCCGCTTTTGCGAAAACGTGGTGGAGTAATTTGGGGGCTTCGAAACGCCCGTTTGGATCCGCATCCGGATTATAATTTTGGCTATGAAGGCTGTTTGCGTAGTATTCAGAATGCTTTCGAGAATAAATTGCCTGCAGTAATTGATTTTCATCGCGTTAATTTTGCCGGCACATATACTTCAACCTATCGCGAAAAAACATTGGTTCATTTGAGGGGACTGTTTGACGGAATTAAAATGTATTGGCCGGATGCCCGGTTTCTATCTACCACACAATTAATTGATACATTAAATGGCACACAGAAATCAGATTAAATTTTTAGAAGCAAACCAGGACCTGGTACGTGAACCGATCCTTATTGTTGGATCTAAGTTGTATAACTATGATAAATTCGATCTGGAGGCAGAGTTAAAAAGGATGGGATTTAATTCCATTATTGGCATTGATATCAGCGAAGGGCCGGGAGTACATTTCGTAATTGATATAATCGATGTAAGTCCAGAGTTTATGGGTACATACAGTAAGCATTTCAATACAATTATTTGTATGGAAGTACTCACCAACGTTCCCAATCCATTTAAAGCTGCTGAAAACGTTTTTAAAATGCTAACCCCGGGAGGAACTGTAGTTCTTAGTGAGGTTTTTGTTCGGAAATTATCCCGAATGCCCGTTGATTACTGGCGGTTTTCCTATGATGGCCTGAAAGCACTTTTTGCGGGTTTTCAGTTTTTTGATGATAGGGCGCGGTTCTCTGTTACCCGTCAAAGAGATGCAGAATTGCGCGTAATAGGCAAAAGCTTTGAGGAAATATTAGCAGGGGTCAAGCATCCGGATGAGTCCTTGATTGGTTCTTACCTGCGCAGGATCCATCGTAAATATTTTAGCAAAGGCATTTTCAATGTTTCTCGCTTAATGCCCGAACAAACAGTCTATGCTGTTGGACGGAAGACCCTTTGATGTTTTTGATTTCCATTACGAGTTATCTAAGGTGCATTGCTTGATCGAATACGCTAAAAAATATTCTGTAATGAATGATCATCCTGAGAACTTGTTGTCAAAGTGAAAGATTTCTAGATTGATTTTCTTTTTTAAATAACTGATATGAATTATTTGGGCTATTTCTTGAAATTAAAATTTTACTTAGGCACCAGAACTGCGCTGCGTGTATTCTACCATAAGTGCATTAGAAAAGAGGATATTTGTGTTCCTTTTATAACTCATCCATTCAAAATTCGCTACCATGATTTTGCCGATAATCAGATTTTTAACTACGTGATCTTACGAAGATGTTACATGGGTATCGCTGATAAAAATGAAGTGTCGCGAATAATGGACTTGGGTGCTCATATAGGTCTATCTGCCATTTCATTTTTGTCGGAATATTTGAATGCCGAAGTATTGGTCGTTGAGCCTGATCCAGGTAATTATAAATTACTCGTTGAGAACACCAGTAGTTACAATTCCTCTAAAGTTCGAGTTTATCATTATAACACAGCTATTTACGCTGATGAAACTGAAATGTTGTTACATGATCCCCAAACAGGAACTCATGGGTTTCAGATTCTTGAAAAGAATAGCTATGACCAAGGTCGGGTTGTGAAGGCCGTTACGATCAATAATTTGTTGGACAGACATGGGTGGGATCAAGTTGATATCATCAAAATCAATATTGAGGGTGCGGAGAAGGAGCTTTTTGAAAGAAATACGGAATGGATTGCCCGAACAAAATGTTTAATTGTTGAAACACATGATCGCTTTAAGGATGGTGCAAGTAAATCAGTTTTCCGGGCATTAGAAAAATTCCCATACAAGATGCGAATTTTGGAGCAGAACTTAATCTTTACATTGTTCTAAGAAATTGTTTTGAATGAGATGAATAAATATTCAGTTTGAATACAATTAAAACCAATATAATTCCATCTCACCCACAGTTCTATTGGACAGCCCCAGAGCAACCAAAAGAATTAGATTTGAATAATATCTGTATTTGGGCCGCTACCGGATTTTTTCTGGATGACAGCACCTTCTACTCCCAGTATAAATATTGTAAACCTGGTCATGTGCATACATTCGATGAACATGGTGCTCTTCTAAATATAATTCCATGGTTTGAATGGAACTATTCCCCTCGGGATATTACACTGAATCAAGCTACAGACGAATTTGAATTTCTTTTTGAAGACATTATCGCTAACGAAGTGGGTGAGCGTAAAGTCATCCTGCCGCTTTCCGGAGGGCTGGACAGCCGCACCCAGGCAGCCGCGCTGTGGCGTTTGAATAAAAATGTGCATACCTACAGCTACGCCTTTGTGGGTGGTCACGATGAAACAGAGTATGGAAAGCGGATTGCGCAAGTGTGTGGTTTTCCATTTGAAGACTGGAAGGTTCATTCAGGCTACCTCTGGAGTTGCATTGAGCAATTGGCCCACATCAATTGTTGTTATTCGGAATTTACACACCCACGACAAATGGCCTTTGTTGACCGCTATGCTGAACTGGGTGAGGTTTTCAACCTAGGCCATTGGGGCGATGTGTTGTTTGATGATATGGGCGTTCCGGATGATCTGCCTTTTGAAAAACAGGTTGACGTTGTTTTGAAAAAGATTGTGAAGAAGGGTGGAATGGAACTGGGTTCAGCTTTATGGCAGTCCTGGGGTTTAACCGGAGATTTCCGGGAGTACCTTACGGAACGGATTAAAAAATTGCTGGCTGATATTGATATCCACAATTCGGCCAATGCCCGAATTCGCGCTTTTAAAAGTTTATACTGGGCACCACGGTGGACGGCCGTAAACCTGAGTATATTCGAATCGGTACGCCCCATTACCGTTCCGTATTTTGATAACCGTATGTGCCGGTTTATCTGTACAGTGCCGGAGAAACATTTGGCGAAAAGGCAAATCCAGATTGAATACCTGAAACGCAGGGCACCGGAGTTGGCACGTATACCGTGGCAGCAGCACAGGCCGTTTAATCTGTACACCTATACCTGGGACAAGCCACCGTATAACATAACCTACCGGGGAATTTCAAAATTAAAACGTATGCTAAACCGAACCCCGCTAATCCAACGGAATTGGGAATTGCAATTTGTGGGAGACGATAATGAAAAACATCTGACGGATTATTTATTTGAGAATCCGGCATTTGCAAATTGGGTTCCGCGTGGCGTTGTGGAAAGGTTTTATAAAAATTTCCAGCAAGAGCAGGTATTTTTTAGTCATCCAATGAGCATGTTGCTAACATTATCCGTGGCATCAAAACAACAAGCGTATTTTTTTGGATGAGCCGTTTAAATGTGAGCTATGATATCAGATAAACGATTGGCAGTTGCTATCTATTCAGTGGCAATTCCTTCAACCACTTTTATTGAACGACTAATTATTGGTTTGGCAAATGAGGGACTTGAGGTAGTGTTGTTTGGCAAATTCGTACAACCTGTAACCTATACGCAATCCTCTATTATTGTGATAGGCAACAGAAATGGCCTGGTAGGACTAGTGCAATATTTTGCGCGGTTCATAAAGTTGTTACTTTCTCACCCGGCACGTTATGTTGCGCTTAGGAATTACCTTGGCTATGGCCCGCTTTCAGGTAAAGAAGAGTTTCTAAAATGGAAGAAGTACGTACCGGTGTTACTTAGGTTGCCTGATATTTTTCATATTCAATGGGCCAGGTCTGCGGAGGAGTGGATTTTTTTAAAAAAATTATTTGATGTTAAGTTGGTTCTAAGCTTTCGCGGCACACACATCAATGCTGCCCCTAAAGCAGATTCAGTGTTAGCGAATTCATACCGAAAAGCATTTAAACACTTTGATGCCTTTCATGCCGTATCGTACGCTATGGTAAAAGAGGCTGTGCAGTATGGTGTTGATGAGTCAAAGGTGCACGTTATCTACAGCGGGTTACCTTACCGACTGCTTCCGGAGACAAACCCGGTTGCATCCGAACGTATCCGCATCCTGGTGGTTGGCAGGTTTCATTGGAAGAAAGGATATCAGTATTTGTTTGATGCGCTGCATAAATTGAAAAGCATTAATGTTTTTTTCAGCCTAACGCTTGTTGCACAAGGTGAGTTACCGCATGAATTATTGTTTCAATTGCACGATTTAAACCTTTCACAAGAAGTTAGCTGGATTAAGGGCCTGTCCTACCAAGAAGTTGAAAATGAAATGTTGACGCATGATGTATTAGTACTACCCAGCATAGAAGAAGGTATTGCCAATGTTGTACTGGAGGCGATGCAACTTGGCTTACTTGTAGTTAGCACAGATTGTGGTGGCATGAAGGAGGTAATCTTGAATGGAGAGAATGGCTTTATCGTACCTGTACGTAATCCGCAGGCACTGGCTGAGGGGATAATTTCTGCTAGCAAACTTTCTCATGCCGACCGTACCAGATTGCGTCAACGTGGTTGGGAAACGGTAACAGAGCAGTTTAACTTAAATAGGAACATTCCTTTGTTTGTTCAAATGTATGAAGGCCTGAAGTCATGCGCCTGATTGTTGACTTCCTGATTTACATATATACAAGCGTTAGAAAGCTGTGCAAAAAAGGTGTTTAGTTATGATTACAATTTGTTAGTTGAAAATGGCGAGTTTCAATACGTATTTTAAAAATTGGAATGTCTTGAGCTTTTGGGAAAAGTTCATCTTGCGAACATGTTGCTATTTACCTCCAAAATCTTCAGCTCTAAATGTTTATCATATTAAGATAACTGATATAGCACAATATAAGAATATTTATGAGTTGGCATTTGGAAGTGACCTATGGCACGAAGTGAATGAAAAAGTTGTATTGGATTTCGGTTGTGGTCGTGGTGAGTTTGTTTTAGCGGCTGCTATGAATGGAGTGAAATTAGCAATGGGAGTGGACATCCAGGATAATTTCAACAATGCAAAAGAGTTAGCAAAAGCGATTGGTCTTTCAAATGTTCATTTCATACTCGGTGATAGCAACATTATTGAGTCAAAATCAGTAGATGTTCTGACAAGTCATGATGCATTCGAGCACTTTGAATATCCTGAAGTAATACTGGAGGAAATGATTCGTATTGTAAAACCGAATGGAAGAATATACATCAAGTTTGGTCCTACCTGGATGTCACCTTGGGGTAAACACATGTTTGGAACATTCAGAAAAGATCGACCATGGATTCATCTTTTTTTTCCGGAAAAATGGATTATGCGAATCCATTCGGTATACCACAATGAAGACGTTATTTTAGAGAAGTATTCAAAACGCCCTGGAGGGTTAAATAAGATGACTGTTAAGCGGTGTCGCAAAATAATTTCGGCTAATTCAAAAGTTATACTTGAAAAATTCAAGGTTGATATGGTTTACAATCTTGATTTTTTAAAAAGTATACCACTCCTTAATGAACTTTTTTCCTCAGGGGTTTTATTGGTTCTTAGGGTCAAGTAAATTTAATTGGAACGCACTAAAAATTTGAAGATTCACGTTGGTTTTGTGCTCTCCAGTGCCCCTGGCTATTCAGAAGTATTCCTCACCAACACCATGAAGACGATGCTGGCTAAGGGTATAAAAGTTACTCTCTTTACGGACAAGCCCGGGAAAGTAATTTTTGTAAAGCATGTGGCCGGTTTCAGATTGCCCCGGAATCGTTTTCTAAGGCCGGTTAAAGTATTGCTGGTGTTGTGTTTGACTTTTCTTCGTGCACCGCTACGTGTGCTTCGCTATGTTTCCGTCCTACGCTCTGATAACAGGCGATTACCGGAAATTATCAAAAGTATTTTTATAAGTTCGCATATATTGCCTTGTCGGTTAACGCATATCCATTTTGGTTTTGCTACGCTGGGCATTTACCGCGAGCACCTCGGCCGGGTAATGGATGCGAAACTTTCAACCAGTATACGAGGTTATGATGTATGTATTTACCCATTGGTTCACAAAAATGCTTACGAGCTATTATGGAAGAATCTGGATCGCTTACATACAATTTCAAGCGATTTGTATAATGTGGCCTGTAGGCTTGGCCTTCCTTTGCACGTACCCCATGTAAAAATCAATCCCGCTGTTGATGTGAACTTGTTTCCTTCACTTGATGGTAAAGCCAAAATCGGAAGCCAGTGGCCCTTACGGATTATAACTGTTGCAAGACTGCATTGGAAGAAGGGAATCGACTATGCGCTGGAGGCATTGCTGTTGCTTAAGAATAAAGGAATTGATTTCACGTATACCGTTATTGGGACAGGGGAGGAGCGTGAACGGCTTATTTTCTTGGTGCACCAGATGGGGTTGACTGAGTGTGTTGAGTTTGCCGGGAAGTTGCCACACGATCAAGTAATTAACCGAATGGGTGCCTCACATCTTTACCTGCAACCCAGTATTCAGGAAGGTTTTTGTAATGCCGTGCTGGAGGCACAGGCCAGTGGCTTGTTGTGTATTGTATCGGATGCAGAAGGTTTACAAGAAAATATTTTACATGGGCAAACCGGTTGGGTAGTGCCCAAGCGAAACCCGGATGTGCTGGCAAGAAAAATATTGGAGGTAATTGCCCTGCCTGAAGAACAGAAGCAGGTTATTCGTAGGTCAGCTCGAAGGAGAGTTGAGGAAGAATTTAGTCTTGAATTGCAGGCAAAACGGTTTGCTGAGTTTTTTAGTTGAATAATTGTTGACTGACATCTGATATTTTCGTTTCTCAAATATGTTCAGCCTATTTGGTATTTTAACCTAAGCCCAGTCGCTGGTAAACAGTTATGGTGGGTAAACTATAACTGTCTTTCAAAGCGTTATCAACAGCTCATCGCGTTTGATACTGGATATAAGAGCCAACAGGCTTCCTTACGCGATGCGGCCTATCAGGCTTTTCATAAGGGAATTATTTCTTTTAATCCTGATGATTATCTTGAACTTCAGGCGGATGACGTGATTTCTGTATACGATGAGTATCGTTTTATCCGTAAATATTATCATCCCGTTTGGGTCTTCTATGTATTTATTTTGAGATTGGTCACGTTGCACAATCCAATCCGAGAGGTTGTTGCTTTTTTTTGCACCGTTCGTGTGAGACGTGTGAAGTTGTTTGACAAGGTAAGGGAATATCCTGAGGTAAGCCTATTTGAAAGTTCACTCCTTGAATCCTCGCCATTCATTTCGGTGGTTATCCCAACGCTGAATCGGTACGCGTATCTGGATCGGGTATTATCTGATCTGGAAAACCAAGATTACAAGTACTTTGAGGTAATCGTGGTCGATCAGACAGTTCCTTTCAATGACAGCATTTATATGAACCGAAGGCTGGATCTCAAAGTTATCCGTCAATCAGAAAAGGCGCTGTGGAAAGCCAGGAATGAAGCCATTCTCCGGGCTAGCGGTAGCTTTATTGCTTTATATGACGATGATTCGATTATTGAGCCCGATTGGCTTACAAATCATCTTCGGTGCGTAGATTATTTCAGAGCCGATATTTCTGCCGGTGTTTCCATTAGTCGCATAGGCGCAAAAGTGCCTGATCACTATTCTTTTTTTCGCTGGAGTGATCAGTTTGATACCGGAAATGCACTTCTCAGGCGTGAGGTCTTTGTGAAAATTGGTTTGTTCGACCGGCAATTTGAAAAACAACGAATGGGCGATGGTGAGTTTGGCCTGAGGGCTTACCTTTCTGGATTTCGCAGCATCTCTAACCCGTTAGCCAAACGAGTTCATTTAAAAGTTGAGTCTGGTGGGTTGCGCCAGATGGGTAGTTGGGATGGGTACCGACCGGTTTCTTTTTTTTCTGTACGTCCGATACCCAGCGTATTGTATCTTACGCGGAAATATTTTGGATGCAAGCAATCGGTATTGAATCTGCTGATAAAAATTCCGGCTTCTGTGCTTCCGTTACAATTCAAGAACAGGCCGTTTTTGCTTTTGATTGCCAGTATCGCTTCTGTTGTAATTTCACCCGTCCTCTTGGTTCAGGTAATGATGTCATGGAGAAGGTCAACACAGATGTTGAAACGGGCAGCGTTGATCGATAAAATAAATAACTGAGTAATTATGACTGTTTACGAATGGATGCGATGGCTTACGTTTCCCACCATGCCAAGTCTTCTGGTTACGGTACGGAAAGATATGCTTACGCTGCTGGGCGGTGCCAACGGTAAAATTAGAATTCTGGATGTGGGTGGTCGAAAATCCCCTTACACGATTGGTATACCTGCCCAGGTTACCATAATGGATATTCCTCGTGAAACCGATGTGCAACAGGAACTTAATCTGGGTATGTCGGATCAGATAGCCGGTTGGATAAAAAAGAACAGAAGCAATGTAGAAGGAATACGGATTGAAGATATGACGCGCACAACGCTTAATGAAAACGTATATGATGCCGTTGTTTCTGTAGAAGTGATTGAGCATGTTCCGGATGATGATGCCTTTGTAAAAAATATCGCCAAAGTAATTCGGCCGGGAGGATGGGCCTACTTTACTACTCCAAACGGGGATTACATCAAAAATGAACCCCCGAATTACAATCCTGATCATGTACGGCATTACACCAAACAGCAACTGGAACAACTACTGGAAAAATATTTTAACCAGGTTGAGGTTAGGTATGCGGTAAAAACAGGGAAGTACAGGGCATGGGGTAGAAGTGCGTATCAATTCCGCAGACCTGTTCGGACCATTAAGTCGCTGATCGGGAATTTTATCAATAGAATAGAATCTAAAGGTGTTGCTGATCAGGCAACAGGTACGGCTCATTTAATCGCCTCAGTGAGGAAGTCGCTATGAAGAGAATAAGAAGACTGCTATCTGGTTTGAAGGTTAAATATTGGAAAGTTAAAGATCAGTTGGAAACCAAAACATTACTGGGACAGGAGTTAATAACTGTTAAAGGAACCATAGTAAAAGAGGATTATGATGATGCCTGGTTTTATTTATTGGCCCGGCAGAGCAAAGTTATTTTTGACATTGGAGCAAATATTGGATACACAGCGTTATTGGCGTCCGTTGGGGGAAATGCGCAACGTATTGTACTGGTTGACCCGAATCCGGAAGCCTTAGTGTGTGCGGCTAAAAATTTGATTCTCAATAATCTTTCTGGAAGATGTAGTTACGTTACAGGTTTTGTTGGCGATAAGCCTGGAGAAAAGATTAAATTTTATTCGATAGGGTATGGCGCGGCAGGAAGCATGTATGCCAGCCACGCCAAAACTGCCAGCACGTTGGACAGCTATTACTGGGTTGAGACCATTACCATTGATCTGCTTGTTGATCAATATCAGGTACAGCCAGATTTTGTTAAAATTGATGTGGAAGGTGCAGAAGCCTTGGTTCTGCAAGGAGCAACACAATTAGCACGTCAGGGGATTACCCGTTTTTTTGTTGAGATGCATGCTACCGAGGAAGTTTCTATGGAGCAAAACGCTAATAGAATAATTGAATGGGCTAATGAAATCGGCTATAAAGTATGGTACCTTAAGGAAGAGGTACAAATAACTTCTGGAGCTGCCATAGCCAGTAGGGGTAAATGCCATTTGCTTCTTCAGCATGGAAACTTTGGTTATCCTGAATTTTTACTTGGAGTAAAAGAGAAGGCAGAGCTAAGAACTATTTCACACTAATTTTTTTGAGTTCTCCTGTATTACTGATGTCATCAGAGTTTCCTCCCGCGCCTGGCGGTATCGGTAATCATGCTTTTAACCTGGCTAAAGGCTTAGCTTATAGCGGCTCAACGGTGGAGGTATTCACATTTATCAGCAAGTATGGAGTCAATTTAGATGGGCATAAATTCTTAGTTAACTATGTTCGTTCAGGTTTTCTGCATTTTTTGCTTGTACTACTTAGAAAGGTTAGAAAATTTGGAGACCGCCCATTAGTAATAATTGTTTCAGGAAGACGGATGTTGATTAGCGCATATCTACTATCGTTTTTCATTTCAAAGCGTATATTGTTGGTTGGAATCATTCATGGAACAGACATAAACCCATCGGGTATCCTAATGAAAATGATGGTTAATCTTTCGTTAGCAAAATTCAATAAACTTATTTCTGTTTCCAGGTTTACCGCAGGATTAATTCCATTAAAATTTCAGGATAAGGTATGGGTGATTAATAATGGCTTTGATGATTCTTTTTTTTTCTGCGACAGACTTTCTGTAAAATCAATTCCGTTAAAAATCATTACAACCGGATCAGTTACTGATCGGAAGGGACAACGGAATGTGATTGCTGCCTTGCCAGAAATAGTGAAGAGACTAGGTCCAGTTCAATATCATATTGTTGGGATTCCAGTAAAGGCGAAAGAACTATTGATGTATGCAGACGAGCTGGGTGTCAAAAGTAGCATCACCATTCATGGCGCTGTATCAGCAGAGGCACTTAGGGTTTTGTTATCAGAGTCGCATATTTTTGCTATGCTGAGTAATTCTACAATAACCGGCTCTGTTGAAGGATTTGGTATTGCTATTTTGGAGGCTAATGCCATGGGCTTACCTGCGATTGGATCTATCGGGTGTGGAATAGAGGATGCAATTGCAAACGATTATTCTGGAATTTTAGTGGATCCGCTAGATTCCATTGAAGTAGCAGATGCGATTGAGAAGATCTGGAGGAATTTTAATGTGTTTCAGAAGAACAGTTTAGACCATGCAAAAAAATTCTCATGGTCAAAAATCAGTGAGCAATATCTACAAGCTCTTGCAATCCCGTAAAATGGTTTTAGTTGAAACTGGTGATAATCTCCCATACTGCCCACTTTCAAAAGTCTGATGGATCGGTTGTTGGCTGGGGTCCAACCGTACGCGAAATTGATTACTTGGCTAGTCTTTTCAAGGAAGTTGTTCATGTAGCAACGCTGCACAAAAGTGATGTTACCCATGGGTTTATTCCTTATGAAGCTAAGAATGTACGATGTGAGTTTTTAAAGCCATCAGGTGGAAAGAGTATCCGCAGTAAGTTTAAGGTTTTGTTATCGATGCCCACAAATATTGTTGTGGTATGGCGCGCTATCTGTGAGGCTGATTGGGTTCAATTGCGATTGCCAACAAACCTCGGTTTATACACCTTGCCAATACTTTTCATCCGTAAACGACCGAAGCGTTGGGTTAAATACGCAGGTAATTGGATGCACCCCTCACCGCCTTTATCGTATAGAATTCAACGTTGGTGGCTTATTAAGAATCTTCAGCGTTCATACGTAACAATCAATGGTTTATGGCCAGGACAAAGAGGGCATTTGTTAAGTTTTGAAAACCCATGCCTTTCCAATATTGAATATGAGCTAGCTAAGAAGATTAGTTATGCTAAGAAATTTACTGGAGAATTAGTGCTTTGTTTTGTTGGTGCAGTAACACCAGCCAAGGGAATTTTGCGATTGCTGGAAACACTATTAATTTCAGAAAGTATTTCTCATTTCGAAAGGTTGATCATTGTTGGCGATGGGGTTGCCCTGGATGAGGCCAGAGAAAAATCACAAAAAATTAAGATACCAGTTGAGTTTAAAGGATTTTTACCTCACCATCAAATTCATGAGGTTTATAGCCGAGCGCATGTTATTATTTTGCCCAGCGACTCGGAAGGTTTTCCTAAAGTAATTGCAGAGGCTTGTGCTTATGGTTGTGTACCGGTTGTTACCAATGTTTCGGCTATAGGTCAGTATGTATTCAATGGAGTAAATGGTTTTTTATTGCGCGATGGCTCAGTCAACAGTATTACTGATGCGATAAATGAGCTGGTAGAAGATCGAAGTAAATTAAAATGGATGTCTGGCGAAGCAGTTAAGCTCTCAAGTCAATTCACCTATGAACGTTATATTGAGCGAATCAACAAAGAAATTTTGAATAAGTGAATACGTCAAAGTTTAAGGCTGATTTATATATTCTGGTTCATCTGATTCTGGGTATTACCGCAGCAGCAGTTCCCTTCACAGTATTTTATTGGTCAATATTGATATTCGCGTGGGGTTTATATGTTGCCGTACAACGAACGATACGCTGGCCTGAATACATTCCTGCAGCATATTTGGTCGGGCTAGAGCTTTTAGGCAGAATGTCAAAGTCCGGCATACCCCATGAGTTTACTAAGTATGCAGTTTCACTAATCCTGTTGGTATCAATCATAGCAAAAGGTTCAAGACTTAAAGTCCAATTTATTCTTTATTTCCTGTTGTTGTTACCGGCTGCCTTTTTAACGGATGGAGGTGATCTGGAAGAGACACGCCAGTTGATATCCGGTAATTTATCGGGTCCGTTATGCCTCGCTGTTTCTGCTATGTACTTTTATAATTTTCCTTTTCGCGCTGAGGATGTCAGGAATTTTTTTCTTTCCATACTGTACCCCTTGGTGGCGATTTTGGGTTACTTGATCGTTAAAACCCCCGATTTCAGTGAAATCGAATTCGGTTATCAATCGAATTTTGCCACCAGCATTTATGGACCTAATCAGATGTCATCTATCCTTGGCTTGGGCATATTGATTATCGGCTTGTGCTATTTCATGAAAGTAAAACTTTTGGGAAGCAATCTTCTGCTGTTAGGCTTGACTGGTATGTTTCTTTTCAGGGGCTTGTTAACATTTTCACGCGGGGGTATGTTAACCCCGATGATTCTGCTTTTTGTAATATTTGCTTATTACACCGTTCGTATCGGGGGTATCAATTATAAATCGATACGTGTCATATTTTTGGCGTTACTGTTTGCTACGCTAGGCGTAACAGCTTTTAACTATGCCAATGAACTTACTGGCAATAAGCTGTATGATCGTTACACAGGTCAGCGAGGAGGTCAGCAAATTGAAGACATTGACCGACTGACTTCAGGGCGTACCTTAATTATGGCATTAGACTGGCAAATATTCAATGAGCACCCGATTAGTGGGGTGGGTGTGGGCATGGGGAAGTATCTCCGGAAAGAATATGGTTATGCCATGGATGTTGCGGCACATAATGAATTTACCCGGTTACTTGCTGAACATGGTATACCTGGTGTAATCTCGTTGTTGATTTTGGTTGGGGCTCCGGTTTCACGTTTTTTTGGAAAGACAAATACAATTGAGAAGATTTTCCTGATTGGTTTTATAGGTTTCTGTTTTGTGTTTATGACGCATGCGGCTACGCGAATAGCTGCTCCGTGTTTTCTGTATGGCTTTGCTTTCATCCGGATTGTTCCTTCTCAAATCACACAAAGATCAGTTGATACTGTATTTCGGAAATATGCTATCCCGGCACGGCAGGTCACCAGCGCTCATGGAGACGTTGGTGCCCCGGCTTAGGGAGTACGTTGAGGTTTCAGCTTTTTCGGAGAAGCGGAACCAGCTTCTTCGTTTTTTGGATATGCTTTCCGGATTGATCAGGCATCGTAAGGATTGTGAGTTAGTGTTGATTGATGTGTTTAGCAGCAGGGCGTTTTGGTATGCTTACACCATTGCTAAGCTATCAAGGCAATTCGGTATCCCTTATATCCTTGTTGTTCGTGGAGGTGATTTTGAAACCCGATTGAGTCGATCAAGGAAATTTTGTGATAATTTGTTCAGGCAAGCAAATGTGTCTGTGGCTCCTTCTGCTTTTTTGCAGAAACTGCTCTCGAATTATGATTATAGGGTAGACTGTATTCCGAATTTCATTGAGATTGAGAAATACCCATTTCTTAAACGGAATAGATGTGCGCCAAAATTACTTTGGGTGCGTGCTTTTCATAAGGTATACAATCCGACACTTGTGGTTGAAATTGCGATCCAACTTCTTAATGAGTATAAGTCTGTTGAGATATGCATGGTTGGTGCTGAAAAGGATGGGAGCATGGAAGTAGTCAAAGAGAAGGCCCGTAAAGCTGGTATTTTTGAATCAATCCGATTTACAGGTTTTCTGGCAAAGAATGATTGGATCAAGATTTCCGCTGAGTATGATATTTTTATTAATACCACCAATTTTGACAATACTCCCGTGAGTGTAATTGAAGCCATGGCCTTGGGCTTGCCGGTTATCAGTACAAATGTTGGGGGCTTGTCCTATCTTATAATGAACGGAGAAACAGGTTTTTTGGTAAAAAAGAATGATGCGTTGGGGTTTGTTGAAGTAGTCAAGAAGCTGATTGAAGATGAAGGACTTGCTGAACAAGTTTCAATAAATGGACGAAACAAAGCTCAGTCATTTGATTGGCGAGTTGTGGGTCCGCAGTGGAAGCTTTTGATTGATTCAAACAAACGCTTACTTCAAAAGTATCAATCTTGAGCACTTACACTTCCTTGTTGGAGAATATCATTTTGCCATTAGGCGACTTTATTTTAGGCACCAAGTATATCAGTGAACTAAAGAAATGGAGAGAAATCCAATGGTTAAGCGAAGTTGAGTTGCTTAAGAAGCAGGAGGAGTCCTTAAAACATATTCTTTTACACTCAAGAAGTAGAATACCCTATTATAAAGATCTTAAATTGAATGACCATACAGATCCTTATGTATGGTTAAAGCAATTTCCTTTGCTTACGAAAGAAATACTAAAATCACAATCTGAGAAACTAATTAACCCTAATAATTCTCAGCGATTAATTAAAGAATCAAGCAGTGGGTCGTCTGGATTCCAGAGCACAATATATATGACAAAGGCCGAATCCTCTATGACACAGGCTATGCAGACTTTATTGTGGGAATGGTCAGGCTACAGACCAGGTTTACCCTTATTACAATTGGGCATGACATTGAACCGAACACTAGTTAAAAGAATCAAAGACAAATTATTTAGGACAATCTATCAGCAAGCTTTTAACATCAATGAGCATGAGGTTGCCGAGGCGCTCAAATTTTCATCAAGAAGGGAACTGTTTTTTGGCGGCTATGCGTCCGGCCTGTATAGTTATGCCCTTTTGGCAGAAAAGCTTGGAATCAAAGTTTCCTTCAATGGTGTAATTTCCTGGGGTGACAAGATGTTTCCGCATTACCGAAAGAAGATTGAGGAAGTTTTTGCAACCAAGGTTTTTGATACCTATGGTAACACCGAAGGTTTTGTTATTGCCGGGCAATGTACTTCTGGTCAATATCATATTTTATCGCCTCACGTTTATCTGGAGTTATTGGATAAGAATGGAAATGAAGTTGCACCGGGTGAGATGGGATATGTTGTCGCAACCCGTCTGGATGCTTATGCTATGCCCCTCATCCGGTATTACCTGGGTGATCTGGCCGTTCGTGAAGAGTCGGATTCCTGTGAATGTGGTCGAAAGCTTCCTATTCTGCGTCAGATTATTGGACGGGATACCGATATCGTTCGAACGCGAAAGGGGAAGTTTTTAATTGTACATTTCTTTACAGGTATCTTTGAACATTTTCCATCCATTAAACAATTTCGTGTCGTTCAACGAAATTTAGACGGGATTGAAATTGAGTACATTCCTGAACGGGATTTCGATAAGGATTTGCTGAATAAGATTTCCTCAATAATTGAGGCCAATCTTGGGGATCAATTACCAATTACTTTTAGGGTGGTAGACAGTATTCCAAATACCCCCTCCGGAAAGCCTCAAATCATTTTATCAGAATTAAAGTGATTTTCAGCATCATCTGCCCAACGTTGAACGAAGAAAAATATATTGAGAATATTCTCTCTGTGTTCATTCAGTTTTGTCCGAAGCCATCGGAGTTATTTGTTGTGGATGCAGGCTCCACTGATCAAACAAGGGCAATTGTGAATGGATGGTCTAAAAGACATGAGGGGATTTATTTGATTGAAAATCCGGATAAGTATGTGAGCCATGCATTCAATAAATGTTATCCACTGGCAAGGGGTAAGTATCTTGCTCTTTTGGGAGCTCATACAAACTATTCCGAAGTTTTTTTTTCAACAGCATTGACGGAATTGGAGGCCAACCAGGGTGATGTTGTTGGTGGTCCATTGCATCAGATTGGCGTTGGTGAATGGGGTAATGCAATTGCTTATTGCATGAGTACACCTTTTGGCGTAGGGGGAACTGAATTCAGAGTTAGCAAGAAAAGATCTTTTGTTGATAGTGTTGCGTTTGCATTCTATAAAAGGGAAATATTTGAAAAAGTAGGATTGTTCGATACGCGTTTAAAGCGAAATCAGGACGATGAAATGCATTACCGCATGAAAGCTGCCGGGTATCGAATTCTGATGGTGCCTGAAATGGAGTGTGATTACTATGTGCGTAATTCTGTATATTCATTGGCCAAACAATATTATCAATATGGATTCTACAAACCACTTGTCCTAAGAAAAGTTACAGAAGGTTTGCGTCCCAGACATTTAATTCCTTCCTTTTTTATTCTCTACCTTTTCAGTCTCCCATTTGCATTTTGGTTAGGTTTCAATTTCTGGTTTATTCCGTTGGGGTTATACGGCCTGCTGAATATTAAATTTTCATTCATTAATAAATTGCCATTGTCTGAAAAGTTCAGATCAATATTGATTTATCCTCTGCTCCATTGTAGCTACGGACTTGGATTTATTTTTGGTTTCTTTTCTAAGAGAGCTTAGTTTTTATGACGACTAAAGAGGCATTAGCAATTGATCTTGACAAAATTGTTAAATGTCATCGAAGTGCTTTTCCAGGGACACTGTCTTCTCTCTTAGGTAAGAATGTTTCATACCGCACGCTGGAATGGTATATTGATAACCCAAAAAGTTTTTTACTGTGGATTGAGCAAGAAGGAGTATGTATAGGTTATGCAGGTGGGATGATTTCCGATGGTAGTCAGGTTCATGGCTCAGCATCAAGTATGATTCAATATGCCTTTAAAGATGCCGCGTTAGCACTCATAGTTAGACCCTGGTTGTGGTTGCATCCGGAACTGGTTTCACGCTACAAACTTATTCTTAAAAATATTTACTTTAAGATAACAGGATTTAAAAAACCGATGAAAGATCGAAAAAACCATAGTGCTACTGAGCCTCATGTAGGTTTGGTTGTCATTGGGGTTCATCCGCAACATCAGGGAAAAGGCTATGGTTCTTTATTGCTAAAAGCATTTCAGGAAAAAGTTGTGGAGCTTGGTTTTTCAAAGATGTCGCTCACTGTGCTTGCAGAAAATAGTCAAGCCATAAAATCGTATATGTCGAATGGGTGGCTTGTTTATAAACATTCCGGCAAGTCGGTTAGTATGCAAAAAAGAGTAACCATTACGAAATGAAAATTCCCTTCTCCCCACCGTACATAGATGACGATGTCAAGCGCGAAGTTTTGGATGCGCTTGATAGTGGTTGGATTACCTCCGGACCTAAAGTATTGGCGCTTGAAAAACTTGTTGCCGCACAAACAGGGTTATCGCACGTGGCGTGTTGTAACTCAGCCACATCAGGGTTAATGCTGTTGCTGCACTGGTACGGTGTAACACGGGGCGATGAGGTGATTATTCCGGCTTATACCTATGCGGCTACTGCTTTGGTGGTGATGCACCTGGGGGCTACTCCGGTGATGGTGGATAGCGGTGATGATTTTAATATTGACATCAACAAGATTAAAGAAAGGATTACATCGCGAACCAAAGCAATTATTCCGGTGGATATTGCAGGCTGGCCCTGTGACTATCAACAATTGATTGACCTGGTTAATTCGCCAGCAGTAAAGAATCAGTTTGCCCCAACATCGGATAATCAGCGAAAGTTGGGTAGAATATTGATCTTGAGTGATGCTGCCCATTCACTCGGAGCCGTGTACCTTAACACACCAATAGGAGCATGGGGTGATTTCTCCGTTTTCTCGTTTCATGCGGTTAAGAATGTTACAACCGCTGAGGGTGGGGCCATGTGTATTAATCTTCCGCAGGATGAATTCAATCATGCTGAGGTTTATCGCACATTTAAGTTGTGGTCGCTGAATGGCCAAACGAAAGATGCGTTGTCCAAAACCAACGGAGCCGGTTGGCGGTACGATATTGTTTATCCCGGTTTTAAGATGAACATGCCGGATATCTGCGCAGCCATTGGGTTGGCCCAACTACGCAAATATCCAATACTGATGTTGCCTGAACGCAAACGCGTGGCACAGGCTTACGCTAACGGTTTTGGAAATTATTCCTGGGCATTGTTACCCCCAACCAGCGATGATCTCCGGGAATCTTCATACCATGTTTATCCTTTGCGTATTAAAGATATCTCAGAAGCTCAACGTGATACGATGATCGAACGCATTACAGAAGCAGGTGTCTCTGTTAATGTTCATTTTCAGCCGTTGCCTATGCTGACTGTTTTTCGGGAACGTGGTTATCGGATAGTGGATTATCCTGTGGCATTTTCCTGTTATGCTACGGAGATATCTCTCCCAATCTATCCGCAACTTGATCAGGACAAGATTGATTATATTATTAATGCTGTTGTTCGTGCGTATGAGTCATTATAAGCTGTTGCACAAAGAACTCAAAGCATACACGAAGGCCCACAAAGCGCTTTGTGTTCTTAGTGATTCTTCGTGCAGCTTTGTGAAATAACACTTGAATAGTGACAGAGAACGAATTATCCAATATTGTCATAGGTCATGCCATTGAAGTGCATCGGAGCCTTGGTCCAGGCCTGCTTGAGTCTGCATACCGCGAATGCTTATACTATGATTTAGTACAAAGTGGCTTGTACGTAGAGAAAGAAAAACCTATGCCGATTGTTTATAAGGATGTTAAGCTAGACCATGGCTACCGAATCGACTTATTGGTTGAAAATAAACTGGTACTTGAGCTTAAGACCGTTGAATTCTTTACAGCCGTTCATACGGCTCAGGTGTTGACCTACTTACGTCTCGGGAATTATAAATTGGGTCTGTTGATTAATTTCCACACCGGGTTGCTGACGGAAGGTATAAAGCGAATAATTAACTAAAGTCAACTATTGCACAAAGTACACAAAGGATGCGCATAGTTTCACTAAGATCTTTGTGTTCTTTGTGCTTCTCTGTGAAACTTTGTGGAATAGCTTTTACGCAAGACACTTAGTATGCTAAAGCGCTTATTTGATTTTTTAGCATCATCCATCGGACTACTGATTCTTTCTCCTTTTTTTATACTGATTGCTTTACTGATCAAGATTGATTCCACCGGGTCGGTATTTTATTTACAGGAACGTGTTGGAAGGGATAATGTACTTTTTAAACTTTTCAAGTTCAGAACTATGCGTGTCGGTTCAGACAAAGCTGCGGCCATAACCATTGGCGCGCGCGATTCACGCATTACACCGGTTGGATTTTGGCTTCGTAAATTCAAACTGGATGAATTGCCCCAACTGATCAACGTGTGTAAAGGTGAGATGAGTCTGGTAGGTCCGCGGCCGGAGTTGAAAAAGTTTGTGGATTTATATTCTCCCCAACAATTACAAGTGATCACCGTAAAGCCTGGCATTACGGATTATGCATCCATTCAATTCCGGAATGAAAATAAATTGCTTGAAGGTAAAAATGATCCGATCGACTATTACATCCGGGAGATCATGCCCGTTAAACTTGATCTCAACCTGAAGTACATTGAGCATCAGTCTTTTTGGTTGGACATTAGAATTATTTTTCAGACGGTCTTTTCAATTTTCAAAGGTTGACGGGGATGTATAAACAGGCTGGTAAAATCATTTTTGATAAAGTAATGAGTGTTCTGCTTATTGTTGTAACGAGTTGGTTGACAGTCCTTATTCTTTTGATGTATCTGTTTACTTTTCAGTTTCCTGTTTTCTATAAATCTAACCGAATCGGTAAATCGGGCATTCCATTTTCGATGTTAAAATTGCGCACATTAAAAACCGATGAACAGCTTCCCTTGAAGGACAGACAATTCTGGTTAGGGAAATTTCTTCGCGCTACCAACCTGGATGAACTTCCGCAATTGTGGAATGTGCTGAAAGGGGAGATGTCGCTGGTAGGACCACGGCCGTTACCAGTGTTGTACCAACCACTTCTTTCTGAAAGGCAAAAGCAACGACATGAAGTTTTACCGGGCATTACCGGACTAGCCCAGGTAAACGGTAAAAACAATCTGCCGTGGAATAAGAAGTTTGAATATGATTTGAACTACGTTCGTGAATTGTCATTTTTGCTTGATCTGAAAATACTTTTTAAAACATTCGTATTGATACTATCCATGAAGAGAGACGTTTCGTTGGAAGAAAACCAATTTACCGGTGAGTGAACTAGCTAAAATAGCCATTGTCGGTGCCGGGGGATTTGGCAAGGAAACCCTGGTGATGATCAATCAGGTTAATAGTATCCGTATGCAATGGGCGGTAATTGGATTTTTTGATGACGGCATGAGGAGGGGATCAACGGTTTCAGGAAGTAGCGTGCTTGGCGGTGTTGATCAACTGAATGCAATTGAAGAGGAGATAGCTGTTGTTATCGCTGTTGGTGATCCACGTCTAAAACGAAAACTGGTTGAGCGTATAAAGAATACCCGAATTTATTACCCCACCATCATCCATCCGGTTGCCACCATTGGTGAAAACATAAAAGCCGGAGCAGGTTGTCTTATTACAGCAGGTTGTCGGCTAACAGTCGATATAACGTTGGGTGATTTTGTGATGCTTAACCTTAACACTACGGTTGGCCACGATGTATCCATTGGGTCTTACTCATCTATTATGCCGGGTGTTCATATCTCCGGCTATGTAAACGTGGGTGAGGAGGTGTTGATTGGCACGGGTGCATCGGTACTTCAACATGTCAGTATTGGGAAACAAGCTGTTGTGGGAGCCAGTGCCGTAGTAAACCGCTCCGTGGAAGCAAACAGAACTGTAGCCGGTGTGCCGGCACGATCCATCCGGAAAAATGATTAATGAATTTAAACCTGCGCTTCGGTTCTTAGGAATATTCGTTGGACTTTACCTGGCGCTGAATCTTTTGTACGGCTGGTGGATTGAACAGTACGATCGCGCTGATCCGGCTACGGTTTTCGTCACGAATCAATCAGCAGTTCTGTTGAATGTTTTTGGTGAAGACACTTATACTAAACCCAAGTTGAATACCCGAACCATTTCTATTTACAAGGGCTCTCGAATTGTGGTCAATGTCTTTGAAGGGTGCAATGGTATTAACGTAGCCATTGTTTTTGTTGCGTTCATGGCGGCCTTTGGTGGGGATCGGAAAAAAATGTTGTGGTTTATTCCGTTAGGGCTTGCGCTTATTCATGTGGCTAACCTGTTTCGTGTAAGCGGATTATTTCTGGTTGCAGAATATTTTCAGCAGTACTTCTACTACATACATAAGTATGCCTTTACTGCATCCATTTATGTGATGGTTTTCTTGTTGTGGTGGATATGGATTGAAAAGATCAATAAGATTTCGGTGCGTCAGGTAATCTCATCTGGTAAATCGTGAAACGGTTTTTGCTGATCGGTGTTGCTTTATTGGTACTTGTGCTGGTCTTTGTCTTTCAGCGTTTCAGCTATGCTGAATTTCTCAATTCCATGCTGCCATCGAATTTTCAACTACTGGATTCCAACACAAAGTTTATCATCAACAAAACAGTGCGGCTTGTTATCAATGATTCGGCCTGTATGGTATTGATTTTTGCCTGGTTCAAAGAAAGAAAATACCTGACGATTTCATTTTATTTATTCATGGTCGAGTTGTTCATTCTTCTTCCGGTTTACTTTTTTATCAAAATTTCCCTCGAGGGCGATTCAGAAATCTCTTCTCCGCTACTTTCTCAAGTTCATCGCCTGATTGTAAATCCACTCCTGATGTTTATCTTGATTATTGCATTTTTTTATCAAAAAGTAATCGTGAATAAGCGTGTTTAAAATTCCTTTATCCTATAATGAAATCGATGCAAAGGCATTATACGAGGTATTGCTGAAATACCAGAATCTTAACCATGAAGAACTCGTACTGGATCTGGAAAAACTGGCATCGTCCAGGCTGCTTAATAAACCAGTGGTGGCATTATCATCGGGCACGGCAGCAGTACACCTTGCCTTAATGGCATTGGGTATTGGTTCTGGTGATTGGGTTGTTGTGCCGACCTTCTCCTATGTTGCTTCTGTAAACCCGGTGTTGTATACAGGCGCAAAACCAGTTTGGGTAGACAGTGAACCAACCACATGGAATCTTTGTCCTGTGCTACTGGAGCAAGCCCTTCGAAAATTTAATGCACGAACAAAGCGCATCAAAGCCATTATCGTGGTGCATAACTATGGCGTACCTGCAGACATGGCGCGAATCCAAGAGGTTGCCAAGCAATACGGGGTTCCAATAATTGAAGATGCAGCGGAAGCCTGGGGAGCTTCAATACAAAATGAACCTTGCGGTACGCTTGGGGATATTGGTGTTTTCTCTTTTAACAACAATAAAACAATCACTGCATTTGGTGGTGGTTTGATAACCACTTCAAATTCAAAGTGGGAGAAAAGGATACGGCTACTTGCAGCTCAAGCCCGTTTGCCGAAATCCTACTATGTCTTCAATGAGGTGGGCTACAACTACCGGATAAGCCCACTGACAGCAGCCTATGGATTATCCCAAATCCAGCGTGATAAGGAATACGTAAGCAGCCGTCAGCAGGTGTTTGGGCAATACTGTAAGCAATTACTGCCTATTGAAGGACTTACTTCAGCCATGGCATTGGATGGTCATATCGCCAGCAGATGGCTGTCAGCATTTCGCTTCCCAAAGCGAACCAAAGTAAAGGAATTTGTTAAACTATCTGATAATCAAAGAATTGAAGTCAGAATTGGCTGGAATCCACTACACCGGATGAAGCATTTATCGGGTTATCCAACATTTCTTAACGGAACCGCAGAAGCACTTTTCAAAGAGGTTTTTTGCCTACCTTCCGGACAGAATCTAACACAAAGCGAGCAGGAAAACATCATTATTGCTTTGAGGCATAGTTTGGGTTACAAATGACGATCAGGCGACATTTAGAGGGATTAAGTTGATTATTTTACATATTTTTGTTGAAATGTGGAAACTGATGTTAGGGGTCTTAAACAGCGATTTTGTTTTACTGACTTTCCGGATTGAAGTTTTCTCTAATTACGTAAAATCAATGGGAATAGGAATCGTCTCGCTGTATCGAATTGTGGAGTGCATTCCTCGCCTTTTTACACCAGTCTACCTGTCCTATGAAAAGAATAGTTGAGCTAAAATTTATTCTCCCGGTTTTTGTTTTTAGTTTGAGTAACCGATTATGGTTATTTCTGGCCTTCTTACTTCTAACAGGCACTCTGGAAGCCGCTACCATTGTTACCACCGGGAACGGCAGTTGGAGTTCAACCGTACCCAATGCTCCGTGGCCGGGTGGTATTATACCAGATCCTACAGACGACATTATTGTAGGCGATGGATTTACCTTAACGGTGGATGACCCTCGAACCTGTAATTCACTTACTGGCGGAAACGGCTCGACAATTTCAGTTAATGCAAATTTGACCATTACCACAAACCTGGCTATTGGAGACGGTGCTCTCTTTATCGTTGGTGGTATCACGTTAGTGGTAAATGGCACTACGACAGTAGGCGGAGGTACAAGCGGTTCGTTGTTGATAACGGGCACTGCAGGGACAAAGACATTTGCGGGTTTAGTTACAATAAATCCAGGAGCAGTTTGGAATGAAACTGTAAATGAAATAATCGTTTTCCAAGGCGGTATTACCAATAATGGCACCTTTACAGCAAATACTGGCAATCACAATTTTAATACAAATTCACAGACCTTAACGGGTAATTTTTTAATACCGACTATAACCGTAACAGGCGGAGCCAATGAGCTAACTAATACCAATTCCTTAACGGTAAGCACCGCCCTAAATGGTGGTGGTCGTTTGGTGCAAGGGTCCGGGGCGACCTTGAACATAGGTGGTACCTCCAACATCACCAATATGACAGCCACAGCCGCGGGGAACACGGTGAACTATACAGGAGCAGACCAAACGGTCAAGAATGTAAATTATGAGAACTTAGGCTTATCGGGCAGTGGGGTAAAGACCTTACAAGCGGGTACGACTTCAATTGCAGGAGATTTGATTTTAAGTGGAACTGTTTCCGCCACCGGGGTAGTCGGTTTGACAATTGGTGGCGATGTTAACATTGGGGCGGGCACTTCATTTACCTCGGGTGCATTCACGCACCATGTGGGTGGCGACTGGGTTAATAATGGAAGTTTTACAGGCATAGGCAGTAAAATTGTTTTGAACGGTGGCACTCAGAACATAACTGGTGGCACCACTTCGTTTGACGATCTTCAACTAAGTGGCAGCGGTACTAAAACATTTAATGGTAACGCCACGATTAACAATGAACTATCAATTGATAACGGGACGATTGCCAATTTGAGTAATACCAATACCTATTCGTCCAATACATTGATCCTGGGCGGTGCCTTACAGGGGGCAGGCACTTGGGGGAGTACTTCATCTTCCCCGGCAGCAGCCAACCAGAACGACACCTTCTTCAGCGGCAATGGGTTGATCACCGTATCTACCGGTGGGTTTACCTATTATTCTATTGCGAGTGCAGATTGGAGCGCACCCAGCACCTGGTCCACAATCGGCTTTGGAGGCCCTGCTGCTTTAAGTGCACCGGGAGTTGGTGATTACGTAATCATTGGCGATGGTCAAACTGTAACTGTTACAGGAAATGAAGTTTGCGAAGTCCTGTTATTTGATGCAGGCACTAGTGTAACCAATACGTTAACGATTAGCTCTGGCAGTTTGACGGTTTCAGGAACAGTAACCATTCCCCAAACAGTTACCTCGGGTTCGAACATATTAAACGTTGGCGGTGGTACGCTTATCGCTCCTGATATTGATTTCACAGCCTCAGCGAGTGGTGCAGGCCATCAACTGACCATTTCGACCGGTACAGTTACAGTAGCTGGAAATATAACGGGCATAGGCCCCAGCAGCACGATACAATTTACCGGAGCGGGTTTGCTTCAGTTGGACGGATCCATTTTTAGTTCTACGAATGGAACATTGAGTTCTGTTGCAGGTAGTACGGTAGCGTATACTGGAGGAAACCAGACAGTTCAGGCCCTTGCTTACAATAACCTGACTTTGTCAGGCAGTGGCACGAAGACTCTGGCAGCGAACACTACCATAGGCGGTAATTTAGTAATTGGTGATGGAGTGACGTTCGTAATTGGAGGGTTTACAACAGTTGTTACCGGCACGACAACCATAGGTACAGGTACCAGCGGTACATTGTCAATAACCGGCACAGCAGGCACAAAGACATTTACGGGTTTGGTTACAATAAACCCGGGAGGCGTTTGGAATGAAGCAGTGAATGAAGCAATAACCTTTCAGGGCGGCATTACCAACAATGGTACGTTTACAGCAGGAACAGCGGCCCATACCTTTAACACAAACTCTCAGGTATTGACGGGCGACTTTGTCATTCCGAGCGTTACGGTGGCGGGTGGAGCGGTAGTGTTGACCAATACGAATACCCTTACGGTTAGCAATGCTTTAAGTGGTGGTGGCCGTATCACGCAAGGCCCTGGAGCGATTTTAAATATCGGAGGCGCGAGTGCGATCACAAATATGACAGCCACGGCCGCAGGGAACACGGTGAACTATACCGGGGCAGACCAAACGGTCAAGAATGTAAATTATGAAAACTTAGGCTTATCGGGTACTGGGGTAAAGACCTTACAAGCGGGTACGACTTCAATTGCAGGAGATTTGATTTTAAGCGGAACTGTTTCTACCACCGGTGTGATCGGTTTGACGATCGGTGGTGATGTAAACATCGGGGCGGGTACTACGTTTACCTCGGGTGCATTCACGCACAATGTGGTTGGAAACTGGACCAACGATGGAACATTTATTGGAACAGGAAGTACATTAGTTTTCACTGGAGCAGCCCAGAGCATTACTGGAGGCTCTACCACTTTTAATAATTTAATCTTATCGGGATCGGGAACCAAGACTTTAGGGGTTAGCCCCACGTTAGCGATAGCGGGTACGCTTACGGTTAACAACGGAGCTGTCGCCAGTCTGAGTAACGCGAATACCCACACAGTCAATACACTGGTATTGGGCGGAGCAATTCGTCCATCGGGCACGTGGGGTAGTACCAGTTCCGCAGCCGAAAACCAAAATGATACTTTCTTCAGTGGTAATGGATTTTTGACAGTTATCACAGGTGCCAATACCTTCTACTCCATTGCCAGCACAGCCTGGAATGTAAACACTACCTGGTCCAACACAGGCTTTGGAGGTGCAGCGGCTGCTGGTACTCCCGGCCCTGACGATTTTGTTTTCATTGGCGATGGTTTTTCAGTAACAATATCAGGTGATGAAACCTGTAGCGCTTTGTTATTTGATGCCGGCACGGATGTTACGAACACCCTAACAATAAGTTCGGGTAGTTTAACAGTTTCAGGTACAGTAACCATTCCCCAGACAGTTACCTCGGGTTCAAACATTTTAAGTGTTGGCGCAGGAACGCTTACCGCGGATAATGTTGATTTTACAGCCTCTATTGGAGGTTCAGGCCATCAACTAACCATTTCGACCGGTACAGTTACAGTAGCTGGAAATATAACCGGCATAGGCCCCAGCAGCACGATACAATTTACTGGAGCGGGTTTGCTTCAAGTAGGCGGATCCATTTTCAGTTCTTCAAACGGAACATTAGCATCTTTTGCCGGGAGCACGGTAGCATATACAGGAGGCAACCAGACCGTGCAGGCGTTGGATTACAATAACCTGACCTTGTCGGGCAGCGGTACGAAGACCTTGGCAGCAACCACAACCGTTGGGGGCAATCTGGTAATCGGTGACGGTGTGACGTACGTAATCGGGGGAGTTACAACCGTGGTTGACGGCACGACCACGATTGGTGCGGGTACCAGCGGTACCTTGTCGATAACGGGTACAGCGGGCACAAAGACATTTAGGGGTTTGGTCACGATAAACCCGGGAGGCGTTTGGAATGAAGCAGTGAATGAGGCAGTAACTTTCCAGGGCGGTATCACCAACAACGGTACGTTCACCGCAGGCACTGCAGTTCATACATTCAATACAAACTCGCAGGTACTGACTGGAAACTTTATAATCCCGAGCGTTACTGTGGCGGGTGCTGCAGTAGTGCTGACCAACACCAATACACTTACAGTAGACGTTGCCTTGAGCGGTGGTGGCCGCATCACACAGGGAACTGGCGCAATCTTGAACATTGGAGGCACGAGTGTTATCACCAATATGACAGCTACTGCCGCAGGTAACACGGTGAACTATACAGGAGCAGCCCAGACAGTTAAGAATGTGAATTATGAAAATCTGGGGTTGTCGGGCAGTGGGATAAAGACATTACAAGAGGGCACGACTGCCATTACCGGAGATTTGACTTTAAGTGGAACTGTTTCCACCACAGGGGTGATCGGCCTCACAATAGGAGGCAATGTTAACATCGGTGCAGGCGCTACGTTTACCTCTGGTGCATTCACGCACAATGTGGCTGGAGACTGGACCAACGATGGAACATTTATTGGCACAGTAAGTGGTGCAATAAATTTCAATGGTGTAGGTCAGAATATTACAGGAGGCTCCACAACATTCAATGACTTGATGTTGTCTGGTTCCGGCACAAAGGTTTTTGGAGTTTCTATTGCTATAACTGGAGGACTTTCAATTACCACAGGAGTTGTCGCAGACTTAGGTGTATTCACCACCCATACAGCAAATACACTTATCCTGGGTGGTTTGCTACAATCTACAACTGGTACTTGGGGAAGTTCTGGCTCGGCTGCAGCGACAACAAATGATACATACTTCCTAAGCACTAGTTCAGGTGAGATCACAATAGCTATTGGTGGTAACACCTTCTATTCGATAGCCAGTTCTACATGGGACTTGAATACGACATGGTCTAACACAGGATTTGGAGGTCCCGCTGCCACCGGTACACCAGGACCTGACGACTTTGTTTACATCGGTGACGGATTTTCTGTGACAATAGCTGGAGCAGAGACTTGTAAGGGTCTGTTTTTTGATGCAGGCACCAATGTTACCAATACCTTAACCATCAGCTCAGGCAGCTTGACGGTTTTAGGCACAATAACCATTCCGCAGACAGTAACATCAGGTTTGAATATATTGGATGTAGGTGCCGCCACGCTTACTTCAGATGACATTGATTTTACCGCATCAGTAAGTGGAGCCGGTCATAGGATAACTATTTCAACGGGAACAGTTACAGTTGTTGAAAATATAACGGGAATAGGCGCAAGCAGCACGATACAATTTACGGGAGCCGGTCTGCTTCAGGTAGGTGGATTAATTTTCAGTTCTGCTAACGGTACATTGAATTCTGTGGCGGGCAGTACGGTAGAGTACACAGGAGTTGCTCAAACGGTTCAGGCACTGGGGTATAACAACCTGACCTTATCGGGCAGTGGTACGAAGACGCTGGCAGCGAATACTACAGTAGGCGGTAATTTGGTAATTGGAGATGGAGTAACCTTTACCATCGGGGCGTTCACCACTGTTGTAACCGGCACAACAACAGTGGGTGGCGGAACCAGCGGTGCGTTGTCAATCACTTCCGCTACAGGAACCAAAACATTTACGGGTCTGGTTACGATCAGCAACGGAGCTACTTGGACCAATACAACGGAGGCAGTAACCTTTCAGGGTGGTATTACCAACAATGGTACATTCACAGCAGGTACAGGTGTACATACTTTTAACACGAACTCACAAACCCTGACGGGGACGTTTTCCATACCGAGCGTTACAGTAACCGGTGCGGCTGTAGTGCTGACCAATACGAATACGCTAACCGTGGGTACAGCTTTAAGTGGTACTGGCCGTATCACGCAAGGCTCCGGAGCGACTTTGAACATTGGGGGTACGAGTGGCATCACTAATATGACAGCCACGGCCACGGGGAACACTGTGAACTATACAGGAGCAGCCCAGACAGTTAAGAATGTGAATTATGAAAATCTGGGGTTGTCGGGTAGTGGGGTTAAGACCTTGCAGGCAGGTACCACATCAATCACTGGAGATTTGACATTAAGTGGTACGGCATCCACCACGGGTGTAATCGGTTTGACGATAGGCGGTGATGTAAACATCGGATCAGGAACATCGTTTACAGCAGGTTCCTTTGATCATACGATTGGTGGACATTGGATTAATGATGGAACATTTAATCACAGCAATGGAAGAATAATCTTCTCCGGTGGATCAACTCAGAATATACAAGGTTCCTCTGTAACGACATTCAATAATCTTAACATTGCAGAAGGTCCTGCGAACCCCGATGTTCGACTGGATCAAACTGCCGGAGTTAACCTCCTTGGAGTACTTACCTTAGAGGAAGATGCCACCTTCGATGCTGACGGTGTGGGTAATGATCAGATATTCACGTTGATTTCATCCAATGATGATCCAACCCTGGATGCTGCGATCGCACCATTTCCAAATGCGGGAGCTCAGGTTCAGGGTAATGTAACCGTGCAACGTTTTATGTCGCTGGAGGGGCCTAATAGTCGGATTTATAGATACATATCCAGCCCCATTCAAAATGCTACGGTGGCCGACATACAAAATGAAATACCAGTTACCGGCGCGTTTACAGGATCCAGTGTTTGTACGGGATGTACAACAAGTCCTTCTATGTTCAGGTACGATGAGTCTGATATTTCAGGAGGTATCGATGATGGATACCTTGCATTTCCGGTTTTAACCAATGCAGAGACGCTTACACCCGGCAGTGGTTATGCCATTTTCGTTCGCGGTAACATTGAGCCTTTCTTGTCTGCTGGTTCAGCTTTATGGAGTGTTCGCGGACCGGTAAATCGTGATAACTTGAATTACGGTGTAACATTTACTTCCAGTGGTGTGCCGGCAAACGATGGCTGGAATCTTGTAGGTAATCCGTATCCGTCTACTATTGACTGGGATGCTGCTACAGGGTGGACACGTGCTAACATTGGTGGTACTATTTATACCCGTAACAACGCCACCGGACAATATGCTGTGTATACATCAGGTTCAGGCGGACTTAATGGTGGGTCACGATATATCGCCATGGGACAAGGTTTTTGGGTTCAGGCTACAGGGATCGCTCCCAGCCTGGAGACCAATGAACAAGTAAAATCGGCCGGTACTCAGACCACTTTTTTCAGGGAAAGATCAGAGCAAAATATCTTAAGGTTTGCTTTGTCGAATGGCACACTTCGCGATGAAGCTATCATCCATTTCAGGGATGACGCAACTGATGGATTTGATGCCCATGCAGACGCATGGAAGCTTCCGAACGCTACCTTTAATTTATCTAGCCGTGTTGAGGGTGTTGGTAATTTAGCCATCAATGCCTTGGGGGATTTCAATTGCGAGAAAGTTGTTCCCCTGGATGTGTCAGGCGTAACACCCGGAAATTATCAACTTGAATTTTCGATGGTAGATTCTTTTGAGTCTTATTTTGGTTTAGTCTTGGTTGATAAATTTTTAAATCAGGAAATTGATTTACGTACCCAAGATGAATACACGTTTCAGGTATCAACCGATCCATTGAGTTTTGGTAGTGCCCGATTTGCCCTACGATTCAATGGGGTTGAGGTGAGAAGTGATTTCCTTGTTGTTTCCAATGAAGAAATCTGTAGCGGAAATGATATGCTGGTAGAAATCAGTAATTCACAACCCAATGTAGCTTACATGGTTTACCATAACGAAGCGATTGTTTCGCAGACAGTTCTAGGAAATGGCGAAACAATACAGCTCGTGGTTTCTACAGATGATCTGTTGGCCGGTGAGTCTAATCTCAAGGTGCAAGGCTCATTGCCGGGATGTGCCGTTCAAAAGGGAGTGACCGTTAATGTAGCTGAGGTTTACGAAGTTATAAATGCACAGGGAGCCGAGCGTTGCCTTACCGGAAGTGTAGAACTGACGGTGGCTAATACAACTGGTGATACTAAGTGGTATAATGCTATTGATGACGTTACACCATTGGCAACCGGATCCGTGTTTCAAACGCCTGAGTTGAGTGCGACAGCGATCTTTTATACAGCCGTATCAAACAGTTTAGGGTGTGAGGGTATCCGTGTGCCCGTTGAGGCTGTTGTTTATCAATATCCTTTGGCCTCCATCAGTAATGAAGGAAATGCGCTTATTTCGAATTTTGAGACGGGTAATGAATGGATGTTTAACGGAACATTAATTCCCGGTGAAAATGGCCAACAGTTACAGGCGGTTGAGTCGGGGGAGTATACGCTACGGGTAACCGCAGCAGGCGGCTGTGTAACAACGGATGAGATTCAGTTTGTATTTACAAGCCTGGAGGAAAATCCGGATAAATTAATCCGAGTGTATCCTAACCCAACGGTTGGTAAGCTCTATATTGAAATAGCATCATCAGTACCGGTAGCGGTAAAAGTGTTGGATGTAACTGGAAAAGAGCAAATTGCTACTGTATTAGTTGTTACTGAAGGCATAGCATCCGGTGAACTTGACTTAACCTCGAATGCTGACGGCCTATACATCCTGCACATACAGAAAGGTGAACAAGTTCAACAAGTAAAAATTATTAAGACCAGCAAATGAAGACCCGCGCTTTAATCACTATATCCTTAGTTCTTTTGTTGTCAGCATCAACATGGGCGCAGCCTGGAGATCCATGCCCCGGAGGACCTCCTTGTGACCCTGATGTACCGATATCCGGAATCGAATGGTTACTGGCGGCTGGTGCTGCCTTAGGGATTAAACGATTCATGGGCAGGAGATCAAAGGATTAAATCAATACGGTGTTTTCCAACGTAATTCATAAGATCAAGATATTACCGCGTTGGGTCATTGTTACGCTTGACCTTGTAACACTGGCTTTCTCAACCTTACTGGCCTACCTGCTACGTTTTAATTTTTCATCCTCCGAATTAATCCGTAATGATTTTGAAGTAGGTGTACTGGTGTATACCGTCAGCGGAGCATTGGCGATTTTTATTACAGGCAGTTATCGGGGCATCATCCGGTATACAGGCATTCAGGACGGGGTAAGGATATTTTACATGTTGCTGATCAATGTGGCTTTGGTTTGTTTCACCAACCTCGTATACCACTACAATACAAACACAAACCTCATACCTTACTCTGTAATTTTTATTGGTTTCCTTTCTTCCTTTTTGTTCTTGTTTAATTACAGGTTGCTGGTGAAATACTTTTTTTCGTACTACCGGAATGCCATCACAAAGCGGAGTAATGTATTGATCTATGGTGCCGGGCAATCGGGTATGATCACCAAGCAGGTTATCGAAGCTTCTTCCAACATGCGTGTAGTTGGCTTTTTGGAAGACGATACAAACAAAGCAGGAAAGGCATTGGCCGGCTCAGCGATTTATTTTAATCGATCAAAATCCAACATTGAAGATTTATTGATTTCACTGAATGTCGATGAACTGGTGATCACAGCTAAAGATTTACCTTTCGATAGGAAGTCGGAAATTGTTGATGTGTGTTTACGTCATCAGGTAAAGGTCCGTACGATTCCACCCATTGAACGATGGGTTAGGGGAGAATTGAGTCTGAATCAAATCAAGGAAATCAATATTGAGGATCTTTTAGGTAGAGATGCTATCCGGTTATCCAATGAGCACATCAGCCGGGAGTTATCGGGTAAAGTAATTTGCGTTACCGGTGCTGCCGGTTCAATCGGTCGTGAAATGGTTTTGCAGATTATCAATTACCGTCCGGTAAAAGTAGTTTTGATTGATCAGGCCGAATCGGAGCTTTATGAGTTGGAGCGTGAACTTAATTCGGCAGCACTCGGAGTTGCTGTATTCCCTTACCTGGCCGACATTACCAATCAGGAACGCATCGACTCTATTTTCACGGAGCACAAACCTCAGATTGTTTTTCATGCTGCTGCTTACAAGCATGTGCCCATGATGGAAGGTAATCCATCGGAAGCTGTTTTATGCAACATACTCGGCACGAAATGCCTGGCAGACATTGCCGTGAAATTGAAAGTGGAGAAATTTGTGATGGTCTCCACCGATAAAGCGGTAAATCCCACCAATGTAATGGGCTGCTCGAAGCGGATTGCTGAAATTTACGTTCAATCCCTGAACAACCATTTACAAAAGGCAGGCAACCGCCACACCTTGTTTGTGACAACCCGTTTTGGAAATGTTTTGGGATCGAATGGATCGGTTATCCCCTTATTCAAAAAGCAAATACGTGACGGTGGACCGGTTACAGTCACGCACCCGGAAATCACCCGTTACTTTATGACGATTGCTGAGGCTTGTCAGCTGGTTTTGGAGGCAGGTGCAATGGGTAAGGGAGGTGAGATTTTTATTTTCGACATGGGTGATTCCGTTAAAATTCTTGATCTGGCGAATAAAATGATTCAGCTTTCCGGATTGGAGCCGGGCAAAGACATTGAAATTGTATTCACCGGGCTTAGGGAGGGGGAGAAATTGTATGAAGAATTGTTGGGAGATAAGGAGAATACACTCCCGACACATCATCCCAAAATAATGAAAGCCCGTGTTTTAGAGTATGCATACACGGACATCAACAATTACATTGAGTTATTCTGGGATTTGTTAAACGATCGGAATGAACTAAAAATGGTTGCCCTGATGAAAGAACTGGTTCCGGAATTTAAAAGCAATTATTCACGTTACGAAGTTTTGGATCGCCAGAAGTAGCGAAGCAAAGAACTCAAATCAACGCCTTTTCTTGTAGTAAGCTTTACGCTTGGAGCGATATAATTTGCTGTTGGAGTTCCAGAACACATCATCCGGGATGTAGAATTCCAACTTGGCTTGCAACAGCATATACCCGTCATTAGCTTCGGGGTTGCCTCGTCTTGTGCCTGGTGTTGCCTCAGGAAGTCCTAGCTCTGGCCTCCGGTCAGAGAGAGCTCCTGCAATCGGATCTGAGAAAGCAGCTGACCCAAGATGAACTGCACTTACATCGTCCAGATAATCTGTGAACGTCATCCGGTAAATACCTTCAATCGCCAGGTTAGCAAAAGGACTTAACATAATTCGCGTACCCAATCCATAGGGGATAACAAACTGAAATTTACTGTATTTAACGCCTTCCGTTTGCAATGGTTGAAGTGCATAAACCTGTCCCAAGTATTCTGTTTTAGGATTAGAATAAAGTAATCCTACACCGGCAAGCGCGTAAAAATTGAGCCTTGGTCGCTGGTAGTAACGATCACCATGGGGTGCCAGATTAATCGATCCCATGGCATTTAGTTCTAGATTATTGGATTTAAATGATAAGTTTCTTCTTACCCTGCTGGCATCATCGGCTTTTGCATCATCGCCTTCAATCTGAAACCAGGTTAAATCTGACCGTATACTTACCCGATTAGTCAAGAAGTATTGCATGCCAATATTTACTGAAGGTTTGGCATCCAGGTAATTACCCGGATTGGCCAATTCACCGAAATAAGTGGCTGTACCAATACCTACAGAGCCAATAATCGAGCGCTCCCTTCTTACCGCGTAAAAGCTTTGAGCATCAGCCCATTCCGGCAAAAACAGTATAATCACCAACAGTAGACGTAAAATCTTCATAGCGAAAGGATTTTATCAGGCTAAAATAGGGATTTTACCCCTGTTAAAAAAATTGACTTATCAGGCTAAAACCTCCTTTACTTTCTGGGCTGCATCCTTTAACAGGATGGCAGAATAGACTTTAAGGCCTGATTGTTCAATAATTTTTGCTCCTTCTTCGGCATTGGTGCCTTGAAGTCTTACAATTATCGGAACATGGATATTACCGATCTTTTTATAGGCTTCCACCACCCCGTTTGCAACACGATCGCAACGGACAATTCCGCCAAAGATGTTAATCAGTATGGCTTTCACATTAGGATCTTTCAATATGATTCTGAAACCTGCTTCTACAGTTTCAGCATTGGCTCCACCCCCCACATCGAGAAAGTTGGCAGGCTCACCACCCGAAAGTTTGATGATGTCCATGGTAGCCATGGCTAGTCCAGCCCCGTTTACCATACAACCTACATTCCCGTCCAACTTTACGTAATTGAGGCCTGCTTTTCCAGCTTCAACTTCCAACGGATCTTCTTCCGTCAGGTCGCGCAATTCAGCTAAGTCTTTATGGCGATATAGGGCGTTATCGTCCAGGTTTACCTTGGAGTCAACTGCCAGAATTTTGTTGTCCGATGTTTTGAGAAGCGGATTGATTTCAAACATGGAGGCATCCAATCCAATGTAGGCATTATAAAGCGATTGAATGAACTTAACGCCTTCTTTAAAGGCGTTGCCTTCCCAACCCATAGCAAAAGCAACTTTGCGTGCCTGAAAGCCCTGCAGACCGATAGCCGGATCAATCCATTCTTTGACAATCTTTTCAGGGTGAGTTTCAGCCACTTCTTCAATGTTAACGCCACCTTCGGTTGAAGCCATGATGACCGGAATACTGGTAGAACGATCCAGTAGAATGCTCATATAATATTCTTTGGGTTCTGATTCGCCAGGATAATAAACATCCTCGGCTATCAACACCTTGTTCACGACCTTACCTTCGGGGCCGGTTTGATGCGTGACCAGTGTGCCACCCAATATGCCTTTTACCTTTTCGGGTACTTCTGCAAGGCTTTTGGCCAGCACAACGCCTTTTGAGCCGGTTTCTTTAACCACTCCTTTTCCGCGCCCACCCGCATGGATTTGGGATTTTATAACAAACCATTGGGTTCCGGTCTCGGCCTGAAGTTCTTTGGCAGCCTGCAGTGCTGCCTCTGGATTATCGGCAACAATGCCCCGCTGAATGGCTACACCATACTTCCTGAGTATTTCCTTTCCCTGATATTCGTGAATGTTCATGAATTTTTATTTTGAGGCTAAACTACTTTATTTAACCTTTTAATTCAAAGAAATCGGTGTGAATCCCCCATTGGTAAAAGCTGCTCAGATTGAAAAATCGTACGGATCGTTGAAGGTTCTTAAGGGTATTAACGTTGAGGTTCATGCCGGAGAAATCGTAGCGATTGTAGGTGCTTCGGGTGCCGGTAAGAGCACATTGCTGCATATCATCGGAACGCTGGATACGCCCGATTCCGGATCAATGATTTTGAATGGAGCCGATGTATTCCGCTACACCACAAAACAACTGGCTGCCTTCAGAAATAAGTCGATAGGTTTTGTTTTTCAATTTCATAACCTGTTGCCTGAATTTTCAGCTCTTGAGAATGTGATTATTCCCGGTTGGATTGCCGGAAGAAGCAAGGATGAAGTGACGAAAAAAGCTGAAGAATTGCTTCAGATGCTTGGGCTTGGCCCACGCATGCATCACAAGCCATCGGAACTTTCGGGAGGGGAGCAACAGCGTACTGCGGTTGCACGCGCTTTGATTAATGATCCGGTATTGGTATTAGCCGATGAACCCAGCGGAAACCTGGATTCCAATAATGCCCGCGATTTGCATCAATTGTTTTTTGACCTTCGCGGAAAGTTGAATCAGACCTTTATCATCGTTACGCACAACCAGGAGTTTGCGCGCATGGCCGATCGCACAATCGAAATCCGCGATGGCATTGTGGTCTCTGATGGGAAATGATCAGATCTTTTTGCGGATGTATTTATCCTGAGCCTTTTCCCCGTGCTTGGTAATTTTATTGTGACTTGAGTAAGCAGGACAATGTGAAGTCTCGAAACTGCAGGATGATAGCACCAGGCAAGTGATTACGCCAGTTAAGACAATTAAACGCTTCATGTTTGAATTACTTTTGGTTGATTTCATGAAGCAAAAGTATGTTGGTTGCTCACCTTGCGTTTGGTGATGTCCGTGACCTTCTGATTCATGTAAGGGTGGGGGCTTAGTTTGCATTAAAGGACACTTTGAACGAATATTTTATCTAAAAGCCGCTCTGCCCTTACAGCATTGTGTTATTAAAACCGGGCTAAAGAGATTTATCTTTAACTTTTTTATTAGTATAATAAGTATCTGATAAACAGTTAATTATATGGGATTATCAAAATATATTATTGATCTATTAAATGCCCATATTCTTACAAGGAGGGCGTCTTAACACTTGGTTAACAAAAAGAGCTGAATTGAGCAGAATTTTAACAAATTGTACCGGAAGTTCACATGGTTGGATCACCCTTGAGGATGAACCATAACCTCAATAGAGGGTTCTTCTGCTTCCATGAGGCCTATTTCATTGATGCCTGTCAGGTTTACGGTTTTTAGTTCGTTGATCAGGAGTGGGTCGTATTTAGCAGCTACGCGGATGTAGTTTTCGGTGAACCCATGCATCAGGCCGTTTTCAACGTCATTCTCGAACAATACCGTTGCCGTTCTTCCAATGTTCTGCTGGTAGAAGTTTCTACGCTTCTTATCTGACAGGATGTGCAGCATTTTTGAGCGTTCTGCTCTTTCCTTTGGATTCACCTTGCCGGGAAGATCGGCAGCCAATGTATTGTCGCGTTCAGAATAGGTAAATACATGCAGGTAAGCAATGTCCAGTTCATTTAGGAATTGGTAGGTTTCAAGGAAATCTTCCTTGGTTTCTCCTGGAAATCCCACAATTACATCTACCCCAATGCAGCAGTACGGCATGGCGGATTTAATCTTCTCCACCCGCTTGCTGTAAAGCTCGCGTTGATATCGCCTGCGCATGAGTTTAAGCACTTTGTTTGAGCCCGATTGTAACGGAATGTGAAAATGGGGAACAAACCTCTTGGAGTTGGCAACAAAGTCTATGATTTCATCCGAAAGAAGATTAGGCTCAATGGATGATATCCTGAATCGGTCAATGCCTTCAACCTTATCAAGTTCGCGGATGAGGTCAATAAAGTGCTCAACTCGTTTTCCATCTAGTATTCCGAAGTCGCCTGTATTCACACCGGTTAATACAATTTCCTTTACCTCCGTTTGTGCAATTTCTCGTGCCGACTTCAGGATATTCGATACCGAATCACTGCGACTGGCTCCGCGCGCCAATGGGATGGTGCAGAATGAACAGGAGTAGTCGCAACCATCCTGAACTTTAAGAAATGTTCGGGTACGGTCGTGCATTGAGTAGGAGGTATTGAAAGCGGTTGCAGCCTGTACTTCCGAAGCATATACTTCCGGCTGGGGCTTTCTGACAAAACCATCCAACAACTCTACCAACCTGAATTTTTCGGCAGCGCCAAGCACGGCATCAACACCCGGTATAGTAGCAATTTCCGTTGGTTTAAGTTGAGCATAGCATCCGATGATGGCCACATGGGCTTCTGGGGCAACGGATCGGGCTTCACGCACAATCTTGTGGCATTTTTTATCGGCATTTTCTGTTACTGAACACGTATTGATGATGAAGATGTCGGGGGTATCGGTAAAATCAACCTTTTTGTAACCCTTTTGCTCAAACATCCTGGAGATCGTTGAGGTTTCGGAGTAATTGAGCTTACAGCCCAGGGTATAAAAGGCTACTTTTTTCATGTTCAAGCTGCAAAGATAGCATCCTTAAAGGCCTGTTCAAAAAATGGATTGCTGCTGATCGGCTAGTAGCCTGCGGTGATAATTAAGCTGACCGAGATGATAATTTAAATGACCGGTGAGATGAATAAGAAAGAACGTGGTTGACATGGGATAGCCCCAAAGTTGAATGGGATATTCGGTTGATAGCTGCTCATGATCAAAGTTAAGAAGTGTTTGCGTAACAACTTCTTTTGTTCTTCTGATTTCATCGAGTAAATGATGTCGGGGCACATTGCGGGCAGCAAATTCCTCATCCCGGTTTCGTTGATAGCTACTATTTCCCAACACTGCGCCAATATAATGTTGCAGGTTACCGCAAAGATGCAGGCAAAGTGTTCCACCTGAATTTTTAATGGTACCGTGTAAAGACCAAAGCGATTCTTCCGTTGGATATAAGTTGATTTCCTCCTCCAGTTTTGAAAGATCGCGGTTGAATACGGTAACCAGTGAGGTGAGGAAGTCTTCTTCCATCAAAGTTTCATTAAATATTCTTCAATTTGCCCGATGCGTGTATCAAGCTCGGTATTTGTGTTATTGAAATTACTTATTGACTTTAAGGTAGTGTTCACACTGATATAGAATTTGATTTTTGGCTCAGTGCCTGATGGTCGAACGGAAATCTTGCTCCCATCTTCCAGGTAGAATTGCAACACATCTGAATTCGGAAAATTAAGTGGCTTACTTTTTTCCGTTGCCAGTTCAGTCTCTTTCAATGATTTATAATCAAGTACTCGGGTAACTTTCGATCCGGCAATTTCGGCCGGTGGGTTATTACGAAACTTCTCCATCATGGCCTTGATCTCCTGTTCGCCTTGCTGACCTTTTTTAACTACGTTGATCAGGCCTTCTTTATAGAAGCCATGTTCCGCATACATATCAATCAGCCAATCGTATAACGATTTTCCTTCATCGGCAGCTGTCGCGGTCATCACAGCAAAAAAGGCGCAAGCCGAAACAGCATCCTTGTCGCGGATGAAGTCGCCTACCATATAGCCATAACTTTCCTCACCGGCAGCTATGAACTTTTGTTTGCTTTCGCGTTCGCCCATCAGCTGAGCGATGTACTTGAATCCCGTTAAGGTATTGTAACAATCAATACCGTAATTCCGGGCGATCGCATCGACCAGTTCACTGGTTACAATGGTCTTGGCGATGTATGCGTTGGTTTTATCTTTCAAATTTTTGAGAATAAACCACATCATCAGGCTGAAGGCCTGGTTTCCATTGAGCAATACAAAGTTTCCTTCAGGATTGCGTACGCCAATGCCGACACGGTCAGCATCAGGATCAGTTGCCATGACCATAGTTGCACCTACGGCTTTGCCTTTTTCGATTACCATCTCCATGGCCGAGCGTTCTTCCGGATTAGGCGACTTCACCGTTGGGAAATTTCCATCCGCTTCGGCTTGTTCGGGCACAACGTGAATATTGGTGAAACCGATTCTACGTAAGCATTCGGGCACCATGGTGGAGCCGGTGCCGTGCAGTCCTGAAAATGCTATTGGAATGCTTTTGTGCCGTTCAATAATTTCCTTGCCTGGAATTACACGAAGCACTTCTTCATAGTACGCCTCTTCTACGGCTGATGAGATCGTATGGATGCGGGAAGGATCGCCTTTGAACTTTACTTGTTCAAAAGAGGTGATCGCATTTACTTCTTGTATAATGTTTTTATCGTGCGGAGGAACTACCTGCGCACCATCGTTCCAATAGGCTTTATAGCCGTTGTATTCTTTAGGATTATGGGATGCGGTGACAACAATTCCAGAGTCGCACTTTAAGTACCGGATAGCGTAGGAAAGAAGTGGAGTGGGGCGCAACGCAGAAAATACATGCACGTCAATACCATTGGCTGATAAAACATCGGCAATGATTTGTGAGAAGTAATCGCTGTTATTCCGGCAGTCGTAAGCTACGGCAACATTGATGGTTTTATTTGGAAAAGCTTTGAGTAAATAGTTGCTTAGCCCCTGGGTGGCTACACCCACGGTGTATTTGTTCATGCAATTGGATCCAGCCCCCATAATACCGCGAAGGCCACCGGTACCAAATTCAAGATCTTTATAAAAGTTATCGATCAGCGCCTTGGAATCGGGATTGTCGAGCAACCCTTGCACTTCCTTTTTGGTATCACTATCAATAACTGAACTGGTAAGCCATTGCTGCGCTTTAGATTTTACGGTAGAAAGAAGATCGGACATGTTAAGTTGTTAGCTTGAATTTACAAATTACCTCGAAGTTCCTGTTCACGTTCAATCGACTCAAACAAAGCCTTGAAGTTTCCTTTGCCAAAGGATTTGGCGCCATTGCGTTCAATGATTTCAAAGAATACCGTGGGCCTGTCTTGAATGGGTTTGGTGAAGATTTGTAACAAGTAGCCTTCTTCATCCCGGTCGATCAGGATGTTGAGTTTTTTTAATTCTTCCAGGTCCTCATTGATCGTGCCCACACGGTCCATTACATCTTCGTAATACGTTTCGGGAACGTATAAAAATTCTATTCCGCGTTTTCTTAACTCGCCAACTGTGTGAATGATATCATCGGTTGCAATGGCAATATGCTGTACCCCGGCACCTCTGTAAAAGTCAAGGTATTCTTCTATTTGTGATTTCTTTTTTCCGGAAGCAGGTTCATTGATCGGAAACTTGATATACCCGTTGCCATTAGAAACCACTTTCGACATTAATGCACTGTATTCAGTAGAAATGTCTTTATCATCGAAAGTAATCAACAAGCTAAAGCCCATTACTTTTTCATAAAACTCGACCCAATGGTTCATTTTGCCGAGTTCAACATTACCCACACAATGGTCAACATATTTCAGGCCGATTGGATCAACCTTTACACTATTACTGCGTGGTTTGTACCCGGGCAGGAAGGGACCTTTATACCGGGAACGCTCTACAAACTTGTGGATGGTTTCACCGTATGTTCGGATGGCGGAAACAACCACTTCACCAAACTCATCTTTCAGTATTTTAGGTTCGAAGGCGGGTTCTGCACCCCGCAGTATGGTTTCCTGAAATGATTTTGTGGCATCATCTACCCATAATGCCAATACTTTAACACCATCGCCATGTTTTTTTACATGCTCCGAAATTTCAGAATCCGGCTGAAGGGATGTTGTTAACACTAAGGTGATTTTGTTTTGTCTTAACACGTAGGAAGCGCGGTCGCGCACCCCTGTTTCAGGACCGGCATATGCAACTAACTCAAAGCCAAATGCATATTGATAAAACAAAGCCGATTGCTTGGCGTTGCCCACATAAAACTCGATGTGGTCGGTGCCATTAATGGGTAGGAAATCCTGTGCCATGTGCTTCATGATTTAGTCCGGCAAAGTTAATCCGAAAGGGGTAATGTTTTGTGGAAATGAGCAAATTCCGTTGCCGATTAGAATTGAAAATAAATAAACGGCTGAGAGGCCTGAAGGCTTTGGTGGGCCAGGTAAATTGCCAGTACGGCAATAACGGCCTGGACGCTCCAATGAAGATTTGCAAAAAACTGCCGATAACTATGCTTTAACTTTTGGCTCAGCCAATGAATGATAAAACCGAGCAGTAAAACCGCGTAATAAATATCATACGCGTGGATGGCTTGGGGGATAACCGAAGCATAGAATTGGGTGCCGATTTGTTTCATCATATGGATGGCGGTATCCATGTCGGCAGCACGGAAGAAAATCCTGGTGAAGGTGATGAATGAAAGGGTCAGTGTGATTTTCCAGATTCTGGCGACTCGGTGATCTGACTTTTCCCATGGACTGATTTTTCTCCAGAGTTTGTAGAACACAACCCCCAATCCGTTGAGGCCTCCCCAAATAACAAAATTCCAACTGGCGCCATGCCATAAACCACCTAGCAGCATGGTTATCATGATGTTTACATTAGTATTAATCCAACTTTTAAAAAGTTTTGAAAATTGAGCAACGATAACAATCAGCAATGATAATAGCATGAACACCAACCCAACCTGAATCCAGAATTTTCCGCTTAGCGCAACCATAATCAGCATGATGCCGCTAATGCAAAGGTAAGTAGCCCATGTGCCCGCCTTATTTCCCCCCAAGGGTATGTACAAAAAATCTTTCAGCCATGTACTTAGGGATATGTGCCAACGCTGCCAGAATTCACCAACATGTTGCGCCTTGTAAGGCGAATTGAAATTGATGTTCAGCCGGAATCCCATCAGTAAAGCAATGCCGATCGCGATATCGGTGTATCCTGAAAAATCGGCATAGACCTGCATAGTATATCCGAAAATGGCCATCAGGTTTTCAAAGCCGGTGAAACGAAGAGGATCTTCAAAGACACCATCGATAAACCCGTTAGCCAGAAAGTCGGCAAGGAATGCTTTTTTGAGTAGACCATTTAAAATCCAAAATAGCCCGATACCAAAGTCATGACGCGATAAGGTATGGGTGTTGTTGAGTTGTGGGATAAAATCTTTCGCCCTTACAATCGGACCGGCTACCAGTTGCGGAAAAAAGGAAACATAAAAACCGAAGTTCAGAATATTATACACCGGCTTCATTTCTTTTCGGTAAACATCCACGATATAGCTGATGGATTGAAAGGTGTAGAACGATATGCCTACCGGAAGCAAAATTTTATCTACCTGAAAGGTTCCACCAAACTGATGGTTAGCCCATGCGGCAAGTACATTTTTTACCTGCAGGTACTGACCAATATTGGTATTCCAGAATTGGTTGAATGAATCAACAAACAAATTGTACGAATCGGTGAAGAAGTAGGCGTACTTGAAGTAGAACAGCACCAACAGGTTAATAATAATACCGAGTGCGAGAATCGATTTTCGATAGCCTGGTTTCGTTGTGCGACTTATGCCCAATCCGCTGGCATAATTGATCAAAGTGGAGAACACGAGGATCAAAAAGAAGAATCCACTGGTTTTGTAGTAAAAGAATAAACTGGCGGCAAACAGAAAAGCATTGCGCGATGTAGTTCGGTTATCGCGCATGGAATAGTAGATAATAAAAAACGCAAAAACTGACCAGCAGATGAAAACCGGACCCAATTCATTATACGTGAAGAACAAGAGCCCTAGCACCGCAGCCGTTGTGCTGAACAACATGGTAGTGTGCCATTTGCTGCCTTCTTCAATAAGGGATTGGATGCCTAAAACGAATAGAAGAAAAAACCAGAAGTATATTTTAGTAAAGAAGAACCCATCGGACATGCCGGAGCCGGGAGGATCCTCCCAGAAAAAGAATATAGACTCCAGCCACTCAACCATCAGCGTTTAACATTGGCCAGCATATGCTTTTCATAATCCTGAACGATGGCGCTGGCCAATAAATAGCCAAGTATGCGATAGCCCTCATTGGTAAAATGAATTTTATCTGTTTTTGCCAACTTCGCGTTGATCCAGGTATCGATACTGCCATATCCGCCCATGATGCCGTACAGATCCCAAACACCCGTATTTAATTCAGCGGATAATTCATGCATGGCTTTTCTAACTTTTTCTCCATTGGGATTGACATAACGTTTTTTGAAGTAACTATCGCTGTTGGTGGTAAATACAATGGCAACATTAGGTGATACTGTTTTTATTCTTCTGATCAGCTCACGATAGTTTGCTTTGTAAGCCTCGGGTGAAAAATTTGGATAGAGCGCATCGTTTATTCCAACAGAAAGAATCACTAGATCGGGCGGTGCAAGCCTCAGGTCACGCGCAAAATTCGGGCTTCGTAAGTAAGCTGGCACATCGGCACCATTGATACCAACGGCATGATAATAAATTCCCGTCCTGTCATTTTCTAGTTTAAACCCGAAGCAGGTGAAATAGTGTTGTAGTGAGTCAGTTTGTTTAAGCCTCAGGTGAAGTGTATCCAACGCACGCGTGAAAGTAATTTTAGAATATCCCCGATCGGCAAAGGTTTGAATGATAGCCCCCGGGTCATTCGGAAACTCAAAGCCGTACGATTGTGCATCGGCAGTATGGTACACAATGGCTTGTGTAAAATCGTAGTTGAGGTATGGGTTTTTCCTTAGCCCGATTTTGAGCCAGGCACCCTGATGCTTGGTCGTTACGGAAATGCCCATTACACCCAGTTCACAATCTTTATTTTTCTCCACATTGCGACAGCCATCCCAATGTCCACTGTGTTCAACCGTATAATCGTAAGGTGTGTTGGTTTTTGCAGCGCTATAGGGGAACACAAGACCTCTTCCGGCAACAAGCCCTGATTGAAGTGAGTGAAGGGTTTCGCGTACTGTTCCTGACCATACCCCGGCCTGGATGTGCGATGCTCCAACATGCAGGATATTCAATTGTCCTTCACCGTTGAAGATCAACCGGTCAAGTTTTTCATAAAAGCCACGCATGGGCTCAGCGTTTCCAGAATATTGTAGTTGATTCTTATCATATTGAATGAAGTTATAATACGGGTAATCGTGGATATAGCGCTGCGCTTGAAGCGTGTAGGCATCCAGCAGCATTCCGGTAAAGAGTAAATAGATTAGGTTAATTCGAATGCTCATCTGACTTATCTTCTTCGGGTAACACACTAACATTTTCTTTTTGTTGTTTGTAAAACTGATAATCCCTTAACAAGGCTTCAGTAAACCATTGTCCGGCTTTCAAAGCACCTTTGTCGGTGAAATGCGTGTAGTCCTTTATGGCAAGAGGTGGATCGGCATTAACCCACTCAACCATAGAACCCTTTCCGCCCATGGCTTCGTACAAATCCCAGTAGGCAGCGCCCGCTTCATGCGTGGCCGATTTTAATGCATCGCGTACTTGTTCAAGTTGGCGATAGGTAATCCATTTTGTTCCTTCCAGCACACTCATATCAGACGGACCAATTACAATAATAGCAGCATCAGGCTTCAATCTTTTCAGGTACTGAAGGTTGCGTTTGAAGTTACGGGCGTATCCGTCAATGCGTTCATCGGTTTTTGCGTAGGGTACGGCATTTCCACCAAATTGAAGAATGAACAGGGGTACATTGAATTGATTGAAGGTTGTGCGAAAAGATGCATCTTCCAGACTGGTAAAACTTGCTCCTGAATCGCCACGCATGGCAACATTATCAACCATAATGCCTTGTGTATCATCCAATGAAACACCATAGATATCAGGACTATCGCTGCTTGTAAAGCGTAGCGTGATTTCGTCCATATAAAATGGAGCAGTATAACGGACAACCTGTGGCGTTTCGGTTTCCTGTAAGACTGCTGTAAAAACTACCGTTTCGTCATTTAGTAGCTCCATGCTTACCGGACTGGTAATATTTCCATAGAAAATTCGAACATCTTTAAACTTGCGGATGGTTGGATGGGAGCGAGCCGAAGGTTTGTAGCTAATCCATGCATGGTGTTGGGTGTCCACTTCTGTAGTGCTATCCGGATAAGGTGTGAACCGTGAAAAGATACCCATGTGTCCGTAAAGCCGGTGATTAAGACTGCTATCGCCACGGTTGTAGAAATGAAACGATCTCCAGTTATCGGAATGTTGAATGGTAAGGCTGCGCGGATAGGCCAGTGGTTTAACCGGAAGCCATCCCGGTCCCTTTCCTCCAAATTGTTCCTGCAACTTTTGGCGAATGTAGGCGGTAATGCGGTCGCCTTCAATCTGGCTGTCACCATAGTGAACGATGTGAATGGGTTGCTTGCTTACGCGGATGTTGTCCAGCGTTTTAAAAAATCCATTTAGGATACTTCTGTCGTTATTTGGGTAATGAATGCTGAGCTGAGCTTTGCGAATTGAATCGCGAACAAAAATGGAGCGAATAGAATCCGCTTTTTCGTTGGCAAGTTTTGACAGGCGATCGGATTCTTCTTCCAGAATGGCTCGGAGGCGTTCGCGCTCAGCCCGATTTTGTGTTGTGAACACCTGGCTAGTAGCAGGAAAGTATAACCTGAATTTCTCGGTAACAATAATGCCGTCAGCAGGATGAATCAGTTGAATAACCAGACCTGCCAGAAAAATGATCGCACCAAATCCAGCAATCCGACTAAGCTTCATGGCTTTTTGATTTTTAATACCTGGCCTATATCGATTCGCTCTCCGATGTTATTCCAGCGCATAATATCTTCAACGGTAATACCCGGAAATTGCCTTGCGATGGACCACAGTGAGTCGCCTTGCTTTACTATGTATTCCGTGTAAGTACCGGGTTGCAACACGGTTTGTGCAGGGGTACTGATTTTTTCGTCAGCCTTCTTGCCCACAGGGGCTTTGGTATAAACAATCAATTGTTGCCCCACATTGATACGATCACTTTTCAAGTTGTTCCATTCCTTTAGTTGTTGCACACCAACGCCATACTGCATGGCAATCCTCCCAAGATTATCGCCTTGCTTTACGGTATGCATCGTATTAAAACTGCTCTCGGGGGGCTTAACTGCTTTAACGGTTGGTTTCGCAGCGATGGATTGAATAGAGTCTTGCTTTACTGCATACGTAGCTAGGTTTGCTATAAGACTGTCTTTCTTCGCTGTCGATAAATAAAGGGGAACACCTGCTGGAATACGTTGGCCAACAATAGCCGGGTTTGATGATCCGATTTCTTCTTTCGGAGCCTTCATCAGTACCGACAATTCTTCGAGTGTGACAGGGCGTTGTATAACGGTGCTGTCTTTTTTCGTCAGGGTTAGTTTATCCGGATAGGTTTCAGTTACAGGAACTTTATGATTTGCAAAAACACCAGTCAGGTAATTCCACAAATAAATTTCGTCACGGGTTGCGGAAGGTAATTGATGATAAATGTATTGTTGCCGGCTTGCTTCGCTTCTGAACCTTAAGGTTTGCAACTCGGGTACGATTTTGCTCACTACGCCTTCACCATTAAAGAAAGCCATCAGGGCAATATTCAAATCACCAAACTTCAGTGTCAGATCATTAAGATATTGAATGGCCACCGTTGAATTTTTTTCAGGGTCAATCCGTTGATCATAGCCAGGTTTGAGAATAAGTCCATAACGTATCCCAACCAGGTGGGGGAGTTGCCACAATCCTGCACGGCTATCCGGTCCATAAAAGTTATAGACCATACCTGAAAGACTCACCGGTATCCATTTCCACTCGGGAGGCAAATTGTGATTAGCCAAAAGTGTTTCGATTTTAGGGAAGTAATTATTTCCAAGCGCCAAAGCAGATGCAACATTAGTATTGTTGACATTCCTTCGTGCAGCCCATCGTTTAGTCTGAGCGATCGAAAAGCTGTCACGCAGGAAGTTGTTTCCAGTGGTATTGGTCATTCTAAAAGTTTTTCCAGCGGTTGCCTGTTGTGCCAGGATAAAAACCGTGTCACGTTTAAACTGGGCGTGGAGCGTGTTATGGCTGACCATCAGCACAACGATGAGGCTGGATGTAATTAGTGTGTGATAAACAAGCTTAAAAAATAGTGCCTTCAAAAAAATGTGGTTAGAATGTAGTGACAAATTTAGGCGATTCTGTGAATGTTTGATGCCAAAAAAGTTGGCTTTCTATTTCCAATGAATTATGCAATCTTTGCGCAAACAATCTTCAAATGGACAGTAAGGCGTTAAATAGTGTGCTCTCAGAAATTATCAAGAAGAAGCAGGAATTAGAAACCATTGATTACAACGATCCACGCTACGATGAGGTGGAGGATGCACTGCATGATCTCGAAGATAGCTTTGTAGAAGAATACGGAGATTACCTGGAGGAAAAGCTTCAGGAAGTGCATGATAAATTCTGCCCGAATACAGATGTACTGTCTCCAACAGCTTACATCGGCAAGGGTGTATTGGTAGATCTTGAAAAATATCCCGGCAAGGAGGTGCGGCTTGTTTTAAACAGCAATCCAACCAGTATTGCGCTAGCTGTACGTGATAAGCAAGAAATTGTTTGGAAAGCCGAATAGACTAAGATGCCATCTCAAATATCCTTTCATATACATACGTCAATCCGGCCTTGTGCCGGAATCTCGTAATTCAACCATTTAAAGAGATCGCGGGTCATTGCCCGCGATGACAACAGTTATTTTGAGATAGCTTTCTAGTTTCTTAACGAAAACCTAATTTTTTACGCACGCGCTCAAGTACTTCAAGTGCAATGTGACGGGCTTTTTCTTCGCCTTGTTGTAGTTTCTGTTCCAGTTCTTCAGGATTGCCGTAATAGAAATTAAAGGCCTCGCGTTCAGCGGCAAATTTTTTCAGGATAAGCTCATGCAATTCTTTCTTCGCATGACCATAACCGTAATTTCCAGCCAGGTAATTTTTGCGCATGGCCTCGGTTTGTTCCGGGGTGGCCAACAAACTGTAGAGGGCGAAGGTGTTGTCTGTTTCAGGATTTTTTGGGGCCTCTAAAGGTGTGCTGTCTGAAACAATGGATTTGATTTGCTTGAGCAGCTCTTTTTCAGGCAAGAATATGTCAATAATGTTGCCGTAGGATTTGCTCATTTTTTGTCCGTCCGTTCCAGGCACGGTCATTACCTGCTCTTCAATTTTGGCTTCAGGCACCACAAAGGTTTCTCCGTACGTATTGTTAAATGAGGAAGCAATATCCCGCGCCATTTCCAGGTGTTGTTTTTGATCTTTTCCTACCGGAACAACATTGGCATCGTATAAAATGATATCGGCAGTCATCAGCACCGGATAGGTAAATAACCCAGCATTAACATCCGATAACCGGTCGGCCTTATCCTTAAACGAGTGTGCATTGGCCAGCATTGGGAAAGGGGTAAAGCAGTTAAGATACCAGGTAAGTTCACAAACCTCAGGGATGCGTGACTGACGGTAGAGGTAATTTTTCTCTACATCGAATCCGAAAGCCAACCATGCAGCAGCCACTGCCCGTGTGTTTTCTATACGTTGCTGAGCCTCTTTAATAGAAGTGAGTGAATGCAAGTCAGCAATAAAGAAGAATGATTCGTTTTCAGGCTTTTTGGCAAGGTTGATGGCGGGGATAATAGCACCCAGCAAGTTGCCCAGGTGCGGTTTACCGCTGCTTTGAATACCGGTTAGTACGCGTGTCATGCCGCAAAGAAAATAAAATAACCTGAACCGATTAATGTTTTACTTTTGTGGAAGCAAATAAGATAGCCATGTTACGGAGTACAACTGTAGGATTGTTGATAGTACTGGCAGCTGCGAGTTTTGGGCAGTTGGCCAAACCCATCCAGTTTAAGGAGGAGGTTTTTGATTTTGGAAATGTGGTTGAGGAAGATGGCCCGGTTTCACATGAATTTACATTCACCAACTTGGGCAGCAAGCCTCTTCAGATTCTGGCCGTACAGCCTTCCTGCGGGTGCACAACACCGGGCTGGTCAAAGGAGCCCATTTTGCCGGGTAAAACAGGAATAATAAAGGCTCAATATGACCCTAAGGGTCGCCCCGGGTATTTCAATAAATCGTTAACGGTTACCACCGATGCTAACGGTCAACCGATTGTTTTGCAAATTAAAGGAACGGTTACTTCTAAAAATGGGTATTCCACCGTGGAGTTTCAGGCAGTAAACGGGAACCTCCGGTTAAGAAGCCTGTCGTTCAATCTGAATAAAGTTTTCATTAAGGATGAGTTTATTGTGCGTGACTACGAATTTTACAATGCCGGCACCAAACCCGTTACCTATGCAGGTAAATCAGAAGCGCCTGAACATATTCGGGTTACCGTAGAGCCTTCTGTAATTGAACCAGGTAAGAAGGGCACGATCAAGTTAAGCTATAACGCTAAACTAAAGGCGCTGTATGGTTTTCAATCCGATCATGTAATCATTCATACCGATGACGAGCTTCAGCCTGTGAAGGGATTTAATGTTTACGCCACACTGGAAGACTATTTTCCGGAACTTACACCAGAAGAACTAGCGAAGGCACCACAGTTAAAATTCTCAAGCTTAACGCTGGAGTATGGATCAATGAAACAAAACCAGGCTGCAACTCGGGAAGTTTCGTTTACCAATACAGGTAAGTCTACATTGGAGATCCGTTCTATTCAGGGTAATTGCACATGCATCCACACAGAAGTGAATAAAGCCAAGGTAAAGCCGGGAGAAAGTGCAGCGATAAAAATTAGTTTCAACCCGCAGGATCGCAAAGGAACACAAACCAAATCGGTTACCGTGTATTCAAATGATCCTATGGCTCCTGTTCAGCGTATTACATTAACTGGTGTGGTGGATTAATTTTATTGTGCAAAAATTTTAACAACCTTGGCTGTGCTACCTGATTTTATACTGATGAAGTAAATTCCGGGTGGCACACGATGCCCGGTTTCATTCTTCCTGTCCCACACTGCATTCAGATGCTCATCCGTTTTTGTAATTTCAGTAATTCTCTTTACCGGGATACCAAGCTGATTAACAACGACTATTTCATTGTTATGCAGTGCTGAAGGTTTGTATTGGATGGTGATTCTTTCGACAAATGGGTTTGGGTAAACATTCAGGCCTGAAAGTGACAGTTTCTCTACGCTGATAATGACCTCTTCAATAATATCTTCACCTTCAATTTTAATATCATCATAACAAAATGTAATGCCGGTAAGTGGTTGATGCTCAGGCACGATCTCAAACCGATCGATGTCGGTCCAATCAAACAGTCCTTGAGGATTATACCAGGCTTCATCCCATGCTCCTTTCTCTGTTAAAGTTTTTAATGGGATACGAACCTCTTGCCATTGGCCGTTAAACGGAGCTATTGTATTATCAATTGTTTTGCCCATACGCCATGGTCGGTCTGAGGGGCCTGTTTTGGTATCTATGAACCTAACGTCAAACTTTGCTGTTGGTGAACTGGATTTCACTTTAAAGGTCAATTCAAAGTCATGGTCTTTCAACTTGCTCAAATCAATATCTGGCCGAAAGTCAAGTGCAATAGCATCGTATTGACCCACATTGCTCCAGCATAGGCAGTAATTTCCAGTGGCCGCATCAGCTGCGTAGAAGTCTAGTGTTCCGCTACTGCGGTAACTGGCGTTGTGTACTCTTGATCCCGGATAGTCATCGTACAGTACCAGGCTCTTCATTTCGGGTTTCTTTATATATTCCTGTTGAGGCGGTATGTTGAAATTCATTTTTTCCAGCAAGGAAATATTCAAATCATAGTCGAACATTTCGCCTGAGTTTTTCTCGAACAAACCAAAGCCGCCTTTATAGTCCCACACTGTCCATGAAATTCCCTTTTGGTTCAAATAGTTAACAACTACTTCGTACCACCGTATGCGATCCACGTTGTTGCTGTTAGGAATGTAAACTCCAAACTCTCCGCAAAATACGGGAACATTTCGCTGCTCTTTAAATGCTACTGCAATATCGATAAGCTGCCGAACCCGATTGATCGTGCCATCAATGGCATAATTGTTAATAGCACTCTCCACCCAGGTACCCTTTAAGTTGTCGGGTGTAGGAGGCATGGAGGCTGCATTGTACGGAAAAGGCACTCCGGCCAGAGATGCCATAGATGGGCTCCCCCAGGTAGCGCCTTGATGTGTGAAAATGAACGGATCGTAGAAATGAAAAGTATAAATGAGTTTATCATCATCATAGACGGGCAGTTCTGAAAGATTATAATACCCGTTCCAACCAGCACCACCAACAATGATATAGTGTTGCGTGTCGTATTCGCGAATGGTATCAATTACTTCTTGTTGAATTTGTGCCCAAAGTTCATCATCTATTCCATGTGGTTCGTTCAGTATCTCATAATAGATGAGGTCAGAGCGGTCTTTAAAGTGCTCTGCCATTTGCACCCAGGTTTTCTTTAAAGGGTGGATTACATCTGGAGAGGTATCAACGTCAGGGTCGAATGTATGATTGTCAAGGATTAAATGGATTTGTAGTTCCTCAGCCCAATCAACAACCTGATCGAGCATAGTTAAGAAAAGCGGATCGAGTGTATAATCAGGCGCGCCATTAGTCATATAATGAAGATTTATCGGCAGCCGAACCACATCACATCCTAAAGATTTTATTTGTTCAAAATCTTTTTTTGTAAACATGGTGAAGTGTATTTCGCGTGCACTGCCAGCCTGAAACCAACCGGTAACATTTACGCCCCGGTTAAAATTTTGCGCATAGGCGAATTTAGTAAATGAAAATAGAATAATCAGTAGTGTTACTCTATAGGATGTCATGATTACTTTTCGCTAAGTGCATTTTTAAAATACTTTCCCTGACGTGTTACATTAAAGTCCCAATCACTTATCAACATCGGGCTCCAGTCAGGATCAAAGCACCAGGCAACATACGATATCCCATTTTTCTTGCAGTAAGTTGTAATGGCATCGCCATAGGATTCATCGCTGATTACTGGTATGTGAGCTCCTTTTTCATCCTCACCACAAAAACCAATTTCCGTAAGCATAACCGGATATTTCCGTGCCATAAATCCCCAATCTTGCGTCCACTTTTCTTCCCAGGGTTTTTCGTGTTTCATTGGGTAAGGGTGGGAGGTATACGCTATCCCTTCGGTAGTAATAGGGTTTTTACCTGCTTCGATGAGGTCGTACCCCCAGTTAAAACCTCCAACCAATGGAATGTTGGTAGCTTCTTCGGAACGGATAATGGCGATTATTTCTTCCAGGATTGCTTTCCATTCTGCCCAGGTACAACTGCCAAACTCACCATTATTAACCGGTTCATTGAATAATTCGAAAAAGGCTACGGTTGTATTTTTTCCGTAGTGCTTCGCCATAATTTGCCAAAATTCCTGAGTTTCTTTTTTTGTGGTTACGTAGGACGGCCGGAAAAATTTTTCGGTCTTGAGGTTTCCGATGCTGTGCCAGTCTATGATTACGTACAACTGTAGTTCAGTTGCCCATTCAATGCCGTCATCCAGCAATTTCAAATAGGCATCTTGCCCCAAGGTGCGCCAATTGTCGGGGTGCACAGGAAAGCGTACAATGTTGGAACCCCAGTTTTTTATTTCTTGAAAATACCGTTTGTTCCATTGATTGTCATTTTTAAGCTTATACGGATCGCTGGTGTTAAGCCCGCGGAACACAATGGGTTTACCATTGGAGTCAACAAGGGTATTGCCGTCTACTTTTATTTGAGGTAAAGGTTTTACCTGTGCAGGTAACGGGCTCAGGCTATACAAATAACCAAATATGATCAGGGTTATGACTTTCATGGAGGGTTTGGTATTGAATGAAAATTATTATCTATCGATAAGCACTTCAAAGCATGAAGCGGGTAGCAGTGCCTTGTTAAATAAGTTCGGATTTGAATCGTTTTTATACCCAAAGCGAATTCCTTTTAGTGTGCCCACTGATTTTATCGTTATCTCTACGGTGGCACCCTTAATTTTTGCGGGTGCTGGAAGCCACTGGTTTCCGTTGTAAATCTCAAACTCTGTCAATTCGCCATCCTTTGTTACTAATCCACCATCACTGTGTTTGAAGTAAATAATGACTTTGTCCTTTTTTATTTCGTATGATTGATATAGAGGACCTGAGAAGGCGATGTTAAATCCATAATCATTATGAAGCGCCCATGCGGCCAGTCGCTTCCCTACATCAATTTTGTTTCGTGGATGTATATCTTCTAGGTTGCCAATGTCCGATACCACAACAAGTCCGGTGTTTGACACAGCCTCCGGGATCTGTCGTTGTTGGTCTCTTACAACAGCGCCTGAAACATTATCATTTCCATAGCCGGACCATGGGGCAATCTGTACAATGTAAAAAGGAAAGTCGTAGCCCCAGGCACTACGCCAACTATGAATAAGAGTTGATAAAGTAAGTTTGTAATTATCAGCGTTTCGTGTGTTTGATTCGCCCTGGTACCATAATACTCCTTTTACTTTGTAGGGTATTAATGGATAAATCATGGTGTTGTATAGTTGGGCTGGCTCAATCGGGCTCCAGCGAACGGGAGTCAATGTAGTTGCACTTTGCTTTAGTAAGTCATTGTTTTCAATGGAGTCTTCTGGTATCCATACTTCAGCAGGCGAACCACCCCACGATGAACTGATTAGCCCAACAGGCACGTTTAACTTTTCATGAATATCCCTGCCGAAGAAATACATCAAAGCACTGAAGTAGTACATGCTTTCGGGTGTACATACAACCCATTGTCCGGTTAAATGTTTCTGTGGGGTAGGGTTAGCCCAAGGTAATACAGTAAAAAATCTAATCTGTGGATAATTGGCTTTTAGCTTTTCTTCTTCTCCATGATCTATTGTCATAGCCGGTGTCCATTCCATATTTGACTGTCCGCTACCCAGCCAGACCTCACCGATCAATACATCGTTGATGACGATGGTATTATAACCTTGTACGGTTATTTGGTAAGGACCTCCGGCTGCCGGGGTTTCAATATCAAAACTCCAGGCTGATGTAATATCAGTAACTTTCTTATACTCCTTATGAGGATCCCAGCTTACTGTAATTTTTACTTCTTCAAGCGCCTTGGCCCATCCCCAAATTGAGACTGTTGTCTTTTGTTGCAGGACCATGTGATCGCTGAAGATGGATGGTAGTATTACATTCGCTTTTACTAATGTGACAAAGGATAATAGTGTAATGGATAGGAGCGACTTTATTTTGATTTGCATTTCAGTGAAGCGGCTAACTTTCAATATTGTTTCGTTGCACGTATTCGGATGGCGTAACACCAAACATTTTCTTAAAGCATTCACGGAAGTAGGGCAGGTCGGTAAAGCCAACTTCGTAGGTAACTTCTGCAACAGTGAGTTGTTGTTGCTCCAGCAATTGTGCTGCTCTCTTTAATCGCATGCAGCGTATAAACTCGTTGGCAGAGAAGCCCGTGAGTGCTTTTAGTTTTCTGTATAGCTGCATGCGGCTCATGGCTATATCGCGACAAAGATGTTCAATCGTAAATTCTGCATTAGCCATGTTAAGTTCGATACTCTCCATTATTTGCTGGACAAACAGCTCATCGGCAGAATTAAGGGTTACCTTCTTGGGTTCAATATTTAGTATAAGACTATTCTTGAAGGCTTCGTGCATCCGTGAGCGCAGTTGCAACAGGTTACGCACTTTTAATTCCAGTACTCTCGGGTTAAACGGTTTAGTCAGGTATTCATCGGCTCCTGTTTCGAGTCCCTCTAATTTATAAATTAAGGATGTGCGTGCCGTAAGTAATATCAGTGGTATGTGCGAGGTTCGTTTGTCGTGCTTTAATTTTCGGCATAGTGTTATGCCGTCCATTATTGGCATCATTACATCGCTAATGATAATATCAGGGATATTGGTAACAGCTTTATCCCAGCCTTCTTCACCTTGCGAAGCCTCTATAATTGTATAATTGTTGTTAAAGATGGATTTTATGTAGGCCCGTACTCCACTAACGTCTTCAACAATTAGCATTTTAGGCAATGATGACTTACTTCTGCCTGTTTTTTCAGTTGGTTCTTCCTGAATGATTGAATCCCACTCTGCATCAATTAATGAAGGATAGTGATCCATGGACTCCAGGTCGTCTGACCAGGATTGAATTTCCTCCTTGCTAAAATGGCTCTTTCCTTTTTTGAGCGTAATCTTGAACCATGTATATTCTCCTTCTTTACTTTCTACGTCAATGTTTCCGTGATGCATATCCACCAGGCTTTTTGAGAGTGCGAGACCAATGCCGGTTCCACTGTGCTGCCGGTCTTCATCGTAGCTGAAGAAAGTTTGAAAAATATGTTCAAAGTGTTCCTGATGAATGCCCTTGCCAGAATCTTTGACAAGGAGTTCAACTGTGTTGCCCTTATCATTTACTTCGAGAACAATTGTTCCGCCTTGGGGTGTGTGCTTAAAGGCATTTGACAGCAGGTTGAGCATAATTTTTTCAAACTGATCGCGGTCAAACCATACTTTTATATTCTCATGGGTAGTTTCCATGATAAAATGGATATGCATTTGTTCCGCAAGCGCATCAAAAGCGAGTTTGATTTCACGTATAAACCGAACAATGTTACCTTCCGATACTTTTAGGTTAAGGTTTCCCGATTCAGCTTTTCGAAAATCGAGTAACTGGTTAACAAGCCTAAGCAAACGTTGTGAGTTGTCGCTTATTCGGGTTATATCATTTCTAGCTTGTTTATTCAGCTCACCGGATTCAAGAAGGGATTGTGCCGGACCCAAAATTAGCGTGAGTGGTGTACGGAACTCATGCGATATGTTGGTGAAGAAATCGAGTTTGGCCTTATTTAATTTCTCAAGGTTTTCCCGCTGGAGCCGCTCTACTTTGATATCATGCAACAGGTTGGCACGCAGAAGAACGAATTTCCTGAATACATACAGTAAGGCAAATCCAAGCAATACGTATAAAACTGTAGCCCAGTAGGTTTTCCACCACGGTGGGTGTATTACTACCGTAAGTTGCAGGTACTTTTCCTGCCAAATGCCATCTATACCCGATGCCTTCACTTTAAATACATACGTGCCTGGGTTTAGGTTTGTGTAATTAGCAAACCGTCTTTCGCTGTTTGTGTAGCTCCACGTTTCATTAAATCCTTCCAACATGTAAGCATACCGGATTTTTAGTGGCGCTGCAAAATCGAGCGAAGCAAACTCAAAGGCAATTGAGTTTTCGAAATGTTTTAATTGAATTTCAGAGTTATTACGAAGTGGCTGCGTAAGTAATACCCGGTCGTTTACCATTTCCCCATGAGTAACATCTTTGCCAAATAAATCAAATTGGGTAATTACTAATGGAAAATCTTCCGGGCGTTGAATAATCTTTCTTGATTCAATACGATTAAATCCTTCTGACCCTGCAAATAGTAATTGTCCTTCATTGCTTTTAACACAAACATTGTTGTAATAGAAACCACCCATGATGTGGTCGTTACGGTCATAGTTTCTCATCCAGCTTTGATCAGACGGATCTATTACCGTTAGACCGGTCCAGTGCGCGAGCCAAAGCTTTCCATCGTTATCTTCGAGAATGCTCACAATCACATTATTACTCGGACCACCATCGATGTTGTAGTTTTCAAAAATATTTCGCCTTCTGTCGAAAGAGCTTAATCCGCCATCTGTTGCAAGCCAAAAAATACCGGCATGATCTTCGTATAAACAGTTTATAAAATTATCGTTAATACTATTAGTCTCAGATCGTTTATAGTGTTCAACTATCAGTTCTTTGCCATCTTCTTTAATGCTGTAGAAACCATTGCCCCGTGTCCCCATCCACGTTGTGCCTGATCGGTCTACATACAGAACCACAATAGGCGCACTTGACAATCGTGGATCTTCATAGTTGATTACATAGCCATGTTGCAGGATTTTATATAGTCCGCCACTCCAGGTTCCTATTAATACATTATCACGCCCATCGCTTGTGATAGACATGATATAATTGTCGCGTAATACTGGATTGGTTTGTGTTGAATAATGATTGTAGGATGTAATTTCGTGTGTGGTGAGCTGATGTTCGTTAAAGTGATACACACCTGCGCCAGCGGTACCCACCCAAACGCTTCCTTTACCATCCGAGTAGATTGTTTGAACAAATTCAGTAAATGTATTTTCTTCCTTTGTTACAAACGTATACTTCGTAAAGGAACTTTTGCCATCAAACTTATAAAGACCTCCACCAATGGTAGAAATCCAATATCCTTCGGTTGCTGATAACTGTACGCCTGTAATAATACTTTTCGTTTTATCGAATTGCGAAACAGTAAATGATTCGAATTCTTTTGTGTATGAATCAAATTTATTGATGCCCTTCTTTGTTCCGACCCATAATACACCCCCACGATCCATATACACTGAGGTGACTGAACCATGGCTCAAATTCATCTTATCAGACCCAGTGGGAATACGTTCATCAAATTGCATAGCAACCACATCGAAGAAGGAAACGCCAGACTCAGAACCTGCGATCAGGTAGGGTGTATCGCCAGGTACTACCAGGAGGCTACTGAACAGACTGTAACTTTGTGGTTTATTGGGAACCCTGTAATTGGTTAAGGCTCCATTTATTAACGCTTTAAGGCCCTCTTTAGTGGTTAGCCAAATACCTGTTCCGTTTTCTGTCGGCAAGCTTGTTATACCGTAGATGTGATTATGTAAAGCAAAGTTTACTGTATCCTTATCGTACAAATAACTTTTAAACACGTAGGGTGCATTGCCCTCCAATTTGTTGAGGCCGTATTCTGTACCAACCCATATTTCATTATTGGCTGATCGATGAATGGCAGTTATAAAATCGTGTGTAAGGGTAGGAGCTGTTTTGGTTGTAATATGTAAAAAGCCGGTACTGCCTTTTTTTAAAATGTTTATTCCTTTCTCTGTTCCAATCCATAGGTTTCCGCTTGCATCTTCCTGTATAGCGCGTATATTATTATTGCTCAGGCTGGTCGGATCCTGCTCATCATGGACAAACTTCTCAAAAGTGTTGTTGTTTTTATTGTACCGGAAAAGACCACCCATGTGGGTTCCTATCCAAAGAAACCCTGACTGATCTTCGTAAAGTGTGAGTATTTTGTTGCTCTGTAATTTTCCGGGTTGATTCTCAGAGTGGAATACTGTAGTTGTGTATCCATCGTAGCGAATCAGCCCAGACCAGGTTCCTATCCAAAGGTATCCTTCGCTATCCTGCAGTATACAATTGATGGAACTTTGTGATAAACTTTGCTCTTCATTCAGTTGGTCAAACACAAGTTTTTTCTTGTGTAATTTTTCAGGTTGAGCTTGCCCATTGTGGGGGAGAAGCAACACAAACAGAAGGATTACCCACAGCAAGTCGGTATGCGATTGTTTAATTGCTGCTGTAAGGTTTTTCATGAATAAAATCTACAATTTTATTGTGTTAAAACAAATCTGGTATTTTAGGAGTCTCCTACAACACAGAAATCTTTTGTGTAAACGTTCTTACACCGTCTGTTACCTTCACAATATATAGTCCTGGTTTTATCATTAGTTTTTCTATCGAAAAAGATACTTCATACTCACTTGTTTTGTCTTCAGCGATCTTTCTTCCAGACATATCATAGATGGTTACCAACGTTGGTGATAGGAATTTGGTGAACTCAACTATAATCTGCTGTTGATCGTGAATGATCTGAATTTTTACATCATCTGTTTTTAGATTTTCTGCGGCTGACAGAACCAGCACAGGCTCATACATGCTTTCAATCTCATCGCTGAACACAACGTGCTGAGAGTTTTTGAAATTGATAAAACTTTGCTTAGCCCCTGATGTACTGGCTGCATGCGGAACATAGGGATGAGACCAACTGGAATTGATCCACGTGAGAACCCAGGCAATTTTAAGCGCTTTTTTTGATGGATCATTCAGAATAGCAGGCAGTACCGTATCATTCCAGTATTTAGCTGCGGCATCTCCATTTCCTGTATCATTTCGATAGCCGGTTTCGCTTAACACAGCTACTTTGTTATGGGTGTCGGCATAATCAACCAAGGCACCCATATACTGGCGAAAGGGATCGGCAGTAATTTCATACATATCCAATCCCAAGATATCTACGTAAGCATCACCCGGATAATAGTTAGCCATCACAGTACTGTTAACCGGGCTATTGGGCGACCAGCAAAACAGAATACTGTTGGTTCGTTCTTTTATGTAGTCAACGGTTAATTGGTACAATGCTTTGTAATCAGCCGGAGAAAATCCTGAGCAGGAAGCTCCCCACCAAAACCAATTGCCATTCATTTCGTGCAAGGGCCTGAACACAATGGGAATATTCTCGCCATCCACAATAAGATCGTCATTAATAATGGTAATCACTTTGTCCAGTTCGCCCAGGTACCAGTCCCGATCACCATTTATATTTCCATTGGCAATATTTTTAGCCAGGTTAGCGGGTGATCCAGTGCAGGTATAGGATGATGTATTGCGCGCGCTAATGTGCCAATCAAACGTAATTACAAACCCTTGCTGGTATGCCCACTTTACGGCTTCTGTGTGGTATCCTCTTTCGGTATTGCTTTTGTCAAGATAGTAATGAAAGTCTGTGCCCAACACAACCGGGTAGGCTCCTGTTACTTCATGGCTGTCGGCATAGGCTTTATCGCCATGAGCGCTTCCTGAGCTATACTTAAAACTGTTAAAAAATTCCTGGCCGAAAAGAAAGTAATTGCTGTTCTGTATGATTTTAAGATTATCGTACAGTATAACTGTCTTTACTGAAGCATTGTCATCGACTTGCGCAAATGCACTCGTCAACGCAATACAATAACCTGCAAGTAAGTGGAGCCTCCTCATTATTCCCAACTAGAGATAAAGAACAACCGTTGTTATTGTTTTAGCCGGAAGACTTAATGATTTTGTAGGGTTAGTAGTTGATACCGTAGTATAATAACTTCCTTCCTTACTCTGCACAACACTTATATTTTTGGCAGTCTTTCCTTCAGGAACAAAGTGTACTTTAGACGATACTGTGCCATTGTTGATTACGATAATGGTAACCTTTGTGTTATCAGGGCTAACAAATGCTGAGGTAACCAGGCTTGAAGCTGGTGTTGTTGCTGTAGTGGTTTCCACCCGATGATAACCCGCATCGATGTTTTTAGAAAAATGCTTGATAAGATAATAGTAGGGTGTAACCTGATAAGGTGTTGTTGAGCCGGAGCCGGTACTGATCATGGCGGCATCTTCACCTGAGGTGGGTGTAGCCCACATGAGTTTCCAATAAATATAAGCTGATGTGTTTGCGTGTATCAGCGACTCCTGTATAAACAATGCTGTATTATACCACGACAGGTTGTCCGAAAACTCAGTCATCATATTTGGCTTTGTTGAAAAGGTAGCAATGTTGTTTAAGGATGAGGTGATGGCTGATGGTGCTGTTGTGGAATTAATATTATAAGGATGCCATCCAAGCACCGAGCAATTGGGGTTATCCTTCAACACATTTGCAAACGGACTAAAAGTGGGTATATCCTGAGACTCTGGCCCAACCATTAACGGTACATGTGCACGAGTTTTTATTTTGTCATAGACCTTGTTGAAAGCAGTATTATATCCTGGTAACAAGGAAGTTTCTGTAATAGACCATCGGCAAGTGGTCCAATTTGAGTTGGTATACGTGGGCTCATTCTGAATGCTGAGGTAGTCAGGTTTGAAGGGAGTATAGTCCAGCAGATCATTCCAGTATTCTGCAAACTCATCGTACATAAATCCACTCTCATTTTTCTTAAGTGTGCCTTCCCTTAATTTGTTATTATCTTTTAATGATATAGGAGGCCCCCACGATGACAATAAAATTTTTATGTTAGGGTCTCTTTCTTTTGCCAGCGTGTACAACTGGTTCGTGGCATCCCAGTGGCCTTTTGCATAATCATTGTCCCCGTTGTTGGACATGTTACTTACTTCTTTGTTGGTGGGGTAGTTATCAGGATAATACCACGTCTTAAATCGGATAATATCAATGCCCAGATCGTTAAACATCAGATCAGCAATTTCATTTACCTTATTATTGGTGGTCAGCCAATTGCTGTACCATGTAAGCGCACCTCCAAAGCCTATCATTTCCTGCTTTTTATTGGCCATCTTGACAGTTATGGTAACACTGTCCGATGGGACAATTGGTGGGGTTATTTCAGTTCCGGATTCGTCTCGGTTGCAGGAAAGAAGTATAATCATACAGACTACACAGATCACGCTTAATTTGATAAACTTCATGCTGAAAAATATTTAAAAAAATTAAAAATAGGAAGGCTGCCAATGCAGGAAGCCTTCCACACTAACTATGTACTAACCCTATTGAAGTCCTATATGATCGATAAACACCGTACCAGACCAATCAGTATCCTGGAAGAACAGTTCACCAATAGAAGACGGGTTTCCAAGTTCTGATAATGGAATTGCATAATCAGTCCACTTACCAGCCCGTATGGTTACCTGAACATTTGATGTTGCCCCATCAGTAGTTGGCTTAATGCTAAGTTGTATATTTCTGCCGTCCGTTCCGGTACCTCCAAAAATTGAGAATGAAAGATACTGCATGCCAGCAGTTGAGAGCGGGGTTTTACCCCAACTTCCAAATTGAGCAGCACCACCCCAGCCGCCAGCGAAGGTTGCTTTGATTGAAACCTCTCCGCCTCGTTGATTCTCATCGCTATCAGGTACAGTGGTTGTTCCACCCCATCCACCGCCAAAACCAAAATGAGTGTCGTTTATTTGGTCATCATAAATCGCAACGGCCAGGTCAGGCAAGAGCCCTTGAGGTTCATCGATGGTAAGTCCTATTTCATCAATAAATACAATGGTGTTGTTCGTGGGCGCATTGGTATTATTGTTTTTAATACGAAGCTCGGTAACATTGTTGGCACCAGCTAAGCTAGCCAAGGGCACAACAATCTGGTGGTACTTGTCTTTTGTAAACGCAGGAGGATAGAAGTCAGCGTTGTTGTCGATCTGAACAATAATCTCCGAATCTTGTCCAACAACAAGTACATAAAACACAAGGTAATTGTAACCACTAAAAATACCGGGCGATCCGCCATTGTGAATTTGGATTGCTCCATAAGCATCGTTGAATACCGATTTAATAGCCATCGTTCCATTTGCAGGGTTTTCTGTGTTATTAAAATCTTGGCTTACATGGCCCCATCCACCCCATGCAGACCAACCACTTTGTAGCCCATCTCTATAAATATAGTAGTCAAGGGTTGGAAAACTTCCGGTAGGCGGTAACCGCAAGACAACACCCAACGGGCCTGCGTAGCCGTGAACAGTTACATAATCGATGGCTCCTTGTGTGGCTGATGCAGGAACCGCCAGTTTAATTTCTGTAGCAGTTTGAGAAATAAATGAAGCTGCAAATACATCGCCTGCGCCTGGTAAAACTAACTTGGCAACCAGGTCTAAGTCAGTACCTGTAATGGTAATCTCATCTATTCCGGGTTTTGCCGGTGTTGGGGACAATGCAGTACCAGCCGGTAAAATAATCGTAAGGGTGGGTGTAGTTAATTCTACCGGTGATGCTTGCTTTAATGTTAAAGCTCCAGTCTTGGCTGTTGCCGGAACTGCCAGCTTAATTTCAGTTTCAGAATGACTTGTAAAGTTTGCTTTTCCAACTTCAGTTCCGCCTTCGAATCTAACGGTCGTTATCAAGTCAAGATTGGTACCTGAAATAGTAAGTGTACCTGTATGACGAATTGATTGAGGGTCTACACTGGTTACCGTTGGCAACGTAACGATCAATTGTTCCTCCGAACCAAATGTAAGTGGCGTGGTGCCACCCAATCTGAATATCAGAAATCCTGATTGTGCTTCCATGGGTACGGTAACTACTACTTCGGTAAGTGATCGACTAACAAAGTCATCTTTTGAGATGGTCAGATCGCTTGGAAATGTAATTTCTTCAATCCAGTTTATCTTTTCACCGGTAATGGTAATGTTGGTTCCCGGCTTAGCTTCAGCGGTTATACTTTCTATAACAACCGGCACATTAAAGTTCAGTATGGTTTTGCTTTCGATATCGCCTTGCGGTGTTTTTAATATTACTGTTCCGGCTTCGGCAGCTTCGGGTACAACAATATTTATCCGTTCAGCGCTTACCGATTTAAATGAACTCTTAGGCACTTCAACGTTGGGCCTAAGAACAATGGAAGTTACCTTGTCAAGATTTTGCCCGAAGAAGGTAATTTCATCGCCATGATTTACACCAGAGGGTCCGAAACTTAAAAGCACAATCTGGCTTGGTTTCTCTTCTTCCTGACATGATGAAAAGTATGTGAGACTTCCCAACGTGAGTAAGAAGATGATGAAGTGTATTTTATACTTAATTATAGTTTTCATTTGAGTTGTTCGTTAAAGTGTAACAAATCGGATATTATCAATATAAAACTCAACTTCATTTCCGTTGTTTTCTGGTGAGCCGAGGAGCCACGTGCTAAAGGATCCCGCTGCCGTTTCTACAAATCTCTGACCAGGTGTGTACTCCACATTGCTCGGAGCCCCCATAAAATATTGAAATTCTGTGAGGGGTATAACCACAGTAATCCACTGGTCGTTTGTTGTAACTTCCGTGTTGGAAGTAGCCCAAGGCCCCCAAATTCCACGGGCATTTATGCTATTACTCCATATCTCCTGGTTGTTACCGCTGTGTGTTGGGGTTGAAAGGCAGAGGTTTAAATATCCCCCATACCATTTTTTAATTTTGGCTTCAAACTTCACTACATATTCCCGATACGAATTAGGATACAGCGGGAAGAAATTTTCTGTACGGCCATCCGGACCACCCCAATACTGCATGCAGAGCGGAGACTCTGCTGGCGAGCCGGGGCCTTCATCACGTTGATTGGCTGCAATATTTCCACGTACCACCAGGTATTTACCATCAATAGGGCCATCGCTTTCTTCCCGCAAGCCGATACGCCATCCATTGGCAACCTTGTCATCAAAATTCAGGATGATGTTTCTGGAATCCCAGATATGGAAGGTAGATTCTGCTTCACCAAAGTTTGTTTCAAGTGTTATCGGGCCTTCGGTTGCCCCATCGGGAACGGTTACTTCAACACGTGATTGACTTACTGATACTATTTCACCCACAACACCACCCGTAAAGGTTACAGTAAGCGGTTCAAAGAAATAGTTTCCATTGATAACAAGGTTTTCTCCTTCCTGGGGCCATTCGTTTCTCGCGCTATTGAGTACCGGAGGAGGGATGGCAACCACAAATGGATATTCAAGTGTATTTCCATTTGCATCGATCACATACATTTTGTCTGTGATTTCATCAGGGGCATTACTGGGCACACTTACAAATACCGTGCGGTTGGTAACCCAGGTAGGATTTAAGCCAATAGCCTTCTGATCGTTAAACCAAATCTCTCGTGTACCCCCAAGGTTTTTGCCCATTAAAACAATTCCTGTTCCAAGTGTTGCGCTTACAATAAGCGAATCGGAAGTTGCAGGATCAGCTAACCGGATAAAGTCAACTATCGGTGGACCATTTGGAGTTTCTAAATGCATTCCGTCCCCATTCATTTCGCAGGAGATGGGTAGTATGAGTGCACCTATCAACAAACATGGAATAAGTACACTTGCTAAATATCTTCTTAGTTTCATCTTCATTCAAAGTTTAGTTGAATTCATATTCTACAGCTTCGTGAGAAGACCCCAGCAATGGATTTATAACCACTTGGTTTGCTGGAATGGGTAATCTCATTTTTTCGGTAGTGAAAACCACCACAGGGTCATTATTTGTTTCTCCGCTACTGCTGGTTTGTCCTGCAGGCACTAATTCATAACCAGCCGGATCATTCTCCAATGCATCGGAGGCATCAATACGGAAATACCGATCGGTACGCATCTGACTATTAAGATAATCGATTGCATCTTGTGCATTACGATAGTATCTACGCTTAACATCCAACCAGGATTGTGCTTCAAGAGCAAGTTCAATTCTGCGTTCGTTAAACAGTTGTGCATAGGTAACCGATGTTCTTGGATCAAGCCCTGCTCTTTCTCTTACCGCATTAAGGGTGGCAAGTCCTGGACCACTGGAAAGTACATTGCTTGATCCCATCAATGCTTCGGTATACAGTAAGTATACATCAGCAAGGCGCAAGTAGTAAATATCCAGTGGAGAATCCTGATTGGTAATAGCATAGCCACCATTGTCTTTATCGTTACCGATTATCTGCTTTTTCAGGCTCGTTATAGTGGGGGTAGCTCCTTCCAAGGCAACACCGTCCGCATCGCGATAAACAATATTGTAAGTATAGCCACCAAATTCAGTTGCGATATAATCATAGAAATCACCACTCTGCATAAAGATTGCTCTTCTGCGTTTGTCTGTACGACCCTCCGCATTGACTAAAACAGAATTTATAAGACTAACCGTGGGGCATTTACCTGATCCCCACGCTGTGGCATCTCCGGTAACGAGTGTACTTCTGGCAAAGCGTGCCTGACGACTACTACCAAAGCCCCATCCGCCATTGATTAATTGAGGAGCAAAAAGTATTTCGGGATTATGCTCATTCTGTACTTTAAACAAATCTTCGTAGCTGCTGTTCAATACACGGCCGCTGTTATTGATTACGTCAGCTGCGTAGTTGGCTGCAATTGTAAAATCATTTGCCGTGCCAATACCTCCGCCACCAACACTTCGTTGAGCTAACGAGAGGTGCAGTTTAGCCAGCATACCTTTTGCGGCCCATGATGTAACTCGGCCGGGAATATCTGTACCGGGAAGATTTTCGGCTGCGAATACAAAATCTCTTCTTGCAAACTCATAAAGGTTAGCGGTTGTATTTCTTGGCAGCAAAAGGTTTCCTGATGCAACTTTTTCTGCGGGCCTTTCAATGATAGGTGCTTCACCCCAATATTCAACCAGCATGTAATACGCAATGCCCCGCATAAATCTTGCTTCACCAAGGCCCGCATTTATAATTTCAGGGCTTACACCATAGCCGGCAGCAATGGTTGGCATATCGTCAATAATAAGGTTGGCAAATGATATTACATCGTAGAAACCTACCCAACCTTGTCCAATATATTGATTGGTTTCATTGAATGACATATAAAAGAATTGCCCTTCCTGATCCCAGTTGTGGTGCATGTCACCGGCCATTACATCACCTGTCAGCCAGCTAAACTGGTCATTTACACTCCACCAAACCCGTCCATATAATGATGCTGTTGCCTGGCGTATTTCACTTTCATTACGATACCATGAATTTACCGTTGGCCGGTCTTCCGGAACATATTCCAAAAAGTCTGGACTGCAGGAACTAAGTACCGCAATCAGTATAGTGGCCGATATGTGTTTTATGTATTTTCTCATAGTTGTATTCATTTTAGAAGTCTACATTAATACCGAATGTATAAACACGAGGAGTGGGGTAGCGACCCATGTCCACATTTTGCATTAAGGCACTTTGGTTAAAAGCTCCAATTTGTGGATCAAGACCTTTGTATTTGGTAAAGGTTGCCAGGTTTTGAATGTTTGCGTAAACCTGAACCCCTGTCAGTTTTACTTTACGGGCAATCATTTCAGGAAGATTATAACCAAGCTTCAAATTTTGTATCCTTACATAGGTTCCATCTTCAATCCAGCGTGTAGACATATAATGGTTATGGTTTTCATAACCGTTATCGAACCGTGGTATGTTTGTTCCTGGGTTGATCAATTCAACATCGTCAATGTTGTTGATGTTTGTACCGCCAGGTCTAAGTTGGGTCTGTGCCCGATCCTTAACAGTCATCGATTGGTTGTCGAAATTGCTGGTCATTTGTTCATTCCGGGCGCGGGAATAATTGAGGATATCGCCACCAATTGATCCAATCAGGAATACGTCAAGTGAAAAACGTCCGTAGTAGAAGGAGTTATTAAATCCGAAAGTAAAGTCAGGGTTAGGGTCACCAATAACGGTTTGATCCAAACTGTTAATTACCCCATCACCGTTAATGTCCTTCCATTTAACGTCACCTAACCACAACCCTGTTGTTCGGTCAATCAGATTTACACCATTAGGATTATCAGGATTAGTGCTGTTAGGGGCTTGTATCTGAACAGCGTGGTTGAGTATCTCTTCTTTAGAAGTAAAGATACCTTCCATAACGTAACCATAGAACTGACCAACCGGAAGCCCAATCGCGGTCATAGTGGATGTTTCAAACCCGGTATACCAGTAAAGGTTTCTAAAAATAGTTGTTCCCCCCATATCGGTTACTCTGTTTCGGTTAACCGAAAAATTGGCATCGGTTGTCCATTTGAATTTCCCCTTGTTCATATTAACTGACGACATCGTAGCCTCGATACCTTTATTTGTCATGCTTCCAACGTTGGCTTGCGGGCCCTGTACCTGGGTTCCAAATGTTGCGGGTAATGGTAGCTGTAATAGGAGGTTGTTGGTAACTTTGTTGTAAGCTTCAAGTGAAAGATTAACCTTACCTGCCCATAATTCTGTGTCAATACCAATGTTTGTCATGGAAGTAGCTTCCCATTGCACATCGGGGTTTGAGTATGCGTTGTTACGAACAGAAGGACCAAAGAATGATTGCACTGTGGTAAGCATCGAACCAAAGGCATAGTTTTGAATTTCCTGATTACCAGTTTGTCCCCATCCAAATCTGATTTTCAGGTTGCTGAGTACATCAGATTGTGGAAAGAAACTTTCACTGGAGACTTTCCACGCTGCAGAAACTGAAGGGAAAATCCCCCAACGGTTGTTGGCCCCAAATCGTGATGACCCGTCTCTGCGTATTGTAGCTGTAACTAAATAGCGATCACCGTAGTTATAGTTGACCCGTGCAAATTGGGAATACAAACTGTTCCACTCAATCTGACCGGTTGGAGGAAAATTCTCATTAACTTCTCCCTGGCTAACCACAGGAAGGTCGTTTGGTAATCTGAATTTGTAGATAATCATATTTTCCCAACGGCCTTTTTGTGCTTCAATTCCGGCCATACCTGTTAAATCGTGCTTGCCCAGGGTTTTCTGATAGGTTGCGTAGTTCTTCCATAGCCAAAAGAAACTTTGATCGGCTCGTTGCCCAAGCTGACTGATGGGGTTACTTGCACGGCCCCATTCAAAGGTTGGTAAGAATGCTTTATTGAGCGTGGTGCTATAGTCTACCGCAAACTCTGATCTGAAATTCAATCCTTTGATAATCTCAATGTCACCGTACATGTTGGACATAAGTCTGTTATTAAGAACCGTATTGTTTCTTAGTAGAGCTAATGCAACGGGATTGTAACTTACTTGAGAAGAAAGTTCTTGTTGATTTGGTCCTGCAAAAGTTCCATCGAAATTACGAACCGGTATATGGGGTGCCATTTGAGCGGCTTGTGAGATAACGCCATCGCCACCATCTTGCAATGTTATAGTTTCATTTTTTCTTGACAGTGCCATGCTAACACCCATTTTAACCCGTTCTTTTACCCGGCTATCCAGGTTAACACGTAAGTTGAAACGATCGAACTTGGAACCAATAACAATACCTTCTTGGGCGAAATAACCACCAGAAATCATGTACTGCGTACCATCGTTTCCACCGGTAGCAGTAATTGTGTGGCTTTGCATGGGAGCAACCTGAAAGATTGCATCCTGCCAGTTTGTGCCCGGCCCTAACAGACTTGGATCTGCAAAATTCGGATTGGCTGTAATGGTTGATACTTCTTGTGCTACCTCATTATTATATGCCGCGTAGGTGGGCAGGTCCATCATGTCGAATACCCTGTATACTTCCTGTACTGCATAGAAGCTATTGTAATTCAATTTTGCTTCACCTTTTTTTCCTCGCTTGGTCGTAACGATAATAACACCATTAGCCGCCCTTGAGCCATAAATTGCTGTTGCTGATGCGTCCTTTAGTATTTCTATGCTTTCGATATCGGATGGATTGATAGCCGCCAGTGGGTTACTGGCAGCAGCCTGTTGCCCACCGGAACCGCCTTGCCAGTCAAAACCTGCAATTCCCTGGGCGTCTCCACCTACCTGTATTCCGTCAATAACATACAGCGGTTCGCTGCTTTGGGTTAGCGAAGTGGTTCCCCGTACTCTGATAGAAACAGCACCACCGGGTTGTCCGGAGTTTTGTGTCACCTGAACACCGGCCGCGCGCCCTAGCAGAGCTTGATCCATACTGGTGGTAATAGAACCCCTTAATGACTCGCCTGAAACGGAGGAAATTGCACCTGTGAGATCACTTCTCCTCTGCGTACCATAGCCAATAACTACAACCTCTTGAAGTGCGGTTATATCATCCTGCATGGTAACATTAAATACAGTTTGATTCCCCACTTTAAATTCCTGAGAGGTGTAACCAATAAAAGAGAACACCAAAATATCCTGTGGGGATGCCTCAATACTAAAATTACCTGAGACATCGGTGGTGGTGCCCTTTAAAGAACCTTTAACCAGGACATTTACAGCTGGAATTGCTGTGCCTGTGGGGTCTTTCACAACTCCGGTGACAATAACAGTCTGTGCCACGGCCTGTGATCCTGCAAACAGTAGCCAAACCAACAGGAAGGCCATTCGCAGTTTGTTTTTTAGTAAAAACAATTTTCTCATAAGTAGTGTGTTTAGGTGGTCATGGTTAATAGAAAAAAATGCTGAGCAGGATAAGGATAAAGAGCAGTGCGAAAATTCCAACACCTATTTCGAGACGCATAAGAAAGCGTTCATTTCGAAGTAGCTTATTGAATTTGATTCGCATAACACCCGTCCTTAACCAGACTTTTCATTTTATTGTCTGAAAGGTGGAGAATCAACTCAATTTAGAAGAGGGGTAAATCGCTCAAAAGAGGAGGGCAAACGTTTTCGGAAATCCTATCTATGCAAACATTTGCGTAAAACGCACTACTCCTATTTGTAGTTTAGGGTGAACTTCCGAAATGAAATTTTATAGTAGGGACTAGACAAAGGCCTGTATTCCTGTAATCTCTTTGCCTAGAATAAGTAAGTGTATATCATGAGTGCCTTCATAGGTTAACACGGATTCCAGGTTCGCCATGTGACGCATAATCGGGTACTCTCCAGTAATGCCCATGCCACCATGAATCTGGCGGGCTTCACGGGCAATCTCCAGCGCTATTTCAACGTTATTTCGTTTTGCCAGTGATATCTGTGCGGTTGTTGCTTTTCCTTCGTTCATCAATGTGCCGAGTCTCCAGTTCAACAATTGTGCTTTTGTAATTTCAGTCAGCATTTCAGCAAGTTTTTTCTGAATCAGTTGAAAGGATCCGATAGGCTTTCCAAACTGAATCCGTTCCAGTGAATACCTTCTTGCTGAGTCATAACAATCCATGGCAGCACCAATAGCACCCCATGCTATTCCATACCGTGCAGAATCAAGACACATCATAGGCGCACCCAATCCGCTTTTGCCTGGCAACAGATTTTCTTTTGGAACTTTCACATTGTCGAATACAAGCTCACCGGTAGTGCTTGCCCGCAACGACCACTTCCCGTGTGTTTCTGGCGTTGAAAATCCGGGCATACCACGCTCAACAATTAACCCGTGTATTCTTCCTTCTTCATTTTTAGCCCACACCACGGCCACATCGGCTTTGGGCGAGTTTGATATCCACATCTTGGCTCCATTCAATAAATAATGGTCGCCCATGTCTTTGAAGTTGGTAACCATACCGCCTGGGTTGGATCCATGGTCAGGTTCTGTCAATCCAAAACAACCGAGCCATTCGCCAGAGCCTAGTTTCGGAAGGTATTTTTTACGCTGTTCTTCGTTCCCGAATTTGTATATGGGATACATAACCAACGAACCTTGAACCGAAGCAGTTGAGCGCATGCCAGAATCCCCGCGTTCAACTTCTTGCATGATCAACCCATAGGAAATATAATCGAGACCGCCACCACCATATTCTGTGGGAACAGTTGGCCCGAAGGCTCCGATATCACCGAATTTCTTAACGATTTCGTAGGGGAAGTATGCCCGCTGTGCCCAGTCTTCAATGTAGGGGCTGATCTGTCGCTTAACAAAGTCCCTGATGGAACTGCGGATAAGCTTATGCTCTTCTGTTAACAAGCCATCAACAGCATAAAAATCAGGATGGTCGAAAAGATCTTGTTTCATCGATTTTGCACTCTTTTGATCAAGGGTAGGGCTTGCCATGGGATTTTGTTTACTTGCAGGCAAATTTAAACAAATCACTATCCTTAACACCATGGAGCAGCCTAAGGTTAACCCCGATTTGCAGGATCAGTTAAAAAAACTTCAGGAGAAATATGCGGTTATGGGGCAGGACTTGTCCTCTTACCTGGACGGCTTACTCTATTCGGATTACCTGACATATTGGGATTATATCCATTTGGATACGTTGCTTAGCCTGCAAAATCCTAAGACAAGTTTTCCGGACGAGCAGATCTTTATCATTTATCATCAGATTACTGAATTGTATTTCCGGCTCATCATCCTGGAACTCGAGCAGATAACTTCAAAAGAGAGCCCTGAAGAAAAATTTTTCAACGAACGTCTGAGCCGCATTAACCGATATTTCAGGCACTTGGAGAATTCATTTGATATTATGGTAAGGGGTATGGAGCGTGAGCAATTTCTGAAATTCCGCATGTCGTTGTTGCCGGCCAGTGGATTTCAATCGGCTCAATACCGCATCATTGAATTTTATGCAACGGATTATATCAACTTGGTGGCAGAGAAGGATCGGTCAACAACATCCGATCAAGCAGACGTTGATCAAGTGCTTCAACGCTTGTATTGGCGAAGTGGTGCAACGGAGCTTGCCACCGGTAAAAAGACATTGACGCTGCAGCAGTTTGAGAAGAAATACCTGGATGAGTTTCGCAAGCTCGCAACAACCTTATCAAGCAAAAATTTATATCAACTTTATAAAAAGTATTTTTTCGGTAATCAAACAATCATCAACAGTTTGCGCGAGTTTGATACATTAGCCAATGTATTGTGGCCCTTGGCGCACATGAAATCAGCAGCGCATTATTTGGAGAAAGATCCTGAAGACATCAAGGCAACCGGTGGAACGAATTGGCAGAAGTATTTGCCGCCACGTTTCCAACGGATCATCTTCTATCCCGAGTTATGGGCAGAGCAGGAGAAGGCAGAGTGGGGCAAAGCCGCATTCATCCGTAGTTAGTGCTAAATTTCGTACCTTTAAATCAGCTACACAGCGGTGAGAAGGTTCGTATCAATCTCTGTTATTCTTTTTTTATCAGTAAAGATCAGTGCCCAGGTTTTTACCCGGTACTCCTATCACGATCCTGAAAAAAATTATATCAAAGAAGTTTTCCAGGTAAAGGATACCATCAAAAATTTTTTGAATGGTCGCTATGTTTCATACTACTTGAATGGAAACATAGAATCCAAGGGATTCTTCACCAACAACGAAACCACCGGCATTTGGGAGTTCTTCTACGAATCGGGCAACCTGAAAATGCGAGGTGCCTTGCGGCAGAATGCCAACTACGGTCTCTGGGAATATTTTTATGAGAGCGGGCAGAAAAGTATGGAGGGCACCATCAACGGCAAGAACCGCGAAGGTGAGTGGAAAATCTACTACGAGAATGGCCAGGTAAAAGAAGTTGGTTCCTATGTTACTAATCGAAGAACAGGATTATGGACAAGCTTTTTTGAAGACGGCTTGAAAAAGGGTGAGATCGAATACACCGATGACTTTGGCAGGTATACGGAATACTTTCATTCCGGAATGATTGCAGCCGAAGGCCCAAAAAGCGGTACGCGCCAAGTAGGGCATTGGCGTTTTTACGATGAAGTTAGCGGCACACTGTGGATGGAGGGTGATTACGAAAACGGCAAACGCACCGGTGAATGGATCACGTACTTCCCGTCTGGAAATATTGCAGCCCATGGAAAATATGAAAATGATCATCCGGTCGGCAAGTGGGAGTATTTCTTTGAAGATGGAACCATGAGCTCTTCAGGTGAATACCTGGAAGGTTACAAGCAAGGCTATTGGAGTTCATTTACACCAACCGGTAAGTTGCTCAGTGAAGCAAACTATGATCAGGGTACAGGAGGCTATAAAGAGTATTACCCGAGCGGTAAGCTAAAGATTAGTGGAAAGGTTGTTGAGGGTTTCCGGCAAGGCCCATGGGTATTTTATTATGAGGATGGTAAAAAGGAGGGTGATTGTGAATTCGATCGGGGTAAGGGAACCTATTATGGTTACTACCGCGATGGAGCGCTTCAAACCCGTGGCGAAATTGATGGCGATAAGAAGGTGGGAACGTGGGAACTCTATGAACGTGATGGCACCTTGTCGGGATACTATAGGCCGTATTACCAGCCGTCAACCGCAAAGGATATTCAGGAACTGACTGCTCGCAAGGAATCTGCCACCCGCAGTTCATCCAAAAGCTTCGGTTATTTTACTGCACGCGCCAATGAGTATAAAGGCGTTATTGTGGAGGGTAATCCGGTGCTGATGTTTGCCGGTCGTTTTCCGATGGCAGTAGAGTTTTATTCGCAAGAACGCTTAGGACACTCCTTTGAATTTATCGGCATTCGTGAACCCTTCTTTGAGGCTGACGATCAAGTGGTGCCTGGAAAATTATTTACACGCGGCTACAGCATTGCCATCAAACAAAAATTGTATAACCCGACTAAAGCAGGCATGTGGTATTTGGGGCATCAACTTCGGTTCAGCAACATTGGCCACTTTACTAATGTGATGTACAACTCCAATCCGGAGACTATCATCACCTTTACAGCACCCGATCAGCGCATTGAGTATGGTGTGTTGTTGGGTTACCGGATTATACAGCGGAACAATGTAAGCGGTTTTACCATCGATTTATATGGCTCCGCGAATGTGGGATACAGGAATGTGACTGTTGATCCTGCCAGTGCAAATTATTTTCAGGAGGTAAATCAATCGCACCTGATTACAGGTTTTACATTTGGTCTTAATATCGGTAACGTATTTTCATATCGTTAGTCTGGTATATTTGTACACCTGATTTGAAGGTTAACTCCCTTCCTTATGCAAACAAATGAAGTAATCCTCTCACCAGAAGAGGCCTTTTCAGAATCCCTTTTTATACCGTCATTGTATCAGAAGCTGGGTTTACCCATGGGGGGTGATGTCTGGATAAGGCCAATCAAAAGATCAATCGATGCAAGGGGAAAGCGGGTAGTGGTTCGCGTGTTGTGTGAAATTAGCAGTACAGCTGAGCAAAGTCCACTCCGCCATTTTCAAAAAAATTACAACGATGTTTCCCGCTTCAGACCGGTGGTGATTGTTGGGTCTGGCCCGGCAGGTTTGTTTGCAGCCTTACGGCTGATTGAATTGGGTTTAAAACCGATTGTGTTGGAACGCGGCAAAGATGTGCAGGCCAGGCGCAGGGATATTGCTGCGATCAACAAGCAGCATCATGTTAACCCTGATTCAAACTATTGCTTTGGGGAAGGAGGCGCAGGCACATATTCTGACGGCAAGTTGTATACGCGTTCAAAGAAGCGTGGCGATGTATACCGGATCCTTGAAATTCTTGTGGCGCACGGTGCGAAAGATGAAATTCTTTATGATGCACATCCACACATCGGCACCAACAAACTCCCAAAAATAATTGAAGCGATACGCCAAAGCATTATAAATGCGGGCGGTGAAATTCATTTCAACACAAAGGTGGTTGATTTCCATATTAACGATGGAAGCATCAAAGGGGTAAAGACGCAAGATGGTAATCTTTTGAAAGGAGAGGCTGTACTATTGGCCACCGGACATTCTGCGCGCGATATTTTTGAATTATTAAATGCACATAACATCCTGATTGAAGCGAAGCCCTTTGCGCTAGGCTTACGGGTTGAACATTCACAGCAGTTAATCGATCGGATACAATATCACTGTCCGGTAGACCGCGGGCTTTTCTTACCGGCTTCATCGTATGCTTTGGTGCATCAGGCAGAAGTGGATGGTATTCAACGAGGTGTTTTTTCTTTTTGCATGTGTCCTGGTGGTTTTATTGTTCCGGCTGCAACAGCACCCGGTGAGGTGGTGGTGAATGGCATGAGCCCTTCTCGAAGGGATTCACGTTTTGCCAATTCAGGCATTGTTGTTTCAGTAAACGAAAGGGACTTTCAACCTTATGCTAAATACGGTTCACTTGCAGGTATGCATTTTCAAGCGGCCATCGAACAGAAAGCCTGCGAAGTAGCAGGAAAAAATCAAACAGCTCCGGCTCAACGGTTAACGGATTTTACAACAGGAAAAGTTTCCGGAAATCTTTTGGAAACTTCCTATCAACCCGGCCTTGCATCCGTTGACCTGAAGGAAGTATTACCAGGATTTATTGCTGAAGCGTTGCGCCAGGGATTTCAAAACTTTGGAAAGAAAATGAAAGGCTACCTGACCAACGATGCGCAGGTGGTAGGGGTGGAGAGCCGCACATCATCACCGGTAAGGATACCGCGTGATAAGGACACTTTGGAACATCCACAACTAAACGGATTGTTTCCCTGTGGTGAAGGAGCAGGTTATGCCGGTGGAATTGTATCGGCCGCCATGGATGGGGAGCGCTGCGCGGAAGCTATTTTCAGAAAAATTAAAAGATAAGTATCGTTAGCCATGAAGACAGTCATTGTGGGAGCAACGCCAAACGAAACACGGTATGCCTATATAGCCGCTGATATGCTCACCGAGTACGGCCATGAAATTGTACCCATCGGTATTAAGAAAGGTGAGGTTTTTGGAAAAGAGATACTCAATATCCGTGCGCAGCCGATAATTGAAAATACCGATACAATTACCTTGTACATAGGTTCGCAACATCAGGCTGAATACTATCAGTACCTGATGGGGTTGAAACCCAGGCGTGTTATTTTTAATCCGGGAACAGAGAATCCGGAATTTGAAAAGCTACTCCGCACAAACAACATTGAACCCATTGAAGCGTGTACTTTGGTGTTGCTGCGAACCGGTCAGTATTAGTGCGGACTCATCGAACCGGCTCATTATCTTTTTGAATGGCGATTACAGAAACACAAACTAGTTTCCACTGGCCGTTAACTTTTTCCATAACCCTAACTTCTGCTTGTGGTGGACGCTTTGTTTCATCCTTCACGTGTTGGGTAAAGCGTATGTAAGCCATGTTTCCGCTAATTTTTATATGGTGCCAGTCACGTGTAATGTTAGCCGAGGAGGGCTTTGAAGTCTTGAAATAATTATTGAAGCCCTTCGAAATGTCATTCCATCCTGAAAATGAGTTCACATCGGTGGTATCCGCAAACGACCAGAAGGCATAGGGCTCGTGCACCCAGAGTTTTTCCCAGGTTTTTTGATCGATCTCAAAAAAGGCCTTGGTTTCCTGCTCAATGATGTTCTTTATAACAGCTTCCTCGTTATTGGCCGGAGCCTGATCTGTTTTTGGCTTCTTGCCCTGCGCCATAAGGCTGGTGATAAGAATTGAGACGAGTACCAGGGAGGCGATTGAAGTTTTCATGGTAGTGGGGTCAAGGTTAATAATAAAACCAGGGCAACCTGTTTGCATTAAGGGTTTCCCTGAACTACAGCAAAAAACTTTGCAGAACTTGAAAATTAGAAGCTAAATCAGGTTTTCTTAAGGCTTGGTTGGGAGAGTAAAAGTTAGCGAATACAACGGAATAGTCAAATGGAAAACGATATTTAGTACTGACCAAAATCAGTTTGACGTAATCAATAAATTCATACCTTCATTCAACTTATTCCAAAAGCTATGTTATCTGAAAAACGACTTCTTGACCTGAAGAAATACTATGCTAAGCCAGGCACAAAAATTAAGCTAAGCGATTTTGATACACGGTATACTGGCGAAGTGCTGAATAGAAAAGATGCTGAAAAGCTACTCGAAATAGGTAGAAAGCACTTGGCCGAAATTCAGGATATGCTGTATGCCCACAACCAATTCAGCATCCTTATCATTTTTCAGGCCATGGATGCTGCCGGTAAGGATGGTGCGGTTAAACACATCATGTCGGGGTTTAATCCGTTAGGTGTAAAAGTGTATAGTTTTAAAGCCCCTAATTCGCACGAACTGGATCATGATTTCTTTTGGCGGCATAACCTTGCGTTGCCAGCCCGTGGTGAAATCGCGATACACAACCGGTCGCATTATGAAAATGTTCTGGTCACGAAGGTTCATCCCGAATGGATACTGAATGAGAATATTCCGGGGATTGAATCATTGAGTGACATTAACAACAAGTTTTGGGAAGGCCGCTATAAGCAGATTGTTCGTTACGAAAAAAATCTAGCGGCCAATGGAACCATCATCCTGAAATTCTTTTTACACCTTTCAAAAAAGGAACAGAAGAAGCGATTCCTTGAGCGCATTGATGATCCGACCAAGAATTGGAAGTTTTCACTCGCTGACCTTAGAGAGCGTGGTTACTGGGATGACTACCAGCGGGTTTATGAGGAGGCGATCACCAAGACCTCGAAGGAACACGCGCCTTGGTTTATCATTCCAGCCGATAACAAATGGTATGCGAGGTTGGCTATTGCTGCAGCTGTATACAGGCAGTTTCTCAAATTAAAGATGAGCTATCCAAAGGTTACCGACAATCAGCGAAAAGAGTTGCAGAAGGCCCGGTTACAACTTATGGAGGAGAAAAATGGCTTGCAGACCACTACTAAACAGCGCAAAAAGGTTGCTACGACTAGCACCTAGTTTTCGCGTGGAGGGTCAACTTCTTTTTCAAGCGTATTAAGATGTACAATAGTTCCCCTTTTACGCAAGGCCTCGGCAATGCGGATAATCTCGTCATCTTTTTCCCATTTGTTTCCGGTAAGTGCAAAAATCTGCAGGTGCTCAAAACTGCTCATATCTTCAGGAATGCTGTACAGATTGGTTCGTGAGATGTCAAGATTCTCAAGATTCTTGAGGGTTAAAATTTCATATGGAAAGGATGTCAATGAATTATTGTTTATCCGGAGTACTCTTAGTTGACTTAACTTAGTCATACTTTTCGGTAGGTAATTAAGTCTATTATGCGACAAGTATAGTTCGCGAAGCTGTGATAACTGACCAATACTTTCGGTTAAACTGGTAAGTTCATTGTGTGAGAGGTAAAGAATTTCCAACTTTTGTAATTTACTCAAGTCAATAGAGACTGTTTTGAGTTGGTTATGGTACAAATCAATCTGACGAAGGTTTTCAAGCTCTTCAAATCCCGGAGTAAGGTCAGTTAGCTTGCAATTGTAGAAAGCAATTTCTTCCAGGTTCTTTAGCCGACCAATGGATGGATCGATGCTGTGGAGGGGATTGTTACTCAGAATAAGTTTTTTTAAGCCGGGAAAGTTGGCAATGTTGGCCGGCACTGTTGTGACTTTGTTGTTGAGTAGATTGAGTTCTTCCAATGTCTGATGACTGACGCGATCGAGGTCCGTTAGTGTAAGCTGGTTGTTAAGTAAATTCAACTTCGTTAATCGCGTATTTTTCGAAATATCCGGAAAGCTGTTTAAGCCAATGTTCCCAGTCAGGTCAAGTTCACGTAAGGCAGTGAATGATTGATAGTTTTTCGGTAGTTGCGTGGACTCCGTTCCCCGGACTAAAAGTCTTTCCACTGTTTTGTTTTTTGAAAGCTTTAGTTTTTTATCGGAAACGTGGTTGTAAACGTAGATGCTCTTTAGATTCGTTAGTTTGTTTAATTTTTTAGGAAGCAGTTTTACTTTCGTATTCACCAATTCCAATTCGTTCAGGTTTGTACAACTGAACACTATTGCCGGTAGTTTTTTCGAGGTGTTATTGGAAATGCTAAGTTGTGTTACTGAAGTCGGTTCGACACTTTTATTAAGCAGGTCGCTGTAGCTCGTAAAGGCCTCTTGTGGTTTGTAGATTGTTCTGTAGCCTATGATTTTGCTTCGTAGCGTGTTGGATAGATTCATCAGGCTATCCAGTTCAGCTTGACGATCCTGAGGATTTTGGGTAAAGATTTCCCGAATACTTTGCTGCACCTGTGCAAATTCAGTGGAGTCCTTTTTACTGGAGAAAACCGGGGTTGTAATCTGTGCGTTGGCAGTATTCAGACATGCCAGAACCAGTACAATATTTAGTGTTTTTTTCATGCGTTTGGAGGTCAAAATCACTGTAATGCCATAAGGTGATTTACGTCACAGCGAACCCTGAAAATAAAGTTACAGTTTTGCGCGTTAATTGGCCTCATTTTCTACGAATTCCGGCTAAAAAAGCTTAATTTTGAAGGTTTTAACCTAATGACATGACGGAAAAAAAGAAGCGTGGCGCGGATGATTATTCAGCCAGTAATATTCAGGTATTAGAAGGTTTGGAGGCGGTTCGTAAGCGCCCTGCAATGTATATCGGTGATGTTAGCACCAAAGGTCTTCATCACCTTATTTGGGAAGTAGTAGACAACTCCATTGATGAGGCACTTGCCGGCTATTGCGATGAAATAAAAGTAACCGTAAATGAGGATAACTCGGTGTTGGTAGAAGACAATGGTCGAGGTATCCCAACCGACATGCATGCCAAGGAAAAGCGATCTGCCCTTGAGGTGGTTATGACGGTTCTTCATGCGGGCGGTAAGTTTGATAAAAACACGTACAAGGTATCCGGAGGTTTGCATGGTGTAGGTGTTTCCTGCGTTAATGCGTTGTCGGATACTCTGAATGTAACAGTATATCGTGACGGTAAAATTTGGGAACAGGAGTATCACAGGGGTGTGCCGCAATACCCGGTAAGGGTTGCAGGCGAATCTGATCGCAGCGGAACATCCGTTCGATTTCTTCCTGACAAGGAGATATTTATTGTAAGTGAATATAACTACGTTACCATTGCATCCCGTTTGCGTGAGTTGGCATTCCTGAATCCGGGCATCCGCATTTATCTTTTTGATCTCCGTGAGAAAGACGAAGAAGGTAATCCCAGGCAGGATACTTTTTACTCCGAAGGTGGCTTGCGTGAATTTGTGAGTTATATTGATTCAACGCGCGAAAAGCTGATTCCTGAACCTATCTATATTGAAAATGATAGAGGAACAATTCCGGTACAGATAGCTTTAAGCTACAATACTTCCTTTAGCGAGAATTTGGTTTCGTATGTGAACAACATCAACACACACGAGGGAGGAACCCATGTGGCAGGTTTCAGGCGTGCCCTTACGCGTACGTTAAAAACCTATGCCGAAAAATCAGGTTTGCTCGACAAAGTCAAAATAGAAATTAACGGTGATGATTTTCGGGAAGGCTTAACAGCAGTTATTTCGGTAAAAGTGGCCGAACCTCAGTTTGAAGGACAGACCAAAACCAAGTTGGGTAATTCCGAGGCCATGGGTGCCGTAGATCAGTCGGTAGGCGAGGTATTGCAATACTACCTGGAGGAACATCCGCGCGAAGCGAAGCTCATTGTCAGCAAAGTAATCTTGGCTGCACAGGCTCGTCATGCGGCACGCAAAGCCCGTGAAATGGTGCAGCGTAAAAATGTTTTAACAGGCACTGGCCTTCCCGGCAAACTGGCCGATTGCTCCAGTACTGATCCGGGTATCTGTGAACTTTACCTGGTAGAAGGTGATTCAGCCGGTGGTTCAGCCAAGCAAGGCAGAGACCGAAACTTTCAGGCTATTCTTCCGCTCAGGGGAAAAATTTTGAATGTTGAAAAAGCACAAGAACATAAGATCTACGATAACGAAGAGATTAAGAATATGATCACTGCACTGGGTGTTTCATTCGGTACGGTTGATGATGGTAAGGCATTAAACCTTACTAAACTACGGTATCATAAGGTGATCATCATGACCGATGCGGATGTGGACGGAAGTCATATACGTACATTGATTTTGACCTTCTTCTTTCGGTATATGAAGGAATTGATCGAAAATGGATATGTGTATATCGCGCTTCCTCCATTATACCTGGTTAAGAAGGGTAAGGAAGAACGCTATTGCTGGAATGACGAAGAGCGTGATGCACTTGTGAAAGAGCTGGGAGGTGGAAAGGATGACTCCGTGAATCTGCAGCGCTATAAAGGGTTAGGAGAAATGAACCCGGAACAGTTGTGGTCCACCACCATGGATCCGGCACGCAGAACCTTGAAGAAGGTGAGTATTGAGTCAGCTGCGGAAGCCGACCACTTGTTCTCCATGCTGATGGGCGATGAGGTGGCTCCCCGCAGGGATTTTATCGAGAAGAACGCCAAGTACGCCCGAATCGATATTTAATAATTTTTTAATGGTTTAAATGCTGCAATTGGAGTAACATAATTCCATTTTGCATGATATCAAACTATGAGTGAGCCTGTAGCCATTAAGGATCAGATTTCTAACCGTATTGATGAAAGCCGGTACATCAGTCGTGACCTGAGCTGGATGCAATTTAACTACCGGGTGCTTGATCAGGCCAAGCACATTAACCGCAATATTTTCGACCGGCTCAAATTTTTATCCATCACCTCATCCAATCTCGATGAGTTCTGCACCATTCGTTTGGGGAGTTTGTACAATTACCTCGACTATGGCAAGGAACGATTTGACTACAGTGGATTACGCGAAGAGCCTTTCCGAAAATTACTGTTAAACGCGTTGCGGAATTTTGTACAAGATCAGCATGAGTATTTTCTATACAAACTAAAACCATTGTTCGAAAGCAATGGCTTTATGATTTGCCCGTATGCTGATTTATCGGTGGAGCACACCAAGCAGGTAAACGATTATTTTAACCGCACTATTTTTCCGATGCTTACGCCCATGGCGTTTGATTCCTATCATACGTTTCCGGTGTTAAAAAACAACCGATTGCTTTTTGGTGTGGTAACCAAAGTATTCGGTGAGGGGCAGGAGCAAAACAGGGTTTCATTCATTCAGGTGCCTAGCAATATTCCAAGGTTTTACGAATTGCAAAGCGATAACCTGGTTCGGTTTGTTCCGTTGGAAGAAATCATACGGTACAACATTCATCAGTTATTTCGAAATGTCCAGATTCAAAGCATCAATCTGTTTCGAATCAATCGTAATGGTGATTTCACGCTTGATGAAAGTGATGACATTGAATCGAATTTCCTGGAAGATTTAAAGCAGAAACTAAAGACCAGACGCAGTGGTAGGGTAGTGCGCATGGAAATTCATGGCGAAGCTGATCCCTGGATGTTACGCTTGCTTAAAATCCAATGGGATATTGATGATCATAACATTTTCGCAATACCAACGCTTAGTCTTCTGGACTTGGGGAGCTTATCTCAAATCATCGGTCATTCAGAATTTAAAGGAAGAAGATCTTATCCGCCTCAACCCATACCACCACTAAACTATCCGGAAGAAGGCGAGCAGGATATTTTTGAAATTCTAAAATCCCGTGATATTCTGTTGCATCATCCGTACAACTCCATGGAACTGGTGCTTGAACTTCTTGAGAAAGCAGCTGATGATCCGGATGTGTTATCCATAAAGATTACCATTTATCGTGTAGCAAAAGAGTCGCGGGTTACCCGTGCCTTGTTGCGGGCTGCGGAAAACGGAAAGCACGTGGCGGTATTGTTTGAAGTAAAGGCACGCTTTGATGAAGAAAACAACATGCGTGAGGCACAACGACTTCAAAAAGCAGGTTGTTTTGTGATATACGGTGTAGGTAACTTAAAGACCCATACCAAATTGATGTTGATTGTCAGAAAGGAAAAGGACGATCGGGTTTTCCGCTATGTTCACCTCTCTAGCGGAAACTATAACGAATCAACATCACGATTGTATACCGATATTGGTTTGCTTACCACTAAAGAGGCTTACGCTATTGATGTCTCAGAATTTTTCAATGTTATCACCGGGCATTCTTATCCAACAACCTATCGCAATCTGATAACTTCACCCCGCGATATGCGCATTCAGTTGTGTAACCTGGTTAAGCGGGAAGCGGATAACGCGAGACAAGGATTGCCTTCCGGTATTGTTATTAAAATCAATTCACTACAGGATAAGGAACTTATTGATGAATTATACAATGCTTCTCAAGCTGGTGTTCCGATTAAATTGATTGTTCGAGGAATGTGTTGTTTACGTCCCGGACGTGTTGGATTAAGTGAAAGCATTGAGGTTATTTCTATTGTTGGGGAGTACCTTGAACATTCCAGGATATATTATTTCCACAACTCCGGTGACCCAAAAGTATACATCGGAAGTGCCGATGCTATGGTAAGAAGCTTCGACAGGCGGATTGAATCACTATTTATGCTCGAGGAGGCTATCTTAAAAAAGCAAGCCATGAACATTCTTCGATTCAACCTGAAGGACAACGTGAATACGTACGTTATGCGCGAAGACGGAACGTATGAACTGAAGAGCCTCGATCAGCACCAGCCATTTAATGTGCACAAGGAGTTTTACTCAGTCTCGAAAGAGATGGTGAAGGATGTAACGCTATTTTAATACACTTGGCTGATCGTTAATACTTTGCAACCTTATGGTGCGATACCCCGGAATGAGTTTGTATTGTGATAATATAATTTCCCGGTGACAGTAAGGATGTATCAAGTATTCTTTCATGTTTTCCTTGTGTTAAAAATCCATCTGCCAGAATCACGCTCGAATGACCCATCATGTCAGTCAACGTAACTTTTACATCGCTCTCTCTTAACAAGGTAAATTCTATAGTTGCTTCACCAGATACTGGATTAGGGAAAATACTCCTTTGCTCTGCAGCGACAAGGTTATCTACCGAAACTATTGCTGCTGTGCCTTCAATAACTACATCATCCAATCTGAGTTGAGCTCGTGAGCCGCTGGTAACACTCATGTGATGGTATCGCCATAGTAATTGTACGTAGGGTTGTCCTAAAAGCGTTTCAGGTAACTGAACATCAGTGAATGAATGTGTGTGACCATCAACCCCGGTAACATAATTTTGACTGGCAAGTGTGGTAAAGTTGTCCTGTATGCCAATCCTATACTGCAGACTGATACCATAGACCCTTGAATTTTGAAGGATAGTTCCACATAGCCAGTCGGCCTTTACGGCACTTAAACCCTCGGTATTAATAGCTACCAATAGTCCGCCTACATCTCTTCCCCTGCCTGTATTGATAAATGAAATACCGTTGTTGTCTAGCCCGTTAATTCTGGTTCTGCCAGTGCTTTTGTAAGGAAAGCCAATCGTGCCCGCATCATCAGCATGATAATCATCATGTGCAACGAAGTAAGGGTACTGTAATGGAGTATCTACTGTTGGATCATTAGTATCACTTTGCAAGAAAAGTGAATGTTCCGGATAGGTTCTTTCCGGAAGTTCGCTATCCCAGTTAGCAAAGGTGAAACCCTCATCTTTCAATACAATAGGCTTTGGATAGATCAATACCCTGAATTCGTGAGCAACGGGTACTGAATGACCATCGTCTGCTATTAGGGTTACAATCGCATCACCTCTTTTTGTTGGAACTAGCGTAAGATTATTTCCAGTGTGTTGTAAACTTAGGAAATCAGTAAGGTTAGTGGATGCCGTAATAGTCAGTAGATCATTGTCAACATCAGTAAAAATTGCACTTAAGTCAATCCTATGCTCAGCTCCACCTTCAATAAGTGTTACTAATCCTATTGGCTGCGCTACGATAGGAGGAATGTTGGTTCCTTCGAGTGCAGTCCCATCTACAGTGATATTATCAAAACGATTATTACCGGCTATTCCGCCCAATCCTTGTTCAAAGGAAATACGAACGGCAAAATCAGGGTTATTGGCTACGGGTTCAATATCACTGAAATCAAATGAATAAAGTACCGGATTGCCATCAACAACAGTGATCGTTTCAAAATGGCTGAATGTATGGCCATCGGTAGTGTATTCAATATTTTGTATTCCGGCTCCTTGCCCTGATCGTCTTGTTTCATATTGGAGAATGACTTCTTTATAGCCGGTTGTAGGCAACGCAAAAAGTACACTGGTTCCGATTGGGTTATTTATGCGCAAGTGTGTTCCTGTGTTATCACCCAGCCGTGCATTTTCGCTAGCGAAACCTTGCCCACTTCCTTCAAGCACTTCGGTACCAGAGGCTACGGCAACTGTAATCGATCCATCTCCCATGGTGTAGGTTGGTGTGAGCAACTCTGAAGCGTTGTTGAAATTCCAGTAGTGCAAAAGCTGTGTGGTTTCGCCTGCAACAAAATTTGCAATGAGTGAGATGTTTCCTTCCGGTGTTAATTGAATTTTTTGGGTATTGCCATTGGCAATGCCCTGCCAACCGGCAAACTTATACCCAGGAGCGGGTATTGCCTCTAACTCAATCGGGATGCTGCGAAAATACATTCCAGAAAATGGATATGGGTTTTGACTTATCCCGGCAGTAGTGCTCTTTATTTCTATGGTGTTGATTCTTACATGTCCATGTTGCGGGTTGGATACGTCAACGGTCAGGTTTATATCAGTGCCAAGACTGAAAAAGCTTCGTATGTGTTGGCGTTGGTGTGCAGGACGTTCCTGTGCAAAATTGACCATTACATTTACATTGTTGTTCCATGCACTTGTACTTGAGGGCACTTTCCAACGAGCAATATGTTCTGCGATTTCAGGTTCGTAAGCTTTTTTCATCTCATTTACAATCGCAGTTGTTCTTGATGGGAGAAAAGCCGAGTTAAGCATGTCATTAAATCGTGAAATGAATGCATTCTTGAACTGTTCATTGCGCAACAGTTCGCGAAAAAGAAGAGTCGACCAGGGTGGGTTGGGCCAACTGGGTCCGTTTGCCTGTGCGGCAAAGGCCAACGTATTATGGGTAAAGGTGTTGCTCCATATACCAAAACCAAAGTCAGTATCGTACAACAACCATCTCCAGCGTCCATCATGACCGTGGGGTGCATTGGGTTGAAAACTATTGGTCTTTAATCGCCAGTATTTAATGTTATTTCCCGGCCAGTCGGTATTGCGGGCAAATATTTGAATGATTTGATAGTCGATATAGTTTTCAATATCGATTCGGGTCTTGATGTATTCGTAGTGTGCATCTTGCACCACGTTGTTATCCAGGATGTAATTTATTGTTTCGTTGTAATGGTCGGCATCTCCTTCATCAACAACTGCATTTGCTTCAAGTATATCCAGGTTCTCTGCATCTACTCCATACATTCGGTTCAGGTAATGTTTGTCGTAGCGTTCGCGTGCGTTGATTAAACCCCAGTACTCGCCATTAAGGAACAACACTGTCGGACGATATGCTTGTCGGTCAATTTTTAATGGCTGTGCAATAGCCTGAATTGCTGCGTCTCTAAAATAGGTATGGTCCCAATCGTTGCCCGAATTACGTAATAGAATCCTTTTGTAAGCGGTTGATGATCGTTCAGCGAAGAGCGGATACTCAAAATGTGAATTCCCATATTCCCCCCGGGCATACAGTCGCAAACTTTTTGTCGGAAACGAACGACTGTATCCTCCGTGTATCCGCATGCCCATGCGTTGGTCAAGGATGGTTCCATGTTGTGAATCGAATACCTGAACATGTCCCAAATATTCAAATGCATCACCACTGAACTGATAGTTGGCAGGCACACCACCATTGGCTTCACCGCCCGGGTTTTGCGTACGCCAATCATCAAATGCTTTTCCGGGAGTATATATCCCTTCTTCATAGCCGAACAACTGATTTTCCGGAAGGGTTAACGAAACAACGGGTAACGAATAACGTGCTTGTCCAAGCGGTGAGATAAAATAGGTGTGGGTTATCGTTTCACTGGCAATGTTGCCATCTTTAATAGCTTTGGCCCGAACGACTGTGCCTTTGAATATCGGAAATGAGGGTGCGTACCAAGGTGACTGATCGTAGGTAGATGAACGGCCAGCAATGCGGTTAGCGAGTGGCGAGCGATCGGTAATGCTAATCGGTGATGAATAGGAGTACGAATTGATAGGCGCAACCAATAGCGGCCCGAATGGATTGCCGGGAAAATGCGGATATTGATTTTTGTACGTATATGTTGTGCCGGCAAGGTTCGCTTCATCCGGCTCGGAGCCATCAAGTGTATATAAAATTGTTACTTCAGGATCTGCGGTGATGCTAAGATCAAACGTGGTATTGTAAAACCCTCCGCCATGTGAAAATACCGGAGCACTCAGAATCGCTTCGTACCCGGTTGATGTTGAATTGGTGCTTCCCGGTGTGGGTTGATTAAAAAAATACCAGTTTCCGGTCCCATCCGGCTTGCGACCATACGAAGTATTTGTTGGTATTACGACTGCTTCAGCCTGATCAATAAGCGTTCCGTCTGGATGAGTGAGAATGATTGCTTCGCCCGTTGAACTGATACCAAAATTGGTATGTAATTCACCAGGCCCGTTCCAGAAGATATATTCACCTGCTATGGGTTGGTTAATTGTTCCATCAGGCAATTGCCACCGCACCGCAAGGTTGTCACCACCTTGCCCTTCTTTCATTAATGCTGCTATATAGTAGTATTGCCCGGCTTGTAATGGAATAGTAGTGGATTTCTGAGCAGGATACTTTTCCCATTCCCTTGGGTTTGCCCAGCCGGGCACCTCAGCAATTTTTACAACATTCTCCGGGTCATCATTGCTACTCAGAAAAAGTTGGCCGTTGTCGTCACTGGATATCCAGAAAGTATAACTGCCTGTTAATGGAGGCTTTATAAAGCCGTGCATACGCTGACCGTAATTATCGGCAATATTGGTAGGCGCTTCGAATGATCTTCTGACCAGGTTTTGCGATGAGGGATTGTCGGGAAAACTGGGATGAGAAATCAGATTGGATACACTTGTGCCCGGAATGTCGAGAAATACTTCTCGCATCAGTCCGTTACTCCATTCGCCTGGTACAGGTTTGCGATTTTTGCTGGATGCCCAAACAACAAGAAATTCACCGGGTTCGATTGTTACTTCAGGAAAGGTCCATTTAAAAGGTTGGCTCAGATTATCGGAGAGGCCATAACCGGCCAGGTTAACCGGAGAGGGACTGGTGTTGTATAACTCAATCCAATCGCTAAACTCGCCATCTTCATCGGTAATGATGGAGGCATTTGAAGCCACAACTTCATTGATACGAATGGATTGGGCTTGCACTTGCCCAAGCAAAGAACAAAGCAATAATAGCAAGATGAGACGAGCGTAAAAATAGTTAGAGTGTAACATCATGATTTTTTGATCCTGGTGTTAATGAGTTTATGAATAAGTAAATTTAAAGATTATTGGTCGTAAGGAGAAGGATTAAAATTTAATCACCTTTTTTCCTTTCGATTGATCTTCGATGTTTGTAAACTCGATTTTCTTTTGATTTGAATTCTTCCTGAACAGGTGAAGCATGATGCCATCTTTCAAACCAACCTCCGGCACCTGAATGTATTTTGCATTTGCCCAATCCATTACTTTAATATATATATCACTTGCGGGAATTATAACATCCGCACGGTCGGGGTTCATTTGAAGTTTATACACACGTTCTTCCAAGGTATGCTTTTCAACCATCTCTTTTATCTCACGCACTTTTTTTAGCGACATCAACCGGTGTGGTTTGAGTTGGGCAAGGTCAAAAATTTTGCTGATGTTACCACCTGTTCCTACAGCTGTTACTTTTCCGTAAACACTTTTTACATGAGTCTTTACCCATTTTTCCATATCTACCCACATTTCGGGTGAATCATGGTGCTCCAAAATTCTTACAGAACCTATTTTGAATGACCGGGTATTGATTTTTTTTCCATGTACATACAGGTTTAATTCTGTACTACCACCTCCCACATCAATATGCAAATATGTGGCATCCGAGAGATAGGATATAATGGCCTGATTGATATACTCTGCCTCCTGCTTACCATCAATGATGTTAATTGATAACCCGATTTCATCTTCTACCTCCCGTGCAAGTTCATGCCCGTTTTCAGCTTCACGCATAGCTGAAGTTGCGCATACCATGTAATCATCTACTTCGTAAAGCTCAGTGAGCATTTTAAATACGCGCATCAGCTTTTTAAATTTTTCCTTACTCCTATCGCTGATACGGTTCATCGTGAATACATCGTGACCCAACCGAAGGGGGAAGCGAACGTATTCCATTTTTTTGAAGATGACCCTGTTTTCTTTATCGAGGACGGAGGAGACTTGAAAGCGGATGGCGTTGGAGCCAATATCAACTGCGGCTAATTTCATGTGCTGTAAAAATACGTCTTTGCCTTTTTCTTTTTAAGCACTTATTGTGTTTCTTTGCAATCACTTATCCAGAAAGACCGAGGGATTGGGCCCTTTGACGTCTTAGCATCCTGTTCAAACGATTGTTTAACGTTGTGCTAAATCCCAGGTTGATCGCGACATCAGCCGAAGATAAGTAACCCACCTTACCGGGCTCTCTGGATAACAATGTGATGCTGCAGAGCTATGAAAATTGAAGACATATTAAAAGAGCGGATACTCATTCTGGATGGTGCCATGGGCACGATGATCCAGCGGTATAAACTTGAGGAAGCAGATTTCAGAGGCGAAATCTTGAAAGATCACCAGCATCCGCTAAAGGGTAACAATGATTTGTTAAGCCTTACACGTCCCGACATTATTAAGGATATCCACCGTGAGTACTTTGAAGCGGGTTCGGATATAATAGAAACCAATACGTTTGGAAGTACCAGCGTGGCGCAGGCCGATTATCACCTTGAGCATCTGGTCTATGAAATTAATTATCAGTCGGCTAAGATTGCAAAAGAAGTAGCAGCTGAGTTTACTGCGCGAGAGCCAAATAAGCCACGTTTTGTTGCAGGTTCAATGGGGCCTACCACAAAACTTGCATCCATGTCTCCAGATGTAAATAACCCTGGCTATCGCGCCATCACTTTCGATCAACTTGTGGTTGCATTTAAAGAACAAGCAAAGGGTTTATTGGATGGTGGAGTTGATTTGCTGCTGCCAGAAACGATTACCGATACATTGAATGTAAAAGCAGCACTTTTTGCTATTCAGGAACTATTTGAAGAAAGAGGAACAACTGTGCCGGTGATGATTTCCGGAACAATTACAGATGCCAGTGGCAGAATTTTATCTGGACAGACTGCTGAAGCATTTTTGATTTCCGTATCGCACGTTCCATTGCTTAGTATTGGTTTTAATTGTGCTATGGGTGCATCTGCATTACGGCCGTATTTAAAAGAGCTGAGCGATAAAGCACCATTTTTTATAAGCGCTTATCCAAATGCCGGCTTGCCCAATGAATTCGGACAATACGATCAAACAGCAAATGAAATGGCCGCTGAGGTTGAAGATTATTTAAAAGAGGGACTGATCAATATTCTTGGCGGGTGTTGCGGATCAACACCGGATCATATCCGGAGGATTGCGGAAATAGCGAAAAAGTATTCACCCCGTAGAATTAACAGCGAAGTGCTACTATGAGTAACAAGCCACTTAAACTCAGTGGACTTGAGTCTGTTGTTATAACTCCGAGTTCAAACTTTGTAAACATTGGTGAGCGCACTAACGTTACCGGCTCAGCCAAATTTTTAAAACTCATCAAAGAAGACAAATTTGATGAAGCGCTTGAAGTGGCGCTTGACCAGGTACGTGGTGGTGCCCAGGTGATTGACGTGAATATGGATGAAGGTATGCTTGACTCACAAGCTGCCATGGTTCGCTTTCTTAACCTGATGGCAGCCGAGCCGGAAATTGCGCGTGTGCCGGTAATGATCGATTCTTCTAAATGGGAAGTTATTGAAGCGGGACTGAAATGTCTTCAAGGTAAGGGTATCGTGAATTCCATCAGCATGAAAGCTGGAGAAGAAGAATTTGTTCGTCAGGCAAAATTGGTGAGGCGTTACGGGGCGGCTGTTGTGGTGATGGCGTTTGATGAACAAGGCCAGGCCGATACCTTTGAGCGCAGGATTTCAATTTGTAAACGTGCTTACGATATCCTGGTTAACGATGTAAAGTTTCCGCCACAGGATATCATTTTTGATCCGAATATTTTCCCGGTAGCTACCGGCATTGACGAACATAGAAATTATGCACTCGATTTCTTTCGTGCAGCTAAATGGATTCGGGAGAATCTTCCACATGCGCATGTCAGTGGAGGTGTAAGCAACGTATCGTTCAGCTTTCGCGGAAACCAGAAGGTACGCGAAGCTATGCACGCTGCTTTTCTCTATCATGGAATACAGCACGGTATGGATATGGGTATTGTAAACCCAACCATGCTGGAAGTATATGACGAGATTGATAAGGAGTTGCTTGAGCGAGTTGAAGATGTGCTGTTGAATAGACGGGATGATTCAACGGAACGACTGCTTGAGTTTGCAGAAACAGTAAAAGGTTCCGCAAAGAAAAAGGAAGCAGATGACTCGTGGCGAAAAGGTACGGTTCAAGAACGGATCACACATGCACTGGTAAAAGGTATAATTGATTTTATCGATCGGGATACCGAAGAGGCCCGCCAGAATTACGAAAAGCCACTTGAAGTAATTGAAGGGCCACTGATGGATGGGATGAATGTGGTGGGGGATTTGTTTGGCTCAGGTAAAATGTTTTTGCCGCAGGTGGTTAAGAGCGCCCGTGTAATGAAAAAGGCTGTTGCTTACCTTGAGCCTTATCTTCAGGAAGAGAAAATAAAGAGTGGCCAGGTAGGTAAACCGGCAGCAAAGATTTTGATGGCCACCGTAAAAGGCGATGTACATGACATCGGGAAGAACATTGTTGGTGTGGTGCTGGCCTGTAACAATTACGATGTAGTGGACTTGGGCGTGATGGTACCCGCTGATAAAATTCTCGAAGCTGCCCGTAGAGAAAAGGTGGACATCATCGGGTTAAGCGGATTGATTACACCTTCATTGGATGAAATGGTATACGTAGCCAAAGAAATGCAACGCGAGAAGTTCGATCTTCCGTTGCTGATTGGTGGCGCCACAACTTCACGCATTCATACAGCCGTAAAAATTGATCCGGTATATGATGGACCTGTTGTGTATGTGCTGGATGCTTCGCGAAGTGTACCAGTAGCCAGCGAATTGATCAGTGAAACTTCAAGAAAAATTTTTAAATCAAAAACCAAAGAAGAGTATCAAAAGCTTCGGGTTGATCATGAAAACAGGAGGGAGCTCAAGAATTATATCCCGCTAGCAGAGGCACGTAAGAATAAAACAGCAATCAACTGGGATGCATTTGTTCCGGTTAAGCCTGCGTTTTACGGAAAGAAGGTTCTGCTGAATTACCCCTTGGAGGAGTTGCGGAATTACATCGACTGGACTCCATTCTTTCAGACCTGGATGTTAGCCGGACGTTATCCGGGAATTTTGAAGGATGCTGTTGTTGGCGTTGAAGCACAAAAACTTTACAATGATGCCCAGCAAATGCTTGACACTATAATTAAAGACAAAAGCCTTCAGGCAAATGGTGTGGTGGCCTTCTATCGTGCTAACCGAACAAGTAAAGAAGATGTTAAATTATACAGTAAAGAGGGTGATGATACGCCTTTTGCTACGCTCCACTTTTTACGACAGCAAAATAAGAAGGCTCAAAACCTGCCTAATTTTTCATTGGCAGATTTTATAGCACCCATTGATTCCGGTAAAGATGATTGCATCGGCATGTTTGCTGTTACAGCAGGCATTGGTCTCGAAAAGTTGGTTGAAAAATTCAAGGCAGCACACGATGACTATTCTGAAATTATGGCAAAAGCCTTGGCCGACAGACTTGCTGAAGCTTTTGCAGAGTGCCTACACGAACGTGTGCGGAAAGAATTTTGGGGTTACAACAAGGAAGAAAATCTTGCCAATGACCAATTGATTGCTGAAAAATATCAGGGCATTCGTCCGGCACCGGGTTATCCTGCTTGTCCGGATCATACGGAGAAGCGAACTATTTTTGAAATACTGGAAGCTGAGAAAGAAGCAGGAATAAAATTAACAGAATCCTGTGCCATGTACCCGGCAGCCGCTGTCAGCGGATATTATTTTTCCAACCCCGAATCAAAATACTTCGGACTTGGTAAAATTGAAAAGGATCAGGTTGAAGATTATGCTGAACGTAAAGGGATGAAAGTGGAGGAGGTGGAGAAGTGGTTGTCACCGAATTTGTCCTACGATACCTTGTAAATCGTGGCAAAGGTAGTTTCAATACATAGATACTAAAACACATAAACACAAAAGCACTTAAGTACCTCTAAAAATGAAAGTAACAGAACACTTAGCAAAAGCAAACGGAAAAACCTTATTCACTATTGAAGTGCTCCCTCCATTAAAGGGTGAGAACATTCGTTCCTTGTTCGATCACATGGATCCGTTGATGGAGTTCAAACCTTGTTTTGTGGACGTGACTTATCATCGTGAGGAATATGTTTATAAGAAGCGGGAGAACGGATTATTAGAGAAAAAATCAACCCGTAAGCGCCCCGGTACGGTAGCTTTATGTGCTGCAATCCAAAACCATTATAAGGTTGATACTGTGCCGCACATCATCTGTGGAGGATTCTCAAAAGATGAAACCGAAAATGCATTGATCGACCTACACTTTCTCGGAATAGAAAATGTGTTAGTGCTGCAAGGCGATGGCATCAAGAATGAAGGCCGGTTTGTACCAGAGCCGGATGGACATAAGTTCGCTTCGGAGTTGTTGCAGCAGGTAGCCGATATGAACAAGGGTATTTACCTGGACGAAGAATTGCTGAACACCACACCCACGAATTTCTGTATCGGGGTGGCGGGTTATCCGGAAAAGCATTTTGCTGCGCCTAACCTGAAAACTGATTTGAAATATCTAAAACTCAAAGTAGATCTTGGAGCCGAGTACATCGTTACGCAAATGTTTTTCGATAATCAGAAATACTTTGACTTTGTAGCCAAGTGCCGTGAGGTTGGCATAAACGTGCCGATCATTCCGGGTATAAAGCCTATCACCACGAAAAACCAGGTGAGTGTGCTGCCAACCATTTTTCATATCGACTTACCGGAAGCGCTGGCCGATGAAGTAGAGAAGTGCAAAGACAACGCGGCCGTGCGTCAGGTAGGGGTTGAATGGGCAGTTAAACAATCGAAAGAATTGATCAAAGCCGGTGCACCCACACTCCATTTTTATTCCATGGGTAAGTCTGACCCTATATATAAGATTGCAAAAGAGCTTTTCTAAGTGTTCGCTGGCGGACGGAAAAGTTCATAAAAGGACGAGCTTATTTTGAAAACCACGGCATAAGCTTTAAATCAAGGGTATTTTAAATGGCACCTTCATTGTAATCTGGGTGAAAACCCGTAGTCGACATGCTTAAAAAAGCCTGTGCTCTGCCTACTATTTCATTTCATGGCGATCGATCACCCATGTTAATATTTCAACTGGTCTTGATTCCCTGGATTTTGAATATAAACCCCCTGCAATAATGAGAGCAATAATTGTGTTTATTCTGTCAGTGAGTGCGTTCTGTACACGTGCTCAGCAAGCAACAGATCAGGAGATGGTGTATACGGCCATCGAAGATTATGTAGATGGCCTGTACCTTGTGCAACCCGATCGGATTAAGAAAAGTGTGCATCCGAATTTAACCAAGAAGGGATTCTGGCGACAGCCGGAAAAAACCGCTTACGAGAAAGAATCCATCATGACGTTTGATCAACTTGTGGACCTGGCCGGAAGGTGGAATGCCAAGGGAACACTTCCGAAAGATGCACCACGGATAATTGAGGTCTTTGATGTGTTGGATCAAACCGCTACTGCCAAGTTAACCGCTCAATGGGGCATTGATTATTTTCAATTGGCGAAGTATGAGGGCAAATGGCTGATAGTAAACATTATCTGGCAGGCGCATCCGCCTAAGGGATCTTAGGTCAGCTTTTGTATGGCGCTTGTTAGTGGTGAGTTTGTAACTATTTCCGATGGCCGGAGTATTGATTTGTAAACCTATTATATGCTCAAAAATTACCTGACTTCCGTTTGGCGCTACATATCGCGAAACAAAACTTTTACAATCATAAATGTACTGGGCCTGGCCATTGGCATTACCGCCTGTTTGCTCATTGCACAATTTGTTGCGCATGAGTATAGCTATGATAAGTTTCTGGATAATAATAACCGGATATTTCGGATTCAGCTTGATCGCTACAACAAAGGCGAGTTGTCTACCCGGTGGGCTTCCGGTTGTTTGGGTATTGGTCCCGATATAAAGGCAAACTTCCCTGAAGTTGACCGGTACGTTCGTCTCGCGAAGAGTAATGCATTGCTCGCTCATGGCGATGTTTTCTTTAAAGAAGAAAATGTATTTTATGCCAGCGCTGATTTCTTTCGGATTTTCTCTATTCCGCTTGTTGAAGGAGAGGATTCCACCGTACTAAAGGAACCATACACCATGGTGGTTTCGCGTTCATTGGCTAAGAAATATTTTGGCGATGAAAACCCGGTAGGTAAATCCATGAGAAATAATGGCAGGGTAGCGTATGTAATCACCGGTATGTTTGAGGATATTCCTGAAACATCGCACATGAAGATTGATGCCTTGCTGTCGTTTGCAACGTATGCTATACTAACCGGCCGTACCAGTGAAGCTGAACTTAATCAATGGCAATGGGATGGCTTTTTGACTTATATATTATTGAATAGCAATGCAAATGCAATAGCGTTGGAATCGAAACTTCCTGCATTTGTCGAGCAACGTGCAGGCGAAGACTTAAAGCGATCAGAATCCGGTATGGTATTTCACTTACAACCCATTTCCGACATCCACCTTGATTCAAATTTTATTGGCGAGTTTAAACCCAACGGAGACCGTAGCACTGTAAAATTCCTTTCGGTGGTAGCTATACTCATTATTTTAATTGCATGGATCAACTACATCAACCTGTCTACGGCAAAGTCTATTGAACGGGCACGTGAGGTAGGGGTTAGGAAAGTGATGGGTGGATTTCGCTTTCAGCTTGTGCAACAGTTTTTGTTTGAATCGTTGCTTTTGAATGGCGTTGCTGTTGCACTGTCCATTGTGTTGGTCGCCTTACTTACACCCTGGTTTAGTCAACTGACTGCACGTCCCATTGATCTTACGTTGCTTAAAGGGCCCATGTTCTGGTTCTGGACAATGTTGATGGTACTTGGAGGCTCCTTGCTGGCGGGTATCTATCCTGCGTTTGTTTTGTCAGGCTTTCGGCCGGTAGAAGTTCTGAAGGGCCGGTTTAAAAATACAGGTCAGGGTGTGCTGTTCAGAAAAGGAATGGTGGTGGTACAGTTCATGGCTTCCATTGCATTGATTGTGGGCACGTTTACGGTGTACCAGCAAATAAATTTTATGCGCACACAACGGTTAGGCGTTAACATCGATCAGACGCTTGTGTTGCGCTCACCCAACATTGTTGATTCAACCTATCAAAACAAGTTTATGGCCTTCAAGCAACAGGTGCTGCAATACCCAGAGGTAAGTGCCATGTCGGCCTCAAGTTCTGTTCCTGGTCGCTCACCCGACTGGAATGCCGGTGGCGTAAGGCGACTGAGTCAGCGTGAAGATGAAGCCAATCAGTATAGGGTAATTATGATGGATCATGATTTCGTTCAGTCGTACGGTCTTGAAGTAGTTGCAGGCCGTTCTTTCTCCGATGAAGTGGCCGGTGATGAGCAAACCGTGATGTTGAACGAATCAGGAGCAAAGTTAATGGGCTTCACCAATCTTGAAGAAGCCATCAATGACCGGATTAATTTTTGGGGAGATACTTTCCGCATAGTGGGGGTGGTGCGCGATTACGCACAGGAGTCACTAAAAAAATCGTATGAGCCATTGGTGTTCCGGTATTCGTCAGCGCCCGGAGGTTTTTATTCCATTAAGCTAAATACACAAACCGTGAATGAATCAATGGTACGTGTTGAATCACTTTGGAAGGAATTTTTTCCGGGTAATCCGTTTAGTTTCTTTTTCCTCGATGAACATTACAATCAGCAATACCAGGCCGATCAACAATTTGGTCGTGTGTTCGGTCTTTTTAGCGGACTTGCCATTTTTATCGCCTGTCTTGGCTTGTTCGGGTTATCATCGTTAACGGCTATTCAACGGACAAAAGAAATTGGCATTCGCAAAGTGCTTGGCGCTTCGGTACCCGGTATTCTGCGCCTGGTAAGCAAAGATTACCTTATGCTGATGACAATAGCGGTTGTACTGGCTGTTCCGCTGGCGTGGTGGGTTATGAGCGAATGGCTGCAAGAATTTGCCAGTAGAATTGCATTAAGTTGGTGGATATTTGCGCTACCGAGTTTAGTGGTGATGCTGGTTGCTTTTGCCACTATAAGTGCTCAGATAATTAAGGCGGCCCTGGTAAATCCGGTTCAGTCACTTCGTTATGAATAAAAGTTGAAATTATGTTTAAAAATAACCTGAAAATTGCCTTGCGTAATTTGTTGAGGCAGAAGATTTATTCCTTCATCAACGTAATGGGATTGGCCGTAGGCGTAGCCAGCTGCCTGCTTATTGTGTTGTTTATCCGTCACGAATTTTCGTACGATAAATTATTTCAGGATCAGGATCGCATTTACCGCATGGTATTGGAGCGCAAGTATCCGAACCACTCTACGTTCTATGCCATCATCCCGGCTTCGTATGAAGATGTAGCCAGCCGCGAGTTTGCCGAAGTGGAAGCGTCCACGCAAGCCTTCCGGTTTACCGATGTTGCTTTCTCATTCATCAATGAAAAGGAAGAGCTCATTCAATTTGATGAAGAAAGTGTGCTGGTGGTAGATAGTTCTTTTTTTGATGTGTTCAGTTTTTCTTTTGTAAAGGGTAATCCTGAGCGTGCGTTACTATCGCCAAACGAAGTAGTAATTACCGAAGAATTGGCCAAGCGTTATTTCGGTGAAGTTGATCCCATTAATAAAACCATCCGCGGTCCAGGCCCACAGGGTGAGTTTAAAGTGGTAGGGGTGATTGCGGATACTCCTGAAAATACACACTTCAAATTCAGTGCAATCTTGTCGGCTTCTACGTTTCCGTTTACACGACAAGAAAATTTTGTCAGCTTTTCGAACTACACGTATTTTAAATTAAGAGCAGGTACCGATACCCGGGCTTTTGAAGAAAAATTTTCCGGGTTGGTCGATACCTACGCGGCCGCACAGATTGAACGCGAGTTGGGCAAATCGTGGGAAGATTACAAACGCGAAGGCAATGGATACCGCTATTATTTACAGCCACTTTCCTCCATTCACCTCGATCCCGTTTACCTGGAGGCACAAATGAAACCCAGTGGCAACATCAACTCGGTGTACATCATGATTGCGGTGGCCATACTCATCCTGGTTATCGCCTGCATTAATTTTATGAACCTATCAACGGCCCGATCTGCCGAGCGCTCGCGAGAAGTGGGAGTAAGAAAGGTAATGGGATCGTTACGCCAACAACTGATGTCGCAGTTTTTAACGGAAGCATTCGTGTTGAGCGCCACCGGTGTGTTGTTGGCCATTGTGTTAATGACTTTCTTTCTTCCATTTTTCAACAACCTGATTGACAAAGAACTTAATTTTCCCTTCGATTTAACATCAGTTGGGGTATTGTTGCTGCTGACTACCGTTGTAGGACTATTGGCCGGATTGTACCCGGCTTTTGTTTTGTCATCGTTCAATCCTGTTGTGGTGATGAAGGGTAAGTTTACCGGAAGCCAGAAGGGCAAATGGATACGAAACGGATTGGTGGTTTTTCAATTCTGGATTTCGATCGTACTCATGATCGGCACCTGGGTAATTGGCGACCAGATGAAGTTTATGCAGGAGAAATCACTCGGCTTTGATAAAGAACAACTGCTGGTGGTAGAGCGCGGCTTTAGCCTGCAACCCCAGCAGGGTAAAACCCTGATTGACGAGCTGCGAAGATTACCCGAAATACAGGCAGCAGCCGGAGCCTTCGCCATACCCGGCCGGGAGGATAACTTCTTTGGCGTTCAGTTTCAACCAGAAGGCTCATCGGAAATTCTTACAACCAAATCCATGGTAGTATCGGATGGCTTGAGTGAAACGTTGGGTTTTGAGTTGGTGGAAGGCCGATTGTTCTCTGAAGACACCAACGATTCCCTTTCGGTAATACTAAATGAGACGGCCGTTAAAACCATGGGCCTGGAAGATCCGATTGGAAGGAAGCTGGTAGACATGCAGCAACGGCAGGATAGTATGGTGGCCGTTCCGTTTCGGGTGATAGGCGTGATAAAGGATTTTAATTTCAACTCCCTGCGCGACCAGGTTACGCCTTTGGTTATTCAAAGCAACGAGTTTTTCAATGGCGGAAATCAGTATTACATCGCGCGAATAAAGCCAAATCAGTTAGCATCGGCTATTCAGGCTGTTGAGACCAAGTGGAAGGAAATTGCGCCACAGGAGCCGTTCAAGTATTTGTTTCTTGATGAAAGCCTGAACCAGTTGTACACAGCCGAGCAACGCACGGGCAGGCTGTTTGCAGTTTTTTCAGGCCTGGCCATATTTGTAGCATGCATCGGGCTATTTGCGTTATCCGCCTACATCACTACGTTGCGCATAAAGGAAATAGGCGTGCGCAAAGTGTTGGGCGCATCCGTAAGCGGCATTGTTATCTTACTCTCGAAGGATTTCACCAAAATGGTGGCCCTGGCTTTTGTGCTGGCCGTACCGGTGGCCTGGTATGTAATGGAACATTGGTGGCTGCAAAATTTTGCCTACCGCATTCAAATGGGTGTTTGGATATTTGGTGGAGCAGGCATTGTAGCCATTTTAATTGCGTGGATTACGGTGAGTTACCAATCCATAAAAGCGGCTACCAACGATCCGGTGAAGTCGTTGCGGTATGAATAAAGGTGTGTTCACCTTTATTCTACCCGTTTCATTGGAAATTTCTGCTTTCGTTCCTGGCCGTTTCTCAACCCTGAAATCTCAGCTACTAATGAGTCGGCACTGATTTTAGTATAGGAGATAACTTGTGGAAAATCATGCTGCGAATTCTCGAAGATCAATTGTGTGTCTGTAATTGTTTTGATCGTAAAACGAACAGGCAGTCCATCATTTTGATTTTTTACAGTTGGGATATAAACCAGTCCGGTTTTCTCCTGTACTAACTGTATGGTTTCAAAAACAACCGTGTCTTTTTCCTTCAGGGTATAGCTTTTTCCTGAAAATTCAGTGTCGTTTTTCCTGCGCCATGTCTCGTAAATGCTTCCTCTCGGAGTTTTGTTCTCCCATGTTCCGATCAGCCATTCGACTTTCTTTATGTCCTTATTTTGAAAGGTTACCCATGCACAAAGACTAATTAGACCAATAGCGGCAATGAAAATTCTAACACTTGTTTTCATAATCTTAATGAGTTGAATGAACCCCCATTTTGTTTCCTTCGGTGTCCATAAATATTCCGAAGTATCCTATTTCAGGGCTGATTTTGGTTTTAGGAACTATTACTTGTCCACCGTTTTGTTTTATTTTGTCAAGCATGGGTTGTAGGTCGTTACCTGCGTTTAGATAAATCACCGCACCATCCGTTATAGGTTTGTAGCCGTTACCTCTTACTAAAACTACATTTACTGTTCCGTTCTCGCTTGGCAAAATCCCCATTTGACTCCCATCCATTTCCATTTCCTCAATAGCAATACCTAAAATTAGCTGATAAAATTTTACAGCCCTGGAAAAATCTGTTACCGGGATTTCTACAATTGAAATTAGATTGTTCATAGAAATTGTTTTTTAAGGTTAAACAATGTGAGTATCCGCTGTGTTCTTAAATGTCTATCGTCATTACGAGGAACATTGACAAGATCACTCAACTACATAAATCGCTTTGTACGAAGCAATCCTTGATTGCATAGTGAAAGCCTAAACACGAAGCAATGACGGTCAAGTTATATTCAAGAATGTAAATTCTATAACAAATGTCCAATGCCTGGAATTCCTGAAATAGTAAAAATGCGACAGGCTAATCTTTCGTGTAGAAAAGAGAAGACAACGTCATTTGTTCGTCTGATAAGAATTCTTTTGGTGTTGTTCCAGTAAATTCTTTGAAATCTTTATTGAAGTGGGTTTGATCGTAATACTCACTTTCGTAAGCAATTTCAGTGAACGTTTCTGTTTTTTGGTTGAGCAATAGTTTTAATGCGGCTTGCATGCGCACAACTTTACCCAACTGCTTTGGGCTAAGGCCGATTTGTTTTATGAACTTTCTTTCAAGCTGCCTGCGTTTCGATAAATCTTCCTTTAAAATGGCTTTGATTGGAGAGCTTCCTTTTGTTAACAGGAGCGTATCAACAGTTGATTTTACAATGTTGTCAATCGTGGCTTCTTCGTTGAGTTTGTTTAACAGAAAAGCTTCGATGATCTCAATTCGTTGTTGCGTGCCGGTTGCATGAATGATTTTTTGCTCCAGTTCATGGGCTACTGATTGTCCAAAAAGTTCATCGATAGGAGTCTCCTTGTTTTCTAAATTCTTCAGAGGCGTTTTTATAAAGTTAGCAATGCCATACGGATAGAAACGAGTGGCAAAACAATGAACATAGCCGACAGGTTGGATGGTAAACGCATCGGTGATTTGGCCTACCACTATTGCCCTGGGCTGAATTATAAACTCGTTTTCAGAAGTGAATCGCTTTATATCATCACCTAATATAAATATCAATTCCATGCAGCCATCAGGAACAATTCTTTGCTTTTCGGATTGATATTCAGCCGGAATCTCCAACGTCCAGTGGCACTTAATCAATGAATTTAAGTCGCTGTTGGGTTGAAATGTTTGATAGTTCATTGCTTATTATAGAAGCTTCGTTTTGGTGTACCGCCCCGAACACCGATGTGCTTGCTTTATCTTACGGTGTTGTACCCCATGTGTTTAATTTCACTGATCTGAACAACGGGCTGAATATTCGTATAATTTTTAAAGTCGTTAACAATAGCTCCCGGTTCTGTGCTATAGCTTTGTTGTATTCAGCGACATCATGAATATAAAAATAGCCTATCGTTGCGAATGGGGTATTGTCATTTGGTGTTCTTCCCGATATGCCCTTATCAATTTTATAGAATTCCAAATTCTCGCCTAAAAGTCCGGTCACCATGGGCATGTGTTTTTCCTCATCGTAGTCCATATCAAAGTTTTTGTCTTCCCCGGTTGGATATAGAATGGCTACTTTGAACATTCCGACTTCTGCTGTTGAAGAGTGTGAGTGCTTTACTTGACTGGTTTCACAGCTTATCAGGCCTATTAGTGTGAATACTGCCAGGAAAAAATTCATTTTGGTTGTCATTTACATTAAGTTTTAGTTTTTATAGCTAAGGATTTTCAGGTTGATGTTTTCATTACGGTTTTGTCTGTACCAATTTCTTGCGATTCGTGTCGCCTTTTTTTTAGGTAGTTGATTTAGTTAGTTTAGCCATAGCTCTTACTGGAAATGTTCCAACGCCTTTAAACTTTGGTGGAATCGCACTAAAAGTAAAGCCATCGTTTGGTAATAAATAAAGGTTACAAAGATGTTCAACAATTAATATTTCTGCTCCTAAAAGTATCGTGTGTACGGGTCTTGATTTTTTGTTTGTATCATCAATATTGTGCGAGTCTATGCCCACTAACCTGACCTGGCAATCCCTTAAATACTCAGCAGCGGTTCGTTGTTTTTCAACTTCCCCTAAGCAATATTTGATTTCCGTATAAGTCTGTAAAAATTGCTGTTGTTCCCCAAGGATTTTTTTTCGGCTTATCTATAAACAAAACACCATTTGAAACTAAATTTTGATATGTTTCGTCAAAATTTGATGTTGTTATTACAAAGAATGGGAATTCCCCGCCTTGTTTGCCTACCAAAATAGCGTCTTCTTTCTTGTTCACTAATCCTAAAGATAATTCCAAGGGAGAATTTGAAAGTTTAATAGAAACCCACCTTTGACTTTCTCCAAATTTTCTGTCCATTGACACTTCAAAGCCTAATTTTTTCGTGTAAAATTGAATTGTTTCGTCATAATCTTTTACTAGCAAGCAAACGACATTTATGTCGGTTTTAATTGACTGTTCTTGTGCAAAACTGATAAATGGAAGTAATACAGTAAGAAGCAAAAAATATCGCATAGTATTTATTTTGTTATTTGATGAATCCATTTTTTAATAACTGATGGTTGTAGATCGTCTATCTTTTTGATTTTAATATGACGCATATCTTTCCCAGTTCCTTCTAAAAGATTTTTATTGTCTGTTATTTTATCAAATTTAAAAATACCAAATGTCAAATATGATTTTGCCGTTTTAAAATATGCAAAATCAGTATCTGTCGAAAAAACAGGTCGACTCCATTTGAAGTTTTCTGTTACCGAAGGCACTTCTTTATGAATTATAGTCCTAATCGCTTCCATAATTTCCATTTGCTCTTTTGTGGCTTCAGAAATATATTTTGTTACTTGTTCGTTCATTTTATTTTTTATGTTTTTGATTATCGTGGCTGTCGTCCGTTACAATGACCGCTAACGGTCACATGTATGAACCGTTGGGGATTGCGGGCTTCGTCCCTGGCTGCCGTTGCAAAAGCTGATGCGGGGCAGAACAATTCGCATAACCACTTAAACCCCAATGTTTTATACATGATGTTAGCAATAGTTTTTTATTCATATTCATACAATTGAATTCTTTGAATAGAATAATTTCCATGACTTATTCGTATATGTCTTCCTTGGTGTGTTTGGTCTCCATTAAGGTGTCGTAATACTTCCCATTTGTCGTTTTTAAAAACACCTTCTTCGCACTTTAAAATACCGACTATTTTGTTTCTGTTTTTCCAATTTTTAAAAGTAACTACAACTCCTGAACCAGCAATATAAAATTCATTATTATCGGCTTGAATAATTATGGCTCCGCCTGAATCCCAATCATCCTTTGTTGCTCCTGCTTCCCAACCTAATGTGTAACTGTTTTTAAATGAGAACTCATAATCTCCTAAAACAACTGTCGCTTGTATTTTATCTTTATCCAGTAGAACACCTTCCAATTTATTTTTACCAAAGTTTTTTGTTATCAAATTGTTTAGTTGTTTGATAAGACCGTAGGCATTTGCCAACTCCATATTTTCGTAATTTTCAATGCTGAACGGTGAAAATCCAATTGCTTCGTAACGTCCTATTGCAAAGAGTGCTTTAGTGCTTACCGTATTATCAAACCGGTGCTCTGGAATGAATAACGGATTGTTTTGTCTCACATATAGATCGTTCCAATGTTCAAAATCAGGGGTATAGAAATCAGGGGAAAGCATATCAACTGAAGGTGCACCTGCTTTCCAAATATCCATTAAATGTGGCAGTGGTCCGGCACTTGGATATTCTCCGGGTATTTTCCCTGGTCTTATTAATGCAGCATTCACAAACATCGGTAATGGATAGATTTCTTTTCCTGCTTTTATAATCTGCTCTGTAAATTTTGCAAAATACCAAGCCATGAACAATTCATCTGTTCCATACCCCTGACCAAAAATTTCTTCCCAAGTTCCTTGTGCTTTATATCCGTTTTTTCTCCAGACAGTTAAAAATTCAGGGACTAAATTATCTTTGTTATTTTGCAAGTAATCCATTAATTCGGTTGGAACTTGTTCTTTGAAAAGTTTATTGGCTAAAGGGTGATAATCTCTTGCCGATGGCAACATTCCGATTTCATTTTCGGGCTGTACCATAATTACTGTTTGTTGTTTGCTGTCTATACTTTTAATATGGCTCATTAATGCTTTGAAAGCATTTAAATCAGCTTGAAGATTGTTTTCACTAAACGGGGTTAAAATTTCTTGGCAGACTCCTCTTTCATCTACTGCTCTTGGATATTTGGCTTGGTTTTGTTTTACCCAAGATGGCACATGGCTCGACATGCTGTTTTTCCATGAACCAAACCAAAGGATAATTAATTTCATATCGTTTTTTCTTGTTTCGGATATGAGTTCGTCCAATAGTTTAAAATCAAATTGCCCTTGTTTGGGCTCAATCAATTCCCAGTAAACAGGTGCGAGAATTGTATTAAGGTTCATGTTTTTGAATTTGTCCCAATGTGGTTTCATATATTCTACAGAAGTAAAAGATGAGTTTCCTAACTCTCCACCTAAAACAATAAATGGTTTTCCTTCAACAACCAAATGGGTTTTATCTCCCACTTTTTTCATGTGTGGAATATTGTTTTGTGTAAATCCGTGTTGTATTTGTAGGATTAGTACAAATAGAATATTTGCTATTTTCTTTGTTCTCATGCTGTATGTTTTTAAAATTATTGCTAACGGTTCTCAGCTATATGCAGGCAGGGATTTTACCACTGAACATCCTTCGAAGAACTGAATATTAAATTTACCACTTTCTTGACCTACGAAGCACGAAACCCCTGCTTGCGTGTAGGTGATGTTAGCGGTTCGGGCTTTTTGCTGTTAGCAGTCATTTGCTTTATTATTTGTCATCTTTACTGGTTGAAGTAATCAATAAAGTATTTACTTTTAAACAGTAAGAGCAGGATTGCTGTATATGCCAAAAACTCTGCACTCATTGCCATATATTTAGTTTTGCTTGTCATATAGCCAAATGTTTCGATGATACAAACCAAAACCATCAGCCCGTAAGCGACTGTCATTATCTCGGGTGTTTTACTCCATTGGAAAAAATACCCATACAGAAAACTTACCGAAGCAAACAAAACGGAACTCCAATGAATAATCAATACCCAAGTTGGAAATTCGGGATTGGTAAAAGGTTTCCACGGTACTTTGGGCAAAATCATTTCAAGAAATCCACCTGTTGACCAAAGCAACAATAATCCGTGAACAATTAGTAAAACGTATCCAATGTATTGCACATTCAGTTTCTATTGATTTCATTAGGTCAATTGAAAATTTCCATAGCCCAACTGTTGTTAGAGATTCGAGCTTTTTTACAATCATTATAAGTAGATTACATTAAAGGTCATAATTTGTAATCCGTTTTCATAGTTTGCCGTATCGGCTAATTCTAACTTGTACTTTGAAGTTGAATTTCCAAATAGTTTAACTCCTTCCCCCAAAATCAAAGGGTTAAGTTTTAATTTCAGGGTATTAATCTTTTGGTTATCCAAAAGCCAACCTGCAAATTGTCCACCACCACAAAGGTATATATCCGTTCCTTGCTCCTTTTGTAATTTGTCAATTTCAACTAAGTTCATTTTTTTTACTTGAACCTGTGGATTTGCATTTTCAAGTTTTAAGCTGTTAGAAAAAATATAATGCTTCATATGTGGGTAAGCAGGTTGTCCTGGCTTCAATCCATACTTATATCCAAACTCATATGTATTCCTTCCCATAATGACGGTGTCAAAATTTGACAAGTCTGTCAAATATCTATCTACCCCATCTCCTGTTCCAACAAATTCGCTTACGTCATCATTATGACCTGTAATAAACCCATCAATTGAACTTGCAATGTAATAAACTATTTTTCTCATTTCTATTATTCTTTGATGTTATGTCTTGCAGTCTTTTTTAGCCTGACAGCTAATAATTGTATTTGTTTTCAACTGTATATTTCAGCAATTGGTTAAACTCTGGATAGGTTTTGCTCATTTCATTCATCAGCATATTAGCAACGAGAAACGCAAAGAAACCTTTCACTTCATCTTTTTGAATGAATTTAGTTCGTCCATCTTTAAGGTCTTCGACCCGAAACAAGTGATAGTCTTTTACAAATGGAATTATGGTGTCTGACCAACCGAACTGCGTTCCGTTCTCAAACTCGACCATAGTGTGTTTGATTTTTCTTAACTTCCCTTTGAAAATGTAATCTACGATGGTCTTGCTTCCGTTAGATAAATTGCCTTCTAAATTTTGCAAAGTCGTGCTCCATTGAGCTATATTATTAAAGTCTGTAAGTACCGTCCATACTCGCTCTTTGGGTGCATCAATGACTATTTCGGTATAAATGCTCCAAAAGGTAGCCGAATGTTTTGTTATCGTTTTTTTCACGTCCATATTTTCATCATATTTTCTGATAAAATTAAATTGACGCAAAATAAGACCGTTATTTACTCTTTTGAGTTGCCCAAAGACAACAAATCATTCTTGGCGATTTTTTTTTCTAATTCTGCTAACAGAGTATTTGGTAAGTCCCAAATAGTTTGCAATACTTTTTAAAGACACTCTACTTACAATGTCAGGATGTTTTTTTACAAAGTTAATGTACCGAAGTGTTCCATCATTCATTATGATATTGGTTTTCTCTGTGATTTTAGAACTTAAAGATTGTTCGGTTGCTTTTTGTATGATTTGATGCCATTTAGAAATTTGCTTTCCGAATAACAAGTAAGCACTGTAATCAAATGTTAGAATATCGCAATTGGTTTCCGTTATAATATATTTTGAAGTAATGGTTTGATTAAAGAAACTTGTCGGGTCAGTAATAAAGCCATTTTCTTTGATGTAGCAATGAGAAATTTCATTGCCATATTCATTGTACTCAAATAGTCGTAGTACGCCCTGCACTACGAACCCAATTTTGTTCGACTTCTGACCGTTTTCTAAAAAATAGCGTCCTTTTTTGATGCTTGTAGCTTTTATGTGTTGCCGAAGTAAAGTCTTGTCAAATTCACTCAACCGCTCTATATCGTCAAAATATTTTATCAGTATTTCACTTGAGAAATTGTTCGTCATTTTAGTTATCTGTTAGCCTGTATGCAAAAGAACGTGGCAATAGGCAGTAAAAGATGTTTTTATTTAAGGTCTTGCCCAAGCAAGTGCAATATAAAATTCATTATCTCTCTGTTTCATTGTAGGTGTTTGAAAAGTCAGGCTATCAAATGAAAACCGGAGTACCAATTAGCGATTTGCCATACGGATACAAAGGTTTGTTAGTTGTTTTATTAATGAGTTCAAAACTCAAAAGTTTCCAAGTCCCGACTAAATTGCTTCTTTCATTCTCCTCTTCTCGTTCATTTACCTATATGTCGTTTTAGCCTGACCGCTAACGTTTTGGCGCTTGGCGCAGTGGCGGATTTCGGAACACAAAACTGGGAATATACCACAAAAGTTGATACGGGGCAGAATGTTCAATTAACCACATCACCCGCCATTGAGCCAAACGTCTGTTATAGGGCGTTTTTCTATTCTATTGGGGAAATTTGTCCTCCTTAATTACGTTTATTGCTTGATTAATATGTCGATGTTCGTGTTCAAATAAAAATTCTAAGGCATCCCTTAGAGAATATGTGATCCACGTGATAGTCGGGGAGTTAATAATTGTTTTATCCATGTCAGCATTTCTGCACTTGCAAACCAATTCGATGAACTTAGAAAGGTTGTCCAGATATTCGTTTAGTAGCTCTAAATTATATGTTGAAGTTGATGGGGTCAGTATTTTATGTGTTACCATCTTCTTTTTTACCTTCTCTTTCATCTGTCCTTTTAGTGCTTTACCAAGCAGGGCGGTAAGAGGGCTATATTTTTCCCAAGTGGTCATTTTATACGAACCGTTACCAATTTCAGTTAAATCTTTAAAATAACACTTGTCTGCCATCAACAGATGTTGTAAACATTCGGCAACACTCCATCTTTCATTGGATGGTTTCCAATTGAATTGTTCAAAGGTCAGTTGTTCAAGGGCGGCTTTTGCCTTTTCGATAGCCTGTTCGCCTCGTTTTATCCTTTCTTCAATAAAGTTTTGGTCTATCATACTTCTAATTATTGTTCGATGGTGGAGTCGTCTTTAGAATACCCTTAAACGGTTTTTGTGTCGCAGCAGCTATGCCCTTCACTCTTCCTTTTAAGTTTCGTTTTGCTCTATCATATAGTTTCAAATTCTTGCGGATAAACTACTGTTCCTGATATATTTTTAAGTCCGTCACTTACTAATTCAATTGCCATAAATAAATTTGAAGGAACGTTAAATGGTGTTTTGATATTCCATTTGTCGGCAGGTTGAAATCCGAATCTTGGGTAGTAATGTTCATGTCCCAAAACGATTACCGATTTAAATCCTAATTTTATTGCTAATTCAAATCCCTTTCTAATTAGTTGTCCACCAATACCTTTTTTCTGAAGTTCAGGTCTAACTGCCATTGGTGCAAGCCCTAAACTTTCAATCATGTTTCCATTATCGTCTTTTATAATGATTTTTGTAAACAAAATATGGCCAACTATTTTTTTATTGTCGGTCGCAACAATTGAAAGTTCTGGAATAAATACCTCCTGATTTTTTCTTAAAGCGTCAACCAACTTCGCTTCGCTGTCTTTTCCGAAAGCAATATGATTAAGTTCAAAAACTTCGTTAAAATCATCCTGCATTTCTCGTCTTATTGTTATCTGTTCTGTCATTGGTCATTTATATAAAGGTGAGACATCTTTAAAATGCCCTATAACGGTTTGCAGCTACACGCAGGCAGGGCTTTTAACTACTGAACTTCCTACGAAGAACTGAACTTCAAATATAGCACTTTTCTGTCCTACGAAGCACGAAACCCCTGCTTGCGTATAGGTGATGTTGGCGGTTCATTATTTTTCAGTCAATTTGATTTTCTGTCCTTTGTCTTTTAAGAATTCTTCGTTTAAATCTAGCTTTACCACATTTTTATTACTGAGTTTATAAGAAAGTACAAACTCCATATCTGTTAGATTAATGAATGAAGTATAAACTGTACCTCCAACTCGATTATTTTCGTCTGCTTTTGGGGGTTGAATGGCTTGCCCAATTGCATTACCAACTTTTAAAAGGTTGATTTCTTCTCCAGAGGATTGTAGTTTCTCTAAATTTTGCTCAATGGATTCGTAACGATAACAGGGATAATTTCCAGCACTCGTGTCTGAAAGTAAGTAGTTGGTCATTATTAGTTTGTTGTCATTTATCCAATGCATTTTTTTTCGCCATTAACCCATTCTATAATTACTGCTTTACCCGATTTATCACCAAACATCATTACTTGTCAAAATAAAAAATAATATATAGTATAGTGTCTTCATGCGTTTTGAGATAATTGCAGCTAAACGTGCCGCGTATTGGCGTAGTGCGGGATTTACAGCACTAACATTGATACGAAGCGGACACTTCAAACATAGCACAAATGTTTATACGAAGAACTTCGCCCCGCATTACGCCAATACGATGTTAGCTGTGGTTTTTCTTGTCAGTCAAGAAGTCAAACATTGCGTTCGTTACGGTTTTCGCCTGCTCTTCCTGTGGAAAATGTCCGCTTGTTTCTAACTTTACTGTTGTTGAATTAGTAAACCCGATTTGAAATTTGTCAAGGTAATGCGGTTTAATCACGGGGTCTTTCATTCCCCAAATGAACAATGTCGGCTTGTCGGAAATTGTTTGTCGTTTGCTCCAAAGCTGTTCAAACCAATCTTGGTCGTTAAGCAACGATTTAGCAAATGCCAATGCTCCGTTTCGTTGCGTCTTGTCGGCAAAAGGTTTAGTGTATTGCTTTAATAGTTGCTTTGAAATTTTACTGTCGCCAAACGATTTAGGCAAAATAAACTTTGGCGAAAAATTGAGATAGCGATACAAAAACGGAAGTAAAGGACTTTTCAAAATCCTGCTTAACTTAATAAAATCAGGGTCGGTTTTACTGCTCCATAACCAAGAATTGAGAATGATCAAATTCTTTACTTTTTCGGGGTGTTGAATGGCAAAATTCAATCCGATTGCACCGCCAAAATCGTGAACTACAAGAGTGATATTTTCTAAGTTTTTTTCAAGCACAAATTTTTCAAGCGTCTTACTGTGATTTTGAGTTGAGTAGTCGTAATGTTCGGGTTTGTCCGAAAGTCCGAAACCAATGTGGTCAATAGCTAAACAACGAAAATCTGTTTTTAATTTTTTGATGACGTTGCGATAATCAAAACTCCACGAAGGCGTTCCGTGAACAAACAAAGTTGTTTCGCCTTTTCCCTCGTCAATGTAATGTAACTTTTGTCCGTTGATGTCAAAATAGTTTGATGTAAACGGATACTCTGATTTGTCAAGCCAATGATTTGTCATATTGTTTTAAATTGTTACAGCAAAGTTCCTTATTACTTAGGAAATAAAAGTTGGTTTATACCAAGATTAGAATTTCACTGTATTAAACAATTTGCTGAAATTGGTCGGGTCAATGCCCAAATAAGAAGCAATGTATTTGTGAGGAACAAGTTGAAGCAATTGTGGACTGCGTTGGTAAAATGTTTTGTAACGTTCTTCAATCGTCATACTGTGCAATTCAATGTGTCGGTTAATCATACCTGCTAAAACCGCTTCTGTCATTCGTCTGAAAAGTCGTTCAATTTGTTGGGATTGGTCAAATAGTTTTTGCAATTCGTCAAAAGTGATGTATTCCAATTCGCTGTCTGTAAGACAAGTCAGAAAGTATTTTGACGGAATTTGAAACGAAAACGATTCGGGAATGGCACACAAGTTTGGCGGATAAGTAAAAGCAATTACGTGTGTTTTGTTGTCTGTGTCAAAGAAAGACATTTGCACACCTTTTTTTACAAAGTAAAGTTCTTGTTGTGTTTGTCCTACAACAGTTATGAAGTCGCCCTTTTTAAAGATTTTTGTTTTTAGATTTTTGGTCAGCAAGTTATAGTCAGCCGTGCCGATGTCGTGAAAAAGTTTAAAGTACTCGTGTCGTTCCATTCTTTAATTTGGGGTCGTTCTAAAATCACAGCTAACTCTCTTATACCCGAAACAAACCTTCGCCTATACAACCGCTGTTGGTTCGCTATGCGAAGGTGGGTAAACGGATATTTCTAAAAGTAAGTAAGCCTTATAATGTATCAAAGGGTGAGTTTATCTTTTGAATGCTTTTTGTACTCACATGGGTATATAATTCAGTCGTTTTGCTGCTTTTGTGACCTAAAATCTCCTGAATATACCGAAGGTCAGTTCCGGCTTCCAATAGGTGAGTGGCGTAACTGTGGCGCAGCCAATGCAGTGTTACCTGTTTTTTAATCTTTGTTTTGGCTAAGGCTTGCTTCAGCACCAATTGCAGGCTACGGGCATCAAACGTTTAGCATTCACGTGCTCTGGTGTGCCCATCAAACCTTCCTTTTTTCTTTTCGCAGAAAACTGTACTTTAAAGCGCTAACCATAATTACTACCACATGACTTCGATTAAAAGCTCACGCAGAAAGTTTATTCAGCAGGCCGGCCTCGCGGCCGCTGCCTTTACCATAGTGCCCCGCCACGTATTGGGCGGCAAAGGATTTCTGGCTCCCAGTGATACCTTGTCGGTAGCCGGTATTGGGGTAGGCGGCATGGGCAATGGCGATATCAACGGAATAGCAGGCACGAACAAGGCTGTTATTTCCTTTTTGTGCGATGTGGATGATAGAAGGGCCGCCAATGCGGTCACGAAATTTCCTAAGGCAAAGTATTATAAAGACTTCCGGGTAATGCTGGAGAAAGAACACAAGAGCATTGATGCCGTTTCAGTCTCAACACCCGACCATAACCATGCTGTGCAGGCCATGGCCGCCATGCAGCTGGGCAAGCATGTGTATGTGCAAAAGCCTTTAACGCATGATATCTATGAAGCACGTATGCTTACCGAAGCTGCAAAAAAATACAAGGTTGTAACACAAATGGGCAACCAGGGGTCTTCCGGTGATGGTGTGCGGCAGCTTATGGAATGGTATCAGGCCGGACTTATCGGTGACGTGCATACTGTGTATTGCTGGACCAACCGACCGGTGTGGCCACAGGGAATTCCCTGGCCGGCACAAAAGGCTGACGTGCCAAAAGAACTTGATTGGGACTTGTGGTTGGGCACGGCTCCTTATAAAGACTACATCGATAACCTGGTTCCGTTTAACTGGCGCGGCTGGTGGGATTATGGAACCGGTGCCTTGGGCGATATGGCCTGCCACATTGTTGAGCCACCCTTTCGTGTGCTTGAATTAGGTTACCCGATTGATGTGCAGGCCAGTGTTGGCAGTGTATATGTTGGTGAATTCAGAAGAGGGTACTTCCCTGATAGCTGTCCGCCATCGTCACACATTATTATGACGTTCCCCGAGCGTGGCACCAAACCGAAAGTAAAAGTGCATTGGATGGATGGTGGCATTCAGCCTGAGCGCCCGGAAGAATTGGGCCCCAACGAACAATTTGGTGATGGTGGTAATGGCGCATTGTTTATCGGAACAAAAGGTAAAATGATGTGCGGAACGTACGGCATACTTCCAAAACTTTTACCCACGTCAAGAACAGAAGAAGCGAAAGTGCCTCAAACAATTAAGCGTGTGCCAAATGGTGATAGAGGACATTATGCCAACTGGGTAGAAGGTTGTTTGGCCGGGTATGGTAAAACAGAGCTGAGCTCTCCATTCGAAATTGCCGGGCCGCTTACCGAAATGGTGCTGATGGGCAACCTCGCCATTCGCAGCCACGACATACGCTTTCCGCGAAAGGATAATCCAAACCAATTCGATTACCCAGGCAGAGACATCAAGTTGTTGTGGGATGGCGGGAACATGAAAATCACCAACTTTGACGAAGCCAACCAGTTTGTGAAGCGGGAGTATCGTGCCGGCTGGAAATTATAAATTGTGGGTATCCGCTTGTAGTCCTAAACTTAGTCCGTTCATTACGAGGAACATTGACAAGACTAATCAACTAAAAAAATCGATTTGTGACGAAGCAATCTCTGATTATATAGTGAAAACAAAACGTAAAGTTTGGGATTGCTTCGGTCGTACCCTGCCTGCCTGCAGGCTCCCTCGCAATGACGGTCAAATTATATTTTGAACTGTAAACTGATACTCACTTTATAAATTATAATTTAAAAAATGTTCTTTAACGGTAAAGTTGTTTGGATAACCGGTGCATCATCGGGCATAGGGGAATCGTTGGCGTACGCGTTTGCCCGGCAAGGCGCTAAACTTATTTTATCGGCCAGAAGGGTAGAGGAGTTGCAACGCGTAAAGGCTGCCTGCAACGTAGCCGATGAAAACGTATTGATTCTGCCGCTTGATGTTTCTGATACGGAATCCATTCCAGCACAAGCCAAACAGGTATATGATCGTTTTAAACACGTTGATATCCTCATCAACAATGCAGGCGTAAGCCACTGGACAAAAGTGAAAGACCTCACGCTTGAAGTGATTCAGAAAATTTTCAACGTAAACTTTTTTGGAGGTATTGCACTAACCAAAGCCGTGCTTCCGCAGATGTTGGAAAATAAAAGCGGCCATATCGTAGTCATCTCCAGTGTGTTGGGTAAGATGGTGGTTCAAAAACAAGCTGCCTACAATGCGAGCAAGCATGCGTTGCAGGGATTTTATGATACCCTGCGATTAGAAGTTGCTCCGGAGGGTGTAAACGTGTTGTTGGTTTGTCCGGGTTTTGTGCGCACCAACGTAGCGAAGAATTCGCTCAATAAGGATGGTGTAGCGATCAACCAGGATAACAATAAAATTCAAAAAGGACTCGATCCGGATGATGTGGCAAATGAAATTTTAAACGCGATTGAAAAGAGCAAGGATGAAATCATCATAGCCGGCCGACCGGAACGTACCGGTATCTTGTTAAAACGTTTATTTCCTTCGTTATTCGCCCAGATGATGCGTAAGCGAAAACTACTGTAGTTATGGTTGGTTTGGTTGAATTGATGGAGAAGTTGCAGGAGCGACTAAAAGGTGAATTGCCAGGCGCAAAGGCGCACGAGTTGCTTCGCGCTACACCGGTTGATACAACACTACCCAGGTTTGAACACAAAATGCCGCCCAAACCCGGCAGTGTGTTAATTCTGCTTTACCCCGAATCGAATGAGATTTATTTCCCGTTGATCAAACGCCCTGATTATTTGGGAACACACAGTGGTCAGGTTAGTCTGCCGGGCGGAAAAGCCGAAGCCGGAGAGACCGTATTCGACACTGCTTTACGCGAAGCTCAGGAAGAGATTGGTATTCATCCTTCACGGGTGAAGGTGTTGGGAACACTCAGTGAGTTTTTTGTAATCCCCAGCAACTTTTTGGTTACGCCCGTTATTGGTGTGGCAGAAGGAAAACCTCAGTGGGTTCCCGATCAACACGAAGTAGCACGCGTACTTCAGGGCAGGTTGGAAAATATCTTAAATGAAAATGCCATTCGCACACAGGAGATTATGGCTGCAGGACGTTACCGCATGCTCGCACCACACTTTGAAGTAGAAGGGGAGATTGTTTGGGGCGCTACGGCTATGATGTTGAATGAGTTTAGGTGGGTGGTTAACGAACTCACCCAACCTTTGTAGCAAACGCTTCCAGTTTTCCGATCTCCTGATCAATCATCCACAAGCCTACACCTTCTTCACCGATAAGATCAAATAATTCAACAGCCCTGCGTGCAATGGTTTCTTCTTCGCGTTGCTCCATTACATACCATTGTAAGAAGTTGAATGTGGCAAAGTCCTTGGATTGAAAGCAGTGGTCGACAATACTGTTGATGGAGCGTGTTACGTCCAGTTCATGATGGAGCACCGTTTCAAATACTTCGCGTAGCGATTTAAAGGTATGTTTAATGCCGGTGATTTCGGGCTGCAAGGCATGACCACCAGCTGTGTTTACATAGTGAATAAGCTTGAGCATGTGCATGCGTTCCTCTTCGGAATGCTTATATAAAAATTGAGCGGACGTTTCGTACCCTTTAGTCTCGCACCAAGAGGCCATCGATAAATAGGCTGCCGATGACTTGCCTTCCATAACGATTTGCTTATTCAATAGTTCTTCGGTTTCCTTGGAAAGGGAGCGTGCCGGTGTTACAATCTGTTGCTTCATAGTCGATTGTTGAATTTAAACTTCTTTCTGAAAGATGAACTGATGCTCCGCAAACATACCTATAACTACATTCATAATCATCGCGGGCATTTGACCCGCGATCCCAAACTATCACTGAGATGCTGACTCGTGGCCTGCCTTACGGTTGGCAGGGCCGGCCTGACATTGAGGTAGCTTTGCGGACTTTTATAAAATATAAGGTCAATTTTACGAGAAATGTTCAAATCATGATAAAAATCAATGATTATTATTTGTACTAATTCTAAACAAGTTATACCATTGTGCTTTATTTATACTAATTCTAAACAAGCTAAACCACAGCCATGGCTCGATTCCTGCACATTTTTGGTATCGTCTTTCTCTTCACCTTTGGGGCACATGCTCAGCAAAGAGTTGCCCTTTCGGGGATTATTAAGTCAGAAAGTGGTACCCCGATTGAAGGTGCTCATGTACAGGTGGTGGGCACGGTTTTAGGATACGCCACCGATGCCGAAGGCAAATTTCAAATCAAGGGTTTATTGCCCGGTGAATACACCCTAACCATTACTCACTTGGCCTATGTTGCTCAACATGTTAAAGTCGATACGCAGAATGCGAAAGAATTGACTATTACCCTTCAGGAAGATCCGCATCTTTTATCTCAGGTTTATGTTATTAGCAATCGTGACCAACTGTTTAGCAAAGTACCGGGCTCAGTAAGTTATCTCGATCAGAATGAGTTGATATTACTCAAGCCGGTAACGGGCAATGAAGTATTTCGCAGGGTACCCGGGTTAAATGTTGTCGATGAAGAAGGTGCTGGTCTTCGTGTAAATATTGGCATTCGTGGACTTGACCCGGACCGCAGCCGCAGTGTGCTGATGATGGAAGACGGTATTCCCGTAGCCTTAAATCCCTATGGCGAACCCGAAATGTATTATACCCCAGCCATGGACAGGATGAGTGGTGTTGAAGTGTTGAAAGGCAGCGGACAAATTTTATACGGACCACAAACGGTTGGCGGAGTGATCAACTACATCACGGCTGATCCGCCAGAAGAAGAGCAGATACGTTTTCGAATTCAGGGTGGTAGTGGTAGTTATTTAAGCGCGTTGGGTAGTTATGGAAATACCTTTAATAAAACCGGGGTTCAGTTTACTTATTTACGCAAGCAGGCAGAAAATATGGGCCCAACTGGATTTACGGTCAATGATTTTTCAGCAAAGCTTAGGATTCCGTTGTCAGATAAATCAACCCTGGGGGTTAAACTTGCTGCATACAATGAGGTTTCAAATTCTACCTACATCGGTATTACCCAACCCATGTTCGATCAAGGTGGGAATGATTTTACCGTGCTGATGCCAAACGATGAGTTGGATGTAAACCGGTACTTGATGAGTTTTTCACATCAAACCAAACTAAGCGATAATCTTTCGCTAAACTCAACCCTGTTCGGATACACCACTACCCGAAACTGGAGGAGACAGGATTATGCTTACAATACATTTTCAAATGGTATCCCCAATCCTCCGCCAGCCGATTGGACAGGCGTGGTGTGGGGCGATGAAAGTGTACCTGGAGGCGCTATTTATTTGCGCAACCGCACCGGTAATCGCGATCGACAGTTTGAAGTAATGGGGTGGGAGCAGAAGATAAACTATAACCTTAAACTCGGTTCAATCACGAATCAACTTACGGCAGGCTACCGTTATTTGTACGAACGTGCTTATGAACAACGCATCAATGGTACATCGGCAACCGCTCAATCCGGTGCTTTGGTGAGCGATGAAGTTCGAACGGGCAATGCTATCGCGCTCTATTTCCTGGATAAAATTTCGCTTCTCCCTAAGCTGGATGTATCGCCAGGCTTGCGTGCAGAGTTTTACAACTATGAACGCGAAATCTTGAGGGAAGCCAGCACCGATGTGCACAACGTTGCAGAAAATAAAATTGCAGAATTAATCCCCGGTGTTGGGTTAAACTATCGGCCTAACAATCAACTCAACCTTTTCACCGGCATTCATCGGGGCTATGCACCACCGCGCATTAAAGACGCTATTGATTTTAGTGCTGCCAACCCCGTACTTGATCTGGAAGCCGAAACCAGCTGGAATTTTGAGTTAGGATTGCGTACCCAGGTTGTAGCCGGATTCTTTGCCGAGATCACCTACTTCCACATGGATTTCGATAACCAGATTATTCCTTCATCCCAATCCATTGGTGGCGCTGGGTTTGGTGTTACCAATGCAGGTAAAACGTTGCACAAGGGTATTGAAACTGCTTTGGTTTGGAATAGTCGTGAGATGTTGAATACTTCATGGTTGTTTATACTTGATTTTAACGGGACCTACACCCACGCAACCTATAATTCTGATCGCTTGATTTCATCGGGTGGAGAAACCACTAACGTAAATGGAAATCGGTTGCCCTATGCCCCTGAATTAACCTTGTCCACAGCATTTAATATTGAGTCAACTTTTGGAACCGGTTTACGGTTTACCTATACATATGTTGGTAATCAGTTTACCGATGAATTGAATAGCATTACCCCCTCGAACAATGGTCGCATAGGTAAAATGCCGCATTACAATGTGTTGGATGCCACGGCCTACCACCGCATTCCGAAATGGAATGCCCAGGTTAATCTCTCCGTGAAGAACCTTACCGATGTGCGCTACATTTCAACCCGTAGACCAGAAGGTATTAGGGTTGGATTGCCCCGATTTATTACAGCCGGATTCGAAATAAAATTCTAACACTAATCCTTACTAAACGCTATGAAACTCCAGACTAAAATTGTTGTACTTTGGTTACTGGTGATACTGGGAATGTTGTTCCATCAGTTTTTTGGTTTGCATAACCTTCGTTTTGGCATTAACGTGGTAAAGGGTGGCTACGATGCCGTTCCTGATATGGAAATGTTGAAACGACTTGGATTGTACTTGTTGCCTACACTTTATATTGTTGGGATTATGTTTGTGCAAACCCGCACCGTCAGGCTATTGAATTTTTTGGCGAGTTTGTTTTACACGGGTTTTCATTCCTGGCATTTCATTGACGAACTGGGCAAGATGAAAGATTGGGTACAATGGGTGTTGTTAACTTTATTGATTGTTTACTGCCTGGTGTTGAATATTGCTTCCTGGAAATGGTATAAAGCGGAACAGGCATAAAAAAACAGCAGGCATGTTTTGACCTGCTGTTATATATCAGTGACCAGAAAAATCAACGTCTTCTCTTCTTAGGGGAGGCTTTCTTTTTAACCACTTTTCGGTTTACCTTCTTTGCTTTGGAAGTTGCCTTCTTCTTCGCTACTACCTTTTTCTTTGCCACCGTTTTTTTAGCCGCCTTCTTCGACACTTTTTTCACCACCTTCTTAGCAGCTTTTTTCTTAGTTGCTTTGGTCGATACCTTCTTTTTCACAGAAGCCTTTTTGGAAGCCGCTTTCTTAGCTTTGTTAACAACTTTCTTCTTAGCTGCCTTCTTAACAACTTTCTTTTTTGAGGACTTCTTTACGGCTTTTACTGCAGGCTTTGATGGTTTGGTTTTTCCGGCCATCAGGTTCAGGGCAGAACCCGCTTTAAACCATTCAATCTGTCCGGCATTGTAGGTATGATTAACCTTGATGGTATCGCTTGTTCCATCTTTATGCTTCAACACCAGCGTTAGTTGCTTATCCGGAGCAAAAGAAGTCAAGTCTATAATATCAATAATGTCATCTTCCTGAATCTTAGCGTAGTCGGCCTCATTGGCAAACGTTACGGCCAACATGCCTTGCTTCTTCAAATTGGTTTCGTGAATACGGGCAAATGATTTCACTAAAATCACCCGCATTCCGAGGTGGCGTGGTTGCATGGCCGCATGCTCACGCGATGATCCTTCACCGTAGTTATGATCGCCTACAACAATGGTAGGAATTCCTGCCGCTTTGTAAGCGCGTTGTGTTGCAGGCACAGGTCCATACTCACCTGTTAATTGATTTTTAACATTATCGGTCTTGTCGTTGAAGTAATTGACAGCACCGGTTAATGTATTGTTGGCAATGTTATCCAAATGCCCACGGAAACGAAGCCACGGACCTGCCATGGAAATATGGTCGGTTGTACATTTACCCTTGGCTTTGATAATCAATCGCATACCGGTAAGGTTTTTACCATCCCATGGCTGGAACGGACTCAAGGCCTGCAGGCGATTGGAATCAGGTGCAATTTTTACCTGTACTTTACTGCCGTCTTTTGCAGGGGCAAGGTAGCCGGCATCTTCAACATCAAATCCCCTTGGCGGAAATTCATGACCGGTAGGCTCATCAAGTCTTACGTGCTGTCCATCTTCGTTGATGAGTGTATCTTTCAATGGATTGAAAGTCAGGTCGCCAGCAATGGCAAACGCTGTTGTGATTTCCGGAGAAGCCACAAAGGCGTGTGTATTTGGATTGCCATCGTTTCGCTTGGCAAAATTTCTATTGAATGAAGTGATGATCGAATTCTTCCGGTTCGGATCGTTGGTATGCCTCGCCCACTGACCAATGCAAGGTCCACAAGCATTTGCCAGCACTACACCGCCCATCTTTTCAAAAGTTCCAAGGTATCCATCGCGTTCAACCGTATAGCGAACCAATTCCGATCCCGGGGTGATGGTAAACTCTGCCTTGGTTTTTAATTTTTTATCAACAGCCTGTTTCGCCAACGATGCGGAACGGGTAATGTCTTCATACGAAGAGTTGGTGCATGACCCGATCAAACCTACTTCAAGCTCTTTTGGCCAGCCATTCTTGCGTACTTCATCCGCAAATTGCGAAATGGGAATAGCCCTGTCTGGTGTGAAGGGACCATTCACATGAGGCTCAAGTGTTGACAGATCGATTTCAATTACCTGATCGAAATATTTTTCAGGGTTGGCATAAACTTCAGGGTCACCGGTAAGGTGTTCTTTTACCTGATCAGCAAGATCAGCTACTTCTTTGCGGTTTGTTCCGCGAAGGTATTCGGCCATTTTTTCATCGTAACCAAACGTAGAGGTTGTCGCGCCTATTTCGGCACCCATATTACAAATCGTTCCTTTGCCTGTACATGACAAGGTTAATGCACCTGGTCCAAAGTATTCAACAATAGCACCGGTACCACCTTTTACGGTGAGTATTCCCGCTACTTTCAAAATCACGTCTTTCGCGGATGTCCACCCGCTTAGTTTTCCGGTAAGTTTTACACCGATAAGCTTAGGGAATTTTAACTCCCACGCCATACCGGCCATTACATCAACAGCATCGGCACCACCAACACCAATCGCTACCATGCCTAGTCCGCCCGCATTAACCGTATGCGAATCCGTTCCGATCATCATACCACCAGGGAACGCATAATTTTCCAATACTACCTGGTGAATAATACCGGCACCGGGTTTCCAGAAACCAATGCCATATTTGTTGGATACAGATTCAAGAAAATTGAACACCTCACCACTGGCGGTTAGTGATTCTTTCAGATCCTGTGAGGCGCCATTTTTGGCTAAGATCAGGTGATCGCAATGTACGGTGGAAGGAACCCGTACCTTGGGTATACCGGCAGACATGAATTGAAGCAGGGCCATTTGTGCCGTAGCGTCCTGCATGGCCACACGGTCGGGTGAGAAATTCACATAGGATTTTCCACGCCCGAAATTCTGTGCGGGCTGATCTTCGTGCAGGTGGGAGTAAAGTATTTTTTCAGAAAGGGTAAGGGGTTTTCCAACCACTTTACGTGCCTTGGCAATACGCCCGGGCAAGGCTTTGTAGGCCGCTTTTATCATGTCTAAATCAAAAACCATAACCGTTGTTTTTAGGACTGCTAAACTACGAATTATTTGATTTTAAGCACGTCTTTGGGCGGTATTAAGAATGGAAAATGTCGGGTTGACTGAATGGTAGTGCAACCCCTTGACTGGCTGAAATTATTTCGAATTGATATAATTCAAAAACTCCCGTTTGATGTTTTCATCATTGAACTTACCAGAGAAATGTGCTGTGCCGGTTTTGCTGTTGGTATCGCCAACACCGCGTGAAGCAACGCACAAATGAGTGGCATCTACCACCACGGCTACATCATCCGTATGCAATACACGTTGTAGCTCCTTTGCAATTTGAACGGTTAACCGCTCCTGTACTTGTGGCCGCTTGGAGAAATATTGAACAATGCGGTTGATCTTGGAGAGGCCAATTACTTTGCCACTGGAGAAATAGGCTACGTGAGCCTTTCCGAAAATGGGTACGAAGTGATGCTCACAGTGTGAATAGAAGGTAATTTCTTTTTCAACCAGCATCTGATCGTACTTGTATTTGTTCTCAAACAGGCGTGCATGCGGTCGGTTTTTAGGATTCAATCCGCTGAAAACTTCTTTCACATACATTTTGGCTACACGCTTGGGTGTACCGTTCAGACTATCATCGGTAAGATCCAATCCGAGAATAGTCATGATTTCGCGAAAGTGCTGTTCGATTTTCTCTACCTTTTCGTCATCGCTCAGTTTAAAAGCATCAGGCCGAAGGGGGGTATTGTAGGATGATGCTACATGATCATCACCGGAATCATCAGGGTTGTTAAGCGGCCGGATATTCAACATAATTTCTTTCTGTCTCATAAAGTGTAACTTTTATATCAAGTGATACATCGATTTTGTCCCGCAAAATTTTCCAGATAACAATGGCAATGTTTTCGGCTGTTGGATTGAGGGTTTTAAAGAATGGTGTATCGAGGTTTAAGTTTTTGTGATCAAACTTTCGGATAACATGCTCCCGGATAAGGTCACTCAATATCTTCATATCATAAACGTAACCTGTTTCTGGATTTGGTTCTCCGGTTAAGGTAACAATAAGTTCGTAATTATGCCCGTGATAGTTTGGGTTATTGCATTTGCCGAATACCTGGCTGTTCTTTTCATCCGACCATGAAGGATTAAACAATCGGTGCGCAGCATTAAAATGCTCTTTTCGGGAAACTTTGACTTTCATGTGATACTTTAAACAGTAGCCTTTGGAAAAGGTTCTTCTCCGGATAATTAATTCTCAAAGTTAAGGATAAAGGGTACTTATCATATTGTTACCTAAAACACCCTGTTTGGCAGAAAAATGGGGTTTTGTGATATGTTTTTGTTTTCTTTGGCGTATGGATTTCAATGGTATTCAAGCTAAAATCGAAGCTTATAAGCAAGCAGGCAAGCGCTTGTTCACCAGTTCATCGTTTCAATCGCACAGTCTGGTGTTGCTTCATATACTAAGTCGGGTGGATAAGTCAATTCCGGTATACTTTATTAATACCGGATACCATTTTCCTGAGACCATACAGTTTCGGGATCATATTACAGCTCTTTTTGGCCTGAACACCATCGATCTGAAATCAGAAGTGCCCAAGTTTATGCAACGCGATGGGGAAGGTAAGCTGTTGTTTGCATCCGATCCCGATCATTGTTGTTACCTGAACAAGACCCAGCCGATGGACAGCGTACTCAGGACGTTTGATGTGTGGATCAATGGCGTGCGGGCCGATCAAAGCGCGGTGCGTGCAGCCATGCAAACTGAGCAGGCGGCTCCGTATGGAACAGTTCGTTTTCATCCGATGCTGGATTGGTCGGCAAAGATGATCTGGGAATATCAGAAGGAATATAACCTGCCACGACATCCATTGGAAGCAAAGGGGTATGTGAGCATTGGTTGTGAACCCTGCACACGCAAACTTGATCCGGCCATGCAGGAACGTGAAGCGCGTTGGTATGGATTGAATAAGGTTGAGTGTGGATTGCACACCGAGTTGATCTCTAAATAATGTTTAATCTTTACAGCAGCTGTTGGTTATGAATGTACTGATCACCGGTGGAACGGGATATATAGGCACGGAGTTGGTTCGACTACTGGCCAACGATAATTCAGTCGACAAGGTAATTATTTACGATAACCTCAGCCGGCAAAACTTCAACCTGTTTTTAGGCAACAAGCTGAGCGGGCATGCCAAGGTAAAATTAATTAAAGGCGAGTTGCTCGACTCACGCGGCCTTAAAAAAGCATTGGATGGAATTGATGTGGTATATCACCTTGCGGCACGGGTAACCACACCCTTTGCCCATTCGGATGCTCACTTGTATGAACAGATCAATCATTGGGGTACAGCCGAACTGGTGTATGCGGTCGAGTCAAGTGCAGTTAAAAAATTCATTTATGCCAGCAGTGCCGGAGTTTATGGTTCTTCCGATTATGCGCTTGACGAATCGGTGCAACCCAATCCGAAAACATTTTATGCCATTTCCAAATTACGTGGGGAGGAGCATGTTGTAAGGCTGTCAGATAAAATGGATACCTACATCTTCCGCTGCGGTAATGTGTATGGGTACAGTCCGAGCATGCGTTTCGATGCTGTGATTAACAAGTTTGTGTTTGAAGCTAATTTTGAAAAACGAATTACCATTCATGGCAATGGCGACCAGGCACGAACGTTTGTCCACATCGACTTAATTTCCAAAGCGTTGGCTAACGTGTTAAAGGTTTCGCTCAGCAATGGAACTTACAACCTGGTGGAGCGCACACTTTCTGTTATGGATATTGTGGATGAGCTCAAACAACTTATCCCTGATCTTGAGTTTATCCTGATCAACCAGCAAATGAAAGTAAATCAGTTGATCATCAAGGAGAACAACCCGGTAAATCAACTCCTTGGAATCGACAATAAACGTACACTTCATGAAGAACTTCAGGAGTTTCTGTCGCGCTTAAGCTTCTAATCAGAAATCGCTGATTTGATTTACATCGTGGAAGTTGAAAATACCCAGGTTAATACCAAGCGTAATTTCATGTGTGGTAAAATTTGTTCCCACCGACTTGTTGGTTGGCATTTCAAAAACATAACCAAACCTGAACTGGTTAAACTTAACCTGCGCCAGCAAACCATAGGTATTTAAATTACGGGTAAATAGCCCTGCAGCATAGCGCTCGTCAATATTAAACTGGGCATTCACGTCTACTGACAGTGGGGAGCCACCAACCCCTCTGAGCAAAACGGAGGGCTTAAACTTAACGCGGTTGGAAAGCAGAAACAGGTAAGAAGCAAAACCATAAAAGTGCTGTGAGTAGATCGATGCAGTAGCGCTTTCAAAGTTTTCCTTTGCACTCAGCATGCGTGGAACGGATAGCCCCAGAAAAAGATTATCGGTACGGTAGATAACACCAGCGCCAAAAGAAGGCGCGAAGGTGTTAATGTCTTCACTGAACAAAGGATCGGTTGGGTCTGCAATGTTCAGCATGCTGTTATCACTTCTGAAATTCATGAAGCCTGCCTGAAGGCCGAACGACAGGTAACGATAATCATCAAAACTAACCTTATATGAATAAGTGCCCTGAACAAAGGTGTTGGTGTTTTCAGCGATTTTATCCTGTGAAATCAATAGACCAACGCCCATTCGATTGTCTAGCAAACTGGTATGGCCGGTAGCTGAAATTGTGGTCGGGCTTCCGTCAAAACCAGCCCATTGTTTCCGGTATCCCACCATCATATTCAGGGATTTATTCATGCCGGTATACGCGGGGTTGATCAGAAAAGGGTTATTCAAGTACTGGGCATAGAGGGGATCAACCTGGGCGGACGCTGAATTGAACATCAGCATACACATGCAGGCTGCTATCACGGTAAATACTATTCGCATGTAGGTTTGGGGTTAGGGTCTTTTTGCATTAATTACATTAAAGATACACTTCCGGACGATATGGTGGAAATAAGTTTAAAATTTAAAGATCACATATGCATGTGATAGAGATAATCATACTCCTGCTGGCGGTTGTTACTGCCCTGGCTGAAATAACCGATAAGGTTAGGATTCCATACCCGATTTTACTGGTCTTGGCTGGTCTATTAATCGGTTTTGTGCCCGGTTTGCCCAGGCTCGATCTTGATCCGGACATCATTTTTCTCCTTTTTCTTCCGCCCATGCTATATGCCGATGCATGGTATACTTCCTGGATAGATTTCAAAGCGGCAAGGCGGCCTATTTCTTTATTGGCCATTGGCTGTGTGATTTTTACTACTTGCGCTATAGCGTGGATAGCGCAAGCCCTCATACCAGGGGTTGGTTGGCCGGAAGCATTTGTACTGGGCGCCATCATTTCGCCTACCGATACCATTGCGTCAACAGCGGCCACACAAGGGCTCAATGTGCCCAAGCGCGTGGTCACGGTTATTCAAGGCGAGAGTTTAGTGAATGATTCGACCGGCTTGATAGCGTATCGTTTTGCTGTTGCAGCAGTGGTCACGGGAGCATTCAGTCTGGGCGAAGCAACACTTCAATTTTTTGTTGTAGCCGGAGGTGGTATCCTGATTGGTTTAGGGATTGGGTATGTATTTAAGTGGATTCATCAGATTACCCCCGATAATGCCACTACCGACACCACGCTCACCTTCATTACACCTTTTGTTTGTTATCTGGTTGCAGATCACCTCGGTTTATCGGCTGTGCTGGCCGTTGTTGCGTGCGGCCTTCTGCTCAGTCGCAAGGCAAATGAGTTTCTTTCACAAAAGGCCAGGATTCAGGCAACAGCAACATGGGATACCGTGGTGTTCATCATGAACGGTATCATTTTTATACTCATCGGACTTCAGCTTCCATATGTGTTGGATGCCATTCGCAATTTTTCGTTGGTAACGTTGCTAGGGTATGGGGTACTCATAAGTGCTGCCGTAATTGTTGTTAGGATTATATGGGTGTACCCCGGTGCATACATTCCCCGGTGGCTTAGCAAAAAAATTCGCGAACGTGAAACAAGTACTAACATTAAAACAGTAACCATTGTGGCGTGGTCGGGTATAAGGGGAGTGGTTTCACTGGCAGCAGCCATGGCGTTGCCCCTCACCATTGAAAATGATAATCCTTTCCCGAACCGTGAGTTGATAATCTTTTTAACCTTCAGTGTAATCTTCGCTACGCTGGTGTTGCAGGGATTAACCCTCAGGCCATTGATCAAATGGCTTGGCTTAAAGCCCGATGACCAGGTACAGCAGGATGAAGAACAGGCCAGGTTACGTATTGCTTCAGGACTAATTGAACATATTGAAGAAAATTATTCGCTCATTGGCGATGACTTATTACCTATTATTAAAAGCAAGTATGAGATCAGGATACAGCGTATGCGCAAAGATCAATCAAAACAAAAGCTTGATGATGAAACGTTGCAGGTGTTTTTGCGCATTCAACGGGAATTGATTGAGGCGGAGCGAAAAATGGTTGTGGCTTTACGGAGGGAAGGTAGAATCAGTGAAGAGGTGCTTCGCAGGATTGATTATGAACTCGACCTGGAGGAAACCCGGTTAATAATGGAACTCGGTTAAAAGGCAACAGGTAATGAAAATTCTCATTGCTCCAGATAAGTTTAAAGGCACACTAACAGCTGCGCAGGTCTGCAATGCAATTGAACAGGGTTTATTACGCAGTGGATTGAATGCAACAATTTGGAAATTTCCATTGGCTGACGGGGGTGAAGGTACACTCGATATTTTTCTTCAGCACAAAAATGGTAAGCTGATTGAGATTGAAGTTTATGATCCGCTGATGCGAGAAATAAAAGCAGGCTATGTCTTGTCGGAAGATGGCACAACAGCTTTTATTGAGATGGCAAGTGCAAGTGGACTTGCTTTGCTAAAGCCCAAAGAACGAAAACCGTTACGAACTACAACTTTTGGCACTGGGCAAATGATAAAGGATGCTTTGGAGAAAGGTGCTCAGCAAATTATCCTTGGTGTTGGTGGAAGTGCAACAAACGATGCTGCATTGGGTGCGTTGGTGGCACTGGGTGCTAAAATAACGGATCAATCCGGTGACTTGATTTTTCCGGTAGGTGAATCATTAAAGTACATCGTTAAAATTGAGCTTCAACCGGTATTGAATTTGATTGAGAGCAGGCGAATAACAGCTATTTGTGATGTTGATAACCCCTTTTATGGGAGTGCAGGTGCTGCATTCACCTATGCCCCACAAAAGGGTGCTGATGAAGGTGAAGTGCAGTTGCTTGATATTGGCTTACATCACTTGGCTGATCTGCTACTTCGTGATTTCAAAATTGATCTGCAACAAGTTTCTGGATCCGGTGCAGGCGGTGGATTTGCCGGTGGTATTCATGCGCTTATGGGTGCAGCGTTAAAGCGAGGCACTGATGTTGTCTTTGACATCACCAATTTTAAACAAGCTGTTGCCTGGGCCGATGTAGTGATTACCGGAGAAGGTAAACTGGATAGCCAAACGATGAAGGGAAAACTTGTTCAAGGTGTTGTTGCAGTTGCGCAAAAATTTAAGAAACCGGTTTATGTGATTTGTGGAGAGTGTCAGTTTACCGAAGATCAGTTTCGGACGCTAAAGGCTACAGCGGTATTCTCACTGGTAAACAGTGTAGGAAAGGAAGCGGCAATGACGCAAACTGGTGATGCCCTGTCCAAATTAGCTGAATTGCCGTTGGCAAAGTCAATAAAAAAAGGTGATGGTTAGATCACCTTTTATGGATTCTTTGGCAAGCTTGATATTAGCAATATTCCTCAAAAACTTCCAGTAAGTGGTTGCCAATCATCTGGGCATTTCTTCCTTCAATGTGGTGGCGTTCAACAAAGTGAACCAACTCACCATCTTTGAATAAAGCAATGGAAGGAGAAGATGGCGGATAGGGCAGTGTATATTCACGTGCCTTTGCTACAGCTTCTTTATCTACACCGGCAAATACGGTAGCCAGGTGATCGGGCTTTTTGGTAGTTTGTTCAATGGCCCAACGAACACCCGGGCGGGCAGCACCGGCTGCGCAGCCACAAACACTATTGATTACTAATAGTGTTGTGCCTTTATGTTCTTTTAAATGGTTATCTACATCGGCAGCGGTTTTTAATTCGGTAAACCCTGCTGTGGTTAAATCAGCCCGCATGGGGGCTACAAGTGGTTCGGGATACATATTTTTATAATTTGTTGATGTGTTTATTTTGTGATTTGTTGATTAAACAAAGTTACATGAAGCCAAGTTCCAATTTAGCCGCTTCGCTCATCATATCCTGTGAGTAGGGTGGATCAAAAGTGATCTCCACCTTTACATCATTTATGCCTTCAATGGCTTTAACTTTTTGTTCTACTTCGCCAGGAATAACTTCTGCTGATGGACAAGAAGGTGAAGTAAGCGTCATCATAATGTATACATTATTAATGGGGTAAACGTTGATCTCATAAATTAACCCCAACTCGTAGACGTCTACCGGAATTTCGGGATCGTATACGCCTTTAATGGCCTGAACAATTTTCTCCTTCAGGTTGGGTATATCGATCTCGTTTTTTGGTTTACTATCGTTCGTAGTTTCGCTCATGCTTCCTGTTTTGTTTTATAGGCCAGCGCATACAATTTCATTTGTTTGATCATGGCCGCAAAGCCATTGGAACGCTGCGTTCCAATAAACCGTTCCATCCCGATTTTGTTCATGAAATATAAATCCCCATTCAAAATGGTCTCAGGTGTCTGACCATTGAAAATCCTCACCAGCAAACTTACCAGTCCTTTCGTAATAGCGGTGTTGCTATCGGCCGAAAAATAGATTTTGTCACCCTCAAGTTTTGCGGTGAGCCATACTTTCGATTGGCAACCCTTTACAATATTGTCTTCTGTCTTGTCTTCCTCCTTCATGTCCGGGAGTTTTTGGCCAAGTTCCATAATATAGAATACGGTCATTTCCATATCCCCATCCAGCAAGGAAAACTCGCTTATGATTTCGTCTTGTATGGTGTTAAGGGTATTCATTGTTTCATGAAACGGATAATTCTTTCCAGTCCTTCCACCAAACTATCAATCTCTGATTTTGTATTGTACACAGCAAATGAAGCGCGCACCGTTCCTTCAATACCAAAGTGATCCATAAGCGGTTGCGTACAATGGTGGCCTGTGCGTACGGCAATGCCACGGGTATCCAACATCTGACCAATGTCAAATGGATGAATACCATCGACTGTAAAGGAAAGTACACTTACTTTATTTTTTGCTGTGCCGATTAGTTTTACATCTTTCAGTGCACGAACTTTCTCTGTACCGTAGGAGAGAAGTTCATGTTCATGTACAGCGATGTTTTCTTTTCCAAGCTGATTGATGAACTGTATTGCGAAATTCAGTGCCACTACATCTGCAATATTGGGCGTGCCGGCTTCAAACTTATAAGGTAAGTCGTTATAGGTAGTTTTTTCGAACGTTACTTCTTTAATCATCTCCCCACCACCCTGATAGGGGGGCATTTTTTCGAGCAACTCTCTTTTACCGTACAAAATACCCGCACCCGTTGGCCCGTACATTTTATGCGCAGAGAGGCAATAGAAATCGCAGTTCAGTGATTTTACGTCAATCTCCAGGTGCGCTCCAGCTTGTGCACCATCGATTAATACAACAGCACCCACTTCATGGGCAGCATCAATTATTTCCTTGATGGGGTTTATCGTACCCAGACTATTGGAGGCATGGTTAATTGAAACAATTTTAGTTCTATTGGTCAGTAGTTTTTTATAAGCATCTAAATCCAGTTCTCCATTTTCCAAAACCGGAATCACTTTTAACACGGCTTGCTTTTCTTCACAAAGCATTTGCCAGGGCACAATGTTTGAGTGATGTTCAAGTCCGGAGATAATTATTTCATCTCCAGCTTTTATAAAAGCTCTGCCGTAGGTAGATGCAACAAGGTTGATGGCTTCAGTAACGCCTCGAACAAAGATGATCTCTTGCTCGGAAGCTGCATTGATAAAGGTTTTTGCTGAATAACGGGTATCTTCAAAGGCTTTCGTTGCTTTTTCAGCTAACGTATGGATGCCCCGATGGATATTGGCGTTATAGCCGGTGTAATAATCCACAAGTGCATTGATAACACTGAGCGGCTTTTGACTGGTGGCAGCATTATCAAAATAAACTAAAGGCCTGCCACTAACCTGCCGGTGAAGTACCGGAAATTGCTCCCGTATTTGGGAAATATTCAGCACACCGGTAACAGGAGCATTCATCGGTTAAAAGTTTTTGTGCAGGCGTTCACTTATCAATGTGTCAAAATATTTTTTGAGCGGCTCTGAATTAATCTTATCCAGAACTTCTCCGGCAAAGGCATAGAGCATCATGGCACGGGCGGTTACTTTATCAATTCCTCGCGCTTGCAAATAGAACATCGCCTCGTCATCCAACTGACCGGTGGTGCATCCGTGTGAACACTTTACATCATCCGCCCAGATTTCAAGTTGAGGCTTTGTATTTACCGTGGATTTATCTGAAAGAAGAATATTCCGGTTCGACTGAAAGGCATTTGTCTTTTGTGCATCCGGCCGTACATAGATTTTACCATTGAAAACGCCTTTAGCATTATCATCAATAATGCCTTTGTACAATTCGTTACTGTTTGAGTGCGGTTTGCGGTGATCCACAACGGTATGATTATCAGCCAGCGTATCGCCCTGGAGGATATACAATCCATCCATATGCGATTCGATACCTTCTCCATCAAGGACTAGCAGGAAATTGTTTCGAATGAGTTTTCCATCGAGCGTAAGCGTAAAGGAATTCACACGACTATCGCGAGCCTGCCATATAGTGGTCTGACCAAAATGAAAACGCTTCCCCTTATCGGCTTGTAGGCTGAATAAACTCAGTTCTGCATTTTCTTCTACAAATCCTTCTGTAACAATATTTGAAAAGCCAGCTTGATCACCAAGGGTATCTTGCTTTTCAATAACGGTAACACTGCTGCTTTTTCCAATACGTATAATATTCCGTATAAAGGATTTAACCTCACCTGCAGCAGAATCATGAACATAATGCAACACAATTGGCTTGCTAACGGAAGTATTGGCTTTAACTTCAATGGAAATACCTGTGCTCCAAGCTGCAGTATTCCAGGCTACAAACGGATCGGTTTTGAAATCAGCTAATGTGCCAAATCCGTTTTCTGTTCCGGAAATTGATTTTATAAAAACATCGGTTTGTTCGTAATGCGAAAGTTTCTCAGCGAAAACTCCGTTTACAAAAACAATTGAATTAGCATCAATACCCGGTATTGAAAAGGAATCAATGCTTTCTATTTCGCTTGATGGATTTTTTTTAGCTAACTGGAAATTCTTTTCAAGTGCCCGGGTGATGGGGGTGAATTTGTATTCTTCACTTTTGTTACCCGGCAAACCAAGTTGTTCCAGTGCTTCGTGTGCAGCAGTTCTTAGTCCTGCTTCAGACTTTAAATCAGCAAGAATATCAGAAAGGAGGGGAGTTGTTTCAGTTACTACACTCATGATTACACAACGGCTACTTCATCCTTAATCCAGTCGTATCCTTTGGCTTCAAGTTCCAGCGCAAGTTCTTTCGTGCCCGACTTAACAATCTTGCCTTTATACAATACGTGCACAAAATCAGGCACGATATATTCCAATAAACGCTGATAGTGTGTTACCACAATAATGCCTTTATTCTTATCGCGAAGTTTGTTTACACCATTAGCCACGATCCGCAAGGCATCTATGTCAAGTCCAGAGTCGGTTTCATCTAGTATAGCCAACTTAGGTTCAAGCATAGCCATCTGAAAAATTTCATTGCGCTTTTTCTCGCCACCGGAAAAGCCTTCGTTCAACGAGCGGTTTAATAATGACTGATCAATCTCTACCAGTTTCATTTTCTCCTTCATCAGGCCTAGAAAAGAAACAGCATCCAACGGTTGCTGTCCGCGAGCCTCACGCACCTGGTTTACGGCAGTCTTCATGAAGTTGATTGTGCTCACTCCAGGTATTTCCACCGGATATTGAAAGGCGAGAAATACACCTTCACGCGCACGCTCTTCTGGTGCAAGATCAAGTAAATCCTTGCCTTGGTATTCAACTGTTCCTTCGGTAACTTCAAACTCTTCACGACCAGCCAAGACCGATGCCAAAGTACTTTTTCCTGAACCATTAGGGCCCATGATGGCGTGTACTTCTCCTGGCTTTACTTCAAGGTTTAAACCATTCAAGATTTGATTATCTTCAATCTTAGCGTGTAAATTCTTTATCGATAACATACTTTTAATTTCTAAAAACTAACAACGATCAACTAAAAACGAAATGATTACCCAACGCTGCCTTCCAATGTAAGTGCTAAAAGCTTTTGAGCCTCTACAGCAAATTCCATCGGTAGTTGATTTAATACTTCCTTGGCATAACCATTTACAATTAGGGCTACTGCCGACTCTTCATCAATGCCGCGTTGCAAACAGTAAAAGATCTGATCTTCCCCAATTTTTGAAGTGGTGGCTTCATGCTCCACTTTGGCAGAATTATTTTCAACATCGATGTATGGAAATGTGTGGGCGCCACACTTGTCACCCATTAGCAGTGAATCGCACTGGGAAAAGTTTCTTGCGCCTTCCGCGCGTTTCATAATGTGTACTTGTCCGCGGTAGCTGTTTTGCGAATGACCGGCAGATATACCTTTCGATACAATTCTGGATTTGGTGTGCTTGCCGATGTGGATCATTTTGGTTCCGGTATCGGCTTGCTGGTAATTGTTGGTTACCGCAACAGAGTAGAATTCACCAGATGAATGATCGCCCTTGAGTATACAGGATGGATACTTCCACGTGATGGCTGATCCGGTTTCAACCTGCGTCCACGATACTTTGGAATGATCTCCCGCACAAAGTGCACGCTTCGTTACAAAATTGTAAATACCTCCTTTACCTTCTTTGTCGCCCGGATACCAGTTTTGCACGGTTGAATACTTCACTTGTGCACCTTTCATGGCATAGATTTCCACTACGGCTGCGTGTAATTGATTTTCATCGCGTTGTGGAGCCGTGCAACCTTCGAGGTAGCTAACATATGAACCTTCATCGGCTACGATAAGCGTTCGCTCAAACTGGCCGGTGTTGGCTGCGTTTATTCGGAAGTAGGTAGAAAGCTCCATTGGGCAACGAACGTCTTTTGGAATGTAGCAGAACGATCCATCACTGAATACAGCGGAGTTCAGGGCTGCGAAGTAATTATCATTCATCGGCACAACAGAGCCGAGGTATTTTTTGATCAGTTCCGGATGTTCCTGAACAGCTTCGCTGAACGAGCAGAAGATGATACCTAATTCTCCGAGTTTTTCTTTGAACGTTGTCGCCACGGAAACACTATCCAGTACAGCATCGACAGCAATACCGGTAAGACGCTTTTGCTCGGTTAGCGATATGCCAAGTTTTTCGAATGTTTTTAGTAATTCAGGATCTACCTCCTCCAGGCTTTTCGGCTTCACCTTTTGCTTGGGAGCCGCATAATAAATTACATCCTGGTAGTTGATTTCCGGGTAGGTGACGTTAGGCCATTTAGGATCAACCATCTTAGCCCATTGACGGTATGCTTTCAGGCGCCATTCCAGCAACCATTCTGGTTCGTTCTTTTTAGCTGAAATAAACCGGACAATATCCTCATTTAAGCCCTTCGGGGCTGACTCCATTTCAATGTTGGATGTCCAACCGTGCTCATACTCTTTTGAGGTTAATTCTTCAAGAAGCTGATTGTCTTTACTCATCTCAGTCTATTTAGACTAATTTTAAATATCCGCAAAGATATAACAGAGAACCCAGTTTTTGGTTCAAAATCCCAATAAGTTTGTACTTATACCAAGTCCAGATTACGATCCAGGCTCTCTTCCAGACTGATCATGGTCTCGGTCCGCTCTATTCCATCTACCTGCTGAATCTTGTCGTGAAGAACCTCTTTAAGGTGATTGGTATCGCGGCAATGGATTTTACAGAACATGCTGTAGTTGCCCGTGGTATAGTGGATGTTAGTGATTTCGGGAATAGATTTAAGTCTGGCTAAAACTTTTTCGTATAAAGCGCTCTTTTCCAGGAAGATACCGAGAAAGGCCGTGATGTCGTATCCAAGTTTGGCATAGTTCACCTTTAGGGTAGTCTTCTCCACTATTCCTGCTTCTTCCATTTTATTCATGCGCACGTGTATTGTTCCACCGGATACAAAAACCTTCTTGGCAACCTCAGTAAAGGGTCTTTTAGCATCCTGCATAAGTATTTCCAGAATCTTCAGGTCGGTATTGTCAACTTGATAATTTTCAGTCATGATTAGTAGATGATTTTGAATAATTTTTAGTAAATATATAAAAATTTAAAAATATTGTAAAATTATCATTGATCTGTTGTCATGAATTCAAATAAATTATTGTTTTGTTGTATCAATTACACTGTAGGGTGTTGAAACTGGCAGACAAGCCCTCCTGTCTCGGGGGTGGGGAGTCAAGGATAAACGCAGGATAATGGGTTGACCACTAAATGTTCTCTCTGTATGTCCTGTAGCTAACTTCCCCGTGGAGGTTCGAACCCTCCCTCTACAGCTGCTCTTCATGGTTAGTTAAGTTTGTTAAAGTCCTGGCTCGATGTTCATCGGGATCAGGACTTTTGTTTTTGATTCCAGTGGTGTTCAATTTTTGAGATTGTACTTTATATTTGGTTCAAACAAACGATTGTTAACCTATTAAATCTTAATTTCTTCATGGTCACTTTTCCCTGGATCAAAAACTACCCGGAAGGTATTCCGGCAGAAATTCACTTATACGAATATCATTCACTGGTAGACTTATTTGAAAAGTCATGTAAAAAGTACCACGACCGGGTAGCATTTGAAAACATGGGGGCCCAGCTTACCTATGGTCAGGTAGATAGACTTTCGAAGGATTTTGCAGCTTACCTGCAAAGTCTTGGTTTACAAAAAGGTGACCGTATTGCCATTCAAATGCCGAATGTAATTCAGTTTCCGGTCGCGTTTTTTGGAGCCTTGCGCGCAGGGCTAATTGTGGTGAACACCAATCCACTTTACACACCCCGCGAAATGGAACATCAGTTTAAGGATGCAGAGGCTAAAGCCATCGTTATTGTTGTCAATTTTGCCCACAGTTTGGAAAAGATTCTGGCGAGTACCTCCATCAAGCACATTATCGTGACCGAATTAGGGGATATGGTCGGTGGACTTAAGGGTATATTGGTAAATTTTGTGGTAAAGCACATCAAGAAAATGGTGCCCGCTTTTAGTTTACCCACCGCTGTTTCGTTTAAAGATGTATTGAAGAAGGGTGCCTCGCTGAGTTTTTCTAAACCTACAATTACCAACGATGATACGGCCGTGCTTCAGTATACCGGTGGAACTACAGGCATATCCAAAGGTGCTCAACTATCGCATGGAAATCTGGTTGCACATAATTCCATGGTAATGAAATGGTTTTTACCTTTTCTCAAACAAGCTGCAGATAAACAGGACATCATTATCACAGCCATTCCCATGTATCACATTTTTGCTTTATCGGTTAACGGTATCCTGATGTTCAGTGAAGGGGCAAAGAGTGTGTTGATTACCAACCCAAGGGATATTCCCGGATTTGTGAAGGAATTGCGCAAGCATAAGTTCACTATCATAACAGGGGTTAACACTTTGTTTAATGGCCTTTTGAATAACCCTGATTTTGCCAACCTCGACTTTTCATCCCTTAAGGGTGCCGTAGGAGGTGGTATGGCCGTACAGGATGTGGTGGCAACGCGTTGGGCAAAAGTTACCGGAAAGCCACTTGTAGAAGGTTATGGCCTTAGTGAAACATCGCCCGTGTTGTGTTGCAATCCGTTGGATGGAACACACCAAATGGGCACCATTGGTTTACCGATGCCGAGTACTGAAGTTGCTATTTTCGATGAAGAGGGTAATCAACTTCCACAAGGGGAGACGGGAGAAATTTGCGCGCGGGGTCCTCAGGTCATGTCGGGTTACTGGCAGAAAGACAATACTGGTGTTTTCTTTCCAGGCGGTTGGTTCAGAACCGGTGATATTGGATTGATGAACGAGCAGGGATTTTTCAGAATTGTGGATCGTAAGAAAGATATGATTAAGGTTTCCGGTTTTAACGTATTCCCGAGTGAAATTGAAAATGTACTGGCCAATCATCCTAAAATTCTTGAAATAGCAGCCATTGGTGTGCCGGATGAAAAATCAGGTGAGGCCATCAAAGCTTTTGTCGTCAAGCGTGATCAATCACTTACGGCCGAGGAAGTAAATGCTTATGCGCGGGAAAATCTCACCAATTATAAGGTGCCTCGGCATATTGAGTTTCGCACCGAGTTGCCTAAAACCAATGTCGGAAAAATTCTTCGCAGAGCGTTGAAAGAGGAAGCAGCTGTTTCGTAAGCGCAGCTTGAATTATGGCACTTTCTTTTCCGGTTAAGGTATTTTACTTACCTGCAGCCTTATATCTTTGCGGCTTCTAAAACCAATCTAAATCATGTTCGTACGCTCAATCTGTTCATTCTTTGTTCTGTGGTTTGCAGTTTCATGTTCTGTAAAGAATACTGAAACAGCAGAAGTGGTTTATGATGAAACTGCTGACACGCTAAAGTATCAAGGAGAAAAATACATACGCAACCTTCGGCAATTAACTTTTGGTGGCGATAATGCAGAAGCCTATTGGAGCTTTGATAACTCAATGCTCGTGTTTCAATCGAATTACAAAACCTGGGGTGTTGAGTGTGATCAGATTTTTTACACCACGGTTGGGAAAGATGATTTAAAGAGTAATCAGCCTGTTATGCTAAGCACGGGTAAAGGACGCACTACGTGTTCTTATTTTCTACCGGGCGACACCACTATTGTTTACGCTTCAACGCACCTTGGCGGTGATTTGTGTCCTCCGGATCCTGAAAGGGTTCCGGGTGGCAAATACCTGTGGCCAATCTTTCCAACATATGACATTTTCATTGCTGACCTGAAGGGTAATATTTTGAAACAATTAACCAACGAGGTTGGATACGATGCCGAAGCTACGGTATCACCCAACGGTGATAAAATTGTATTCACTTCAACACGCAATGGCGATCTTGATCTGTATACCATGAACACTGACGGTACAGACGTCAAGCAAATTACGTTTGATTTAGGGTATGATGGTGGTGCATTCTTCTCACCCGATGGAACCAAAATTGTTTTTCGTGCCTCACGGCCTGAAACGGAAGAAGAGATAAAGGAGTATAAAGATTACCTCGCACAAGGATTGGTAGCGCCTACCAACATGGAGATATACATATGCAATGCTGATGGTTCCGATCTACGGCAGGTTACTAATCTTGGGAAAGCAAACTGGGCTCCCTTTTACCATCCTTCCGGAAAGAAGATTCTATTCTCTTCCAATCATCATGGTCAGCGTGGTTTTCAGTTTAACTTGTTTATGATCAACGAAGATGGAACAGGGTTGGAGCGCATTACCCAGGATGAGGTATTCGATTCATTCCCCATGTTCTCGTACGATGGGAAATACCTGGTGTTTTCTTCCAACCGGAATAATGGAGGCACGCGCGATACAAATTTATTCGTTGCCGAATGGGTGAACTAACCTTACATGTGTGCTGAACCAATCAAACGGGGCTTTTGATGAAAAGCCCCGTTTGTTTAATTTGCCGAACAACATTAAGAAGCAATTCGTATGAAGGGTTTTTTTGAACACCAGTACCTGTCTTACAAAAAGAATCACCTCAAAAACCTGTTGGCACTGGCCAATGCCGATGGAAACATACACAAAAAGGAAATTGAGCTTTTATTCAAGATTGGTCATAAGTACGGCTTAAAAGACTGGCAGATTCAAAACCTGGTGGATTCAAAGGAAACTTTTGAATTGAACATCCCCGACAACTTTCATGATCGAATGAACTTGCTCTACGATTTGATGCTGATGGTTTATGCGGATGGTAAAGTGGAGAAACGCGAGATTGATTTTTGTGAAGAGGTAGCCAGACGTTTTAATATGAAAAAAGCCATTGTTAAATGGCTGCTCGAAAACTTTGATAAGGGACTCCCGCCACCGCCTGATCTGTGGGAGGAGATGAAGGAACACGCGAGGGAAAAGTATTCTGAGGCTTAATGCATTGATTTTTCAATCAATTCGCTTCGGTATTTATTAAAGATATTTGACTTTGAAATAAAGCCGAGGTATTTCCCTTTTTCTGTAACCGGCAGATTCCATGATCCGGTTGAGTCGAATTTTTTCATGGCATCGTCCATGGTCTCTGTAGTTTCGATAACGGCAGGTGGTTTGCTCATCAGTTCTTTCACCAATATCCGGTCGTACATTTCAGTGGTGAACATTATTTCCCTTACACCGTTCAACTCAACCACACCAACTAATCGGTTGTCATCGCTTACGACCGGGAAGATGTTCCGTGTAGTTTTTTCAATAGTATGCACCAGGTCGCGCAAGCGGGCGTTCTCCGCAACGGTCAGGAAGTTTGTTTCAATCAGATTTTTAAGTGAAAGGTCAGACAGGATTTTTTTATCCCGATCATGAAAAATCACCGTACCCTTCTCCGCTAATTTCCTGCTTTCAATCGACTCGGGCTGTATGTACCGGGCAACCGTGTAGCTAATAGAAGCCACCAGCATGAGCGGTATCATCAATCCATAACCGCCAGTAATTTCAGCAATAAGGAATATGGCCGTTAGTGGTGCATGAAGTATTCCACTCATTACTCCGGCCATCGCAACCAGTGTAAAATTGCTTTCGGGCAATTTCCCTAAACCTAATAAGTTAATGGCCCGGGCAAAAAAGAATCCCAGAAAGGCACCGGTCATCAATGAAGGTGCAAAGTTTCCGCCATTGCCCCCGCTGCTGATGGTGGTGCTTACAGCAACTGCTTTGAGCAACATGATGCATCCAACGAACAGCAATATCGTCCATTCATTAGTAATAAAATCTTTCAACAAACTGGTGGTTAGCAACGAGTCCGTGTCTTGAGCAGATAAGGCAATTACACTGCCATAGCCTTCACCAAATAGGGGTGGAAATAACAGGATAAGTATGGCGAGAACACTTCCACCAATGATCACTTTTGTGTAAGGACTCTTTTGTTTACCGAACCAGCGATCGATCCTTAAAAACGTATGGGCATAGTATGTTGACAGCAATCCCGCAAACACAGCTAACAGAATGTAATAGGGTACATTGTGAAAATCAAATGGGATTTGCGTAGTGAAGGAAAGCAGGATACCATCGCGTAAAATTATGTTTGAGCATAATGCACCCATGGCAGCAGCAATGATGAGCGGAATAAAAGCGGTGGCACTGATATCCAACAACAACACTTCAATGGCAAACAATACCCCGGCTATGGGGGCATTGAACGCAGCAGCAACACCTGCCGCTGCACCGCATGAAAGTAACAATGTGCGTTGCCGATAATTGAGTTGATAAGTGCGGGCATAGTTCGAGCCTATGGCTGAGCCTGTAGTGGCAATAGGAGCCTCCAATCCCGATGATCCACCAAAGCCAATGGTAATGGCACTGGTGATGATGTGGGCAATCATGTGAAAAGGGGCAAGTAAACTTGATTTCCTGGTTATGGTGTACAACACGAAAACGGTTCCCTTTTCCAACGTGGGTTTATGAAATCGCTGTACATAAAACACGGTTAGCAACAATCCGAAAAATGGGAGGAGCAGGTAAATGGAAAACTGAAACGGTAGTGCGTCAACGTTTGTAACCGTGGTATAAATGAAATGGACAAGCGTTTTAAGCAGAACGGCTGCCAGGCCTGCCGTTAGTCCAACCAGCATACTGGAAAGAATGAAGAATTGCCTTTCGCTTAGCCGGTGCTGAATCCAATTTAAAATGATCGCATGTTTTCCAATCCATGAATCCATGTAAAGATTTTAAACAAGTGGTTACCTAAGTTGCTCCAGTCCGAAAAATTTATCAATAATGATCAGCAGTGAAAAGATTCCCAATAACACCGGACAGATATAGCGAATCGTAAAGTTTATATAGCCTTCGTAAAATGAACCTTTGTAATTCGGATTTCCTTGCGATAACTCTTCACTCATTTTGTGCGTTCCCCAACGCGTAGCGATAAAGAACGTCATCAGGCAACCGCCTAATGGCAAACTGATATCCGAAAATACTTCGCTTACAAAGTCGAGTGTTGATTTTTCCTGATAGAAGGAAAGCGAGGAAAATGCACCCACTGCACCTTGCGATAGCATGCTCGGCAAACCCAGAATGAAAACCAAGGTTGCCAGTGTCCATACGCTTATTTTTCGGGGTATCTTCTTTTCATCCACAAAGTAGGCCACCGGTACCTCCAACAACGATATGGTTGAGGTGAGTGCCGCAAAGCAGAGCAGAAGAAAAAATCCACCGCCAACAATTTTGCCTAATACAGGACCCATGGTTTGAAATATGCCGGGCAGAACAACGAACACTAACGCTGGTCCTTGCTCGGGTGATTGGCCTTGTGAAAACACCAGTGGAAAAATCAGCAAACCAGCCAGGAAAGCAACGGAAATATCAAGAAGAGTAATGGTAGCAGCTGATTTAAGTACATTTTGATTCTTGCTTACGTACGATCCGTATGTAATCAGCGCCCCCATGCCCAACGATAACGAAAAAAACGCTTGTCCCATGGCGGAGTACAATGTTTCGAGTGTTATCTCACTGAAATCGGGTAACAGGTAAAACCTGATACCGTCCATGGCATTTGGCAGCGTGATACTATAAATAATGAGTGCAACGAGAATGACAAAAAGTGTGGGCATCATAATTTTAGAAGCCCGCTCAATTCCTTTTTGAACGCCTTTTATTACGATGAAAGCCGTGATCACCATGAAGCATAGCGAGAAAATCAGGTTATCCCAAAAATCGACTACGTAACGACCAAAGTAAACTCCATAGTTTTGCTCCTCTAGCAAATCACTAAACGATATTTCCAGGAAATAACCGAAAGCCCATCCGGCAACTACGTTGTAAAACGACAGGATCATGATGCCGCAAATGATGCCGTACAACCCCAGGTATCCCCATCGCTTTCCGCCCAGCTTGTTGTATGAACCATAAGCGTCTAATCCGGCTTTTCTGCCAATGGCAATCTCACCAACCATTACCGGATAGCATAAAAGAAAGGTTAGGGCTAGGTATATAACCAGAAATGCGGCACCTCCATTTTGGCCGGTTTCGTACGGAAACTTCCAAATGTTACCAAGTCCGACTGCTGATCCAGCAGCAGCAAGTATAAATCCAATGCGGCTGGTAAAACCTCCTCTTGAGTCCATGTGTTATACTCTTGTGAAACTCGAAAAATAGGTCTTAATGGAGAATAATCAAAAAAGCAGGAAAGAATGCGCGGAACAATTGATGTTCACTACATTTGATATGATTTTTTAAACAGTCTTTACAGTTGGGTATGCAGGAATTCAGAAAACTTACTACGCAGGAAAAGGCTTTACGGATTAACCTGAGCCGGGAAGTTTATGGCTCCTTTGCAGAGATAGGAGCCGGTCAAGAAGTTGCCGCCAATTTTTTTAAAGCCGGTGGTGCCTCCGGAACGATTGCAAAAACCATGTCGGCATACGATATGAAGTTCAGTGATGCCATTTACGGGTATTGCGAGCGCTATGTATGTGAGCCCCGGCTTATGAAGATGCTCGAACATGAGTATCCGCTATTGTCGGAACGGCTTACTCACCGTGTTGAATCAACACGTTTTTTTGCATTCGCCAATACAGTTGAAATCCTGAATTTCGATCGGACTAATCAACCGCATGGTTGGATTGGATTACGATTTCAACTCAAGCCCAAGGCTGAGTATAATGATTGTGTTATCCACGTAAAGATGCACGACAATGATTCACTCCAGCAACAATATGCGTTGGGTATTGTTGGTGTGAACTTGATTTACGCTTGTACATTCTTCAGCGATCCGGAACAGATTTTAATGTCGTTGCTGGATGGATTGCATGGACGAAGAATTGAAATTGATATGTTTCGCATAACCGGTCCTGATTTCAAACATGTCGATAACCGGTTAATGGCGCTTAAGCTGGTAAAGAATGGATTAACTAAAGCGGCCATGTTTGGCCCCGATGGCCAGGTGATGCAGCCTTCCGATGAATTGTATAAGAAGCATCTTTTGGTTTTGCGTGGAAGGTTTCGTCCGCCAACCCATGTTAATGTTGACATGTTGCTGGCTGCACGAAGGAAGTTTAAGCATGAGCCCGATGTAGAACGCTCGAAGATAGTGGTGCTGACTGAACTTACATTAAACGACCTGAGCGCTGATGGAGCAATTGATGAAACGGACTTTCTTCACCGGGCTGATATTATTTGTTCGCTTGGGCAACACGTATTGATTTCAAATTATTTTGAGTACTACCGCCTTGTTGATTACTTATCACGCATTACCCGCGGGAAAAAAATAGGTATCATTATGGGTATAAATGCTTTGCAAAAAGTATTTGATGAGAAAACGTATGAGAATACGCGCGGAGGAATTCTGGAATGCTTTGCTTCGTTGTTTGGAACCAATGTGAAGCTTTATATCTATCCTGCCCAGGTTAAAAATTCGCAAGAACTATTTAGGCTGAGTGGTTTTGAAGCTGATCTGCCTGCAAATCTTAAAAGTCTTTTCCGTTACCTGATGGAAAATAATAAGCTGGAGGACATTAAAGATGCCAATGTTAAGAACCTTCATATTATTTCGGATAATGTGTTGGCCATGATTAAAAATGGCGAACTGGGATGGGAAAAATATGTTCCACATAAAGTGGCAGAGGCAATCAAGGAGCGTGGATTATTTGATCACCAACCGCGTCAGGTAGAAATTACCTAACCTTCCTTTTCTTTAAGTGCTGCAAAGTAGCGCCTGGCCTCGGCCATTACTTTCGGTGCAAGTACGAATCCTGATAGCATAGTCGGAATGGCCATCAAGGCATACGCCACATCAATGATGTTCATAATATCCTGCATGGAAGCAATGGCGCCTAATACAATAGTGATCAGGTAAAAGTAGCTGTACCATTTGCTTGCTTTCACACCCAACAAAAAGGAAAGCGATTTGCTTCCATAATAGCTATAAGAGAAAACAGAAGTAATGGAAAAGAAAAATGCACAAAGCAGTAGAACGTATTTTCCAAAGCCGGGCATAGCGGTTTGAAAGGCCATGGCTGTCAGCGAAACTCCTTTCGCATCGGAAGTTTGCCAAACACCCGTGGCTAAAATGGCTAATGCGGTAAGGGTACAAACAATCAAGGTATCAATAGCTGGACTTAACATTGACACGAGCCCTTCCCGAATAGGTTCTGTACTTTTTGATGCGCCTAATGCAAGGGGTGCAGTTCCGATGCCAGCCTCATTCGAGAAGGATGCTCTTCTGATACCCATAATTATCAATCCTCCTACAATACCGCCAAGGGCGGGGCTGCCAGAGTAGTTTTCCGCACTAAAAGCATCAGAAATAATCAGGACAAAATAGCCGGGAATATCTGTAATGTGAAGAATCAGAATGGCAAATACCGATAAGAAATAGATAACGATCATCATGGGCACCATTTTACCAGCCCAGTTACCAATGCGTTGAATGCCACCGAGTATAACTGTTCCTGCAATCAGCATCAGGGTTGTACCGATGATGAATTTAGGTGTGCTGATGGTAAATCCTAAAAAGGAAAATGTAGTTAAGCGAATTTCATCGGAGGCAATACCGATATCAACAATGGCTTGGGTTAGTTGATTGGCTTGAAAAATCGGAAGGCAGCCAATCAAACAGCATACACTGAAAAGTATTGCCAAGGGTTGCCATTTTTTACCCAGCGCTTCACGGATAACATACATTGGTCCTCCTTGAATTACCCCTGCTGTGTCTTTTCCGCGATACATAATAGCGAGTACACTTGTAAAAAAGTTTGTCGACATACCTACAAAGGCAGTCATCCACATCCAAAACAAAGCGCCTGGTCCGCCAAGTGTTATCGCTGCCGCTACACCGGCAATGTTTCCCATGCCAACCGTTGATGCAAGCGCAGTTGACAATGCCTGGTAAGCATTGATTTGCCCAGGATCATTTGGGTTGGAATACTTTCCGCGAAGAATATTGATAGCGTGTTTGAAATATTTGTACTGAACAAAACGCGAATAGATCAGAAAAAAAAGTCCGCCTAAAATCAACAGAAAGGCAACCGGGGTATAAATTTCGTTGGCCAGGTAAGCAATGAATTCGCTCATGAAGTATAGCGTTAATTATATAGTGCGCTAAAAATAGGGAAATAATGTTAATTCGATGTTTTCGTAGATATTGACATACAACCGATAAATTTTTTTCATGCACATGAATGCTTGATTCTAAGGGGATCGGAACGAAAATTATTTAACAGTGATTTTTTGTTACTAAGGTTATTGTGAATCAGCACGTTAACGAATTTTATTTTGATGAGAATGTAATCGCAAAAACAATCGATTACACAAGTGAATTCTATGTGTTCACTGATCGCTTAGACAAAACCAAAATTTGATTTTTTAAAAATTTACAGATATTTGAGCCCTTTGATTGATGTGTTGATATGGGAAAAAATCTTGTAATCGTTGAATCACCGGCAAAAGCAAAGACCATTGAAGGCTATCTTGGAAAAGATTTTAAGGTAGCTTCCAGCATGGGGCACATACGCGATTTGCCGAAGGGATCAGGTGCTATTGATATTGAGAATGATTTTGAGCCGACTTACGAAATAAGTCCTGACAAGAAGGATGTAATCAGTAAGTTGAAAAAATTAGCCGAAGAAGCCGAAATGGTTTACCTGGCAAGCGATGAAGACCGTGAAGGAGAAGCGATTGCGTGGCATTTAAAAGAGTCGCTTGATTTGAATGATGCTAAAACCCGCAGGATTGTTTTTACTGAAATCACCAAGAAGGCAATCCTGAATGCTATTCAGAATCCACGCGGTATTGATGTTGATCTGGTTAATGCACAACAGGCCAGAAGAATTCTCGATCGACTGGTAGGGTATGAGCTTTCACCGATCCTGTGGAAGAAAATTAAGACCGGATTATCTGCAGGACGTGTTCAGTCGGTAGCCGTACGATTAGTAGTAGAACGCGAGCGTGAGATCAACAACTTTAAATCAAAGTCATCTTTCCGTGTTACCGCACAGTTTGATTTGGGAAAAGGTAAACAACTTCAGGCTGAGTTGCCTGAGCGGTTTGAAAATGAAGAAGAAGCACTTGAGTTTCTGGAGTCTTGTAAAGGTGCAGCGTTTTCGATTGCCGATTTACAGACAAAACCATTAAAGCGCTCACCGGCACCACCCTTTACAACATCAACGTTGCAACAAGAGGCATCGCGCAAGCTTAGTTTTTCAGTTGTTCAAACGATGATGATAGCCCAAAAGCTTTACGAGGCCGGTAAGATCAGCTACATGCGTACCGATTCGGTGAACTTATCGGATGAGGCACAACAAGGTGCGAAGCGCCAGATCGAGACAGCATACGGTGCTGATTTTGTGCAACTAAGACAGTATAAAACCAAATCATCGGGTGCGCAGGAAGCACACGAAGCTATACGGCCAACCGATTTTTCTGTGCTCGATCCGGGTATGGATCGTAACGCGCAACGACTGTACGAACTGATCTGGAAGCGTGCCATTGCATCACAAATGGCTGAAGCAGAATTGGAGAAAACTACCGCAACCATATCCATATCAACTAACCCAAGAACGTTAACGGCTTCCGGTGAGATGGTTAAATTTCAGGGCTTTTTGTCTGTATATATGGAGTCGGGTGACGATGAAGATGATGAGGAAAACGGAAAAGTTCTGCCACCCCTTAACATTGGCCAGAGTTTATCGCTCGATGAGTTGATGGCCCGTCAAACCTTTTCGCGAAACCCTCCGCGCTATACGGAAGCGAGCCTGGTAAAGAAACTGGAAGAACTTGGTATTGGCAGACCTTCAACCTATGCACCAACCATCTCTACGGTTCAAAAGCGTGGTTATGTTGTTAAAGAATCCCGTGAGGGAACAGACCGGGCTTACCGGGTGTTATCGCTTTCCGATAATGAAATTGTTAAGCGCGATGAAACGGAAATAACCGGAGCGGAGAAGAATAAGCTGTTCCCAACCAATATCGCCATGGTGGTGAACGATTTTCTTGTTGATCATTTCCCGGACATCACCGATTATTCCTTCACCTCTGAAATAGAACAGGAGTTTGATGAGATTGCCACCGGCAAGCTGGAGTGGCATCAGATGCTGGATAATTTCTACACACCCTTCCACAAAAAAGTTAAGAAAACGGAATTGGTGGAGCGTTCATCGGCCGGTAAGAATCGTGAATTGGGTGTTGATCCAAAAACCGGAAAGAATGTTTATGTAAAACTCGGGAAGTTTGGTGCGTACGTGCAGATTGGAGAGAACCCGGATGATAACGGTGGAGAAAAGCCCAAGTTTGCCAGCCTTAGGCCCGGACAATTTATTGAAAACATAACCTTGGAGGATGCCCTGGAGTTGACGAAGATGCCGCGTGAGTTAGGCGCATTTGAAGATAAACCAGTAGTTGCCAACATAGGCCGCTTCGGTCCGTATGTATTGCACGATAAGAAGTTTGTGTCTATTCCTAAAGGTGAAGATCCCTATACCATTAAACACGAAAGGGCTGTTGAGTTGATCGAACAAAAGCGAATAGCCGATGCCAACAAAATCATTAAGCTATTCGAGGAGAATTCAGAGATACAAGTGCTTAACGGTCGCTTTGGCCCATACATCAAGGCAGGCAAAAAGAATGTTAAAATTCCCAAAGACAAAGTTCCTGCAGAGCTTACCTTGGAGGAGTGTTTAGAGCTTGCAGCCAATGCACCGGAGAAGAAGGGGAGATGGGGCCGTTTTGGTGGAGCCAAAAAGAAAGAGGAAGGTGATGCTCCGGTAGCAAAAGTAGCGAAGGCAGCTAAAACAGCTAAAGCAACGAAAACTCCTGCTAAGAAAGCGGCAAAGAAGGCAGCGCCACGCAAGAAGAAGTCATAGTAGTGTATTTCCTTTACTTCTTTCTTCTTACAATGATATTTCCATTTGATTCTGTAGCTTGATCTAATGAAGAAGAAACTGGTTGTTCTTACCGGTGCTGGCATTAGCGCTGAAAGTGGTATTCCAACCTTTCGCGATTCGGGTGGTTTATGGGAAGGTTATAGGGTTGAGGATGTAGCATCTCCCGAAGGGTGGCAACGTGACCCAAAAACAGTTCTCGATTTCTATAATCAACGCAGGAAAAAAGCACTAGAGGTTAAACCTAATCGTGGTCATGAAATTCTGGTTGAGTTGGAAGATAATTTCAACGTAACGATTGTAACTCAAAATGTAGATAATCTTCATGAGCGTGCGGGATCATCTAACGTGCTTCATTTACACGGTAGCCTTTTTGAATCCCGAAGTACGGGTGATGAGAGGCGGGTATATCCTATTGAAGGGTGGGAATTGAATTGGGGCGATACCTGCGAGAAGGGCTTTCAGCTACGACCCAACATTGTCTGGTTTGGTGAGTTGGTGCCGATGATAGAAGTGGCTGCGGATTATGCATCGCAAGCTGACTTATTTTTAGTAGTGGGTACCTCCATGGTTGTTTACCCTGCAGCAGGATTGATCAACTATGTGCGTTATGATGTTCCTAAATTCCTGGTGGATCCCAAAGTTCCGGATATCAGCTATATTCGGAACCTGGAAATAATTGAGGATAAGGCCAGCACGGGCCTGGCAAAACTAAAAACCCGCTTGATAGAACTTTCATGATTTTAGCACTTGATATCGGCAACTCTGACCTCACCATAGGTCTTTTCGATCAGGAAAACCTGCAGCACATTTGGCGTATACCGGCTGTGGCTAACCGGCCTGAGTTATTTTATGGTATTAAGTTTCGGGATTATTTTCTGGAGGCTGGTTTGCCGATCAGTAAGGTTGAGAAAATTGTAATGAGCAGTGTTGTTCCTGACCTGACGGATAAGATTATCAACGTAACGGTAACACTCTTTGAAAAAAACCCGATCGTACTCGGTCCTGATGTTTATAAAAAATTGCCGATTGAAGTATTAAATCCCTATGAAATAGGTTCCGACCTGGTGGCCAACGCGGTGGCTGCGCATGCATTGTTTCAGTCCACTTGTGTGGTGGTTGACTTTGGTACCGCGCTTACGTTTACTACCATTTCGGGTGAAGGTAAAATTCTTGGTGTGGCCATTGCTCCCGGATTGAAAACGGCAATCCGATCACTGGCGCAGAATACGGCTAAATTGTTTGATGTTCCATTGGAGTTGCCCCAATCAGCGTTAGGGAAAAATACTGTTCACGCTATTCAGGCCGGTATACTGCTTGGCTATGAGGGGCTTGTTAAATCCATGCTTGAACGACTTCGCGTGGAGTTGAATGTTACAAATCTACAAACCGTTGCCACTGGAGGCCTGTCAACAGTAATCAGTCCTGCTGTTACCGATACGTTCACGCGAATCGATCCTAACCTAACCCTGAACGGGTTGCGCTTGGTGGCGCAGTGTGTTTCGTAATTACTTGATGGCTAGTTCGTTCAGAAGTTTTATATATTTATCGGTGTCGTAATTGGTACTGCCTACTTTCTGGTGTTCTATTTTACCAGTTTTGCCAATGATGAAGGTAGTTGGTATGGATGGAACGTTGAGTTGTGATGTAAGTTTTCCATTTGTCATGTAAACCGGGAAGCTGAAATTATTGCGTTTTATATAGTTGACTACTTTGTTTTGATCACTCTCCTTATCTACCGATAGCATAACGAAAGCGATGTCATCCGATTTTGTCTTTTCATATAATTTTTGAATTCCAGGCATTTCATCGCGGCATGGACCACACCAGGTAGCCCACAGATTAATGAAGATTACCCTTTCTTTTAGGGATTCCATGGGTACAATTTCACCCTCCAGTGTCTTAACGGTAAGCGTGTAATTGAAATCCTGTTCTTTATTATCAACCGCCTGTGGCCGATTAAAACCGGTGAGATAAACAATCAGGATAAGCAGAATTAATAATACCGGGGCAATTTTTTTCATAGCAATATTCACGAATCTATTTAAGAATTAAATTTTGGCGTAGTAATTGACTGGGTTTTAGCAGATAATTTAACTAATTTGTGCAAGAATAAGTTTAAGAGTAATGCATAAAGTTCACATCATCAAGATCTTACTGCTAATATTAATACCCCTTAGTGGCTATACACAGAAGCTCAAATATAAAGATATATTCACGCTTCTATCAGCAAAGGAATACGAAAAGGCCGAGCCATTCTTACGATCATACATCAACGAAAACAAGGCGCCTGAACCCAGTTCCTATCTCTTTATGGCTATTGTTTATGAGCAAAAAACTCCTATTGATGATATTCTGAAAAGCGTTCAGCAAGCCTTTAACAATATTGATTCAGCGTTGTACTTCTACGATAAGGCTTATGCAACGATCAATGAAAAGGAATTTAAGGGAAGCAGTAAGGACTATTATGCTTCATACAGTAAGCGCGATTTGCGTACTGGTACGTACGGAGTCACATTGTTAGATGTGCAGTTTGCCATCGAAAAGAGCACCATAGCGTTACGGGAGAGGAGGGAGAAAATAAAGCTTGTGAATTATTATTTTACCCAAGCGGAGGAGTCCTATAGAAAAGCACATACGCTTTATGATTCGCTCAACACCACCTTTCCAGGTGAGCGGGAATTTTATTTGCGATCAAACGATGAGACACTAAAGACCTTGACCAAATTGTCATCAACCTACGAGGCAGCGAAAAAGGCTTTTGACTCTTACAAGGCAAGTGCCGCTAATCTTGGTAAAATTGGGTATAATCATTCCTGGATTGTTTCGGAAATTAAGGATTTTAAACGCGATGGTAAAACCTTAACAGACTTCTATCAGAACGACCTGGCCATTTGGGATTATCAGAAGTTTGCTAAGCATGCAACTGACGTAATCACTAAAGAGATCAAACCCATTCGCGATAACCTTGTAAAATACGATATCGAGATCAATAAGCTTCGTGAAAAGCTTAAAACGGACTCTGTTTCAGTTAAAAGTGATCTGACTAAACTCGTGGCCGGATTGCTCAATGAAAAGCTTCAGCGTTTTGATCCGGATCCGCTACCGCTAAACGTTTTTGCGGTGAAGGTGGCCAATTTAGAGTACCGCTCTACGCTGGTGGAAAATATTAAGGGGGAAAAAACGAGTGATGTTTTTGAGCGACTCAAACGTGTTGAACATGAAATGGCCAGTTTGAATAAGCTGGATAGCCTTGCGGCAAAACTTCTATTGATGAATATCGAGCAAGAAGCAGTAAACTATAAAACTTTTGTTGAGGAAACTTATACCAATACAGTTATTCTGACAAGCTATGCTAAAGCCGAGAAGGATTATGCTGATCGTGAGCGGAGGATTAAAGAAAAAGAACTTGCCTTGTGCAGGAACGCATTGAATTGGCTTATTGTAGGAAGTGACTCCGTTCCTTTAGTTACAAATTTACTATCAAAGTTTACCCCGCTAATTGTTCAACAGGAGGAGTACACTTCGGGGATTGTGTATTCGGACACAGTTTCTGGCGAAGGCTATTTTTACACCATAACACCCTCTCGTGTACCGGATGTTCGTGTGAAGTTTCAAGTGGATAAGGTAAACTTTACAAAGGGTAAAATTCCTTCAATCAAAGCCTTGTCGACTGAAAATGAGGGCAGTCATATCTTCTTTATACTTTTTGCCTCCGAAAAGGAAGTGAAAGGAAAGTACCCGGTAACGGTAGCGAAAATTTACCGTGCCGATGGTTTGGCGTGGAATAGCAACTATTCCCTGGACTTTATCCCAGAGGAAATTGAATTTTTATCAGATTCTGGAGAATTGAGGATAAAAGGAGCTAATAAAAATGCCGTGCTCGATAAGGGCGGTAAGCAAAAGTAGCCCCTAGGCGCCTACAAGTTTTTTCCAATCCTGAAAACGCATTTCTATCCGGGTAGACATTTTACCATAATTTTCCCAGCTATCGGTAACATGGTAAATGGAAGGAAGAGTTTTTACCAATAACTCATCATAGTCGTTTCGGTATAAACCACCACCATAATAATAGTAGGTAAACATGTTTCCCTGGCGGTTGAACAATTCGTACCCCAGGTAACCGTCCCAGATTTCACTTAAAATGGTGCAGGAAATTTCGCGTCTTTTAAACCGGAATATCTGGATGGATGCCTCCTCTTCAAAAAATTCAGAGTAGAGTTCATTATCAATTACCCATCCAAGGTACATGCCAATATGAACGTAGGCTTGTTCGATGGGTAATGAATCAGGAAAATTTCCTAAAAAATGCGACTTCGCATTATCGTAAATGGTCTTTTGAATTTCGGCTTTCTTATCCATGTCACAAGTTTAATAAAAATTATTAATAGGATCGGTTCTCAAAATACTATTCCTTAACTCGTGTAAGATAGCCTTAAGTATTGATTAAATTGAGGATACAACAGCTGGTAAATCCTGCCGTTTCTGTTCGCAGCCTGTGGTTTCCTAAGCTAACCTTTTGGAAACCATTGTCAATTGCTTCAGTCAGTTCAGATAGTGAAAAATCGCCTTCTGGGCCAATTAACACCAGGTAACGATGGTCTTTTAATGCAATCTGCTTAAGATGGATTGGATTATCGGAGTCAACATAGCCGATGAATTTCTGCGGTGAATCGTTAATACCGTTTATGAACACTGAAAAAGGAACAGGGGGAGAAAGATGAGGTAGTGTTGCTCGGATTGATTGCTTCATCGCGCTGATGGCAATCTTTTGCAGACGTTCCATTTTTAGGTTTTGCCTCTCGCTGTTGGCGCAATGCAAGAAGGAGATCTCATCAACCCCGATTTCAACGCACTTTTCAACCATCCATTCTATTCTGTCAGGGCTTTTAGTGGGTGCTATGGCAATATGAATAGAGTAGTTGCGGGGAGTTTCTTTCCAACTGTTTTGTACAGCGAATGTACACCGATCGATGGCTGAAGCAGTAATCAATACATTGTAAAACCAACCCTTTCCATCCGTAACCATTATGACATCGCCTGGTTTTTTACGCAACACTTTTGTGCAATGCCGCGCTTCATCCGGATTAAGGTAATCAGCACCCTGAGTGATGTCCGGTTGATAGAATAGATTCTCCATGAACTGGAGTTGGGGACTATTTGTATTGTTGGTAGAGGTTATTCATAAAGGCAATGTACTCCGTCATGGCATCTTGTTTTGACTTCCCTTTTAATTCTGCCCATGCGTCAAATTTGGCAATGGCTTTAAAATCAAAGCCCCCCGGACGTTCGCCCGTTACATCGCCTTCTGAGCCTTGCTTGAACAATGCATAAAGCTTAAGCAGTTCTTCATTCGTAGGGCGCTGGGTCAATTCTTTTGATCGGGCAACGGCTGCTTCAAATTGTTGTTGGATATCCATGAATACCGAATGGGAAAGGTTAAAAAAATAAGGGAACACAATAAGTTGGTACCGATGTGTTCCCTGAAAAAATCTATTTACGTTTATTCAATTCAACAAAGGGCTTGGTAACATTACCGGTATAGATTTGGCGTGGACGACCAATAGGCTCATTGTTTTTGCGCATCTCCAGCCATTGCGCAATCCAACCGGGCAGTCGACCCATGGCAAACATTACGGTAAACATGTCTACCGGAATTCCAAGCGCCCGATAGATGATTCCAGAATAGAAGTCAACGTTAGGATAAAGTTTACGCTCTATAAAGTATGGATCCTTCAGCGCAATCTCTTCCAGCTTCATGGCTATATCCAACACTGGATCGTGCACACCAAGTTTTTTGAGAACATCATCAGCAGCTTTTTTAATAATTTTAGCGCGGGGATCAAAGTTTTTGTACACCCGGTGGCCGAATCCCATCAACCGGAAAGGATCATTTTTATCCTTTGCTTTTTCCATCCACTTATCGGCATTGCCGCCATCGTTGCGGATGTTTTCGAGCATCACAATAACTTCTTGGTTAGCGCCTCCATGTAAAGGACCCCACAAGGCGTTTATACCTGCCGAAATGGAGGAATAAATACTTGCTTTGGATGATCCTACAATTCGCACCGTTGATGTAGAGCAGTTTTGCTCGTGATCAGCATGTAGAATGAATAGTTTATCCAATGCATCGGCAACAACCGGATCAACCTCGTAATCCTGACCAGGCAATGCAAACATCATTTTTAAGAACCGCGCGCAATAGTCTAATTTATTATCGGGGTAGTTAACCGGATGCCCGATAGCATTTTTATATGACCAGGCCGCAAAGGTTGGCATTTTACCCAGCGAGCGAATAATGCTCAGGTAAACGCCATCGGCTGGCCGATTGGGATTTAATGACTCTGGATAAAAGGCGGTTTGTGCGCAAAATAAGGATGACAAAACCCCCATAGGATGAGAAGTAGAAGGGAATCCATCCAGTATTTTTTTGATGTCCTCATGAACCAATGTGCGATTCGTGATATCACCTGTCCATTTCGCATATTGTTCAGGTGTTGGTAGTTCACCAAAAATCAATAGGTAGGCCACTTCCAGGAAATTTGACTTTTCAGCCAATTCCTCTATTGCGTAACCCCGGTAATGCAGCACTCCCTTTTCACCATCCAAAAACGTTATGGAACTTTTAGTTGCCCCGGTATTTTTGTAACCCACATCGAGCGTTACGTATCCCGTCTTATCACGAAGATCGCTGATGTCAATGGCTAATTCATTCTCAGTTCCCTCAACTACTGGGAAGGTGTACGATTTACCATCAATGATTAATTCTGCTGTTTTGGACATAAGTAAAAGCGCTAAAATTCAACTGTTAAATATAAAGACTCACGTGCGGAGAATGAAACCCCCTACATAATTTAATGGTTTAATTGCCCCCCAAAATCATGGGTAATCCATCCTTACCGGAACCAACCACAATTACTTTTGAGTTAGGTGATTTGGCGAGTTCAAGGGTGGCCTCTATACCTCTCATCTTCAGCAGCTTGTCTGTTAAGCTGTTGTTGATAATATTATTGGCACGAGATTCACCTTCAGCGGCAATACGTTTGCGCTCCGCCTCGCTTTTCTCCTTATCAAGCCTGAACTGATAGGCCAATGCTTCCTGTTCCTGTTGAAGCTTGTTTTGGATGGCAACTTTGATCTGTTCTGGTAACTGTATGGACCGGATGAGCAGGGCCACCATATTAACATTATTCTGGCCGAGAATTTTTTCTGATTCGGTTTTGATAGTCGCCTCTACTTCTGCGCGCTTGGTGGAATAAATTTCTTCCGCTGAATACCTTCCCATAATCTGGCGTACAACCGAGCGCATTTCAGGAATAACCAGAACATTTACATAGGCTCTATTGAATTTCTCATGGATGTAGCCAATTTTATCTGGAACCGGATAGAAGCGTACGGACACTTCAACATGGATGGAGAGCCCATTCCTGTCCAACACATCCATATTCTCATCCGCTGAGGTTTCGCGAACAGGGTAGATGTAGACTTCATTCCAGGGAGCTTTCATATGGAAACCTGGCTGAATGATATGGTCCTTATCAAGACCCTGTCCGAATTTGTAGAAGATAACGGCTCGCTCATCTGCCTGCACCGTGAAGAACAAACTGGAGGATATACCCGCTACAATAAAAATTGCGATAACCCCGAAGATAACCAGGGGAAGAAGTTTGCGATTATTCATAAGTGTATAGTTAGTTTAAATGGTTACAATTCAGGAGGTTTTGGTTTGATCATCAGGTTACCAATAATCAACACTGTGAACAAAGTTCCCCAAACGGCTTCAATAACGCTAATGTTCTTGATTAGTTTGTTTGCTTCGGGATATTCGGTGTCAATACCACCCAGAACATGGAACGAGTAGGCCACGCATTCGGAGTAATTTGGGATACCTAACGGGATATTCTCCCCCATGCTGCCGGGTGATGCAATACAGATAAGATCATACAAACTGCCGAAGGAAATCCCTATCATGAGAAATACGCAGGCAGAGCCCCAAAGCTTGTCGGTTGTGAAATATTGCCCCATAAATATGTCACGGATAGCAAAACTGATAATGGTCACTTCTATAGGAAAGAGAAGGCCATGAATAAAGAGGAGGGCGGCCTGGCGGTTCTCAAGATGGATTACCTTGTAATAAGGGAATTCAATCAATATTCCAAAAACGGATATTACAATAAGGGTAATTAGAATGGTTAGAATGAGGACTTTGCTTTGCGTGAAGTTTCTGAGCAAATCCCATAGAAGAAAAGCATATAAACCACCAAAAGCAGAAAAAAGAGTAATCAGGAATTTGGATATATTACTATTCGGGTCTTCTAATAGCGGAGCGTATAAAACCAACCCCAGCGTAACAATAAGCACCTGAATAGTAACAACATTGCGGTAATCTTTTTGCTTCTCGCGTTGTAATTCAACCCGGCTTAATAGCGACTTTAGTGAATGTATTTGCATGGTACAATAAGGGTGTAAGATAATTTACTTTTGGGAATTGCCTTTATTCGTTGTTGCTTTGGTATCACCCAAATTCTTATATTGAAAAAGTGTGTCACTAGTTAAGTTGTAAAATATTGTTAATCAGATTTTTATATCATATTTACTCAAGTTCTCAATCTATTGTTGGAGTGCTGTGTTTGATTGTTTTATTGGGGTATGATGCATCTGGTCAATTGCCCCTGTTTGATAGTTTAAAGCGTGAATTGAATCGTACGAGGGATGTCCAAAATCGGGTAGAGCTGCTCAATCAACTTGCCTTCCAATACTTCGATTATGATGACAGCCTTGCATCTGATTATGCACAGCAAGCGCTTGAATTGAGTCTCAAGCACAATTACCAAAAGGGCGCAAAATATGCCTTTACCATGGTTGGGCTTGGTTGTTTAAGTCGTGGTGAATACCAAGAAGCTTTTCGGAACTTTTCGCTATCGAATGAGATCAAAATTCCTGACGCAATTGAGACAGAGGTATTCACTATTATACTGACGGGGAATGTTTATCGGGATATAGGCATATACGATTCAGCCGAATATTACTTTAATCAGGTCGTTCAGCTAAAAGATCAAGCGCTCTCTCAAAACATCTTAGCCACACTCTATAAAAATCTAGGGTATTTGTATGTATTGCAATGGCGTAATGCCGAAGCTTTATCAGCGCTTGAGCGCGCAGAACAATTGGTTGATGTCAAAGACCTCTATCTGCAAGCGGAAATATATTTCACGTTAGGAATTCTGAATGAAAATATATTGAACTTCGAAAAAGCCGATCAGTATTTTATTAGGGCTTGTGGTATTGCCGAAAAAAGTAAGGATACTTTTCAATTAATTAAATGCGAATTGAGGAAATCCAATTTGCAACTGAGAATTGGAAATTACAAAGATGCATTAAGTAGTTGCTTCAATGCCATAAACCTGATCGACAAATATGAGTATCTTCCTCAAGTATCCGAAGTGTACACATTAACCGGGGAAGTGTATGCTGAACTGGGACAATATGATGTAGCCACCCGATATTATTTTCAGGCGTTGAAAATAACAGAGCGATTGGGCTTGAAGCGAAATACAGCCAGACTGTATGCTGAATTGGCCTGGGTTCATAAGGAACAATCCAATTTTGAGTCTGCCCTTGATTATTTGCTTCGTTCGCGTACACTACGCGAGGAAATGAACGATCAGCACGGTATTTCAAATTGCCTTAATGTCCAAGGCTTAATTTATTATCAGCAAAAAAAATACAACGAGGCAATTAATAATTTCGAAAAAGCAATTACAATTCGCAGGCAAATCGGACATTTTGAAGGTGTAGCATCTTCAATATTTAACCTTTCGTTGGTTTATGAGGCTTTAGAACAGTACAACAAGTCGCTTGAATTGCTCGAACAAGCCTTGGCGGCAGAGGACAAGATCAATAGTGATATTAGCAAAGCCATTACCTACAACCAGTTTGCTTCGCTATTTATTAAAATGAAGCGTTATGCCGAAGCTGAACGGTAATTTGGATATGGCGGCTGACATTGGAAAACAATCAGGATCTATTTTAATAAAGCGCAATAATTACCGCTTGTACGCACAGCTTTATGAAGTACTGGGGGATTATAAAAAGGCTTATCGAAGCCATGTATTGTTTCAGCAATATGACGACAGTGTATACACCAGTAACGTGGCCACCAAAATGGCCGAGCTTGAAGCGCTGTATGGCGTTGAACAAAAGGAACAACAAATCAAATTGCTTCAGCAAGAAAAGGAACTTCAAAGCAGTAAGCTTGCCATTCAGCAATCCCGCATTCGAACACAAAACGTTATCATGATTTCATCGTTGCTCGGACTTGTCCTTGTATCTGTGTTAGCATTTAATATTTATCTCTACAACAGGCGCATCCGAAGGGCTAATTATGAAATTCAGGAGCAAAAGGAAGAAATTCAGGTGCAGGCGGAGGAGCTTGTGGACGCCAATGAAGTGTTGACCCGGCTTAACCGTGAGGTTACTGAGAAGAATGAAGAGATTCAGGCACAATCCGAAGAATTGATGGAAGCGAATCAAACTATCAATCAGATTAATTATAACCTTGAAGTTAAAATCAATGAACGAACTAATAAATTAAAGGAGGCTTATAAAGAGCTTGATACATTCTTTTATCGGTCATCGCATGATTTCCGAAGGCCCTTAACAACCTTTATGGGACTTGCTGAAGTAGCTAAAATTACCATTAAGGATAATAATGCACTTGAGCTATTTGCCAAGGTTAATGAAACGGCTCATACGCTCGATCGCATGTTGATAAAATTGCAATCTATTAGTGATGTTGGTGCGCAACACCTCGTGTATAAGGAAGTTTTTCTTGCTGAAATGGTAAGCGAAGTACTGTTGGGATTCAAGCACGAGATTCAGCAAAAGGAAATTAAAACTCAGGTTACTATTGAATTGCGAGATGCGTTTTGTTCCTATCCGGCCATGGTCAAGATTATTTTGGAGAACCTTGTTGAAAATGCAGTTCAATTCTGCTCACCACATGAAGCCTACATACATGTAAAAATTAATCAGGAAAGTCATGATGTCCTTATCGAAATCAGTGACAATGGGCAGGGTATAGACAATGAGTTAGAAGAGCGGATTTTCGATATGTATTTCCGGGGAAATGAACGTTCAAAAGGTAATGGACTAGGGTTATATATCGTCAAGAAAGCCATAGAAAAATTAAATGGATCCATAACCTGGTCGAGCAAGCAATATGCAGGAACGACATTCATTGTCAGGTTGCCGTTGAATATCCCTCATCCGTCCTGAATAAAGTCATTTGCTTATCCGGGTTAAACCCATATTTTTCGGGATTATGTTTAATATCTTCCGACACACAAGTTTTTCAGTTGATCTAGGCAACAACAACACATTGCTGACTACGTCCGATAAAGTATTGGCGCAGCCATCCTACATCGTGTTTAATGCCAACCATTCCGTTAAGGCTGTAGGCGAAGAGGCGTTTGAGATGTTTGAAAAAACGCACAGCGATTTGTTACCGGTAAAACCCATGCGCGATGGTGTAATTGCTGAGTTCGATTCGGCAAGCGTTTTATTGCGTGAGCTTGTTAACAAGGCCTATGGTGGTCGTTCGTTCTTTTCAGGGTTTAATCACATTATTTCTGGCGTTCCCTATTATACTTCTGAGGTTGAGCGCAGAGCCCTGCGCGATGCGTTGGACCAGTTCAATCCGGGTAAACGATCGTTGTTGTTTGAGCCGTTAGCAGCTGCAATCGGTATGGATTTGAACATTCAGGAACCTGAGGGAAAGCTAATCGTTGACATTGGGGGAGGCATAACAGAGATCGCCATCATATCGCTCTCGGGAGTGGCGGCATTTCAATCCATCAAAGTAGCAGGTGATACATTCGACATGAACATCAGGGATCACTTCAGACGGAACTATAAAATGGCCATAGGCCACAGAACGGCCGAGCAAATAAAGATTAACGTTGGGGCTGTATGGGAACATATTGATCCGGTGCCGCAGCGCCTGGTGGTGAAGGGTAAAGACATGATAACCGGTATACCGGTAGTGCGTTCAATTGATCATCGGGAGGTTATTTTTATCCTTGAAAAGTCAATCTCAGCGATTGAGCATGGCATCATTCAGGCACTTGAAACCTGTCCACCTGAACTGGCGGCCGATATTTATCAAAGCGGTATATACCTTACCGGTGGGGGAGCATTGTTGCGGGGCATCAAGGATCGTTTTGAAAAGAATATTCAGCTCGATGTTCACGTGGATGAACATGCCTTATCTTCCGTGAGCCGCGGCATCGCCCATGTGCTGGCCAATACAAAAAAGTATGCTGGTATACTAATTGATTAACCCATGTTCCGCGTATTGGCTTCTGCATTACTTAAGCTAATGGGATGGAATACCCGGCCTGTTGGGGCGTTTCCGGTAAAGCCAAAAAAATGTGTTTTAATTGTTGCACCTCACACCAGTAGTTGGGATTTCATTATCGGTGTGTTGTACCGCAGTGTATTAAGGCTTAACAAATCGAGGTATCTCGGTAAAGCCGAGCTTTTTAAGCCACCTTTTGGATTTATCTTTCGCTGGCTGGGAGGTACACCGGTAGACCGCAGTACAAGCCAAAACATGGTTGACCAGGTAGCTCAGCTATTTGATCAGGATGATGAACTAATCATTGCGCTATCACCCGAAGGCACCCGCAAACGTGTTGACCGACTTCGCACAGGTTTTTATAACATCGCTAAAAAGGCCATGGTACCCATTGTTATGGTGGGCTTTGACTTCAAAAACAAGCAAGTAATTTTTGCTGAACCTTTTTACCCTTCCGGGGATCAGCTGAAGGATTTTGATGTGATCTTGAAATTTTTGGGTCCTGTTGAAGGCAAATACCCTGAGAAAGGATTAAAGCATTTGATACCCGCATAACAAAAAACCCTGTCGCTGAGCGGCAGGGTTTTTTGTTTGGAAACAAGGCAAGTTAGCTCCCGGAACCTGTAGGGTTGTCGAACAAGGATGGTGGGGCAGTGGGTGCAGCCGGTGCCACAGGTGCAGCCGGTGCTACGGGGGCAGGTGCCACAGCTTTTCTTGGCGCAGCTTTCTTCTTTTTGGGTGCCGCCTTCTTTGGAGCTGCCTTTTTCGGAGCAGACTTCTTTTTAGGTGCGGCTTTTTTTACCACTTTTTTAACAGCCTTTTTCTTAGCAGGCTTGCTTACCTTTTTACCTTTTGCCTTTGAGCCAGCTTTCTTAGCGGTCTTTTTCTTGGCAGGTTTCGCTTTAGATTTTTTAGCAACTTTTTTCTTAGCCATAGCAACGTTTATTTATTGTGATGAAAAGTTAAGTATTCTTTATCAATCACAACTTCATGCTGTGTTATTTTTTTTTGCTAATCAAAAACTATCCCCGCTTTCCAGCAAATCGTTGACCGGCCTTTCCTTGCTTTTTTGAGTTGTGGTTTCTGTTCGATTGCCTTCCAGAGCGGCCAGCGTTTTCCCTTCTTCCTTCCGTCAACTCAACCCGAACGGGGCGCCCTTCGTACTCCACACCTTGTAGCCCAGAAATGATCGCCTCACTCTTTTCCTTCTCCACTTCGAAGAATGAATAGGCACCTTTGATATCAATTTTACCGATGTGTTTCTTGCCTACACCACAACAGTCGTCAAGCATCTCCAACAGATCGCCCTTCTCCAGGCCATCCATTTTTCCGAGGTTAATGAAATAACGATCTCCAGTGCTGTAACGCTCGGCACCTCGGTCGCTTTGCTGACCGTTTACATTCAGGTCGGGTGCGTTTCTGTAATAATCCAGGAAACGGTTGAATTCAATCGAGGCAAAGCGCTTAATCAGTTCATTCTTTGTAAGGTCTTTAAGTTCTTGATATACAGCAGGTAAAAAGGCTTCTATCTCTTCTTCATTCACCTGAACATCATGCACCTTTTTCATCAGGGCAAGCAATTGCTTCTGGCATACTTCAGGGCCTGCGGGTACCGGCATGCGCGTGAAGGGTGTCTTCACTGTCTTTTCAATCTGCCTGATTTTGCCTACTTCCTTTGGGTTTACCAATGCGATAGAGACTCCTTTTTTTCCAGCACGTGCTGTCCGGCCGCTGCGGTGGGTGTAGAACTCCATCTCATCGGGTATGTTCATATGGATAACATGGGTAATGCTTTCTACGTCAATACCCCGTGCAGCTACATCGGTGGCCACAAGTATCTTAACGGTCCGGTTTCTGAATTTCATCATCACCTTATCGCGCTGGGCCTGGTTCAGGTCGCCATGCAACGAATCAGCATTGTAGCCATCTTTCATCAGCATCTCGGCCACCCGTTGGGTGTCGATCCGGGTACGACAAAATATAAGTCCGAAAATATCGGGGTTGAAGTCAAGGATGCGCTTAAGTGCGCTGTACTTGTCGCGTTCTTGTACCACAACATAGTTGTGGTCGATGTTGGCGTTACCTGTGTTTTTATCGCCTACGGTAATCTCAACAGGATCGGCCATGTAATTTTTGGCAATAGCCCGTACTTCGCGTGGCATGGTTGCCGAAAACAACCAGGTGATCTTGGTATCGGGTGTTTTTGAGAGAATTTCGTCAATGTCTTCTTTGAATCCCATGTTCAGCATTTCGTCAGCCTCATCCAATACCACATATTGAATGGTGCTAAGGTTAACAGCTTTGCGGCCAATCATATCGATAAGCCTTCCGGGGGTTGCCACAATTACTTGTGCCCCACGCTTTACTTTGCGTATCTGTTCACTGATGCTGGCACCGCCATATACAGCAACGATGTTCAGTTTTTTGAACTTCTCCGAAAAGTTTTCGAGGTCGCTCACGATCTGCAAGCTTAGTTCACGGGTTGGAGCCAATACCAAGGCCTGCGAAGCGGATGAGTTTTCATCTACCAGTTCTAACAGTGGCAAGCCAAAGGCCGCAGTTTTTCCTGTGCCGGTTTGTGCCAATCCGATAAAGTCGCGATTGCCGGTTAATAATAGGGGAATGGCCTTTTCCTGGATAGGTGTAGGGGTTTCGAAGCCAATAAGTTGTACGGCTTCAGCAAGCCCGGCCGACAAGCCGAGCGCTTGAAAGTTTTTCATGAATGTTTGTTAAGTGAATAATGTTAGCGTTACAACGTCATTGCGATGAGACCCCGGGACAATCGACTAAAATCGAATCGGGATGACGTTGCAACCGCGAAGAACAGCACAAAGATACAGCTAATAATCGACATTTGGTGGTTGTTCTGAAACTTAGGGTACTAATGCGGGTAATTCAGTTAATGTCAAAATTATCCATGGTATTGTTAGTGCTTTCAGTTATTTTGTTCTGAGATTTATTTGGGTTGATAGAAGTGAATTTGATTCGGAGCATTCTTTTTTGGATGAGTATTGGCCAAGTTTTGTTGCAACACCTAAAGGTCGGGTAGACTTTCCTGATATCAATTGACCGGAAATGAATTCTATCACATTGTATTCTTATTCGGATCTAGAAATAAAGATTTCTATCGATGCCTATTTTGATGGTGAGGCGTTGATCATCGATGGCTACGACAGGGGGAACAAGGTGAAGGAGTATTGGGGCGATTTCGATTACGAGTATATGGTTCGTATACCTGCAAAAGGAGTTGATTTTTTGTGCGATCATCTACATATACCCAAAGGAGATAAACAGGGATTATTGAATGCATTGACGCATCGCTATAACAGCAACACATGTTATTCGGATATTCGAAAGCTGATGAACGATAATGGAATTGAATGCGAGGGGTTTAGCTGGCCTTGATAAATTGAAACTTTTCTTCCTTAATCTTGTTTCCAAATAGTTCCTTATGTGATTATGAACTCTCCAATAAAAACAATCAAGCCTTTAGGCTTTCCCTGGCAAACGCAAGATCCATTTTTGTTTTGTGTCCACCATTATGATCAATATCCAAAAGGCAATTCGATAATGGGGCCGGATGCATCGTTAGCTGGACGTGCGATAGGACAGGATTTTGCACCCAACAAAGACGGTTGGCGGATGTATCACGGCAGTAAGGTGCCCGGATTTCCAGCCCACCCACATTGCGGATTCGAAACAGTAACCATTACTACAATCGGGTTGATAGATCACGCTGATTCATTGGGAGCTGCAGCACGCTTTGGTTTTGGCGATGTACAGTGGATGACAGCAGGGAAGGGGGTACAACACAGCGAGATGTTTCCGTTGGTTTCTCAGGATAAAACCAATCCACTTGAACTCTTTCAGCTATGGCTAAACCTTCCAAAAGCAAATAAAAAAGCCAACCCGTATTTCGCTATGCTCTGGAGCGATACCATTCCCGAGGTGATTGTTAAGGATGACTCGGGCAGGTCGACTGTAATTAGATTAATTGCCGGTAAACTCGGCAATGTTTCGGCTCCAGCACCTGCTCCTGACTCATGGGCAGTTGATTCGTTGAATGAAGTGGCGATTTGGACTATTAAAATGGAAAAGAATTCACGCTGGACTTTGCCGGCTGCATCTGTAGGTATAAATCGTTCTCTTTATTTTTATGCTGGCGATGCTGTTCAGGTGGCTGACCGAAACTTAACCGATCACTGTGCTGTTGACCTTCATCCCGACAAGGAAATAGAACTTATCACTGGTTCTTCTGATTGTTACTTTTTATTTCTCCAAGGCAAACCCATAAACGAGCCGGTTGTACAACATGGTCCTTTTGTAGGTAATACGCAAGCGGATATTCAACAAGCTTTTGCAGACTATCAGCAAACACAGTTTGGCGGCTGGCCGTGGGATACTTACGAGCATGTGCACGATCGCAGCAAGGGAAAATTTGCCCGCTATCCGGATGGCAAAATAGAAGAGCGGTAGTCTTAGGGTTTCCAACCCGGCCCGCGCACTACACGACCGGGTTTTGCACCTGTATGTTCACCATCCCTCAGAACCTGAACGCCATTGACAAATACATGTGTCACCCCGGTGCTATACTGGTGTGGGTTATCGAATGTTGCGTGATCTTGAATGGTTGAAGGATCGAACACCACAACATCAGCATAATAGCCTAACACAAGCCTGCCGCGTTTTTCAATTTTAAGGTTGGTGGCCGGCAGAAATGTTAATTTTCGGATGGCTTCTTCAAGCGGAATTACTTTTTCATCGCGCACATATTTTCCTAATAGCCGTGAAAAGTTACCATATGCACGAGGGTGTGTGCTGGATTTTAAAAACCAACCTTCTGTAGCGGGGGCTTCCGCATCGGAGCCAAAACTCATATACGGAAGGGCTATCTGGCGTTTGATATTCTCCTCATTCATTAAAAAGTAAACTGTGCCTACACGGGTACTGTCGGCACAAACCAGGTCCATGGCGGTTTCTTCCGGACTTTTGCCATGTATTTCAGAAACCTGTTTGAGTGTTTTGCCAGTGAATTGCTTGAGTGAATCGTTGGTGAAACCCACCAGTAAAACATTAGAAGGATCACCTGCAAGCAACATCAGATTTTCCCATTGATCTGAGGGCTCCTTCATTTCCTTCAAGGCTCTCTCTCGCAGGGTTGGATTTTGCATCCGGGCGATCCAATCATTTATGCCCCCTTCCTGAAGCCAGGTGGGCATGGCGGCATCCAGTCCTGTTGCTCCGGCAGGATAGGTATACATATCGGTAGTAATTTTTATCCCTTCCTGATTGGCTTGTTCGATTAAGCTAAGTACCGAATCCAATTTGTTCCAATTGCGCTGTCCTGCTAATTTTAAATGATAGATTTCGGCAGGAAGTTTACCTTCTTTGGCGATGCGGATAGTTTCCAGTACGGCCGCAAAAATGTTGTCGCCTTCGCTGCGCATGTGGGTAATGTACATGCCACCATACTCACTGGCCATCTTGCAAAGTTCAATTAGTTCTTCGGTAGGTGCATAGCTTGCTGGGGCATAGATTAGCGAAGCACCGATACCCAGAGCGCCCTCTTCCATCCCTTTTCTTACCAACGCTTTCATACGCCACATTTCTTCTTTGTTAGGGTAGCGGTTGATATAGCCCAACTCATGAATGCGCAATGTTGTGGCTCCAATAAAGGACGCTACGTTTGGTGAAATGCCACGCCTCTCCAGTGAATTCAGGTATTCACCGAGTGTAGTCCAATCTATTTCATAATCGAGCCCTGCTTTTTTCATTTCGCGGCCAAGGTCTTCTTTCATGGCGGGTGAGAGGGGGCCCATAGAAAATCCTTCACCCATTACTTCGAGTGTAACGCCTTGTCTTATATCCGATTGGGCGTTACCATCTATTATCAGTGATTCGGTGGCCCAACTGAGCATGTTGATAAACCCGGGGGCAATGGCTAAACCTTCAGCGTTGATCCTACTTTTTGCATTGGCACTTTTCAAATTGCCCAGGTATGCAATGGTATCGCCACGGATACCGACATCCGCTTGAAAGGGCGGAGAACCAGATCCGTCATAGATCAATCCACCTTCTATAATGACATCGAATTCACGTTTCTCTGAACAGGAAATAAGTACTATACAGGTTAATAAAGCGGCTAAAGAACGCATGGTTGGTAACAGTTTATCAACTAAAGATAATTGAATTTTATGCAGCATTAAGGATCATGTTAATAATCATGAAACGGGCTAACAAACATCATGTTTAATACCGACTAATCATGGTAAAATCGTTTAACCAAAACCGTATAGCCATGGGACTTTTTCATGAACCAAAAAAAACAAACCGAGCAGACCTCGAAAGGATCAGGCCTGTATTGTTCAATACCAGTTTAATCATAACCTTATTACTGGTTATTGCTGCATTCGAATGGCGAACCATAGATCAAGTTGAGCAAAAATCTGTGGCTCGTCAGACTTCCGATTTCGAAGATATATTGGATGTTCCGCAAACTGAAATTCCACCGCCACCACCTCCTGTGCTTCAACAACCACGCATTGTAGAGGTACCAAACCAAGAAGAAATTATCGAAGAAATTAAAGTGGAGTTTGACATTGATGTAACGAGCAGTACCGTTGTTCAGGAGCTTACCATTGACACCTCTCCGGTTGTACAAATAGAGGAGGAAGAAACGGATAAGATTTTCCTTGTGGTTGAGCAAAGCGCTGCACCCAAAGGCGGCATGAAGGCCTTTTATGAATATGTATCTCAGAACATCCAGTATCCATCCCAGGCAAGAAGGATGAATGTAGAGGGTAAAGTGTTTGTGGAGTTTGTGGTAGATAGAGACGGAACACTAACCAATTTTGTAGTGGTGAAAGGTATTGGAGCCGGATGCGATGAAGAAGCGATACGCATTATTCAGAGTGCTCCGCCTTGGCAACCAGCCCGGCAGCGCGGTAAGCCTGTAAGACAGCGCATGGTTTTGCCGATACACTTTAAACTTGCTCAGCGCTCTTAGAAGTAACTAGTTAGTATTAAACTTGAAAATCAACAGCTTGCTGTTGATTTTCGTTAATTTCGGTCTATGAAACTCATTCTCGTTCCAACTGATTTCTCTGAAAATGCCAGCCATGCAATAGAATATGCTGTTGAAACTGCGCATGCTGTTGGTGCCGGATTGTTGGTGATGACCGTTTACAAACCACCCGTTTCGGTTCAAAGTTCGTTACAAACGGTAATTGCTGATGACACAGTTCGCATGACAAGCCAATACCGTGACAAGCTTAAAACAATTGCTCAAACGGTTAGCGAAGAATACCCAAATGTTTCGTGCGAAATCCATGTTGCCATTGGTGATGTAGTGCGCGAAATCATTTCGCTGGCAGACGAGAAAAATGCAGATATGATTATAATGGGCACGCAAGGTGCCAGTAAGGTGGTTAATGTTCTTTTCGGCAGCAATACTTCCGCTGTCATTGAAAAAGCGTCCTGTCCGGTATTATGTATCCCCCAAAATCTTCATTATACAAAGCCCAGAAAGATTCTTTTTGCAACCAATTTTTCATACAGCGATATAGAAGGTGCAAAGATTTTAGTACGCCTGGCAAAGGGCTTTGATGCTTCCCTCATCTTCGGGCATGTAGTGGTTGGCATAGAAGAAACAGATGAAGAAAAAGCAGTGGTTGAAAAATTTGCAAAGGAAATTCAACTGCTCACTGACTACGAAAAAATCAAAGGTCGTGTGATCAGCGATGCAACAGTAAACACAGGGTTGGATCACCTGATTGAAACAACCGAAGTTGACATCATTGCGCTGGCCACACGAAGGCGTAATGTGTTTGAAAAGCTTTATAATCCCAGCATTACCAAAAAATTCTCATACTACACCACCATTCCAATGTTGGCATTTCATACGCCTACGGATGATGAAAGGACTGGTGGGGATTTTTAGCCTTTTAAATCGCAGTTGAAGAAAAGTGCCATACCGGTATTCTTTATCTTGATTACCGTTTAAATAAATTAAACCGTACTTGCAACTACGCCATTGGTTTAAATATCGTTTTACACGTATTTGCACCCGGAAAATTAACTACACCATGAAGTATAAAATATCCCGCATTGTTTTGCTTTGTTTATTTGTATTGCTGGTAATGCAACCCGCCAACGCCCAGAAGAAATCAAAAGCAACTGCCCCCGCAGCACAGCCACAAGCGACCACAGCTCCCAAAGCTGATACTACCAAAGCAAGAGCAGCAGCAGGCTTAAAACCCTACAATCAGGTAATTACTGCCAAAGCGAAAACCCAACCCGGGTTGTTCACCGTGCATAAAGTAAATGACGATTACTTTTTCGAAGTGCCCGACTCAATTTTGGGTAGAGAATTTCTGGCCGTTACCCGTATTACAAAAGCACCAACCGGTGCCGGTTATGGGGGAGAGGAGCGTAATCGCCAAGTATTGCGTTGGGAGAAAGGTCCTAATAATAAGCTGTTTCTGAAGGCTGTTTTGTACATCAATGCCAGTAGCGATTCTACAGCGCCCATTATGGAAGCTGTCCGCAACTCCAACGTTGAGCCAATAGTAGCCTCGTTTGATGTGAAAGCATCAAACAATGGTAAGAGTTATGTGATCAATGTAAATGAGTTCTTCAACAGCGATCACCAATTAGTGTCGTTAAACCCTGCAATCAAGCGAAGGTTTAGTTTGGGCGGTATTCAAAAGGACAGGTCGTACATACAAAGTATGAAGTCTTTTCCCATAAATACCGAAGTGCGCATGGTGAAAACCTTTGCCTCCAACCTTCCTCCGCAAACATCGGGTCCCGCTTCGGTTACTCAATTACCCGCAGGTGCAAGCACTGGTTTTGTTACCCTGGAGACGAATGTTTCAATGATTCTTCTTCCCTCAAATCCTATGCGTAAGCGACTTTTTGATAACCGTGTAGGATTTTTTGCCAATGGTTATACCGTGTACGGGGAAGAATCACAACGAGCCGAGCGTGAAGTCTTTGCCGTGCGCTGGCGACTCGAACCCAAGCCTGAAGATGTTGAAAAGATGAAACGAGGTGAGTTGGTGGAACCTATCAAACCGATTGTCTTTCACATCGATCCGGCTACACCCGAAAAATGGAGAAAATATTTAAAGCAAGGTGTAGAAGACTGGCAGATAGCTTTTGAGCAGGCCGGTTTTAAAAATGCCATTCAAGCTAAAATTATTCCGGCAGGAGATACGTCTATAAGTACGGAAGATGCGCGTTATTCGTTCATTCGTTATTTCGCTTCCGATATTCAAAATGCCTATGGTCCCAACGTGCACGATCCGCGAACTGGCGAAATCCTGGAGAGTCATATTGGGTGGTATCATAACGTGATGAACTTGTTAAGCAACTGGTACACTATCCAGGCAGCAGCTGTTGATCCGCGGGCACGCACCCGAAAGTTTGAAGATGATTTAATGGGCGAACTTGTTCGCTTTGTGGCTGCACATGAAGTGGGGCATACCCTTGGCCTACGCCATAACTTTGGAGCAAGCTTCGCCACACCGGTTGAGAAGTTACGCGACAAGGAATTCTTGCAGCAGTATCGCCACACCTCTTCCATCATGGATTATGCGCGTTTCAATTATGTAGCCCAACCGGAAGATAATATTCCTGCTGAGTTGCTTTTTCCCGGAGTAGGTGTCTATGATCGTTGGGCTATTGAGTGGGGTTACAAACCGATCTTTGATACGAAGAGTACGGAAGATGATAAAAAAGTATTGAACAAGTGGGTGCTGCGCCATGCCAACGATCCGATGTATTGGTTTGGAACGGAAATGAATCCCTACGACCCACGGTCGCAAAGCGAAGATCTTGGAAATAATGCTATGAAGGCAAGTGAGTACGGTATAAAAAACCTGAAACGGATATTGCCTGAACTGGAAGGTTGGTATAAAGAAGAAGCAGGACGTTATGATGCACTAAACGACATGTATAACCAGGTTGTGGGTCAGTTCCGAAGGTACATGGGGCACGTTACCAAGAACATAGGGGGTATTTATGAAACTCCGAAAAGCTATGAACAAGCAGGCGCTGTTTATGAGCCAACACCAAAGTCCATGCAAAAGGATGCTGTTGCTTTTTTGAATAAGCAATTGTTTGAAACGCCAACGTGGATAGTGGATCAACGGGTGCTTAGTAAAATCAGGCCAGGTTCAGGCGTTGAGCAACTGCAGACAATACAAGAGGCTACGATAAACAGCATTTTTGATTATGGCCGTATGCAACGCCTTATTGAAACCAGTGCTTCAAATTCAAATGCATACAGCCTGAATGAGTTGTTCACTGATGTGCGCACGGGTATCTGGTCAGAGTTGCGCACACGCAAGGCTATTGATGTGCAGCGCAGAAATTTGCAGAAGGTACACCTGGAGAAGATGATCGCCCTGCTTAACCCGCCTGAGCGGAGTACTGCTGGTGGTACAGGCTTTTCAAGTCCGTTCATGCCCCCGGCATCACCCGTAGCCGATCCAAAGAAAAGTGATGTGATGTCTGTGGCACGCGGACACCTCACTGCCTTGCGAAGCGAAATCAATGCGGCATTACCAGGCACCACCGATGCAATGAGCCGCTATCATTTGCAGGATGTGGTTACACGAATCAACCAGGCGCTGGAGCCGAAGTAAGTTTTTAAATTGTTTTGCAAGCCCAAAGTCTAAGTGTTGAAGCATGGTTGGTTCAATCATGCTTCAACACCTTCGAAACTAGTTAAGACTTTACTTTACATGTGTCCTTACTGAAACTGATCGGCAATAACCAAATCTTTGCTTCCGGCTGTGTACTTGTAAAATCCGTTGGCCGATTTTACTCCTTTGTGTCCGGCTTGAACCATGTTTACCAGTAACGGGCACGGTGCATATTTTGGATTGCCGAAACCTTCGTGCAGAACTCTCAAGATCGAAAGGCAAACATCCAGTCCTATGAAGTCGGCTAATTGAAGCGGTCCCATGGGGTGAGCCATGCCTAACTTCATTACGGTGTCAATTTCCTGAACACCTGCCACCCCTTCATACAACGAATAAATGGCTTCGTTTATCATTGGCATGAGAATTCGGTTCGCAACAAAGCCAGGGTAATCGTTCACTTCCACCGGAACTTTCTCCAACATCCTGGATAAGTTCATAATGGTTTGTGTTACTTCATCACTGGTGTTGTAGCCACGAATGACTTCCACGAGTTTCATCACGGGCACTGGATTCATAAAGTGCATGCCGATTACCTTATCAGGCCGTTGTGTAACGGATGCAATTTTTGTAATTGATATCGATGATGTATTCGATGCGAGTATAGCATCTGCTTTGGCAAACGAATCGAGGTCTTTGAAAATTTTCAGCTTCAGCTCAACATTTTCTGTGGCGGCTTCAACAATCAGGTCTGCAGTAGAAACTCCTGCTTTAAAGTCGGAGAATGTTGTGATATTAGCCAGTGACCTGGTTTTGGTTTCTTCGGTAATGAGTTGTTTAGCCACCTGCCGCTCCAGGTTCTTACCGATGGTGGCCAATGCTTTTTTTAATGCGTCTTCCGATATGTCGATCAGGTTAACCGCGTAGCCATACTGGGCAAAAACATGGGCGATTCCGTTTCCCATAGTACCCGATCCGATCACAGCAATTTGTTTCATAAAAGTAGAATTTAGCGGCTCAAAGATATACTTTCGAGCATGGCTGAAAAACAAAAACCACAGCGTTTATCCTCACGATTTTTAGGACCCTATCGTAGATTCTTGTATGTCGCTTATGTGGTTACTTTTGGAACAATAGTGGTTTTATCGATCAGGGTGGGATGGTTCTATGCCGTTAGTCAAACACTCTTTTATGGTTATATGTTTTATTGGGGACTGCGCACCGTTAAAAAGTTTGAACAGGTAGCATTCGATGATGAGTTTCTTTATGTCTATCAAAAGCTTCAGGATTATGTTATCCCGTTGGAAAGCATAGAATCTGTTGAGATATCCTCGCTGGGAGGAACATACAAAGTAAATCTGTATCATGCTGAGCAACTGGGTAAAGAGTTCTTCTTTAAGACGTCATTAATTTACCCACTGAACTACAAATCAAAAGATGCATTGGTCAATGTGCTTCGCAGTAAGATTGCCAAGGCTAAATCGCGCAGGCAACAACTTCCTCATAATGCGTTGATGAGCTAATCGTCTCTCTTTAAATGCGGTAAAACCTTGCTGGCACTTTTGGGTGTACCTAACTTAAGAATATCGGAGGGTTGATGGCACACGATTGCTTTTCCATTAAAAATGGCAATCGGGTTTTTGATCAGTTGCGGATTGTGCATAATCACGTCAAGCCAGCCGTTCATGGTGTAGGTCTGCTCGCCAACCTTAGTCTTATAATCCGGATGTGATTGATCCAGCAATGCCTGTGGCTCAACACCCAATAATGTTATTACTTCTTTCCAATAGGTTGGTCCAAGTTTTTCGCGAAGTGTATCCACCTCGTTAATGTGACTGCAGATATCCAACGCCATGGCCTTGGTTTTCTTCCCGTCTGAAGAATGCGGATTGTACAACAAAAACATTTCGTTTGGATGATATTGCATAACAATTCCGTTTTAATGAAATGATACTTGGAAGGTACAAAAAATCAACCGCAAATGAAATCGATTTTATTCGATCACCACTTCATTGGCTAAACCCATGGCATTAAAGCGTATGATCAGCACATTGAAGAAGTCGGAATGTTTGCCACATGCTGGAGCCGGATGGATATAATAGGAGTAAAATTTTTGATTTCTCTTATAGAGTTCATTTTGATCAGGTTTCCCCAGCAACCTGATAATCTGCTTTTCGTTCAACGCCAGTAATTTTTCTTTTTGCTGCGCAATTGCCTCTTTCATGGAAGAACGCTGGTTCAGGCAACCATTTTTATCATTCTTCCAGCGTTCAGCATCGATTCCCTCAAGTTGAGGTAACGGGTTTCCGCAACCGACTAACAATACAATTGCAACACTAAGCCACTTGCGCATAAAATTGTTGGCGGGTAATGGTATAGAACCAGGAAACAGAAATAATCATGTAAAGTATTGCTACGGCAAAGTAGATCGTGGGCAGTGCTAAATACCACGTCATTAAAACCAATGCAATTGGATAAAGTATAATCCGAATCCATTCACTCCACACTACCCAGGTTTTGTGCTCAAACAGCACTCCACAATTTACCACCACAACAGAAATAACTACCGTGAAGATGGCTTTCTCACCCAAGGTAAATTTTGAAGCATTAAACAAAAACAAGGCGGTGCCCACCAGACAAATCACATATTGAAATAATACATACAAATTCAAGGAGAGCGGGGCAGGAGTTTCGTACTTGGTGTATGTTGTTTTATCAACCTCCGGTGCTGCCCTGTAGCCGCCCAGGTAATCGGGCAACCACCCTGGTTTTTTAAAGAGATACTTTATCTTATCGCCCCAGTTTGGAATGCGCTTTAATTCTTCTCCCATGTCGGCATAATGGCTGAAGTTTGCCCAGACAGCATTCCAACTGTTGATGGGCTTGGTGATGCCATAGGTTGGCCGTTCTTCTTCTTCCTGGAATGTTCCGAACATTTTATCCCATATGATTAATGTCCCCGCATGATTTTTATCGATGTATTTTGGATTTCGTCCATGGTGTACCCGGTGGTGCGAAGGGGTGTTGAAAACATATTCGAACCAACCCATTTTGCCAATGGCCTCTGTATGTATCCAAAACTGGTATAGTGTAATAAAAGCCGACATCAACGCAAAGTCAACGGTGTTGAAGCCAATAAATGCCAAGGGTAAACTAAATGCGAATGTCCAGATTACTTGAAACGAACTTTGCCGAAGCGCTACGGAAAGGTTATAATCTTCACTTTGATGATGCACTACATGCCCTCCCCAAAACAAATTGATTTCGTGGCTCTTGCGATGCGCCCAATAATAAGCCAGATCGGCCAGCAGAAACAGCATAAGCCAGTAGAGCCAGTTTCGTTCCCAGGTAAAGAGGTTAAAATTCTGGTGGAGTACTTGATACACTCCAATAGCAAATATTCTTAGGAACAATCCCGATAGCTGTGAGGTTATGCCGCAGCTCAGGTTGGCAATGGCATCCGGCAGGCGGTATAGTTTCTGATGCGAAAAGCGCTCAACCACTAGCTCTATTCCGATCAGAATAAAAAAAATAGGAATCGAGAGTACAATTGGGTTAAAGTCCACTGTGATTTGTTTATTTGCGCCTGCAATTTACAAACTAATGATATTAAAAGTTTTTCGGGGTGTTTGGTTCATTTCATTGTTGGGGGTGGTGGCCAATTTAATGTGGGTTTATGCCGGGCTGCCGGAAAATGTGGTGATTCATGAAGAGGGGGTTTCGCAATATGTGCTGAACAAAGAAATATTGTTCTATTCCTGGCTCGGAATAATTGGTGTAATCAACCTGATGATCTATGTCTTTGGAAAGCCTCTTACCCCAGATGAAGGTTTTCGTTCATGGTTTACCGGGCTGATCATCAACCTGAATGTATTTCTTGTTGTCAGCATGAGCTTCATTGGACTCTATAACAGCACTGAAAAATTCGATTTCAGCCAAGCCGGTATTGTGATTTACATCGTGCTTGGATTGGTTGGCATTTGGCTCACCAGTTGGCTGGTAGTGGTGTTGGTTCGAAAAATTTCAAGCTGAATTTTCAATTTGATTATAATCAAACTATTATCTGTAAATCAGTAGTTTATGATTATTGAATTTACTCATTTCTGTAACTCACGGATTCTGCAGAAATGTTGAATTGATAGTAAAAATCGCTTTATTGGCGAGTAACCTCATTTTTTAAACTGATTGTTGTTCAATTTTTATGGCTAAAGCTTCAAAACCTGAAAAAGCTTCCAACATGTTTGAGTACAATGAAGCCAGTATTAAATCGCTGGACTGGCGGGAGCACATCCGGCTAAGACCGGGTATGTACATTGGTAAGCTGGGAGATGGAACCGCGAAAGATGATGGGATTTATGTACTCGTAAAGGAGGTAGTCGATAACTGTATCGATGAGCACATGATGGGGTATGGAAAGACTATCGACATTACCATAACCGAAAAAGGCGTTACCGTTCGCGATTATGGCCGGGGCATTCCGTTGGGTAAGGTGGTAGATGTAGTGTCTAAAATCAACACCGGTGCCAAGTATGATTCAGGGGCCTTTCAGAAATCGGTGGGATTGAATGGGGTAGGTACCAAGGCGGTTAATGCTTTATCGAATTATTTCAAGGTTCAAGCTTTTCGCGATGGACAAACCAAGCTGGCTGAATTCAAGAAAGGTATTCTAACCAGCGATCCTAAAGTAGCCAAGACCAAAGAACGTAACGGTACACTCGTTGAGTTTGAGCCGGATAACACCATGTTCAAAAACTACCACTTCATTCCGGATTACCTGGAAGACCTGATGTGGAACTATGCGTTTTTGAATGCGGGATTAACCATCAATTACAACGGAAAGAAGTTCTACTCAAAAGATGGGCTGCTTGATCTGCTTAGACAGAAAACAGAGCCTGAAGAATTACGCTATCCGATTATCCATGTTAAAGGCGATGACATTGAGTTTGCGCTCACACACGGCAATCAGTATGGTGAAGAATATTACTCGTTTGTTAACGGACAGAATACAACGCAAGGAGGAACACATTTGGCGGCATTCCGCGAAGGCATGATCAAGGGTGTACGCGACTTTTATAAGAAAGACTTTGATGCTTCCGACATCCGAGCCAGTGTAATTGCAGCCATTGCTGTACGCGTGCAGGAGCCGGTGTTCGAATCGCAAACTAAGACGAAACTGGGTTCGGTAAATATGGCACCCGATGGGGCTACGGTACGGTCTTATGTCGGTGATTTTGTAGCCAAAGAATTGGAGATACATCTCCATAAAAATCCTTCGGTGGCTGATGCCCTTCAAAAACGCATCATGCAATCGGAGCGGGAGCGTAAGGAGATTGCCGGTATTAAAAAACTGGCCAATGAACGCGCCAAGAAGGCGAACCTGCACAACAAAAAGCTTCGCGATTGCCGCTTTCACTTTGATGAAAAGGATGAGCGTGGCTTCGGCTCGATGATCTTTATTACGGAGGGTGACTCGGCCAGTGGTTCGATTACGAAATCAAGAAACGTAGAAACACAAGCGGTTTTCTCCCTGAGAGGTAAGCCGTTAAACTGCTTTGGGTTAACCAAAAAAGTGGTGTATGAGAATGAGGAGTTTAACCTGCTTCAACATGCGTTGAATATTGAAGATGGATTGGAGGGCCTTCGTTACAACAAAGTGATTATCGCTACGGATGCCGATGTAGACGGTATGCACATACGTCTTTTACTTATGACCTTCTTCCTGCAGTTTTTCCCTGATCTGGTAAAGGCCGGGCATGTGTTCATTTTGGAGACTCCGCTGTTCCGTGTGCGCAACAAGAAAGAAACCATTTACTGTTACAGCGAGGAGGAGAAGCAGGACGCTATTAAGAAATTAGGCAGCAAGCCTGAGATCACGCGCTTCAAGGGGTTAGGTGAAATTTCACCCGATGAGTTCGGTAAGTTTATCGGAGATAACATCAGGCTACAGCCTGTGCAACTGGACAAAGACAGTCACCTGCGCGATGTGCTGGAATTTTACATGGGCAAAAACACACCCGACCGCCAGGATTTCATTATTGATAACCTGAGGATTGAGCTGGATAAAGTTGAGAACCTGGAAGAAGTACAAGAAACAGCTTAGCGCCTCCGCGACTTTGCGGTAAAATTCCCAAAACTATCTAACCGCAGAGACGCCAGGACGCAAAGTAAGCCGCAAAGAAGAAAAAGCTTAAGCACTGTCATTAGAAGATGAGCAAGAAAAAGAAAGTTGTAAAAGCACCTGAAGTAAAATCGAAAGGTAAAAAGGACAAGGATGGAATCATTTCCATTGGTGTTGATGGCCTTTACCAGGATTGGTTCCTCGATTATGCCTCGTATGTGATTCTTGAGCGGGCCGTTCCGCGCATAGAAGACGGCTTCAAGCCCGTTCAGCGCAGGATCATGCACTCGTTGAAAGAGATGGATGATGGCCGTTTCAACAAAGTGGCCAACGTTATCGGGAATACCATGCAATATCACCCGCATGGGGATGCAGCCATCGGAGAGGCTATCGTAAATATTGGCCAGAAAGACATTTTGATTGAAACCCAAGGTAACTGGGGCGATGTGCGCACAGGCGATAGCGCTGCTGCACCCCGCTATATTGAAGCCCGTCTTTCCAAATTCGCGTTGGATGTGGTGTATAATGCCCAGACAACCGAATGGCAGCTTTCATATGATGGTCGTAAAAAGGAGCCGGTTACGCTTCCGGTTAAGTTTCCGTTGTTATTGGCGCAGGGTGTTGAAGGCATCGCGGTGGGGCTTTCTACCAAAATCCTTCCCCATAACTTCTGTGAGCTGATTAAGGCATCCATTGATGTGCTGAAAGGCAAGAATCCCAAGATCTATCCGGATTTCCCTACAGGCGGGATTGCTGATTTTTCCGAATACAACCAGGGATTGCGGGGTGGTAAAATCAAGGTGCGTGCAAAAATTGAAATAGCCGACAAAAAGACACTTGTAATCAAGGAGATACCATTCGCCACCACTACTTCTTCTTTGATGGAATCCATCGTAAAAGCCAGTGAGAAGGGGCAGATTAAAGTGAAGCAGGTAGTGGACAATACGGCCAAGGATGTCGAAATCCAGATTAACCTCCAGCCTGGGCAGTCGCCAGAAGTGGCTATGGATGCTCTGTACGCCTTTACAGACTGCGAAATCAGCATTTCACCCAATGCGTGCGTGATTGTGGAAGACAAGCCGCAGTTCATGACGGTTAATGACATCCTGAAATACAACACCCAGCAAACTGTAAAGCTGCTGAAACAGGAATTAGAGATCAGAAAGGCCGAATTGAAGGAGAAAATCCTGTTTTCATCCCTGGAAAAGATCTTCATTGAAAACCGCATTTACCGCGATATTGAAGAGTGCGAAAGCTGGGAGGAAGTGATCTCTACTATCGATAAAGGTCTGAAACCCCATAAAAAGAAGTTTTACAGGGAAATCACCACGGATGATATCGTTCGCCTTACGGAAATCAAGATCAAGCGCATTTCCAGGTATGATTCATTTAAGGCAGATGAACTGTTAAAAGACCTCGAAAAGCAGCTAAAGGAAATCGAGCACCACCTGAAGCACCTCACGGATTATGCCATTTCATACTACCAGAATCTGCTGGACAAATATGGTAAAGGTCGCGAGCGTAAAACAGAAATCAAGAGCTTCCAGTCGGTAACGGCAACGGAAGTAATCGCGATCAATCAAAAGCTTTATGTAAACCGTACTGATGGTTTTGTGGGCTATGGCTTGAAGCGTGATGAGTTTGTGTGCGATTGCTCTGAACTGGATGACATCATCGCCATTCGCAAAGACGGTAAAGCCCTGGTAAGCCGCATTTCTGAGAAAGTCTTTATGGGTAAAGACATTCTGTATGTGGGCGTGTGGAAGAAGGGCGATGACCGCATGGTGTATAACCTGATTTACTCCGATGGCAAATCCGGAAAAGGTTTTGTAAAACGGTTCACCATGCCAGGCGTTATCCGCGATAAGGAATATGATTTAACACAAGGTCATCCGAACTCGAAGATTCATTACGTAACAGGAAATCCGAACGGTGAAGCGGAGATCGTTGAAGTGAAATTATCGCAGTCGAGTACAGCACGAAAAAAAATATTTGAATTTGATTTTGCCGATCTGGAAGTGAAAGGTCGTGGTGCACGTGGTAACATCCTTACCAAGTATCCCATCCGCAAAGTCGACTTCCTGCAAGCAGGTACCTCAACCTTAGGCAAACTGAATTTGTGGTATGATGCCGATGCTGGTAGGTTGAATAAAGATGAACGCGGTAAATACCTCGGCAAGTTTGCAGGGGAAGATCAGATTATCACCTTCCTGCGCAACGGTTCGTATCGCATTACCGGGTACGACATAACCACCCGTTTCGATCCGGAAAAGACGCTGGCCGTGGAGAAGTTCAACCCGAAGAGAGTGATCTCTGCCGTGTATATCGATGGGGAGTCGAAGCAGCATATGGTGAAGCGTTTTGTGGTTGAAACCAGCACAGTCGACAAGGAATTTGGGTTTATCTCAGAAACGATTGGTTCGCGCCTGATATTGGTAACTACAAGCGATACGCCTGAAATTGAACTTGAGTTAAGTAAAGGAAAGGACAAAAAGAAGGTTACTGAGGTAGTTAACCTGGAGGATGTGGTGGATGTGAAAGGGTGGAAAGCCCTGGGCAACCGACTCAGCCAGTTTAAGATAACCAAGGTGCATTTGCCGGATGAACCGGAAGATCAAATACCAGACGAAGCTGACGACACAGAGGCGACCGAAACCGGAAAGGGTGGCGAGTCGCCAAAAAAAAAAGAAGGCGAGCCCAACGAACAAGTCAGCCTCTTCGAAGAGCCCAAAAAGCAAAGCCAGGAAGACAACCCAAGCAGCAAAAAAGCAAAGCAAAAAGTCGAGCAGGCAAGCCTCTTCGAAGCGCCAAAGCCCAGCGAAAAAAGTAGCCAAAACCAAAGCGAAAAAAGTGAACAGAAAAAGGTAACCAAAAAGAAAAGCGACAAGCCTGATGATTCGCAAGGGGGCCAGGCATTTGGTGTGGGGGAGACTATTGAGCTGGAACTTTGAAGGGTTAATTTGAATTTATAGTTGTAAATTGAATCCTGTTATGAGTAATCTTCCATTCACCTTTAAAGTAGAAAAGGACGGGGCAGAATTTCACGCCTGGTGCCCTGAACTTCCGGGCTGTCATACCCATGGTAAATCAGTGAATGAAGCATTAGAAAACCTGAAAGATGCCGTGCAGCTCTACCTTGATGCTATTATGGAGGAAGAGATTGCCCGCCAAACAGCCCAAACACTGGATGAAGCCTAAAGAGCTTATCAAACTTTTAGAAAAGTCAGGCTTTGTCTTTGTGCGCCAATCTGGAAGTCACGCTATATACCGTAAAGCAGGACATAAAATCATCGTTGTACCTATTCATAGCAAAGACATCCCAACCGGTACATTGAACTCAATTTTGAAAGATGCGGGGTTAAAATCGTAGTTGCTTATGAACAACGATTAAGACATTTACACACTTAATTTGGCAGTGTCAGATTACGCTAAGTATTTGACTTCACCGCTTAAACTTCTCCTTCAGCAACGCCAGCCATCTATCTGTTAAAGCGATAGGTTTTTTAGATATTTTTAGTACGAATAACCTGCATTTTCTTAGATGTCTTTAACCCCTTTAATCTCCATTGCCGGAATTGCCATAGCGCTGTTTACCTGTAGTCTAATTGCCACACGAGGTAATATTCGACTTGCTGATGGATTATTGATTTCATGGATCCTGGCACTTGCGCTAAACCAAACTTATTTTCTGCTAACCGGAATTGAATTTGCTGGCACCGTTACACTGCCTGCAAATTGGCATTTGTTTGGCATTTCAACTGTTCTATTGCATTCGCCCTTACTTTTTTTGTTCGCGAAATATGCCTTTTCATCAAAATTTGGACTCGGTGAACTAGTTCATGTATTGCCGTTCGCGCTTTTTATGATTGGCTTCTCCATACTGGTAAGTAATCATCCCGATAAAGTTGTCTTTCGGTATGGTCTTATTGGATTTAAGGAAAACCTGCTTCCGTTCACATACTATGGGCTTTTTCTCGCATTTGTTGCAGGTGCCTATACCGTTGCTGCCTTTCTGGCAATACGCAAACACAAAGCGCATCTTAGCCAAACCCATTCCAGTGAAATCCGAAACGTGCTTAACTGGCTGCAATATTGGATTATTGCCGCGATAATCTTCTTTATTGCTACTTACCTTGCCGTAGAATTATCGGTTACTAACCGGCAATTCGATTCCCGGTTTACATTCCAGGTGGTGAGCGTGTTTATCACGTTCTATATCGTTTATGTAAGCTTTTGGGGTATACGCAAAACAGATGCGTTCCGGAATTTGGCACCAATCGAGCTGAACCTTTCAACCACACTTGTTACAAATAATGAAGATGCGGATGAGCTTGCGCAGGCATTACAAGAATCACTCGAACGAGGTCGGCACTACCTTGATCCTGATCTTTCTCTAATCAGGCTGGCTGAAATCATGAAAACTCCTGCCGGTAAACTGTCCTATGTCATCAATAGTTGTTTGGGTAAAAACTTTTATGACTTTGTAAATGAATATCGGGTAAAGGAGTTTTTGAAGCGGCTACCAGATAAACAATATGCCCACCTTTCATTGCTTGGGTTGGCCTTCGAATGCGGATTTCGATCAAAATCTACTTTCAACTCATTTTTCAAGAAGCAAACCGGCCAAACACCTTCAGCATACAAGAAGAACCTGGAAAAGAAGTCCGGTTAAATTTCTACGGGCGTTCAGCCTTTCAATTGCAAATACTTTTGGCTCATGGATTCCAAAAAATCTGTTTGAGCTATGACAAGATCAATATTGCTGGTTGCCGCAAGTCTTTCATTTGTGGTGCTGCAGGCGCAGGAAACAGCCCTTAAAGTATCCGTACTAAAAGTTCAACCCAATCAGGGACGTGTTCGGGTCTGTCTCTTCGATAATGAGAAGGACTTCTTAAACCATGCGCGGCAATGCATTGATGTCAGTGCTACCGGTGAATCTTCGGTTCAAACTACTTTTCAGCTAGTAGAAAATGGCACTTATGCTGTAGTGGTTTACCAGGATATGAACAGTAATGGTAAGCTGGACAGAAACTGGATGGGCTTGCCATCTGAGCCGTATGGGTTTTCAAACAACCCATCAACACTATTCGGGCCACCGTCATTCGGCAAAGCATCTTTTTCTGTTACAAAGCCAACTTCCATTATCGTCCGGTTATGAAGGAGTTTATTCGATTGTTGCATAACCAAAGTCGGGTACTTTATTATACCGGACTTATTCATTTTGTTCTTGCTATCGTTTTCTTGTTGTTGATGGGCGTGGATGCCCGCAACGTACAATTGGAGAGTGTTTGGTTAAAGCCATTTCGTTTTGCTATCTCCATCAGTTTATTCACCTGGACATACGCATGGTTTACAGGTTTTATTCAGAAGCATACCCGAATGATTGGAGTACTAAACAGGCTGATAGCTACATGCATGTTTATTGAAATCATTTTGATCAGCATGCAATCTGTAAGGGGAGTGGATTCCCATTTCAATGTGAGCACACCATTTGACGCAACTGTTTTCTCCATTATGGGCGGTGTTATTGGTTTCAATGCCATTGTGGTCGCGATCTGGTTTGTTGTATTCAGTTTGTTTGAAAAGGGTGGAGTTGAATACCGCTCGGCAATTGTATGGGGAATGTTTCTGTTCTTGCTGGGCAACTTTTCCGGATACCTGCTTACCCGGTATGGCTGGCCCTCAACTGAAGCAGAAACAGCACAGCACATGGTGCTTACAGATTGGAAAATGAATCTGAAAGATCTTCGGATATCCCATGCGTTGGGCTTGCACGCGATACAGGTGCTTCCATTTTTTCAATATGTTATTGGCAGGTTTCGGATAAGTAGTTTCTTCCTACACGTTGCAGGAATAGTCTATGGGATTTCATATGTCTTAGCGGTGATTTATTGTCTGACCTTTTGAAATTCTTTTCCATTAAGTTTTGATAACTGGGCATTACATGCTTGGGCTGTTTGCTCATACTATTCATTAGTTACCTGCTTATCCTGATGCTTATCATTGTATTTAGTTTACTCTTTTTGTGGCTTACTATTTCGTGTGAAGAACATGAGCCATACTTTAATCCCAATGCCCAACCTCCTGAAATAAATCCGATGAACTTTGCCCAACTCGTGGAAGGGCAACATGTTTGCTGACCGGAAGAATTTGTTACAAAATCTAGCGATAAAACCCTAGTTGTCAGACCGAAAATTCATTTCGCATAGTAAGCTTTGCATCAAATGGAAACTGGTTGATTGCACACTAATCTGCAGTAAATAGTAAGAAGGTTTTCTCACTGAACAAAACTTCTTATTTTAGTTTTCCCATGCAAGCTATTCTCTTCTATCTGACCTATCCGTTCATCTATCTGATTGCATTACTTCCCTTCAGGACACTGTATATTGTCTCTGATCTCCTTTTTATCATACTCTGGTTGTCAGGATATAGAAGGAGCGTTGTTATGAACAATTTAAGAAACTCCTTTCCGGAGAAGAGTGAGAAAGAGATCTTTGTGCTTTGTCAACAATACTATCGCTACTTGTGCGATCTTATCCTTGAAACGCTAAAAACATTAAAAATGCCTGAGCACATTTCGCGTGATCGTTGTGTTTTGCATCAACAACCCTGGCTCACGAGGATGTACGAAGATCACAGAAGCATGATTATTGTAATGGGGCATTATGGGAATTGGGAATGGGCTGGGCCTGGCTTTGCCCTTCACACACGATTTCCATTGGTGGTGATTTATCGCCCACTTTCAAATCCATACTTTGATAAAATGATGACGACAACACGAACACGATTTGGTACCCGAATTACTGCAGAAGAGAAGGTTCTGCGCGACATGGTAGCGCGAAACAAAGAAGTATCGGCAACAGCCTTTATAGCCGACCAGACGCCATCCGATATCCGAAATGCTTACTGGACTAATTTTCTGAATCAGGATACACCAGTACATACCGGCCCTGAGAAGATTGCGAGGAAGTTCAACTATCCGGTAGTATACATGAATGTAAAGCGTATCAGCAGGGGCTATTACGAAATTTTCCCTGAGTTACTCAGCGATAATCCTAAAGAAACCGCTGAGGGTGAAATTTCCGAAGCCTTTATACGAAGACTAGAGCAGGAAATTACTTCTGATCCTGTACCCTGGCTTTGGTCGCACAGACGGTGGAAGCACAAAAGGCCAGTGGGCTGAATCGTAAAAGACCCGTAATATTGGGCGAAGTTTATTTGATTATCTTTGTGGATTAATGCGCACTCCACACGATTTACTACTGGCCAGTAAAGCCTTTATCCGCGAAAACAAGCTCAGAAGTTGGACCGAAACAATCCTAACACTAACGGCTATAATTGTTTTATTTGCCGCAACCTTTGCCGATATACACATTGCCTTACGCGTTGCCATAGGTTGCCTTTTGGCTCTTTTTTATGTGCGAATGTTTATCATCTATCATGACTATCAGCACCATGCCATCCTGCAGGGGTCTGCCACTGCCCGGTGGATCATGAAGTTATTCGGCATTTATATCCTGGCTCCGCAAACCATCTGGAAACGATCGCACGATCATCACCACACCCATAATTCAAAGTTGACCATACATGGTATCGGTTCGTATCCAACTATTTCCGTAACCCGGTATCTCACACTTACACCGGCTGAGCAGCGCCTATACCTGATCAATCGACATCCGCTAACGGTAATATTCGGTTACCTCACATTGTTTATTTACTGGCTTAATATAAAATCGTTTGTGCAGAGCCCGCGCAAACATATGGACTCATTGCTTGCGTTAGTGCTTCATGCAGCGGGAGCCTTTGCCATTTATTATTTCTTTGGTATCACAACACTTATGATCAGTTGGGTACTTCCTTTCTTTCTAGCGTACTTTATGGGTTCGTATTTGTTTTACTGCCAGCATAATTTTCCGGGTGCAAAATTTGCCGAGAACCACGATTGGCAATACGATAAGGCTGCGATAGAATCAACCAGTTTTATGGCGATGCCGAAAGTTATGCATTGGTTCACTGGCAATATCGGGTATCATCATGTGCACCACCTCAATTCGCGCATTCCGTTCTACCGATTGCCGGAGGCATATAACAGTATGCCGGAAATTTGGAATGCACCCAAAACATCATGGAACCCAGTTGAGATGTGGCGATGTTTCCGCCTTAAACTCTGGGATGCTGAAGGCAGCAAGATGGTCACCCTTTCGCAGGCATTGGCGAAGACTTAGGAAAGTACTCTTGCTTTAGCCTCCGTTCAATAATAAAGGGTACAACCGGGAGGAGGGAAGCCATAAAGTACCACACTACCCGTCCGAAGTTCCACCGATATTCTATCCAGCAGAGCAATAGCAGTATACCGTAGAGAATAAATAAGATTCCGTGTGCCCAACCGACAATGTTCACTGCTTGCGGAAGATCGTAGAGGTACTTGAGGGGCATTGCAATAGCTAACAAAACAATGTAGGAGATCCCTTCGAGTAGCGCTACCGTGGCGAATGTTTTTATTTTTCTGTGCATCAAGTTGCAATAATACAAGAAAAGGAAGACGTCACGATAGTTCGACTATAGATGAAATTTCTGTGAGGTTAAATTTTTCGGTGAGTGCAATAAAAAAACCTTTACCCGTTGGTAGCGGGCAAAGGTTTTTGGCAGTAGTTTATATAGATTCTTCTATAAGCTAAAACCAACGGAAAGTTTAAAGAACGATGGTTGCTCGTAACCACTTTTTGCTACCTCTTCATCACTTCTTAAATCCCATCCGGTAGTAAACCGGGCAAAAGATTTGCCATTGGGATTAGCGAATTGGATGTAAGGACCTACAGACGCATAGTAATTATATGCGGCATCGCTTGCGTGGTCCTTTCCACCGGCAAACCTTAAGTGTTCAAAGTGCAAACCAGCAGAAAAAAAGGAGCTAAGCTTTGTTCCGCCATTTATCCAATAGTGAATGAAGTTGTTTGTATTTGGATTGCCATGGTCAAGTCCCAGGTAGTAGCCAAAATAGATCTCACCTTCAAACTTGCTGTAGTCAGCACCAATTGTAAGGTTGGGCACAATACCTTCACCCAATACTGGTGTTCCAAGACCAGAAGTTAAACTACCATTTAGCAAACCAATTTGCGGGTTGATATTTAGTCCTTCTGATACCAAAAAATTTATGCCGCCACCAAATTCAGTCCAGTTACCCCAGGCGGCACCGGTACCACCAGACCAAAGAATTCCGTAGAAGGTAAATTCCGCCTTTTCATTTAGTTTATACGAGCCGGCAAAGAATGGATAGAACCCAAAGAAAATATCAGAGTTGAGTGAAACAGAGAGTCCGAATTTACTTTCATCTTCCTGGGCTTGTGCCGTGCGCACGGTTGTCGTGAAAATAAGTAAGAAACAAAGGACGACTACACTGAATTTTGTAGCGGGCAAGGCGTGGTTAACAGGGTTTTTCATAATGATGTTGGGGTTAAGGTTTAGATAATATTTTGTTTAAAATATTAACCTATGGTTAAAAAAATACCCTTATTTGAATAAAAATGTCAGAAATCGTTTGAAATAGGGTTAAATTATACCCATAATCTTAAATAAAATATAAAATTTTCAGTTTCAATGTTCAGAATTAACCCCTTTAATCTTCTATACCCAATCTCTAAACACGTTGAAGAAAAAATTGATGACAAAGGAAAAATGACCTTGCTGTTCAAAGGATACTATCTGTAAATTTGCGTTATTGATGTTTACTATCATTTCAAATTGACTACGCGAGTACTAGCTGTTATATATTTTGTGTTTTTTTGGGGTAGGGTTTTTGCACAATGTAACACTACTTTGAATCAACTGCTTCCAGAGCCTTCGGTAAATAACGATGACCGTTTTGGGAGTGCACTTGCAGCAAACAGCAACTTTATTGTTGTGGGTGCAGAAAATAGTGATACACTGGGAATACTTTACGGTGGCGCTGTTTTTCTATACGAGAAAACTCCTGCAGGTTGGGCTTATCGGGCTATGTTAACACCCTCCAATCCGATTTCCTTTGGCTTTTTTGGTAATGATGTCGCTATTGATCCGCAGGGTGAGGTAGTAGTTGTTATCGATAGGCGATACCCAAAAGGATTTGTGTATATCTATGAAAAGCCAGTAGGCGGATGGACGAGTATGCAGGAGTCAGTGAGAGTAGAATTGCCGGATTTTCTGGAGCACTATTCGCCAGTAAGCATTTCTGAGGATGCAACCAAAATTGTTGTTGGTAGTCCGGGGACTAATACAGCAAAATTTTATATCATTCACCAATCGGGCTCTGATTGGAGTAGTCCTATGATTGAAGTTGTACCTGGACCAGATTTAGATTCACACGCCAATATTTTTGGCGTAGCGACACTTTTAAAAGGTGATTACCTGTATGTTTCTTCAGATAATGACCCTAGTGGAAGTGGCATTTATGTTTACAAGCGAAACGTAACAGGATTCGATTACCTGGCAAAACTTTCACAGTCATTACCTATGGGCGCTGCTTTTTATTATGGCAGAATCTTAACAGCAACAGATGATATGGTTGCGACTATGGGATTAGTTTACATACAAGATGGTGATAGCGGAGATAAACTATTTATCTACAAAAGGAACGGTGAATGGGAAGATGCGGTGGAGACCGTTCGCACCAGTATCCCAGGCTATGAGTCCTCTCTCCGTTTTCCTACTCCAATTCAGTTTGTTTCTTCAACTGAGTTGGCCATTAGTCTACTCGAACCCGATGGGGATTACTATAAAGGGAAGACTTTGCTAGTTACCGCAACTAATTCTTCATGGCAGAGTATTAGTAGTGAGATGATCCATGAGCAAGTAGGCTTGAGTCAACGGTCGGATTATGCTCTAAACATGGTGTGGAATGGAACAGAGTTAATTCGTTCTGTTGGGGCTGAAGCTGTTGGGTTTGCATATCGCGAGTCGGTTGTATCGATTACGCGCAGTGAAGGCATTTGGGGAAGTCTTCAGAATGTAACCGTAAGCCGCAAAAATTCCAGTAGATTTTTTCACGGTCTGTCCGTTCGCAAAACGCCTGAGGGATTGTTAGCCGGTGCACCTTATGACGGCAGTTCAGGTAGGGGAGCAGGAGCCGTGTATGTATATGAAAGATATGGAGAAGACCATTCAAGGAAACACATTATCCGTCCTTCACAAAGACGCGAGAGACCAACAGGCGGCTCCGACTCAGGGTTTGGTTATAGCTTGGCAATAAGTGGAGATGAACTGGCGGTTGGAGCACCTTCCTATCGATATTCAAACTCATCCTCAGGTCTTGGTAAAATTTTTCTTTACAAACGAATAACTTCATCATGGTCATCTGCTCTTTTATATGATTCAGTGTCCGCACCCGAAGAGCTTATGCTAAACCACATCGGAGCAGCAGTAGCTATGAATGGTGACATGCTTTTTGCGTCTGCATACAATAATCTCAGCGATCTACACACAAATGCTGTGATTATATATGAAAAGATTGATGGAAAATGGATGTATCAAGACGTTCTCTATTTTGGTAAGCCGCTTGATAAATCGTGGCCCTCTGTACGATTAGATATACATCAGAATATGCTTGTGGTTGGAAATTACTTCACCATTGGTGGAGGGATTTCTTTTGTTTCCAAAAACACCAGCACAGGAAAATGGGAAATTAATTTCAGCATTGACGCTGAAATAACTTCCGGTTTTGGCGGTGCGGTGAAACTTCTGGACAATCATCTTTTTGTTGGAGTACCTGCCTACACCTACAATGGTGTTCAAAAGTCAGGTGCTGTTTATGTCTATGCCAAGCTTCCAGGAAAACTATGGACACCAAGTATGCAGCCAACGGCAATTATTGGTGCAGAAAATCCTGTGGAAGGTGGTTACTTTGGTTCCTCAATCGATGCAATTGGTAATACCCTTGTAGTTGGGGCTCCTGGTAAATTTCTTACTGAAGACAATCAAGTAAGAACAGTACCCGGTAATACGTACATTATTCAGTCCAAGGATTTTTTTTGGCATGAAACCTATGAATACCTCAATCTTCAAGGTAACCGCTATTCAGCTGATGAGCAAGATAACTTTGGCGCATCTGTATCAGTAGATGAAGAGATGTTTTTTATTGGATCTCGAAATGAAAATACACCTTCAGGTTCCTTTTCTGGAGCGGTATATTATATCCCAACTCCTCCTGTCATTTTTCTGAACCCACCAGTATGTGAAAGCTCTGATCCGATTCAACTCTATGGTTACCCATTTGGAGGAGTATGGACTGGCCCTGGTGTTACCCCAACTGGCCTATTTGATCCTGGTATTGTCGGACAGGGCACCACAATTCTCACCTATACCACGCCTAATTGTGCTTATGAAGGTAAAGTTCATATAGAAGTGGGTGGATCAATTTTAATTGAATTACTATCACCCACTGAATCTATTTTGTGCAACGAAGGAGAGATAGTGCTTGAAGTAGTTGAAATACCTGATGCGACCTATGAATGGTATTTTATGAAAATGGGCACGAATTCGTTTGTTTCCATAGGTCCAGGTGGACCTGTCAGGTCTGTTAATGTCCCTGGGGAATATTATGTTTTGGTTTCAGGGCTCCTTTGTTCGCAACAGTCAGCAATTTTTTATGTTACTGTTGAAGGTGAACTTCAGGTTTCTATTGGCCCGCAGACAGTAGTGTGTGAGAATCATCAATCCATTCCGCTTATTGCTACATATGATATAGGAACATGGGAAGGACCAGGGGTAGAGGACAATCATTTTCATTCAGGCACATTAGGCAATGGCGTTTATCCTTTATTGTATAGCTTTATAACGCCTTTAGGGTGTGTTGTTAACCTAAAAGATAGTATCGAGGTAAGGATTATTGAACCAATAGTAATTACTCGTTTGCCTGGTGACTTTTGCTCTACAGGTACTGCCTTCCTAAAAGTTGAGGTTGACAACCCTGAACTCGTATTCACATGGTTCTATCGCGAAAGTGAGACGGTACCATTCAACACCATAAACAAACCACTTAATTCAGAGGTAATAGTTTACGAGCAGGGATATTACCAGGTGACTGCATCCAATGGTGACTGTGTAGCCTATAGTGAACCAGTTCAGATTGGGTTTAACTCAGATATGGCCTTTCAGATTTTTCCGGAAGAAAATACACTAAATATAGTTTGCAATGAGGCTGTGTATTTACTCACGGTGTCATCGCGGGACGGTACTTCATATACCTGGGAGTATGCGCCTACCGAGGAAGATGAATTCAAAGTGATCGGTTCTGGCCAAGGGACGCAAAAGGTAATTGAGGAGACTGGACGTTATACAGTTCGCGGTGTCTATGGTTTCTGCTCCTTCCAATCAGCACCTTTTTATATTAAGTTTGAAAGTACACAGGTTTTTGCCCCTAATGTATTCACGCCCAATGGAGATCAGTTTAACTCCGATTTTCATTTTGAAACGAATACTGAAGTATTGCTATTGCGTATTTTTAATCGATATGGAGAACTTATTTACAACAGTCCTGATGGGAGCTGGCAGGGTGGCGATTACCCAGCTGGTATGTATTACTGGTTTGCGAATTTTAGGGGATGCGATGAGGAAGTAATGGAAATGAAAGGATGGGTGCAACTAATCAGGTAATTTTTGTTAGCAAATAAATAGCGAAAATACTTATAGTAATCGTGTCCGGAAATAATGCAGTTATTGCTCATTACTCCGCAAGAAGTGTGAGTTACTCCAAAGTTTTGAATTGTTGATCCCTAAGTTGCCACTACCTGCTTACGCCTCACATTCAAATACCATTCGCAGATCAACAGGTTCGGCAACCAACTTAGCCAGGCAATGGTGGCGTAGGCTTCAGGCTGGCCAAGGTCGAATGACCATGAGCTGACGAAGACATAAAGGCGCAAGGTGATGGCAGCCAAAGTAAGCGCGAAACTTCGTAGCATCCACTGACGGTGAGCCTGTATGTTGCCAGTACGTATATGGCGGTAGGCAAGCCACGTAAACACAAACCACAACGTACACTGAACTACAAAACTTGAGAGCACCAATGGACCACGGTTAATAAAAAAACTCATGACCAACGCCCCTGGTGCTGAAACAAATAGGACACCACCCACATACACCTTGCCTAAGGTGCGGTGAAACTTTCGCCAGCGTAGCCCCAGGGTAGGATGGAGTTGAAAAATACCTATGAGCAGTATAAGTGCAGCCGCCAGCACGTGTGCGTAGTACGCAGGTAGATAGAATCCGGTAGCAATGGCCTGTTGCTTAAGACGGAGAAAGCCGTAGACAGGATCGAAGTTAATGTAGGCGAGTGCATTGATCGCAAGCGGCATCGCCAATATGACCAGCACCACAAACCAAAGATTCTTCAGTCCCTTCACCTGAACTTAAGGATTTGCAGAAGCGGATAAATTCCCTTTCATCACGGTCAGTATGCGGTTGAGAAACTGAAGATTATACTGATCTATCTCACTTAAATTTTCTTTTAACTCTTCAAGGGAAGAATATAACGGTTGGTAGTTCTGCCTTATGTTTTTAAAATGCTCCCGCTTCTCATCGTCATCGGGGAATCCGTACCCATGATCGGCCAGGATTTCATCGCGCATGAAGGTGATGGTTTTTTCAGCTAAAAAGTAAGTCGTGCGGGTTCTCTTTGCGGCATAATCGTAAACTTCATATTCTCCGGTAAGATAAGTGCTGTCGAGTTTCACAAATGCCGTTTGTTCGAAAAGCCTGTCAGACTTTAGCTGTTCGATTGTGCCTCCAGAAGTGATGGAAAAATAGGTGTGGTTAAGCAGGTTTAATTCTTCACTTGCTTCGTACTCGCCAAACCAATAACTGTGGGGCGTTCGCACTTCCAACAAGGTGCTGTCGATTGTATGAAGGCTCACTTCATCGCCATAGATGGTGGTAACACTGGTGATCTTCTGGGTATCATCAATAAAAGCCAGGTTATTAGATGTATAAAATTCTTCGCGACCTTCGAGGTACCGGTTTCGTATGGTAACAACCAGTGTCCGAAGGTTATCCGTAATCTGCTGCACAAACGATCCGGTTGTTTCTTTGTAGTCAATCCATCCGCCATAGATAGGAATACTTGATGACGAAATGTGGCCTTCAATGGGGTTGAAAATTCCGCTGCTTACCAGGTAGGATGGAGGCATGATTATTCCGTTACCCGCGTAGTCCTGATAGGGTATTTCGCAAAATGCCTGGTTACCAGCTTTGAGCCGAATGCTCTTTTTGAGATACGAAAAATCATTAAACCACTGCTCAGCTTCGGGTGATGGGAACCCGGCTGAGTAATTAAACCGCATGTCGAGTGATCCAATGGTACTGTCTTGCTTTACGATGGCCCATACATTATTCTTTCCGTATGGAATGATCAGGTTGTAAACGGTATCGACAACCAATTGTCGTTTGCCAATATCAAAGTAACCGATTTTGTCATCACGAATTACCTCAACAAGATTATTCTGCACGAAGGAAAGTGTTCCAACAAGATCAAAGGCTATTGGCACAATGGTTTCACCAATTTCATTTACCAATCCCATACGGGTTTCATCCGGAACGCGAACATTATCGTTGCCTGAGTGAAAAAAAGTATTGATCCATGAACCCCTCACCACATAGAAGTAACGTTGCTCTGCATGGGTAGTGTACCAAATTACGGAGTCGTAAAACGATTCAAGTTTTCGTGCCGCTTCATACGCCTCCATCCGTTCGCGCAGTGCCAGTTTTTGTTCGGCCTCCCAGTAATTTCTGTTCTTAATCGTTGAAAACGACTGATAAAAACCTTCTCCATCAAATTGTGAGATAACATAGCTTTTCTCAAGCGGAGCCAGTGTCATTTGCATTGTAAAGGGTAATTCATCCTTGGTATCTAATTCTTTAATCCTAAAGGTAATCGGAATCGCAACGTTAACCTGTCCAGGTTCAATGGTGATTGTACTGTTTGCAAGCCGGGCATCACACACTACAAACGGATCGGTGTTTCGAAAAACCTTAATGGCGGCCAATACCGCCTCGCGACTTTGGCTTACCCGGAAATATTTGAGTACCTCACCATCTGATTTAGTTAGATCGGCCTGGAGTGCGGCCAGAAAATTACGGACGCCTATTTCGGGGTCTTCCTTTTTTAATACAGAACAACCGGAAAACAAGACCACATAAATCAGAAGTAAACGTAGGATTTGTGCAGGGGATTTCATGTAAATATCATTTAGTAAGGCAGGTAAAGTTAAGCAAATTTGTGAGGTAGGACCTGTAACTTTATTGTCTCAGAACAGTCTTTGTACTTTAAATCATGCTACTATGAATGATCAACACAAGGAATTGGTTCGTACGGCCCGTTTAACGGGTGCCTGGTATTTGGCTTTAGGTATTTCCGGCATGATAGGTTTCCTTTTCTTGCATCCACAGATTTTTGTATCTGGTGATCTGGCTAAAACAGTTTCCAACTTAAACGAACATGAAACACTTGCGCGCACCAGACTCTTGCTCGAGTTTGCCATTGTGGTATCGCAAGCCGTGCTTGCCGTTTACTTCTTTAAACTGTTTAAAGACATCAATCATTTTGCAGCATGGGCATTGGCTGCTTGGGGCATGATGAATGCTGGAGCGATCATGTTAAGTGCGATAGCGATGGGTGGAGCCATTGCGGTTGCAAACACGGCTTCTACTGTGGATGACAAGCTAATTATGATTCAGATTTTCAATCAATTCATTAAGGGCGCTTGGGGAGTGGGCAGCCTTTTCTTTGGCCTGTGGCTTATTCCAATGGGGTATATTGTGGTTCAGTCGCAACGCATGCCGATTTGGTTGGGCAGAATGCTGATACTCGGTGGTGTTGGCTATATGGCAAATGCCTTTTTAAGCTATGCAGGTTTTAATGCTTCATGGGTTGATATGCTAACGATACCTGCAACTATTGGAGAGTTTTGGATGATAGGCTACTTGTTGCTGGTTGGGATACGGCCTCAGCAATTAGCAAAATCTTAATCAAACAGCGCTCTATCGAAAAGGCAAAGCGGAAAGAGGTATCACTCAAACGAATGCTGTTCATCAGCACTGGCCTGTTACTTCTTTCTGATTAATTTGCACTATGCGTGAATTCTATCTTGTCGAGAAACTGGTTCGCTCCATAACCGCAAACTCCATCAAGTGGACGTGCCCGAGCCTCCGGAAGGCAAAGATTGTTTGGCAAGTGCGGCCTGGAGATAAAGCTAATCGGGTTAAGAGTGCTTTAAAACTTGAATAAAGTCATACTTTATTAATTCCCAATACTTCTCTTTTAAGCAAATAGGATCAAAGTCGCCATCAGCAATTGTGAAGTTTGTAAAATTTGTTCGGATCACCTCTTCATCGTGATTGTAAGGATACCTTGCTTTATGCAGTTCAATCATTTGGCTTGGAGAATACTGCTCTAGTAATTCATGCAAATCCCAGAAATCTTTTTTTCTAGCCACACGCTGAACAATATCTATTTTCATTGCAATTATCTCTTCAACAGTAGCTAGTCGGAATGGATCAACTACCAATGCAGACTGTATAAATGGATCTGTGTAATATAAGTCAAGCTTAACAGTATCATATTCACTTTCGCCAACCAGATACGACTGACCCATTCCAATCACTCCCGCTTGAGGTTCAGAAACATAAGAGAAAGAACCTCTCAAGAAATTGTCGATAACACCAAAGTCAATTGAATCATATGCAGCATCTGTGAATAAGTCTATATCAATGGACATTCGGTGACCCAACTGAAGACTTAAAGAAGTACCACCAACTAGTCTGAACTGCTGGAAAAGATCGCTTTCCATCATATTAGTTAGAACAGTTCTCAGCAGTGGTGTTACTGTATTCCAGAATAATCCGTTAGGCATGCATTTGATCTAGATTACTGAAGCGCCTAATTTCTGGGTCACCATAGAAACGAGTTATTTCTCTTTTTTCTATACTATTTCCTCTCTCGAAAACTCTTTGAATAACTGCTCGTTTTTGTTGCTGCCAATCAATTTTCTCCATGTCGGTATCCCAAAATAATCCTCTTCTTAACTTGGAGAAATCAGGACGCGCGTTTTCGATTTTTCTTTTCTCCTGTTTAATGTCATAAAAGACTTGCAGAGTCATTAAGAAGCCTTCAGCTAAATTAAGCTCTTGCTCAATCTTTAAAGCGAGAGCGGTATTCATACTCCGCTTACCATTAGTAATTGCTCCTAAAGTCTGTGGGTATTCCTTAATCATGAGGGCAAAGCGGCCTTTTGTTAGTTTTCTCTCTTTGATTTTACGATCCAAAATAATCCCTGGATGAATGCCTTTCAGTATTTCAAGCTCTTGATTCATAATACAAAGTTAATCAAATAAGTATAAACAATATAGTGTAAACATATTTGTTTATTTAACGATTAAGCGTCTAAAAATGTTCGATTTTAGTTCATTTTTGCGGATTTAAAGCAATTGGAATGGCGCCCGCAGGGATTGTGTGATGGAGGCGCCAGATGGTTAACATAATATAATTATATAACTGCGCGTCAGGAACTTAGCCCGGCAAGAGTTATATAATGTTATTGCGTTATGTTAACATAGCTTTGGTATCCGGGCCTTACACCAATCTTCATAAAAAGTTTTTTTTTAGCGCAGGGGTTTTCAGAACTCAATCTTTCAACTTTACAACGGGCTGGGGCAGCAGCACTTATTGACGGGCTTTGGAAGTGGGGGGTATGTGCGGCCTGACAATGTGTGTTGCTGCTGGATAGCCCAAAACCTTAACTCACGATGTATTATTGAGATAGCGTCTGTAGAATTGACCTCTCCCAAGCTGAATATCCGAGCGGATCGTTTGAATACTTCTTCCAAGCTAGAGTAATCAGCTGCAAATAATTATGACTTTTAGGATCGTAATCGGAAAGTCCAGTTGTGTTGAAGTCTGAAAATTTCATAGGTGAAGACTCAATAATCATGTCATCAAGTATGCTATTAATATCTGAGTGATAATCATCTGAATAATACCCAAAGTAGTCCTCGTTAATACCTAATGCGGTTGAAACTGCATTCCATTCTGCTTCCAATTCTTTTGCGGCATCATCCAAGCCTAGTTTTCTTGCTCTGGTTACAAGAAATTTAATTCGTATCATGGTTACAGGATGGCTTCTCTTAGCCAAGTCAGCTGACTTAACATGAAAAGCGGTTTTTCCAGAAAGTAATAAGTATTGTGAAAAGGTCTTGAGATAAGTAGCTCCACCAATTTCTAAACCAACCGCATCGCAATAGAGTTCTTGCATCCATTCATACCAAGTTTCAACCATTATCTTGATTCGTTTTCTGTCTTCCTCATGCGTTGGATCATTATTTTGAAAAGGAAGTCTAAGTCTATCCTCCAATTGTTTCTGAAATTCATTTACTAATTGATCCATTTCATTGTTATGGTGTTCATATAAATAATGTCCTAGCTCATGAAAAAAGAGTGGAGTATGGAGAAGACTATATTGAGATGTTACCGGCAATGAATATGTTAATGGAGAATTAATTGTAGGGAATATTCCGAAATCTCCATCAATAATTAGGAATGGTTTATTCGTGGTTTGAGTATGAAGGCTGTGTATCCATGCTAAAATTTTTAACGAAGCTATATCTCCATTTGTATGTCTATGAAGAGAGGGTAAATACCTCGAGTTAAGTAATCTAAAATATCGTTTCAATTTGGAGAGCTCAATAAAAAGATCCGGAAAAATTGCTGATTGATTTAATGTAATCCAGTAATTAACCCTCTGAAGGTCTTTCTCTATTTTAGAATAGAAATTTAAAAGCCAATCCTTAAAAAGGCTCAACTCACTTGGAATTTCCTTTGCTCTTACTAATTCAATAGCAAGACTTACCTCTCTTTGAAATTCAAGAGTTGAATTTTCCAAAATTTTCCGCATCAAATTTCACCGATTAAGTCTTGAGCATCAAACGCTACATGATCTTCTAGTAGACCTCGTAATTCGGTCAAAGAGTTAATCAATTGCGCTTTTTCTTCTTTATCATTTGAGTTCAGAATTTCCAAAACCTTGCTTGGAGAACTTTTAAACAATATTGACTTAAACTTAGTACCACGATTTCGAGCTTCCATGAAATTTCTAATTAGTTTACGAGAGCGCGAATCAATCCCAGTCAAAGTATCAGACCCGCTTTCAATACCGTGAATCTGGAAATTGAGCTTTTTAAGAAAATTTGTAAGTGCCCTTTTTGATTCATCAATTTCATCATCACTCATCTGCGCATCAATGCCTTTTTCATTGAGCTTAAAATGAATGAGAAGCTTATTAATTAGTTCTAAGAGATTCTGATTCTTCTCAAAACTTTGAATTGTTAACCATTTATTTTCCATAATTCCTTAATTCTTGGTTTACTTGATTCTCATAACCTCTTGGGCTATTCGATCCTTTAACTGATCATCCGCACGCTTTGCTGCAAATGTTAGTCGTTGAGCAACGCTCGGATTTGAAAAATTTAACTGCGATGAGGTAAAGACATCGTGTAGGACTTTGGTCATATCGCAATTACCGTATCCACCTTTAAGCATAATCGGAGATGCCGTCCCTTGATTTAATGTTCCTGCGCCTGTTGTAGCCAAGATGGCTGTATTTTCATCAGGGAGAAAATAAGACCCCTCAAGAACATTTGAGTAATGCCTGCCTTGCCTATCTACAAGCCTTACCTCTTTCAAAGTTGTTTTGTGGTATTCAACAAAAGTCATTTTAAAAGATGCCTCTAAAATTCCCTTTTGGATAAGCTTTGGAACGGTAGCCTCAAGGGAATTAAATTCATCTCCACAATTCTTTCCATCTCGCAACACTAGCATGGAATTCAAATTAAACTTTGAAATTATTGTTCTATTATTATTGAGAAGTTCAATTACATACTTCTCTAAAAATGCGGAATTTATTGTTTCCTTCTTTGAATCAGTTTTAGGCTTAACAAGAGAATCAAAAATTGGAGTTTTCATTCCAGATTTAAACATCACAAGAGACAGCACAATATGCGATGACTTTTCGCTGACATCAATAACAAGTTGCATATCGTAATTCAATTGAGGTTCAACTATAAACGGTAAACAACCCAATTGCTGAATTATGTCAAAAGCATTTATCTCAATAAAAGAATTCCAATTCTTCAAACCCTTCTCAAACCTACCATCTTTATAATCATTCAAGCCTTTAAATTTTTTAGCAAGTTGAAAGTTTGTTACTCTTTTGATTCGCCAATTCTTTAACTCAAATCGAATATTGAAATAAGTTGTTGGATCCAAATCTTCAAATACAAAAACTGTCATGCCAGTGTCAAAATTATTTTTTAAGTCGGCTATTCCATTCATATAATCACTATACGTAATGATTGCGGGACTCACTGAAATCTTTGTAAGCGCTTTAATTCTGTTACAAACGTCATTTGCAAATCGCTCTCTGAGATTTTCAGTTGTATTAGCAGGGAAGCAAAAATAAATTGATCGCTCCATTGATGGATGTACAAAATAGCACCCAAACTTATTAAGATACTCTTTCCTGCTCCTGAAGCTTCTCTTATAGTCATCTTGTGAATTACTAATGGGGCTCGGCAAAATTTGATTTTCTCCAAAATGAATATCTGGCATCTTTAAGATGCCACTATTTAAATTGCTTGGTTGATAGAAATTGCTTTTAATACCAACATAATTTTTTCCAAATGGTCTTTTTCCTAGACTACTCCAGAAATCATTAATCAAAGCCATTCTATCTTCCGGCAAAATTTTATCTTCATTACTCATGTTAGAGTCCACCATATCGTTCATGACGCGAACAAACAATCTATTTGCAGGCACGTAGACTTTGTTACTCATTCCAGGAAATGAAACTAACGCTGCTTTGTCCGTAGGCTTTACTTCAAAGGAAGGATGAACTAATCTAAAATATTCGTAAGGGTTTGAATAGCTTTTTCCTTTAATTTTAAATGCTGGAGCTTGTTCAATAGTTAGATCGTCTTTATAGGCCTCAAAATAACATTTCAGTTTTCCCGTTGGGCCATCATAAACAAGAGTTCCTTTTTGTTCATTTTGCCTACCCAATAATTTTTTAAGCCGTTTCTCTAAGCCTGAACTATAATATTCGAAAACTGAAAGGCTGGTAAAAAAAGCTGTTCTTACTCCAACAGAAAATCCTAAACCTGTTTTATCGATGAAAAGCTCTGAAATCTCATACCTCCTAAAAGCATCAATATCTGTAACCGCAGACGACAAATCATTAGAAAAATCACTTTTCAAGAAAGGGGTCTTTTCATAAAAAATTCTAGGACTATCCATTGTCCATAGATTAGTCCGATTTTGAATTTGTATTAACAAACTTCTTTTATATAAATCAGATACTAATGATCTTTGCGATATCTCATTTAAAGAAATAAGAAACTTGTCTGTTGTGTGAACCAATTCTATTACCCAATCATCAACAGTCAGAGTTGAACATGGAATACTTTCATGAACCTCCGTTATTAAGGATTGCTTACCATCGCGGCAATAGGGGATAGCTGCTACTTTGTAAACCTTGGCAATGATTGAGCAGGCGCGATTAAGCTGTTCATCAGTAAGCGTTTCACCACATAATTCTACACGCTTAACAACTAAGCTTAAGCGGTCTCCAAACTCAACAATTTTAATATTCGTTTCCATAAGCATTACTTACTTTTATCACACACTTCTTGAAAAGGGCAAAGGTTGCATATTTTGATTTGCCCACATTTAGAAAATGCCTGATCATTTCCTTCTTTTCCAAAATCATTTAATTCTCTCAAAATTTCTGAATCCTGCATTATTCTTGCACGTGCGCGATCCAAATGCTTTTCAGAGTACTCAAGTTCTTCAAGTCTCGCATCAACTAAATATGCCTTTTGAATTACGATTGAATCCTTACTTATACCTTTTTGATGAATCGCCCATAGTGCATATGAGAGAAGCTGTAGGCTAGTATCTTCTTCTTCTACTTTGCCAGTTTTCCAATCTGCAATCCAAAATTTATCCTGATCGCCAAAGGCAAGGTCAATAACACCATCCACTTTTATATTTGGAGGTAATTGATAGTTACACTTTCCTTCAATAATTGAATCAATCTTTTTTCCATTTTCAATTAGATACGAAAATGCCAGTGATGTGTAAAAATTAGACAAGCTAACTTTTAGGCGTTCACTTATCTCATCAAAAATCTCTTGTTCATTAGATTGCTTGTAATAGATCTCTTTTAGTATTGCTGGTGGATATTGCATTAAGTTATGAATACCTTCTCTTTCATCTCTCGTGAATTTAAAAGTGTCTCTGAGAATACTCAGTGCAAAACTTATCAGCCGATCTTCTTTCCAAACTTCGCTAGACTTAGCTTTCCTAAAGAACACTGCAATTACAGAATGGATAATCTCCCCAGCTACTAAACTTTTATTCGACAGATTGGAGAGATACTTGAGCCTTTCCTTATTATGATCTTCTTTTGCCTTTAACTGTTTGCTTCCATAATACTGATAATAATACTTTCGAGGGCACTGTTTTAAAGTACCCATTTTAGAAGGCGACCAGGAGATTTTTTCAATCTCTTTTTCTACAGAAGTGTCAGTATCGAAGAAATTTAATTGCATTACCTCAATTTCTTTAGTTTTGAAGTGAGTTTATCCCACTCTGCATCCGTCAACTGCATATCCTTAACAGCATGTAAGAATTTAATAGCCGATTTACTAGATGTCATAGTATCTTTCATCTCTGAACTAACCTTACCAGAGAGAGACAATAGAACCTCATTGGGAACACCCAAAGCCTCACAGATTTTTATAGTTGTATCTGCTGATGGAGGTTGAAGCCGATCATTCTCTATTTTACTGATGTATGAAAAATCAACTCCAACTGAAGCTGCTAAATCCCGTTGAGCCACACCTTTTTGACGTCTCAACTCCTTCAATAATTTGCCGTATGATATTTCTTCCATGAAACAAATATAGACTATGTTGAGTTGTTAGTCAACTCAATAGTCCAAATTATTTGTTTTTGGGCATAAATTGTGGTAATTCTGCATAAAATCGACTCAATGAAGTTCAAAGTTACAGGAAATAGGGGGCAGGGAGGATTTGGGATTGTTCAAGTAATTGAAAATTCTAAGGGTGAAGAGTTTGCATTAAAAACTTTTCATATACATCCTTCTATGAGTGGTATAGAAGAAATAGCCAAAAAAAGATTCACTAAAGAAGCGAAATACCAACAGCTTATAAAGCATCCCAATATTGTTCCTGTGGTTGAGATCCAAGCTACCGATCCTCCATCTTTTATTATGCCACTTGCTGAGTCCTCTATGTATGATGATATGGTAGATAAGACATTGGATAGCAGTAATTTCTTAAAATGTCTTTACGATATAATGGCCGGGCTAGAGGAGATGCACTCTCTTGGGATTTATCATCGAGATTTAAAACCAGCAAACGTTTTACGATTTAAAAAAATAGGATATGCAATTGGTGATTTTGGGCTAATATCCCTAAACCAGACAGGGGTAACTACTTTAACTAATACTGGAATGGCTAAGACCTCTGATATGTACACTGCCCCGGAGATAACACAAGATCTTAAGTTTGCTAGCATTCAATCTGATATTTTTTCCTTGGGCTGCATTCTCCATGATTTTGTAGGGCTAACCAAAAGGATTCCTTGCAACGAAATTTCCGAAACGTCTGAATACGGAGACATCTTATTAGGGGCTACGAGAATGAATCCTATTCGAAGATTTCCAAGCGTGGCATCTTTTCGCGAGGCACTGATTTCAGTTTCAAAAGTTGCAGTAGCAACCAAGACTCATACTGGGCAGTTGGTATTAGATTCCCTGAAGAAGGACATATCAACTTTTGACGACCAGGACGTTTCAAAATTATCGGATTTCTTGAGTTCAACGATTAGCGATAGCGAAAAGAAAATTATTCTTGAAGAGATTAGTTTAGACCATATTGCCCTTATCAATCAAGATAAAAACCAATCTGCATTCATTGCCAAGGTATATTGTCAGTACGTGAGATCGTCTGGATTTAGTTGGGATTTCTGTGACACACTGGCAAACAGAGTCACAGCTTTTATGGAACAGGGGAGCGTGGATATATTAGCAGAAGGAACTTTTGCTCTATTGTATTTAGGAACTAACCATAATAGGTGGTACGTAGAGAGAAAGGCCGCCAAATACCTCTCAGGAGATATTGAAGAGAGACTTCTTAAAAGAATTTGTATGGAAATTAGAGTTGATGGAGATAAGTTTTGTAGTGCAATAAAACATCTTTTTTATTCCATAAGTTATACTATAGAATCTTTGAACCCAGAAATTCAAAAAACAATAAAAGAGGTTTGCAAGAAATGAAATTTATAAAATATACAAATACAGGTTCTAGAAAACTTAATGAAGATTCGTTGTACGTTTCAGAGCTTAATAATGTTGTGTATGCAGCAGTAGCTGATGGAGTAGGGGGTCTTAATCATGGAGATTTCGCAAGCAATTTTGTTATTACAAGGTTCGAAAAATTCTGTAAGGAAAACGTTACACCTGACCTAAATCAATTCCTTATTAATACAAATGACTCTCTTATTGAAATTGCAAAAAATCATTTCAATGACGACAAGATCGCTACAACTTTCACTGGAGGAGTAATCACTGAAAAATTGATTATGGGTATTCATATAGGTGATAGCCGTGCATGCGTTCTGCGAGGGAACGGAATAAAGCAGTTAACAATTGACCAGACTGAATTAGGAAGACTCATTCGTGAAGGAGAAATAAATATCAATGAAAGAAAATTCTATTCAAGAAGAAATATTATTGAAAATGTACTCGGCAGGCCAGATATGTTTGAACCGCAAAATTTTAACTTCAATCTTGAAAGCGGTGATCGGATTATATTTTCAACTGACGGGTTTCATGAAGTTATCTCCAAACTCGAAATACGAGATATATCAATAAAATTTAAGTCTTTGGACGAATTAGGGAGAAAATTAATTATTGAGCTTGAGAATAGAATTTTACACGATAACGCAACATTTATCTGTATTGAAATATAAATCTTCTATGCTATGCTATACTATCCTCTCCAATACTTAAAAAAAAAGAGCCCCCTAAAACGGGAGCTCTGAAATAGAAACTTCAAACCACAACACGCGCAGCGAGTACTCACGATAGTCCCACCACATGTTGCAATAACGAAAGAGTGGCCTACGCCACTTGAGCCAAACGCCCGCCAGCAGCCACCAGCCACCGATGCGGACACGAAATAAATATTTAAACATAGCGCGACCACACGGGACCGGATAGAAAGGTGCAAGGGCTGCCGTAAAAAAATACTATCCGCCAGCTGGCGGATGGAGATTTTTTTATGTGCAGGCCCCGCCCGCTGAAGGGCGGGATAAACTCCGCGAACCCTTGCAGCTTTCTATTCCGCACGCCCGTAACTTTGTGTTATGTTTAAGTATTATTCGAAACCGATGAGGATATGATTGTTGAAGGAATGAATGATAGTGAATTCGCCTTAGAAGTTGTTAGGGACTTCTTCGATGAGATGCGGGACTATGTCGTAAGGGCGATGACTAAAAAGAAAATCAGGAAGAGGCATGCGAGCAATTACACTTCAAAAAGAGGAAATAATTGGCATATAATCTATAGACCTGAATATGGTGGTCAATATAGCCTTCATATCAAACGCCCGCAACCTAAGGGATGGTTCACCTGGTATAGCTTGATTTTGGCACCGAACAGCATCACACTTTTTGGGTTTAATAAGCATGTAGCCGAGAGGATTTCAGAGAGATATCATCCTCAATTGACGCCAAGTGAGGCCTTGAAAGAAATGCTCATGAAGACTCCAGCTATAATCCAAAGTGAAACTGATAACCAATTTTACACTCGTGTTAACGGTGGAGTTTGTATCGGATCAGTCTTTGGAAAAAGATTCTCAATCACCAACGGAAACTTAGAACTTCAAGTCGATCTAAGAGAGACTCGCACGTTCATCTCAGATGACCTTCTTTACGATGATCAGAAGGCTGTTACTGATGAGAGTATTATAAGGGCAATAAACAGACTTGGTAAAAATTATCTCTCAGACCATGATCTAAAGGATTCATCTGAATGACTTGACTAGGCTGCGCGCTGGCCCGGCCCAAAAGCGGGGTGGTGCGTTGGCATGTGGGCGGAAGCATTTTTGGGCCTTGATTTTTTTGGTACTTTTTGCATCAAGTGTTTCATCCCGCACCAGCGGGGGCAAAAAGTACATAACAAAAAAGTGCGAACACCGCTGTTTATTGCATAGCGTTAGCGGAGCAAATCAAATAAACTGTGTGAGCTTTTTCCAGCACCAAAATGCTTTGCTGGCTTAGGATTTTGTGCGCAGGAATTGCGCGGCCTGCAATTACTCATGCTTTGTTTATTTTCTAAGGAATTCGTGAACCTCGGCTAATGCCTCGGTTTCTTATGCTTGTGCGGCTGGTGCCTTAAATGCGCGCGGGCAAAAAAAACTTTTAGCTGTACACTTCATCATTAACAGGCGCTCAAGACTGTGTGCACTGAGGCCCGGATGCGGGCAGGCTTGAGCGGCTATTTAATATAACGTCAAATTATATAATTGTGCGGCTGGTAGGCGCGGCAACTTGCCACACTTGATACAGAACCGTAAACCCCCAGATGGCGCCCGCAGGGATTGCGTGATGGAGGCGCCAGATGGTTAACATAATATAATTATATAACTGAGCATCAGGCAGCAGCGCAGGAAAGAGTTATATAATTTATATTATGTTAAGTTGCTATTTCCTGATTCGATATCCGCCCCCGCACATAACATGTGTCTATTGATTGTTGATGATTGCATTCCTCCCTTGTTGGCGTTGTAAGTTTAAACTTCAAACGTTGTAGTAAACCGTATTGGCCATCCATCCCATCGTATTTGATAATTGATTTTTCCTTCTGCAACTTTGCGCAAGTTTTGGCTACAGTGAAGAGCTTTTTCAAGAATTCAACCGTAAACTTTTTTGTCCTGATTTTCCTCAACGCTGCATTGTTTGAGGATCATCGGGCGGATTTATCGTTGCCGCTGAATAGCTCCTACCAGCCGGTAACACTGGCGGAATTTCTATTGGAGGCTCTCGGTAAACGTGATATACCGGCTGGGGATCAGGAAGAACTGGATGAATTCCGTTCAATTTCACAACGCCACGACCGGTTGCGTATCTCCCTTGTTCCAGGAAGCTTTCATATCCTTGATAATCCCTTTCAACTTTTGATTAGTTCAGAAGGAAAGACGTACAGTACTGTTTATCAACAATTTATTTTCCTTAGCAGCAGAATTGCTTTTAGCGAAGCAGTTCGTACGCTACACCTCAGGAAACTATTTTAGGTTATCCATCGGGTGCAATACACAGCTGCCCTTCCTCCCCTTTTAATTCCATTGTTTTAACCGGTCAGCCCATAGGCTATACCCTTTATATTTTTAAAAATAACCATGCACCTTAACCATACTATTAACACGTTGCTCTTTGCCACGTTCATTGTTGGCGTAATACTGTTTACTGCTTCATGCCGCTCCAACGATCGCTCCGCAGAATTATCAGAACCGGAAGAATATCCAGTCACTACCCTTATTAAGCGCGACATCAACATACCCCTGGAGTATGTGGCCAATATACAGGCGTTTCAAAACATTGAAGTGCGGGCCCGTGTGGAAGGCTACCTGGAGGAAATTTTGGTTGACGAAGGCAAAGAAGTAAAAAAAGGCCAGCTCCTGTTCAAGATCAACGAGGAAGAATACCGTGCCGATTTAAACCGGGCTCGTGCAAATGTGATCAGCGCTGAGGCTGAAACAAAATCGGCTTTGGTTGAATTGGAGCGCGTTCGCTTATTGGTGAATAAAAATGTAATCACAAAAACAGAATTGGACCTGGCGGAAGCCAAAGTTGAGATTGCGCGCTCCCGTATTGAACAGGCCAAAGCGGAAGAAGTAGCGGCCTCCATCCGCCTGACCAACACCAGCATCCGCTCCCCCTTCAATGGTGTTATCGACCGTATACCCTTTAAAATCGGTAGCTTGATTTCTGCCGGTGCCTTACTCACTACCCTGTCGGATATTGAGACAGTTAACGCTTACTTCAACGTATCGGAAGTAGAGTACCTGATGAATTTCAGTAAAGCCAAAAGTCGCGATGCGCTATACCTGTCCAACGTTGAACTGATTCTGGCGGATGGGACCTTATATCCGCTCAAAGGAACTATCGAAACCATGGAAAGTGAATTTGAAGTAGGCACAGGTGCCATTGCTGTGCGCGCTAAGTTTCAGAACCCAAATCGATTGTTGAAGCATGGTTCAACGGGTAAAATCAGGTTGCAGGATGCACGCAACGGTGCGTTGTTGTTGCCGCAAAAATCCGGTATAGAAATTCAGGATAAAAATTATGTGTATCTGCTAAATGCCAATCAAACGCTTGGCCTCAAGAGTTTTGTGCCCATTAGCCGCATTGGTGATTTCTATGTGGTGGGCAGCGGCCTTACCGATTCGGATACGTTTGTGTACGAAGGCATACAGAATGTACGCGAGGGTATGGTTATCAAACCGCGGGCAGTGCCTTCGGATGAAGTGCTGAAAGCAAATACTTTAAATCAATAAGCCATGCTGGACACGTTTATTCAACGCCCCATCCTTTCGCTGGTGGTATCGTTAATGATTACCCTGCTGGGCTTGTTGGCGCTAACCAGTTTACCGGTTACGCAATTTCCAGAAATTGTTCCCCCTTCGGTAACTGTAACTGCTAAATACACCGGGGCTAATGCTGAAGTATGCGCGAAGGCGGTGGCCACACCCATAGAGCGTGCCATCAATGGTGTACCCGGCATGACGTACATGTCGTCTGTGTCTTCCAACAACGGTACAACGCTCATCACTGTTTTTTTTAAAGTAGGCACCGATCCGGATGTTGCCGCAGTTAATGTTCAGAATCGCGTAAGCACTGTACTGGATGAACTTCCGGAAGAAGTAATTAAAGCCGGTGTGCAAACCGAAAAGGAAGTGAACAGTATGCTGTTGTACCTGAATCTTTTCAGTGATGATGAAGCAGCTGATGAAAAGTTCGTATACAACTTTGCCGATATTAACATCCTTCCGGAACTCAAGCGCATTGATGGTGTAGGTTATGCCGAGATCATGGGGATGCGCGATTACTCCATGCGGGTTTGGTTGCAACCGGAAAAGCTTGCGGCTTACAATATTTCTACCGATGAAGTTATTGAAGCTATTCGCGCACAAAACGTGGAAGCAGCACCCGGAAAAACCGGTGAGAGCTCGGACAAACTCGCACAGTCGTTGCAATACGTATTGAAATACACCGGTAAGTTTATTGATGTAGAACAATATGAAAACATAGCCATCAAATCTAATCAGGATGGCTCCCTGCTAAGTCTTAAAGATGTAGCGGAAGTTGAGTTTGGTTCATTCAGCTACCACATGGATTCCAAAACGGACGGCAAGCCTTCGGCCTCCATCATGATCAAGCAACGTCCGGGCTCAAATGCGCGCGAGGTTATCCAAAATGTGAAGAAGCGAATGGCGGAGTTGGAAGCTTCGGCCTTCCCCCCTAAAATGAAATATAATTTTGCCTATGATGTTTCGCGCTTTTTGGATGCTTCCATATCGGAAGTGGTGCGCACATTAATAGAAGCCTTCATCCTTGTTTCCATTGTGGTCTTTATTTTCCTTCAGGATTTTCGCTCCACACTTATACCCGCACTGGCTGTTCCGGTAGCCATTATCGGTACGTTTGCCTTTATGCAACTGCTGGGTTTTTCCATTAACCTGCTTACGTTGTTTGCCATGGTATTGGCTATTGGTATTGTAGTGGATAACGCCATTGTGGTGGTTGAGGCTATTCACGCCAAAATGCATGAAGATAAAATTGATGCTAAAACAGCAACGTTGCGATCGATGCATGAAATTGGTGGGGCTATCATCGCCATTACCCTGGTTATGTCTGCGGTGTTTATTCCCGTAGCGTTTATGTCGGGGCCGGTAGGAATTTTCTATCGTCAGTTCTCGCTAACGTTGGCGATTGCCATCTTCATTTCGGGTATCAACGCATTAACGCTTACCCCCGCGTTGTGTGCCATCATCCTTAAACCCACGCATGGCAGTTCCAATAAGTTGCTTCAGGGATTTTTCAACCGCTTCAACTTCGGTTATACCAAACTTGAGGAAGGCTACAAAGCCTTGGTAAAACGGTATGCATCCAAAAAAAGGATTACCATCACGGTTACGCTGGTTTTTGTATTGGGCATTTGGGTTGTGAATCGTTTTCTTCCATCGGGTTTCATCCCTACAGAAGATCAGGGGGTGATCTACGTAAACGTAACCACTCCTGTTGGCGCTACAGTAGAGCGGACCGGCAAAGTGTTGGATGAGATCTCCCGGGTAAGCAAAGAAATTGAGGTTGTCGAAAATATCTCCACCCTTGGCGGTTACAGTTTGATCACCGAATCAGCAGGTTCCTCCTATGGTATGGCCATGATCAATTTAAAGCCGTGGGATGATCGAGAAGAATCCGTAACGGATATGATCGAAATCCTGAAACAGAAAACAAGACACATCAACGATGCTGTCATCGAATTCTTCCCCCCTCCTACAGTACCCGGCTTTGGTAACGCCAGTGGTTTTGAGTTACGGTTGATTGATAAAACCGGAAGCGGAAACCTTAACCGCATGGATGAAGTAACCCGGGAGTTTATTGAGAAAATCAAAAGTCGCCCAGAAGTTACAACGGCCTTTACCAGTTTTGATCCAAGTTTTCCGCAATACCTCATCCATGTGGATTATAAAATGGCCGCTAAAAAGGATGTCAGTGTGGCCACCGCCATGAACACCCTTCAAACGTTGATCGGAAGTTTTTACGCCAGCAATTTTGTACGCTTTGGTCAGATGTATAAAGTAATGGTACAGGCCGGGCCGGAGTATCGTGCCAAGCCCGAAGATATCCTTAAACTATATGTAAAAAATAACCGGGGTGAAATGGTACAGTATGGTACGTTCATTCGCCTGGAGCGGGTGTATGGTCCGGAAATGATTACCCGCTACAATATGTTTAATGCCACCATGATTAACGGTGAAGCGGCTGCGGGGTTTAGTAGCGGACAGGCCATTAAAGCCATTGAAGATGTAGCAAAAGAATTGCCGCGGGGATTTACCTATGAATGGTCGGGCATTACGCGCGAAGAAATTCTGGCCGGTAATCAGGCTATTTACATTTTTATCATCTGTTTAGTGTTTGTTTATCTGCTGCTCTCGGCACAGTATGAAAGTTTTCTGTTGCCCCTACCGGTAATCCTTTCATTACCCACCGGTATTTTTGGAGCTTTCCTTTCGTTACAATTACTAGGCCTTGAAAACAATATTTATGCACAGGTTTCGCTCATCATGCTGGTTGGGCTGTTGGGTAAAAATGCCATCCTGATCATTGAGTTCGCCATTTTAAAACACAAACAAGGCGCCAGTATTTTAGAAGCCACCATTGAAGGCGCAGCTACCCGCTTTCGCCCGATCCTGATGACATCGTTTGCCTTTATCGCAGGTCTTATTCCTTTGGTCATTGCCTCAGGTCCCGGTGAATTGGGTAACCGATCGATCGGAACAGCAGCAGCCGGAGGCATGTTAATCGGAACGATTTTCGGGATCATCATTATACCCGGACTTTACTTTCTGTTCGCCACCATTAAAGAAAAACTGCGAAACACCATTATTGAAACGTCAGTTGAAGAAAGACCATTATCTGAGCTTGACTCTTATGAAAAATAGAATCAAACAACTAGTAAAGAAGTATACTTTTTTTTGTGCTGTGTTGATTGCCGTAAGTTCATGCACCTTGCCGCAACAACTACAAGTAAAAAATGAAATGACGCCACCGGCCAATTATTTTGGACTGGACAGTGCCATGCAAAAGGACGTGTCAGTTCCGCAATGGCGAAGTTTTTTTAAAGACACTTATTTGATTGCGCTTATTGATACGGCTATTAGGAACAATCAGGATATGAAGATTGCCGATCAACGCATGGCACAAGCACAGGCTAATCTGCGTTACCACGTCCGTAACTTCTATCCTACTGTTCAATCCAGCGTTTCCTATGGTGTCACCAGGTTTGGAGACTACACCATTGATGGCGTTGGAAATTTTGATACCAACCTATCGCCAAACATCACTGATGCGCAGCATATACCCACACCTGTACCTGATTATTTTATGGGCTTGCAAACCAACTGGGAGATTGGCTTTGCAGGTAAACTGCGCAACAGAAAAAAGGCAGCCGTTGAGCGATTCAAGGCGAGCACTTATTATAAGAACTATGTGCAAACGCAGCTTGTATCCGGAGTTGCTCGCTTGTACTATGAATTGCTTGCGGTTGATAATGAACTAAAAATCATCCGGCAAAACCTTTCCATTCAAGAACGCGCCATGGAAATTGTGGCCATCCAAAAACAAAGTGGACAGATAAATGAATTGGCCGTAAAACAATTTCAAGTGCAACTGCTTCAAACCCGCGCCTTGGAAGCTGAACGCAGTCAACATTTAATTTTGGTTTCGAACACACTCAATGGGTTAGCAGGTAGGTTTCCAGTACCTATCCCACGGGCCGACACATTGATTAATACCAACCAACTGGCACAACTTCAGGCAGGATTACCATTAGCGTTGTTGGAAAATCGCCCGGACTTAAAAGAAGCTGCGGCACAGCTTAGTTCAAACGAAGCAGACTTGCAGGCTGCCCGAGCTGCTTTTTTTCCATCATTCAACTTAACGGGTTTTGTTGCGCTCAATGGCTTTAACACAAGTTATCTCCTTAATCCCGCTTCGTTGGCGTATATGGGATTGGGCTCCATTACCCTGCCCTTGTTGAATAGAAAGGAAATCGATTATCAGTATAAATGGCAAGCGGCCGAGAAGAACATAGCTATCTTTAATTATCAAAAAGTAATGCTGCAAAGTGTTGGCGAGGTTAGCTCGTTGTACAATACCATGCAGGCTTATCAACGGGTAAGTAATTTTAAACAAGCTGAAGTAACCGAATTAAAGACGGCTATTTCCATCGGGAACGATTTGTTTCTAACCGGCTTTGCCAACTACCTGGAGGTGTTGATGATCCGCAGAAATGTATTGGATGCAGAATTGCAGTACACCAACGCTCAGAAGCAATTTTTTCATGCGTACATTGATTTATATAAGGCTATGGGTGGTGGTTGGAACTAATTGGTTTTTGATCCGGCATTATTAAGTCGCAATCCCTATCTTCGCGCCTTATTTTGAAATTCAATGCTCGCAGTAAACAAGCTATCGCTCCAATTCGGCAAACGGGTTCTTTTTGATGAGGTAAGCCTTCGTTTTACGCAAGGCAACTGTTATGGGGTTATTGGCGCCAATGGTGCCGGTAAATCAACCTTTCTCAAAATCCTTTCCAGTGAAATTGACCCTACCCGTGGAAACGTAAGCATGGAACCCGGCAAGCGCATGGCCGTACTCAAACAAAACCACTACGAGTTTGATGAGGTTACCGTGTTGGATACCGTGATGATGGGCTATACCAAACTCTGGAGCATCATGCAGGAAAAAGATGCCCTGTACGCAAAACCTGACTTTTCAGAAGCCGATGGCATGCGCGCCTCCGACCTGGAAGCTGAATTTGCTGAACTTAACGGCTGGAATGCGCAATCCGATGCTGCTGCCCTGCTGAGCGGCTTAGGCATTGAGGAATCGGAGCACTTCAAACTAGTGAAAGAACTGGACGGCTCTCAAAAGGTTCGCGTACTGTTGGCGCAGGCATTATACGGCAACCCTGATATTTTAATTCTGGATGAACCTACGAATGATCTAGACTTGAACACGATAACATGGTTGGAAGATTTTCTACTCGAATTTGAAAACACCGTTATCGTAGTATCACACGATCGACATTTTTTAGATACTGTCTGTACGCATATCGTTGATATCGATTTCCAGGCCATCAGGCTTTATACCGGTAATTACACTTTTTGGTATCAATCCAGTCAGTTGGCCCTCTCCCAGCGTTCAGCCGCCAATAAAAAAGCTGAGGACAAGCGCAAAGAACTTCAGGAGTTCATTGCACGCTTTAGCGCCAATGCTTCCAAATCGCGACAAGCTACCAGTCGTAGAAAGTTATTGGAGAAGATCAATGTAGATGACATTCAAGCCTCCAACAGAAGGTACCCTGCCATTATATTTCAACAGAAGCGCGAAGCCGGAGATCAGATCCTGCATGCCGTTGGACTTGGTTACGCTACCGATGATGTTACGTTGTTCAGCAACATCGATTTCTATGTTAACAAGGGTGATAAAATTGCCTTTCTTAGCAAAGATGGATTGGCCGTAACGTCACTCTTCCAAATTCTGATCGGTGAACTACAGGCTACCAGCGGCACCTATAAATTCGGCCAAACCATCACTACAGCCTATCTACCAGCTAACAACGAAGACTATTTTCAAACGGATGACAACCTGATGGATTGGCTTCGTCAATATGCCGAGGAAGAAAACCGTGACGAGATTTACATCCGCGGATTTTTGGGCAAGATGCTGTTTTCAGGAGAAGAAGTATTCAAGAAAAACTCCGTTTTATCCGGTGGTGAAAAGGTGCGTTGCATGATCTCCCGCATGATGCTGACCGGTGCTAACTTGTTGATTTTGGATGAGCCCACCAACCACCTCGACCTCGAGTCGATCACTGCCTTCAATAATGCTTTAAAGGATTTCCCCGGCACAGTGCTCTTCACCTCGCACGATCATGAGTTTACCCAAACCGTGGCCAACCGGATCATCGAAATTACTCCCAACGGCTACATCGATAAGCTCATGACATACGATGAGTACATTTCCAGCGAGAAAGTAGCTGAGCAAAAAGAGGCTTTGTACGCATAAATCAGTCTTTCACACAGCGAAAACCAACGGTTGCATTTCGTTCAAACCCTTCGCTTACCCGGAGCAATGCTTGCCGGTAATGCAGTTCACGCGGACCACCCTGTACATACCACCAGCTTGAGGAAGGCTTGAAGTAACTTCCTCCTTTCATGATAATGTAACGGTAACTTCCACTTTCGTAGATGTCGTGTGTGAGTTGCCAAATGCATCCACTCAGATCAAGCAAGCCATTCGGATTGACACCTTTGGAATAGCTGCCTACCGGATAAAGTTTGCCATCACCCAGGTTGGCGTGCTTGGGATCAATCCCTTCAATGGCTTTTACGGTTAACGTCTCGGTTACAAATTGCTCCTTACGTGTAACCGCTTTGAGCTGTTTCCAGGGCCATTCCAGCAGCTTGTCGGTTTGGGCGGCATATTGCCATTCCATTTCGGTGGGCAAGCGCTTGCCCGCCCATCGTGCATAAGCCTGTGCATCTTCATACGAAACGTAGATTACCGGAAAGCGCTCCTCTCCTTTTCTATAGATTCCATTTCGCCAGTGCTTCAAAAAGTTTGTGGTGTCTTTCGGCTTGTAATGCGTTGCACGGATGAAGGCATGGAATTCTTCATTCGTTACCGGATGTTTGTCCATCCAAAATGCTTTCATGGTAAATGATTTTCCTTGCTGCTCTTTTGGATATGGAATGAAAGCATCACCATGTGTGGTGCGAAATGTGAACATACCAGCAGGTATACGTACCATGTTTTTGGATGATGATGTTGTTGCATTAGTTGGTGTCGATGTGCTGATCAATCGGGGTGTTCCGGGTGTGATGTACAGCACCACTTCATCCAGCAATTCATCTTCAGCAAACGCCTGAATAACCACCTTCCCTTCATAGCGTCCAAAGAGGTCGGGGATGAAAAAGTTGAATTCGTTTTGCCCTGTCAGACTTACCTGTTTATTGGCTTTTCCGTAGGCGGGGTTGCCCGCCCAAATCCGGAGTTCGTCACCCTTGGAACACCGGAGGTTTAGCCTGTTGTTTTCGACACTGGCATCAATTAGCCTGGGCAGTTTTGCAATGCAACCAACCGAGCCTTCATTGTTGGTACCCAGCTCAAAAGCATTGAATCCTTCAAGTTGAACTTGAGTATAGGTTTTTTGACTCTGTTTGGCTACAAGTATTGGTTCATGCAACCATAGGTCAATGTAATGTGTGTCAGGACGTTCAGATACTTCAAACAACACCCCGCGAAAACCCTCCGGCTTCAGACTGAAGATGGTGTAGATAGTCTTTTCTCTACCCGGCCATTCATTCACCCAAATGCTATCCCGTAAGGTTGAAATGAGCGGCTTCCAACGGGATGAAATGAAGTTGCTATGATTCTCCCGAAGTATCCGGGTTGTTCTTCCTAAAAACCGGTATTGTTCTTCTTCCCATTCGGGATGGCCCGGTGAAAACTGATTGATCTCAGTACCGTAGCCATTGAAGAATGCGAGTGCATACTCCCGTTTTATTTTTTCTTTAAACACTTCAGCCACACGAAAGATGGCGAAGTCGGGCCGGATGAATTTGTTTAGGTTCAACATAGGCGGATAGTACAAGGCGTTATGCACCCTCCCACTGCTAATGCCGGGCATATCTTTTGGTACCGCCATACCTTCGCTGTACATGATCACGCCCGGCTTCACGGCATCGGCAGCTTCCTGCAACTCCCTGCTCGACTCGCCTTTTGTGTCGAGTACTACACCATCGGCAGAGGTCTCTTTTATCAGTGATGCCAGTCCTTGCAGGTGTCCTTCCGAGCGTGTGCTTTCATCCCAGGGATTGTACGCGATGAAGAATTTTGTTCCGTTCAGTCGTAACGAATCGGCCTGCGCGCGAAGAGCGGGTAATCCTCCCGGCAAGTCACGATACAGGTCAAACTGGTTGCGCTGATCCAACCCCAAAGAAGGCCACGTTGGCCATACGCAGATCACATCATCTCCACCGTACCATTCCTTTCCTCGTTGTTGAAATTTCTGCCAATTGAATTGCCCGGTTTTATAATCGTAGTAGTGTTTGTCCCAGGCCATCATCAGGTGCATCACATAGGCTTTCTTTATCCATTGCAGATCAGGGCGTTTATAGAGTTCATCGTTGAAGTCACTTAAATCATATAAGTAACGCTTTTTAAATGCTACACGCAGCCCTTCCTGCCAGTCACCTTTGTACAGATCGGCAAACATAAAATACGATACCGATCCACCCGGTAACAAAATGGTTTCAAACCTTTTCCGGTTTGCTTTGACGAATGAATCCGGATCACGCCTGGTCAACCCAAATACTCTGAAATGATCATCAAGCGAAAGCGCGGAATACCCCAGATTCCAGGCATTATCCGGCACGATTACATTTACCGGTTTCCGGCCGGGTAAAAACAAATGGGTTCGTGAAAGCGGATGATTACCCAATCCTGTAATTACCGCCACTTTATCATCAACCCCAAAGGGTACAACGTTGGTGAGTGTTAGTGTATCACGAGTTTGATTGGTGAAGGTAATGCGGATTGTAACGCCTTGTTCATTGTACTGAAAATCGGATGCGCCTATGCTTAAAAGACCCGGGTGATCAGATCGATATGGCTTATCGTTAACCTGGAAGCTTACCAGTGGCAGATCAATTTGCCAACTACTGGTTTGATTTCCAATCAGGTTAACCCTGCCATTCTCTACCATCAGCGTACTAATGGATTGGGTAAAGGCTACGAATGGAACTAGTAGCAACAACCATAAAACCAGTAATCTCATAGCTGACTAATCTGATGCGTGGTATTCAAAAACTACTCAGGGTTAACCCTTATTTCTTTCACCTTTTGCGGAAGCCACACCTGCATTTCATTTGCACCACGGTTGTTCCATGCATAGTAGGGAATCGCCCGAATGGTTTTGGGATAATGAACTACTTCGGCTGGCGATACTCCTCCCCTCAGCGCTTGAGCCTCAAAGCTAATGGTGACTACTCCACCCAAAAGAGCAGGCATCCATTCAGTTTTGTAACTTGTCTTTTCGGGCACGATGAAATCCCATGCTTTTCCATCATTGTCTGCACCTTCAACACAGTAAACCAAAGGACCTCGTTGAAGGGCAATCCGGTCGATATTCTGTTTAACTCCATCGTGTGCTTTTATTTCCCGCACCACCATCGGAAAGTCCCACTCCACAACATCACCTTTTTTCCAGGCTCTTCTGATTACAGCATAGCCATTGATAATTTCAGGGGAGATTTCCTTTCCATTTACCCAAAAAGTGTTCGTTGGTGTTTCAGCCTGCTTGAATTTGTATAAGTCGCCTGGAACCGGTTTATCTTTAGCCCAACCGGGCACACGTACATGCAGGTCGAATGTTCCCTTTTTATCAGGATTAACGGATAGCCTCCCCTTTCCTTCCCACGGATAATTTGTTTCGAGTTCGATCGAAACAGCCTGTTTTCCAAGTTGAACGGATGTTTTACTGGCGATAAAAAGATTGATCCACAAGCCCGTGGATGAAGTTGTGTAAACATAATCGCCAACCGATGCCGTTAACCGTGCGATGTTGGCCGGGCAACAGGCGGTTCCAAACCATTCTCTTCGAAAGTGTGTACCGAAAGATGCCAATGGGTTTCCGTAAAAAAATCGATCACCCGAAAGCGACAAACCCGAAAGTGCTCCGTTGTATAAGCTCCGCTCAAGCACATCAATAAATTTACTATCACCGCTCAACCTGTTCATGCGCTGATTCCAAAGCACCATGCCCACAGAGGCGCAGGTTTCGCCATACGCACTTAAATTGGGCAAATCATAATCAATTGAAAATCCCTCATTCCTACCGGACGATCCGATGCCCCCGGTAATGTAGAGATTCCGGAACACTACATCTTCCCATACCGCTTGCATGGCATCAGCATATTGCTGGAGGTTCATTACAGTGGCCACATCAGCCGCACCGGTATATTGATACATAGCGCGCACGGCATGCCCTGTAATTTCAGTTTGTTCGTGTACGGGTTTTACATCCTGCCAGTAATCGGGTGTAATCCAATTTGACCCGTATTCATAATATCCTTTACCGCGTTGTTGAAGATACCACTCACTAAGCTTCAGGTAACGATCGTTTTTGGTTACGTCATACAACTTAACCAAGGCCAGTTCAATTTCCTGGTGACCACTAAACCAAGGTTTGTTCCCCAATCGAAAAGTTGAGTCGATATGGTTGGCATTACGGATGGCCGTTTGAAGGAGCTTGTCCTTTCCGGTGGCCTGGTAGTATGCAACAGCAGCCTCAATCAAATGTCCTGCATTGTAATCTTCATGTTTCTCGATGTCCGTCCACCGCTTTGAAAAATCACCTAACTGATACCAGGTATTCAGGTAACCATCCGGAAGTTGAGCTTTGGACACAACATCGATCCATCGATCTGCTGTGGCTTCCAGTTCTTTGTCCGGAAAATTCTTTAATGAGTATGCAATGGCTTCAAGGGCTTTGTAAACATCACTGTCGTCATAATATATTCCTTCATGGCGTTCACCAGTATTATTTACAATTTTCTCAAAGTTGCGTATACGCGGAGTTTTAACCTCAGTTTGTATAACACACGCATCAAGGGTTTTTGTGGCAATGGTTTGAAGTCGTGGTTTCCAAAACGCATCGGTAATGGTAAGCGAAGAGAAACTAACGCTTTGGAGGGTTTCCTGTGCAAGGGTTGTTTGCGAAAGTGCGAGGAATGCGAGTGATGTCAATAAATTTTTCATGAGGTCTGTTTCTGGCTGATCTAAATTCCAAAGAAAAAGCCGGAATGAAAAATTTCACTCCGGCTTCTACAAGGTTTTGGGATTTAATTATACTAGTTAATCAATGCCAAGTTCTTTGAGGCGTTTGTTGATGCGCTCTGCCTTCTTATCTTCTCCAAGGTAGTAATAAATAATGCTAAGCTTGTCTAATACATCTGCATCGGAAGGGTTCAGTTGTTCGGCCTTTTCCCAATAGGGCAATGCACTTTTGTAGCGGGCAACAAGTTCATTATCAAGTTGCTTTTTCTTTTCCTGATCTGCTTTTGATATCCCCAGGTTATTCATTTCGCGTTTGATCTTGTCTGCCTCGATGAGATAGAGTTGCGCCAGGTAATATTGTGCATCGAAGTAAGTCGGATCAATTTTCATCGCATCTTCGAAGTTTTTCTTAGCGGCATCAAAATTATCCAGTTTCGAGTTTACGTATCCAAGGTAAAAGTGAAGTGTTTTATTAGTTGGGTCACTTTTCACAGCAGCTTCCAATCCGCTTTTCGCCTCTTCAGTCTTATCCAAGTCGATCAAGTAACCGATTTCCATAAGGGCGAAATTCTTTTCATCTGGGAATTTCTTTTTCGCTTCGCGGGTTAATTCCAAAGCCTTTACTTTATCTTCTTTCTCGCCACCATATATGCTGATTAAAATGGTGTAAGCATCTTTCGACCTGCCGCCAAGTTTGATGTATTGATTAATGTTTTGAACGGCAAGGTCATATTGTTCATCAGCCTGCGCAACAAAACCTGCATAAAAAAAGGCAGTTGTATCATTGGGTTCTATGCGTTGAACTTTTCCAAATTCAACCAAGGCCGTAGGATAATCGTCATCCTGATACGCACTTGCTCCAGCGTTAAGGTAATAGCCTGTCAGGATAGCCATCGACTGCGTTCTGGGTACAGGGAACCCCATTTCATCTGTATAGAATAAATCACTTCTTGAATTCTTGTTCATATCTTCAGCTTTGCTGAAAGCCTCCATAGCTACATCGAATGAGTTTGAGGCCAATGATTTGAATGCTTGATTACTGGTGGTGTCCAACGAAGCGTAAATTAATCCGCGGTAGTACCATGTTTTGGCATCCAGCGAAAGTTTAGGGTCAGTAGCACAAACATCAATCATTTCCTTTGCTTCCTGAAGTTTGCCTCCTTTCCAGGAATTAAGCGCCTTACCTAGATTAGGCTTAAGGGGTTTTTGAGCGAGAACTGCCATCGGCAGAATGATCAATAAATAAATTACTTTTTTCATTTTAGTTATAGGTTATTAGTCATTTAGTTAGTCTCATCGGGCTCATCGGCCATTTGTTTTATTTTTTCTACAGAAGATATCCGGTCGTCTTCATTTAATTTTATCAGTCGCACTCCCTGGGTTGCCCTTCCCATCACCCGGAGTTCGCTTACACGAATCCTTATGGTAATTCCGGAACGGTTAATAATCATCAGGTCATCCTCATCAACAACTTCCTTGATTGCAACAAGCTTGCCAGTTTTACCTGTGATATTTATGGTTTTTACGCCCTTGCCACCGCGCTTGGTAACCCGGTAATCATCAATTGAAGAACGCTTGCCATACCCTTTCTCCGAAACGACCAGCAAATTAGCATCTTCGCGCGTAATGCATATCATGCCAATTACTTTGTCGGTTGAAGAATCCAGCGTAACACCCCTTACCCCTGCCGCAGTACGACCCATCGGGCGAACATCTTCCTCACTAAAATGCACCGCCTTACCTTCAGATTTGGCTATGATGATGTGATTTTTTCCGTTAGTCAACGAAGCACTTAACAGTTTATCGCCTTCATGAATGGTGATGGCATTTATGCCGCCCTGCCGTGGACGAGAGTATGCCTCCAACGAAGTTTTCTTAATGGTACCCTTTTCGGTGCAGAGAATTACGAAATTACTGTTGATGTATTCTTCATCTTCCAGGCTCTTGATGTTGATGATTGACTTAACCGCATCGCCAGGTTCTATATTGATCAGGTTTTGAATAGCCCTGCCCTTGGAGGTTTTATTGCCTTCCGGAATTTCATAAACCTTTTTCCAGTAAACCTTTCCAAACTCAGTGAAAATCAGCAGGTAATTGTGTGCCTGTGCAATGAATAAATGCTCTGTAAAGTCATCTTCCTTTGTGGTAACGCCACGTGAGCCAGTACCACCCCTTCCCTGGGTGCGGTATTCTGATAATGACGTACGCTTAATGTATCCCTGGTTGGAAATGGTGATCACCATCTCTTCATTAGGGATCATGTCTTCCGGAAGGATATCATCCTCTTCAGTCTGTATAACCAATGTTCTGCGTTCATCCCCGTAGCGCTCCCTCAGTTCAGTCAGTTCATCTTTAATAATCTGCATCCGCAGCGGTTCGCTGGATAGTATCTCCTTGAGTCGGCCAATTAACTCGGTAACTTCTTTGTACTCTTGCTGGATTTTTTCACGCTCCAGACCGGTAAGTCGTTGAAGGCGCATTTCCAGAATGGCTTTGGATTGAATATCAGATAAGCCGAAACGCTTCATCAACTCAGCCTTTGCTGTCTCCGGGTCTTTTGAGGAACGTATCAGTGCAATAACCTCATCGAGGTTATCGAGTGCAATGAGGTAACCTTCTAATATGTGAGCACGCTTCTCGGCCTCATTCAGTTCATACTTTGTTCTGCGAACTACAACTTCGTGACGATGCTCTACAAAATTTTTAATCAGGTCTTTAAGATTAAGGGTTTGTGGCCGCCCTTTAACCAATGCTACGTTGTTGATTCCAAAGTTGGATTGTAGCTGAGTGTATTTGAACAAGTTGTTCAGTACAATGTTCGCGATTGCATCCTTCTTAAGATCATACACAATCCGGTAGCCATCACGATCTGATTCATCCCGGATGTCGGAGATGCCTTCAATCTTTTTCTCGTTGATCAGGGCGGCTGTCTTTTCGATCATCAACGCCTTGTTCACCTGATAAGGAATTTCGGTTACAATAATCTGTTCCCTTCCATTGGATTGCGTAACGATCTCTGCTTTTGAGCGGATCACTACCCTGCCCCTGCCCGTCAGGTAAGCCTCGCGAACCCCACTGATGCCGTAAATGATTCCACCGGTAGGAAAATCCGGGGCTGTTACGAACTTCATCAGGCCTTCAATTGTAATCTCATTGTTATCGATGTAGGCGATCACACCATCAACCACTTCCCGCAGGTTGTGTGGAGCCATATTGGTCGCCATACCTACAGCAATACCGGAAGCTCCGTTAACTAAAAGGTTAGGAAATTTGCCCGGTAATACGGTTGGTTCAGTAAGTGAATCGTCAAAGTTGGGCTGAAAATCAACCGTATCCTTGTTGATATCGGCCAGCAACTCTTCGGCTATTCGTCTCAGCCTGGCTTCGGTATAACGCATGGCTGCCGGAGCGTCTCCATCAATTGAGCCGAAGTTTCCCTGCCCGTCTACTAATGGATAGCGCATGGACCAGTCCTGAGCCATACGAACCATGGTATCGTAAACGGAGGCATCGCCATGGGGGTGATATTTACCCAGCACCTCCCCGACAATACGGGCAGATTTTTTATAGGATTTGTTGTAGTTGACACCCAACTCAAGCATCCCAAATAATACCCTTCTGTGTACAGGTTTTAAGCCATCTCGCACATCCGGGAGTGCACGCGAAACAATAACCGACATCGAATAATCGATGTAGGCTCCGCGCATTTCATCTTCAATGTTTATCGGGATTATATTTTGCCTTTCGGGAGGCAAAGCACCGGTATCGTCAGCCACTTTTAGAGTATTGGATTAGTTGTCAATAATTACTCAAAATCAGCATGTTAAAGGCTATTTTTTAAGCGGTGCAAGATAATAAAATGGATATTAAAAAAGCGTTTTTAAACCGCTAAAATGACCATTTATCAGGTGCTTTTTTAGGGCAGAAAAGTACGGTCAATACGGGTTGAGTTTTCGCTTGTTTTTGCCTTTGTACTTGATCAGGTTGGGATAGTTTTCACCGTAGTGCGGGTTCTGCTTTTTATAGATCGGATGTGCCCTGCTCCGGTATTCCTTATTGCCGTGCGCGTGGTTAATCTGGATTCGACAATCCTTCTCGTAGCACTTCCGTAATTCGGGTATCCGATAGGAAGCACCAATATTGAAATAAAAGGCATTCATTTTATGGCGGATGCTGGTACCGGTTTCAGCTATGTTAAGGCCGTAGCCCTTAAACTCGTAGGAAGGACGCACAAATACCCTGAAGTATTCTGACAACTCCCGCTCTACCATCGCCCCCAGGTTGAAGAACATTCCTTTGTCAATCACCGCCATATCAAAATCGTTGCCCAGCTTATATCCGCCAATGTTCAAGTCGGCCGTCAGTAAATAATTGTCGTACCGGTACACCGAGGCGCCAAGCATCACGAAGTATTTCTGCAAAAAAAACGATGACACTTCGGGCGGATAGTTGCTTATATCGTTGCCGTAATTGGTCGGCTCAAAATCCCTTACGCGTGTGTAGTCAAAGGAATATCCCCCACCAACACGGTAGCGTCCCTTAATTTCAACGTGAACAGTTGCCCGCAACGGAATCGAGAACGATTTACTTCGAAAACCGAGCGAAGTGGTATCCGAATTTACAAGAAACTCACCCGGGTTAAATGTTAAGGTTGAATCGGATACACGGTTAAACCAGTTGCTGAATCCATTCGTTGGTGATGCTGGATTGAAAAGAAAAGGGCTTCCCGTTGCGGGTTGATAGATCCCAAAACCACCGACATCGTGTTTGAAAGGTGTGGAGCCATAGCCCGTACTCAATCCAATATGCAGTTTACTCAGCGCCTTACGAAACAGACCAGGGCCCATACGATCAACATAAAAGTGATCCAACGGAATAGTGGCTTCCTTTTGTCTGTCCTTTTGTGCGATCAGTATCAACGGGCTTACCATCAAAAGAAAAAAAACAAATATGAAAAAGCTGGTCTTCAAGCGTTTATCGGTTTAAGCATGGGCAATAGCATAAGATGCTCATTATCTGAAAATTAAACATCAAAAATACGGAAAATTGCGCATCGTCCTACCATCACCGTCTTGGCATTCGGGTTTCTAACGAAGTAAAGGTGTGAAAAAGTGTTTGTCCTTCCTTCGCCCGATAAGTAAAAGCTTGCTCTTCAATCGATCCATTTGGCAGCTGCAAGATGAAGCGGGTTTCATTTGGCCCACTTGTAAGCGGTATCCTTGAATAGTAAATGCTGTGCGGGAGGGTTTGCCAATTCCGCGTGTCTGCTTTTTCGGTCATGGCATTTACCATACCAACAATTGCCCCGAGCCCCTCATCTTCTTTTCGTGCGCTATGCTCAGCTGCTTTTTTTAATGCCACTCTGATGAGGGCCTTGCTGAACTCTAGCATCATTCTGTCCTGAAGGGATTTAAACGCTACCCGGTTTACATTCTCGGTTAACTCCAGTGGATACGATTGATTTCGATCTGTAACAATTTTTGCACTGGTATAAAGTTGTGGACGTTCAATATACCTCGGAAAGGCTACTCGGAAAACTTCCAGGCTGCTCAGGGCATTTAGCTCGTCATCGTTGCTTACCGGAAAGCCATAACTCATACCCAACTGGTCGTTATAAAACACAAACATATCGCCCGAGCGCCTGACCATAAAATTAATACTCCACTCAGCTTTTATCGGTCCAAGTCCGTTGTGCCATAGAAAGATGAGGTCAGCATTGTGGGTTGGAGCAATGAAATCAGTCCAGCCAAACTGTGATTTGTAAAATTCAAATTCTTCTCTTAATCCGGTATTCCAGGCTGCCGTAAGCAGATCAGCCTTTAACTGTTCCGGGGCACTCACATCAAACATCCGCGTATAGTCCTCTTCATAAATCTCCAGTGCATTTCGGTATGCGATGAAGGCATTGTTCCAGTCCTTATTCGCCTGGTAAATAATGCCCATCAGGTTATGAATAAATGCATCGCGCCTGTATTTATCGGGTGAGTCATACCGGTCGGAAAGCTGCAAGGCACGAATGTTTATTCGTCTGCATTCAACCAGTGCCTCTTCGTAGCGCTCCATTTTCAGGAAATTCAAGGCCTTGTAATAAAGCACCATCAGGTGCTCATGGTCTTCTCCTCGATAGATGGTTACAGTAGGATTGGTCAGGTAAGATGCAGCCTCGCGGGCGAGATTGAGTCTGTAATCTTCGCCAAAGATGAAGGCCTTTTCAAGGTAATCATTGCTCTCCTGATATTGTCCCATGATGGAGAGCAACAATCCATTATTCACGTACGAAAGAAACTGTGCGTGTTTACGGTTAAATACTGTGTTTGACCGAAGTGATTTTAAGGCTTGATCGAGATTACCCTCCTGGAACTGGCGATTATAATCGTAGGTGCCCTCGTAAAATGTTGCACAAGCTGAAAGGAGCATCAATGTGCCAACAACTGATATTCTTTTCAGCATCATGCATGCTTTTAGTTTTTGACAAACTTCTTGATTTCATGTTGACCGTACCATATCCTTCGGTTCGTCTCGATGTCCGTAAGGTATAAGGTAGTAATGTAATTCACCACGCGCTTTTTCTGGTACACATCGGTTTCAGAATTCATCTCACCGAACAGCATCACATCGGCACCCAATTCTTTACCCCATCGTGCTGCTGTTGCCGGGTCAGCAAAATCCTGTTGTTCGGCACGCTCTTTACGTAGTTTATCGCGAAACTCCTCCGACTCAACCAACGTGGCGATTCCCGAGTTGTGAATCACGATTTCAAATTTCTTGATGTAGTTTCCAACATCAATGTGCTCGCTTGTTCTGTTTCGAATAGTACTGACAACGAGCACCGGCTTACGACCCAATCCATCCGCATATTTTTTAAACGAATCCGACTTAAAAAGGTCGTGTATCATTTGATCGGCAACCATGCGGGAGTCTGTATCATTCCAACGACCACTTAAATCGATTTGGGTTGAAGGATCAATGCGTGAAACCTTGCGCGAACATGAAAACAACAACGAGAGAAAAACGGCAGCAATAAGAAACCTATTCATGGGATGCTTTTTTAGTCATGAAAAAAAATCAAAAATCTTGCCGAAAATACAGTTTATCAGGGTTTCAAAGACTTTAGTTGTGTTATCACTTCTTTAGGTGATGATGAACTGAATACGAAATTGCCTGCCACCAGCACATCGGCTCCTGCTGCCATTAACGAAGAAGCATTTTGAAGGTTTATACCACCGTCAATTTCTATTTTCGCGGTGCTATTATGTTTTTGAATCAGAGCCCGGAGTTGCTCCACTTTTTGATAGGTGCGTTCAATAAATTTCTGTGCTCCAAAGCCTGGATTAACAGCCATCACACACACCAGATCAATGTCTTTTAGAACCGGCTCCAGTAAGGTTACGGGTGTATGCGGATTAATGGCTACACCGGCCTGGCATCCAAGTGCCTTGATTTGCTGAATGTTGCGGTGCAAATGCGGGCAGGCTTCCAGGTGAACAGAGATAATAGCCGCTCCTGCATTATGAAATGCTTCCACATAGCGTTCCGGTTGAACAATCATCAGGTGGACATCGAGTGGTTTTTGCGCATGCTTACGAATGGCTTCAACAACAGGAATACCCATGGAAATGTTGGGCACGAACACACCATCCATAATGTCCACATGAATCCAATCTGCCTCACTTTGATTGATCATGTTTACTTCGCGTTCAAGATTGGCAAAATCAGATGCCAGCAAGGATGGAGCTATGATGGGCTTAGTCATGTGGAAAAGTTTTGTAAATATACTTACAAGCTTTTAACCCGGAAGCGGATAGCGACTGACCTTTAGAGTTTGGCAATTTTGTAGGTGTATACCTTACCTCCGGCTTGAATCCGAACGAAGTAAATGCCGGCAGCCAGGGACGATAAGTCGACTGTAGTGATATTTTTTTGCCAGGTAAATTCAGCGCTTTGCTGAAACATGATTTGTCCCTGAACGGATATATAGGTAATCGTTGCCTGGTTTATGTCTTCTGGAGTATTAGCCTTAATGATCAGGCTATCCCCGGTAACCGGATTAGGATAAACCGAGAAGAGCTCGTCTGACTCTTCCCTTTCCAGGTAATGTTTAGCGGCTTCGTAATTCGGAATTCCGTATCCGGTAAAGTTATCCGGACTGGAAGCCATAGAAGCCGACATCCTTATGGCATCTATTAACTCTTTGTTGCTTACTTCCGGAAACCGTTGCCATAGTCCGGCAACAAGCGCTGTTACCAATGGCGCAGAAAAAGAGGTTCCTGATCCGGATGAAATGGATCCATTGGCACGAACAACGGATGTGCCGGAGCCAAGGGCTACAACATCGGGTTTAATTCTTCCATCCGCTGTTGGGCCAATTGAGCTGGTAGGTGATTTTACACCAAAACTGGTTATACTGCCTACGGCCAACACATCCTTTCCATCCGCGGGGGCGGTAACAATTCGCCACGAGGCATCAAGTCCTTCATTACCGGCACTGGCCACTACAATGATGCCCTTATCAGCAGCCAATTGTGCGGCACGGGTAACAGCTGCGGTATTGCCATCCATTTGACTGGTGGCATAGTCCATAGTAGGGTCACCAAAATCGATGTTGTAGCCCAGCGAAGTATTGATGATATCAACACCAGCACTGTCGGCACGCTCGGCTGCAAACAACCAGTTGTATTCCTCAACGCGGTATTCTGTCGGAATATTTTCCGTTACATAAAGCTGAAACTCGGCCTTGTATGCTCCACCTGTGTAAGAGCCAGAAACATACGCACCAATAATTGACAATGCCCGTGTACCATGATCATCGTACAGGAACACATCGTGTCCTCCATGTACAAAATCATACGAAGCATCTGCATTAAAGCGATTTTCAGAAAAGATATGCATGAAAGGTGCAGTAATGTCAGCGCCCTGAAAGCCACCATCAAAAACGGCAATGATCATATTCTCACCCCGTAAGCCCTCACTGTGCATCACGTCAATACCGAGCATGGAAAGCTGCGTGTCCGTAACAGCCTGTTTGGTATCCTTTCTATCCTTAATGTTTTTTTGCCTTCCTCCAGATGCCGGATGTGCTCCTGGCGCAACATATTCGGTTGACGAAACATGGGGCAAAGCTTGTATAACAGGAAGAAGGGAAGCATCACACGAAACCAAAACGCCATTCATCCACTTTGTTTTATAAATTACGTTGGCTCCTGTACCTTCTATTGCATCAACGTAAGCGGGCACAGGGGGTAAATCTGATTCATTAATAGCAATGCTCTGGTTGGTTCTGCGTTGAATCGCCTTCGCTGATAAAAATGCTGAAGGAGATGAAAGGCTGTAAGGCGTACCCGATTTATCAGTAAAGAAAACCATATACTGATTAACCTGGGCATGGGTAAACGTCAGGATGAAGTAGCCAGCAAAAAATAGTAATCTTCTAATACCCATACGCAACCAAAACCTGTTTCAAATACCTACCGCTATTGATCTGGCCAGAGCAAGTACCTCCGGTACAATTGTATTGCCACACTCTATTCTCTTTAAAAACAAGTCCGGCATCGGGGGCATAAACCTCTGTACGTTCATCCTTAAATACCAGGTTACTTTCATTGCTATGTTCAACCACTATAGTATTGCTGAATACTTCTCCTGATCCATTATCAAAAGTTTGCCCCATACTTTTTAACAGGTACTCATCTTCCCCCAAGGAATTAAATAGATTTCCATCCCATCGGTTTCCTGTTCGCAATGGAAAAACAAGTTTAACATAGGAAGTGTTGCCTTGCACCTCAATGGCGTATTGGCTTGATCTTCTGGCCGACCAGGTCTCAACGAAATTCCAGGGCAGACTTGAATGCGATCGGGTACTGCGGTGAATAACATACGTAGTGGTTCCCTCCCCGTTTGTAAAGGCATCGACAACGTTTACCAATAGTTCATAGCGCAGGGATTCCGGTGGGTTGAAAGCCGTGTAGACAATCTCCTCAACATCATAAACCTGGTAAAAGCCAATTTGTAATGGAAAATATTTCTCATCTGCAATTCGAGGGTTCTCCTCGGTAGAGCATGCCACCACTAAAACCAGAAGCAAATATGCTTTAAATCGTTTCAAGAATGCCGTGTTTTTCGTAACTCACCACCGGATTCTAAACGATATCCTGATGATTTTCTTACATTTTAAACCCAAAGTTACCGAATTACCATGGGCTTAAAAACAACCGTAAAAGTAGGCAGCATAACAAACCTGAGTGACGCACGGTACTGTGCAGGAATGGGGGTTGACTTGCTTGGATTCAATGCTGTGCCGGGGAATCCGGATTACATCCTTCCTATCCAATTTCAGGAACTCAGAGGTTGGTTTGTCGGGCCTGAAGTTGTCATTGAAGTTTATCGGGTAGATCAACCTAAAGTGTTTGAGGAATTACTGCATAATTACCAGCCCGACATGGTTGAATTATCGTGCCATGAATTGCTTAAGCTTCGGCCAAGGGAAATCCCGGTCATTTTAAGAATTGAACCGGAGCAATTCCACAGCCAGGCCGCTGTCCTGCGTGACTATAAATCAATCGTTCGTTACTTGCAACTGCCTGCCAACATTGATGAATCGCTGCTAACCGAAATTATGAGCCAGTATAAAGTGCTTATTGAAGCAGCCGAAAATGATTCATTCATTGAATTGGTCAGCCGCTATCCACAACTAGGGTTAGCGCTCAAAGGCTCCGATGAAGAAAGAGCAGGCTTCAAGAATTATGATCAACTGGCTTCCGTACTGGAGCAACTGGAAGAAGATTAAGTGCGAAATATAAGTTTGCTATTGCTTGTTCGCTGAATAAACCCCTCCCCGATTTTTTGCACGAGGCTGTTGATGTATAACTCAAGCGATGATTCGGATAAGTATAACTCCGAACCCCAGAGGAATTGCAGCAAAGATGAAGCTGATATTTCTTTTCCCATATTTTGAGCGAAGAAGAATAACAAATCAAATTCGGGTTTACTTAATACCGCTTTTGTCTCACCCACCTCAACGGAATTTCGCTTTCGATTGAGTACAAGTTTACCAACCTCCAGTTCATAAGCACCTTTTCGAATGATGTAATTCTTTTTCAATACTGCACTGATCTTGTGCGTTAACGAGCGCAAGCCCATAATCTTTTCAATGTAATCATCGGCTCCGGTATCGAGTGCTGCTTGTTGATAATACGGCTCTGACTTAGCGGTTAAGAAGAAAATATAGGTATCCTGGAATTGCTTCATCTTGCGGAGTTCGCGACAAAGTTCGATACCGTTTGGATGCGGCATCATCAAATCCAATACGATTAAATCAGGTGAGAAGCTTTTGGCGGCTTTAATTGCTTTTGAGCTTTCTTCCAGCACCTTTACCTTATAGCCTTCGCGCCACAAATTGTATTTTAAAAGTTCTAAAATGTCGCGGTCATCGTCCACCACCAGTATCCGCAACGGCTTCTTTTCTGACATAATTACTTGTTTCAGAAAAGTAGCGTGCAAAAGTTAACAGGAGTTTACAATCGCGTTAACACAGCATTAATTTTTTAGTGCAAACTTTTATACCGAGAAGCCGCCTAGCTGAAGGGCATGTTTAATGGCTTCTTGTGTGGAGTCAGGGTAATTGATTTCAATTTTTTGTTTCGACTCGATCCACTCAACAATTTTTGGCAGGCGTTTTTTCTTCACATTTTTTAGAACAGGCACACCCAGATCGCGCAAGGCCTCAGCATTGTAATGTTGCTCGTATTGCTTTTTCATCGGAACTACCATCAACTTCTTTCCCAGAAACAATGCTTCTGCCGGTGTTTCAAAACCGGCACCACAAAGAATGCCTCGCGATGAAATCATACTGGCTACAAACTTCTCATTGTTAACCGGGTATACCGAAAGTTGACCAATATGGTAAGGCTTGTGTGCGTGCTTCGAAAAAATATGCCAGCGAACATTTGGAATCCGTGCAAGCAGCGGCACAAGCTTACGGTCATCGTAGGCCGGAAGGTAGACCGTATAGTGCTCCCCCTTACTGGCGTTGGTTTCACGAATAGCCGATCGGATAACCGGAGTATAGATTGTTTTATCGAATCGCGCAAAATGAAAACCTACATATGCATCGGTAGGCGCATAATTGTTCAGTATCCATTCACCAACCGGATCGAAGTGCTTTGGTTGAGGAGCTTTTTTCGATAACAATGCCGACTGGTGGCTGAGCGAAACACAGGGAATTTGCTTTTTTCTTGCCGCCCATGCCGATATCGGTTCAAAATCGTTAACGATGAGATCGTACTTTTCGGCCGGGAATTTTTTGATCTCGCGATAGACCTCTTTTGAACTGTTTTGCTTGAACGTCTTTAAGAAATCAATCCCACCGGATTTGCCAAAGAAAAAACTCAAACCCTTCGATTTATACTTTACCGTAAAGGGTAATTTGATATCAGCCTGTGCACCGCTCAAAAATATATCAAGGTCGCCATACTCCCGAAGAATCGGCACAACATCCAATGCCCTGGCTACATGCCCGTTTCCTGTGCCCTGTATAGCGTAAAGCATTTTCATTTCTTGGCCGTTAAAAATTCGTTCACAAGGTCACGGAAAATCTCGTCATTATCCAGTTTGCTTCGCAGTCGCTTTGGCAATTTCATGGATTTTGCCTGCTTGTCATCCCGATACCGGTAAATACTCCAGTTTGAACCATCATATTCGAGCGCGGTTAGGTTTTCGATCCAGTCACCGGAATTAAGGTACACTACGTTGCCTTTGTTAGTCTCAATGGATCGAATTTCAGGTTGGTGGATATGTCCACAGGCCACGAAATCATAGCCGTTGGAAATTGCAATATCGGCTGCTGTTTTCTCAAAGTCGTTTATGAATTTTACAGCAGTCTTCACACTATCCTTAACCCGCTTCGATAAGGAAATTTTTCCTCGGCCAACGCGGGTGAGGCACCAGTTTACGAAGGTGTTAATTACAATCAGCGTGTCGTAGCCAATGGCTCCCAGCCTGGCAAGCCATTTTGAATAGCGCATGGTAACGTCAAACACATCGCCATGAAAAATCCACGCGCGCTTACCATTCAACTTAAGCACTACTTTATTCTCAATCTGAAAGGATCCCAATTTGAAGCCTGAGAATTTGCGCAGCATTTCATCGTGGTTGCCGGTCAGGTAAACAATTTTGGTGCCTTTGGTAAGCAAGCTCGTAATGTGCTTGATTACCTGCATATGCGATTTAGGCCAGTAATGCTTGCTGAATTGCCACATGTCGATGATGTCGCCATTCAGGATTAACTTTTTTGGCTTGATGGTTTTCAGGTAGCGGAGAAGCTCTTCGGCATGACACCCGTATGTGCCCAAATGAATATCGGAAAGAATTACAATGTCGAGTTCCCGCTTCTTGCTCTTACTCATGCAGTGGATACAAAGAACCCAAAGTTTAGGATTCAGGTTAATTGATAATTCAACTACAAAAGTACTGCCCCGCTATTATGCAGGTTTCATGATGGTATTAACGAATTGTTACCAATCTACTCGGCAAACCGGAAGCGCAGATACTTGATGCTTTCGCCCTTGGCGGCAAACTCTTCTTCGTAACGGGTTTTGATATCGAAGCATTCCGGACGCAGCAGTTCAGTGTTGTAGATGCTGTCCGTATATTTTAAGTCTACAATGTCGCTCCGGTTGTTGAGTTCTTCCAAGGTATAATTAAAAAGATTGGTGTTATCTGTCTTGAGGCGTACATAACCCCCAGGCCTAACGAGCTTCTTGTACATCTCAAGAAACCGCGGATTGGTTAGCCTGCGTTTGACATCACGCTTACGTGGTCGCGGATCAGGAAACGTTAACCACAACTCATCAATCTCATGGGTATCGAAGAAATTCTCAATCAGCAATATCTGTGTTCGGAGAAAGGCTACATTCAACAGGTTATTTTCAACGGCAATGGTACTGCCTTTCCAGATGCGTTCTCCTTTTATATCCACACCGATGTAGTTGCGATCTGGAAAGAGGGCTGCCAAACCAACCGTATACTCCCCTCTTCCGCACGCCAGTTCAACGGTAATGGGATTTGAGTTTTTAAAAAACTCATTGTTCCAGCGACCCTTAATTTGAGTGTAAAGCGGTTTCGATGGTTCTAATACATTACTCCGCTCTTCAATTATCCTGAATCGTTCCTGCTTTCTTTTCATTACTACCTACTAAATATTATAGCCCATCGATTTCTGCAACGGTAAATGTACTTCCACCAATAAAAATGAAATCATTTGGTGTTGCTCTTTTTTTTGCTTCCGCGATGGCCTCGTTCACATCCGAAGTAACTTCACCCTCAAGATTAAACGCTGCAGCCTCATTCGCCAATTGCTCAGCCTGTAATGCACGGGGTATTTTTGCCTGGCAAAAAAAGTAATGGGCATCTTTAGGGAGCAGTTCAAATATTTTTTTTCTTTCCTTATCGGTGACCATGCCCCAAACGATGTAAAGCTTTTGGTATGAATAGGTTTTGATCTGCTCCATGATTATACGAATGCCATCAACATTATGACCGGTGTCGCAAATAATTAATGGATTACTGCCCAACTGCTGCCACCTTCCTTTCAATCCGGTTTGGTTGATCACGTTTTCCAATCCATGGATAAGCTGTTCATCACTGATATTAAATCCTAAAGCTCGCAAGGTATCAACGGTGGCCATCACTCCCGGAAGATTCTTTAATTGATAAATTCCGGGAAGCGGTAAATTGATCTTAAATTCAGTGTTGCCGTTTAAACAGGCAATCCGGCCATCAGCCATTTTGGTGCATTGTACTTTACTATCAGCAAAGGTGAGTTGGGCGTTGTTCGCCTCAGCAGCACGCTGAAAAACACGTTCTAATTCAGACTGTGTTTCACTCACCACAACAGGAGTATTTGATTTTATAATTCCGGCTTTTTCCTGCGCAATTTTCTCAAGCGTATTCCCCAGTAAATCCATGTGATCGTACCCAATGTTGGTGATAACCGAGACAATGGGTTGAATAACGTTGGTAGAGTCTAGCCGGCCACCTAAGCCCGTTTCAATCACAGCCACGTCAACTTTTTTAAAGGCAAAGTACTCAAACGCCATTGCCACGGTGATTTCAAAAAATGAAGGCTTGATCGTTTCAATATGCGGCTTCATCCGCTCTACGAAGGACACCACAAATTGCTCTTCAATTTCCTGACCATTGACTTTAATTCGTTCAGTAAAGGATTTCAGGTGAGGTGAAGTGTACAATCCGGTAGTATATCCTGCGGATTGTAATACCGAGGCCAGCATATGGGATGTGCTTCCCTTCCCATTGGTTCCGGCCACATGAACACTCTTGAATTGATGCTGTGGATTGCCGGCAATTCCGCACAGCGTTCTGGTATTCGTCAGATCCTTTTGATAAGCCGCTGCCCCTATCCGCTGAAACATGGGCAGATTGGCGTAGAGGTATTCAAGGGTTTCCTGATAGGTCATGCGGGCGCAAAACTGCAGGGTTTGGAACAAATTCCAAAGGGAAAGATCGGTAAGACTAAAAAATCAATTAGAACGAATCACGAAAGTAATTCTGCCTGTGGTTACTGGAGGCACGCTTACACCGATTTTACTAAAGGTCAGTTTTTCAACTTCCTTCCTGCAAATTTTCTCTGCTTCAAGGCTTACACTTCGCTCAATGGTGCGAATGGAAATGATTTCCCCGGAATCATCCACTTTAATTTCAAAGACTACACGGCCCGATTCGTTATTGGGCACGTTAGGCTTGGGAATAAAATCCCAATTCCATCCGGCAAGGTCAAGTCCTGTTCCTCCGGCACCGCCCCCTTGCTTTCCGTAGAGAGCGTTTTTATCGAGTTGTCCTTCAGGGTCACCTTTGTCACCGGTTTTATTGGCATCGTCACCATGACTTACCGGCTTACCATCTTTATTATCCGTTGTGGTTTTATCTGCAGTAGTTTTGGCAGCTGTATTTGTTTCGGTAACCGTTTCCTTGGGTTTGGTTTCTGTCTTTACAACTTCCTTCTGCTCTTTTTCCTTAGGCTTTTCTACCGGCTTTGGGTCCGGTTTCTTTTCTTCCTTGAGTGCAACGGGACTCTCCTGTTTACTCACCACAGGTTGCTCAACAGGCTTAGACTCCTGCGGTTTTGATTCTGTCACCTCAGGTACTTTCTCTTCTTCTTGTTGATCGCTCCGGGTTTGTTCTACCTCATCCTGTGAAGGTTGTATTGATCCAGCGGGTTCGGTTGGCTGAATTGGCCCCGAGCCTACATTGTCTGTTCCAAAATTTAACTCAATACCATATTCGGGAAGTGGAGGATCAGGTGCCCTCCATGCAACAACAAAGAGGAAAATCAGCAACAACACAGCATGCACACCAATCGTGCTGATCAGGGCAATTTGTTTGTTCTTCTTTTCCTTTTCGTGATCGTCCGTCATAAGTAAAAATTTATTTACCGGTTGGAAGCTGGTTGTGTTGCAGCAATAACCTTTGCCTCCAAGGCCGTGGCAATTCCTGTTACATACATAGCTTCACCCCATGGCACATCTCTGTCGATATGGAGTACAACCGAGCCACCTTTACCGGTGAGCTTGCTTTTCAGCTCCCCTTCAAGTAAACTCTTGGATACCTTCTTCTCATTAACGTAGTACTGCAGGTCTTTAGTTACCGTAACCGAAACTTTTTGCATTTCGATGGTGCTGGACTTTGTGCTGGGCAGGTTTACCGGAAGACCGGAGGGTGTAACGAACGATGAAGTGAGCATAAAAAAAACAAGCAGCAAAAAGATCAGGTCAGTCATGGATGACATGCTGAACATTGGCTCTACCTTATTTTTTGAACTGAGTTTCATCGCGGTTCCTGCAATAAATCAACAAAATCAATTGAAGTATATTCCATCTTGTGGATTACCTTTTGCACGCGTGATACCAGGTAGTTGTACGCCAGGTAAGCAATAATACCAACAATCAAACCGGCCACGGTAGTCAGCATGGCTGTGTAGATACCGTCTGAAAGCAATTTCGGACTCACTGAGCCCTCTTGCTGTGATATGGAGATAAATGCTTTCACCATCCCGATTACTGTTCCAAGGAAACCCATCATGGGCGCTGACCCGGAGATGGTAGCCAGTGTTGATAGATTCTTCTCCAGCTTGAAGATTTCTATTTTACCAACATTCTCAATGGAAGCTTCAATGTTTTTCAACGGGCTACCAATACGCGAAATACCTTTCTCAATCATTCTTGCCATTGGCGTATCGGTTTGCGAGCACAACAGTTTTGCACCATTGATGTCACCGCGTAATACTTGCTCTTTTATCCGATGCATGAAAGCCTCCGGATCTTGATTAGCCTTTTTGATGGTAAGGAAACGTTCAAAGAAAATATAAATCGCAACAAAGGAAAGAAGCACGATGGGAACCATCATAAACCCTCCCTTTAATATCAGGTCAATAACCGACAAAGACTGATTGGAGGACTCAGGTCCTGCAACATCAGTTATAATTTGCAACAGTACCATGCAGATGTTTGAAAAGGGTAAACGAAAAAATAAACTATGTAAGTCTTAAAAAAATAATCTAATACTTAAGTACCCATACGCCATCGCCATAATCGGCTTTAAGTGCGTTTGCTTTTGCCTGAGCATCATCAAACGAATCGCCTTCCGAAATGGCAATGCGGGAAACTTTATGCTTCCCAAAAGGCGGGATAATTTTAGAACTAACGCCATCGTCCTTCAACTTATTAGCGTAGTCCATCAACAAGTCCCTATCCAACGCGCTGGAAATTACAACGTAATAACGTCCTGTACGCTCATTTAGTACTTCAATGCTTCCTTCCTTTGGAATGGCGGCCAGGGAATCCAACCTGCGTCTTTCGGCAGCTTCACGCTGAAGTCTGATCCGGTTTTCTTCTTCCTGCTTGGCCCTTAGTTCAGCTGCACGGGCTGCGTTAGCAGTTTCTTCAGCTGCAATACGTTCCTTTTCTTTTGGTTGATAAATAACAAAATACCAGGTGATACCCAGTGCTATGATAATGACAAATAAAATACCGAGAACTTTAGGCCAGATGGATGATTCTTCCTCCCGATGGTAAGAAGAGTAAGTATAATTTGATTCTTCTTGAGACTCCTCCTGCCTGATTTCCTCCCGATCATAAACTGAGGAAGGTTGCTCTTCGTAGGATGGCTCAGGCTCAGACTGCTGGAATTGAGTAGGCTCTTCAGCTGCTGAACTGGTTGGTTCATCTCTACGAATGGGTTCGTATTCTATTTCAGGAAGACCGAAGGAATCATCGGATCCCTGTTGCTGATTTTCGTTGGTTGATTCGTCTTCGCTAGGTTTTTTTCTTCTGGCCATGAAGCTTCAAAAGTTGGTATGTACAAAATTAATTTAATTTTTGAGCCCTCCAAAAAACACGGCTGCCCACAATGATCAGAAGCTCCATGTAATCCCTCCCATTACCTGAAAGCCTCTCACCGGGTAGTTCAGGTAGATCTGATATTCGTTGGCCGTGATGTTATTCAAGTCAATAAACAACGAAAACTTCTGCGACACGAAGTACTCGGTCCGGAAGTTCAGGTCAAAAGCACCATCTAATTTAACTGACTGTGTCGTTACCGGATCAAGTCCTTTAATACCGCCCAACGCAATTATATCCGTACTGAACACAATCTTGTCCTTAACATTATACCTTCCGGCCAGGGTTAAACCATAGGTAGGTCTATGCCATGCTTCGGGCTGATTATCTGTATTATAACTAAAATAATCTCCTCTTAAACTTAAGCGCGCAGCATTGCCATAATTCATGTTCATGGAGAGAAACATATTCAACCGTTTGGTTGACCCTTCGTCATACGTCATATCGAATTTTGCCTGATCATCCGGGCTATTGATAACGAAGTATAGGTTTCTAAGGCTCGCTAAGGAGAGCCCGGTATTAACAAACACCTGGCTGTTTAACCGAAGATTCAACGCAGCGGTGAAATCGAATAATTTATTGGTGTGGTAGATAGGAATAGCAGCATTGAGCCACCGGTTCTGTCGCATCAAGGTTTGAAGTGAAACCCGCTCTATACCACCGGTTAAAGATGCCTCAGCATCGATTGATGGTGTAAGCGGATAGGTGACCTTTACATCTGGGTAAAAGTGAAAATCTTTTGAATCCAATGTATCATTCTCAAAGGCGATGACTGCTCCTACCTGGAACTTCAGTTGATCAGCCGTGGTGAATGTGTAGTAAGGATTTACCTGAAACAAATTTCTGGCCTTAGAGTCAATACCTTCATCCTTTCGGTTGATGAGGGCATAGAATGCTTTAAGCACAATGGCGCTGTTGTCTCCGGCTTTGTATGAACTTTCAAAGTTCAAATCGAGTGTACTCTCTGAGGCTTCAAACTTATCATTTAAAAAACTGAAGTTGCCACCTAACTTATAACCGAAATCCGTTTTCCGTGCATTCGATAAACTTAACCCTGCATTGAAAAGGTTATACGACTGCCTTATGGTGTCACGCAATACAAGCTCGCCTGTGGGGTAGCCGTAAAAATGCGTTGATAAATTTTCATACCCTACATTCGCTTCAAAGGCCAGTTCTTTACTGAAAGTCTGAACGAAGGCTGCAAGGCCAGCATCTCCACTGCCCGAATTCTTTCCATCAACTGGTCCTTTAGCGGAACTGTTAAAAAATGCATGGGCACCAATCAATTTATTCTTATCCTCCCGTGAATTGATAAATGCCTCCAGGTATGGCGAAGCAAAGTTGCCATAACCAAGACTGAGAAAACCACCATTAATTTCTTTTGCATCATCCTGCTTTAGGCGTAATGGTCGTATCGCAGGATTGGCTTCCGGGGTGTTGAATGTTAACGGCCGGAAGGTATAGTTGATCTCAGGCTTGATGGGCTCCACCGGTCGGGGTGGAATTTTATCAAACAACCGGTTTGCCTGTGGTAGTACGATTTGTCTTTCCTTGATCAGTTCAATTTCAACAGGCTTCATCATCACATCATCTTCCTGCTGTGCCCGAGCATCAATCGAGCTCAAGGCCAAATTCAGCCCGATTAGAAAACTATAGAGAAAAAGATGATATTCTTTCTTCATGTATGTATCAATCAGTTATTGCCCAGTGTATCCGCAGCCATTTGTTTTTTTCTTGTCTCCTCGTCAGTTGTAATTATTTTCAGCTTTTCCTTTGCTGCATCACGTATATGCTGCAACGGAAACTTATCAACCAATGATTGAAGTGTTGCTTTTGCCTGAAATACGTTATTCATTGCCAGAAAATTATCGGCCATCAGCAGGAATGAACGACCAACCCATTCATCATAAGCCCCGAATTCAGCATCAATACCTACCAGTGTTTCATAGCACTGTTTGTAATCTTTTGTGAGGTAAAAGATTTCACCAAGCCTGTACCTTGCCTCTGCTCCGTATTCATCGCGAGCCGTGTTGAGGGTATTGATAAACTCATCCTTGGCAGCATCGTAGTTTCCACGGGCCATGGCTGACTTACCCAAGTATAATGTAGCTTTGTTTTGCGCACCGGCATTGATATTACCTTTCTCCAAAATGATGTTGGCATAAGTTGTTACGGAATCATAATGAGCCAGCAGAAAAAATGAATCCATCATACCCGACCATGCATTGAATTGTTCCTTCTTGTTTACAGCAAGTCGCTCCATCCTCCGGTAGTTGCCTATTGCTTTCTCATACCTGCCTAACCTGAACTCAATTTCTGCCATACGGGCTACTACCCGGTTAAGCATGGAGAAAGTTTGATCATTACTCAACGATGTATAAATGGAAAGAGCTTTCTCCAAGTCACGCTGCCTGAAATGCGATTCGGCCAGGTAATAATTAGCTTCTTGTACGCGTGAGCTTTGCGGATAACCCGAAATAAAATTAGTGAACGAAACAACCGCACGCTGATATTGCTGATCAAAGTACAGTGTTTTGGCCGATTCGAATTCTACTACTTCTAGGTTTTTACTTTCCGGATTGGCAGCTTTAAAATTAGCCAGGTAATTTTCAAATTCTCCACCCTTTCCAGCCAGACCTAAAGCTTCTTGCAGCGGAAGTAATACCTGCTGTGCTATGGGATGCTTTGGGAATTTCTGGAGAATCGCAGCATAATCATTTACGGTACGATCGTATTGCTTTAAGTTAAAATAAGATGCCGCCCTTCGCATGTAGGCATAAGGTAAAAACCGTGACCCTGCACCCTCATTGATTAATTGGGTCAATCCGGTGGCTGCCACTTCATAGTTACCTTGTTCAATTTCAAATTGTGCACGCTGAAAGAGTGCCTCATCGCGGTATTGCGACTTTGGATAGCTTGAGATTAGCACGTTAAACTGATTGCGAGCGTCAGCATATTTTCTTAGGATGCCATTGATCACTCCAGTTTGAAAGAGGATGTAGTCATCATCGGGTGAATTGAGTTGGCGCGCCCTGTTGTACGTTGTCAGTGCATCTTGATAGGCTTTGCTTACATAATAGCAATCAGCCAATCGCACGAGCCCATCCACGTATTGGGTTCCGCTCTTTCGGGCTGACTTATTAGTAAACTCTTTAAAATTGAACAAGGCCTGTTCATACTGCTGCAAATTAAAGTGAGCATAGCCAAGTCCATAGCGGGTCAGGTTGAGTGTTTCAGGCTCAGCTTCTCCCCCAATGGAAACAACTTTCTGGTAACTCTTTACAGCCTCTTCATATTTTCCGGTAACGGACAACGTTTCGCCACTCCAGAAACTTGCCAGCGCTGTGTAGTTTGCAGCTACCGGATAAGCCAACGACTTTTCAAAAAATTGAAGAGCGCCTTCATAGTCATTCTTGTTAAAAAGCTCTGTGCCCTTTAGAAACGTTGCCTTTTGATACGCCTGATCAACCGATCGCGATCTTCGTGGCAACGACTCGATATAGTCGATGGCCCTGTTGTAATTGTTTCCGTTTACATAGGCCTGTGCAAGCAGCTCCTTAACCTCATTTGTATATTCACTCGAAGGAAATGCCGTCATGAACTTTTCAAACTCTGCGATGGCCTGATCGGGCTTACCTAAATCATAGGATACTTTGGCATACTGAAATGTACTCTCTTCTACCAGCGCCTGGTCATTTGTATACTTTCGAGCATTTTCAAAAGCTGTAGAAGCAAAAGGTTTGTTGCCTTGCTTTAAGTAAAGAATACCCAGGTAATAAGATGCATAATAGCCTACTGAATCACTCGATGCTGCGGATAGTTTAAGATAGTCAATAGCTTTATCGTTCTGACCAAGGCTATAGTAAGCATGCCCAGCCCTATACAGCAACGATGCCGAAGCTTTGTTCTTGTTATCTTTCAGGTATGCTTCATATGCCGTGACTGCACTGGTGTAATCTTTCTTTAAGTAGTATGCATCGGCCACGAGCATGGCAATTTCAGCATAATTGGTAATGGATGATGCCTTTGGCCGGAGGCTCAGTTCATATTGTATAAGATCATCGTAACGCTTTTGCTTGTAGAGTACATTGGCCAGAAGTTGAGGAACTATTGTGGCATAGGATGCATTGGTTTCAGCTCGTTTTAAATCAATATAGGCTTCATCGTAACGGCCATTGCCCAACTCAATAAAACCTGCATAATAATTGGCGGCTGGTGTAAACTCACTGTTCTGGATTTTTACGGCATTGAACTTCTCCAACGCCCCATCCAACTTCTTCAGATTGAAATAACTGTATCCCCATTTAAAATTTGCCTCGGTTCGTTGAGCAGGTGTTAATCCTGCCATGTTAACCTTGCCATACATGACAGAAGCCCTGGTGTAGTTTTTCTCGTTGTAAAAGAAATTGGCAAGGTCCAGATAAGCGGTCAGGCTTCTTGGATTAGCCGGATTTCGTTGAATGAAATCCTCAATAAGCTTTTCAGCATCGCTATGCCCCAGATGTAGCGCACAATAGGCCTGGTAATATTCTGCCTCTGCCCTGCGGGTATCAGGCCCAACAGATTGTCGCAGGTATTGTGTAAACACTTCCCGGGCTGCACCGTAATTGGAAAGGCTTACCAGTTCTACTCCTTTCTTATACAGGTTCTCCAGCCTACTTCTTGAGAGCTGGTCCTGTGAAAAAGAAGTAAAAAAAACGCCAACTAAAACTAAGGCATAAAGGAAGCGATATCTGGCCACAACAGTCGTTTCTTGTTTAGAACTACGATCGGTAAAAAATATTGCAAACGGCAGACCAAAAATAAAAGTTAAAAAATGCGTGACGTATGCACGGACTCAAAGTTAAACAAAATTCAAGATAACAATCAAAATGCCGAGGGGCTTAGCGATCAACTAATGTATTAACCGATAGACAAGTTCGCGGAGCAGTTGGCCTTCATCGGCCGAACCAGAGTTAACGCCTTTCAATCTGAGGTCAGTGTCTTTTAACAGCGATATATTCTCTGCAATCTTGAATGTCTGATAATATCTTAAAGCTGAAGCATAGTCACGGGCAGCATAGGGGCTGATTTTCAATACACTAGTTAATCCTTTCTCACTTTTATCAGAAGATGAAGAAGCAACCAGTAGCCGATTGAAAAAGGAGTATAAAAATGCAACCACCGGAATGATCGGATTCTTTTTAGTGTTCCTTCCGAAGTAGTCGACAATCTTAACCGCCTGAAACAGGTTGCGTTGAATAATGGCTTTTTGCAATTCGAATATGTTGTACTCCTTACTTATGCCCACTTTGGTGAGCACCAGGTCTGTGGTTATGGTTTCCCCTTCCGGCAGACTGATCGTCAGTTTATCGAATTCATTGGTGAGCCGGTTTAAATCGTTACCTACCAATTCGCATAAAGCTTGTGCCGCAGTTGAATCGATCTTCACATTTTTTTCAACAGCGTAGCCTAACAGAAACTCTGGAAGTTGATTATCGTAAAGCTTTTTGCCCGAAATGCTGGTGGCTAGCTTATCAATGTTTTTACCCAGTTCTTTTCGTTTATCCAGCGTTTTATGCTTGTGACAAAACACCAGTATTGAGCTCGGAACAGGTTGTTTCAGATACTCCAGTAGTAGCTTGATTCCCAGTTCTTTATTAAGATCCACTATATCCTGTGCTTCCTTTACAATTACCACCTGTTTTTCGGCCATCATTGGATACCGCCTGGCGTGTGTAAGCACCGTGGCTACGGTAACATCTTTACCATAAACAATTACCTGATTAAATCCCTTCTCTGCTTCTGCCAATGCATGCTCTTCTATAAAACCGGCTATCAAATCGATGAAATAACTCTCCTCTCCCTGAAGGAAATACACCGGATCAAATTTCCGTGCTTTAAGTGATGAAAGAACTTTCTTTATGGCAGCATCCATCCGTTAAACTTTTCTTTTCGCACTAAATGTAAAGGCTGTAGTGATACCAACCAATGCACCCCCCAGATGCGATTCCCACGAAATGTTTGGCCTTCCGGGTAGCACGCCATAAAAGATGCTACCGTATAATAATATGGTGATTACTGAAATCAGTATCGAAAGGAAGTCGCGCCTGAAGATACCGAAGAAGATCAGGAAAAACGCCAGTCCGTACACTACCCCACTGGCACCTATGTGATTGGCCGGACGTGCGAATAACCAAACCAAGACGTTCGTCCAGAAGTAGGCCCTAAAGAAAACGGCATTGGCTATGCGATCGTAAAAGTAAAACAGGGTAGCACCTAAAAAGAGCAAGGGAACTGTATTGGAGGCTAAGTGATAAAAATCTCCATGCGCCAAAGGTCCCAGAAAAATACCAATAAGGCCTTTAAGGGTTCTGGGTTGTATTCCGTATTCACTGATTTGCCATTGGTAGTTGTACTCCAGAAAGAAGCAAAGCCACATGAAAAAAACAAAACGAAAGGGAACAACGGAACTGCCGAGTATAGAAGATTTTGGCATCTGCCTTTCAGGTTGTAGCGGGATTGTTGATCATGTCAAGCCGGATGTAACGGGCTTCTTCAGCACCTACTGCATTGTAACCCAATACGCCCCCGGAAGAAGTAGCAATTTTCTCTGCGATGCTCAGGAGGGTTTGATAAAATTCCTTTGCAAAGCGAGGTTCAATCTTTGACCAGAGATCATTCAGGTGAGCAAGCTCTTCAGCGATAAGCGCATTTCGTTGCGTTGATTCGTAGGGATAATTTTGAAGAAGAATCTTCAGCTTGTCTTCAAAATCAGTAGCCACTTCATGGATCAAAATGGAAACGGATGAGGTTGATTTTTCCTTCTTCTTCTCAGCAAACCGGATGGCTTCTTTTATCTCTTTCCTGTCGATGGTTCCGTCAGCTCCGGCAATCAGAATGCATACCAGTATAGGCGCCTTGTAAACAAGCTCCATTTCGGATGCACTCAGTTGGTATAGCTCTGGAACCATTTTAGAAAAAAGTAGTACAAAAATGCCTAATAAAACCCTGTTTTTATACTTTTAAGAGTTAAAAAAACTGTTGTAACTTAACTCACTTTCAGCCCACCAGCATGTACGAAAAGGATCCTGTAAAAATCTTTGTTGTCGAGGACGATCCGGCATACAACAAATTTCTCAAGTATGTATTAGGGCTTAATCCCGATTTTGAAGTTGAGTACTACACTACCGGAAAAGATTGTATCACCAACCTGCATAAAAACCCCTCCATCATCACCCTTGACTACTCTCTTCCCGATACCACCGGAGAAAGTGTTTTGGAGCAAATTCGAAATTACGATCCAAACATTAACGTAATTATCGTATCGGCTCAGGAAAAGATCGGCACAGCTGTTGAATTGCTGAAATCGGGTGCATACGATTACATTACAAAGGATCAGGACACAAAAGACAGGCTCCTCAATGCCCTCAACCATGCCCGGAACAAATCCTCATTAATTAAAGAGATTAATCATCTCAAGAAGGAGATCACCGAGAAATATGAATTTGAGAAAAGCATAATTGGAAACAGCACTGCGCTTAAGAATGTATTTCAGCTTCTGGAAAAAGCCGTTGGAACCAATATATCCGTCTCGATAACAGGTGAAACAGGAACTGGTAAGGAACTGATTGCCAAAGCAATACATTATAACAGTAAACGTAAAAATAAACCCTTTATCGCAGTTAATATCGCGGCTATTCCGCGTGAGCTTCTGGAGAGCGAATTGTTTGGTCATGAAAAGGGGGCTTTTACAGGTGCAGTGTCCAAGCGCATTGGGAAATTTGAAGAAGCTGAGGGAGGTACATTGTTTCTGGATGAAATCGGGGAAATGGACCCATCCCTGCAGGCAAAGATATTGCGTGTGCTGCAGGAGCGCGAGGTTACCCGCATTGGCGGTAATCAGGTAATCAAGCTTGACGTTCGCATCATTACAGCAACCCATAAAGATTTAGCGGAAGAAGTTAAAGAAGGCAGGTTCAGGGAAGATTTGTACTACCGCCTGATGGGCATGCCGATCAATCTCCCTCCGCTGCGGGAGCGTGGCAATGATGTGGTGCTGATTGCCAAACACTTTCTGGATCAGTTTTCGAAAGACAATCAGTTGAATAAAATTCTATTGTCGCCAGAAGCACAAGCACGTTTACTGGAATACCCCTTTCCAGGAAATATACGTGAGCTTAAATCGGTGATTGAACTGGCTGCTGTGATGTGTGAAGGAAACATTATTGAACCGCGCAACTTAACGTTTGGAAATGCCAGAAGACCAGAGTACCTGCTCAGCCAGGAAATGACCATGCAAGATTACATGTATCGGATTATCCGGCATTACCTGAACCGATACGATAACAACGTACTTGAAGTAGCCAGAAAGCTGGATATCGGTAAATCATCACTATACCGCTACCTGAAAGAAATGGAAGAGGCCGGAATATGAGAAACCTGGTTAACTACATCCACAAAGGAAAGTTCTATCAGGCTGTTGTTGAAGATGGATCTGATATCATTTTTATTGTCGACTTTTCTGGAACCATCCTCTATCACAATTCGTCTGTGCGCGAAACATTGGGGTACCGCTCAAAAAGTCTTGTAGGTAAAAACTTTTTTGACTTCATTCTACCGGAGAAACTAAATGAGTTTAGAGGAGAATTTCAGAAAAGCCGCAGAAAGGCGTACAATCAAAAAGTTGAATTTCAATTTCTATGTAAAGACAAAACATACCGTTTTCTTGAATTCAACTCCATTAACCTGAAGCATAAGGATAAGTTAGAAGGACTAATTCTTGACTGCCGCGATATTACACAGCGTAAGAAGGATGCTGAAGAAATGGTTCGGTTGCAGAAAGCAAAAGAACAATTCCTCGCCAACATTAGCCACGAAATACGTACTCCTATTAATGGAATTGCAGGCATGGCAAGTTTGTTGAATAAAGAGCACAATCCTGAAGAACGGCAGACTTATCTCAATGCCATCCGGCACTCGGCTGAAAACCTGAAGGTAATTATTAACGACATCCTCGATCTGGCCGCCATCGAATCAGGCAAGCTAAAGTTTGAGAAAATTGCTTTTAACCTGGCCGACCTTCTGCCCTCGCTGATCAGCACGTTTAAGTATCAGGCAGATGAAAAGAAAATCATGCTTGATTATGTACTCGATGAAAGGGCAAATCGGATTTTGATGGGTGATCCCGTACGCTTAAATCAGGTGCTAATTAACCTGATCAGCAATGCTGTTAAGTTTACCCATACAGGTTCTATTCTGGTGAGCGCATCCGTGCAAAAAGAACAAAAGGGAAAATGCTGGATAGAACTTTCTGTAAAAGATACCGGAGTCGGCATTCCTGCCGAAAAGCTTCAAACCATTTTTGAAAGCTTTAGTCAGGCGGATGAAAGTGTAACGAGGCGATATGGTGGCACCGGACTTGGGCTTACTATTGCCAGGCAATTGGTAGAACTGCAACACGGCCGGATTACAGTTCAGAGTAAGGAACATGTCGGCTCTGTTTTCACCTTTGCAATCCCTTACGCCACGGCTGATTCAAAACGATTGAATCGTTCCGCACTCCCACACTTAAACCATCAGAAATCAGGCGATAGACAAACGGTAATAAACATTTTGCTGGTTGAAGACAATGATATCAACCGCCTGTATGCAAAAAGCATTTTGCGGGGCTGGAATTGCCATACCGATGTTGCTGAAAACGGATTAGTGGCTATTGAAAAACTAAAGAGCAACAGCTACGATGTCGTGTTGATGGACATACAAATGCCTGTAATGGATGGTTATGAAGCAACCAAGGCCATTCGTATGATGGCTCCTCCGGTAAGTGATATTCCTATTGTGGCCCTAACGGCCAATGCTACAAAAAATGACATTGATCGATGTTATGATGCGGGCATGAACAACTACCTGTCGAAGCCATTTACTCCTGAAGATCTTTACAACAAATTATTTGAAGAGCTTAGAATTAACGAAAACCAAAGTGTAGTTCAAGCATCAAGGGTAATACCGGAAGAGGATTATCTATTTGACTTAAGTTATCTCAAAAAGGTATCCGATAACAACGAGGAGTTTATCCTGGAAATGATCCAGACTTTTGTTCATGCCATTCCCGACTCACTTGATAAACTAACAGAATCCGTTCGTGAAGCAGATTGGCTAAAGACTTCCCGGCTGGTACACCAGATAAAACCTTCGCTAACCTTGATGGGCATACATGCCCTGAAGGATACTGCAGTAATACTGGAAGAAGAATTTAAAACTGAATCTGAACCTTCCGAAGAGAACCTCAGTTCGCTTGAAAAGTTTGTTGATTCCCTTCATCAAACTGTTACTGGCTTAAAAAAAGTATATAACCTTTAATGCCGGTTCATCACCGCCAGTTTGCGGTGTGTAATGGTGCGGTCGCCTTTGGTGAAGATAACGATGTACATGCCATTGGCGAGTGAATCAATTTCTACCTGTTGAGGTTCAGTAAGGTCTTCATTCAACGAACCACGCTTTACAATCACCCCACGCTGGTCAACAATGCTCCAGGTATACCCCTCAGCTTTTGTAAGCTGATTAAATCCGTTTTCAATGGTAAAATTAACCGTCTTCGATGCTGGATTAGGATAAACAATGATATCTTGAATCTGCGCCAATACCGGATCATCACCTAAGCCAACCACCAGCGAGGTAGATTTTGGTAACGATCTTACCACGTGCGACTGATGGATTCGTTTATTGTTTCTATCCTGGGCAAACGCGACCAGCCAAAGGTTATTACCATCGGAAACCGGAACGTTTATAATTGACTTAACCGGGACATCAAGCGTTGTACCACTCGTCCAGCTTTGATTCACGGTAAGTCCCTCCGTTCCAAGCAATAATTTTCGCAGCACGTGAATATTGGCGGTAGATCCAGTTCCAACAATACTATCGACCAACGCCATTTGGAATGTAACCGGTGCATTGAACGTTCCTGTACCAATGTATTCGAAGGTTATTACTGCATTGATTGAATCGATAGGGTTTGGATTTTGCGTAACGGTAATTTCAAACAGCGGATCTTCCAATGCACGCTTATCCACTTGTACTGCTGTTATCCTGGTTTGATCCCCGTTGAAAATGGTACCAAAGTAATCACCCAAAATTCCGTCCATCACCGCCACTGGAGGGAGTGATACACCGTAGAGCAATGCCCGTGCAGCAGGATCAACCGGGTTATCCCTGTTTATAGCATCCTCTGAAGGATTGGCAATGTGATATTGAATCTTAAAGAAATCGGATTTCTTTTTAGCAAACGGAGGGGGCGGCTGGTTTGGATCTTGATTTGTTTGGTACAAGAAAAGGTTATTCAGATAGTCGTTAGTGGTTTGACTCAATCCAGAATTAAAGAAATACTCAACCATTACATTTCGTTTCTTTTCACCGATGTAAATGTTATCGAACGCAAAGCCTTCGAAAGGTCGATCAGGATCACCATTATCATTGTTACTACCAAAAGCCACCCTGAAAATAACTTCACCTCGCTCTTCAGGTCTAATCATATCAAGATTAAAACGCGCTGTTTTCCATCCATTCTGAATTCCGGTCCAGCCATATTGACCAATATTTTGTAATCCCGGATTACCAACCAATGCTCCGCGATTATACCAGTTTATACCTGCTCCACTAATATCACCCACGGCAATCCAGTCTACACCACCATTAACAGAATACTGTAGTACAGCACCATCGCGCTGGTCTTCAAGATCAGACCAGTAATCAATTGAAATCATAGGTCTTGCAATTGGTGCTAAATCCACGCACGGTCCAATTACAGCGGATTTTTCATTGTTATAATAAGTTGCCCCCACTGTTGAAGCGTTTGCATTTCCACCGGTCCACCAACCCACTTCGCTGTTTATTATTGAACCAGTAATATTTCCAAACACCCAACTGGTATCGGATGCAATCAGGTCGGCAAGTTGTAATCCGTTATTGGCTTTGGTTGCAACCCATGTTCCAGGGCCTGAATTAAAATCTTCGAAATAGGGTGTATTAAGTGTAACAAAATCTTGAATTGATATCCTTCGGGTTATTGAGGTTGAACAGCCCTCCTGGGTTTCAATTGTTAATATAACGTTGTATTGACCCGGTGTATCGTAACGATGGGTTGGATTATTGAAAGTGCTGTCCGATCGTCCGCCATTATCATTAGGAGGATCGATAGTACCATCTTTAGGTCCGCTGACCGAAAACCCATCGCCAAACTGCCAGGTATAGTTTTCAATAACACTCACCAAGGAAGTACTTTGATCGGTGAACTTAGTATCGTTGCCGTTACAAAACTCCGACCACGTAAATAGTGGTGTAGGAACATCACCTACTCGAATTTGTTGAGTTGATGTATTTGAGCATAACTCGTTGGTGATTACTTTAAGGGTTACATCGTAAAGGCCAGGACCTGAACCCGAAGCTTCAAAATTATAAGTAGGTGTCATTTGTGTGCTCCCATTTCCGTCACCAAATTCCCATAAAAAATTTGCTATATACGATCCGTACCCTTCTGGGTCAGAAATTGTAGAAGCCTGAGTAAATAATATATCTTCATCAACGCAAGCATTGGATACAGTAATAACTGACTGCGGGGCATTAGTAACTCGGATTAAACGGGTCACTGGATTTGGAGCACCAAAGCTATTCGTATAAGTATAGGTTATTGAGTAAACACGGGGCGCAAGTCCATCCGTTCTCAACTTGAATTTTTGATTTTCCGGCAGACCTGTACCATCAAAATATATTCTTCCAGCAGGTAAGTCAGTACTAGTAAATTCAGCTGCCTCTAGCCCAGTAAGATTTGGAAAAACTACATTTGGATCTTCAATCAAAATTAAATCCCCCTGATTAGCACAAATATATCCATTAGCTAATCCCAATGGGTCAATTAACTCGGTCTGAACCCTGAAGTCAACATCTGTAATTGGATTAACTATCACGCTCTTTGATGGTGAACTAAAACATCCAGTAAGAGGATCTTGATACGTATAGGTTATAATATTAATTGCGGGGGTAATGTTAGCAATAGATGGAAAGAAGGTATTTCCCGATATTCCAGGTCCTGAAAAGGTTCCACCGCTTGGTACACCATTAATATTTACAGGATCATTGTTTTCTGCGTAGATAGGATCAAGCCCCACAATTGTCACAAAATTTAGTGTATCCCGTACAGCCACTACTACCTGATCGGATACAGCCGGACAAACCCCGGGAGGGTCGTTGGTGGTTAACGTAAAGGTTATCGATAAATTGGTTGCTGCACGCTCAGCGGGCGATAAAGTATAACCAGTTATCGGGTTGGTTGCAATGTCAAAATTGTTGGTACCCCCTGTCCAGGTAACGGAGGTAGCCGCTCCTGTGAAGGAACCATTTAAGATAATATCGTTATACTCACAAATATCGAAATCAGCACCGGCATTTACCTTTGCAGATTCAGCAACATTGAAATCCACGTCAATAAACGCGGGCACGCAAGGTCCTGCACCATCCGGGTCGTTGGTGGTTAACCGGAATGTCAATGTATTTCCTACATCGGTTATTGCTGTTGTATAGGATGCGGTTATCGTCAATCCTGTAATGCTGCTGGTGGAAAGTGTACCATCACCAACCAGGGGCGACCAACTTCCTGAAGTGGCACTGCCTCCTATTGTTCCGGTTAGCGGTATCGATGCCGGTTCACAAACATCTACCAAAATACTGGGCACTGAAACAAGTGCTTGCGGATTAACACGCAATTGGAATGTACTTAGTGCAACAGCACAAACTGCTGAAGGACTTGTTACCGTTAACGTGAAGGTTATAATGTTGCTGACATCACCAGCACCAACGGTGTATACAGGATCTAAAGCTGTTGCATCATTCAAGGTTCCGGTTCCATTGTGCGACCACACCAGGGTGCCATTGGCTATCGATGCTGTAGTACCCCGTGAAGCAAAATCAAATGATGGGGTGCCCTGACAAACAGCATCATCACTGCCGGCCAGCGAAACAGGTGCCGGTGTAATGATCAACTCCATATCGTCAGCAATACTTCCGCAACTGCCCGGGCTAAAAACTGTCAGGGTGAAAGTAACCACACCAGTTTCTGAAGGCGCTGCAAAATAGGAAGGAGTCAATGTGTTGGCATTGAACAATGACCCTGCTCCATCGTGCGTCCAGAAAACACTGCTGAAATTCGAAGCGGATGCTCCAGTGGATTGACTGGTGAAACTGAACGTACCCCCCTGGCAAATCTCTTCGCTGCTTCCGGCATCAACTGTTAAACCAGGTGTGATCAATAAAACCATTTGATCCTGAACACTCGGACAAACCCCATTACCAAAGGCAGTAAGGGTGAAGGTTATTGAGCCAGTCTCACCAACACCCGGTGTATAAACAGGCGCAAAAGTATTTTCTCCGGTTATTATTCCGCTACCTGTTGTTGTCCACAACAGTGAGCTATAATTTGAACCGAATGCCGGGATAAACTGTGTATTGAAATCAAATGGAACATCCTGACATGTTTCGGCATCTGATCCTGCATGAATGATAGCTGCTGGCGTTATAACCAAATCCATAGCATCATTCACCGAACTGCAAGAACCCAGACCGTTAACGGTTAAGGTAAAAGCTATGGTTCCTGTTTCTCCAGCACCGGGTTGATACAATGGGGTTAAGGTGTTGGCGTTGAATAATGTGCCAATTCCTGTAGTCGACCAACTGATTGAACCGAAATTTGATGCAGTAGCCAGACTTGCCTGGTTGGCGAAATTAAATATTTCGCCCTGACAAATCGTTTCCGTGCTACCCGCGTCAACTAAAGGCACAGGTGTTACGGTCAAATCCATTTGATCCTGTACGGATACACAACTACCATTACCGGTAGCTATTAATGTAAATGTTATTACACCAAATTCTCCTACACCGGGGGTGTATGTTGGTGTGAGTGTATTCTCACCTGACAATGTTCCTGACCCACTTGTTGTCCATGAAATGTTGTTGAAATTTGATCCACTTGCCTGAATAGCACGTGTTGAAAAATCAAACGATGATGTCTGGCATACTTCGGCATCGCCTCCTGCATTGATGATGGGGCGTGGTGTAATTACCAAATCCATCACACTGTTAACAGGTACACAACTTCCATTTCCATTTGCTGTTAGCGTAAAGGTGATGGTGCCTGTTTCACCCGCAGATGGAACATACGTTGGTGTCAGTGAGTTTCCATTAAACAGCGTTCCGATGCCTGTGGTTGTCCATGCCAATGAACTAAAGTTTGCCCCGGTTGCCGGTGTTGACTGGCTTGTGAAATTGAACGAAATCCCTTCACATATTTCTTCACTGCTTCCTGCATTTATAATAGGTGCAGGCGTTATGGTTAAAACCATCTGGCTTTGTACAGATGGGCAACTTCCATTACCGGTTGCGGTAAGTGTAAAGGTTATATTCCCGATGTCTGCCACATCGGGTGTATAGGATGGTGTAAGGGTTGTTGCGTTCGTCAGAACACCAACCCCGGTGGTTGTCCAATTTATTGAAGCAAAATTATTAGCTGTTGCTTGTGTAGCTTGTGTGGCAAAATTAAAAGTAACACCGGCACACGTTTCACTATTGCTCCCTGCAAATACTGTAGCCGAAGGGGTTATCACCAATTCCATAAAATCAGTAACAGCCGCACAACTCCCAGCACCATTTGCCTGGAGTGTGAAAACTATCGTACCTGTCTCAGCAGGGCCAGGTAAATAGAAAGGAGTTAATGTAGTGCTATTGAATAACGTTCCGGTTCCTGTGTGCGACCAGCTAACAGAACTTACGTTAGTCACAGAGGCCAATGTGGTTTGTGTCGAAAATGCAAATGAATTCCCCTGGCAAATTTCAGCATTACTACCAGCGTCAACAACCGGGGTTGGTGTAATGGTTAAAATCATCTGATCATCAACCACTGGGCATGTTCCAACTCCCGATACGGTAAGTGTAAAGGTGATTGTACCAAACTCCAAAGGACCTGGTACATACGTGGGTGTTAATGTTGTTTCATTTGATAAAATCCCTAAGCCAGTAGTGGTCCAAAGAAGTGTTGTGAAATTCGTAGCTGTTGCTGGTGATAGCTGCGATGTGAAATTGAAGGTTGATCCTTGGCAAATTTCTTCATCACTTCCTGCAAACACGGTAGGGCTTGGATCTATGGTCACTACCAATGGAGTTGTTGTTACCGCGCAACCTGTTGACGAAATTGTTTCTGTTAATGTAACGGAACCTACTCCGGCACTGCCCCAGGTTACAAGTATAGAGGATGTACCTGAGCCTGACGTTATACTACCCCCTACTACTTCCCATAAGTAACTATTACCAACTATGTTGGCTGTCGAATACGACACGCCCGACTGGTTCGAACAAACTGCACTTGCACCAACTATAACTGGGCTTGGTCTGGCGTTGATCGTTACGTTATATAAAGCGGTGGTCACCGAACACAGGGTGGCCGCGATGGTCTCTTGTAATTGTACCGTGCCTGCGCCTGCAGCGCCCCACGTTACCGTGATGCTGTTGGTGCCCGCACCTGACGTAATGCTCCCTCCCGTAACCGTCCACGTGTAGCTGTTGCCCACTACGTTGGCCGTGCTGTAAACTACGCCTGACTGGCCGGCACAAACCGTGTTAAGCCCAGCGATCACTGGGGCCGGGTTCGCATTGATCGTCACATCGTAGTTCGCTGTCGTGACAGAACACCCGCTGGAGATCACCGTCTCTACCAACCGCACACTGCCTGCACCCGCTGGGCCCCACGTTACCGTGATGCTGTTGGTGCCCGCACCTGAGGTGATGCTGCCCCCCGTAACCGTCCAGGTGTAGCTGTTGCCAACTACGTTGGCCGTGCTGTAAACTACGCCAGGCTGGTCTGCGCAAACCGTGGTCAGCCCCACAATCGCAGGGGTTGGGTTCGCGTTGATCGTTACATTGTATAAAGCGGTGGTCACCGAACACAGGGTGGCCGCGATGGTCTCTTGTAATTGTACCGTGCCTGCGCCTGCAGCGCCCCACGTTACCGTGATGCTGTTGGTGCCCGCACCTGACGTAATGCTCCCTCCCGTAACCGTCCACGTGTAGCTGTTGCCCACTACGTTGGCCGTGCTGTAAACTACGCCTGACTGGCCGGCACAAACCGTGTTAAGCCCAGCGATCACTGGGGCCGGGTTCGCATTGATCGTCACATCGTAGTTCGCTGTCGTGACAGAACACCCGCTGGAGATCACCGTCTCTACCAACCGCACACTGCCTGCACCCGCTGGGCCCCACGTTACCGTGATGCTGTTGGTGCCCGCACCTGAGGTGATGCTGCCCCCCGTAACCGTCCAGGTGTAGCTGTTGCCAACTACGTTGGCCGTGCTGTAAACTACGCCAGGCTGGTCTGCGCAAACCGTGGTCAGCCCCACAATCGCAGGGGTTGGGTTCGCGTTGATCGTTACATTGTATAAAGCGGTGGTCACCGAACACAGGGTGGCCGCGATGGTCTCTTGTAATTGTACCGTGCCTGCGCCTGCAGCGCCCCACGTTACCGTGATGCTGTTGGTGCCCGCACCTGACGTAATGCTCCCTCCCGTAACCGTCCACGTGTAGCTGTTGCCCACTACGTTGGCCGTGCTGTAAACTACGCCTGACTGGCCGGCACAAACCGTGTTAAGCCCAGCGATCACTGGGGCCGGGTTCGCATTGATCGTCACATCGTAGTTCGCTGTCGTGACAGAACACCCGCTGGAGATCACCGTCTCTACCAACCGCACACTGCCTGCACCCGCTGGGCCCCACGTTACCGTGATGCTGTTGGTGCCCGCACCTGAGGTGATGCTGCCCCCCGTAACCGTCCAGGTGTAGCTGTTGCCAACTACGTTGGCCGTGCTGTAAACTACGCCAGGCTGGTCTGCGCAAACCGTGGTCAGCCCCACAATCGCAGGGGTTGGGTTCGCGTTGATCGTTACATTGTATAAAGCGGTGGTCACCGAACACAGGGTGGCCGCGATGGTCTCTTGTAATTGTACCGTGCCTGCGCCTGCAGCGCCCCACGTTACCGTGATGCTGTTGGTGCCCGCACCTGACGTAATGCTCCCTCCCGTAACCGTCCACGTGTAGCTGTTGCCCACTACGTTGGCCGTGCTGTAAACTACGCCTGACTGGCCGGCACAAACCGTGTTAAGCCCAGCGATCACTGGGGCCGGGTTCGCATTGATCGTCACATCGTAGTTCGCTGTCGTGACAGAACACCCGCTGGAGATCACCGTCTCTACCAACCGCACACTGCCTGCACCCGCTGGGCCCCACGTTACCGTGATGCTGTTGGTGCCCGCACCTGAGGTGATGCTGCCCCCCGTAACCGTCCAGGTGTAGCTGTTGCCAACTACGTTGGCCGTGCTGTAAACTACGCCAGGCTGGTCTGCGCAAACCGTGGTCAGCCCCACAATCGCAGGGGTTGGGTTCGCGTTGATCGTTACATTGTATAAAGCGGTGGTCACCGAACACAGGGTGGCCGCGATGGTCTCTTGTAATTGTACCGTGCCTGCGCCTGCAGCGCCCCACGTTACCGTGATGCTGTTGGTGCCCGCACCTGACGTAATGCTCCCTCCCGTAACCGTCCACGTGTAGCTGTTGCCCACTACGTTGGCCGTGCTGTAAACTACGCCTGACTGGCCGGCACAAACCGTGTTAAGCCCAGCGATCACTGGGGCCGGGTTCGCATTGATCGTCACATCGTAGTTCGCTGTCGTGACAGAACACCCGCTGGAGATCACCGTCTCTACCAACCGCACACTGCCTGCACCCGCTGGGCCCCACGTTACCGTGATGCTGTTGGTGCCCGCACCTGACGTAATGCTCCCTCCCGTAACCGTCCAGGTGTAGCTGTTGCCAACTACGTTGGCCGTGCTGTAAACTACGCCAGGCTGGTCCGCGCAAACCGTGGTCAGCCCCACAATCGCAGGGGTTGGGTTCGCGTTGATCGTTACGTTATAAATTGGTGTTTGTGTAGAACAGCCAGTGGCCGTGATCGTTTCGGTAACCCGTACTGTACCGGCTCCGGCAACGCCCCAGCTAACTGTTATACTATTGTTAGTCGATGGACCTACTATAGTTCCTCCAGTAACTGCCCAGGAATAGGTATGATCTGCATTGTTAACCGTGCTATATACAACTCCGGTTTGATTCGCGCACACATTGTTTGAACCAATGATAGCAGGCGTTGGAGACGGATGTATTGTTACATCAAATGGTAAAGAAGTAACGCTACAGCCTGTTGCGGATACAGTTTCAATTACAGAAACTTGTCCAACTCCTGCACTATTCCAATGGACACCTATGGTGCCGGTACCAGAGCCGCCAGTTATAGTTCCGTCTGTAACAATCCAGTTATAAGTATTGCCTGGGGTTTCCGGAGTTGAATATAAATAAAGAGCACTAATTTGATCAGCGCAAACCTCATCAGCCCCTGCAACGTTAGGAAGTGGGATCGGATTAATGATTACATTAAAAACAGGCGTTTGAGTAGCGCATCCGGTAGCGCTAATAGTTTCGGTAACCCGCAACTGACCCGTACCTGCTACACCCCAGTCAACTGTTACGGAATTGTTGGTGGCTGACCCAACTATTGTTCCCCCTGAAACAACTTCCCAAAAATATGTTCTATCGACAATTAAGGGAATGCTGTAAACTACTCCAGCTTGATTGGCACAAACGGAATTAGGGCCATTAATCGAAGGCGTAGGATTGGGGTTAACAGTTACAGCAACAGGTGCACTTTCTGCAGTACACCCGGCAGCATTGGTTATCCTTACGGTTACATTTTGTCCGGTTGTAAGTGAATTGGTGATATATGTGTTTACCGGTCCACTTTGAACACTGAAACCATTTACAAAAAATTCATAATTGCTCTGCCCTGCCGGTGATGCTGTGAATGTTACAGGCTCACCACTACAAATTTCTGAGGCACTTGCCAGTAACGATGAAGCTGGAGGCGCTACACTAGTAACAACACCAACAACAGTTCCATTTGGCATGCCTTCAATGGAGGCGGTACCACCCGTTCGGGTAATGTTTAACGTTTGGGCGGAGCCACTAACAGCACGAACCTGTAGACCTGAAATAATAATAGCATCGAATTTATCTGTGCCTGTATTGTTAAAGGCACTAAATGTTATCTCAATTGAATTTGCAAGAATGTTGAATGAGTTGATTACAACATCATCTGAACCCGGGGTTGAAAAAACAGAACCTACTCCAGGCACAAACTGAAAATCAGCGGGTATTCCCAAGATAAGTGTGATGTCAATCCAGTCAGCAAACGGACCACCGATAGCATCATCATCCAATGCATCTCCTGTATCGGTTTCAGCAATGACAATGCTTGTTAAGTTAACCGGATTTCCCCCCACGCATACCGGCACACCACCCGAAGTAATACCTTGCGTAATGGTTACTGGAGCCTGAGAAAAAGCAGAAAATGCCCCAAAAAGAAACAAAAACCTAAGTATTAAGCGGTAGTGTTGAGGCATAGGTAGAGTATATCCGACTATAGATAATTAATAACGCATTATCAAAATTGTAACCCTAAAAACAAAATATTTACAAGGTTAAAACGTGCCATTAGGGCGCAGTTTTATCAAAGCTATTTTATCCTGCTGACCGGCCAATTGCATGGTACCTAAAATGAGTATATCACCGTTTGGCAACTCAGCAACAGCCGCTCCCCGATCATCATTATCGACCGCGCCAAAGCGGAGATCAAATTCAGGCACCAAGCTGGTAGACATTTTCTTGAAATAAATATCCCTTCTTCCGGCTGCATTGATCTCATTGGCCAGCATCATATACGATGTAGAGGCAGCTGTGATAGCAACTCCTTCATATTCGTGTGAGCTTGATGGAGAAACAACACCCTCAGCTTGAATGGAAGTAAGGGCACTCGATACAACAGCAGCATATGCCCTGCGGTTAGCTCCGTTTAAATCCGACTGCGTTCCGATAGCACAAAATGTACCGAACAATGGACGGCTTGATAAAGCAGACATTTTTTCATCTAATGAGAGGCTCCCCGAAAACAACAAAGCTGAAACGCTGCCTGGATTTCCTTCAAATCTGCGAAAGATAAAGTTATGTTCATAAACACCGTTATCCGGTATATTGCCAATGGTCGTCAATTCATCCGAAAATGCTGCATAAATAAAGTCACTACCAACAGAAACAACTTTTATTGCAGAACCTTCATAGGCTCCACCGATCCTATCGTTTAAAGTTATATCTATACTATAATCATTTAGTACTCGAAAAATAATAAAGTCCTCTAAAACTGTTGGTGGTATTGGTAGACCGGTATTTGCTCCAATGTCTGTTGTTACACCTGCAATAATAGCCGTTCCGTTACTCATGGATGTAACGGAAACCCCTTCAAGACTCGAGTAGATTGAGTAAACAAAACTTTTAAGACTGTCACCATTTGTATTTATTACCGTTAAGCGAATTCTTCTTTGATCAGGCGTAAGATCGAAATTTGATAAAACCAAAAAATGACCAGCATCGGGTCCCCCAACAATGGGTTCAATGTCAGCGGCAACTTCGTTGTAATCTGAGCCCAGTGTTTTATTCCATAGCTCATTACCCTCAAGATCAGTTTTTACAACGTAAACCCTTCTGGTTGAAACAGAACCTTGTCCGAAGGTTACCGTACCCACCATGATAATTGTGCCATCGTCATTGACAGCAAAATCTTTTGCTTCATGGTTGCCATCTTCACCGTAGTATTTAATGAAGTAATCTTTGAAAACCGGATCGATACTGTTCTGTGTATCGCATGTACAGAGAAGCACTGCGCTCATCACCCAAAAGAATCTTGAAAAAAAACGCCCAGCCTTCATTTCGATGATTTATTTAAACCTCTTAGAATTGACTTTGTACGGGCTTTCTTCAGTTCCCTTGGTTTGTAAAATGGATGAAGATAACCGATACTGATGGAGAGATTATTTATCCTGAACATATCGTCTGCATGACCCAGTTCAACCAATACCCCTGTGTAATCAGCGGATGATGTCGGGACAACAATGTTGGAAAGTCCGGCATAGTAGCGTACATCAACAAATAAAAAATCAAGTCCGTATTTGTAACGTACTCCACCCCCAATCACCATCGAACGATTTAATGAGTTTCTGAAATCCATTAATGACCTATTAGTTGTCTCTGTTTCCGGCAGAATTAAGGGAAACTGTTCAGATAAATCCCGCTTTTGCGAAATGAAATTGGCTTTCTCGCTATTTAGAAATTGCACAGCAAACCCTGCGTAACCAAATGGTCGTAATTTGCCATGGCTGAACGTATACCTAACATAGAGCGGAATGGTTGCCCATGACTGATTGGCCGTTACATTTAAAATATCATCACCAAAACGGGTTTGTGATTTTTTATAAGACGTGAATCCAAATTCAATTTCAGTACTAATTGCCACCGAACGGTTGATATTAAAATCAAATCCACCACCAAGTTGAAAACCAACACGCAATCCGTAATTATTATCCACGGGTAAACCGGAAGGACTTACTGTTTGAATAACCGATACGGGTGATGTATTTCCACCTGCTCTCCCAAAAATGGAGAAAACCGGATCTGCCGTATACTTTTTGCTAAGGTAAACAACGTCTATCGGGTGAATGGCTGTATCCGCTTCAAACTCAGGATTGGCCCGCAATACTTCCAGGTAAGCGTTGCCAGCTGCAATTGGATCATCTTGCAACAGATAAATTTGGGTCAATAATGTATATGCACGCTGTTTTTGCTCACGCGAAAAACCACGGTCGATGCATGGCTTAAGAATGGCTGGTACCCCATAGAATCTTCCAGCGTTAAATTCATCGTTGGCCAAGGTTATTGATTGCTCGCAGTCGGAACGGTCCTCCTGAGCAAAAACATCAATATTCAGTATACTGATTAGAAATAAGCCAACGATAAAGCTGAAAATCCTCATGCAGGTATTAGTAGTCTTTTATCAGAAGGTTTACACAGGTTGTTTCGTACTCAATATCCGCACCCACATATTTCGACCACTCTTCTTCAGTCATGTTCCTTGCCAATAAAGGACATATTTGATTGGCCAATAGCTGAGGATCGGTTGGCCAAACCCGGATTTCGGATTCATGTCCTGCTGCAATTAAATATTTTGAGTCTCTTGAAAACGAAATATCCCAAATAAACCCATTGTTGTTGTCCATTTTGATCGGCAAGTCTTCAATAAAATCGAGCACCCACATTTGCAACAAACGATCGGAGCCAGCGCTTGCCAATAACTTGCCATCCGGACTAAATTCGACATCATAAACCCCGGCTTTATGACCGGTAAATTGTCGCTGCTCTTTACGTTGCGACAGGTTGTAAAGCTTTACCAAGCCGCGCTTCTCATTTTTCTCAAATGTTCCGTAGGCAATCGTTTTTCCATCGGGGCTGAACTTCACCGAAAGTATTTGTGAAGCTTCATAGTTCACCAATGTTTCCAATCCATTTGTTTCCATGTTCATCAACACCAATTGTCCTGACCATGATGCCCCCACTAAATTTTTTCCATCCTGGCTGATGGAAAGTGCTTTCAACTCAACCGGTGATTTGGTGAGTGTTCGTGCATTGCCTGTTCGGTGATCTACAAAAACCAATGACTTGTCGGATTTGCTTACCACAAAACCCGAATTATCAGGTAAAAACACGATAGCATTGGTTGCTCCCGAAAGATTCTTCACCGCTAGTGGTTTAGCACTCTCATTTTGAAGATCATAAATTTGTACGGCTGCCGAATCGGTTCCATTAACGAGGTAACGTCCATCATTACTGATAGCAATAACTTTGTTAGGGTAAGCATTTTGATACGGTGTAGGCTTACTGGTACGCTTCACATAGTCACCTGTAAAAATTCTGCCGTCAGCAGCAGCCGCGTAATACGTATTGCCATTCGGGGCAATCGCTACGGAGTTCATTCGATTACGCGAAGGTCCAGGAACTTTAATAGCGTTGTAGGCTAATCCTGAAGAAACAGTAAGCGCATGGTACAGAGCATTGTAAATGTAAGGATCGTATGGCTTACCATCATAACGTCTGTGGAAATGATAAGCTTGCATTGCCAATGTTCCGGCAAGGTCTTTATCGTCATCTTCCTGAACGGATTTACCAGCCATTTCCTGAGCTTTCGCAAGAAAATATAATCGATTAGCCTTTTGTAAGTTAGCCTCTGCACGAGATGTTTCCTGCTGAGCAAAAATCCTCGCATTCTTTTCTTCCTCTCTGGCTTCTATCGCCTGCTGCTCCCGAATTTGAGCTAATCTATAATTCCCTTCTGCGCGTTCCTTTTCCAACTTTGCAACTTTCAAAGCATCTTCAACAGCACCTTTAGCTTGTGAAAGATCACTATAAGCTTGCTCCAATTCTTTTTGTTTTGCCTCGACCTCTTTAAGCGCTTCTTGCGCTACCCTTGCTTGCTCAATTGCATTTTGCTCCTGCTTTTTGGCTTCAATTGCACTATTGTCGGCAGCTAGTTTTTGGGTATAAGCAAACACCAAAAATAAAAGTGATATTACCGTTGCAATACCTAAAATTATAGCTGTAACCCGGGCGCGTTGAAGCATGCGCTTTTGTTGCAACTCCTGGTTCTTGAGTTCTGCTTCATAGGTAATCCGGCTGGTATCAAGAAAAATGATAGCACGCTCAAAGGCTTCATCATATCGTTGTGCCCATTCACGCGTTGGGCGTTGCTTCTTCTGCCAGTTAAGCGCCAACTGTAAATCAGGTGGGCGCCATAAACTTGTTTTACCGATCTGGTACATGGTAGCCGCGTCAGCAATACGCTTGTACATACTTGCCGATTCGAACTCCTCCTCTACCCAAGTGTCCAGTCTGTTCCATATCCGCATTAAACTTTCGTGGGATAACTCAACAAGTGTATCGCCATAAAGTGTTATCGGATGAGCAGGCATTAAAAATGATCTGCCCGGCTTCCTGAAATGTTCAACTACCTCCGCTACCTCATCTTCGTCCGCATCTGAAAGTTCAGCCACCAAACCCAGTCGAACGGGTCTGCGCATACCCTTGTTGTCTGCACTTTTTTCTGTAATGCTCTTGAATAATATTTCTGCAATTTCTTTTTGACGTGGAGAGAGTTCTTCGAAGATTTCGTTTGCATGTAAGGAAAGTGCTTGCGAGATTTTACCAACGGCATTGTAGTGCCGGATATCCATCGGCTCTCCGGGTTCGCGGTTAACTACCCAATAATCCCATGTGCGCATAAGGGCATGTTGCAGGATAGGGAGTTGATCCTGATTCCTGCCCATATCCGCCAGCAAACGTTTAACAAGCCGCTGCGAAATACGACCACCGCCAACGGCAATAGGTCCTTCAATAGCCACCCGTTTTTGCTCGCGGGTCATTTGAGGTACCAGGTAGTTGCTCTCGTTGATAACCTCTGTCAGACCACTGAAAGCCGAGCATTTGGCGATGAAATCGGAACGCATGGTTACCGCTACATAAACAGGAATATCCTGTTGGTGGATAGCGGTAAGAATAAGGTTTACATAGTGTTGTGTTTCATCAAAAACTTCATCGGCCGAATCGGTTTCATGGAACCGAAACAATTCCTCAAACTGATCGACCATGAAAAAGACATTCTCTAGTTTATGAAGCTGGAGAAATTTTGATACCTCAATTAACCCATGCTGGCCACTGCGCAACACTGAATTGATAATTGCTGTATGAACCGCACGATCGTCAGGCGTTATCCGATCGTTGGCAATCAAATAGTTTACGATTGAGTCTGTAAGATTCTGAAACGGAGAAGTTCCCGGACGTGTAGTAATTACATGCCAATGTGGACTGGTATGCGTAACAAACCCGCCATACAACACGGGCACTAAACCGCACGACATCAGTGATGATTTTCCGCTTCCGGAATAACCCATCACACATACAAAACGGTTCCTGGATAATTTCAGTAAGATGTCATCTACCTGACCTTCGCGACCGAAGTAAAGATGACACTCATCAACAGTAAAGGGACGCAAACCCGGGAAAGGATTAGCACCATCGGGCTGAATTTCAGTCAGCACGTCTGGGAGTTCCTGGTCACGCCCTGTATGAGATGATTGTGTTAGCATAATGCATTACAAACACCCTGAAAGTTAACCAATTGAATGCTAAATCTTCGGTTCAAGCTTCAGGAAATAGTTTAAAAAATCAAAAAACTTTACAACGGTTAAAAAATAGTATCGAAAGGTATAGAAAATACCAATAACGGCCAAATTTAGACGAATTCCAGTACTTTATCCGTAAGCCGCACATCATCCGAAAGGAGTTCGTAAAACTGATCCTTATTGATGCTTAATAAACTAACCCTTGTATTTGCCTTGATCAGGTTAGTGGTCACAAAATTCGGGAGTGAGAGTAATTCGCCTATAAACTGCCCTGCAGAGAAAGAAGCTGCACGATCGCCACGCTGGTAAAAATCGACTTCACCTTTGGCCAAAACATAGAAGTTATTGTTTACTTTTTCATCCAGCGGTAATGTATCCCCTTCATTCATTACAATTTCTGAACTGATATCTGCTAATTGGCTCAGTGTGATTCCAGGAACACCCCTGAATACATCAACCTCCTTAAAAAACATCACTTTACTAAACCGGCTCATTCGGTAAGTCGTGATAACATCATTCAATGATTTGCTTTGGTCTGGTGGCAACCGCTGTACGTTTTTCCGGAATTCAGTTTCATCAATTTGCGATAATGCCCAGGCAGCCACCTCACTGATTAAAGGATCTGGATTGAACAATTGGGCGATAAGGTCAAGTTTAAAGTCTTCAATTCGTTGCAAGCCGATTTCGTAAAGTATACAAGCCTTTGTCCAGCGGTTTGATTGAGTAAAATCTCGGTTGATTAGGAATTTCAAGACAAGTTTTGAATCAAGCTTTATACGAGGATAATAGATGTCCAATTTGTTGATGCGTTCTGTGTCAGAAATGTCATCCAGTATAGGGATTACCCGCTGCTTTAATTGTTCCGACAGGAACACATCCAGTAGTTCAACTGCATAGGTAATACCTTCCGGTGTACCGCTGTCGATATTTTCTTTAACCAATTGTATGGATCGGGTATCATACAACATGGCCAGAAGCATGTAGATGTGTTCAATATCATTTTGGATTTCCCATCGTAACGAATTGATAATGTGTATTTTAAAGCTATCATCCCCAATTTCTTGCATAGCACTTAGATTCCAACGAATGTCGGCAATATCCGCTTCAATGGCATACTTGATTCGGGTTACTTGTGAAATACCTGCCTTGAAACCACACTCTCCCAACGATAGCAGAACTTGAGAAACTACTATCTTATTCGGATAATCGATTTTATTCCAGAGCAAGTCGCGCGCCCGTTGTCCGCCAATTCTGCCAGTAGCCTGAATGATGCGCTGCATTAGATGGGTACTCTGGCCGCTCCGATAAAAGGCTACATCCAATGCAGGTAGTGTTTTCGTCCCAATAAGAACAATTGCATTCATGGCTTGGTTGCTATACACCGGATTACCCATGTTTTCAATCAGTGCGTTGATTACTTCAGGGTTATTCTTTTTGACAGCTGACTTAATTGCTGTGTTCCGGACTTTAGCCTCTGAATCGGATAGTAGTTCTATGAGGAAAGAAATGCCGTCTTCTGCAGAAGTATGCAAAAGCAACTCGGCTGCGTATTGTCTGTCGCTGGGATTTTGCGATCTGGACAGTCGTTGAATACGCTGCTTGGTGATGTCACCATTATTATCGATGATCATCTGTAAATCTGCTATTGAAAGCATGCTCTTTTCCTCAGAATCAACTTTGGTCTGATCCATTCGAATAACATATTTGTCAGACACAGAAAGACCCTTCATTTCGTTCATCTTCTCTTGCGCATAATGCTTCACGGAATCATCCGGATTTCGGATAAGGTTATTGACCCAAACATTGGTTTGTCCTGCATTGATTTTCTCCAACAGCTTATAGGAAAATATAGCTTTGGCACTATCCGGTGAAGCCATCATGCCCTCCAATCGATGTGTTATCTGGGTAAATCCCTTTTCGAGCTTATCTTGCTGAAATTCAGAGCTTTCAAGCTTCTCACGTATTTTATCTTTATAACCACCGTACAACCGGTTGATCGCAACAAAATAGATTACCCCCAATACAACCAGAAAGCCAGAAATGTGAATGACTTTAAACGTTGGGATAAAGGCTAACCCAAATATCAAAAGGCCGGCAAGGAAGCGTGCACTTTCATTTACAAGCCCCTCAACACGCGCCTGAACATTAAATCGAATTCGGTTATCAAGGGGTATGAAAAACAATTTGAATACAGGATTCTCCAACGATTCCCGCAGCGTCCAGTTAAACAACCGGCTCATGGCTACGAAAATGAAAAAGAAGATAAACCCAGTTGGTGAGGCTACTTTGTCGTACCCAAATATGGAGCCGGCTACAATGGATCCAATGGACATAACGACCAATATGATGGGCAAAATGAACAAGGATACCCGTAAACCATAGCTGCTGATGATCCTGTTGTTAACGAAGGTTTGCATGATGAGACTTAATGCATAAACCGCTCCGGTAAAAAAGGCATTGAAATCAGTAAGTGCGCGCTGGTCTGGGAATTGTACTTTCACCAATTCTTGAAAAGAGAACTGGTTAAGAACAAATACAGTCATGGAAACCACCAGCAATCCCGACATTATTAGAATATACTTGTCGGAAAACATTTTCCGGATGCTCGACTGCTTGCGTACATCCTCATCAAATTCACGTGGGTTATTTTTAGAAAGCTCAAAGCGACCGGAAATCATGGCGAGCAGCACACCCACCATGAATATTGAAATGGAGCAAACTAACAGATAATCAGAGGTTTCCGGGACAAGCGTGGCAGAAAGGGGTATTAAGAAAGATGCGGCTATGGCAGCGATAAGCTGACCGGTGTCGATCCACCCTATGATACGTTTGGATTGCCTGAAGTTGAATAACCGACCAAAAGTACCCCAGTAGCTAAGCAGCAGCAAAGCGATAATTGGACCGGAGAAGGCAAACATGGCAAAGACCAGTGCATTTTCCCATTCCGGATTGCCGTAATGAAGAAGAACATACACCACTACACTGAATGTGAATACCCCGGCCGTAACCAAAAGGGTGAGCCTGGAAAAGGTTAGGTAATTCTGTAAAAATGAAAATATACTGGTGGAAAGTATACCCAGAATACCAGTGATAAGAAATGCTTTGTCGAGTAGATGACCGAGTCTATTAAGAAATAGGGAGTCGGCTGTTACCTGATAGGTAGCAATAAACACCCCCATGAAAAAACCAGTTGCCAGCATAAAGGCAACCTGTCTTTGTTCTTGAGTTCGTGAGCGAACGGAAACAGGAAAAAATTTTGCCATACACGCGTATAGGCAAATATAAAATAAAAAACCGGCATGAAATCAATCCATGCCGGTTTCGTAATACTTAGATCGAGGGATCAATTATTTCTTCACAGGTTCTTTAGCTTCACCTTTTTCGGTTGCGTATTCTGCATTCAATCCGATAATCACATCTTGCGTAATATCAAGCACATCCACACCATACAGCACATCACTTGAGCTGTCGAATTTAAGCACCAGGTGAAGTCCTTTCTCCTTGCCATACTCTTGCAAAAAGCGGGTAATACGGTCGTACAATTCACGGTTTAACTTGGACTGATCGTTCATCAGTTCCTGCCGGATGCTCTGTTCATAGAGTTGCAGATTCTGCTGCTTCTTACCCAGGTCTTCCTCCACTGCACGTACCTGGCCCACTGTCATGTTATTGACGTTGCGTTGATAGGCCGTGATCTCATTTTGAAGACTTTGGGCACGGTTCAAATAATCCTGCTCAACCTTCTTCGATTTGGCTTCAAGGATTTCAGCGCTCGCCTTCAGGTAATCGTACTTTTCCAACACTGAATCGGAATTAATGTACGCAACCTTGAGTTCACCAATATCAAAGGACGAAACCGTTCCAGGGGTGGTTCCTGATTTTTTTGGTGAAAATTGAAGATAGTATAGAACGCCTACCGCAATCAGCAATACACCGTTTAAAATGAGTGATAAATTCTTCATTAGTATTTTGATTAGGCCGCAAATATATGGTAAAGCCTGTGTGCAGCAAATGCGGACAGTCAAAATTGGTGACTACAGGTTGTTTGATTATTCAGACTTGATCGGCCTCAATACCCTTGGTTTGAAATGAGTAAAGGGTTGGGTCAAGGTTAAGGGTATCGGAGTTGAAATGGGTAATAAAACGCTCAATAGTTTCGGACGTTATCTCCTCAACATGAAGTCCGATATCGAGGGAAATACCAAAGTCTACATGTATATCCTGATCAACATGCTCTTTAACTTTAACATGTTCATCTTCTTCCAGTTCCATAATAACTTCAGCCATAAATAAACCTATCTCCTCTTCCAGATCATCCAGTGGTTCGAGGTTACCATTCTCATCTTCATCATAGGTTATCTTCTTGTAATTCGGAAAGTGCTTCGCGGCCCGATGTTCAGCAATTTCAAACATCTCACTTTCATGCTGCAGCCGCAACGTATACATTACCGCGTCATAGATAACTTCTTTGCCTTCGTATAAACCAATGAAATAAAAGTGTGCATATTCATCCGAACGATCATCTGAATCATCGAAGATGAATGACATCCCCCCTGCCCGAATCCGCATCCGGTATTCATCAATCACTTGTAGATTAAAACCCTTGTTTTCAGGCTTTTTCATAATTCATTTCCCTGATTAAATATATTGGAAAAAATGATTTATCGTAAACTTATCCCATGATATTGGTCAGTTTTCGACAGGTATTTTTATCAGCAGCATATTGAGCTGACTACTATTTAAACCATTCTGCGTACATCGGGTAATTTCTGGCTGTTCGAAGGATAACTTCCTTCATATCGTCACCGATTTCTTTTACTCGCTTAGCCGGTACACCGGCATAAATACTCCCGGGCTCAACAATGGTTTTGGGAAGCACCACAGCTCCTGCAGCGATAACAGAATTCGATCCGATTACGACATCGTCAAGAATGATGGCTCCGATACCTATCAGTACATTGTCTTCAATCGTACAGCCATGCACCACAGCATTATGGGCTATGGATACATTGTTGCCAATGACCAGTTTAGCCCGCTGATAGGTGCAATGCAATACTGCACCATCCTGAATGTTTGTATTGTCGCCAATGGTGATCGAATGCACATCACCACGAACAACAGCATTAAACCAAACTGTACAGTTTTTGCCCATGGTAACTTCACCCACAACGATAGCTCCATCTGCTATAAAACAATTCTCTCCGAAAGATGGGGTGTATCCCCTTACTGACTTAATCGTTGACATAAAACCTGTTTTAGCTTAAAAAATCGATCATGCGGCAACTTAAGTAAAATACCCTGACAAGATGTCACGGAATCATTAAAATCGTATTTTTGCAACCTGAATTTTAGAGGAATGCAGCAATTGATTGAAGATTTGGAGGTTTTGGGCAGCAGCGAGGGATGCGAAACATTCACGGTATCGCGAGAGACAAGCACCGGAAAAACCCGGAAGCTATACATTGAAAGCTACGGCTGTCAGATGAATTTTTCTGATAGTGAAATCGTAGCATCCATTCTTGCCCAGGAAGGATTTGACACAACATCCGATATTCAATCGGCTGATGTGGTTTTTCTGAATACATGCTCCATTCGGGAGAAGGCCGAACAAACTGTGCGGAACAGGCTCGCACAAATCAATCAGCTAAAGAAGCAAAAGCCAGAAATGCTTGTGGGTGTGCTCGGATGCATGGCCGAACGCTTGAAATCACGGTTGCTGGAAGAAGAAAAGATTGTTGACCTGGTAGCCGGTCCGGATGCCTATCGCGACCTGCCTCAATTGATCAATCAAGTTGATGAGGGCCAAAAGGCCGTTAACACCTTTTTATCGCGTGAAGAAACCTATGCCGACATAGCACCCGTTAGGTTGAATTCAAATGGTGTAACTGCGTTCATCTCCATTATGCGCGGCTGCGATAATATGTGCTCGTTTTGTGTAGTCCCCTTTACCAGGGGGCGTGAGCGAAGCCGCGATCCATACTCTATTGTGGCAGAGGCAACTGACCTGTTTCATCGTGGCTACCGCGAGGTTACTTTATTAGGCCAGAATGTTGATTCCTATAAGTGGAGCCATCAGGAAAATAACAAGGCTTTCCTGGAAAAGAAAGGAATACAGGATGTTGTGAATTTTGCCAACCTGCTGGATATGGTAGCTCAAGTGAATCCGTTGCTAAGGGTTCGTTTCTCTACTTCGCATCCTAAAGACATAACCGATGATGTGTTGCATACATTGGCCTGTCATGAAAACATATGTAAGTACATCCATCTGCCGGTGCAGAGTGGAAATACACGCATTTTAGAGCTTATGAACCGCGGTTACAGCCGTGAGTGGTATCTGTCTAAAATTGATAGAATTCGAGAGATTCTGGGCGAAGACTGCGGTATTTCTTCCGATATGATTACCGGGTTTTGCAGTGAAACGGAAGCGGAACACAAGGACACCCTTTCGCTCATGGATTACGTGCAGTATGATTTCTCCTATATGTTTTTCTATTCTGAAAGACCCGGAACACTGGCCGAGAAAAAACTGGCAGACGATGTAACGGAGGATGTAAAAAAACGAAGACTCCAAGAGATCATTCAGAAACAGAATGAGCACTCCCTGCTTCGAAACAAACGCGATGTTGGAAGAACATTTAAGGTATTGATTGAGGGATACTCAAAAAAATCAAACGACTTTTTTCAGGGTCGCAACAGTGCAAACAAAGTGATCGTTTTTCCTAAGGAGAATTATAATAAAGGCGAGTATGTAAATGTGTTGGTGGAGAACTGCACAGGCGCTACGTTGTTAGGTAAAGTAGTTTCGTAATATGTCTTTTAGTGAATCGGATATACAAAGTGTAAAGCAGCGTTTTGCAATCATCGGAAACTCCGCATTGCTCAACAATGCAGTTCGGGTGGCCATGCAGGTAGCCCCTACCGATATGTCGGTATTGATTACGGGCGAAAGTGGAAGTGGTAAGGAATCTTTCTCAAAAATTATTCATCATTTAAGTCCGCGCAAACATGGTCAGTTTATAGCCATTAACTGCGGATCTATTCCGGAGGGTACCATTGACTCGGAATTATTTGGACACGAAAAAGGATCGTTCACCGGGGCACACGAGGCACGCAAAGGCTATTTCGAAGTGACCAATGGCGGAACCATTTTCCTGGACGAAATTGGTGAGATGCCACTGGGTACCCAGGCCCGTTTGTTGCGCGTATTGGAGAACGGTGAGTTTATAAAAGTGGGCTCTTCCAAAGTTCAGAAAACCGATGTTCGGGTAGTTGCCGCAACCAACATCAATCTTTTGCAGCGTGTTGAAGATGGAAAATTCCGGGAGGACTTATACTACCGACTAAGCACCGTACCCATTTATGTACCTCCTTTGCGTGAACGGGGCAAGGATATTGAACTCCTGTTCAGGAAATTCGCCTCAGATTTTGCCGAAAAGTATAAAGTAAAACCGGTCACATTATCGGAGGAAGCCAAGGAACGATTAATCAAATACCGCTTTCCCGGAAACATCCGGCAATTGAAAAATCTGGTGGAGCAAATATCTGTACTATCGACAGACAGCCGTGAAATATCAGCGGATGATCTGTTCCATTATCTACCGCAGGAAAGCAGCTTGCCTGCCCTCTACCGAAATGGCACATCAGGAAGTGATTCATTCTCCGAGCGCGACATCCTCTACAAGGTATTGTTCGATATGAAGAAAGATGTGATGGACCTGAAAAAAATTGTCCTTGAGCTATACAATCATCAGGGAACAGCAGCGCAACTTGTTAAAGATCATCCTTCACTTTTTGATGGCATTGAAGCGGCCGATGAACCGGTTGTACTGAACATCGCCACCGTTAATACCCCTATCAGTACCCAACCTTTGCAAGAAGAAGTTCAGGACATCACTCATGAGACAGAGGAAGACTCATTGTCCATTGAAAAGAAAGAAAAGGAACTGATTATGCGTGCGTTGCGAAAGAACAATAACAAGCGCAAATATGCGGCACGGGATTTGGGTATTTCCGAGCGAACGTTGTACCGTAAAATCAAACAATACGATCTTGAAGACTAGTTTAACAAAAGCCTTTGGTTTAATCTTTTCTCTGGCTGGTATTTGCGCAGTCATAACTGGTATTGATGGCTGTGGTGTATACTCGTTCTCAGGTTCTGGAACGCCTGCCAAAACCATTTCCATACAGGAGTTTTACAACAACACTGACCTTGGCCCAGCTAACCTGGCACAGGTATTTAGTAATCAATTAAGGGATTACATGATTCAGAACTCCAACCTGAGTGTAGTACAGGAAAATGGTGAACTTCAAATGGAGGGTATAGTTACAGGCTATCAAATAACACAAATTGCACCACGGGCCAGTGGCGACCCTACTCAAATCGATGCTGCCGCGTCATCGCGCCTTACCATTACCGTTCGGGTAACATATGTAAATACTCTGGATGAATCCATGAGTTTTAAAGACAAGTCGTTTTCTTTTTTTCGCGATTTCCCCAATGAATTGAATTTACCTGATATTGAGAATACTTTGATCCGTCAAATCTACGAACAAATCACACTTGACATCTTCAACGCCACAATTGCCAATTGGTAGATTTTAGCTAATTTTACTACCGCCCCAATGTTGCTGTGGAGAATATTCAACTAACCAAATTATTGACTCATTTTGCTGCTTCTTCTGCTGAAGAAGCGCAACTTGTCGATGCATTAAAATCCAATTACCCTTACAGCCAGTTTCTTAAGGTTCTGGCCGCACGCGTTGGCAAAGATCACCATTTAGCCAGTAACCAAACTACCTTACAGCATGCTGCGGTTTACTCCACTGATCGCACAGTTTTGAAAGAAATCATGTCAGTAGAGGCACCTGATACAAATGCGGGTAATGGAAAGGTGGCTTCAGTAGCAGATTCACCAACAATAACGCCTACGCTTCCTGAATCACATGATTACGCGACAGAAGTAGTTCACGACCTTGAACGCCTGCAAGAATTAAAACATAATTTTGAGTCATTGTTTGATCAGGGGGATGTAGCTATTCCACCCTCCAAACAACCAAAATCCGAACCACCGAAAAAGACATCCAAGAAGCAACGCATTATTGAGCTGGCTAAAGCACTTGATAATCAGGCAGCCGAAACTTCAGAAACCGAGACGAAAACACCTGAAAGGAAGAAGGCATCTAAAAGGTCTTCAGAGCTTGATCCAATAATCAAGGAGATTAAAACATCGCGAAAAAAAGTAGTGCCTGAAACAGATAAGGCCAAGGAACAACTCGAGATTATCGACCAGTTCATTAAAACAAAACCACAACTGTCCCCTTCTACCACCCCTGAAGATGTAGGAACTGACCTTGCCTCATCTTTAAAGAGTGGTGAATTTGGTGATCACATCGTTTCAGAAACCCTTGCTGAAATCCTTATCCGACAAGGGAAAAAGGACAAGGCCATAGAAGTGTACAAAAAGCTTATTTGGAAGTTTCCGCAAAAAAAGACTTACTTTGCGGCTCAAATTGAGAATTTAAAGAAATAGTAATGTTCAGCTTTATTGTAGGATTAATCATTTTCGTTTGCTTTTTGCTTGTGGTGGTCATTTTAGCCCAAAACTCAAAAGGCGGTGGACTATCGAGCCAATTTGGTGGTTCAGGAGCAGCAAACATTATAGGTGTTAAGAAGACCGGTGATTTATTGGAGCGGTTAACTTGGGGATTTGTCATCACTATTATGGTTCTTTCACTCGCTTTATCAACCAATTTGGTTTCACCCTCTTCTAATTCAGGTAACGATATATTGGATAAAGCTGGTGAACAGGCTGCACCTATGAATACACCAAGTTTGCCTGTCGATGCAGATGATGACGGGGAATAACTCCAAGTAACTAATCATTGAAAACCTGATGCCAAAGCATAAGGTTTTTCTATGCCGCAGTTGAAATGTGTTTCACAAACAATCGTTTTGCAACAGGCATAAAAGTTTCATGATAAGGAAACTTCATACGGGACAGTATAAGGTAGGTTGCCGGGTTAGGAAGATCCTTAAACTTTCGGATCAAATCAAGTTTTAATTGTTCATACGTTACAATTGGTGATTTGGTCATTGACTCCACAAACTCCGTATTGAGACTCCTCAATTGTTCATGAGCATCTTCAAAAATGCTTACCTGGTAGCGATATACCTGCGTCTCCTTTTCGGGAGGTTGCGTCACAAAGAGATAGCCTTCTTTTGCATAAAGTGGGGTAACACCCACCGGAGAAATTTCGCACTGGGATTCTACATACTCAAATATCACAGCACCTTCCTGAAGGGAATCTTTAACCTGTGGTATTGAAAATTCAATAATCGATTCCAGTTCACTCATTATGGAATCATCTTCTATCAATTGTCGGTAGCTAAGTTCAAGCTTCTTGAACTCCTCCAGCGAAAGCTCCTTTGGAAATGAATCCTTTAACAACGATTTATTTTCTTTAATGGCCAATAAGTTCCGGTAGTGAAATACGAGGTCGGCCATGTCTGGATATAATTCCACCCGGGCAAATGAATCCTTTACCCTTTTTAGGTAGGCCAGCAGCACGTATTTCTTGTATTCAAAATCAATTAACCCTTGAGTAATCCAATCCTTTGATAATCGCTCCATACCCTATGATTTTAAACCTAAAAGTTAATTAAATGCTAAATTTTTGTCAATTCCCAGCATATGGCTGAACTCAAAACTCTGCCAAATCTGACTTCAGCCTGACAAATCTGTCAGTATTCCCCCAGTGAATGTATGCCACCGAAGATTGGTTGGCGAGCTGAAAAGCTCATTTTATTGAAATTTTGTCCGTTTTTGGCATTTTCGATGCCCATGGCACAATAGCTGATAAGCGGATGATGACAAAGTTTGTTAAACCTTAAATCCATTACTTATATGGCCAAGATCAACTTTAAACCAAACGAAGACCGGGTATTAGTTGAACCCGCAGAAGCTGAAACCAAAACATCGTCCGGATTGTACATCCCGGATTCCTCCAAAGAAAAACCTCAAAAAGGCAAAGTGATTGCCGTGGGTGAAGGATTAAAAGATAAGCCTGTAACCGTTAAAGTGGGCGATCAAGTGCTTTATGGTAAGTACTCCGGAACCGAAATCAACATTGATGGTAAAGAGTATTTAATCATGAGAAATTCAGACATCTTCGGAATCATCTAATCAACCTTAAATTTTAAATTCATATGGCTAAAGAAATCACATTCGATACATCTGCCCGCGACAGACTGAAGAAGGGCGTTGACAAACTTGCTGATGCAGTAAAAGTTACCCTCGGACCTAAAGGACGCAATGTCATCCTTGACAAAAAGTTCGGTGCACCTGCTGTAACAAAAGACGGTGTATCCGTTGCAAAAGAAATCGAGTTGAAAGATCCTATCGAAAACATGGGTGCCCAACTGGTTAAAGAAGTAGCTTCTAAAACCGCAGATGCTGCCGGTGATGGAACTACTACTGCTACTGTTTTGGCTCAGGCTATTTTTGCGCATGGCATTAAGAACGTAGCAGCCGGTGCGAATCCTATGGACCTGAAGCGCGGTATTGATAAAGCCGTGCAGGTTGTTATCGAGAGCTTGAAGAAGCAATCGAAAAAGATTAAGGATTCAAACGAAATCGAGCAGGTAGCATCAATTTCCTCAAACAATGATGAAACAATCGGTAAGATGATTGCCGATGCGATGGATAAAGTTGGAAAAGATGGTGTTATTACCGTTGAAGAAGCTAAAGGAACTGAAACTGAGGTGAAAACCGTAGAAGGTATGCAGTTCGATCGCGGCTACCTCTCTCCTTACTTCGTAACCAATACCGAAAAGATGGAGGCCGATCTTGACAGCCCTTACATCCTGATTTACGACAAGAAAATCAGCAACATGAAGGAGTTGCTTCCTATCCTTGAGCAAACCGCTCAAACTGGCAAGCCTTTGTTGATTATTGCTGAAGAAGTGGAAGGCGAAGCCCTCGCTACCTTGGTGGTGAATAAAATCCGCGGTGCCCTGCGCGTTGCCGCAGTTAAAGCTCCTGGGTTTGGCGATAGAAGAAAAGCTATGTTGGAAGACATCGCTATTCTTACCGGTGGTAAAGTAATCACCGAAGAACTTGGTTTCAAGCTTGAGAATGCTACGCTGGATATGCTTGGCCGTGCTGAAAAAGTGAGCATTGATAAGGACAATACAACCATCGTTAACGGTGCTGGCAAAAAGGCTGATATCACTGGCCGTGTAAACCAAATCAAGGCTCAAATTGAAACAACAACTTCTGATTACGATAAAGAAAAACTTCAGGAGCGTCTCGCTAAGCTTTCTGGTGGTGTAGCTATCCTTTATGTGGGTGCCTCTACCGAAGTTGAAATGAAAGAAAAGAAAGATCGTGTTGATGATGCGTTGCATGCTACCCGTGCAGCCGTTCAGGAAGGTGTAATTCCTGGTGGTGGAGTAGCCTATGTGCGTGCTATCGAAACGTTGAAAGAAATCGGTACTGAAAACGATGATCAGGAAACTGGTGTGAACATCATTCGCCAGGCGCTGGAATCTCCGCTGCGTACCATTGCTGAAAACGCAGGTATGGAAGGTTCGGTTATTGTGAACAAAGTTCGTGAAGGCAAGAAGGACTTCGGTTTCAATGCCCGCACCAATAAGTTTGAAGAATTCTTCAATGCCGGTATTATCGATCCTACAAAAGTTGCCCGCCTTGCGCTGGAAAATGCTGCTTCCATTGCCGGATTACTGTTAACTACAGAAGCCGTAGTTTCAGAAATCCCTGAAGAGAAAGCAGAACCTGCTATGCCACACGGTGGCGGCATGGGCGGTATGATGTAATCCATCAATTACCTCTTTAAAAATAAAAGGTTCCACGAATTCGTGGAACCTTTTATTTTGTGCATATTTTGCGGTTTAAGCTGCTGTAGTGTAACTTGGACCTACTAATTAAACACCTATGGTTATCCATAAAAACTTCTCCGACTTTGTGCTATTTCTTTACATCTACATGGCACATGCCGATGGCGAGTTTCACGATACAGAACGGGAAGTGATTCTGGAAAAGATGAAAAAACTATATCCCCCTGGGGATGTCGATTTCAATAAGAAACTGAATGAGGAACTTAATCTTTTTGATGACTTTGATAAGAACCAATTGAAGACGCTGTTCAAGGATACATTTAATCACTTTTCCTCCATAAAATTCCCACAGAAGTACAAAGTATTTACCGATATGTACGACATCATTAATGCTGACGGAAAGGTGGATGAATCGGAGACAAAAGCCTTAAATGCCCTAAAAGAAATTATCGATATTTCGAACTGACCATCAGTACTTCAATAAAAAACCTGAGCAGATACACCCTCAGGTTTTTTATTTGCCATCGTTCCCGACAACAGCTAAGAATCGATTTTTGCTTTCGCAAAACGAAATACGATTAGTCCTAGAATCACAAACATGACGATGGAGATTAAATCCCCACCCTCCTCAATTACTCCGTGAACAGCATGATGGATTACTGCGATCACAGATTGTGGACCTTCTGCCGTATTAACATTGGTTCCCAGCAACACGGCCACCAATATTCCCGTTAGGGCTCCACCGGCAATCAACCCTGAACTAAACAAGGCACCAGAGCTAACCTCTGATTCTTCCCCTTTTCGTTTCGTTACCTTATCGGCAATTAACTTGATTAAGCCGCCAAAAAATATGGGTGATGTTGTAGATAGTGGAAGGTATGCGCCAACGGCAAAAGCCAACGAACTTACCCCGCACAATTCAACCACCGCAGAAAGGCCCATGCCGGACAATACTAATCCCCATGGAAGATTCTGGCTAAGCAAGCCTTTAATTACGGTCGACATCAGCATGGCTTGAGGTGCCGGTAAGGGATTAGGATGTTGCTCCGTTACAATTCCAATACCCAGTGTATCGTTAAGCAACAACAACGTGAAGCCAATGGCCACGGTGGAGACTAGCACACCAATGAGCAACCCAAGTTGCTGTTTCATGGGTGTTGCTCCAACCAAAAATCCTGTTTTCAAATCTTGTGATGTAGCCCCTGCGTTCGCGGAAGCAATACAAACTATTGATCCTACTACAAGCGCTATAGGTTGATAGAAATCACCCGTCCAGCCAATGCCTATAAAAATCAATGAGGTTGCCATTAGTGTAGCGATGGTCATACCCGAAACCGGACTTGATGAAGATCCGATCAACCCTACAATACGGGATGCAACGGTAACAAAGAAAAACCCGAACACAACAATCATGATCGCAGAAAGGAAATTGGTAGGCACGTTTGGCAGAATAGCCATTAACAAAACAAGAACTACAGATCCGATAACAACAAAAATCAGCGGAACATCCTTTTCGGTTCGAACCTGTGTAGCAGCCGCTTGATTATTGCGCGCTTTTAAATCTTTAAACGAATCGCGAAAAGCAGTTGCAATGGTGGGCAATGTTTTAATAAGCGTGATGATACCACCAAACGTAACTGCCCCTGCACCTATGTATCGAATGTACTTGCTCCAGATTTGCGCAGGCGACATTTCCGAAATTAGCATGGTAGTTTCCGGTGCCATAGGCGAAGTAAGGTTATCGCCCAATAGTGTAATCAGTGGTATCAATACCAACCACGACAACACACCACCGGCCACCATAATTCCTGCAATGCGGGGACCAATGATGTAGCCCACCCCCAAAAGCTCGGGGGTGATCTCAGCATTTACTGTTCCATTAGGCAAAGCCGATTGCCTGCCAAATACGTACTGCGGAACTTCTTTCCAAAGCCCTAGGATGGACATCAAACCCTTGTACAGGAAGGCGATTCCTAAGCCATAAAAAACATTCTTTGCCAACGCACCACCCTTCTCACCGGCTATCAACACATCAGCACAGGCTGTTCCTTCCGGATACGGCAGGTTACCATGCTCTTTTACGATTAACGCCCTGCGCAAGGGCACCATGAACAACACGCCTAACACGCCACCTACCAGGGCAAGAACAAAAATCTGGAAGTATTGAAAATAGGCTTCACCTCCGGCAAGAAACAGAAGCGCAGGCACGGTAAACACAACCCCGGCCGCAACGGATTCTCCCGCAGAGCCAATGGTTTGTACCATGTTGTTTTCAAGAATGGTGGCCTTGCCTAATTTTTTAAAGATTGAAATTGCCAACACAGCAATGGGAATAGAAGCACTTACGGTTAAACCGACTTTTAATCCCAGATAAACTGTGGCAGCCCCGAAGATGATCCCAAAAATGGATCCGAGTATGATTGCTTTCAGCGTGAATTCAGGAACGAAATCGCTGGGAGCTATGTAGGGCTTAAACGTTTTGTTTTCTTCCATATGCTGCTAGTTGAGAATGTATACCGCGATGAATGCTAATGAATATTCCCCATCAATTTCCGGATCGGTCGGTTGAAAACCAAAAGCACAACTCCTCCAATGCCCGTAGTCATCACAACAAACCAGAAGAGATTCGGCAGGATATCCGGATTGGCTTGTATCTCTGCATCATCAATACCCCCTGCAATCAAGCCTGCAATAAGATTCCCGAATGCAACAGACATAAACCATACGCCCATCATCTGACCAACCAGTTTCTTGGGGGATAGCTTTGTTACAGCACTCAGCCCTACTGGACTTAAACACAATTCACCCATCGTATGCAATAAGTAGGTCAGGATAAGCCACCAGAATAAGGGCTTGTTGCCATCGGTAATATAATAAGCGGCTACGGCTACACACGCAAAACCTATGGCCAGTAAAATCAAACCGAGTGAAAATTTCGTTGGGGTATTAGGCTGCACGCTTCGGTTGGCCAACCAAACCCATAACCATGCGAACATGGGTGCAAGCGCAATGATGAAAATGGCATTAACGCTCTGCATCCAACTGGCAGGTATCTCCCAGCCTAAAAAGTTACGATCCGTATATTCTAATGCAAAGATGTTCAATGATGAACCTGCCTGTTCAAAACCCGACCAAAACAACGCTGAAAAAATAAACAGTATACCGATAACCGATACTTTTTTCTTTTCCTCCGGGGTTAGTCCAGCAAATGTAAAAAGGTATATGAAGTAGGATATTACCGCTACAAAAATGATAACACCTGATGCGTTTGCTATAAAAAATGGATTGATGGTTATGGTTTGTGTTAAACCCAGAGCCAATAGGGTGATCAATGTTATACCAAAAGCAATCAGAACATTCTTAACCAGCTTGTCACGTTTTTGTTGAACCGCTTCATCTGGCAATCGTGCGGGATACTTTCCGATTTCACCAAGGTGTTTCTCCGTTAACTTATACTGAATAAGACCTAACACCATACCAATACCGGCCACACCAAAACCAAGGTTCCAGGCAATACGCTCACCAATGGCTCCTGCAATAATAGGTCCGATGAATGCGCCCAGGTTGATGCCCATGTAAAAAATAGAGAAACCTGCATCACGTTTGGATTGCTCCTGATCATTATATAATCCACCAACAATACCGCTGATGTTTGGCTTCAACAATCCCACACCCAATACAATGCACACTAAGCCAACAAAAAATGTTTCTGTTGTAGGTATCACCAAAAAGAAATGCCCTATGGCGATAAAACAACCGCCAATAAATACTGATTTACGAAGCCCAAAGAAGTTATCGGCAAGCCAGCCCCCTGGCATCGCCAGCAGGTAAACAAACATGGTGTACAACCCGTAGATGGCCGCACTGTTTTTTGCATCCAGGCCTAATCCGCCATTTTCAATACTGTCGCGTAAAAAAAGAATAAGGATTGCGCGCATGCCATAGTAGCTGAAGCGCTCCCACATTTCAGTAAAAAACAGTGTGGCCAAGCCTCGAGGATGACCAAAAAAGGTTTTAGGTGAACTCATGCAGATTCAGGTTTGGTTTACTGTTTCCAAAGTATGCCTATTAATTCAGGTTTGCAAGATTCCAATAAGCATAGCATATCCGGCATAAAAAAAGCCCCTTGCAAAAGGGGCTTTCGTCTATAGTATGAGCGAATCAAAAACGCTCGGGTTCAAGTTTCCATTTCTCAGGTGAACGCCACAAGCTGGAGAGCAGTAGCTCACGCATGAAGATGAATTCCTTGGGTAATTTATCGTACATGCGTTCAAACAATTCTGCATGCTGTAATAACTCAGCTTTCCACTCTTCCCGATCAATAGAGGTGATGCTTTCAAACTGCTCGTGTGTAAAATCAAGACCAGTCCAGTCGATGTCATCGTAGGTTGGCATCCAACCAATCGGGCTCTCTACAGCGTTCACTTCGCCACGGCTCTTTTGCACAATCCACTTTAATACGCGCATGTTGTCGCCAAAGCCAGGCCAGATAAACTTGCCATCAGCATCTTTACGGAACCAGTTTACACCGTAAATCCGCGGAGGAGCAGGAAGTCCGCGACCGAATTGTAACCAGTGGTTGAAATAATCGCCCATGTGATATCCGCAGAAAGGAAGCATCGCAAAAGGATCGCGTCTTACTTTTCCAACCTCTCCAAAAGCGGCAGCCGTCATTTCAGAGCCCATGGTTGAAGCCATGTATACACCATAAGCCCAGTTGGCTGATTGATACACCAACGGGATGGTAGTGCTTCTGCGTCCACCGAAAACAAAAGCCGTTATGGGTACTCCTTTGGGATTCTCCCATTCGGAATCAATTACCGGATTTTGTTTTGCTGAGACCGTAAATCGACTGTTCGGGTGAGCTGATGGTTTGCCCGATGCCGGATCCCATTTCTTTCCGGTCCAGTCGGTGAGGTTTTTAGGAGGCTCTTTGGTAAGTCCTTCCCACCACACGTCTCCATCATCGGTAATCGCCACATTGGTAAAGATGGTGTTCGATGAAATTGTCTTGATGGCATTCGGGTTTGTTTTTTCGTTAGTACCCGGAGCCACGCCAAAGTATCCCGCTTCGGGATTGATGGCGTAAAGCTTTCCATCCTTACCCGGCTTAATCCAGGCAATGTCATCTCCTACTGTGGTTACTTTCCAGCCGTCAAATTCCTTTGGTGGAATGATCATAGCAAAATTCGTTTTCCCGCAAGCACTTGGAAAGGCAGCAGCGATATAATCCTTATGTCCATCCGGACTTTCAACACCCATCAGCAACATATGTTCTGCAAGCCAGTTTTCATCTTTACCCATAACAGAAGCAATCCGAAGGGCAAAGCATTTTTTTCCAAGCAGAGCATTACCGCCATAACCCGATCCGTACGACATAATGCTGCGTTCTTCCGGGAAGTGAACAATATATTTTGTGGTTGGATTGGTTGGCCATTTAGCATCTTGCTGACCAGGCTGTAAAGGAGCACCAACACTATGCAAACATTTTACATACTCACCATCTTCGCCCAGAATGTCCATCACTTTTGAACTAACTCGGGTCATTAAATGCATGTTCACCACCACATAAGCCGAGTCGGTTATTTCAATACCTATCTGTGCGATGTCAGAACCGATCGGTCCCATGCTATAAGGAATAACATACATGGTTCGGCCTTGCATGCAACCATCAAAGAGTCCTTGCAAGGTCTGCTTCATTTGTTTTGGATCCATCCAGTTGTTGGTAGGTCCAGCATCTTCCTTTCTTCGGCAGCAGATATACGTTTTATCTTCAACACGGGCAACGTCACTGGGATCAGAAAAACAGGCGAAGCTATTGGGGCGCTTTTGAGGATTCAAGCGAATAAATGTTCCACTCTCTACTAAAAGATTACACAACCGATCGTATTCTTCCTTCGATCCATCGCACCAATGTATATCAGTGGGTTTACACAGTTCCGCAATTTGTTTTACCCATTCTAAGGCCTCCGTATGTTTTACGGTATAAGCAGTGGGTTTGGAGGTCAGTTCCTGAGTCATATTCATAGTTGGTCTTGGGTTTTCAGATGCCGAAAATAACCGCCAATTTGATCAATTAAAAATGATAATTATCATGGCTAATGGATTTTTCAATCGATTGTTGTGTAAATTTAAATACGATAGTTGTCAGCTACTTTTTTTCAAGAAAATCTTGCAATCGGTTGCTAGAATTCCTGCTATTTAAAGTAGGTCAATCCGATTATCCGAGTGCGCTTCTGATCTGAAATGCTCTGGACGTCACTTATCAGCAGAAACACTAGACCGCCATACATATAATTAAAGTTCAATTTGAGAGTTTTTACTTTGATATTAAGATTGCATGCGTTATTTGCAACTTAAACCATTCATTAACCAAAACTCACAATAATGAAGCAGCTAATTTATGTAACCATTTTGTTGTTAGCAGTGAATACTGCTGGAATTGCCCAGGAAGTTATTTCAGACGAGGAATTGCAAAAATATGCCATTGCAATGGACTCGATTGACGGCATGCGCAAATCATTGATTGAAACAATAAGCGAAATGGTAAAGACCAATGAGAACATTACAGCTGCCCGCTACAATGAACTTTCCCGTATCATCAAAGATGAGGAAAAGCTGGCTGCAGCAAATGCCACCCAGGATGAAGTAAATGCTGTTAAAGAAATTCTGGCAACGCGCGAAGAAGGCACTGCAAAAATCAATGAGACGTTCCAATCACTCGCGAAAGATTACATCGGGGCAGCATCCTACAATAAAATAAAAAAGGCGCTCACTACCGATGAAGACGTTAAATTGAAATACGAAACTATGCTTGCAGAACTGAAAGCAGAAGACTCAGAGTAATAATAGAATCATAAATGCAAATTGTTAAGCCGTATGGGGCTGCACTCATACGGCTTATCTTCTTTGATTTATCTCACCAACCTGATACCTTTGTGCTTTAACAATGGCAGAAATGCGCTTTTTCATTGGATTAGTACTTTTTAATCTTTTTAACGGTGCACAAATCAGCTTTGCACAGAGTAACTTGTTTCAGCCCTATGATTGCCGGGCAGAGGTTGAGATCAATAACCGAATCGAGAAGGAAAGATTGGCACGCGAACTTGCCATCAAAGATTCCATTGAACAGGTTGAAGCGCAACTTGCTTTACTGAAGCAAGAAGAGATAAAAAGATTATTGGAATACGAACAACACGCATGGATGCACTGGGCAACGGCCAGTAATTTTACCTTCGGAAAAGATCGGGGTAACCTGCCCATGATTACCGAACTGAACTCACTGCACCCCTTTTTCAGGGATAGAGTGGTTCGACTAATTTATCAGTGTAAACAAAAAGGAATTGAATTGGCCATCGTTGAGACGTTTCGCACGCATGCCAAGCAGGATGAATATAAAACCATGGGCAAAAAATATACGCGAAGCGGAGCCGGAAAATCCAAACATCAATATGGTCTTGCGGTGGATTTAGTTCCTATCGTTAACGGCCAGCCCGAATGGCACAATAGAGCACTCTGGAGAAAAATTGGCATCATTGGTGAACAGCTTGGTCTTCGCTGGGGCGGACGCTGGCGATCACTTTACGATCCCGGACATTTTGAATGGACCGGTGGTTTAAATGCCTTTGATCTGGCCAATGGAAAATTGCCTCGTATTCCTAAGCAGGAAATCAATTACCCTTGTCTGGAGAACGATCTTGCGCTGTTAAAATTTTATCAGGAGCAGTGGGAATCTGAGCAGGCATCATACGCTCACAAAAATCCATGACATTATCCTTTCCCGACCATTTCATTTTCGGCACCAGTACGGCTGCTGCACAAATTGAAACAGCATTCGAGCACGATTGGCAGGGAGTAAAATCACGCGATGGTTATATATTCGAACGCACTACCGATCATGAATTGCGCTTTCCCGAGGATGCTACTATAATTTCATCATTGGCTCCCGGCTATAGAATGAGCCTGCAATGGAGTAAACTGCAACGTGAGCCCCTCGGAGAATTTGATTTGGATACAGTTGAGGTTTACCATAAGTTCCTTACAGATCTGAAATCAAAAGGCGTAACCATCATGATGGTGCTTCACCACTTTACCAATCCATTGTGGTTTGCAAGACTTGGAAGCTGGGAAAAGGAAGAAAATATTCCACTATGGGTTAATTACTGCAAAAAGGTGATTGATGAGTTCGGGCACTACGTTTCGTCATGGAATACGTTTAACGAACCCAACGTTTATGCCAGCTACGGCTGGATAACAGGCTTCTTCCCTCCTTTTAAAATCAACCCATATTTGGCCGGTAAGGCGGTAAAGAATATGGGCAAAGCCCACAACGTGGTGTATGATTACATCAAACAAAAATTCCCTGAGCATCCGGTTGGTATATCGCATAATACAGTAATCTTCAATGCTGAAAATGTGCTGGGGTGGTTTCCTTCACGCTTAAGCGATTGGTGGTTTATGGAATATGTTCCCAGTCACTTTACCAAGGTGGATTTTTTTGGTATGAGTTATTACGCGCGTGTTACACACGACCCGTTGCCGGTAACTTACATGGATACACCTGATAAAATAAAGAAGTTAAACAAAGCCCACGATGACATGTGGGAGTACCATCCAGAAGGTTTGCGCGAATGTATTGATCGGTATTGGAATAAATACAAGAAACCAATCATTATAACTGAAAATGGTGTGTGCGATGCCAGCGATGAACTTCGACAGAAAGCCATTACAGATTATGCAGGAATTATACACCAGGCCATTCAGGATGGAATTGACATCCGGGGGTATTATTGGTGGAGCGCGTGGGATAATTTTGAATGGCACCTCGGCCCTACCTTTCGTTTTGGCCTATACGAATGCGATCTGGAAACGAAAGAGAGACGCAAGCGAAAAAGTGCAGAGGTATACCAAAAGCTTGCCCATAGTCGTAAGCTCACGATGAAGGAAGCTGCAATGGTTGAGTTGTAGCTTTGCCATTTCGTTATGTATGCAAAGCCACATCGGTAAAGGTTAATCGCTCCACGTACACAGGCAAGCAAAGTCATCAATCACTTATTAGTTCCTCCTATACGCAAGGGTTTACCATTAACAAGGAAAAAGGTAATATCTTGCCGTTATCCTTGTATATTTCCATACACCAAATCTTGAACCATGGAAAAGCTTTCAAAAGAAAACATCAGTCAGGAAGTATTTGATTTATATGACGACTATGCCCATAACCGGATTGACAGAAGACAGTTTCTGGATAAGCTATCCACATACGCTGTTGGCGGACTTACGGTAACGGCTCTTTCAAGCTTTCTGATGCCAGATTATGGTAACAAAATACAAGTTCGGGCAAACGATCCAAGGTTAATCAGCGATTACATTACGTTCGACTCTCCGAAAGGTGGCGGCACCATTAAGGGCTTGCTATCGCGACCAAAAAATGCTACCGGCAAATTGCCTGGGATCGTTGTAGTTCATGAAAACCGTGGACTCAACCCTCATACCGAAGATGTGGCAAGGCGCTTTGCGCTGGAAGGTTTCATATCCCTGGCCCCGGATGCGCTCTCCCCGATGGGCGGATACCCAGGCACAGATGATGAAGGAAGAACCATGCAGGCAAAACGTGACCGGAATGAAATACTCGAAGATTTTATTGCAGCCTTTGATACGCTGATCAAAAACGATAACTGCACCGGCAAAGTAGGTGTAGTGGGATTTTGCTTTGGTGGATGGGTATCAAACATGATGGCCGCAAAAGTACCCGGATTGTTGGCGGCTGTTCCTTACTACGGTGGTCAGGCACCGGTTGATCTGGTACCCAATATCAAGGCTCCTTTGCAGTTGCACTTTGCCAGTCTCGATACTCGTGTAAATGAAGGATGGCCCGCTTATGAGGCTGCACTAAAGGAGAACAACAAAGCTTACGAAGTTTACTTCTATCCGGATGTAAACCATGGTTTCCTGAACGATACTACTCCCCGTTTTGATAAGGCAGCTACAGAGTTAGCATGGAAACGCACGATTGAATTCTTCAAGAAAAAACTGGCCTGATCTGAAAGCCAATTCAACCTGCAGAAAGAGAACAATGGTGAATTCATCGGGATTCAATCTGGGATTTTACACACTTACATTTGTATTGGGATTTCTGCTGATGGCTGCTGAACTAAAAGAAGAAAACTTCAAGAAGTATGATTTTTTTGTAGGCACCTATACACAAGGCGAAAGTAAAGGTATTTATAAATATGCGATGGATGAAGCTGGACTCATCAAAAGCAATGGCCTTGCTGTGGCCACTGAAAATCCTTCATTCTTAACTTTTACACATGACAGGAAATACCTGCTTGTCGTAAACGAAAATAGGAACGAGTCAGGTGGTGGCGGAACGCTTAGTTCCTTTTTAATACTTACTAACAATGAACTTGAACAGATTGATACCAAAGATTCCGGAGGTGCATCGCCATGTTTTGTAGCGGTTAATAACCAAGGCTATGCGTTAATTGCCAACTACAGTAGCGGAACGGTTGGCTTACTGAAGATTAATGCCGAGGGTTTGCTGGAAGGCCCGCTGGATATTATTAAACACGAAGGCCAAGGATCACATCCGCGACAAAAAGAACCTCATGCACACTCAGCATGGTTTTTAAGAAATGATAAAATCGTTACGGTCGATCTTGGAGCCAATCAATTGTGGTTCTCCACGATCAATAACGCTACGGGTAAATTCAATTCGGTTGGTGCTCAGCAGTTAACCATGGCACTTGGCGCAGGTCCCCGTCACCTGGCTATTCACCCCAACGAAAAATGGATTTATGTGCTTAACGAATTAAACTCAACCGTGACGCTAATAAAACCAAATGCCGGTGGTTTGTATGAGGTTGCTGAAACCAAAAGCACACTTCCTGAAAATTTCGCAGGAGAAAGCCTTGGAGCTGATATTCGCCTGTCGAGGGACGGAAATTTTTTATATGCTTCCAACCGTGGCCACAACAGTTTGGCCATTTTTCGAATTCATAAGCCAGATGGAAGCCTCACCTTCGTTGAACACCAAAGTGTTCATGGCGATTGGCCAAGAAGTTTTGCATTAACACCAGATGATTCATATATACTGGTGGCCAACCAACACTCGAATAACATCACATCATTTAAGCGTGACAAGAAAAAGGGAACCCTGCAATTCGTTCACGAAATTCAGGCACATAGCCCAGTGTGCATTTTATTTTAGCTCAAAAATTCCGGGAAATGAAAATTGAATTCAGCCTTGCATTATTTCAGTGCCGTTTTCAATAGATGCAACATAATGTGTCAGTGGCAGATTCATTGTTGATTCGTAAGCCGGTTGAAGTTCCTCAACCAGTTGGTTGACTGATTCTTCATTTACTAAATTAACCGTGCATCCACCAAAGCCCCCTCCCATCATCCTTGCACCGATAACAGCATCATTATTTCTAACATGATCCACCAGAAAATCCAATTCCTTACAACTTACCGAATACATTGTACTCAAGCCATCATGCGTTTCAAACATTTTTCTTCCGAGTGCCTGGAGATTACCGTGTTGAAGATCGTTACATCCGTCCAATAATCTTTTAATCTCTTGCACTACAAAACGACTGCGTTTGTCGATCAATTTATCTTTTGGCAAAACATACTTATCCAACATTTCTTCGGTAACATCCCGTAAGGAATTTACTTCAGGAACAAAGGCGCTAACCCATTCAACAGCAGTTTCACACTCCTTTCGCCTGGTATTGTATTCCGAAGAAGCGAGTGAATGTTTAACATTTGTATTGAAGAGTACCACCTTTAGTCCACTCAGGTTAAAAGGTACGTATTCGTACTCCAACGATCGGCAATCCAGCTTAATAACATGATCTTTCTTACCCATCATCGAGGCAAACTGATCCATGATACCGCACATTACGCCCGCATATTCATGCTCAGCCTTTTGGGCCATCTTAACCATGGTCAGCCGATCAAGGTTTGCATTCAGCAATGTGTTCAAAGCAAAAACAGTAGCACACTCCACCGCAGCCGAGGATGACATGCCTGCCCCGATAGGTACATCACTTAGCAGTACAGCATTAAACCCCTGTAGTTTGATTCCCCTTTTTACAAATTGAGCGGCTGAGCCAAGCATGTAGTTTGGCCAGCTCATCCGTGCTACAGGTTTTAGCTCAGCAATTTTAATTGAAAACGACTCATTAAAATCGCCAGCATGCAGATGAATCTCATCATCGGTACGGAGTGAAATGCCGAGGTATACTGCCTTGTCGATAGCAGCCGGTAGCACAAACCCATCATTATAATCTGTATGCTCACCAATGATATTGATGCGCCCCGGTGATCGGACAAGAAGTGATGGGTTATCACCAAAAAGTTCCCGGAATGTTTGGTTAAGCTTGGCAACCATATGCCGGCAAATTAAAAAGCGGATGCTACTCAACCTAATTTAGTCAAGTCTGTTAATCAAGGTTGTTCATTACCTCATTACTCTGTACCCAATGTCGATTTTCATGTTCAATTAAAAAATCGATACAATCCTCCAGTCGAAAAACAAGTTCTGTCTCTCCCGGGTATTTTATGTATGTTGGATGTGAGAAGAATTCCTGTAGCTCAGCAATATGGACTTTGAAAGCCGACTGAAGACCGTTGAAATCAACTAATAGCTTTGAGTCAAAGTCCTCATCCGGGGGTTGCCATATAGTCCATGTATTGGCCTTTTTGAGTCGCTCTTTACTTGTATAAGGTCGTAGCATTCTTAAAGAATTAGCTGCAGCCTCAGCCATTGAGTTGGATGGTGGTAAAAAATGCTTGCCCCTTTTTACTTCATCAAAAATCTGAAAATAGGAACTGTTTACTAAGATAAGATGAGAAACATTTTGAGCAATACTCCATACTCCCCGATCAGGTTTGTGGTTGAGCTGTGACAAGGAAAGAACTCCGAAGCTCGTTGTAAACTTAGTAGTGATATTGTCAATTTCGATTTCCCAACCTTTGTTAAACATCTTAAAGCGATTTTACATGCTAAACAAATTCCGCAAAATGCCTTTACCAGCTAGCATCTTCTAACCTGCAGGCTCATAACTTTTGTCATTTATCAACCACACTGCTAATAAATCCTAAAAATTTAGGCCCCATCCAACTCATGTTTTTACTTGCCGGTGACAAATCACAGGATTGCTTTCTGATAAACACCAGGTCTAACTCAGGAAAAATTATAGTCATTTGCCCTAAATCTCCTGTAGCCGCATAGTTCCAGAATTTCGAGTTTCTATCAATCCACCATAAATAGCCATAGTACGGGGCCAAATCACCGGGCGTGGTTGACTCTTTCACCCACTGCTCTGAAACAATTTGTACTCCATTCCATTGACCGATGTTTAACATCAATTGTCCGATTTTAGAGGCATTTTTTACTGTAGTCGTACAGCCGCCATAAAAAATGATGTTGCCGACAGAATCTTTGGAAAAACTTGTTGAGTCCATTTCCATCGGCTTAAAGATAAATCTGGTAAACAGTTCATCGCCCTTCAGTTTTGTAACTCGCTCGGCAAGTATTCCAAGTATTTGTACAGACTCATTAGAATATGAAAACCTGATGCCAGGTATTGTATCAGGCTTTAAGTTCAAAGCATACTTATTCATATCCGTTTGAGAAAGTATTCCTCTGCCTCCGAGCCTGGTAAACCCGCCAGTCATTGTCAACAAATGCTTTATCGTTATCTTATTCTGACAACCAATTTTCCAATCCGGCAAGTATTCGCATACATAGTCATCAACACTTCTTACGTAGTGTTTGTCGATTAAAATCCCAACCAATAAACCAGTCCAGGATTTCACCATTGATGCTGTTCCCATATAGGGTGTATTGCATTTTGATAGGCTTTGATCGATTAATAGATTAGTATAGTCCGTTCGTTTCCAATGCGCTATCATTTCACTCTTGCTGCTGAGAATGATTTCATCAGCTTTTGATTCATTACAATAATCAATCAATTTGTTCAGGTTCTCAGAATTTATACTTTGGGCAAGTATAAATGTCTGCTCCAGTAGCATCAAAAATATGATAACATTCTTCATGTTTTACGGATTGATAATTTCTGTCAAACCAACGCCTTCGTTACTCCGTCCGCAAGGCATTGGCCGGATTGGCGAATGCCGCCCTGATTGATCGATAGCCAACCGTAATAACGGCAAGCAATAGTGTTACCGCAAGCCCTGCCCCAAAAATTCCAGCGCCTAAATCAATTTTGTAGGCAAAATCGCTTAACCATTTAGTCATTAAATACCAGCTAACAGGTGTCGCCACTACGAAACCAATAACAATCAGTTGCAAAAACTCTTTGGAGAAGAGCAACACAATTTGCGATACCGTTGCACCCAGCACCTTGCGTATACCAATCTCTTTCACCTTGCGGTTCGCCATGTATGAAACCAGTCCGTACAAGCCCAGGCAACCAATAAAAATGGCTATGCCAGTGAATATGGAAAATAACCCCAGCATTTTCTTTTCCTGCTCATAGAAATTATCCAACTCCTGCTCCAGGAACATGTACTGAAATGTAAAATCCGGGTAGAGTTCTTTCCACACCTTTTCAATTTGAGGTATGGTTTCATTGATTTTACCGGCCTGAATTTTTATGGCTGCGGTCCTGTAGCTTCTTGCCCGGTTATAAAGCATCACCGGTTCAATCTCCGTTCTTAACGACATGGTGTGAAAATCCTCTACAACACCGGTTACAGGCACGGTGGCCCTATCGTAAGTAATCATTTTACCGATGATGTCTTCGGGGTTTTGAAAGCCCAAATGCCTGGCAAACTTTTCGTTCACTACAAAACGGGTAATGGTATCGTTATCCAACAAGCCCTCTCCTGCTATCAGTCTCAATTCATAGGTGTCGATATAATTTCCATCGGCAGGTTTTACATGGGTGAGATAGTTTTCATCATCGCCTTCAATTCTAAATGATGTTACCGATACGGAGCCTGAGCTTGGATTGGTGTAGCCCAACGACACACGTTCCGCGCCCGCAATGCGCGAAAGTTCTGTGCGCAAGCTCTTCTTGCGTTCAATATCCTGCGGAGTAGGAATAGGTACGGAAAGTATTGCTTCCTTATTAAAGCCCAGATCCTTGTTATAGAAGAATTTGGTTTGGGCAATCAAAACAATAACGCCTATGATAAAAGTTTGCGAAATGATAAACTGAAATGCTACCAGCCCTTTTCTCAAATTGAATTTACTATCCGCTCCTTCTGTCGCCTGGCCCTTCAATGCCCTTACCGGGTTGTACGATGACATCATAAATGCCGGGTACAATCCGGAGAGTAATGTTACGACCAACCACAATAGCAAAATGATAAGCAGCAATGATGGATTATTAATTAAGTCCAGGTTGAGGTTAAGGTTCATATGCACCCCAAGCAAGGAGAGTGCTATCTCTGTAACACCGAGGGCAAGCACAATGGCCATAAAACTTATCACAGCGGTCTCGCCAAGAAATTGCCCGATTAGCTGCGACCGTGTACCTCCGATTACTTTGCGGACACCTACTTCGCGCGAACGCCTTACCGCCACTGCCGTGGAAAGATTGATGAAGTTTACACAGGCCGTAAGTATGAGGAAGACTGCAATAATGGCCAGTGTCCAGATAATTTCTTTAGGAACTACTACAAAAGTGTACGTATCAAAACGTGTATCAAATTTCAACTCCGCTAAAGGCTGTAACCAATACGCACTCGACTCTGCACGCTCCGCGCTGGTATGTTTGGTAATAAAATCCACAAAGCGGCTATTGATTTGTTCTGGCTTTTGGCCGGGATGAAGCATAACAAAATACTGGTCACCGCTGTACGTGCTGTTCCAGCCCTGGTCTGACTTCAATTGCCGGATGCTCTCATACGATATCAGCATATTGAAAGGAAAATCTGTATTGATTGATGCATCGCTGATTACACCTACCACTTTCAGTTCGGTAGTTTGATCAAGTGTTATACTCTTGCCGATGGGGTTTTCATCTGCAAAAAACTTATCTGCCATTTTTTTTGAGAGCACTACAATGTTTGGCTCATCATTCCATTCCTCAGGATTACCCGCCAGCCATTCACGTTTAAAGAAATTAAAGTATGAATTGCTTACATAAGCCATTACACCATACTCTTCCTCAAAAACATCTGTCCTGCCATCATTTTTGTGAATGGTAATGTGGGCTTGCGAATTTGAAGAAATAAATAAACCATCAGCCAGTTCATCAAAATCAGTTTTAAAAGCTTCAGGAAAAGCCCCCGGTACACCCGCACCATAATTGGTTTTGGATTGATAAACCGAACTGCCTACAATGCGATAGATGCGATCGCCATTGGGGTGTTCCTTATCAAAATTGGTATAGTGATTAATGATGAGGTACAACACCAGGCTGCACCCGAGGCCCAGGGTAAGTCCGGCCACGTTAATGAATGTATGACTGAGGTTTCTGTGAATATTTCTGCGGATGGTGGTGAAGTAATTTTTGAACATGGAGCATGGTTTAGTTGAGCTACCCTTGACAAGTTAGATGCCATTAAAAAAAGGCCTTAGTGGTCTAAAATAAAGCTTTTTATTCTAATCGCGTTCGATTTCGCGACATATCCGTCCGCATGCGAACGTTCCTGTAATGGTTAAATAAAGGGAATGCCCAGATCGGTTCGAAGAAAGGAAGATAAACCCGGAAGCCCCACTTGTAAATTATCCTTGAAATTGAGTCCCAAGACAAATGAGAGATACCTAAGTGTCTAAAAACTGTCCTGTCGCTCTCCCTATTAGTTTACCAATTTGTCCAAGGGCAATAACCGCCAACGACTGAGTTTATGACGGCTGCGGCTTTCGAAGCGTGTCATTGTCCACATGACTGAACGAAATTAAGAAAACTAAACTTTACAACCGCAGCCGTCATAAACTTTTTGTTGGCTGCTGGCACATTCAATCCAAGTCTATCTACGAAGTTGAAATCTTGTCCTACATGAAAAAACTTTATGCGAAGCATTTCTCCCAATTCTCTTTTATCTGCAAAGACGTGAAATTATCCACCTGCTGTAAATTTGTTAGAGAAGCTAATAGTCTGTCGGAATTCTCCGCGTAAAACAATCTTGTCCAATTGCTGAAAAAACTTTTCACAAACACAAATCACTCATTTCTTTTAAAACACGCGTTTATTTTTTATAACCACTCCAAGTGGTTCCTTGCCCAATTTCAAGAGTGTTTTTTGTTGTTTTAATATAACAAGTAGTTTCATCGTCAAACTTGATTTGATATTCCGTGTAATCGTCTAAATTCGTTCTCGATGTAACTGAATAAGATTTTGTTGTAACATTATTGTCATTAAATGTTTCAATCATTTCGTCTTTTGTAATTTGAAGTTTTCTCGTTGAAGTTTCATCAGCATTTTCACACATAACACTTGCAACTCCACTTATACACGAATATGTCCATTTCCATTTTCCTATTAATATAAAGGTGAAAGTCTCATTTGAAGTGCATGCCCCTAGAATTAGAGTCGTTAGTATTACCAATAATTTCTTCATGACCGTCATTTATTTATTAGACACATTTACTTTGTCAAACGATGGAATTGTCCTTGGTTTTTATAAATAAATTTTCTCTGTCCCCGCCTTGCCGGCAACGTTTGGGTTTATGACGGCTGTGGTTTTCGAAGTCGTCATTGTCCCACGTGTACGAAACGAAGTTAGTAAAACCAAACTACATTTCAACCTGTCACCTGTAGCTGGCATAAACCCAGTGTTAGCGCCAGTACACGTCCAACGTTATTTTGTTGTGAACTCGCCTCAAGTCCATCAGTCGGAATTCTATGCGGAACAATATCTTGTCCAATAAAACCAAATTGTCAACGAAATCGAGATTAACAAAGAGTTGAATGAATTGTCAGTAAACAAGAACGAAGTACCATCTGCCATTGTGTAGGCTCGCAAAGATGATCTAATCCTTTATGCATCGAACTGACATTCCATAGAGATGATATGTATAATTTCTATTGATACCATGAATACTTAAATAAAGCTGTCTTGTATAGGCTTCATCAGAAGAACTCCCTATAGTAGAACTCCACCAAGCAGTTCCAACTCCTAAGTCGTGGAAAGAAGTAGGTCCGGATTTCCACCCCGATGGTAATGCCGTAAAACCAGTTTCATTTGTCCCATCAGCAAATGGTGGCAACCAGTGCGATGCCCCAGCCTCTTTTAATTTGCTTGCTGCCTCATACTTTCCACCTAAATATTCAATAAGTGATGTCCATTCATCATCACTAGGCACATGCCACCCTTTAGGGCATAATTTACCACTATTTACTGCATAAAAGTTATATAGCCTCCCATTGCCTTCAGCATTACTCAATATGTTATCGTAGTTACAATACGCACCGCTCATTAATTGGTTCCAAGAATCTAGAATATTAGGTATAGGAGTACCGTCATTGTACTTTGTAGTTTTAAGATTTTCAACCATCCAAGTCTGAGATCCAATTTTTACGGTATGATATAAATTCTCATCAATATCTTTTACCTCGGAAACATCTTCTTCATCTTTGCAGCTGCTTAGTAATGACAAAGCTAGTAAGCTTAGAATAATAGATAGATACAAGAGTGATTTCATTAATTGATAATTTGATGACAAACAAAAATATTCATTTTTTCCTATTACATAACATTGTCTTCGGATTATAAAATTACAGATGGCCAGTTGAGATCAAAATTCAATGCCCCATTGCTTGCAACGTTTGAGTTTATGACGACTGCGGATTTCGAAGCGAGTCTTTGTCCCACGTGACTGAACGAAATTAAGAAAACTAAACCTTTTAACTACACGTCACCCGCAGCTGGCATAAACTTTTTGTTGTGCGCTGGGCAAACTCGTCTTCCGTTTTAAGTTGACAAATTTTTGTCGTAGCACACGACCTTGTCAAGTTATAGATTTTTTTAGCCTCATAAGTCAAGGAATTGACAGAATTGTCATGCGAAAGATGAACCTTTAGAAAATCTCTCCGTGAAATCGTGATTATTCACTTTGTCTGTTTAACTTATAAATGTCCACATACGTGTCTGATGTTGATGAACGATAATCTCTATGAAATTCAATGTAGCTATCACTAATACTTTTTATTTCATATTCTCCAGATAAAATCAAACTCCAATCAAATTCAGCCGTCCAAGCACAATTATTTTGAAAAACAACTTTGTCTTCTTGCATAGAGTACGAGCCATTACAAAGTGCAGGATATTTAATAATGTCACTTGTGCCTGACCATTTATTGGAAGAAAAAGTGATTGTAATGTTTGCTACCGGTTCATTGTCTAACCAAACAGCGTCACGTAAAAAAGTACCTGTGTACACCCCATCAGGTATTTCTTTGAGTTTTAAACTATCGTCTTGACAACCCCAGAAACTACTTATCAGAGGAATAATTATTATCCAAAAGCCCTTAATTGCAGTTTTCATGTTCTAATTAGACACAATTTATTGTCAAATGGTTGAAATGCCTTTTGTTTTTACGGAGTCCAATTTTAAAATTAACGCTTCTCTTTATTCTCTGCGTGCCTTGCGCACAACGTTTGTGCTTATGCAGTGGCGGGAATAGGAGCGCTAAAAAATGTAGCGTAGCGGAATGTTTAGCGCGACCTACACGTCACTGTCAACCGTGACAAAACGTTGTTTGAAAACTAAAGCTACAAATTTACACCGAACCCCGCCATTGCATAAGCATTTTGTTGTAGCTCGTGCGCGTCAACCGCTACTTTATATTAAGACTTGTCCTAAGTCCCAACGTCTGCTGACGCAAACGAGTCCGTTCAAACTATTAATGTTCGAAACAGGTACTCTTTTAAGTTTTCCAAGGACCTGTCTGGCTTTTTATTAAGCTCATTCAACATTTCTACGTATTTCATGTCTGTACAACTAACATATTTGTTGGCTTGTTTTAAAAGTATTTGGTCAATCGCAACTTTTATTTGAACTAAAGCATTTTTATTTAATATGCCCCTAATGAAAACATGCGTATGTGTCAACGGAAATATGAAGTCATCATAATATATGTCCGGATTGGGGTCTTTAAAGATTACAGGATTGTCTGAACATAATGCAGGTAATTGTCCAGGAAAGAGTTGAATATTCAAAGGTGTATTACAGTCTAAAATTCTCTTGTACGTGATGTATGGTAGAATGAGTTTTAACGCTTTGAAGAAATTTGGGTCATTTCTTATCTTATTTTCTAATTCCTCATCTCTTACGACTTCATTTGTATCCTTTGATTTTAGTAAAAGCCCAAATTCGTGTAGTTCTCGCTCGTTAATTAATTTTTTTATTTGGTCATAGTTTGAAGGGATTCTCCAAAATAGAACGGATATAAAATGTTGCAAAGCGGGCATGTCGTCTTCAGTAAGCCCGAATCTGGTGTCTGGCCGAGCGTTTCTTATTTTATTAAATAGGTCAGCTACTCTATTATCAACCTCAGCAAATCCTTTTTCAATAAAATCGTCAGCTCCCTTGTCGGTATGTATTGTGTTACCATCTTCCTCAAAGAAATATGACTCTGTCGAGAAATCCTTACCATTTTTAATAAACAGTTGTCTATGAACGTCAAATATTTTGAATTTGCCGTCTTGGTTTGTAAATCCTTTTAAATAGAATTCAGGTAAGTAATGATGTCTCCAAGATGTATTGTTCATTAGTCAATTGTCCCCTTGGTGCAATCTTTTTAGCGCATGAGCTACAACATCCAAATATACACATTACCCAAAAGAAATATCCTCGTTTCCTGAACGCATGCGAGGATATATCTTTTGTACATTGAATAGATTTCACTTACCCCACCCACCCCTTCGTACGCTCCACCGCCTTTTGCCAGCCGTTATAGAGTTTGTTGCGTGTAGCGTTATCCATGTTGGGCACAAACAACTTGTTGATTTTACGGTTGCGGATGATGTCTTCTTTCTTCCATAACCCCACGTGTATGCCGGCCAGGAAGGCCGCACCCATGGCGGTAGATTCAATCACTTCAGGCCTTTCCACTTCGGTGCCCAGTATATCAGCCTGAAATTGCATTAAGATATTATTCGCACAGGCTCCCCCATCTACTTTTAGTTTCGAAAGCTTTACACCGGCATCTTCTTCCATCGCGGCCAGTACATCTTTGGTCTGGTAGGCCAAGGATTCCAACGTTGCTTTGATGATATGGTCCTTACCGGTATCGCGGGTTAACCCAAAAATGGCACCGCGGGCATACATGTCCCAGTACGGAGCACCTAATCCGGCAAACGCAGGCACAACATACACTTCGTTAGAGCCCAATGCCTTTGCAGCAAAGTATTCCGAGTCTTTCGACTCATCGATAATGCCTAAACTATCACGTAACCATTGCACGGCTGCACCGGCAATAAACACGCTGCCCTCCAACGCATACTCAACCTTACCATCCAATTGCCAGGCAATGGTGGTGATCAATCCATTTTTAGAATGTTGAATCTTGTTGCCGGTATTCATCAGCATAAAGCAACCGGTGCCATATGTATTCTTGGCCATGCCCGGTTCAAAGCAAGCTTGTCCGAATAAGGCTGCTTGCTGATCGCCCGCTACTCCGCTAATGGGTATTGATACGCCTTTGTATTCGTATGTACCAAAGTGATGAGCAGAGGGCTTTACCTGCGGCAACATTGAAGAAGGAATTTTTAGGGCATTAAGAAGGTTATCATCCCACACCAACTCACGAATATTAAACAGCATAGTACGCGAGGCATTGGTTACATCGGTAACGTGCTCGCGTCCTTTGGTCATGTTCCAGATCAACCAGGTATCGATGGTACCAAAAAGCAACTCTCCCCTTTCCGCTTTGGTGCGTGCGCCTTCCACTTCGTCCAGTATCCACTGGACCTTCGTGCCGGAAAAATAGGAATCAATAACCAGCCCGGTTTGTTCACGCACATAATCGCTCAACCCCTGGGCTTTAAGTTCTTCACATCGCGCTGCGGTACGTTTATCCTGCCACACAATAGCATGGTATATCGGCTGACCGGTTCTTTTATCCCACACCACGGTAGTCTCTCGCTGATTGGTAATGCCAATAGCTTTTATGGAAGATGGATCTAGTTCATTTGTTGAAACCAATTTATCCAACACATGAAGTTGCGAATTAAGAATCTCCAACGGGTCGTGCTCTACCCATCCGGATTGAGGAAAAATCTGGCGGAATTCCTGTTGCGCGATTCCTTTGATCTCCCCGCGTTCATCAAACAGTACGGCACGTGAGCTGGTGGTTCCCTGGTCGAGTGCGATGATGTAGTTGGACATAGCGGATTTGTTGTTGGTTGTTAGTTGCTAGCTATATTGATGATAATAACTCAGGTTATCAATTAATGATTTAACGTTGCTGATGTGATCGCCTGCTCAAGGGCTATGCGCTCTCGTTGCATTCGATCATCATCCCACGAAAAAACTCTCTTCAACTCATTTAAGACCATCTCTCTATGTTCAATTGCACGATGGATATCAAAATACAGCATCCCCGTTCTGCGGTTAAAGAAATCGAGTGCGGTTAAAACCATTTCATGGTCAACCGTAAAATACAGTTCGGCTTTAACTAAACACATCGCTGGCGATTCATCCTGTAGTTTATCCATGTATCGTAGAATTTCATCGCTCTGCTTTCCATAGGTATGAACCAGGTAATCGGCATACTGTTCTAATTGCAATGGACGTAATTGTGAAGCCAGTTGTTCAGTGTAACGTTTTACTGCATCGGCATTGGCAAACGGGCCACCGGTAAAAGCGAGCTGATCGGTTGAGCAAGGCTTTAGCGTTCGGGAAGAATAGTATTTTTCAATAACCATATCCACCACACGTTCGGCCATTTTACGATAGCCCGTAAGCTTTCCACCGGCAATGGATAACAAACCGGAAGCTGATTCAAAGATTTCGTCCTTGCGCGAAAGCTCAGATGCTGATTTCCCTTCTTCATGGATCAAAGGCCGTAAGCCAGCCCAGCTTGATAAAACATCACTACGCGTAAGGTTGACGGATGGGAAAGCTTCATTGACTGCATCAAGTAAATAGTCTGCATCCTCGTGCGAAGTAGATACCCAATCTATTGCATCGCGATAATCCGTATCGGTTGTACCGATATAGGTAGTGAAGCCACGGGGAATTGCAAAAATCATCCGGCCATCGGGCACATCAAAGTAAATGGCTTGTTTTATGGGCAATCGCTTACGCGGAACAACCAAATGAACACCCTTGGTTAAATGAAGTTGTTTTCCTTTTCGCGAGTTATCCAACATCCGCAGTTCATCAACCCACGGACCGGTAGCATTTACAATTGCCGTGGCTTTTATTTCGAATGAATGTCCATTGGTAACATCGAGTGCCTCTACGCCACGCGCAATCTTTTTGTCATCGTATAAAAAACGAAGCGCCTGAACATAATTTATTACCGTAGCACCGTTATGCGCTGCTGTTTTCATAATCTCCAGGGTAAGGCGAGCATCGTCTGTTCGGTACTCGGCATACAAGCCACCACCCTTAACACCATCGGGCTTCAGCAGCGGTTCACAGGCCAGTGTTTGTTGCCGGGTAAGCATTTTCCGTTGGTCAATTTGCTTTACTCCTGCCAGCCAATCGTATAGCTTTAAGCCGAAGGATGTCAACAACGTACCAAATCCCCTGCCCTCCTTGAGGGGCAACAACATCTTCTCAGGGATAACCAAATGGGGTGCAAGTTTATGAACTATGGCACGCTCACTGCCTACTTCTTTTACCAATCCGAATTCAAGTTGTTTTAAGTAACGAAGTCCGCCATGGATAAGCTTGGTAGAGCGCGAGCTGGTGCCAAAGGCAAAGTCATTCTTTTCAATCAGGGCTGCTCTTAGTCCGCGTAGCGATGCATCCAAAGCAATACCCGCTCCGGTTATACCACCGCCAATGATGAAGAGATCAAAATGTTCAGAAGCCAGTCGCTTTGAAATCTGTTCCCGTTGGCGAAAAGTAAATGACATAATTCACAATTCAGTTTTACAGAAAAAACGCCTGGTATAACCACGCACCCAACAGCCCACCTATTACGGGACCCACTACGGGTATCCATGCATAGCGCCAATCAGACGAGCCTTTGCCAGGAATGGGCAAAATGAAATGTGCGATGCGCGGGCCAAGATCACGTGCAGGATTGATAGCAAAGCCGGTGGTACCACCCAAGGAGAGACCAATTGAAATGATCAACAACCCGACAACCAGTGGGTTAAGTCCTTCCGTGAACTTATTTGCTCCGATGGTAAGAAGCCCAAGAATCAAAACCGCTGTTCCGATAATTTCACTAATCAGGTTACTGAACGTTGAACGAATAGCAGGTCCTGTACAAAAAACGGCAAGCTTTCCGGCAGGGTCATCCGTAACCGACCAATGTGGGTAGTAATGTAACCATACCAGAATTGCCCCTGTAAATGCTCCTCCCAATTGTGCCAAAATATAGCCGGGTACCTGTGCCCAGTCAAAGCTTCCGGAATAGGCAAACGCCAACGTTACAGCCGGGTTTATGTGAGCGCCACTAAACTGACCAACTGCATAAATGGGGAGCGTAACCGCAAGCCCCCAGGCTATTACAATGGTAAGCCATCCGGCATTTTCGGCCTTGGTTCGTTTTAAAACAACAGAAGCAACAACTCCATTGCCTAATAAAACGAGTGTTAATGTGCCTAAAAATTCTGCGAGGTAAGGAGACATAAGCGATTGAAATTCAAGTTATGTTAAGGCTAAACTTAACATAAATTCTAATGCAAGCGCATAAAATCAGACTGTAAAAACATCCTTGCGGGTTAAAAACCTTATCCTATTTTTGCCACCTGCTTTAACGAAAACATGGAACAAGAAACACTGGTCCGCTATACCGACCTGATTGCTGAAGAGTTAAATCAACCTGTAAAATATGTACGTGCCGTGGCCGAATTACTGGCTGAAGGATCAACCATTCCCTTTATATCGCGCTACCGCAAGGAAATGACGGGCAGTATGGATGAAGTGGGCATTGCTACAGTACGTGACCGGCTGGAACAGCTTCAGGAATTGGATAAGCGCAGGGAAGCGGTGATCAGTTCTATCGAAAAGCAAGGTTTTCTAACCCCAGAGTTGTTGGCTTTATTGGCGAAAGCCAAAACCCTGGCTGAAGTGGAGGACATTTATCTCCCATTTCGCCCGAAGCGTAAAACCCGCGCCAGTATGGCGAAGGAAAAAGGCCTGGAGCCGCTGGCACAGAAAATATTCGAACAGGAAAAGTTTGACCTGGATGCATTTGCACAATCTTTTATTGATACCGAAAAAGGTGTAGCCGATCTGGAAGAAGCATTGACGGGTGCACGCGATATTATTGCCGAATGGGTAAGTGAAAATCCGGAAACCCGGAAGAACCTTCGCGAACTCTTTTGGAAAGAGGGAACCGTAACTGCAAAAGTAGTTAGGAGTAAAGAGGCTGAAGGACAAAAGTTCAAAGACTACTTTGATTGGAACGAGCCTATCGCAAAAACACCTTCACATAGATTATTGGCCCTACGCAGAGGTGAAAAGGAAGGCATCCTCACTTTGGATATTTTTCCTCCGGAAGAATCGGCCACAGATTTACTTGAACGTCAATACATAAAAGGAGCATCTACAGCTACCGAACAAGTGAAGCTTGCTGTTCACGACAGCTACAAGCGCTTACTACGCCCCTCGCTGGAAACAGAAATCCGGATGGAGACAAAAATGAAGGCCGATGAAGAAGCAATAAAAGTATTTGCTACCAACCTGAAAGAGTTGTTGCTGGCTGCACCACTCGGACAAAAAAATGTATTGGCGCTTGATCCCGGTTTCCGTAGTGGTTGTAAAGTGGTTTGTCTGGACAAGCAAGGAAAACTTGTGCATCATGATGTAATCTACCCGCACGAACCGCAACGTGAAGCTGCAAAAGCCGGGGCATTAATTAAAAATCTTTGCGAAAAATTTGAAATCGAAGCCATTGCTATCGGTAATGGAACGGCAAGCCGGGAAACAGAATCGTTTGTCAAAGCGATTGGATTACCAAACAAGATCATCACTGTAATGGTGAATGAAAGTGGCGCTTCTGTTTACTCCGCTTCAGATGTAGCACGGGAAGAATTTCCGGATAAGGATGTGACCGTGCGTGGGGCAGTATCTATAGGCAGGCGCCTTACTGATCCGTTGGCCGAACTGGTAAAAATTGATGCAAAGTCTATCGGTGTTGGCCAGTACCAGCATGATGTAGATCAAAGTAAACTCAAGCAAGGCCTTGATGATGTGGTGATCAGTTGTGTAAACTCGGTTGGTGTAGAAGTGAACACTGCCAGTAAAGAGTTGCTTTCCTACATATCGGGATTAACACCAGCACTTGCCCGGAATATTGTTGAATTCCGTAATCAAAACGGGCCGTTTAAAAATCGCCAAGAGCTGATGAAGGTTACGCGCTTCGGAGAAAAAGTATTTGAACAAGCAGCCGGCTTCTTGCGCATACGCGAAGCTGAAAACCCGTTGGATGCCAGTGCCGTACACCCGGAGAGTTACGGCATTGTGGGCAAGATGGCGAAAGATTTGAATTGCTCCGTGAAAGACCTGATGACAAGTGCAGAACTTCGTAAGCAACTTAACCTAACGCACTATATTACCGAAAAAACCGGGCTCCCTACCCTTACGGATATCGTTTCCGAACTGGAAAAACCTGGTCGTGACCCACGCAAGGTGTTTGAAGTCTTCAGCTTTACGGAAGGTGTTAACACCATTCAAGATTTGAAACTGGGCATGAAGTTGCCCGGCATCGTAACCAACGTAACCAACTTTGGTGCGTTTGTAGATGTTGGTGTTCACCAGGACGGCTTAGTACATATCTCCCATCTGGCTGATAAATTCATTAAAGACCCCAAGGAAGCGGTTACTGTTCAGCAAAAGGTAATGGTTACGGTTGTCGAAGTGGACGTGCCGCGTAAACGGATTGGGTTATCGATGAAGAGTGATCCGTTTGCGGAGCAGCCTCAACAACCTGCTCCCGGTAAAAAAGCCATCCATGGTAAACCGTCATCGTCAAAACCAAAAGGGAAACCACAACACAAGCCCAAGCAACCTGAGTTGAGTATGGAAGAAAAACTGGCGTTATTGAAGGAGAAGTTTAAGCGGTAGTACATTTTTTACCTAAATTCTATATTTACATTCGAATTATTGGAATGTTAAATTATGTTCATGTGAGACACTACACATCGCTTGTTTATACTTTTTTATTTTTTAGTGGCTGCACATTTACTCCGCACAATGAAAATATCAATCCAATACAGCCCCCCGATCCGATCAGCTATACCATTGAAGTAAATCATCCTGAATTCAGTGATCCCTATTACTTGCTAAGCCCTACACAGTTTCAATTTACGCTAAATGGTGTCTCAAAGCGGATTATTGACTATGAAGTTACGTTTAACGATTATCCAATTACTGTATCTGTGCACGGTGGAAAAGTCATTTCATTTCATCTGTTTCCGAACACCTATCCGGATGGATACCACCGTGTGGATATTCGCATAAGGGTAGCTACTGAAACCGGAAGCCTGGCAGAAAAGTTGGGGGCTGAATATTACCTGATTGAAAAAAGCTTTGCTGTCATTACCGATCGTATCCCGCCAACACTCAGCGCTCCACCAAAACTTACCTATGAAAATGGCTACCTGACATTGCGCTGGAATGCTCCGGCAAAGAAGAACTTCTACTATGAAATCAAAAGAATTTATCAACCTTACTATCCTTTGCCGGATACTTTGATCGTTAACACACAGCAAGACCACTTTGTAGATTATGGCTATGTAGGCGGTGATATTACATATAAGATTGTGGTAACTGGTTATGGATTTCATCAACATGAGATTGGATCGGTTGATTTATTTGATCAACCTCCTGTAGATTTTACTGTAAACATTGGTGCTAACCGTATGGTTACGTTATCATGGACTCACGCTAAAATTAGCACAAGCAATACTTCGATTATTATTCAGTCCGGTGGGGAACCGATTACCATTCCATTGCAACCAACAGGGCAATTTGTAATTGATACACTGGTCTTAGCTGAAGACCGAAACTATTTTATTGAAACCAGTCGTGCAGGTTACCATTTACAGGCTAATACAGTGATTAAAGGAGTGAGCTCAATTCCAAATCTCAAATCGTTCAATAATTTTGCTATGCTTCCACAGCACAATAAACTTTTGATTCAATCTTCAGGTGCTGTTTATCGTTATAGTCTCCCGGCTTTGATTTTAGAAGACAGTCTTACAGCCATCCAAATGGGGTTGGGTGATTTATCCTCATTGATTGTGAGTGAAGATGAGTCAAAGGCCATGGTCGTGGCTGGTGCTGTTAGTTTGGTTAGCTTTGATCCATTGAATTTCAGCCATCGTACAAACTATAACATTTACAATGCGTCCATACCGGCAACCGGAAATACAAACAGTGTCCAAAATATTGTTTTGGGTAATCTTTCAAACGCTGGTTTTCTTACACTAACGCTGACCAAACTCAACGACAAATGGGGTATGGTGTATGACCTTAATGCCGATGTGATACGGTGGTCTTCAGCAAAGTTCATTTACTTTAACATCCTTAGGCCTCCGGTTATTTCTAGCAATAGCGAATACCTGGTTTACGACCATCCCGGTAATTCTGCTGGTCAGGTTTTTATTCGTTCGGGTGATGAGTTTAATTTATTGGGCAACGTAGAAAGCGGCAGGAAATTCTTCAGAGGCAACACCACCGAACTGATCAATGCAACACCGATAGAACCTTACGAATCCTATTCGCAATACGGCTTTAGTATTTTCGATCTTAACGCACCTCCACCTGAACCTGATGGGGCTTTTACTAAAATTCGATCGTTCACAGTTCCTGAATGGCAAGGCAACGAAATGATTTGGGGATTGAGTTATGATCCGGCTACAGAAGTCGTGTACACTCGATATATGGAAAATGCTTTTTCGGTTATCAGGTTATACAATATAGATAACTTTCAGCTGGTAGAAAAAGTGAAGGCCATGTCGTATACCGTAAATAGCCATGCCTACGCAGATAACTATCACCTTACCGGACGGGGATTTATTGAACCACTGCAATGAAGAAATACTATTTTATCATTTTCATGTATATGCCCCTATTGGCAATGCCCCAGGACAATAGTCTTCTTTTTCGGATAGGCGTTGGAACTTTTAACATGAAAACGCAGAAAGAACTTCAGGAAGGGTTTCTACAGCATATCGATCTGCCACTAAAGCCAGTTCATACTTTTCCACCTTATCTTACCTTCGGTGGTGAGGCGGTATTTAAATCCTTCGATCTGTCTGCAATTGGGCTATGGATCGATTATACATCAACAGGAGGTACACTTCATTATAAAGATTACTCTGGTTATGCACGAATAGATCAACTTTTGAAATGTGTGCAGCCCGGATTTTTTTATCAATGGCAGGTGAATTCTTCATACCAATGGCCTTTTTTTGTAACCTCGCATTTTTCGGCAGTTTTTTCTAAGGAAACTATACATACAGAATTGGTGGTCGGAGCAACTTCAACAATTGAACAAATTGATCTTAAGTCTGTAAACTTTGGGTTTCGTCCAGGAATAATGCTCCAACGGAAGTTCGATAATTTTGTAGCGCAGGCAAATCTTGGTTACGACTTCCAGACCGATGGACAATTAAAAACCGATAATGATGCTGTAGTGACAACGCCTGACAGTAAAGATCTTACGGCACAATGGGGTGGTTTGCGCTTTGGAATCGGTATTGGTGTCCTTTTGAGTTCAAAAAAATCAAATACTTTACCGCATTAGCAGTAACAGATTCTTCTAAATTCATCATTCCTACTCGTAAAGTACTGTGAGATATTTTCTAATAATATTCATAAATTTACGCTGTACATATGAAGTGGCTTTATATCGGTATTGCCTTCGTGTTATCTCCTCTTTACACACCGGCTCAATGCCTAACAGACTTTTCAAAACTAATACCAGAGCCATCCGTTGATGCAGCCAGCGGGTTTGGTAATGCCGTGTCCTTGTTCGATAACTACCTGGCAGTAGGCGTACCCTATAACGATTCATTAGGCAGGATCACGGGCCTCGTTTACATCTATGAATTAATCAATAGTAGATGGGAAAAGGTTGCGACCATGACCCCCTCCGATCCGACAGACGGTATCCGTTTTGGAATAACAGTTAAGTTGATGCAAAACTATCTATTAGTTGGTGCACACAGCAGTGGTGGAAAAGTGTACATCTTTAAAAAGGATGTTACAGGTTGGAATTCACAAACGGAGATATCAACCTTAAGCTATCCTGCAACTTCATATTTTGGTATCCATTCCAATCGAAGTTTATCCGTATCGGATGATCAGCAAACTATTGCCATTGCTGACCCATATTATCATAATGCCTCCATGCCCCTGTCCCGCTCAGGTGCCATTTTTATTTATCATAAGGGCGCGCATGCCGACTGGAGCAATGCCATAACTCCTACTGTGCTTGTTTCTCCGGAAGATGACTGCCATGATTTTGGTATTTCCGGAGCCTCTATGTTAGGCAACCGCCTTGCAACTGTTACACCTTATTCACCAAGTGGAAAAGGACGGGTATACGTTTACCATGATTTATTTCAAGGATTCTTTACTACAGTGCTGGAAGCCAAACTAGACCCTGGCGAGCCTGATGATTTTGATTCCTACTTATTTGGAGCCACTAGCCTGGCATTTACAACAGAAGGTATTTTTATAACGGCTATCACCAATATGCTTACGTCAGGCAAGTTTAGTATCATCTTCTTTCCAATGCCTGCTTCTGGCAACTGGAGTAACTCCACAACCATTGGCTGTTATATTGAACCTAAAAGTGACGGTACAATCGATAATCGGAACCCCCTATCTATCTCATCAAATGGGTCAGAATTATTTGCTACGGTTCGGGGCACGAATGGAAATGGTTACCTGAATATAATCCGAAAAAGTGCTGATGGATGGTGCTCCCCCACTTATGAATTAATTGATCATGCTCTACCGCCTCCTGAACCTCTTTCAAATAATTACGGATTAGTATACGATGTTAGCCAAACAGCAACCACAGCGGTGGTTGGGTTTGTGTCCCATCCGGAAAATCCAAATTCCATGACAGCACTAAAAGTATTTAGTAAGAATGGTGCCTCATGGGAAAGTCAGCCGCTGTACTCATCAAAAAAAAGCACCTCTGGTCATTTGTATGGCAGAAAAATTCTAGGCTTTGACAACTTCCTGTTTGTAGCCGCTCCTTACGATGGCACAGTCAAAACGCGTGCTGGTGCGGTTTATAGTTACAAAAAAGTTGGTGGCACCTGGCATAATACCGGAAAGATATTGCCTCCGCTTGGAGAGAGCATTTATGACGATGTTTTCGGTACCGCACTGGCAAGCAACAGAACTCATCTTGCAATAGGTGCCTCCGGCCACGAGCCGAAAGGAAAAGTTTTTGTGTACAAAAAAAACGGAAGTGATTGGGGGTCGGTAGAGTTGGTACAGGAAGTTGTAATTCCTGAGGAAGGGTTAACCGTATATGCATATGGTGACAATTTAGCAATGGACGACAACTGGCTGGTTATACCCTATGTGCAGAATTCTCCAGCGCGTATAATACTGGCCATTTTTAAATTCAATGGAATCACCTGGGATTTCAAGCAAATTGTTGAGGTCGGAAATGCGAGTTTTTCTGCAAAAGAATCAACTGCCGAGGTTGCCATTGATAATGGAATTATTGTTACCCGAGGCATGATTGTTGAACTTAATGAAGACGATGAATGGCAGGTTATGCATTACTTGTCTCCATCCGATCCGGAACCGATGCAAATTTCATCTGACTTTTCTTACTGGATTACAAATGGCTCTATGTTCGGGCATTCCGTAGCGGTTCATGATAATACAATTTTCATTGGTGCTCCCGGACGTGATTATGAAGGAGTATGGGATGTCGGTGCGGTGTATGTATACACGAAAGAGCCGAATGAACCATGGTCTTCACGAACAGAAACCATTAAGCTTGTTCCTCGCATAAAAGAAGAAAATGAACTGTTCGGATTTTCGGTTAGCGCATTGTTTAATACGCTGATTGTCGGAGCACCCGGTAATGATTTTAACAGAAACAATACTCCACGAAATAAACCTGGACGAGCCTATGTTTTTCAGGCTGAAGATTACTTATGGGAAAATGTTACCGCGCTGATCGATTTTACAGGAGACTCGTTTGAAAAAGACTATTATGGGATTTCCGTTTACGTTGATAACACAGATTTCTTCATGGGGGCTTCTATTGAAGATCTGGAAAGCGGGAAACTTTCAGGTTCTGTATATATAACGCCTGCTCCTCCAATTGTAAAGCTTGTACCTCCGGTATGTCTTTCAAATGATTTGGTTGACTTATTGGGGTATCCATTTGGTGGGGTGTGGTCCGGGCCTGGCCTGATAGATGAGAATGAGGGAATCTTTGATCCAATCGCTGCTGGATTAGGAGTAAAGACGTTTACTTATATCACCGAAAGCTGTGCATATCCCGGCAAGTTGCAAATCCGGATTGAGCCTCCGGTGCAAGCCATTCTGTTAGTTGAAAACAACCAAGTAGTTTGCGCAAATAGCTCATTCAACAAGGTTTTAAGTGTGTTGCCACAAAGCGGGGCCAGTTATCAATGGTACTACCGTGCTACTGATTCACAGCTTTTTGTTGCAATAGGTGAAAACACACCTACTATTCAGGTCTCACTACGTGGCAATTATAAAGTAAGAGTTTCTAACAAAGTTTGTCAAGCCTACTCACCTATAATATCTATACACGATCAGTTAATTGACTTACAACTTCAACCTATAGGGCCTACTTGTAATAATCTTACCACAGGCATTACCCTTTCAGCTACCCCTGCCGGAGGCAATTGGAATGGTGTTGGTGTAACAAACAATACATTTAATCCGGTTAACTTATTCGCAACCGAATATCCCCTGACTTATGTGTACACTTCTGCCGAAGGTTGCATATTTCAAAAAAGCATTATGGCTGAAGTGCGCCAGGCTTTCAATCCGGTTATTCAGCGGTTATCTGGAGACCTGTGTAAAGATGGAAACGTGGTTGTTGGATTAAATGGTACAGTGCCACCAGATATGCAGGTAACTTGGTATCGATGGAGCACACAAACCAACAATTATATCATGATGCATCAGGGCAGTCAAACCATGATGCTCGTTGAAAAAGGAAAATATGTGGCTAAAGTCGGCAATCAAGTTTGTGAAAGCTTTTCCGAACCCTATGAACTTAAGGGAGTGCTTCAAGCTGTTATGTCTCCAAATGAATATTCTGCCGAAATCTGTAACGATGAGGTTTATACATTGTCAATTGAACCTCAGCCTGATGCTGTATACGAGTGGTACTTTTATAAAGAGCAAGGTGAAACACCGGTTCGCCTGAACGAATTCAAGCCAACACTAACAATCGATCAAACCGGATATTATCTGGCAGTGATAATCCGTGGTCTCTGCACTTATGAAAGTGAACCACGATATATTTATGTTTATCCGGACGATAATATTTTTGTGCCAACCATATTTACACCCAATGGCGATAAGGATAATGAAGTATTTAAAATTGTATCCCATCAAAACATTGAAACATTCGACATCTACAACCGCCAGGGAAATAAAGTGTTTAGCGGATCAGGAACAAATCAATGGGACGGTGGTAATTCCGAGTCAGGAGTTTACTATTGGATGGTAACGTACTATAATTGCCGAAATCAAAAAGTTCTTGCAAAAGGATGGGTACATCTTGTGCGATAGAAGAGAATTAACAAATTCATATCGCACAAGATTCCCCGCAGCTTGCTTAATTACTACTGGAATATTAAGTAATGGAAATTCTAACCATCAAATAAACCGGTTCAACAGGTTTTCATAATACTCCTGTTTTCCGCTGATGATTTGAGGCTCACCATTTTTATGCGCCAATGAGCGCAAGTCGGATAGTCCCAGTTTACCCGTTGCAAATTGTTTGCCCTTACCTGAATCAAACGATGCATAGCGCTCCTTCCTTAATCTCAGGTATTCGCCATCATCGATGATCGCCTGGGCAGTAAGCAATGCTCGCGCGAACATATCCATTCCACCAATGTGGGCGAAAATAATATCCTGAAGATCGGTTGAGTTTCGTCTGGTTTTGGCATCAAAATTAATGCCTCCAGTCTTAAATCCACCGGCTTGTAAAATTACAAGCATAGCTTCGGTAAGTTCCAAAACATTGTTCGGAAACTGATCAGTATCCCAGCCGTTCTGGTAATCTCCACGATTAGCATCGATACTTCCCAATACACCAGCATCAGCAGCCACTTGCAGTTCATGCTGAAAGGTGTGCAGTGCAAGGGTAGCGTGGTTCACTTCAATATTCAATTTAAAGTCATCCATTAAATCGTATGCACGAAGAAATGAGATCACTGTAGCCGAATCGAAATCATATTGATGCTTGGAGGGTTCCATGGGCTTAGGTTCAATCAGAAAGGTGCCCTTAAAACCATTGCGCCTGCCATAATCGCGAGCCATGTGTAAAAATCGTGCAAGGTTATCTTGCTCACGTTTCATGTTGGTATTCAACAGCGACATGTATCCTTCCCTGCCACCCCAAAAAACATAATTGCTTCCGCCCAATTCAATGGTAGCATCCAATGCGTTTTTTACTTGGGCGCCCGCCCAACATACCACGTTAAAATCGGGGTTAGTGGCAGCACCGTTCATGTACCGTGGGTTTGAAAATAAATTAGCTGTACCCCACAACAGTTTAATTCCTGTTTCCTTCTGCTTTTGCTTAGCATACTGAACAATAGCAGTCAATCGTTTCTCCGATTCTTTAAGTGTAGGCGCTTCATCAACCAGGTCATAATCATGAAAACAATAAAAGTTAATACCCAGCTTGTTGGCAAATTCGAAAGCTGCATCCATCTTATCTTTGGCACGCTGCACCGGATCTGGATTTTGTAACCACGGAAAGTTCTTGGTAGCAGCACCAAACGGGTCACCCCCTGTTCCGCAGAACGTGTGCCAGTAGGCTACGGCAAACCTAAGGTGATCGGCCATTGTTTTTTTACCCACCTTGCGCTTGGAATCATAGTACTTAAAGGCTAATGGATTTTTTGATTCCCGGCCTTCATATTTGATTTTAGGGATTTCCTTGAAGAATGATGATTTGGTTGCTTTCATACTGGATTATAGGTTATTCGATTTGTTCAATTGTTTGTTCAAAATATTTTTCCAATCCTGGTAAGATTCCTGCAAGGTATTACGATCCTGCTCAGACTCATAACTATTAATGCATTTCAAATTGCTGAATGCCTCCTGAAAGGTTTTATAGTAACCTATTCCAACTCCAGCGCCACGTGCTGCCCCTTGCGCGCCATCGGTATTGTACAATTCAAGGCGGGTATTGGTAGTGTTTACAAAAGTTCTGCAAAAGAGATCACTCAGAAACATATTGGCATGGCCGGCCCTTATAACATCGGATTTTATCCCAAGCGAGTTCATGATTTCAAATCCATAACCAAGCGCAAACACAATACCCTCCTGTGCAGCACGGCAAATATGCGCAGCCTCATGTCGGTTAAGATCCAACCCATGAATACTCGCACCTACCGATGCGTTTTGAAGAACACGTTCAGCTCCATTGCCAAATGGAAGTATACGCAATCCATTTGAACCGACCTGAGCCATTTTAGCCAGGTCATTCATTTGCTGATAGGAAAATGATTCGCTTAAGCTGAGCAGTCTGCGTAGCCAGCTATTCATAATGCCTGTGCCGTTGATGCAAAGCAATACCCCATATCGCTCATGCTTATTAGCATGGTTAACGTGTACAAAGGTGTTTACCCTTGAGAGCTTATCGGCTGTAGGTTGGTCAACAATTCCATATATAACACCCGAAGTTCCCGCTGTTGCGGCTATTTCTCCAGGATTTAAGGTATTGAGCGAAAAAGCATTGTTCGGCTGATCTCCAGCCCTATAAGTTACCGGAATACCAGGCTTTAAACCCAATTGCGAGGCAGCAACTGCCGATAATTGCCCTTGCGTGGAGAATGTAGGAGCCAGCGTTGCAATTTTCTGCTGATCAACATCATAATAATTAAGGAGACGTTCCGCCAAGGCAGATTTTTGAAAGTCCCACATAATCCCCTCCGATAAGCCTGAAACTGTAGTACAAACTTCTCCTGTAAGCCGCATGGCGAGATAATCTCCCGGAAGCATGGCTTTATCAATCGTATCATAAACCTCTGGTTCATTGTCCTTTACCCACTTAAGTTTAGAGGCCGTAAAGTTTCCAGGAGAGTTTAATAATCGATCCAGGCAGTAAAGTTCGCCTAACTGTGTAAAGGCTTCATCACCAATGCCAACGGCACGGCTATCACACCATATAATAGAGGGGCGTAGTACATTTTGATTTTTATCTACTAAAACCAACCCATGCATTTGGTAGGCAATGCCAATCGCAAGCACATCATCCCCGTTACTCCCCGCAGAGATTAGTACAGATTTTATAGCCTGCCCAGCACAGTGCCACCACTGCTCGGGATCTTGTTCAGCCCAACCAGCCATGGGGCTGTTAATTATCATTTCCGTTTCAGGGTAAGATGCTGAGGCTTTTTGAAGACCCGTATCAGCTTGAACTAATGAGGCTTTTACTGAAGAACTACCCAGATCGATTCCTAACAAATAACGAGACATTAGTTAAATATGATGATTTAGAGTTGGCTGCCAAGATACCTTACCCAAAGTTGAAACAAAACAGTTTAAGGGGTACTTATGCCTAAAAAATTATAAATCGGTTGCATACCAATAGGTGCAATTATTGTATAAAAAACCGTTTTTTAAAAAATTTTTATGCAATCGGTTGCATAATTTAATTTAATCCATGACCTTAGTGATGCGCCAGTAATAATGGACCCTTGGTGCACCCTATAATTTTTGAAACATCCTTTCCACCAAAACCAAAAACTATGAAGCAAAAAATTCTACGATTGTTGCCTGAAACAAGAAAGTATCCAAATCTTATCAGGCCGATGCCTTTCATTCTCTTAATCCTTGTACTTATTACTAGTACAGGTCTTTTCGCTCAGGTAAGTGTTAGAGGCAAAGTAACTGACGAAACCGGAACCGGACTTCCGGGTGTTAACATTATCATTAAGGGAACAGCAATTGGAACCACTTCAGATGCAACAGGTGACTATGTTGTTGAATTCCCTTCTGGATCCGATCAGGCTGTTCTTATTTTCTCCTTTATAGGCTATGAAACTCAAGAGCAAGTTGTTGGTGGACGCTCAGTAATTAATGTGAGCCTTTCTGTAAATGCGCTTGAATTAGGCGAGGTTGTTGTAATTGGTTATGGTGAACAAAGAAAAGAAGCTGTTACCGGTTCTGTAGCCTCAATTAAAGGAGATGTATTGCGAGAGATTCCCGCGGCAAACTTTTCAAAAGCTTTGCAGGGACGTCTTCCTGGAGTTGAGTTTGCTCAAACTTCTAGCCAACCCGGTGCAACCACTCGGATCAGGATTAGAGGGGCTCGATCACTGACGGCCACAAACGATCCGCTTATCGTACTTGATGGTATACCTTTTGTCGGATCTATAGCTGACATTAACCCTAATGATATAAAGAGTATTGATGTTCTTAAAGATGCATCAGCAACAGCTATTTACGGCTCAAGAGGTGCGAATGGAGTAATACTGGTGACGACTAACCGGGGTGAAAAAGGACAAAATGCCATCGTATCATATACTGGTTTTACTGGTGTAAAAGAAGTTTTTGGGAAATATCCTATGATGACTGGACCCGACATGGTTAAGCTCCGTCAATTAAATATACCTTATACTACTTTTGGCCAGGACGAAGCTGAAGATGTTGACACTGACTGGCAAGATTTATTGTACAGAACAGGTATCATAACAAGTCACGATATAGGAGTTTCAGGTGGAAGTGAAAGTGCCCGCTACAATTTTGGTATTGGATATTTCCTTGATCAGGCGGTAATACCCACCCAACAATTCAGTCGTTATTCTTTGCGAGGAAGCGTTGACCAGGAAATAGGCAAACATTTCCGTTTTGGCTTCACAACGAACAATATGTTTAGTCTTAACACTGGTTCGCAAGTGAATGTTGGTGGGCCATTGCGAATGACTCCTGTTGCCAATCCATTTAATCCCGATGGTTCACTGAAAAGAACCGTTAGAACAGCGATTGATGAGCCATGGGTATTAACCCGGACGGTAGCAGAAGATTTGGCTGATAAATGGTTAAGTGAAACCAGGACGTATGCAGCCTATAATTCCGTCTTTGGTGAGGTAAAAATTCCATGGGTTGAAGGACTAAAGGCTCGTGTAAATCTTGGATTGAACTACCGTCAGAGTAACGTTGGCACCTATACAGGTGAAGGCGTAACAAGTACCAATCCAGAAACGCCATCTGTTGCTACGTTAAGTAATGCTCACACTTACCACTGGGTAAATGAAAACATGGTTATGTATGACCGCTCATTTGGAGGAAAACACAATATCAGCGCAGTGGGACTATTCTCAGCTGAACAGAGTAAGTATAATAGATCACGTATAATAGCAAATGATATTCCTAATGACCAATTCCAATTCTACAATCTGGGGATGGCTGGTGGAGAAATCATTATCCGTCCTGATGAACAATTGTTCGAGGAGTGGGGCTTGTTGTCATGGATGGGACGCGCTATGTATTCATACAACGACCGGTACATGATAACGGCCACCTTGCGTTCTGATGGATCTTCGCGATTAGCCGAAGGACACAAATGGCATACCTATCCCGCTGTATCCGTAGGATGGAACATGGCACAGGAATCCTTCATGCAAGGAATTACTCCAATAAACTCAATGAAACTACGTGCTGGCTTGGGTCAAACATCTAACCAAGCAGTTACACCCTATTCAACACTAGGACGGTTAGACACAAGACCTTACAATTTTGGGAGTCAGTTTGAGACAGGGTATTTTGTGAGCGACATACCTAATCCAAATTTAGGATGGGAGTTTTCAGAGACGTTAAACATTGGATTAGACTTTTCACTTCTTGATCACAGGTTGTCTGGTACAGTTGATTACTACACAACTAAAACAGAGCAATTACTTGTGAGAAAAGGATTGCCCCCAACATCAGGCGTATCAGCCATAACTGAAAATATTGGGCGTTCTAAGAATAAGGGTATTGAATTTTCGCTCAATGGCGTTATCCTGAATAATGTAAATGGCTGGACATGGGAAGCTGGAATTAACATATTTGCCAACCGGAATGAGTTGGTTTCCCTTGCCTCAGGATTTGATAGAAATGAAGCCAACTGGTGGTTTGTAGGTCACCCCATTGATGTAATTTTCGACTATGAACGAATTGGATTATGGCAAGCTGAAGATTTGCACAGGAACATACTTGAGCCTGGTGCCAATACATTAGGTATGATAAAAGTGAAATACACCGGTGATTTCAACCCAGATGGTACACCTACACGACAAATTGGTCCTCTAGACCGGCAAATCATCAGTATGCAACCAAACTTTCAGGGTGGTTTTAATACACGGGTTTCGTATAAGGGATTTGACCTGAGTAGTGTGGGTGTGTTTCAAAACGGAGGCATACTTAACAGTACCCTGTACGGTGGCGGAGGTTACCTTAACTTGCTAAACGGACGAAATGGTAACGTGGCTGTGGACTATTGGACACCTGAAAATACAGGTGCCAAATATCCTAATCCAGAGAGTATAAGAAGCGGTGATAACTTGAAATATGCCAATACCCTGGGATATTTTGATGCATCGTATCTTAAAATCCGGACAATCACCCTTGGATATGATTTTAGCCGGCTTAAAAACTCGAACACGAACCTGAGAGTATACTTCACGGCCGAAAACCCTTTTGTAATGTTCTCTCCTTTTCATAGGGAGTCAGGCATGGATCCTGAGACAAATTCACTCGGCAACGAAAATGCTGCAGTGCCGTTGTCTCAAAACCTAAGTCGTATTTTGACCCTTGGCACAAATACGCCAACCACACGCAATTACTTGATTGGTGTTAATTTCACATTTTAACTAGAATGATTATGAAACGTAAATATTCAAAATCCTTTATCGGAGCGGTGCTAACGACATTGCTCCTGGTGGGATGTTCACATATTTTAGATGAACAGCCTCGCAACTTTTTTGAACCCGGATTTTTCAAAACTGAGAAAGGTGTTTTTGGTGGATTAACATCCATGTATGCACACCTGCGTTGGATCTATGGTCAACCCTACTATTACAACACGCTGGAAACGGGCACAGATGAATACACTTGGGGACAAAGCGCTGATGCAAACTTCCGGGTTATGGATATTAGTGGCCAGGGAGAAATCACTCCAGTTTCCAGTAACGCGGGTGTAATCTGGGGTGTTTGCTTTAGCAACATCAACACGGCCAGTGGTATTATAGAGAACGCAGAAGAAGTAGGTATTTCGCCTGCACTGATTGCTGAAGCCAGATTCTTCAGGGCGTTTGATTACTTTCTTCTTGTGCAAACGTTTGGCGGTGTACCCCTTGACTTGGGTGCTGGTGAGTTAAAATTTAATACCTCCGCCACAACAACTTCAGTACGCAACACAGTACCAGAGGTTTACACCAAAGGTGTTTTCCCAGATTTACTGATTGCCATAAATGACTTACCGGTTGTCGGTCGTGTAACTGGAGGAGCTACCAAAACCCTGGCACGTTTATACCTGGCTAAAGCATATCTTACTTATGCTTGGTGGCTTGAAAACCCTAATAATATTCCCACTTATCCGGAAACTTCCAGAACTGATCCGGATGGGCACAATGCTCAGTATTATTTTCAACAAGCATACAATTTAGCTACCCAGGCTATTGATGATCCAGGTCCTTTTGGCTTAGTAGATACATATTATGACCTGCACATTGGTGGAAATGACAGAAACAAAGAGATGCTATTGTACGCTGACCACACAGAGGATAGCGAATTTTACAATGGCACTTGCATTAATTGCTTTGCAAGTACCGATCCAGGTGGAAATGCTGCTGTTTGGATGGTAACTTGGAACTATACAGAAATCAGGAGCGCTGCGAATCCTGACGGAACCGGTGGTGTATCCTCTGTTCAGCGCGAAGCAGTACAAGCTTTAGGTCGCCCATGGACACGCATGGCGCCTACTATTGGGGCAATTGAAAACACCTTTGCGGATAAGACGCTTGATTCACGTTACGATGGAACGTTCTCAACTGTCTACCGTGGCAATTGGCCAAAAGGAGGAACTCCAAACACCGTTCTATACAACGCCAATGACTTACCAGTATCTCCAGACGATGCAATCTTGACATTCTTGCCTGACGAATCCTTGGCAGGCGATATCGTATATCCAGCTGGTGCAAACTTTCCTGGAAAAAATTACCCGGGTGTAGGTGCTGGTATGTTACCGGGAAGAGCAGACTTTGTAATCTCTCCGCGTGGCGTAGGTCGTAGGGTATATCCTGGTCTCTGGAAAATTGGTACGTATCGTACCGATAATGGTGCCGGATTGGGCCAACCGAATGCAAACCTCACACGCCCCTTCAAAGCTGCAAGATTCTCAGAACTTTATTTTGTTGCCGCTGAAGCTGCTGTGAAAGGAGCTACTCCGGTTGGCGGTAAAAGTGCGCGTGAACTCATTAATGTGATACGGGCACGGGCCGGCAAGTGGAAATTTTCAAATGCAGACAATGCAGTTAAAGTAGAAGATAACAGCGCTGCATTGGTGGCTGCAACTCCGGCAACCATAGACATTAACTACATTCTGGCTGAACGCTCGCGTGAATATTTTGGCGAAGGATATCGCTGGTATGATTTAATCAGGACCCAAAAATGGACTGAAATAGCAAGCACTTATGAGATTTGTGGAGACCAGTTTGGAAACCACACTCCTATACTTGTTAACCGTAGCATTCAACCCCACCACTACCTGCGGCCGATACCGCAAGGTCAAATTGATGCTATGGAAGTGAGCGCTGCTGAAAAACTTGCTTACCAGAATCCGGGGTATGAGGGTAATTAATTGATAACGCTCATACAACATACACTAACTAGTTTATGCTAGGACAAAGAAGGAGAGGCAACTACCTCTCCTTCTGTATTACAATACTCACTCTTTGTTTAGCTTTTAGTAAATGAAAAAATTTAATCATCCTTTCGCTTTAATCTTTATGTTGGGACTATTACTGGTCGCCTGTACCAGAACTGAAACAATACCAACCGGTCCCTCACTTAAAAAAACTTTTGCCGATGACTTTCTGATTGGAACAGCATTAAGTATTGGTCAGATAGAAGAAAAAGATTCGCTGGCAGATGCGCTTATCCGCGAACAATTCAATGCACTCACTGCCGAAAATATCATGAAGAGCATGTTCCTTCAACCCGAATGGGGGAAATTTGATTTTGCGTTGGCTGATAAATTGGTTGACTATGGCAAGAAGAATAACATGGCTATTATCGGGCACACGCTAGTGTGGCACAGTCAGTTGCCACGTTTTGTGTATCGTCTTACCGATAAAGATTCAGTATCAGAATTCTTCACCAATCATATCACTACCGTTGCTTCGCGCTACGATGGAAAAATACTGGGTTGGGATGTTGTTAATGAAGCGCTGAATGAAGATGGAACGATGCGTGGATCTATATTTTACAGACTATTAGGCGAAGATTATGTAACTGAAGCCTTCCGGTTGGCACAGCTGGCCGCACCAAATACCGAACTGTATTATAACGATTACAACATTGAACAACCCAATAAACGGGCAGGTGCAATTGCGCTCATCAAAAAAATCAAGGAGGCTGGCGTTCGAATTGATGGAGTTGGAATACAGGGCCATTGGCATGCCCGAAGAATTCCATTAAAGGATATTGAAGAAAGTATTTTGGAATACACTGCACTGGGATTAAAAGTAATGATCACCGAACTTGATGTGGAATTGCTTCCCCGCAATTTTACCGGAGCAGACATTAGCGAGCGCATGAAAATGAAAGATGATCCCGCATTTAATCCTTACGTAGCGGGCGTACCCGACAGTGTTCAGCAACAATTAGCCAGCGACTATGAAGCATTGTTTAAGTTGTTCCTTAAGCATAGGGATCATATAACACGGGTAACTTTTTGGGGCGTGAATGACGGGCAAAGCTGGCTAAACGGCTGGCCGGCACCGGGAAGAACCAACCATCCATTGCTTTTCGATCGGGACTTCAAACCGAAACCGGCATTCTATAAAGTGATCGAAATAAAAGACAATCTCAATTAAAAAATACAATAGCAAAGCACGGCAAATTCTATGACCACGAACCCACAAAAATTATCAGTACTTGAAAAGTTAGGCTATAGCCTGGGTGACCTTGCAGCCAACCTGGTGTTTCAAACACTCATCACCTACTTGGCCTATTTCTATACCGATATCTACAAGTTGGAAGCTAAACACGCTTCAGCCATTATGCTTGGTGTTGGTTTGGTGGCAGGATTTATTTTTAATCCACTCATTGGCGCATTAGCCGATAGAACACACTCACGATGGGGAAAATTTCGTCCATGGATACTCTGGACAGCTGTTCCACTGGGGGTAACTGCTTTGCTCGCCTTTAGTACACCGGATTTTTCTTATCAAGCCAAAGTACTTTATGCAACAATTACTTACACATTGCTCCTGCTGCTGTATGCTGCCAATAATCTTCCTTATTCTGCCCTGAGCGGAGTGCTTACAGGCGACATGAAAGAACGCAACAGCATGTCGGCTTACCGGTTTGTTGCTGTAATGTTCGCCCAATTTTTTGTGCAGGTGTTTATGCTGCCCATCATTATTTCAGCCGGTGGTGGAGATAAGGCAGTCGGCATTGAAAAGGTGATGACATGGTTGGCCGTTATCGGAATGGGCATGTTGCTGATTACCTTTTTCACCACCAGAGAGCGCATTGTACCGAAGCCAGAACAAAAGTCGACCCTGAAAGAAGACCTGGCCGATTTAACAAAGAACAAACCCTGGCTGATCATGCTTGTGTTGACAACACTTGTATTCATAACACTGGCCATGAAAGGTGGCTCTTATGTGTACTATTTTAACAATTACGTTGACAAGCAAACACTCACGGATTTTGTTAACCCAATACTGGTGAGTCTCTCATCTGTAGGAATAAATTTCTTTGGCGAAGACCCCGTGGCTGCAGGATTCGGTTTATTTAATGCTGGTGGCATTATTTTTATGATCGTTGGCATTGGCTTATCCAAACCGTTGGCGGATAAGTATGGCAAGCGAAATGTATTTGGTATTTGGTTGGTGATCTCTACCCTATTCATCCTGCTCTTTTACTTTTTTTCTCCACAATCTGTAAGCCTCATGTTTATCTCGCAAATCCTTCACGGCTTCTCTTATGGAGTTACCATACCCTTACTGTGGGCCATGATAGCCGATGTTGCTGACTTCAGCGAGTGGAAAAACAACCGCAGGGCCACTGCCATAATTTTTTCGGCCATGATGGTCGGTTTAAAAATTGGGTTGACCCTTGGTGGTGCTATACTCGCGTGGCTACTGGGAGTGTTCAATTACGTGGCAGATGAAAATATCACTCAACCTACATCCGCTATTCAAGGCATCAAATTATTGGTAAGCATATTTCCTTCCATTCCGTTTTTAATTGGTGCCGGGCTTTTGTTCTTCTATGAAATCGACAAGAAAATGGAACTACAGATTGAAGGTGATCTTAGCGCAAGAAGGGAAAATGTATAACGGGTTAGATGAATGCACAATCAAACTTATAGACGCATATGCCAGAAGATAGTATAGATCACATTGATTTTGACGAGCTGACACGAAAAGCCATTTCACAACCACTCGTAAAACACATCTACACGGCCGATCCCTCTGCTCATGTATTTGACGGAAAAATCTACATCTATCCTTCTCATGATATCGAATCAAACGTCCCATTTGATGATTTGGGCAGTCACTTCGCCATGGAAGATTATCATGTCATCTCCATGGAAACACCCGATGGAGAGGCAACCGATCATGGATGTGCATTACATGTTAAAGATGTGCCTTGGGCTGAGAAACAAATGTGGGCTCCTGATGCAACCGAAAAAGATGGTACTTATTATTTATTTTTCCCTGCAAAAGATTACAACGGAATTTTCAGGATAGGAGTAGCCACCAGCAAGTCGCCCGTTGGACCTTTTACGCCACAACCGGAACCAATCAAGGAAAGTTTTTCAATTGATCCTGCGGTATTCAAAGATGATAATGGAAAATACTACATGTATTTTGGTGGAATCTGGGGCGGACAACTTCAGCGTTGGCGAACAGGAACTTTTAAAGCCGAAGGCGAAGGACCGTTGGCTCACCTGCCCAAGGATAATGAGCCTGCCCTATGCGCAAAAGTTGCCAGGCTTACGAATGATTTGTTGGAATTTGATGAGACTCCGAAGTATGTAGTCATTACCGATGAAAATGGCGAGCCACTTTTGTCAGGTGATAATGAACGAAGGTTCTTTGAAGCAAGTTGGATGCATAAGCACAACAAGAAATATTACTTCACCTACTCCACTGGCGATACACATTACATCTGCTATGCGATTGGAGACAATCCGTATGGCCCCTTCCGATACACAGGCAGAATATTGAATCCAGTTGTGGGTTGGACATCGCACCACTCCATTGTAAAATTCAATGAGAAGTGGTACCTGTTTTACCACGACTCAAGTCTATCAAAGGGCATAACCCATTTGCGCAGCATCAAGGTTACTGAATTACATCACAACGATGACGGAACCATCCGTGAAATTTCACCCTATAAATGATTTCGATGTTATTATGAACCGTTCGATTTGTCTTTTAATAATCCTGTTCCTACAGTCTTTCGTATTGTTAGGCCAGGTAAAACTTCCACGCGTAATAAGCGATGGGGCTGTATTGCAACGGAACACGGAGTTAAAAATCTGGGGTTGGGCTTCTGCTGGTGAAAAGATTGAATTAACCTTTCGCAAGAAAAAATTTAAAACCCAAGCTGATGGCGCAGGCAATTGGACACTGAAACTCCCACCCCAACCTGCCGGTGGCCCTTTCGAAATGATCTTCAAAGGCAAAAATGAAATCACCGTGAAAAATATTCTGTTTGGTGATGTGTGGTTCTGCAGTGGACAAAGCAACATGGTGCACCAGATGAACATACATGATGTCACTTATGCAAAAGATATTACCGAAGCCAACTATCCTGAAATAAGACAGTTCCTGGTTCCGAACCGAAACAATTTGCAAGGTCCGCAAACAGATTTAGCAGATGGTTCTTGGCAAGAGGCCCTTGGGGAGAATGTAGGACCCTTTTCTGCAGTAGCCTATTTCTTTGCCCGGAAATTATATGAGAAATATAATGTACCCATCGGATTGATTAATGCCAGTGTCGGTGGCACACCTATCGAAGCATGGACCAGTGAAGAAGGACTGAAAGATTTTGAAGGGATATTGAAGACTATCCAACAAAATAAAGACACAGCCTATGTGAATACAACAAACAGAGCTGCATCTGAAGTAGCAGCTGCTTATAGGCCAAAGCAAGAAACAGATTTGGGTTTACTTGCCGATCCGAAATGGTACGATGTCACCTATCAACCTAAAGGCTGGCGGACTATTAATATTCCTGGATATTGGGAAGACCAGGGACTAAAAGACCTGAACGGAGTTGTGTGGTATCGAAAAGAAATCGATGTGCCTGCATCCATGACCGGCAAAGTAGCGAAAGTCTTTTTAGGAAGAATTGTCGATGCTGATGTTCTTTACATTAATGGCAAGCAGGTTGGCAACACTACTTATCAGTATCCACAAAGACGTTACACGATACCAGCTGATGTATTGAAGTCCGGAAAAAATATTTTTGTCATTCGGGTAACCAATCAAGCCGGCAAAGGCGGGTTTGTTCCGGATAAACCCTATTGCATTTTTGCAGACAAAGATACCGTTGACTTAAAAGGATACTGGCAGTATAAAGTGGGCGATGTATTTGCACCTCGTCCACCGGGCCTTCCTGCCCTTGCAGCACAAAACCAACCGACAGCGTTGTATAATGCAATGGTAGCACCATTGATAAAGTATCCTGTTAAAGGAATACTTTGGTACCAGGGAGAAAGTAATGCCGGTCGGGCGGACGAATATGTCAGATTACTACCCGCACTCATCACCGACTGGAGAGATAAATGGAAGCAGCCCGGTATGCCTTTTATCTACGCACAGCTTCCTGGGTTTATGGAATACAACTACCTTCCTTCAGAAAGCAACTGGGCTAAGTTAAGGGAGTCACAACGCAAAGCATTATCCGTTTCAAACACAGCCATGACCGTAAACATCGATCTCGGTGAATGGAACGATATTCATCCTGACAATAAGAAAGATGTTGGTGAGCGAATGACCTTGGCCGCTTTAAAAATTGCTTACCGTGAAAATATTATTCATTCAGGCCCCCTAATCAAGGAGGCAATCATAGAAGGCAATCAGATAACACTATCCTTTGACCATACCGGAAGTGGTTTAACAACAAACGATGGCGAAATGCCCCGCGAATTTGCCATTGCTGGTGCAGATAAAAAATTCATTTGGGCTAAAGCAAAAATAGCCGGAGACAAAGTAATTGTTTGGAGTGACACTATTTCAAACCCTGTATATGTACGTTATGCATGGGCTGATAATCCGGATGTAAATCTTTATAACAAAGAAGGATTACCAGCTTCACCTTTCACCACAGAAAAATAATCTCATGAGCAAGAAACTCAGAAGCTACGACTGGTTTGGAAAATCCGATAAGATGGGATTTGTGCACCGTTCGTGGCTGCGCAACCAGGGCTATCCGGATGATTACTTCAAAGACAAACCTGTTATCGGCATTTGTAATACATGGTCTGAACTTACTCCCTGCAACGGCCACTTGCGCGACTTCGCTGAAATCGTGAAGCGTGGCGTGCGCGAAGCCGGAGGGTTTCCGCTGGAGTTCCCGGTCACTTCGCTGGGTGAAACCATTATGCGTCCCACTACCATGTTGTTCCGCAACCTGGCCAGCATGGATACGGAAGAATCCATAAGAGCCAACCCCATTGATGGTGTGGTGTTGTTAACCGGTTGTGATAAAACAACACCCTCAACAGTCATGGGCGCGTGCAGCGTTGACCTTCCAACTATTGTTGTGCCGGGTGGGCCGATGTTAAACGGGCGCTTCCGCGGAGAATGCATTGGTTCAGGATCATTCAACTGGATGATCAAGGAAAAACGCTCTGTTGAACAATATACCGATGAAGATATCCATGAAGCTGAAGTGGGTGCTGCCCGAAGCCAGGGACATTGCATGACGATGGGCACTGCATCAACCATGGCTTGCATGGTGGAAGCACTGGGCCTGACCTTACCCGGAGCAGCAGCCATACCCGCTGTTGATGCCCGAAAAAAAGTAATGGCTCATCTTTCGGGAAGAAGGATTGTAGAGATGGTAAGAGAAGATTTAAAGCTTTCCAAAATATTAACACGGAAAGCTTTTGAAAACGCCATAGTAGTTAATGCCGGTGTAGGCGGATCAACTAATTTTATTATTCACCTGCTGGCTATTGCGGGAAGAATTGGTGTTGATTTGAAGCTAGAGGATTTTGATACCAACGGAAGCAAAATTCCCTTACTCGTAAACCTAAAACCATCCGGTAAATACCTCATGGAAGATTTCTATTATGCCGGAGGTTTACCAGTGGTTATAAATGAATTGAAAAAATATTTACACAACGATGCCATCACGGTTAACGGAAAGACCATCGGTGAAAATAATATCAATCCTCCGTGCTACAACCACGATGTAATTGCTGCTTTGGACCAGCCCCTGCAACCGGAGGCGGGCATTGTAGTATTAAAAGGAAACTTGTGCGAAAACGGGGCGGTAATCAAACCTTCTGCCGCTTCAAAAGAATTGATGAAGCACCGGGGCCGGGCGGTAGTGTTTGAAACCATGGACGATTACCATGCCCGTATTGATGACCCGAAGCTTGACATTGATGAGCGTTGTGTGATTGTATTGAAGAACGTAGGGCCTGTGGGTTATCCGGGCATGCCGGAAGTAGGCAATGTGGACTTACCCGAAAAACTTCTTCAAAAAGGTGTGCGCGATATGATCCGGATTTCGGATGGGAGAATGAGCGGCACGGCTGGCGGAACAGTGGTGTTGCATGTCTCGCCCGAGTCGGCCATTGGCGGAACACTGGCGTTGGTAAAAGATGGTGATATGATTGAACCGGATATCGATAAACGAAAGCTACACCTTGATGTTAGTGATGAAGAGCTCAAGAAGCGAAAGTCCAGCTGGACCCCTCCTCCACCGCATACGGAAAGGGGCTATGTGAAATTTTTCCTCGATCACATCCAACAAGCTGATTTGGGTTGCGATTTTGATATTTTGCGTGGAGGATCGGGAAGTGTGGTTAATGGGGATTTACATTAGTACCTCAAACAAAAATGATTTTGTTAAGAACTACATTTTCGTTGATTGCCTGTTTACTGGTAATCAGTCAATGCACATTCAATTCAAACCCATGGGACAAATTTTCTGATGAAAAATCCCCAGAAAAGGTAGGAAAGAGACTGGCTAATCTATTCCTGAAATCTCCACATGGCGATTACAATATCTCTAACATTAAACAACACATCCCCTACTTTGAAGTATGTACCTGGTATGGCGCCCTTACCTTCGCCAAAGAAACAGCGGATATTGACCTGGTGTTAAATCTTCAAAAACGCTTTGAACCACTATTCACAGAACAGGCTAACCTGGTTCCCGATCCTACCCATGTTGACTACAATGTATTCGGTGCACTGGCACTTGAATTCTATCTACAAACAAATGATAAAAGATTTCTTAATCTCGGTTTACCGTTTGCCGATAAACAATGGACTATTCCTGAAGATTCAGCACTTTCGGAGCGCGCCCTGAACTATCATGACCAGGGCTATTCATGGCAAACACGATTATGGATTGATGATATGTACATGATCAGTATGGTGCAATCGCAAGCGTACAGGGTAACCGTTGACAGGAAGTACCTTGATCGTGCCGCGAAAGAAATGGTTTTTTACCTTAATGAGTTGCAACAACCCAACGGGTTGTTTTATCACGCACCCGGGTCACCATTTTTTTGGGGACGCGGCAACGGTTGGATGGCAGCCGGAATGACTGAATTGCTTCGCGATTTACCGGAAGACAATCCTGATCGCCCAAGAATCATGGAGGGCTATAGAAAAATGATGGAAACCCTTCTTCACTATCAGACCGAAGACGGTGCGTGGAGACAACTGATTGATGATCCCGAATCGTGGAAAGAATCATCATGCACCGGCATGTTTACCTATGCCATGATAACTGGGGTAAAGAAAAAATGGTTAGACAAAGCTCTGTATGAAGACGCTGCCAGAAAAGGCTGGCTTGCGTTGACTTTCTTCATTACCGAAAATGGTGAAGTGCAGGAAGTTTGTGAAGGAACCGGGGCAGGCAGCAACAAACAATATTATTACGACCGTAAACGAAAAACAGGAGACTTTCACGGGCAGGCACCTGTGCTGTGGTGTGCAACAGCATGGATCAGGGAGTGACCTTACGGTCAGTCTGCAGTAGTCACTTCAAACCAATCGTAATGTGCGAAAGTTGACGATTCCTTTACCCGCTACAGGGAAGAATGAGCGGCCCGGCAGGCGGGCAACTGTAATGTTGATGTCCCGTCCCGAATCAGGCAATATTTGTACGTAAAGAAGTATCGAAATTCCGAAAATTTTCATTCTTATTGCAATACCATTGCTGAGTTGCCGGAACGAAAACCGACAATTCCATTGTCACTAAATCGTATGGCATGATTAACAACACGGAGATTCTGGAATACACGCTCAAAAATCAATTGGGGATGGTAGTGAAGGTTATTAACTACGGTGGCACCATAACCGAAATATCAGTACCAGACCGGAAAGGGAAGCTGGGGAATGTAATATTAGGATTCGATTCACTTGAAGACTACCGGGATGAAAACAATCCCTATCTAGGGTGCTTTATTGGTCGGTACGCAAACCGGATAGGAAGTGCTTCCTTTAAAATAGATGGTCATGAGTACCACCTTACCCAAAACAATAATGGAAGCACATTACATGGCGGTAACGAAGGCTTTCATCGCAAAATATGGACAGTGGAAATTCTTTCTGACAGCAGTTTGATGCTTCGTTACGATAGCCCTCATGGCGATGAGGGGTTCCCAGGTATTTTAACAACTCAAATACTGATGACGCTTGGATCTGACAATTCCATTCGTATGGACTATCAAGCCACAACAGACGCCCCAACCCCGGTTAACTTAACCAACCATATCTACTTCAATCTTTCACATGGGTACAGTCCGACAATCTTAGAACATAAACTGACGATAGCCGCTGATTCTATCACAACGGTTGATGACCTGTTGATTCCCACAGGTGATTATACACCTGTAACCAATACTCCTTTCGATTTCACAAAACCAAAAAACATTGGTCTGGAGTTGCAGCAAGTATCCGGAGGCTACGATCACAATTTTGTACTGAATAAAAAGTCTAATGAATTACTTCTGGCGGCAACAGTGGCTGATCCCACGAGTGGCCGAAAACTCGAACTATTCACTACTGAGCCTGGTTTACAATTTTACTCGGGTAATTTTTTAGATGGATCGTTGACCGGCAAAAGCAGAACTGCTTATGTTAAACATTCCGGATTTTGCCTGGAACCACAACACTTTCCGGATTCTCCAAATAAGCCCCACTTTCCAAATACGATTCTAAAGCCAGGAGAAACCTATAGACAGACAAGTGTTTTTAGGTTTTCAGTTGAATAAATGATTTGATTGTTGCTGGGAGTGATAAAATTACCGTTCAAGTTGAACATCTCTACCACCACTCAAGCGGCAATTTAATGTTCGCTACAGAGTCAACAACAAGGTCAGGTTTAAACGCAAATCGCTTCAGATCTTCTCTGGTAGTAATGCCCGACAATACCAGTATAGTCCGGTACCCCATCTGAACGCCTCCTCGAATATCCGTTGCCATAGTATCGCCAATAATAGTTGTATCCGCTGTTTCAAGGCCTAATGCCTTGCGGGCTGACCGCATCATAACGGGGCTAGGTTTGCCAATGGTAAACGCCTTAACACCCGATGCCTCTTCAATCATGGCGGTAGTGGCTGCTATACCCAGGTTTGCCCATCCCATCTTCATAGGTGAAGGGTCGCGATTGGTGGTAATGAATTTTGCTCCGGCCAGAATCATGTCTACAGCTCGTTGCACCATTTCAAGCGTAAAATTTCTTCCTTCACCCAACACAACAAATTCAGGGTCGGTTTCTACAAGGCGTATTCCGGCTTCATGCAAGCTTGTAAGCAGGCCCCCTTCACCTAACACATATGCTGTTCCTCCAGGAATTTGATGTGCTAAAAATGTTCCGGTTGCCATAGCGCTGGTATAGATGTGTTGCTCGGTAACATAAATGCCTAACCGGTGCAACTTCCTAACAACTTCAAGTCGTGTACGCTGACTGTTGTTGGTCATGAACATGAAGGGTACTTTTTCAGAGACAAGGTTGTTGATAAACTTATCTGCACCTGGTATAAGTGTATCGCCACCATAAATCACTCCATCCATATCGATCAACAGCCCTTTTGCCATAGTACTAGCTTAAGTAAACATCAAAGCAATCTACAATCAATACAATAATCCTGAAAGCCATAGAGCAGAATAAGCTACGCAATCGATTTAGTTTGTCTCACTGATAAATTCAAACCATTCGAAAATTGCTTTGTTCTCGGATGGTGCTCCGGATGAAGTGGCATACATAAGTATACATGCAACCAACAAAACCTACCGCTTCGCGAGTACTCAAAAAACTTGCATCGACATTATCCATGAGTAAAGTCAAGTCAGTGTTGTATTGGAAAAAATAAAATGCGTAGGTATCTCCCTTTGCTTCTAATCTATGCATACATGCTTTCTTTTTTATGTCTGAAAGAGCATTGGGTTTTGAATCTATCTGCAATCCGTGATTCTGCAATGGAAATTCAAATTACTATGGCACAATAACATAAAACTGTGAATAATAAATAATGTAACTTTGTTGCAAAGCATTAAAATTGAGCTTTTTGAGAGAATTTGGCACTTTCGGTTAACCTTATACTGTTCAAAATTTAGTCATGAATAGAGTAAATCAAGAGTTATTATGCAACCGATTGCACTTATTTGTTTACCAACGCTTAATTTTTGCCATTTTTACAGTTAATTTGTCATGTAATCGATTGAAATGACTCACTACAAAGAAGTTACTATATATGATATTGCAGAGGTGCTCAAGGTGTCCCCTGCTACTGTGAGTCGCGGATTGAAAGACCATCCTGGCATTCGAAAGGATACTAAAAGGAAAATTGTAGATACCGCAAAAAAAATGGGGTACCAGCACAACACCTTTGCAAGTAACCTCAGACGAAAAAAGACAAATACGATTGGAGTGATTGTCCCCCGCATTGAAAGTCACTTCCATTCCCTGGTAATTTCCGGGATTGAAAAAGTAGCCAACACAATGGGTTACAACCTGATTATAAGCCAATCGCAGGAATTGTTTAAAAATGAAGTCAATAGCATTGCGACTATGTTCAACAGTCGCATCGATGGATTACTGATTTCGCTTTCCAATGAAACAAAATCTACCGATCATCTTGAAATGCTTTTGAGGAAGAAAATTCCGCTCATCTTCTTCGACCGTGTAATCGAACACCCCGATTGCACACGCGTGGTTATTGATAATAAAAAAGCTGGATACGATGCTACACAACACCTACTGAAACAAGGATGTAAGCGTATTGTACATATGGATGGCCCAATTAACCGAAACGTTTATGCTGACCGTCTCGAAGGATACAAACAAGCTCTGCAGGAAGTCAACATCAACTTCGACTCTTCTCTTGTGATAAATATTGAACTTACTGACAAAGCAGCAGCCATAGCTGCCCAACAAATACTTAAAATGCAACCACTGCCAGATGGTATCTTTACTGCAAACGATATATCAGCTGTGTCCTGTATCCGTGAATTAAAGCGTGCCGGGATTCGTATACCAGATGACATTGCAGTGGTTGGGTTTAATAATGAGCCGATTGCAACAGTTATAGAGCCAAACCTAACTACCATTGGGTATCCCGGACGTGAGATGGGAGAAATCGCAGCCTCCACGCTCATCAACAAGCTGAACAAAACTAATGTGACCAATCTCAACACCATTGTTCTTCGGCATGAACTGATAATACGTCAATCATCCCAGAAAAAAAAATGACCCTCCTGTTCTCATGAAAAAGATACCACTCCTTATCATTATACTTAGCTTGCAAATACCTTTTGCATTGGCAGAAGATGGCTATCGATTGTGGTTGCGGTACGATTGCGTAGATAACAACGCTGTTTTATCTACCTACCGCAAACAAATAAAAGGCTTCAAGGTTGAAGGAAATTCCCCTACCCTGTCGCTGGTACGGACTGAACTGGAGCAAGGCCTGGCTGGCTTACTAGGCATAAATGTTCCTCAATCAAATTCAGTCTCCGCTTCAATTGTGGTGGCTGGAACATCCAAGTCATCCGAAATAAACAAACTAAACCTTGATGCACGATTGAAAAATCTTGGGCGTGAAGGTTTCCTGATTTTGACCACAACAGTTAAGGGTAAAAAATTAATCGTGATTACCGCACCGGAAGAAATTGGAGTGCTCTACGGCACATTTCATTTTCTGAAACTGCTTCAAACCCATCAACCGATTGAAAATCTTGATATTGAAAGCTCACCCCGCATTAACCTTCGGATTTTAAACCATTGGGATAATCTCGACCGCACAGTAGAACGCGGTTATGCTGGATTCTCCTTGTGGGATTGGCACAAACTTCCCGATTATATCGATCCACGCTATCACGATTATGCACGTGCAAACGCCTCCATCGGCATAAACGGAACAGTCGTTACCAACGTAAACGCAAATGCGCGTGTACTTTCCTCACATTACCTGGAAAAAGTAGCTGCACTGGCGGATGTATTCCGCCCATACGGGATAAAAATTTACCTCACCGCAAGATTCAGTGCACCTATTGAATTAGGCGGACTGAAAACAGCTGATCCCATCGATGAAACCGTTCAGCAATGGTGGAAGGACAAAGTAAAAGAAATCTACACACACATTCCCGACTTCGGGGGCTTCTTGGTCAAAGCAAACTCTGAAGGTCAGCCCGGCCCGCAAAACTACAATCGCAACCATGCCGATGGTGCTAATATGTTAGCCGATGCTGTTGCGCCTTTTAACGGCATAGTAATGTGGCGTGCTTTTGTATACGATGATAAAGTACCTGACGATCGTGCCAAGCAAGCCTACAGCGAATTCAAACCGCTTGACGGAACCTTCCGGAAAAATGTTTTGGTACAGGTAAAAAACGGAGCCATTGATTTTCAACCACGTGAGCCTTTTCATCCTCTTTTTGGCGCAATGCCTGACACCCCGCTCATGATGGAGTTTCAACTCACACAAGAGTACACCGGCTTTAGCACACACTTGGTTTACCTCGCCAATCAATTTAAAGAATGCCTGGATGCCGATACGCATGCCAAGGGAGCAGGATCAACGGTTGCCAAGGTTATCGATGGTTCACTTGATAATCATCAACTATCGGGTATTGCCGGTGTAACCAATATTGGCAATGACAGAAACTGGACGGGGCATCCCTTCGCACAAAGTAACTGGTATGCTTTCGGTCGGCTGGCCTGGGATCATCAGCTTTCCGCACAGCAAATAGCCGATGAATGGATTCGAATGACATTTACCAACAACCCAGGTTTTATTAACCCGGTTAAAGAAATCATGGACAAATCATGGGAGACGACCATTTCGTACATGACGCCCCTCGGGCTTCACCACATTATGGGGTGGAGCCATCATTACGGACCAGCTCCGTGGATAAAAGATAAACACCGTGCCGACTGGACATCAGTATACTATCACCAAGCAAGCAAAGATGGTGTAGGGTTTAATCGTTCGGCAACGGGTAGTAATGCCATTGCACAGTACGCGGAACCAGTAGCCAAATTATTTGGCTCCAGAGATCAATGCCCTGAAGAATTTTTACTTTGGTTTCACCATGCAGGTTGGAATGAAAAACTGAAATCCGGGCAAACCTTGTGGGAAGAATTATGTCGCCATTACTATGGTGGAGCAGAAACCGTTAATTCATTTCAGCAGCAATGGGCTACGCTGGAAGGAAAAATTGATAAGGAACGCTTTGAACAAGTAAAGATGTTACTGAATATTCAGTACAAGGAGGCAATATGGTGGCGCAATGCTTGTGTGCTCTACTTCCAGACTTTTTCAGGATTGCCCATTCCACACGGATTGGAGCAACCGGAAAATTCATTACAGTATTACTTAAATTTAGAATTTCCTTACGCACCAGGCATCAGGCCACAGTGGTGAAAAGGGTAAATTGATTTTTACATGGAAAAGAAAATTGCCATCATAACCGGAGGATCATCGGGAATTGGTTTTGCCATTGCCAAGAAGTTTTCTGAACAAAATATCCACACCATTATAGTAGGAAGAGATTCTAAGAAATTGGAAGATGCTGCTACACAAATTGGTTCTAATTGCGAAACTATTGCTTGTGATGTAACCAATCTGAAAGGTATACCAGAACTTATTAATGGTGTTATCAGCAAACATAGACATATCGATGTTCTTGTTAACAATGCCGGTATTAACCTGAAGAAAAGTGCACTGGAGGTAACCGATCAGGAATTTCAACAAATCCTTCTCACCAACCTTACCAGTGTATTCGCCATGACGCGCGAAGTGGCCAAAAACATGGTAGCCAGAAAATCCGGAAGCATTATCAACATCAGTTCTATGGCAGCCCACTATGGGTTACCCGGTGTTGTTCCTTACTCTGCATCCAAAACTGCCATTGAAGGCATGACCCGGACACTAGCTGTCGAACTTTCTCCTTCAGGCATTCGTGTCAATTGTATTGCTCCAGGATTCATTGCCACCAATATGTCGGCAACAGCGTTGAATGGCGATCCGGAAAGAAAACAAAAGGTACTTTCGCGTACGCCTATGGGTCGACTTGGTGATCCGCAAGATGTAGCCAATGCTGCCTACTTTCTTGCATCAGACGAATCAACTTTCATGACAGGTACTGTGATACCCGTTGATGGCGGAAACTCAATCGGCTTTTAATCAATTAACAGTTCTCACTTCTTCTGCTTATAGAATTGCTAACTAATAATTGTCACTTCTAATCGATAATAAATAATTGATATGAAAAAAATGGAGCAAACCATGCGGTGGTTCGGGCCCAACGATGTAGTGAGCCTGAACGATATCCGGCAAGCAGGTTGTACCGGTGTGGTTACTGCCCTTCATCACATTCCCGTTGGTGACGTTTGGACAATTGAAGAAATTAACAAACGAAAAAAAATAATTGAGGAAGCAGGACTTTCATGGACAGTAATTGAGAGTTTGCCCGTACATGAAGACATTAAAAAGCAAACCGGTGACTACAAAAAATTCATTGATCAATACAATATCAGTTTACGCAATGTTGCTCAATGTGGTTTAAAAGTTGTCACCTATAACTTCATGCCGATCCTGGATTGGCTTCGTACCAATGTATCCTATACGTTGCCAACAGGAAGTAAAGCCCTCTATTTTGAACGCTCGGCTTTTATTGCGTTCGATCTGTTTCTATTGCAAAGGCCAAAAGCACAGGATGATTACTCAACCGAAGAAGTAAGCAAAGCAAAGTCTCGCTTTGAAAGTATGAGTGATGAGGAAAAAAAATCCCTATTCCAAAACATTATGCTTGGCTTGCCAGGAAGTGATGAAAGTTTTACACCCGAGCAGGTACTGACTGCTTTGAATCAATACAACCATATTGATGCCCGTAAACTCAAACAGCACCTATTCTACTTTCTACAGGAAATTACTCCGGTGGCTGAAGAAGTTGGTTTAAAGTTGGCCATCCACCCCGATGACCCACCATATACTGTGTTAGGTTTGCCTCGTGTAGTGAGTACAGAATCAGATGTTGAAGAACTGTTGAATGCCGCCCCTTCACCCGCTAATGGCTTGTGCTTTTGCACCGGTTCATTTGGCGCCCGTGCCGATAATGATATAATCGGCATGTTTAAAAAATTTGACAACCGCGTTAACTTTTTGCATTTGCGAAACACCAAGCGTGATGATGAAGGTAACTTTTACGAAGCCAACCATCTTGATGGAGATACCGATATGGCAGGGGTGGTTTATGAAGTACTAAAACTTATGGACCTTACCGGTACATCAATACCCATGCGCCCCGATCATGGGCACCAGATGTTGGATGACCTTAATAAGAAAACGTATCCGGGGTATTCAGCCATTGGTCGGTTAAAAGGGCTCGCAGAGTTGAGAGGACTTGAGGCTGGTATCGCCAGCCAGATAAAGTAATCAGGAACTTATTTCAACCACTTTCTTATGTTGCAACTTCTGCATTGTTCGTGGGATAATATCAATGATTTCCTCTTTCAAGATTTTGATGAGTTTTGTTTTAATGTAATCGCGATGCGTTACCAGGCTTACCTCTCTTGCCGGACTTGGCTCTTTTAAACGCTTCACAAGTTTTCTTTGTTCCGGGGTAAATTCCATAACTGCCAATTCAGGTAAAATGGTAATGCCATCACTGCTGTCGACCATCCTTTTAAGCGTTTCAATACTTCCGGTTTCATACCTAAAATTTAAATCCGATCGCTTTTGCAACTCACACAGATTTAGGATCTGCGACCTGAAACAATGTCCTTCTTCCAACAGCCAAAGCTGACTCGGGTCGATGTCTTTGGCCAGCACGTACTTTTTATTGAACAATGCATTCTGTTTGGAGACATATACAAACAATTCTTCATAGAATAGAACATCTTCCTTAATCGATTGATCATTCAGAGGGGTTACAACCAATCCACAATCCAACCGGTTGTTCTTTAATTCTGTAATGATTTCCTCTGTAATCGTTTCTTTTATGATGAGATTCAATTGGGGATATTTCTCCCGCAGATGCTTAAACAACAGGGGCAATAGGTAAGGTGCAAGGGTTGGAATAATGCCGATACGAATTTCCCCGGAAAGACTATCTTGCTGATCTTGAATCATCTGTTTAATCATGTCGGCATGGTGCAACACCACACGCGCTTGGGCAATGATGCTCTCTCCTATTTCTGTTGGAATAACGGGTTGCTTGGTCCGATCAAATAGCTTAACCCCCAATTCATCTTCAAGCTTCTGAATCTGCATACTCAACGTTGGCTGCGTTACAAAACACTTCTCAGAAGCTTGTACAAAATGACGGTGCGTGTCGAGGGCAACGATGTATTCTAGTTGGGTTAGTGTCATAGATAATAACTATATGATCATAAAAATAATCAATTTGAATTATTTAACATGAGGAAGTAATCTTGATGCTGAATTGATTTTTATCATAGACACTGCCCTGAAAAAGCAGTAGCATGCAGGAAATTACTTCGTACTAAATCGATCAATATAAACCACTAACCATTTAAGATTATGGCAGATCAACATCATTCAAGTAACGGAAATGGCCAAGGCAAATGCCCATTTCACCACTCCGCAGGCAGCGGCACACAAAATCAAGACTGGTGGCCTAACCAGTTGAAATTGAACATTCTTCGTCAGCATTCTTCATTATCCGACCCCATGGGTGAAAAATTCAACTATGCTGAGGAATTCAAGAAACTTGATCTGGCGGCCTTGAAAAAGGATCTCACCGATTTGATGACCGACTCTCAAGACTGGTGGCCAGCCGACTTTGGCCATTATGGTGGTCTCTTCATTCGTATGGCATGGCACAGCGCAGGTACCTATCGTACCGGTGATGGCCGCGGAGGTGCCGGAAGAGGTCAACATCGCTTTGCGCCACAAAACAGTTGGCCGGATAATACCAACCTGGATAAGGCACGCAGGCTTTTATGGCCTATAAAGCAGAAATATGGAAAGAAAATCTCGTGGGCTGATTTAATGATCTTAACCGGAAACGTAGCCCTTGAATCCATGGGCTTCAAGACTTTCGGCTTTGCCGGAGGCCGGGAAGATGTTTGGGAGCCTGATCAGGATGTTTATTGGGGAAAAGAGAAAGAATGGCTGGCGGATAGTCGATATTCCGGTGAGCGCTACCTGGAAAATCCACTGGCTGCAGTTCAAATGGGATTGATCTATGTAAACCCGGAAGGCCCAAACGGAAACCCTGATCCTATTGCCGCTGCGCGCGATATCCGCGAAACATTTAAGCGCATGGCGATGAATGATGAAGAAACGGTAGCATTAATTGCCGGTGGTCATACGTTTGGAAAAACCCATGGAGCCGCCCCAGCCAGTCATGTTGGTGCTGAGCCTGAAGCTGCAACAATAGAAGCTCAAGGACTCGGATGGCATAGCAGCTATGGATCCGGTAAAGGAGGTGACGCCATTACCAGTGGACTTGAAGTTACCTGGACAACCACCCCTACCAAGTGGAGCAACAACTTCTTCTGGAACTTATTTGGCTACGAGTGGGAATTATTCAAGAGTCCTGCCGGTGCACACCAATGGAGACCAAAACACGGTGCGGGTGCCAATACGGTTCCCGATGCGCATGACAAAACCAAACGGCATGAACCACGTATGCTTACTACTGATTTATCGCTGAGATTTGATCCTGCTTATGAAAAAATATCGAGGCGCTTCATGGAAAATCCAGATGAATTTGCCGATGCCTTTGCACGCGCTTGGTTCAAGCTGACACACCGCGATATGGGTCCTCGTGCCCGCTATCTCGGACCTGAAGTTCCTGCAGAAGAACTGCTCTGGCAAGATCCGATTCCTGCTGTTACACATAAAGTGATCGATGCGAAAGACATCGAAAGCCTAAAAGCTAAAATTTTAGCTTCCGGCTTAAGCATCGCTCAACTTGTTTCTACCGCATGGGCTTCTGCTTCAACCTTCCGTGGATCCGATAAGCGTGGTGGTGCCAATGGAGCGCGCATCCGTCTTGCTCCGCAGAAGGATTGGGAAGTGAACAACCCAGCTCAGCTGTCCAATGTATTGAAAAAGCTGGAGGGTATTCAACAGGATTTCAACAAGTCTGCAGCAGGAGGAAAACAGGTTTCACTCGCTGACCTGATCGTTCTTGCCGGTTGTGCTGCTATTGAAAAAGCTGCTAAAAATGCCGGCTACGATGTAAGCGTTCCGTTTACACCGGGTCGTTCAGATGCTTCGCAGGAACAAACTGACATTGAATCGTTTGAAGTACTTGAGCCCATTGCTGATGGATTCCGCAATTATCAAAAGAAAAAGTATTCGGTATCCGCTGAAGAATTATTAATCGATAAAGCACAATTGCTAACCCTTACAGCTCCCGAAATGACTGCATTGGTTGGTGGCATGCGCGTACTGAATGCCAACCATGGCGGATCAAAGCACGGTGTATTTACAAAAAATACCGATTCACTTACCAACGATTTCTTTGTAAACCTATTGGATATGGGAACCGTTTGGAAAGGCATCAATGGCTCGAAAGATGAGTTTGAAGGTCGTGATAGAAAAACCGGAGAAGTTAGATGGACCGGTACGCGTGTTGATTTGGTATTTGGTTCAAACTCTGAACTCCGTGCACTTGCAGAAGTATACGCCTGCGAAGATGGTAGGGAAAAGTTTGTACACGACTTCGTTGTTGCCTGGAATAAAGTAATGAATACAGATCGGTTTGAGTTATAAGCAAACCATTTCTCAATGAAAAAGGTGGTCTGTAAAGCCACCTTTTTTACTTTCTCAATCAATTATTATTCAATCGCTTATGGTGGTAGATATACGAAACCGTACCCGTAACATAGGGAAACAACATCACGAGCATTAGCGGATCAAAACCACTAACCATAATAGCAGAATAGCTGGCTCCGGTCAGGTCAAAAAATAATCCCGCATAGGCCCATTCCTTAATGCGTGGAAATCCAGGAACCAAAAGCGCAATTATTCCCAGCAGTTTAGCAACACCAATAAATGGCAGCATGTACAAGGGATAACCGAGTTGATTAAAAATCTCTACCCATTCCGGTGTTCCCATAATATTCGGTATGGTAGATGACAGCATGAAAGCACTGAACAATCCAGTGGAGAGCCAAAATAGAATCGTGTTTCTTTTTGTATTTTTTACCTGAGACATCGTAAATAAATTTATCCGTTTAACATTATGTAAAAGAACTGTACTCACTAAAGTTTTTTCAATCCCTTCAACTGCGCCTTATCAGCCACAACAATGCTGATGGCATATCCCCCACCTGGTGCTGAACGTTGTGAAAGTTTGGATTTATTGGTAACCGCTACCTTGCGAATGGTGTAGGCTTGTGGGTTAGTTTTGTAATGCGCATCAGGTGCATCGGCATAAATGGTGGCCACATACGTTTTGTTGGCTTCCAAAAAATCAAACGAAAATATGGATGTTCGTGGCGCTTCGCCATTCACATTACCAACGTACCACTCCCCTTTTCCCTTTGCCTTGCGCGCAACGGTAATGTACTGTCCTGGTTCTGCCTCCAGATATTTGCTCTCGTCCCAATCCAATGCAACATCTTTAATAAATTGAAAAGCATCTAAAAAACGACTGTAGTTTTCAGGAAGGTCAGCTGCCATTTGTAACGGACTGTACATGGTGACATATAACGCCAATTGATTGGCCAGTGTGTTGTTACAATGCGAATCGTTATTGGGGTTAAGCTTGCTGATATCCATTTCAAACACACCCGGTGTATAATCCATCGGGCCTCCGATGAGCCGGGTGAAGGGCAAGATGGCAACATGATTAGGCTTGGATCCTCCAAAAGCCTGAAACTCCGTTCCCCTCGCTGATTCATTGCCAATTAAGTTTGGATAGGTACGGGCAATGCCGGTAGGCCGAACAGCTTCGTGTGCATTAATCATAATCTTATATTCAGCGGCTCTCTCAAGTACATACTGATAATGATTAACGGTCCATTGATCATAGTGATAGTATCCTTTCGGGAGTATCGGACCAACATAACCCGTTTTAACAGCATCGTAATTATTGTCCTTCATGAATTGAAACGCCTTATCCAGGTGACGCTCATAGTTACGGGTTGATCCCGATGTTTCATGGTGCATGACCATTTTAACTCCTTTTTGCTTTGCGTATTCCCGTACTTCAACCAGGTTGAAATCCGGATAAGGTGTTAAGAAGTCGAATACATAATCTTTCTCATTACCAAACCAGTCTTCCCATCCGATGTTCCATCCTTCCACCAGTAAACCATCCATACCGTGTTCAGCAGCAAAGTCGATATACCGTTTTACATTCTCAGTTGTTGCACCATGGATTCCGTTTGGTTTTACATTTGTGTAGTCAGTAATGCCCAGTTGAACAGATGGCAGATCGTTGGTATACGACCATGAACTTTTGCCGGTGATCATTTCCCACCATACACCCATGTACTTCATCGGCTTTATCCATGAAGTGTCTTCTATTTTGCAAGGTTCATTTAGGTTATAGGTAATGCGGGAAGCCAGAATATCACGGGCATCATCGCTTACCATGATGGTTCGCCACGGTGTTACACAAGGGGCCTGCAAATTTCCCTTATCGCCTGTCGCATCGGGTGTAAGCCACGATTCAAAGATCATGTTCGTGTCATCCAGGTTAAGATGCATGCACGAATAGTTGATCAACGCAGCTTCGTGCAGGTTGATATAGATTCCGTCATCGGTTTTCATCATCAGCGCGGTTTGAACACCCGTTGGCGAAAATGGTGTTTGCGATGCATTGGGCGTAACCGCATCCTTACTTAATTTTCTGATTTCTGAGAGTCTCGAAGTTGTATAATCATACTCCTGTGTATCATAATCCCCCGCAATCCAATAGGCGGTATGATCACCCGTCATGGCAAACTGGGTTCGTTCTTCTTTGATAACGAAATACACCAAACCCGACTGTAGCGGAAACTCGTAACGAAAGCCTAGTCCGTCATTAAATAATCTAAAACGAACAATCAGCTGTCGGTTTGTTCCTGTCTGATTTAACGTTACCGCCAATTCGTTGTAGTGGTTTCGGATAGTTTTCTCTTCCCCCCATACAGGCTCCCAGGATGAGTCGTGGGCACTGGTGCTTGTATTCACCACTTCCAAATCATTTACCAATGACTTCACATCATTCTTCAATTCAAATCCTAATTTGCTGGACTTAACTACAATTTTACCCTTGTACGATAACTGATAGGTCGGCACACCACCTTGCTGAATTGAAAAGTTCATCACCATTTTCCCATCTGGTGATCGTAGCTCCTGAGAGAATAGTGGTGTTAGAATTACCAGCCATACAAGTGTTGTGAAAATATGCTTCATAAAACCAGATTAATCATTTCTTTATGGTGCAGATATACACTGAATTCAAGCAAAACGCAACGTGTAATGAATTGAAATAATTTGAATTAATCCCTATGACAAAAGTCCTGGTGCAGGATTCCCGGCTGGCCGGGATTTATCTTCCGGCAATGGAACAAACTCATGGTTATCGGTGGGAGGAAGAATAATCCTTCCCTGCTTCCAATCTTCTTTGGCTTGCTCTATTCTTTCCCTACGCGAAGAAACAAAGTTCCACCAGATAAACCGATCGCCTACGGGCTCGCCTCCCAGCAACATGAGTGTGGAAGCTTCTTTCGCTAAAATCAACGGATCACCGTCTTTAGTAAATACAATAAGCTGCCCCATGGTATAGGTTTTCCCTGATACTTCAACACTTCCTTTCGCTAAGTATAGGGCACGTTCAGCATGACCGGTGGGTAATCCAAAACGAGCACCAGGTTCCAACACCACATGAAGATAAAACATGGGCGAATATGTTTTGACATTATTCGTTAACCCGTAGGCATTACCAGCAATCAATCTCATCCAAATACCTTTATCCGTAAAGACTGGCAATTGCTCACGCTTGTAATTCTCAAAACTTGGATTACTTTCCTCATCTTTTTCAGGCAATGCCACCCAGGTTTGAATCATCTCAAGTTCTCCGCCTTCCAATACGCTGGGATCTTCAAAGCGTTCAGAATGCGCGATACCGCTACCGGCTGTCATCCAGTTTACTTCGCCCGGCTCAATGATTTGCTCAACACCTAAACTGTCGCGGTGCATCACTTTGCCGCCAAACAAATAACTTACCGTTGACAACCCAATATGCGGATGGGGCAGTACATCCATGGCAGACTTCTCTGTAGGCTGAACATTCACCGGTCCAGCATGATCCATAAAGATGAAAGGGCCCACCATTCGCTTCTGGCGGAATGGAAGTATTCTCTTAACCTCCATACCGGGTGCTAAGGAAGCATTTCTTGCCTCTATAACTATTTCAATCATCTTTTATAAGCATTATGTGCACTATGCTATCATCTAAGATAGTACTTATCTGATTGAATACGGAGAAATAATATAAGTAGAGTGTTATTTCTTTTGCTATGAATTCACAATGGTAGCAAACTTCACAATCTTAGTCACCTCATTGTTTGTATTAACTATTGGATTATAAATGGCATTTAACAGAACAGGCTTTCCATCGGCAGTAACACGTTCAAAAACTCCGGTCATAGGTTCACCTTTGGACAAACGCGACCAGAAATCCTCATATTCTTTAGATTTTTTTATAGTGTCAGGCACAAAAATTTTATGATGCTTACCTTGAATTTCTGTTAATGAATAATTCATGGCTTTCAGGAAATTAGCATTGGCTTTTATGATTGTACCGTTCGGCTTAAACTCAATGGTAGTCATGGAATAATCAATTCCTTTTAAAAGTCCCTCGCCTTCAGCAAGCATTTCCTGCTCAGCTGTTATGTCTGTAGCGAATTTGATAACCTTGGCCACATCACCATTGGCATTCAGTATCGGGTTATAGATTGCATTCAACCAAATAGTTTTACCAGTAGAAGATATCCGCTTAAAGGTACCGGTAATTGATTCACCTGCAGCAAGCCGTAGCCAGAATGATTTATAGTCTGGTGTTTCTTGTATATCCTGTGGAACGAACATCCGATGGTGCTTACCTCTGATGTCAGCCAGCGAGTACTCAACCGTTTTAAGAAAGTTATTATTCGCGTTTATAATTGTCCCATCTGGCCTGAACTCAATGGTTGCCATGGTGGCATCTATACCATTTAATATTCCTCTATTCTCCGCTAGTCGTTCCTGTTCCGCAGTAATATCTGTCGCAAATTTTACCACTTTCTCAACCTTGCCATACGCATTGCGGATTGGGTTATAGATTGCGTTAAGCCAAACCGTTCCTCCCTGGAGAGTTTTACGTTTGAATGTACCGGTTATCGACTCACCTGCAGCCAGCCTTTTCCAAAATGTTTTGTACTCATCTGATTGGAGCACTTCATCGGGCACAAACATTCGATGGTGATTATTCCTGATCTGTTCCGGTGAGCACTTCATCGTCTTCAGGAAATTTTCATTTGCCGTTACTATGGTTCCATCAGGCATAAATTCAATGGTAGCCATGGTAGCATTAATTCCATCCAATATTCCTTTCATTTCGGCTGTAGCCCGATTTAAATCTTCGCTTTGACGCTTCATCTCTTCCTGTGTAGCCTGCATTTCTTCCATATGCTGGCGCATTTCTTCCTCCTGGGTGCGCAACTCTTCAGCTTGTTGCTGGCTGTCGTTAAGTAAGGCAATTGTCCGTTCACTCTCTTTTACATTTTTGATTGTTGCACCAATATTTTCGGCTAGTTTGTTAATAAAATCGATCTGATGTGGCTGAAATTCCTTCAGGGATGCAAGCTCTGCTATTCCAAATACCTTTTCATTGATCATTAATGGTGAAATAAGCACAGAGCGCGGGGTGGCTTCTCCAAGTCCGGAAGTTATGTTCACATAGTTTGCAGGAATCTCCTTCATAAAAATGAACTGCTTTTCCAATAAACATTGCCCAACAAGACCTTCACCAGGAAGGATTTCCTTTTGTAGGAATTTTTTCCTGTTGTAAGCATAACAGGCAATCATCTTTAAATGCTCCTGCTCTGTACCCTCGCCCTCCAGTATGAATAATGCCCCTTGGTTTGCGCCAACATACTTTACCAAATTCAGAAGAATATCGTCAGCCAGATTTTCAAGAGTCAGGGATTGCTTATTGCGAAGAATATCAGAGAACTTTGCCAAACCTGTATTTGACCAACTTCTCTTTTGCTCTTCGTTGGCAATTTCCAGCAGGTGCACTTTCATAGAGGCCAATGCATTACCCAATTCGCTCTCCATTAGCCTTTCAGAAATGTCAAGATTAAAATTCCCCTTTTCGATATTATTTATAAATTCAGCAGCCTCTTTAATATAGACTTGGTAGGTATCATTCAGGTCGTTCAGTAGCTCCAACTGTTTACGGAGCTTACTTTGTAAAAAATTAATCTTCATTGAGTGAGTTTTAAGTTTTGGTATTGAATAAAAACCGACAGTTTATTAAAATGTTTAACTTGGCGATGTTAATATTTTATGAGCGGCCAGATTTTTTGTAGAAAACTAATAAAGGAATACTTTTTTAAATCCAAATGTTAAAACTTCATAAACGAACATTAAACACTATATGAAAGACACTTTCATTATCGATGGAGTACGAACCCCTATCGCCCGGTTTAGAGGTGGATTGTCAGATGTTCGGGCTGATGATCTGGCAGCCATGACCATAAAAGCTTTAGTGGCCAGGCTTCCGGGTATTGATCTGTCATTAATTGACGATGTAATTCTTGGCTGCAGTAACCAGGCCGGTGAAGACAATCGAAATGTTGCCCGCATGGCTTCTCTCTTGGCTGGCTTGCCTGTAACTGTTCCGGGCGAAACCATAAATCGCTTATGCTCCTCAGGTATGTCGGCTGTTATTCATGCCAACCGCGCTATTAAAGCAGGCGATGGCGATGTGTTTATTGCCGGTGGTGTAGAACAGATGACCCGTGCTCCATATGTGCTTTCCAAAACTCCTATGCCATACGGCAGCGATGCCAAACTTTACGATAGCAGTTTTGGATGGCGCTTTGTTAATCCTTTAATGAAGAAGCTTTACGGCACTGAAGCCATGGGCGAAACTGCTGAAAACCTGGTGGACATGCAACGCATTTCCCGCAGCGATCAGGATTTATTTGCCTTACGAAGCCAACAAAAGGCAGCGAAGGCACGAGATACTAAACGATTGGCTCAGGAAATTTTTTCTGTGGAAATTCCGCAACGAAAAGGTACTCCGCTTTTCTTTTCAGATGATGAATTTATAAAACCTGATACAACACTTGAAGCATTGGCTAATCTTAAACCGGCTTTTCGCGAAAATGGTACAGTAACAGCAGGTAATTCTTCCGGATTAAATGATGGAGCATGTGCGCTGTTGATTGCATCAGAAGATGCTGTGAAAAAATATTCTCTTAAACCCATGGCACGTATAGTCTCCTCACAGGTAGTTGGTGTTGAGCCTCGCATTATGGGCATTGGCCCGGTAGAAGCTTCCAACAAAGTACTGGCGAAAGCCGGTTTACAAATGAGCGACATGGATGTGATTGAACTGAATGAAGCATTCGCAGCTCAAAGCTTGGCGTGCATCCGCTCATGGGGTTTGACTGATGATGACCCACGCATCAACCCAAATGGTGGTGCAATTGCATTAGGTCATCCGTTGGGGATGTCGGGCGCCCGCATCTTACTTACCGCTGCCATTGAACTTCAGCAGCAAAAAAAGAAGTATGCTTTATGCACCATGTGTGTAGGCCTTGGGCAAGGTTATGCTACTATTATAGAACGCGTATAGCAGCGCACATTGTTTCAGTCATCATATTTTAATTTCTATCAAGACTCTCTTGCCTTTCAAGTCCTGCGACTACGGGATTACAGTTTTTTAGTTTAAAAATTTCGTGATTTTCTTTTGTGTTGTAAGACTCAATTGGCTCAAGGTTTGCGATACTTTCTGTAATTAAACCATTACTACTATGAAAACGCTAAGGTTAACTGTGCTGTCGTTGGTATTCGTGATGGGTGGAGCGATAGCGGTATCAGGTCAACAGAATCGTATTGAGGTTCCTGGTGATTATTTTAGTTTGGAAGGTGCATTGGAGCTTTTCAAAAAGTCTTCCTCTCCTGAGGATTTTGAACGTCTTCTCAACTCTTCCAATTCGAAAGTAAATAACCTGGATCTTAACGGAGATGGTGAAATTGATTACATCCGTGTAATTAGTAGAAATGAAGGGAATGTTCACACATTTACACTTCAGGCCATCGTATCTCCTACTGAAAGTCAGGATGTGGCGGTTATTGCTTTAGAAAAACTGGCCAATGGCAAGGCTGTACTTCACATAACCGGTGACGAAGATGTCTATGGAATCGAAACGATTATCGAACCAACCGAAGAAGTTCGGATAAATGCCGGAACGAGCACAGCGCGTAACGTTGTAAATGTATGGACATGGCCTTCTGTTCAATATGTATATAGCCCTTATTATTCAACATGGGTTTCTCCGTGGTCGTGGCACAGAAGGCCGATTTGGTGGAGTAGTTGGAGACCAGTTTCTTATTATGAATACTATGGCTGGTGGCAACCTTACAGGCCTTACTATACAGTATGCCATACACCCAGAATTGTATACGCACACAGGATATACCGTCCATACAGAACAACATCTGTTGTTGTGTATAACCGGCATTACACCCAGATTACAAACTATCGTTCAGTTCACAGAGATGATCGCGACAGAAGAAGCAGCAACATTGACGATCGGAATGGACGAACCTGGTCCTATACGGACGAAGGGACAAACAGAAACCGAAATGACAAGGTTAGATCAGAAAGAACCGTGTATGAAGATCGGTCTAACAATCGTCAGTATAATAACGTGAACAGAACAACACCGGACCGTCAACGTACTTATAATGATCAAGGCAATTCCAGACCATCACCATCGGTAAGCAGCCCTGCACAACAACAAGACAGGTCGTATACGAACAGGCGGAATGAGTCGGCTCCTGTTAGCAAACCAGATGTACACAATAAACCTCATAATGGGCAACGCAACACTGGCATGCAACCCAGAAATGAGGGATCAAAAGGAAGAACGGGTGAAGTAACTATAAACAGGGGCGCACCTCAACCTCAGCGTGAGTCTCGCCCATCGGTAAGTCCTGATCGCAGCAGGCCGTCTGAGAATTCAGAGATAAACAGACCTGGCCAGCGTAATGGTAAACGCGTGCAGTAAAAATAATGGAAGGTGGACCGATGTCCTCCTTCCACTTTTTAAAACGCTTCAGCTACTGAAAAATAGAAATACCCTCCTTCTCTGCCCCAGGCATAATCAAAACGGATATTTAATCGCTCGGCCGGATTAACTACAAAACGTAACCCTGAGCCAATTGAATATTTAAGCGTCTGCATTTTAATATCACTAACAGTATTGAAAACATCCCCCACGCCCACAAAATTTACCATACCGAATCGCCAGAACAACGGGTAGCGGTATTCCAGTTGTGTGCCTAAAAAGTGATGGTCCCGAAAGCGATTTTTCGGATAGCCACGAATGATATCATCACCACCAGCTGTGGACATATCTAAAAACGGAACCTCTCCAAAGCTGAAACGAACTTTATTTTGCATGGCAAGTATATGATTCTTTTTCAAAGCCCAGTATTGCTGATGAATGCCATTGAGGTTAAAAAATGAAAAAGTGCTTCCTAATGCTTTGGTGTATAGGTACGAAGATATTTCCACTAATCTACCACTGTGAGCATTGATTGCATTGTCACGGCTATCCTGCAACCCAACAAAACCTATCGCAGAACCAATACCCCCCTTATATCCAGCAATGGTGCCTTGCTCAAGCATTCCTCCTTCGGTATAGCTGAAATTATATTCGTATTCAAAATGATAGTCCATCCCAACAAAAACTGAAGGGCTGATTCTCTTTAATGCCAGATTCTTTACGCTTACCAGGTTGTAGGCGTACTTCTCAGCTTGGTCCTTTGTAGTGGCATTCCCAATACCATAAAACCGGTCAGGGAAATCGCGATAGCGGAGCTCGCCCTTGAATAAATAATTTTCATTTCGGGTAAATATGTTCCAAACTCCCCAGGTATCAAGCTGATTATTTTGCGTGTAGTCTGCCAGAAACTGAACATAAGATACTCGTGTCATACGTTCATGCTCGTATTTAGGCTCAATCTTAAAATAATAAACACCAGCTGCACCAAAAGCCCACCGGGTATCGGGCGTGTAATAAAGAAGCGGGAGTAGTAAAAACCCCTTTTTCTCAACCGCGATTGTGTCACTCAAAGGACTGAAGCCGAAAAGCTTCTTTTGAGCCTGAGCATTTACTGACATGACTGCGAATACATTTAAAAGTAGCATCAAGGCTATTATTCTAATAGGTAAAGTGATGCCGTATTGCAGAATTTAAGCTATTTAAGTTCGCTAGATATTAAAAAATATTGAATTCAGAAATCATGGCTGCATACCGCTTACGCTTGACCAAATGGCCATTAACCTTGGACGCATTCAGGTAGACGAGATTAGACTGCTTGTAACGTTGCGTAGCCGAGGCAAATAAGCCACTAGTGAAAACATTTAAAGCATCAAAATGTTTCAGCGGACTCGCTTTTATAAGGATCAATGAAACGAGTAAGTATTAACCGGCAAATGTAAAAGAGAAAAATAAAGGTCGGAACGGCTACCAGAAACCAAAATGCTATACCCCCCAATAATACCGCTCCAATCTCGCTGAACAACCCAAAAAAATCTTCCTTGAAGCGCACAGTCAACTCGCTTAAGTCAAATACAATTTTCTTCAGTCCAAACATCCATATGCCGCCTTGCAGAATGGGTACTAAAAAGAGCAACTGAAAGGGCGTCATCAAATAATTTACAGCCTGGATTACGATGATATTGAGCCTGAATGGAATTGCAACTGCAAAACAAAGCAGCGTAGTGAGTCCGTATACAGGAAACAAAGCAATCACCGCACCAGCAGCTATGGTAATAGCAAGCTTATGCGGGGTAATACCTTGTTTCAGCGCTTTAATAATGAGCTGCCAAAGCTTTTTAAGTGGCTTATGAATCAAAGGAAATACTTAATTATTCAAATCATCTATTAACAACATTCCAACATGACAAAAATAAGAATATCATGCTACTGAAGCTCAATGATTATTTTCAGACTGATTTATGAGTAAGCAGACCATGTATCCATAATAGTTGTTCTGGTCTTACTATCAAGGTTAGTTAATGTTGGTTTAATTTTTGATTTCATGAGGGTATTACGATCAAATACTATCTTGCGTCTGCAGTTCATCACAGCAAAACCAACAAATGAAGAATATTGCATTTTTATTGCTCCTTCTTTTAAGCTACCCATGGATTGGTTATGCTCAAAAACCAACTACGATTTCAGGACTTAGACTACTGGATCAGTATGTTGTCCCAAACGATTATCGTTTTCAGGATACCCGCGTGGGCGGTCTATCGGGAATAGATTATGATCTCTCGACCAACCGCTACTACATCATTAGCGATGACCGGTCAGCTTTTAGCCCGGCAAGGTTCTATACGGTCAATATTCAGTTAACTGCTGAAGGTAAAATTGATACTATCATCTTCACTTCAGTCATCCCGTTGTTACAGGCTAACGGTAAACCCTATCCTTCTGCTAAAACTGATCCGCGGTTGACACCCGATCCCGAAGCCATTCGGTATAACCCCAAAACCAAAGAACTGGTGTGGACAAACGAAGGCGATAAAGCACAATTGCAACATCCTTCCATTAATGTAATTAATACTCAGGGCGAATATCTTAATTCATATTCCTTGCCAAGCAACCTTACCATGAAGTCTGCCGACAAGGGTCCACGATCAAATGGAACACTGGAGGGAATAACGTTTAATACTGATCATTCCATTTTGTATGCATCCATGGAAGAGCCCTTAGTTGAGGATGGTTCGCGCACACTGGTAACTGAAACCAATTCCTTTACACGCATTACTGCATTTGACGCTTCAACATTAAAAGCAACCTCACAGTTTGCCTATAAACTTGAACCGCTTGCTTATGCCCCGTTTCCAAGTGGAGCTTTTGCGCTAAACGGGGTAACTGAAATTCTATACATCGGCAACAAAAAGCTGTTGGTAGTGGAGCGATCGTACTCTACAGGACGGTTGGCCTGCACTATAAAAGTGTTTCTGGCTGACCTTACCAACGCTGAAAATATTATTGGTACACCCTCGCTCACTGAACACCCCCCACAAAGCCCGGTGTTGAAGAAGTTGATACTCAACATGGATGAACTGGGGATTTTTACTGACAACATTGAAGGTGTAACTTTTGGCCCCAATCTCCCCAACGGCAATAAAACGCTGATCTTTGTTGCCGATAATAATTTTCAATCCTTTCAAATGAATCAGTTTTTAGTATTTGAGATTATTCCATAGACGAGAGAACCAAGCCTCAAACCTTTAAATAATGCTATCCGGGCTTTTGAGAAGAAAACCTTACATGCGGAAATCAATCACTAATTGTGTATTAGTCTTCATTCATTCTGGTTCGCTAAATTTGTACACCAGGAACTAAACCCCGCTATGGCGCTACGATTTATCAGGTCAAAAAATTTATGGATCCGACTACTTCTATTTGTGGTCCTTACTCCCGTGCTCCTTTTTAGCCTGTTAACGGCCATACTTTTTTTCAAACAAGATGCAATTGTTCAACGATTGATCACCACACTAAATGATGACTTCAATGGTACGCTTGAATTGAAGGAAAGTCACATATCCCCCTTTGCCAATTTTCCGTATGTTTCAATTGATCTTGATCATGTAACGATTTATGAGGGTAAATCGAAAGCAACAGAGCCACTACTTGATGTAGCAGATATTTATCTGGGTTTTGATGTATTGTCCCTAATGAAGGGCTCTCTTGAAATTCGCTCATTAAAATTGTCGGATGGGTTCATTAGGCTGATACAGTTCAACGATGGCACATACAACATTGCAAGGGCGCTATCCAGCGCAAAAGAAACTGAAGACAATCAAGGCAGTTTAACTATGGATATCAAGTCCATCTACCTCAACAATATTGATCTGATCAAGATCAACGAAGAGAGTGAAGTGACACTGGATTTATTTATTAGCCATGCCAGATCCAAAGTTAAGACTATACCGAATCGCGTAATGATTGACCTGAACAGCCAGTTTGATTTAACGCTTATGATATCAGGCGACACAACTTTTGTAAAGAATAAGCACTTTAAAGTTAACACCCAACTTGACTATGTAGAAAACGAACAAATACTGACCATTAAGCCTTCGGAAGTCAAGCTAGAGAATGCAACGTTTAAGCTGTATGGTCAGGCTGACTTCGACAATGATCTGTTTGTGGATATTGCCATTGAAGGAGAAAAACCCAATTTCGATTTATTCCTGGCCTTTGCACCGCAAGAAGTTACTCCTGTTTTTACGCGGTATGGAAATGCTGGAAAAATATTTTTCAAAGCCTCTATTAATGGAAAAACAATAAACGGAAATAATCCACGGGTGTATGCAGAATTTGGTTGTGAAGATGCGTTCTTCAGCAATATACGTTCAAACAAACGTCTAGAGGATCTCTTCTTTAAAGGATATTTCACAACGGGTGATTCTGGTCGTTTGTCTACAATGGAATTTGGATTGTTGGATTTTAATGCACGTCCGGAAGCAGGGATTTTCAAAGGAAGCTTAAAAGTAAAGAACTTCGAGTCACCCGAAATCGATATGCAGCTACGCTCTGATTTCGAACTTGATTTTCTCGCTGACTTTTTAAATATAACTGATATTGAAGACTTAAAAGGCCATGTTTCACTGACCATGAATTTTCATGACATTATTGACCTGGCTCACCCCGAGCGAAGTATCGAAAAACTAAATGAATCGTATTTCACCGAATTGGAGGTTAAAGGACTTGGGTTCAAAACTTCAGCCTTTCATTTACCGATACGCGATATTGATGTAAAGGCCTCTATGGATGGTCACGCTGCAGTGATTGACCATTTCAGGTTGCAAATCGGAGATTCCGATCTCTCAATCCAAGCCAGCATAAGCGATCTGCCCGCAATCCTTCACCATACTGCCGATCCGGTAAGCGCCACCATGCACATAAAATCAAATTTGCTTGATGTATATCAACTAACATCCGGAGATACAACTAAGCACAAACCAATTAACGAAAAGGTTAAGGATTTGAGTATGAAGTTTCGGTTCAACAGCTCTGCACGAGCCTTCACTGAATCACCAAACCTGCCCATAGGTGAGTTTTTCATAGAAGACCTCTATGCCAAACTAACGCACTATCCGCACACCTTACATGACTTCCATGCTGACATTTTCATTGATGATGAAAACTTCAGGATTATTGATTTTACCGGAATGATCGATAAAAGTGATTTTCATTTCAATGGCAAGCTCAACCATTACGATCTGTGGTTTTTGAATCAACCGCTTGGCGACACCCGAATTGACTTTAGCCTGCGTTCTGATCTCCTGCAACTAGAAGATTTGTTTTCATACGGTGGCGAAAACTATGTTCCGGAAGATTACCGTCATGAAGAATTCAGAAGCCTCATTATAAAAGGTTATGCTGAACTGCATTTTCAAAAGAAGCTTCAATCGGCTGATATTAATATCGACAAACTTGAGGCACAAATGAGGGTACACCCAATGCGCTTTGAGAAATTCAGTGGCAGAATTCATTATGAGGATGAACACCTGATTGTTGAAAACCTGGGGGGCAAAATTGGCAAGAGTGATTTCGTAACGAACCTAACCTATTATACAGGCAACGATGAAACCATACAGAAAAGAGATAATCATTTTTCCATCAAAGCTCTCCATCTCGATTTTGATGAACTCTTTAATTATAATCCTCCACCACCAAATCAACAACTAACCCCAGAGGATCACGAAGCCGGGTTTAATATCTATGATGTACCCTTTTCCGACATGACCTTTAATTTCGACATTCAACGTCTCAACTATCACCGGTATTTAATTGATAACTTTTACGCCAAAGCACGCTCACAATCCAATCATTACATTTTTATCGACACACTATCATTGCAGGCTGCCGGAGGAAAAATATCATCAAAAGGTTATTTCAACGGATCAGACCGAAACAAAATATACTTTAGTCCGGAAATGCTCATAGAGAATATTGATCTGGATAAGTTGTTATTCAAATTCGAAAACTTTGGCCAGGATCATTTGGTATCGGATAATCTGCATGGAAAACTGAGTGGCAAGCTAACCGGCACCATACGTATGCATGCCGATATGGTGCCCATGATTGATGATTCAGACATTCAACTGGATGTTCGGGTTGTTAATGGCCGATTGGAACGTTATGCCGCCCTTGATGCCCTCTCCGACTTTTTCAAGGATAAAAATTTAAACCGCGTCTTGTTTGACACACTTCATAACCAGTTTTCTGTAAACAAAGGTTTACTTACCATTCCGCGGATGACCATTAACTCAAGCCTTGGGTTTATTGAAATCTCGGGCAAGCAGGATATGAACATGAATATGGAGTACTACCTTGCTGTTCCCTGGAAACTTGTAACGCAGGCAGGTATGACCAAACTTTTCGGTAAAAAGGTAGATGACCCTGATAAAGAAGATGAAATTCAATTTAGGGAACCAAGCAAGAAAATCAGGTATATCAACGTGAAGCTTACCGGCACACCCGATAATTACAAAGTAAGTCTTGGAAAGGATAAGTCAGGAAGTATACAATAGCTAAGGCACCCAACTTTTAAGCGAATTACCGTGCATGGTATGCCTAAAACGACTTAACAGAAAAATAATATTGAAATCTTTCACCAAAGATTATTCGTTAGCCTGCAATTCGAGCAATAAAGCCTCTGCTTAGCAAACTATATACAGAAGAAAATACTATTACCAACAATAGTAACATATAACATTCTGATTCCTGAGAACGCTCCACATCCTTACATGCGTGGTTACAAGGAAACTATAATGGTAATTTAGCGTTGTATTTAATGAACTTTGCAACGAAAAGTTATTCACTGATCTATATGAAATTCCCGGCTTATTTTTTCCGATTTATCCTGATTACTTGTCTTTTGTCTTTTTATTCAACTACGCAAGCCAACGTTCCCTACACTGTAACATTTGATGGCTCCGACACATACACTATTAAGTATGAAAGCGGTGTTGCAGGAAAAGTTAGGGTTACGGTTTACGACCATAAGCGTACGGTAGTTTTTACTGAGGTTATCGGCAATGCCAGTTCGTTTTCACGTCCGTATAACTTCAGCGGATTAGCTACAGGTGAGTACACCATTGAAATCGAAGATGCCACGGGCAAACACGAGCAGGTAATTAATCATACAACTGCCCGCCCTAAAACGACCCTTCGCTTTCCCAGAATTTCCACGCGCTAAAGGAAAATCAAATTCAATACATCATTTTGACTCCACTGATTTTTTAGGCAACTTAAGACTCTACAATCAGTGTTAAGGTGTTCAAATCGGGGTCATTAACTTCATTCTATTACCTTCTTTTTAAGTCAAGGCGCCCCGTACGTATTGTTAATACCATTACATTCTTCCGTATTGTTGCCTTCCCCATATTTATTATGCTGTTAATAACAGACCAGTACGAAGCATTTCGGTGGCTTATTGTAATCAGTTTTATTACCGATTCGTTGGATGGATTCCTTGCCCGGAAATTTAAGGTCAGCAGTATTTTAGGTTCACGGCTTGATTCGCTTGGTGATGATTTGACCGTGTTGGCAGCTATTGCAGGAGTTTTTGTTTATCATCTCCCCTTTCTCCAGCAACATTGGATGTCCATTGTTGCATTACTGATGTTATATCTTACGCAGGTTTTCTATTCGTTAATCAAATATCAAAAGTTAACCAGTTTCCATACTTACCTGGGCAAAGTAGCCGCGGTGAGTCAGGCGATGTTTTTGGTCAGCATTTTCTTTACTGAAGAACCGATTACTGGATTGTATTATGTTACGATAGCCCTAACAGCCATCGAAATGATAGAAGAAACAATTATGATTAATATACTACCACTATGGAGAAATGATGTGCGCAGTTTTTTCCATGCACAACAACTAATTCATGATCGGGGTAATTCGACTACTCAGGAAGATCAAACCATGAATCCACCTGTTCAATAATTGAACTTTTTGCACCCACCGGATAGTATTCATTGGCTTTCACGGAATACGTGTAACCTTTCATCCATTGTTCCGGGTTTTCAGCAACTTGCTTTATCGCGGCACAGATATAGTCAACTTCTTCGTTGGTCATTACCGGATGCAAGGAAAGTCTGACCCAACCGGGCTTCGCAGATAAGTCACCGGAGTCAATCTTACCCGTAATTTCATGTGACTGTTCTTTCGAAACATGTAACAGATAATGGCCATAGGTGCCTGCGCATGAACATCCACCGCGCACCTGAATGCCGAAATGATCACTTAAAACCCGAACAACAAAATTATAGTGAAGATGCTCCACGTAAAAAGATACAACGGCTAGGCGTTTTGCAGGATCCGGAGCCAGGATGGTAAGTCCATTTACAGTTGAAAGCTTCGCATAGGCCAGGTTGAAGAGTTCTTCCTCACGTTTTGCAATTGCCCCAGTGGTCATCTTTTCTTTTAGGCGTATAGCCAGTGCTGCCTTTATGGTTTGAAGAAACGCTGGAGTACCACCATCTTCACGCGTTTCGATATCCTCAAAATAATGATGCTCACCCCAAGGATTAGTCCACAGTACGGTTCCACCACCGGGTTCATCCGGTACAGTATTCGTGTAAAGCTTTTGATTGAAAATCAAAATACCCGGACTTCCGGGACCACCTAAAAACTTGTGAGGTGAAAATGTAATCGCATCAAGTTCTTCCTCCTTCTTTTCCGGATGCATGTTCATATCCGCATAGGGTGCTGAAGCTGCAAAATCAATAAAACAAACTCCACCATGCTTATGCATCACAGCGGCCATTTTATGGTAAGGTGCAAAAATTCCGGTAACATTTGAGCAGGCGGTGAATGAACCGATTTTAACTTTTCGGTGCCGGTACTTCAACAATTCCCGTTCAAGATTATCAACAGAAATCAACAGGTTTTCATCGGGAGGAATAACAACTACATCCACTTCGCACTCAAGCCACGATGTTTGATTGGAGTGGTGTTCCATGTGCGTGATAAACACCACCGGACGCTGATCAGCAGGAATATTGTAGTAAGTCTTTGCCCGGTCGGGAATATGCAATCCAAGTATTCGCTGAAGTTTGGCAATAGCTCCCGTCATGCCACTTCCGCAACTAATCAGAATATCTTCATGATTAGCATTAACATGCTTCTTGATGATTTTCCGAGCTGTTAAGTAAGCGTGTGTCATGGTCTCCCCAACATAGCTTGATTCGGAATGCGTATTGCCAACTAAAGGCCCGAACTGCTCAAGCATAAGTTGCTCGATGGGTGCATACAATCGCCCACTGGCGATCCAATCGGCATAAAGCAACCGCTTTTTACCGGCTACCGTTTCTAGTTCATGATGATGACCCACAACGTTTCTGGCGATGTCCTGAAAATCCAGCGGAACATCAACTTCAGGCAAAACAAACGCATCTGCACCTTTCATAATGTTTATATTATCTGGAAGCAAAAGTAAAAATTTACAATGGCATAGCCTCCTATTCCCGAACATGTAATTAGCTATATTGCTTTGCAATGGCTAAGATTTTTGATTGCATAATCATCGGGGGTGGATTTTCTGGCTTGGCAGCCGCTCGAATCCTGCAAAAGGCAGGTAAAACGTTTCTGCTGCTCGAAGCACGCGATCGTCTTGGTGGCCGAACACATACGCAAACTTTTTCAGATGGTAAGTATGTTGATATAGGTGGTCAATGGATCGGTCCAACACAGGATCGCATGTATGCGTTATGTCGTGAGTATGGTATCGAGTGGTATGAAACCTACAACGAAGGGCAAAACCTGCTTGACATGAACAAAGTTGTAAGACCCTATATCGGCTTAATACCTAAAATGGATGTTGCCAGTTTGATAAACATTGATTGGGTACTGAAAAAGCTGGAGCGGATGGCAAAAAAAATCCCGCTAGAAACTCCCTGGAAAGCCAAGAATGCCAAGCAACTCGATAGCATTTCATTGGAAGCCTATGTTCGAAAGCATTGCTTCACGAACAATTGCTATAAAGTAGTTCGGGCCGGACTGGAAACGGTTTATGCTTGCGAGCTGAACGAGGTATCCATGCTACATGCCTTGTTCTATATCCGTTCCGGCACCAGCCTCAATGTATTACTCAGCATCAAAGATGGTGCGCAACAGCATCGCTTAAAGGGAGGCATGCAGCCACTGGCCGAGCGCATGGCCAAAACGTTTATTGATCATATTCGGCTGCAAACACCGGTACGTGAAATCCGTCAGGAAACTGATCATGCAATGGTAGTTAGTGATGCCGGTGAGTTCAATGCCAAAAAGATTATAGTGGCGATACCCCCAACACTGCTTTCATCCATACGGTTCACACCAGAACTACCCTTGATAAAACGACAACTGCTTGACAAGCTATCGATGGGGATTGTGGGGAAAATATTTGCTGTGTATGAAAAACCCTTTTGGCGTGAAGCCGGCTTTAGCGGACAAGTAGTGGCGGATGATCATGGATTATTCCAAACCATGTTCGATTCATCACCCGCACATGGCGAGTATGGTGTATTACTCGGCTTTTGTATTGCACACCGGGCACGAGATTTTTTTTCATTCCCTGAGGCACAACGCCAGGAATTAGCCTTGAAAACTTTTGAACACTATTTCGGAGCGGAGGCAAGTAAACCCTTACATTATAAAGATCATTGTTGGGCTGAGGAAGCCTGGAGCAAAGGCTGTTATGCGGGTATCTACCCTACCGGTGCCTGGACGAATTTTCATAGTACCCTGGCAGAACCAACAGGACACCTGCACTTTGCCGGAACCGAAACATCGGCTATCTGGTATGGATACATTGAAGGAGCTGTTCGTGCCGGTGAGCGGGCGGCCAGTGAAATCATTCATACTTCATCACACTCATGAAGAAGTTTCTAATTGGATTAATTGTACTTTTTATCTTCTGGGGTATCTGGACATACACCGGAAGACAACCCATAAAAGTCCGCGCTCAGGCATACCTCGATACAATAGAATTTATAACGACAAGCGATTCCTGCTCAAAAAATATAGTAGGCATTCAACCTTATATGTTACCAACCGATTATCAAAGCGAGAATCATTTCTATCAAAAATTAAAATTGTATTTCGAAGAGGCTAGCAATTCCGGCTTCTTCAGTAGTAACACGGTAGTGTTGTTACCCGAATATTTAGGAACATGGTTAGTTATCTCACACGAAAAAAAAGCTGTAAGCACAGCTGCTACTATTAACGGTGCCATGACGACTATGGTGTTGAGTAATCCGATTCAGTTCATCCAACGCTTCTTTAAAGGTGGCAATGAGAAAGATCGATTTGCCGCCACCCTTTTTAAAATGAAAGCCCCTCAGATGGCTGAAATCTACTCTTCGGTATTTTCATCGTTGGCAAAGGAATATGGGGTAACTATTAATGCAGGATCCATAGTATTACCCGGACCTTACATAATGAACAAAAACAAAATAGGAATCGATACGAAACAACCCTTATACAATACAAGTTTTGTGTTTTATCCCGATGGCACAATCGATTCAACCATCATTAAAAAGTCATTTCCTATTAGTAGCGAACTCCCATTCGTTACAGCATATCCAGTTGAAAAATTAGATGTTTTTGATTTAGTCATTGGAAAAACGGCCATCTTGGTTTGTGCTGATTCGTGGCATCCGGAAAGTTATAAGCGAATAGAGGAATTAAAGGCAGAAGTTGTTTTGGTTAATTCGTATTGCGCAGGAAGCAATACGATGGATACGCCTTGGAAAGGCTATGATGGGAAAGAAGAACCAGAAGATGTTGATCAATTGGATATCGGTAAGCTTACTGAGAAAGAGGCCTGGATTCGTTACGCCCTGCCCGGGAGATTAGCCAGTACATCAGCGCGTATTGGTGCAAATATTTTTCTTCGAGGTGAGTTGTGGGGTCTTGGAAGTGACGGACAACCCTTCTTAATTTTCGATGGCGAACTTTTAGAAACCACCCAGTCAGACCGCGGAGGAATTTGGAATCTTTGTTTTTGATATTTTGCAATTATTTTCACCCTATATGAAGCTCGTTTTTACTCATTTCTTTCTACTTACATGGATTTTAGCCTATTCTCAGAAACTCGATCAGTCCATAACTTTTCATCCAATACCAACACAGTTTTTAGGACAACAACCCTTCTTACTTAAAGCTGAAACAAATGCCCAAGGGCTCATCGTATCTTACACTAGTAGTAACCCTGAAGTTGCTACGATTGAAGGAAACTTGCTGATCATACAAGGTACCGGATCCACTTTGATTACAGCCACCCAATTAGGAAATGCATTCTATAATCCTGCGAATCCAATAGTGCAAACACTTAAAGTAGAAGACTTGAATACACAACCTAGACTATTAGGCGCTTCCTTTGGCGGGGGAACTGATTGTTGCGGAACTGTTTTCTCAATTGACTCAAGCACTGGTGACAAGCTGTTGAATCATTACAGTTTTGAAAGAGATCTCCACCCTGTAGGAGGTATTTTGAAAGCCTCTGATGGTTCATTGTATGGAGCATCAATGGCAGGAGGCAAAAATAATATAGGCGTAATCTATCAATATAGTTTTCACTACAACAGATTGGTCAAAATTTTTGAATTCAGTATTGAGTCCGGATATATGCCCGTTGGCAACTTATTTGAATCGCTTGATAATGAAATAATTGGGGTTACTAGTAAAGGAGGGGATTATGATCAAGGGACTATTTTCAAGATTAAAAAAGACGGCACAGGATTTAAGAAATTGTTTGACTTCACAGGACAATACGGTGAATCACCGGGTGGAGGTTTAATCGAATGTTCCAACGGTTTTTATTACGGAACTACACGAAAAGGAGGATTTTATGGCAATGGAATTATTTACAGAATTAGTAAAGATGGAAATGAATTTTATCGATTACATTCATTCACTGGGGAAAATGGCGCTGAACCCAGCGAGCTTTTAGAAGCGACTAATGGCAGAATTTATGGAGGTACAAATTCGGGCGGAAACCTTTCTTATGGCCTGATTTATAGTCTAAAACTTGACGGAAGTGATTTCCAAATTGTCCACCGACCAGAAATCAACGATTATCATGACGGAATATGGTTCGGATCAAAATTTATTAAGACCAGTGATGGACATATACTTGGAACGGCAAGTTCAGGAGGAATTTATGGAATGGGCGTTCTATTTCGAATTAATCCATCCGAAAACTCTTATGAAAAAATATTCACTTTCGGAGACTTATTTTCCGGAGGAGGTCCGACATCAAGTTTACTATCCCTTCCCAATGGAAAGATTATAGGCAACACACTAACAGGCGGAATCCACAATAGCGGAACAATTTATGAGATTGATCAAAATGGCGGTAATTATAAAACATTGTATGAATTCGATCCAACTGAGGCAAAAAATCCGAATCAATTCATGGCCTTAGATGAACACTTAGCGCTTTACGGAAGTTCAAACTTGGGCGGACCTAATAACGGAGGATCAATATTTAAGTTTGAAGTAGCAAATAATCAATTCTCAATCCTTCATAGTGCCTGCTTAAATGGTTGTTTACCTACTTCAGCTCCTATAATGACTGAGGCTGGTGACATTTATGGAGCAACTCAACGAGGTGGACGATTTGGTGGCGGGGTAGTCTACAAAATTTCAAAAAATGGAAGATTTCAACGTTTAGTTGAATTTTCAAGTGCAAACGGAGCGAGCCCAAACAGTCCGACAATTCTTTATGGAAGTGATAGACACATTTATGGAATGACATCCTCAGGGGGAACTCAATCATCAGGGGTAATTTATCGAGTTAATACTAATTCCGATGATTTCGAAACTATCCATGAATTCGCAAATGTAGTAAATGGAGGCGCACACCCCTACACCGGTTTAATGGAAGCCTCCGATGGAAAGCTTTATGGCACCACTACATATGGTGGTCAAATCGGAGGTGGTGTAATTTTCAAAATCGACAAAAACGGTACTGGCTTTACTGTTCTAAAGAACCTATCCATGGAAAGCGGCATAAATCCATACGGGTCTTTGATAGAAGGTTCTGATGGTTTCTTGTACGGTACAACTTCTGGCGGAGGGATAAATAACGTTGGTGTAATTTTTAAGATATCGAAATCCGGAAATGAATTCACTAAACTTCATGACTTTAGTTTAAGTAATGGAACCAGTCCGAGCACAGCATTATCAGAAATTCGAAATGGCGTATTAATGGGTGTAACAGAAATGGGCGGAACTTTTAATGGGGGAACAATATTTAGCATTCACTCCAATGGATCAAATTTTCAGGTTTTGCATAATTTTAGTCTAAATACAGGAACTAATCCGACATCACCATTGATTCAACTTACCTATGGAGAATTTCTGTTTGGAGTAACTCGAAATGGCGGATCTAGCAATTATACACAAGGTTTAATTTATCGTATCAGAAAAGATGCTACTGGTTATTCGGTATTTCATTCTTTTGGTAACATATCGAATCCAATCGGACTGTCACTTATAAATCAACAGCTTATCACATCCATCCATAATGAATCTTCAATCACAGATGATATCGAAATATTCCCCAACCCAAGTAATAGTAATTTCACTATAAATATTGGATCAATCCGAAATGCCAATACAGAATTTATATGTATGGATTTATTGGGCAGAGTAGTATTTCATAAATTGGTTAAAACCAATGATGTTATAGAATTCGGCAATACATTTCAGGCAGGTCTTTATATTGTTTTAATACGGACTGAGCAACAGAGCAAATCAAAATTGATATTAAAACAATAATACCTGCTTTCTAAATGTGCGACACCTTTATAGCCCTGCCAACGGTTACACGCAACAGCACCGTGCTGTTCTCGAAAAATTCAGATCGTGAGCCAGATGAAGCACAGGCTGTTTTGCACACCCCTCGTAAGATCAATACAACATCAACACTTCGGTGTACCTACATTTCCATACCCCAGGTTTCCGAAACTTATGAATGCATCCTATCAAAGCCCTTCCAAATGTGGGGTGCCGAAATGGGTGTGAACGAACACGGTGTTGTGATCGGCAATGAAGCGGTGTTCACCAAAATAAAGTTTGAAAAGTACAATAACGGCCTAACCGGAATGGATATGCTCAGGCTGGCGCTGGAGCGAGCCAAGTCAGCTGTGGAAGCAATTGACTGCATTACAGGATTGCTGGCTTTATACGGACAGAATGCATGCGGAGGTTACAAGAACAAAAAATTCTATTACCACAATAGTTTCCTTATTGCTGATACCACCGAAGCGTGGGTATTGGAAACCGCTGGCAAAGAGTGGGTAACCGAAAAAGTGAAAGATATCCGCTCGATTTCTAACCGGCTGAGCATTTCAACATTTGCCGAACAATACAGTGAGAACGCGAAGGAGTTTGCAAGACAAAAAGGCTGGTGGGATGGTGAATCTAATTTCAGCTTTCAAAAAGTCTATTCCGATTGGTTGTATACCACCGTGGGTCGCGCGGCCACCCGCCAAGCATGTACTACCGAATTGAGTCTGAAACGAAAAGGTCAACTGGATGCAGCTGATTGTATGCGAATACTTCAAACCCATAATATAGAAGATCACAAGTTCAAACCATCAAAGGCAAATACAGGTTCGGTGTGCATGCATGCCACCAGTTTTCTTAATCCCAGTTCCACTACAGGAAGCATGGTTGCCAATATTCGAACAAATGCCCCGCATACCGTCTGGTTGACCGGCACCCCTCACCCCTGTCTTTCAATTTATATCCCATTCTTCCTGGGAACGAATACACTTAATGGTTTTTCACAACCATCATCACAACCTGATGATTCGCTGTGGTGGCGTGCAGAAATGCTTCATCGTTGGATAAGCAAAGATTATCAGAAACGAAAGGCGCTCATTGATCCAGAACGCCTTGCGTTGCAAAATGAATTAATTGAAAGTGAAAACATGCTTACCCAACCTCATGCTTCTTTGGCAGAACTTGAAAAGCTAAGTTCCTACTGCCTTGAAAGAGTAAGAGATGCACTAAGTCGATGGTAGTCGCTCAGCGCTAACTGATTCACTTACTTTGCCTCAATGGGTGGGTAATCCAGCACAAATACTTCCTGGATGATGCCGGTGCCACCAGCATACTCTGTAAACTTCTCGTGTTCGGGATGGGTAAGGTAGGTATCACGGGCTTCGTTATCACTGAAGGAGATCGCATAGATATGTGTGAAGCCATTGTTCAGCTTTTCCGGGCTGTTGTTCACACCGTAATCAAAAGCTACAATGCCGGGAATCCGGTCTTTCAGCGAGACAAACTCCTTCGTGAACTCGTCAATCTGCTGCTGAGAAGTTCCTTCCTTGAATTTAAACATTACCAGGTGCTTTACTCCAACCGTACGATCCATAGTACAGGCAATAGACACAAACACCAGTAATGAAATGATCGATTTTGAAATGAATTTGTACATGGCTATAGAATTTAAAAGTTAAACCGGACATGCGTACAACATAACCGTGCCGCAATTATTAATGTACAAAATCAGCCGAATTCAGGGGATTACACTCATGAAAATCCGGAAATTGCGAAAAATCGAAAACCAATTTTACGATTATTCGTAAAGGCAGTATCCGAACCCAAAAGCTCAAAGCAATATGGTACTGACCGCTCTCGACCAGTTCAGGCAATCCTTTGAATCCATCTCCCTGCTTACAGGGGAGAATTTCTTCCGGATGCTCGTGAAAAGCATGAGCCAGGCCCTTGAAATAGATGGTGTATGGGTGACCGAATATCACCGGGAACAAAATTCCATGACCACTATGGCTTTCTGGCATACCAGCGATTATGTCACCAATTTCACCTACCTGATTGACGGCACTCCCTGCGAAAAGGTCATCAACTCTTCTACCATCGTTCATTATTCAAGCAGCATCCTTGCGCTTTTCCCGCGCGACCACAAAATGCTCAATCGTTTCAAAGGCGACAGCTATGTAGGTGCTGCATTGCACGATGACAATGGCGAGGTGATCGGAAGCGTGGCGCTGATGAGCAGCCAGCCACAGGAATTGACAGAAGACATAACAACCATTATCCGAATCATTAAAACACGCGCTGAAGGTGAACTGCAACGCCTCAAGCGTGAACGTGAAATCATACAAAGAGAAAACCAGTTACGCGGACTGATCAACGGAGTGCAGGATCTGCTCATCAACCTGAGCCAAACCGGCCAGATCGTAATGCTGAATTCAACAGCCGAATCGCAACTTGGACTGGAGGATCAGAAAGGAAGCCCAAATCATATTTCCAGATTTCTCACCGATGCCAGCAAAAGCAAACTGTTGACATTGATTGAAACGCTTGGCAGCAGAAATTCGGAAGAAGGTTACGTATGGATACCGGGCGTACTGGAAATGAACTCATTGTCAGGACAATCATTCGAAGCTGAAGGCACATTAAGCCGGTATGAACTTGATGGCAAGACATACTACACGTTGGTACTCCGCAGTCACGATGAAAAAGTGGAAGCCGGTGAGCAAATCAGGCACCTGATCGACCAGACGGAATACCTTCGCGAAGAACTGGAGGACATCAAACAAAACACGCAGCTCGTTGGTGAAAGTAATCCGGTGAAACGCCTCCTGCAGAATGTTTACATGGTGGCACACACGGATGCAACCGTGCTGATCAATGGTGAAACAGGAACCGGAAAGGAACTTGTGGCCCGTCACATTCACATGACCAGCACACGAAAAGACAAACCCATGATCACAGTGAACTGTGGTGCCATACCTGCCTCCCTGATTGAAAGCGAATTCTTCGGCCACGCGAAAGGTGCATTTACCGGGGCCACCGCGGAACGCAAAGGACGCTTCCAACTCGCACACGGAGGCACCATCTTCCTCGATGAAATTGGTGAGCTTCCCCTTGACTTACAAGTGAAGTTGCTGCGTGTAATCCAGGAGAGCGAGTTTGAACCTGTAGGAAGTTCAAAAACAATTAAGGTAGATGTTCGCATTATTGCCGCCACCCACCGCAACCTTTTCGAGTTGAGCAAGGAAGGTAAATTCCGGGAAGATCTGTACTACCGGCTTAACGTATTCCCCATTGAGGTGCCTCCATTGCGCGAACGTGGTGACGATGTGGTGCTCATTGCCAATACGTTCATCAACCGGTTCAGCAAACGCGTGGGCAAAAAGCTGAATCCGTTAACTGACATTCAGAAGCAACAACTGAAGGCATACTCCTGGCCAGGCAATATCCGCGAACTGCAGAACATTATTGAGCGATCGGTGATCCTGGCACAAAATGGAGTGCTCGATCTGAACGCTACGCTCGTATTCGAAGGTCCGAAAACGATAAGCCAGGCACCGGCATCTGAAACGGAACGCATTCTCACAAAAGATGAACTGCTGGAATTCGAAAAGCAGAATATCATCCGTGCGCTCAAGGCCACAAACTGGAAAGTATCCGGAAAGGATGGTGCGGCAGCCCTGCTACAAATGGTGCCCTCCACACTTAGCTCCAGAATAAATGCATTAGGAATCAAAATACCCAAAGAATAAACCATGGAACATCAGCACCTGGCCAATGTATTCAGCAAAATCGGGGGCATCGATGCCCTTCATGACATTGTAGACCGGTTCTACGATAAGGTCATTGCCGATGACACCGTGAACAGTTTCTTCGAAGGTGCCAACATGGACATCCAGCGTGGCAAGATGAAAGCCTTTCTGATGATGGCGCTAGGCGGGCCTGTGAAATTTACCGGGAAGGACATGCGCAAGGCACACGTCCACCTGGTAAGTAATGGCCTCGGTGATATCCATTTTGATGCGATAGCACGCCACCTCGATGCAGCCCTGAATGATCATGGCATTGACGAACAGGTAAGAAAAGAAGTGGCAAGGGTTGTGGAAACTGTGCGCGCTGATGTACTCAACAAATAGTGACTACATGTTGCCCTGCTTCTTTGTCAGACTATAACTGTACTGCACCAGCACATGACTGGAGAAAAACGGATGGGTTGACTCCACCCAACGCCATTTGTCACGCATCTCCCGGTACTCCACTCGCAGGCAATGTTGCCCCTGCAGAAATTGAACATAGGTAAGTACACCATTGAAGTGGCTGAAACTATTGTTGAGGAGAAAGAATCCAGTGCTCAACGCTTTGGTAGCGGTCCAATCCAATTTCAAACGTGACATAAATCCGGTTGCTGTTTGCTCGCTGGCCACATGACTGAACTCGAGGTCAGCAAATCCGCTGACTGAGCGCGAGACTTTAAAACGCTCGCCCACACGAAAAGAATAGCGGTTGGCACATCCGTAATAGGTTCCTGCTACGGCTTCAACATAGGGTACAAAAGCTGTCCTGACGGGAGCCAAATATCTTAATACAATTACATTCATGGAGTGATCACCGGCACGCACCCGGCAATCGCCCAATGAAATGGATTCCTTCATTCGGTCCCACCGTTGTTGCGCTGAAACCGACAAGGATGATCCATTCTTCAACTGCAATGATCCTTCAACATCCCATTGCCGGGTGACATTCTCCAGGGTCTGCTCATCCCATATCAGAAAGGCGGACGCAGTCAGGGCAATCGAAGTGAAGGTACTGCTTTCCAGATGGATGGTTCGTCCAACTGATTGCCACAATGAAATGTGCTTTCCCCTTGAAGGTATTGTCACACCTGAAGTATTGAACCGCTCAATACCCGAAACCTCTGTGAAATACTTCCATCGATTACGATGGGATATTTGATAAGCAGCAGCTAGCAAGCTTGTCGGCCCCCGGTCTTTCCAAATAACCGGAGATACAACCACAGAAGCAGATTCATTGCCTGAAAGGTTTACACTTGCTGAACTTGATGGCAATTGAGCAAGTAAAATCTTCGCACCTGTATACATTAAAACTATGGTATTGACGAACCGCTTCATTTTACTACGGCAACATGTCCTTTCGCCACATGCACTATGGCTTCTAATGATTTGCGAATATCAAGATCTGTAGTCTTATAGCTGGAGATACTTATTCTCATTGCTACCCTATCTTTCCATACTGTTCCGCTGCACCAGCAGGTACCATCTTGTTGTACTTCACGAATTACCCTATTGGTTTCATCATCGGTATTAAAATGAACCAGTACCTGATTGGTCTCAACCTGGTTTAAAATTTCAAACCCCTCCTGTTTCAAACGATCGGCAATAAATTCAGCATAAACACAGGTACGGGTAACCAGGTCATCAATACCGGCTTTACCCAATGTGCGAAGGGCAGCCCATATATCAATAGCACGGGCACGCCTGGAAAGTTCAGGTGTATATTGGTATGGAATACGATCACCTGATTGATCAAGATAATCCCCGCTCATACTCATCGCCCTCCTTAAGTGTTCCCCATTTCGACAGATTATAAGTCCATTGTCATAGGGCACATTAAGCCATTTGTGTCCGTCAGTGGCCCATGAATCGGCAAGCTTATAACCCTGTGTCAAATGCTTTTTCAATTCAGATGCCCCTGCCCATAATCCAAAAGCTCCATCAATATGTACCCAGGCTCCTGCTTCTTTAGCTTTAGCAATAATTTTTCCGTCATCCATAGCACCTGAGTTAACATTACCTGCCTGCAAACAAAGAATGGTTCGATTATCCAGGGGTGGTAAAGAATCCATTCGCATTCTGCCATTTTCATCTGTTGGTACACGGACCACACGATCCATGCCCAGGCCCAGCATACTCAGGGCTTTTAATAAACTACCGTGAGCCTCCTCACTAATTACAACTGTAATTCTCGGAGCACCGTACAATCCGTACGCCTCAACGTTCCAATCCAGATTATGTAGAATGGCCGATCGTGCTGCAGCAAGGCCGCAAAAATTTGCCATGGTTACACCCGTAACAAAACCAACTGATGAGCCTTCTGCAACAGGTAGAATCTCAGTTAACCATTTTTCAGTAACAGATTCAATCCTGGCATTTACCGGGCTGGTTATACCCAGGCCTGCATTCTGATCCCAGGCGCTTGCTAACCAGTTCGCTGCCAAAGAAGCTGTATGCGAACCACCAATTACAAACCCAAAATACCTGCCGGCATTTGAAGCCATGGTTGCCGGTGAGCCAAAGCGGTTTAGAAATTCAATGGTCTGTAGTGGATCATAGCCAGTCAATGGCATTTCTTCGTTGAATTCCTTTAAGCCAACTAAGGCTTCATCCTTTGGTGCTGTATCGCGTTGAAGAATTTCGGTGAGGTAATCAACAGCCTTAATAGCACTCGATAGCAACGTTTGTTTTTCTGTGTAGTTCATGGTTGATTAATTAGGGTTCGAACGGTTCAAGCTGATTAATAACCGAGGTGTTAAGTGCAGAAGATCAAGATTACTTGTTGACACCACTTCACTGGTAATTATCAAGGTGATGAAAATCCCGAGCATCAGCATGCGGTGACGGGCACTTCGGGCTCCACTTCCGGCAAATCCAAGAAAACTAGACATCACGTTATTTAACTTTTCCATAGGGATATTTCTTTAATACACTTCTCCTTAGACAGCAAGCATGCCATCGTACTATGTGTTGATTATCAAGTGTTTACACAATGAAAAATTTATTATATTTCGTAAATCATGAAATTTCGTAAGGGGCTTCGCGAAAATTCAAAGGGCATAACTCATGAGATTCTTTACTGTTAACCGTGATTAATATCATGGTGCTTTGCTTCAATAAGGGAGTAATTGTATCAGAAAGATGTTATATCCTATGAAGTTCAATCCTGCACAAAACATACAAAACCTTCAATTTTTTGGTGAGTTTGGAGGCGTAAACCCCTCAATCGAGGATTCATCCACCTATACCTTTCACAAAGCATCGAAAATGGAGGAAGTCTTCGAAAAGGAGATTGAAGGCTGTTATCTCTATTCCAGGCACTGGAACCCAACAAACCGGTATCTAAGCCAGGCATTGGCTAAAATGGAGAACACTGAATCGGCCATTGTTACAGCTTCAGGCATGGCCGCCATTACCTGTACACTCATGCAGTTGTGCAGTGCTGGTGATGAACTGGTTTGCAGCCGTATGGTATACGGTGGAACCTATGCATTCTTAAAAAATGTGGCTCCCCGGTTCGGCATCAAAACTCATTTTGTAGACATCACCAAACCAGAACTTGTAGCGAAAGCGATTACACCTTCAACGAAGTTAATTTACTGTGAATCAGTAAGTAATCCGCTTCTGGAAGTATCCGACATTAAAGCGCTAAGCAAGATTGCAAAGAAGCACAATATCAAGCTGGTGGTCGATAATACCTTCACTCCGCTTATTGTTTCTCCGGCCAATTTGGGGGCAGACATCGTAATCCACAGCCTTACAAAATTCATTAATGGCACTAGTGATACCGTTGCTGGGGCAATCTGTGCATCGAATGAATTCATACAACAGTTAATCGATGTACATCAAGGCACTGCCATGCTCTTCGGGCCGGTTATGGATAGCATGCGCTCCGCCTCAGTCCTGAAAAACCTGCATAGCTTGCACTTGCGCATAAAGCAGCACAGCAGTAACGCCCAATATCTGGCGGAGAAGTTCTTAGAAGAAGGCATAGATGTCCGCTATCCTGGCTTATCCTCCCACCCGCAGCACAAACTACTGCTTCAGGAGATGAACGCTGAGTTTGGATTCGGGGGAATGTTGGTGATTAACGTGGGCACTAAAAAGCATGCGTATCGGCTAATGGAGCGGATGCAGCAGGATAACCTCGGGTACCTGGCCGTGAGCCTTGGATTCTACAAAACACTTTTCAGTTCTCCGGGCAGCAGTACTTCGTCTGAAATCCCTGAGGAAGAAAGAGAAGCTATGGGACTGAGCGATGGCCTGATCAGGATAAGCATCGGATTGGATGCCAACATCCACGAGACTTTTCAGAAAATGAAAAATTGCATCGAAAGTGTTTTAGAAGTTCCGGCTTAACAACCCATTCATTCTGTTCAGCAACCGCAGGCTGTTCCTTAAAAAATATCTATTTTTAAAAGGAACAAGCTTGCATGGCTACATTCTCAATTAAATTTGAACAACGCAACAATTATCTATTGGCTATCGGTCAGGGCAGTCGTAATAGTCTGATAGAAGTCTTCGAGGGCACACGTGCGATCGCCAAAGCATTAGCGGAAACAGGTTGCAGGTATGTTTTGGTTGATTACGCCAACGTAATCACTAAATTACCGGTTGTTGATGCCTTCAACATTGTTCGTATTTACGAATCCAAAGTCTCCGAATTTCAAGACATTGTTCTGGCCGTTGTCATCAATCCATCGGAAGAGCATTTTGATTCCTTTTGGGAAAAAATTTGCCGCATACGCGGATATCAGTTTAAGATATTTACGAACAGGACAGCAGCAGAAGATTGGCTACAGAACGGAGCAAAACAACATTGAACTATGTCTATGCCCCGTATAGTTTACCCGTTTCTGCTTATCCTTTTTACATCCGTAGCGATGGCGCAAACCTGGGATTCACTGAATGTCAGGGGGCTAAAGCTCTACATCGAAGGAAACTATTCCCTGGCGCGTGAAGTAATGGAAAACGCTCTGATCCGTGCCGAAATGGATTCTGGCAAAATCAGTTCAGCCTATGCAAGCAGCCTGACTACACTGGCGCAAATCAACAAAGCGACTGGTAACTATAAAAAGGCAGCTGAACAGTTTCGGACAGCAATCACTATTACAGACAAACAATACACGCAAGCACATATTGACAGAATTGAAACTCGGGTCGAATTGGCAAATCTTTTTCTAGAGTCAGGTCAATACGATAGCTGTGAGTTTTACCTTAAGCAAAGCAGTACGCTTTTTCAAGATGCGTATTACAATAACCGTGATCATTACTCAGCGAACATCTCTAAACTTGCCTTAGCATTTGCCAATGCACAAAATACGACAGCCTCGCTTTTCAAGCGGAAAGGTCAACTTCAAAAAGCTATTGCTGAATTGGAAAGTGCTGTTACCTTTTTAAAAGAGTTATTTGAACATGAGGTTGGTGATTTACCGGAATACCAAACACTAATTAGCAATTTGTGCAACTATTATCTGGGATATGGTGATCTCGAAAAAGCTATAGCATTAAACACAGAATACATTTCGCTTATCGCTGATAATCAATCCCTCTCCTATCTCCATGCACTTCAGAACCAAGGAAATATTTACCGCAGGCTTGAACAATCAGATTCAGCCATTCATACATGGCGAAAAGCATTAAACATAATTGAGAGAGGCGTGTACTATGGGAGTCAATTGCATATATCAATTTTAGTAAATCTTGGTGAGACCTTTGGCTACACCGAAAGTAACGATATGGCCATTAAATACTTTTTGATAGCCAGGGAACTGCTGGAAAAATCCGGCACAATAAATCCAAGAATTTACCAAACTACACTGCTCAATCTCGCACTCTCCTACTTTAACAATGATGAACTTAAAGAAGCCGACTCAGTATTCAATTCATTAACGGATCAACTACTGAAAGAAGTCCAGTATAACTTTACTTACCTAAGCGAAAACGAGAAGATTTCATTTTATCGGAATCAACACGATATACTTCGGGAATATTTATTCTTCGCGTTAAATGTTTCAGGTGCGTTGCCCGGGATAGCTTCATACCAAAACCCATTGATCACTAAAAAGCTGTATGATCTCCAAATCATGACAAAAGGCATCATACTAAATGCCAGTCATAAAATGAAATCAGCCATTTTGAGCAGTGATAATCAACAGCTGAAAACTGATTACCAGCGATGGGAATACCTGAAAAACGAACTTGCCCAATTAATCCGTAGTGAACACTCAGCGGCAAATCAAGTTGCTCAACTCGCTGCTTACGTAGACGACCTTGAAATGAAGTTGAGTCGCGAATCAGCCTCCTTCAAGCGAGGTTTTCTGATGGAAAAAATATCCTGGAAGGACATACAGAAAAAATTAAAACCAGGCGAAGCAGCGGTGGAAATGGTACGTATGTATGACGGGTTAATCTATGCTGCGCTTATTATTACATCGGAAACCAAGGATAGACCCGTAATAACTCTCGTGAAGAGTAGCGAAAAGCGAGGGCTTGAAAAGGAGTATGCAAGACAATACATAAATGCAATCAATTTTAAGCTTTCCGACACACTTTCGTATTCTGTTTACTGGAAGCCTATTGCCGATGCAATAGCAAAAGCGCTTCCGAAAAATCAAAACCCAAGGCGTGTTTATTTTTCTCCAGATGGGATATATAACCAAATCAACCTGAATACCCTGTACGATGGACGATCAGGTAAGTATTTGATTGATCAGGTTGAAATCTATCAACTCACTAATACTAAGGACATTTTACATATTAACTCAAAGACAAAAAAGTTGGAATTCCAACGTGCTGTTCTTTTTGGAAACCCTGCATTTTCAATCTCCAAAACGGAAGCCACTGAAACGTTCACGAATCTGCCAGGAACTGAACAAGAGGTTGATGCGATTAATGCATTACTTAAAACTAAGGGATGGTCTGTCGACTTGTTCAAAGGACCAACTGCAACTGAAACTCAGCTAAAGTCAGAGAAAGAAAACACAATTCTGCACCTGGCCACACATGGCTTTTTTAGTGGTCAGGATGGACAATCAAATTCATTAGTATGGATGCTGATCAACTCGGGCGTAGCGCTTGCTGGCGCCAACAACCCCATGCTACTTGATGACACTGAGGATGGAATACTCACTGCGTATGAAGCCGTGAACCTGAATCTGGATCGGACAAAACTTGTTGTGCTGTCAGCTTGCGAAACCGGGCTTGGCGAGTTTTATCCAGGTGAGGGTGTGTATGGATTACGCCTCGCCCTATCGGCAGCAGGTGCATCGAATGTGATGATGAGCTTATGGAAAGTTGATGATTTTGTGACGCAACAATTAATGGTTGCCTTTTACACGCGATGGTTAAAGCGTCCGAAAGAAATGAGGTCTACATTCCGTAAAGCCCAGCAGGCAATAAAAAAGACCCACCCAGATCCTTACTACTGGGGGGCCTTTGTGTTAACAGGACGGTGAGCTGTTAGCCCAAATAAGCTTTCAAACTTTTGCTTCGCGAACTATGCCTTAGTCTGCGGGTAGCCTTTTCTTTTATCTGACGAACCCGTTCGCGGGTAAGGTTAAACTTTTCACCAATCTCTTCAAGTGTCATGGCTTGTTCACCATTCAACCCAAAGTAGTATGATATAACATCAGCCTCACGCTGTGTAAGTGTGGCCAACGCACGCTGAACTTCCTTTCGAAGTGAGTCTTCAATCAAACCAGAATCAGGTGCTTCTTCGCTTTCATTTTCAAGAACATCCAACAGATTGCTTTCTTCACCTTGCGCAAAAGGAGCATCAACCGAAACATGACGACCGGAAATGCCCAGGTTATCACGTACTTCCTGAGTAGTAATATCGAGTACATCGGCCAATTCCTCAGCCGAAGGTTCACGCTGAAATTTTTGTTCCAGTTCAGAAAATGTTCTGGATATCTTATTCAAAGATCCTACCCTATTCAGGGGTAGTCTTACAATTCTTGATTGTTCTGCGAGGGCTTGCATAATGGATTGTCTGATCCACCACACAGCATATGAAATAAATTTGAAACCCCTTGTTTCATCAAAGCGGGTAGCAGCCTTGATCAGGCCAACATTCCCTTCATTAATCAAATCGCCAAGGGTAAGGCCATTGTTTTGATACTGTTTCGCTACAGAAACAACAAACCTGAGGTTTGCCTTTGTTAGCTTTTCCAAAGCTATCTGATCGCCAGCCTTGATGCGTTTAGCTAACTCTACTTCCTGTTCTGCTGTAATGAGGTCAACTTTTCCGATTTCTTGTAAATACTTATCGAGCGACTGACTTTCCCGATTAGTAATCTGTTTACTGATTTTTAACTGTCTCATGAAGGAATGAACGATTTCGTGCAAAAATAGTTCAAAATGAGCATTTTTTAAAGCCAGCGGGCAACAAACCGGCTAGCAAACTCCTGATTTTTAATAGATTCCACTTGAATCCAGTAAATCAGCCTGTTAGAGGCATTTGAAGCCTTAAATATTACCTCTATCGATCCGTTGCAAAGCGGAGTGAGAAGTCGAGATCAACCCATTCACTAACTTTTACCATCCCCATCATCCTTACCGGTGGCGTTAAACCAAAATCGATAAGCTGAACACGCTGTCGGCCATAGATCAGTAAACTTCCAGGATTTTGTACTTTACAATTCACAGTATAAGTCTTTTCGACCTGATTCATTTTAATGATTATATCGGCCTTTCCTTCGCGCCACGCTTCATTTTTCCAGTCTGGCTTCAGTGCCTTTAATTCAACATTTATGAAAGGATCATCTTCTTCCTTAAGCATACTTCTGAAGTCCTTATTCATCATACCATTACCTGAATCAAATGCCCTAATTTTTAAATTGATGATGCCTCCGCTAAGGCGCAATACCCCCTCGGACTGAACTACACGAACAGGCCTGTTCATGGCAATCTCCTCGGTATATACAAACTTGAAGGTATTGATATTAGTAGAGCCGTATACGGTAACGTTACTAGTAGGATGTATGAAAATCCGGTACTCCTGAGCATGGACTTTAGATAGACCTGAGCAGATCGATAATACTAGTATCAAGACAATGTTCGGGATACGCATGCCAATTAGTATCGAGTCAAAATGGTGCCAACTATTTTAGTTGACGGCTAAAAATACCATTCTGTATTCAATCGTAACTTCATTTCCGGTTTTAATGGTTCCAAAAAGTGCTGTTGGCGGATCGATGTTGTAATCCTTCATAGTTAATGGAATACTACCTTCAAAAACCAACCCATTAGAGGCCGGAACTAATTTGGCTTGTAAAACAATCTCCTTGGTGGTGCCGGCAATCCTAACGTTACCGGCAATCTGTATTTCTGAGGGCTTGGCTGAAAACAATCGCTGAAATGTAAACGTTATGTTGGGGTGCTTGGTAGCGTCAAGGGCTTTGTAGATATTTTTATCCATGTTTTTATCGTAGTACTCACCATTTTCCTTGATGCTCCGTATAAATAATACGCCTGCACTAAAAACGAATGAAGTAATATTCTTCAACGAACCGTTTGAAATTTCACCATGCAGTTGGCCGGACATTTGTTCAACCTTGCATTGCCACGGATGCAACGATGATGTTCCGCTGATTATCATTCGACTATCCTTTCCGGATAATACCATTTCTTGCTGAGCATTTACAACAGTAGAAAAAAAGTGTAAGCAGATCAGGATGCCTATTGATCGCATAGCTAAATGAAAAGGATAAAGTTAATCATGAATTCCAGATAACGAATTAAGAAATACTGGCAGATTTTCATTATGAAACCTGCTGTTTAAGACAAGTGTCGTCTAAAAAATTTTTCGCGATTCCTAAGGGGCGCATGATGTATCGCTTCTTATCAACATGCCCGATCTGGCGTTTTAAAATATTGTCTAAAACCTGAATGGTTTTAACTATATGCGACCCCTTGTTGAGCATAACACATTCAGCCATTACACCCACTGCCGCATCAGTCATCTCTGACCGGGTAGCGAAACCGGTTTTATTTAAGGATTCCAACACCTGCGTTGCCCATATTACAGGCACATGCGCAGCTTCACAAACCCAAAGTATTTCTTCTTGTATTTCGCTTAATCGTTCAAAGCCTATTTCCACCGCAAGATCACCCCGCGCAATCATTATACCCATGCGTTGATCGCGCATACCAGTTAACAACAACCCTGGAAGATTCTGAATTGAGGATAAACGTTCAATTTTTAAAATGATTGCCGGAAGCCTATTTTCATGAACGTGTTTGCGCAATTCATTTCGAAGATGATCCAGGTCATCGGGTGTGCCTACAAAAGAATAGCCCACCATATCTGCATACTTGCAGATAAATGGTATATAGGATAAATCTTTTTTCGTTAACGCATCAATTGTCAACTCTGAATCCGGAAGGTTTATGCCCTTCTCAATGCGTAGCGTAGGTTTCTTAGTTGATATCCTTACGATCTGAATGATGCAGGAAGCATCCCCTGCCTCTAGCACTTTCGCTTCAAACTTTCCATCATCAATAAAAACATGTTCACCGGGCTTGATCATGGAAATGATTTCTGCCGGATCAATTTCCAACACGGTGCGTTGCGCTTCATTTACGAATTCATTACCTCCGGCTAACACCAAACGATCATTTTCATAAATAGTAATCTTCTCAACTGCCTCGCCTTTACGTTTAATGGATTTAATCCTGATTTTTGGCCCTGCCAGATCCATGTAGATTTTGCACGTAATTCCGGTTTTCGCCATCGACTTCTTTAGGGTATTGATCATTTGCAGCCATACCTCCGGATTATCATGCGCACAGTTAATCCGGGCCACCGACATACCGGCCAGTAAAATTTCCTCCATGTGCATTCTGTCGTTTGCGACTTCATTCGATAACGTGACCATAATGTGTGGACGATTTGTATAAGAATCCGGACCCAACAAAAGCTCCTTTTTCTCTTGACGAATTCTTCCAGCTACCTCAAAGGTGCAGGCAATATCTTCGCGTTGGACATAGGCTGGCGAGAGCCAGCGCAGCACATTATTGAGTTGTGACAATACATGGCTCTCGCAGCTAGTTAATGACGATAAGCCAATTTTATGGAGATACTCCTGCGTTTGCCTGATCTCGGCTGTGCGTAATACCAGGTAGTGGATGAGGTTGGCTGCACTGACGCGGTTACTAGGGTGTGTGTTTTCAAGGGTGTTTGAAAATGCACGCTCAACCGATTTCATTTCATCTGCCAGGCTGTGCAGCTGATTAAATACTCGCTCATGGTCAATATTACTCGGATAAATATTCATGCGCTTATACTAGGGCTTTTTAAACCGAGTGTCCATGACTTACATCAGCCCGACAACCTTTAAAGCAGGATTAATCTCACTACGCCCTAAGCAAAGGGTTGCATTTCCTTCCACAACTGACCAAATTGTTTCAGGTAAGCCCGCACCACTCCACTTTCGCGGGTCAATAGAATATTCTCATGATTGTACTTTGCAGCACTGCGGGTCCAGTTATAACTCCCGGTAATTAATGCCCGCTCATCCGCAACCATAAACTTATGATGCATGTGATACGGGGTGTCATCAATTTTTACGGCTATACCCTCTCCTGCCAATTCTTCAATATCCGAACCTTCATCAAGAAGTTTATCGTTATCGGTTACGATTTGAACTACAACGCCCTTCTTATGCGCAGTAATCAGGGCTTGAGAAATCAAATCATCGCTAATCGTAAACACACAAACTTTTATCTCACGGATGGCATTATTGATTTGTTGAATAATGGCTGTGCGACAAGCATCGCCAGGGCTAAAGTACACATCGGAAGATTCCAAACTACCAACCGATGGTATCATGAGCGCACTGTTAGCATTTTTAATCCACTCAATAATAAAAGCATAATTTTCAGGCGTTACGCGTTCGTTTGCGATTTCATAAATCTTGCTGCGCAAAAAATTAAGTTGATGCTGATCCAGCGGCCGTTCACTGATAATGGCTTTTAAACTTCTTCGCTCAGATTTGGAGAGCACTTCATCTTCAATACTGGCTTGCAACTGCGTAATTATTTCATCCATAACAGTTCAGGTGTATGTACTTTTCATGGTTAAGCCTAAATTTGCCGCTTAAACACTAAATCAATAATATGAAAATAGCTGAAATCCACACCAATAAAGGCGTGATGAAAATCAAATTCTATGATAAGGATGCCCCAAATACGGTTAAGAATTTTATTGACCTCGCTGAGCATAATTTCTACGATGGGCTTACCTTTCATAGGGTGCTCCCCAATTTCGTGATTCAGGGAGGTTGTCCGAATGGTATCGGCAATGGCGGGCCTGGTTACCACATTAAATGCGAATTAACCGGTGACAACCAGTACCATGATCGGGGCGTTTTGTCCATGGCACATGCCGGAAGGAACACGGGGGGTAGTCAATTCTTTATCTGCCATAGCCGTGATAACACCAGTCACCTGGATCGTAACCACACGTGCTTTGGTAAGGTTTTTGAAGGGTTGGAGGTTATCGATCAAATTCGGCAGGGTGATGTGATGCAGAAGGTTGTCATAAAAGAAGTCGAAGACTGATCTGATTATCTGAATAATCTTCAAAATCAGTACCTAAAAAGACCATAACTCCTATGAAAAAAATAAATGTGTCGCTTACTGGTCTGTTGATGACTCTTAGCGCCACAGTCTTCAGCCAAGGTTTTGTTGCCGAGCTTGGAGAAGACGGCATGAGTTCGATGTTTGGAAATACCTGCATCGTTACCCTGGCCAATGGCGAGGAAATTACTGGTAAATTATCAGGTGGCTCACTGGTGAATGGCTACCTGAACAACATTACTGTAAAAAATGAAAATGGGGAGAAACTCAAATTCAAGCCTGAAGATGTGGTTCGCGTTTCTGTAAAGGCCTCAACCTTAGCCAAAATGACCATGCTGGCAGAGTCCACAACCTCAATTAAGAAAATGACACAAACCAATTTCGATGACATTGTAAAGCGTGAGTACATCATTTTTGAAACTGCGATGCGCCATAATAAAAACGAGAAGCATCGGTTGATGCAATTACTAAATCCCGGATTCGATAATCATATAAAAGTATTTGCCGATCCGAATCCCAACCGAAAAACGGATGGTATTGGCATAGCTAGTGTTAAGCTGACCGGTGACATTGATAAATCATACCTCTTTGTTCAGAATGGAAACAAAGCTGTATTGGTTAAAAAGGGAAGCTACAAAAAGAATTTTGAAGAGCTCTACAGCAAATGTCCCCAAATGTTGGAGGCTTTCTCCGGAGAAAAAATCAAATGGAGCGATGTTGCCGGTCATGTATTTGCATACGATCGCGTGTGTGAAAAATGAGCGTCAACCAAATTAAAGGCAGATTTTTCCAGGTTATTCACCTGTTGAATAATTCCGGTTGTTATTCTTGTAAATAATGGTGAACTTAATCATCTCAACCAAGATTTGGTTCACCAAATGACTTTCCGCAGGAAAATAGCTGTTATAGCAATCCTTGTATTTGCCATTCATGCAAAAGCATTGGCAAATAGTATCCTGATACCCATGGACAATAGTCAACGCAATCATTTAAAAGCCTATGGCCTTACCTATTTTGTCCTGCAGAAGGATATACCGGTCGACTGGTTATTGAATTACCGGGGGGGAAGTTTTCTAATGGATTACTCTCCCGTTGCTGAAATGGAATGCAAAATCCGCGGTGTTTCGTACGAAGTAATCAGCACAGCCGCAGCCACCAAAATCGTCAATGAAATATCAAGTCCAGCCGTCAACATGAGTGCAGTGCGATTGGAAAAAGTGCCACGCATTGCTGTGTACTCCCCCAGGAATGAATTTATACAGGATGAAACCGATGCCGTTATATTGGTATTAGATTTTGCCGAAATTCCGTACGACATCATCTATGATGAAGAGATTTATAATGATGCCCTTGCCCGATACGATTGGATTCATCTTCATCACGAAGATTTCACTGGTCAGCCGGGACGCTCACGCTGGCGCGAATCGTCCATCATGGAATATAAAGCCCAGGAAGTAACCGCAGCAAAGCTCGGCTTTGCCAATGTACCCGATTTGAAACTGGAAATTGCCCGTAAGTTAAAAGCCTTTGTTGCCGGAGGCGGCTACCTCTTTGCCATGTGCTCGGCTGCAGAATCAATTGATGTGGCGCTGGCCGTTAACGGAGCGGATCTTAACGAGTTATCTGATGAGGAATTGAACGACACCGCTCGGCTTGATTACTCCCTGACTTTTGCTTTTGAAAACTTTGTTGTTGAGCCTCCTTACAGCAGAAGGTTTTCCGACATTAACATTGGTAGAAGGGATTTTATGCCTAGCGGTGATTTTTTCTCGTTGTTTACTTTTTCAGCGAAATGGGATCTTATACCATCACTGCTTACCCAAAATCACACGCATGTAATTCGTGAGTTCTCCGGACTAACCACCTCGTTTAACAAAGACCTTGTAAAACCAGAAGTCTTTGTTTTAGGTGAAAACAAAAGAGAGCGCAACATACGGTATATGTACAGCGAACTCGGCAAAGGTTTCTGGACATTCTATAGTGGACATGATCCGGAAGGCCACCCCGGAAGAGGCAGAACCCCCACCGACCTTAACCTTCATCCAAATTCACCGGGCTACCGGCTTATCTTAAACAACGTATTGTTTCCCTCAGCACAAAAAAAGAAACAGAAAACCTGAATAGATTAAAACATAAGATTGAAGATTTAAGACCCAAGCTAACGTATGAAAACAATATGCTTTCTAATCCTGATCATGCAAGTCTCGCTTGCTCAGATACCCGCTCCTGAAATTCAAATTAAGACCGCTGTGCTTGCCGCACCCGAAGATAAACGTGATGGTGCGATGGTTTACGGTTATAATACAAAAGGTGAATTTGTGGTATTACGCAAAGGCACCAACGAGTTTGTTTGTTTAGCGGATGATCCAAAGTCAAGTGGTTTAAATGTTTCATGCTACCATAAAGACCTTGAACCGTTTATGGCGCGAGGCCGTGAATTGAAAACTCAGGGCAAATCCTTCCAGGAAATTTTTGATATCCGGGAAGCTGAAGTAAAATCCGGAAAACTCTACATGCCGAAACACCCTACCAACCTTCAGGTGTTCTCCGCTCCTTCCGAAAACTATAACCCTGCAACAGGTGAAGTTACGAATGGCAACTTTCGATATGTAGTGTATATCCCGTGGGCCACTGCCGAAAGTACTGGCTTGCCCTTAAAGCCGGAGGCACCCGGCATGCCATGGATTATGGATCCCGGTACGCATCGGGCACACATCATGATTAATCCTCCAACAAAGAACTAAGTACAAGAATTACTCATTTCCATTTATTCGACCATGCCCTCGCCCTTCTAAGCTTTTCGAGGGTACCATCTGCAAGGTATTGTTGAAGTTTTTGATTCATTGTTCCTGTTGAAGTGAGATGAAATTGTCCGCATTCATCGCATTGATAAACCGCAACCGGGCCTGATCGTTTTCCATAATCAAACTGGATGTGCGCTTCGATAAGCGCTTCAACCGCAATGGCTTCATTCAAATAAGCTCGTTTACCGGAAGAACAGGTAGTCATAATCGCTGGCGGAATAGATCATGCAATTTCACATAAAACCTGATAACGTAAGGAGAATTTTTCGCAACCTGTCGTCATTTGATCGATGGAATGAAAATTTTGACTTTTTGCTAGCTAAAGAACCGCTGAGAAATGTAGACGCAAAAAGGTATTACTACACTATCTGATCCCAAGCACCTTAAACGGAAACATCAAAATGGCACCAATGAATTGAAACAAAAAGCTGATGGATAATCCTATAATTTTAAATGGAAGCAGTACAAGCCATATCAGCGGAAAAATGAAAATCAGCAATAAGGCCAATGGCCAGCACAAGGTTAGCAGTATAAACCAAAGGATAACAGCAATGAGTGTACGCATAGGGTAATAAGTCTGACAGATTCTACAAAATCAGAACCACTATACTAATTCGTTGATTTTCAACCCTTAGTCCTAATTGACGTTCCATGAACTATCCGATACTGTACACATCACTGTTCAGTGGTGTACAGCAGGTGGAAACAAAAAAAATCCCTATTTTTAACCACCATGCCAAAACTTATCATCAACAGCTTTGCCGAATTTGAGCAACACATCGGCAAAGAACTTGGAGTATCCGATTATCATCAGATTACCCAGGAACAAATCAACCAGTTTGCTGAAGCCACATTAGACAGGCAATGGATACACACCGATCCAGAGCGGGCTAAAACAGAAAGCCAGTTTAAAAGTACCATCGCACACGGATACCTCACGCTTTCACTAATCCCCTACCTTTGGGAACAAGTTGCACAGGTTAATAATTTTACCATGCTGGTCAATTATGGCATAGAGAATCTAAAATTCAATCAGCCTGTTTTGGTAGACCAATACGTGCGACTACGCGTTGTACTTCAGGCGCTTACCAATCTGCGCGGCATTACCAAAACCGAAATGAAGGTTACGCTCGAAATCAAAGACAATCCCAAACCGGCCTTTACCGCAACCATTGTATTCCTGTATCATTTTAAATAGCATGCCCTGCATCAACTGCCAGCAAGAAGTAACCGGAAAGTTTTGTCAGAATTGTGGTCAACGAACCAACGTTAAACGAATTAGCCTAAAAGAAGCCTGGTTTGATTTCTGGTCAAGGGTATATGGCTTTGATGGAATGTTTCCGCGAACACTTCGCGACTTAACCATTCAGCCTGGTTTTGCGGCCAAAAAATTCATTGAGGGCAACCGTGTGCTGTACTACGGTCCGGTGGGCTATTTCTTTTTGATGATTACCTTGTACATACTGACCATTTCAATTCTGAATATAGATTTGTTTGAACTGGCAAAGGTGATCAATCCATATACTGAATTAAAGGATGGCAGCGGACAGGAGCAATTTAATCGAGGGCTTATGGGATGGATCAGGGATAACCAACGGATTGTCTCTTTTATGTTCATTCCATTTTATGTTTTTTGGACGAAACTGTTCTTTCGAAAAAGCAATTACAATTTTCTGGAGCATGCCGTAATGGTGCTGTATACGCAAGGACACTTTCAGTGGCTCTCAATACTCTTTCTTTTTGTATTTAAATGGACTGGATATTATCCTGATGTAGTTCTCTTCACCACTCTAAGTGTCATTTACTTTTGTTTTGCGTGTGTTCAGTTATACAAAATGTATAAACCCATTGGGGCTATTTTGAGAGGTGTATTGGTACAACTCATGTTCTGGCTATCACTATTTTTGGTAGTTAGTATACTCACCACTATTGCATTACTGATCAATCCGGAACTATTGGAGCAGATTCGTCCCAGTAATAACTAGCGCATTCTTCAGAGACACATCGTATCTTAAATTGATGATAGGGCGTTAACCACTGTGTTGATATCTTTCTTTGTGTTATAAATATGCGGAGACAAACGAATGCCTCCTGAGGGTGCGGTGGCAATTCCATGTTTTTCATATAATGACTTGGTAACTTCTCCTGGGTCTTTACCCGGAAGATTTATAATGACGATGCCCCCACTCAACAGTGAATCCAACGGTGTCACAAAGGTGGCTTCCGGAAGTGTGGATTTTATTTGTTCCTTCAAATAGGATGTTAAATACATAACCCGGTCACAAATATTTTTCCTGCCAATAGCATGGTGGAAATTTATTATTTCTGGAATGGCTGCAGTGGACGTTTCATTACGTTGCCCGAGAACACATAAATTTTCGTCAACGGATTTCGCTTCTTTCCACCCTCCTCCAACAATGGTAGGCCAAAGCCTGTGAATGAGATCTTTCCGCACATACAGGATTCCATTTTCAAAAGGGCCCATTAACCACTTATGGGTGCTCGCTGAAAAAAAACTACAACCCATTTCGTGTAAGTTCAATTCCAGAAATCCTAACGATTGAGCACCATCAACCAATGTGAGAATACCCTTTGAATTTGCAATAGCACAAATTTCTTTCACGGGCAAAGCGATTCCACTTAAATTTGATATTTGCGAAAAGGCAATCAGTTTTGTTTTAGGGGTTATGGCTTTGATAAAGGGATCGATTAATGCTTGAGTCGATTCAGGAGTTTTGGGGACAGACACATTTCTAATAGCCAATCCGTAGCGTTTTGCCTTAGAATACCAAATAGCATGGTTGGATGGATGATTTTGATCCCAAATAACAATCTCATCCCCGGTCTTGAAATCAAGTCCCTGTATAATGTGAGAATTACTTTCACTCGTATTTCGTGTTATTCCTATTTCTTCTGCATCGGCACCAACAAAGTTGGCAAGCTGTTTAAGTGATTTTGTACGCAATGAAGCAAATACTGATCTGTATTGAAATGATACATCTTTGCTTAGAGCATGGGTGAATCCGATAACACGTTCATTAACAACATACGGGCTCGGGCAGAGATTTGCAGCGTTCATCATAATTAAATCATTTGTAACTGCAAATTGCTTTTTTACCATTTCCCAATACTGTTCATCTGGTGTAGTGGTGTGCTTTGGCAAGTCAATTGATGGATCATGCTTACCCAATACGGGTAATGCAAATGCAGCAAGAGAACCGGTGGCAAGTTGCTGGATAAATTTCCTTCGTTCGGCAGTTTTCATTTTCCGGAGGGTGAATGTTTCAGTAAGATTAATTTTCCCCCTTCAAGGTAATAGCCGCAAGCTTCATTCAAAAGGTAGCATCCAGAAATAAATAAGTACGAGCCCTTACAGGGAAAAAGGAATTCACCACACACATTTACATCAAAAAACCATTCTCCTCTGCTATAGGCTGCGGCACATCCGTTTCGCCCAACATCTCGCGTAGATCAATTTCAATATTTCGCGCTATTGAGGTAATGGGAACATCATTGTAGGTTCCTTCAAAAGGATTCTCGGAATAATCACCAATTTTCTCCATGAGAAAAAACACCCAAATGAGCAATCCAGAAAAAGGAGCATTAAGCCAAACCCAATAGGACTCAACGAACACACCCAATAATCCAAAAGGCACAAGCATACTAAAAACCAAAGTAGTCCATAGGGCAGTTGAAGCATATTGCCGCGGAAACGGAAAGTTTTTTATACGCTCACATTTCCCTTGTTCATCGTATAAGTTGCCAATCAGCTCCTGCAACCTGAAGTGCTCAAGCTCGGTAATTAAATTACTATCTTTTAATTCCTTTACCTTCTGGGTTTGAGTTGCCAATAACTGCGTAGCCATATTGGATTGGCGCTTGTACTGTTTCAATTCAGTCACTGGGATCAATAGCTCCATCTCTTTATCGAGATAATTGAAGTACGCTTCACATATATTGGGTACATATAATCCATTCAAGCGTTCATTGGTATGCTCCCAAGGGCGGCTTAATCGCAATTGGTAGCGAAGTGCCGTAAGCCATGCAATATGCCTGTAGATCAATTCTTTCTTGGGGGCGTAGACATCCGCAGCATTGTCAGCTTTCACAAAAGCCAAAACATTGCTGGCAAACGATCGGCTATTATTTACAATGGCTCCCCAAATTTTGCGCGCTTCCCAGGTCCGATCATACGAACTGTTATTTTTAAACCCCAGATAAAATGCAACCGCTATACCAATTATGCTTAGCGGCTGCCAGGGAATAGTGATACTGAGATGCAAAAACTCATAAACTGCTGTAATTATTGAAGCGTATAAAAATCCGAACAGAAATGGCTTTTTTGACCAATTGAAGGTCATCCATAATCCATAATTTCGTTTGATATACATAGGCTGATTCTTTCGTTAAATTTTGACTAAAGATATTCGAATAACCGAAGGAATATTATTGTGCTTCGGAGAAATTAAGCACCTGTCACCAGCCTTAACTGAGACAAATCGAATTGATCACAGAAAGGTACAGTGGCATGCCCAGTGTGATGTTAAAGGGAAATGTAACTACCAGCGTCATGGGCAGGTAAATACCGGGGTTAGCGCCCGGAGCTGCAATCTTCATGGCTGCCGGAACAGCGATGTACGATGCACTCGCAGCCAATACCGCAAACATAAAACGGTTGCCAACATCATCGGTTATCAGGCTACTGATAATTGCTACCAAAACACCGTTGACAGCAGGTACTACAATAGCAAAAAAAATGGGAAACCAACCACAACTGAAAAAGTCATTCAAACGTCTGCCGCTGGATAAGCCCATATCAAGTAAGAAGATGGCCAGGAAGCCTTTAAAAATATCGGTAGTAAACGGCTTTATGCCTTGGGCTTGCTGGTCGTTTGCAAGAAATCCGATCAGCAAACTTCCAACGATCAGAAAGACACTTCCATTTGTAATAGAATGACTCACGATGGACCGTAGACGTGGTACATTGGTTTTATCAGGAGTGTACACAGATTTTGGAAAGGAAATTGCCCAGGCCGCAGAGAACATTCTCAATGAAGTGCATGCCATCAACTATAAATCCGAAGCCTTTACCGGGCAACTTGCCGGCCGATTGCGGATTGCCTCTGTTTCAACAGGCAAGTATGTTATGCCTAACTTCCTCACCGATTTTATTGAAAAGCACCCCGAGGTTGAGCTAGGAACTTGATGTAACCAACAAGGCAAAAGTGATTGAGAGCCTCGAAAAAAATATAGTGGACTTTGCCCTGGTCTCCATTCTTCCAAAACGTTTGCGTGTCGATCGGATTGATTTGCTTCAAAACAAACTATTTTGGGTGAGCAGCCCGAAACTAAAATTTAAATCGAGAAGCAGTGCCAAATCCATTGTGGAAAGTACACCACTGATCTATCGCGAGGCAGGATCGGGCACACGTCAAATCATGGAGCATTACATTACACGAAACCGCCTTACCATTCAGAAAAAACTTGAGCTGACCTCCAATGAGGCCGTGAAGCAGGCGATATTAGCCGGGCTAGGGAGCTCGATTATGCCGTTGATCGGCATACGGAATGAACTGAATCTTGGGCAACTTCAAATTATTCCTATAAAAGGCTTACCGATCAAATCGCAATGGCAATTGATTTCATTGTATGGGAAAAAATTTTCACCGGTCGCACAGGCTTTCTCAACCTATTTACAAAAAGAAAAGGCAAAGATTATTCGTGATCGATTTAGTTGGTATGAAGATTATTCTTGAAGTATCTTTATTCCAAAGAACAGAGCACCATTAATTTAAACATGATGAATTCAAGAAGATCATTTTTACAGAGGCTTATTACCACAACAGGTATCGCCAGCGCCATACCTATATTAGGGATGAGTGGATTTACAACTACCCCCACCCCCTTGCCCACTTTAAATGGGAAACGAATACTTTTTACCCATGGTGGTTGGGACGGACATGAACCCCAAAAATTTGTTGACTATTTGGTGCCATGGATGAAAGAAGAGGGTGCCGATGTGCAGCTTTCGAAATCACTTGATGTGTATACCGATAAAACACTCATGAACTCCATCGACCTCGTTGTCCAAATATTTACCATGTCACAAATCAGTAAAGAACAGGAGGTTGGATTACTTGAAGCCATTAAAGTAAATGGCACCGGCATAGCCGGATGGCATGGCGGCTTATGCGATGCATTTCGAAACAATACTGAGTATCAATATATGACAGGGGGACAGTGGGTTTCACATCCCGGAGGTATTATAAACTATTCGGTTAGAATAACAGATCATGAAGATGCCGTCACGCACGACTTGAACGATTTTCCGATGACCAGCGAACAGTATTACATGCATATAGATCCTAATGTAAAAGTATTGGCTACCACCCGATTTACGGGCGAACACGATCCGTGGATTGAAAGCAGCGTTATCCCTGTAGCCTGGAAAAAAACGTACGGTAAAGGAAGAATATTTTATACCTCACTTGGCCATAATTTAAAGCACCTCACAGACCAACCCCAAGCCACTACATTGTTAAAAAGAGGTATTCAATGGGCTGGAGGCAGTAAATACGAGCCTGCTGAAAAGTGGATCAATCCTGTTTACCACAAAGCATAATTCCAAATACTCCACTGCTATTTTATTTAACAGCATGTAAGGATTTAATTGAAACTGAGTTTTTAGACTGCATGGAAACTCCAAACTTGGGTTCCATGGCTGACTCACAGATCAATCCTGCTCACCTATCGCAAACCGGTCCGGATGCCTTTTATCGGGTAGAAGAGACATTGCGCAAGAATGAATTTAGGCTGCGTACCTTATTTAATACCGCGCACGATGCCATCTTCACCATGGATTACAAAACCTTTACGGATTGTAACGAGGCCACCCTTCGTATTTTTCAATGTAAGAAAGAGGATATAGTTGGTCAGACGCCTTACCGGTTTTCTCCCCCAACCCAACCCGATGGGCGCACTTCCGAAGAGGCTGCCATGGAAAAAATCAATGCGGTTCTGAACGGTAAACCCCAGTTTTTTGAATGGGTTCACATCCGGTTAGATGGTACCCCCTTCCCTGCAGAGGTATCGCTAAATCGCTTTGACCTGGATGGCGATGTTCAAATACTCGCCATTGTCCGCGACATTAGCAAACGCAAGCAAGCCGAAAGAGAGAATCAACAGTTAGCGCTGGTAGCCAACCACACCACCAACATGGTTGTTATTGCCAATGCCCAGGGAGAAATTGAGTGGGTAAACCCAGCCTTTGAGCGAACTACTGGTTACAAACTTCATGAAGTTATCGGACGAAAGCCCGGCAGCTTTTTGCGAGGTCCGAAATCTGATCCGGAAGCAGCTCGGTTTATGGGGGAACGCCTTCGCCAAGGAAAAGGTTTCAAGGATGTTGAACTCTTAAACTACACTAAGGAAGGAACCCCCTATTGGGTAACTATTGAAGTACAGCCTATTCTTGACAATCAAGACAAGGTAACACAGTTCATCGCCATTGAAAGTGATATAACAGAGCGAAAGGCTAGCCAAAAAGCACTGGAGGAGCAAAATGAAGAGCTGATAAAAATTAACTCCGAGCTTGATCGCTTTGTATACTCTGCCTCACATGATTTGCGTGCTCCGATATCCTCATTACTTGGACTTATTGAGGTTGCCCGAATGGAAAAGAATCCGCAAAATATCGAACGGTTGCTTGATTTGAAAAAGAAGAGTTTGCTACGGTTAGATCAGTTCATAAAAGACATTGTTGATCACTCGCGAAATATGCGGCTCCAGGTAGAATGTGAATCGGTGTACTTTGAAAACCTAATTCAAAATTCCTTTGAGCAACTGCAATTTATGGATAATATGGATCGGATTTGGCGCGTGGTTGACGTTAAACAAACCGGTAAGTTTATTTGCGCTCCAAGTAGGTTAAACATTATTTTTAATAATCTGCTTTCAAATGCCATTAAGTATGCTGATTTAAATAAAGAACAACCGATGCTTGAGGTACGTGTGGTTGCCGATGATTATAAAGCCGAAATAAAGATAATTGACAATGGGGAGGGCATCCCGGAAGAATCGTTGCCGAAAATATTCGATATGTTTTATCGCGCCTCAACCATAGGCACTGGCTCAGGCCTCGGGCTTTATATTGTAAAAGAGGCTGTTAATAAAATTAATGGAAAAATTAAAGTAACAAGCAAACCCGGAAAAGGAACCCAGTTTACAATCGAACTTACAACAATGAACACCGGCTCAGTTAACTCATCTTGCTAGCTTTTGCACTCGGAGCATCTCAATTAGCTCAAACATGCTGACGTTACCGTTAGACATTTACAATTACAACTTAACAAATACCTGTTTACCCCCCACCCAGGTCTGGAGTACAGATACGTTTCGGATTTCTTCAGGCGCTGTAGTGAATAAATTATTATCCAGTACAACAAAATCAGCAAGTTTACCAGAAGAAAGCGTTCCTTTTATGCTTTCGTCAAATGATGCATAAGCAGCATTTCGTGTATAAGCGATCAGCGCCTGCTCTACCATTATCTTTTGCTCAGGTACCCATCCGTCAGGGTTTTTATCATCAAGCGTTCTTCTGGTAACTGCGGCATATATTCCTTCAAGGGGTGTTGGCGGAGCTACAAACCAATCGCTGCCAAACGCTACCGTTGCACCGGCATCAAATAAGCTTTTAAAGGCATAGGTGGTCTTAATGCGCTCCGGACCAATCACTTTTTCTGCCCAGCGACCATCATCAATGGCGTGATACGGTTGCATGCTGGGGATAACATTTAGTGAAGCAAACCTGGGGATATCCTGTGGCGCAATGTGCTGTGCATGTTCAATTCGAAAACGTCTGTCCTTTGATCCGTTTTCTTGTTCTACACGTTCATAAATATTCAATAAGGTATTGATGGCCCGATCACCAATGGCATGAACCATAAGTTGAAGCCCGGCTTTGTCGGCTGCACATATCCAGGTATACAATTGATCGGGTGTATTAACCCATAACCCGGTATCACCGGGTGCATCGGTAAACGGCTCAAAGAATGCTGCCGTATGTGACCCCAGGGAGCCATCAACAAAACCTTTCAAACCTCCTATCTTAAGCCACTTGTCTCCCCTGCCTTCCTGCTTTATCTTTTCATCCAGTGTTTGCCACTGACTGATTGGATACATGGCATATATGCGGGTAATCATGTTGTTATTCTTCCGCGCCCGTTCCAATGCATCTATGTAACCGGCCATATGATGAACTGACGTTACGCCAAACGATGCAACATATTTCATCGCGGCCTGTAAGGCATCATCCACCTGTTCAGGTGAAGGATCAGGCACATGCCTATCGATGATATTCGAAGCGTTATCTTTAAAAATACCCGTCAGGTTTCCCTTTGCATCACGTACAATGGTACCTCCCTCAACATCTTTAACAGAACGATCCACTCCGGCAACTTTTAATGCTGCGGTATTCGCCAACGACATATGTCCATCAAGCCGCGTAATCCACACCGGATGATCAGGCGTTACAGCATCAATCCACTGCCGTGTCGGCAATTCACCGTCCCAGTTTTCATGATCCCAATCACCGCCTAAAATCCAGGTGCCGGTGGGTATTGTTTCTGCGAAAGCTTTGATTCGGCTTATAAATTCTTCTTTTGTTTTGGCATCACGTAATTGTACGCCCGAAAGATTAAAACCTCCGGTTAGAAAGTGAACGTGACAATCAATAAAGCCGGGAGTGACAAAGGCGCCATTCAGATCAATGACTTCTGTGCTTGGCCCTTTGTATTTTTCAATTTCAACATTACTTCCCACAGCCAAAATAGAATCTTCGGCAATAGCCATGGCTTCCGCAGATGGATTGGATTGATCGCCAGTCCAGATAGACGCATTTAAAATAACACGATCTGCTTTTGGATTTTTATTCGAACAAGAAAGAAGCAGGCATAAAAAAAATACGATGAGTAGCTGAGTAAACTTTTTCATAAACTAAAGATAGCATTTACAGCTATCAACACCGTTATTTTTGTCCCGGATAATAGGTACGCTTCGTCCGCTTCTCAACATCTTCCCGGTAATAGGCCACTTCCTTGAAATCAACATCGGCATAACGCTGTGCCTGATCCGTAAAGTGTGGTGAAGCGGGATCGCTGCTCTGCCCTCCGGCCAGTATGCTTTTTGCTTTTACCTTTTGCCCGAATTCAACCACGGCCACAAAGCTGTTGCCGTAAGTACCGTATATTTTTTTTGTTCCTTGACTGCCTCGAGCACCGTAGGATGCAAGCGCTCCCCAATTTCCGGAAGCCAATCCAACTGGAATGCTGGGTTTATTATCGTCAAACTTCTGTTGGATGACACCATCCAAACGCTGAAAGCGATTCACTTCACCCCATGGCATTTCCCAGGTTCCGAAGTCAGCTGTGAGTTTTTCAATCACTTCGGAAAAAATGGTCAGTCGTTCTTCATGAGGCGTACTCGTTCCAAAATAATTTACGCGCTCCATCATGGTGAGTCCTTCCGGTCGCGGACCCTTTTGCAAGTAAATGGAAATGTAATAGTGCCCAAGCGTCATCCCTACCGATTCTTTCGATACAGTCATATCCCACTTCCGAAGCACTTCAACAGCAGGCTTAAGCTTCACGAAACTTTTTCCTGACTTATCGAAAGCTTCCACAAGGCCCGGGATTAGTTTCTCAAATGCCGGCAGGTACGGATCGTATGCAGCTTGTAAAAATTTATCCAGTGTATATCCGCTGCTACCGGTAAGTACTTTTATCGCGTGCACCCCTCGGAAGTTCTCAGGCTCGGTGGCCATATAATAAGGGTAGTCTTCTTTCTTCGGACTGAACTCTGCTGCTGACGTAAAAGGTGTGGAATTACAATTCTGAATCCAGCCGTTACCGGGATTTAGTAAATGAATGCTCTCATCTACCGAATGTAAACCCTTCCAATCCGTGTCGGGGTTACTTCCATCAACCGGATTTTCATAATCAACTTTTACATCACGTTTCGGAATAAAATTTCCTTGAAAGAAGGCGATGTTGCCATCTGCATCGGCATAGACTGTATTGTTTGATGAGTTGGTTCGATAGTCCATCATCTTTTTGAACTCATCATAGGTACTGGTTTTTGTACGGATAAACGCTTGCTGCAAAGCGTTGGATGGATCCCACATCATGGCCGTTGCCAACCATTTATCATCTTGCTTGCCGGTTATCGGGCCATGGTGGGTTCGATACAACGTAAAATCCCTTCGCTGAATCGAGTCGCCTGTGGTATAGTTCAGGGTTACGTTAACTTCTTCAACCGGACGCTGCTCATCACCGTATTGATAATAATACCTTCCTTCTTTATCAATTATAGTTTCCAGAAATTCATCCATCACATCGGTATAGGAGGACGTATGCATCCAACCATTTTTCTCATTAAAACCCTGATAGATGAACAATTGCCCCCATGTTACTGCGCCATAGGCATTCAATCCCTCTTCACTCACAACATGAATTTCCCCACGGAAGTAAAATGAGGTGTGCGGGTTTATCAGTAGCATGGCATTGCCTGATTCGGTTAGCTTACCTGAAATAGCAAAGCCATTTGAGCCTTGAGGCTCATCTAATTCCCTATTGTCTTCTTGAGTTTGTTGAGATGTGATAAGCCGCGTACCCGGACTACCATCACGTTGGTCATAGAATTCCTTAATGCTTCTTACCGATACGGATTCAATATCTCCACCAATGCTTCCCTCGCTGAAATACATCGGCATCCACGGTTCAAAACGACTAAGCAATTTGGGAGTGACTTCTGGATGGGTATAGAGATAATAGTTCACTCCATCAGCAAAAGCCTGACAAAGTTTCTTTAACCATTCCGGACTTTCCTCATAGCGCTGAATCGCTTCTTCCTGTGTCATAAACAGGTTAGCACGCACATCGCTGTAGAGCATCTCCTCCCCTTCTAATTCTGCCAATCGTCCGATGGCCCAGATGTAGTTGCGCTCTACACGGGCAAAGTCATCTTCACATTGTGCATACAACATACCGAAAACTGCATCAGCATCGGTTTTTCCATAAATGTGCGGAACACCAAAATCATCGCGGATAATCGTTACCCGTGATGCCTGTTCTTCCCATTGCTGAACTTCGGTTTTGTGCACCTGGCATGAAATCACCAGGCATAGAAAAAGGATACTCAATACGGAGCGCATAGATCAGGTTTATGTTACCCAATATTAAGTATCCATAGTGATGATGAACAACCGCTGATCACAAAATTTTTAGTGGTCGTAACTCACCACCCGGGCAATTCTCCAAACCCCGCTTTCATTCTTCCAAATATGAACAAACTTGAAAGTCCCGCAGTCTTCCTTTCCATTCTCCATATGACAAAAGCGGTGTGCTGCTATCTGTACTGCACCATAATCTCCAATCGGGTAAACTTCCATACTTCCGGGTATAAGAGTACGCACCAACCCCAGCCTTCGATCACAATTTTGCTTGATTGCATTTATAGTATGATCATAATCCGTTAATCCACCTTTGTCATGGTAAAATTCAAGATCGGGTGTAAACATAGATCTGAAGGTTTCAATGTTGCAGGTGTTGAAGGCATGAAATAGGGTACTGTCCAATGCCTGGATTTTTACGACTAAATCATTCGACTGAGCGGAGACTAAAATTACATTGGATATTATCAATAGATGTATAATATAGTGCTTCATAACAATAAGGTTGGTTTATTCTATATTGTCCTACTAACAATTGTGCCGAACTACCATGACACCACGAGCGACTTTAAACCAAACTTTTAGGTTCACCGCTGTTCAGAATTGAATATAAGAATGTTCATAATTGAACTCAATTTATCGTAATCTCTGAAACCAATACCCATTTGAAAATCCAAAAAACCTGAAGTACATTAGGATTGTCTATGCCTAACCCTAATCGATTTGGTCGCCCCCTGATCATGCTCCTCATGGGATGGGCCTTACTGGTTGCTTCCCTGGCACATGGCCAGGAAAGAATACTCCATTTTAAGAGTTCCCTGGTCTTACAAAGCAACCACACTATCGATGTAACCGAAACCATCACCGTACTTTCCTCCGGCATCAACATCAAACGTGGTATTTATCGAAATTTATCGTTAGATGATGTCAACCTGAATTACGAATTGCTTGGTGTTACACGTAATGGCGTTGAAGAGCCTTACTCAACCGAGCGAAGCACTGGTTTATTTTCCATTCGAATTGACAGCAAGGATTTACTGATACCGGGCGAGCATACCTATGTGATCCTGTACCGTGTTTACCGCAAGGCTAACTCGCTCAATCCATTTCAATGGAACGTTACTGGAAACTGGAGTTTTCGGATGGACAAGGTAGAAGCTGAAGTCAGTGTTGCGGAAGGCAAATTATCCGGCTTTTCTGCCAGTCTTGGAGGGCAAGCCAATTGCAATTGTTCAATTGAATCATCCGATCAACAGTACAACCAGATTGTCCTTAACGAAGCCCTTGAGCCAGGTAAAGAATTAATTATTCAGCTTAATTGGACAACGCCCCAACTCAGCACCATCAGTTGGGAAAGTACCGAACGTATCACTACATTCAAAAGTGCGCTGCAGGTACACGATGATCGTACCCTTACCGTTACGGAGTCCATTAGGGTACGGGTAAACGGTATGAACATCAAGCGCGGAATTTATCGTGAGTTATTACCACAGGCCGAACTGGGTGGGTACGAAGTACTATCTGTACTGCGCGATGGTAAACCCGAACATTATCAGGTTGAAAACATGGGTAGAAAATTCATGATCAGAATTGGTCATGAAAATATCTTACTTGAACCCGGTGTTTATGAATACCTGATCAGTTACAAAGTAGAACGCGAAGTGCATACCCGGTTAGATTATTTCTATGTATACTGGAATGTTTCCGGCAACGACTGGAAGTTTCCCATTGACACCGTTGAAGCTATTCTCACTATACCTGCAAAAGAATTTTTATCCTTTGAGGCGTACTCCGGAGAACGAGGAAGTAAGGTGTGTGATGGATGTAGCTTCGAACAGCTAAATGATTCTACCTACCGGGTAAACTCAGTACAAACCCTTCCACCGGGATCGGGGTTAACCCTACTGGCCAAATGGAAACACGATCTGAAATTTTCAGAAGTTATAACAAGTAGATTACACGATTCAATAATCACCCTGGGTTGGATTATTATTATTGCATTGATGGCTTATTTGCTGGAACGATCGCGAAGGCAGGTTAAAGCAGATGAACAAGCCCTACAACCAAAGGAAATCAATCCGGAGGATTATTCGCCAGCCCTGCTCTCTACTCTGGCCAGTAAGTATGTCATTACAGAACACCGTATGAAAGCCCTGCTTTCGTCATTATTCAACCTCTCGTTGAAAGGATACATCGAAGTTGATGCAGGCTCATCGAAACGAAGAAGTATTATTCATGCCAAAGAGAATACCGAGCCTGTTTACGAAGAGGATGCCGAACTATTTAAAATACTGTTTAAAGAGGAAACATCATTTGAATTTTCAAAAAGAAAATCACGCAAAGTATCAAAGGCCATCCGTGACTTTACTTTCTTTATGGATACTCACTACAACATGGAGCAGTTTATTCATAATAATTACATCAAATTACTTACCCCCCTTTTACTCTATTTATTTGCAGCGTTGTTCACCGTACTAATGCACAAGGGTGCAGAGCGATGGATGCTATTTATTCCCATCGTAGTGCCTGGATTATTTCCTACGCTGGTAGAAAGTTTACGCAACATGTTCCTGCGCGAAAAGGAATTATTCCATAAAAACAACTGGTGGCACATCATATGGATTCTTTTTAGTCTTACACTCGGCATAGGAGTATTTTTCCTTTTTAATTATTTGGATATGGCAAAGCCGGTCAACCTGGTACTCTTTGCTGCTGCGGCATATTTACTGGCCTACTATTATTACAAAATGAGTACAAAAACTGCAGAAGGTATGGCAGTACTTAAATATATACAAGATCAGGGCATCACGGCTAATAGGTTGCTTAAGCAAACATCGTTTACGGAAGAAGATGTGTCCTGGATGAAAAACAACTTACCCTTCTTGCAGGCGTATGGTATTAAGCCTAAAGAGATTGACAAAAAACTTGGATTGCTGGGACAAAACTTATCGGCCGCCATGGAAGAGTTCTACAGGACGGTTCGGGCAGCAAGTTCAATAAGCCTTTCAGCAAGTTCATCTTCCAGCGGATCCTCCGGTGGCGGTGGTGGTGGCGGAGGCGGTGGCGGATGGTAAATGGATGAACGAATACATTTTCTTAAAAATCTAACTTATTCAAGAAATCCTTTCATAGTAAAATAAAAACTAAGCCTGCTTTGGTGCAGGCTTAGCTTACAATCAATGACCAAGGTTAACTTGTTAATTCTGTTTCACCAGAATCAAAATAAACGGATTGTAATTATCTTCATCGTAACTTGTAAGTATCATTATTTGATCATTACCATTCACCAACAGGGCAGCAGCCATCGGTGATTCATCATTATATTCATCAAAATTCATTGAGCCTAAAACCCTTCCGTTGATTATATCATCTACCAAAACTACTGCGCCCTCATCGTTTGAAACAATTGCTTTCTCAATGTCGGTAAATGGATAGCCCGTACCGATCATATTACCTAAATCATTCTCGAAAAATGAAAGTTGTACCGGAACAGTTTGGTCGTTATTGTTTCTCGGCATATAGGCTAATCCAGTATAGGTATTGCCTAATAACGAAGCCTTCGTTGCTCCAGCACTTGTTTTGAGAGCAAATACGCCACCGTTTCCATAGCCGAAGTCCATCATCATAACACCTCCATTGGTAAATTGACCTTCAGCAACCGTATTACCCCCATCCTTTATTACCACCTCTCCCCCGCCAACGCAAGTGGCTGAAGGCAAACCATTGATTGGGCCTGTGGATGAACAATTTCCACCATTAATACAATCAAGACTAAACTTATATCCGGCTAACGCATACGATGAGCCATTACTGCTAACCTCAAGATAACCAAACGCTTCATCGGTTACCGGGTTGTATTCCGACCGGTTGCCCGGTGCAGAAATAATATAGTTGTAGGTTCCCGGAATGCTGGCACAGTCGCCTTGAGCGACCAATGCTATTACATCACCTTTAATGCTTCCTTCCGGTTTGATGATCATCGCCATTCCAGGAACTTCCAAAGCATAAAACCATGCTGTGCCATCGGTTTTAATTTCATTGGTGGCCGGTGTTACTTTGGTAATGGTTACTTTTAAAAAACCTGAAGGGTACTGCTCAAAAGTACCTTCAATCTCAATGTCATCTCCAGTGTTATCAAAGGTTCCGTAATCCCACGTAGCCATCATATGACCTTGTTCTTTATCCAGGGCCCACGTCCACACATCACCTGGACTCTGCGTTCCCTTGTAAATTTTGGCTACATCCATGTTTACAAAGGGCTTTGGTTGAACTTCCTTTTCATTGTCTGGCGAACAAGCAGCCAGCAACAAGCCGGCTAACATCGAAAATACCAACTGTGATTTTTTCATAGGATTTGTTTGATTTATGACTCAAACATAGGTCCTAGTCCTCACTCCTATTTTAGTGAATTGATGGATGAGCATCCTGACTTTATGAAACAACCTTTCGGCTTGAACGACCCTAAAAAATAAAAGCCAACATTTTCGCTATTGGCTTTAAGGATTGCATGCGAAGAAATTTATGAACCGATCCGCATCAAAAACTCATCGCGCTTTTTAGGAGAAATACTGACCTGTACATTATCATTCATTAGCAGGTAACCCCCCTCAGATTTTACATACTGCTTTACTTCGCGCAGGTTAACCAGGTAGCTGTTATGTACCCGCATGAATTGTTCATCAGCAAGCAAGGTTTCATACTCCTTGAGGTGCTTACTTACCATTATCTTCCGGCCATCTTTCAGGTAAACGTTTGTGTACGATCCATTGGCTTCGCATAAACTTATATCCGAAACGCTTACAAATTCAAGCCGGTCGGCAGTTGCGAGGCAAATTCGTTTCATTTGCCTGCCCGATACATTTGCCAACAAGGTATCCAACTGCTGCTTCTGAAATGTAGCATTTTGTCGCTTTCGGGCTTTGTTAATAGCCTGCTGCAACTCTTCCACATCGATTGGTTTTAGCAAATAGTCTAATGAACTGAACTTTATAGCACGTATGGCATAATGCTCATAAGCTGTTGTAAAGATCACATCAAATGTCATGTCGGATAATCCGGAAAGCACGTCAAAACCTGAACCGGTCTGCAGCTCAATATCTAAAAATATAATATCAGGGTTCTCTGCTCGGATTACTTGTATGGCATCATCAACTGAACCTGCCGTTCCAACAACGGAAACGTCTTTGCAGAATTCCTCTATAAGATTTCGCAAGGTTTCGCGACTGTGCATTTCATCTTCTACGAGTACAGCTTTCATAATATTTATCATTCAAAAACAGATAATCGAAGCACAACACAGGTGCCTGCGGGATGTCCATCTGCATCAACCAGGTCATGGTATTGCAACGAAGATTCCCAACCATGTTTTTCTCGGAGCACAGCCAATCGTTGTTCAGTTACCGAGAGGCCACGCGATGGATTTTGTTTAACCTTCCCTTGTTGCAAACCCTGAGCAGCTTCACGGCCAATACCATTGTCCTCAATTTTAATTTCCATCATGCCTGAATCGGATCGAAATGATACCAACAATTTTTTTTCACCCGATTTAGGAATCAACCCGTGCAAAACTGCATTTTCAATCAAGGGCTGCAAAATCATGGTGGGTATTTCCACCGTATCCATGTCAAGAGAACTATCAACCCGTATTTCGAAAGAAAAGCTGTTGTCAAAGCGTAGCGCCTCCAACTCAAGATACATGTGCAAAAGCTTTACCTCTTCACGCAACAACACATTTCCGGATATGGAGCTTTCCAATACCTGACGCAATAAATGTGAAAACTTTGTCAGGTACTTCAGGGCTGCGGCCCGATCATCGCTGGTAATAAAATGTTGAATGGAACTCAGGCTGTTAAAAATAAAATGCGGGTTTATCTGTGCACGAAGCATTCTGTTTTCAAGCTGAAAATTCATCTCTTCTATATGCGCTTTCTGTCGTGTAATTTCCTGATTCTTGGCAGCCAGCAAGGCATTCATGCGTTTACGTTGTGCGAATTTCTGAAATACCTGAATTACACTCACCAATAACAAAACCGAAACAAAAGCGAGCAACCACTTCTGTCGCACCTCCTGCTTTACCTGCTCCTGCAAAAATTCAAGTCGTAAATTCTGCTCGGCCAACTGTTTATTTTTTTCAAGCACTTCTATCTTGACTTCCTGCGCCAGAAATGCCCGTGCATTTTCTTCATTATACACACTGTCGCTCCAGGCCTTGTGCTCCTTATGCGCCTGCAAAGCCTTCGAAAAATCATTTCGCTTTTCATACACCTGCGATAGCATGGCAAAGGATTCTGAAATGAATCGTTTTGCATTTAATGCCCTGGCTAACTCATGATATGATTGGGCATGCGCTAATGCAGCCTCGTAGTTATGGGTAGCCATCCCAATTCTGAACAGGTTATTGTAAATGTCTGCTTGCTCCTGTTTCATGGATAATTCCCGGGCCACTGAAAGGTATTTCCTCAATATCACATCGGCCTCAGCATACTTGCTTTGTAATATGTAAATGTGGGCCATATCCGTTGCTGCCACAATCGAATTGGCATCACGCTTCATAGAGTCATAAAGGCGCAGGTTCTCGCGAAAAATAGCAAGAGCTTCTTCATATCGCTTTTCACCAATGTAAAGTACACCCACATTCGATTTTGCTGTTATGACTTGTAATGGCTTATTCTCTTTAATATAAATATCAATGGCCTTTTGATAGTACGTCATAGCCTTTTCCGGCTCCTTCATCAGGTCGTACAGCACACCTACATTTTCGTGCGCGGACGCCAACCCCATTACATCTTGTATCGAATCATAAATTGTCAAGGCTTGTGTATAGTAAACCAAACTTTGCGGATAATCACCAAGTCGCTTGTACACGATGCCCAGTCCATTATAACCATCCGCAAGCCGAACCGGGTCATTAATGCGTTTACTAATCGCAAGCGTACGTTGAAAGTATTCAATAGCTGACGGATACTCTCCCATCATGCCATAGCAAATGGCCATTCCGTTATTTGCTTTCGATTGAATCGCGGGAACGCCTGCAGTTTCAGCCGTTTCAAACGCTTCGCTATAATATGTCAGCGCTTCATTCGGATTGATTCTGCGCATCTTCACGGCTATGTCCAATAATAACTGAGCGCGCGTGGAGTCTTTGGCAGAATAATTCTTCAAGTTCAATAAAAGGCTGTCAAGTTCAGGTGTTTGCGCACTCACTGAAAAAGTGACAAGAAAAAAGAACACCCAAATCGTTGACGCTTTCATGATTTTACAGAATGGGCAATAAAATCTTAGTTTGGTAATGGGTTACTCCCTTACCTTGAATTACCTCCTTATCAGTAACAATCGAATACTTTCTTACTTTCTTCAGCAGATTTATATGATCCGACCAACTTGCTACTTCATTCGCATACCGCGCTTCAAGCTTCGCCAAAATTTTTCCGGATTGACGGATCGCAATATCGGTTGTAACCGCTACATGATGCTCGTCAGGCAAATCAATACGAATCGTCAATTTTCCAGCCAATCTGTTCTTGGCAAGATTCTCAACAGCTTCTTCAATCATCAATTGAACAATTAAGGCCGGAACCTGGGTTGATCCCGGATCATGGTCGGGCAAATTGATTTCGTAATCAAATATACCCTCGTACCTGAGTCGTTGCAGCTTCAGGTATTGTTCCACCACAGCAATCTCCTGAAACAGATCAATGGTGTCGTTCTCCAGGTTTTTCAGGTAAAGCCTTACTAGTTTACTGAAGGCAGAAAGAAACCGCAGCGCATTTTTCTTGTCGTTGATGGTGATGAAATGCTGAACTGCATTTAACGCATTGAAAACAAAATGCGGATTCATTTGAGCCCGGATGGCCTGAACCTTAAGTTCGGCCAGTTGATGCCTGGCTTGCAGAAGTTTTGATTCCCTATGCTGAACAGCTTTTTGTGCCTCCAATTGCTTCAGCTTAATCGCACAGATGGAAGCTATTGCCTTGATCAGCCTAAGATCCTGCTCGGTAAAATAATTTTTTCGTGGATGTTCGCAATCAATTATACCAACCACCTTGTTGTTTACAATAATGGGTACGGTTAGCTCCGATCTGCGCTGTTCATCGTCAACAATGTATCGTGGATCAAGACGAGTATCGCCAATTCGTTCGGCTATACCAGTGGTAGCGACAAAACCAGTAATGCCCGAACCTAATGGAATTTCCATTGGCTCCAGTATTTTTTCCCGTTCGGGATTTTTTGGCCCGTATGCCGCCCGCTGAACAAGTTTGCGCGTGCGCGGGTTGATTTTATAAATCACGCAATCAACAAAGCCTAGGCGTGCAATCACATTCTTTGCCAAATCCCAAAACACATCCTGCTCGGTTTCCTTTTCCAATATTGAGGTTGAGAAATAAATAAGAATTTCTTCAACTTCATCGTTGGATAAATGACGTTTCGATGCTTTTCGTTTTGATTTCAACGTGGTGACCGTCATAAGCAATATTGAAGATCAGGAAAAAAAGCAGCGGGAACAAATCCCGCTGCTGCAAGCACCCCCAAACCCCGAAGATGATTAGCCAACATGTTTATTTATTATTCCAGATTTCCCGTGCGGTGCAGATCACGGCAGCCCGATACTGCGCATGCAGGACACTCAGGGTAGCCTGATCTTGATTTTTGTTTTGGTACTCGGGTAACAGAATGGCATGCAACCCGGCAAGAAATACCGAAGCCTGAATTCTTCTGATGAGATCATGATCAAGACCACTGGGCATAATGGGTTCAACAGTGTCATCAAACCAGGCAAGAAGACCTTGCTCAAATGGTGTTTGACTGGCTGTCGCAGCTGTTTCTCTTACTTTTTGGACAGCCGGTAATAATAAGCCTATAGCTACCGGAGGTATTCCACCTATTTTTAAAAAGCCTCCAAGTGCCTCATGCATTTCAGTATCTAATAACTCAATATCAAGAATTATTGTGTGAGGCAGTGTGGTCAACATTTTTAGTTGTTCAAAATTGAGCGACATGGTTTCAATTGGCATTTCGTGTGAATGTGAACCCGGAGTTTGAAGCGACTCAACCACAATCCAGTCTTTATGACCTTTTGCTTTCTCTTCGTTTATTCTTTTCAAAACCAAATCACTGTATGCCTGCACTGGATCATACGGAGCTGCGCCTGCTGTTCCTTCATCACTATACAATAATTTCAGGGTGATTTCCGCCTCGCCCATAAAGGGCATCGGTACTGTCTGCACTGAAAGACCGGCCAAGTTTAGTTCGACTACATCCTTAAAATAGCTGGACGTTTGTTCAGCCATCAAGTCAATAAATTCTTCGCGGGTTTTACTTTTTGCCAACAAACGCTTGAGCGAATCGGTATCAATGCGATTACGCAACACATTAAACAAGTCAAGGCTCAGTACCTGATTGGTTTCTATCTTTTCCAGAATCAGTCTTTCAGCAGCTTCGTCTGTTAACCGGGGTTCCCTCTGCTCATCACAGGCAGATAGAAAAGTCATTACTGCCACAAGGCTTGAAATCAACATTAGGTGTTTCATATTCTTTTTTGTTTGATTTGTGCAGCCAAATACCGACAAACCAAGCACATACGCCCAGCCAAATTGATGAAACACCGGTTTCAGTTCATGGATGATTACTGGGAATTGGTGGACTCAGAAGCCTAAAACCTAAATGGCTGATATTTATCATTGCGCCTGAAACACTGAATAAACTTATTACATAAAAACAAACGCCATGACCATCGATCCGAAATACAAACCCATTCTCCTTGAAGCCTTAGAGGACATGATGTACAAAGCAAGAAAAGTTAAAAGGTAAACCGCTTACGGCTGAACGGAAAAAACTTACCAACAAGCAAAGCCTCGTGGAGGAGTTGCAGCATCAGATTTCAACGGATGCCAACTCAAAACAGATGAATCATTAATCGGCCGGTTGGAATCAAAGTCGGCCAGTCCGAACGATTTCTGATAAATTATCTCTCCGTGCTCAGCAACCAACACATTGCCATTGAATTGAAAATATTTTGCATGCCCGGACAAGTATTCGTCAAACAGGGTAATACGATGATCTTTTTCAGTCTTGGCACATCCATGCAAAAGCAGGAGCACAAGCAGTGATGCAAGTAGTCTCATAAACGAATGAGTATACCCGGAAATAGTTTTTCCAGACAATGTAAACTTTTGAATCACCTATCGTTTATGGTGAGTAATATTTTAACAGTGAATCACTGGGTTGATAGGCTCCAGGTCAAATCTATTCCACTACAGGTTTTCCTGAATCCTTCCATGCTTTTAATCCGCCATCAAGATGTGCCACATTGGTATAGCCCATCTCTTTTAATGTGGCTGCCGCTAAAGCAGACCTACCCCCGGAAGCACAGTGCAGAATAATTCTTTTGCTTTTGTCAAACTCAGGCTTATAGTACGGCATTGATGGATCAGCATAAAACTCCAGCATGCCACGGGGCGCATGAACAGCGCCTTCAATCCGGCCACTTTGTTTTAACTCTTCGCTTTCGCGTAAATCAATTAATACCGCGTTTCCTTTGGCCAGTTCATCCTGTACCTGTTGCGGGGTAAGGTTTTCTATTTGCTTTTTCGCTTCGGCTACAAGTTCTTTTGCAGATTTAGGCGCTGGGGTAACCTGCGCCACTAGCAACGTGGACACAAACATCATTACCAAGACTAGGTAATTGACGTTAACATTCATTCTTTTCATAGGAGGGTTGGTTTAACGATAACCAAGTTCGGAAGATAGTTTTGGTTTACCAAGAAGTTATTTGTTTCCTGAAAAAGAATGGCTTGATCGATCAGTTATCAAGGGCCTTGATCTCATTTTTATACTTTGAAGGCAGAAGAAGATAGCGTAAAACGCCATCCATATGGAAGAGTTTGCTCTTTTTATAGAAGACCAACAAAGTCGGTAAAACAGAAACCTTACGAAGACCCAACAGTTCGGATACCCGTTCGGGTACTACACGTGATTGCACCTCCAACAAAATCCGGTATCGGAATATGCCTAAATGTCTTTTGTATTGCTGATATAGATCATCAGTATAAGAACTTCGCTGGAGATTTTGGTTAAGATGAGCTTGACGCATGATGATAAATTCCGCAAACGTTTCAGGTAATCCTGTAACGCCCAACCGATTTCCCATTCGAGCAAACACATCGAACACTTCGTACTTTTCAGCGAGCGTTAGCGTTCGTTCCAGCAATTCATAGGCTCGGATGGAGTAATCCATCAACATAAAAAGCACATCGCGATACGCCCAATCCGGAATTGCGTGACCGCGTGCTTTCTCAACACTTGTATGAATAGCAGCCATTGCATCAATGGTCTGGTGAGCTCTTTGCTTTTCTGAAAAAACGATAGTCCGCGCGTACGAAACCGTAGAGAAAAGTCTGCCCAACGGATCAGCCGGGAGGCGGCCCGTGAAGTAAAGCCAGTCTACTGCTTTGTTCAGGGCAAACTCGGCTGATGCTCCTGCAAAGATGAAAAGAATGGTATCGCTCTTTCCCCATATCTGGCGAACTATTGAGTTCCTCGCTACAAAATATTCATGGCTCATGATACAATGGCCTTCAGCGCCACCCGCCTTTCAACCAACAACACTAATGCAATACCTGCCATGTATGCCACTATATCGTACCAGGCAAATGAAGTTCCGATGACTGTTCGCGCCAAGGATGAACTCTCCAAGCCAAGTATTTTTACGATGTTCAGGTATTGAAGAAATTCGATTACAAAGGCAAACATCAGCACACCGAAGGCCACCCAATAGACATCCAATCTGAAAAAGGATTTTACAAAACAGTATAACAGAATAACTACCAACACATCACCGACATAAGGCCTGACAAAGTTGTCTCTGGCAAAAAGGGCGATCAACACTTCAACAATGAAAATAAGCAAAGCGAAAACGAAGTAGTTTCTCTTAAATATCATACCCAACACTGCCATCAATCAGTTACCCTGTTACACTGATGCCTTATCACTTTCGTTGGATTGTTCCATAGCCGCATACCTGAATAATAAGCTTGAGACAGCAAATGGAAGGGCGAAAAACAAGTTTATACTGATAATCTCCACAACGGAACTGCCCGGATACTCCTGCATGTTGGCAGCAAGCGCAACAACAGCAAGCAGCACAAAGGTGCCGGCTGTGGCATACATAGCTCGTTCAAGTTTAGCGGCCTTAAAGCGCGAAAGGTAAACACCCACAATTAAAACCAGCACTACACTTGCATACATCAGGTTGCCCCAATGAGGACCATCACCAATAAGTCCTACTGCCAGGTTAACATAGATCATAAAAAATGCTGCTCCAACAGCCAACCCCAAAGCGACTTTGTAAACAATGTGTTGCGTAAGTCGTGTGACCAGCATAAACAAAATACCTGTACCAAATAGCAAGGCACCCATAATGATAAAATCCGATACACTCCAGTTCACTTCATTGGTAAACTGCATGGCCACAAATGGCACTAATAAGATGATCCCCGTGAAAAGTGCCACCGCGGGCACTGTTTGGTAAAATTTAAGTTGACTTTTCATAACGACTTTTTCGATAACGGTTTAATTGATTTCCCCTTATCCCCCAGGGCGTCTAAGGCAATTCATTAACGATTCAAAAGTACTTTGTATTTCAAAGTAAAACAATAAAAAGAAGCATTTTATTTTACACACGCGAAAAAGTAAGAGAATTAGTTGGTTAGTAAATTGGGTTCATACCGTTAAACCCGCAACACACCCCGAAAGGCTCGGGCAGCATAATATGATTCTGCCCCATTGTGGTACAGAAAAACATGGCCGAAACGCCAATCGCAAAAAAGAGCACCTCCTAGTTTACGGATATCTGAAGGTGTTTTTACCCAACTGGAGGTTTTAGCATCGAACTTGCCCAGTTGTTGAAGTTCGCGGTATTGTGCTTCCGTTAATAGCTCAATCCCCATATCTTCGGCCATGCCGATAGCACTGTTTTGTGGTTTGTGTTCCTTCCTGGATTCAAGTGCTTCGTGATCATAACACACACTTCTACGGCCTTTGGGACTCTCCGGTGAACAATCATAGAAAATGTATTCCCCTGACTTTTTATCGTACCCTACTACATCGGGCTCACCACCTGTTTCCTCCATTTCGTTAAGCGACCATAACTTTTGAGGACTGGCCTTAAGTTTCGCTTCCACATCAGCCCAGGCAATGCCTTTGTGACGATTCATGTTTTGCTCGAAACGCTTTCTCAGCACGCTAAGCAATTCCTTTCCTTGTTCGGCAGGTAATTTCTTTTTCAGGAGTTTACTCATTGTTTCAATAATAAGGTGTGTGAAATATTTTACGGATTGGCAATACTAATTTTTTTATCAGCCGGTCTGAAATACCAGGAAATAACTGTTAATACCAATAACAACACCGGACCAAATAGTTCAGCAACCGGATCACGCATAGCTACATGCGAAAATATAGCACCCGTCATCATAAACAAAAAGCCTGCATATGCCCATTCCTTCAGCAGCGGGAATTTAGGAATAAGTATAGCTATAACACCCAAAAATTTAAACACCCCAAGCAGGGTGAGTAAATATTCCGGATAGCCAAGTTCCAAAATGAATTGCGTCTCCTCTTTCATATGTATTACTTGCACAACGCCAGTTGATACCATGCCCAGCGAAAGCCAAATGGTGGCAACCCAGTAAACAATTTTATTTCTCTTACTCATAAGTTTAAATTATTTTAACTTGTATACAACCTCTTGTAATCGGCTATGCGCCATGTTGATACCTTGCACAAAAGGTAGCTTCAGCATTTGGTCTCTCAGTACCACCGACCGGTATACAATATGCATCGTGAGTTTACTTGTATCGACTGTAAGCTTTTCAAATTCCAAAAATTCCAGTTGAACCTCAAACGGTGTGTTTTCCATTTCAAACGTTCGGGTAATTTTCCGGTTCATGTCAACCTCATGAATAGTTCCATTAAACCTGTGCTTGTTCCCCATCGGGTCGGTGGTTTCAAACTGGTAACTCCCATGCTTTCTGTTTTCAAGCTTCACCACCTTAGTTCCCATCCATTGCTCCACAAGCTCAGGTTCGATGTATGCTTTAAATAGCAGTTCAACCGGTAGATCAAATTCCCGGGTAATCATCAGTTCCTGTTTGCCATCTTCGGCATGCACTTTTGTTTTCCGCTCCATCCTGCTTCTAGTTTTTGGTTTTATATTTTTTCATCACAGCTTCCAGCTTGTTAAATCGGTCTTCCCACATCTTCCTGAAAGGTTCAATAAATTCTGCTATTTCACGCATCCTCTTAGGATTCAGATGGTAGAGCACTTCCCTGCCCTGTTGCTCCTGTTCCAACAGTCCACACTCGGTAAGTATTTGCAGGTGCTTGGATACCGTTGGCCTGGCAGTATCGAAGTTTGATGCGATAACACCGGCTGTCATGGAATGTGAGGCCACCAATAGCAAAATAGCCCGTCTGGTCGGGTCGGCTATGGCTTGAAATACGTCACGTCTTAAATTCATTATGTAGCTATCTGGCTACAAATATATATGTAGCTATTTAACTACATAATTATTTAAAAAAAATTCTACTAGTATCTTTTACCGTGCAATGACTATCGAAAATATCTCGCGCTATTTCTTTCGTTTATGAATTACTCTTGTATTCTCCTTTCTTGGATGTCCTATTCCCGCCCAGGTCATCTGGTCCATTTCAAATGTTACTTTCCACTCGCTATCATCATCATCAATGTCACTGTCAATGATTAGGGTAGACTTGTTATTATCAGTTGTCCAATGTCCGGTATTTCGTCCAAACGGTTCTCCGTCACTAACAAATGAGCCATCAGATCTAAACTCTATCCACCTGTCCTTATTCGGATTGTGCTTTTCAGTCTCATCATTACCATACTCATAAACTTTTTCCATAGTCCATACCCCAATGACTCTACTGTTTAGTCTTTCTGTATGCCAACAAGAAGTCATTAAACTAACGGTCAAGAGGAGGAATGTCGTTTTGATGCTCACTTTACAAAGCTTTATAATAATGTCCTTCGTCCAATTATATCCTACAACCCCAGCCATTTGCAAATGTGCTCTCAACGAAGTAATTCAATCAGCTCCTTGTCATTTTTCTGAACAGCAAGAAAATTGGGACCTATAAAATCCTCATGCTTGAATTTATAATCCCTGAATTCAACAGTTTTAGGGTATATCTTTCCCAGGATATAGTCGTACGCTTTAAAGAAATCGTAGTAGTCGGCAAGAAGGTTCTTTGAAGTGATGTTGATGTATCCGTACTCAAACTGAATCGCCCGGATCTTTTTAGAAAGCAAGGATTGGTGCATGCCCTTAATAGCATCCATCTCTGCGCCTTCAAGATCGAGCTTTACAAAGTCAACGTGTTCAATTTTTTGTTGCTCAACAAAAGAGTCAAAAGTAATCAGCTCAATTGATTCTCTCTTTACAATTTTATGATCAATTCCTCTGATGTCAAAAAGTGAGGCATGTTCATGACCCGGGTAAATGTTTATTTCGTGGGAAATATTTTCTTTGAACAAACCTTTCTTCAGTGCTAAAATTCGCTTGTTGCTGTGCTTGCCAAGGTTCCTTTCCAGGTTTTCGAAAGTCGCACTAACAGGCTCGAAGCAGTAAAGATTGACTTGTGGATTAGTGCGAATAACCAGTTCAGCATAGTTGCCTACATTGGCACCTACGTCAAAAATAATTTTCGGGCTAATCCGGGCTATTTGCTTTAAAAGCCTTAACTCTCCATTGCTTTGTGGGTCGTGGTTCCTGTTCTCATAGAATCGGTACATAGATTTCCCAAAACCACCGAGGGCTTTAAACAGGAGGTTATGGGTATTGCGCTTAAATAATCTTTTCAACATATCGTATAAACCATGTACATGTTAGGGTTCAAATCCATTTTCGCTTTCACACTCTACCGTTATAAGCTACAAACAAATCTGTACTTATTCGTTGCAACCACCGTTACTGCCTTAGTCCCCTCATAGGTGGCTGTGTATAGTGCTATGCCTTTGTCTTTAAAGGTTCGCAATAGTGCAGCCAGGGTTTGTTGCTCCCCAATCTTATGGCTATCATCCATCATGATCATAAATTCATCCTCCTGTGTCATACCCCTGGTTAAGTCAACAATGTCGTAACGGGAGTAATGAGGGCTTCCGGTAGGGCCATCTACCAGGTAAAGGTCATACTTCCCTTTTATTACTTGCTGTAAGTTCTCATATCGATATGTGCTTCGTCCGTTAACACGGGTTTTTTCAACCGGCAATAGTTGAACGGAAGATTTATCGGAAAGTGTAAAACGGCTATTGAAGTAAGTGATCCAATCGGCATCCTGTTCAACAATGTCATGACTGGATTCTGTCAGGTGGTGTTTGATGTATTGCGAAATAACTTTAGAGGATTCGCCAAGTCCAAATTCCAATATGGCCTTCGGTCTATAATCACTCAATATTCTGTTTAGCACATAAAAGAAAGAATAATTGCCAGCCATCCTTCCTACATTCAACGGCAAGTCGGTTAACCAGGGTTTTCCCCTTATGCTGTCGTGATAAACATTTGCCCAATCCAACTCTTGATTATACTTCAAAATCGTTATGAGCACATTACTATCCTTAATTTTCTTAGTTATCCTGTCAAACATAGTATTATAATTTAAGAGATGCTGTTACATCATCCTTACCGACTCAAACAACGATAAAGCTAAAGAAAATAAGATTATCCGGTGTATTGCTTATAAAAGCTAAGCCAGAATACCAGAGGATTTCCAGATATTTCTGATATGGTTCTGATCGTTTTGTACCTTTAAGAAAAAGCACTGCTTATGATTCAATCTGCCTACCTGAAAAGCAACCCTAACCTGTATGTATTTGTGCCGCTGTTTTATACTGTATGGTCAGATGCGGTGCTCACACCCAGTGAAGTGGCCACACTGGAGGGACTCATCCAAAGCCAACAGTGGCTCAGCGGAGAGGAACGCGAGTTTTTATTGGAGCAACTCAATCCTGCGTCTCCCCCATCGGCTGATGACCTGATGGCCTGGCGTGAAGAAATTAGAAAGGTTAAAGGTGTGCCCGGCACAAAAGACAGTCTGGTAGAATTAGGCATTCGCCTGGCCAGCCTCTACGGCAACGGCACCGTGGGCGAAACGTTGATGAAGGCACGCCCCTCGCTTGAAAAAATTGAAGCTACGCTTGGGTTCATCAGTCATGAAATCGTGTACAACTTTCAGGATGTGCACGAAACCATCACCTCGCAGCAGGCTACGCAACTGAACTTCGAAATTGAAACCTTGTCGCGGCTACTCGATGGCGACCAGGCCGAAGTGATCCGCAAAGTAAAGACACTCATCTCCGATCCGGAATTTCAATACATCGATCCGGGAGACCTCGACAAATACAGGGCACAGGTACTCAAGTGGTTAACCTACCTGGCCGATCAAGGCTATGGAGCCATCGCCTACCCAAAAGCACATGGCGGGCAAGATGACATGAAAGCATACTTTACCATCATGGAAACATTGAGCTATCACGACCTAAGCCTTGTGATAAAGTTTGGTGTGCAGTTCGGCCTATGGGGCATGAGCGTATACTTTCTCGGCACGGAGAAGCATCACAAAAAATATTTAAAAGACATTGGTTCGCTGGTACTGCCCGGTTGTTTTGCCATGACGGAAACCAACCATGGATCGAACGTTAAGGGCATCGAAACCACTGCCACCTATAATCATGCTGATAAAACCTTTACCATCCACACACCCAACGAATATGCGCGCAAGGAATACATAGGCAACGCGGCATTACACGGGCGAATGGCTACGGTTTTTGCCAAACTGATTATCGATGGAAAAGATTATGGTGTGAGCGCCTTTATTGTTCCGCTACGCGATAAAAACGGAAAGCTTGAAAAGGGTATCACCATTGAAGACTGTGGCCGCAAGATGGGCCTTAACGGTGTTGACAATGGTATTATCTATTTTGATAATGTAGTCATTCCAAAAGAAGACATACTCGACCGGTTTGCTGGCGTTAGCGAAGAGGGAAAATTCACCAGCCCTATTGCCAGCGACAACCGCAGGTTCTTTACCATGCTCGGCACCTTGGTGGGCGGACGCATTGGCATACCACGCTCCGGTGTGGCCGCGTGTAAGTCGGGATTAACCATTGCCATTCGTTATGGCGACCAGCGCAGGCAGTTCGGTCCGGAAGGCGGCAGTGAAGTTCCCATATTAAATTACCGCACCCATCAGCGCAGACTCATGCCCCTGCTGGCCACTACATATGCTTTGCACTTTTCCCTTCGCTACCTAACGGAAAGATTTTTAAACCGCTCCGAAGAAGAGATGCAGGAAATTGAAGCGCTTGCCGCAGGATTGAAAGCCTTTGCTACCTGGCACACCACCGCCACCTTACAGGAATGCCGCGAAGCTTGCGGTGGCAAGGGGTACCTTTCGGAAAATCGGATTGAAATACTTAAAAACGATACTGACATTTACACTACGTTTGAAGGCGACAACACTGTGCTAATGCAACTTGTGGCGAAAAGCCGGTTAACGGAATTCAGACAGGAGTTCAGCAACATGAACGTGTTCACCATCTTAAACTATGTAGCCGATCAGGCAAAAACATCCATCACCGAAATGAATCCGTTGATCGTGCGCAACACCGATGAAGCTCATTTACTCGATCCGGAATTTCAGTTGAATGCTTTCCGTTACCGGGAACGGGATATACTTACCTCGGCTGCGCGCAGGTTAAAACGCCACATCGACAGCGGCATGGATTCGTTTGACGCATTCAATGTAAGTCAGCACCATTTGGTGGAAGTGGCCTTTGCTTATGTAGAGCGTATCATTCTGGAGCAGTTTCAAAAAGTTGTGACGGAAACGGAAGATCGTGGTTGCAAAAGTGCTTTGAAGCGCTTGTGTGATTTATTCGCGCTTTACCACATCGAACAACACAAAGGCTGGTACCTTGAACAGGGTTACATGGAGGGCGTTAAAACCAAAGCCGTTCGCAAGCTGGTAAACCAGTTATGCTGGGAAATCCGCCAGGATGCCGTTCCGCTGGTTGATGCGTTCAATATTCCTGAAAGCTGCCTTGCTGCTCCCATCGCAACGACAGCATTAGGTTAAAGTTCAATTACAACACTTCAGCGGTAATCGATACATGAAAACGGCATTGAACATAAAACGCCACTGGAGTCGCGCTTAAGTTTCCTTCAAGCCGAATGGTTTCACTTTTATTGTCTTTCAAACGAGCCGATAACTGATTGAAGCCTTCAGCATCCATGACAAATGCACCTTCAGCTGATTCAATTAATGGAAGGTTCGCCAGCGTAGCAATGGTTTTATTATTTGATTTTGTAACGATTGATCCTCCGGAGAAAAAAATGCCGCTTCCATCAAGATTGTAAACATAGTACGTGATGCTGTTTACATGGACATCCTTGATTTTAGAAGCATACTCTGCAACGTCAGGATCACTGGTGATGTCCAGCAATTGTTCACTGCTATAGTCTTTCCCGGTTGGATTGCTGGCGGTTTCATTAATGACGAAATCAACCGGGATTTCAGCATCAAAAGTCACTTCCTTTAAATCATCGAAGAGGCCACAGGATGATAGCAGGACAAAAAAAGCCAAAAACACGAGGTTAGTGATGGAGGTTTTCATAGCCATTATGTTTGATTGATGCTGTAAAGAAAGCCAAACAAACCTTATTAAAAACCTACATGATCATGGGGAATTCCCGTTCAGGGTGCAGGTCAACCTTCAAAAAGAACAAGAAAACTGATTTCAGAATGAATCCTGACTATTTCTTCAGCAAATCCCTGATTTCAGTCAGTAACTGCACATCGGCCGGAGGCGGTGGTGGAGCAGCGGCTTCTTCTTTCTTTTTAGTTGAATTAATTCCTTTTACGATCAGGAACAACACAAAAGCTATAATCAAAAAATTTAAAACACCGGCCAGAAAATTACCATACTTAACGGATCCCCACAGGGTAAGTTCGCTAAGCTCAGTAAGTTGAGCGGCCTCAAGGGCAGGTTTGAGCAATAAGGGAGTAATCACATCATCAATTAAAGAGCTTACAATTTTTCCGAAAGCTCCTCCGATAATTACACCGATGGCCAGGTCGATAACGTTGCCACGCATGGCAAACTTTTTGAATTCTTGCAACATAGATTTAAGAGGTTTATGCTCAAACTTAACAAGGAATATCGAAAAACAACTATTGATTCACCTTGATTTTCATTCCTGTTTTCGAATTGGCATCGGATCACTGTAGGCAATTGCCTTGTACTACAAACAATTTAAAGCTATGGTTATTTAGCCTTATTAATTGGATTGCGTACTCCTGAATAGGAAGTCAGCTCCATACCGGCACTGCCAATAAACATGTTGGCACTTACTTTTAACGGAATACGGTTCTTATCATCGGAGAACCAAACGGTGATGGAGTTCTCTCCGTTGAAGAGTTTATTCTTGGGCATGATGGGCTTAAACACTAACGCATTAAACTTGCCTGCCTTAGTCCGAATCGTTTCCTTGCCAGTGTATAAAATACTTAGCTTGTATAGGGTGTCTTCGAAGAAACCCTCCACAACAACTGTATCATTAACATGCAGTTTGCTGAAATCAAGCGTGCGCATATACATGAAGCCTGCGATTAAATCGCGAACCTGAGGAGGCGCATCGTAGTGATGAGGTTCTTTATACTGACCGGTTTTCTGATCCAGTACTTTTGCTTCGATCTTGCCATTGATATGATCAAACGATACAACTTCATCTTTTCTATATTTCCCTTCCTGAATCTTCCTATACGATAAATGCGGAACCAACGCAATGGTATCAATGTACGCTCCCCATTGATCGTTTACATCGGCTACCCAGTCCACCAGCCCGGTCGTACGCCCGAAAACATCTACCCTGAAACAAGGGCGGTTGTTCACGGTGTGATACTGTTCATGGATTACGGTGGAGCCTTTACCGATGTTAAAAATTCCATAGCTCATTTTATACTCCAGCACTTCACCCTTTGTAAAGCTTACGTTTCGAACCCGCGGATATACCTCGTTCTGCCCCAATGTAAACGCTGTCAGGAGAGTGATTAAGATCAGGCTTATAAATACTAACCGCATAGTTGACTGGTTACGTAAAATTAGCAAACTGGTGTTTCCCGAACATTAACCTTTCAAACCCAATGCCAAAAAGCGCTTATTTATGGGCTAAACCGCCACACTATTGTCACGTAACGCATCGTTCAACGAGGTTTTTTTATCGGTGCTCTCCTTTCTTTTTCCAATAATGAGCGCGCAACCCACTGAAAATTCTCCAGCCGGGAATGATTTAGTGTATGATCCTGGAATGACCACCGAACGTTCAGGTACATATCCCTTATACTCAACTGGTGTTGATCCGGTTACATCGATGATTTTTGAGCTGGCCGTTAGCACTACGTTGGCACCCAATACTGCTTCTTTGCCAACGCGCACCCCCTCAACAACAATGCAGCGTGAGCCAATGAAGGCGTTATCTTCAATGATCACTGGGGCAGCCTGCACGGGTTCCAGCACTCCTCCTATCCCAACACCACCACTCAGGTGAACGTTTTTACCAATCTGTGCACAGCTGCCAACCGTTGCCCAGGTATCCACCATGGTGCCTTCGTCTACATAGGCACCAATGTTTACGTATGATGGCATCATGATCACACCTTTGCTTACATAAGCGCCATAACGTGCGATGGCATGCGGGACCACGCGCACGCCTAATGCTTTATAGTTTTTCTTCAATGCAATCTTATCGTGAAATTCAAATGGCCCTACTTCAATGGTTTCCATTTGCTGGATTGGAAAATACATTATTACGGCTTTCTTCACCCATTCGTTCACCTGCCAGCCGTCTTGCGTTGGCTGGGCTACACGAAGTTCTCCTTTATCCAGTTTCTCAACAACGGAGCGTATAGCGGCCTGATGGTCGGGGTGTTGTAACAGGCTTCTGTCATCCCAGGTCTTTTCAATGATCTGTTTTAATTCCATCTTTAGATTTTAATACGTTGAATTTTGTCGCAAGTAAATAAAATCAACAGAATAGTTATTGCCTCCGTGCTGAAACCTGTGGATGAGCCCCGCATGTTTGAGAAAATCGGGGCTGTTTTGGCGCATGCCGGTCATGAAGTTCACATTATTGGCTTTCCATCTTCCAGAAAAAATAGCAGTGATTGCAAAGTCACTCTACATCCCATTTCAGAGCAAAACTTTAAGCGAATTAGCCTAACGAGGTTTATCGCCTCCATAAAAGTACTTTTTATTGCCGTTCGAATCAGACCTAAATACCTGATCATCGCAACGCATGAATTGTTATTCGCGGCACTTTGGTGCAAAATTTTTACCGGTTGCACAGTTTTTTATGATATACAGGAGAACTACTATCGGAATATCCGATACACCAATGCCTTTCCTGTTGGAGTACGGCTTTTACTAGCGGTTTGGGTAAGGATAAAAGAACGCATGTTGCATCCTATCATCGAGACATACCTATTGGCTGAAAAGGGCTACGCACAAGAACTACCTTTTGCGGAGCCGCATATCGTGTTGGAAAACAAAATCACGCGTGCTGTTTCCGAAACATTCAGGAAAAAAGAAAATACCGGATACTCCCGTTTAATCTTCACCGGAACTTTGGCGGAAACAACCGGAGTATTACACGCCATTACGCTAGCAGAAGAGCTGTACAACTACGATGGCAGCATTACACTAACCATTGTTGGGCACTGTCCATCACCAGCCAGCCACAAGCAACTGCTGAAGCTTGCTCAATCGCATAGTTTCATCACGTATAAGGGAAGTGTGCAACCTTTACCTCATGAAGCAATTTTAACAGCAATAACTAAGGTTGATTTCGGGATTGTTTGGTACCCACCCAATCCCAGCACAGCGTGTTCAATACCCACAAAACTTTATGAATACCTCGGGTTGAACCTTCCGGTGATTATCAATCACAATGCAGAATCGGAACAACTTACCTTACACCATCAAGCCGGAATAATCCTTAAAGAACCCATTGACTATCAGCAACTACTGACTGAAATAAAAGCTTTCCGCCTGCCCGAAAAGCGCTCGACACTGTATTTCGATGAGGATGTTTATCCCTTCATTGGTAGGCTTAAATAATAAATTGCCTAAATAAATTTTTAGACTAATCTAAACTTTATAGCTTTGCATACCGTTAATCAAAGCGTATGCTTAGCTTCACAGAAGAAAACTACCTCAAAGCCATTTACCACCTGTCCGATGGGGGCTTGAAATCGGTGCTCACCAACGAAATAGCCGAATCAATTCAAACCAAACCTGCTTCGGTAACGGACATGGTAAAAAAGCTTGCTTTGAAAAATCTGATCACCTATGAAAAGTATCACGGGGTTAAGGTTACCAGGCAAGGCAAATCGCAAGCCCTCGCCATCATCCGAAAACATAGGTTATGGGAAACCTTTTTAGTAGAAAAACTTGGTTTCGACTGGGGTGAAGTGCACGATGTTGCCGAACAATTGGAGCACATTCAATCGCCCCTTCTAATTGAAAAGTTGGATGAATTTCTCGGCTTCCCCTCGGCCGATCCTCACGGGCACCCTATCCCTGATAAGAATGGAAAAATTACCATTGCGCGCCAGATCACCTTACTCGAAGCAACCGAAAAAAAAGCCATCATTAGGTCTGTTAAGGATAGTTCTGCATCTTTTCTTGATTACCTGAGCAAAGTGGGAATCTACATAGGTGCAACCGTGCAGGTAATGGAACGCCTTGCGTTTGATGGCTCCCTCGAAATCAAGATTGACGGAAAGAAAAAAGTTTATATATCCCGTGAAGCCGGTGAAAATATTTTAGTGACACAATGAAGCAATTTCTTTACACCGTACTATCACTCGCTATTATTTCCGGATGCACTTCGAAAAAGGAATCATCGGAACAGGGATCCTTAAAAATCGTAACGACAACCGGGATGATTCAGGATGCAGTTAAAAACATAGCTGGCCGGAATGCTGATGTGGAAGCCTTGATGGGACCGGGTGTTGATCCGCATTTATATAAAGCCACACAAGGCGATCTAAAAAAATTAACGGAAGCCGATATTGTATTTTATAATGGCCTGCACCTGGAAGGAAAAATGGGTGAAGTACTCGAAAAACTTTCGCGCACTAAACCGGTTTTTGCAGTAGCTTCCACCCTACCCGACAGTCTGTTACTTGAGGTTGAAGGCTTTCAAGGTATTACCGACCCACACATTTGGTTTGATGTTAACCTTTGGATGGAAGCTGTAAAAAACATCCATGGTTACATAAATGAAATTGATCCGGAACACAAAGCCTATTACGATTCTGCGGCTCAATCATTTATCAAACAACTCGATTCACTTCACCATGCTGTGCAATCACACGTACTCACCATTCCCGAAGAACAACGCGTATTGATTACCGCCCACGATGCTTTCGGATATTTTGGTCGCGCCTATAACATTCAGGTTCGCGGACTCCAGGGGATTTCAACCGTAGCCGAGTTTGGCTTACGTGATGTCACGGAACTTGTCGACTTCATCATCAGCAGAAAGATCAAAGCCATTTTTGTTGAGTCATCCATTTCACCAAAATCGATACAAGCTGTTGTGGAAGGATGCAAAAAGAAAAACTGGCCGGTAAAAATTGGCGGCAACCTGTATTCCGATGCCATGGGTAACCCCGGCACGCCCGAGGGCACGTATATCGGTATGGTGCATGCAAATGTTAAAACCATTGTAGAGGCATTGAAATAGAATGACATGAATACTGCACTTGAAATACATGACCTTACCGTTGCCTTCGATCGCAAGCCGGTGTTGTGGAATATTGATTTGATGATTCCGCAGGGAAAACTTGTTGGTATAGTGGGTCCAAACGGTGCCGGTAAGTCAACGTTGATCAAAGCCGCGATGGGCATATTACCCTTAAGCAGTGGTTATGTAAAGCTATATGACCAACCGCTGGAAAGTGTACGCGAGCGAATCAGTTATGTTCCGCAGCGCGAATCAGTCGATTGGGATTTCCCCGCTTCTGTTATGGATGTTGTGTTGATGGGGCGCTATGCCAAGCTTGGTCTCTTTAAACGTCCGCGCAAAGCGGATAAAGATGTGGCCATTGATTGCCTGAAGAAAGTTGGAATGGAAGGTTTTATAAACCGTCAGATATCGCAGCTTTCAGGCGGGCAACAACAACGAACTTTTTTAGCCAGGGCGTTGGCTCAACAAGCTGACCTGTATTTTATGGACGAACCCTTTGCCGGTGTAGATGCCGCTACTGAAAAGGCCATTTTTACACTCTTGCGTGAAATGACCAATCAGGGTAAAACCGTTATTGTTGTGCATCACGACTTACAATCCGTTAGTCAGTACTTCGACTGGGTTGTGATGCTAAACACACGCCTGGTTACCTCAGGCCCTACATCTAAAACCTTTACTTCCGAAAATCTGGAGGCCACCTATGGCGGAAAGCTAACTCTGCTCACCGATGTGGCGGACCTGATGCGCAGGGAAAATTATCCTAACCGGGAAGAAAATGTTATCAAATCATGAATGCACTGTGGGAATTCTTGTCTTTTAGTGATCCGAACATCCGCTATGTAGCGCTTGGTTCGGTATTGCTTACGGCAAGTTCGGCCATCGTGGGTTCGTTTACTTTCCTGAACAAAAAATCATTGGTTGGTGATGCCATTGCCCATGCTGTTTTGCCCGGTATATGCCTTGGGTTTTTGATGGCCGGAACAAAAAATCCATTGGCGTTGATTGCAGGAGCTTTCATAACGGGCTGGATTTCGGTTATACTGGTTGAGTATATCACAAACAAAACACGCATTAAGGAAGACACTGCCATTGGATTAATACTCTCTGTTTTTTTTGGAATTGGTATCCTCATGCTCACCGTTATTCAGAAGGGCGGCAACGCATCACAGTCCGGGCTCGACCACTTTCTGTTTGGTAAGGCTGCCTCGCTTGTCGGTAGTGACCTGATTACGTTTAGTATTGTAGCGATTACTCTTCTTGTCGTTGTATTCATCCTCTTTAAAGAATTTTCATTGCTCGCATTCGATAAAGACTATGCACGTTCGATCGGATTGCCGGTTAAATGGATTGAACTAAGCCTCACATCGCTGATCGTACTGGCAGTGGTAATTGGCATTCAGGCCGTTGGTGTGGTTTTAATGGCCGCTATTTTAATTACGCCTGCAGCAGCCGCACGGTTCTGGACAGATAAGATTACTGTGATGTTTCTACTGGCCAGTATCTTTGGCGCCATTAGTGGGTTGAGTGGGGCCTTTATTTCTTATACCGCACCGGCCATGCCTACCGGCCCGTGGATTGTTATTGTCATTTCAACCCTCGCCTTTATTTCATTTTTCTTTGCTCCCAGTCGTGGTGTAATTGGTCGGTACATCCGGCAGGCTAGAATCCGAAAGACCATCAACGATGAAAACGTTTTAAAAATTATTTATCAGTTAGGTGAGGAAAATAAAAACTTTTTTATTCCCCGATTGACCGATGAAATTATTCGCAAAAGATTTTATGAAAAAGCAGCCTTGGTCAAAATACTAAAACGCCTTACACGCCAGGGCTACGTGGAGCGCACGCGAAACCTTTGGGGGCTTACCGAAGAAGGTAAAAACCGGGCACAACGCATTGTTAAGATTCACCGGTTGTGGGAGCTCTATTTAACCACCCACATGCATATTGCTCCGGATCACGTTCATGAAGATGCTGAAACCATTGAACACCTGTTAACACCTGAACTCGAAGAGCAACTCGAACAACTGTTGGGGTACCCGAAAGTAGATCCGCATCAATCCAAGATTCCGTATGCAGACAATTAGTCATCAACAATGAACAATGAGCAATGAACAATTAGTAATTAAAACCTATAAATAATTATCAAGATGAGTCAGCGGGAGAATGTAATTCTGATTAAGTCTTTCCGGCTTGCAGTACGGGTTATAAAATTCAGCGCACAACTGAATAAACTCAGGCATTATGAGATAGCATCTCAGATTTACGCAGTGGAACTTCCATTGGCTCGAATGTAGAAGAGGCGCAAGGTGGCGCCTCAAAAAAGGGTTTTACCAACAAAATGAGAATTGCCTATAAGGAAGCACGAGAAACTAAGTACTGGCTACGATTATTGCTGGAAGCAGAACTTGCAGATCAAAAAATACTTGAGTCATTATTGGCCGATTGTGAGGAGCTTCTTAAAATTCTTTTTACCATCATCAACTCATCCAGTACCAAATAGAATAATTGATCATTGCTAATTGATAATTCAAATGAACGACCTCTACATCATCCTCACCGCCTCTCTCGTTTCTGCCAGCTGTGCATTGCTGGGTTGTTTCCTCATCTTACGCAGGATGGCCATGGTGGGCGATGCAATTTCGCATGCTGTATTACCGGGAATTGTTATTGCATTTTTATTATCGGGTTCAAGAGATTCTGTAACGATGTTGATTGGAGCCGGGATTATTGGAATGTTCACAACTTTTTTAATCGAGTTTTTTCATAAAAAAGCACGCTTACAAACCGATGCCTCTATTGGCGTAACCTTTACCTGGTTGTTTGCGATTGGCGTGGTGCTGATTTCGCTCTTTGCCGGGAAGGTTGATCTTGATCAGGATTGTGTACTCTATGGCGAAATAGCGTATGTACCGTTGGATGTCATCATCACTCAAGGTGGGATTAACATCGGTCCAAAGGCGCTGTATGTTTCGGGGATCATTCTGATTGTAAACCTTCTTTTTGTTTCACTGGCCTATCGAAAATTATTTCTAACCACCTTCGATCCATACTTTGCCACAGCGATTGGTATTTCCACAACGGTATGGCATTACGCATTAATGGGTGCCGTGTCTATGACAACTGTAGCCTCTTTTGAATCCGTAGGCGCCATCTTAGTGGTAGCTTTGTTGATTGCTCCTGCTGCCACTGCATATTTGTTAACCGATAATTTCAAAACCATGTTGGCACTGGCTTGCCTGATGGGTGTACTCTCATCGATAACCGGATACTACCTTGCCGTTTGGCTTGATGGCTCCATTGCCGGGGCAATAGCCACCATGAGTGGAGTACATTTTGCATTGGCCATGTTGTTATCTCCTTCGCACGGAATGATTTACAAAAAGTTAAAGACACACATTCATTGAACTGTTAGAAATTCAGAATGAATTCCTGAAGATTTGTATTACGATCTAATTTTAGTTTTTTCCGTAACCTGTATCGGCTAATTTCTACCCCCCGAATAGAAATGCTCAATAAGTTTGCAATTTCTTTTGTTGATAAGTTCATTCGCAAGTAAGCACACAACTTCATTTCCTGCGGACTAAGATTCGGGAAAGCAGAACGAAACCTCCTGGAGAAGTCGCCATGCACATTATCAAAATGCTGCTGGAAGTTCTCCCAATCTGAATCTGAAGAAAGATTAGATTCAATCTCTCCGATCATCTGAACCAATTCCTGAGTTGTTTCTGTTTTGCCATTTTTCCTGGCCACCGATTGTAAATGATCTTTGAGGTGCGAAATAAACTCGTTCTTATTGAGCAAATGAATTGTAGAAGTAGCAAGCTCCTTATTCTTATGTTGTAACTCTGATTCAAGCTTTTCATTCATCAGGCGGGTTATTTCCTGTTGGTTTCGAAGTTCCAACTGCTCAATTTCATTTTCCTTTCTTATTAATTCCTTCTTTTGCTGAATGGTGAGAACACGCCTTTCATATTTGTATTTACGATCGATTAGGGCAAAACTCAAAAACAATGCTATTATGATGGTTAATGCATATCCTGAAAAGGCCCATGCTGTACGATACCAAGGTGGTAGTATTATGAATGTATACGTTGCTTCCCCGCTAATATCACCCATCGAATTGCGTGATCGAACATGAAATGTGTAGCTTCCTTCTTTAAGATTGGTGTATTCCTTCCTTGTAGTTGTAGTCCACTCGGACCAAACCCTATCAAAATTCTCAAGCTTAAATTGATGCATTAACTGATCGCTAATTTCGAAGGCAGGCGCAGCAAAGCTAAATGCCACAGAATTAAGTGCGTAGGGCAAACGAATATTCCTGTTGCTCGAAATTGCACCATTCATTGCGAAAGGTTTTGCTTGATTTCCGTAGTAAATCACAGAATCCCCACTCGCTGTAACACTGAATCGTCTGATCAATGTTTTAAATGGAACCCCCTTAGTTATATTAAAATTGGGATCGTAGTGAACAAACCCCTCCTTTGCACCAAATAGAACCTCATTATTACTTAAAACGATAATCGTCTCAAGATCGTCATTCAAATAGCTACGAATAGTACTAAACAGATTGGCCTTTGGTATATAATCATATTCACCGATTGCTGTTTTCTGTAATCTCCCAATCTGATCGCGGCCAATAAAATAAATACGCTGCATGGCATCTTCTTGCACTTTCCATAGCTGTACATTCTCATCCATCAGCTTTGTAAAAAATGGGTTACGTTCAAAATAATTTTTACCAGCGTCAAACTGGTAAACTCCACGCTCAGATGTAAAAATCAGTTCATTACGAATTTTATAGACATTGATAAGCATGTTGGACGGAAAGCCTGATTCTTGTCCATAGAATGAGACATGAGTACTGTCGGTTAAATAGTTTTTAAGTTTAAACACACCCTTATACCCATGGGTAATCCATAAATTACCCTCCACATCCTGCTCCATCACCCGGGATGACTCTGAATAAGCACTGATTTTGCGCTCGTACTCCCAATGGTTATTCCTTTTAGAAAACAACTGCAATCCTCCGTACAATCCACCAATAAGCAAATCGGGTTGATTCGACAATGGCACAAAAATCCAAGACCCTGGCGCAGCTGAAAGCAAAACTGCACGATCATTTTCAATTCTGTAAGAACCGTTATGATGCCCCAACAATATATCATCACCATACTTACCTACATGATAAACCTGACCCTGGGTTCCTTCCATCAATTTAAATGGGCTATCGCGTTGGGATAAATCCTTTTTGTAAAGGCCGGTATTTGTGCCCAGATACAAGTCATTGTTATCAAGGTATGCCGCATAGCCTGTGCCCGGCAATCCAATTGACTCATTGATAAAAGTAAACGGTGACCCAAGTTCGATATACGTTAGTCCGTTGTTCAATCCAACCCACAAATTCTGTGCATCATCCTCCATAACACTAAGGACAGTACGATTGCCTAACCCCTTTCCGGTGGTGAATTGCCGCATCAGCTCTCCATTATTGTTCACGATCAGCAGGCCTTCATTTTGAGTTCCAATAGCATAGTTGCCATTCTTTAACCGAATCATCACATTAATAATGGCATCCTTGAATCTTTTGTGATGTGCAATGCTCCAGGGCTTTATTTGTAACGGGGAGTACTCGAAAATTCCATCGTTGTAGGTTGATATTAGGACTTTCTGATCATAGCCAGGCAGTATCGATGAGACTCGCTTGTCTTTAAAAAAATCACCACCCGGTAAAATTGACAATTTATTGCCATTAAGTTTGGATAAACCAGCCCCTCGCTGATCAACCCATAACTCCCTGTTCACCAAAAATGAAAGCTCCAATGGGTTTTCAGGTTCTATAATGGTAATGGAGTCCTTTTCGTAAATGTATATGTTAGTAAATGTGCAATAGTATTGGCGGCTACCATCCAGAAACAGTTTCCAGGTTTCATCAAAATTCCGAAAGGAGCTGGGTAAACTGTCGGCTAACGATGTGTAGGTTAATCGGCCATTGAAGTCAGGAAAGAAGTACCCGAATTCCCGCTGGCAACCAACATATACTTTGCCTGAAGGATCAATAGCCAAACTTCGCATTTTTGAACCCCCGGTGGTTGGATAAACTTCCCAGTTGTTTCCATCATACTCCAACAGCCCGAAATTATTGGCGATATACACGACACCACGCGCATCCTGTGTTATCTGCCAGTTTTGAATACCAGCCCGATATTCCTGAGTACTGAAGTTCCGGATAAACGGAATACCCATTACTGGCGATTGCGAAACACCGAAATATGGGAGTGTACCCAGAAAAAGACCAAAAAATGCTTTCCAATAACTCATATGTTGTAACAGGAACTTTAATATGTTGTACTAAACTTATGACCAAATATCTAAAATTGAACGAATTTTGACCATATTTTAATGCATGATGTAATTTTGATGTAGTCAGTTTACCTATTTGAAGTAGTATTGATGAATCCGAATAATAGGCGACTACTTCTAAATGGATGACTTTTGGAACGCATTGCATTCGATTGCAGAATCAGAAATGCCTTGCACCAATACTAATCAATAAAGTCATCCGCTAATGAGAACAATTCTAGCATCGGCACTACTGATTTGCAGTTCAGCAATTGGTTGGGCTCAGTTAACCGTTACCGGTAAAGTTACAGATGCTACCGGGCAGCCCATACCTGGGGCAAACGTTCAGCTAAAAAACACCATGATGGGTACCACTACTGATGCCGATGGTAACTATAGTCTGGAAGCACCTTCCGCAGGAGTCTTAATCTTCAGCTTCATAGGCTATCAAACTACTGAACTGAATATTTCCGGCAAAACCCAGATCAATGTTACACTGGAAGAAGATGTGCTTGCACTATCGGAGATTGTAGTGATTGGCTATGGAGTACAGAAAAAGAGTGTAGCCACTGCTTCCATGTCTAAGGTGGAATCAGCCGACCTTAAAGGTTTCAGTTCTGCCCGTGTTGATCAAATAATGCAAGGTCAGGTGGCCGGTGTAACCTTCAAATCGGCATCAGGCCAGCCGGGTTCTGCACAAAATATTTTTATTCGTGGTGTTGGTACAAATGGTAACAACAATCCCTTGATTATTATCGATGGTGTCAACTCCAATGATGGCTTGCTTGCTGCGCTCAATCCGGATGACATTGAATCTATTCAAATATTGAAAGATGGAGCCTCTACGGCAATCTATGGCTCGCGCGCTGCTAACGGAGTAATTATGGTTACTACAAAAAAAGCAAAAGCCGGAGATGCCAATTTGAATTATTCATTCTTCTACGGAATTCAGCAACCCTGGAAAGTCCCGGAGATGATGGATGCCTCTCAGTATGTTACAGCCATTAGAGAGAAGTATGCTGCCGGTAACACCCCTCTCCCGCCAGGCTTTCCAGATCATGGTTCAATTAGCACCAACACCAACTGGATGCAAACTATTTTCGAACCAGCCAGCACACAAACCCATCAATTGTCAGTTTCAAAAGGCAGCGAAACAAGTTCAACGTTTGCTTCGCTCTCCTATTTTGATCAGAAAGGTATTATCGCGCCCGATAAATCAAACGCTCAACGCATTACGGCCCGGCTTAACTCCGAACAACAAATAAACGCCTACATTAGCTTTGGCCAAACGCTATTTTTTAATCATTCACAAAATGAACGCATTCCTGAAAACAATGCGTTTGGCTCTCCCATCAGTGATGCATTGGTTTACGACCCCCTAACTCCGGTGTTTGATGAAAATGGGACGTTCGGATTTGCACAATCTCCTTATGTACAAAAAGAATATTTAAATCCGTTAAGCCGGATATTTATCAGCAACAACCGTACATCGCAAGATGGTTTACTCGGAAATATTTTTTTGAAAATTAGTCCTTTCAAAAATTTCTTTTTCAAGACCGACTTCGGTATTGACTACAACTACTACAATGGTGAAGGATTCGCCCCCTCGTATAATTTTTTTGACACCAATGGTAACCAACTTCCACTTACAAACGAATTAAATGACGTTTATAGGTACACCTCGAATGTATTCATATGGCAGTGGGAGAACTATATGAATTATGCCTATGACCAGGGGAAACATCATGCTGTTTTTACACTCGGTACTACTGCCCGTGAGCAATCATCCTCAGGTTTTAGCGGATCGTCTTCTGGCATTCCGGAAGAAGTTCAGTTCAATCCCAATTTCCAATTCATTGATAACACACCAGACTCACTCCGTAGGTCTTCTGGAAGCGCATCGGAACGCGAGGCACTATTGAGTTTCTTTGGAAGAATAAATTACAATTTTGATGAACGCTATCTTTTCTCTGCATCCTATCGAATTGATGGCAGTTCAAAATTCGGTGCCAACAATCGCTTCGGGTTCTTTCCTTCTGTCTCAGCAGGATGGGTCATCAGTCGCGAACAGTTTTGGTCAGTTTCACAAATCAGTTTTTTGAAGTTAAGAACCAGCTATGGTGTTAATGGCAACGACCGCATAGGCAACCTGGGATATGCTTCTTTAATCGGGATAACCGGAGCCTATCAGTTCGGCAAGCCTGGCAACCAAACTATATACCAAGGGCTCTCATCACTGTTTCTGGATAACCCAAACTTACGATGGGAAGAAAGCAAACAATTTGACCTCGGCTTGGAAATTGGCTTACTGGACGATCGGCTCACCATCGAGTTTGATTACTACCGTAAAACAACTTCCAACTTGTTAATGGCAGCTACTACTGCACTGTATATCGGCAATAGGCCACCTACAGCCAATGTTGGCGAAGTAGTAAACCAGGGATTTGAAATGGAGGCCAACTATCGCAAGCATTTCAAAGATGTGCTATTTAATATTGGCTTTAACGCCACAACACTTACCAACAAAGTAACCCAAGTAACCGATAACGGATTTATTGATGGCTATACTTGGCCAGTGCGCAATACCGTAATCACACGCATGGAAGTTGGGCAACCCATTGGCTATTTCAGAGGTTATCGCACAGGCGGGGTATTTAACAATCAATCGGAAATATTCAGCTACATCAATTCCAATGGCGATCCTATTCAACCCAATGCAAAACCAGGCGACCTTAAATTTATTGATGTCAATGGCGATGGAATAATTGATGAAAAGGATATAACCAATATTGGGAAACCGTGGCCAGACTTCATCCTAGGTTTAAACCTCTCGGCCAGCTATAAAGGTTTTGATGCTCGAATACTTTTTTCAGCCAGTATTGGCAACGATATCTTTAGATCTTACGAACGTCAGGATGTTCCGAATAACAATTACCAGGTTGAGTGGCTTAATCGCTGGACAGAATCAAATCCCAATGGCTCCTATCCACGCCTTACTACTGCAGATACTAACAACAACTCCCGTCCTTCTGACTTTTATGTAGAAGATGGTTCATACCTGCGGTTGAAAACTCTTCAACTAGGCTATACACTACCAGCCAAAATTATTAGCAAAGCTAAAATGAAAACACTGAGGCTATATGCAGCTATTGATAACCTGCTCACGCTTACCGGTTATACAGGCCTCGACCCGGAGATCGGTTCCAGCGGTTGGATTTTAGATACTTCTATTGACAAGGGATTTTATCCGCAACTGAAGACAGTAGGTTTTGGTTTAAACGCATCATTCTAACGAACAACACCATGAACGCCCTTAAAAGATTTTCGATAGCCCTTATCGTACTATTCACTGCAAATGGTTGCAGCGACTTTCTGGAAGTTGAGCCTCAAAACAAATATCTGTCGGTAAATTTTTATGTATCCGAAGACCAGGTACTTAGTGGATTAATAGCTGCATACGATCCGATCCAATGGACGTTTGTTGATGGCTTCTGGACATCCACAGTTATGTTAGGTGAAATATGGTCGGATAATGCACGTGCCGGTGGAGATCCTACCAACTTCGATCAACCCGGCTGGCAACAAATTGACGATCTTTTAACCAACACCCTTACTCCAGAAGTAACCAGTTTCTGGAAGAAGAACTATTTCGGTATCAATAAAACCAACCAGATATTGAATAATGTTAAGATCACTTCCGATGCCATCAAACAATACCAGGCTGAAGCCAAATTCCTTCGGGCATTTTATCATTTTGAATTATTCAGAATGTATGGCCCCATTCCGGTAATTCTTGAACAACCTGAACCTGATGATAAAAGTGCAACACGTAACACCATGAGTGAAGTGTTTACACAGATTACCAAGGATCTTGAAGAGGCTATACCGCTGCTGCCGCTCTCGTATCCTTCCAACCTGCGTGGAAGGATCACAAAAGGTGCTGCACAAGCATTGCTAGGTAAAGCATATCTCTATTGGGCCGATTTGAAAAATGACGATACCCAATTGTTTACAAAAGCTGCACAGTATCTGAACGATGTGATTATGTCCAACCAGTATTCACTTATTGACGACTATCGTGAGCTTTATGCATTTGGCGCAGCCAATACCAGTGAATCAGTTTTCGAAATCCAGTACTCAAGTGAGGTGCCCGCTGACTTCGGAACACCGTTCGAGTTTATAAACGGAAACATGATTGTGCAGCTTTGCGGCATTAGGGGGTTGTGCTCTAACCATGCGGAATATGCTGAAGGATGGGGATTCATGCTCCCGACTTCCAACTTGTATAACTCATTTTTACCCGATGATTTCTATCGGAGAAATGCAGCCATAATAGCGCAGACTGAATTAGCCCTAGGCGGTTGTAGTGTATCACCTGCTCAACAAAACCCTGCCGATTTTCAAGGATACTGGCAACGGAAATACGCCAATTTCAAGGGCTATACTGCACCCAACGGTGGTGAGATCAACGTGCTGAAAGATGCCAACCAACCCTACATACGCTATGCCGATGTTCTGCTGATGTATGCTGAAGCATTAGTGCGCAGTGGCGGCTCGCAAAGTGCCGCCATGAATGCTATAAACCTGGTGCGCGAACGCGCTAAAGGCCCTGGAGATAACACGGGTAACTATCGCACCGCCACCGACCTGATGGCTGAATTAAACTGGTCGCTTCTGGAGGTAATATGGTATGAGCGAAGAGCTGAACTTGCCGGGGAGGGTGATCGTTGGTTTGACCTCGTTCGCTCAGGTCGAGCAAATGCAAATCTGTGGGGTCCAACCGATTTGCGTTCCGGAAATTTTGATCAAAACGATCTCTACTTACCAATACCCCAACGCGACATTGACATAACCGGTGGTGGCTTAACTGCTTTCCCCGATCCATCACTGTTTCAATAAATCAATCTGTAAACCATAACAATAACTAAACATAATAATCATGCTAAAACGAGTAAAACTAAGATGGCTAACAGCGCTGGCTGTTACCTTTCTTGCCTTTTCCTGCAGCGATGACGATGTGCCGCCCGCGGAGCCAATCGCCAGCTTTCAATTCGAAATTGATGCTGATGATTTTAAGAAAGTCACTTTCACAAACTTCTCACAAAATGCCAGCACCTACAGTTGGAATTTCGGTGATGGCAATTCATCTACCCAAGAAAACCCTGTGCATACCTATACTGGTGCAGGTACTTACACAGTGCTACTTACAGCCACAGGTGGTGGTGGAGCGGTGTCAACCAAAGCGGAAGAGATTATCATTACTGACCCTAACATTGAATTAAAAAAACTAACAGGCGAAGTTTCTAAAACATGGAAGTTGATCCGTGATGTTTCAACTGGTCATTACCCTTTTGCTGTAGGCCCACAAGATCGTTCACAAATATGGTACGCACTTGGGCTGCAGGAAGGTTTACACAATCGTCCTTGCTTGCTAAACGATGAATACTTATTTCGCTTTAACGGGCAATATGAATACAAAACTAATGGTGATATCTGGGCTGAATCTGGCGTGTGGAACACCACTATAACAGGAGTACCTGGCTGTATTCCTAATTCTCCTGCAAATTTTGTAAATGTGGATGGTGCGGATATCTCGGCATGGAATGACGGTGTCCATTCATTTACTTATGATGTACAGAATTCAAAACTTACACTAAATGGTACCGGTGCTTTTGCTGGTTTGGCCAAAGTAGCTACCAATGCAGAAGTTACGGTACCTCAAAGCGCTGTTACGTATACCATAGTAAAACTTGTTGACGCAGCAGTGGATACACTTATTATTGAAACTAACCTGGTTGATGCTGGTGGCTACTGGCGCTTTGTGTTGGTACATTATGACAATCCATTGCAAGAGCCCCCTATTCCAGATCCACCGTTGGCACCTGGCAGCATCAATAATGTTTCCTTCGATTTTGAAACGAGCACACCTGCCTGGACTGTATTCGGTGGAACTGATTTCGCTGGCGCTGGGGTAAATGTAGAGCGTATTGCGAATCCACACTCAACCGGAATCAATACAAGCGGTTTTGTTATACGTGTTAATCAGCTTGCCGGTGTGCAAGGGTGGTCCGGCATGAGTACGCCTCTTTCGGGAGTGGTAGATTTTACAACCAAGCAAACTTTTAAAGTAAAGGTTTACTCCCCTGCTGTTGGTGCTGTTGTAAAACTGAAGATGGAAGAAATTGGCAATGCAGGAAATAACAAAGAGATTGATGCTACCACCACGGTAGCCAATGCTTGGGAAGAACTTACTTTCACCTTTACAGTTGATGACTCCAACAAATGGAATCTATTCGTTCTATTCTTTGACTTCCAGGGCGATGTTAAACCAAGTGAAACCACATTCTATTTTGATGATATAAAACTCGAATAAGCGAGCACTAAAAGTCAGGCTTGTAAAGCAAGCCTGACTTTTCTTTTTCTATTGTTGTTCCAAATCAATCAATCTTAAATCTGATGGCCATGGCCTCTCTATTACACATGAGAATTTATACCGTACTTATCCTGGTATTTTGCATTTCTGCGGTTATAAAAAGCCATGCCCAATGCGAGGTATTAGTGTGGAGTGATGAATTCAACGGTTCAGGTTCTCCTGACTCCCAGTTTTGGGGGTATGATCTTGGTGGTGGTGGTTGGGGCAACCAGGAATCTCAGATTTATACCAACAACACTACCAACGTTCGCCAGGAAGATGGAAGATTGATTATCGATGTCATCAAATCAGGAAACACCTGGACAAGTGCCCGTATAAAGACACAAAATAAATTATCGTTCAAATACGGTAAGATAGTTTTTAGAGCCAAGCTACCTACCGGTGTAGGAACATGGCCGGCATTGTGGATGCTAGGCGATAATTTTCCAAGCGTAGGTTGGCCGGCCTGTGGGGAAATTGATATCATGGAGCATGTTGGAAGGAACCCAAATGTGGTAATGTGTGCATTACACAATCCTTCAAGTTATGGCGATACCCAAAACAAATCGTCAATCAATATTCCTTCTGCTACCACTGAGTTTAATGAATATGCTATTTCATGGAACGAAGATCGGATAATCTTTTATGTGAATGATGTTCCGTATTATACTTACAGTCCAACAACAAAAACACCTGCCAACTGGCCCTATGATGCCGGTCATTTCATGATTATTAATCTGGCCATTGGAGGAACATTAGGCGGTACTATTGATGCAAACCTTACATCAGCACGACTTGAAGTTGACTGGGTACGTGTATATGAGCAACGTAGTGAACCCTTGATTCAAGGGACTCCATTCTTATTTGAAAATCAGCAAGGTGCCATCTTCTCAGCACCCGATTATGGCACTGAAGTAACGTACACCTGGAGCGTTCCCAACGGTGCATCCATTGTATCCGGACAAGGTACAAAAGAAGTCACCATTAACTGGGGGCCTTCCGATGGAACCATCAATCTTTTGCTTACGGGTGAAACCGGATGCTCTGTCAACACAACATCACTTAATGTAACTACCATTGTTGATCCGACAGGATTAAAACATATTGTGAACGATTTCTCTTCCGAACAATTAACCGGTTGGACAAAAAACGATAATGGCATAACCATGCAGATTGCTGACAACCAGTTGTCCGTAAACTTTAACACATCAACCTTGCGGTACATTCAGTACGAAATGCCCAGGGCGGTAAGGCTGTCAGATTACAGCATTTTAAAAGTACCAATTAAGTTACCATCAGCCTCCACCAAACCGCGATTATTGCTCACCTTTATTGATGGTGATGGCAAAGAAACCATTGCGACCAATTACGATATTCCGTTGGTGGCAACGGACGGAAAATATTATATGTATGCCTATAACTTTAATGGTTTGTGGAATGTAAACACCCCTCCTGTTAATGACAATTACATCAAGTCAATGCGCATCTACATGTTTGCCGGGCAAGGGCAATTTCAACTCGGCACCATTGCTATGTACAACAGCCGTACAATACCCCAACCCCCAACTAATTTATCTGCATCCATCACGGAGACTGGAGAAATAGCCTTGCAATGGACTGACAATACGAATGCTACCAACTTCAACATCTACCGGAGTAGCAGCCCAGCTGAAAATTTTATAAGAATACTTACTGGATCAAATACTTTTCAGAATCCGCTAATCATCAGCCCTACAGAGCAGCTCAATTATTATAAAGTATCAGGCGTAAACAGTATTGGTGAATCAGCACTAAGTGAAGCAATTGAAATTGTTGCCAATATTACAGGAGTAGAAATCAATCCTACAGCACAGCTGAATGTATACCCAAACCCGTGTAATGGACGTTTTTTTATTCAAACCAACGGAGTACCTGTTGATGATCTTAAAATTTTTAACGCTGTTGGTGTAGAGCAACCCTATAAACTGCACATTGATCAATCGCTGTTAGTCATTGACTTAAAAACACCTGTTTCGGGGATTTACTTTCTTATCCTTTCGCAAGCCAACAAAACAACCATTACCAAAGTAAGTATTCAATAACCTGGGTTTTCGGGCTTTATTTAAAAAGATCATGAAGATATGTCACTACCTCCTCTCCACTTTAGTGGTTCTTTCATTAACGCTTTTCTGTTGTCAGTCACCTTCATCTTCTTCAAAAACATCAACACAAAAAGTCGATTCGCTACTCTCCGTGATGACGTTAGAAGAAAAAGTTGGTCAGTTAAACTTTTTAGTGGGCGACTTATTCAATACCGGCCCCACAGTGCGTACAGCTGAATCGGATAAATTTGATATCCTGATTCGTGACGGAAAGATTACGGGCTTATTTAATGTACATGGTGCTGCCTATACAGCACGCCTTCAAAAAATTGCCGTTGAACAATCACGACTTAAAATACCCTTGTTGTTTGGAGCAGATGTTATTCATGGGTTTAAAACAGTTATGCCCCTTTCGCTGGCTGAAGCTTCGAGTTGGGATATGGAGGCCATTGAACTTGCAGCGCGTATTGCAGCAGAGGAATCAACCGCAGCAGGTATCAACTTTACCTTTGCCCCAATGGTTGATATATCACGCGATGCCCGATGGGGAAGAGTATCAGAAGGTGCAGGCGAAGATCCATACCTGGCTTCGTGTATTGCAGAGGCGCGAGTAAATGGTTTTCAAGGTAAGGCATTGAGTGAAGCCAACACATTAGCAGCATGCATCAAACATTTTGCAGCCTATGGGGCTCCGATAGCAGGTCGCGAGTACAATACCGTTGATATTTCAGAACGTACGCTACGTGAAATTTATCTTCCTCCTTACAAAGCCGGTATTGATGCGGGTGTCGCTACGGTAATGACAGCGTTCAATGAACTCAACGATATACCTGCATCCGGAAACACCTATCTGCTAAAAGATATTCTACGCAATGAATGGGATTTTAATGGAATGGTGGTTTCCGACTGGCAATCAATTGGCGAAATGATTGAACATGGCTACAGTGCTGATAGCATGGAAGCTGCCCGTCAAGCCTTGGAAACAGGGGTTGATATGGATATGATGTCAGAAATTTACATTGAACAAATTCCTGAGCTGGTTAAAACCGGTAAGCTTGATGTTGCTTTATTGGATAATGCCGTTCGCAGGGTACTCGAATTAAAGTATGCACTCGGGTTATTCGATAATCCATATATCTACTCTGATACACTCCGTGAAAAAGTTACCCTACGATCTACCGAACATCTGACAGCAGCACGTGACATTGCGCGTAAGTCAATTGTATTGCTGAAAAATGAAAAACAACTACTGCCTCTGCACAGCAACTATAAAAAAATTGCCATTATTGGGCCGTTTGGAAATAACAAGGAGGACATGAATGGCTCCTGGTCATTCTTTGGTGAAGCTCAACATCCTGTATCGGTTGCTGAAGGTTTAAGGACAGCTATGCCCAATACTTCATTTATTGTAGCAGAAGGCTGCAACCTGTACAATGACAAAACTGATAAACTGCAGGAAGCAGTAAAAGCAGCCCTTCAAAGCGAACTGGTGCTATTGGTTGTGGGGGAAAGTGCCCCCATGCATGGTGAGGGTGCATCACGCGCTGACATTGGACTACCTGGAATACAGCAGCGGCTTGTTGAGGAAATTTACAAAACAGGAAAACCCATTGTGCTGCTGCTTGTAAACGGACGCCCCTTAGCCATTGAATGGGTTGACCAGCATATACCTGCCATTGTAGAAACATGGACGTTAGGATCTGAAGCTGGTAATGCCATTGCTGATGTGCTGACAGGCGAATTCAATCCGAGTGGCAAATTACCGATGAGCTTTCCACGCCACATAGGTCAGGTGCCCATCTTTTACAATCATAAGAATACAGGTCGCCCCTACCTGGGTGATTATAGCGAGCCGGGTGCAGAGCGTGTTTACCGATCGCGTTACCGCGATGTGCAAAACACGCCCCTCTACCCTTTTGGTTATGGTTTAAGTTATTCAACATTTACCTATACCAACATGGTGCTTGATAAAACCAGCATGAAGAACAACGAGACCATTACCGTAACGGTTACTATCTCCAATACCAGCAATCGGGATGGTGATGAAGTGGTGCAACTCTATATTCGTGATCTGGCAGGAAGTGTTACCCGGCCCATAAAAGAATTGAAGGGATTCAAGAAGGTGCACCTGAAAGCTAAAGAAACCTCAACTGTTACATTTACAATCGACAAGGAAATGTTGTCATTTTATCGTGCAGATATGAGTTGGGGAAGCGAACCCGGAAAGTTCCATGTAATGGCTGGAGGAAGCTCGGACACGGTACTCAAGCAGGAAATTACTTTACTCCCCTGATTTACCATGCCATAAAATAAATAACTTGCGCACGTTACCCGTGTACAAGTGAAACTGAACGATACCATCATAGCCCTTGCCACCGCACAAGGTGTTGGCGCCATTGCCATGGTTCGTCTATCGGGCAATGATGCTATCAGGTTAGTCGACTCGGTTTTTCCTGAAAAAAAACTTGAAGTACAAGCCACACATACGTTGCATTTCGGCACCATTCGCGATGGCGACAAAATCATTGATGAAGTTGTTGTGGGTCTATTCAAAGCACCCCGCTCCTTTACACGAGAAAACGTAGTAGAAATTTCCTGTCATGGTTCACCGGTTGTGGTGAAAGAACTGATCAAAGTTTTTTTGAAGCAAGGAGCACGGCTGGCAGAGCCCGGTGAATTCACCAAGCGGGCGTTTCTTCACGGACGAATAGACCTGACTCAAGCCGAGGCCGTTGCAGACATCATTAATGCCGAAACCGATAATGCACGCCAGGCAGCCATCAACCAGATGCGCGGAGGGTTTTCAAAAGAAATTAATCACTTGCGTGAAGAACTAATTCATTTTGCATCACTCATTGAACTCGAACTCGATTTTGGTGAAGAAGATGTGGAGTTTGCCAAGCGTGATGACTTGCGCAACCTGATCAAACGAATTCAGTCTTATATTCAAACTTTAATCACTTCGTTTGATGCCGGCAACGTAATTAAAAATGGAATACCAACGGTAATTGCCGGAAAACCCAATGCCGGAAAATCAACCTTGCTCAATGCACTGCTGAACGAAGAAAAAGCGATTGTATCCGATATACCTGGAACTACACGAGATGCCATAGAAGATGAAATCATATTGGGTGGCATCAACTTTCGGTTTGTAGATACAGCCGGTTTGCGCGAAACCGAAGATGTGATTGAATCCATAGGTGTAGCGCGGACACGCGAACGAATGAAAAAGGCTTCGTTGATTATCTATCTGTTTGATCTCTCACAGGCCACCTTGAAGGAGATTGAGCAAGAAGAAGAACATCTCAAGGAACTTGGCATCCCCTATATTAAAGTGGGCAATAAAATCGATAGAGGAGATCCGCATCTGATTAAGCAGCTACAAGAACACGATTTTGTTTTTATATCTGCAGATAAAAAAGAAAACATCCAACAACTGAAAGAAAAAATCCTTTCAACGGTACACATCAACACGGTAAAGCAAGGCGATGTATTGGTAACAAACCTGCGTCATTTTCAAAATCTAACCCAAACCAACGATGCACTGCAACGTGTATTAAAAGGATTGGATAGTGGCATCACAGGTGATTTCCTGGCTATGGATATCCGACAGGCCCTGCACTATCTCGGTGAGATTACCGGCACCATCACAACCGAAGATTTACTGGATAATATCTTTAGCAAGTTTTGTATCGGGAAATGATTCAGCCTGTCATACACAGTCGAATCGAAATCTTAGGCACTATATACACTGGCAAATCACTAAAATAACCTTGAATTTTAGAGGCTGAATGCTATCTTAGCCAATTGATTATAGTAAACTTTTACCCCATGACTCTCTCTACGTTGAAATCGCTCATTGTTGCTGTCTTACTTCTTGTTTCATCCGGCCTTTCTGCCCAGGACTATTATGTTGTTATTGGCGCTTATCGCGTTCAAAAGTATGCTGATATTTTTACCGGCTACGCACGAAATGCCAAGTATGATGCACAACAGGGTGTGCACGAACAACGAAGGATGACTTATATCTATGTATTAAAGACATCCGACCGCAAAGAAGCATCGGCTATGACCCGCAAGCTCCAGAAAGAAACTGAATTTGAAGACACCTGGCTCTATGAAGGACTGCTTTCCACAAAGGGGGCAACACAACCAGTAGTTATAAAAGAAGAACCCAAACCTATTGTAGTGGTTGAGCCGAAGGAAGAACCTAAACCAAAAGAAGAACCAAAACCAGAACCGGTAGCAGAGCCGCAGCCTAAGCCTCAAAAAGATCCGGAACCGGAACCAGAGCCTGAACCCGAACCAGACAAACCATTGCCACCCGCCCGCGGTAAGTATTTCAGGTTTATTGTACAAACAGAAAATGGTCAGGAATTATCAGCACAAGTGCATAATGTTGACCGAATACAAGGACGCGACATTGCCACTTACAAAACAAACGAATATGTAGACGTTCGCCCGGCCGACCCCGCCATTCCACTCACCATTGTGTGCGGTATCTTTGGCTATAAGGAGGAAATAAAAGTCATTAACTTCAACGATCCATCGCAAACACCTGATGTTACGCAGGATGACAAGGGGGCCTGGGTGGTTCCGTATAAGCTTGAGCGTATGCGAAAAGGTGACGTGAACGTGATGTACGATGTAGCATTTTATCGCGATGCCGCCATCATGACTCCAGAGTCAAAGAATGAGCTGGATGAATTGGTGAACATGATGAAGATGAATCCAAACTACCGCATTAAAATTCACGGTCATAACAATGGCAACGACAAAGACATCCGCATCACTTCGATGGGGAAAGACAAAAATTACTTTTCAATGACGGGGTCAACATCAAAAACCGGAAACGGAAAAGAGTTATCGAAATTGCGCGCAGAAGCCGTGGAGTCATACCTGGCAGACAATGGCATCGATAAAAAACGCACGGAGATTTACGCTTGGGGCGGCACTGAAATGCTCGTGAAACAAGGATCAACTGTTGCGGCCAAACTTAATAACCGGATTGAAATTGAGATCCTGCAGGATTAAAAAAATATTGTTAAACAGATAATAAATGGCACCTTTTAAGGTGCCATTTATGTTAAAGTATAAATCAATAAGAAAAATGAGAACTATAAAAACAACGTTACTCCTACTCCTGACAGTTCTTTCTGCCAGCGCACAACAACCCGAAGTATATCCACCACACTGGTGGAGTAGCATGAAAAATTCTTCGCTTCAACTCATGATTTACAGCCCTGAAGTTGGCAAAGATAATCCAACCGTAACACTGAAGCATGCAGGAGTAACACTTAGTAAAGTACATTATCCGGAAAACACTAACTATCTTTTTATTGATTTGATTATTTCACCAAAGGCTGCACCGGGAAAGTTTTCGATCACCATCAACCAAAAATCCAAACCAGTTACATTAGACTATACACTTAAGCCAAGACGCACCGGCAAAGGAACAGAATTTGCACAGGGCGTTACATCATCGGATTTCATTTATCTCTTGATGCCCGACCGGTTCAGCAATGGCGATCCTTCCAACGACCAGATACCCGGCATGCGTGATCAAACCTTAAACCGAGATTCCATTTATCACAGGCATGGTGGAGATCTTCAAGGTGTAATCAATAAACTAGATTACTTGCAGGATTTAGGGGTAACTGCGCTGTGGATGACGCCCGTTATTCAAAACGATATGCATAACCGAACTGAGCATGGTTATGCTTTTACCAATCATTACAAAATTGAGCCTCGTTTTGGTGGTGAAGAGGCTTATAAAAAATTAGGGTATGAGTTGCACAGACGCGGCATGAAACTGATTCAGGATGCTGTGTACAACCATGTTGGGCTTTATCATTTCACTGTTCAGGATAAGCCTATGAAAGATTGGCTGAACGAGTGGCCGGAATACACGAACACAACCTACAAGGATCAGGTGCTTTTCGATCCTTATGCTGCGCCCCGTGAACAAAAACAATTGAGTGATGGATGGTTTACCCGGTTTATGCCCGACTTAAACCATAAAAACCCATTCGTGGCTAACTACCTCATTCAACATGCTATCTACAGTGTGGAAGAATTTGCAGTGGACGGCTGGCGTATTGATACATACATATACAACGACATGGAATTTATGAACCGTTGTAATAAAGCCTTGCTGGATGAATATCCTAACCTGGGTTTATTTGGCGAAACGTGGGTACATGGTGTGCTCAACCATGCATACTTTGTTGAAAACAACATAGACACTTCATTCAAAAGCAATCTTCCGGGAGTCACCGATTTTCAATCCTTGTTCTATGGTATACAAGCAGCACTCAATGAGAATTTCGGGTGGACGGATGGCGTGAATAAATTATACACTACCCTCGCACAGGATTTTGTTTACAAAGATCCCATGAAGAACGTAATCTTCCTCGACAACCATGATTTGAGTCGTTTTTATTCTGTTGTGAATGAGGATTTGAACAAAATAAAAGTAGCCTTTACATGGCTGCTTACCAGCAGGGGAATTCCGCAAATGTATTATGGCGGAGAAATTCTAATGAAAGGTGTTACCAACCCGGATGGCTGGGTGCGGTTAGATTTTCCGGGCGGATGGCCGGGTGATAAAGTGAATAAGTTTACTGCAGAAGGCAGAACGAAAGAGGAGCAAGAAGTTTATACGTTGATTCGTACACTCGCCAATTTCCGCAAATCATCTTCTGCTATCAAGACCGGCAAGCTGATGCAATACGTACCAGTAGATGGACTATATACCTACTTCCGGTATGATGCCAATCAAACCATAATGTGCGTGATGAACACCAGTGATAAGGAAATGAAAGTTGACTTTTCAAAATACACTGATCGAACCACTGGGTTTACAAAAGCAGACAACATACTCACCGGTCAATCCCTCAGTACATCATCCTCGTTCAGCATTCAGCCTATGACAATGACGGTGTTGGAATTGAAAAAATAATAGTCACCTGTTGCCAGTTTCCTGTTACCAGTGACTGGCAACCGGAAACCGGCAAACTCAAAGAGCTTTTCGTCTTACTACTCCCCTCACCGCCTTCGCAGTCCACGGATCATCGGGCCAGGAATGTTTGGGATAACGTCTTTTGAGTTCTTTTTTTATTTCGTGATAAGTGGTTCCCCAGAAACTTTTCAAATCCTGTGTAACTTGAACAGGTTTGTAACCGGGTGAAAGCAGGTGCATGGTAATTTTTATAAGCCCTTCATTTACCGTTGGTGTATCCAGCAATCCAAAACACTCCTGCAAACGAACTTCCATTATGGGTGCACGACCATCATCTGAATACTGTATTTTAATCATTGAACCACTTGGCACCTCTAGTCGTGAAGGTGCAAGTTCATCGAGTTTACGCTGAAGATCCCAGGGAATCAATGTTGTTAATATTGAATACCAATCAAGCTTTTGCAAGTCGCCTAGGGAATTGACCTGGTTTAGAAAAGGCGGAAGCCAGTCATGAACATGGTCTGATAAGTACGTATCAGACATATCTGGCCATGTTTCATCCTTTCGCCAAACTTTTAAACTACGCACACGCGCTTGCAATTCCTGTACAGACTCAGGAAAATTCAGCACGTCAATACCTTCATAATTTATGGCATCACAAAAAACTTTAATGCGTATAGTATCAGGAACTGAACTTAATCGTTTAGACGATAACACAAGATTTCCAATTCTCAATTCCTCAACACCCTCTACTGACCCACGTTCTTTATTCAGTCTTACTTCTTCAACAGGTTTGGCAAGAAGGGTCAAATCCTCGATGTGCACTGGAGCCGCCATGAATATTTTCCCTTCACCAGAACCAGCATCCAGTTGCGCCACCGAAAGCCATTCGGCATGCATCAATGGGTCATGGGAAGGAAGTTTGGCTACACGACCATTCATTAACTTATACCGTTCGCTGTGTTTCTCGATGCGCTTGGCAATACGATCAGGGTACGCCAAAGCCAGTAATTTTCCAACTTCATAATCACTTACAGTTTTGTTATCAACAGCTATTGAAAAAGATTTCCGCCACGACTGCGCCAGACGTTCAATTCGTTCCAACACATTCCGATCACCCTGAACAAATTCCTTGCTCCGCCACTTTCGTAAGACTTCCAGCCGTAGTGTAAGATCAGCACTTCCGGAAGCACCCAGTGGATCGCGTTCCTCCAATAATGCGGCTACATCGCATGCGAGAGCGGCTTCACCCGAATGGCTTACCAGCATATGCGCAATACGCGGATGTGTCGGCAAATCTGCCATGGCCCTTCCATGCTTTGTTATATGGTCTTCCGCTAGCGCCCCTAATTGAGCCAACAATTCTTTCGCCTGACTTACTGCGCCCATTGGTGGTGGTGTAATCCAGGTCAGCTCACTAACATCAGTTATGCCCCATGCCGCTAGTTCAAGCACCATAGAGCTAAGATCAGCTTCCAGGATTTCAGGTTTACGGTTTGGCTGAAGATTGCGTTGAGTGGCTTCACTCCATAACCGGTAACAAATACCTGGACCAAGACGTCCGGCACGACCTGTACGCTGATCGGCTGCATCGTTAGTTACCCGAACCGTTTCCAAACGGGTTAGTCCATTGCGTGGATCGAATTTTGGAACACGTGAAAGTCCTGAGTCGATGACTACGCGAATGCCTTCAATGGTAAGCGAAGTCTCTGCGATGCTCGTTGCCAGCACTACTTTTCGTCTGCCCTGTGGATCAGGCAAAATAGCTTCCTGTTGTTTTTTGAATGGCAGATCGCCATACAGTGGGAAAAGAATCACAGGCAAATTTTCCTGCTCCAACAAATCAACCGTGCGTTTGATCTCGCCTGTGCCGGGCAAGAATGCCAACACATCACCCTTTTCCTCTATCAACGCTCTTCGGATTGTCCGTGCCATATACACAGACGTATAACCATCTTTATCATCGCCCAGGTAGCGCACCTCTACCGGGTATTTTTTTCCGTCACTGCTAATGAGCGGAGCCGTTAGTTTCTCTGATAAGGCTTGCCCATCCAATGTTGCCGACATAATCAGTATGCGTAAGTCATCGCGCAGCACATGTTGTGTTTGAATACAAAGTGCCAATGCCAGATCAGCCTGGAGACTTCGTTCATGAAATTCATCAAAGATGACAAGCCCAACATCTTCCAAAGCATTATCGCGTTGAATCATGCGGGTAAGAATGCCTTCGGTAACTACTTCAATACGCGTACGACTGCTTACTTTGTTTTCAAAGCGCACCCGGTATCCAACCCTTTCTCCAACTTCTTCCTCAAGCAATGCAGCCATGCGCATGGCCACCGAGCGTGCGGCAAGCCTGCGGGGTTCCAGCATAATAATTTTTTTCCCTCGCAGCCAGTCCTCTTCCATTAAAGCCAGCGGCACAACAGTAGACTTACCCGCACCCGGTGGAGCCTGAAGAATAACCGTTTTACTTGCCGATAATTTCTCTCGTAATTCCGGAATTATCTCCTGGACGGGGTAGTGCATAGGGGTGCAAAACTACTAAAGTGGGCATTTTATGTTTCTTATCATGCCCGAAAAGGTACTGCAACATAATGTTTACCTTAATAAACATGTTTTTATTATTTTTGTTTACTTAAATAAACATATTAATGGACGCTCTCTTTGAAAAATACAGGCAAAAACTAGCATTCACATCCACAACCTTTGTTCGGGGTGTGATGGACGAAATAAACTGGCAGGCTCGCCTGATTGGAATAAAAGGTCCACGCGGAGTTGGCAAAACAACACTCATGCTTCAGTACATTAAATTGAATCTTCAACATGAGGTAGATTCAACATTATATATTAGCCTTGATAACATCTGGTTCAGTGAAAATAAATTGGTGGACCTGATAGATCAATTTGTTAAACGTGGAGGTAAATACCTCTTTCTTGATGAGGTACACAAATATCCGGAGTGGAGTCGATCACTTAAAAATATTTATGACGATTATCCCAATCTCAACGTAGTGTTTACAGGCTCCTCCCTGCTGGAAATTTTGAATGCACGTGCCGATTTAAGCCGAAGAGCCATTGTTTACACGATGCAGGGACTGTCCTTTCGCGAATACCTGAATCTTGAACTGGTTACAAATTTTAAAAAAATTGAACTTCAGGAAATTCTTCAAAAACATTCCAAACTGGCGCAAGAAATTACAGCCCAGGTAAAGCCCTTGAAGCATTTTTCGGATTATCTCAAGCACGGGTATTATCCATTTTACAGAGAACAACCCAACCTATACTTTTCTCGCCTGGAGGAAGTTATCAATATGATGCTGGAGATTGAATTACCGGCATTAAGAGGTTTTGACCATGCCTATATTCCAAAATTAAAGCAACTGTTGTACATCATTTCAACATCAGTCCCCTTTATTCCAAATATCAATAAAATAAGTGAACGGATTGGTCTTAACCGCGTAACATTACTACGCTACTTAAACTATTTGCATGAAATTAAACTTACCCATAACCTTTATAAAGATGCTAAGGGCATCAGTAAACTTCAAAAGCCAAATAAAATTTTCCTTGAAAACACTAACTTGATGTACGCGCTGGCACCTGATCACACCAATCCTGGAAACTTAAGAGAAAGTTTTTTTGCCAACCAGCTGACTAATTCACATCAAATTGAGTTTGCAGAGGAAGCCGATTTCATAATTGATCATTTGTATGCATTTGAAGTGGGCGGAAAGGACAAGGGTATACGACAAATTCAAAACAGCACATCTTCATTTATAGCGGCTGATAACATCGAATACGGATTAGATAACAAAATACCTTTATGGTTATTTGGGTTTCTCTATTGAAGTGGAGTACCTGATAATACTCCACATAAATCGCATGCACATTTCTACCCGTCAAAGGTTATTTAAAAGCCATAAGGCTACCATTGTTTTCTGCATTTTAACCATTATCTAACTTGAGTAAATGACAAACTTATAGTAATTTGTTGATCGATGGTTGATGAACTCCCCCTCTTCAGCTCACTCACCGAAAAGGAAATCCAGGCCATGGAGGCACTCCTTGGTGGCCCGCAGAAATATGCCATGAACGGGCATGCCAAAGAAGTTGAAGAGAGTCTGCTTAAGAAAACAGGCGCAAAATCCATCAAAGATTTGGTGTCACTCTTACACCGTGAAGTAATCCGTGCCAACATTTCCGATACCATCAAAAAAAAGTCAGTCGATCACATCCTGAAAGATCCACGTTTCGAACGCTTCCAGGTGTTTGCCGAACAGGGTGTACGCATTCTGGATAACTCTACGCATCAATATTTGTATGTCAATGAAGCTACCACAACTCTTATCGGGTACACACCCCAGGAGTTGCTAAAAGGCGGACTTACGTTTGGGCATCGAAAAACACATCCGTGGGATTTATTACAGGTAGTTTTACTGAGCCGAAAAGTATTAAAGCTATGGAACAACTTGCCGGAGGAAGACAAACTCAATGCGCGCTTTTCATACGACATCCGCATCAAACATAAAGACGGAAAGTACCGCAGAATATTACAGCACGCCTATACCTTAAGCTTGAATGAGCACGGTAAACCCGGTTTGCTGATGATGGTTTCCAACGACATCAGCGCCCATAAAACCAGTACCAAAATTCAATATGTATTTGGTGTGCACCGCCCTACCCATTTCGAAATTTTATGGAACGGTGAAACGAGCCCGCATGGCAATCCGCTAACGGAGCGTGAAACCCAGGTCATCTACCTGATTGCGCAAGGACAAACCGAAATAGAAATTGCAGAATCATTACAAATCAGCGCGCACACAGTTAAATCACATAAGAAGAACATCCTGAGCAAGACCAACTGTCGCAACACAGCGGAACTAATTCGGGTGGCCATGATGGAGGGGTGGATTTAAAAGGGGTACGAGGTACGGGTGTGGGGTACGAGGTGCGAGGTACGGGGTTCGGGGTGCGAGTTCTAAAAGTAACGATTATGAAAAATCAGGTTATACATTTGGGCGAACGAACACTGCAATGTTTAAAGACTGGTTCAGGAAATACACTGGTGATTGCAATGCCCGGAGGCCCGGGACTTACGCATCATTATCTTAACGGTATTCACGAAGCCCTGCCACCCGAACAGTATACGGTTCTCTCCTACTCTCCTTCCGGTACAATCGGAAATGAAAACGCTCCCTTCTATAAGTCTATTAAGGGGTATGCGGATGAACTCAACGCCATAATAGCGTTGGAAGGATACAACAAAGTGGTTTTAATCGGGCACTCTTTTTCGTGTGCTGTTATGCAGGAATTTTTAATACAGTATCCATCTGCAAACGCTTTGGGTGCTGTGCTTATTAACTCATTTTCTTCCGGTAACATGCTGAAGCAAGGCATTGAGCAACGGATACATGAATTGCCGGAAGAATTCCTTGCAAAACGAAAAACTGCGCTAACACAAGGTGATGGCGATGCACTCGATGCATTAACCGCACAGTATTGGTTTCCGAGCTTCGTTATCCGGATGACTGAATTACCCACTGTCTTTTTACAAAGTCTGGCAGGCTTTCGGGAATGTGCTATGAACTACTATTTTAACGGACCTGATTTTACGAATCTTAACGGAGCTATCGTGAACTGGGACAGATCAGGCTCGCTGCATACCATTACCTGTCCGGTGCTTCTAATGAGCGGTGGCTATGATTATATCAGCCGGGCAGATACAGAAGCCTATCAAAAACAGTTGCCCAACGCCCAACTTTGGTTTCATCCGGAAGTCAGTCATTTCCCGATGTTGGAGAAACCGGATGAATTTAGCTCTGCATTGCGAACGTTTTTAGATGCCCTGAATTGAATGTACTAATACTCCTTAACCAATGTTTCGAGTGGGATGTTCAAATTACGATGTAACTTCCGGATCATGGAAATACTCAACTTTCGTTGCCGGTTGAAGATATCGCTGACCCTGCTTTTAAATCCTAGTATATTCGCCAAATCGCGATTACTTAGTCCTTGTTGCTCCATCCGGTATTTTATGGCTTCCAGGGGATCAGGGGCATCTATTACATAATGCTTTTCTTCATAATCTTTTATAAGCAACGAGAGCACATCAGCCTCATCGCTCTCTGCTGTACCCGGCTTTGCCTGAAACACCTTTTCAAACCGCGCAAGGGCTGTCAGGTAATCTTTTTTTGTTTTCAGTACCTTTAATTTCATTCTATGTCCATTTAAATTTCAAAATAGTTCAACCGTTGCTGCATCCACTTGATCATACTCAGCATGGGTTCCAATAAATTTTATAAACACCCAACCTTTCGGGTAATTAATTTCTACAATCAGGCGATAGTCATTCCCATTGATTTTAAAAACAGCCCGGTTGTTTTTAAGGGTGCGTACCGTGTTAAAATCACGGGTGACATCAGCCGGTTTAATCCAGCTTTTCGTCCCCACATCATGGTACCACTTTTCAAGGGTTTCTTTACAATCGGCATGCCGCTTATAAAAACTAATCAGCGAACTGCGATTATAAATATTCATGTGCTAATATTTATTTTCTATACTGGTTACATGGAATCGCTTAAAATTATCATACTGCTGGGTGCAAAGCATTTAAATGGCGATTTCATGGAGCAAATATACGAAAAAGTAACCAAAATGGTTACCCTCGCGCTACACCAACCCCATGTCCCGTGCCTGTTAAAGTGGTTAATAGTATTACCCAGTAAATTGGATGAGACTTAAGTCTTTGATTTTTCCAAATTGCTTATCCGCAGTAAATAGAGGTAAATCAATAGCCATTGCTGTTGCTGCAATGATTGCATCGGCTAATTTTAGCGAATACTTTCTCCTCAATTGAATGTACTCCTTTTTGATTGAGGTATTTAGCGGAACAATAAAGCATTCTGCCAAAAGGGATTCAATCGCTCGTTCTTCACGGGAAGAAATATCCCTAAATCCAATCAGCTCTAATTCAGTAATAAAAGAAATGTGTAGATTTTTTCCCTGTAAGAAATTAGCCAGCGTATCGCTGCCTTTCAAAAGGTAAAGAATAATGTTCGTATCAACTATTATTTCGTTCCCACTCATCTCTCATCCTCTTTTGTAAGGCCAACGCATCTTCCTCCAAACCGGGAAGTATTCCATTATACTTTTTGGCATTGAAGCCACCCGAGCGCTTTCTTTTATTGAGTTTTCGTTCAATTTCCTGAACTCTTTTTTTTCCTTCCGTTTTTTTTAAGATGAGCTTCATAAAATACTCAGTTATTCAGTAGTAGCACAAGTTAATAAAATTCAGTGGGTAATTAGAAATTTAGCCAAAACTACCAGTACTACACCAACCCCATATCCCGCGCCAGGTTCAATAAATCAATGGTGCTTTCGGCCTCCAGCCGTTTAATCATGTTTCTGCGGTGGGTGCTTACGGTGTGATAGCTGATGTGCAACACTTCACTGATTTGTTGCGATTTACAGCCACGTGCCAATAATTTTAAAATCTCTAACTCACGGGGCGTAAATACGTTAAAATATTCTTTCACTTCCGGCACTTCCAAATCGAAGGCGTGCGTTCGGGGTCCTTCAATGTTGCCGCGAACTTTTGTAAGCGTACCCAGGTGGGTGATGTCTGTTAAAATGGCCAGGGTATGGGTAACGGTATCTCCTTCTTTCTGTACGGCAAAACTGTTGCGCAACACTTGTTTGTATTTTCCCTTACCATCCTTCATGCGGTAATTAAGTGAGAGTGTGATTGCCCCTAACTCCGCCTCACGGTCCCAGTAACAATATTCCATTGCCCTGCGTGAATACTTTACCACTTCCGGCAAATCACGGTGTACCACACGCTCATATAAATGCAGATTGCTTTCTATACGATTATTAGGAATCCCAGCCAGGCGCTCAAAATTGCCGGCCACTTCCACCATGTTGGCGGTGGCGCAATCCACCACATAGGCGGCCTGGTTGGGCATAAGCAAAATGTTTTGTAACGTGCCCTTGTAGGCAACAGGCCTTTTCACCTGCTTCCCTTGCCAGGTAAACAGTTGTTCAGCCAGTTCAAATGGGTGTTGTGCTGAAGCCATGTCCTAAAATACTCAGAAATGGGTAAAATCTCTGTTAATCTCAAAAATAGAAAGATCGTCATGCAAGGGAGCCTGCCTGCCGGTAGGCAGGGAACGACCCCTGCCCTTGCGGCAGGCGGGAAGCAATCTCATTCTCGGTCTCAAATGGAGGATTGCTTCACTGCGTTCGCAATGACGGAGCCATTTTCAGACTTCTAATCATAAGAAACAGATTTTTTTTTATGGCGAGGCCACACACACCCTACACAGCCAAAGCAATGGCAAGAGCCAAACCTACCCCAACCCACCTTTAGATAAAGCGGTTCTTACTTGAGAATTGGTTAACTTTACATGATGAAAATGGAAGCAGTAAATATCAATTTCAAAAAGATGGCCATCGCGTTTCGGGCGCATGTGAGACTAAAAGCCCTGCAAGCTGGTAGTACTATTATCTACGTACAAAACGGACAACTCATTGAGGAGAACCCCAAAGACTCAAGCAAAAGCATTAAGCGCAAATCCCTCAGTGTTTCCCATTAATGCCTACCCTGTATATACTCGCTGGCCCTAATGGAGCGGGGAAAACCACCTATTACGAAACCGCCATTGAAGAGGGATTTATTGACTCAAGCCTTCCGTTCGTCAATGTTGACCTGATTACGCGTTCTCTTCCGGGAATGTATACGGAAGAGAATTTTACTAAGGCCGATGTTATTGCCAGAGAGAAAATTAGCTTTCACATCAATCAGATGTCCGACTTCATGATTGAAAGTAACCTGGCCTTGCAAAAAGATTACGATTGGATACATGCCATGATAAAAAAAGGCTATGACGTAGTACTATTCTTTCTGTGTACATCCTTTCTGGAGATTAACATCAACCGCGTAAAGAAGCGGGTAGCAGAAGGAGGCCATGATGTAGCCGAACCCATTATTGAACACCGTTATAAAATGGGATTAACTTACTTGAAAGGTAGCTTGCAAATATTTTCAAAAGTCTATCTGATTGATAACTCCGAAGAAACTGCCCTCGTAATGGCAGAGATAAACAACGGAATTTTGACCATGAAGGAGCCCAACGCGCCCGGTTGGGTAACAAATGCGCTTTACATTATAGAGAGATTGAAAAAGTAGCGATGTTCTTAAAAAAGTAGCTGTGTAAAAGTTCGGCCGCCAAGAATCCACGCGCTTTGAATGATAACCAGCAAGCAAGAGCCAACTATCTTCCCGCTCAAAACAAATTCTTTTCATCTGTGGCCAGGAACAATTGTTCAGCCAGTTCAAATGGTTGGGCGGGTACCTGCATAGCGTATACAATATACCCATAACTGAGTATTGCGCCAACCTCCTCGTGCGCGCTAACTTTAAAAAAGAAAAAAATTACTGTCTCCTGGGGGTTTATACCCCTTTTGGGGGATAGAGCTTTCTGAAACAGAATTTAACTTTAACAGCAGTTACTGCACTTAAATCAATAACTAACGTGACCTGAAATAAATCCTAAACCGGTCTATTATGAATGGCTTAATCAATGCTCCATTCCGGCTTCGGCCGGTATGGGCTATTTACCTTTCCTTTACCCTACTGAACCTTAGCGTTGCCAACGCCCAGCAGTGTTTTATTAAGCGGGTTGAACTGGCCGATCAAAAAGTAATTGTTCACTACGATTTAATTGACAGCATACCCGGCCGCAGCTTCACCATGAACGTGTACGGCTCGCACGACAACTACCTTAACCCCTTAACCAAAATAACCGGTGACCTGGGCATGGAAGTAAAGCCCGGCCTGAACAAAAAAATTACGTGGGATGCCAAAACCGAACTGGGCGATGATTTTGACGGCAGCGTGGCGCTGGAAATACGCGGCCGCCTGTTCATACCGTTTATACGCCTCAGCGGCTTTGAAGACTACAAAAGCTTTAAACGCGGCAAGCCCTATACCATTACCTGGAGCGGGGGCACCTCGCAAAACATTCTCAACTTCGATTTATACCGCAAGGAAAAACGCATTAACACCTTTGCCAACGTAGCCAATGTGGGCAACTACAAGTTTACCGTACCCAAAGATGCCAAGCCCGGCAAGGACTACCGGTTTAGAATAAGCGACAGCAAAAACAAAAACGAAGTGGTGTACACCGGCACATTTAAGGTAAAACGCAAAACCCCCAACTTCTTAAAAGTGTTGCTTTTAGCCGGCATTGGTTACGGCATTTATGCAGGTTCAGAATTGCTTAACACAGAAGATACTATACCCGACCCGATAACCCCAACCGGAAATTGAAACTAAATAAACCGAAAACCATACCGGTATGAAACCGAACTATACCTACATCATCCTTTGCTTAACCGTATTTACACTATCTGCCCAGGCAAAAATATGGAGGGTAAATAATAACCCCGGTGTAGTGGCGGACTTTACCACACTTCAAGCTGCCCATGATGGCGCTTCAGCGGGGGATACAATAATGTTAGAAAGCTCACCGACCTCATACGGAAGTCTTACAGCGACAAAAAGAATTGTAATTATTGGTTGTGGCTATTTGCTTAATGAGAACTATCCCATTAATCCAATTTTAAATTCAGCAAGCGTAGGTCAAATAATATTTGAAAGTGGCAGTTCAGGCTCTGTATTGTTGAGTGTAAGGCTACCACAAAATAGTACTCACTTTTTAAGAGATTCAAATATCATAATTTCAAGATGCTATACTTCGTTTACCGGAGTTGGAAATCAACCTGTAATTTTTAATGATGTCCCGGTTTCCAATATTATATTCTATCAGAATTTTGCAGTTGGATTTATATCCGTAAATGGCGGATCAGTTTCAAATTTACATATATCCAATAATTTGCTTTATAGACTGCAACTCTCATCACCAACAGTAGGTATAGTATCAAACAATATACTTCTGGCTACAGGATCATTTGATCAAATCATTGCCACTAGTCAAACACTTTCTAACAATATCCTAATTGGAGGTTCAGGCACATCCTTTAACGGATCATCTTTTATTCATAACATCGATGCAGGAGGAAGCGCCTTTGCCCGTTTCGGAACCACCAACGGAAATATTGGCAACCTTACCACTACACAAGTCAATAATATTTTTCTGGGTGCTACCGGAAACTCAACAGATGGTCAATGGCAGTTAAAAGCTGGGTCAGTGGCCATTGGTGCCGGAGTTAATGGTGTTGACTGTGGAATGTTTGGAGGAGAAACTCCTTATGTACTTTCCGGCCTGCCTCCCATCCCGTTTTTTACTAAAATTATCAATACCACCCAGGGCAGCAATGCAACACCTCTACAAGTTACGGTTAGTGTAGAATCTAAAAATTAATTCAACGCCTTATGAAAAACATAATACTGCTTCTATTTCTGTTTACGGCTACCAGCCTTTTTGCTAAAGTATGGCGGGTAAACAATAACCCGGGTATTGCGGCTGACTTTACAACAATACAAGCCGCACATGACGGTGCAGATTTTGGCGATACACTTTTAATTGAGCCTTCAACTAATCAATATACAGGTGTCACAGTTACCAAGAAATTGATATTGATAGGAGCTGGATATTTTCTTGATGAAAACTACCCTGATTTAGTAAATGTAAATGATGCATATATTGTATCAGGTCTTACCTTAAGTACTGGTAGCAATGGATCGCAAATAATTGGACTTCATTTGCAAATTGTTCAATTCTTTAACTGTTCGGATATTTTAATCACAAGATCACGTATTGGATCCATTTTTCACAACACCAGCTCCAATATCAGCAATTTATCTATTACCAAAAACTATATTTACTCTTCACTAGGTATTACCCCAAATAATGCTTGGTCTGCAAATAATATTTTAATTTCTAATAACTTTATATCCCAATGTGTTGTTGGATCTGCCTCCAATAATAATGTAGAGGCAACACTTATAAACAATATTTTTAGCGGATCAATTGCATCAGGATCAAAACCAGTTTTTTTCAACAACATTGCCGTTAATTCATCATCATTCAATTTCAATGGAGCATTTGTAGCCAATAACATTGATGCAGGCGGGCCCACACTGGCACGCTTTGGTACAGAAAACAATAACAAAGGCAATGTATCAGCTACAGCAGCAGTGCTTATGGTGGGCGCTCCTGGGGTTTCTACGGATGGTCAATGGAAACTCCGCCCAGCTTCAATTGCCATTGGTGCAGGGCTTAATGGTGTAGACTGTGGTATGTATGGCGGTGATACCCCCTATGTACTTTCTGGATTACCGCCAATACCGGTCATTACCAAATTTAATGGAACCATAACCGGAGACAATACTACACCACCCATACAGGTTACCGTAAGTGTAGAATCAAAAAATTAAACGTATGCGCTATTACTTTACCCTGTGCTTGTTTATTGGCTTGAACAGTTTTTTACTGGCGCAACCAAACATTACTCGGTTGGAGTATTTCTTTGATACAGACCCGGGCTTTGGAGCCGGTATCAATGTACCCATAACCCCTGGCCAAAATCTTACAGATGTCCAATTCAACGTTCCACTGAACAGCATCACCGAAGGTTTTCACATGCTGTACGTTCGCTCCAAAAGTTCAAACGGATGGAGTAGATCACATAATATGCTGATCTATAAAATCCCAGCCCTGGTCACGGTGAACAATCCGTTGCCAAACCTGAAGCGCCTGGAATATTTTATCGATACTGATCCGGGTTATGGAAATGGGGTATCCGTTCCGTTTACACCAGCTACCAAAATTGAAGACCTTGCTTTTTCAATCAACGTTCAGGGACTGAGTGAAACAGAACACAAGCTATACCTTAGGGCTCAAGATCAGAATGGAAAGTGGAGCATTGTCAACATCCGTACCTTTAATGTGTGTAACATACCTGCCCCAACTGCTACTCCAGCTACCAATATTCTCAACACAAGCTTTACAGCGAATTGGAACGAAGTTACCGGGGCAACAGGATACCTGCTTGATGTTTCAACTGATAATTTTGCAACTTTCGTATCCGGCTACAATGCGCGCTCAGTAGCTACAACTTCACAAAGCGTAACCGGTTTAATACAGGCTACTCAATATCAATACCGGGTGCGGGCAATTGTTGGCTGCACTACTTTTTCATCGAATGTTATAACCGTTACCACATTGGCAACCACCCCTACGGCCAGTCCTTCGGGGTTAACTTTTTCCAACCCAGCGCCTACCTCGTTTAATGTCTCTTTCACTGCTGCTTCAGGCGCTCCCACCGGATATTTGGTGGTGCGCAAAGCCGGGTCGGCATCAACGTTTATACCGCAAACCAATTTAAACTATACAGCCGGGCAAAATATTGGAGACGGCATCATTGTACAGAAAAGTTCATTAACGAGTTTCGCACAAACCGGGCTGCCAAGCGCCACCTTGTGGTTCTTCACCATCTATAGTTATAATGAAGTCAACGGGCAGATAAGTTACCGTACCACCTCACCGCTCACGGGTAATTATTACACCCAAGCGGTGGAGCCTACTGCTCAGCCCACCAACCTTGCCTTCACCAATGTTACCAACACCAGTTTAACCGTTACTTATGCGGCTGCCACGGGTAACCCCACCGGTTACATCGTGTTTCGTAGAACGGGGGCAGCGCCAACCTTTGTGCCTGTTGATGCAACTACCTATACTGTGAATACCAACTACGGTGATTCGCGTGCGGTGTACATCGGGCCTAACACAACTTTCAATGAAACCGGCTTAACCGCCAACACCAATTACCAGTATGCGGTATACGCATATAATGGTTCCGGCCTGCCCATCAATTACCGCACGGTTAGTCCGCTAACCGGCAGCATTACCACCGCCATTACCCCGCCTACAGCGCAGCCCACCAACCTAACGTTCAGCAATGTTACCAGCAATTCGTTAACGGGTACATTTACGGCTGCGAGCGGGAGTCCTGCGGGGTATTTGGTATTACGCAAAGTAGGTGCCTATACTGATTTTGTTCCGGTAGTGAACACCGCCTATACCTCAGACCAGCAGGTGGAACCCGGAACGTTCGTGGCCCACGTGGGCAGCGCCACCACGTTTAACAACTCCGGCCTCGTTGCCAGCACCACGTATCATTACACTATATTTTCGTATAACCAGAGCGGTTCACTGATTAGTTACCGCACGATTTCACCGTTGCAAAACACAGTAACCACCTTTACGGCAGCACCCACTGCCCAGCCCGGCAACATTACCTTCAGCAACATTACCGCCACCGGCATGCGGGTAAACTTTACGGCAGCCTCACCGGCACCCTCCGGTTACCTGGGCATACGCAGGGCCAATACTGCCCCGACTTTTACACCTGTGGCCGGCACAGAATACACAATAGGTCAAACACTTGCGGATGGAAGTGTGGTAGTGCACCGCAGCAATGCAACCACCTTCGATGTCAGCGGCCTGCTGCCGGGCACCGTTTATCATTACGTACTCTTTTCCTATAATGGAAGCGGCACAGCAACTAACTACATTACCAATGTCAGCGCTACCAACAGCGCATCAAAAATTACATTGCCCGCCAAGCCTAACGTGCTCAGCGCTACCACCATTCTTCAAACCGGTTTTACCGCCCGCTGGGAAGCCGTTACCGGTGCCACCAATTATCGGCTGGATGTAAGCCAGAACAACTTTGCCAGCATGGTGGCAGGTTTTGATAACCTTACCGTTACCGGCACTTCGCAACCCGTTACCGGCCTGCAACCGGGGGTAGCTTATAAATACCGTGTACGGGCTGTAAATGAAAGCGGACTGTCGGAAAACAGTGATGAAATGCAGCAGTTCACCATACCGGCCACACCCGCACCGGGCGCCACCTCCAACGCCACACAAACCAGTTTTACGGCCAGCTGGAGCAGCGTGAGCGGTGCCACGGGTTATTTCCTGGATGTATCAGATGACAACTATACCTCTTTTGCACCCGGCTTCCAGAATTTTGCGGCCACGGGCACATCTGCTACCGTTACGGGTTTGTCCCCCGGTCGCGTATATAAATTCAGGGTTCGTTCCGCCAATAGTGGAGGGGCCTCACCCTCCAGCGCCAGCGGGGAGCAGTTGCTGGTACCAGCTACGCCTTCAGGGCTTTTTGCTTCCAACGAAACCTCATCAACATTTATCGCCAAGTGGACACCGGCAGAAGGTGCTGCAGAATATCGCCTCGATGTAACATTGGGTGACGATAATTTTTCACCATCGCTTTCCGGTTACACGAACAAGCCGATCATTGGGGCAACCGAAGAAATTATTACCGGCCTTACTGCCAACACAGTTTATCGTTTTCGCGTTCGCGCGGTCAATGCCACCGGTACTTCACCCAATTCAAGCCCGTCATCAGTTTCAACTTTGTCGGGAAATGTGGGCGGAACACTTCAGCTCTCTCCATTAAGTTTTAACCCGGTAGTTACAACTGGCGCAAACACAAAAGTGAACGTTGAAATACTGGCCGGCACCGGTCCGTTCACGGCTGCCTTCTTTCATCGGGGTATTACGAAAAGTACCTTCATCGCTGCCACACCTGTTGCGGTAAGCGGTACACTTTACGAAGCCACCCTTACCGCAGACATGATGGACGAATTGGGAGTGGAGTTTTATTACCGCGTAACCGATGGCAACGGGCAGAGCAGGGAAAGTGCTGTGGGAAGGATTTTTAAAACGATACCATCGGAAGGAATTCGAATTCCGTTCTCCCGCTTTGGTGGCACATTGGAGTCGTATGAATTATTCTCCATACCCTATCGCCTCAACGACAACCTGATCGAATCCATCTTCAAAGCAATGGGAAGTTACGATAAGACACGGTGGCGACTGGTTCGCTTTCAGGATAACCGAAATGTGGATTATGGTGCAGGCTTAAACCGCATTGAAGTAGGTAAAGGATATTGGTTTAACCGTAAAGATCGTACTGAAGTATTTTTGGAAGGTGGCTCTCTGGAACCGCTGCATCAAGACAATCCCTTTAAGATGCGGCTGGAGCACGGCTGGAACCAGATTGGTAATCCCTTTCCGTTCGAGATCAAATGGAGTGAGGTACTGGCAGAGAACAACAACCCGGCAGCCGTGGGTGAACTCAAAATGTACCAGCACACTTCGCAACAATTGGTAAACAACGACAGGCTGCCCATGTGGGCGGGCGGGTTTGTACATAACGACAGCAACAGCCCGATTGAGTTAGTTATGCCGGTATCGTTAAGCCCGGGTTCAGGCGGAAGGACAAAATCAACCGCTGAGCGGATAGTGGGTTCAAATCCAGATGGTGAAGAATGGGTGCTGCCCATCACTGTGCGCCAGGCTGGTATCGAAACACAATCGGCAGTAGGCATGCATCCGCAGGCCAGTGAATCGAAAGATTGGTATGATGATTTGATACCGCCACGGTGGGGACCGGTGCTGGAGCTATACACACATCGCGAGGAATTTTTCTATCCCTATTTCCAGCGCGACATTGTACCTACACAGTCGGAATATACCTGGAACCTGACCCTAGAGAGCAGCAGCAACGGCATCATAGAACTGCACTGGAACAGTACTCCCCTGCTTCAGGCACAAGCCCAGTTGTTTTTGTACGATGAAATTGAGGGCAGGCTTATCGATATGAAGCAATCTAATCGTTACACATTGGCCGAACACTCGAAAAAGGAATTGAAGCTCATTTACACGATGGAAGGTGACTTCATACCCAACCGCACCGTAATGGGTAAACCTTATCCAAATCCCGCATCCTCGTCTGTAAACATTCCAATTGTGCTCGGCAAGGAGGCCGAGGCCTTTCATATGCGCATCGATATTTTCGATTTGAAAGGCGTTCGTATCAAATCTATGGATAAGGTTCTCAGTTCAGGATTTTATGAAGCCTTGTGGGACGGCACCGATGAGACGGGTCATGCAGCAGCCAATGGTGTGTACATCGTTAAACTGATGGTGAACAACCGTTACCTGGCGCAGCATGCAAAACTGGTGTTAAAACGAAACAAGTAATGCAATGAAAACAATAGCCATTCTTACCACATTAATTTTTGTGGCTAGTCTAACAAGTCGGGCACAAGGCTTTAATGAAAAGACAAACGAAATCCAGCTCAACTTCAAAAGGGGAATAAAGAATACGTCCAGCCTTCCGGTGATCACCTGGATAACACCACGCTTTGAATACATGGCCAGCCAGGAAAGTCGTATTGGCCTGGAAGCAGTAGTCGAATCAGTGTTGCCGCTTCTAAGTGTTCAGTTGATAGTGGGCGATAATATCACCGGTGAAGAAAAATTCATGAAAAACTTTGAGTTCACCGACAACCGGTCGGTCACTATCCGTCAAGCCGTTAACCTGAATGACGGTTCACACTTTGTTCGGGTGCGTGCTGAAAATGCCGATGGTGCAATTATCAACAGCACACGCTCCATTGTGGTGGGCATGGATGCCATCGCACTCTCCATCGACCGTAAGGATTATGCTTTGCTCTTTGCCACCGACAAGTACGATCATTGGAATGACCTGGTAAACCCCTTAGAAGATGCACGCACCATTGCCGATGAATTGCGCACTAAATATGGATTTGAAGTTGAATTGGTGGAGAACGCTGAGCAGGACCAGGTGTTTGAAAAACTGAGAGAATACAACGAACGAAAGTATAAACCACAGGATCAGTTACTCGTGTTCTTTGCCGGCCATGGCAGCTTTGATGAAACGTTTGGTGAAGGTTTTGTGGTAGCCAAAAACTCCCTGACCAATGATAAAGCCAAAACATCCTACATCTCTCACAACCGTTTGCGCGGTATCATCAACAACATACCGTGCGAACACATATTACTTGCTATGGATGTTTGCTTCGGTGGCACCCTCGATCCGGAAATTGCCCGCACCCGCAACGTGCAGGAGTATGAGACCAACGCCAACGAAATGGTGGCCCGCAAACTCAGTCAGCGGACCCGCAAATACCTGACATCAGGTGGCAAGGAATATGTTTCTGACGGCATACCCGGTAAGCACTCCCCGTTTGCCGCCAAACTGATCGAATCGTTGCGGAGTTATGGCGGTGAGGATCGCGTGCTTACCCTGCAGGAAATCATTGCCGCCATGGAAGTATTGAAGCAAGTGCCCCGCACCGGTTCGTTCGGTGATGATGAAAAACTAAGTGACTTTGTATTTATCACCAAACAGCAATAGTTGATGAAACTGAAGGTTACCTCCCTCGAACTAAAAATACTCAGGCATACCTCTGAGGGCTATAAACCCGAAGACCTTGCCCACGACTTAAACATAAGCAAAAAAGAAGTTGAAGGTGCGCTGAAAAGTCTTCATAAAAAACTCGGAACAAAATCATCGCTGGAAGCACTGCAGCAACTTGCCCGCAGTGAATTTACGGTGGTTGATGTATAACCTGACCCAAAGGCATGTACTACTATTTGATTGACAAGAACATCAACAGGATAACGGGTTTTTTATTATTGAGGCGGTAACCACTTAATTAGGCAGTGTCACAAGCATAGCCCAATGTCTAACTCACAAAATCAAAAAAGTTATTTTGTGTAATTAATGAAACACTGGCTTCCGGATAATTGGTTAGCCAGGCCTTAGGTGGTTTGTAGGATTTTTCCTTCCACTTGAACTCATGAGCAAACAACTTACCTTCCCGCTCTTCAATCAGGTCAATTTCTTGTTGCGCATACGTTCACCACAACACCTGGGCAGGGATGACGTTAGGACAAATGTCTCAACGTCCCTGCTTGCAGCAGGCAAGCTATAACGAGTGACGTTGAGGGGGTATAATTAACCGATTTTTTGCTCGATTAATCTTTCTAAATTTATGCGATAAAGACAGACTCCCCCTTCGCCATGGTTAAGCTTATAACTATTCCCTTCCTTGTCTTTTCGCTCAACACTTGGGTTAGTCACAACAGCATAGCTCAATCCAATGAAACGGCAGATTTTTCATCCTTGCGAATAGCACAAGCCGGAAATGACGGAGAGATGCTTGACTTCGCTGTCAGCAAAGACCAACGATACATCGCGGTAGCCAACGAAAACAAAGTGATTAAACTATACGATGGCCATACCGGTAAATTCATTAAGCGAATTAATGGCCACCATCTTCAATTACTAGAAATCCTGATCTCACCGGATAATGAGAAGCTCATCACCATTGGGTTTGAAAATTCCATCGCGGTATTTGATTTGAAGAGTGGTAACCTGATCAACACCCTGTTACTCAAAAATAAGATTCGCTGCATTGATGTCGATCAGCAAGCGAGAACCGCTGTTATCGGTGATAATAAGGGCTTCATCAGTTTTATTGATCTCGAGAATTTCAAGATCGTGAAGGAGATTCCTTCCAACACACCACAGGTTACTGCAGTAACGTATAGCCCGGATTACAAGCAGATAGCCATTGGAACCGGTATTGCCGTAGGCTACATGATAAAGAAATACCCGATTTACCTGTACGATGCAAAAACGTGGGAACTGACCACAACGTTGAGCGGATTGGAAGGAGCAACCACCGCAATCCGCTACAGCTATGACGGCAAAAGTTTGTTCACGGGCCATAAGAACAACTCACGCGTGTTATTGAAATGGGATTTGGCCACCGGGAAGGAAACTGTCATCAGTAAGATTGTAAACCTGATCTCAGCAGGAGGCTACACCAGCCTTGATATTGATCGTGAAAATTCAATACTGGTCGCCACTACCGATGATCGATCAATACAGATCTATGATTTGATCAATAACAAACAGATTTCCAATCAATTTGCCAGCAAGATCAGACTGGTGCGGAAGCTTGACCATTTTCCCCGCAATGTATTCGGGGTGAATGACGGCAAGAACTTCATCATCGGTGGGTTCAATAAAAATCTTTTGTACATCTATAACGCTGAAAAAAAGGGCGTGGCGGGATACATTCATTTATTTAACGAAGAGTGGGCCGTGGTATCTGCCGATGGCCGCATGGATGGTTCGCTCGAAGCCATTCGGAATTTATCGTGGCGGGCAGGTTATACCAGCATACCACTTGAAAATACGTTCGATGCCAGCTTCACTCCGCGATTGCTGAACACGCTTACAGCACAGGTGCATGTTCAGGAAGAATTCAAAGTGGAACAGGCAGCACGCGAAATTCCTGTTTTGAAAATTCAGGCCATTGACGGAAAGTCGCTACCCGGGGGAATATCGCCAACCGTAAAAAGCAGTAAGAAAAACATCACGATACAAGTGGCGATAGAAAAAAATCTACCATTGGTTGAAGAAGTGCGGCTGTTTCAAAACAGCAAACTCGTGGGCACTATTAATGCACGGGAGGACATCAAACCACTGCTTACCTTCGAAGCCAGCCTGACGGATGCATTTGGTGCAGAAAACTTTTTTTATGTAACTGCTAAAAGTAAACAGGGATTCGATGCAGAAAAGAGCCGCTTTACCGTAGTCTATGAGGGGAAGACGGAAGAAAAGGCCCGGTTGTTTATACTTACCATTGGCATCAACGAGTACCGCAATCCGAAGTACAATTTGAATTATGCCGTTGCCGATGCCACCTCGTTTGAAACAGCCTTGATCACAGGAAGCCGAAAGTTGTTTGACCAACCGGTGGTAAAAAATATTCGCAACGCTAAAGCAACAAAAGTCAGCATACTTTCTGCTTTCCGTGAAATTCAGCAGCAGGCCAAAGAACAGGATCTTTTTGTGTTTTACTATGCCGGGCATGGCGTGATGTCGGATGGTAAACAAGCCGAATCGCAATTCTACCTTGTTCCCTATGACATTACCCAACTTTATGGTAGAGATGACATGCTTCAGGAAAAGGGTATATCGGCAGCAGAGTTGAAGGAACTTTCCAAAAATATCAATGCGCAGAAGCAGGTGTTCATTCTGGATGCGTGCCAGTCATCGGGAGCATTGGAATCTGTAGCCTTGCGTGGCGCTGAAGAAGAAAAAGCGATGGCTCAACTCGCCCGAAGCACAGGCACATTCTGGATTACTGCAGCAGGCTCAGAACAATTTGCTACCGAGTTTGCTGATCTTGGTCACGGGGTTTTCACCTATTCCTTAATTGAGGGCCTGGGCGGAAAAGCAGACAACGGTGACAAAAAAATTACAATCAAGGAGTTAAGTGCCTATATCGAAAACCGTGTTCCTGAACTTTCTGAGAAGCATAAGGGGAAGCCGCAGTTTCCCAGCGGCTATTCCTTTGGTAATGATTTTCCGCTGGCATTCGTTGAAAAATGATATTCGAAATAGCAGGACTACTTCTTTAATCCTTCCGTTAGGGATTGTACAATATCCCGCATAGGGCGTATGCTATGTACGTATTCAATGGAAGGTCCTGCGCACCAAATGGTTTTGTACGTAGCCGCTGATGCTGCCTTTTCAATGGCCTTGATGCCGCGCAGCGCCACAATCATCTTCACGTATTTCTTCAACCATTTATTTTTGATCAGTATGCGCTCAAACCATCCGGCATCTTTACCTATCTGTTGAACGTAAGGTGTGTTGATCACCGTGAGGGGCGATCCGGATAATCGTGTGGTTTGTACAATATCTTTCTCACCATAATCCACCAGTGCTTGTTTGTACTCGGGTGTAACATCGGCCTCTTCTGAAGCAATAAAAATGGTCCCGACCGATACTCCGGCCGCACCTTGATCCAAGGCTTCCTGTACATGACTTGCCGTTGCAATACCACCGGCTGCAATAATGGGTATTGACACATTCGCTTTCAGCAACGCCAGTAACTCGGCTGGAGGAATTTTGCCGGTATGCCCTCCTGCCCTGCTGTTAATAGCGATAATCATATCCGCGCCAAGCGCTTCTACCTTTCGGGCATACTCCAGGTCAATCACATCGCAAAATACTTTTATGCCCAAGGGCTTACAGGCATCAATGGTCTCTTTAGGATTGCCTAACGAGGTGATGACAAAGGCAGGCTTCGTATCCACCACCGTTTTTAATTGTGCCGGTAGTTTATAGTTTGATTTATTGACAATCAGGTTGACGCCAAAGGGTTTATCGGTATACGACTGAATATCCTGAATGGCTTCTCTTAATTCTTTGTCGGTTCGGTAATTTAAAGCTGGAAATGCTGCAGTAACTCCGCTGTCGAGGGCAGCTTTGATCATTTTGGTATTTGAAATCAAAAACATGGGAGCTACAATAATCGGGTAATCTATTCCAAGCAGTGTATCCAGTCTATCCATAGGGTTTGAGCGTTCAAGAAACATTAAACATATTAAGAAATTGTTACATAACGATCAGGTGGAAGCCTGAAATGTAAAAAGACGCTGGGTAGTAATGCAGGGGAAGGATACTTTTTCAATATGATGGATTATTACTTCATCCGATATTTAGAAAGAATTAAGTCGCGCCTAATCTGCATTAAATGATTTTGCCATGATTTTCGTCATGCTACCGCCTGACAAAAAATGCCGCATCATTGTTCAATTTTTGCGAGCTGTTAAGGCCTTAAGGATTATATTTATACGAGCTAAATCCCCACCGCAATATGAACGAGAGCATTCAGCAATTAACCGAAAAAATATACCAGGAAGGAATAGAGAAGGCCGATGCACAGGCCAGGGAAATTATTGATGATGCCACACAAAAAGCCTGCGACCTGGTGGATCATGCGGAAGCCAAAGCCAAACAAATAATTGAAAATGCTGAGCGCAAGGCACTGGAGATTAAACTGAAAGCCGAAACGGAAATGAAACTATCGGCCCGCAATGCGTTGGTGAGTTTAAAGCAGCAAATTACCAGCCTGGTGATCTACAAACTCACACACGACAGCGTGACCACGGCCGTTCAGGATACCGCATTCATGCAAACACTCATCAGCAAGCTTATGGACTATTGGCTTACGCATGTTGGCCGGGAAGAGCGGCTTCGTATTCTGTTACCTGAAAATGAATATCAACAATACCGGAAATACCTGGAGGACCGCACGGTCGACTTATTGAAAACAGGTATTAGCGTTGAGTTTAATGGGGCGATCAAACACGGCTTCCAGATTGATGCTGAAGAGCAGGGATTCAAAGTGAGCTTTACGGATGAAGATTTTGAACACTACTTCCGTTCCTTTGCCCGGCCGCGGATTTATAAACTGCTATTCGGTAAAGAAGAATAATCCATGCGCCAGGGCTATTACTACCTCATCACTTCGCTTCCTGAGCTCAACCTCACCGATAAAGATCCGGTGTTCAACGTGCTGCGCTTCCGTGAGTTTATCTACGATGAGCTTACGCCACACGACAAAGAACTATTTGAAACACTGTTTTACCACTTCGATATCGAAAACCTGGTTACCGTAATCAAGTCGACCAACAACCGTTGGCATCCCTATGGTAATTTTTCAGAAGATGAATTAAAATACAGATTGCTCCTCCCCGACATGTTACCGGATTTCATGCGTGCTTTTGTTGAGGACACGCGTAAACAATGGGATCGCTTAAGCGATAAAAAATTAATTAACCTGGCCACCACGTATTTCATCGACTGGTCGCAAAACATTCCGAACCGGTTTCTCCGTACCTGGTTGTATTTCGATCAGAATTTAAAGAACCTCCTCATTTGGCTAAACTGCCACAAGTTTGGATTAAACCCTGAGGAAGAGGTGTTGGGCAATCACTACGAGGCGCAGTACCTGCGAACTACAAAACCCGATGCCATCGATCTGCATGCGTGGGATTTTCAATTCCGTGAGGTACTTCGTCATTTCGACAATCCGGACATTGCGTTGCGCGAGTCCATCATCAACGAAATGCGCTGGCACTACCTGGGAGAAATTTCTTCGCCAACCTTTGGCATTGAACGACTGCTGGCCTATGCCGTAAAACTCCAGTTGATCAACCGAAACTTTACCGATACAGAACTATCGGGACAAAAACGATTGGGCTCGCTGCTTGATTCGATACTGAAAGATTACCAGGTTCCTGAAAAATTCACTGCTGTATGATTGCTACCGCCACCAAAACCGGAAAAGTTACAGGCATTATTGCCAACCTGGTAACCATTGCCAGCCAAGATCCGGTGGCGCAAAATGAAATCTGTTACATCCATGTTGGCGAGGAACGGCTATTGGGCGAGGTGATTAAAATTGTTCACCACGATATTTTTGTTCAGTGCTTTGAAAGTACACGCGGCATGAAAGTCGGTAACATGGTTGAGTTTACCGGTGAAATGCTGGAGATCACACTCGGCCCCGGCATGCTGAGCAAAATTTACGATGGCCTTCAAAGCGATTTGAAAAAATTCGATTCACTCTTCATAGAACGCGGACAGCACAGCGCTGCGCTTGACGCGGAAAGCTTATGGCATTTTAAGCCATTGGCAAAAAAAGGTGACATTGTCCAGGCTTCCGACTGGCTTGGTGAAGTTCTTGAGAACGCTGTCAAACACCGCATTCTTGTTCCTTTTAAGGTAAGCGGTAAGTTCATAATCGAATCGATTGTAGAAGAAGGTGAATACCGCATTGACGATGTAATTGCGGTGTTGGTGAACAGTGATAGCCACAAGCTCGAAATCAATATGGTGCAGAAATGGCCCATCAAACGACCCATTAAATTTTATTCAGAAAAAATGCGCCCATTCGCCATGCTGGAAACAGGCGTGCGGGTTATCGATACACTGATACCGCTCGCGGAAGGTGGTACGGGTTTTATTCCGGGTCCTTTCGGTACTGGTAAAACAGTTTTGCAACACGCCATTGCCAAGCAAGCCACAGCGGATGTCATCATCTATGCAGCTTGCGGAGAACGTGCCAACGAAATTGTTGACGTGTTCACCGAGTTCCCTGAACTTTACGATCCGCATACGGGAAGAAAACTCATGGAGCGGACTATCATTATCGCCAATACATCCAACATGCCTGTGGCTGCGCGCGAAGCTTCAGTGTACACAGCCATGACCATTGCTGAATATTACCGCAGTATGGGCTTGAAGGTGTTGATCCTTGCCGACTCCACTTCGCGTTGGGCGCAAGCCTTGCGCGAAATGAGCAACCGGCTGGAAGAACTTCCCGGTCCGGATGCCTTCCCGATGGACCTCACGGCAGTGATCGCGAACTTTTATGCACGGGCGGGTTATGTAACGCTTCACAATGGTGAATCCGGATCGATCACATTTCTGGGAACGGTATCACCCAGTGGTGGAAACCTGAAAGAACCGGTTACCGAAGCCACCAAAAAAGCTGCACGTTGCTTCTATGCCCTTTCACAAAGACGAGCCGATCAAAAAAGATACCCAGCTGTTGACCCGACCGAGAGCTACTCCAAATACCTCGAGTATCCCGAGATGCAAAGCTACCTGCACGAACACATTTCAACACGATGGATTCAGCAGGTTACCAAAGCACGCGACTTGTTAATCCGCGGACGGGAGTTCAGGGACCAGATTAATATTTTAGGTGATGATGGTGTCCCGCTGGACTATCACGTTCAATTCTGGAAAGCCGAAGTGATTGATTTTATCATCCTGCAACAAGATGCCTTCGATGCGGTTGATGCGATGACGCCCATTGAACGACAACGCTACATGCTTGAACTGGTGCTCCAGATTTCCAACATGGATTTCAAATTCGGTTCCTTCGAAGAAGTTTCAGGCTATTTCAAACGCATCATCAATGTATTGAAGCAACTCAACTACACGGAGTTTAAGAGCGATGAATTTGAATCAAAAAATAAAGAACTAAAGAAGATTATTAACGAAAAGAGAATTTCCTGATCCATGGAGTACAAGGCCTTTCAGAAAATATTTTACAAAGTAAACCGCATCAATAAGGCAACATGCGTGTTACAAAGCCACATGGCCAGTTACGATGAAATGGCTGTAGTGCATGGCAGGTTAGCGCAGGTAGTGAAAATAATCGGCAACAATGTAACACTACAGGTTTTCTCTGGCACAGATGGCATCCCCACCAATGCCGAGGTGATGTTTACCGGAAATCCACCGTTATTAAAAGTTTCCACTGAACTGGCCGGTCGTTTCTTTAACGCCTATGGCAAGCCTATCGATGGCGGCCCGGAAGTGGAAGGCGAAAACAGACCGCTGGGTGGACCAACTGTAAATCCAACCCAACGCAAGCGACCATCAGAATTAATTCCTACTGGAATTGCCGGCATCGACTTGAACAACACCATCGTAACCGGACAAAAGATTCCATTCTTTGCCGATCCTGAACAACCCTATAACCAGGTAATGGCCGATGTGGCCTTACGCGCAAAAGCCGACAGGATTATTCTTGGTGGTATTGGCCTGACGCATGACGATTACCTTTTCTACAAAAATGTTTTTGAAAATGCCGGTGCACTTGATCGCATTGTGTCGTTTATCAATACAACAGAAGACCCCAGCATTGAAAGGCTGCTGATACCCGACATGGCACTCACGGCTGCTGAGTACTTCGCCATCGACCGAAATGAGAAAGTATTGGTATTGCTTACCGATGTAGCCTTGTACTGCGATGCATTAAGTATCGTAAGTAACAACATGGATCAGATATCCTCCAAGGATAACATGCCGGCCTCATTATACAGCGACCTTGCACGGTTGTACGAAAAGGCTGTGCAGTTTCCGCAAGGCGGTTCGATTACCATCATTGCCGTAACCACCCTATCCGGAGGAGACATAACGCACGCCATTCCTGATAATACCGGTTATATTACTGAGGGACAATTATTCTTACGCAGGGATTCTGAGATCGGAAAAACCATTGTTGATCCATTCCGAAGCTTATCACGCCTGAAGCAATTGGTTATCGGGAAGAAAACGCGCGAAGATCATCCGCAGGTAATGAATGCTGCGGTGCGGCTTTACTCCGATGCCGCCAATGCACGCACCAAACAGGAAAACGGTTTTGATTTGAGCGATTATGACAAGCGCTGTTTACGTTACGCGAAAGAGTATAGCGAAAAACTGCTGGCCATTGATGTGAACATTGACATCGACAAGATGCTCGATACCAGTTGGGAACTTTTCGGTAGATACTTCAAAAAGGAAGAGGTATCCATTAAGGAAGAATTGATGAACAAGTATTGGAACGATAAATCCTGATGGCACTTAACTTTAAATACAACAAAAGTGCATTGTATGAATTAGGCGAACAGCTTAAGGTCAGGGAAAAGGCTTTGCCCACACTGAAAAGCAAGGAGTCGGCTTTACGCTCAGAAATAAAACGAACCCGCCAGATTGCCCTCGACTACGAAGCGAAATTGCAAAAGCGACTCGAAGAAGTTAAAAACCTGGCCAGGCTTTGGGTAGAATTTGAAGATGGATTGGTGTCGATTAAAACAGCAACCTATAAGGACAAGACCATTGCCGGTGTTAAAATTCCGGTGCTTGAAAATTTTGAGTTTGAACTGCGCGAAATCAGTCAGTACCATAAACCCGATTGGTTCCTCGATGGTATTCATATTTTAAAAGAATTTACGGAATTGAGCCTGCGGCAAAAAGTAACACAGGAAGCCACCCGCATTCTTGAACAGGCAAGAAAAAAGACAACCCAGAAAGTTAATCTGTACGAAAAAGTGCAGATTCCAGCCTTTGAAGAAGCGATTCGAAAAATCAAACGCTTTTTAGAAGATGAAGAAAATCTGAGTAAAGCGGCCCAGAAAATATTGAAAAGAAGAAACGAAGAAATTGTAGCGTCATGATTGTGCCGATGGTCAAATACAGCATGTTGCTCCATCACCAGGATAAGGAAGCTTTTATGGATAAGCTGATGGATCTTGGATTGGTGCATGTTCAAACCCGGCAAACGGAAGATGATGCTGTAACCGAAGATCTGTCGGCTGTTATACGCGAGACTGAAGAGGCTATCCGCAGGTTCAAACAACGCAAAGTAAAAGTGCTTGAATTCGACCCGACTGAAAAATATCCATCGCTTCAGGAAATCTCCGCCATGGAAACTGAACTGGAAAAATCAACCAACGAGGTTGAGGCGTTAAACATGGAACTAAAGCTGTTGGAGCCCTGGGGTGACTTCAATCGCAAAGCCTTGTACAACCTTGAAGAAAAGACAGGACTGGAAGTGAAGTTTTTCCAATACCCTGAGCGACATTTTCATCAAGTATGGCAACAGCAATTTCATTTACAGGTAGTAAATCGCTTCAAGGGTAATCTCTACTTTGTAATTTTCAAAAGGGCTGAAGATGAACTGCCCATATCTCCTATTGCCCTTCCTGAGGAATCACTAAGCGAATTGATTGATGTGCGCAACATGTATCAAAACCGCGTTCAACAACTTAATCGCAAACTGGATTTTTATGCTTCAAGTCTCAGCAATGTACTCAGCCAACGACTTGCCGAGGCGCGCGATAAATTGAGTTATCATCTTGCCAATCAATCGGCACAACCCATTAAAGATCACGGCATATGGCTTGTGGAAGCATGGTGTCCGGCAGAAAAGGAAAATAAGTTGATTGAATTTCTATCGACTACCGGAACGGTTTATGTGAAGACACTTCCCGGTGAAGATGAAAAGCCTCCGGTATTGCTGAAGAACAACCGGTTTGCTAAACTATTCGAACCAATAGGCTCCATGTTCTCCTTACCTGATTACCACGAGCTGGACTTAACCGTACTGTTCGCACCCTTCTTTTTATTGTTCTTTGGTTTATGCCTGGGCGATGCAGGGTATGGAATTATCATTTTCCTGGCAGCAACTTCACTAAAGTTCAAATTGAATCAAGCGTATAAAGATTACTATACCCTCGGTCAGTTGTTTGGACTCTCCACCATTGTTGCCGGAATATTTTCCGGGACATTTTTCGGCATTGAACTGATCAAGCTTCCGATCACCAATAAAATAAGTGCGCTGTTTTTGAATCAGGAGCAACTCTTTAACCTGGCGCTGATTATCGGCTTTGTTCAGATACTTTTCGGTATGGGTGTGCAGGCCTACGGGCGCTGGAAATTCCAAGGTTTCATTCATGCCGTTTCACGAATTGGGTGGATTGTGTTGTTGTTGTGCCTGGTGGATATCTATGTAACCGAATTACTTTCAACGACTACTGGAATCGTGGTGTGGCCTGCCTTGCTAAGCATCGTATTGTTTGGTGCACCGGAAAAAGGATGGCTCAAATCGTTCGGCATGGGCCTGGCCGATCTTTACAACATTACCGGTGTGCTGGGTGATCTGCTAAGTTACATCCGCTTGTTTGCCCTCGGGGTGGCCAGTGCCATCCTTGGGCTGGTGGTGAACAGCATTGCGCTTTCGATGAAGGATGTTCCTTACGTTGGCTTTTTACTGTTCATCCTGGTATTGCTCGTTGGGCACCTCATTAACTTCTTGTTGTCTACCCTCAGTGCCTTTGTGCACCCGATGCGCTTAACCTTTGTTGAGTTTTACAAGAACAGCGGCTTCATGGGCGGTGGCAAACCTTTCAAACCTTTTAAAAAACAATCGATTCAATTAACCAATAAAACATAACAACTATGGAAATTACATTAGCCTATATAGGACTGGGAATCATGGTATTCTTATCTGGAATCGGAAGCGCCATTGGTGTGAGCATTGGCGGACAATCTGCCATCGGGGCATTGAAGCGTAAGGATGATGCATTTGGTAATTACATGTTGCTGAGTGCGTTGCCCAGCACGCAGGGTTTGTACGGCTTTGCCAGTTTCTATACCATTAATGCTTCAGGCATTCTAACGGCCAGCATTACCATGGTACAAGGAGCTGCAATTTTGGGAGCCGGCATTATGATGGGTGGTGTTGGTTTATTTAGCGCCATCCAACAAGGAAAAGTTTGCGGTAACGGTATTAATGCAATTGCCGGTGGCCACGATGTGTTTGGCAAAACCCTGATCCTGGCCGTGTTCCCGGAACTTTATGCCATCATTGCTTTTGCGGCTACATTCCTGATTAGCGCGTCCATCCAATAAAGAAACCATAAGTCCATTATAGCTACAACGATTCAAAAAGGAGACGCGTTTGATTATCTTTGCTGCCTAAAGTTTAGTTTAAAAAAATCCGACTTTAACGAAATCCATGGCAGTAGAACTCTCTGTAGTTGTTACACTTTATAATGAAGAAGACAACGTTGCCCCATTACTAAAAAAAATCCATGAATCCCTTACTGGCCTCTCGTATGAGGTAATGCTGGTGGATGACGGTTCTACCGATGCTACCGTTAGCCGGATCAGGGAAAACATGCATGAGCGCATTGTACTGGTGCTACTAAACAACAACTACGGACAAACTGCAGCCATGGCAGCCGGTATCGACCAAGCCAGCGGCAACTTTATTGCCACCATCGATGGCGATCTTCAAAACGATCCATCCGACATCCCAGTGATGCTGGAAAAACTAAAAGCCGAAAACTGGGATGTAGTGGCCGGAAATCGAAAGAACAGAAAGGACGGTCTCTTCTTCCGTAAGATTCCGAGCAAGATTGCCAACGCCATGATCCGTCAGCTTTCCAATGTGCACATCCACGATTACGGTTGCACATTGAAAGTATTCCGTAAAGAGATTGCCAAGAACCTTGGGCTATACGGTGAGCTGCATCGGTTTATTCCTATACTGGCCGTGATCCAAGGCGGAAAAATCACACAAGTAGATGTAAAGCATCATCCACGCATCCATGGAAAATCGAAATACGGCATGGGCCGAACACTAAAAGTGATGAGCGACCTGGTGCTGATGGTGTTCTTTAAAAAATACTTCAAGCGCCCCATTCACTTCTTCGGACCCCTCGGTATCTTTTCATTTTTAACCGGCACGGCCATCAGCCTATACCTGCTTGTATTAAAAATTCTTGGGCATGATATCTGGGGGCGCCCCGTTCTGATTTTGTCCATTACACTTTTGTTGGCCGGCATTCAATTCCTCACCTTCGGTATCATTGCCGAACTGATTATGCGCACCTATTACGAATCACAGCAAAAACAAACCTATACTATCCGTGAAGTCATCCGGGGAACAGCCTAAGCGCTTTAGACCGCTAAAGGTTATTGTTAAGCTGACACTAACGGCTCTTGCGCTCTACCTCGTGCTGCGCAAAATCGACCTGGATGAAACCTGGAAGTGGATTAGTCAGTTGTCTGCTCTATCCATTATTGCTGCACTGCTTTTGTATAACCTCTCCCAAATCATCAGTTCATACCGACTCAATCTGTTTTTCGCAATGGAACAGATCGTTGTTTCAGCGCGAGAGAATATCAAGCTGTATTATATCGGAATGTTTTACAACCTGTTTCTGTTGGGTGGCATTGGGGGTGATGGTTATAAAATTTATCTTCTAAAAAATGAATTATCCGCACCCATTAAAAATTCGTTCCGCGCTTTGCTGGCCGACCGCTTAAGTGGTGCTGTAGCCTTAGCATTCTTATGCCTGATATTTTTTCTCACCCTCCCCTTATTACAGGATTATTTTTACCTGGCGGTTGTGGCCATAGCCGGAATCATCCTCATTATTCCTGTTAGTGCATTCATAGTAAACCGGTTTTTTAAATCCTTACGCTTGCACTGGTTGAAGTCAGTATTGTATTCCATTTTTGTCCAAGGCATACAACTACTGGCTGCCATAGTGTTATTTATTAACCTGAACATCAGCATGGCCGAATTGAATCAGTATGCTGCTGTGTTTTTTATATCTTCTTTGTTTGCTGCCATTCCGGTAACAATTGGTGGTGTAGGTGCCCGCGAACTGGTTTTTGTACTCGCAGCAAGCTATACCGATGTAACCGCTGAGAAAGCCATAGCTTTCTCATTAATATTCTTTGCCATTAACGCATTCAGCTCATTACCCGGTGTATTGTTGAATGTAAACCTGAAACCAAACACCCCATGAATAAATCAAATTATGCCGGGTACACCCTGTTGGTTGTTGCCTCTGTTTCAATTCTAAAAATCCTGTTTACAGCAACCACAGAGCTCAGTTTGTTTACAGAAGAAGCTCAATACTGGCTTTGGTCACAAAACCTCGATTGGAACTATTATTCCAAGCCGCTGATGATTGCTGTGTACAATTTTATTTCTACTTCATTGCTGGGTAATAATGAGGTGGCTGTAAGACTACCGGCTATTGTGTTCGGGGCGGCAACGGCATGGGTTGTTTATGCCTTCACCTTGCGCATTACTGCCGAGCCGAAGTATGCATTTATCAGTGTATTGATGTTACTTGTAATGCCCTTCTATCATTTGGGAACATTGTTTCACACCACCGATTCATCCTTAATATTCTGCTGGGCATTAACTTATTACCTGATCTGGCGAGCGCTTCAGGAACAGAAAACAAGTTTATGGGTATTGGCTGGCCTGGCCACTGCACTAGGTATTGCCTCCAAATCAATTATGGTGCTGGCCGTTGCACTAATATTTTTACACCTCCTGATGAAGGACTGGCGGCAATTGCTGAAAAAAGATTTCTATTTATACGGCTTAGTAGCTGCGTTAGGCTTAGTGCCCCTGGTAATCTGGAATTTTCAACACGACTTTGTAACCTTCAAGCACATCGGAACATTGGGTGGCGTTGAAGGTGAGCGTGAAGCATTTTCAATTTTTAATTCATTGAAATATGTTGGGGAATATGTGGGCGGACAACTTGGCTTCTTTTCCGTACTCTTTATACCACTTTTGTTACTCGCTATAAATCAGCTGCACAGGTTTAAGGATGAAGTGCTGCGCTACCTTCTTCTTCCGGTTGGTGCAGTATGGCTGATGTTTCTACTCATCGCTATAAACAAACGTGTAGAAGTGAACTGGCCGGCTTTTGCAGTAGTGCTGTTGCCTGTCGCTTTTGCCTATACGCTGCATAACACGCGCGGGAAGTGGATGAATTATACTCGTTGGGCTATTATTATATCAGGGATCCTGATCGTGCTTATCATGAAGCCTGCACCATTGGATGCTGTTGGGTTTACTAAAGTATTGCGACCAGCTAAAGACCCGTTGGCACGCTTAGCAGGCTATCGCCAAGCTGGTGAGCGGGTTAGTTTCCTCATCGATAGTTTGCAATTGCAGGACTACTTCATCTTCAGCAACAGTTATCATATCGCCTCTGAGATGGCATTTTATGTTAGGGATAATCCGCTGACTTACTGCATCAACCTCGGGAGGCGAAAAAATCAGTATGACTTGTGGCCCGGTATTTCGCAATATGAAAACAAAGGGTATACAGGTATTTATATTACTTCACATCTGCCCGATACACCAGCGGTAATGAATGGTTTTGAAAGCGTTGTTTATGATGAACTATTTGAGTTTAGGTATCGCGGTCAGGTGGTTCGAAGAATGAGGATACAAGTGCTGGCGAATTACAATAAGATCATTGAAGACACAGTGAAGAGTTATTGAAATATTATCATACTGAAGTACAAGCTCCTTACCTGCAGCTATCCTCACATTGGCAAAGAAAGGCTACCGATCAGCATCAATCTTTTCGGATAACTCCAACCAACGCATGGTCTTTGAATCAAGTGAGTTGTTTATCAATTCTATTTCCTTACCCAGTTCCAGCAATATCTGGTGATCAGTTATTCCGGAGGAAAGCTTTTTCTCCAGTTCACTTTTCTGTTTCTCTAACAGAGCAATTTCTGCCTGTAGTGTTTCGTACTCTTGTTTTTCTTTATACGATGCCTTACGCTTTTCAGGTACTGAGCTTACACTTACCTTTTCAACCACGGGTTCTTTCTCCTGTTCACGCTCATCAAACTCCTCTCGGTAGTCTGTGTAGTTACCGTTGAAGAATTTGATTTTTCCGTTGCCTTCAAACACAAAGAGTTGATGCACCAAATGATCCATGAAGTAGCGATCGTGTGAAACCAGCAGCAAGCAGCCGGTAAACTTCTCTAAAAAATCTTCCAATACATTCAGTGTGTCGATATCAAAATCGTTGGTAGGTTCATCCAAAATCAAAAAGTTCGGATTAGTTACCAGCATCTTCAACAACTGCAAACGCTTCTTCTCCCCCCCGCTTAACTTTTCCACATACGTGTACTGCTTTTCAGGCGGAAACAAAAAATTATCAAGGAACTTGGAAGCAGAAACCTGAGAACCATCCGACAGGGTAATGAACTCCGCTATATTTTTGACTTCTTCAATCACCCGGTTGCCTGGGTTCAGGTTCATAGAGTCCTGTGTAAAATACCCAAACTTTGTTGTAACGCCCGGCAATACCTCACCGGAATCCGGCTTAAGCCGTTTCGTAATTAGGTTCAAGAAGGTACTTTTCCCTACACCATTGTTGCCCACAACACCAATTCGATCGTGCTTCTTGAACACATAGGAGAAATTATCCACCATCGGTAGCCCATTAAATGCTTTAGCCAAATGGTTAACTTCCAATATCTTTCCACCCTGACGCGCTTCTTTAATATCAAGTTCAAGTCTGTCCTTCCGTAAATCCTGCGAAGCCTTTTCTTTCAATTCATAAAATGCTTCAACCCGATATTTTGCTTTTGTTCCACGTGCTTTTGGCTGCCGCCTCATCCACTCGAGTTCTTTCTTTAACAGGTTTCGGGCTTTGGTCACTTCTGCTTTCAATATTTCTTCGCGATCCGCTTTCTTTTCGAGAAAATAAGCATAGTTTCCTTTGTATCGAAAAAGCTGCTGTCTGTCCAGCTCAATAATCTCCGTGGCTACGGCATCCAGGAAGTAGCGATCGTGGGTTACCATAATGAGTGTAACCTGTGGTCCCGCCAGGTAATTCTCCAACCATTCAATAGCTGAAAGATCCAGGTGGTTGGTCGGCTCATCCATAATGATGAGATCGGGTTCATTTAACAGCAGTTGCGCCAGGAATATCCGTTTCTTCTGGCCTCCCGAGAGTTCTCCGAATTTCTTATCCATATCGGGTACGCCCAGCCGGGATGTAACCTCCTGCACTTTTGCATCATAATCCCACGCATTTAGTTCTTCCATCTTTTCCAGTGCTACCTGCATGCGTTCATGGCCTACATCGGGGTGATGGATACAGTCTTCATACTCCTTCACCGCTTTGGCTACCTCATTGCTTTCATTGAATAATATATCTTTCACCATTAGCTTCTCATCCACCACAGGTTGCTGTGTAAGGTAGCCCAGGCGTATACCTTCACGGATAACAACTGTGCCTGAATCGGGAGCCATTTCCCCGGTTAAAATCTTCAGTAAGGTTGACTTGCCCACGCCATTGTTACCAACAAAGGCAAGTTTTTCACCCTGTGAGATACCCAGCGAAAGGTCTTTAAAAAGCCAACGATCGTTAAAGGATTTTGAAATCAGTTCTGCAGACAGGTAATTCACAATACAAAGCCATTTAATTAAGGAGTGCAAATGTACAGTGCAATGGTAATGATTCATTCATCCGGGTGATAAATATCATACAAGCATTACGCTAAGTGCTTTGTATCTTACCTGCTGATGGATTCGATTACCCATATCGCGCTGGGTGCCGCAGTAGGCGAAGTAATGGCCGGTAAAAAGCTAGGCAAGCATGCCCTTTTTATAGGCGCGTTGGCCCAAAGTCTGCCGGATATTGATTTCGTGTCCTCTTTCTGGATGACCTTTTCAGAAAACCTGCTAGCACATCGTGGATTTACACATTCATTTTTGTTTGTGGGCATCACCACGATTGGGCTATCCTTGCTGGCAGACCGATGGTACCAAAAACCCGACATGCGACTGGGATCCTGGATGATTTTTCTGGGTACACAAATGGTACTGCACTTGTTGATTGATGGATGCAATGCCTATGGCACAGGATGGTTTGAGCCTTTCAGTCATGAGCGCATATCTTTTCATTTTCTTTTTGTAGCCGATCCGTTCTTCTCGGTTTGGGTTGTGCTTTCAGCAACTGTACTGGTATTCATAAGAAACAACCATCCATGGCGTATGAAATTAGCAGTGTGGTCACTCATACTTTCATCTGCCTATCTACTTTATGCAGCCTACAATAAATTCTCGATTGAAGAGGATGTTTCCCATGCATTGACAAAGCAAAACATTGAATACGCCCGATACCTATCAACACCTACACCGCTCAACAGCTGGCTCTGGTTTGTAGCCGTTGAAGATGATGCTGGATTTCACATCGCTCACCGATCGGTATTTGATCGAAATGAAACAATCGACTTTTATTATTTTCCCAGGAACAAAGAGTTACTGAATGAAGTAGCCGGGCACGAATCCTTGCAGCACCTTATTCGCTTTTCACAAGGCTATTACACGGTAAAACAAAAAGACGGGAAACTTATTTTCAACGACCTCCGCTTCGGACAAATTACAGGCTGGGCTACCCACGATAACGAGTTCGTCTTCCACTTTTACCTGAGCCATCCGGAAGATAATTTACTCGTGATTCAACGCGGTCGATTTGCAAACTGGAATGGTGAAACAGTACGAGCACTCATCAGAAGAATACGAGGGGAATAGTTTTGGTTTCCGGTTGCCAGTCCTCCGGTTACCAGTAACCAGTAACCGGCAACCGGAAACCAGAAAACCCTAATCGCGCTGCTTGAAATAAAACGTAAACAAAAAGAGTATCACCCGGAATATATCATAGGCACTTCGCTGTAGAAATAGTTCCCATAAGGTTTGCTTCCGGGCATATAATTCACGCGTAATCTGCACGCACTCCCGGTCAATAATTCGGTTCAGTCGCCTTTCAACATCAAGGGCAAAGTCATGATTACAAACATCTACATTTAGCTCCACGCTGGCATAAGCGCTGATGTTGTTGAGGTTGTATGAACCAACTGTAACCCATTGCGTATCACATAGGGCCAGCTTGGCATGCAAAACTTTGGGCTGGTACTCCCATATTTCAATGTTATTACGGAGAAACCAACCATACATGTAACGCTCTGCATACTTTGCGATCGTCACATCTGAAATACCGGCAACGATAACGCGTATTTTCACCCCGCGCTTGACTGCATCAGCCATACTTTTTCGAAGCAGTTGACCCGGTAAAAAATAGCTTGATATTATATAAACCGTTGACTGTGCCTGCCGAAACATTTCGAGATAACTCTGGGTAATCTGCCGCTTTCTTCGCACCCAGTCATTAACCCGAGGCCGGGCTAGTAACTCAATATTTTGGTTGGTCCTTGGCAAAACCCTGCTCTTTCTTGGAAGCTTTGCAAATCCGCGTATGCGAGCCTCACAGATTTTTTGCAAGCGGGGACTAATGTCACCTTCGGCATAAACTGCCCAATCAAGCCAGGCAACTGCTTTAGCTGTTTCGTTATAATGATCACCAATATTGATTCCTCCTACCAAACTGTAACAACCATCCACCACACATACTTTATGATGAAGCCTTCGCCCAAAATAGAAATACTTGCTTTTAAAGTACGCAGCAAAAAATCGAAAATAAATACCAGCTTCCCGCAATTCATTTATAAAGTCATCCGATAGATTCTGTGAAGCATATCCATCCCCTATAACATAAACTTTTACCCCTCTTCTGGCTGCATCAATCAGCGCTTTCGCTACCCTTACACCGGTTTCATCCGGTTCGAAAATGTAAACTTGCAAGTGAATTACGCGCTTAGCCTGGCGAATCAGCTCATCCAACAAATTAAAGTATTCGTGGCCTGCCCTGACCAGGCGTATGGCGGAATTTGGTCGGTAGCCTCTTCGGGCAAGTCTATCGAAAGATGGTTTGCGCATAGGGTCATGCTATGAACTGAAAGTTAAACAGACTTTGCTCAATATGAAGAAATCATAACTTTAAAATCTTTAGGGCTAAAATGGAACCTTATACAGAGCGATCCGTTATAAAAGCATTGAAAAAAGCATTTGATAACCAGCTATTTTTTTCAATTGCCTTCAATTGATTTTTTAAAGTTAGCCTATGCCCTCTGTAAATATCGGATGGCATAGAGATCACCAAAATAAAATAATGAGCATGCTGCTTAACGGAGTATTTTCTATGGAATGGACTACAGCCTATATCACTGGTAATGGATCATTTAAGGACGAAGTATTAAAGAATCTTAATAAATCTAATTTTCCGTTTATGCCGGGCTCCCCTGAAAGCGACAACCTGTACTTACTTTGGGTTGATGACCGGCAAACTATACGCGATCTTAAGAAAGCTATCGGAAGTAAAACCGTATTGAAATACCGATTGCAGGTTTTCCAAAGTCTTGAAAAGTATTTTGAAAACCTTCGAGACAAAAATCAGTCTGTAAATTTTACTCCTCAGGAAGAGGCACTAATCCGCTCGATGACAAACCCGATGGAATACAAAAACAGCGCCTAGTTTTGCTGCTTTCTTTATCCGATTGCCTATGCTGGGTTTTACAAAACGTCCTTCAAAGAAATTACTACCTTTTGCCATCAGCTGATTATCGGAAAATCACTATCCGCTAACACTTGGGCCAATACATAGCAGAATTACTTAAACGATTCGTTAAACCTACTCTTCTGCTGACTTTGGTAATCAAAGCCATTAATACCTCTTATCTTGCGTGGAGTTACTTTCATCGTACACCAACAATTTTGGATATCGTATGCCTGAAAAGGCTACCCTTGAACAGCGTATCGCCTGGCATGTTGAGCATCATAAACATTGTGCATGCCGTGAAATACCCAAATCAATTGAGGCCGAAATAAAAAAACGGAAGAAATGATTTGAGTATTTTTGAAGTAACAACAATCCATTGAATCTTCAACAAGAACTTTTAAGGACAACAAGCAAGGCACAGGTACTGAGAATTGTGCAGTACATCGGCAGCGACCCGATAAAATTCGATGCACTTGTTACGGTTTTTCTGGGTGGATCTTATCGCGCAACACAACGGGCTTCGTGGATACTTTCAGTTTGTATTGAACATCATCCGGAACTTGCCAAACCCCACCTCAAAAAGCTAGTTAAAAATCTAAAGCAACCCGGTTTACACAGTGCTGTAAAGCGAAATACGGTGAGACTTTTACAGTTTGTTAATATTCCAGCAAGTCTTCACGGTGACGTTGCAACGGTTTGCTTCAATTTTCTTCAGGACAATAAAGAACCTATAGCCGTTCGCGCATTTTCCATGACTGTACTGGCAAATATCGCCCGTTCAAATCCTGACCTTAAGCGTGAATTGATGCTTATGCTTGAAGATATTTTACCCTATGGCAGCGCAGGCATGATCTCAAGAGCGCGCAAAACCATAAAGCAATTAGAAACCATCTAAAAACCTACCCGATTTACGGGTTGCTGTGCATTCAGTGAAATGAGGTAAGCTGATCAATAAGATCATGAACTTGTCTGTGATTACCTTGTGGAACAAGTCTCAGGTACTGTTGCAAGGTTTCAACTGCCTCAGCAAATTCTTTGTTTACCGCCAAGGTTAGCCCCAGATTGAAATAGCTATTAGGAAAGTCTGGCTCAATTTCAATGGCCATACTGTAATGTACTTTTGCTAACGGGTAGTTGCCTACTTCAGCATAAATATTCGCCAGGTTATAATGCGATTCGTAATGACGCGGATCGGCTTTTAAGGCCTGTGTGAAATAATCGATCGCCTTCGTGGTATTACCAGATTGTGATTCCAGAATACCCAGGTTACAATTTGCATCCGCAAGGTTTTCTCCTTCAGCAATAGCCCGTTGATAATTTTCATAGGCACGCTTGGTGTCTCCACCCTCATCAAGAACCAAGGCTTCCTCAAAATTTGAAAATTGACCAAGCTTGATAACCTTACCCCGCTCAAAAAGTGATAACTGACCGGTGCTGGATTGATGGGAAGATTTCCTTTTTCTGGCTTTCTGCAACCCAAACTTCAACGGCTCAGTGCCCGGAAACTTCACTACTTTCGTCATGATGCAAAGGTACAGTTGAAAGAGGAAAGCTAAAAGCTGAAGGCGGATGATCTCAACACCCTAGCTGGCTTTACGCCTTTGTTTTTTCTCCATTTCTTCCGCATTGCCCTTGGCCTTCTCCATGGGCTTTTTCTTTGCCTGTTCGATACTTGCCTTCAGGGCTGTCATAATGTCGACCACTTCAGGTTCTTCTTCTGCAACTATAACAATCTCCTTGCCCTCAATCTTGGCCTGTATCATTTTCTTTAACTCTTCCGTGTAATGGTCTTTCATTTCAATATCTACAAACTGGCGCGTCATAGAGTCGACCAAAGTTTTAGCCAGCTTAAGCTGCTCTTTATCGGCTTTTGTGGTTTCCAGGATACCCGGCACTTCCTGTATTCTTCGCACTTCATTCGGGTATCGAAGACGATAAACCATCAATCCGTTTTCATGCGGACTCAGAAGTACAATTGTCTCCCGATCGCGCAATACCACACGCCCAACACCTACCCGGCCGGTTTGTTTTAACGTTTCGCATAGCAACCCGTAACTTTTAGCTGCCACATCACCATCGGGACCAATGTAATACGGTGATTCATATAGTGTAGCATGCACTTCCTCAGCCTGCACAAACCCTTCAATGTCTATAATACGCGTACTCTTCAGCTTGACCTTCTCGAAATCATCCTGCTCTACAATTACAAACTGACCAGGCTCATATTGATAGCCTTTAATGATGTCCTCGCTGCGTAGCACCTCACCCGTAACCTTGTCCTTTTTCTCATAAGCTACTGGGTTATGCCCGTTACGAGATAAGAGGTTGAAACTGATGGTTTGTGCCGAATCAATAGCATTGTATATCCGTACCGGTATTGTAACCAGCGAAAAACGGATATGTCCTTTCCAAATGGCTCGCATATATTTAATTTATCAATTTAAATATCAACCGCTAATCTATTGATAATGAATGAATTTATCAAACTAAAAAAAGTACCACTATCTTAGTGCGCATGAACATTAGAAATCTCATAAGCTGTATTGTGATCTGTACTTCTGGTAGCATCCAGGTTGTTGCACAGAATCCAATATTTGAAAGGGAACCCTACAACCCGGCAAATACGGAGAGTAGGATTAACATTGACTTTGACTCGTATTACTTTGTAGCCGAAAATACGTTTTATGCATTCCGCCCAGGATTTTACTATGGCCTGCCTGGAAAGCGCCACCTGATGGGAATTACGTTTCCTGTAGTGCATTCCATTTTTAGTGGTGATTTTGCTGGATTTGAAAATACTACCGGTATTGGTGATGTTAAGTTCACCTACATCGGTGTACCCATAGAGAAAAAAGATGCTCTTGGCTTCACTCGCTTATCAACTTACATGGAAATAACGGCACCCACAGGCAATGAACAGCTTAACAGGGGTACCGGTGGATGGGTTTTTAAACCTGGAGCAGTTTTCTCTTATCGTCTTGACCCCGCATTCTATCTTTTTCCGCAGATCAATTTTCAGTTTTCTACGGCTAGCTTAAATAGTCTAGGTGGCGGGGATGGAGTACCCGATCTGGAGGATGGTGAACGAAACAGCAAGCTTCAGGTGCTTAGCATGAGTCTACCGGCTACATTCGTGCTTGACGAGTGGAAAGGCTGGATTTCCTTGAATCCAGAATATATATACTCATTTTCTGAGGACAAAACATGGTTTCTCTTCTTGCGAATGGAAATTGGTAAAATGATTGGTGAAAGAACAGCGGCATCACTGAACATTAAGCGTTTCATTGCTGGCCAGCCCCGACTCGAAACCATGTTTCAAGTTCGTGTCAGCTTCTTTCTCGATAACCAGAGACGCTAAGCCACAATCGGTTTAATCCGAACTACAGCCTTTAAATCATGTAGCAGGTTATACAAACCAAAATAAGTACGGTTGATGTACAAGGCATCGCGCACTCCGCGGGCTTTCGTTGATTCACGAAGGGCTTTTAGGTTAGATAGTTTATCCCCAAACACATAAAGCGCTTCGAAATACCCACCATCCGAAAAATCAAACTGCTCGTTTTGAAAGGGTCTGCTTAATAGTTCTACCAGTTGGGTAAACAGGTCGATAAAAAATTCCCTGTCACTTGCAGGATCATCGGGATAGATAAAACGCATGGCATAAAACACACGCTCCAATTCCTTTTTGTCATTTAGCAGATTCCGATCCAGCAGTTTGAAGTATTGATTGTAAAAATCCTCAGGAATAACTTTCACACATCCAAAGTCGATAATGCCCAATTTATAATCCGGTGTGATAATAAAATTCCCCGGATGCGGATCCGCATGCACACTTTTCAATTCATGCATCTGAAACTGGTAGAAATCCCACATGGCCTGCCCTATCGCTTGGCCGGCATTTTTTGGCAAACCTGATTTAATACTTTCCCCCAGCGGCAATCCCTCTACCCAATCCATGGTGAGTATCCGTTCGGAAGAATACTCAGGATAGTATTTCGGAAACACAATATTGGACAGATGACTACTTTTTTGTGAAAGATCCAAGGATCGATTCAACTCCAGGCTGTAGTCGGTCTCTTCCATCAATCGCAATTCAACTTCCTGAATAAACTCGTTGTATTCAGCCGGATTGATATTAAACATGCTTAAGGCAATGGGCTTAACCATGGCCAGGTCAGATTTTACGCTGTTGCCGATACCGGGATACTGGATTTTTACAGCAAGTTTTTTACCTCCAAGTGTAGCTTGGTGCACCTGTCCCATCGAGGCAGCATTTACTGCTTTGTGGGTAAACGAATCGAATATCTTCTCAGGACTTTTGCCAAAATACTGTTGAAATGTTTTTACTACCAACGGGTAAGACAATGGAGGCGCACTATACTGTGCCATCGAAAACTTTTGCTGATAAGCTTTGGGCAAAAGGTTTTTATCCATGCTTAACATTTGCGCAACCTTCAAGGCACTTCCTTTCAATTCACTTAATGAGTTGTAAATATCCTTGGCATTGTCTTCATGCAATTCATTTCGTGAAGTAGATGGATCAACCAGCTTTTTTCCAAAGTGCTTCAGGTAATTGGTTCCAATTTTAGCACCGGTGGCTATGAATTTTGATGCCCGTTGTACTTTGGTTACAGGAATTTTGTCAAACTCTTTCACGCTACCAACCCTCCCTTTAATTCATTCTGCTTTGATACAAAAACTTTCCGAAGTCAATGGCGGAATCCAGTGCACCTTTGCTAATTAGGTCAAAAGCCAGGTTCACCGACTTCTCAATGAAGGCATCTGTATTAGCAAAATCAGCACTGTCGTCATCTTTCCAAAAAAGCAATAGCAGACTCATGTGCAGCCAGAATAGTTGTGGATAACGCCTATCAAGTAACGGTCTTTCAGCCACCTCTCCACTTACTTTACCTTCTGTAAGTATCTGTGCGATAAATTCTTCAAATGCTTTTCTAAATGATTTAAGAAAACCGGGAACCACCTCAAGTTTGGGTTGACGGCTTAATAAAAGCACAGCAAAACTTCTGTTCTGCTTTAAGGTCTCAGCTAAGGTGAAATACAACGCCAGAATCTTCTCCCGGGCAGTAAACTTCTGAAAATCCCCATCAGCCTCAAGGCGACTGGTGGTTTGCTGCATGTAGTTAAGCCAGATTTGCTTTTCGAGCGCTTCAAACGATCCGGCCACGGCATAGAATTCAGCTTCCTTAATGCCCAGATCATGACAGAACCTAAACACAGTTGAAGGCTGCTTTCCATGCAACAACAAGTGGTCCTGATAGGCATCAATGATCATTTCCGGTGAGGCCGTAACTTTAGCTTTACGGTTACTCTTTTTAGTTTTCTCCATGTAACTTTAAACAATAGCGTATCCATATGGTTCGATTTTATCTCAAGAAAATTTAATCTTAGGATGTATCACCCTTGCACTATTAAACTAATTGCTGTTCTGCTTCTGCTATTGACTTTTCCCTTGTTCGCGCAAGTTAAAAAAGCCAATGCTGAGGAGGTTTATGAGCAGGGTACCATTGCCTTGGGATACGGTCGGTTGGAAGAAGCAAAAGCCTTGTTTTCCAGATCGGTAGCTGAAAATCCGGGATACGCACAGGCCTATGCAGCTCGGGCAACCGTTTACGAGCGCCTCGCTGATGGGAATGCTGCACTTCGCGATTATACCATCAGCCTGGAGTTGGATCCAAACCAATATGAAGTATTATTGAGTCGGGGGGCATTATTGTTTCAGTTGAAAAAATATACTGAGGCTAAAAATGACTTCCGGAAGTTGCTTAGGCTTCCTGCAGGTGAGACAAATACCATATTTTACCGGCAATCGGCACATAGCCCCGGTACTGATCAGATTCTCACAGCCCAAGGCGGTATTCATGCTCAAGTGTACAATTACCTGGGACTGATAGAAACCCAATTAAAGTCTTGCCTTTCAGCTATACACTACCTCGACTCCGCAATAGTGCTTGCGCCTAATGAGCCCGACTATTATTGTAATCGTGCGCTCACCAAGAAGATGTGCGGTGTGCTGGGCGAGGAAGACGATTTGAAAAAAGCGTTGGCGTTAAATCCTAATCACCCGATTGCCCGAAATAACCTTGCTTCAATTTCAGCAAGCAAGGGCAATTACCAATTGGCCGAGCAAGAATTAACCGAGGCGATTGAAACCGACCCGATGATGCTTGATCCCTATCTCGAGCGTGCATATTTCCGGCTACTGCGAAAAGATTATGCCGGAGCCCTTGCTGATTACAACCAAGCCATTAAACTCAACAGGCTTGATCCTGAGATTTGGTTAAACCGGGGCGTTGTAAAAGAAAAGCTTTTTGATCTTGTGGGAGCCTACCGGGATTATACCGAAGCGATTGAGCTGGACGCTGTCTTTGTAAAAGCCTGGATTAACCGCGGAAACATTCTGGCCGCGCAAAAGAAATACGTTGAAGCCATTGAGGATTACAGTGCCGCTATCACCTATCAACCCGATTATGGAGTGGCTTATTATAATCGTGCGATTGCGTATTTCCGGTTGAATAAAATGAATGAAGCTTGTAGTGATTTAAAAAGAGCTGAAAGATTAAACTACCCGGTTGATCAGAAAGTTAAGGATAGGTTTTGTAAAAAATCTTAACGCCATTTAATCAAACCATCAAATCCTCACGCAACCGCACAAACACCGGCTCCCTGAAGTTTTTATCGGGGGTGAGTGATGCGTAGGTTACTTCAAGCATGAGTTTGGGTTCAATCCACGTTGATACTTTTTCATCCAACACTTTTCCTTCCACAGGTTTCTTGATTTCCTTCAGCTTTTTAATGCGAGCGAAAATGTCTTTGATTGTGGCGTCATCAAAACCGGTTCCTACTTTTCCGCGGTATACCAACACATCACCCTGCCATTGAGCCAGGTGCAAGCCGCCAAAGGCATCTTTACGGTTGCCTTTGCCCTGGTTGTAACCAATTACTACGCACTCAGCGGTATTCCTGATCTTGACCTTCAACCATGAATCACTTCGTCTGCCGGGAAAATAACGTCCATCCTTGCGCTTGGCCATGATACCTTCCAGTTCATGCGCCCGTGCAGCCTCCAGCAAACCTTCACCATCTTCCATCCATTCACTTACACGATATGGTGTATCTTTCTTAATGGCATCCTTCAACCAGATTTTGCGTTGCAGCAACGGCTCGTTGATCAAACTTCTTCCATCCAAATACAGGCAATCGAAAATATAGCAATACACCGGGCTTGATTTCGATAACTTGTCGATATTGGTTTCACCCGAAGCCATCAGTCGGTTGATGACTTTCTTGAATTCGGGTTTTCCTTGCTTGTTCAGGCAAACAATTTCAGCATCAAACAATCCGTTCGTGGCTCGGAAGGCTTTATCCGGAATCAACAACTCTGGAAATTGCTTGGTGATGTCGTTCTGATTTCGACTTCGAATGCGAAGTTGTCCATCTTCCAATGCAATTAATGCACGGATGCCATCCCATTTCACTTCATAGATAAAATCATCTGCGTTTGAAGGTAACACCGAAGCACTATCCGATAACATGGGAGCAACATCATCTTTCAAAAAATCAACTTGAGGAATATCTACCCGTTCAAGCAAAAACTCTTTCTGCTTGATCTGGTAAATCCTGTACTCCCCCGTCAGCTCTTTGCTGCTCAGTCTGAAATAAAATCCGTCTTTCTTTTCTTTGGTGATTGTGTATTTACCCAACGCATAAATCCACATATCGCCACCACCGTATTGCCCTTTAGGGATTTTGCCATCGAACGTCAGGTACTTCATGGGGTGATCTTCGGTTTGAACGGCCAACCGCTTCACACCCGGATGGGGTGGCATGCCTTTGGGCACTGCCCACGATTTCAGCACACCATCCTGCTCCAACCGTAAGTCATAATGAAGATGGGAAGCATGATGCCGGTGAATCACAAAATTATTTCCACCACCTTCCACAATCCGTGCATCGGGTTCTGGTGTCTTTTTGAAGTCGCGCTTCTTTTCATACGATTCAAGTTGCGCTGGTGTCTTTCTTTTCTTTGAAACCGGTAACTCCTTTGCTACCACACGCTTTCTGTGGTTATGCAATTCAACAGCAAACGCATCCATGCCTTCCCACGCATCGCCATCATTCAACACTTTATCAATTGCGTTGTGCATGTTATACTCCAGTGGACTTTTCAACACCTCTAACTCTTCCCACTTCAACGGCATGGAAACCGGTGCGCCTACCCGTCCTCGCAAACTATAGGGCGACACAATACTCTGTCCGGAACGTATGCGATAGATATCAATCAACACACGACCTTTGCGCGCATCCTTCTTGATGTGAAGCGTAGTTTCTTTTGCATTCGCATCCACAAAAGGCTGTGCAATCAGTTGTGCCGATTCAAACACCGTATGAAAATCAAACTTTGGCTCCAACGGACAACAAATGTGAACTCCCTTCCCTCCGGTGGTCTTCACAAAAGCAGTATAACCGAAAGACTCAATGTGAGATCTTAAATCGAATGCCAAGGAAACAATTTTTTCAAAGGAATATCCTTCCGGTGGATCAAGGTCAAATACCATGTAATCCGGAAATTCGAAATTTGGCCTGCGGCTATGCAGTTGATGTAACTCGAGCGATGCCAGGTTAGCCAACCACACCAATGAGGCAGGTTCAGTGGCAATGATGTAATCCTTCTCCTCTTTACCAAGTCGCTCAAATTCCAACCACTTGGGCGCCCACTCCGGTCGGTTTTTCTGGTAAAACATTTCACCGTGAATCCCATCCGGAAAACGGATTAAGGTCAACGCACGACCTTTAATATGATTTAAAATGGTAGGTGCAATTTTTAAGTAGTAGGCAATAACTTCCGCTTTCACAATGCCATCTTCGGGAAACAATACCTTATCCAGGTTGGATAACTCCAACTTGCGTTTTCCTACTTGTGTCCATTGTGATTTCTTAGCCATCTATTCTTCCAATACTTCGCCTTTAATTTTCTTTGGCAAAAAGATCATGCCGATAATAAATGAGATCACGGCAATTCCCATCGGATACCATAACCCTGCCAGCACATCACCGGAAGGATTGGTTTCGGATTTGCTGAGTTCGTACAAACTGGTGGCAATAAACGGAGTAAGTCCGCCAAAAATGCCATTGCCAATATGATACGGCAACGACATAGATGTATACCGTATACGTGTAGGAAATAGTTCAACCAAAAACGCTGCAATCGGGCCGTAAACCATTGTTACGAAAACAACCTGAATGAGTACCAGCAAGATCATCATTCGTTTTGCAGCATCATTTAACACAATTTGTTTAGTTGCTCCCAGTTCAATATCTGCAGTATTAAACTTTGTTGTTTCAAAAAGCTTATATCCATCGGTATAATAGTGTACACGCGATACCACTTTTATCGAATCGGTATTGTCAAGTTGGTAAGAAGTGTCTACTTCCAGCTTTTCTACAATTTCGGTTTTACCCGATAGATCTGATAGCGCATATATTTTACTGTAAATCGGACGGTAGCATAAAACAGCCAGCAACATGCCCACCATCATAATGTACTTTCTTCCAACTTTGTCCGACCACCAACCAAAGTAAATGAACAACGGTGTGCCGATCAATAAAGCAATGGCAATGATGTGGTAAGACTGAACAAACTCAATGTTACAGGTCTTTTGAATAAATGACAGCGCATAAAATTGGCCCGTATACCAAACCACACCCTGTCCGGCTGTTGCGCCAAACAAGGCCAGCAACACCAGCAACAGGTTTTCCTTTTTGGTAAAGCTTTCCTTAATCGGATTTTTAGAAAGCTTTCCTTCCGATTTGATTTTCGCAAACAAGGGCGACTCCTGCATGCGTAGCCGGATGTAAATAGAGATGGCAACCAATACAGCAGACAAAATAAAAGGAATCCGCCAACCCCATGTCGAAAAGGCTTCGATGCCAACCCACTCGCGCACGGCTAAGATTACACCTATCGAAACAAATAAACCCAGCGTTGCCGTAGTTTGAATAAAGCTGGTATAAAACCCCCGTTTTGCGGCCGGAGCATGTTCAGCAACATACGTAGCAGCACCTCCATATTCGCCACCCAAAGCAAGACCTTGCACAAGTCGCAACACCAAAACGATAAGTGGCGCTGCCATACCTATACTTTCATAATTCGGCACTAAACCAATCGCAAACGTAGAAGCACCCATCAACGTAAGCGTTACCAGAAAGGTATACTTTCTGCCCACAATATCACCTAACCGACCGAACACCAACGCACCGAACGGGCGCACAATGAAGCCCGCTGCAAAGGTGGCCAATGTGGAGAGAAAGGCGGCTGTTGGATTGGTTTGTGGGAAAAACTGTTCAGAGAGAATGACTGCCAGGCTTCCGAAGATGTAGAAATCATACCATTCAATTAAGGTGCCGACAGATGAGGCGGTGATGACTGACCAAAGGGTTTTACGACTGCTGATATACTCCATGCACAAGGTGTATTTACAGCAAAGTAATTGAAAAAGTTAAGTCGTGAAACGTTTTCGTGGCGAATGAAAGACTAATCCAGCCACAATGAGTCCGATGAAAAGACTGCTGATAACAGAAACTACACCATCTCCAAAGAACCGAAACCCAAAAGACCAGCGTATGCCAAATGCAACAGCCATTGACCCGAGCATCACGACCCAATATCCATAAGAAACAGCGCTGATATCAGCCGCTCTCTTTGGCAACAGATGGAAATAAAACACAATAACAATAGCACCTACAAGCGTACTGATGTGTTGCAAGTACCTGAACAGTGGTTTGTCGGGAAAAACCATCGGGTCAACATTCCACGACAGAAACTCCATGTGTTCAACAAAATAGGTATTTGCGTGTGTGAAGCTATCCCAGAACACATGCGACAACACACCGATTTGCAAACAAATCAGGTAGGCGAAAAAGTTTTTTCGAAATGCATTCAGGAAATCTATCTGATGCAAATCCTGTAAACGGCTTTGAAAATAATGTGGCAAATTGTTGATCAGTGGTCGTTTCACTACAAGATGAAAAACCAATACCAGGAAAATGGCTACTGGTAAACCCACCAAAAAAGCACCGTGCCAGGTATGCATAATTTTTCCTTTCAATTTCATTTGTAGAAAATATTGAAAGTCGGGTGTCATGCTGCCCACCACCAAACACGACATAGAAACATAAGCCGATCTGATTTTGGCAAACGGGAGAATAATAGCCGGATGAGAAAAGGTAAAGGGCATCGTTAAAAAAATATTTCTTGTGCTAGTCGGTATGTATTGGCATGCGCCTCAATAATGTCACGAAAATTTTCGGAATAACCACCACCCATGCTGGCTACCAATGGGGTTTTATTTCTTTTGGCTGCTTCCAACACCATGCGGTCGCGCTGCTTGCATCCTGCTCTCGATACGGAGAGTTTTCCCAACTTATCGGTATCCAGAATGTCAACGCCCGACTGAAAGAAAATAAAATCCGGCTGAACGGAATCTAATAAATTCTTCAGGTTGACCTCCAACGTTTTCAGGTAAAACGAGTCATTTGTACCATCGGGCAATCCAATGTCCAGATCGGAATGTTCTTTATGTAGCGGATAATTATTTGCTCCGTGCATGCTAAACGTAAAAACCCTTGGGTCATTTCGAAAAATCTGTGCGGTTCCATTTCCCTGATGCACATCCAAATCAACTACAAGAATTTTCTTGACCTGTTGTTGATCCAGCAAATAATTAGCTGCGATGGCAATATCATTCAACAAACAAAATCCTTCTCCCTGATTGGTAAACGCATGATGCGTACCTCCTGCAATGTTCATGGATACACCATACTGTAGGGCGTATTGCGTGCATTGAACGGTACCTTGCATAATGGTTACTTCACGATCAATCAATTTGCGTGTCAACGAAAAACCTATGCGCCTGATTTCTTTAGACGTCAATTCTAAGTTATGCAGGCGTTGCCAATAATCAGGTTCATGTGTTCGAACAATCAAGGATGAGTCCGCAGCGAATGGAGCAAAGAAATTAGTCGAGCCTATCGTGCCTTCATGCAGCAATTGCTGCGGAAGCACCTCATACTTACTCATCGGAAACCGATGATTGGGAGGAAGTGGTAAAACGTAGTTTGGTGCCCAGGCAATTTTGAGCATAGTGGTTTACAAATAAGAAGGCATCATCGGGTATTAGTCGATGATGCCTTGAGGTAATTTTAATTTTCTTAATGCTTGTGATCGTGATGGTCGCCATGTCCGCCTTGGTACCATGCATCCTGAAGCTTGTGAAACAAGTCGTGCAAGTCCTTCAACGCTGCACCAATTTCTGCTTCATCGCCTCCGTTAACCAACTCAGCAAAAGCAGCTGTCTCAACTTTCAGCGTTTGCAAGTCTGCTTTAACCTCATCGCTATTCACTTTTGAAGGCAACTCAGCATTGCTCCATTTTTCGGCTAAGGCCGCCATTTCAGCTGCATTTGCTATTGCAGGGGCAATATTGGTTGAATCCTTAAATGGGTGAAAGCTCTCTGCCATCACCATGTGAAACTCATCCATCAAAGGCCACTCTTCATCAGCTACTGCAGTTTCGGTTTCTTTCTTTGCTGTACAGGAAATAACAGCAACAAAAACAAGAAGAAATAAATACCTGAACATCTCTTTTTTCATATGTCGTTAGTTTTAATGCGCGCAAAAATAAATAATTATGACTTATCAACCTTACGATACTTCCTGTTTTCGATGAGTTGAATAACCTTTCTTAGCCCATCAAAATACAGTATAATGTAAAAGACGATAGTCATGCTCCAAATAACCGCCAAGTTAAAATATAGCGTATCTATGGAGGAGCCCATGAAATGTTTGGTCGGCTGGTATAAGTTGGCCGAGAAATCAAACGAATGGCGGGGTTTGTGTTCATCCATGTATATCGGATAAAGCTTTTGAATGAGTCGGCCATCGTATTCAACTATCCGGTGCATAGTATTAATATTCTTCACTGCATCAGCTACCGACTTATTCTGATACTTATTTCTCAATCGCTCAAAACTGGCAAGCCTTTGAGGTGTGTCGGTCAAAGACTCCTTGAGTGATTCCAGGTCTTTCATGGTCTTATTCTGTCGGAGTAAGTAAACATTACGGACAACGGACAAAAACTTCTGAGTATTCAGGTAAACCGTAGAGTCAAATCGACCAACAACAAGTTTATCTAAATCATCAAAGCTACTTCCGCCAATAAGTAAAAGTTCATTGGCGATCTCATTGCGCAAAACCGTAAAGGCATTTTTAATACCCTGGTGATTCGGGTTTCGCCATTGACTTCGATTGTTAATACAATATGACAACCTGGACTCCAACTCAGGCACAAGGAACACGCGCTTGTATTCCGCTTCAGAAATTACCTTATCGTATTCGTAAAATTGCCTCTCGAAGGGGTTATCCTTGTATTGCGTTACCATGTAAGCTTCAAACGCCCATCGGGAAGCCATAATATTACCCATCAACGGTACACCTATGGGTCTGGTGACTTGAGGATTGAATTTATCAAACTCAATAACCACACCACTCAGCAACAACTGAGGAATAATCAATAGCGGAATAAGAATGTAAATGGTAACAGCACTATTGAATGATGCTGAAATGTTCAAACCCAGCACGTTGGCAAAACAGGATACCGTGAAGAGTATAAGCCAGTAACGAAACTCAGTAAACGGTATCTCCAGAATAAAATGCCCCACTACGATAAACAAAAATGTTTGCAGTGCTGAAATGGAAAACAACACGATGATTTTTGAAAACAAATAGCTGGTGCGGCTAAGGTGCAGAAACTGTTCGCGCTTAAGAATTTTTCGATCTTTAAATATTTCTTCGGCACTAACGGTCAAGCCAAAGAAAAGCGCAACCACCACACTCATAAAGAAAAATACCGGTATATTCTGATTCTCGTAAAATGTATACGAACCACTCTCGCGTGAAATCACGTTGTAGTACTTCACCATGAAGCTGATAAAAAACGCCAGCACCGGAGCCTCCAGCAAATTGATATACAGGTATTGTTTATTCGCCAGTTTAGACAGCGTATCGCGAATGGCAAAAATCTTGAGTTGGTGTAAGCGGTTCGCAATGCGTTGCGTAACCGGCAACGGATCCTTTACATGCTCAACTTTTGGAATTTTAAGTTTCTGCTTGAAATACTGATACCACTGGCCGGCTGATATTTTACGCGTATGCGTTAGCCTGCCGTACTCGTTCACCACCTTGGTCTCAATAATATTAAATACCTGCTCAGGATTAATATTACCACACTCTGGGCAAGCTCCCTGACTTTTATTGGCTGCATTTATTATTTCACGGAAGTACAAAACAGCTTCCACCGGATTACCATAATAAATCTGAAAGCCGCCTACATCCAAGATCAACAGTGTATCGAACATTTTAAAGATGTCGGATGAAGGCTGATGGATCACCACAAAAACCATTTTTCCACGTAGCGACAATTCTTTTAAAAGGTCCATAATATTCTCGCTGTCGCGGGAGGATAACCCCGAAGTGGGCTCATCAACATAGAGTATGGTTGGCTCGCGCAATAATTCCAACCCAATATTCAAGCGTTTTCGTTGTCCTCCACTGATTGTTTTTTGAAGTGGTGAGCCCACTTTCAAATTTCGTATTTCACTTAATCCCAATTGTGCCAGTAGTTTTTCAACTTTCTCGGCACATGCCTCACGGGGTGTTTCACCGAAGCACAGCCTGGCGGCATAGTACAGGTTCTCAAAAACGGTGAGGTCCTCCATCAGCAGGTCATCCTGAGGAATGTAGCCGATAACACCTTGTACTTTTTCTGGGTGCTCATGAATGTCAATACCGTTAACCCGCACCCTACCGCTTGATGGTTTTTCAGAACCATTCAATACATTAATCAACGTTGACTTACCTGAGCCACTCGCCCCCATTATTCCAATCAGCTTACCCCCTTGTTCGGCCAGGTTAATATTCTGCAACCCGGCCTTACCGGATTTAAAATGATAAAAGATGTGATCGCATGTGAAGGTGAGGCGCTGCTGGTTCTCGCGAATCAGAAACTTGCCGATAATATCACTGTAATAAATCGGATCGATCTTATCACCCCGTATTGTACTGCCTGTGGGGAACACATCAATTTTGCGGCTCTTCAACAATATGCTGTTCAAATAAACAACAGAAATGCCGAGGTATTTGATGAAGTAAGAATCAGAAAGCTTCAGTATGGCAATCAGGCCGGTGAGGTTCTTCTCTGTTATGCGCGGCCCCGGATATGAAACATCATCATACCCTTCGTCAATAATCAAAATATTCTGTGAAGCCAATTCATCAATGTCCTGACCAGCTACAAAGTTCTTCAGTTCGTTAATATCCTGTCGGGGTACTTTTAATGCCTGCCCGATATAATAAATCAGGTTTTCCTGGCGCTCAGAGATATCGCCATCTGCATAAATAAGCTCAATGATTTTGATAATCAGTACCAGCTTTTGCTGCATAGTAAGGGCCTGGTTAACCTGTTTGCTGATCTGCATGATCTTGGCCCAATCATCTACAAACTGAACGGTATCATCATCCAGCGCACTTAAATCCTGTTCGGATTCTACTTTGTGATTTTTACAAAACTCATCGAACAGATTGAGGTAGTATTTAATAGCATCGCGGTTGAGGTGAAGTCCCAGGAATTCCTTGATGTTGTTGCGCTCATCATCAGTAATCCGCTCGCGGGCTACAATGGCAAAAAGTTGAATTACAGCTTTTAGAAGCTCCTCACTCATACATTTATTGTACCGGACTAACCGTCCGTTCGGCTAAAAATAACTATTAAATCGCAGAATTTTGTGGTTATAGATAAGGTCGTATTGTACCGATTAAAGAAAACTCTTAAAATTGGTCTCTTGTGTAATCGAACACAGTTAAACACGACTAATTCACCAAAAAAATGAAATACCCTATGAAACACAAATTACTTTTCACACCCTTAATCTTTTTTACAATAATTTTTGCGCAGGCACAATCTGTAGACCAGGTGCTCGATAAATATTTTGAGGCTATGGGGGGCAAGGATAAGCTACAGAAACTAAAAGGCATTAAAATGACCGCTAAACTAAGCCAAAGCGGTATGGAAATTCCATTGGAGATCGTTAACCTGGCGGATGGAAGGCAATATGTTTCCTTTTCAGTACAGGGCATGACCGGATGGCAAAATGTTTATGATGGCGCAACATTGTGGTCAACTAACTTTATGACCATGAAGCCGGAAAAAAGTGATGCTGAAGCAACAGAAAATTTCAAAGCCAACATTGGCGCCTTTCCTGACCCATTTTTAAACTATAAAGATAAGGGCTATAAGGTTGAACTAGTGGGCAAGGAAACAGTTGAGGGTTCAGAAGCTTTTAAGATTAAGCTTACCCGTAAGCCTATTACAGTGGATGGAAACAAAGAAGAGAACATATCATTCTATTATATCGATGCCGATAACTATGTAGCTATTTTGGTTGAACAAGAAATTAAAAGTGGCCAAATGAAAGGTATGATTTCCCAAAGCACAATGAGTGATTACCAGGAAGTGGATGGGTTATTATTTCCTTTTTCCATGACACAAGGTGTGAAAGGTTCCCCAAGTCAACCCTTGGTTATTTCTAAAATAGAACTTAACCCAGCGGTTGATGATAAGGCATTTAAGTTTCCAGAAGGCAATTAAATTCATTAAATAGAAAACTATGGCTATGCAACTGCATAGCCATTTTTTTTCGTTCATAACTTCAACACTATCCATAAACCAAATGAAAAAATTTATCAATTCAGGTTACTATCTGATGATCTTCCTGCTCGTAACAGGAACGATCCAACTTAATGCACAAGATGCCGTTACCCGCGGTAAGGAGTTATTTGGTGATTTAAAGGCACGACATATCGGCCCTGCCATTATGAGTGGCCGAATAACTGATCTTGAGCCTCATCCAACCAATAACCGCGTAATTTATGTGGGCACCGCAGGAGGTGGCGTTTGGAAAAGCAGCAATGGTGGTGCAACCCTTAATTCCATTTTCGATGACTACTGTCAGTCCATTGGTGCCGTGGCGATTGACCCTTCGCAACCAGAAACCATTTGGGTAGGAACTGGCGAAACGTGGACACGTAATAGCGTTTCCATCGGTGATGGCTTGTACAAATCAACAGATGGTGGAAGTACATGGAAACATGTTGGTTTTGAAAAATCAGAACGCATTGCCGGTATTCAGGTAAATCCTAAAAATTCAAACGAAGTCTATGTTGCTGTACTGGGTGCACTTTGGAGCGATGGAAACGATCGAGGACTTTATAAAACAACTGACGGAGGCACTACCTGGGAAAAAGTCCTATTTGTTAACGCCACTACAGGTTGCAGCGATCTGGCTCTCGATCCGACAAACCCAAGCATAATCTATGCTTCGTTCTGGGAATTCAGAAGAACCCCATGGTCATTTAACTCAGGCGGACTTAACAGTGCCTTATATAAAAGCAAAGATGCAGGGAAAACCTGGGACAAGATTCACAATGGTTTCCCCAAAGGCAAACTTGGCCGTATTGCCATTGGCCTCGCGCCTTCTAATACAAATATTGTGTATGCAGTACTTGAAACCGAGCAGGATAAAGACAAAGGACTTTATCGAAGTGATGATGGCGGGGCAACCTGGAGACACATCAATGGCGATTTCGGGCTGGTTGTAAGGCCCTTTTACTTTTCGCGTATAACTGTGGATCCACGAAATCCTGATGTAGTAGTAAAAGGAGGATTATATGGCTCAATTTCCAGGGATGGAGGTAAAACTTTTAAAAACCTTGGCTCCATGCATGCCGACATTCATGATATAATTTTTGATATCAATAATTCCGACCGCATGTATGTTGGAACAGATGGAGGTGTTTACCGCTCATGGGATGGTGGTAGTACGATGGAGATCGTGGAGAACCTTCCTGTGTCACAATTTTATCAGATCAGTGTGGATGATGAAGAGCCCTATAACGTCTATGGCGGCCTGCAGGATAACGGATCGTGGTACGGTCCTTCTTCATCACCCGGAGGGGTTGAAGCCCGCGACTGGAATGTTGTTGGCCTTGGTGATGGTTACCGGGTATTACGGCACCCGACAAAAAAAATCATCTATTCAGAAATGCAAGGAGCTCAGAATGTATGGCGGTACGACCCAGCCCGTAATCTTTATAAAACAATACAGCCACTGGCTGCACCGGGCGATCCAAAACTTCGCTTCAACTGGAACTCCCCCATGGCAATTAGTGTGCATCAGCCCGATCGGTTCTACATGGGCAGCCAGTTTGTTCACCGCTCGGAAGATATGGGAGATACCTGGGTTAAGATATCGCCTGATCTGACAACCAACGATAAGGGCAAAATCAGCGCTGGCGACTCTGGAGGGCTTTCAAAGGATAATTCAGGTGCCGAAAACCACTGTACTGTCTTTACGATAACCGAGTCACCCCTTGACGAAAATGTAATTTGGGCCGGTACGGATGATGGTAACGTTCAAGTTACCCGTGATGGCGGTAGAACCTGGAAGAACGTAGCACCAAATATCCCGGGATTACCCAAGAACACTTCGTGCTGGCATATTGAAGCCAGTGTATTCGGTAAGGGAAATGCATATGCTGTGTTTACAGGCTACCAACAAGGTGATATGAAACCCTATGCGTACAAAACAACAGATTACGGAACAACCTGGAAATCCATCATCAGCCCTGATGTTATTTCATTTGTAAGAAACATTCAGGAAGACTATGAAAACGAGAATTTATTGTTTCTGGGTACAGAACTGGGACTATACATTACGTTGGATGGTGGTCAATCCTGGATGAAATTCACCAACAATGTCCCGGCTGTTTCTGTGCATTTTATCGATCTCCATAAAAAAACCAATGACCTGGTTTTAGGAACACATGGAAGAGGCGTGATTATCATTGATGACATTAGTCCGTTGCGTGAATTAAATCCACAAATACTAGACAAGGAAATTCACTTCTTTAGCCGCAAGCCATCCATTATTCCTGAATCAAACGGTTTTGGAGGTACAGCGTCTGAAACACAGTTTGTAGGTGCCAACGCAAGCCAGGCAGCCAAAATTGTGTACTACCTGAAGAAACGCCATACCATTGGAAAGATGTCGCTTGAAATACATGATGTGGATGGAAAAGTCATCAGTGAATTGAATGCTGGTAAATCAAAAGGCATTAATATCATCGAATGGAACTACACTATGAAAGCGCCTAAAACTGCATCCGGTAAAACATTTGTGTTCGGAGGCTTTACTGCGCCCCGTGCTCCAGAAGGAAATTATAAGGTGGTGTTGGTAAAGGGAAAGGACACTTTTACAACGGATTTAACCATTCAATACGCTGCCTCCTCTCCTGTTTCAAAAGCCGATCGTGAGCTCCAGCAAAAAACAACGTGGAAGCTCTTCAACATGACGGAAGATCTGGCATACATGGTTTACGAAATCGATGAATTGCTCGGCGCATCCGAAAAATTAAAGGCTAAAAATCCCGCAGCAGCTAAAAGCAATGCAGCTTTCGAAACCGGACTGCTTAAGCTTAAAGAGACGTTAGTTATCACTACCGGTGATAATTATGTTGCTGCGGGCAATCCGCAACTTCGCGAAGACCTTAGCGAGCTTTACGGAAACGTGGCGGGTTCATTTTTTGGGCCATCAGCAGCTGAATTGGAAAACTTGAAAGCCATTGAAGAGCGATTTACCAAAGCTAAAAGTTCATTCTCAGCACTTAAAACCAAGCATGCCAAAAACATGGATAACCTTTTAACTAAAAATGGACTAGAACCCATAGCCCTCAAACCATTTGAGGAATTCGTAAAATTACCATGAAGCAGATGATCATCGGAAAAAAATTAGGGGCATTAGCCCCTAATTTTTTAACCAATCTTTGTGGTAATCAGATCAGACAAAACGAGCAACCCTTCCCGCAGATACTCATCTTTCGTTTCCAGAACATTGGATACCGGCTTACCTTCCTTATCCAACTGAATATTACCGGGTTGGCGAGTGGTACTAACTTTTCGTTCTGCCTCATCCATTTCCTTGCGCCTGATTTCTTCGTTCAGAGAAACCTTAGTCTGGTTAAAATTTTTACGAACCTCTTGAGTTTGGCTTACAAAATCACTTAGAAATGGATCACTCTTTAATCTTTCCTGATAAGACTTATTCAACTGAGCAAGTACTTTACTATTGACGTAAGGGGTCTTCTGATAAAGTGTACTTCTGATCTCATCCCATGGCAAGGCTCCCGGGCTGGCGCTTTCACCAAATTGCTCCGGATCGAGGGCAGTAGGTAACTGAATATCGGGAATTACACCTTTATGTTGCGTGCTGCTTCCAGTAACGCGATAAAACTTCTGAATGGTTAGTTTAAGTGAACCAGCCTGATCCTTATCCTGGATATAGCGGTCCAACTCAACCATGGTTTGAACTGTGCCCTTTCCATAGGAAGATTCACCCACTACAATACCACGATTATAATCCTGAATGGCTCCTGCAAAAATTTCGGATGCAGAGGCGCTAAAACGATTGATTAATACGACAAGGGGCCCTGAATAGACTATTGACTGGTCATCATCGCTGAGTACTTCAGTACGCTTCGCTGAATTTTTTACCTGAACCACTGGCCCGTTTTTGATGAATAACCCGGTAAGGTCTATTGCCTCCTTTAACGAACCCCCACCATTATTACGCAAGTCAAGCACCAATCCATCAATACCCTCAGTCTGCATAGCCTTTAAATGCTTCTTAACATCACTCGAAGTACTGTTGTAGTCCTGGTCACCTTTTTGATAAGCTTCCCAATCCATATAAAAACTGGGCAAGGTTATAACACCCAGTTTCATGCTCTTGCCATCGCGGGTGTATTCAACAACTTTTTTCTTTGCCGTAAGGTCTTCCAATTTAATCTTATCCCTGATCAATGAAATCACTACCGGAGGTCCGGTTACACCAGTCTCCGCGGGGAGTATGCTTAAACGAACGCGGGTTCCTTTAGGGCCTTTAATGAGCTTTACAACCTCATCAAGTCGCCAGCCAATTACATCAACCATTTCCCCGTCTCCTTGGGCTACACCAACAATTCTGTCGTTAGCATGAATCAATTTACTCTTCTCGGCAGGCCCTCCGGGTAAAATTTCAACTATCTTGGTATAGTCGCTCTCAGCCTGTAAGCGAGCCCCGATTCCTTCAAACGATTGAGCCATGTTTTGTTTAAACACATCCGCTGTACGGGGAGAAAAATAATTTGTGTGTGGATCGTACGCTTCAGCTATGGCATTTAAGTAACTGCCAAAAATATCATCAGCTGTTGTTTGCTTCATTGATTTAATGAACCGCTCATACCGTGTTGTAAGCGCCTCAGTAATTTCTTCCTGATTCTTTCCAGCGAGCTTTAGGCTTAAGGCTTGATTCTTAATAATCTGAGTCCATACCTCATTCATTTCCTTCTCATCGGCAGGCCATGGTTCGTCATCCCGATTGGTCTCATAATACTCGTCTATTGTAAAATCAAAAGCTTTACCAACAAGGTTTTTTAACACATAATCCATTCGCTCATCAAAACGCTTTTGAAAAACCTTGTAGATATCGAAAGCCGGATCAACACGTTCTGCACGCGTTAAATCGTCAAGCTGCTTTCTGTATTTTTCAAAGGATTGGATGTCGGACTTTAAGAAGTATAATTTACTGTTATCCAGGCTGGAGATGTAACTATCCAATACCACTGAGGATAAAGAATCATTAAAAGGCAATCTGCGATAATGGCTCTTCTCGAGAATTGAGACTACCAAATTGGCTTGCTTTCCGAAGACAGGTTTTATTTGAAAAACTGAATCCGTTGAACCAAATACCAGTCCGTGGCTTCCTGCCAACACCAATACAATTAACAACCAACGCTTACTCATACACACAATCATCAAATTTTACTTGTATACGTTTAATCTTAGCAAATGATATGCTAAAACACTATTCTGACTCAAATTCTGAAAGGAATTTTTGAGCCTGATCGATATTTTGAAATTCATAATGTTTCCGCTCGCCCAAAACAGAATGGATTTCAAGTTTTACCAGATCAACATTTTTATTCTTACGGAATTTAAACTTATCCCTTTTATAGTCTTCTGCCTCCTTCGTGGAAATCCGGAATGAGGTAGCCCGGACTGATTTACAATACGTACATTGATAGCTCTTTACCAACTCGCCAGGCTCATTACCCTCCGGGTGTTTGGTTACTTCCTCCTTTACAACGCGCATCGTATAAAATCCACAACTATTGCATTGTAATGCCTGTAACCTACCTTCATACTTCTCCACTAAAACATCCCCGGATTTCTCATCAATCCAAACATCATAGTCGATAGAAAACACTTTCTCTTCAGCAATCATTCCTTCATCAAGATGAACATCTTCCTCCTCTTCGCTCAGCAACCGCATTTTGTTTCCCGTTTTCGGATTGTAACGGGGGGCGTACCTCCAGCGCTTTAACTTTTTGTCAAGTTTTGAAGGGTAGTAATATTCAAGTACCAAAAAGGCCACATAGCCCACCAACGTAGCCCCGGCCAAACCCATAAATAAGCGCACAACAAACCAAATACCCATTTCGGAAACATCAGCAATTCCGTAAGTATTAATGCCAAAGGCCAAAGCGGCACCAAAGCAATAGAATACCAGCTTATAGTATTTGATTTCGTGTTTATTCAGATAATCATACTTTCGGTGTAATTCTTTTATAGAGGCAACTTTTAGGTTGTGAAGAAGGTAGATCAGGATTCCAATAGTGACCATCACAATGGCTCCAATAATCATTGCGTAGTGCCATACATCGAGAAAATTACCTGATTCGGAAGATTCCATAACTTTATAAATCTATTTGTAAAACTGGAGTGTTTAACAAGTTCTAAAGATAGTGATTAATAGGATTGAACTTAAAACCGCTAACATAACGGTATCATGAAAAAACTGTTCTTTAAAAGCCTGGCGCGGATTAACAAATTCATACTCCCCCGATTCAGCCAACGTAATTTGTATGAACTTAAAAAGTGGGAACAGGCGCTGGTGGCGTATCGCTATTGGGTCACGATCAATGCGCTAGATTAATTCCATATAAGAGTATATTAACATCTGAAAATCAGCGAGTTAATACTCAGTCTGGCAATCCTGATTTAATGTGATACCGAAGAGATCAAAGATTTCAATACCATAAACACGTAAAAAATATTTGTGCAAAATTGCACCTTAATACTTGCTAATTTTATACTAAAAGATATTATTTGTGTAATAATACACAAAGTCATGAGTGATTACGAGCGTAAAAAATTGGAGCTTGAGTTGAAATTCTTCACCTCAAAAAACTTTGAAAAACCTGCCGATTGCCGAAATGCTGACCAGATTCGGTTCTATGTAAAGGAGTTGTGCGGAAAAATTGAGGAATACAAGAGCCGTTTCAACTATGTACCTGGATGGGCTTACTCATTGCTGGCACAGTACAATGCTCAGCAGAACAGCTTTATCCAGCAGGAATTTAAAAATACCTACCGGTAATGCCTTATGCGGTACATCCCCTCTCCTATCCCCATTCATGCCAACCTTATTTATCGGGCGGAAGCCAATAAATCGGGCCGTATGCAGTATCACAAAATTCAGCCGGGACGGAGCAAGCAACGCATCTCCCGTGCCGAATTCATTAAAGCCTTTAATAATTTGCAGATTGTGGCATTGAACCCTTTACCGGTTCGAAATAATGAAGTCGACTTTCAAATTGAATTCTATACCTGATTAATTATCCGATCCAGGTTTGCCGGAGAGTAATTAATCGATTTGATCGTTTTATTATCTGACTTTCGGTATACCAGCCATTTCTCCCCCTCCTGCCGAAAGTAACACTCAGTTCCATCTTTAGCCCGGTAGTGGTCTACTGTAGCAATAGCCTCTGCTTCTGAAGCACAAGCTTTGCTCATGTTTGAGCGCTGAACTTCTTCGAATAAATCCTTAAACTTCTCGGCAAGGCCGAATTCCAATATTGCACCTGATAATACATATTGAATGTCGCATAGTGCATCGGCCACTTCAACAATATCCTTTTCCAGGATAGCCACCTCCAATTCCTTTAATTCCTCTGCAATCAAGGCTACACGCAATGCGCAACGATCTTCAGCAGGAATAGTTGGTGCAGGTAAAATTGGATGTTTGAAGGTTTGGTGGAATTCGGCTACAAGATTAAGAGCATCGGGTTGTTTCATGGCAAAGAATTTACCGCTCAATAAAGAAATTCTTATGCAGACGACAAAATTGAGTATTTTTGAACGGTATGATGTTAAGCCAAAAGCAGTTTAAACCATTTTTTAGCCTGACCTTGGGGATCCTATTTCTTAACCTCAGTCTCCTTTCATTTGAAGCAGAACTATTGCACGACACAAAGTATACTGGGTTCCTCATTGAATTGAGTAAGCAGGTTACTGAAAACGGATGCGATCAGGAAGATGCATCGGGTGAGTCCACCAAAGAATCAGGATGCAAAGAGAGTTACTATCAAGCTAATTTGTTCGGCCATACAAATAATAACGCAAATTTGATAGTCAGTAAGTTATACTTCGATAAACAAGGTAATACATTAACTACCTTAAGCCTTGAAATAAACACTCCCCCTCCTAAAGTTGTTTAGAGTTTTTTCTTTCAGCTCAATAAATTTAAGCTGAATTATTCCCGGCAAAGGCACCGGAATATTTCGATTGCAATTCATCATCATTTTAACTGAAATAAATTAACACGTATATGGAAGTTTACAAATCGTTATTGGAAGGAAACAAGTTATGGGTACAGGAAAAGCTTGGTGAGGATCCTGATTTTTTCAACAAGCTCTCACAAGGCCAATCGCCTCAAATACTATGGATTGGGTGCTCAGATAGCCGCGTGCCAGCCAATGAAATCACACGAACACAGCCCGGTGAAATATTTGTTCACCGTAACATTGCCAATATGGTGGTGCATACCGATATGAACATGCTCAGCGTACTCGACTACGCAGTGAATGTGCTCAAAGTAAGGCACGTAATTGTTTGTGGCCACTATGGTTGCGGTGGCGTTCAGGCTGCTATGGGTAGCCAGCAATTTGGCTTAATTGATAATTGGCTTCGAAACATCAAAGATGTATACCGGATTTATTCCAATGAACTTGATGCTATTGAAGATGATCAGGCACGGTTTGATCGCTTTGTTGAATTGAATGTGATGGAGCAAGTGTTTGACCTCACCAAAACATCCATCATCCAAAATGCATGGCGCGACAGGAATCTTCCTATCGTACACGGTTGGGTTTACAGTCTTAAAACCGGTATAATAAATGACCTGGGTGTGAGTTTTGATCGATCATCACAACTCGCTTCAATATATCAGATCAACGCTAAAAAAGTAGAACTTACGTAAACGGGGAAATATTCCGGTAGGAAGGATTACCGCTGCAGCGAATTTTGCTGCGGTTGTAATCCTTTTTTATAACATTGCAGTTGATTTTTATCAATGAGCCCGCTACATCCTTTAAATAATTTACGAAGCGACATCCCCGCGTCCATTGTTGTCTTTCTGGTGGCCCTTCCGCTTTGCCTTGGTATTGCGTTGGCCTCAGGCGCCCCCCTTTTCTCAGGAATTATTGCCGGTTTCGTTGGTGGAATTGTTATCGGATACTTCAGCAAATCGGCCCTGAGCGTTAGCGGACCGGCTGCGGGGCTCACCACTATCGTTTTGGCATCCATACAACAACTCGGTGCTTACGAAGCCTTTCTTGTTGCCGTTGTTCTTGCAGGAGTCATGCAACTAACACTTGGTTTTCTAAAAGCCGGAACCATTGGCAACTACTTTCCATCCTCCGTAATCAAAGGTATGCTGGCGGCCATTGGATTGATTCTGATCCTGAAGCAAATTCCCCACGCCATCGGGTACGATAGTGATTTTATTGGTGATGAAAGTTTTATACAGCAAGATGGCCTCAATACTTTCACTGAGCTCTTCTATTCATTGAGATTTATTCAACCCGGTGCAGTTCTTATTTGCTTGATTTCACTCGCTATTTTAATCTTTTGGGAGCGACCCTTAATACGAACCACAGTGTTTTCAAAAGTTGTTCCCGCGCCCTTGCTGGTTGTATTTCTTGGTGTGGCTATTAATGAGCTTTACCGCTCCTATTTTCCGCAGTTCGTTATAACAACTGATCACCTGGTTTCATTACCTGTCTCTGCAGATTTTTCATCTTTTATCAATCAGTTTACGCTCCCGGATTTCTCTTCCCTACTGAATCATCAAGTATGGATTGCTGCTGTTACATTAGCCGTAGTGGCCAGTCTTGAAAGTTTACTCAGCATTGACGCGGTTGATAAACTTGATCCTTATAAACGATTAACTCCGCTAAATCATGAACTAAAAGCACAAGGAATCGGCAACATGATCAGTGGATTGATTGGAGGCTTGCCCGTAACATCGGTTATTGTAAGAAGTTCGGCCAACGTTAATTCAGGTGGGAAAACGAAAACCTCTGCTATAGTTCACGGGATATTATTACTGGTAAGTGTGATCCTGATACCTGGATTGCTGAATAAAATTCCACTGGCTTCTTTAGCCTCCATACTGCTACAGGTTGGTTATAAACTCTGCAAACCATCGCTGATAAAAGTTATGTTTAAAATGGGCTGGGGGCAGTTTATTCCTTTTACTATTACCATTCTTGCTATACTCTTCACTAATCTGCTCACTGGAATTTTTATCGGGTTGAGCATAGGGCTTATTTTCGTGCTTCGTGCCAACTTCCATAAAGCCTTATTCTGTGTACGCGAAGGCGACCGTTACCTCGTTCGGCTTACCAAGGATGTATCATTTTTGAACAAGGCACTGCTGCGTAATACCTTGCGCGAAATACCCGATAACAGTCATGTAATCATTGACGGGGCGCGCTCAACGTTTATTGATCATGACATTATTGAAACCATCCACGATTTTCAGCAATCAGCATTAAGCAGGAATATTTCTGTTGAACTCAATCAATCCGTTACTGCGGCTAACCCGATTTTTAAATCATGACGATACGAGAACGAATACTCCTGGAAAGCAAAGCATGGTCAATGGAAAAAATGGCCCTCGATAAAGGATATTTTCAACGGCTCTCATCCATGCATGTTCCGCATATTTTATGGATCGGATCATCCGACAGTCTTGTACCCGTTCGTGAAGTCACCAATACGGAACCCGGTGAAATACTGGTTTACCGTAACATGGGTAACCTGATTAAAGAATCGGATTTAAGCCTTATGGCTTTACTGCAAGATGCGGTTGAAGTATCGAAAGTTAAAATTATCATTCTTTGTGGCTACAGCCATTGCAGCAGTTTACGCGAAGTGATAAAGGGAACCGATAAACCACTGATTAATGAATGGTTACAGGACCTTAGAGACATCTACGAAAGAAACCGGGAAGAACTTGAAAAACTTCCTTATGAGAACCAAGAGAAGCGACTTGCCGAATTGAATATTGAACAACAGGTTAAGAACCTAAGTAATCTCGAAATCATGCAACGAGCCTGGCGTTTAAGCTCCTATCCAAAACTTTATGGCTGGTATTTCGATTTGAATACCGGATCATTTACAGAAGTCATTAATGTTGACAAAGGAGTGCCTCTTGACACCCAACGGTTAAATTAACACACCAACTTTCTTGCGCCCTGCTATATTTGCAGCGAAAATAAGTCACCGATGAAGAATTTTGTAAAAGAACTGCAATGGCGTGGCATGCTGCACGACATTATGCCGGGTACTGAAGTACAACTGCTTAAAGAACCAACCGCAGGATACATTGGATTTGATCCAACTGCAGATTCATTACATATCGGGCATCTTGCGCAGATTATGACCTTGGTTCACTTCCAGCAGGCCGGGCATAAACCATTTGCATTGGTGGGCGGGGCAACAGGCATGGTGGGCGATCCTTCAGGTAAATCGGCTGAAAGAAACCTTTTGTCGGAAGAGGTTCTTCAACACAATGTGATTTGCGTAAAAAAGCAACTGGAAAAATTCCTGGATTTCAACGCTGGACCATCGGGAGCAGAGATGGTAAACAATTACGATTGGTTCAAAGACTTTCGATTTCTCGATTTTATACGCGATGTTGGAAAGCACATCACCATTAATTACATGATGTCAAAAGATTCCGTAAAGAACAGGCTCGAAACCGGGCTCTCCTTTACCGAATTCAGCTACCAGTTGGTTCAAGGGTATGACTTCTACTACCTGTACACGTACAAAAACTGCAAACTTCAAATGGGTGGCTCCGATCAATGGGGAAATATTGTAACCGGAACGGAGTTGATCCGAAGAAAAGCTAATGGAGATGCCTTTGCACTAACTACCCCGCTTATCAAAAAATCGGACGGAACAAAATTCGGTAAAACAGAAGGCGGAAACGTTTGGCTTGATCCGAAGAAGACATCGCCCTATGCATTTTATCAATTTTGGTTAAATACCTCCGATGAGGATGCGGTGAACTATATAAAAATCTTTACCCTGAAAAGTCAGGATGAAATTACAGAGTTGATCCGCTCTCATCAGGAAGCACCTCACAAACGAGAACTTCAGCAGGCCTTGGCTAAAGACATAACCATTCGCGTTCATTCCTTGGCTGACTACGATCAGGCGGTAAAAGCTTCTGCGATTCTATTTGGAAATTCAACTACAGAGGATCTTGAGAGTCTCGATGAAGAAACATTATTGGCGATAATGGAGGGCGTACCAAAAACTACGGTGAGGCGCGCAGCACTAGAGAGCAAACCGGGAGTAATTGATCTATTATCTGACTTAACAAATCACTCCATCTTTCCATCAAAAGGTGAAGCAAGGAAAATGATACAAGGTGGCGGTGTGAGTATCAATAAAATTAAAGTTAGTGATGTTACCCAGGAAGCTGAATTCAATCTTCTGCACAACAAGTATCTTTTAGCACAGAAAGGCAAAAAGAATTACTACCTGATTATTGTTGATTAAAGAACGATCTCTTTTGGAATGATTAGATGAAGATGAGACTATCTTCGAAATAACGTTAAGCCTAATGAAACTTGAATTACGTTATTCTTAACAATAAATTCTTCATTAGTAACTGATAGTTCAGGCAAACCTACATTAGTAAGGCCAAGAGAATAACGTGCAGTAGCATTAAGTCTACCAAGATTAATGCCTAGGCCAAAATTCATACCAAAGTCGGTTCCAGTAAAATAATCCATTACTTCATCATACCCATTCTTATCATTTGCTGTAGCCCGTATAAGAAAACCAATTTGTGGCCCTGCTTGTACACTAATAAATTGGTTAAAATTAAAAACCACCATAAGCGGAATACTGATGTAATCTAGGACAAAGTAATCAGCCATGATTGTTTCAGTATTGGCTCCAACTGAATTGTACAAAACTTCAGGTTGAATACTAAAGGCATCACTTAAAATAAAAGAAAGATAAACACCGGCATGGAAACTATTTCTGCTACTGGATCTCCAGACATCTTTTGCATCACCACTCCAATCAGCAATATTAAGTCCCCCTTTAAGACCGAAATTTGTTTGGGAGAATGCCGCTAAAGAGCATAATAAAAATATTACTAACAATACATTTTTTTTCATATTGTTTAAGTTAGGATAATTATTAAAGCTATTGAATATTATCAAAATAAAAAAGCCGGCCCTTTCGGGAACCGGCTTAATAGTCTACTCAATATTGATTACTTACCGAACTTAAAAAGTTTGTAACCAACTGAAAGTTGAAACACCTGGTTCTTTGTTGCTGTTAAACGTGCATCATCTTCAATTTCACTAATACCAAGATTGTAACGAAAATCAACTGTAAGTCGCATCGGTAAGTCCCAACCTAAACCAAGAGCAATACTGGTGTCGGAATTTTTATACATATCGGTTGACACATCAACTATTTCTCCATCAGCACCTACAACCTGGCCATCGGCCGAAGTAAGAAAACCGAACTGCGGACCAGCCTGAATGTTCAGCCCCAGTGGTAAATAAAATTTAAGTAAGACGGGTACATTGAAATAGCTAAAATTTGAGGAAAGATTCTGACCGCTGAAGTTAAACTCTGATCCTTGTTGGGAGAAAATCACTTCGGGTTGAATGGCGAATGCAGTGAACTTCGCAAGCGCAAAAGCACCACCATGAAATCCGGTTCGGTTACTGATGCTTCCTGAAATATCACTCACATCAAATTTAGCTAAGTTCAAACCGCCCTTCAATCCAATTGAAAATTGAACTTGTGCAATCGCTGAACCCGAAATGCATGCGACTAGAAAAATTACAAGATTTAGTTTTTTCATAATTTCTAAGTTTTGTTTGAGATTTCTTGGCAATTACTATACCAAAATAATAATTTAAAATAATCTATCCAGCAAATGTGACTCAACTGTATACGGTAATGTTGTTTGTAGGTTGCCAAACGCTTGATTTGCCCGGCTGATTGCAAATAATGCCGGCTCATTACCCGCCCAGGCTCTTCGGGCAATACCATTGTTCACATCAAAGAATAACATATTTTGTAAATGTCTGGCCGCTGATTCACTCCCATCCAACAAAAGACCAAACCCTCCGTTAATCACTTCACCCCACCCTACTCCTCCGCCATTGTGAATGGAAACCCAGGTTGCGCCCCTGAACGAATCACCGATCACATTATGTACAGCCATATCGGCTGTGAATTTTGAACCATCATAAATATTCGAAGTTTCCCTGAACGGACTGTCAGTACCGGATACATCGTGATGATCGCGGCCCAACACTACAGGTCCAATTTTCCCCTCTTGTATCGCCCGATTAAAAGCTTGTGCGATTTTTATTCTTCCTTCGGCATCAGCATACAGTATCCGCGCTTTCGATCCGACAACAAGTTTATTCTCTTTTGCCTGATCGATCCAACGGATGTTATCGGATAATTGTCCTTGAATCTCATCAGGTGCTGTAGTACTGATTTCGCTGAGAACCTGTTTTGCCAACTGATCGGTGTAATCAAGATCCTCATGCTTACCGGATGTGCATACCCATCGGAAAGGACCAAAGCCATAATCGAAACACATGGGGCCCATAATATCCTGAACATAGGATGGGTACCTGAAATTTATTCCATCCGTTGCCATCACATCCGCACCAGCACGTGAAGCCTCTAATAAAAATGCATTACCATAGTCGAAGAAATAGGTGCCTTTGGCTGTATGCCTGTTGATGGCTGCCGCATGCCTACGCAACGATTCCTGAACCTTTTCTTGAAACCGCACCGGATCGGAGGCCAGCAACGTATTGGCTTGCTCAAATGAAAGTCCGGCCGGATAATATCCACCCGACCAGGGATTGTGCAGCGAAGTCTGATCGGATCCCAAGTCGACATAAACGTTTTCCTGATCAAACTTTTCCCATACCTCCACAATATTTCCGGCATAGGCAATGGACACAACTTCTTTAGCGGCCTGTGCTTTTCTAACGCGTGTTACCAACTCATCCAGATCAGTAATCACTTCATCCACCCACCCTTGTTCATGGCGCTTTTGAGTTGCCTTATCATTTACTTCTGAAATCACTGTAATGCACCCGGCAATGTTTCCGGCTTTGGGTTGTGCCCCACTCATACCGCCTAAACCGGAGGTAACAAAAAGTTTTCCGGCAAGTCCTTCACCACTTTTCGAAATTTTTCTACCGGCATTCAACACCGTAATGGTTGTGCCGTGTACAATGCCTTGCGGACCAATGTACATATATGATCCGGCAGTCATTTGTCCGTACTGTGTAACACCTAGTGCATTATATCGTTCCCAATCATCTTGCTTGGAATAGTTGGGTATCATCATGCCGTTAGTAACAACAACACGTGGTGCTTCTTTTGAGGAGGGAAACAATCCCATGGGATGACCGGAGTACATGTGGAGCGTCTGTTCATCCGTTATGGTGGCGAGATACTTCATGGTTAATAAGTACTGCGCCCAATTCTGAAATACTGCCCCATTACCACCATAGGTTATTAATTCATGGGGATGTTGGGCTACAGCCGGATCAAGGTTATTCTGAATCATCAGCATGATGGCTCCGGCTTGCTGTGATTTAAATGGGTACTCCTGGAGTGGTCGGGCATGCATGGCGTAAGGTGGACGGAACCGATACATGTATATCCTGCCATAAGTAATCAGCTCCTGATAAAATTCAGGTGCCAAAACAGCATGATGACGAGGATGAAAATATCGAAGGGCATTTCTTACGGCTAGTTTCTTTTCTTCAGCCGTTAAAATATCCTTTCTTTTTGGCGCATGATTAACCGATGGATCATACGGTTGCTCAGGCGGTAGTTCGTCCGGAATACCCTGAAGAATTTCGGCTTTAAAATCGAGCATTAATGTTTAAGAATTTCGTTTATCTGAAAATCAAGAGCCTTAAAGTTATTCTTGGTATACGTGTAACCGATGTTGAAAATCTCCTTTCCTTTTGAAAGATCAAAAGTACTGTATTTACCAAGCTCATTAGGCTCAATTACGTACGTGCAATGTGTTTTGCTAATGGTAGTGTTAACGTTTATGGCAATTAATAAACTGCGCTCAGTTATATCTTTCACACTGCCAAGATCAAAACGCTGTTGAACCGGATTGCAATGGCTCCCAATGATGATGTCGCACTTACCAACCAATGGGCGAACCGGAAGGTTATCCATAATCCCACCATCGACATAGTAATTATCGTTGTGATTCACCGGATTAAATAAAGCTGGTATACTTGACGATGCGATGACTGACGAAATAAGATCACCTTCGTTGAAGTACACAATTTTTCCATGCCGTATTTCCGTTGCGGCCACCGTGAGTGGAATTTTTAATGCCTTAAAATCATTATCAGGCATACAACGATGCATCATTTCCCTAAAACCGTCCATACTCAGTAAGCCTGTCCAGGCCCATGCCGGTCGCACAGAATTTAAAAAGCCCATCTGGCTAAGCAAACCCAGTATCTCATCAGGCTTATAGCCGTAACAATAAAAGGCACCTGCAATAGCCCCGGCACTTGTACCCGACAACTCATAGAAGCGTAACCCAAATTCTTCCAACGCTTTAATAACACCCAGGTGAGCCATTCCACGAGCTCCACCGCCAGACAACGCCAATCCTATCTTCATAACTCAGCGAGTTTAAAAACCTGATCTACCCGCACGCCCTTTTCCGTATGCTTCACTGTACAACACTCAATTTCAGGGTCGTGCTCAAAAAACAAAACATACCTAAAATCTGCGGCTTCTTTAAGAAAAATTTCTTTCTCCGATAACGTAATCAGTGGTCGGGTATCGTAGCCCATTACATAAGGCAATGGAATATGGCCTACTGAAGGCAGAAGATCAGCCATGAAGCAAACCGTTTTGCCCTTGTAGCGGATCATTGGAATCATCATCTTATCGGTATGGCCGGAAGCAAAGAATATATTGAATTGTGAAAAAGGTGATTCACCATGAAGGTCTATAAACTCCAACTGGCCGCTTTCCTTCATCGGCAAAATATTCTCTTTTAAAAAACTTGCTTTTTCTCTTGCGTTGGGTTCTGTAGCCCACCTCCAATGGTCTTCGTTCGACCAGTACCTGGCATTTGGAAAAGCGGGTACAAGTTTGTCATCCACTCGTTTAACCCCACCACCGCAATGATCGAAATGAAGATGGGTTAAAAAAACATCAGTAATATCCTGCTCAGTATAACCGGCATGATGTATTGATTTAGTCAGCGAGTCGTCACCATGCAAGTAATAATGGCTGAAGAATTTTTCATCCTGCTTATCACCCAACCCGTTGTCAATCAATATAAGCCGGTTACCGTCTTCAACCAACAGGCAACGCATGGCCCAGGTGCAAAGATTCTTTTCATCAGCGGGGTTGGTGCGCTGCCAGATAGACTTAGGCACGACACCAAACATTGCACCACCATCTAACTTAAAAAAACCAGTATTGATTATATGAAGTTTCATAACTGTTCCAGTCTATTCCTCAATACACGACATTTTTCTAACGCTGATTTGTCGTACTCATATTTTAAATTGATAGAATAGTAACAAGTTGTGACCATATTACTAAACTCACTACTACTCCACAACGTCTGGATATTCAGTATCCTTCCAAGGTTTCCATACTGAATAGTTCTGATCAGGTAAGGATTAATAAGCCACACCCGTTGCTGTTCATTCAGCCGATCAACAACGGCAATAGCTCCATAATGTTGGTGGTACAACTCAACTATTTGCTGTCGAAGAGTAAAGTCCTTTATAATATCGATACTGCCTGAGGCCACCAAGGTTTGATATGTATTATTTCGAGGAATAAAGGGTAAATACACGTATAGCGCCTGAATCATTTCTGAAAGCGAATCCACAGGAATTTCACCTGAATAAATGTGCTTTGTTAGCGATGCAAGCATGTTACGGTAATAAAGAAGAGTATCGGTTGACTCCGTAAGTTGTTGCTCATCAGTTTTAAGGTCCTCCAACATACTTTGAATATACTGTTGCTCTAGCGCACCTTTATCATTTTCTAGCTTTTGGTTTGTTAAATAAAAAGCTACATAAACACCAACAACAATGGCTATGAAATTAATGATTTGATTCCTCCATTGAATCCTTTCTTTACCTTTTCCCATAACGCAAATTACAAAAAAGAAAACCACCCAAAATGAGTGGTCCGATGATCTTTCGATTAACTCAATTCATCATTCTTTGACTACACCCATTGCACAGAACTTATCGATGCGTTGTTGTATCCTATCCTGAGGTGTTAGCTGCTCAAGTTCTTTTGTTGAGGTTAGGATTGCCCGTTTTACTTCATTGGCCATCCATTGAACATCGGTGTGTGCGCCCCCCAAGGGTTCTTTAATAATGCCGTCAATCATCTTCAATTGTAGCATGTCTTTCGCGGTAAGCTTAAGCACTTCGGCTGCCTGTTCTTTGTAATCCCAACTGCGCCAAAGAATGGAAGAACAAGACTCAGGAGAGATAACCGAATACCAGGTGTTCTCTAGCATAAGCACCCGATCGCCAATGCCAATACCCAATGCCCCACCGGAGGCACCTTCGCCAATAACGACACAAACTACAGGTACTTTCAGCGAGAACATTTCCTTCAGGTTACGCGCAATTGCTTCACCTTGACCACGTTCTTCCGCTTCAAGACCGGGGAACGCCCCTGGAGTATCAATAAATGTAACGATAGGTTTGTTGTACTTTTCAGCCATACGCATAAGGCGCAATGCCTTGCGATATCCTTCCGGATTGGCCATTCCGAAATTACGCAGTTGACGTTGCTTGGTATTTCTACCTTTTTGCTGACCAATCAACATAAAGGTTTTACCATCGATTGTTCCTAAACCTCCCACCATGGCCTTGTCATCGGCTACGTTACGATCACCATGAAGTTCTATAAAATCGGTGGTTATGGAATAAATATAATCCAGGGTGTAGGGGCGATCAGGATGGCGAGACAACTGAACCCGTTGCCAGCCGGTGAGGTTCTCAAAAGTTTCCTTCTTTAACTCAACAATCTTTTTTTCAAGCGCCTTAATCGCATTATTAACCGATTTGTCGTTATCCCCTGCTAATTTCTTCATATCGTTTAGCTTGGCCTCCAACTCAGCAATAGGTTTTTCAAATTCCAATAGCATAACTCAAAATCTTGAGGCCACAAAGTTAGAAGGATTATGGAATATCGGAATTTAACCAAGGTGAAACCCTATAAGCAAAAAGGCCTTGTAAATCATTGATTTACAAGGCCTTTGCGGTCCGGACGGGACTCGAACCCGCGACCTCCTGCGTGACAGGCAGGCATTCTAACCAGCTGAACTACCGGACCATTTAAAATGGAGTGCAAAGATAGCTTTGGTTATGTTTTATCCAAAAATTAGCCTCAGAAAATACCCAAGAGGGGGCTCACAAGAACAAATGACCCTATTTCAAAAAAGAAGAATACATCCAAACCAGTTTTTCCTGCTCACGGATATAGTCGCTCATCAGTGCATTTGTGCCCTCATCATCTGCGTCACCCGACATCTTTAGTAGCCCCCGTTCTTTGACAAGCAGCACTTTATAACCCTCCAAAATAGATTTTACTGCTTCAAAGCCATCGGAGATATTTTTACATTCCTTTATTTCCGATTGCTTGATGTAGTCAGAAAAACTGTGGAGTGGTGTATACCCCAATGTGAGTATTCTTTCCGCTACTTCATCTATTTTTACCAGAACATCAGTATAGATTTCTTCAAACTTCAGGTGAAGCTCAAAAAACTTCTCGCCTTTTATATTCCAATGAAAGGCTCGCGCGTTCATATAAAATACCTGGTAATTAGCCAGCAGGTCGTTCAATCCAATGGCCAACTTTTGAGTGTCCTTAACTGCTAATCCAATCTGATTCGTTTTTGCCATAATTATTCAGTGTTTGTTTAAAAGTACTATTTTTAGAACGCAATCGGCCATGAAAAAAATCATACTTCCTGCATTTTTATTCTTATTTCTTCTTTCAGGATGCCATGCCAGAAGTACCACGGTTGTTAAACCCCGGTATCACCACAGTTGGTATAAAAATCATGTCTATAAAAAGAAATGGCAGGTAGGTCGGATCAAAATCCAACCTGAAAAGCAAGGGGTTAAAAAAGTAAGGATGAAAGGGTAAACCTCTGCTACTGAAGGCCCTTCAATAAAAAGTCAATGTTCTTCCGAAAGAAAAAACGAATCGGGCTAATCTGGTTTATATGACTCGTTACAATTGATCCCAACAGGATTGTCATCAGCAGGTTGGTGATTTCCCGTGTCGCGGATGATTTTGTGAATTCCTTCCGGAACACCGCTTCAAGGGTAAATTTCTCTAACATCTGATCAAGCGATTGTATTTCGAGCAGATGTATGTTTTCAATCTTTGGATGAAGAATTACTTTTTCTTCTGCTTTGACAGGAAATGGTTTAGGTGCCCTTTTAACATCCGCCAGGTAACCCAATAAGCTCAGCATCATGCCGGGGTGACGCTCACATTCCTCGCTCAATTTATCACTCAAATAATAAATGCCCTGAAGGCCCTCCTTTGGATGACTTGACAATTCTACCGCCCGAGCCAGGCACCACACCCTGAAATAATAAAGCAACAAGTCCTCCTTCTGCGGAAAGTACTTGAAGAATGTGACCTTACTGATCTTTACACGCGCACAGAGATCATCAACATATAAGTCTTCAAACGGCCGCTTGCCAATCATGGCCAGCGTGCTCTCAAGGGTGTGAACTTTTAGCCGAGCCGCTTTCTCTTTGCGTAAACTCATAGTATGAACAGTTCAATAAGTTGGCTTTTAATTAATACTTTTAACGAAACGTAACCAATTTATTTATGCTAAAGCGCTCTTTACTGCTTTTACTTGTAATTATCATCGCTGCTTGCACTACGCGCAAGCCGGAAAGTGTAGTCGGCCTGGTGACCGATTCAGCCATGGTTGTCTCCGCGCATCCCCTTGCATCAAAAGTTGGTTTGGAAGTTCTGAAAAAGGGCGGTAACGCAGTAGATGCTGCCATTGCTACCCAGCTGGCCTTGGCAGTTGTTTTCCCCGCTGCCGGTAATATCGGAGGTGGAGGGTTTATGGTGGTGCGATTAAACAATGGTGAAGTTGCTGCACTCGATTACCGGGAAAAAGCTCCCGGTGGTGCTACAACCAATATGTACCTGGACGAGGATGGAAACGTAATAGAAAATTTAAGCACCGCAGGACACCTCGCCTGTGGTGTTCCCGGTTCAATGGATGGAATGGTGGAGTCACACAAACAATATGGTTCGTTGCCGTGGGCCGAACTTGTGCAACCCGCCATTGATCTTGCACTTAACGGCTTCCCACTAACTGCAAGGGAGGCTACCTGGCTTAATGATTTGCAAGAGCGCTTAGTTAAGTATAATACTGTGAAGCCGGATTTTCTGATGCGTGAAAAATGGAACGAAGGTGACACGATCTATTGGAAAGACCTGGGACAAACACTCGAACGAATACGGGACAATGGTCGTGCAGGATTTTATGAAGGAAAAACCGCAGAGGATATTATTGCTGAAATGAAACGCGGCAATGGATTGATTGCCGCTGAAGATCTATTGAATTACAAATCCACCTGGCGCGATCCTATCATTGCCGGTTATAAAGATTACAACATCATTTCAATGCCACCATCCTCCAGCGGTGGTGTGTGTTTGGTTCAATTGTTTAAATCAGTGGAAGATTATCCCATCCGCAAATGGGGATTCAATTCACCGAAAACCGTGCACCTGATGGTTGAAGCTTCACGAAGGGTTTATGCTGACCGTTCGAAATACCTTGGTGATCCTGATTTCTATACTGTACCCATTGAGCAGATGATCGATGCCAATTATAACAGAAGCCGCATGCAGTCGTTCAACCCTAAACAGGCGACACCCAGTTCAGAAATTAAGCCCGGAATTATCGATGGCTATGAATCAGAAGAAACAACCCACCTTTCTGTAGTTGATCAATATGGAAATGCTGTAGCGGTTACAACTACTATCAATGGATGGTTTGGTAATTATGTAGTAGTAGCCGGTTCAGGTTTCTTCCTGAATAATGAGATGGACGATTTCAGCGCCAAGCCGGGTGTGCCGAATATGTTTGGCGTGTTGGGCGGTGAGGCTAATAAAGTTGAACCCAATAAACGCATGCTCAGCGCCATGACCCCAACCATTGTGGAAAAAAATGGGAAGCTTTTTATGGTAGTCGGATCACCGGGCGGAAGCACCATCATCACATCAGTTTTTCAGGTTATCCTAAACGTTGTTGAACACGGCATGGGCATGCAGGAGGCTGTCAATGCCAAGCGTGTGCATAGTCAGTGGTACCCCGATGTAATAGCACCAGAGTATAAGGCGCTATCGGAAAAAGATAGCTTAAAGTTAGTTGATATGGGCCATGTGTTTAATTCTCGAAGGGCCATTGGAAGAGTGGATGCTATTCTCGTTTTACCGAACGGAAAACTGGAGGGTGGTGCTGATCCTCGGGGTGATGATAAAGCTGAAGGATTTTGATTAGGCGCTTACGTAGCACCTAACTACCAACATGTTGTACATGTTTATAAGAGTTACGGGATACGGGTTACGGGTTGCTGGTTGCCAGTTGCCGGTTTCTAGTTGCCTGTAAATTGAGCGAACGGAGACTGCCAACTGCCTACTTCCAATTGTCAACTGCCAACTACCTACTTTGTCTATCGATTGGGCAGAGCCGGAATAACAATTGATTGCTTGATGTTCTAATTTTTCTTAATGATAAACTCAACCCTGCGGTTAAGCATACGGCCTTCTTCGGTATCGTTGTTGGCTATCGGCTTCGATCCACCGTATCCTTTGCCGGTGATTCGCTTTTTATCAATACCCTTGGATACCATGTATTCCTTAACCCGGTTTACACGTTGTTGCGACAATTCCATTAACTGACGAAATGAACCACGGCTATCCGTATGACCGGCCAGCTCTATTTCCACGGTTGGATTGGATTTCATAAACGCCACTACAAGATCAAGTTCCTGGTAAGATTCGGGAAGCAACGCAGGCTTGCTTTGTACAAACAATACATTTTTAAGGTTTACGGTTGCCCCTATTACAATGGGTTGCAACCTGAAATCCATTTCCAGTTCACGAAGTTCAAGCGTGTGGAGATCAAGCTTTTCAAGCGAACTGATATAACCATCGGCAATTACTTCAAGGGTATAGGTATCCGTAGAGTTCACATTAACAGAATAGCCAAGCGAACGCTGTGACTCAATGGCGTATGTGTTTGTTGCACCAGCAAACTTCAACCCAGCCTTAACCGGAATTTCGTTGACGGCATCATAAACCTTACCGTAAACCCTGATTTCATTTTCCGCAATGATATACTTCTTCTCCCTCATTTTGATGAGCGTATCGGGCACCACCAGCAACACAGTACTATCCTTTGGATCAGGCTTATAAAATCGTATATCCCCGTAACCATCACTGTTGGTTGTGCTGGTGTACAACGAATAACCATGTGTATTGAAGGCTTTAAAAAATAATTCTCTTCCCGCTGAGTTAACCGGTTGATTGATATTTACCGGCACTGACCATCGCAAGAAGGAATCATCTAACCGATTGCTATAATAAACATCAAAACTCCCCAAGCCTGACCTGCCATTGCTGGAAAAATAAAGTGTATTTCCATCTTCACTTAATGATGGCGTAAGCTCTTGCAGGGAAGTATTAATGGATGATCCGAGGTTTCGGGGTTCTGACCAGCGGCCATCTGTACCGCGTGTGGTAACATATAAATCTTCAACGCCATACGAACCATAGGTTTCAGCAGAATAAATAAACACGCGTCCATCCATAGCAACATGACCGCTTAACACCGTTGATTTGTTTTGGAAATAAGGAATAAAAACATTCTCCGGCTTCGACCAACCTGAGCCGGTTTTCCTCGAAACGGCTATCCCCTGTGTTCGTGCCTGCCCGGTAGGGTCATAATGACCCAACAGGTACATCAACTCACCATCATCTGAAAATCCGGCAACTCCATTGTATGATCGGTCATTTAAAACAGGTCCGGCATGTACCGGAGCCGACCACCCATCTCCTACCCAAACTGAAAACCAAATATCGCCTCGGTCGCGTATTCCGCCTACATTCTGTGGATGATTTCCAATTGTTAAATACAATGTTTTACCATCCGGACTTACTATCGGATTTTGCTCATCATAGACTGAATTAACCAATTGAAAAGAGGTTGAACTTAAATTGGTCTGTGCAAATCCAAAGAAGGAGACAAACAAAATGAAGAAGCAAACGAGAAAACGATTCATCAAAAACAGTCGGTTTATAGCACCACTTTACATAAAAAGATTATTTGCTCACCCACGGATTTTCCTTGAGTGTAAATCGCCAGGGCAAGTCAGCATCCGCTCCGGCATAGTCAATACCAATTCGCTTACCCGATACAATTTGTCTGGCGGAAACTTTCTTATCACTGTGTTCAAGCCAAACTTCCTCATTCCAGAGTAATTTTCCATTATGAGAACGATCAATGCCTAATGCACGGGTTAACTTACCCGGACCGGAGGTAAGTTGATAATGTCTGACATTACCTCTTCTGGCATTCATTACATCCATACCCCTTACAGGTTCCAGTGCACGCACCAACACCGCCTCTGCCCTTCCGGATTGGTTCGTAACGATGTTGAATAAATGATGCATGCCGTAGCACAAGTATACATAGGCTCTGCCGCCTTCTTCAAACATAACCTCGTTTCTTGCCGTTTTTCTTCCTCCATAGGCATGGCAACCCCGTTCTTTCCATGAATAAGCCTCTGTTTCAACAATTATGCCACTGGTCAATGATCCGCCAATGTTGGAAACCAACAGCTTTCCAATCAACGACCGGGCAATAGCCACAACATTTTGCCGGACATAAAAGGAAGGTTCTATCAACATTGAAGTTGCCTTTTTTTAGCCAAAAGAATGACTATTTTTACAGCCCTCAAAAAAATAAAACTTACTAAACAAACTAAATACCATGAAGACCATTTTAACCCTTTTCCTGGCGGCTATGCTGTGCCTTACAGCAGAAGCACAAATTCAAACGCCTGCAGCAAGTCCGGCAGCAACAGTAAGTACTGTAGTCGGCTTAACCGATGTAAAAGTAACGTATGCTCGTCCCAAGACGAAGGGCAGAAAAATCTATGGAGCAGGTAGCGATTTTCTGGTTCCTTACGGAGAGCTCTGGCGTACAGGTGCCAACCAAGGTACGGTAATCAGTTTCTCGGATGATGTTAAGGTTCACGGCAACGATCTTAAAAAAGGAGAATACTTGCTGCTTACTATCCCAGGTGCATCGGAGTGGACCGTAATTCTTTACAGTGATGTAGCCATGGGCGGAAATACAGCCGCATACGACAAGTCGAAGGATGCTGCACGGTTTACCGTGAAACCAGAAAAGCTTAGTGAACGTGTGGAAACATTCACAGTAAATATAACCGACATTTCGGATGATAACACGAAAGCAAACGTACAGATTGCATGGGAGAACACGTCTTTAAAGTTTGGAATTACCGTTGATTATGAAAGCAAAGTAATGAAGTCTATTGAGGCTGGAACAAAAGTAAACCCCGGCAATTATGTAGCAGCTGCTAACTATTACTTTGAAACCGGTAAGGATTTGAAAAAGGCTCTTGAGTGGATCACACTGGGCATTGACAACGGAAACCAGAATGCTTTCTGGAATATTCACACCAAAGCAAAAATTCAACATGCTTTAGGCGACTATAAAGGCGCGTTGGCCACTGCCCAACTTTCGATGGACAAAGCAAAAGCAGCCCCAAGTGATTTTGGTTATGTTAAACTTAACGAAGACCTGATTGCTAAAATCAATGCCGAGATGCCAAAGACTCCGGCTAAGAAAAAGTAAAGCGATCAAATAAATATTCAAGAAGGCAGTCTAACCGGCTGCCTTTTTTGTTTACTTGTAATATGACTGATTCTCATTTCGACTACATTGTTATTGGTTCAGGCTTTGGCGGATCTGTTTCGGCTATGCGCCTGGCGGAAAAAGGTTATAAAGTTTTGGTGATCGAGAAGGGAAAACGCTGGAAGGCTAATGACTTTCCAAAGTCGAACTGGAATTTAAAGAAATACCTATGGCTTCCGTTCTTTCGATGGTTTGGTTTTTTACGGCTCAGCTTTTTTAAAGAGGTATTCATTTTAAGCGGTGTGGGGGTTGGCGGTGGTTCACTTGTGTATGCCAACACGCACATGATGCCACCCGATACATTTTTCAAAAACCCGATCTGGTCTGGTGTTAAGGACTGGAAAAGCGTACTCGCTCCATTTTACAGCAAAGCACTTTTTATGCTGGGCAGTGAAAAATATGAAAAGGAAAATGCTGAGGACCTGGTTTTAAAAGACGTAGCAAAAGAAATGGGCAGGGAATCAACCTACGGACGAGTGGATTATGTGGGTGTTTATTTGGGTGATTCAAAAAAAGAAGTTGATCCGTATTTCAAAAGCCTGGGCCCATTGCGTAAAGGTTGCACAGAGTGTGCAGGCTGTATGGTAGGTTGCCGGTACAATGCGAAAAATACATTGGATAAAAATTACCTGTGGTTCGCTGAGAATATGTTTGGTGCAAAAGTTCTGGCGGAAGAAGAAACAACAAAAATCGAAATATTACCCGATCATACCTATCAAGTTCACACACAATCCAGTACCCGTTTCTGGAAGAAAAAGAAATCGGTCTTTACCAGTAGGGGCATTGTAGTAAGTGGTGGTGTGCTCGGTACGCTTGATCTTTTGTTAAAGCAGAAATATATTTTCAAAACACTTCCACTGCTTTCCGATAAACTGGGTGATAACCTGCTCACCAATTCCGAAATGCTTTCGGGTGTGGTGGCAGCCGACCGGAAATTAAATCATGGCTTGGCGATTAGTTCAGTATTTAATCCGGATGAACACACCCACATTGAACTTTGCAAGTTTCCGGATAAGTCGGGTGCCATGATACGGTTAGCGGTAATGGCAGCCGGCAACGGGCATCCTATAGTTCGTACTTTGAAAATGATAGGCAATTGTATCCTCCATCCTTGGGATTTTCTTCGTTCGGTACTTCAAACCAATACGGCCCGTAACTCAGTTATCTTTCTCATTATGCAATCGTTGCCCAATGCCATGCAGATGAAACTTAAACGCGGCTTATTTGGTCATTCACTGGCTTTCAAAAATACCAGTGGGAACACGGTACCCAGCTTTATACCGATCGGCCAGCAGATACTATACAAGTATGCTGCCAAAGTAAAAGGCGTACCACAAAATGCCTTTACTGAAGTGACGTTTGGGTTAGCCTCAACAGCCCATATTTTGGGTGGATGCCCCATGGGAAAAACTGCCGAAGAAGGTGTAGTAAACGAGCAGTTTGAGGTTCATGGATACCCCAATTTTCATATTCTTGATGGCTCCGTAATTCCCTGCAATTTGGGCGTTAATCCGTCCTTGACCATCACGGCACTCACTGAATATGCCATGAATCTTATCCCCTCAAATCCGCACAATACAGTCAAAACACTGGACGAGCAGTTGGTAGATCTTTAGTGTATAGGATTAATCTATTATGGCATATATCTTTGAGGAATGCACAAGAGCCTTTTTGTCGCTTTACTGATCATATCAATGTCCTGCCAGCGTATGGATAAACCACTAGTCGCTGAAAATGATATTGACGATTACCAATTGCCGGAAACAAAACAATTACCTGCCGACTTAAATGTGCTGGCCATTAATGAAGCCGACCAGGCCGTACGGCCGCTGCTTGACGATTACTTGTTTGGAAAATTTTTTGAAGATCGTGCTGAATTCTTTGTTATTCAACAAGCCAACGCCACCATTTTTGGAACCCCGGTTAATACAGCTATACTTTACTACCTTGATGGCGAACATTGTAAAACTAAGTTTATCCTTGAGCAAGATATTTCTTCACAGTTAATAGAAGAATATGGTAACTTCAAAATCATTGCCCTAGATGATCAATCAAAAGATATTCTTTCAGAACAGGAAATAGTGGTGATGGAAAATGGCAAAAAAACTGTCAATAAATCACTTACCAAAGTTGAATTGTTCTGGACGTTAAAGAACAAAGTTATTCGACTTAAAATTGATCAACAAAACCTATATGAACCGTATGTCTATACGGAGCATGTTTTGAATTACGATAACCTGTACCGAAATCTGGAAACTTCTATTTAGAAGAACCACGCAAGAGAGGCTGAAGTAAAATTCCACCCAGTACCACAATAGCACACCCGACTATATTGTAGAGCAGAAAAGCCAGGTCTGTAAAAAAGTAACAATACAGTACAACTGCCTCCGCAATAATGGCAGCAATAAACACAGCATTTCCTTTTACATACTGAACATAAAATGCGGTTAGAAAAATGCCGAGGATGGTTCCATAAAACAAAGAGCCCACAATGTTCACAAACTGTATAAGGTTCTCGGCAAAACTTGCCAGCATGGCAAATACCATTGCCAGCACCGCCCATAGTACAGTAAAGCCACGAGAAGCTTTTAAATAATGTTCTGGTGAAGCTGTCTTGTTAATTGCCCTTCGGTAAAGATCGGAAGCCGTTGTAGAGGAAAGCGCGCTGAGTTCACCGGCCATGGATGACATGGCTGCTAAAAACATCACCGCCAACAATAATCCAATGATGCCGTGGGGAAGATTATTGAGAACAAAGTTGAGAAATATATAATCCCTGTCTTGTGTTTTGGCTGCCGGAATCGCCTCCTTTATAGTTTCCTTCACGCCCTCGCGAAGTTCTTTCTCCTTAGCATTGAGCGCTAATACACGTTCACGCAAAGTCATGATAGAATGATCATCTTCACGTTGAATGGATTCAACAAGTTGATCTACAGCCTCACGCTTTTCAGCATATAAAAGATCATACTCACTTTCAGAGGCCTTTAGCTTATCACCATATTCTGTTTCCAACACCTTTGCACGCAATACCTGGTTGTAAAACACAGGGGGTTGATTAAAGAGGTAGAATACAAAAACCAGCACACCAATAAACAGTATAATGAACTGCATGGGGATTTTTAGAAGACCGTTAAAGATCAATCCTAACCGACTTTCTGCAATTGACCGACCGCCCAGGTAACGACCAACCTGCGATTGATCTGTACCGAAATACGAAAGGAACAGGAACGTTCCGGCAATTAAGCCCGACCAGATGTTATATCGTTCATTCGGGTTAAACTCAAGATCAACTAAGTTGAACTTTCCTAACTCACCCGCCAGGTTGAGTGTATCGGAAAATGAAATTTTTTCAGGCAAAAGGGTAAAGGCTAATATCCCCGCCAGCAACATACCGCCCATAACAACCGAAAGCTGCATGCGCTGGGTTAAACTAACTGCACGCGAGCCACCGGATACACTGTAAACGATTACCATTGCTCCGATCAGTAACGTAGTTGTCGTGATGGACCACCCCAATATAGTTGACAATACAAGTGATGGGGCAAAAATGGTGATGCCTGCCGATAATCCGCGAAGTACGAGAAAAAGGCTTGCCGTTAGCAAACGGGTTTTAAGATCAAAGCGCGATTCAAGGTATTCGTAAGCGGTAAGTACATTCAAATTATAGTAAATGGGTACGAAGGTTACTGAAATAATAACCATGGCAATCGGTAACCCAAAATAAAACTGAAGAAAGCGCATGCCATCTTCAATAGCCTGCCCCGGTGTTGATAAAAAAGTAATGGCACTGGCTTGCGTAGCCATAATGGAAATACCGATCATCCACCACTTCAATGTTCCGTCACCCTTGAGGTAACTTTCCATGGTCTTCTTTCCCCTGGTTTTCAAAACACCATAGGAGACAATGGTCAGAATTGTTCCGAAAAGCACAAGCCAATCGAGTAGACTCATGAGAAATAATTGGTTAGCCAGAGGTAAAGAACAATCTGTATGGCCAGTGCGCCAAGCAATAAACCGTACCAGGAGCGCCAGCTATTGAATACCGGGGGCTTATCTGCAGGATGATCTTCGTGCATAGGCTTAAATTTTTCCTTTCTTAGTCTTCTTTTGACGCAGTAACGGCTCAGGCACGGGTTCGGATTTCACCACCTCAGCACTGCTTTGTGAAACAAGATTAGCAAATAATTTATAAGCACCCGGAACACCTTCCGGCAATTGGCGAAAGAACGACAACCCCGTATAGATGTAATAACCCTTTCCATAACGGGCAATCAACAGGCTTCCATCTTTTGCAGGTTCACCCGGATCATTCATTGACAAGACCGCATCGTACTGAACATCCCACGAAGAAGGAAAATATAAACCACGCTCCTGCACCCATCCGTCAAAATCGGGTGCAGTAATTTTATTGGGAACATTCAACAAAGGATGATCGGGTATCAGCATCCTCACTTCGGCCTTCTCATCTGTTACGCGGTCGCGTGAAAGCTTGATGGAATAAGGAGAAAAGGCAGTAAGATCAACGGTGGTGTTGTATTGAACCACTACGGTACCACCCTGATGAACATACTCGAGTAACGAAGGCATAACATACCGCAAACGATCGTTGGTGTTAACAGAACGAATACCCAACACTACCGCATTATAGTTCATCAAATTTGTGAGTGATATATCGCCATTCTTCAATTCAGTTACCTCATATCCCATATTGCGCAATGCAGCGGGTATGTCATCGCCTGCACCCTTTATGTACCCAATTGCTTTCCCGGCACGATTAATATTCATGCGCACCAGTTTCGCTTCTGCTTTTGGCAAAAGGGTTTGTAGTGCTATATGATCATACTGAATGATCTGAAGGGACTGATCATATGATTTATCACCTATTGCTACAGAGGCTCTTACGAAAGCCGTTGTTTCCTGGGCTGCCGGAAAAACAGTGAAGGTGTGCAAGGCTTCATCACCCGCATTATTTAGTGCAACAGAAATTTGCGGAGGCTCTGACCGCCATCCTTCAGGCAATTGTAGTTGCAGGTTGCCTTGTACGCGGTCGGTTGAGGACTTGACCAACACACTTACCGCACGTGGTTTGTCATCATAAAAAATTAACACCGGGTCAATCATGTTTAAGAAAACGGGTGGAACAACTTCAAAAGGACGATACAACTCGCCCTTAACAGGATCCGTCCATTTATAAACTACCGGAAAAGAAAACTTAATTACTTCACCATCAACTAAAATTTCCGCATTGATCATCACAGCAGGGTCATTCTCAGGTTTACCAATTAAATTTTGATCGCGCACTGTAAACAATCCATCCTGGTGCGATTCGCGCAGCCAATAGGGATCTGAAAACGATTTATCGGGGTGGATTTGCTTTCGTGTTTTAAACGTTAGCGGAACGTTATCGACAAGTGTTGTACGGAATGTAGTGTCAAGCATTAAGTTTGAAGAACGCAAAGCTTTCACGGCAATGTTTACCGGAGAGCGGTTTATGATTTCAAAATTAAGATTCACGGTTTGTCCGGGTGAAGCGTAATAGGATGACGCAACTGCTTCCAGAAACAATCCGGAACAGTGTTTAATCAATTGTTCTGTTTCAGCCAGTTTCCGGTCTCGCCAAACACCGGGCTCAACCTTCAGGATGGCTTTACGAATCTGCAATAAAATCGGTACAGAACGGTAGGGTCTTTCTATATCATATTCGCGAATAGCTTGTTCAACCAAGGGCCGAACGTTGTTGCCTCCTTTCACACGGCTCCAGGTCGTATTAACGCCTTCAAAAATATCACGGATTGCCGGGGCGCCTTTAGTAAGTTCGAAAAATTCATTCGCCTCTCCCCTTCTCCCCGATGCTCCGAAACCCTGGCTCTTATGCTGACTGCGACTGTCAGCGGAAACCTCGGCATACGAAGCTCCGAGTAAAGAATTATATCCGCCAACATTCAGCGTTAACACGCCAGGCGTATTTTCATCGATGGTGTTACTGAAAAATCTTCCGGTATTGGTATACACCCGTTTCGGTTGCCATACCGGAGCACCGCTGAGTTGATTTTTATACCGGTTACTGTTTCCGGAAACATCAAAAGCCTCCTGCGCCAACATGGCCGATGCTGTGTGATGCCCGTGTCCTGCACGCTCATCGGGTGGAAAACGGGTTAGTACCACATCGGGTTGAAACGTTCGGTACACCCACACTACATCCGAAAGGATTTCATCTTTATTCCAGATCCGAAGGGTTTCATCGGCTGATTTGGAATAGCCAAAATCATTAGCCCGCGTAAAAAATTGTTCAGCACCGTCAATCCTTCGGGCGGCCAGCAATTCTTGTGTGCGGATAAGGCCCAACTGTTCCCGGATTTCAGAACCAATCAGGTTTTGACCGCCATCGCCACGGGTGAGAGAAAGGTATGCAGTTGATGCCAACCGCTCATTGGCCAGCCAGGCTATAACCCGGGTATTTTCATCATCAGGATGTGCAGCCACATACAGTGCAGCACCTAGAAAGTTAAGTTTCTTTAACGCAAGCTTGATTTCAGCAGCATTGGGCTGAGCCGGTTGGGCAAACACCAACACTGGTGACAAAAAGATCAGGTAAAGCAATCGCATGGCGTAATAATTTCAGCGCTAATAAACGTAATAATATTCGATTGAGGCCGGGAATTAAGAGGCAGGTTACATATATAGTTGAAAAGGATGTTGAACGGTGCTATAACTCTATTTAGGGCACTTAAAATCTACCGCTTTTCACATCATTAATATAATAATCCCCATTGGAATCAATACGGATTACAATTCGGTTTATGTCCTTCTTATCGGGCGTTAAAAAATAAATGACGTGCTCATAACCCGATACCTGATCCTTGGCATCATCCACAAAACCAACTTCAAGTTTAAACTCCTTGCCCAAATCAATCTTCCTGTTGGCCATTAATTTTCCATCGCGCATAATTCGTATCCGGGTTTCGCCCTGATTTGCTTCTTTAACAGTAATAAAAAGATTTAGATACGGAAGTTGCTCATTGCTGATTCGTCTTTTATAATCGGACAGTGATTCGGAAACATTAACGGTTGATGTTGAAGCTGGTGGCCGCTGCATAAATTTAAGCTCCACACGGATGGCGAATTCAGCATCAGGCTTATAAGGCAAATTCTCCTGATGACCAATCTCCAATAAAAAACAAACCAGCAGTAAAACCATATAGGAAATATACTAAAATTGAACGAGTTTCAACGTAGCAAGTTAATTTCATCCGACCAACATGGGAAGAACCACAGACATTTATCGGACGTTAATCGGAACGATTCTTACAATGGCATTCACGCTATCCTGTCAATCTACCGGACGAAGCGTTACCAGCTCAAGCGCACCTGCCCTAACAGCTCCACCAGCATCTATTTTCCACGAAGATCTTGCATTACCCAGGTTATCAGAAAACGAAGTACTAACCCGCCACACAGGCTTTTCACTGGTGTATAACACCACGCATAAAAATGCGCGTTGGGTAGCCTACGAACTAACCCGAAGTAAAAGTGAAAAGGGTGTTGATCGAACTGATAAATTCCTCCAGGATCCACTACTCCAGAACCTAACAGCAACAGATAACGACTATTACAAAAGTGGTTACGACCGTGGACACCTTGCCCCGGCTGCCGACATGAGCTGGTCGGAGGTTTCTATGAAAGAGTCATTCTATTTCAGTAACATCAGTCCACAGACACCTTCATTCAATCGGGGGATATGGAAACGCCTGGAGGAACAGGTGCGCACTTGGGCTATTGAAGATTCTATAATCTATATGGTAACGGGGCCGGTGTTAACAGAAAATCTCTCAACTATAGGTAACTCAGTTTCTGTACCTGAACTTTTCTACAAAGCCATACTGGTGTATAAACCCGAAGCAAAAAAAGGCATTGGTTTTATTTTGCGGAATGAAAAGTCTTCATTGCCTTTAAGAAATTTTATAGTCAGTATCGACAGCCTTCAACGTCTCACTGGTCTTGATTTTTTTCATCATCTACCCGATGAAGAAGAACAGGAAATTGAGACTTCTGTTTGTGTGGATTGCTGGAATTGGAAAAAGTAATTTAATTAGCACATTATGCAACTTCGAGATCATGCCATTTACCTTGCGTTGACAACCCTGATTATTACCAGTTGTTCATTAAATAGAAATCAACCAGAAGATAATGCCTTGCGTGAAAAACACCGGCCACAGTTTCACTTCTCTCCTGCCAAAAACTGGATGAATGATCCAAACGGCATGGTATTTTACAATGGTGAGTATCATTTGTCTTACCAATACTATCCTGATGGTAATGTATGGGGGCCCATGCACTGGGGACATGCCGTAACAAAAGATCTGATTCGGTGGGAGCATTTACCGATTGCCCTTTATCCCGATTCACTCGGTTACATTTTCTCTGGTAGTGCAGTAGTTGACTGGCAAAATACCACTGGATTTGGGAGCCTTGATAGCCCTGCCTTGGTAGCCATTTTTACTTACCACGATCCGGAACAGGAAAAAGCCGGTAGCATTGACTACCAGACACAAGGCATTGCATATAGTCTAGATAACGGCAGAACGTGGATTAAGTATAATAAGAATCCTGTGCTCCATAACCCGGGCATAAAAGACTTTCGTGACCCAAAGGTATTCTGGTACGAACCAACCGGATCGTGGATTATGATTTTAGCGGTATTGGATCACGTTCAACTGTTCCGCTCACCCGATTTAAAGCAATGGGAAAAGTTAAGCGAGTTCGGAGTGGATCAAGGGAGTCATGGCGGAGTGTGGGAATGTCCGGATTTATTTCCGTTAACTGTCAACGGTACAGAAAAATGGGTAATGCTGGTAAGCCTGAATAATGGTGCACCTAATGGTGGAAGCGGCACACAATATTTTATCGGAACATTTGATGGAATAACCTTTGTGAATAAAAATCCGGCTGAAAAAATTCTGTGGATTGATTATGGTAAAGATAATTATGCAGGCGTTACTTGGTCGGATGTTCCAAAAGAAGTTGGAAGAAAACTTTTCATCGGGTGGATGAGCAACTGGAATTATGCCAACGTAGTGCCCACCACGGTTTGGCGTAGTGCCATGACTTTGCCGCGTGAATTGAAACTTATTGAAACGCCTGCTGGCACAAGATTAATTTCTGAACCGGTGCCGGAATTAAAAACGCTCCGTGAAGAAAAATCAATTCGGGAGGCACAAACCCTTGAGGGATCGTTGGATTTATCTTCTGCGATTACCTCAAATAGTCAATACGATCTTTTCATAGCCTTTGATCCGGATACCAACCAAGGATTCACACTCGAACTATCCAATGCTGTTAACGAACAACTTCTGATCACATATAACACGGAAACTAACTCCATTCAAGTTGACCGGACAAAAGCCGGTCGTCATGATTTCTCTACTGATTTTGGAGGTGTTCATGTTGTGCCACGGGAAATAAAAGACCCTGTGAGTACAGTAAGGTTGATTGTTGATCAATCCTCAATTGAACTGTTTGCCGATGATGGACTTACGGTAATGACTGAGCTGATGTTCCCGACCGAACTCTTCACGCAACTTAAACTGCATACTCAGGAAAATAAAAGTCTGAGCATTGAAAAAATCGAAATCACTTCGCTGAAGCGGATTTGGTAGGCTTGAGTAGTTTGGGTAGTGACAGGCTTATCAATTGATGCTTCCGAGTCATTTCATGCAAAAGCTTCTTGACGAGGGGCTTCTTGCCTTTACTTTGGATTCGTTGCTGAAAAACCACCAGGTCGTGCCACTCGCCTATGGCATCTTCAAGCGCTGCAACACTGCGAAGCGAACATAGCTTAGAAAATTTTCGCTTTGATGCTGAATTAAGTTCAATGCTGTAAAGCATCCATTTCAAAATCCTTCTTCGATGGTGCAGTTGATCATTCCGCAAGGGCATTGAAAATTTCCTGATCACCAGATTTGTTAAATCTTGTTGATGTTGGTTCACGGATAGTGAGGAAAGCCTGATCGATTTCATAATGGTTGGATAACTCCTTATTATCCGAAGTAAATCAGGCATAATACTTCTGGGCCATATACGGATTCGACTGGCCAGGCTTCGCATAATAGTCTTCGCAATTTTTGTCTCGTTGTGATTAAATCGATTAAGAATGGATAACTGCACCTGATCTTCACGTATCCTTCCTGCCAAATCAAACAGATTGGTAAAGGGTATAACCCACCGCGGTGATCGCTTCTTGTCAAAACCCGATACCAATTTTGCCACAAACCTGATTCGCTTCAGACTTATCCGGAGTGCATGAAAATTTTCAGTCGATGGTTTGTCAAGTGTATTGGTAATGCTCACCAATACGTTCCGGTATTGCGAAACAAAATACTCGGCTATTCTATTCTCATATCGATTCATTGCCACAGTATAGATAGATTGTTGTATGATTTTCATGATGGTTATCATCATATGTCATCTTTTTTAAGTGCAGTTACAATAAGGGGTCTAATGGATACTTACAATGAAAGTTTTTACAGTGATTTCTTGGGCAAAACATGACCGAAATCATCAACAGTTTTTAATTACTCATGACTCTCCTGCCGAATGTCATTCCATTAGCGCTACAGGTTGATTAGCTTCCGCCAAATTTCATTCGGATGGGTGAACACCGTATTGCCATTGCCGAACAATCAGAAGAGCGCAAAGCGTTTCTGCGACATCTGTTGCACGATGTTCAGGCACTAGACATCATGATTGAGAAAGGTTTATTGGAAAACGGGGTATCACGCATTGGTGTCGAACAGGAATTTTTCATTGTTGATAAACACCATAAACCATCCCGTAACGGTCCTGAAATTCTAGAGAAAATAAACGACCAACATTTCACCACCGAACTGGCACGCTATAACCTGGAGATCAACCTGGACCCGCTTCCATTGGGTGGCGATTGTTTTAGCAAAACAGAAAGTTTATTGCGCAGTTTTCTGCAACATGCTGATAACGTTGCTCAAACCTTTGGCGATACGCTAATACTCACCGGCATTCTTCCCTCCATCGATCTGCGAGCCGTTGAAATGGATTACCTCACGCCCAATCCGCGCTACCATGCACTGGGTGAGATTGTCAAAAGGCTTCGGGGTCAAGACTTTGAATTGAACATCAACGGTGTTGATGAAATGCTGTTAGCCCACACCAATATTTTATTCGAAGCATGCAACACCAGTTTCCAGGCACATCTTCAGGTTGATGCCGATAACTTTGTTGATACTTACAACTGGGCGCAGGCCATTGCCGGTCCGGTGTTAGCCATCAGCACCAATTCCCCTATTCTGTTTGGAAGGGAGCTGTGGGCCGAAACACGCATCACGCTCTTTCAACAAAGTGTTGATATGCGTAAACGTCAGCATCACCTTCGCGAAAGGCAACAACGTGTATCGTTTGGCAACCGCTGGATTAGACATACCACCGAGGTTTACAAAGATGATATTTCGCGATACCCGTTAATTTTTATTTCGGATATTGACAAAGATTCCCTTCAGGAACTTGATGAAGGAAGGATCCCTGATTTAAGGGCCCTACGCATTCACAACGGAACAATCTGGAAATGGAATCGTCCGTGTTACGGAATACTCAATGGCAAAGCTCACCTTCGGATTGAAAACCGGTACTTACCTTCTGGCCCAACCGTAATCGATGAAATTGCCAACATGGCCTTTTGGGTAGGGTTGATGAAGGCGATGCCCAAAAACTATAAGACGATATGGAACACGATGGATTTTGAAGACGCCAAAGAAAATTTTTACAAGGCAGCACGCTTCGGCATTCAAACCGCAATGACATGGGATAAAAAAATATATCCCGCTCGGCAATTGATTAAAGAGATTTTGTTGCCCCTGGCAAAAAAAGGATTGGTTGACCATGGAGTTAATGAAGCAGATGCTAAACGTTACCTGGAAGTAATTGAACAGCGAACACAAAGTGGAAGAACCGGAAGCCGTTGGCTTGTGAACAGCTTCCGTGCGCTAAAAAAAGAAATGAGTCGTGATGAGGCTATGGTAGCGTTAACCGGTGCCATTCATAGCAGGAGAGTGACCGGTAAACCCGTACATGAGTGGAGTGGCATAACACCCGATGATAAAAAGCTGGCCAATATACAATACGACATCGTGGGCAACATTATGACCACTGACCTGATCACCGCGCAATCAAGCGATCCGCTTGAGTTGGTACTGACCATCATGAACTGGCGCACTATCAGGCACATGCCCATTGAAGATGAACAAGGATCGATTACCGGCATACTAACCCGAAAGCGAATTGAAAATTTTGTGAGCAAGGGTGGCAATCTTCAGGAAGCCATTGCCAAAGACATCATGATCGTAAACCCGGTTTGCGTTGATGCTTCTTGTGGCATACTCATGGCCATGGAAATAATGCTCGATCGAAAAATAAGTTGCTTGCCTGTAATCCATAACCATCAACTGGTGGGCTTAATTACCGATTATGACTTAACCAACGTACAAGAGAAGCTAAGTTCAGCACTTTAATGTTTTACTAGATACAAATGTTTACCTTGCGCAATCAGTTACCTTTAATTAATAAAATTATGAAACAGAAATTTTTAATCCTCAGCACGCTGCTCATTGCACTTGTCGCTACCCTGTTCTTACAATCCTGTAATGACGATGAAGATGCTGCAGCCATTGTATTGGTTGTAGCCGAAAGAAGCACTGGAAAAATCTTTAAAGTTGATCCTACCAATGGCTCTAAAACCGAAGTTGGAACCATTACTGCGCCTGCTGGTGGAGGCCTCACGAACATCCGTGGGATGATTTACCATCAAGCCACCAACAAAATTTACGCTTCAACTACTACGGGCGGAGATGGAGCCATCTACTCAATTGATCCAGCAACCAAACAAGCCACTGTGTTGAATGCCGACCCGGATGATGATTGGTATGGCGTTGCCGATTTACTGATGACATCAGACAATAAAATCATCGGAAGCCTTTGGTTTAGAGAAGGCTCAACAACTGATTATGGCCCAGGGCTTTTAACACTTAATACAAATGGTACCATCAGCAAGGAGGTAATATTTTCAGATGATGATATCTGTTGTGGTATGGGAATGATATTCGGAAACTCTAACAATGAAATTTTGATTGGTAGTTACTACTTAACCATATACAAATCCAATTTATCAGGCGTAGCTACGATTGAAGCCGAACTTTCACCCGAAGGATTCTCATCTACTGACCCAGGTGACTTTTACCTGCAAAATATGGTAAAAGATGCGTCAGGAACAATTTATGCTGTCGTGTTCAGCGATGATGACAATACTTACCTGGCAAAAGTTGACCTAACGGCCAATAAAGTTATAAAAATTGGAGTGTTGGGAGAAGGAAGCTCAAACCGGTTCCACGGATTGATGTTACTATCAAGCGACCTACTCTAGTATCAATATAATCTAAGATATCGGATAAAAGAGGCTGCCTGAAAAGGTGGCCTTTTTTACTAATGTTGCATTAAATCAAATTACAACTATGCCTTTAAAGTATCCGATCAATCTGCACAAAGGTACCACCGCCCTGGTTGTCATTTTACTCATGTACCTCTATTCAAATTATAGCGTTGGTGCCTTCGTATATTTAGCGCTTCACGGCACCTATGGAATATTGTGGGTGTTGAAAAGCAACTTATTCCCTGATAAACAATGGGAAGAGCAAGCCTCCCTACCGTATGGCCTATTTGTTTTTGCTGTATTGGGACTTTATTGGCTTGCACCGTGGATACTGATCAGTAGTCAATATGAACCAGGCGCAGGACTGACTGGTGCCTCTGTGGCGCTAAATGTTTTTGGCACCATGCTCCACTTTAGCAGCGATGCTCAGAAATATTTTACACTTAAATATAAACCAGGTTTGATCACTGAAGGATTTTTTCGAAAATGCAGAAATACAAATTACCTGGGAGAATTAATGATCTATCTTGGCTTTGCTATGCTTTCAGGAAGTTGGATTGGTTATATCGGTATCACCGCATTCTTTATTGGTGCGTTTATTCCCAACATGATTAAAAAAGATAAATCATTAGCCCGCTATACGGATTTTGAAACCTACCGAAACCAATCCGGATTACTTTTTCCAAAATTCTGATAATTGATTTAGCGTTGACAAATAAAACCATGAGACCCCTGGTACACCTGATTGTATTAACAGCACTGATTACAGCTTGCAGCAAGAAAATACATCCGCCTTACGATACAACTAAAATCCCTAAAGCACCTGACTATTCCTTACTCTCCTGTTGGGCAGCCCATCCTGAAAAGGAGGACGAAGCCGATAAACTGCCCGGAAAAAGTCAATTTAGCATAGACAACCCGCTTCCAGCGATAGATGTATTTTTTGTGCACCCCACTATCTATACAAAAAAACATAACGCCAATTGGCCGTGGCAAGGTGATGTTTACGATACACAACTAAATGAAAAGGTTGACCAGTCCACCATTCGGTACCAGGCGAGTGTATTTAACAAAAGTGCCTATGTCTATGCACCACGATACCGGCAAGCGCACCTCGCGGTATTTACTACGGGTAATGATCAAGTGAAAGATCAGGCCTTACAATTTGCCTACGAAGATGTTAAAGGGGCTTTTGAACACTACCTGAAGAATTATAACCAGGGTAAACCCTTTATCATAGCTTCGCACAGCCAGGGAACTATACATGCGGCCCGGTTGATAAAGGATTACATCGAAAATAAACCGCTGGCTGATCAGCTGGTAGCAGCTTATTTGGTTGGCATTGCTTTAAAGACTGACCTATTCGAATCCTTGAAGCCCTGTACATCACCAACCGAAACCGGCTGCTGGGTTTCGTGGAATACCTATGAGCGCAATTATTATCCACAGAACCATAAGGAAATCTTTGCACCTGCATTAAGCACCAATCCGTTAACCTGGTCTGTTGATACTGTTTACGCACAGACCAACTTAAATCAAGCATCGGTATTACGAAACTTCAACAAGGTTTATAGCAACCTGTGTGATGCACAAAATCACCAAGGGCTACTATGGATTACCAAACCTAAATTTTTTGGCAGTGCATTTTACAGGTCAAAGCGGTACCACATAGCCGACTACAATTTGTTTTATGGCAACATTCGCGAAAATGTAAGCGATCGGATTGATACCTATATAAAACTGAAAAATCCGTAAACACACAGTTAACTAGTTTCATGCCTTGACAGATTTATTTACCCTTACTTCTTTGTCTTGGGTCGGACCAAATTCATTTCCTTTACCAGGTGCCCGGCACCGGCATACTTATCAACGATGAATAAAATGTAGCGGATATCCACCATGATGTTCCGGCAAATGGAAGGGTCGTAGTTAATATCGCTCATGGTTCCCTCCCACACGCGATCGAAATTCAATCCCACCAGATTACCCCATGCATCCAACGCAGGACTTCCCGAATTACCACCCGAAGTGTGATTGGCCGCAATAAAGTTTACCGGAAGCTTTCCATTAACACCGTACTGTCCATAGTCTTTCTTTTTGTACAGGTCAATAAGCTTTGTCGGTAAATCAAATTCATAGTCACCGGGTTTGTATTTCTCCATTACGCCATCGAGGTACGAGTAGTAGTCATAGCGCACTGCATCGCGTGGAGTGTACCCATCTACCTTGCCATACGTTAAGCGTAGGGTACTGTTGGCATCCGGATAAAACCGTTTCTCCGTGAATACTTCCATCTGCGCAGCCATGTAGGTGCGTTGCAAGGCGTTTATCCGATCTTGAATTGGGCTTAGGGTACGCTGAACCTCATTTTGATAAACACGCTGCATGTCTTTGAATAAAAGCACCGTAGCATTTTGCCGGATGATGTCAACAACTTCTTTGGTCGGTTTATCCAATAAACTCAATGTCTTCTGCTGATCATCCAGATCAGTTTCAGCAAACAACACCTTGGCCAGCAAAGCAAAATCACCCTGATTGGCTTTTAGTTTATCGCGCAGCAAGGCAGACTGAAACTTCTCCTGTTGATCATTGACATAAAGCGATAACAGAACCTCAGTCATTTTCATGTCCACTATAGGACTGTAATCACCATAAAATCCCGTCAACCTATCTTTAACCTGAGGCAGCCTGGCCGCATAACCACTTTCTCCCTCTTTATCAAAGGCAGCTTCAAGCTGAATCAGCTGTGAAGCAATGGTGAACAATTCAATCCGGGAGATGATTTCTAAGTAATAATCACGCGCCAAACCATACACCTTTAATTCATCGAACGCGTTGTTCAGGTCTGGCAAAACTGTTCCATACTTTGCCTTTAATGCAGCATTCGCATTTACCTTATTTTGAAAATCAGCTTCTAGCTTTTTCTTTCTGCCTACACCATCTACCCGGTTTAATCCCAACAATTCACCTTGCCATTTTTTCCATGCGTTGGAAACCGAGGCCCACTTGGCAGCATATTGAATTTTAATCTGTTCATCGGTGCGCATATAGGCGTCCATCACCTCAAGCACATGATCGCGTACTTTGATCTTTGCAGGATTATTCACTTCAATCAATTGTTCCACTGCCACTGCCGGAAGATATTGATTGGTGCGACCTGGAAATCCAAATACCATGGTGAAGTCATCCTGCGAAACGCCATCCAACGAAATTGACAACGTACGCTTTGGTTTATAAGGAACATTATCGGGTGAATAGGCTGATGGTCTATTGTTCTTATCGGCATAGATCCGGAACATGGCAAAATCACCGGTGTGGCGGGGCCACATCCAGTTGTCAGTATCTTTACCAAAATTACCAATGGAAGATGGCGGAGCGCCAACCAACCGAACATCGCGATAGGTCTCTGTTACAAACAGGTAATATTGGTTCCCTTCAAAGAACGGACGCACCAATACATCCTGGTAAGTCTCGCGCTTTGAATTTGCACGAACAGCATTAATGTTCTTGTCGATTTGCGACTGTCGTTCATTTTCAGGCATAGCCGATGTGACACCCGACAGCACCGATGCCGTAACATCTTCCATGCGCACGATGAAGGTGACGAACAAACTCGGATTTGGCAATTCATCTTTGAGGCTCATCGCCCAAAAACCATTATCGATATAGTTGTTTTGTAGTGTAGCATGACTTTGAATGGCACCAAAGCCACAGTGGTGGTTGGTTAACACTAGTCCTTGTGAAGAAATCACTTCTCCGGTGCAAAATCCTCCAAAGCTCACAATGGCATCTTTTAAACTGCTTTTGTTGATGCTGTAAATATCTTCAGCCGATATTTTCATACCCATCGCCCTCATCTCCTTTTCATTGAGTTTGGCGAGCAGCATGGGCAGCCACATGCCTTCATCGGCAAAGGATAGGATCCGAACAAACAGAAAATAGAAAAGAAGAAACACTTTAGGCCATTTCATAGTTAGTTGATTTAAGGCTTTTAAATTCACTGAAAAAGTGGTTTAAGTTACTATTTTAGGAGATATTAAAATCTGGTTGACAACTAAAAAAACCTCGGAGTCGCAGAGCCGCAAAGAAAATGCTAATACTTAGCGCCTTTGTGCCTTTGCGGTAAATTAAATTCAGCCAGACTTAATTACTAAGAGAATTTTATTTAGTTAACAATATAAATAGCAAAACATTTATGAAAACAGCATTGATTACCGGGGGCAGCAAGGGTATAGGATTGGGCATAGCCGAAGTATTGATTAACAACGGCTGGCATGTGGGCATCACCGGTCGGAACAAACAAGCCCTTGATGAAGCAACCGCCAAACTCAACGCCATCCAAAAGGAACATGCCCTCGGAGTTGTTGCCGATGTTCGCAACTATGCCGACCAGGAAAATGCCGTAAAGAAAATGCTGGATCAATGGGGACAACTGGATGTTCTGGTGGCCAATGCAGGCATCGGGTATTTTGCTTCCATTGAAGCGATGACGGCTGATCAATGGCACGAAACCATCGACACAAACCTGACAGGTGTATTTTACAGTATTAAGGGTTGCTTGCCAGCCCTTAAAAAATCGCAAGGTTATATTATAACCATAGCCAGTCTTGCCGGTACGAATTTCTTTGCCGGAGGCAGCGCTTACAATGCCAGTAAATTCGGGTTGGTTGGGTTTACGCAAGCCGTAATGATGGATGTTCGCGCACACGGTATCAAAGTATCCACCATCATGCCGGGCTCCGTGGCTACGCATTTCAATAACCACACCCCTGCCCCCGAAGATGCCTGGAAAATTCAACCCGAAGATATTGGCAAACTTGTACACGACCTGTTAACGATGAACCCGCGGACGCTGCCCAGCAAAATAGAAGTTCGTCCGAGCATGCCGCCATCAAAATAGATCGGTTGTGTAACACAAGTAGCAGCGGCAATCGTTAGTTGTGTTACTTAAGTTACACATAATCAGTATTATATGATTTAAATCAAGTCGGCTGCTGAGCGCGGTCATTACAAAGACAATTGGTTCCGTCTACTTTTATTCCATCAACCAACAGGAACCAATGATGAAAAAGATTGTGATACTCGGAGCAGGAACGGCCGGCACTATGATGGCCAACAAACTCTACCGTAACCTGAATAGTGATGTATGGCAAATCACTATTGTAGACAAAGATCCACAGCACTACTATCAACCCGGCTTTCTTTTCATTCCCTTCGGAGTTTACAGGCCGGAACAAGTAGTGAAACCCAAAAAAGATTTTCTACCGAAAGGCGTTGTGTTTAGCATTAGTGAGGTCGTTAAGATCAATCCTGAAAATAACCATGTTGATCTATCCGATGGAACATCGCTGAATTACGATATACTCATAGTCGCCACCGGAACCACCCCGGTACCAGAAGAAACAGAAGGATTGAAAGGCGATTTATGGTATAAGGATATTTTTGATTTCTACACCTTTGAAGGAAGCAGACGGCTAGCCCAAAAACTTGAAACATGGGAAGGCGGTAACCTGGTAATTAACCTGGCCGAAACCATCATCAAATGCCCGGTTGCTCCACTCGAATTTACATTTCTGGCAGATGCCTTCTTCACCGAAAAAGGTATTCGCGACAAAGTGAACATCACTTACGTTACGCCTCTTTCAGGGGCCTTTACCAAACCAAAAACCACTGCTTTGCTCAGCAAACTGATGGAAGAAAAGAACATTGCTGTTGTTCCCGACTTTTATTTACAACGCGTGGACAATGAACGCAAGGTTCTGGTATCCTATGATGAACTGGAAGTTCCGTTTGATTTGTTGATTTCCATTCCGGTTAATAAAGGCGATCAGGTTATTGAAAACAGTAACATGGGTGATGAGGATGGTCTTAATTTCATACCCACAGACAAATACACCTTACAGCACAAGACCTTTGAAAATATTTTTGTGTTGGGCGATGCCACCAACCTGCCCACATCAAAAGCCGGATCGGTAGCACACTTTGAAGCTGAAATCCTAACCGATAACATCCTAAGCTACATCAACGGGCAACCGTTGGAAGCAAAATTTGATGGCCATGCAAATTGCTTTATTGAAACAGGCTATGGTAAAGGAACGCTGATCGATTTCAACTACACAACAGAACCCTTACCAGGAAAATTTCCGTTTGCCGGGGTTGGCCCAATGAGTTTATTGAAAGTAAACCGTGCCAACCACTTTGGGAAACTGGCATTCAAGTGGGTGTACTGGCACCTGCTTTTAACAGGAAAGAAACTGCCGGTAAGCACTAACATGTCGATGGCGGGAAAAATTGTAGAAGAACAACCTTAAAAATCAATTATATGGAAACCTTAACATTAGCAGGAACAGCAGTTGATGTAAATGCCGAAGGGTATCTCACCAACATGGATCAATGGACACCGGAACTGGCGCGCGAAATGGCAGCCCAGTACAATATTGAATTAACGGACAAGCACTTTGAAGTATTAAACTGGCTGCGCGCAAAACAAAAAGAAGGCGCTCAGCTAAGCATTCGTAAGCTAGGAAACTCAGGCATTGTTGACATTAAGCAATTCTACGCACTGTTTCCCGGAGGCCCGCTAAAAATCTCCAGCAAACTTGCCGGAATTCCCAAACCCGCCAGTTGCATTTAATTTTTTAACCATAAAATTTTTAAAACTATGACCGATGTAATGGAAAAACCGGCTACCAAAGAAACTGCAGTACCGGTTAATAGCGATAAAGGCAAATTGAAGAAAGTATTAGTCATTTGCTCAAAAGGAAAATTAGAAGATGTATACGCTGCGTTGGTAATGGCCAACGGTGCATTAATGGAAGGCCTGGAAGCAAAAATGTTCTTTACCTTTTTTGGATTGGAGGCCATCACCAAGAAAAATGCCGACCACCTGCACACAGCCACAGTAGGCAATCCGGCATTCATGCCAGCCATGCCCACCATGGTAGCCGGACTGCCCGGTTTTGAAGCGTTCGCTTCCTACATGATGAAAAAAGAAATGGATAAATTGGATATGCCGCATGTAACCGAGTTTATCCAGATGATTGATGCAGGTGGTGGCGAAATTTATGCCTGTAAACTTGCTGCTGATATGTTCCATCTTAAACAGGAAGACCTGCTGGATGAAGTTAAAGGAATCATAACCGTTGGTGATATGTATGCCTTGGCCGAAGGCGAGGGAACACAGATCATCTTCATATGATTGGTTCTGTTGAGGTTGACCGCCCCAAGCAATTGGGGCGGTTTTTTTTATTCGTCCTCTTTTGAAATGAACCATAGAATTTGCTGAATAGAATTATATTGCTTCTATGGAACGTAAGCTTGTTCTGCTGGAAAATGATTTAACCATTTGGAAATACCACGGTATTCCGGAAGAAGGCATTACATTCTTCAACAATACAAACTGGGGAAGTGCAGGCACGGTGTATGAGCGTAAAAACTCAAACGAACTTATCCGATTACTTAAAGACCCATACCTGTACGCCATTGAGCAAGATGATGCCATCGTGGGAACAGCAGTGTTTTGCCATACAAAGCCCCTGGTGGCCGGCCAACCCTACAACTGTTTTATCATCCGGTACTTCGCAGCCGGTGCCTCCATTCAGGGAAAAAAAATAATCAAACACTTTGCTGGTAAAGTAATGGAAATTGTGCGGAGAGATGAAACCGAGAAAACGATCTATGTGGGTTGCGTTGAGAAAGGAAACATCCGTTCGTATAAAGTTGTTGAAAATGCCGGCTACGAAAAGTTAGGATTACTCTCTGTAAATGCATTCAGTCGGTTTTTTCCAAAAGAGCAAAAGGAAATTGAACGAATAGAGCACGAAAAGGATCAGGCAGAAATTCTTAAGCTGATCAGGGAACAATACAAGGAGCACTCTCTTGTACATACCGATTATCTTTTCTTAAAAGAAAACTATTTTGTTATTCGTGAGCAGGGAAAAATTGTGGCTGGCTGTCAGTATCACCGCGTGCACTGGGCCATCAACAAAATGCCGGGTTTCATGGGCAAAATTATTATGAATATTCTTCCCCGATTGCCATTGATTAACAAACTGTTCAATCCAAAGCGATTTGAATTTCTGGCCTTTGAAGGTTTGTACTTTAAGCCCGGTTATGAAAAAACATTACTCCGGTTATTTGAAGGACTACTTCATCGCGAAAATATAAACTCTTCGCTTTTCTGGATGGCTGAAAATTGTCCCTATAGAAAATCAATTGTCGCCACCGGCCACCTGGGCTTGCTCAATTCCTTTGTAAAGAACTCAGGCGTATACATTATGACTTCTTATAGAAATATGGAGCAAGAAGAAATCAACAATTTAAAATCCAAACCCCTTTATGCTTCAGCCTTCGACTACATCTAAATAAACATACTATGAAAAAAATATTTACAGAACATGCCCCTGCAGCCATTGGTCCCTATAGCCACGCGATACAATCCGGCAACCTTATATTTTGCTCTGGACAAACACCGCTCAATCCTAAAACCATGCTGATTGAGGGCAACACAGTTACGGAGCAAACTACGCTTGTGCTGTCTAATCTTGAAACTGTTTTAAAAGCTGCCGGATGCGACCGCTCACATGTTGTAAAAACATCTGTATTCCTGAAAAACTTTGCGGATTTTGAAAAGATGAACAAAGCCTATGAAGCTTTTTTTGGCGAACATAAACCTGCACGAACTACTGTAGAAGTAAGCCGCCTGCCCAAAGACGCGTTGGTGGAGATTGAATGTGTAGCCGAGAAGAGTTAGATAGTTTTTCCCACTCTCTCCAACAAAGCCATTGTAGCACGGATTCCATCAGGTTCGGAGAGTTTGCTACCCTCGTATTCAATGCCAATGTATCCGGTGTAACCACTAGCCTTTACAATTCTTAGCATCTTATCATAATCAGTTTCTATACAATTACCGGCTTCATCAAAATCATAACTTTTCGCACTCACTCCTTTAGCAAAAGACATCATTTCTTCAACACCCTTATAACGATCATACCACTCCAGGCATTCGCCTCCCCACTCACTACCATCACCTCGCTTCAAACAGAAATTTCCGAAATCTGGCAGCGTACCGCAATTGGGCATGCCGGTGCCGGCAATTACGGTAGTAAGCCACTGTCCGTTTGACGAATAGCTTCCATGATTTTCAACAATCACATTAATATCAAAATCAATGGCAAACTCGGATAATGATCGTAATCCGTCAGTAGCTGCTGCCGCTACTTCCGCTTCACTCCCACGTCCAAAAGCATTCACCCGTATAGAGTGGCAGCCGAGAAAATTTGCAGCCTCTACCCATTTTTTATGATTGTCCACCGCTTCCTTTCGTTTGGCTTCATCCAGATCACCCAGGTAGCCTTCACCATCGCACATGATGAGCAAACTGGCTACACCATTATCATCACAACGCTGCTTCAGTTCCGCCAGATAAGTCTGGTCTTTCACCTTGTCTTTAAAAAACTGATTGACATACTCCACAGCTGAAATACCGTAGTCTTGTTTCGCCACAACAGGAAAATCAAGGTTAGTCAGTTCATTCGCAAACAGGGCTTTATGCAGCGACCATTCTGCCAGGGATATTCTAAAAAACATGTCAGTTGAATTTTCTTTTGATTTCGGTGCACAGGATGTGGCTAGAGCAGGAACCATGGTAACGCCCAGGGTGGCCAAGCCCAAATGACGAATAAACAGTCTGCGGTTAGTTTCGTTTTGCATATCTCAAATCGTTTATAATAAAACTTGTATTGGTTACACCCTACTTTAGTGGCGAAAATGGAAGCGTTTTAAAATATTTTGACTCTATACGCTCAACAATCAGTCCGCTAACTTCGGAATCATCCCGTACCCTTTTCCAATCCGGATCATCGCGAAATTTATCAAATGAATTCTTTGCCTCTTCAACACTTTTATGTGCCAGCAGATACACCAGCTTCGACTGAGCATTATCAGGTTCAACGGTATACCAATAAACTACATTGGTCATACCGTGGCGCTCAAATAGTGCCCGGGTATGATCACGAAAACGGGCATTAATCGCATCCACTCTTCCCGGATGCATAAAGTAAGTCCTCAACTCAAATACATGCTCTTCACCAGGCAGTTTAGTGATACCCGAACTTAGCTCAGGTGCCAGGGTCAAAAACGTTTGATCAATCTTGGCCAACAGCGGCCCGTTAGCTTCCGATTGCTTAAACACAGCCTTCCATTCGGGATCATTGGCAAAAGAATTCCATAACCGATCCCTCGATTCGCGGTTTGGATACGCAAGTATAAACGTTACTGTATTGTCGTTCTCTTCTACCGGTAAAAAGTAAGCGATACTTTCAATGCCATTTTTCGTAAACAACTTCACGGTATGATCCTGGAAGCGTTTTATTAAATCAGGACGTTTTCCTTCATTACAATGATAGGTACGCATTTCAAAATATCGGACACCTGCTTCTTGAGCAACTACCGGATAAGCAATGATTAGAATAAGTACTGCACTAAAAAAATTCTTCATAACATAGCTGGATACACTGAATATTCTGAAGTCCACAATAAGTTTCAGCATTGAAAATCATTTTTTAAATATACATAATTGATGTTATAAGTAAGCCTTAAAAAGTTTACTCAATTGCTAGAATTGAGAATGTCTTGCCATTAAAGGAAACCATCTCTCCTACACATTTACCCAACAGTATTTTGGCTATAGGCGCATCTGCTGAGATGCAGAAAAACCTGGTATTTTCATATTCAAGCAAGCCCAGACTAACATTGATAAAAAATATGCCTTGAGTGGTTGAAACCAATGAGCCTGGAATTACGGTATCCGTAATATGAACCCTTTGCAATTCCTGCAGTCTGCTTCGAAGCTTTTCTGATTCTGCCAATTGTTGGGTATTTCTCTCAATTTCAAGCTGTGCCATGGCCCGGCCAGTTTCATACTTGTCCCCAGCACTGCTTTTGGTTTCCGTATTTGCTGATAGCTGAAGCTGTTTAATTTCAAGCTGTATACGATCTATTCGTTCTTCAACTACTTGCAGACAATACTCGAATAAATTGCTCCTTAGCTTCATTGATTTCCCGATTTTCTATTTACTATTTTTTTAAACATCTTACTTACTGTCTGGATCATTGTTTTTCTATTGTGGATACTCATCAAACTAAAACTTACTCAACGAAAGTATATGGTCCAGGCTGCCTACAAGAATAAGCTAAAGGAAGAAAAGGAAACAGAAAAATAAATCAAACCATGCGAAAAGAACTGGCTATCCACAAAGGTGAACGAAAGAAATTCAGGGCAGTGTTTAGTCGGCTGGGTAAGAAAATGAATTTCAAAGGCTATAGTGAAGAAACAATACTATTGAGTAATATAGTCGATGCAGATACGAACAAGCTTGTTACAGATCATATTTGGTTTAGCTATTCAAAAGCTTTTGAAAAAATCAATCTCACATCAGGGTGTATCCTGGAATTTGATGCCCGGGTAAAGACCTATAAAAAAGGTTATATAAACACCCGTTACCGGATGAATAACCAATCCTTAGATTTTAAACTTAGTCATCCGACAAAAATCAGAAAAATTGAAGTGTAATTTCCTTTACTGATTAAGGCTGGACTTCTCCGGATGACGGGCCGTGAACTTTCGATAGAAATTCTGAATTTCTTTAAGATCACGTTGATAGTCACCTGTGGGGTAAAACAAATCCCCAAACCCTGCAACTTTTTTTCCATAATCGAGATATCCCATGACGATGGGCACACCTGCCCCAACAGCCGTATGATAAAATCCAGATTTCCATTCCTTCACATAACTACGAGTGCCTTCCACGGCAATCAATAGTATTAGCTCCTCGTGCATTTGAAAAATACTAATCAGCGCATCCACCAGGTTATTGTGCTTTGAACGGTCCACCGGCATGCCTCCGGTAGCGCGCATGAGTACACCAAGCGGAAATTTAAATAGACTGTCTTTTGCCAGAAAGCGAACCTTTACACCATTGGCATAAAGGGTAGCCAACGCAATCGGATAATCCCAGTTACTGGTGTGTGGAGCTGCTACCATAACACATTTTTTAACGGAAGGATCAAGCGTACTGCTGGTTTTCCAGCCAATCAATTTTAAATAAAATCTGCAAAGCCATTTCATCGTACAGGATTATGCCGCAAGGTGTAACATTTTCACATTTTACAGAAACTACTAAGTTTATTAAACAGACTACCTGATTTAAATCATAAACGTTCACCTGCTTACGGTATACCTTTACGTTACTTAAAAAATTGAATCATGGTCGAAGGGAAACAACCGGCTAAAGAAAGTTTATCCGCACAAAGCACTTCGCTTGAAAAACTTATTGTCTACCAACAGGATTCTGTAGTCAGCAAAACCATTATTAAAAAACCAACCGGCACGGTAACCTTATTCGCGTTTGATAAAGGACAAGGGTTAAATGAACACACAGCGCCTTTTGAAGCGCTGGTTTACCTGGTGGATGGCGAGGCAGAAATTTCCATTGCAGGCAAACCCAATACGGTAAGGAAGGGTGAAATGATAACTCTACCGGCAAACGTTCTGCATGCGCTTCACGCTCCGCTACCCTTTAAAATGCTGCTGACGATGATTAAATCCTGATAGACTTAAAGGTAGTTTATTCAAACTCCATATCATCGGTGTACTGCATGCGAATGCGCATGTACTCCTTTTCCAACCGATCCCATAAACCACGCTCCCAGGTATAGCCACTAATTTTAATTGCCTCCTTACTGGCTGCTTTTCCGGTTACCGGAGGTGTCATACCGCTTACGTTCATTCCGGCTTTCTGCATGGCATAAACCTTATTGGTAAAGGCATTTTCATTCGAAACCTGCCCATGAACTTCGTAGGTTCTTTTGGTATCATCGCGTATGACTAGCCAGTATTTTGAGAACATGATGCAGGAATTAAAATTATGGAAGAACAAAAAAGCACTCATCTTGCTATGATGAGTGCTTTTAGGAAGAGCCCCCTGCCGGAATCGAACCAGCGACCTACTGATTACAAGTCAGTTGCTCTACCAGCTGAGCTAAGGAGGCGTAAGGAGGTGCAAAAATAACGGAAGGTTTAATCTTTACAAATAATGCTTAAGAAACTGCTCGCAGCAGCTTAATTTGTTCCTTAAGTTGCTTTAGGTGCCCGGCAGCCTCGTCAATTTTAGCATTGAACTCTTCCCTCACTTTTTCACCGTTTTTAGCCCGGGCAAAAAACTCAAGGTTATTGCGCCATACGGCAATGTCATTCTCCACCTTCTGTATCTTCTTTCGAAGAGCCTGTTCTTTATGGTAAATCTTCTGGTCGGCCATCGGATCGTTCTTTAAATCCTGTAACTGATTCTCCAATACCAGCTTATTCTTTTCATCGTCAGATACACCTTCCAACACACTTATAAATTTCTCAACGGCCTGATGATAACGTGCGCGAATGGCTGCCATATCCTTCTTAGGAACAAAACCGATAGCGTTAAACTGATCTTCAAATTGCTTTAACAACTCGGTGTTTGCCGTTTTTTCTGCAGCATGCTTTTCCAGTTGGGCGCACAGTGCTTCCTTAGCCTTCAGGTTATCAACCTGCTCGTGATCCCTTTTACCTTGTTCTGATCTTCGATTCTCAAAGAAAAAATCACAGGCTTGTTTAAACTCCTGATAGATTTTCTCACGGAGTTTTTCCGGAACAGGGCCTATCTCCTTCCATTGTTGCTGAAGGACTTTCAACTCCTGGGTTGCAGCATCCCAATCGGTACTTTCTTTTAAAGCCAATGCACGTTGCAATAGCTGGTTTTTCTTTTCCAGGTTTTGGGTGCGTTCGGCATCAAGCTTTTTGAAGAATGAATTCTTGTTGGCAAAAAATGCTTTAAAAGCCGACCAAAACTTTTTGTTCAACTCTTTGGCTTTGTTGCGTGGCAAGCCACCTTTTTCTTCCCATTTCTTTTGTAAATCAAGAATTTCTTTGGTCTTGCCATTCCATTCCTTTATTCGATCCGACTGAAATGAGGCGAACGCCTGAACATCATCTGCAAGTGTTTGCTTAAGGGCAACATTGGCGGCAAATTCCTGATTGAGATTTTTAACAAACTCATCCCTGCGGGCATATACCGCATCGGATGCGGCCTTAAAGCGTTGCCAGGCATTTTCCTTTTCATCATTAGGTACAGGTCCGATATGCTTGAACTCATGATGAAGCTCATTCAGTTCACGAACAGCCTGCCGGATATCCTTAACCTCATTTAATTTTTCAGCACGTTCGCAAAGTTCAAGCTTAGCCTCCAAGTTCTTCTTGCGGTCAAGTTCTTTTAGCTCAAAATAAATACTTTGATTATCGTAGAATCTATCTACCAGGGCATGATAATTTGCCCATAGTGTTTTAGCCTGCGTGCCCGGAACCGGGCCAATGGATTTCCATTTTTTCTGAAGTGCTTTAAACTGATCAAACTGATCCTGGATATCCTGCAAATCCGTAAGGCCACGAAGTTGCTCCAGCAGTTCCAGCTTTATCCGGAGATTCTCACTTTTAGCATCTTCCTGATTGCGCAGTACTTGGTTTCGTTTATCGCGGAATGTTTTGAGCATGGCATCAAATGAAGCATCAAACTCATCGCCACGATATTGGAAATCATCGGGGTTGCTGCCATCAAGAATAAACCGGTTCAGCGCCAGTGTACGCTCAGCATCTCTTAGTTCATCAATCAGGGGTTTGATGTTACGCAGTTGACGATCTACTTTACGTACATCCTCTTCTTTGATAAGTTCCTTTACCAGCGCCACGAGTTGAACTTTGGAGAGCTTACTGTAATCCTGTTCCGGCTCGTCATCGTGGGCTTCCTCCTCGGTATGGTCTCTTAAATCCGATTCGCTGTGTAACAATGCGGGTTCGCCATGGTTTTCATCCATCCCCACCTCATGCACGTCTTCCAACTCCGCTGTTTTTTCGTTCTCCAAATCCATGGTGTTATAAATAAGTCTGTTCTGAAAGTAAAAATACTAAAATCAGGCTAATTGAGCCGGGGATCAACCGGATAGTTTGCGTAAACGGAAAAGCGCCCTCCCATGTTGTCCAGGGCTTTTCTCCACATTAACGTTGATTCAGTTTCAAAGAGAAGGTCTTCTGTTACAAAGTTACATACAATCCACGAGTTCTGCTCCAATTCTTCATCCAACTGGCCGGCATCCCAACCGCTATAGCCCAGAAAAAATTTGATATCAGCAGGAAAGAGCTGGTGGGTATCGGACAGACTGAGTACCTGATCAAAAGTGCCCCCCCAATAAATTCCATTTAAAATTTCAACTCCGTTCTCGATGGAATCAGTACGGTGAATAAAATGAAGTGTGTCTTGCTGTACAGGGCCACCCACATAAATTTCATGATCGAAATTTTTTAACTCATCCATTACATCCCCGGCCTTCATGATGGAAGGCTTATTCAAAACAAAACCAAACGAACCCTCCTCATTATGTTCGCAAAGCAAAACAACCGTGCGCTCAAAATTCGGGTCGGGAAGGAACGGTTCCGATATCAATAATCGTCCGCGCTCCGGCTTAATTTTGTTTTTATAATTGAAAAAATCCACGTGCACTGTACTTGTATGCGGGTTCAATAAAATACTTGTAATGCTACTATGCAAATTTTATTGTTTTGAATGAACTTTCGCCTGAATATTACATCTACCTATGTCAAGTATTTCCTCCATCCGTTCAGAATATACTAAAGCTACCCTCGATGTAGCTTCTGTTCATCCGCATCCGATTGAACAATTCTCAGTCTGGTTTAATGAAGCCCTGGCAGCCCAAATTCCGGAGCCCAATGCCATGCACCTGGCTACTGTAAATGAGCAAGGAAATCCTTCGGGGCGGATGGTTCTTTTAAAGGGGGTAGAGAACTCAAAATTTGTATTCTACACGAATTACCAAAGTCATAAGGGGAAACAAATGGATCATCACCCTGCCTGCGCATTAACCTTCTTCTGGCCGGAGTTGGAACGGCAGGTGCGGATAGAAGGAATTGCTAACCGCATAGATGATAAGCGTTCGGATGAATACTTTCAAAGCCGCCCGCGCCCCTCTCAAATCGGGGCATGGTCATCTCCCCAAAGCCTGGTTATCGCGAACCGGACAATTCTCGAAGAACGGGTAAAAGAAATTGAAAAACGATTCGAGCATCAGGATCCACTACCACGGCCAAAACAATGGGGAGGTTATGAGGTTGATCCGATGATGATGGAGTTCTGGCAAGGAAGACCAAGCAGATTACACGACAGGATACTTTATACAAAGGATGATAACCAATGGGTTATCAATAGATTAGCTCCTTAGAATAAAGCTGATTAATCAAGCGGAAAGCTACACCAAATCGAAGAGGTTACGTACTCCAAGGAACCTTCTGACCGTAAATCCTTCACCATAGGTTACGCCAATGGCATGACCAAATTCAATTGCCCGCGATTCAATCAGCTTAAGAAATTGAGGAGTAGATATGTACGTTTCAGGTTCTTTGCTGGAGGGATCATACACCTGGCTCTTGTAGGCCATGTAGGAAGCCACTTTAACATCCCAGAAATCAGATACATCAACAATGATGTCGGGCTTTATAAATTGACTTTGGATGTAATGGTATACAGCCTTAGGCCTCCACGGTACCTGAGGTTTGTCGTTTGATTCGGTTTCAATCTTGGTCAACCCAGAAAGGAAACAAGCATCGGCCACCAACGTGGCAGCCCTGCCATGATCAGAATGGCGATCATAAACGGCATTGGCCAGAATAATTTCGGGCTGATACTTGCGAATAGCTTGAATGACTGTTCGTTGATGCTGCTCATCATTCCTAAAAAAACCATCAGCAAGGCCTAAGTTTTCCCGAACAGAAAGTTTTAATATTTCTGAAGCACTTTTCGCTTCTGCTAAACGAATTTCAGGGGTTCCTCGCGTGCCCAATTCGCCACGGGTCAGGTCAACTATTCCGACTTTATAGCCGAGGCTTGAATGCCGGGCAAGGGTTCCCGAACAACACAACTCAGCATCATCGGGGTGGGCAGCAAAAGCAAGTATATCGAGTTTCATGGATGCGAATTAGTTTACAAGCTCAGCTTCTTTTGCCGCCAGAAATTTCTCTGCATCTAACGCCCCCATACAGCCGGTTCCGGCTGCTGTGATGGCTTGTCGATAGACTTTATCGGCTGCATCGCCAACGGCAAAAACGCCTTCAATGTTCGTCTTGGTGCTTCCCGGTTGAACTTTTATATAACCCGTTTCATCCATTTCCAGATAGTCCCTGAAAATATCGGTATTGGGCTTGTGCCCGATAGCCAGGAAAAATCCTTGGATCGGGATTTCCTTCTTCTCCCCGGTTTTGTTGTTCAACACGCGTACCCCGGTAACTCCACTATCATCACCTAAAATTTCATCGGTTTCTGTATTCCAATGGATATCAATGTTGGGTGTATTCTTTACGCGAGCCTGCATGATTTTAGAGGCACGCATTTCATCTCTTCTTACAAACAGGTGAACCTTGGTGCAAAGCTTGGCGAGGTACGTTGATTCTTCAGCGGCTGAATCACCGGCACCTACAACAGCAACTTCCTTTCCGCGATAAAAATAACCATCGCATACTGCACAAGCCGACACTCCCCTGTTGGCGAACTTCTCTTCCGAAGGCATGCCCAGGTATTTTGCTGAGGCACCCGTAGCAATGATAACGGTTTCTGCTTCAATCACATCTTTCTCATCAACGGTTACTTTGTGCGGGTAACCTGAAAAATCTACCGAGGTTACCAATCCATAATTCACTTTGGTACCGAAACGTTCGGCCTGCTTTTGCAAGTCAATCATCATTTGCGGGCCATTAATACCCTCCGGGTAACCGGGAAAGTTTTCCACATCATTGGTTGTAGTGAGCTGCCCACCGGGTTGTCCACCGGTATACAACACTGGGCTCAGTCCTGCCCTCGCTGCGTAAATTGCCGCAGTATAACCGGCAGGTCCAGATCCGATAATCAATACTTTTACTTTATCTGACATAATCTTGGGTAGTTAAAGCAAAGGGTCTCTGGTTTTTGACGAGACCCTTCAAAAATCATATAAATAAACAATGTTAACCTAAGTAAGGTTTCAAGGCCTTACTTCTTGAAGTATGACGCAGTCTGCGAATGGCTTTTTCCTTGATTTGACGAACGCGCTCACGGGTGAGGTTAAACTTTTCTCCGATCTCCTCCAACGTCATGGCATGCTCGCCATTCAATCCAAAATATAATTGAATTACATCGGCTTCACGTTGAGTTAAGGTTGATAAGGCACGCTGTACTTCTTTACGAAGTGAATCGTTTATCAAGCCTGAGTCGGGTGTCTCCTCGCTATCGTTTTCGAGAACATCCAACAAGCTGTTTTCTTCACCTTGCACAAAAGGAGCATCCATGGAAACATGTCGGCCGGAAATCTTCATGGTATCCACCACCTCTGCTGTGGTTACATCAAGTACCTCAGCTAATTCTTCCGGAGAAGGTTCACGCTCATATTTCTGTTCAAGTTCAGAGAACGTCTTGGAAATTTTATTCAGAGAGCCAACCCGATTTAAGGGTAGGCGAACAATGCGTGATTGCTCTGCCAACGCTTGAAGAATGGATTGCCTTATCCACCAAACTGCGTAGGATATGAATTTGAAACCCCGGGTCTCATCAAAGCGTTGTGCAGCTTTGATCAGGCCCAGGTTACCCTCGTTAATCAAATCCCCCAATGAAAGCCCTTGGTTTTGGTACTGTTTAGCTACCGATACCACGAAGCGCAGGTTAGCTTTTGTTAGCTTTTCAAGGGCTATCTGGTCGCCCGCTTTGATACGTTTCGCTAAATCAACCTCTTCATCCGGTGTAAGCAAGTCAACTTTTCCAATCTCCTGAAGGTACTTGTCTAGCGATTGGCTTTCCCGGTTGGTGATCTGTTTGCTGATCTTGAGCTGCCTCATTCAAAATCTAAATGTTAAGTGGTGTAACAATATAGAGCAGAAAGATAGTTCCTGTCAACAAGCGCGGAAATTATTCAGTTTTGGCTGCTTCTGGCTTGGGGGGTTTAGGTAACAATGCCTTGCGCGAAAGCCTGAACTTACCGGTCTTCTTGTCGACTTCAACAAGCTTTACTTTCACTTCCTCACCTACTTCCATTACGCCCTCCATCGTCTCCAGTCGCTCCCATTTGATTTCTGAAATATGAAGCAAGCCATCTTTACCTGGCATAAATTCTACAAAAGCCCCGAAAGGCATAATAGACTTCACTTTTCCATCATACACCTGACCAATCTCCGGAACTGCTACAATTGCCCGGATACGTCTTAGCGCAGCATCCATGATGTCTCTGCTCGTAGCAAATACATTCACAATGCCTTTACCGTTCACTTCTTCTATTACTACAGTAGCACCCGTGGTATTCTGAATATCCTGTACAACCTTTCCACCAGGACCGATTACTGCACCGATCATTTCTTTTTCAATGATCACAGTTTCGGCACGAGGAGTATGCGGCTTCAGATCAGGCTTTGTTGCAGCCAGTGTCTTCTTCATTTCATTAAGAATGTGCAAGCGACCTTCCTTTGCCTGAAGTAAAGCTTCTTTCAATACCTCGTAAGTAAGACCATCCACCTTTAAGTCCATCTGGCAAGCTGTAAGTCCCTTCTCAGTGCCTGTAGTTTTGAAGTCCATATCACCCAGGTGATCTTCATCGCCAAGGATATCCGAAAGGATGGCATACTTTCCGGTTGTCGCATCCGAAATCATACCCATTGCTATACCAGAAACAGGTCCCTTAACCGGTATACCTGAATCCATTAAAGCCAGTGCCCCTGCACAAACAGTTGCCATTGATGATGAACCGTTTGATTCCAGAATATCGGAAACAACACGAATCGTGTATGGGTTTTCGTTGTCTGCAGGAAGTACATATTTCAATCCACGCAATGCTAGATTACCATGCCCTACTTCACGTCTTCCCGGTCCACGGTTAGGCTTTACCTCACCAGTTGAGAAACCGGGGAAGTTATAATGCAAAATGAATTTATTGGAGCCTTCAAACATGGCTCCATCTATCATCTGTTCGTCCAGTTTTGTGCCGAGCGTAACCGTGGTGAGTGATTGTGTCTCTCCCCGCGTAAAAAGTGCCGATCCATGTGCTGAAGGTAAAACATCAACTTCACTGAATATTGACCTGATTTCCTTAGTGTTACGACCATCCAAACGAATGCCTTCATTGAGTACAAGGTCACGTGCGGCACGCTTCTCAATGTCGTGGTAATAGCGCTTAACTAATCCTTTGTCAATTGTTGAATCTTCAGGTAAAGCGGATAGATAGTCATCTACAATTTGGCCAAAGGCTTTACCCCTCACCTTCTTGTTCTTTATCTGTTGTTTGGCAACAGCATATACCTTTGGATATAAAAGCTTGTTTAACTCTTCACGAAGTGTCTCGTCATTTACTTCATGAGAATAGGTGCGCTTTTCAGTTTTTCCCAATTCACGGGCAAGGTCTAGCTGCACCTGGCATTGGATTTTAATGGCATCGTGGGCAATTTTAAGTGCCTCCAGCATATCATCCTCACTCACTTCCTTCATCTCCCCTTCCACCATCAGGATGTTTTCCAATGATGCGGCAACAATCAGGTCTATATCGGCACGCTCCTTATCGGCAAGCGTAGGGTTAACGATGAATTTTCCATCCACACGTGCTACCCGAACCTCAGAAATAGGTCCACCCCAAGGTATGTCGGAAATAGACAATGCTGTTGATGCTGCAAAGGCAGCCAACGCATCCGGTAAAGCATTTGGATCACCGGAGATAAGGGAAATGTTCACTTGCGTTTCAGCATGGAAGTCACTAGGAAACAAAGGACGCAAAGCACGATCTACTAAGCGGCTGATCAGGATTTCATAATCCGAAAGTTTGCTTTCGCGTTTCAGGAAGCCTCCTGGTATTTTACCGGTGGAGGCAAATTTTTCCTGATAGTCAACCGAGAGTGGCATAAAGTCAACCCCCTCATTTGCTTCTTCGCGGGCAACCACTGTAGCCAATAGCATAGTGTTTCCCATTCTAAGCACTACCGAGCCATCGGCTTGGCGGGCCATTTTACCCGTTTCGATAGTAATCTCCCGTCCATCGGGGAGCGCGCAGCGTTTTGATGTTACATTTAGTGTCATATGAATTCGTTTAACCCTGATCCGGGAAATCCGGAAGGGAGGTTTTTAAAATGCAAAAAGGGAACCTTGATTCAGGTTCCCTAGTTATCGTTGTTTTTAATTATTTTCTCAGGTCTAACTCTGCAAGAATAGCACGATAACGGCTGATATCAGTGTTTTGCAGGTAGTTCAATAGTCTCTTACGCTTACCAACAAGCTTCAACAAGCCATTTTGCGTGGAAAAATCCTTCTTGTTGATTTTGAGGTGGTTGGTTAAATGATTGATCCTGTGGGTAAACAGGGCAATTTGTGATTCAGTAGAACCCGTGTCCTTATCTGATTTGGCAGCTCCGTGCTTCTTGAAAAGCTCTTTTTTTGTTTCCGCGGTTAAATACATTGTTTTTGTCTCTTGTTTCAGCCGGCAAAGATACGCTTATTGTGCCGAAATATCCAAAAAGCCATTTATTTTCCTTTCTTGACCCATCCTGAATCAACCATCCACCGGTTAACTTTCTCCATAACAACCCGGTAAAAATCAGCCTCAAACAAGCGTGCATCAATGCGAGCCTGGCGTAAGAAAATCAACCCTACAAAAAAAAGAATAACATCGGCAGTCCAAACCCCGGCAGGCACGCTTACCATTCCTTGCTTTGCCCACTTTTCACCGGTCATGGTTAGCAGATAATAGATGATGAAAAACAATATTGAAACCAAAAAAGGCATGCCTAACCCACCCTTTTTTATGATGGCCCCCAGCGGAGCCCCAATGAGAAACATCGCAACACAAGCCAGGGAACTTGCGAGAATCTTATGCCATTGAATTCGGAAAATGCGCTCGTCAAGTGCGTGGAACTCCAACGAAGTGATAAAACCAGATAGTTGCGATTTCACCACCCGAGCCCTGTTGGCCGCTGCCGCGTAATCTGTTTTCTCCATTGGCCTTGCAAGCAAGCTGTCAATTTTCAACCACCTTAAAGAATCAGTCATCGCGGTTGTTTTTTTTGATGAACGTAGTTGCGCTATTGTTGTATCATTCTTGACCTTAATGTCCGGCTTACGCATTTTCCTTTGCAACGGTGCCTTACCTTCAACATTTGAAATTAATGTGTCGGCTTTTGCATTTTCGGTAGTTTGTTTTTGCTCAGATGGTTTACTTATCACGGCAGAGTCGGCAGTGGGTAATTCTGTTGCGCTACTCTCATTTCCGAAAGATTCCCCATTTAACTTTCCTTTCGTATCACGCTCAATCTTATGTTGTTGCAGGTCTCCGGGAAGCTTAAGCGAATCAACCCGCGCGAAGTACACAAAAAAAGTCCTATACGAGTTATAATGATTCAACTTCGTGTTCTTTACCTCCCCCGCCAGGGAATCTAAATCCATTTCCAACTCGTTCAGGTTGCGCATAATGCGGTTACCCTGAAACCACTTCTTGTCGGTTCGTGTCAAGCCAAAAGAGGATAAATCAAATACGACTTGTGTTTTGGCAAACTTGCTCCTGCTCAATGTCTCGGTTCCATAGGTAGTGCTTTTACCAACTAAATCCTGCCCGGCACTGGCACCCTCTGTGTAATTATAACCATTGAAGAGTTCAAGTTTCAGGTATCGCTCGTTCAGTATCGTGTACATCTTACCGGAATCAGCAACTGTTACATCTTTGTTGCCATCATGTTTCCGATGATCATAAATGATTACATCCTTAAGCGTAATCTCATCCGGAAATTTGTGATTGACCTTTATGCTGATATCCGGTATGCCGTTGTAGAAAGTACCTTCCCGAAGATCGAGTGCCGGCTTTTTCTGTTTGATGTCATACAGTAATGAATACGCTTCCAACGCGGCCTTCGGAACAAGGTTATTATTGATATAAAAGGCACAAATCGTAAGTATTACAACAAAATAAAAAATTGGTCGAATTGCCCTGATCAGTGAAATACCCGCACTCTTAATGGCTGTTAGTTCAAAATGTTCACCCAGCGCACCGAACGTCATCAATGAAGAAAGCAATACCGCAAGGGGTAACGCCACGGGCGTCATGAAAACAGCAAAATAAAAAAGCAACTGACCGATAACATCAAAACCCAACCCCTTGCCAATGATGTCATCGAAATATTTGAGCATGTGCTGCATCAATAGGATAAATACCACCACCAGAAAGGTGAGAATAAAGGGCCCCAGAAAGGATGACAGTATTAACTTGTCTAGTTTCTTCATGATGGTTCTGCAGACCCGTAACGGATCAAATAGTACGCCAAAAATAGCAAGGATTTGTGCTTAACCGCCAACGGTTTTCTTGAGTGCTTCTACAAGACCGTTCCAAAGATCGTTCAATTCGCGGAGGTCATCAAAATCGGAATAATCAGTAACTTTCAAAAATACCGATTGGGTTAGCTCATTAAACTCAAGCCGGAGTTCGAAATAGGCAGGGTCTTTCTCATCGTCTTCATTCTCGGGTAAGAATTCGAAACGTGCAAAATGATTGGTTCGATGCGCCACCAACCTGGCTTTGTGTTCTTCATGATCCCAGAAGAAGTTATAGGTTTTATCGAGGTTGTTGATGGTTACGTTATCTGCAAACCATTCGGATAACCCACTGGCAGTTTGTATGTATGGATAGAGCATCTTAATGGATGCGTGTATCTCATAATCGGCTGTGAATAACTTCTTTTTCGCCATAACTCCCATACGTGTTTGAAATTAAAGAATTATTCGGCCAAGGCAAAATAAAAATCAGTTTTGGCAGAATCGTGACAAACTTTGTAAGTTTGCGCCCCATCCAACAAAATTCAGCCTTGTTTCTGAATAATTGGCGCGGTAGCTCAGGTGGTTAGAGCGTTGGATTCATAACCCAAAGGTCGGGGGTTCAACTCCCCCCCGCGCTACAAAACAAAGCAGCTTCGGGCTGCTTTTTTTATGTACACTGTTTACGTTTTATATAGTCCGAAGTTTAAAAAGACCTATGTAGGTTATACAAGTTCACTTACCAACCGGTTAGCTTCCCACAATGAACTTGCAACAAAAGGATATACATTAAAATTCAGACCTTGGATAGTACTCATCACAGAACATTACGAAACCAAAACACAAGCCATTAAGCGTGAACGAGAACTGAAATCCGGTAAAGGAAGAGAATACATCAAAACGGTGTTGAACAAAAGATTTCCATAGAATTATTAATCGTTGGATTCATATCCGCCACAGGCGGACGGGGGTTCAACTCCCCCCCGCGCTACAAAACAAAGCAGCTTCGGGCTGCTTTTTTTATGTACACTGTTTACGTTTTATATAGTCCGAAGTTTAAAAAGACCTATGTAGGTTATACAAGTTCACTTACCAACCGGTTAGCTTCCCACAATGAACTTGCAACAAAAGGATATACATTAAAATTCAGACCTTGGATAGTACTCATCACAGAACATTACGAAACCAAAACACAAGCCATTAAGCGTGAACGAGAACTGAAATCCGGTAAAGGAAGAGAATACATCAAAACGGTGTTGAACAAAAGATTTCCATAGAATTATTAATCGTTGGATTCATATCCGCCACAGGCGGACGGGGGTTCAACTCCCCCCCGCGCTACAAAACAAAGCAGCTTCGGGCTGCTTTTTTTATGTACACTGTTTACGTTTTATATAGTCCGAAGTTTTCAGAGAACTTAAATGAGGTCATGGTAATTTGAAAGTTTCAGCATTCCAATAATCTGAAAACTCCTTATAACAACCCAATTAATAACCTGCAAAAACCTTTCTACTTCAAAGAGGCTGGTACATTTCATTTATATATTGCAGCGATAAACAACGAAAGCATGCTTCCAACTAGCAACCCTACCGAAACTCTTGCCTGGCGAAACCTGGAAATTCACTTCCTTACCATGCAAGCTACTCACATGAAGGATCTATTTGCCGAAGATCCCAAACGGTTCGAAAAATTTCACCTGAAAATGGATGAAATCCTGGTTGATTATTCCAAAAACATCATGCAGGAAGAAACACTTCACCTGCTCACAGACCTGGCCAATGAAGTTGAACTAAAAGCATCCATCGAGGCAATGTTTAAAGGGCTGGTGATCAACCAAACTGAAAACCGTCCGGTATTGCATGTAGCCCTGCGCAACCGGTCCAACGCACCTATACTGGTGGATGGCAAGGACGTAATGCCTGACGTGAATGCTGTGCTCGAACAGATGAAGAATTTTTCAACGGCTTTGCAAAGCGGTAACTGGAAAGGATATACCGGAAAAGCCATTACCGATATCGTAAACATCGGCATTGGCGGCTCAGACCTTGGCCCGTATATGGTAACAGAAGCACTTCTCCCTTATTGGTCAACGATTACGCCACACTTTGTTTCCAATGTTGACGGAACGCACATAGCAGAAGTTCTGAAAAAGGTTAGTCCGGAAACAACACTCTTCATCATTGCTTCAAAAACATTCACCACACAGGAAACAATGACCAATGCCGAATCGGCAAAGGAATGGTTTATGAACAAAACCAATGGCAAGGGGGCAGTTGATAAACACTTTGTAGCCGTATCCACTAATCAGAAAGCAGTGACAGCCTTTGGCATTGATCCATCCAACATGTTCGTGTTCTGGGATTGGGTTGGAGGCCGCTATTCCCTCTGGTCATCCATCGGACTGTCGATCGCTTGCACCATTGGCTACGATAACTTTATTGCCATGCTGGAGGGCGCACATGCCATGGATAACCATTTCAGGAATGAGCCTTTCGAGAAAAACATTCCGGTTATGTTAGCCCTGATCGGCATATGGTATAACAATTTTTTTGGCGCAGCTTCGGAGGCTATACTTCCTTACGACCAATACCTTCATCGCTTTGCTGCCTACTTTCAACAAGGCAATATGGAAAGCAACGGAAAATCAGTTGACCGCGCTGGCCAACCGGTAAGTTATCAAACCGGTCCTATCATTTGGGGTGAGCCCGGCACCAATGGTCAACATGCCTTTTACCAATTGATTCATCAAGGAACAAAACTTACACCCTGCGACTTTCTCGCTCCGGCTATATCGCATAACCCAATTGGCGATCACCACAACAAACTGCTTTCAAACTTTTTTGCACAAACCGAAGCATTAATGCACGGAAATGATTCTAATGAAGTGCATCAGAAATTACAAGCTGCGGGTTTCACCAACGATCAGATCAGGTTTCATTTGCCCTACCGGGTGTTTGAAGGTAACAAGCCCACCAACAGCATATTGATTAAACAACTCACCCCGCGCACACTGGGAAGTTTGATCGCCTTATACGAGCATAAAATATTTGTACAAGGTGCCATCTGGAACATCTTCAGCTTTGATCAATGGGGCGTAGAACTTGGTAAAGCCCTGGCCAAGAAAATACTGCCCGAACTGACCTCGGACCAAGAAATTACATCGCATGATTCATCAACAAACGGCCTCATCAATCATTTCAAACGATTGAAATCAAGCTGATGTACTCAGCCCTTAGAAAATCGTTTTGAACCACTATTTTTGGATGATTTAGCATATTAAATGTCATCCTCTATTACTCGAATTGGCGTCTTTACCTCAGGAGGCGATGCCCCCGGAATGAACGCTGCCATCAGGGCAGTGGTTCGTGCAGGTATCTTTCATAACAAGGAAGTTTACGGGATCATGCAGGGTTATGAAGGCATGATTGAAGGCGATTTTGTAAAACTTGGCGCCCGCTCTGTGGGTAACATTCTTCAACGTGGAGGCACTATTCTAAAAACTGCCCGCAGCGAGGAATTTAAAACCAAAGAAGGTCGTAAAAAAGCCTTTGAAGCATTGAGTAAATCAGGAATTGATGCACTCATTGCCATCGGTGGTGATGGTACCTTCACCGGATTGCATGCCCTGTACAACGAACACAAATTACCATCGCTGTGCATACCCGGAACCATTGACAACGACATTGCCGGAACCGATTATACCATTGGTTTTGATACCGCCACGAATACTGCTGTTGAAGCTATTGATAAGATCAGGGATACTGCCCTTTCGCACAACCGGTTGTTTTTTATTGAAGTGATGGGTCGTAATTCCGGATACATTGCGCTCTATAGTGGCGTAGCCGGTGGCGCAGGGGCCATCATCATTCCTGAAAGTGAAACTTCATTCGACCGTGTATATGAAATGCTTACGGCAGGTGAAATCACCAACAAGCGGTCGAACCTGGTAGTGATTGCCGAAGGTTCAAAAATTGGTGGTGCCAATGAAATCGCGCTCAAAGTTGCCGAACGTACCTCCTACTTTGATATTAAAGTAACTATACTAGGTCACCTTCAACGGGGCGGAACACCAACCTATTTTGATCGGGTACTGGCCAGTCGTATGGGCGTTGCCGCAGTGGAAGGAATACTGGCAGGACAAACCGATTCCATGGTAGGTATACGTGACAATAAAATTGTATTCAATCCATTTGACAGTGTTATGAACCGACCGCACGACATTGATCAGGACATGATGCGCATTGCAAAAGTACTTTCTATTTAAGCAGGTTAATAATGAAAGAAATAACCATTGGAATTGATATTGGAGGAACCAACACCAAGTTTGGTATTGTAGACCGTGCAGGTAATGTGTTGTTTCAGGATCGGATCAAAACGCAGGAACACGATGAGATAACCGACCTCATAAACGACCTGACAAAAGTTATTAGGGAATCAATAGCAAACCTTGGCACCGACTATTCATTGGTTGGTATTGGGGTTGGGGCTGCCAATGGAAATTACTACAAGGGTACCATTGAACATGCCACCAACCTTAAATGGAAAGGCATTATTCCGCTGGCCGAAATGCTCAGCAAACCCCTTGGTGTGCCCGTGCTGGTTACAAACGATGCCAACGCTGCAGCGGTTGGAGAAATGGTGTACGGAGCAGCGCGCAAAATGAAAGACTTTATCGTGATTACGTTGGGTACCGGCCTTGGCAGCGGCTTTGTAAGCAATGGTCAGCTCATTAATGGTAAGCACGGTATTGCCGGAGAGCTTGGACACACTACCGTAAACTATGCCGGTCGGTATTGTAACTGCGGAAAGCGAGGTTGTTTGGAAACCTATGTTTCTGCCACAGGCATAAAAAGATCAGTTTACAAATTATTGGCCGACCACCTGGAACCAAGTGAGCTGCGCGGCATTAGCTTCGATAACCTGAATACAAAAATGATTACCGAAGCAGCCATTCGTGGTGATGTTGTGGCACGCGAAGCGTTTGAGTACACCGGAAGAATTCTCGGAACGAAGCTGGCTGAAACCGTTGTGCACACCGATCCGGAAGCCATATTTCTCTTTGGTGGGTTATCGCTTGCAGGCGACTTGATATTTAAGCCCACCATCAAGCACATGGAATCGAACCTGATGCCGCTGTTCCGCGGAAAAGTTAAAATTCTCCCTTCTGCCTTACAAAATCAGGCGGCTCCTATTTTAGGCGCCAGCAGCCTGGTATGGAATTACCTTGAAGAAAAGGGAAAAATTCCAGCCTGATATTTCTTACCGGCATTTCACGAACTTCCTTATCTTCGGAAATGAAGATTGATGTCTTGAAAAACCGAAAGACGCTAAGATACTAAGACACTAAGAAAATTTAAAATTCTTTGCGTCTTCGCACCTCCGCGGTAAGAAAGTTAAAACAGTCAGTTAACTCTTTCACCAAAAAACTTTTTACACCATGATTGCACCAATTCATGCCATGCAACACCAACAAGCCCAGCGGATGAACGGAGCATTCATCCGCATTGATATCCGTGATTTTCAAAACATTCTCCACAAGGCGGAAGGATTATTGGTAGTTGAATCAAAGACGGGTATTTTTGCCTCTACTCATCTTTACCTCACCTCCTACAAGGGCTTTATTGTTTACTGCAAAAGCAAGGAACAACTGAGCATACCTGATAAGCACGAAAAGATTTATGCTCCCGCAGTAAGTTTACCGAATATTTAATCTGAAGAATATGGAACTCAGCAACCTCACCGAATTAGGATCAACATCCCTTAAAGAAAAACTATCCGACTTTGGTATAACCAAAGCCTTTAAGGAGGGTGAAGTAATTTTAAATGAAAACGCATACATCAAAGCCATACCGATTGTGACCAAGGGCAGCATTCGGGTATTGCGAACCGATGAAGACGGGCGGGAAATATTACTATACTATATAAAAGCCGGTGAAAGCTGCATCATGTCATTCCTTGGAGGCATGCACCAGGACACCAGCAAAATAAAAGCCGTTGCGGAAGAAGAAACCGAAATTCTTTTCATCCCCATTGATAAAGTAAGTTTACTGATTAAAGATTATCCGGAATGGCTCGATTACATTTTCCGACTTTACCATAAGCGCTTTGAAGAGCTACTGGATGTGGTAAACGCCATTGCCTTCAAAAAACTAGACGAACGCTTGCTGGATTTCATCCGCAAAAAATCAACCCTCGCCAACAGCAACACACTCACCATTACACACGAGCAATTAGCCAACGAGCTAGGCACTGCACGCGTGGTGGTATCACGCTTGTTGAAGAAAATGGAGGAAGAAGGTTTGGTGAAGTTGGGCAGGAATAAGATCACGCTGGCGTAGGACTATTTTTTATTGTACACAGCCAACTGTTGTGTCATACTACTTAAAGACAATAGCTGGTGAAACAAGTATACTAAACAGATGAAACAATCAGCCTTTATTATCCTATTGGGATTTAGCTTGCTAGTTGGATGTAACCCAAACTACGAATCTTCCTTTATTGTACTCCGCGGGGCTACAGCATTTGATGGGAATGGAAATACGATTAACAACAGTACAATAGTAATCCAGAATGGACGAATAGTAGCCGTAGGCGGGCCAGAAATAGAAGTTCCTAAAAGTGCGGAAATCACTGATCTGTCTGGCAAATTCATCACACCCGGTCTGGTTGATGCTCACGTACATTTCTCTCAAACTGGATTTTTTGATGGACGGCCCGATGCTCTCGATATTCGGGATACGCTACGGTTTGATAGTCTTCAGGCAAGACAAAAACGAAATCCTGACCGGTATTTTGAAACATATCTTCGATCGGGTGTCACCGGAGTTTATGATGTAGGTGGATTTGATTGGACCATTGATCTTCGGGAAAAAGCTGAGGATAATCTCAATGCTCCACATGTAGCAGCTGCGGGCCCTTTGCTAACACCATTTCCCCAGGATCGGTTGGATATTTTCAATGTGCCTCCGTCAAGGCAAATGCTGGCGTTGAATTCTCCCGAATTTGGTAAAGAGTATGTGAGAAGAAATACCAAGCTCGGATCTACGGGTATCAAAATTTGGAGTATCAACTTGAAGGATAGCGTCTTTATGCAAAGTCTGCAAGCGGTGGCAGAAGAGATTTCTATGCATGGAAATCAACTCATCGTTCATGCTACCGAATTAGATCAAGCCAAAGAGGCGATTCGTTTGGGAGCTAAAGTTCTGGTTCATAGTGTGGATGACCAGATGGTGGATAATGAGTTTCTTCAACTTGCCAAGGATTCAGGTGTAATATATTGTCCCACGTTGGTGGTGATCTCCGGTTATTCGATTGCTTACAAGTCACTTAAAGAAGGATTTTCTTTAAATGATCCTAATAAAGTGATTGACCCGGATACACGAAACCTGCTGCTTGCAGCAAAAAACTTCTTTAACTATTTCCGCGAACACGAAAAATTTGAGACGATGATTGCTGCAGAAGAAGCGAACGATGAAAAGCTGAAGAAAACTATGTACACCAACCTCAAGTTGGTGCATGAGGCAGGAATCAAGATCGCGTTATCTACGGATGCCGGTAATCCGGGAACACTTCATGGACTTTCCATCTATGATGAGTTGGAAGCCATGCAGCGAGCCGGAATTCCAGCAAGCGAAATCATACCTATGGCTACTAAAAATGGAGCAATCGCTATGAGAAGATCAGGAGATTTTGGCACCTTGGAAGTCGGAAAGTTGGCAGATCTTATCATTTTAGAAAAAGACCCATCAGTGGATGCATCTAACTTTCGATCTATTACACATGTAATGAGGGGTGGTTTACTTAGGCTAGTTAGTGTACCTTTTGAGAAATAGCTTATCCATTCTTACTTCTTCTCAGAGTCTCCCACAAGAGAAATTCAGGTTGAGTATGATAAATTGAAATCAATCGTAAATGAGTACAAAGCTTTAACTGCATCATGAACTTGAAAAGCGAATAAGTGAAAATAGATTGGATAGCGATGAGTTTTATAAAATTATTTGAAGCCAAGAAAGTAAGAGCCAATTGGGATGACAAAACCGAGCAATGGTACTTTTCGATTATTGATGTGATCGGGATTTTAACCGATAAATAAATTACTTAATCCACTGTCGCACGGGGTCATCTCAAATTTATTACTTTCGCATGGGCGAATAAATACGCTAGATTTATTTCGTCATGTTAACCTATTTAGATATTGTGTACCGTGATGAGAGTTGTACTTTTTACCATCGGAAATATTCTACTCGTAATCCTGATCACTGTTCTTCTATTTTCATTTTCCATATCAGTAGATCCATTGGAAAAAATAGTGGCAGGTTTTTCTGCCTATATCGAAAAATCACCACCTGAGAAAATTTACATCCACTTTGACAAACCCTACTATACGACCGGTGAAACAATGTGGTTCAAGGTATATCTTACCGCAGGGGTCTATCACGAACCTTCAACGCTAAGTCGTACAATTTATGTTGAGGTAATTAATCAACATGGACACCTTGTACAAACTTTAAAACTTTTTTCATTAACCGGATCAACAGCCGGAAGCCTCCCTATACCTGATTCGTTAGCTTCCGGAAATTACCTGGTACGGGCCTATACAAACTGGATGAGAAATAGTGGAGAAGAATATTTCTTTCATCGCTCAATTAAAATATGGAACAGCGAATCATCCACAACTAATAATAACCATGATATCAAGGACAACGAATTAGACCTCCAGTTCTTCCCTGAAGGAGGTCATCTTGTTAACGGCATCCTTAGCAAAGTTGCTTTTAAGGCAATCGGTACAGATGGGCTTGGACGAATTGTAAAAGGGAAAATTATGGAAGGAAATCAGGTAGTCTGTGAATTTAAAAGTAACGCGTTGGGCATGGGTGTATTTCATATTACGCCTCAAAAAGACAAACTATATACAGCTACAATCGAAAATTCTGAAATTGAGGCAACTCTACCTAAAAGCAAAGCGTCTGGATTGACGATATCAGTCAACCATTTAACCGCATCAAACGATATTATCGTTAAGATACAGACTACGGATTACGAAAGTCTTAAAACTATTTACATCCTCGCTCACACGCGAGGAATTGTTTGTTATTCAGCCCATGCAGACCTTTCTACTAATATTGCAATAGCTAAAATATCAAAAGCTGAATTCCCTTCAGGCATAGCTCAAATAACAATAACCGACCGTTACGGAGTGCCACTTGCCGAAAGGTTAATTTTTATTGACCAAAAAACTCAGACGACTTTTACTATCAACAGTAACAAGACAACCTACGCTCCACGGGAACTCGTAAAACTGGATATCCAGGCAACTGATGCCAGTGGAAAACCCATAGTAGCGGATCTTTCCCTAAGTATATGCGACAATCAACAAGTGTTTATTGATGAAAACAAAGAAAATATTAATGCATACCTGTTGCTATCCTCGGAGCTTACAGGGTATATCGAGTCGCCAGGATACTATTTTAATCCCAACAACGAAGATCGTGAACAAGCCATGGATTATCTCCTGCTTACCCAAGGCTGGAGAAGGTTTACTTTTAAAGATGCCCTGGAACAAAAATGGGAGTCTTCAGCGTATAAATTTGAACAAGGGTTAACAATTAAAGGCAAAATGGTTGACCGCTATAATAACAAGCCCATCATTAACGGCAACGTTTCGTACTTATCTGTTTACCCTATACCTGAATCAAGATCAGTTAGCACTAATTCAAAGGGAGAATTTGAACTAAACAACATTATCTATTTTGATTCGTCCAATGTGATGCTTCAGGGTGAAACAAGAAAGGGAAGCAAGTCAGTCAAAATACTAATCGATAAACTACACGACTCTCCGCTCCTGAAATTTCCCTTATTAACACTAAAAGAAACTCAAAATGAATTTGAGAAAGCCTTTATTACAAAAAGTGTAATGCGAAGAAACATTGATAAAGCCTACAACTTTGATGAAAAAGTTGTTCTGCTTGAAGAGGTGGAGGTACACGCAAAAAGAGAAGACACACAAACCGGTTATTCAAAAACTTTCGGAAAAGGTTCAGCTACCGTCAAAATTTCAGATAATGTAGCCCTTGTCAATCAGTTTCATCCACTCCAACTTGTTCAAGGCAGGGTTGCTGGCGTTCAAATAAGCGGTAGCGGACAAAACTGGAACATACTAATACAAGGAGTGAACTCAATAAATTCAGGAACCGAGCCCTTGATAATGATCGATGATATTCCAGTACAAATTGAAATGTTGAATTCAATTCCAGTTGAGGACATTGAAAGTTATACCGTATGGAAAGGTGCAGATGCAGCCATTTTTGGCGCTAGAGGTGCTAATGGGGCTATCGGCTTCTACACAAAAAGAGGAGCAACCAATTTGAATTTAACCACTGAAAATTCAATTACGCCTGTGGGTACTGGGTTTCAGCTTGAACGGGAATTCTATGCGCCCAAATACGATGTTCAAAACCCTGAACATATCAAACCTGATAGACGTATTACACTTTTTTGGGCTCCATACCTACAAACAGATTCATCCGGAAGAGTTTCTGTATCATTTTTTAATCATGACGATGAAACTACTGTTACAAGTATTATCGAAGGCATCAGTACAGACGGAAACGCGGGGTACTCAACCATCGAGTATAAAATCATGAAAAACAAGTAAACGTGACGCAAAATCCTTACGGTCAGCTTACTCTCAAATGTCACTACTCCACCTTCACTTTCAAGTTCTCCCCCAGTAACTTAAATTGCTCCATCCATTCTGGCTTCTCAGAAACCTTTTCTTTCGACATTTCGAAATATAGGTTCTGACTCTTGTAAAGGATCGGCTCCAGCCTGAACTTCTGCAAGAGTGGAAATAACCGGTTTAACCGGTCGATGCGCTTCAGGTTACTGCGCTCTGCGCTGATGCGTTTTAGCTCCTTGTAAATACTCTCCCCTGCCAGTCGTTCAATTTTGTCCGGGTCTTCAATGGTCAGTTCCCACTTCACCATCTCCCCCATGATGCGCTCAATCTCTTTCACATTTATTTTCTCCGACTCAAAGGAATGCCCCAAATCGGCATTGAGAATGTATTCAAACGTAGTGGTGTATGCACGCGGTATCGGTATATCGTTATTCGACAAAGCATTCACCAACGGGTAATCACGGTTATACACCCTGCGCAACGATTCTTCCAACTCACGCATACTTTGTTGGGTAATCATGTCGAGTACTTTGCGCTTTTCATCTTTAAACAAATGCCATAGCGTGTATTTGTCGGGCCCAAAATAGGTTTGCATGTAACCAAGTACATCCCCAAGTCTTCCTTCATCAAAAGCAGCAACCACACGGAACTTCATGTTTTCGAAATCAACAGGATCCATATCCAGTGCCAGGTTGCCGATGATGTTGTGTTTGCCCATGTACACCACAGCAAACGCCATCCGTCTTTCTGAGCGGGTAACATTCGACTGTACACGGGTTATGCCAAGGGAAAGAATTTGTTCACCAGCTTCCTTGCGTAAAAAGAATTCATTGGTAGTGGTGTAATTAAATACGGGGGTTTCCTCCGGATCATCCTCAAACAACGAGGCCACTGCATAGTGCATACCCACCCGTTGCAGGTTTGTTTTCGAAGGCAGCACTTGGCGCCTGTAAATATTGCCTGCGTTTTCAAAAGCCGGAAGATTGCTCGGAGCTTTTTCAAGCCTGCGAATGAACTCTTCCTCAAAATCAGCCCCGGCTGTTTGATGCAACAGCTGAATGGCACGACAGGCATATTGCAAAATCTGAACGGTTTCAATACCGGAAATCTCATCAAAGAACCAACCACAACTGGTATACATCAGCAGTGCGTTACGTTGCATTTCCATCAACCGGAACACTTTGTTCTGATCAACATCTTTACTGCAGTGATCCTTCAGAAACTTGCGGATATTTTCATCGTTCCGTTTCAGGATAACATGGATGTACTCATCGCGAGCCTTCCATGGGTCTTTTAATATGGTTGAAGCTTGTGTTTCATAAATCTTTACCAGCTCATCGCGCAGCCAATCCAACGCTTCGCGCAAGGGTTTGCGCCAATCCTGGTTCCAGGTAGGGTTACCACCGGTATTACAGCCACAGTTATTACGCCAGCGCTCCACACCATGTGCACAACTCCATGAACTGTCCTCATGAAGTTGAATTTCATACAACGGTGGAAAGCGTTCTATAAATTGACCATAGTTCATCAGGTGGTTGTGCTTCAACCTGCGAATGTGATCAATACAGAACGACAATGCCATATCGCCATGTTTGTGATGATGGCCATAGGATTCACCATCGGTGGCAATATGAACTAGTTGGGGTTCAGTGTCATCTTTATCGAAAGCATGGCGTAACCGCTGTGAAAATTTTTCGCCATCATTTAACAAGCCATTAAAGGCCACGCCTTGTGCGATATCGCCATCGTAAAAAAATACGGCTATACTTTTCCCGGAAGGCAGGTTAACCCGGTAAGCTTTGCGTGGATTGATACCAGAACCATTAAGTTCTGTCCAGTTTTCATCGCCTATTTTTCTAAAGGCTTTTGCTTGCCGCGGTGCCAAAATGGTAAACTTGATGTTATGTGCCGCCAACGCTTCCAACGAAGCCGTATCGACAGCCGTTTCCGCCAGCCACATACCTTCCGGGTGCCGACCAAAACGGTGTTCAAAATCACGTATGCCCCAAATAATCTGCGTGTGTTTATCGCGCTCATTGGCGAGCGGCATGATCATGTGATTATAAACCTGTGCGATGGCCGAGCCATGACCCTCGAATACCTTTTCACTTTCTTTGTCAGCTTCAAGAATGGCGCGATAAGTTTCCTTATCGTACTCCTCCATCCACGATAGCAGCGTGGGTCCAAAGTTGAAACTTATGCGGCTGTAGTTATTTACAATATCCTTGATAACCCCGCCTTCGAGTATTCGCGAAGCAGCATTGGGGGCATAACATTCTGCTGAAATGCGCTCATTCCAATCGTGATATGGGTGTGCCGAGTCTTGTACTTCTATTACTTCAAGCCAGGCATTTTCGCGGGGAGGTTGATAAAAATGCCCGTGTATACAGATATATTTTTCCATTTTATTCAATCAAACAGTCAAAGGTCATTAGTCAATGGCTTGGTCGTACAATGCGTTAAACTTTTGGTAATGACAATTATTCCAGTTCCAAATCAAATTCAGCTTCTTCCTTTTCCAGTTTTAATACCGAAATACCTAAGGGTGGAAGTGACAATGATAAGGAATAATCTTTATGATGGTATTTAATTGGCGTGGTAATCAGTGCACCTTGGTTGAGCAAGCCACTGCCACCGTATTTCATATCATCGGAATTAAATATTTCGCGCCACTGCCCACGGTAGGGAACACCAATGCGATAATGATTCCGTGTTTCAGGTGTGAAGTTGCAAATCACCAGAAGCAGATCTTCCTTCTTGTCGGATTTGCGTTGGTAAATGATCACACTGTTCTGGTGATCGGAATAATCCACCCATTCAAAACCACGGTCATCAAAGGCATAGTGATACAGTGCAGGCTCTGATTTATACAATGCATTCAACTCTTTCATCAACTGGTAAATTCCCTGGTGATTAGGATATTGAAGCAAATGCCAATCTAAGCTTTGGTCGTGATTCCATTCGGAAGATTGACCAAACTCACCGCCCATAAACAAAAGCTTGGTACCCGGATGCGTGTACATATACGAAAACATGAGCCGCAAATTGGCAAACCTCCGCCATTCATCACCGGGCATGCGGCCCAACAACGATCCTTTGCCGTGCACTACTTCATCGTGCGAAAGCGGCAGCATGAAATTCTCCGTAAAGGCATACATGATGCTAAAAGTAATTTCATTTTGATGATACCTGCGGTGAATCGGATCGTTCTTGAAATATTTCAGGGTATCGTGCATCCACCCCATCATCCATTTTTGTCCAAAGCCAAGTCCACCCAAATAAGTCGGTTTGGAAACACCCGGCCATGCAGTCGATTCTTCGGCAATGGTTACGACATCGGGAAACTGTGAATAAGCCACTTCGTTAAACTCTTTGAGGAATACAATTGACTCAATGTTTTCACGACCGCCATATTGATTGGGAATCCATTCGCCTTCCTTGCGGGAGTAATCCAGATATAACATACTGGCTACGGCATCAACCCGAAGGCCATCGATATGGTAACGGTCGAGCCAATAGACTGCATTACTGATGAGAATAGACTTGACTTCATTACGGCCGTAGTTAAAAATATAACTCTTCCAATCCGGGTGAAATCCCTTTCGCGGATCGGCATGCTCGTATAAATGTGTTCCATCGAATTTGTACAATCCATATTCATCACCGGGAAAGTGTGACGGAACCCAATCGAGGATAACGCCAATGCCGGCTTGGTGAAAAGAGTCGACTAAAAACATAAACTCTTCCGGGGAACCGTAGCGACTTGAAGGCGCATAATATCCGGTAACCTGGTAGCCCCACGATCCAAAGAAGGGATGTTCCATCACGGGCAAAAACTCAACATGGGTAAAGCCCAAATCGGTAACGTAAGCAACCAATTCATCAGCCATCTCACCATAACTGAGCGAACGGTTTCCGTCTTCGTACTTTCTTCGCCACGAACCAAGGTGCACTTCATAAACAGAATAGGGCTGTGACTTCCCAACGTTGTTTTTGCGATCTTTTAACCAGCTACCGTCATTCCATTTATAATTCGTATCCCAAACTATGGAAGCCGTTTTAGGAGGTGTTTCGGCAAACATGGCGAACGGATCGGCTTTCTCCAGGTAATCGCCCGTATTGGAATGAATAGCGTATTTGTATGCTTCGCCACGTTGCACATCCTGAAAAAATCCTTCCCAAATACCCGACTCGTCCCAACGGGGTGACAACACATGACTACCGCTATTCCAGTGATTAAAATTTCCGATAACAGAAACAGCCCGTGCATTGGGCGCCCACACGGCAAAGTATGTACCCTTCTTTCCTTTAAACTCTACGGGGAAAGATCCCATCCTTTCATAAAGTTTAAAGTGCTTGCCGGTTTTAAAAAGGTGAATATCAAAATCGGTTAAGCGTGTATAAACATCGGCCATAGAACTTACTTCAGGTGATGCTTTTTTCTTTTTGCCCATAATTGTTAGTCGTTAATCACTAGTAATTATCGTTTCGCCTTCTTTTTACTTTCACGCTCTTCCCGCACCATTAAATATCGTTTCATGTGATACATAATGCCACGCAATGGAATCACCACCCAATCCGGGCGACCGTTTAATTCATAGCCAAGCTCATACACAGCTTTCTCAATCAGGAATGTGCGAATAAGGACTTCATTTTCTAAAGACAATTCCTTGCCCAAGCCCATGCGTTCCAGGTAGGCACCGAAATAAAAACGGCTAACATAATGTTGCCATTGCTCGGCCCACGATTCCAAAAACTCCATATCCCGTTCGCGGTAGTTTTCATTTAACAGGATCTTTCCAAAGGCGGCATATTGGAATGAACGCATCATACCGGCAACATCCTTCAATGGATGTTTCTTCAGTCTGCGTTCGCTAAATGAAAAACCTGGCTCGCCTTCAAAATCAATAATCACAAAGTCCTTACCGGTAAACAAAACCTGACCCAAGTGATAATCACCGTGAATACGGGTTTTAGTTGCATTAATGCGGACTTCATAAACTTCCTTAAAGCACTCAAGCACATCATTTTCCATGGCCAATACTTGTTTAGCCAATTCCCGAATCTCAGGAGGGAGTTTTGAAATTGAAGATTCAAGCAAATTAAAACGATCACGAACCAGCTTGCGAAGCGATGAGTACAAGGATCGCTGATAGTTAGACGTAAACTTTTCAGGAGCAAACGATGGGTTACTTAAATCAGAAGCCAATGCCAGGTGCATTTCAGCCGTGCGTTGTCCTAGCCGCACAACACGTTCGTAAAAACCTCGTCCGATAAGTTCCTGAATCAGTTCGGGTGCCTCATCAAAAGTTATACTTGATTTATTAATTAATTTAGGAAGCTTCTCTTTCTTTGCTTTTGTGATCACCCGTTCATAAAACCTGCCCACAGAATCAGTAGTCATATTCCAGGCATCGCCCTGGTTCTCTACTTTCTCCTGCAACAATCCAAAAACAGTCACCCGGTCTTCACTATCCTTAAACTCAATACTTCCGGTATACTTAGGGCTATTTGAAAAGCTGGTGTTTTCAGAAAGGAACTGAACAATCTCCAGATCGGGATTAATTTCACGCTCTATCTTTCGGTAGAACTTGAAGAAGTATTTTTCATTGTAGATGATGGCTGTATTGCTTTGATCGGCTTTCAATACTTTTGAATCTACCGGGCCATCAATGACTATTTTATTGAACACGCTTGAATTAAATTCAAGTACACCATCATCGTACCGTATGCTTGCCCGCTTATCCATATTGAGCAGCAGGAAATCGCGAAAACTCTTATCGTAGCTGCTATCCATTACAAAGCCAACCTCATCCTGAATTTCTGCACGGCACACTACGCTTTGTGCGTGATATTCTACCCGATCAATCACGGTATCGGCTGGCGCAAAAGTCATCGGCAAGAAATACAATTCAGGCAGGCGCTGAACATAGTGTACTTCTACTAAGGTTAAATAATGGGTTTGACCACTTACTTTTAATGGGATCATTTTTTCAATTCCCATCTTGCTGATGACTTTAGCTTTACCACCAAACCATCGGCATTTCTTCATAAATGTTGGAAGAATTTTGCGCTCAAACTGTCGTTTCTCATTGTAGGAATTAAATGCCTTCTCCCACGAAAGATCAGTGGCAAAAAGTGGTAATTCGCCACTGGTTTCCGGTTTATCTTTTTTCTCAATGGTATCCAGTTGAAGCCAATAGTAACCGTACGGTCCAACCGTGATGGTGTACTGCCCCTCACCTACATTCATAAACCTGTTCTGACTGAATACTTCTGTAACATCACAGTCCTTATAATCGGTAAGGTTAAGGGTTGTTACCTGTGAAAATTGTGAGAGATTAGCCACAAGAATAATGCGCTGCCGATCGTAAGAGCGCAAGAAGGAAAGCACCTTACTATTGGTGCTGTCAATAAACTTCATTTCACCACGACCAAACACAACCAACCGTTTGCGCATGGCAATGATCTGGCGCATCCACCACAACAATGACGATGGATTATCATCCTGCGTTGAAACGTTAACCGACTCATAGCGGAAAACCGGATCGGTAATAACCGGTAAATACAACATCTGCGGGTTGGTATTGGAGAATCCTGCATTCACATTCATACTCCATTGCATGGGTGTTCGAACTCCGTAGCGGTCGCCCAGATAAATGTTATCACCCATTCCTATTTCATCGCCATAGTACAACACCGGTGTACCGGGCAACGAAAATAAAATGGTATGCAGCAATTCAATTTTTCGTCTGTCGTTATTCAACAAAGGGGCTAGTCTTCTTCGAATACCAATGTTGAATTTAGTATTTGGATCGTTGGCGTAGGCTTTGAAGAGATAGTCCTTCTCTTCTTCGGTAACCATTTCAAGTGCAATTTCATCATGGTTACGCAGGAATAACGCCCACTGACTATTGGGTGGTGTATCGGGAGTTTGCTCAAGAATATCCACAATGGGATAACTATCCTCGGTACGAAGTCCCAAAAATAAACGCGGCATTAGCGGATAGTTAAAATTCAGGTGGCACTCCTGACCATCACCAAAATATGCAGCAGCATCTTCAGGCCATAGGTTTGCTTCCGCAACCAATATTCTATTCTTATAATGTTTATCAATGTGGGCTCGTATGCGCTTTAAGAAGGCATGGGTTTGCGGTAAATTTTCACAGCTTGTACCCTCCTCTTCAAACAGGAAAGGTGCTGAAGGTAACCGGAAACCATCCACCCCCATCTTCATCCAAAAGTCGATAACCTTGATCATCTCCATTTGAACTTCCGGATTCTCATAATTCAACTCTGGCTGATGGCGATGGAATCGGTGCCAATTGTATGATTTTGCTTCTGTATCCCACGACCAATTCGATGACTCATCGTCTGGAACAATCATCCGGGCTTCCTTATACTTATCCGGTGAATCACTCCACACATAGAAGTCGCGGTAACGCGAGCCTGCCTTGGCTTTTCGGGCACGTTTAAACCACGGATGCTGATCGGAAGTATGATTAAGAATTAATTCGGTAATTACTTTTATCCCCCTTGCATGAGCTTCTTTTAAAAAAATCTTAAAATCTGCCAATGTGCCGTATTCCGGATGAATGTCATAATGATCAGTAACATCGTAGCCATCATCTTTCAGCGGGGATGGATAGAAAGGCAGTAACCACAAAGCATTGATCCCCAGGTCTTCGAGGTAATCAAGCTTTTGTACCAACCCGTTAAAATCACCAATACCATCGCCATTGCTGTCGTAAAACGCGCGAACAGAAATTTCATAGATGATGGCGTCCTTAAACCAAAGTGATTCAGTATTTTTTTGTGTACTCATTTCACATATTGGATTCGTGTATATCAATCTTAAATAGATGGAACGGTATCTTATGAGGATTCAACTCCACGTAATTCCACTCCTGTGTCCAGGTATAGTGCTCGTCCGTCATTAAATCATGAAGTTTCAGATTGACCTGATCACCCAGCTTCAACAAATGACTGGGAAGCTGAACATATCCCTGGTGCTGATTGTGCTGATCGAGGTTTACAATCACCATGATGATGCTTTTCAAGTCATCGGTAAATTTGATGTAGGCCAATAACGCATCATGTTCAATGGCACAAAAGTGCACATTCCAGGTTGATTGCAATGCCTCATTCTCTCTGCGCGCTTTGTTTATAATGGAGATAATATCCGTCATCCTGTTGGTCCGTCTCCAATTGAATTCCTTTATCTCATACTTCTCAGAGTCCATGTATTCTTCCTTGCCCGGCACCGGATTGTTGTCATAGAATTCGTAAGGAGGCCCGTAAATTCCGTAGGAAGCAGAAAGCGTTGAAGCCAGCGCCAATCGGATAATAAACATGTTTTCACCCTGATGCTGGAGATGATAGGGAAGAATATCAGGTGTATTTGGCCAGAAGTTTGGACGGAAATAATTTCGTAACGGACCATAAACCAACTCATTCATGTATTCGATTAATTCCCGCTTGCTCACCCGCCAGGTAAAGTACGTATAGGATTGTGTAAACCCTGATTTGGCCAGCGAAGCCATAATACGCGGACGTGTAAATGCCTCCGAAAGAAATATCACATCCGTATACTGCTTATTTACTTCGGCTATGGCCCACTCCCAGAATGGAATCGGTTTTGTATGTGGATTATCAACCCGAAAAATAGTGACCCCTTGTTCGATCCAGTAGATAATTACTGATTTCAGTTCATTCCATAATCCTTTCCAATCATCGCATTCAAAATTAAAAGGATATATATCCTGGTATTTCTTGGGTGGGTTTTCAGCATACTGTATGGAGCCGTCCGGCCGTTGTTTAAACCATTCCGGATGTTCCTTTACATACGGATGATCGGGTGCGCATTGAAAGGCCAGGTCAAGTGCAATGTCGATTCCAATTTTCTTTGCCTCCGCAATTAGCTTTTTATAATCCTCCAGCGTACCGAGTTCACGATGGATGGCTTTATGTCCTCCCTCATCGCTACCGATAGCCCATGGCGAACCGGGCTCACCTTCGCTTGCACGAACATTATTGTTCTTCCCCTTTCGATTTACTTTGCCAATCGGGTGAATGGGCGGCAGGTATAAAACATCAAACCCCATGGCTGAAATGCGGGGCAATAACTTCATTACATCTTTAAAAGTACCATGCTTGCCATCGGCTGCTGCCGAACGAGGAAACAATTCATACCAACTACTGAAGAGCGCTTTTTTATGCTCAACAATTACCTTCAATTCTTTGGCGTAGCGGCTTTCAAATTGCCGTACCGGATGGTGATGAACAAGGTCACCAAATTCAGCACTTTGTATATGCTCTACATTAACCAAATATTTCTTCTCATCCCTGAACTGTGTCGCGAGGGCCAATAAGTCCTTATCCTTTTTAACGGCAGCCTGTTCAAGTAAAAGAGCACCTTCCAATAACTCAAGTTTTACATTGAGCATGGCTTGCGCTTTCTTCTTTATGCCATCGTGCCAGGTTTCCAGGTGATCAATCCACGCTTCAACCGTAAAAACATAATCCGTTTTTTCAGTGGTATAGAATGATGCTCCCCAGGTATCGTTTCCAATAAGATGCATAGGTGCGTGGCTCCACTGCTTGGCTGTTGCCTTTTTATACAATACATCCGCCCGCACATGATCGTGTCCATCGGCAAAAATATCGGCCGTCACATCTACCCGCTCACCAACGGTGCGCTTTGCCGGATAACGACCACCATCTACCTCGGGTTGAACATTTTCAATTATTACCCGTTGCTGACCGGGAATTTTATCAAGACTCATAGTTTAGTTATTCGAATTCAAAAATCATTGCACCAAAGGCTGGAAGATCAAGTGTAAATGTAAATTCACTCAATTCTTCATGCTCTTCCTTCCATAAAATTTCATTAAGTGTATAATTACTCACTTTGTTTAATGATAATTTTTCTGCAACCGCTTCAGGAATGTTAATCTTGATTTTTCGTTTTGAGGTATTGAAACCTGCAATGATCAGCAACCGTTTATCCTCCGTAAAACGTAAGCACGCGAAAATATCATCATCAACGTTTCGCTGATCAATGTTGTAAGCGGTTATATCCTCATACGCTCCGAAAGCAATAGCAGGATGCTTTCCGGAGAGATTCAATAGCGTTGAATAGAATGCTCTCAATCTCGTTTGATCTTCACTAAGCAAGCCACCATCAAATAAACCATCATTCATCCACTTTTGATGCTCCGGCACTCCCCAATAATCGAAAATGGTAGTGCGTCCATCATCGCCCTGAAAGCCTTCTGCTCCAGCACCCGGTTCGCCTACCTCCTGACCAAAATAAATCATTACCGGCCCTTGGTCGATGGTAGCGCTGATTACCATAGCCGGCACGGCCTTCCATGGATTGCCGGCAAAGAATTTTGAGGCAATGCGTTGCTCATCATGATTCTCCAGAAAGTGAAGCATGTTTGAATTGATTTCTTTTAAATCATTTTGAATCACTGCGATGTCGCGGGTGCTGCGTTGTCCGTTTACCAGCAAGCGAAGCGTATCGTATAGCTGAACTTTATCGTACAAATAGTCAAACCTTCCTGTGTGAATGTAATTTCGATATTGTGCAGGGTTATAAATTTCCGCAATGAAAATGATATCAGGATTTACCGCTTTCACCTGGGGTATTGCCCATTGCCAAAATTCTACCGGAACCATCTCGGCCATGTCGCACCGAAAACCATCCACTTTTTTATTGGCCCAGAAAACCAGAATGTCTTTCATCTTCACCCATGTATCGGGCACCGGATCGAAATACGCTTTTCGGTCTTGTTCAATATCTACACCGTAATTCAATTTCACTGTTTCAAACCACTCGTGAACTCCCGGCCTCGCTGTAAACTGATCGTTTCCAGTTACTTTAGCGGGTGTCTCCTCAAACTCACCGTCTTTCGTAGGAAACTCATTGTCAGGACCTAGCGACACGTAATCCTGCGGCACAACAAAGGATTCACCGGGCAAGTAATAGAAATTATTCGATGGGCTGAATCGTACTCGTTTATCATCAAACTCACCTAAATCAACAACACCTTTTGGTCTCGCATCGGATTTATAGGCACGTGCCACGTGGTTAGGAACAAAATCAATAAGCACTTTTAAACCGTGGCGATGTGTTCGTTCAATAAGCTGGTCAAATTCTACCATCCGTTTGGGTACATGGTTTGCCAGGTCGGGATTTACATCGTAATAGTCTTTAATGGCATATGGCGATCCTGCTCTTCCCTTTACCACATCTGCATCATCTAATGGAATGCCGTATAGGGTATAGTCGGTTAGTACAGCATGTTCAAGCACACCTGTATACCAAACATGCGTTATCCCTAATCCTTTTAAAGACAGTAACGCGCGATCGTTGATATCAGCGAATTTGCCGACACCATTCTCTTCCCGGGTGCCGTACGGTTTGTTTGCCGTCTCTTTATTTCCAAAAAGGCGGGTAAAAAGTTGGTAAACGATAATCTTCTCTGATGATGTTTGCATAGTAGGTAGCGGAGGTATCTTCTCCTTGGCTGATTGGCATCCAACTAAGGCAAGAAAGGCTAAAATACTGGCAAAATGGTACATTCTGAAAGATAAGGAATGATCTTAACCTGCTATGGAAAAGCCTCACAAAATTTAATGCAAACGTTTGCAGTAGTTTTCTGATGCCAACCATATAAAACCTGGAATATGATGCATAAAGAATGCTCAGAAATGATCCGAACCTGTATATTTAACAAGTCGAAATCGAACCCCTTATGCATTTAAACATTGACGCAAAAAACGAGAACACTTACGATGCCATCGTGGTAGGCACGGGCATTAGTGGTGGCTGGGCAGCCAAAGAGCTCACCGAAAAAGGATTAAAGACCTTGGTGTTGGAACGTGGCCGTGATGTGAAGCATCCGGATTACCCAACAGCCACTAAAGACCCCTGGCAACTTCCCTATGCCGATCGACCAACAGCAGAAGACCTTGAAAAGCAAGGTGTTCAAAACCGTACTGGATACACCGTACGCCAATCCACCAAGCATTGGTTTGTTAACGATCTTGAAAATCCCTACAGCGAAAAAGAAGGGAAGCGTTTCGATTGGATGCGAGGCTATCATGTTGGTGGCCGATCCATTATGTGGGGTCGTCAGAGTTACCGATGGGCACCCATGGATTTTGAGGCCAATCTAAAAGAAGGAATTGCCATCGATTGGCCGGTGCGTTATAAAGAAATAGAGCCTTGGTATGATCATGTTGAAACTTTTGTTGGTATAAGTGGCCAGGCTGAGGGACTTGACTACCTTCCTGACAGCAAATTTATTCAACCCATGGAGTTGAATTGCGTGGAGAAGGAGCTGAAGAAATCCATGAAGGACAAGTTTGGCCGGGTACTAACCATTGGTCGTGTAGCAAACCTGGCAGGACCACTAGCACACGATAAAAGTCCGCAACGCGGTACATGCCAGTACCGCAACCAATGCAGCAGGGGTTGCCCGTATGGTGCCTATTTCAGCAGCAACTCCTCTACTTTGCCTGCGGCAGCAGCAACCGGTAACATGACATTACGCGCCAATTCAATAGTATATGAAGTAATCTATGATGAACAGAAAGGCAAGGCAACTGGCGTAAAAATTCTTGATGCCGAAACCGGTGAACAGGTTGAATACTATGCCAAAGTAATTTTTCTATGTGCCTCAACGATGGGTTCAACCTTTATTTTAATGAACTCGAAGTCAAATCGTTTCCCCAATGGACTCGGAAATGATAGCGATCAATTAGGCCGAAATATTATGGATCATCATTTAGGGGTTGGTGCCAACGCAGAAGTAGATGGTTTCGAGGATCAATATTATTATGGCAGGCGGGCGAATGGAATTTATATTCCACGCTTCCGCAATCTTGGCAAAGATAAACGCGATTACCTGCGTGGTTTTGGTTATCAGGGTGGTGCCGGTCGCAGTGGCTGGTCGAGGCTTGTAGCTGAACTGAGTATTGGTGAACAACTAAAAGAGGCTGTAACAACACCTGGAAAATGGGGCATTGGCATGGGTGGATTTGGGGAAGTGTTGCCTGACCCTACCAATCGGGTTACCATCAATCCTGATAAAAAAGATAAGTACGGTCTACCAACACTACTTTTTGATACGGAATTCAAAGAGAATGATTACAAAATGCGAAAAGACATGGCCAATGATGCAGCCGAAATGCTGGATGCAGCAGGTTTTAAAAATGTTCGCTCTTTTGACAATCCTTCTCAGCACGGCTTGGGATTGGGAATTCATGAAATGGGAACAGCACGCATGGGTAATGATCCCAAATCATCAGTACTTAACAAGTGGAACCAAGTGCATGCGTGCAAAAATGTATTCGTTACCGATGGCTCATTCATGACATCGGCATCCTGTGTTAATCCATCGCTCACTTACATGGCCTTTACTGCACGTGCGGTAAACTATGCCGTTGAAGAACTTAAAAAACAAAACCTTTAATTGATTACCCCATGAACAGACGCGAAGCAATTAAACAAACAGCTATCTTGATGGGCGGTGTAGTATCTGCTCCGGCCATATTGGGTATATTACAAGGTTGCAAAGCAACACCAGGGCTTGACTGGACACCAGAATTTTTCACGCAAGATCAAGCGTACGTAATAACTGAAGTAGCTGAAATCATTATACCAAAAACCGATACACCCGGTGCCAAAGAAGCCGGTGTACCGGCCTTTATTGAGCAAATGATTTTTGAGGCTTACAAAGCTGCTGACCGTGAAAAATTTGTATCTGCACTGGATGAATTCACTACTTCATCAGGTTTCTTAAAACTGAACAGCGATAAGCAGAAAGAATATGTACTGGAAGCACATAAAAAGGCCATTGAAGAAAAACCCGAGCAACGACCCTTTGTTATGATGATGAAGGAACTCACCATGCTTGGTTTCTTTAGCAGTAAACCGGGAGCAACCGAAGTATTGCGTTATGAAGCCGTTCCTGGTTATTACAATGGTTGTATGCCGTTAAGTGAAGTAGGTAAAACGTGGGCTACCTAACACACATTACACACTATCAACTACAAAAAAAGCCAGCTAATCTCTGGCTTTTTTTAGCAGAAAAATTATTAACGAATAGTTTTCAAATGATTATACCCTAATGTGATTGCCTCTATTTCTGGTCGTGTGAAATACTCCTGTTCCAAAAAGAAATGCTGCATACCGGATTGTTGCGCACCTGAAAATACTGATTTATAATCAATTGAACCTGAGCCCACATCGGTTTGGAGTTTTCGATCTTGCTTGTCCATATCCTTTACATGCCACAGATGAACGCGGCCGCTATGCTCGCGGAACAACTCTAAGGCATCCACCTCAGCGAAAGTACTCCAGTAGATATCAAGTTCAAGAACAACAGAAGAATCAAGGTTACTCACCAAGATATCATAAGGAACCTGGCCCTCAAGCGATTCAAATTCAAATTCATGATTGTGGTACCCCAAATTAATCCCGGCTTTTCGGCAAGTTTCATTCGCTTTATTCATAAGATCCGAAACACGTTTGTAATCATCCAATGACTTACGTTCATCGGGATGCAACCAGGCAATGGCCATGTATTTTTGCCCCATGGTAGCAGCATCTTCCACCGCACGTTCCCATTCATTAATTAGTGTTCCCTTCATCATCGGCATGGTCTGTCCGGTTAAATAATGACCACTAACTATTGTGAGCCCCATATCGTTAGTCATGGAACGGAAATCACGACAAGGCATATTGAATACTTTGCCATCACTATATCCGTAAAGCTCAAGTTCCTTAAAGCCAATAGAAGAAACCTGTTGCAAAACTCCTTTTACATCCTTAAGGATAATGTCCTTAAGGGTATATAATTGAATTCCAATGGGTCGCTCCTTTTCTGTATTGCAAGCCATTAAGGATGGCATAATCATGCTTCCGGCAGCAGCCAAAGAAGTTTGAAGTACAAAATCTCGTCTGTTCATCGTATAAGTTTATCGTGTTCGTATCCAATCGTATGCTTCTTCCTCATCAGAAAAAATACCCAATTGAACGTTATAGGCTTTGAATTTTTCTTCTGCGTTTAGTTTAAATTTCTCCATGGGATAATCAGCAAACAAATCATCACCTAGAATTACAGCATGGATTTTAACTTGTGCCTGATTGAATAGAAGGTCATCCCAGGTTTTGGAAAACCACACCTCTGTATCCTCATCCACCTCACCCAACAATTGTGTATCCGCTAACCATGCCAAAAACGGATAATCTTTGGCCAATTCAGTGTAATGTTGTTGAATTACCAGTAAGGTGCTCCTAAATATTTCACCTGAGGGTTCCTTTTTCCAACGGTGCTTAAGTACAGGAAGTGAATCGTCCAGTTCACAAGCAACAAACTCATTCTCAAACACCAAGGTGACCATTGGTACTATTTCCTTTCTTCACCATCCAATGAGAGCACGTAAATAGCCATTTTCTCTGCATCCTCCTGCGATAAATCAGGATGACCGTTCATGGGAACCTCGCCCCAAACACCACTACCACCTTCAATGATGCGTTTAGCCAGGTATTTAATGTTCTCATCGTTAAACTCATACTTCTCTGCCACATCTTTATGTGCCGGGCCAATTATTTTATTGGTAGAATGGTGACAGGTTTTACAATCTGAATCATCAACCAGTAACTTGCCAATGGCAGCCAATTGACTGGCAGATAGTTGAACAGGCTCATCCTGATTTTGATCAACTGATTTATTTCCGCCACAGGAAATTAAAAACGAAACCAAAAGTGCTGTTGCAAAAAATTTATTTTTCATATACCCAATATTTTTTTATTCAATTTAACATCCGTTCCTGCCGAAGCAAAATCATCAAACGTTTTATCCGTTACGCGAATAATATGATCGCGTATAAAGCCTGCACCCTCCTGTGCACCTTGCTCTGGATGTTTGATACAGCACTCCCACTCCAACACGGCCCAGCCATCATAATTGTATTGAGCCAGCTTGGAGAATATACTTTTAAAATCCACCTGTCCGTCACCTAACGAACGAAAACGTCCTGGACGGTTTACCCAATCCTGGAACCCTCCATAAACCCCGCTTTTACCGGTAGGATTAAATTCAGCATCCTTAACATGAAACATCTTAATGTATGGATGATAAAAATCGATGTACTGTAGGTAGTCGAGTTGTTGCAATACAAAGTGACTCGGATCATATAAAATATTCGCACGCGGATGATTTCCTGTTTCTTTCAGAAACCGCTCGAAGGTAATTCCATCATGGAGATCCTCGCCCGGGTGGATTTCATAGCATACATCTACGCCTGTTTTATCAAAGGTATTTAAAATCGGGAGCCAGCGTTTTGCGAGCTCCTTGAAACCGGCATCTACCAAGCCTGCAGGACGTTGTGGCCAAGGGTATACCGTATGCCACAGCAATGCTCCTGAAAATGTTGCATGAGCTTTCAGGCCAAGGTTTTTGCTTGCCTTTGCCGCTAATTTTAATTGATCAACTGCCCACGCTGTACGGGCTTTATTGTTTCCCTTAACATTCTTTGGCGCAAATCCATCGAACATGATGTCGTAAGCAGGATGTACCGCTACCAACTGGCCCTGCAGGTGCGTGCTTAACTCAGTAATCTGAACACCACAATCTTCAATCATTCCCCGATACTCATCCGCAAATGTTTTACTTTCAGCCACCTGCTTTAAATTGATGCAACGTTCATCCCAGGTAGGAATCTGAACGCCAACATAGCCTAACGATGCTGCCCACTTGCATATTGATTTCATATCGTCAAACGGTGGTTCATTGCCCATGAATTGCGCTAAAAATATTGCTGGTCCTTTTATTGTCTTCATCGTTGCTTAAACTTCAAAGGGTGTCCATTTTTCTTGACTGCTGCCACTCTTCACCACATTTTCAATGAAAGCCATTCCGCGTATACCATCGTCAACGGAAGGGAAATCGAGCAGTGGCGAAGGTTGTGTTCCATCCAGTCGTGCCGATAATGTTAATGCAAAATTGCGGTACAGGTTGGCGAATGCTTCGAGGTATCCTTCGGGGTGCCCTCCGGGCGTTCGCGTATTGAAGGCGGCTTCAGCATTGATAAAGCCATTGGTACCTGCTTTTAAAATTTGCGTTGGTTTGTCGAGCCACTTTACCAGTAATGTATTCGGATCCATTTGCGCCCACTCTAATCCACCATGCTCACCATAAACACGAATGCGCAAGGCATTCTCTTCGCCTGCCGCTATTTGTGTAGCTACCAAAACGCCTGCTGCACCATTGTCAAACTTCAACAACACATTTCCATCATCATCCAAAGCCCTGCCGGGAACAACGATGTTCAGGTCGGCACAGAGATGTGTAATCTTTAATCCGGAAATAAATTCAGCCAGGTGAGCAGCGTGTGTTCCTATATCGCCCATAGCACCGGCTTTACCCGAACGTTTTGGATCAGTACGCCAGGCCGCTTGGGCATTGCCTTCCCGTTCACTCATTTTGCTGAGCCATCCTTGCGGATACTCTACCATAATCTTGCGGATTTTTCCAAACACGCCTTCGCGAACCATGGCCCGTGCTTGCCGCACCATCGGATAACCAGAATAGGTATGCGTCAGGCAAAGTATCAATCCGGTTTCTTCAACTTTCTTTTTTAGTTGACGCGCCTCATCCAGGGTAAGCGTAATAGGCTTTTCAATGACAACATGAAAACCCTTATCAAGAGCCATCATGGCTGGGGCAAAATGAGCAAAATTCGGTGTCACAATAGTGACAAAATCCAAACGCTTATCGGCAGGAAGCTTAGCTTCCTTCTCCAGCATTTCTTCATAACTCAGGTAGGTTCGGTCATCCTCCAGAAAAATCATTCGGCCGCTTTCTTTTGCCGATTCGGGAGCGACACTCAAGGCTCCCGCTACAATTTCGATTAAACCGTCCATATTGGCGGCAATCCGGTGGATGGATCCAATAAAGGCATCCTTCCCCCCGCCTACCATGCCCATGCGTAATTTTCTATTCACGATAAAAGTTGGTTCAGTGTTGATGAGCAATATATCGAAAAGAAGTAAAACCAATGAGTAGATTTTATGCAAACGTTTGCAATTTGTTTAAGTACTTGCGCAATCGATTTATTCGTGCAATTTTAGACGATCAATCTAAACCTAACCATGGCCACTACACACGCAAATCTCAACCTTCGCTTAAGCATAATGATGTTCTTCCAGTTCTTCATCTGGGGCGGTTTCTTTGTCACTATGGGCAGCTACCTGCTGGAGGCCTTTAAAGGAACCGAAGGAATAAACTCCATTATTGGTAGCGCATACGCGACACACAACTGGGCAGGGCTTTTAGCCCCACTCTTTGTAGGGCTTATTGCAGACCGGTATGTAAATGCTGAAAAAGTAAACGCTTTTTGTCACTTGGTTGGTGGTGCTCTTTTGTGGTATGCAGCGTCAATTACCGATCCGGGAACATTCATTTGGGTAATGTTTGCCTACTTTATGTTGTTTATGCCCACGCTTGCCTTGGTAAATGCAATAGCTTTTGCCAACATCGAAAATCCAGACAAACAATTCCCGGCCATCCGGGTTTGGGGAACTATTGGCTGGATCGTTGCCGGATTGGTTGTGGCTCAAACTGTTTTGGGTTGGGTTGATATTCCGCTAATCAAAATGCTTACGGGTGTTGAAAATGCACAAGCCAGCAACATTCCATTAAAGATGTGTTCGATCATGTCAATCATTTATGCAATATACAGCTTCACCTTGCCTGCGGCTCCTCCACAAGCAAAAGGCCAGGCTTTTAGTTTCAGAAAAGCCCTTGGTTTAGATGCCATTAAGTTGATGGGCGAACGCAACTTCGGCATTTTCGCATTATGTAGCTTTCTGATTTGTATTCCGCTCGCATTCTATTACGCCCGTACAAACGATTTTATTTCAGCTATGGCTTTTGGAGAGAAGTCTGCTTCCTTTATGACCATCGGGCAATTGAGTGAAGTTCTTTTTATGTTACTGGTTCCATTTTTCTTGTTGCGATTGGGAATTAAATGGATGCTGGTTGTGGGCATGCTCGCCTGGACCACCCGCTACTTTTTATTTGCAAGCTTCCCCGAATCCTCTGCACTGCTCATTGTTGGTATCGCGCTGCATGGCATCTGCTACGACTTCTTCTTTGTTACTGGTCAGCTGTACGTTGATCGTAAAGCTCCCAAGGATATTCGTGCCAGTGCGCAAGGACTATTCGCGTTGTTGACCTATGGAGCCGGTATGCTAATCGGCAATTACATACTCGGCTGGTGGGGCGATAATATTAATCTCGATGGATCTTCCATTACCGGTTGGCTTGATGGTGCCTTTACATTCTGGATTATGCCCTCAGCGCTTGCACTTGGTGTTGCTATATTGTTTTTCCTTACCTTCTGGGAGAAGAAATCAGAACTGAAATCCTGATGTAAATCAAAATACTTGATAAATCCATAATATCATCGCAGGCTTAACCCGCGATCTTACTGTAACCAAGCATACGGATTAATACATAAGAATCAATCTTTAACCTGGCTGTAAGTCCTTTCAATTATTTCTTTTACATCCTTCAAAGGCTTAAACACATTAAATGTTTTCCCTTGCGTTCGTAAGGCTCCTAGTGTGTTTCCGTATTGAGCAGCTTTGATGTAACCGGTGGAATCTTCCATTAAACCATAACCCACACCTCCGGCAAACGAATCACCACAGCCAGTGGTGTCGATTACTTCATTTACTTTTACAGCTGGAACCATATGCTCAATCACTTTACCCTTTTCCTTGTAATACGTGAGGCATCCGGTGGAGTCGGCTGTGATATACACGCAACGAACACCACCATTGAGGCAATGTGTAGCAAACTTCAATAACTCTATCCTGTCCAGATGGGAAGTGTCTGTGTAGTCACTAGTCTCATATTCCTTTTTAAACCATGAAGCATGTGCTTCTTCAAGGTTCATCTTCAGCACATCGATATACGGCAGCCATTGATCGCGATCGATCCAGAATTTACGCTGACGTTCGCCATTAAAAAGACAGGCTGTGGTTGGACCGTGCGCATCGAAAATTATTGTGCCCTTGCTTTTACTTTTGATAAACTTCAGCGTATCTAATGAAACTTCATAATCGCTGATCGGAACAAAAACAAATGCATCGCAATCCAAAATACTCTTTACATCTTCTGGTAAAATAGGATCCATAAAGCCAGTTTGACGCTCAACACGATTATTCATGTCGAGGAATTTCAGGCTAATGATGTCCCCCTGATCATTTTTGGTAGTTATACACTTTGTGTTGATGCCTTTGTAACCTGAAAAAACTTCCTTCACATTATCCAGGTCAACTTTCCGTACGTGTGCTACCGGAAAAATTTCGAGTTTCTCACCATCCATTATTGACAAAGCAATAATGGGATGCGTGATACAACCCCACTTCTGAATAAGATCGCCATTATGCGTTACAATATGATCGCGTGGTATCGGGCCAAGAACTGCAATTCGCTTCATGGTTTTAAATTTTCAGTAAGAAAAGCTGCTCCAAATACACCGGAACTATCACCCAATAGAGGCTTTACTACAGGTGTGTCCAGGCGGTCGTTAAAAACATGTTGTTTAAGGTAGCTAATTCCTTCCGTATAAAGCGAGGGAATATTGCCTACACCTCCACCGATAACGATCACATCCGGATCAAGAATATTGATTACTACGCTAAGAGCCTTGCCAAACATTTCGTGAAGACGGTAAATGGTCTTCACGGCTACCGGATCAGACTTCTCCTGCGCACGGGCATATATCTCCTTTAACTTAAGCGGCTGGCCGCTTTGTTCATTATAATATCGCTCCAATGCAGGTCCGGCAATAATATTTTCCACACACCCTACCTTACCACAATAACAGTTGCCTCCTGATTCATCCAGAAAATTATGTCCCCACTCCCCTGCAATGCCTTGTAGACCATTTATGACTTTATTATTCACAACAATACCTCCGCCACAGCCGGTACCCATGATAACGCCAAAGACAACCTCTGCTTGTGGAAATTTTTCTTTCACAACACCCAACCGTGTTTCAGCCAAGGCAAAGCAATTAGCATCGTTGGCGGTGAGAACCTGCATGCCCAGTAAATTCTCCAGGTCTTGCCGTAGCGGTTTAAAATTTAATACGGTTGAATTGCTGTTCTTAAACAAGCCAGTGTGTGGATCCATAGTACCCGGGGTTCCGATACCTATTTTATCAGGGCGGTAACCTGCTTTGGATTCCATCATATCCACCAGTTTTTTGATTTGGTAAAGCACATGCTCATAGCCTTGTTGTGCTTCTGTAGGGACCCGATCACGAAAAATTGAATCTGTATTAACCGGTGATTTGAGTATTATCCCCTCTACTTTTGTACCGCCTAAATCGATACCCCAAAGTTCATTTCTTTTGTCTGCCATAAACCTAGCCCCTAAATCAAAACTCCGATTGATTGAATTTAATCCTTGTGTCCATATCTGGTTGTGCTTCTATTAAATGTACGCCATGAATGCCAAAACTCCTGATACGACTGTACTAACTTTAATGAATTACCTTCAAGGCCACCCGATATGCACTCACCTTTCATGTTCCATATTGAGCCGGTGTTTATGTCACTTAGCCTATCACTTTCCGTATCAAATTTGAAAGACAAAGAATCACGCTCCCATACATGAAAAGAAACCGAATCAGACTGCAGGTAAATGAGTAATGGAATGCTGCTTAACGTGTCGTGGATGATCCGCTGATCGACCAATGCCTGCCAATCATATGCGCGCGACTGATCATTGATTTTTACGCCCACCACCCAGGATTTATCACGCCACGAAAGGGTATCACGATATTCAAGATGGCTGGCAATAGTTCCTTTATCAAAGTCAGTAAGTTTCTCGTATTGTTCGTGAAAAAGACTATCAGGTTGCATGACTTTTGAGTCGGGGTGCAAACTCAGCCATGAACGCAACGACATTTGGTGCGTTGGAAACTCACTCAATGTTTGACCTGCCAAAGGACCAGCAATCGCCTCGCCCGTTACCTGTCGCCACCAACTTTTTGTAGTCGCATCTTCAAACATGGCGTTAAAATGATCCATCCCTACCAAGCGGAAGTCATCCAGTTTACCATTAACTATTGGACTAAACACCCTGCCGGTGCGGCAAACGGTACAATATGTTATCATAACAGGTTCTCCTCCCACACTGTCGCGTACCTGATGGTGGTACCCGATTATTTCAATTGGGTAGGCTTTTGATTCACCGTTAAAGGTAATTCCCAGTATCAAGCTTCCTTGATCAACTTTATTGGATACCAGATCATGAAAAATAAGATGTTGAGGCTGTAAAAACATTTTATCAGCCAGAAATTTATAGTTGAAAAGATAAAACACCACACTGTATAGCAACAGGCCTGCAACCACTATAACTTTGCCAACCCACAACAACCGCGAAAAGGTATAACCAAGACATACCGCCAAAATGATCCAACCGATTATCCGAAACGCGATCATGTAACGCTGAAGAAAGTAGGCAATGGCTATCGTCTCCTTTTGCTGGCTGCCCGGAAAAGGCATGATGAAATACACCCGAAAAACCTCAAGCGCAACAAGGCACACTATACTAACCGCAAGGATGAGCCGGATACCTTTCATAGCTACTTTTCTAGGATATTAGATTCATCAAACTACCTTCTTTCAGCCTGACCATGAAAGACAAAACAGCAATAACTGTTACCTGAACATTGTTGCAATCTGCTCCTGCGTATGATTTGCCAAAACGTGCGCGAAAATCTTAAGCCTTCAGGTAAAAATCAGCTTCCTAAAATATTAATTTACAACCAAAAAACTATGTACTGATAGTATAAATAGCTACGTATAATATCCTGATTTTCAGATGAATAAGTTAATTATTCACAAGTCGGTTCTCTCTTCTGGTGCGGATGTTCATCATAACCCATTCGCCAACTTGTACGCCCTGCTTAACGCCTTCATCGATAGCCGGACGGTAATGAATACCACCATATAGCCTGCTTATGGCAGCCTCATCCGATGCGTGCTTAAATGAAGTGAATGTTCTGGCTGGCAGCCCAAACTCCAATTCGGTAGAATCCACAAAATGGAAGTCTTCACCATATAAATCGGTCAATATAACTGAGGCTGCAGCAGAGATTACACTATGCCCACTGGTATGTTCAGGAAATGGTGGTGTTTGCAGTAACGGGAGCCAGTCTTCATCAATAAACTGATTGATGTAGGTTTCGGGGCGCACCAGCTTGCTGCGATACTTTTCGTCCCAACAAACAATAAAACCGTCAGCTAATGCAAGCGACACCCTTGTATAAGCCTCTGCTGTTTCAAAAAAGTCATTCTTGGCTATTCTGCAACTCAGGTTTGTAATGTTTATCCAATGTCCTCCGGGAGAAATCTTTTTGGTGGCGAACATAACATGTCCGCGTACATTCATTTTAAACGGGTTACAATCCCAAAAATTAGCGATTTCTTCATACTCACCATTTGCACTTTTAACTGCTTCGAAAACCTCCATAGCCTCCTGGTAGAATTTACTCTTAGGTTCTGTGCTGAAGGGTGTTGGTGGCTCAGGCACAAATTGATTGGCTGAGTCGATCACAAACGGTCTGATCTTGTTCCAACTGGGCTCTATCCCATCCATATAGGCCGGTGGTGTTGGTCGCCATTTTGAAGGATCATGCAATGGAACGGTATACTTTTCAAAGGTCCGGGTTTGCTTGTAATTATCCGACCCAGACCAGGCAAGAATGTGCTTTGCAACTTCTTCTCCATATGCTACTGAATTTTCATACATCCCCTTTGGCATCCCTGAGCTTTTAAATTCAGCCAAAGTCTGTTCATGAAATGTGAGCATTTCCGCTTCGGAAAAAATAAGGGCCTTACCCACTAAGGCGAGCGCATGTACAGAAGCCAGTTCAAAACAGTACTGCTTTGCAGTATCTGGTTTGGGTGTTTCAGTCAAGCCGTTTAATTGCCCGGCAAGACTAACATATTCTGCATTACCCGGCACAGCAGCCTCGTATGCAGCAATACTACTGTAAGCATAAATACGGCTGGCCACAGGAGGAGAAAAAATATCATGAACAATAATATCGGTAATCTTCTTCATTGTTCGGTGCAAGTGGCCAGGGTCAACTTCGCCCGGATCAAACGTAACCGGCTCCTTTTTCGAACATCCGAAAATAAAAATTGCAGCAAGCAACAGCGTCAAAAACTTTTTCATAGCAGTCTCACATTCATCTTAAAGTTAACCTATTTCACGATGTAATTTTGTTTGTTAAAACCAACACCTTTTATCTCCAGCAATCGCCAGGATGAAGGAACTTTGGTTTTAATTTGAGTAACACCCTGATCAGAAATATTCAATCCGCCAAACCCAAAGATTACAGCCTGCAGCATTCCTCCTGCCCCTGTTGCAAAATACGGATTAGTGCCACCGGCAGTCTCCGCCAGCACACCAAAAGGAGGAACCTCATTTGGCTTATAAGATCTGATGAACAATTCATGTGCCTTTTGAGGATTACCCAACCGTGCGTAAAGTGTAGCTAAAACAGAGTTACCCATAGCCGGACCATCGGGCGCCATACGCTGTTCGTAGTATTTCAAATCTTTTTCGATTTGTTCTTTAGTTGACACTACCTCCAATGGAAAAGCTAACAGATTTACATCGGCCTGCTTTATCATTACGCCATCATAGGTGGCATTCTCTTTCGTAACACCATCCGGAAATTTAAGGATGGGAATATTGTTTGCAACATGCAACCAATCTGGGTCAGGCTTTAAACCCAATGCAGTAGCGGCTTGTGTGGCATACTTCAAAACGGTTATGGCCATTCCGTTAGTAAAGGCATTGTTGTCGATATTCTCCTGCCATTCGTTAGCGCCAATTACATTATTGATTTCATATTTTCCCGGACCATTACGCTCAACCCTGCTGGCCCAAAAATCTGCTACTTCTTTTAACACCGGGTAGGCCCGTTCGGCAAGAAAAGCTTTGTCTTTTGTAACCTGATAGTACTTCCAAAAAGCCCAACCAATGCAACCTGTAATGTGATGTTGAAACGGGCCTGTAAGCGCCCAAACGGGTGTATCTTCTGTTCCAGCGGCTGATGACTCCCATGGAAACATAGCGCCTTTGTATCCATGTGCGAAGGCGTTTTGCTTTGCAGCCCCCAGGCGCTCAAAGCGATACTCCAACAATGATCGCGCTATTTCAGGTTGCATCACAAGCAAAGGCGGATACATCCATAGTTCTGTATCCCAAAACACATGGCCATTATAGCCTAGTCCACTTAAACCCATGGGTGAAAGGCTATAGGCTGTGCCTTCACGTGCAAATGCATACAAATGATAGAGTGCAAAACGAACATCCTGTTGTGCATGTTCATCACCATTAATTACTATATCGCTCCTCCATAATTTTTCCCATTCTGCCTCATGTCGTGTAAGCAATCTTTCGGTGCCCTCAAGCATGGCATAAACACTTAATCGTTCGGCCTCATTATGCGGATCAGTGTAATGCGCTGTTGATACAGCTGAAGAAACAATACTAAATGTGTAAGTCTCCCCTGCTTTTAAGGTCTTGTGAAACTTTGCAAGGTGCATATTATAGTCCCAATCTTCATGGATCAACTGTGGTTCCTGACCGTGTGGCTCTGAAAAAATAAAACTGTTACTGGCAGCTACTGTATGCTTACCCGATGGGCTTTTCGCTGCTGAAGTAAGTAAGGGTATTTTAACATGAGATCGATCGATCTCACTATAATAGTTTCTGACATCAGCCAGATGATCAGGTGCTTCAATAACACTCATGGGTGTAATTGCTACATCTCTATTCGCGGTAATGCTTACAATACTCAACGAAGTATAGGGCAGATGCCGTAAGGCCATCAATGTATGTTTCACAGAAACCTTGTCGCTCACTTCAAAAGTTGTAACCAGCGTTGCCTTTTTCATATCAAGGGTTTGCTGATAGTTGTTAACCGTACGGCCGTTGATACGCTGGCCGTCCACATCAAGGTTCATGTTAACATGGTTGAACGATTTAAGAATATTGGATACGCGGCCGCGTTGGTAGTTATCATATACACCATTCAATACTACGTCTTTAACTTTCAACGGCTCGGGTGAAGAAACCATGCCCACCATGCCGTTGGCTACTGTTACACCAAAGTAATTGGCGGGATTGATACCTGTTGCAGAAATACGCCATACTTCAGGTTGTGATTGTGCCGGTGCAGTGTTTAACACTACGATCAGAAAAGTTATTACAATTTTAATCAACCTCATAAAAATTAATTTCAGTATATAAGTCGGTTTCCGTCAAACCAAATTCAATCAGTTCCTCACCGGTAAATAAATATCTGCCTTCCACTCCTTTTCATTGATACCCAGGTTCGGATTATTATGAAAATATTCCATCGGAAATCCAGTCACCACAAAGCCATTTCTATTTGCAAAATGGATCAATTCATACCATGCCCTATCGGAGGTGATATAATTGCCATAATATTCAGCTTTCAATGCCCTCACTCCGCCTACATAAGTGTAAAAAAAAGAATCATAAACCGGAAGAGAATCCTGCTTTATAATCGGGAAGCAAAAGTCAAATTTTAGTGCCCCCTCACCATGATTCCAATGTCGCACCAGTACAACAGGCGCCCCCTTTGTAACCAACCCAAAATCTTGAATAAACGATGTAAGAACAGGGAAATCCTGCATCATTCCATAAGCTTTCTCGGGCTGACTGGTTTCCAATGACCGGCATATACAAAATACTGAGTCTAGCATTATTTCACCGATAACTTTAACCCGTGTTATCTCAAGATGCTCCTTGAGTACGTTATAAAAATTCCTCATCAGTTCGCCCGCGTGCTGCTCAATCGGCTGTTCGCTTATCGGTATTAATATTTTGTTTCTGAAAGCATTGCCTGCTTCCGAAACCTGAACACTCACTTGAGAGACTGAGTCATTCTGCAGTTTAAAATTCCACAAAAATGTATAAGTTCTATTTTCCACAACAACAGTTTGTGCTAAGGTGGAAAATGAATCAACTTTTAAAATCCTTGCATCATCCAATGACTTGTTCCAAATTCTGATTGTCTCAATTAAATCCCCCGGCAACGTATTGGCCTTGAATCGAACCTCATACTCAAAAGGCCTGACAAACAGGTAGTACAAAACCAAGACAAAAAGCAGGCTTAGCAAACCCCAAATAATTCGTTTCATTTCTTCCCTGCTATTTTATAGACCTGACATTTCCCGTTGTTAATTGTAACCAACAGGTACTTTTCATCCTTAAAAGACACAACATTGAAGTGACGTACCGACTGATTGAAGAAGTTAACGCCTATTTTTTCTGATAACCAAACATCCGATTCACTCTTAATAAGAGCACCACCAAAAGAACCAAACCGACCGTGAAAAGGCTGAACACCAAAGTAATTACCGCCCGCAAGAATTTCTTCGTTTCCATCCGAATCAAAGTCATAGCGCATCAAACTAAGAATCGGAGCCAACTGCAAGTCATCAGAAAATTTAACAAAGTCAAACACACCATTGTTATTTCGTAAAAATCCTGAAGCTAATTCATGCACCTCGTATACAACCGCTTTACTCAGTTGCTCTTTTGTAAAAACCTGATCAATTGTTTTCCCGGCAAAAGACTCATAAGAGGTAAATTTCTTTCGAAGCGCTGGCATCTGACTGGCCAGCATATCCAGGCCATCCAACGGATAGTATTTTCCAGTTTGAGCTGTAGCAACAATGGTTTCAGACTTCCCATTCTCATCAAAGTCACCATAATACATTCGCATGGGACGCCCGTCAGTAGCACTAAATCTTGAATTGAGACCCCAGTTTCCTAAAACATAATCTGTATCACCATCGCCATCTATATCAAAAGGAATTATCGATTGCCATAATCCGTTTAGCTTACCTGGTGATACCTTGTCACGCTCAAAATTTCCGTTATTATTTTTCAATAAAACAGGAGACATCCATTCACCTACAATAATCAAATCAACTTGCCCATCATCATTATAATCGTCCCACACGGCATCTGTAACCATACCGAGGCTTTCAAAAAGTTTTGCTTGATGTGGAGAAAACCGACCATTATCATTTATCAGAAGATATGATCTTGGTGTGGCTCCAAAGTCATTCGAAACTGACTGTGCACCCACAAAAAGATCGAGATCTCCATCTCCATCAAAATCAAAAGCCCGCAAGCACGAAACATTCTCGAAATAGCCTTCAATTTCAGTAAGGGTAAAACCAGATTCATCTGATCGATAGTAGCTATCCAATAGCGGGACAGACTGATTGTAGAAATCAGCCCCACCTGTACCGATGTACAAATCTGTCTTTCCATCCAAATTAAAGTCAGCCATAACCGATACGTTATCCTCTTTGATAGAATCTTTCAGTATACTTATCACGTTAGATTGCACAAAGCCGGTGGCAGTCTGAATAAAAATCTGGCCGGGGATATACTTTGAGCCCCCGAAGTGAATATCCGGGAGGCCATCGTTGTTTATATCACCTACTGACGTTGCCGGTCCCCGATCGGATTGTTGGTACGGAAGAAGTTTCAACCGGTCAAAATCAGTATAATTGTCCTCCCTATGTCCAAAGGTTATCCCAATATCATCCAAGGCAATTTGCTCAAATATCTTGCTCTGCTCCTTTATACTTTGAGTAACATTTGATGAAGCCTGCTCATTGTAGGCTATTATAAGTGTTTGATTCGAATTGACACCAGTCAGCTTTTGCTTCTTCCCATTAGGCCAAATCACAACAACTGAATCAATGACGGCATAATTGCCAACACCAAAATGAATAATAGGCTCGGATGATGATTGAAACCCACGGGCAGTATACATTTCCTTTACCTGCATCACCCCGTTTTTGTAGGAATAAACGCGCGATCCAAATGCGTAAAGGTTAGCCTGTTTATACTGAAGCTTGATTTTTAGATGGTTGGCTGACGTATTTGTTTGATTAATGTAAATACCCGGTTTACCATCAACATTGTTTACTATAATATCAAGGTCACCGTCATTGTCAAGGTCGGCTAAGGCCGTTGCTGTAGAACAAGTTCTTTCCTGAGGTAACCAGCGGGCAGACATGTTCTCAAACCTGAAACCACCTGAACCTTTGAAAAGATAATTTTGCGCATACCCGGAAGGCATGAGTGCCAACGCCTTTTGATCGACCAGTTTTGTAGCTTCAATTTTTCCTACAATCTGTTCACTCGATACAAATTTAATGTAGTCCAAATCATTTGGCCGTTTAGGAATTCCATTTGAGATAAATAAATCCTGATGTCCGTCCTGATCAAAGTCGGAGAATAGCGCACTCCAGCTCCAATCAGTAGCAGCAACACCACTTAAAAGTGCCGTCTCCATAAACTGATTGTTACCGCGATTGATATGGAGCATGTTGCGGGGGAATTGATAGTTATAGCCATATCCACCTGTTCGCATGCGCAGGGTATTAATGCTTTCATCGCCTTCCGACCGCTTAAGCACAACCTCATCTTCCGCCAACATATCCAGCGTAATCAAATCAGGATAACCATCATGGTTAATGTCGCTTACATCGCAACCCATGGAGAACTTACTCGTATGTGAAAAAACCTTCTTGCTGATTTCCTTAAATGTACCGTCTCCATTATTGATGTAGAAGTAGTCGTCTTCATGAAAATCATTTCCAATGTAGATATCGGGATACCCATCAAGGTTAAAGTCGGAAATAGCTATGCCCAGGCCATAGCCCGTAATGCCTCCAAATATTCCTGCTTCTTCGCTTACATCAACAAATTTTCCGCCATCGTTTCGCAATAACTTATCGCCTGATTCATATGATCGAACATTACGTAGACGAGAATGCCCGAATGACTCGGGAGTATGAACTGCGTGATTAAGGATATAGATATCAAGATCTCCATCAAGGTCATAATCTAAAAACGCTGCAGAGGAACTATACGAATCAAAATCCAACCCAAACTCTGCCGACCGTTCGGTAAAGGTGTTATCACCATTATTGATGTATAGTTCATTATGACCCTGAAGGTTTTTTAAACCTACTACAGCACAAACATAGATATCAAGTAATCCATCGCCATTCACATCGCCCATTATACTGCCGGTATTCCACGAACTCTTTCCGGTAACGCCAGCCTTTTCAGTTATGTCTTCAAATTTCAGGTCACCTTTGTTCAGGTACAATCTATTCTTTACCTGGTTCCCGGAAAAAAATAAGTCAGGAAGTCCATCACCATTTATATCACCAACAGCCACTCCACCCCCGTTATAAAAATAGAGATAGTCAATGATGTTAAAATCTTCTGTTGGCGTAAGTGTGTTTTCAAAATCAATACCTGCCTGCTGTGGCTCCAACGCTTCAAACAGTTGAGTATCCGTTTTACACGCCACAAAAAAAAGCAAAACAAAAACAGCAATACTTCTGCACATAGTCCGAATAATCATACCCTGTTTGCTATTTTTTTTTGTATTCAAAAACTTTTGGCTGCTCATTATTTATCGCAACGATCATAAAGCGTTTTCCGGTTTTGTCGCGGAAATTCTTCAGGTAGCGGATTTCATCGCGCACAAAGAAGCCACTTTCAGCATACGGTACCCATTTAAAAGCAAGATCTCCACTTCCCAACAACACATGACCATAACTTGCGTCTTGTCGGGAGAACTGAGGCTTATATTCAAAATGATTTCCTCCCAATACCAAATCCGGAATCCCATCGTCATTAACATCTGTACACATAATATCGCAGACACACGACCACTGTACACGATCAGGTAAAATGATTATTGAAAACTTACCATCTCCCTCATTTACAGCAATTATAGATTCAGAAGTGTTCACTTCTTTCACTACCGAATTCTTAATGGCTTCAGGTTTAAACAATTCGTGAATAGTTCTTTTGGCGTAATCAGATGCTTTAAGGTTTTGCTTTTTAAGAACGGGTAGTTGAGCTGTCATCTCCTTTCGCATGTGTATTGGGTAATCTCCACCATTATTATGAAGCGTGGTAACCTGTTCAATTGTACCATTCTCATCAAAATCATTCACCCATAGCTTAACTGGTTTTTCACGCGTACCCACGTAGGGAATGTTCAGTCCTGCATTACCCAGAATCAAGTCCTGATCACCGTCTCCATCCAAATCAAAAAACTCAACAGTTTTCCACCAGCCCTTTAACGAATCAAGACTGGTACTTAACCTTGTAAGCCTCTTTCCAGAATTCTTCAAGATCATTGGCGTTCCCCAATCCGAAACAGTTATCAAATCCCATTTCCCATCATCATCCAGATCGACCCACTTGGCATCCGTAACCATGCCAGCATCCTTTAAATCATAAGCGTATCGATCAGTGCCATCAGTAAACGTGCCATCGCCATTATTAATAAGCAGCATGTGTTGAGGGTTAACTCCATAAAGTCCTGGTACGCTCCTGGAACCTACAAACAGGTCAATATCGCCATCGCCATCAAAATCGTGTGGAGCCAGCACAGAAATATTGGTTTTCGTAACCGGAAGATTATGTTTAGATCGAGAGAATTCTCCTTTTCCGTTGTTAAGATAAAGTCGTGGCTGGTATAAATTCTTATCAGCAGTAATATTCCCTCCTGAACCCACAACAAGGTCCAGATCACCATCGTCATCAACATCAAAAAACACCGCAGCAGTATCTTCAAATCCGGCATCGGTGAGGAAGCACTCACTATATATGTACTGCAACTTTCCGTTGCCTGTATGCAGATAAACTGCACCTGCTTGTCCCTTTGCACCACCTACAAACACATCGTCATTACCATTCTTATTAACATCACCCACAGCAAGTGCAGGTCCTTCCTTCGACAAGTGCTTACTAATCAAACCTTCTTGATCAAAGTCATCAAAATGATCTTCAATGTGCTTTGCCAATATATCAACCCTTAACTCTTTAAACAGTGTAGAAACAGGATTGGGTCCTTTCACAATCCGACTAGTCGCATCGTTCTGATCAAGTTCAAGCTTTTGGTTAACAGAAACATTCTTTAGTGCGGTAATCTTGCCGTCTGGCCAGGATATACTTACTGAATCAATATGCTTGTGTTTACCTAAACCAAAGGTTAGTACGTAATCCATCGAAGATTGAAATCCGCGTGAAGGCATTTGATCCTGAACAAGAATCTCCTCACCGATGTACAGATTTACACTCGTGCCAATGGCGAAGGTGTTTCCACCTTTTCCTTTTAACTTAACCTGCAGAAAGTTATTATCCGTTATTTGCCGGCTTTCATTCCTGAAAATGAACGCCTCCATATTAACATTATTCACCACCAAATCGAGATCTCCATCTCCATCCAAATCACCATAAGCACAACCGTTGGAAAAACTGGGGATGCCAAGCCCCCACTCCTTTGCCATATTCCTGAATGTAAAATCCCTGTTGTTTTTATAGGCATAATTTGGCAACGCCACCACCGGCATTTTTTCTATTATAGAGCTGAGATCTTTCTTCTCGCCAGTTAGTACCATGTTTCGAATCACCTCATCTGCCAGAAAATCAACAAAGTCTATATCGGTTAAGTCGTGGATAATTCCATTGGTTACATAAATATCCTTGTACCCATCATTGTCCATGTCAAAAATCAAACCCGCCCAACTCCAATCGGTTCTGGCCACACCACTGAAATATGCAATTTCAGAAAATGACTTGTTACCATTATTGACCTGAAGTGTATTTTGAATATACTGCTGATAAAAATCCCTGCTTTGCTTTAGCTTAAACACATCGTAATTTTCGAATTCCATTACGCTTTTTGTTCGCACCTCATCATCCGGCATCATATCTGTAATGAAAATATCGCTTAAGCCATCGTTGTTAATATCCGCAATATCAACACCCATAGCAGAGAGACACAAATGAGATGTCCATTCCTTTATTTCCTCTTTAAATGTTCCGTCCCTCTGGTTTATATACAGGTAGTCGCGTTCATAAAAATCATTGCTAATATAAATATCCGGATAGGTGTCACCATTAATGTCGCAAATCATAACACCTAAACCAAAGCCAATCAGGCTACCGTAAATACCGGCCTCTTCACTAACGTCCACAAATTTTCCGTCATCATTGCGCAACAGTACATCGCCAACGCCTCTAAAACGCTCCGGAACACTCTCCCAGTCACTCGCGCGTTTATCGCGGTCAGCGGCATAGCCCAGGCTACTTACTGGAATATTACTATTGTTCAATAAGTATACATCCAAGTCGCCATCCTTATCATAATCAAAGAAAGAAGCATGCGTTGAAAAACCACTCTTAGCCAAATTATACTCGGCAGCCCGCTCGGTAAATGTCAGATCACCATTGTTTATGTAGAGATCATTGTCGTGATTATCTCCTTCCAGATTTCCGGCATTACTTACGTAGATATCAAGGAGTCCATCGCCATTAACATCTACCATAACAACCCCAGTGCTCCAGGGCTTGTTGCCGCCTACTCCAGCTGCATCGGTAATGTCTTCAAATTCAAAATTGCCTTTATTCAAGTAAAGACGATTCTTCCTCATGTTAGCTGTAAAATAAATATCCGGTAGACCGTCATTGTTGATATCACCAATTGCTACTCCCCCACCATTGTAAAAGTTTCTATAATTGAAAATATTAAAGTCCTTCTGGCTTTCAATTTCATTTATAAAATGAATACTCGTTTGCTCAGGGGTTAACTTGGTAAACAATGGAGTATGGGCAGACTTTTCAACTGAGTCAGTATTTTGACTACATGAGAAAATTATAAAGGACACAATAACTGATGCTGATAACTTATTCACTTTCATTACACTTCCTCAAAAAAATTGGCTTATCATTATTTATAGTTACTATATAGTAGGTAGCACTGTTTATTACGATCTTCCCAACCTTACGTGCAGCTCCGGCAATATTAAAGCCCTGATTTGAATATTGCTCAAAAAAACCACTACGATCATTCAACAACAGAACACCATGTGATGCATCCAGCCTTCCAAGCTGTGTACTTATTTCATAATTATTTCCTACCAGTAATAAATCTAAATAACCATCATGGTTAAAATCATCAACTACTATATCGTTAACTGAAGACTGTTGCGCCCCCTCAGGAAGAAGATGAAACTTAAAATTATTGTTTCCTAAATTCTCAAAATAAGCAGTTGACAACATTCTCACCTCCTTTCGCATTGCGGTTTTCAATTTATCGCTTGGAAAGATATCTTCAAGTGTTGCCTTGGAAAATTCATTATATAGGAGATATTTCTTTTTAATAAAAGGCATTTGCTTATGAAGTTCATCCTTTGATGATAGTAACGTTCGCTGGCCCTTATAATAATATGTAATTAAGGACTCAACTGTACCGTTGTCGTCAAAATCGCTTCGATACAATTCAATAGGTTCTTTTTTGGATGCAGTGAGGCGAGTATTGTGTCCCCAATTTCCAGCAACAATATCAATATCTCCATCCTGATCAAAATCCCCTACCACCACTGCATTCCACCATCCTTCACTATCCGGAATTCTGATAGTCTTTAGTGATTTTCCATCATTTAAAAACAGTGTCAACGGCATCCAATCTCCACCCACTACAAAATCATCGAAACCATTACCATCAAAGTCGGCAATCGCCAGGTCATTAATGAGACCAGCGTGCTTAAAATCCAGACCAAATGATTCAGTTGCATCCGTAAATACACCTGAGCCATTATTGATAAATAGAAAATTCTCTGAGGTTTCTCCAAACTTACCCGGCAAAGCGTTTGAGCAAATCAGCAAATCCTTATCGCCATCATTATCGATATCAATGGCTTTCGCAACAGATGCATTAACGAATACTCCTTTGAATGCACCTGGATCATAGCGAAAGCGGCCAGACTCATTAAAATATAACCTTGGTCTTAAAGGATCACCGTTTACAAATTCATTCCCACCGGAAACCACCAACAAATCAACATCACCATCATTGTCAGCATCAAAAAAAATCTGGCTTACGTCTTCACTTATAGCGTGTTCATTAAACAACTCCACTTGATGCATTATAAAATGTCCGGCTTTATTCTGAACGTACAAAACACTCGGTTGCATTTTTGCTCCTCCAATAAATACATCGTCCAACGAATCGCCATTAACATCGGCTATTGAAATTGCTGGCCCTTCGTTACTTAAGGCGAACGGAACCAGCGGATCCCTGTCGAAGTCAAGAGTGGCTTCTTCATGGTGAATAAAATCCAATAAGCCAGAGGAATTACAAAGCAAAGATTTCATTCCTGACCGCGTAGAACCAGGTGCAGGAGTTGCATTTATATAATGGATCTCAATTGCCCTATCAACATTTACTTGATACATCGTTTCAACCAAAAAATCCGGCCAGGTAATTCGCATGGAATCTATAATCATACGATTACCCAACCCAATTACAACTTCGTTTGGCACAGCCGACAGGTATGATTTAACAGGAAAGTGCTCCTCATAAACATACAAATCACCTGAAAACAACTCAATCTTGGCACCGATTCCATATCTATTTTTCTCACTTCCATCCAAACGAATAGTGATAAAGTGATGCTGTTTACGATCATTCACCAGGTTCTCGTAAACAAAAGCAGATTGGTTAACATTGTTGACAACAAGATCCAGATCGCCATCATTATCCAGATCGCCATAGGCGCTTCCGTTACTGAAAGAAGTCCTCAATCCAAACCACTTACCTGTAACATCTTCAAACGATATGTTTCTATTGTTCTTAAAAGCATAATTGGGTGTCTTCTTTTGAGGAATGTGTTTTGCAAAATCAAGGGTTGTTTCTGCTTGACCGATTTTACGCTGAACATGGTCTTGCGAAATAAAGTTGATATAATCCATATCATTTGTAGCGCCAAGGATTCCGTTTGTGATGTACAAATCCTTCCAACCATCCATATCAAAATCAGCTGCCAAAACACTCCATGACCATTCCGTTGCAGCCATGCCGGATTGAAATCCTACCTCACTAAACATATTGTTGCCCCTGTTCAAATGCAACGTATTCTGCATATACTGTGGCGAGTATCCGTCTTTCAAAAACCTATTATAGATTGAAAAACCATCCTCAACACCAGAAGATTTCAATGTAACTAAATCCTCTGGCAGCATATCAAGACTTAGGATATCAATACGCCCATCATTATTAACATCAGCCATGCAATTACCCATTGAGTAATGTGATGTGTGGCCAAAAATGGTTGGGTCTCTCGAAATTAATTCAGTAAAGGTTTTGTCACCGTTATTCCGATAGAAATAATCATTCTCAAAAAAATCGTTACCGATATAGATATCTGGAAATCCGTCCCTATCTACATCACCAATAGCAACCCCTAAACCATAACCAATCTTACTTTGAAAAATTCCCGTAGCTTCTGTCACATCATAAAATTTCCCATCTATGTTCTCATACAACCTGTCACCTGTTATGGAATCTCTTACAAGTCGGTTCTCTCCACGGCCATAGGATCGATTTGGGTGTGTGGAGTGTGTGAGTAAAAACATATCAAGGTCTCCATCCAGGTCGTAATCAAAAAAGGCAGCCTGTGTAGATAATGTAGATATATTTAATCCAAAGGATTTTGCATCTTCCTTAAAAACTGGATTTCCATCCGTATTTGTACCTTGATTGACAAAAAGCAGGTTCTCGTCTGCTAATGTTTTATGCTTCCCTACTTTGCAAATATAAATATCCAATAGGCCGTCATTATTAATATCTACATGTGTAATTCCTGTAGTCCAACCCGAAGAATTTTGTATGCCTGATGCTTCGGTCACATCTTCAAAAACCAGGCTTCCTTTGTTCAGGTATAATTTATCTTCTCCTTGGTTACTCGAAAGATAAATATCGTTGAGGTTATCGTTATTGAAATCGGCTATTATAACACCACCACCATTGTAATAGTACAGGTATGTCAGAATATTCAGGTCATCCGTTGGGTTTAATTCATTTACAAATTCAATTCCTGACTTACCTGGCTGTAGTAACCTGAATTGCTTTTCCTCAGGCTTACAGGAAACGAAAGCAAAAAAACTAAGTATCAATGGAACACAAAAATTGATTCCCCTCATTTCGGCAATACTTGATCTTTAATCAAACCTAAAATAGCATAAAAAAAAGAGGGTTTTCACCCTCTTTCTTCACACAATTTCCAAAAATTACTAGTAGCCAGGGTTTTGCACTAAGTTAGGGTTTGATAATAGTGCACTTGCTGGTATTGGGTACAGATCGGTATGACCATCTCCTGCTTCCTTAAATTGCCATGCATTTTTAAAGGCTCCGAAGCGGATCATGTCATTTCTTCTCCACCCCTCAGTATATAATTCACGGCCTCTCTCATCAAGCATAACAGATTCATTGATAGAACCTAAAGCACTTGTATTGCCACGGACTGCCCTAAGGGCATTTACATCCGAAAGTGCACCTGCAGTATTTCCACCACGCAACTTTGCTTCAGCTCTCATTAGGTGTGCATCTGCGAATCGTGCCATAACAACACCAGACGTATATGCACCGTTGGCAGGAGAATACTTCAGTAATCTTATACCTGTTCGTTCATTGTTACCCACCAAGCCTGGTAATTCTTTTGTGAAAACCAAGGCATTTCCCACACGATCATTGAGTGCAACAGCTTGAGGAACTCCTTCGATTGTTCTCCATCCATACATCTGACCTAGCTGAAAGCCATATCCAAAACCAAGATTGGTTGCATTTGTAGAAGCCAAGGTGTGTGTGTACCCTCTCCTTTCTTCCTGGGGGCCACCAATAGTGTTTACCGTAGGGGGGCCTTCAAATTTATCATAAAATTCGGCCAACGTAGTAAACCCATTCCAACCACCTCCACCATTTTCGGGATGAGCCTGGTTATAATGAAGACCATTCCACATTCTGTTCCCAACCCCACCTGTAACATACCAAATTACATCAGTATTTGTAAAGGTGGGGCCTTTAAAGGTGTTAAAATAGTCAGCTTCAAGTCCATAGCCTTCTGCTTCAATTGCGTCAACCAACGTGATAACATCCTGAAGATCATTCGTCCCAAAGCTACCTTTATACACTTCCGCATTAAGCTTTACTTTTGCAAGTAAAAAACGAGCGGTAGCTTTTACAGGCCTTGTTTTGTCGGTAGCGGTAGGATTACTGGCTGGTAAACCTGTAATCGCATCAGTCAAATCCTGAACAATCATGTTATAGGCTTCAGTCCGTGTCATAACAGTTGGTATTACATCCGGACCATCTGTTGGGTTTCTAAATGGAGCCAAGCCAAAGAAATCAATTACAATCCACATATTATATGCCCTGGCAAATTTTGCTTCAGCAACTTGTGCAGGGTTTGCATTACTTAACGGATCAATAACTTCAGTAGCACGTAAAACACCGTTATTCTTCTCATTCCAAACATTTAGAATTTGAGGATGAGTGGGACCCCAAGTGTGCGCATGAATGGTTCTCCAAACACCATTATCACCCCAGTCAGTACCCCGGGTTGGAACAACGAGCTCATCCGTTGATACTTCGGTGAGAGCATACAAATTTTCCTGATTCTCAGCTTGAGAAGATATATTATTATAAATAGTATTTAAGGAACTTGGAACATCTTCCACACCATTAAAAATGGCAGAACCCCCCCTTGTAATTATTGAATCCGTCTCCTCAATATCAAGGCTACAGGCTGTCAGGAAAACTGACACAATCACAGAAGGCATCCACAATCTGCTTTTAAACTTTGTCATAATAGTCATTTTCATTTTATTTAGAAGCTTTTCAATCAAAACGATGCAATCAAACCAATCGTAAAAATACGTGGTCGTGGATACGCTGCATAATCAATACCAGCAGTAGGTAACCCGTTGAGTAAATCAAACCCTGCAGGGCTTGAACTTACCTCAGGATCAAGACCATTATACTTTGTTATCACAAACAAGTTTTGGCCGGTTACGTAAAATCTTAGAGTCTTAATAAACTTTAAATCACCTAACCCCGCATTATATCCAACAGTTAAGTCTTGCATTCTTAAGAAATCTCCACTATACAAAAATCGTGTTGATACAGCAGCTTCTGCGGCACCAGATTCACCACTCGTTAAAACATCCCGTGTTACATTTCTGGCATTGTTTATTGAACCCGCAGTAAAGAAGGCATTCTGTGTGTTGTTATAAATGTAGTGTCCAAACTGACCTGTCATAAACATCGAAATGTCAAAAGCTTTATATCTGGCACTTAACGAGAAACCCATGTTCCATATTGGCAATGCTGTTTTTCCAACAAAATCCTGATTATCACCTATTGGTTGTCCGTTACTGTCAAATCCCTCAAATTCCCGCAAATGGTATGAGAATAAAGGATGTCCGCCAGCTAATCGCTGCGCATAAGCTCCTGATAAACCTTGCCCGCGAATAGTACCAGCATCTAAAGCTCCAGCAAAATTTTTCAACATATTTTTGTTGTAGGCAATGTTGCCACTTACCGTAAAGGATGCATCAGGCTTTTCAATAGCATTCCAGTTAAGACCGAGTTCCCAACCATTGTTTTCAACAACTGCATCTTGCAGGTTAGTGAAAAGTAAACCAACAACAGGTGATGGGGCAGCTGGCAGAACTCTCAACAGCAAATCGGTCGTTCTTTTAGAATAAACATCAAACGTACCTGTAAGTTTATCATTGAAGATGCCAAAATCAATACCAACGCCTAACGTTGCCGTTTGTTCCCATTTCAACCCATCATTTGTATTACCTGTTGCAGAAGTACCCGGTAGTGTAATTTGGCGGTCTTCTCCAATGCCTACGTCTGAAAACCTCTCCCGCCTTACAAATTCACCATAACCTAAACCATCCTGGTTACCCACAATACCATACCCTATACGCAACTTAAAGTCGCTAAAGGCATCGGGCATAAAACCTTCTTCGTGCAGTTTCCACGCTGCTGCTGCAGATGGGAAAACCCCATATTTATTTTCATCGCCAAATTTTGATGAACCATCAACGCGGATTGTTGCAGTGAGTAAGTATTTATCCGAGACTGTAAAGTTACCCCTTCCAAAATAAGATTGTAAAAAATCTGTCTGGTCATAAAAATTAGCGGCTACTGCATCAAGTGTTGCACCTGTGGGCCTGTTAAAAAAAGATGTCTGGAAAGTTCGTTCGCTAAGATTTATTCCATTTACAAAACCTCCGGAGGTAGGGTTGCCTGTACCTGTATTTCGAAGATCGTTTGTTACACCCCAGTTATTATAAGTACCGGCAATCGATGCTGCTCTGGCGTCAACAATATCATAATTGCTTCTTAACTCCGACTCCATCCTGGAAAAGCTATTGGGGTCAGTGAAGCCCCTACCCGTTACCCATTGCCATTGATTATTAAAATCCTGGTATGAATAACCACCTATCGCCTCAATCTTAACATTGCCTATTTGCTTGTTATAGTTTAGGTATAACTCGACAAGGTTATTTACATTTCGGTTCTCATTAATTTGACCTTGACCAAAACCCTGCACACCATTCCCGGCATTTATGGATTGACCAGAAGCTAATGTAACAGCTTCCCCTTTTGACCAGTCTAAACCATAGATAGCCTTAACAGACAAAGCATCATTCAACTTATAGGTTGCCGATATGTTATTTAAGAATCTATTAGTAACTCCAGTGCCCTGATAATAGGCCAGCATATTCGCAGGGCTTCTTTGGCCGCCTGTGTTAAAATCCGGATCGGTTGACCATGTTGGATTAGCTGAGTAAGCGGCACCAAGTAGATCGCCCTGAAAGCCTGCACTTCCACTAATAGCGGGGTCTTCTCTGTTCACATTTGAGAAGGTTGAAGACAAGTCAATGGTCAACTTGTTATCCATAAAGGTTTTTGATCCATTTAATCTTCCGGTAACTCTTTGCATGGATGAGTTTTGGAGAACACCTACCTGGTTATCGTATCCGAATGAAGCTCTCATATAACCACCATTGAAACCCTTTGAATAGGAAAGATTTTGCTTATTTGAAACTGATGTTCTTGTGATATAATCTTGCCAATCGGTTTGTGATCCGAAATTTTGTGCCACAGGATCACCACCAAATTGTTGTACAGCACTCAGAAACTCCGTTGGGTTTAATAAGTCATACTCTGTTCTGGGCGAGGCTATGCTTACACTTGAAGCAAAATCAAAACCTCCCTTCATCGCTCCTTTTCCGCTCTTGGTAGTAATAATAACTACTCCATTTGCTCCTCGTGAGCCATAAATTGCTGTTGCAGAAGCATCCTTCAATATGCTAAAGCTCTCAATATCACTTGGGTTTATGAAATTCAATGGGTTTGTATCCTGATTGGTACCAAAGCCTACATCGGCTGCACCAGGCTGTACTCCACCTGCCAAAGGCACGCCATCAACAACAAACAAAGGGTTATTGTTTGATCGTATTGAGTTTGTACCCCTGATTCTAAATTGAACACCGGCACCGGGTTGGCCTGAAGTTGAAACCATTTGAACACCTGCCACCCTACCTTGAATCAACTGCTCGGGGTTTGCTATTAAGCCTCCATTAAAATCTTTTACACCAACCGCTGCAACAGCCCCAGTAGCATCTTTAATAGCTACCGAACCGTAGCCAATCACAACAATCTCAGATAACGCTGTAACATTTGTTTGCATCGTTACATTTAAAGTCGTTTGAGTTCCAACTGGAACCTCCTGACTGTCATAACCGATGAAAGTAAATACTAACACCGCATTGCTGCCGACATTAATTGAAAAATTTCCGGAGGCATCCGATGTAGTGCCGTTGCTTGTGCCTTTTTCAAGGATGTTCACACCTGGAATCGCGCTTCCATCATCGCTTGCGGTAACTTTGCCAGTTACCCTTTGCTGAGCAAATACTGAAAAGGATCCCAACACAAACAAAACCGCAAAAAGATTGCGAAAAAACAGATAATGTTTTGCCATAGAGTCATTGGTTAAGTTTTAGAGTTAATAGAATTGTAAATGATTACACTAAAGATAAAGCAAAAAATGGGGATTTTTACTCAGTTATGATGTACTTTTTTTGCCGTAAACGTCTCCGCAATCGTTTGCGTAACTTTTGATATTTTATATCGCCCGCAACTCAATCTTCTTCGACAAGGATTTGTTTAAGTTTAGGCTTACAGTAATCAAGCAAAGCCATATTGTCACTCAACACTACTTGAATTGAAATTTGCTTGAAATTATCCTTTGTGTTTTCGGGTAATTATGGTTGTAAACTGTAGACAGGGTAAACAAAATATTTACTATAAGGACGGAATGACAGATGCAATCCAACTGGATTTCTGAGTTGGCTTTCTAAATATTTATAGCACTTCTGAAATGCTACCGCTATCCCTCAGCAAGTATGGCTTACCCTTGAAGTTAATTGTCAATGCATCGCCTGATAACAACGTTGCCTTTACTTCTTTCGTTGTTACCTGAATTTTCAAAACACGTCCACGGAACTCAATTCGGAACGAGTAAGATTCCCATTGATCGGGAATGAACGGATTAAAATGAAGCTGTCCTTCCTTCACGCGCATTCCACCAAAGCCCTTTATCACACTCAGCCACGTTCCAGCCATACTGGTAATGTGACACCCGTCTTCTGTATCGTTATTGTAATCATCGATATCAAGCCTTGCAGTGCGCAGATACATTTCGTAAGCCTTATCCTTATATCCAAGCAAAGCTGCCTGTATGGAATGAACGCACGGTGACAACGATGATTCATGTACAGTCATGGGTTCATAAAAGTCGAAATTTCGTTTTATGATATCCTGATCAAAGTGGTCCTCAAAGAAATACAATCCTTGTAACACATCGGCCTGTTTGATAAAGCATGAGCGAAGTATTCTGTCCCATGACCACTTTTGATTAATGGGGCGATTCTCCTTGCCCAGGTCTGCAACAGTGAGTAGCTCTTTATCAAGAAATCCATCTTGCTGCAGGAATACTCCGCGGGATTTATCTTCCGGAAAATACATTCCCTCAACAATTTCCATCCAATAACTAACCTCCTTCTCTACAAAGCTCAATCGTTTCAATAGTCCCGAAAACGCAACAGTATTTTTTGCCTTTACATATTGCATGGCATCCTGCGTGTACTTCAAGGTCCAGCAGGCTATGTAGTTAGTGTACCAATTATTATTAACATTGTTCTCGTACTCATTTGGGCCAGTAACACCCAACATAACAAACTTCTGTCTTTCAGCCGACCAGTTTACGCGTTGTGCCCAAAAACGCGAAATACCTATCAGTACTTCCAATCCATATTCAATCAGAAAGTCCTCGTCACCAGTATACCGTATGTAATCGTAAATCGCATAGGCAATAGCACCGTTGCGATGGATTTCTTCAAAGGTTATCTCCCATTCGTTGTGGCATTCCTCACCGTTCATGGTTACCATCGGGTAAAGCGCAGCACCATCCCTGAACCCAAGTTTCCCGGCATTTTCAATTGCCTTTTGAAGATGCTTATACCGGTAAACCAGTAAGTTGCGCGCAACATGCTGTTCAGAAGTTCCTAAGTAAAAAGGCAGACAATATGCCTCTGTATCCCAATATGTACTTCCGCCATATTTCTCTCCCGTAAAACCTTTCGGCCCAATGTTTAATCGTTCATCTTCTCCGGTATAGGTTTGACTTAGCTGAAATATGTTAAAGCGAATGCCTTGCTGTGCTGCTACATCACCATCAATGGTAATATCTGATTCATTCCATTTGTGCTCCCATACCTTGGCATGTTTCTCTAATAGATTTTCAAACCCACTGGAAACAGCATAACTGAGAACCTTGCGGCAATCTTCAAGCAAGTCATCTTTTGCATGATTCTCTGATGAGAGTACTGCCGCATATTTATATATAACTACTTCTTTACCTTCCTGAAGTTCGATATGAACCCGATTGCCCGCAAACTTTTCTCTTAATTCAGTTTCTATATGCCGGGGCACCTCCTGGCCTCCTGAGACAATTTTATAGCGCATACCGGTTGCAACATGAAAAAATGTTTTCCTGGTTTGAGCTACCACTACACATTCACTTTCCTCAGCTTGCTTAACAACCTCATCCCAGAATTTCTCATCGTAATTGGAGTCAGTGTTTTTTACGTCAGCATCAACAAATAATGAAAGTGTACATGATGAGGAAAAATTTAATGGTGTTATGGCATAGCGTATTGCACCCACCTCGCCATTGTCCAAACTGCAAAATCGCCTGGCATCAACTTGCACTTTTTTTCCGTCAGAAAAAATGGCTGTGAATGATCGCGACAGCATGCCCGTTTGCATATCGAGAATTCTTTTGAAGTTCTCCACTTTAGTCGAAGCAAGGTCAAGTTGCTGATCGTTAATTTTAACGTGGACACTAATCCAGCTTGGTGCATTTAGTACCTTGGCAAAATATTCCGGGTAGCCATTCTTCCACCACCCTACCCGGGTTTTATCCGGATAATAAACTCCGGCCACATAACTGCCCTGTAGGGATTCTCCGCTATAAGCTTCCTCAAAATTGGCCCGCTGGCCCATCCGTCCATTACCGATGCTAAAGACACTTTCTGCTATTTTGTTATAATGCGGATTAAAACCTTCCTCAATAATATGCCATGGATGATGTTTAAAGTAATCCTTCATAGATCAGAGATTTTTCAACAGTTCGTATGATATTTTTTTTATATGATCAACAACATGATTTGCCTTTCCGAGCTGTTCCGTGCTTCCTATTCCAACACATCGCATTCCTGCACGCAGTGCCGACTCTACACCAGCTTCAGCATCTTCAACCACTATGCAGTCGTCCGGATTCGCCTGAAGAAGTTTAGCTGCTTTCAAAAATATTTCAGGATCAGGCTTTGAATTTTCAATCATAGTGCCATCTACAATGGCATCAAAATATTTTTCTAATTCAAGTTTTGCCAGTACGGTGCGGGCGTTTTTACTGCTGGAAGCAAGCCCAACTTTGATTTGATGTCTATGAAGATCATCAAACAATGCTTTCGCACCAGCAAAAATTTCATCAGGTTTCATGGCCATTATGTAATCAACAAACCATTGATTCTTTCGGGTGGCCAGTTTCTCTTTCTCTTCATAGGATAACGAGATTCCGCCCAAGCTGAGGATTATATTCAACGACTCAATACGGCTAACACCTTTTAATCGCTCGTTATCGGCTTCCGAAAAATTAATACCTAATTCTTTTGCCAACTTTTGCCAAGCCAGGAAATGGTAGCGAGCAGTATCAACAATAACTCCATCCAAATCAAAAATACATGCAATCACGTGCCTCAATAGTTTTTGCTAAAAATTAATTTCGCCATAATAATAGCTTTAGTTTCTAAATGTTTTAGGTTTAATGATTAGTTTAGTTTAAAACGTAAAGATCAGTTTTATACTGAAAAAGTGGCCAGATTTCGAATACATTATTGATGCTGCAAACGATTGCAGAAATTCTTGCTTACTTTTAGGTACTTTTTTAATTGATCAACAAGAAAATTGAAAACATGAAATACAACCAAGTAACGATTAAAGACATAGCGCGTGAATTGGGCATCTCTCCATCTACCGTATCAAGGGCATTAAAGGATCATCCGGATATAAGCCCAGATACAAAAAAAGCTGTCAATGAGCTCGCTGAAAAGTTAAACTATCAACCCAATATCGTTGCCCTTAGCCTCCGGCAAAGTAAAACGAATACCATTGGGGTTATCATACCCGAAATTGTTCATTTCTTCTTTTCTACAATTATTAGCGGAATTGAAGATGTTGCCTACAGTGCCGGTTATAATGTTATTATAACCCAATCAAATGAGTCTGAAGCACGTGAAATCACCGACATGAAAGCCCTATTCAATAGCCGGGTTGATGGAATGCTTATGTCCGTATCGCGGGAAACCTCAAACTTCGAACACATTGAAAGCATGCTTGCCAAAGGCATGCCGATTGTATTTTTTGACAGAGTCTATAATACCGATCAATCCAGTAAAATAATTGTTGACGATTTTCATGGTGCAAAGGATGCAACACTGCATTTGATTGAACAAGGTTGTCGAAGAATAGCGCATCTTGAAGGACCGCCCAATCTTGACATTAGCAAACAGCGACTGGAGGGCTACAAGGAAGCTCTTCAGGAAAACAACATACCCTTCAGCAAAGAGCTTATTGCTACTTGCCCTTCCGGTAACATTGAAGAAGGGAAAGCCGCTACTGAAAAACTGCTGAGTTTGAAAAACCCACCGGACGGCATATTTGCAACCAATGACCCATCTGCTATGGGAGCCATGCAGGCTATTAAGGCCAAAGGCCTTAATATGCCACAGGATATCGCATTGGTCGGCTTTAGCAATTGGTTCTTCAGCTCCTTGATGGATCCACCCCTCTCCTCGGTTGACCAACCCGGATTTGAAATGGGCCAGGAAGCCGCCAAATTGTTGATCCGACAGATCGAAAAACAGGGCAAAGATGATATAGCGATAACACCGGAAACCAAGGTGTTAAAAACCCGGCTAATCATTCGCGAATCTTCCCTTCGTAAATCAAAGTAGGCATACGCTTACTCCAAACGTATACTTTCAATTGCAATACCATGTTGCTCTGTCAATACCTCAATTGGTATACCCGGCCCAATAGAAAGCTGAATGCTTTCCACTGCTGATATATCAAGCGAAGATTTGACATCCATAGTGAAGTAATAGGGCAAAAAAGTTGGGTATGGACGAGGAAGCGTAACTAATGGAACTGGCACCAGTTGATTTAGACTCACTTTATATTCTTTCTTATCAGGCTCAATTGAAAGAATTGCACCGTAAGCTCTACCATCTTTTGTTACCAATGCCACTTGTAACTTACATGGTTTACCGTTCAACGCATAGCCATTAAATATGATATCATTTACTTGTTTAATATCCGCTGCGCGTCCAGTGGTTTTATGTCCAGTATAAAAACGCATAGAGTAGTCATACACTGGCTTACGAAGCTTATCCTCAGGATCATCGCGGAATAATTTATTGATCGTTATGAGTAGCTCAGCTTTGCCCGGGTGCCCGGTTGGCACCAGTGAAGATTCGCGCACCCACTGGCGTAGCAAACGGTCATTATCGGTGGCAGCATTAAATAAAAATATCGCACTACCTTTTGAAACTACTGGAATTCGGTAGGCCTGATCTGCCACATAAAAATCCCAGTCAGTCGGGTAAGTCTTCTCTCCAGAGGGGAATGTGTGGCTGATATTATCATTAGTGATCGAAATGAAATAAGAAAGAAACCCTTTTGTAATCATTTCACTGGGTATGGTCGCCTGATAGGTGTAGCCACGAAGTCTGTCCATAGAAATTATTTCCCTGCGATAACCTGACCAAACGTGCAATTCCACACTACCAGGAACAGATGGAGAAACAATATCTGCAGAGATTGTAACGGCCTCGACTTCGGTAAGTTGTTCTACAGGTTTATGCTGTACATAATTTTGCTTTACCGTTGCCTGCGGGGCTGTAAATTCACCAACAACAATATTTTTCCATCGGGTTAAGCCAGTGTACGAAGTTGTTTTTCCTTTGCGTAAAATTATATATGTACCCGGTAGTACTTCCATCGATCGGTCAACCGACTCTAGTTTCATGGAATTACCTGTATTGACACCAATAATGGAATACTGTGAACCGATATCTGGCAGATTAACCGTTAAGGTTCGCTGGTTCCATTGAATTACCGCTATCTCCTTTTTTAAACTAGTTCGTGTAAACGGATCATCAATCCAGCACACATCGGGCATTACCTCAAGTCGCCAAACGCCTGGTTCAAGTTGGTCCAGAAAGTAAGCCCCGGTGCCATCATAGCTTACCACCGAGGAGTTTCCGGAGCCTGCAATGCGCTTTAATTTTGTTGCGTCAGGTACAGACGATGAAGTAGTATTGGTATAAATAAAGGATGATTCTGTGATCATCTCTGCTAAGTCATCTTCATAGTTCACAAAAAAATTACCAAAGCGGGTATTTGACGGATAGCGACCAAAAGACTTAAACATTGGCACCTGATGAAAAACTTCTGATGCAATCATCAGGCTCAGTGCTTTTTGTGGAGTATACGCAAGGTTCATATAATGTGTACCGTACTCAGTATTGGTATATGCCATATACGTAGGATCGTATGAGAAATGGGTGGCCAGTTGCATGCCTGCTTCACGAAAGCTTCGGGCCATTGCCGGGTAAATATAGGATCGGCCTACATCGGCAGCATCAAATTCATAAACAATTCGAGCACTACTTTTAAATGAAGGATGGGTTGAGAAGGGAATGGAGTAATGATCCACGTGAGGAAGTAAATTTCCGCCTAACTCATGACGTGCTCCCAGGCCAGTGGGATACCATTGGTAGGTTCCTCCTTGAATTTTGGACTTGAAATAGGCATCCGCAAGCTGAATGCTGTGGGTTACGTTATAGAAAACAGGTTTCTTACAACCTGTTGAACGCATGGCGTCCACCATCGAATTGATAAAACCAGTAACCGCTTCAGCAGATTCTCGATGGTGAGGTTCATTAGAAACTTCAAATGCTATAATATCAGGATCATTTTTGTATGCCACACCGGTGAGTGGATTGACGTGGTTCAAAAACTGGTACAGATAATTCCGTTGAGCTGCAATAGCCTCCGGATGGGTAAGACAGGCATCTTTACCATATTTGTGTGAAAATCCCGGTGTTTTACCATCTGGCTCGGGCCAACCATCACCCCAAAAAGCAATTGGAGTAATGATAAACTTCATGCCCCGCTCTTTCATTTTTTTGATCATATAATCAAAAGTGTGAAGGTGTTCGTTGGTCAACAAGTTACCAACAGAATCGCTGATTTGTGTGTCCCAAACGTGTACCCTGTAAAGATCAAAACCCAAACGAGCAAAATGATAGACATCTTCATCAATTGCTTTTTCAATATCAACACCCAACCGCTTGGCCGTTCGATAGGCATGTGCAAATGGTACTGTGTAGTTTACCCCAAAGCCCTTAATTTCTTCTTTTGAATTTCCCCATCGTAATACTCCGTTTTTATCCACATAAGCATCTGTTGTTCGCTGCGAAAAACCAATTGTGCTTAAACAAACAAGCAAACAAATTACTACTCGTGTATTTTTCATGGTATATATTTAAGACTGGTGAGCTATTTTTATGACCCGCTAAATTAACAGTGAACCCGGAAGCAACACAATGAATTATTTTAAATGGTTAACTTTTTCTGTCGTTACAGCAGTTCTGTTTCAATGCAGTGATTCAGAACCACCTGAACCCCCGACTGCCCCACCCTTATCGATCCGTGCTGCTGATATATCCTTTCTGCCTGAAATCCGTGAAGCCAACGTAAACTTCAGGAATGGCGCTAATGAAGTAAAAGATGTGCTGGATATTTTAAAAACCGAGGGATGTAACACTATCCGGTTAAGACTTTGGCATACCCCTGCAACCCATCACTCCGGACTAGATGAGGTGACTGCATTTACCGATGAAATAAAAAGCAAAGGCCTTAAGGTATGGTTAACTATCCATTACTCCGATACTTGGGCAGATCCTGGTGCACAATCGAAACCGGCAGCCTGGTCATCAGCCTCTCTTAGCGATCTTGCTGACAGTGTTTACAATTACACCCATAAGGTTGTGTCGTTACTTGAGCCAGATTATGTACAAGTAGGAAATGAGATTAATGGCGGTTTTTTATGGCCAGATGGAAACATTTCCAATCAAAGCAACTTCATCATGCTCTTGAAAAAGGGCATTGATGCTACCCGTAGCGCTTCAGGATCAACAAAAATTATGATGCACTTTGCCGGGCTCGAAGGCTCTAATTGGTTCTATACCCTGCTAGAGAATAATAGCGTTGACTATGACATTATTGCCCTGTCCTACTATCCGCGTTGGCATACAAAATCGCTTACTACCGTTAAATCTACAATGAACCAACTGGTTAGTAGCTTCAACAAGGACATTATTCTTGCCGAAACGGGCTATCCTTTCACACTTGGATGGAATGACTGGACTAATAATATTGTTGGGCTTTCTGAACATCTTATTCCCAGTTACCCAGCCACCGCCAAAGGACAGCATGACTTTTTAATGCAGCTCCGAAAAAACATTTCTGAAGTAAATCGCGGCCTGGGACTTGCCTACTGGGCACCAGAATGGGTGGCCTACAGAGGCACTCAAGCACAGGATGGATCACCTTGGGAAAACATGGCTTTATTCGATTTCGATTTTAAAGTTTTGGAAGGAATAAAAGTCTTTAATGAATAGGCATTTATGGAATTCGTACAAATTCTAATCCTTAGTTCTAAGACTTTTATCGCTTAATAACTTTAGTCTTATTTGTCCCATTCGAATGTACCACTGTAGCAACGTACAAACCTGGAGGAATACTGCGCATATCCCAAGCATTTTCTGAAACTTGCATCGGGGTAAACACTACACCGTAGGTATTAACCAGTTTCAAATACTTCACCTCCCGATCGGAACGAATCAGTAATAAGTCATCAACCGGGTTGGGATAAACAAAAGTAGAGTTCACTGAATTACGCTCCTCCGTAGAAGTAATTAATGGATTTGTGATTTCCACATCCGTAAAGAGTTTATACTCTCCGGGCAGCATTGTCAGGGTATAAGGAACTGAAGTAACCACAATTGGATTTCCGTAAGCATAATAATCATACCATGTACCAGTATGCGGAAAAGAAACACTCACAGAATTCTGCTTTACATCAAAGTTAACAGCTACCTGCACATTCATTTGGCTGGTGTTTACCGGTGTAGTAACGTACGGACTATTCTTCAGTGTTAGCTGCTTTACCAAATTATTACCCCCTGTGATGGTAGCACTACCATCATTGAATACATTGTATTCCTTACGAAGCCGAATCAAATCAGCAATATGTTCGTAAACCCGATACCGGTGATAATCATCTCTGTACTCCCACTTTACCGGCTTGGGCGAAACCCTACCTCCCTCATCAATAGAAATATCATATCCCAGCTCGCCAAATTGCCACAGCATTTTTGGTCCCGGTACTGTATAGAATATTGTGGAGGCCGCTTTTACCCTATCGAGGGCAGTATACAAATTTTTAACGCTGTAAGGCGGATTTACATTGGTATTGCCAAACTGAAGATTCTTAAACATCATCCGCTCCTCATCATGGCTTTCCATATAGCCAATTACATGTGGAACCGACCAGCCTCTTGTACCATGATAAACCCAACTAATGTCTGAGTCCTGCGAATATCCCATGGCGCTCTGCAGATAGGCGTGGTTCATATTACCCCAAAACAACATTCCTTTACCTTCGGCAGCCTTGTACTCCGCCAGTTCTTTTTCCTCACTGTTTACAGCAAAGTGCTCAAGAATTACGTAAGCGTCAGGAAAGTGTGTCCAGATTTTATCGGCCATGCGTTTAAGTAATACTATACGAGAAGCATCATAAGCTGACCAGCCACTTACATTGCTCGGATAGGTATTCACCTGCGTAAAACCTTTAGATAAATCGAAGCGATAACCATCGACTTTAAATTCGTTCAACCAATAGTAATTCACAGTATCCAAATACGCCTTGGTGTATACACTTTCGTGATTCATGTCAAAGAACACGTTGAATGGATGCCTTGGTGTAACGTTAAACCATTTATTAGTAGCCGTTGGCGTAAATGAGGTGAAGTTGAAATCCATCATCACATATGAATTAGGAATATCCTGATGATTCATAGCTATATCCAATATAACGGCTATATCATGCTGATGACAGATGTCAATGAACTCCTTGAATTTATTTTTGGTGCCGTAGTACTTATCTACAGCAAACATAAACGTTGGATTGTAACCCCAACTGTCATTACCATTAAACTCCATAATGGGCATCAGCTCAATTGCATTAACCCCTAATGTTTTAAGATAGCTTAGGGTATCGATCAGGTTTTGATAAGTACGATCATTCACGCCAAAAAAGTCGCGGATAAGTAATTCATACACCACAAGCTTTTCCTTTGGCGGACGTTGGTAGTTGGTTGCCTGCCATTGGTAAGGCTGTTGATCAGTCTGAAAAACGGATAAACGATTAAAATACCAATCGGTTAATAATGCCTTTTGAGGATAAGGTTTCAGGTTGGGATAAGATGTAGAAGGTATATACTGATCATCCGGATCCAGAATCTTATCCGCGTAAGGATCGGCCAACCAAATACTTTCATTCACCAGGTATTGAAAAGCGTATTCCTGACCCGCGATTAATGTTGAAAGCTCAATCCAGAAATACTCTCCATCACGGTTCATCAGGTTTTCAGGTAACACATCCCAATCACTGAAATCACCGCGAACATATACGGATGATTTATCGGGTGCCCATAAACACAGTGTAACTTTTGTAGGATCGCTGTGGTAATTAATCCCAGGAATAATACCGGATGGTCGCATAACTACAGGACTGGGTGATGCCAAAAGATACAGAAAGCGCACTTCACTGCTGCTTGAGCCTGAGGCGCCAACAAGCTTCACTTCGGCATAGCCGGAGGTTTCCGTTACGGTATGCGTGTATGAAAAGCTACGTGTATCCGTTTGTTGTGCTATCGGTACATCATTTATAAATAAATCATAGTCTACATTTACTGAGGCTTCAGCTGTAATAGGTATTTGTTGTCCGTTGATAACAAATAACGGTTGTGTTGTTGGCGATGTTAGCAATACCTGAAAACTTCCATCCCAAAACTGCGCTACATAGTCTGTTGTCTGACAAACAGAAATACCGCAACCTGTCCAGTTACTCCCTTTAAACAAAATACCAAATTGTGTTTCAGAAGCGATACTTTCATTAAAGAAATCAGCAGGCTTGAAGGTAAGCCTGAATAATGTTCTTCCACCTTCCACTACTTTGGTAAACTCTGCCGGACTTGGTGCACCCGAAGTGGGTGCGGGGTTTACATTATACTTAGCGTTAATACTTTTGCCGGGAATCCAAACCCATGCCCAACCTCTGCTCAATCCTGCCATTGAGGTTCCGGTTACATCATAGGTTACAGTTATTTCCGTAGAAGGTTGAAATAAAGCCGGGGAAATAACCGGGTCTAAAGCAAGTTTAGTTTGGGCACTGGTGCAAAAAACAATGACGGCTAGTACCGGAAACAATAAATTCTTCATTCTTGATAAGGAGTTTTGAGAAAAAATTCCACTGTAAATAGCATACGTATGGAAACTTCGAATCAACTCGGATTAAAATTTTCTAATACAACTCTTCCTGTTAGAAACTAAAAAATCAGGAGAAAAATTTCTCTCCTGATTTTTTAGTTCTGACTATGCAATTACTGTTAGTTAACCAATGTCACAACTTTAGTCTCAAGATTTACCCTTACCGTACGTGATCCTGTTGTACCAACGTAACGGAAGTTCGAGTCACCATCGCTGGCATTCGCAAAATCTGAAGCAACAGAAGTGAAGTATGGAAAATTAAACGAAGTAGGCCCCCAGTCAGCCTGAGCAAAGAAGCGGAAGGCTTCACCATTCGTAAAGGTAGCTGTTGCCTGATACACTCCTGATGACAAATAAGTCATCTTAACAGCATTGTCAGGCCACGGTCCCCAACCATTTAAAGCGGCACCCATCATGTACAAAGGGGGCACTACAACCACAGTTTTAGCTTCAATATCCACAATAACAGTTTGTGGTCCGGATGAACCAACATATCTCAGGTTCGAATCACCATCGTTGGCATTAATAAACAAAGGGTCAACGGTGGTGAAGTAAGGATAGTTGTATGAAGTCGGCCCCCAGTTGGGTTGTGCAAAAAAGCGAAATGCTTCGTTGTTTACAAAGTTGGCAGTCGCCATAAATACACCGGGGCGTAAAAATGTCATCAACACACTCGCACCAGTACCCGGCTGATCCCAACCCCCAATTCCGGCACCCGTCATGTACATGATAGGCTCGGATGTAGCTTCAGCTGTTACGGTTCCCCCAATAAGGTCAATATTTACCAGGTACCAACCTGAAGTTGCAGCTACTCTAAAGTTACTATCTCCATCATTTGCATTTTCAAAAACATTGGAAACTGAACTAAAAAATGGATAATTGTAAGATGTTGGCCCCCAATCCAATTGTTCAAAGAAACGGAACGCCTCACCTTGGGTGAAGTATGCAATCTGAGAGTATTTCTTAAACTGATTACTTGGCCATTCTACGGCATTGTCGGGCCAAGGTCCCCAGCCTTTTAATCCGGCACCCATACCCCAGATAGAAGGGAAACTAGTTACATAAGTAACTATTTCTGCAGACCGGATATTTGAAACCACCGGTTGCACATTGTTACTGATTGTTGAAACTACCCTGAATTCAAAATCTGCTGCTTCAAGTGCTGGTGCACCAATGGCCAACAATGCATTGTTCAATAAACCAACCGTTACCGAAGCAGATTGGCTACGGGTTTCTGCTATCGTAAAAGCATTCCCAAAGGAGTTACCTGCAAGGTCAACTTCTACGCGATACAATACACCGGCCTGAAAACCAAAATCCGGTATAGTCCATGAAAACGTTTCTGCAATCTCATCACGATCGTCAAACGTTAACTCATAGGATTCAGCTGATAATGAATTGAGCACATTGGCTTCAACGTTTTCATTCACTATCACTTTATCAAGGTCTGCGCACGACAAGAACATCAGTGAACTCATCAGCATGACAGACCACAACAATATTTTCTTAGTTATCCTTTTCATAGTCTGAATTCAATTAATAGCCAGGATTTTGTTTTAATGTTGGATTGGTTGCCAAATCTGCAGACGGAATAGGGAAAATTGATAAATGAGGAGGGATTGCTCGTCCTTCCGGTTCTCCGCCCTTCCATTCCCAAATATAGGTAGCACCTGTAAACCTGTTGAAGCGAATCAAATCAGTTCTGCGATGTCCTTCCCAATATAATTCCCTGCCACGCTCGTCAATAATAAAATCAAGCGTTAGCTGGCCTTCGGTAACGTTACCTATAGGGGTATCACCTGGGCGATTGCGTAGTGAATTAACATAAGTAACCGCTGTGGAAAGTGAACCATTAGTAGCACCACGTCTAACCGCCTCAGCATACATCAGGTAAGCATCTGCCAAGCGGAACAACGGGTAGTCAGTATCAATAAACCCAGTATTATCATTTACCGGTGTTGTGCCGTCTGAATTAACATTTCTGAATTTAAAAACACCATAACCATGTGAAGAGTTGTTAGGCTCAGTAATATCCCGCTGTTGACCTTGATCTTCTTTTGCAAAGATACCTCGATAGTCAGCTGGATTAGAATCAAATAGGGATACGAAAGATGAACGGGTGCGCAGGCCACCCCAACCACCGTTTCCGCTGTTACCCCTAATCATTATCCATACACCATCATAAGCTTGCGAGCGAAGGCCATCGTTATTGAATGAAAAGATGATTTCGGGGCTAGTGTGGTTATCTGCCAAAAAGTTATTGATGTACTTTGGCGATAGTGCGTACCCTGACTCAATTACCTTATTTAATTCGATGATAACATCATTGTAAAAATTACGTCCGGCATATTGGGGAGGAATCGTTGGCGCAAGAAACACCGCAGCATTCAGATACAGTTTGGCCAACAGCATGGATGCTGCTGCCTTATCAGCACGACCATACTCAAATCTGGGGGTGCCAAGTGTTTCATAAATAGCGAGTAGTTCTTCCTCCACATACTCAAAAATTTCTGCACGGGTGCGTTGTGCAGGTAAAAATGCACCTGGCAAGTCATTCTCGGTAACTACGGGCATATTACCATACAGATTCATACCGTAGTAATAACCCAATGCTCGTAAAAAGCGTGCTTCTGCCTGAAAACGAATAACTTCAGGATCGGTTTGACCACTCGTTGCGCGTATATACTCGTTAATGATAACCATAGAAGCCAACAAGCGACCAAAAAGTGCTGTAGGAATTCCGTCAGAAGGCAGCCATGTATTAAAATACAAATTGGATATAGTTCCGTTGGCATCATTGGGATACGACCAGATAGCCTCATCCGTAGTAAGTTCTTCCAGGTTCCACATTGAACGAGTGAAACAACTGAAACCTTCATCTACTCCGGCAACATCCGGTTGGCCGGCTGGCCCCTGCTGTCCTGTTAAAATAAATAAAGCATAAAGCTTCGCCAGACCTTGCTTAAAGGCCGCAGGGCTATCGTACACGGTTTTGCTCGTAACCAGATTGGGATCGATAGGTGTTACATCCAAATCGCCTATACAGGAAACCATCACAAGCAGAAGGCTCAAAAGCGAGATTTGAAAAATTCTATTCAGTTTCATAATCATAGTCCTTAATAATTAAAAATCCAATGTTAAACCTAACAGGAATACCCGCGGCCGTGGGTACAACGTGTTATCAATTCCACCGTTAACCTCAGGGTCAATACCATCATACTTGGTAATGATAAAGGCATTCTGCGCGGTTAAACTTATTCTAGCCCTTAGCTTATCACGCATAAGGTTATCCATTGAGTAACCAAGGCTCATGTTATCCATCTTAAAGAATGAAGCATCCTTCACATAGAAGTCAGACAATTGTTGTTGGTTGTAAAAACCAGTCTCATTAATTGCTCGTGGTACATTGCTGAAGAATCCGTTGTTAAATACATTATTGTAAAATGCACGGCCAGCTACAGCATTGTTATAAACAAAATTCCCAAGGCTTAGTCGGCCCGAAAAAGAGAAGTCGATTTTTTTGTAATGCAATCGTGAGTTGATACCCATTAAAAAATTAGCAGCAGGATCTTCAGGACGATATTTATTGAAGTTATTTCCAACCACCGGAACTGGGTCACCCGAACGATTTACATACAAACCTTCAATAGGTCGGCCATCCGTTCCGTAAACTTGTTGATACGTGAAGAACGAGTTGATCGGGTATCCTACTTGCTGATTTTGGATAAACTGATCTACACCAATATTTCCGGCATTAACACCAATAAAATTAGGATCATCAACCAATAATAATTTTGTAATCCTGTTCTGGTTATAAGCAAAGTTTAACCCGAAGTTCCATGTAAAGTTTTGTGTAGTAACCGGAACTGCCTGAAGGGTAACTTCATAGCCGCGATTTTCCAAATTACCTACGTTGGTATACAGGAAGTTAGAGAAGTTTGTTCCGCTGGCGATTTGTATGAAATTTAATAGATCTGATGTTTTGCGTTCATAAAATTCAAGAGAGCCGGTTAATCGGTTTTCAAACAATCCAAAATCAACACCTAAGTTTAGCGTTGAGGTAGTTTCCCATTTTATATTAGGGTCATACGCCTCGGGACGTAACGTAGTATAGAATTCATTTCCAAGTTGATATTGAGCTGTCTCCGTAGATGCCCTGTATATGGCAAGGTTGGGATAATCGCTACCAATATCCTGTTGTCCGGTTAAGCCGTAGCTTGCCCTTAACTTAAGGTCAGACAACACTTTTACATTAGACAAAAAAGCTTCGTCTTTTACACGCCATGCAGCAGATACCGCAGGGAATAACCCCCAATGTTCGGTAAAGCGCGAAGATCCATCGTAGCGCAATGTTGCTGTAAACAAGTATTTATCATTAAGCGAATAATTGGCTCTTCCAAAGAAAGAAAGCAGGTAATTTTCACTCTTGAATGGAGCCGGTATATTCACAATTGAACCGTCAGCTCTTCTATTTATGGAAGATCCTTCGCGATAGAAATACTGCCAGCTATAACCACCAACAATATCGAACTTGTGCATATCAATGGTCTTGCCATAGGTTAAATAGAAATCCAGCAATTGAGATTTATTCATTGCCTGATAAGTATTATTTCTTCCTTGTAAATCGTAACCATCATCTGTTACTACACGGGTAAAATCAGCCGTTACTGGAGCCCGATTATAACCATCGCTAGATGAATAATCCATACCCATGTTTATTGTGGCTTTCAATTCAGGAAGTGAATGAAACTTGTATTCGGCTTCAATATTACCCAGCAGTCGGTTTGCTGTACCAACATTATCTGTAAGTTGAACCATCGCCACTGGGTTAAAGGTCACATTATTTGCAGGAACGCCCGGCACACTTAACCACGAGAAAAATCCCCCGAATTCATCATTACCATCACGCACAGGTTTGGTAGGATCGTAAGAGATTGCCGCACCTACTGCACCTGATTCACCAAAGTTGTTGCGGATATTGCTACCCTTGGCATTTAAGGTTACTTTCAAATGATCATTTAGAAATGTTGGAGTAACACTAACATTAAGTGTATGGCGATTTACATCTGTGTTCTCCAAAATGCCCTGCTGATTGGTGTATCCATAAGAAACACGATAGGGAATTTCTTTATAGGAACCACTCATGCTTAGGTTATTGTCAGTAGATAACGCAGTTCGGAATATTTCCTTTTGCCAATCTGTGTTGGATGTTCCCAATTTAGTGTCCACATCAGACTGGTTGATATCTCCACGGGTAACCATTTCACTTACCAGTGAGCGGTATTCATTCGCGCTAAAAACATCAAAATACTGAATCGGAGCACTGGCTGATAAAGCGGTGTTGAAGCTAAATTGTGGCTTTCCGCTTTTTCCCTTTTTCGTGGTAATAATTATTACCCCGTTCGAAGCACGAGCTCCGTAAATGGCTGTAGCGGATGCATCCTTTAGAACCGTAAATGTTTCAATGTCGTTAGGGTTTATTGTAGCCAGGAAATTTGAAACACCGGCAAGTCCGGCATTATCAACAGGAAAACCATCAATTACCAATAACGGATCGTTACTTGCACTTAATGAAGATCCACCACGAATCCGAATTGTTGCACCTGCACCCGGAGCGCCACTGTTCGTAACAACATTTACCCCAGCCAGTCTACCCACGATCAAATCTTGCGGAGAAGTAAGCACCCCACGGTTAAAGTCTTCTTTCGAAATATCGGCAACTGCGCCAGTCACATCCCGTTTTTCAACCGAACCGTAACCGATCACGACAATTTCCGACAACGCCATCACATCGGGTTGTAACACCACATTGACAGAAGTCTGAGATCCCACCACAATTTCAGTACTGGAGAATCCTACAAAAGAAAATACAAGCACTGAATTCGGTCCCGCCACCTGAATGGTGTAAGTTCCGTTAGCATCCGACACTGCACCGTTGCTGGTGCCCTTTTCAAGGATATTTACACCGGGAAGCGTTGAGCCATCATCAGATGATATTACCCTACCGGAAACTGTTCTGCTTTGGGCCATCAATAGAGTTGTTGAGGCCAATAGCAGAATCACAAAATACCCCTTAACAAACGAGTAAAATTTCGACATAAATGTTAAGTTTTGATTAAACGTTTTCCAATTAATGAATTTTCAAACGTGTCCAAATTCTGCATAGAAACCTATGATTTTCATCATTTGTTTACATTATTTTCTTTGAAAACGAGACCGCAATCGTTTTCGATCTTTATATGTCCGGATAATTGCGAGCTAAATTTCACCTGGTATACCGATTCATCAAGTTAATTTCGTTACGATGCAATCGATTGTTGATAGCTGACCACTTAGCTTCCTAGGTGGATTTACAGAATTACCTTTACTTTAAGGATCAAAATTGAATAGGATTTAAATACGTATGACAAAAATCAGATCAATGCGAAGTCAAACCGCTGGCAAAATCCTGAGATGGCAGTGTGATGGCCCCTCGCTTACCGGCCAAACTCAAGCAGGCATAAATTTTCGGATTCACTTTTACAATGAGAAGATTGTACGCATTTCGTTAACAAAAGAGGATTTCTTTGAGGAACTGTCGTATGCAGTAGTGGGTACGCCTGAGCAAACAATTGCAGAAGCTAAAGAAGGTGATACAACGATAAGTTTTAGTACATCAGCACTCAATGTTCGCATTGATAAAGAAAATTTCAGACTATCATTTTTAAATGATAAGGGAGAAATTATTAACGAAGATGACTCACTCGGCAGCTGTTGGAACGGTGAACAAGTAACTACCTATAAGAAACTTCAGGATGGTGAACGCTTCATAGGATTAGGAGAAAAAACCGGTCCGCTTGATCGTAAGGGACAAGGCTATACCAACTGGAACACCGATGCCTACGCCTATCATACCGGTGCCGATCCGTTGTATTGCTCCACTCCGTTCTACATTGGCCTACACAGCAAACACATCTACGGAATATTTCTCGACAACAGCTATAAAACCTATTTCAATTTCGGAGCCTCGAACAATCGCTTCTCCAGTTTTGCTGCCGATGCCGGGGAAATGAATTACTATTTTATACATGGTGATAGCGTAGCGGAAGTTATAAAGCACTATACGCACATTACCGGACGGATGGAACTGCCTCCGCTTTGGAGCATTGGGTACCAGCAATGCCGCTACAGCTACTACCCCGATAAAGAAGTGTTGAGTGTGGCTAACACGTTTCGTGAAAAAGATATTCCATCCGATGTGATTGTATTTGACATCCACTACATGGAGCAATACAAAATTTTCACGTGGAGCCAGAAAGATTTTCCTGATCCGAAAGCCTTGATGCAAAAGCTAAAGGAGTTGGGCTTCAATGTTGTTGTGATGTGTGATCCGGGGATAAAGGTGGAGGATGGTTATCATACCTACGAGGATGGCAAAGCAAAAGATGTATTCATCAAATACCCGGATGGTGAAAACTATACCGGCCAGGTGTGGCCGGGTTGGTGCCATTTTCCCGACTTCACCAATCCTAAAACACGCACATGGTGGAAGGAGCAATTCAAAGACTATGTAGCCCTGGGGGTAAAAGGGTTCTGGAATGATATGAATGAAATTGCCACGTGGGGCCATAGCCTGCCGGAGAATATCGAGATGAACTTCGAAGGCAATATTTCATCCATGCGCAGAGGCCGCAATATTTACGGTTTCCAGATGGCGCGAAGCACATACGAAGGAACAAAAGAGCTCTTGAACGGAAAACGGCCATTCAACCTTACACGCTCAGCATTTTCGGGAATACAGCGGTACTCGGCCGTATGGACAGGCGACAACGTAGCCTACGATGAACATATGATGTTGGGCGTGCGCCTGGTAAACAGTATGGGTTTAACCGGGATTGCATTTGCAGGATACGATGTTGGCGGCTTTGTTGGCAACACCGATGAGAACCTTTTCGCGCGGTGGATTTCCATCGGTGCATTCTCCCCATTCTTCCGCGGGCACACCATGATCAATACACGTGATTCAGAACCGTGGACATTTGGTGAGCGTGTCGAAGAAATTTCCCGCAACTACATCAAACTGCGTTACCGGCTTCTGCCTTATTTGTATTCGTTGTTTTACGATGCTTCTAAAACCGGCATGCCTGTAAATCGTTCACTCGCTATCAACTATCCATTCGATAGCAACATTTACGATCATCGGTTTCATAACCAATATCTCTTCGGCCCTGCCCTGCTGGTTGCGCCCGTTGAAAGCAACAAAGATTTGGTGAGGGTTTACCTGCCCGAAGGTAATTGGTTTGATTTGTACACCGATCAAAACTACGAGGGCAACTCCATTATGGTTGCTGATTGCCCCTTGGATAAATTGCCGGTTTATGTTTCAGGATCATCCATAATACCAATGCGCGAAAAAGCCGGCTCGAATGTTAACGATCGCGGAGACATGCTGGAGATTCACCTTTACAAAGGAAATATTGACAATAGCTTTACCTGGTATGAAGACGATGGCGAAACATTTGCGTATCAGCAAAATGAATTTTGCACTCGAAAGATAGAGTACATCCCCACTGAGCAAAAATTAGTCGTACACGCTGCAGAAGGAAAGTTTGTTCCGGACTATAAAACCATCACGGTTTACTTCCACGGTTTTGATTCGGTCAACAATCCGTTAATTAATAATTCACCACAATCAATACTCACTAAGCAGTACCGGTTTATTCAACCCATGGCTAATTACGATCCGGTAAACACCATGGCTGACGGGCCATCAATAAAAAATTTACCCTTTATTTCATTACCTTTTGAACAACAAAAAATTGAGATCAAATGGTCATGACAAAACCAATCAAGTCTTAAATTATTTTTAAAATCAGACACATGTCGGCAACAGCAACCATTATCAGACCGAGATTAAGTTTCTGGCAAATTTGGAACATGAGCTTCGGCTTTATGGGCATACAGTTTGGGTTTGCATTGCAAAATGCAAACACCAGTAGGATTTTCGAAACTCTTGGCTCTGATCCGAAAAATCTCGCATTGTATTGGCTAGCCGCACCCATCACAGGCCTGATTGTACAGCCTATTATTGGCTACTATAGTGACCGCACATGGCATGCAAAATGGGGCCGCAGAAGACCTTTCTTTGCAGTAGGGGCCTTATTGGCTTCCATTGCACTTTGCCTCATGCCAAACTCACCCACCCTTTGGATGGCAGTAGGCGTACTGTGGATTATGGATGCTTCCATTAATGTTAGTATGGAACCATTTCGTGCATTTGTTGGCGATATGTTGCCTCCATCACAACGCACCACTGGCTTCGCCATGCAAAGCTTCTTTATTGGTATTGGGGCAATCATAGCATCCTTTCTACCATGGATATTTACCAACTTGTTCAATATTTCAAATGTAGCTGAAGAAGGAATTATTCCGGATTCTGTTAAATACTCCTTTTATCTCGGTGCATTTATGCTTTTCATTACTGTAATGTGGACGGTGTTCAGCACCAAAGAGTATCCGCCAGAACCCGGAACACATGAAAAGCTTAGAAACAGAGAGCAAAAAAAAATCGACAACGAAGATCACTATGCTGCCAGATTCTCCCGAATTGGCATACTCTTGCTGGCACTTGCAACAATTATTGGTATTGTAGTCTATTGGGCAAACATTGAGAAGGAGGTGTATGTGCTCTGCATAGGGCTTGGTGTTTTCGGATTCGTCCACCTATTGTCAACTCTGTACATCAAACAAGGACGTTCATATTTAGGCATTGTAAATATTGTTAAAGACTTCAACTCCATGCCACGAACCATGGTACAACTGGCCTACGTTCAGTTCTTCTCCTGGTTTGCATTATTCGCCATGTGGATTTACACCACCTCAGCGGTCACCAGCCATATTTTCAAATCCACTGATCCAACCGCTGAAGCATACAACGAAGGGGCTTCGCTTGTGGGTAATTTGTTTGGCACGTACAATGGTATAGCAGCTTTCGCGGCATTGTTGCTACCTGTACTAGCCAAATATACCAGCAGAAGGATAACCCATATGCTTGCACTTTTTTGTGGTGGAGGTGGATTACTATCATTCTATTTTATTTCAGATCCATTTTGGTTATGGTTCTCCATGATCGGAGTTGGGATTGCATGGGCTAGTATATTGTCAATACCCTATGCTATGCTATCCGGTTCATTACCAGCCGAAAAAATGGGGTATTATATGGGCGTGTTCAATTTCTTTATCGTCATCCCTCAAATTGTTGCTGGAACATTGTTAGGTTTTATGCTCACACACTTTTTTAGTGGAGAGACAATATTGATACTTGTTGCGGGTGGAATATCCATGTTTATTGCCGGCTTTTTAAACCTTCTGGTGGACGATAGTGATGAGGTTGCAATCAAAGAACAGTCATAACTTCCACAACCAACATAAAGCGGTCGCAAATCTTCTATCCAGCAACAAAAATAAGGCATCTAATTTGTAAGATTGTGCATAAATTCAATCACCTATGCGCATTCTTTACTTTACAAGCATTGTTATTATCGTGATAGCAGGGGCATGCACCTCCGGCAAAAAAGCCTACCAGCGTGGCGATTATTATGACGCTGTGATGCAAGCCATTGGTCGCTTACGCCAAAACCCAACCCATAAAAAATCAAAGGAAACGCTCCGAAACAGTTACCCAGCAGCCCTGGAATGGCTCGAAACTGATGCCAAAAACCAGATTGCATCAAATTCACCCAATAAATGGAAAAGTGCGCTGACATCGTATCAAAAAATAAACAACATGTACGAAGCCATCCGGCAAGCACCGGGAGCATTAAAAGTGGTTCCTAATCCGAAGAGCTACTATGAAGAAATAGGCCCGCTTAAAGAAAAAGCTGCTGAGGAACTATACAATGCCGGCATTGCATCGCTAATGAAAGGTACCCGGGAGGAATCAAAAAGAGCGTTCTTTCAATTCACCGAAGTGAACCAGTATGTGCCCGGCTATAAAGACGTGGTTGAATACCTGGACAAGTCAAAGTTCGAGGCTACCACTTTTGTTGTGGTGGAGCAAATTCCGGTACCAACCCGATACAACCTTAGCGGTGGTTTCTTTCAAGACAAAGTAGAAGAGTATCTAAGCAGGAACTATCCTGAACGTGGCTTCGTACAGTTTTATTCATCAATGGCCGCACAAAGCATGAGGCTTGCACGCACCGATCAAATTATGCGCTTGCAGTTTGATGATTTCAGTGTAGGCAACACAACCATCCGCGAGCGCGAGGAAACCGTAACCAAAGACAGCGTAAAAGTTGGTGAAGCTAAAGTTGACGGAAAAACTGTGCCGATATACAATACCGTTTCTGCCAAGGTCATTACCGTCCGAAAAGAAGTTGTGTCCGAAGGATTGTTAAGTATGATCATTGTGGATGCCCACACGGGTAGTGTTTTAACACATCGTAAATTTCCAGGGCGCTATGTTTGGTTTGCTACTTGGGGGCGCTTCAACGGAGATGAACGGGCATTAACAAAAGATCAGATTGAGTTATGTAAGCGCAGGGAGGTTCAGCCTCCGGATCCACAGATGTTATTTCTATCCTTCGCAAACCCTATCTATGATCAATTGACTCCAGCCATTCGATCGTTTTACCAAAACTATTGACATCGGAAAGTTCAAAAAGTCTGATTTATTTAGAACCATTTCGCGTGGTGAGTGGTTTGTTGTCCTATGAGAACCACTATTATAGCGCTTTTACTTTCAGTTGCAGGAGTTTCCTGGGCGCAACAAAAAGCAATGCATAATACAAGCATCATGCAAAATAATCTCGAATTGGCCACTTTTGGCAGTGGATGCTTCTGGTGTACAGAAGCCGTATTTCAGCGGGTAAAGGGTGTAGAAAAGGTTGTTTCCGGTTACTCAGGTGGAAAGGTTAAAAATCCGTCCTACAAAGAGGTGACCTCCGGTCTTACAGGACACGCTGAAGTAATACAGCTTTCATACAATCCCTCCATAATTTCATTTGAAGCTTTACTTGAAATCTTTTGGGGAACACACGATCCTACAACGCTGAATCGACAGGGAGCAGATGTAGGCACGCAATACCGTTCGGTTATATTCTACCACAATGATGAGCAAAAGAGATTATCAGAGCACTACAAACAAAAGCTAGATACCTCTGGAGCATTTGAAAAACCTATCGTAACGGAAATAACTGCTTTTACCTCATTTTACCCTGCCGAAGATTACCATCAAAACTACTATAACCTAAATGGTAATGCTCCATATTGTTCATATGTTATTCAACCCAAGCTCGAAAAATTCAAAAAGGTATTTGAATCCAGGCTTAAATAGTAATTTAACCATTGGTACAAAAAATTACCCGCTAGCTGAAGTTTAGTGTAACCTTTGACTTAACAAATCGTTAAGACTAGTGAGTAGAGTAATTCTTCTCATAGGTTTAGGTTTAGGTAAACAAAAAAGTCCCGGGGCGCGGGACTTTTTTGCTTTATAGACTTTCCAAAAATTATTCTTATAGAATTCTAATCTTTTGCTAAGCTTCTACTGATATCTCCATGATTCGTAGTATTTCACCTGATCTTCCTTTCACTGGTGAAAAGTATGAACGTACAGTAACCAATTCACCTTTCTTGTTTAGTCGCTTAAACACGCCTTTACGCGTTTTACCGGATTCGAGGTCGCGCCAGAACTGGCGATAGTCTTCGCTGCTCTTTTCTTCCTTGCTTACAAATATGCGGTGATGCTCACCGATTACCTCATTCTGTGAGTAACCCAGCAGGTTAAGGTAGTTTGAATTTATTTTAGCCAATTTGCCTTCTCCATCATATTCAGCCATGGCCAATGAAGCATTTAAAGCTTGCATGGTGCCCTCCGTTTCGGATTGGTTGCGTTGCATCTCCTCCTGAGTAGCCTGGAGTTCTTCCATGTTCTGGCGCATCTCTTCCTCTTGAGCACGCATTTGCTCCGTCATCTCCTGCGACTCTTCCAATAAGCGCTGTGTACGGGCATTGATTTTAACTGATGAAATGGTAGAAGCGATACTCTCGGCAATCTTCTGTACGAATTCCATCTCATAATCGGCAAACGTATCAAAAGAGGCTATTTCAACTACACCAAAAATTTGTTCATTGACTTTAAGTGGAACAATAAGAATTGAGGTCGGATTTGCATCACCAAGCCCTGAAGATATCTTGATGTAATTTTGTGGTACTTCAGTAAGATATATAGTATCACCCTCCTGCCATGATTGACCGGCTAAGCCCTCGCCTTTGTGAATTTTATGATCGGTAAATTTCTTTTTATCCCAGGCATAGCAAGCTTTCATTGACATGGTGGGCTCATCACCAACTTCATCGTCCATGATGTATAAAGCCCCCTGATTAGCCTTCAGATATTTCACCAGATTGGTAACTATCTCTTCTGCAAGCATTTCAAGATCGTTGGTATTCGATCTTAAAATCTCCCCGAATTTAGCCAATCCTTCGGTAGCCCAACTGCGTTTAGCATCATCTTCGGCCACCCGGGCTAGGTTGTCGCGCATATTGATCAAGGCATTACCCAGCACATCGTGCTCACTGAGCGGTTTAAATTCCGAACTGTAGCTTCCTTTACCAATATTCTCAGCAAACTGTGTTGTGGCTTTTAATCCGGTTACGAGATTATCCATGGCGGTGGCCATTTCACCAATCTCATCATTACTAAATGCTGCTTGTTTCTCTTCTACCAACTCTCCCTTACCCAACTTTACCACCACATCCTTGAGGAAGTTAACCGGCCGCGTAATGGAACGCACTAGCACATAGGCACTGAATAAGCCCAGTAAAATAGTAATGCCAGCAAGGATTAATGTTATGTTTCGCAATCCCTTGGCTGATTCAATTAGCTCTGCATCGGAAATGGCATTTATGGTAGTCTGAGCCTGTGCCAGTCCCTTTAAATCAATCAATATTTCTTCCAGTTGTGGATTGATGGTGCTTTCCAAAACATCTTCTGCCAAAAGCTTAGTGATACCATCTTCATAACTTTCAAAGGAAATCAACTGTGAAGTAATCTGATCATCGGCATAGCGTTGTATGTGCTCAAAACTTAAGAAGACAGTATCAACCAGAACTTTCTGGCTGTCGATCTCCCAGGTGTTTTTTAAGCTCTCAATACGCTCTTTCAGTGCCGGATATTCATGATTGACCAGCAATCTGAGTGCATCTTTATTCTCGTCATTGGTTTGCAGATAAACCCAACTGGTTATATACTTTTGGTAGCGTTCAACTACCAAAACAAACTCATTGATAGCATCCTTTGAAGGGCGAACTACTTCAGCTGATTGGCTTACTACATTATCAATCCGGTTTCCGGTAAGAAAAATAATAGTAGCATTGACCACAAACAACAGCATTACGGCCAAAAAACCAGCCAGAATCTTGTTCCCTATTGTAAACCGAAATCGAAAGCGTTTTTTTTTGTTTTCCATAGTATCTTAAATACAACTTACTGTTCCGAACATCTGGGCAAGGTACACATGTTTTCCTGCCCATTATGCCATAAGGCGAGCAAAAATAGAACTATTCCGGATGCCATAAATCTCAAAATTTCCTGAATTTCTGACATCTGCTTTCTATTTAAGCAACTTGCCAATTTTTCTGATTTAGCGGCTGCATATACACGGCAAACAACCTATATTTCACTAAATATTAACCTTATGTGCCGCTTACTGGCTTACAAAGGCACGCCCATCCTACTCGATGAGCTGCTTTACAAACCAAAAAATTCCCTCATAAACCAAAGTATCAATGCTAAAGAGTTAGAGGAACCATTAAATGGTGATGGATTTGGTATTGGCTGGTATACTCACACCATCAGCCCTGAGCCCGCCACCTTTGTTTCGTTAAATCCGGCCTGGAGTAATCGCAACCTGCGCAACCTGGCACCTAAAATTCAATCCGATTGCTTTTTGGCACACGTGCGGGCTGCCAGTGTAGGCGAAGTTTCTGAAGCCAATTGCCATCCTTTTCAATTCAATGAACTGTTGATGGCGCACAATGGAGGGGTTGAGAATTTCTCAACGATTAAACGCGACCTAAGAGCTGGGCTGACCGACACATTGTACAACTGGATAAAAGGACAAACCGACTCGGAACACCTCTTTGCCACCTTGGTGAACAGGGTATGCTTCGAAAACAAAAGCATAACTCCGGAATCAGTAGCAGAAGGATTTGAATACACTTTCAACCTTCTAAAGAACCTCATGGTGAAGCATGGAATACATGAGGAAGCGTACCTAAACATGGCGTTAACAAATGGTCGATTTATTGTGGCTACACGTTATGTCTCTGATCCAAAAGAAGAGCCCTTAACCCTTTACCACTCGGAAGGCAGCCGGTATGTTGTGGAAGATGGGGTAACCAGGCTAGAGGCTCCCAAGGATGATGATGAGGCTGTTTTGATTGCATCCGAAAAACTGACTGACGGTGACTATTGGACTTTGATACCGAAGAATCACTTTGTAATTGTTGAAGAAGATTTAAATATCCGGATTCGGCCTATTAAGGCCTGACTTCCATTTTGAAGCCTTTGCTATCTTCTTTAGTTTCGCTGCAAACTTATACACATTGTGAAGTACGATGTAATCATTGTTGGTGGGGGTATTGTAGGCCTGGCAACGGCATATCAACTGCTTCAAAAAAACAAATCCTTAAAAATTATAGTACTGGAAAAGGAAGCATCGCTTGCCGCTCACCAGACCGGCAACAATAGTGGTGTTATACACTCAGGCTTATACTACAAACCGGGCAGCTTAAAGGCCACGAACTGTATTCACGGGTATAACCTGCTCATCAACTTTTGTACTGAACACCATGTACCCTTCGAATTATGTGGAAAGATTGTAGTGGCAACCGAACCCGATCAGGTTCCTTTATTGAATAATTTACACCAACGCGGTCAGCAAAACGGTTTGAATAACCTCAAACTGTTAAAAGCAGAAGAACTAAAGGAATATGAGCCACATGTACATGGGGTTGCCGGCATGTTTGTTCCGCAAACCGGTATTGTTGACTACTTGGTTGTAGCCAGTAAACTTGGTGAACTGATTCAGCAACATGGCGGTGAAATAAAACTTGGCGAAAAAGTGCTTGAAGTTTACTCGGAAGCCTCGCACATTAACGTGGTGAGCGCAAAGAAATCTTACCAGGGAAAACTAATGATTAACTGTGCCGGGCTGTATTCCGATAAAGTTGCTCGTATGACCTCCTCGGTTAACCTGAAGATCATTCCATTCCGGGGTGAATATTTTAAGTTGGTAAAAGACAAGGAATATCTCGTTAAAAACCTGATTTACCCTGTGCCCGATCCTAACTTCCCCTTCCTTGGCGTGCATTTCACCCGCATGGCACGCGGGGGGGTTGAAGCCGGACCTAATGCCGTACTCGCATTCAGGCGCGAAGGCTACAAAAAAACGGATATTCACCTTGGTGAATTGGCCGAATCGCTGGCATGGCCAGGCTTTCAGAAAGTTGCCTTCAAATATTGGAAAACCGGAATCGGAGAAATGTACCGGTCGTTTTCAAAAGCAGCATTTACCAAAGCGCTTCAAAAACTTATTCCGGAGATTCAGATAAATGACCTTACTGATGGCGGAGCTGGTGTTCGTGCACAAGCGTGTGATCGACAGGGTGGTTTGGTAGATGACTTCGTGATTTTAGAAGAACGGCAGGTTATTAATGTTTGTAATGCTCCTTCTCCTGCAGCTACCTCATCGCTTTCAATTGGTGAAACAATCTCAAACCGCGCGATTAGTAAACTGGCTGAATAAGTTAGCTCATTTCCTGCCGGATGGCACTGGCCTCTATCTCCACCAGGTATTCCGGTGAGATCAATGCTTTAACTTCCACTAGTGTAGTAGCAGGTTTAATATTATGAAAGAACTCACGATGAGCTCTTCCTACCTCTTCCCATTGCGAAATATCGGTTACAAAAATCCGGGTACGCACAATATCGCCTAAACGAAAGCCAGCATCAGCAATTACTTTCTCAATCTTCTGAAGAACAAATCGGGTTTGCTCATACACATTATCCTTGCCCACCAACATTCCACTTTCATTAACCGCCACAGTGCCCGTTACCTCAAGGTGATTACCAACCAATACCGCGCGTGAGTACCCAACGATATCCTCCCATTTGGCCCCCGTTGAAAAGTTCTTTCTCATAGGTGTTTTGTATTTTTGATTTGTGAACAAGTTAACACCTGAGGAATTAACACGCTACAGTCGCCAGCTGGTTTTGAAAGATTTTGGACTAAAAAATCAAGAGAAACTGAAGCAGGCATCCGTAATGGTAGTTGGCGCGGGAGGCTTGGGTAGCCCGGCTTTGTTGTATCTGGCAGCAGCAGGTATAGGTACTATTGGTGTGGTTGATTTTGACATTGTTCAGGAATCGAATTTGCATCGGCAAGTTCTTTTTTCCACAGAAGACATCGGTAAGAATAAAGCAATTACTGCTGAAGGACATCTTAGAAAACTTAATCCGTTTGTTTCCGTTGTTCCGATAACCGAAAAAATTACCAGTAAAAATGCATTAGCAATCATCAGCGATTTCGACCTGGTACTGGATGGCTCGGACAACTTCCCTACCCGTTACTTAGTTAACGATGCATGTGTATTGGCTGGTAAACCATTGGTGTATAGTTCCATTTTACAATATGAGGGGCAACTGGCCGTATTTAATGTCCCGCAGCATACGGGTGAACCCTCGCTCAACTACCGCGATCTCTTTCCTGAACCACCACTTCCCAACGAAGTACCAAATTGCGAACAAGCAGGGGTGTTGGGGGTTTTGTCGGGTATACTGGGTAGTATGATGGCCAATGAAGCCATTAAGCTGATTACCGGAATTGCTGAACCTTTGATTAACCGCCTCGTCATTATTGACAGTCTTTCCCTGGAAATGCTTACCATAAAAATTCCTGACCGTAATTCGCGAGCCAGTATAAAAATACTCATTGATTATGAAGAATTTTGTGGTTTAAATCAGCAGAAAGATAAATCTTTGGACATGAAGGAAATTACCGTACGAGAACTCAAGCAACTCATTGACACCAAGGCTGATTTTCAACTGATTGATGTTCGTGAGATACATGAATATGAACAGGCTAACTTAGGCGGAGAGCATATTCCAATGGCTGAGGTACCTTACAATATCGACCGTATACAAACGGACAAGCAGGTAGTTGTTCATTGCAGAAGTGGCGGGCGTAGCGGCAACATCATTCAATGGTTGGAGAAGAACCATCAATTCGAAAACCTGTATAACCTGAAGGGGGGAATTTTAGCCTGGGCCCATGAGATTGACTCATCAATAGAAGTTTCTTGACCGTCTGAAAGGTTACTAAAATCTTTTCGTTGGCCAAAACAGGCTTCCTATTACCATACCGAGCAAGCTAACCAGTACAGCGGGTACAAGTGCAGGGATTTCAAGTGGACAGAAATGAAAATATATCCATGCACCAATTCCTGATACCATGGATACAATAGCGCCTGTGCCACTACTTCTCTTCCAATACATCCCTAAAGTCATGGGTATGAAAAGAGACACCAGACTTAAAATTGATGCCCCTCCCACCAACTCATAAATATCTGAGTTCAGGCAGGCCATTACAGTTGCTATCACACTAACGATTAAAAGCAAAAGCCGTGTGATCATCAAAAAATGTAAGTCGGTTGGCTTATTTGGTAATAATGGTTTAAGAATATTCTCCGAAAAAACTGCAGCAGGTGCGAGCATAGCTGAACTGGTGGTACTCATAATTGCGGACAATAGTGATCCGAAAAACAAAATCTGAACCGGCATGGCGGTATGCTGCAGTACCATACTGGGCAATGTTAACTGGGTGTCGCCTGCCAGGCTTTCAGGATATAGGTATTTTACACAAAGGCTTATCAACAAGGGCAGCATAGCAATGGTGAGGTATAAACCAGCGGCATAGTAGCACGATTGCTCAGCAATTCTGGAAGAACCAGATGACATGGCCCGTTGGAATACATCCTGAGAGGGTATGGATCCTAACCCCAACACCGACCACGCTGCGATATATGAAACAACCGATACTCGATCAAAATCAGGCAAAAAATTGAAGGTTGACACCGGAGCCGATTGAATAACATTTACAACACCACCAGCTTTTGAAGAGAGAATATACGCCAACACACCAAGCCCCACCACAATAATTATACTTTGAATAAAATCGGTTATGGATATCGCCCACATGCCTCCCACAAAAGTATACAGGGTAACAACAATGGAACTTGCTACAATTCCCTGCCACACCGGTATGCCTGTTACCACGTTAAGGATAAGCCCTAATGCTACCAATTGTGCAGCGATATAACCAAAATAAGAAGGCACCATAAAAATGCTTGCCACAAATTCAGTTCTTCTATCAAACCGGTATCGAAAGTAGTCGCATAACGTCAGCAAGTTCATTGCGTAAAGTTTTCGGGCGAAGAACATTCCAAATAAAATAAGACACAGAGCAGCGCCAAAAGGATCTTCAATAACGGCATACAATCCTCCTTTTAAAAATTCAGAGGATGCCCCGAATACAGTTTCAGAACCAAACCAGGTAGCAAATAAAGCTGAGGTGCTCAGCACAATCGGCAGGCTCCTTCCCGCCAGCATAAAATCATTTGAGGTCTTTACCCTCCGGGCCGCCCAAATGCCGATCAACACCGTAACCACGAGGTAAAGAATTATGGAGGTAATCAGCAATTTACTTAGGCAGATTTAATTTCTGCTAAAGATTACCTTTTTCTGGTTAACTGAAAAGTACGTGTGATATTAAAGCCAAAATGAATATCGCCATCCCAGAAATTGCCGGTGGTCTCGGTTACAACAGCCCTTTCTATCAGGCCCAGGGAATTTGTAAATACCAATTGAAATACGTGTCCTCCCGTTTCAATGTCTACCCCAAAGCCAACAGCATCATACCGAATATAATCAGGTGGACTGTTTGGTTTGGCGTTAAGTCGGTAGATGTACTCACCAGTAATAGCTAAGCTGCGTGTAATCTTATGTCGACCAGCTAATCCAAGGGCAAAATCTGTATTGTTCTCATAGGCTTGATCTACGGTATTCCTGTGAACCAAAAGCGGATTCACTTGTAAAGAGAAGTTTTGGTTAAACTTCCGGGCAACCAGTACCTGTGCCACATAAGAAATTCTGTCTTCAACATCGATAGGCGTTGTACTATCACCTTGCTTCGGTGATGTTTTATAATTCATTGTACCTAATGTGGTAATGGTTAAAGGCATTTTTCCAGCGGCTTGTCCGACAATTTTATACCGCAAGTACGCGTCATAAGACTTATCCACAGAAGTCCGTCCTAGCCCAACACCCAAACGGTCTGTAATTCCATACTCGAATCCCAGTCTTACAAAAGCATCGTCAAGCCCCCAAAGTGTGTAAGCCCCCTCATTAATACGGCCAAACCGATGGGAGAAAATAAACTCTAACGAGCCTCCAGGCTTGGTCTCAACGGACTGGCCGTTAATTACCCGTGTCCCTTTAAAAGTAGCGATAACAGGGGCTTCAATTGGCTCCGTTATTAATTCCTGAAGCAGATCATCTTGAGCAATCGATGGGTGAAAAAAATAAACCAGTGAAATAAAGGCAAATAAGCTTTTCATAATTTATTGCGATTTATATGTAAATGAAACTGTCACTTCTATCTCTTCCGCAATATTTTGCCATAACAGTTGAGGTATTTTTATTTTATAATCGGTCAGTTTAATCATAAACACAGATTCCATGAAGAGATTACCTGACCTTACCTCTGCCGTGCCGGGTATCTCCACAGACTGTGTTACGCCATGAATAGAAATCTTCCCAATAGCCTTTACATGCTGCGTGCCCACTATCGAAAGATTAAAACCTTCCAATGTTCCTGAAAATGTTGATCGTGGATATTTTTCAGATTCCATGTACTTCTCATTAAAATGCTGTTGCATAAGTTTCTTCTCGAATTGAAATTGGTTGTTAGGCACCGAAAAGACTATTTCATTAGTTGTGCTATTAAATATGCTGGTGACCTTGGTATTTTTGGCCTGTATATTTTCAAGGGTTGCCTCAGAAAAAAAGGTGATGCTCCCCTCATCCAGCACATATTTTTGTGCCAGAACAGAAAAGGCCATCACCATAAACCAAAGCAGAAAAAAAACTCTACACATTCATTTTCTCAAACTCATTAATTATTTTTTGCCCCATCATCAACCCAGCAGGCAATTAAATCACGCTGACTTTGAGGAAGACCACCGGTACCCACCTGATCGGCAGGCATAGAACCGTTGCCCGTGCGGAGCTTAATGTTCTGTGCGTTGGCTTGAACGGTACTCAGGTTGCTCCAGTTCGGCAGGGCACTTGAACCATCATGGCATGTTGACTTAATACAATTAGCCTCAAGAATTGGTTTTATTTGAGTTTGGTAACTAACTCCGGTATTGCTGGGCACAACTGCATTTATAGTAATGGAACATCCAGCATTGTCCTCCACCGTTACGATATAATTGCCAGCCTTAAGATTTGAGAATTCAGCAGAAGAACCAAAAGCCCCTGAACCAATTTTATACTTATAAGGTAGTTGTCCACCGGTTACATTAGCCGTTATTGAACCATTTGGAGTTAAACAACTTGTTTGTGAAAGTATAGTAGAGGCATTTGCACTCGGTCCAGATGGAGCAGTAAGCACAACAGCTGCCAACTGCTTTTCACATCCTTTATTATCCTTTACTGTTACAACAAATGAGCCACCACCAAGATTAGTGAAGGTTGATGAGCTGCCAAAAGCACCATTATCCAATTTAAACTGGTATGGCCCTTGACCACCTGCAGCTGAAATTTGAATTGACCCGTTGTTTGTTCCGCAGGTTGTTGGATTAGTTGCTGTGCCAAGCTGGATAGACAAATCGGAAGTTCCACAATCAAAGGGCTGCGGCTCATCCCCACTGGAACAACTCATGTAACATGTAATCGCAATAGTTGCCATTACACTCAGTGAACGAAATGTTAACCTCATACGAGTAGTATTTTATTTACTTGTTTCTTTAAGAAAACTATACTTTAGATTTAAAAAAGCCCCGAAACTGGCCAACGAAACATCACCCTCTCCCACACTGGCCAGCGGGGCTTTATAAAATGGTTCTAATTGAAAAGCAAATCGGTCATTCAACTTCTTTTCAAATCCAATTGATAAATTCAGAATACTAAACCACTCATTATTTTTTCCTTCTACAGATTGATAATATGTGTACGTATTGCCATAAGAACCATCCACATAGTACACGTAATTCTCCTGACTCATCAGGTAGGAAGATATCCCAATGCCTGAGTATACTGACCAGGTCTTTCCGGGTGAAAAATTATAATAAACTATAAGCGGGATATCCCACATACGACAATCACCCGTTACGCGATCACTGGGATAACCGTTATACTCAACATCAACAGCCGAGTAGATTTTCTTTGCCCGAATCAATCCTCCTGCTATTGAAATATGCTTGCCCAATGGATACTCAAATAAAATTCCATAGTTAATTCCCAACTGACCCGGTTTACTGGATTCAACCGTTGAATAGTCAGGTGAAATTGTCAGTTTTATTGAAAGACTTCTTTGATTTGCGCGTACTTCCTTTGGCTTCTTCTCACTACCGTGTTCTGTTGTCTCCTTCAAGCTCTCATTTTCAACAGCTTCTACTAAAACTGAATCATTAAGTTCATGCTGATCAATGTGTACCTCAGGATGACTTTCGTCTGAACGCGTTGCCTCCCATGCTGAACTTTCAGACGCTGGTTGATCACCAACAACTAAGGAAGATGAGCCTTGGATGTCTTTAGAACCCGGACTTACAACGTGATGGACAGGCTTTGAAGCATTCAAACTTGATGCAGCAACCGTTGATTGAATTGAACTACTCGCTGCCTGTAGAGGATTATTGGTCGCTTCCTTCGCTTGTTGTGAATAAACAGAATTACCCGTGGAGCCTGTAGGATCTGTGGTGATATTATTAATCACATTATTTTCATTATCGGTACTTACCCCCATCCAAATCATGGTTGTAACCACAAGCAAAAGCACCGAACCCGTAACAGCACTTCTCACCGCTATAAGAGTATCTGCACGTTTTGCTTCATCAAGCCTTTTGGTCATATCCGACCATTCAGGTAAAGCTGCATCACCCTCCGATTGCTCAGCTGCTGTCTTAAAGAGATTATCCAATTCTTTGTCAGACAGATTTGGCATACTCATCAGCGTTTATTTTATTTAACATACCCCTCAATTTTTCACGTGCCTTAGAAAGATTCGATTTAGAGGCACCCACTGATATTCCAAGAATCACCCCTATCTCTTCATGGGTGTATCCATCAATAGCATAAAGATTAAAGACAGTACGGTAACCAGGAGACAGACACTGGATCATGGCCACTAATTCCTTATGCGAAAGTTCATCAAGCCCTGTTGCATGTGTAATGAAATGATCAGAAACATCATCGACTACCACCTGGTAGTAGTGCTTTCTTTCTTTTCTGTAGTGATCAATGGATGCATTAATCATTATCCTCCTTATCCAACCTTTAAATGATGTATCGGTTTTGTACTGATCAATCTTTTGGAATACTTTCATAAATCCGTCATTCGTTACCTCCTTGGCTTCATCATGCGTTCTGCAATAGCGCAAACAAATACTTATGCAGTAGCCGTATAGCTGATTATACAGCAATCGCTGGCTTTCACGATCGTTGCGTTTACATCCCTGAATGAGGAGAAGCATGGGTGATGACTTCGGGTCTTGAAAATCTTCCACAGGACGAAGCTGCCAGGGAAAGGGTTGCCAGCCTATAATAAATTTACGAAGATATTATTGGCGAGACGAAAAGGGCATAAAAACGAAAAACCCCCGAGATCCTTGACCACGGGGGTTAATCTTGTCTATAGTTGGCTTTAATCTGAAACAAACATAGAGGAAACCCTGATGGCAACAATAGGCTATTCGTCTATCGGCTCAGAATTGGGATAAAATGACTGTAATCGGGATAAAATGAAAAGTACTAAAAAATGAAAATCCCCGACATGTTCACGACAAGGGGGATTTTCAAAGTCTACAGTTGGCTTTAATCGAAGGTAAAGGTAGGATAAAAAATTAAAAAAGCAACTCAAGTTTACCTTTTTACCACAATTGTGTCCTGTTTTATGGTATCACGCTCAACATATTGCCGTTCAATGCGATCCTTCAATTGAGGCTTGGACCCCGGGAACGTAGTTCTTGTAGAAATGTCATAACTAGCGTAAATCAGTAGCATCGAAAAGAGAATGGCACATCCGGCAAATATCTTCTTTGACCTTGTCATTATAATCTTCTGATTTCACAAATCCCTCTCTAAAATAGAATTACCAAAAGTACAGCACCGTTCCAAGTGCCAAACTTATAATACTTGAGTTAAAAGATGTAGCAGGAACAATAAATCCAAAATCATAGCCGAATGAAATATTGGCATTCAATTTAAGCTTGTTATTTAGCATAAAATCGTACCCGGAAACAATACAAATAGCACCACCAAGGTTTCTTGTCTCAAGAAAATCATCTTGTGTACCTGTACCTAAGTACATGCCATCTAAATAATTCTCAAAGAATCTATGCTGGTTCGAGTTAACGACAAAGTAGGGTTCAATTCCTGCCTGAAATGACAAACCTTGTTGGCCATATTTTGTATAAAATTTAAGTGATGTGGGTACTTTTATCCGCCCAACTTCAAAAGTAACTTCATTGTACTGGGTCGTGCTTGAACTCGATACTAATGTACCTTCTCCGTAGAATTTATTATAAGCATATTGTAATCCGAAGTTAAGTGATACTTTGTCAAGGAACTTTCCTGATGAAAATTCAGTATTAAGCCCAAAGCTGTAACCGAAGGAAGGGCTAAACTTTGTTGCTTCTAAGTAGGAGAAACCTGCTGAAGCATCGAAATTAAGCATGGCTACGTTAAGCCCTGCCGCAGCCCCAATCTTAAAAGGTCTGTATTTGTATTTTATATAATCACCCCCTTTGCATAAATTATATTTTTCAACCGTTCTGGCAACACTACTTGCACTAAAATCAGAGAATGTAGGATCTTCACAATCACCAAGAAAGACTTTAATATTTCCAACTTCCTTGATTTTCAATACTTTGTCAGTTACTGCCTCCTCTTGAGTTAACGCACTTTTAGATCTTATCGGCAATCTGAAGTTCAGCCACTCCTCTCCTCGATTTAAGAAATACATTTTTTGATAGTTAAAAAGCGAAGCATTACCCCTAATAAGCACTTCGGCAAAAATCCTTGTTGACCCGGTGGTTTGAACAGCTACAAACTCTCTACTTGGAACCTCAAAATAAAAGCGGTCTATTTGATTGGCACTGTAAGCAATTGATTCTGCTGCTTGACCATTTTTTTTAAAAAGGATTTTATCATCCTCATTCTTTGTGGGCTGATAATAAATAAGCCCATCTATTCTTGATCCATCAATTTCTATAATATAACCCTTATTGAAGCTTTGGGAGTATGCTACAGTGTATGCAGCAATAGAAAGGGTAGCAACAAAAAACTCTCTCATACAATATCGAATTCTAGTCTAATAGTATTTCGAAAATAGTCGAATACGCCCATAAAAGTAAGGGCTGTCATCCATGTTTGCTTTGCAGTAAACGTAGAAAACAGCCCTTTGCTCCTATGAGCTAAGCCTATCTATTTTTTAACCTTATTCACCACCGCATCAAAAGCCTCACGGTGATTCATGGCCAGATCGGCCAATACTTTTCTGTTCAGGTTAATGCCGGCCGATTTCAATTTTCCCATGAACTGTGAGTATGATAATCCATGCTCACGAACACCGGCATTGATACGGGTAATCCAAATCGCACGGTACTCTCTCTTCTTGGATTTACGGTCGCGGTAGGCATAAACGAGACCTTTTTCAACGGCATTTTTAGCTACCGTCCATACGTTTTTCTTACGGCCAAAAAAACCTTTGGCGAGTTTCAGGATGCGCTTGCGTTTAGCGCGGGATGCAACATTGTTGACTGATCTTGGCATTTTATTTTACATTTTTGGTTGGTGGCGAATCTTCTGTTTCAAGATTGCTTAGTTGCCAAAAACCGGGTTAAACATGTATCCCGAATTTTTCGGGACTAAACCGATTAGGAATACGAAGCTTAAACTGCGTAAGGAAGCATGAACTTTACGTTCTTCATGTCTTCTGCGCGCACTACGGCTTTGTTACTTAATCTTCTTTTTTGTTTGGTTTCCTTTTTTGTCAGGATGTGGTTTTTGAACGCACGCTTACGCTTCACTTTACCGGTTCCGGTTACCTTAAAGCGTTTCTTCGCTCCTGATTTGGTTTTTACTTTAGGCATTGCTTCTTATTGTTATATCGAATTCTATTTTCCTTTTCCTTTTGGCTGAACGAGCAGCGACATGCGCTTTCCTTCCAGTTTGGGCATTTGTTCAACTTTACCATGCTCCTCCAGCCCTTGAGCAAACTTTAATAGCAAAATTTCCCCACGCTCTTTGTACACAATGGTACGGCCAGGAAAAAATACGGTAGCTTTTACTTTGGAACCTTCCTTCAGAAAGTTAACCGCATGATTCAATTTAAAATTGAAATCATGATCATCCGTATTCGGGCCAAAGCGTATCTCCTTAATCACCACCTTAATGGCTTTGGCCTTTATTTCCTTTTGCTTTTTCTTCTGCTCGTATTTAAACTTCGAATAATCAGTAACCTTACAAACCGGAGGATCGGCATTTGGGGATATCTCCACCAAATCAAGCCCTTGTTCCTGAGCTATTTTCAATGCCTCCTTAACAGGATAAACATCTACTCTGACATTCTCTCCTACTAACCGTACCCTGGGTGCGGTAATCCTTTCATTAATGCGGTAGGGCTCTTCGGGTCTGAATGGGCCCCTTCGAAAAGGTCTGTTTGTCTGGTTGATGATACGTTCTCGTGTTTAAATCCAACAACATTAATGCTCAAAATGAGCCTATTTCTTCAAAAATAGGGTGCAAATATCGCCATATTATTCAGAATTCAAAATTCTGAAATCAGTTCATTGGGGCAGCGGCCTGAGCTTTAAAGTCCTCCACAAACTGTTCAAACGAAACTGAACCGGCATCACCTTTTCCGTGCATCCGAACCGAAACCTTCCGCTCTGCAACCTCTTTTTCTCCTACAATCAGCATAAAGGGTATTTTCTTGACTTCCGCATCGCGAATTTTACGGCCGATCTTCTCATCGCGATCATCTAATAAACCCCTGATATCCATAGCTTTAAGAGTATTATAGATTTCCGCTGCATAATCATTGAAGCGCTCGGATATGGGCAATACGGCTACCTGATCTGGCGAAAGCCAAAGCGGGAAGTTACCGCCACAATGCTCAATCAAGACCGCAACAAAGCGCTCCAGCGAACCAAACGGAGCCCGATGGATCATGACCGGCCTGTGACGCTGATTATCTGATCCTACATATTCAAGCTCAAAACGTTGGGGCAACTGGTAATCAACCTGTATGGTGCCTAGCTGCCAACTTCGCCCGAGAGCATCTTTAACCATAAAATCGAGCTTGGGGCCATAAAAGGCCGCCTCTCCCTTAACGGCAACTGTCTTCAATCCCCGCTCATCAGCAGCTTCCTGAATTTCGCGCTCTGCCCTGTCCCATAATTCATCATCGCCTATGTACTTCTGTTTATTCTCCGGATCACGAAGGGATACCTGGGCCGTGTAATGCTCAAATCCAAGTGAATGAAACACATGAAGCACAAGATCGATCACCTTAATAAATTCATCCTTCACCTGGTCGGGGCGGCAGAAAATATGGGCATCATCCTGGGTGAATCCTCGAACCCGGGTAAGCCCGTGCAATTCACCACTTTGCTCGTAACGGTACACCGTACCGAATTCAGCCAGACGAATGGGAAGATCTTTATATGACCGAGGTTTTGAATTGTATATCTCGCAGTGGTGCGGACAGTTCATCGGTTTGAGCAGGAACTCCTCACCTTCATCGGGTGTGTGAATGGGCTGGAAAGAATCCTTACCATATTTTTCATAATGTCCTGAAGTGACATACAAACTCTTACTTCCAATGTGCGGGGTTACAACAGGATCGTACCCTGCTTTAACTTGCGCCCTGCGCATAAACTGCTCCAAGCGTTCACGAAGTATTGTTCCTTTGGGTAGCCATAACGGTAGCCCCATCCCTACTTTTTCAGAGAATGTAAACAACTCAAGTTCTTTGCCGAGCTTTCGGTGGTCGCGTTTCTTAGCTTCTTCTAAAAGATGAAGATATTCTTCAAGCTCTTTTTGCTTGGGGAATGTAATACCATAGATGCGGGTAAGCATCTTATTCTTCTCATTTCCGCGCCAATAGGCTCCAGCAACATTCAACAGTTTGATGGCCTTAATGAAACCTGTATGCGGAATATGCGGGCCTTTACACAGATCTGTAAAATTACCTTGTTCATAAAAGGTAATGGTTCCATCTGTCAATTCACTGATAAGTTCCAGCTTGTATGGATCATTCTTCGCCTTGAAAAAATCCAATGCCTCTGCCTTGCTAACCTCACGTCTTCCGAAAGTACTCTCTTTCTTAGCCAACTCTTTCATCTTGCTTTCGAGCGCGGCAAGGTCATCATCACCGAAAGGTTTATCACCAAGATCAACATCGTAGTAGAAGCCATTTTCTATCGGAGGGCCTATTCCAAATTTCACACCCGGATGTAGCGCTTCTAATGCTTCGGCCATCAAGTGCGCAGACGAGTGCCAAAAGGCATATTTACCGCCATTGTCGTTCCATGTTAGAATTTTAACCGAAGCGTCTGCCTCTATACTTCTTGATAGGTCGCGTATTTCGCCACCGACTTCAATAGCCAATGCGTTGCGGGCCAAACCTTCACTAATACTCTTGGCAACCTCTATGCCCTTAACCCCGGATGGAAACTCACGAATGCTCCCGTCCGGTAAACTAATTTTAATTGTCATGCTTTATTTTAAAATCTGGGCAAATATAAGGAATGCTATCAGAGCTTAAACTGTGCCGTGAACAACACGCCAAAATTACGGGCACGGTCATTTTCCAGGTAACTTAGGCGGTGAACAAAATCAACCCGTAAAAACCGAAATATATTTTCAACACCGTAGCCCAATTCAATGTATGGCCGGTTAAGTGTGAGGTTTGCGTTACCATCAGGAAATGGTAATGGATTGCTTATGGTTAGGTTCTCTTCGCTTAAATCGCCATAAATAACGTTAGCTAATCCCGTTAAGCGCCACATCAACTTGCGCATCAATGGTACTCTGTTTAATAGAAAGCCTTCAAAATTCTGACGATACTGCAAGGACACAAAACGATCACTAAAAAATTCTCCAAAGTTCATCATACTGTACAGTACATCAGTATAAAAAGGTGTTTCGTTACCCAAGTGTACAGACAACAGTGGATAAGGAATCGTGCCAAAAATATACTCGCCTGTTATTGTGGCTTTACCAGTACCTAACGGACCCATCGGAAGTTTTTTCAGCACCGATAACCTCACCTTGTCGTAATCGAAATCACTACCACCGATACCATTCAGACCCTTGGTATACCGTACCGTTATGATTGGCCATTTTTGCGCGCCTAAACTGATTCGCTCATTATCGTATTGTATAAAGAGTTCATCGCGTGCAAACCGTGATTCAAAGATAACCTCTGCGGTTTGAAAATTCTGTTGCAGGGATGATATATCCCCCGGATTGGCGTAATAACCAAAATCAAAAACAGGATTAAAAGTGCTGTACTTAAACGCTACACGTTGCGAGAAGCCTTTAACCAACTGGCGTTGAAAATTAATGCGGGTTTCATTAAAGTAGTATCCTCTTCGAAAAATACCAAAGCGTGAAGCTGCCAACAACAAATAGTCATCCGCCAGGTTTTCATCATCAATTCCAACCCTCCCCAAATCACTTCGCACACGAATGCTCGCGGTGGTCCAATTTTTTCTATCCATGATATGTTGAATGAAGGCAGAGTATTTTATCCGCTCATCCCTAAAGCCATATCCTAACTGTGCCCCAAACACCCACTTCTTACTGAAGTGATAATTCGTTCGAAAGCCCGACTGAACACGAATTCCCTCAATATTGTTAAATGCCATCAGGCTGAGGTACGGGCCTACATCAATTTTTCCAACGCTCTTGTATCCGTTAATGAAAATTTTAACAATGTCGATGTATGTACGCACTACCGGAATATTCTGCAGCGTATCAATCATCCTGTAAACGTTCTTCTCAGTCTCTGTGAGCGGATCGTGTCGAAGGGTGTTCCAATGATCTTCATCGTTTTGGTTCAGAATGTATCCTTCATCAAGCACAATAGGCCTTTCATAAAACTTTGGCTCCCGAGGCTGATTCACTATAATATTCCGGTTGGATGTATAAAACTTTGCAAGCAGCCCTGCCCACTGGTCACGCACCTCACCTACATCAATCAACACCCTGTTTTTAACCGGGAGCCATGCACCTTCTTCTGATTTTTCCAGCTCTTGCTGAATTTTAATCTTCTCAATGAAATTGAGATTCGCTTGCTTACCGATGGTAGCCTCAATTTGTTTTAAAGCAAATTCATTCTTTGTGATCCACATCACTCCAGTAAAGGCGAGTGCCTGGGGGCTTTTCGGATAAAAATCAATCCGGTAACAAAAATCATTGCCTACATAGAGGCTATCCATTAAATCATAATCATAATAGGCACGCCATCCATCGGCAATGGGTGAAACAAAGTCCTTATCAAGAATATTCAACCAATTTTTATAGAAATTATATTCCTGAAATGAACTGCCCACCAATTGGGCCATGAGTGAACCATCTTCAAAACCTACACCACTGATTTTAGTCTCCTTTATATTCTCAAATTTCAATTCCGGATTTGTGCGGTAATAAACTTTCGAAACACTTTCTGAAATAAAAATTGGAAGTATAGGCTTGCCATCTTCCCCTGCGATGCGTTCAATGCTGTCGAGCACCTGGGTAATCCGCGAAACGATCTTCTTCTCACGGAATTTATCGGTGATCTTATCGATATCAATCTCGATTTTTGAATACGAATCCAATTCGTAGGCAATCAACTTGCGCTTATCATTCTGGTTTTTGTTTTTAACCACATTACGCAGTATCGGAAAGGCCGGGTTCTCACCTGCCAGCACCACTACATCGCGTAGGCGTGTAACCTCCTCTTCCAATTGAAAATTTATGGTTTGTTCAACACCCTTTTTAATTACACGGGTACGCGATTTATAGCCGATATAACTTGCTTGAAGGGAATCGGTTAGTGAAGTAGTTTTCAATTCATACTTACCATCAAAATCGGTTGTTGTGCCGATGCTGGTTCCAACAAAAACAACATTAACAAAGGGTATTGGATCACCCGTAAATGCGTCTGTGATTTTTCCTCGAATTACCGTTTGTTGCGCAAAAGCAACGTTGGCTACAAAAAAAAGAAATACAGGTATTAATCGATGAAGGGAAAGCACTTTATTGCCGTGTTGCACGGGGAATTTAACTTCAAAAATAATGAATTATGATTTGCAAACGGGTGGAACTACATGTTGGTTATCACAATAATTTCTTCTTTCTCACCCAGGTGATGGGGTGTTGTATTTAAAACGTACAAATCGAGCACCGCAACCACCCGGGCAAAATATTCGCGTATCCTGACTTTAAACGCTGACTCAAGTTCAGGTTCTTCAGCGCTCATGGCAATGGCATCCATACCGAAATAATCGCAAATGAACAGGGCGCGGTAACTGTGAAATGATTGTGTTATGATGATCAATTTATTTTGTCCGAATATTTCTTTGCTTCGAACAACTGAATCCAGCGTGCGTAATCCGGCATAATCGAGGGTAATTTTTTCGGCCGGAACACCTCGGGCTATCAATGCTTTACGCATCTCGTGAGGTTCGTTATAATACTTTGTGCGATTATCACCGCTTAGGATAAAATGATCAATTTGTCCGGCATGATAGAGTTCTGATGCCCGATCCATCCGATGATCAAAGAACGGATTTGCTCTACCGCCTACAAGTTTGTGGCTGGTTCCCAGCACCAGTGCAACCCGATGTTCTTTTTCTTTTAATGCATCAACATCATCAAATACCCTGGAGGTTGTACTCATTACAACCCAGAGGTTTGCCGCAATGAATAGTAAAATTATCAAAGCTGTTACCCACACAACTACCCTTCTTATCCATTTCATGGAGAGGAAATTAAAACCAACTAGCCGCAAGTTACGGATTTAGGCGCAAAAACTCCTTTTCGAGTATATCCGGTCGCTTAACCATTTTTCTGTACCACAACAACCTTAGGTGTTCTTTCTCTTCCGCGCTAAGACTATATTGATTTTCGGATTGCTTAAGTTTAACAAGGGCTGAACTCAAACAAATGGCAACACTGGCGGAAATATTAAGACTTTCTGTGAAGCCATACATGGGAATCTTTACACGATGGTCAGCGTGCGTAAGGGCGTACGCTGAAAGGCCTTCCAATTCATTTCCAAAAATGAATGCAACCTTATTAGCACAAGGATCAATTTCATAAACCGACATATTTTCATCTTTTGGATCAGTGGCATATAAGGTATACCCCTGATCTTTTAATTGTTTAAAACAGACCTCTGTGTTGTTTACTGCGCTTTGCTTGTAACGAATCAGATTTTCCCATTTATACGATCCCTTTAGCACATACTTATTCACTTCATACGTTGTAGAATTCTCGATGATGTGAACATCCTGAATACCCATGCATTCACATGTACGTACCGCAGCACTGGCATTTTGGGATTGATAAATGTCTTCCAACACTACCGTGATCTGGCGGGTACGTTCATTCAGGATTTTCTCGACAAGTTGCTTCTTGTGTTCCGAGATGTATTGAGCAAAATGCTCCAACAGCATTTGTTCTTGCCTAGACAGTGGCATAATCAGCTAAATAATGCACCTGCAATGGTGGCCGTCATCATGGTAGCCAGCGAAGCAGCCATGAGTGCCCGTAAACCCAGTCGCGATAAATCAGCCTGGCGATTAGGCGCCATGCTTCCAATACCGCCAATTTGAATGGCGATGGAACTGAAGTTAGCGAAACCACAAAGTGCGTAGGTTGATATAATTACCGACTTCTCGCTCAACACACTCATGGATTTCATTTCGGCAAGCCCGAGGTAGGCAACAAATTCATTGATCACCAGCTTTTGACCGAGTAAGCTTCCTACATAAATTGTTTCCGACCACTCCACACCCATCACAAAAGCAAATACGCGAAAAATCTGACCGAAAATATATTGGAGCGAGAATCCATTGAATGATCCATTCGTAGTCGATTGAACCCAACCGTTCAATCCAGTCCATGCACCAATTCCATCCACTAATATCCAGTTTAGGGCATAAATAATGGCGATGAATGCGAGCAACATGCCTCCAATGTTCAGGGCCAGCTTAATGCCATCCGAAGCACCTGTAGCAAAGGCATCGATCACGTTCACACCGATTGAATCTTTGCTAACATTTAATTGCCTGTCGATTTTTTCAGGCTCGTTCTCTGGTAAAAAGATTTTGGCCATCACGATGGCAGCCGGGGCATTCATAATGGAAGCCGATAACAAATAAGTTGCAAACTTCCCGTATTCATCCGGATTACCACCTCCTAAAAACGTAATGTACGCACCCATTACACTACCGGCAATCGTAGCCATTCCGCCCGTCATTAAACAGTGCAACTCCGACTGCGTCATTTTTGATATAAAGGGACGAACAAGTAGTGGCGCTTCTGTTTGACCCAGAAAAACATTCCCTGCTGCCGATAAACTCTCTGCCCCTGAAAGGCGCATGGTCTTGGTCATTATCCACGCAAAACCATAAACAATCTTTTGAAGCACGCCCATGTAATACAATCCGGCCGTAACCGAAGAGAAAAAAATCACCATAGGAAGCGCCTGGAACGCAAACAAAAATCCAAGACCGTGGCGTGCTCCCTCTTGGCTGTCGCTGTTAAAGGCCAAATCGCCAAATAAAAATTGAGCTCCACGCGAAGCAAAGCTCAGAAAAGTTACAAAACCATTTCCAAGTGAGCTGAAACCTTGCTGAACAATAGTGACTTTTGAAATCAACAACGCAATGACTACCTGCAGAATAACTCCAGAAGCAACAAGTTTCCAGTCGACTTTTCTACGATACAATGAAAACGCAAAAGCAATGGCGATGATCACACCAATGCCAATCAGTCCGCGCAGGTAATCCATTCAATATCAGGTTTAACGTTTAAGGTTAAAAGTTTCAGGGTTGGTATTCCTGCCTCTTCATCGATTAGTTCCGTTTGCTCAACTCATCACGGACTTTTGCAGCCCGCTCATAGTCCTCCTTGTCGATTGCATCTTTAAGAATTTCATTGAGCTTATCAACAGAATAATTCTTTAGGTCTTCAACTTTGCGATAAACCGATTCTTTCTTGGCACGACCCTTTGGCTCAACTTTCGGCTCCTCTTCTTCCTGCTCATCGGTGAGAACAATGCCAGCCTCAGCCAAAATATTTTCGTAAGTGAAGATCGGAGAATCAAAGCGCAATCCGATGGCAATAGCATCGGAAGGTCGCGCATCAACTTCGGAGCGCTTAAGCCCATCGGAGCAAACGATTTTCGCAAAAAATACTCCTTCCTTTAAATCGGATATGATGATTTCCTCAACCGTAAAATGAAAGTTATTGGCGAACGACTTAAACAAGTCATGCGTCATTGGTCGGTTGGGGATAATTTTTTCAATTTCAATGGCAATAGCCTGTGCTTCAAACATGCCGATGATGATCGGCAAGCGCCTGTTTCCCTCCGTTTCACCTAGTACAAGGGCAAATGAACCCGTTTGAGATTGGCTGGACGACAGGCCGAGTATTTCTAACTTGATTTTTTTCACAATTATCGGGCAGCTTTTATCGCTTCGTTCAATTTAGGTAAAATATCGAAAGCATCGCCAACAATACCATAATCTGCAGCCTTAAAAAATGGTGCATCAGCATCTTTATTGATAACCACAATGCATTTCGATGAGTTAACACCGGCCAGGTGCTGAATGGCACCGGATATGCCAATGGCAATGTATAACTGTGGTGCAACTTTAACACCCGTTTGTCCCACGTGCTCGTGGTGGGGTCTCCAGCCCATATCCGAAACGGGTTTGCTGCAACCTGTTGCTGCACCCAATGTTTTGGCAAGCTCTTCGATGGCACCCCAATGTTCAGGTCCTTTCATACCGCGGCCTCCACTCACTACAATGTTTGCTTCCGGCAGCAATACTTCACCGGTTGCTTTCTCAGATGATGTGATTGTCGTTGAAAAGTCAGCAGCCGATAGCGATGCCTGAAATGCCGTTACCGAAGCAGGAGAACCTACTTCTTTTACTTCTGCGGCATTCTTCTTTATACCAATTACTTTTTTCGATTTTGTTAAAGATACATTGGCAAACGCCTTACCGGTGTAAATGCTGCGCTTAACCACAAAACCAGACGAAGTATCAGGCAACTGAACAACATTTGATGCGAGGCTTGCATCCAGTTTGGCAGCAACACGTGCACCAACCGGTGTACCCAGCGATGAATCCGCAAGCACAAGCACATCGGCTTGCTCATCCTGAAATGCTTTTGCAAGCACAGCAGCATACGCTTGTATTACACCTTGATTCAGTTTTTCATCGGCAGCATGAAGCACTCTTGTTGCACCGTACTTTCCAAGATTTTCCAATTCGGCCTGCTCAACCTGCCCAATAGCAATAGCGGAAACATTTCCGCCCATGGCATGTGCAAAAGCAACAGCCTCTAATGATGTCTTCTTTATTTTACCCTCAGCACTTTCAGTAAAAACCAGTATGTTCATAAATTCAAGATTCAAAATTCAACAATTACTAACTAAAGAACTTTAGCTTCATTTTTCAAAAGTGTAACAAGTTCCACCACATTATCCGCAGCAATCATTTTTACTGCACCTTTAGCAGGAGGCAGTTCAAACTTCTCGAGCCTAACACCACTATCGGTAGCTACCGGTTCAACAACTTTCAGCGGCTTTGTTCTGGCCGACATAATGCCGCGCATATTCGGAATTTTCCATTCAGCAATTGGTTCCTGACAACCCGCCACAAACGGTAAACTTACTTCAAGGTACTCCTTGCCTCCTTCTATCTCGCGTGCGAGTTTAGCCTTAACACCTTCAATTTCCAGCTTCATAACCGGTGATACCGATGGAATACCCAGCATCTCACCCACTATACCGTGAACTGCACCGCTGTTATAATCAATTGATTCCCTACCCATCAGGATCAAATCGTAACCACCTCCTTTTGCCTGAGCCGCAATTTGCGAAGCAACGAAAAAAGAATCCGTGGGCTCGGCATTCACGCGAATGGCATCATCGGCACCAATGGCCAACGCTTTGCGAATGGTAGGTTCCGTATCGGCCAATCCAACATTTAATACTGTAATGGTTGCACCGGAAGCTTCTTTCAATTCAACGGCACGGGCAAGCGCGTAATCATCATACGGACCAATGATAAACTGAACACCGTTCGTATCGAACTTTGTGTTATTATCGGTAAAATTGATTTTGGATGTTGTGTCGGGAACGTGCGAAATACAAACCAGGATTTTCATCTTTTCAGCTAACAAAAATTAATTGAACTACACTTTTCAAACGGGCTTCAAGATAAAGCATAAAATCCGAAATTTGGAAGGCCAAAAACCCAAAATAAAATGAATTTGACGCGAATAGAGCAACTTTTGAAGTTTCTGGAAGAAGATCCGAACGATGTCTTTTCGCTTTATGCCCTTGCGCTGGAGTACCGGGATGACGATGCCGCCAAAGCAACGGCACTGCTCGACAAACTCCTGGCCTCACAGCCCGGCTATCTACCGGCTTATTACCAGGCAGCAATACTCCACCAAGAATCAGGTGATATTGAAACGGCTAAAAAATTGTTTAAGGAAGGAATCAGTCTTGCAGTCCAGTTAAAGGACAATGCTACACAACGAGAACTTCAGGCTGCATATGAGCTGCTTGATGATTAATTTACTTTAGAAGCTATTTGCTTCATCGAAGCCTACTCAAAAGCAACTAACCCAAATCAAAACGGCATATCCTCTTCATTGCCCGATGGTGGCGGCTCGTCTTCTGTTCGGATCTGATTGATGCGGCTCTCGCGCGTTATCATGCCGCTAAACGGATTTTCATGTGGCGTTGGGGAATCGAAGTCAGAAAACTTGGTGTACTTACCGATAAACTTCAGTTTTACGGAGCCGGTCTGGCCATTACGGTGCTTGGCGATGATCACTTCACCCATTCCTTGCGTTGGCATTCCTTCTTCATCTACCGTGATCTTATAATATTCAGGTCGATATAGGAATATCACCATATCGGCATCTTGTTCAATAGAACCGGATTCACGTAAGTCTGAAAGCTGCGGGCGTTTATCACCACCACGGGTTTCCACACCACGGCTTAACTGCGACAGCGCAAGCACCGGTACGCTGAGTTCTTTTGCGATGCCTTTCAATGCACGCGATATGGATGCAATTTCCTGTTCACGGTTACCGCCCGTATCGCCACGCATCAATTGCAGGTAGTCGACAATGATTAATTGAATACCGTGTTCGGCTTTCAACCTTCGGCACTTAGCACGTAACTCAAGAATAGACAGGGCTGGTGTATCATCAATAAATATGGGCGCGGATGAAAGTCGGTTGGTTTTGTGCACCAACTGTTGCCACTCAAATTCAGCAAGCTGACCTTTGCGGATCTTCTCTCCTTCCAGTTCCGCTTCTGCCGAAATCATACGATTCACCAACTGAACGGAAGCCATCTCCAATGAAAAAATAGCGACCGGTCTTTTAAAATCGACTGCTGCATTACGCATCGCGGAAACCACAAATGCAGTTTTACCCATACCCGGCCGGGCAGCGATAATGACCAGGTCTGAATTCTGCCAACCGGAGGTCATCCGATCAAGTGCTGTAAAGCCCGATGGCACACCGGTAAGTCCGTCTTTATGTTCTTTGAGTTTTTGAAGTTCCGTGATGGCACGATACATCAGGTTCTTCATGTTATCATAATTCTTACGCAGGTTCGAATCAGATATTTCAAAAATGGATTGCTCGGTTTTATCGAGCAGCTCGAATACATCGGTTGTGTCCTCGTAAGCATCGTGATGAATCTGTGAGGCAATGTGTATGAGGTCGCGCTTGATGGCCAATTCAATTACCACACGCGCATGGTATTCAATGTTTGCCGCAGAACTTACTTTTGAGGTTAGCTCAGCAATGTAATAGGCTCCGCCCACCAATTCCAGCTTGGCATTTTTGCGCAACTGATTTACCACCGTGCGCATATCAACGGGCTCTGAGCTTTTAAACAGATCGATAATGGCCCGGTAGATTTCCTGATGCGCTTCGGAATAGAAATGCTCCGGTTTTAAAAATTCAACAACTGCGTTAAGCGCACCCTTTTCTAACATGAGCGCGCCTAACACAGCCTCTTCCAGATCAAGCGCCTGCGGAGGAAGCTTTCCCAAACTCTCGGAGATGTCTCTCACTAAAAGTTTTCCGCCCTTTCCGGGCATCATGGTTTTACTTCCTGTTCGCATTGGCGTTGATCGGCTTTGCTCCATACCGTGGTTGTTGGACGTGTTGCTTATTTACAAGGTGACAAACGTAAGCAAACACGTAATCCGGTTAATAACATTCGTTCCATACAGGTTAACAGGTAATGCACATTCCCATTAACAAGTTATGCACAGTAAAAAAATATCATGCGCTCAAGTATAGGGCGTAAAGCTGACAAGCTGTGACATAACCACCTTGCCTTTTTCAAAACAACTATTTCCGTTACTTTCGCAAGTATTAACTGAACATGAGCTTAAGCATGACCGTTCAACCTGAAGCAATTTTGCAACAATCCGTTGATAAGCAGCGCATTGTCGTTACCGGAACCCGGGGAAGAACCACCCTTACAGCCATCCTCATTTATGTGCTCAACTATTATAAGCGTTCTTTCGATTACCTCATCAGTGCCCCGGTTCACGGCATAACCGAAACTTCGCGTATGTCGGATGCACCCATTATAGTTATTGAGGGTACTGAGCAAAATATGCTGGGATTCAAGCATCACATCGGAATAATCAGCAACATCATCTGGTCGGCATCCGAAGAATTCCCAACGGAAGATGATTACGTTAAACGTTTTGACAAATTTGCCGATAATTTACCTAAGGCTGGCCTACTTCTTTATTGCGAAAACGATCCGGTTGCTTTTGTTGTGGGCGCCAAACCGAGAACTGATGTGTTGAGCATCGCCTACAAAATTCATCCCCATACTTCGGAATCCGGCAATCATTTTCTGACTTCCGGAAAGGACAAAGTTCCCGTAAACATTTACGGTAGTGTTAACTTCCAGAACATCAGCGGAGCCAAAGAGCTATTGAAACGCGTTGGCATTTCCTCCGATCAATTCTACAAGGCAATCTCAACTTTTCCATTATAAATCAGGCACCTTAAAGGGATCTCTACTCTTGAGTAAAAACCGCTATGCAACTTAACCTCCGCAATCCACTTTGTGTTTTTGATCTTGAAACAACGGGCACAAACATTACCACCGACCGAATTCTTGAAATTGCTGTTATCAAAGTAATGCCAAATGGGGAGCTGGTAAAAAAAACGGATGTAATCAATCCCACCATTCCCATTCCTGCTGAATCATCCAAATTCCATGGATTGAAAGACGAGGACGTAAAAGATAAACCTACTTTTAAAGATGTAGCCAAAGATTATGCGAAGTTTTTTGAGGGTGCTGACCTAGCGGGTTTTAATGTTTTAAAATTTGACATACCCATACTGGTTGAAGAATTTTTAAGGGCCGGTGTTGAATTTGATTATTCAAGAAAGAAGATCATTGATTCACAACGCATTTTTCACCTGATGGAAAAGCGTACACTCTCGGCTGCCTATAAATTTTACTTGGATAAAGCGTTGGAAGATTCCCACACCGCGCAAGCCGATACGCAGGCAACATTGGAAGTGCTGATCGCTCAGATTGAAAAGTATGATGGTCAGCCCGTTATTGATGGTCTCGGCCATACCGTTGGCGAAATTAAAAACGATATGGACTCGCTGGCGCAGTTAACGGGTTCAGGATTGGTTGACCTTGCCGGGCGCATGGTCCGCAACGAAAAAGGCGAAGAAGTTTTCAACTTCGGTAAACACAAAAACAAAAAAGTGCTGGATGTACTAAAACAGGAACCCTCCTACTACGATTGGATGATGAACGGGGATTTTCCGCAGGATACCAAGCGAAAGCTCACCGAGATCAAACTCCGTGAGTTCAAGAATAAATAATAATGCATTCCGGATCCTTGCTCCTTCATTTGTGAATTACCCTCGTATTGCTGTTAAAATTATATTCTTCATCAATGGGTTTATTCATGCCAACCTGTATTCACGATTGCCCCGTGTACAGGAACAATTCTCCATCGATAACGGCACGTTAGGATTTGTACTGCTCGCCTCCTCCATTGGGGCTATTGGCGCCATGCCGTTTACCGGTTGGTTCATTATCCGGTTTGGCAGCCGAAGGATCACGTTGTTTTCCGTTTTCTTTTACTGCTTGCTGATCCCGTTCGTTCCCTGGACATTTAACCTTGCCGGCCTGATGTCACTGTTCTTCTTAATGGGTGTTTCAGCAGGGATGCTCGATGTATCCATGAATGCCCAGGCCGTTATGGTTGAAAAAGTGTTGGGCAAACCCATCATGACTTCCTTCCACGCCTTGTTCAGTATTGGTATGATGTCAGGCGCAGGCATGGGCTCACTTTTTTCATCACTGAATACTCCCCTGTTCACGCACTTGGGTACAATTACAGTTGTAAGTGTGATCATTTCCTTTTTCATGCGGTATTATCTTATCCACGACAAGCCCACGGTTAAACACAAAGGCCCTGCGTTTCGGCTACCCAATGCGGCCATGATCAGCATTGGCATTATTGCTTTTTGCTCCATGCTGGGTGAAGGTGCTATGGCTGACTGGAGCACCATCTACCTTGAAAAGGTTTCGCATGCGGATGTTTCGCTTGCACCTCTTGGCCTTGCGGCCTTTGCCTTAGCTATGACGATCGGTCGCATAGCCGGTGATAGCGCACGGTCTCGTTTAAGTGATCAACGCCTTATCCTCATCTGTGGCATTATTGCTATTGCTGGTCTTAGTGTTTCCATCTTTCTCAGTGATCCTTACGTTGTGATTTCTGGTTTCTTCCTGGTGGGAATTGGCCTCTCGGTAGTTGTACCCATTGCCTACAGCATTGCCGGTAACGCTCCTGATCTTCCTCCCGGTGTTGGCTTAGCGATGGTTACCACAGTAGGTTATTCCGGCTTTTTGGTGGGACCACCGATTATCGGATTCATTGCTGACTGGCAAACGTTACGAGTGGCCTTCATATTCGTGTTATTGCTTTTCCTGGCAATGATCATTCTAAGTGGCTATGCCAAACAGAAATCAACAAAGCATTCTTAGGTTAAGATTGACTCAGCAACATAAAGACTCTTTATGCTCATGAAGCTAAATCGTGATGCTTCATTGGAGACAAAACAGAAGTCCTTTGAGAATAAGTTTTATAGACCTTAATGAAAATTAAATCTTATTCTAAGATCTAATTCTGATTACCTCACCTCGAAAAGTAGCTCGTGTCATGAAATTTACAGCGTTCCTATCCAGATAAATAACTGTTTTGGACTTTTGCAAAATCAGACCATTACCACCATGCCGACAGGCGCATTTATCAAGCTTTTTAAAGGCAACGCGTTCAGATGAGGCTTTTACTTTACACAGACCTAAAACTTCATAGTCAACATTTACAGGAGGAATTAGAAAAAATTTAGGTTCACAATTAGCGTCTAGTGCTGGATATATCCTATCACCTTTAAAGGAGGTACATGAAATCAAAAAAACTAAAACTATAATCGAAATATTTCCAGGTCGTAGGCTCATGTTTAAATTTACTCAATTCTCTCCCACACCTCACTCACAGGATTACCGGTAGTTCCCTTTCCTTTATGATACCAATCGTTGCCCTCGAGGCGGTAATCAAACGTAAGCGACATGCCTGCACGGGAATTGTCGCGGGAGAAGAAACGGATGGTTTCGGTGTATTTTCCATCTTCCAGTTTGTACGTTCCGCCACCGGTACCCATAAACTGTTTGGTTTCGTAGTTGAAAGCAGCCCACTGAAAGTGATTTCCGGAAAGGATTTTTAAGGTTTGTCGTGGAGATGCTCCTCCTCTTCTTTCACCGGCAACACCATCATCATTTACACGGGCACCGAAACGCCACGCACCGTTTAGTTGGGTTGGTGTTTCCGCAACTCTTTTCCAGTTTTCTTTCAATACTATGCCATGCATAGGCGCTTCAATGGTTAGCTCATCCTTCTTTAAGGAGTAAGAATAGATTACTGGCTGCCTCACTTTGGTACTATCGGTGGTATAAAAATCCAACACTTCAGTATAGGTCTTCTTATCAACACTGTAATTTCCGCCACCTGCTTTTATGAATTTCCCTTCTTTGTCGTGGATGGCAAACATAAAATATCCATCACTGTAAATTTTAATACACTCGTCAACAAATGGCTTTCCGTTTTGCGTTACCAGCTTCCATGCTCCAGTGAAATTCTGGGCATACAATGACACACTAAAACAGATAGCAAGAATGGATAGTAATTTTTTCATAACATGTTTATTAATGTAATTATTACTAATACCTAATGCGCACCCATTAACACGAAACACGAACCCCGCAACCCGATTCCTCGCACTACTTCTTATAGTACTGCATCGCCTCCGGCATCCAACTGTTCAAATCGCGAACACGCGTTTCGGATGAAGGATGCGTTGAAAGGAATTCAGGAGGAGCCTGTCCCCCGCTTAGGGCTGCCATACGCTCCCAAAACCGTGGCGCTTCCTGCGGATCGTAACCCGCCATCGCCATAAAGATCAACCCCATTTTATCGGCTTCGGACTCATGCTGACGACTGAACTTCAACATACCAATACCGGTACCTGCACCTACGGCCTCCATAAAAAGTTGATTGCCCAGTGTTGGATTTTGTCCCATTAAAGCACCCAGCGACTGCACCCCTACCTGCGCTACCATTTGCTGGCTCATCCGCTCGCGGCCATGATTGGCAATGGCGTGGGCTACTTCATGCCCCATTACAACGGCTACACCCAACTCATCTTTACAAATCGGGAGAATGCCGGTGTAGAAGGCCACCTTGCCACCGGGCATACACCATGCATTTACGGTAGGATCATCAATCAGATTAAATTCCCAGGCAAATCCGTTTAACTGTGACGAAAGATTCCGCTCAGCCATATATTCCTCCACCGCCTTTTGAATGTTCACACCAACACGCTTGATCATAGTCGTTTGTTCTGCATTACTCGACAACGGTCCTTGGGTAATCACCTGACTATATTGTTGTTGAGCCATCGGAATAATTTCCGCATTGGAGATTAAACTCAACTGATTTCGGCCTGTAACCGGTACAGTAGCACAGGCATAGAAAATCAAACCGCCTGTCAAAAGAAGAATCACTTTTTGAATCATACCTTTTAAATTTGAGTCAAAAATACATATTCACATTTATATTGTTAATAGCTTTGTGATGTAATCAGGTTGTATATGAGGATTTTTGCTATTGGAAGAAATTATGCTGAGCATATTCAGGAATTAAACAACGAACGTCCTGACGAACCCGTACTTTTTACCAAACCCGATACCGCCCTTATTCGAAATAATGAACCTTTTTACTACCCTGATTTCTCCAACGATATTCATCACGAAGTAGAACTGGTGCTGCGTATTTGCAAAGAGGGCAAAAACATCCAGGAAAAGTTCGCGAACAAATACTACGATGCCATTGGCGTTGGCATTGATTTTACCGCCCGCGATCTTCAACAAAAGGCTAAAGAAAAAGGATTACCGTGGGATATCGCCAAAGGGTTTAACGGCTCTGCCCCCATCTCCGATAAATTCATTTCTGTAAGTGAATTCAGGAACCTTAAGGACATTAATTTCAGTTTACAAGTAGATGGTACTTTAAAACAAAAAGGAAACACCAGCCTGATGCTTTTTGATTTCGATTATATAATAGCATACCTGTCAAAATTTTTTACACTGCGAACCGGAGACTTGATTTTTAGCGGTACACCAAAAGGAGTAGGCCCCGTATCGGTTGGCAATGTGTTAACGGCCTTTATTGAAGATGAGAAACTACTGGAATTTGAAGTTAAGTAAACTGTGGAGCCCTTACAGCACGCCTGATTATGCTAACCATCGGCTCAAAATTCTGCCGCTGCTTGTTGCCGGATGCAGTATGTTTTGGTGGACAGGCGCTTACGCCCAACTGAGCAAACCTGAACCCGAACGAGCCGAAAGTCAATATATTTTCCCGATCCGGCCGGGAACACCAGCATCCCTGTCCGGTACGATGGGCGAACTTCGAAGCACCCATTTTCATACCGGCCTGGATATTCGAACGAATAACGAAATCGGCTGGCCCGTAGTGGCCGCACAAAGTGGTTATATCTCTCGCGGTGGTGTAAGCAGTGCGGGGTATGGTAATGTATTGTATGTAAAACATCCGGATGGCAACACCACGGTCTACGGCCACCTCGATAAATTCAGCGATGCGGTTGGCAATTACATTCTCAAAGAACGTTACAGGCGCAAAACTTCCAACATCGATCTTTATTTTAGAGAAGGACAATTCCCTGTAAAAAAAGGAGACACGATTGCCTTTGCCGGAAACTCAGGTTCATCGGGCGGTCCACATTTGCATTTCGACATCCGCAACCCGAGTAACCTTGCGTTAAACCCCATGAGCTACGGATTCAACGAGATTCGCGATAACACACCTCCGGTAGCAACAAAAATTGCGTTCAAAACACTCGACATCAATTCCCGCATCAACGATCGGTTCGGCAGGTTCGAATTTTATTTGCAGCGATCCGGTTCTGATTACCTGTTATCACAACCCATTCTTGCCCATGGAACAATCGGTTTTGAATTATTGGCTCACGACATTGTAGACAATGCACGGTTTAAATGTGGTGTTAATCATATAGAAGTGTATGCCGACAGCCTCTTGATCTTTAAACAGCATATCCAACAACTAAACCTAACGCAAGCCCGGGGCATCTACACAGTAATGGATTTTAAAAAGCTCTCGAACGAAGGCACACGTTTTTACAGACTTTACCAGGAGGATGGAAACAACCTTCACTTCTATGGTTCATCTCCAGGCAACGGCAAATTGAAAGTTAATCCTACAAAACAAACCAACATCAAAATTGTGATGAAGGATTTTCACGGAAACACCAGTACGGTTCGTTTCCGTTTGAAACCCAGCGAACCGATAAGTGAGCTGGTGACGCTGGAGTCATTAAAAACAGACCTGACCTGGGATATTGAAGACAACACCCTTGTGCTTTCCTCCAAACCCTGCGATCCCGAAAGCGGATCGCCAATTATATATGCACAAGGAAAAACTACCGAACTCAAGCCGGCATACTTTAACAATACACGCGATGTTTATTTAATTGACCTGCGAAAACAACAGCCCGATTCCATTACGTTGTGTGAAAAAGTTGTAGTACCCGGTTTCAAGGCTCTTGTACCCTCCGGTGTTGAATACAAATATTACAGCGACCGGATAGATATTCGTTTTCCGGATAAGGCGCTGTACGATACGCTCTACATGATAGCGCGTTATGAAATCAAAAATGATAGCCTGGAATTTTTCTCCATAGGGCCACAAGCTGCATTCAGTCGGGGTATCGTGGCGACATTAAAACCGCTGCAGTCATACACCAACCCTAAAGCAACTGCTGTTTACCGGGTGCGAGGAAGATCCTATTCCTATGAAGGAGGAGAATGGGCTCAGGGAAAAATTACTTTTTATCCCAGGGAAACCGGAGACTTCACGATTCTCACCGACACAATCCCTCCTGCCATTAGCCGCATTTATGTGAACAACCAGGCAGCGCGATTCCGTATCAGCGATAATTTATCGGGCATAGCCGGTTATGAAGCAAACATTAATGGCAAATGGTTGTTACTGAACTACGATGCTAAAACCGGTATTATCGTTACAGAGCGCCTTAATCCGAAAGAACCCTTGAAAGGCGATTTCTCTTTAACCGTAACCGATCAGGCAGGAAACAAAAAAACATACACTCAAAAGATACCTTAACCATGGCACTCACTGCAGGCTCCAAAGCTCCTGACTTTACCGTAAACGATCAGGATGGAAAACTCGTAAAGCTCTCTGATTTCAAAGGCAAAAAAGTAGTTCTCTACTTCTACCCGAAAGATCAAACCCCGGGATGTACCGCTGAAGCCTGCAACCTGCGCGACAACTACAAGGTCTTGCAAAAACAAGGTTACGAAGTTTTGGGCGTGAGTACTGATAATGAGAAATCGCACCAGAAATTTATCGCCAAAGAAAAACTCCCCTTTCGTCTGCTGGCCGATGTAGACAAGACCCTGCACACCAAATACGGATCATGGGTAGAAAAATCGATGTATGGAAGAAAATATATGGGTACCGCAAGGGTTACTTTCATTATTGATGAAAAGGGGGTTATAAATGAGATTATAGAAAAGGTTGACACAAAGAACCATACTGGCCAGATACTAAAAGGTATAGGCACCTCGCCCACCAAGCCAGCTAAAAAGTCGGCACTTAAGAAGAAAGCCACGGCAAAAAAATCACCAGCTAAGAAGTCGGCTAAGCGGAAAAAGTAGGATCAACATTCTGAAGTTTGAATTTTGAAAGAGATACTTTCAGCACTTGGATGAAGTAACGGGGCACACTATATTCACACCGTTTTTAACCCGTCAACGCATGCCTCAACCAGACTTCAACCACCTTCAAAATATAGCTTCTCAAATTCGCAGAGATATTGTGCGCATGGTTCACGCCTGCCAATCGGGGCACCCGGGTGGTTCATTAGGCTGCACTGAATTCTTTGTAGCACTCTACTTTCATATACTAAAACGTAATAAGGACTTCAATATGGACGGAACGGGGGAAGATATCTTCTTCCTATCCAACGGTCATATTTCGCCCGTATGGTACTCAACCCTGGCACGGGCAGGCTACTTCGATACGAAAGAACTTTCCACTTTCCGCCTTCTAAATACACGCCTTCAAGGTCACCCGGCCACCCATGAAGGACTGCCGGGTATTCGTGTTGCCTCCGGTTCATTGGGTCAGGGACTTTCAGTAGCCCTTGGTGCTGCCCAAACAAAAAAACTCAACCATGACAACCATTTGGTTTATGTATTGATGGGCGATGGCGAACAACAAGAAGGCCAGGTGTGGGAAGCCGCCATGTATGCTGCCCATAATAAGGTGGACAACCTGATTGCCACCATTGATTACAACGGCCAGCAGATAGACGGACCAGTTAAGGAAATTCTGGACCTGAAAAACCTGAAAGCCAAGTGGGAAGCTTTTGGTTGGGAGGTGCTCGAGTTTAACGGTAACAATTTACAGGAAACCATTGCCGGCTTAGAGAAAGCTAAAAGTCTGACTGGAAAAGGAAAACCCATTATGAATTTAATGCGCACCGAAATGGGTTATGGTGTTGACTTTATGATGAACTCGCACAAGTGGCATGGCGTGGCACCTAATGATGAGGAACTGAAAAAGGCCTTGGCTCAGTTGGAAGAGACGATTGGGGATTATTGAGATTCCGTACCATTTTATTTCTCAAAAAATATCTTTACTTTAGTTAAAGCTTAGCACGGTATATCGTCTCCGCTCGTTTGGACGCATCTGTATAGAGTTCAGTAGGGAGTTGCATAAGCAATTGGTATCCAATCGACTGATTTCTTATCCTCTATATAAAACCCTCCCCACATGAAAAAGTTATTTCCTTTTTTTCTGATCACGTTAGTCATCAGTTATTGCGGCAAGAAAGACAAAGATGTAACACCTGAAGTCTTCAAGTCATTGAAACCAATCAAAGGCGAATACATAGTTGTTCTTAAGGAAAAGTCTATTGTAAACGATGGTAAAATAAAAAATCCATCACGTACCAATCAATACAAATTGAATTCAGTTAAACGAAAAAATAAAAAAGCAAAGGTTGAACAAGTCTTAAAAAAGTATGCGGTAAATATTGATACTACAAAGTATGTTTATACCGATATCGTTGTAGGATTCAAAGCGAAACTCACAGATGATCAAGCACGCTTACTCCGGGCTGATGCTGATGTGGATCAAGTTTATAACGACTTTGAAATTAAGCTTCGTAATCCAATGCAACAAAGTGAAATTATCATTGAAAGAAATCCTATGCAACAGGACTTTGTAGATACTGTGAGATGGATTACCTGTGCTGTTAATTTAACAGGCGGTCCAAGGGACGGAAGTACCAAAGAAACTGTGGTGTGGGTAGTCGATACCGGAGTAGATTCAACTCATCCGGATTTAAACGTAGTGAATGATCCGATATTGGCTTTCTCTGTTTTTCCAGGGGACAGTCCCTTTATTGACGGTAATGGACATGGAACTCATGTTGCCGGCATTATTGGTGCCCTTGAAAATGAAATTGGAAGCACCGGTGTCTCGTCAGGCGCTAAAATAATTCCCGTTAAAGTAATGGAGGCTAACGGAAGAGGAACATGGTCTTATCTGCTAGCTGGAATCGAGCATATCGCCCGGTATAATTCTGATAATGATGTGGTGAATTTAAGCCTTGGCGCAAATGATGTTGATTTGTGCAAACAATCATCCGTGGACTTTAGAGTAATAAGGGAAGCGCTTAGAGATCTTGCCAAAGAAGGAACCCATGTAGTGATCGCTTCAGGAAATGAATCAGCGGATGCCGCCAACAGCCTTCCCGGGTGTATCAATTTCAATAATATCTATACCGTAGCAGCAATGGATTGCGACTCCACCTTTAAACAATGTGCCGACTACGCCAACTTTGGTAAGCCTGTTGATTGGGTTGCAGTGGGAACAAATGTTTTTTCAACATACCCAGGTGGTGTTTACAGGTTAATGTCAGGAACATCCATGGCAACTGCAGTTGTTTCCGGGATAATCCATGCTAATGGTGGAGAACCTCTTGAAGGTGGTAAAATACAATGTCCTCTACTAACTACTCCTGGAACACCAAGGTACAAGATTGCGAAAATCAGGTAAGAGTCATTAAAATAAAAGTGAAGAATCTATTCGATGCGCAGTCGAAGTGAATCCATCTTATTGATAACAGGTTGAATTAAAGTAAGCATATCCTGATCGTTTTGTAAAGATGAGAACCATGGACCATGCGTGATCATGGCATAATCGATCCACTTGTAGTCAATAGCAATTTGCAACCAGTGAAGTGCCTCCTTCTTCTTTCCACGAATCGCATAAATGCCGGCAATATTAAAGGGAACATGTCTGTCCTGAGTTCCCTTCTTCCATTCCGCAAGGTTTAAATCCATCGCGTTAGAAAGCAGAATTTCAGAATCAATTTTATTACCCTCACGTAAAAGGATTTGCCCCAAATGAATAGTAGTGGTGAATCCCGGATCAGTATTCACATAGGGATGGAGATTGAGGTTAAGTTCAAAGTATTTTTTTGCTGCTTGATTATCTTTTGCAAAATGGGCTATCAACCCGGCTGTTTCAATAACCAGGGCATCGTTCTCTTCAAGCGCTATCACCTTGGGAATCAGTGCCAGGGCTTTGCCTAATCTATCCTGACAAACATAAACATATGCTAACATCTCGTAGGTATCATACTCAGGTTTTAATTCTAATGAACGTTCTAACCATTTTTCAGCGCTCTGCAGGTCTCCCAATAATCGGTATATCCACCCAATAATCTGATAAGGAATATGATTTTTAGGATTGAGTCCTGCAGATTTCTTTTGATACCGAAATGCTTCAATCAGTTCGCCCTTAACAAAATAATTAGAGCCCAGATTTCCTATAGCTGCCACATTATTCGGATTTAGTTCTACCGCCTTTTTCATTAGCGCATGACTTCTTTCGAACAAATTCAGGTAGTAATATGCGCTGCCAAGCGATTTATATCCCTCAGAAGCAGTTGAATCAAGCTGAATTGCCCTGTCAGAAGCCATAATTGCGGAATCAATCCAGTGTGTTCCCTTATTATATCGACCATAGGCTTGATTGTATGCATCACCCAGCCCTGCCCATGCCAATGCAAAATCAGGTGCTATGGCTATCGCATTCTTAAATTGCTCAATTGCAAGGTCATTTTCAGTTTGTGTATATCGATAATAATGATTGCGGCCTCTTAAGTAGTAATCGTATGCCGTTAAATTTTCAGTAGGCTGCTTATTCATCATATCTTTTTCAGCTTCCGAAAGTTTGATTTTCAAAATATCTGCAATACGTTGGGCAATTTCCGTTTGCACTTTAAAAATATCCTTTATATCCCGGTTATAAATTTCTCCCCACAGATATTTATTTGTCTTCCCATCGATTAACTGAGGTGCTACACGAATTTGGTTTTCGGTCTGTTGAATGGTGCCAATTAAGATATATGATACGTCCAGTTCACTGGCAATTTGTTCATATGTTAAATCAGCACCCTTATAAGCATGAACGGCTCTTGGTGATATTACCCTTAGTTCATCTATTTTAGACAACTGAGCATTAATGTCTTCCGTTAAACCGTCAGCAAAATATTCATATACTGCATCACCCCTGTTTTCAAAAGAGATTACAGCAATTGACTTCTCAGCTATGGTATCGATGACTAATTCCCGGTCCCGAACAAAATTAAAATACAAGTATTGAAAGACTATCAGCAATACCAGTCCTGAAATGATTAGTTTACCGGTAAAGGGTTTACGCTGCTCAGGAAGGTATGGGTTAGTAACTGATTCCGCAGAGGTTGTGCGGATAATCCCTGTAGGGCTAAATTCAAATAGCCATGCAAAAATTATGGATAAAGGAAAACCAACAATCAATATACCCCCAACAAATTTTATCCACGAAGGAGATAAACTTAAAAGATCCGTAGCAATAACCGTAAGTTGAAGGACAACAGCAGCCATCAATACATAGGTAACGATAGCCCGGAAAACATTTCGTCTTTGAAACTCTTTCCAGATGCTTTTGCTTTCAATTTCATCCTTGATAAACGATGTATCACGGTTCCGTGCAGGTTTTTCCACTGACCTGGGGTGTGCGGTGATTGAATCAATAATCTCGTCTATAAAGTTGGCTACCTTATTAATCTGATCGCGATAGTAAGTTTTCTCCAGATTTTCTTTTGGATTGTCTTCATGAGGGCGCAACGGGCGGTTTACACCGGGTGCTTTATAGATAAAATCAACTGGCCTGAGCTTTCTCTTCAGTTCATTCTCTACCAGTTGCACATCATCGGAATCCAATTCATGTATCCGAATGGGCAGTACCCGCCCGGTAATGTTCCCACTTCTTAACGTTATCACCGGTCCCAGTTCATCTGCTGAAGCTATCTGATTAAACGCTCGGAATTCATTTTGCCATGCAAAGCAGTTTGGATCACAATACGTTCGTGAAAGAATCGGAATAAAAATAAGGCATTTGAGTTTCTTCTTCAGCGAATCATCCACATCATGCGTTTCCAGCAGCCCATCGTGCGGGTTTTCATCGAAGTAAATAGATATATCTTCCTTAAAAGTTGCCTCAAGCTCTTTTCGAAGATTTTCCACAAACTCCGTTACCCAACCATCGTACTTGTTATCCTTCTGGCGGTAACTGATGAAAATATCATACTCAAATCCAGGGACTAAAGAGGGCATGTGGGTTGATTTGATAACTAAAGTTACTGAATTTAAGTGTTCCAAATTGTCCCTTCACCCATAATTCAATCCTTATTCAACCCCTTAATTACAACGTTACCAGTACCGCTTTTAAGGCATGGATATTGAAATGCCTCCTTCACTCGTTTGGGATTATTGATCGTGGCATAAAAGGCATCCAGGTACTTAAGCGTAGCCCTCTTGTATCCATCATCCAATAAGGCATTTGTCCGGTAGATATCGTAAAAGGATTCTTTTAGGGTATTAAACTGCTCTATTGCTGGTCTGAACTCTTTCATTTCGGTCACACAAAAACCCCTGTAGCGCCTATCCCTTACAGAGCCTAACGCCAATTCCTGCGCAGGCTTTGCATAAGGCGCACCAACAATACCGGCATGATCAAAATCATAAGGAACGGCATAAGGTCGTGCTATATCATCTGCGCCAATGAGTTTAATATTTTGACGGTATTGCACAGACCAATCCGTATTACCAATCATATATTGAAATATTGCCATCGTTAAAAATTCCTGAATCACTGTATGCTCGGGTCGCACTAAACTTCTTTCAACCGCAATCAAGCCATTACGGGTTGCCATCTGCTCCTCTTCCTCTATCAATATCCCATAAAAAGTTTTAGTGATTTTTGTTTTCAGATCGGTATCCGCTAAGGTTACACGCACTAGTCGTGCCCTGAAACTCTTTGGTGTTAGCTCATTATACAGCTTGTAAACCAGATACTCCCGCAGTACAAATTTCTCACCTTGGCAAGGCATAACAAGTTTTACCTTATCCTGCTCACTGAAAATTGTTTTGGCCACATCGTGCTTGTTGAAGTTTAGCAACAATGGAGGGTAGGCACAAGTACCGGATTGCCTTCTGAAATTACCACGCGTGCGTATCCTTAATGGAACTTTTCTTTCGATACTGTCGACCCATGTATAGGAGATGGAGGCCGGATAATATACCGGATCACCGGTTCGGTTTCGAAACACTTCACTCAAACTGCCCGTCAGGGTAATGGACAATACATCTTCACTGTCGAATAAGCCTTGTGCCCGGACAAATTCGGCAATGCCACTGAAGATAACTACATATAGTATTAACGCTCGAAACCCAATCAATGCTTTTTGTCGATGCTTACTCAAAAATACAACTCAGTCATAACAAAAACAGGAGAATTATATGCTGGCCACATGTTTCCTCACTCGAAACATATCCTTATCTTTAATTCATGGATAATCTTCAACTCTTTTCCGAATACTTCCTGGTCAGGCTGCTGATCAATGTTGTTTCGATGATCATACTCATACGGTTTATATACTATCGAACCTACCAGAAACGAAACCTCTTCTTCACCTTCTTTTTACTCAACTTCATTGTTTTCTTATTAACCTTCATGCTTGAAAAAGCAAAGGCCTTTAATTCATTGGGTAGTGCATTTGGCTTGCTGGCTGCCTTTTCGTTGTTAAGGTTTCGAACCGAAACACTTTCATCCAAGGACATGACCTACTTATTCATCATCATGGCATTGGGATTAATCAATTCCATTATGAAAGGATCATACCCTGAAATCATGATGGTCAACGGGATCATTCTCATTGCGGTTTACGCTGTTGATGGAAATGTGTTGATGCGGAATCAAAAAACAAAAACAGTAGAGTATGAAGGCTTGGATCACATACAGCCCGAACATCACAATAAGCTTATTATGGAATTACGGCAACGCACCGGGTTAAATATTCAAAAGATATCCATCGAACGAATTGACTTTCCCCGAAACCGGGTAGAGATAAAAATGTATTATTACTGATGATGAAAAAAATATTGACTTTTTTAGGTGGATTAATTATCGGCTCATCCTGCCTGGCACAAAAAGAAAGTATAACTCCGTTGTTTGCACATCAGGAGCCGATTGTCCTCAAGCTAAATTTTTCGATAAAAGAAGTTAAAAAGATAAAGAGCGATACAATCTACACGCCTTCTTTTATGCACTACAAAACTGAACAGGGCAACTGGGACTCCTTAAAAATCGGACTTAGGGCCCGGGGAAATTTCAGACGAGCTAATTGTTCCTTCCCTCCGCTTCGTCTTAAAATTAAAAAAGCTGATTACGAAAAAACTCCTTTCGCAGGAAACAGGAATTTGAAATTAGTGATACCCTGTCAGAGCCAAAAATCCTACAGCGACCTTGTTGTGAAAGAGCTTATGTGTTATAAAATATATGAAGCAATCTCAACTTACCACTTTAATACACGCTTTGCCGATTTAACCTTAATCGATGGCAAAGGGAAACAAGCTAAAACATATACCCTAGCTTCCTTCTTCATTGAAGATGATGACCTTGTGGCCAAGCGGTTCAAAGGAAAAATAGCAGACAAGACAAAAATCCACCCGCTTCAGTTTTCCGATACTCTTTCTGTTATCCAGGATTTCTTTCAATACATGATATCAAATTCGGATTGGTCGGCTGTAGAGCAGCATAACGTAAAAGTGTTACAATTAAAATCGGGTAAGTATTTGCCGTTGCCTTACGACTTTGATATGTCGGGCATTGTAAACGCACCCTACTCCACGGTTAGCGAAATGCTTGAAACCACTTCGGTACGCGAACGCGTGTACAGGGGTTTCTGTAAAAATCCGGATGTATTTAATTTTACACGCAAGGAATACTTATCGCGCGAATCTTCAATCAAAGCAGTAGTGAGTAGTTTTGATGACCAACTCAACAGTAAGGAGATAGCAGGAATTAATAAATACCTGGATGAGTTTTTCGCCATCCTTAAAAACGATAAAAGCTTTGCTGAAAATATTTTACAAAAATGCAGAACAAAGTAAGAATGCGAATATTCTCATGCTTTATTGTATGGCTTTTGGGCGCAAACCTAATGGCATACGGACAAACTATTTTGGTGCCTCCCTACCTTCAACCGGGCAATGCTTCAGCTTTAAATAGAGAGCAGAAAGTTATCATTTGGCAAACAGATAGTGTACCCGGAAACTTTACTGTGTTGTGTAAACTAGCCTCAGATGATACCGACAAATCGCTGAAGGTAAAGGTTAATGCAACCAAGCTGAACCTGCTTAACAAAACAACCTTTCTTTACCGGGCCGAATTAACAGGACTGAAATTCGATGAGCGTTACACCTACGAAGTGATGCTCAACACAAAACCGGTTTATAAGGGAGAGTTTGAAACCCGAACCAAAAAATCACAAACCCGTTTTGTTGTTTTTGGAGATTGTGGAGCAGGAACACCACAACAAGCGCAGATTGCCTACCAGGTATATCAGCAAAAGCCACAGTTTGCTTTGATTACCGGTGATTTGGTTTATTCTTACGGACGCGAACTGGAGTACCGCCAACGATTCTTTCCCTATTACCTCTCACCGGATGTGTTGCCCGATAAAGGCGCTCCGCTCATGAACACCATTCCGTTTTACGCTGTCATTGGTAATCATGATATCTATAGTGCCAATTTTGATAAGCACCCGGATGGTCTCGCATTTTTCTATTACAATGATTTACCCCGGAATGCTCCGATTCCCGAATATGTTGTTACACCAGAAGGAAATGCTGAATTGGTAAAAGCCTTTAGGAAAAATGCAAGTCCGCGCTACCCGGGCATTTCAAACTATTCCTTTGATTACGGAAACGTTCACTTCACCATACTGGATGCCAACTCCTATGTTAATCCGTTGGATCCAAAACTAATCGAGTGGTTCAAGAACGATATCAAAAACAGTAAGGCGGATTGGAAAATTGTTTCATACCACCACCCGGGCTTTAACAGCAGTCCGACCCATTACGATTACCAGGTTATGCGGTTACTTGCTCCGATTTGTGAAGAGCTGGGCGTGGACATGGTACTCACCGGGCACGTACACAATTATCAACGCACAGTTCCATTAAAATTCAATCCGACCATCGATGCAACCACCAACCGTTTTGCAATTTCAGATGAAGGAAGTGTTAACGGAACCTTTACACTGGACACGGAATTTGATGGTGAAAGTAATACCCGTGCCAACGGAATTGTATACATCGTTACCGGGGCAGGAGGTGCGAGCTTGTACGATAAGGCCATCAGCGACAACCCGGAGCTATGGAAAAAAGGAAGTCCTGAAAACTGGGCGCCATATACCGTAAAACTCATTTCCGACAAACATTCCTTTACCCTAATCGAAACCGATGGTAAAAAATTAAACCTCAGGCAACTTGATGTTCGCGGTAATGTGCTTGATGAAATTACCATGACGAAGTAAGCACGAGCCTCAGCCAATACAACTCCATGAAAAAAATAATAAAATGGATAGGCTATACGCTGGCATTTCTTTTTGCTGTTATTCTGATTTTCCTGGCTGCCAACTATAAAGCGGATATTCCGGTTGAAAAACTGGAGCCTACCTATTTCACCCAGGAATCAAGGTACACTTTGGTTGATGGGGTTAATATTCATATCCGAAAACGCGGCTCTGGCGCTCCGGTTATGTTGGTACACGGAAGCTTCGCCTCCCTTCACACCTGGAAAGGATGGGAGGATGAACTCAGTAAATACTTTACAACCATTTCTTTGGATCTGCCTGGCCACGGACTTACCGGTCCAACATCAATAGAAAACTACACAACAGACGAATATGCTCGTTTACTCTTTGCGCTGGCCGACACTATGAAGTTGGACACCTTTTACCTTGCCGGTAATTCCATGGGCGGAAATGTAGCCTGGAAGATGGCGCTTCGACAGCCAAACCGCGTGAAGAAACTTATATTGGTTGATGCTGCAGGATTTTGGAAAATAACATCCGACTCAACTACAAAACCAACCAAGCGTCCGTTTATCTTCATACTTCTATCAATTGATGCCGTTGGAAAAGTACTCAGCAAAATAACACCCTACTTTCTTTTCAAGCGTAATCTTCAGCAAGTGTATGGCATTAAAACAAAAGTAAAATCAGAAACCATAGACCGATACTATGAATTAATTTTGCGGGAAGGAAATCGTGAAGCAACCCTAAACCGCCTGCGTAATTCCGGAAGGGATCTTCAGGATAGCATTCCCTTTATAAAAATCCCAACACTGATTTTATGGGGCGCCAGGGATGCCTGGATTCCGGTTGAACATGCTCATCGGTTTCATCAGGCCATTGAGCACTCCCGACTTATCATTTTTGATAGCGCTGGACATGTGCCTATGGAAGAAATACCTGACGAATCTGTTGAGGCAGCATTATCATTTCTAAAAGAATAATTTGTGATAGGCTCAGTCAGCGAAATGTTAAACTGATTTCAAATCTTAATGGCTACATTATAAACACCCCTGGCTTTTGAAGCCGAGCTGCCCTGAAGCATACCCGCATACTCCAGTTTAAATTTTTTGTCATTCAGTGCTAGTAGCGAAGCAAAGTGATCGCTGGCTACAATTCCTCCGCGTGGTGAAAGGCGGTTCATCTCCTGTATCAGCTTTATATTTTCACCCTCAACCATTTTCACATTCTTCTGTCCATCATTCTCGAGGTAAACCGGGCCGGCATGAAGGCTGAGTTTAATGAGATGATCACCTTTTGGTTGTTGTCCCATAATCAACTGGACAAAATCGAGGGCACTGGTTTCCGCATCAAAAGAAATAAAGATTGAATCAGGTTGTTGTTCAAAAGCCTTGTAAGGGATAAGTTCATCCGAGAGTTTTGATTGGACAACTTTATTTACACGTTCTTTTTCCAGTACAGGCAACTGCGACAAATCGGCAAGCACGAGGTACAATACCGGGCGGGCAATTTTCTTTTCTATCGTTGGAAAACCACTTGAAACGGGTGTGGTCACTGTTACCGGGGCAACAAACTGATCGGGGTTAACATTGATATACTTATCAGCAAAAGGCCACATCCGCACGGTGTCACGCGTTCCGCCCTCCTTTCTTCGTAAATCGGTATCCGAAAGAACGGTTAACAACGTAGGCTCTTGGTGGTACGATGCGCTACGCAAAACAGCGGAGCCAAAAATAATACGACTTTGAAAACTGAAGAGGTCATCAAATCCTTCATACTTTTCTTCTGTAACATAGGTGACTGGAAATTTATTACTCAGGCGTTCAAACCGCTCAACCCAGTGGTCACCGGCAAACCGAACACTAATGTTTGCAAAATCATCCTTGGCAAACGGGAGAAACAATTGCACCTCTCCACCCGCCTCTTCCATGGCTTCAGCAAACAGAATGTCGCCACCGCAGGCCAAAGAACAATAACCTATACTGGCATTCAATGTTTTGATGGCCCCCTTGATGGCTTCCTTAACGTTGCTTTCAATAGATGCAGGAAACCTGGGCACGGTTCGCTCCGGATGATCAATCATATGACCTACAAAGGCCACCACAGCGGGCGGACTGAATACCTTTTGAATTTCCTTGGGCACCGGTGCATAATGGTTCAGTAACCAAAGTTGATTGTACACACTGGTAACTTTTCCCCAGTCCGTTCCGGCCAGTTGTCGTGCTTTAATAAAAAACTCAACCGATTGTGCCCTGTTCTTGGTTAACAGGTGGGCCTCCCCCAGCGTGGCCAATTCCCAAAAATCGGTAGACTCTGGATTAAGTAATGCAATCACCTGAGATGCAATCTCCCGCCCCTGCGCTGCCCGGCCGGCAATGGCCGACATGGTAGCCGCATTAATACCGGGATAATAATTCTTAGTGGCCTGAAAGTTTTTTAAGTACGTATCGCGGGAGAGAATGGCATACTTTGAATCCTGATGCTTTTTAAATAAATCTTTATAAATGCCACCCATGATGCCTGCCGTTTCCGGATCATCGGCATATTGACGATAGACCGGCTCCAGATGCTCCAGCGCTGACTCCGGTGAGCCAGACTTGGAAAGACTTAACGCTAGCAATTGATCTACCCGAACCTGATTTACATCTTGAGAGTTTTTCAATTTACCAGTAAGCTGGCGTGCTTCCAGGTAGCGACCGGAACTAACTAATTTCTCAAGAAGTTGAATGGATTCAGACACGTTCGTTTCACTTTTTATCGGAGCTTACGTGGCGGTTAATGAACTTGTCGTACATTTCCTTAAACTCCTCGTGTTTATACCTGCCATCAATCGAATTCTCCTTTCCTGATTCAGCCTGATTGACCAGTTCAAAATACTTTTGAGGAAACTCGTCTGAGTACATTTTAGGAATAAAATCGATTTTGGTTAATCCCATATAGGCGGTAAACAAAAGAAATAATGCGATGAGTACAATAGAACGATCCCTAACACGTGAAACAAAAGTAAATGCTGATAATTTCTCGCCTTCCACCAACATTTCCCGCTTTAGCCATCCAATAATCAAAAACAATAGCAGCAATAATAATCCTGCACCACCCAATGGCTCAGCCAATGCGGGCATAAAAGGAACAAAAGTCATTGAAGCAACATAACACAGTATGCTACCATGGAACATCACCAAAAGGATAGCCAGCGCAAGATTTTTTGTTCGCAGGTTTCGCCATGTTTGAGCCAACTTTAGTAAGTAAGCTGCTAGAAGAATCAGGCCAGCCAGACCAAATACGATTTCCACAAAGGGGAAGCGTAAATAGAATACACGCATGGAAAGGATAATCGCAATTACAGTTAAGCCGAACAATTCAGCCACGGCAACCACATCCATCTTGTGCTTTGATATTAGTTCGCCTATTAACTGCATCAGAAATAACAGACCAAAAACGAAAGCCGCTCCTCCAAGAATTTTAATACCATAATCATTCTGTGCCATAGAAGCAAAGGCACCGAATATCAGCAGTACAAACAGTAAGTAGTAAAATGGGTTATAGCGACTCATTTAAATTGATAAATAGTTTACATAGTACCACAACCAGGCATCAAAACGATCCATGGCTTCCCAACGTCTGTCATTCACCAACTCATCTCTCTTTTTACACGCTTCACGCAAGATCTGAGCGCGACAGTCTAAATCCTGACTTTCCGTTAAGGTTCCAGGAATAGACATTCGTGCTCTATAAAAATTACCTTCATACGCTACGCCCACCACGCGCGCCAGAATAGCATCAAATTTCGCACCTTCCGGAATCTCCCTCAGTATCTCAATAGCCTTCGCATTAATTTGATTACCTCCCATTCGTGAAAGCAGTAAGATCATATTAAAACGGCTATCCAACCCAAAGTTCAAAGAGGAAAAATCGACTCGATTGGCATATGAAAAGGCTGAATCAAGATAAATAAATGCCTCTGGGTTGGCACCTTGCTGATAAACAAATTCCGCTACAAACAAATAACCGAATGTTCGCTCTTCATTAGTAGCAAACTGCTCTACCATGCTCAGCGCCTCCTCTCTATTGCCGCAAGTTGCCAGGTTTATGGCGAGTTGCTTCATCATGTTTAAAAAGTAAATCTTTTCAATATATTCATATCGATTAGACGAACCTTCCAGCGACTTTGGATCAATGCGCTTGTAGTATGCATATCCTTCCGCTGTATTTCCATCTTCAAACGCATGATTAGAAAGAATAAGCAACAATAAGTTTCTATCAAACAACCTGCCTTGAGGGTGCTGATCAACAAAAGCCAGGATATCCTTCAGCAAATCCATTGACAATGGATAGTTATTATCCAACATTCCGGGGGGTGGAAATAGCCTGGTAAAAAATGCGCGGGCCAGCCAGTCGTGTATTACCATCAGGTCGTCACCCGACTTATAAAGCCTGGATATATTTCCGGTTTTATTAAGCCAGTTATAGAAATAATCGGTATGAAAGGTTGAACTGAACCAGCCATCCCGATAATCGGGATAAATAAACTGTGCCTTACGCGAAACATCGCTGGTCCGAACACCATCAGTATAATAGGGAACAGTGGACGATACTTTACCTTCAAGATATTGCGGGCTTACCTTCTGAAAGTGTTCCCACGCTTCCAGCAGCCAGCCATCCAGTAATTTTTCATCTATTGGCAATTGTCGGTCGTACCAGTATTTATGACGGTACATGGCTTTGCGCTTACCATTAAACGCTAATTGAAACTCGCGCTCGTTCGGGTCTTTGACCTGCCTGATTACCTTTTCATAATCCTCCATGATTTGATCGAAAATATCACGTTCGCAGAAATAGAGGGTTGGATATAAATACCCGCGATATGACCGGAAAACATTTTTCTCGATATTGGCTTCAGCATATAAATGACTGATATACCCGCCCCGAAGGATGATGTTACGGTAAACTGTAAGTCGAGGATTATCAACAGTATTTTTTTCTATCCAGTCAAGAATGCGATCGACCTGGTTGCGATAACCATATTGATACATTAAGCCGATAATATTCTGGTGGTTATTGAATAACCGGGCGAGTTCGAAATAATTACGTTGATTCTGCTCTATTAATGTATTGAAACACCATTCAATACCAACCACATCACCTAGCGCAGCGTACAAGGATGCCAATGTATGGTACCCATTGTTGAAGTCGCTTGGATTCCGTCCATTCGGTTCAAAACTTCCTTTCGGGTAATAGGTCGCGAATGCTATCTTCCCCTGATCGTGAAGTGGCGAAATCGCATCAGTTAATTCCTGTAACTTTTCTTTTGATGTATTTCCAAGTGTAAGCCAAAACTGTACGGCAACATTTAACTCAAACGGTACTGCCGGGCGAAACATCGAAGGATCACGGTAAAATTGAAGTACCAGGTCACGGTTGAATTCAAGCAATTGCTCTAATACTTCGGTTTTAAATTCATCCGGGCTGTAGTATTGGTCGCGTGCAAGAATAAATATAAACTTGTTCCGCTCAGTGATCAGAAAATCGGGTTCTTTATCGAACTGCTCATTCCTGCAATTTTCCTTAATAAATTCAACCAACTCCGATTTCAACGTGCCATTAAAGCGCTTATCCAAATACATCAGAATACGGTACACATCAACAGCCTGTTGCAATCGACTTTTCGCATCAAGTGATTGCAAATAAGGAATAAGTGAACCAGGTTTATAACGTTCTTCTGTTAACAAATAGAAAGTCTTGGTTTGTAAGTCAACCTGTTCACTTTTCATTAGGCTCATTGCCTCACTTCTAACACGCTCAATCACCCGCTCGTTTTTCTTCTGTTCGGCATCGTACCAATAGAAACCGCTCAGCGTAATAAGGATCAAAATCGCTAATGAAGTGGCTATTCGTTGGGGGCCATATTTCATAAAGGCCTTTGTCACAAATACCTTCCGTGCACTGCGCTTTAAAAATTGCCGGATATCTGTAAGGGTTTCCTGTGCCTGAACCTTCGCCTGTGCTGTATCATTCTGCACATCGGAATATCGCATCAGCCACGCCACATTGGGTTTACAGTCGCTATACCATTTTTCAAAATAGGTTAACGGACCAATGGGAAGCAGGAAACCGCTGCTCTTTCCACTTTGCTTCCAGCGATCCAATTGCTTTTTAAAATCGAGATACGTGGAGTAAAATTCATACTCGCGGCTGGCCCACTTATTCAGTTTGTTCCAGTTACGGATCAGGCTTTCATGGGTAATATCCAGCACGGAGTCGGCAGCAAGGGTATGTGTGGATGGATCATCGGTTTTGAACGGCCGGACAAACGAGTTGCCCTCTTCACGAAACGTATTGATCACCTCACCCACTATCTCTGTCGTGAACTCTGGTGTATTGATGATCGCAGTGATCTCTTCCAATGACATCCGGTTGCGAACAGCCCGGCTGTTATCGATTTTGGTGAGGCAACAAAACGCATTAACAATAATGCGCTTGGCATCATGTTGGCTTAACGGGTTGCCCGGGCGCTTATGGTTGTAGTACTCCCATGCATTTTCATACAGGATGTTCGCATGAATTTCAATAATCTTGGCTAAGCCGGTTTCGGAATAGAATTTTCGTTGACTTTCGGGTAACTGGTTAAACCAGTCGCTGAACTTCTGTTGGTCTTCGTCCGGTAATTCATCAGCCGGCATGCCGCCTACCTTGGCATAGTGGATCAGATCCATTTCCTGTTGGCCGCGATCGGCTGCCAGCCATATCTGACTCAATGCATGCTGAAGAATGGGTAACTGGTCAACTCCTTCAGCTATGTCAAATACAAGCCGTTCAATCAGGCGCTGAGAAATCCGGTTTCCGCTTAAGATAGCGGGCTCCTCAATTACCTGCTTAAGGTCTTTGCGCTTCAATCGTGGAACAAAGAACTGTGAAAACCCGATGTACTCTGGCAAGCCCCGGAAGGCCGAACATTGCCCGATGTAATCGGAGCGCATCGTGCAAACAATGTACACCGGCAAGTTTCGCTTGATGGCAATGCGGGCTGTTTCAAGGACGAGGTTTACTACAATCTGTGAATCCTGAGAAGGAGCCTCGTTATAATAATTTTCAGGGTTGGTAAAAAATTCTTCAAACTGATCCACGATCAGCATCAGGTTGGCAGCCTTGCGTTTTTTATCGCGTTTCTCCGTATCGGATAACTGGCTCCACGCTGGCGAATCGTCATCGGCAAAGAATTCTGCATTGGTATATAAATCAATCAGTGAAGAAAATCCACGCCTAAGCTCTGTCTCAACCGTTGAAGCCGATCGGTCAAATCGTTCGGCCAGCGACTTCGCCATGTTCTTCACAGGGCTGCGCTCCGGTCTGAAATCAGCAACCACCCAGTTGGTATAGCGTGCTTTGAAGAAGCCTGCCCGTGCATTGGGTATCAGACCGGCATAAATCAAGGAAGATTTTCCTTCACCGGAAGCACCCGTTACCATCAAAAACTTATTCTGCTCCAGTAAAGCAGTGATCTGGTCAACCTGATAATCACGACCTTTAAAATAAAGGCTCTCTTCTTCGGTAAATGATCGAAGACCTGTGTACGGGCAGATGTTTGGTAACTCAGATGTTTTCATCAATGTAGTTGATCCATTCCGTATTTTGTTTCACGTAATTTTGATTAAAACTTTTCCAGGCTTCTGGGTAAAGATTAATTCCTTTCTGATACCCATAAAGCAACCACCAGTTGAAAATTGCCTGATCGGTATCCGAAATTAACGGTGGAAAATTCTGGCGTCCAGCATACAAGGAAGAGTGAAACCCATAGGCATGGGCCATTCGCTGCTGTGCCACAGACTTCGCACCCAGGTTTTTAATTAATTGGTTGGCTTCTGCTGTTCTGCCCTGCGGATCCTGTAAGGTAATGCTATAGGCAAGCAACTGGCGGTGTGGTTGGCCGGTAGTCAGATTTTCAACTCTGCCTAATTCAACATAAGCCGAATCAAGCAACTGTTGAATTAACGCTTCGTTCTTTCTTTCAAGTTGCAACTTTGTGGCGGCAAAAGCATAAAGTGATGACCGATTGATTGGTTTTTTAAAAACGGACATTAACTTGAAAGCTTCGTCAAAATGACCCTGCTCAGCAAGGCCCTTCACAGCATAGGATATTATTCTGAAAGCGTTTCCATTTGCCTGATTTGGGAATTCTTTTGAACGAAGTATGTTCAAAAGATTAGAGGGGTATATCCTTTGGTAGTAGCTGACCATGGCAGTTGTATCTCCTTGCATTTGGGCTTCATAGCCGGCATACAGGTGAAGGGAATTAAGGTCAACATTACCGCCATCAGTTCGCTCTGCAATAGCCGATTCAAGTTCAGAAAAGACATCATACCGTATGGGGGTACCGGCAAAATAATGCAAAGCCCAGTATTTCTGATTGTAATCCCGAAACCAAATATTGAAATAAGCCAGTTCAGCGTTTGATGGATAGAATTTGGTGAACAATCCATTTTCCAATATGTAGCTGATAAATACATCCGAATAATAAAAGAACATAAAGCTTCGTGGTTCCATCGGGTGGTAAGGCCATCTTATATCCGGGTAAACGAAAAGAAACTTGCGGGGCACCGCCATCTGTTCCGAGCCGGAAATCGCAAGTACACTAATAACTTCATTTAAGTAGTTAACATTCACCTGATCAAAATATGCTACTGCACGGTTGAAGTTGGCTGTCACCGAACTCTCATTGGATGAGGGTGGTTCTGTCCTCATGGATTTAGAAAGACCTTCATTCTTGTAAGACAACGCTAACAGGAAATTGCGTTCATCAGGATCAGCGATCCGTTCTACAACCATTCTGTATTTGTTAAAATAGGAAGTCAGCTCCTGTCTGCTGCAAAATATAAGTGCAAGATTTGAATTTTGATCTGTAAAATTATACATATGAATATTCCCTGCGGCTGCAAAATATCCATGCAGCGTCCGGCCTATCATTCGGGAGTAAAAATTTTCTTCTGAAATTCCCTTACGCCTAGAGTAGCCCGATACAAAGTCATCTAATTCTCCTCCTGTTTTGTCATACTTAAAATACACAGCAGCAATCTGTGCTGCATTGTCAGCACCTGCTGCATAATCGCCCTGGTAATTTGGCTGACTGTGCTTTAGTAAAGTATCTATACACTGAATAGCTCTGTCACTATTACCCTGACTTGCATAGAGGTAGGCTAATAGTTGGTACAGGCCATTGTGTTTAATGCCATAATCCTGCGCGCCCCTGATCAATAATTTATTGAGTTGATAATTTTCTGTTAGCCACGCTGAACGATTTGCATTTTCAAATGGCGATAGCATGTTAATCCAACCTACAAGTTGCTGCTGACTTATAGTTTTATGATTAATAGCATGTTCAATGGCCAGGTTCAGGTTCTGCATGTCGTGAAAATCTGCTGGCTGCTTTTCCAGGATGAAGGATACCCATTCGGCTGAACGCTCTGCATTGCGTTTACGCCAGGAATCTATCTGTGCATCGGGGTTATAATAGAAAGCGTATTCCAGCGTAACGCGTAACTCGTTAATTCTTCGAAGGATTTTACTCAGCTTTTCGACATTTAACTGATCCGGTTTCCATGTGTTAAGCAGGCTATCCGCAATAGCAAGGCTTTCAAAAATTTCTTTCTTTGGTTCGCCCTTACCTTGAAAAACCAAAAGAGTTGCAATGCCTGTTGCTACATGAAGTTTTTCTGCCGGATCAGGTATATAATCAACTACTTCTTTTACGGTGGTTTGTTCCAGCTGAAGTTCCTGTATAGTCAGACTTATTCGATCAGCAAATGTCACCTTCGGATTGGCAGCCAGTTTTAATGTTTCATCGTGTATAGCCCTCAGCACATAGTCATTCTGCCGCCTGAAGTAATCGCGAACTGCAAAAGAACTCAGGGTAAGGATTAGCAGTACACCAAGAGCAGCCGCGATCCTGCGCGGTCCATATCGCATAACGGTGCGTGTAACAGCATGCTTGCGTGAACTTCTTTGTAAAAACTCCTGGGCATTACCCAGCACCAGTTTTGCCTGCGACAGCTTCTTATTCTGGGCAATATCTTCAGGCAGGTAGCGGGCAATCCAATGCACATTGGGTTTAACGGTGTTGTACCAATTTTCAAAATAGGTGAGCTGGCCAATGGACAACAGGAATCCGTTTGACTTTTTGCTTTCTACCCAGCGGTTAAGCTGCTGTTCAAAATCCAGTGAAACAGTATAATTATCAAATTCTTCTTTTGCCCAGGTTTCCAGGTATTCCCAGTTACGGATTAAACTTTCATGGGTAATATCAAGTACATCATCATCCCGTAACGTTTGTGAATCCGATGCATCGGTAATAAAAGGACGAACAAATGTATTTCCGGGCTCACGGAATATATTCAGAACCAGTCCCACTTCCTTCGATGTGTATTTCTTAGTCCCAAGGATATTGGTAATCTCTGCCAACGTCATCCGGTTTCGAACGGCACGACTTTGGTCAATTTTAGTGAGACAGGTGAATGCAACTTTAATAATCTTTTTCGCATCCTCCTCCGAAATAGCTTTTCCGGTCTTGGTCTTATAATATTCAGCGGCCTGTTCGAAAAGCTTATTGGTATGTGTATCCAATACATTTTGAAGATTGGGCTCATGGTAACAAGCTTGTATTTCGGGTGGTAATACGTCAAACCACTTTTTAAAACGAACACTATGCTCATCAGGTAATTCATTCACCGGCATTCCTCCCACCATGGCATAGTGAATCAGATCCATCTCCTCATTACCATTGTTTGCAGCTACCCAAATCTGGTTAAGGGCATGCTGTAAAATTGGGAGTTGATCTACGCCCTCTGTAAGATCATGAATCAGGCGTTCTGTCAGTCTGCGGGTAATTCTGTTACCACTGAGCGTGGCGGGCTCTTCAATAACCTGCTGAAGCTGGGAGCGATTCAGTCGTGGCACAAAAAACTGCGAAAACCCGATATATTCAGGCAAACCCCTGAAAGCTGCACACTGACCAATAAAGTCGGAGCGCATAGTGAACACTATATATATAGGGAGTTCCTCTTCCAGTGCTATCCGGGCCGTTTCAAGTAATATATTGAGTACCAGGTTGGAATCACGCGAAGGTGCTCCCCGGTGATAATTTTCAGGATTGGTGAAAAATTCCTCAAATTGATCGACCAAAATGATCAGGTTGGCGGCATCGCGCTTCAACGCTGCCTTGCCGGCATCATCCGCTTGTTGCCAGGCAACAGAATCAGAATCAGCGTATCGCTTCGAGTTTTTGTACAGATCAACAAGTGCAGAAAAGCCATGTTGCAATTCTGACTCAACCGTACTTACATTGGAAATGTCCAACTGGTTGGCAACGGACTTACAGAGATTCTTGAACGGTGATCGCTCCGGACGAAAATCGGCAACACACCATTGTGTGTATTTTGATTTTAAGAAACCAGCCCGTGCATTAGGAATAATCCCTGCATAAACCAACGAAGATTTACCATCGCCTGAAGCCCCGGTGAGCATTAAAAATTTATTGCGTTGCAACTGTTCGGTTGCCGACTCAATATTTTCTTCCCGTCCTTTAAAGTATAGTGATTCTTCCTCCGTGAAGGAACGAAGACCGGTGTAGGGGCAAATCTGGTATTCTTCGAACATCTAGGATTGAAGATTTAGGATTTTGGATTTAGGTCTGATGTTCTCATATTCCCTTCAATCACTTTAGTTCGATCACCGTAGTATAGACTTTCTTCACTTCATCTGGCACTTTATCTTTCGGTACAATGGTAGAGACTACTTTAGGGGCTTTGAAATTCCGGGCAAGATTACTCTTGGGGTCATCCTCCCCTACCAAAAACAAAGGTGTTGGTGAGGATGCTCCGCCTACCTGCTTCCAGACTTGCTTAATAAACGGCAATGCCCAGTCGGCTGCATACTTAAAATACACAACAGCGAGTTTACTCTTGGGAATTTGTTGCGTACTGATTTCCCGGTATTGATCCTCGCCATCCGGCATAATGTTCATGATCTCTACCGGGTATTCATTGCTCAGCTGATCGGTAATTATCTTAGCCTCCACTTCATCCTGTTGATTGAAGATGAAGAATATGTCGGTGTCTTTGGAGTCATAAACCGTTACATCTTGCTTCATCATCACCACACGGATGTCATCCACCAGTTGCATAGGCCCCTGACTATTGGAGAACATCATGTTGCGGGTTATGTTGTTACGGATGTATTTGATGAAATTTTGCTGAGCAGGTTTTATGGATTCGGCATCCGGGTAGAGCCAGATGAATGAGTTGAATTCAGTCTCGTTAGCATCAATTCTTTTCTTTGCCTCCAAAAACTGAAAGTGCGGAAAGGAAATTTCGTCATTGGATTCAAAACGTCTTCCATACTCACCGCTCAGCATGTGCAGGGAGCACGCACACTTCGCCATTTCGTCTGCTACACGTTGCTTAAAAATTTCGTCATCCGCAGGGCAATCCGTTGATGGCAACACGTTGAAACCTGCCTTCTGCAAAATGATGGCCATCTCTTCACGCTGTTCCTTTAAGTCAGAAGAAGTCCAGGCCAGGTATACGCTGGGCCGTTGCCGGTCAATAACCTGTACTTTGATAGCTGAAGGTAAAGAAGTTGTAAATGTGGTTGGAATAATTTGCCGTGCTGTAAGATCATGCGCTGGGGCAGGCTTTGCTTCTCTGCGTTCGGATTGTTTAATCCCCTGAACAATTTCTTTTATTGCATTGGCAAGTTTATTGATCTGATTACGATAAAGAATCCTCCCACCGGCTACACTGATCTCGTCATCCACTGGTCGCAAGGGACGGTTCACACCGGCATCCCGATAAATGAAATCAATAGACCGAAGCACCCCGTTAAGTTCGGACTCAAGCAACCTCGTATCGTCAACATCAATCTCGTGAATCTTCACCGGCAAAATTCGCGAACCAACATTTCCATTGGGTAGCTTTACCATCCTGCCGATAGAATCGCTCTCCGATTCCTGTTTAAAAACTTTAAATTCCTGGTTCCAGGCAAAGGATTTTGTATCACAATAGGTCTGCGAAATGATCGGAATGAATATAAGTGACTTGATTTTAGTGTTGATCGACTGGTCTACATGATGGGTTTCCTGTAAACCTTCCTTTGGGTTTTTATCAAAAAAAATGGACAGCTTGTCTTTCAATGTAGCGTCCAGTTCCTGGTTGAGTTTTTCAACAAACTCGGTTACCCACCCGTCATACTTATTATCATTGTGCCGGTAACTAACAAAAATATCGTATTCAAAGCCAGAGAGGATAGAGGGCATAGCTTGGGTTTTAGTGGCTGTATAAGTTTACAGTTTAGGAAGAATTTATAACAAAAGCAACCGAATTGATTTGGCTCGATGCTACTTGAAAGTTAGTCGGACGGACAACATTTTGGTAATGCTGTCCTCAAAAAAAATTCTGGTTGCCTGTATCCTTTATTGGAATTACTTACTCCTATAAGAAGGATTAATAATTAAAAATCAACTTCATTTATGCTTCGGCTATTCTGTTATATTTGAGATATGACATCTTTATGAACAAAAGAACTTTCTTGAAAAGCATTACCCTGCTATCGTTAAGTAACCCCGCATCGTTAAAAGCTATGGATAACCTGATCGGAGGGATAAGTCATCTTTCTACTGATGTAATATCACAGGATGAAGACTTTTGGGATAATGTCCGGGGAGGCTATCGGCTTAAGCCGGATTATATTAACCTTGAAAACGGATACTATTGCTTTTTGCCACAGGAAATACTTGAAAATTATATCCATCACCTGCGGGAGATTAATTATCAGGGTTCGTACTATATGCGCACCGTGCAATGGGAGAATAAACGCAAAGCAGCTGCACGCCTGGCGCAACTTGCCGGATGTTCGGCAGAAGAGCTCATCATCACCCGCAATACTACCGAATCGTTGGATATGGTTATTGGCGGGCAGGATTGGAAAGCAGGTGATGAAGCTGTTATGGCCGAACAAGATTATGGCTCCATGCTGGGCATGTTCAGGCAGGTGGAGAAGCGATACGGTGTGGTCAATAAAGTAGTATCTATCCCTAATCATCCTTCATCCGATGAGGAAGTTGTAAAGCTTTATGAAAATGCCATCACCCCAAAAACAAAGTTGCTGATGGTATGCCATATGGTAAACATTACCGGGCAGATACTGCCAGTGCGAAAAATCTGTGACATGGCTCACCAGAGAGGCGTGAAAGTTATGGTTGATGGTGCGCATGCCTTTGGTCACTTCAGATTTTCCATTCCCGATCTTCAATGTGATTTCTATGGAAGCAGTCTGCATAAATGGTTAAGTGTTCCGCTTGGTGCAGGAATTTTGTATGTTAAGAAAGAGCATATCAATTCCATTTGGCCGGTGTTCGCCCCGTTTGAAGACAAAGCCGATGATATCTACCGGCTGAATAATGTAGGAACGCATCCTGTCCATACCCTGTTGGCCATAAACAACGCCATCGATTTTTATGAAAAAATAGGAGCCGAAAGAAAAGAGGCACGGCTTCGTTATCTCCAAAACTACTGGACAAGTAAAGTACGAAATTTGCCACATGTTGTTCTCAACACACCAGCTGATCCTGTTCGCTCATGTGGTATTGCCAATGTAGGCATTAAAGGAATGAAACCCACTGACCTGGCCGATACGCTGTTAAAAAAATACAGTATTTATACCGTAGCCATTGATGGTGCCAATGTGCACGGATGCAGAATTACACCAAATATTTATACTACACCTAATGAACTTGATAAGTTTGTAAAAGCTTTATCAGATCTAGGGTAATTTTTTTCAATACCTTCAGGTTATGTATCATCTTGTCTATACCAGTCATGCTACCCATCCACTAACTCCGGAAGACCTTATTGAGCTTTTGCGCGAATCACGGGAGAATAACAAAGCCCACCACATCACGGGCATGTTACTGTATCTTAATGGCAAATTCATTCAGATTTTAGAAGGAATGAAAGGAGACGTTATTAAGGTATACGCCAACATATGCCTGGATAAACGCCATCATCGGGTAATTATGATTATGGAGGGCAATTCACCAAACCGCATTTTTCACAATTGGTCGATGGGCTTTAAGATGCTTTCGCATTCAGAATTTGTAGATATTACGGGATTCAAAGACATTGATCACTTTTTTCAGGAAAATAAGGCCAAAGAAAAGAGCAACCTGCTCTACACATTTCTTACCCTCTTCTACAAGAAGAACATTGTAGATTATGCCGAGCTGCCGGAATGATGTGTCTTCATGATTTTTATCAGGTGCTGAACGATTATCACTTTACACCTGTTGCTTTTATGTAGTCTAACGCGTGATTACCATGAATGTTCTGAAAACTTCAGAACGCGGTAAATGTTTAAACATACACATATGAACACTACAGCAAAAGTAACAATTGGAGTATTGGCAGGTGCTTCATTAGGCCTGTTAGCCGGTGTGCTTATTGCCCCCAGCAGCGGAAGAAAAACAAGAGAAAAGCTTCTTGGAAAATCGAAAGAACTTAAAAACCAGATGGTTGGTACGCTGGATGATGTAAAAAAAGCTTACAACAAAAAGGTTGAAGCCTATGTAAATGAAGGGAAACATGGCATTGAAACGCTGAAAAACAGCCTCAAAGTTTAATCCCGATTACCAGGAAACTTTAAAAAAGACACCGCTCAAAAGGCGGTGTTTTTTATTATCAATTTGGCTCTGGTTTAGGAAAAACTACGTGCACTTCTTCTGCATACTGTCTCCATAAGCTAACCAACTCCCTATACCGTTCAACCTGCTCACCCGAAAGGTCTCTTGTTTCGCACGGGTCCTGTTTCAGGTTGTACAATGCAAAGTTATTTTCATCGAACGGTATCTTAATGTTCACAATTTTCCAATCGCCTTTGCGCACATAAGCATATTGTCTGTGTTCAAAGCCAACCCAGTAATTTTCATCGTGTACGGTGGCTTGTTTGCCTGAAAGAAATGGCAGCATAGATTCTCCTTTCATCGGGCGAATGATTTCGCTTTGATATTGACCCGGGTATTGAATGCCAGCAACATCCAGTAGTGTTGGCGCCAGGTCCATAATGGTGCAATAAACATTATTTATCGAACCCTTCTGAGGAATACCTTTTCCATGCATAATCATCGGGGCAGTTATTCCACCTTCCGTTGTAAATCCTTTGTGCCGGTTGAAAGGGGCTGCTCCTGCCTGCGCCCACTGTGGACCGTAGCTAACAAATGAAGTTGGCGAACCCATATTGGCATATGAATTATCATATTTACTCCTTAAAAATTCTCCCCTCGTTGGATGATTGAAGAAATCCTCAGCTGCAGCTCCATTATCCGACAAGAAAATAATGATGGTATTCTCATATAAACCCTTGTTTTTTAAAAACTGTACCAAACGACCCACATGATGATCAAGGTTATTAACCATGGCCGCATAGAGTTCCATTTTACGGGATTCAATTTTCTTTTCATCTTCTGTTAAAGCATCCCACGGTTTAATAAAATCAAGACGTGGTGGCAAGGTTGATTCCTGCGGAATGATACCTGCTTTTTTTAAAGAAGCCAATCGTAATACACGAAGGCTATCATACCCTATGTCATAACGCCCTTTGTACTTGTCGAATTCTTTAGGAGACTGAAGTGGCCAATGCGGTGACGTGTAAGCAGCAAAAGCAAAGAAAGGTTTTGCCTGATCCCTGGCTTCTGATATGTATGCCATAAGTTTATCAGTGTAAAACTCTGTAGAATAGTTACCCGCAGGATATTCCACCAACTCACCATCTTCCCGATACCGGGAAACACTGTCACTGGCAAACAAGCCAATGCTGTTATAATGATTGCCTCCACCAAAGAGTAAATTAAACGAACGAATAAAGCCCTTTGCTTTTGGAGAATGATCAATACCCTCACCGACATGCCATTTACCGGTGGTACAGGTAAAATAGCCGGCATCCTGAAACAATTGGGGCAACGGAACCACCCTGTCACTTAAATAACCTTCATAACCAACCATTCCCTCGGCATAGGAGCCTTTTGGACTTTGCATACCTATACCGGCAACGTGATTATCATTTCCTGTTAACAGCATGGCGCGTGAAGGCGCACACATTACTGCAGTATGAAACTGTGTGAATATTAAACCCTTCCGGGCCAAGGCATCGATGTTGGGTGTTTCAATGTCACTGCCGTAAACCCCCAGGTCTGCATAACCAAGATCATCGGCAACGATAAGTAAAATATTAGGTTTTTGAGATTCTTTCGTTGAGTCGCATGAAAAAAGACTCATGATGACCAGGGCTGTGCATAAGAAAACAAGTCTCATAAGGGATAGCTTCAAAATTAATTCTAAAACAGCCTATAGTAGTGCCCTCAATCCCTCACATCATAGATCACTACCGGGTTAGCTTTGTTTTTCAAGCTAACCTCACCTACCCGGGTGCAATTGAACGACTCTTTAACTTTCATATACGATTGCTCACTGATAATGATCTGGCCGGGTGTGGCTACTGTTTGCAAGCGCTGCGCGGTGTTCACGGTGTCGCCAATTACGGTATAATCCAATCGTTTTAAAGATGCTGAACCGATGTTTCCGGAAATCATCTCTCCGCTGTTGATACCAATAGCTACTTGTGGTACATATCTTACCGATGCACTTATCTCGGGTAAGGATGCAATTTTATTCCGTACAGCCAGGCAGGCATCCAGTGTTCTGTCCAGGTGATATTCACCGCGAAACACGGCCATAATGGCATCCCCGATAAACTTGTCGATATAACCACCCTGTGCGATAATTTCCTTTACAATGATGTCAAAATAGTCATTCAATATCTTCACCACCGTATCAGGCTTTTCTTTTTCACTAATGGACGTAAAACCGCAGATATCGATAAAGGCTACGGTGGCTTCAATGGTTTCATTGGCCGTCAGAGCCGCTTCATACTCACGACTGCCCATAAAGTTGAGTACCGTTTCATCCACATACATTTTCAGGATGTTGTTTTCTTTTACAGCTTTCAGGGTTTCGCGGATTTGTGTTACGTGTCGGATGGTTTTTTCCATGGTAACTTCCAAGTCATCAAAGTTGACCGGTTTGGTTATAAAATCGAAGGCTCCGTGGTTCATGGCTGTGCGGATATTATCCATATCCCCGTAAGCTGAAACCATTACGGTTTTGATCAGGGGCGAAACTTCATTGAGTTTGGTGAGCAGGCGCAGGCCATCCATCTCCGGCATATTGATATCGCTGAGCACAATGGCGATGTCCGGATGGGCCTGCAGTTTATTCAGGGCATCCACACCGTTTACTGCGAACACAAATTCATACTGCCGTTCTCGTATTTTCTGACGGAATTTTTGCCTTATCAGCGATTCCAGATCCGGCTCATCATCAGCTACCAGAAATTTCGTCATCCGATGGTAAGGTTTAGTTTTTCCTTCAACATAGCAAAGTCAACCGGTTTGGTTAAAAAATCATCTGCACCCAGTTCTTTGGCAACTTTATGATTCTCCGAGTCGCCATAGGCAGTAATCATCATTACCACGGGAGGTGGTTTAACATATTTCCGTTTTACCTTCTCCAGCAGCTGAAGCCCGCTCATTCCCGGCATGTTGATGTCGGAAAGTATCAAAATGGCCTCATGCTCCCAAAGTTCAAGCTTTTTCAAGGCATCTTCACCTGAAAAGGCAAATACGAATTCAACCTTTCCGTCACGGATCTCTTTGCGGAAGCGTTGTTCAAACAACGTTTGCATGTCTTGCTCATCGTCAACGACTAAAATCTTCATATTGAAATTGTATCAGGTAAGTTAATGATAAATTCGGTGCCTTCCCCCTCTTTGGATTCCACTTTAAGTTCGCCCATATGTGTTCTTGTAATAATTTCATAACTCATGCTTAACCCCAGCCCGGTTCCCTGTCCGGTGGGCTTGGTGGTAAAAAATGGCTGAAAGATTTTATCTGTAATTGCTTCAGGAATACCGTATCCGTTATCCCGCACCCGGATTTGGATACCATGCCCCATATTCCTTGTGCTTACAACAACGGTGGGTTCAAATTTTAAAACGCCCGATTTTTGTCTTTCGCTTACTGCATAAAATGCATTATTGATCAGATTCAGAATGACCCGGCCAATATCCTGCGGAACGACATTTATCCTGGGCAGGTCCGGATCCGCCTGCAACTCAAACTTCGCATTGAATGATTTATCCTTGGCCCGTAATCCGTGATATGCCAGGCGTAAATACTCATCGCATAAGGCATTGATATCCGTTAGTTCCTTTTTGCCAGAGCTGGTGCGACTGTGCTGCAACATACTCTTTACAATGCTGTCGGCACGTTTGCCGTGGTGATTGATTTTTTCTTGGTTATCGATGATATCTTTTGCCAGTGAGCGAACTTCATCAAAGTCACCTTTCTTAATCGCTTCATCCATCTCTGTCAGTAGCTCTTTATTCACTTCCGAAAAATTATTCACGAAGTTCAACGGGTTTTGTATTTCATGGGCGATGCCTGCCGTGAGTTCACCCAGCGAAGCCATTTTTTCAGATTGGATGAGTTGGGATTGAGTAGATTTTAGTTTATTAAACGTTTTTTCCAAAACTATTTTAGCTTTCCTCTCCTTTTTGTTGTTTCGATACAGAATAAGACCTATTAGAGAAAGAATAACAAGTCCTGCAATCATACTATATGTTCTGATTCTATTCTTTGTTTGGATTTTTTCTTTTTCCAGTTTTTCCGACTTAACCTGCTCTTCTACAAAAACATCCTGAAATGCAAGAAGATTTTTGCGATCTTCTATACTCAGACTATCAGTTAATGATTTAGCCAATTTTAAATACATGATAGCACTATCGCTTCTACCCAGTTGATCATAGCAGGAAGTAAGCAGATTATAGGCATCTCTTTTCCAGGCCGGGTATTTGAGCTTTTCAAATATTTTCAGGCTTTCTTTAGCAAAATACAACGCGGAGTCACTTTTCTTTTGATCTGTATATACTCGACTTAATGAAATATATCCCAGGCCCAGGTGAAGATGATCATTCGTCTCTTTTAAATAAGCTATCGATTTCAATAGTGTACTCGCGGCCAAATCGAAATTCCCCATTTTCTCATAGGTATCGCCCAGGAATTTCATGGTACGACCTGAACCCGATTGATCATTTAAATCTGAAAATGTGGATAGAGCCAGTTTCATTAACATAACAGCAGAATCTAATTTTCCTTCATTCATATAAGCAATACCCATGTGAAAATTCACATACGCAAGCTGCCCTCTATCTCCAGCTGCTTTTGCATATCTTTCGGCTTCTCTATAATTTTTTAATTGGTTTTTAGTGTTAACAGTCCAGTTTCCGGTATATGCATTCAGCAATCCGATTAAGTCGTAGGTTTGACTTAAAAGAAGCATTCGCGCGTGCATTGGGGTTTGGTCCTGCGACAAATGCCGGATCGTTTTTTCAATAGCAGGGTCCTTGGCAAGGTGTAATGCCTTTAAGTAGAATTCCAGTGACTTTGAAAAGTTTTCCTGTTGCATCAAGATAACACCCTTCTTGATCAAGATATTGGCTTCGTCAAACTTTAGATTTAATCGCACAGCAATAGACAAAGCTTTTTCAAGGTAAAGGTTTGAACTATCGCGATCATCAAAGCTGAAATAGTAGTATGTTCCAAGATTACTAAATACATCCATTCGGCTAGTATCGCTTGTTGCATCGGAAAGAGATTTGTGCAAATCACGCAAATATGGATCTCCCTGTTGCCCTACTGAAAATAGCGGTAGCAAGAAAAATGGAATTAGGTTAAAAAATATTTTCATGCCTTTTTAATTGGTTCGTAATTGAATACTAAATTCACTTCCTTCACCTTCCTTGCTTTCTACTCGTATTTCACCACCAAGGGCTTTAATAATATCATAACTTAAACTCAACCCTAACCCAGTTCCATGCCCGGTTGGCTTGGTGGTAAAAAACGGTTGAAAGATTTTCACTTTGATGGAATCGGGAATGCCGGGACCATTGTCTTTTACACTGATTTCAATTTTGTGTCCTAAGTTCCTGGTTGAAACCATAACTGTTGGTTCAAAGACCGAACCTGACTTTTGACTTTCTACTTTCAACTTTTCACTTACTGCATAGAAGGCGTTATTGATCAGATTCAAAACTACCCGGCCAATATCCTGGGGAACAACATTGAGTTTTGGAATTGATGAATCGAAATCCGTTTCAATCTTAACATTGAACGATTTGTCTTTAGCGCGCAACCCATGGTATGCCAATCGCAAATATTCATCCACCAACACATTGATATCGGTTAGTTCTTTTACTCCGCTGCTGCTGCGACTATGTTGCAGCATACCTTTTACAATAGCATCGGCTCTTTTTCCATGATGCAGAATTTTTTGCTGATTCTCGATCGCATCATCGGATAGCGCTTTGACTTCATTAATATTTCCCTTACTCAACTCATCCTTCATCTCAGCCAGTAACTCTACATTAACGTCTGAAAAATTATTGACGAAGTTCAGCGGATTTTGAATTTCATGAGCAATGCCTGCGGTAAGTTCGCCTAGACTTGCCATTTTTTCGGATTGGATGAGTTGGGACTGGGCAACCTTAAGATCTTCCCTTTCTCTGATTGCTTCTTCTTCTGCCTTTTTAATTGTAAAATATGCGTAGGCCCCAAGGGCAACACTCAGCATAGGAATCCCCACTACCGTATTCCACCTTTGTGCGTTTAAAAAACCTTCGGGAATCATAACCAGAGGTGATTCCCGCATACTTGTAACTACAAAAACACACGCATAACATAGCACGGTAATTGTTACAAAAGTGATGATATATTTTTTTTCCGAAGGAGAGAAAATAAAGAAAGTCATATAAATGATCATCCCCAAAAACACAAAATTGAATCTTTCCGGAGTAAAGAGGATAGCATAAATGGTAACAAAAACAATTGCAGTACCTATAAACCAAGCACTTGCTAAAATGGTTTTGCCTTTGTTATTGAAATAAAGAACAGAAGCAATGAAAATAAAATGGACCACTTGGATAAGAGTAATGAAAACCAACTGATAATAAACAGCAAGGGCAATATTTTGAATGATAAAAAAGCAAATAATCAGAGCACTTGCATTCGCAAAACGCATGTGCCTTTTTACTTCAAAGTTATGCTGTTTACTTGTACCAATGTCAATAATAGCCTTTAATAAATTCATAATGTCTGATTAAGTTTATACATAAGAGAATATCAAAAATTAACAAAACCTCAAGTAATAGAAAGTTGAACAATAAACTCCGCTCCTTCTCCCTCTTTACTTTTTATGCTCAAAATTCCACCATGCGCCTTGACAATATCATAACTTAAGCTCAATCCCAAGCCTTTGTGTTTCAAGTCCCAACTCCCCGCCATGCGCTTTACAATATCATAAATCGTCTGAACAATGTATTCCATGATTCCATTTTCATATTTAAAGGTTTGCCACTTCATTCCAGGGCACAATTCCCATTCGGTCATTCACCACCTCATTTTTCTTTCCGGCATACAGTAATACACAATGACCTGCTGGTTGATATTTCAGCCAGAAATTCAATCCGTGCAGCATAGCTGTATTCACATTCAGTGATGCTTTTATTTCAATGGCAAAGGGTTCTCCATTTTTTTCGGTTATCAGATCTACTTCATTGCCTACGTTATCCCTGAAATAATAGAGGTTTTCAGGTTGACCATCATTGAACCTATTCTTTTTTAACTCACTGATTATCCAGTTTTCAAAGAGGAAACCATAATGCCGATACTTCTTCAAAGCAGTCTGACTTTTTATTTGCAGTAAATGACATAGCAAACCCGTATCATAAAAGTAGAGTTTGGGGCTTTTTACAATTCGCTTATTTAAATTGTTATACCATGGTTGCAGTAAAAAAATAATGTAACTGCTTTCCAGTAATCCAAGCCAAGCCAGAATCGTTTTGGTATCCACTCCCGTTTGTCTGGATAATTCATCACGGTTGAGAATCTGCCCGGCATGGTTGGCGCATAAATGAATGAATCGGGTAAACAGCGCAAGATTTGTGATATTACGAAGTAATCTCACATCGCGTTGTACATAGGTTTGCACATAACTTTTAAGCCAGATGTCCGCGAAAAGGTTTTCATTCCAGATTTCAGGATATCCACCCGTCAGGATATGCCTGGCAATTTCCGGTTCAGCTAACTTTGCGTTTACCAGTTCCGCATAACTTAACGGAAGCAGCGATAAATATCCTGCCCGACCTGCAAGTGATTGTGAAACCTGCTCTTGCAATAAAAAATTATTGGAGCCTGTAAGAATATACTGACCTCGCGCTCTGTTCTGATCTAGAATTCCTTGAAGGTAGCGGAAAATAACTGGTACACGCTGAACTTCATCGAGGATGGCTCCGTCCTTAAATTGTTTCAAAAATGAGTGTGGATCCAACTCGGCTTCATATTGCAAGGAAGGGTTTTCGAAATTTACATACGGTTTATCTTTAGCGAGCAGTTTACTGAGGGTTGTCTTTCCGCTTTGCCGGGGCCCTGTAATACACAACGCTCTGAATTGGGTAAGGGCATGTTTCGCTTCCGGAAGAATCTGTCGGGCAATCATAGCAAGTCCATTTCTGTAAAAATAGTAAATTATGGAGTCAAACTCCATTTTTGTAAAATATTACAAATCTGGAATCCTTGGTTTTAGAGGATTCAGACCATTGGCAATTGAACAATAAACTCACTTCCTTCTCTTTCTCTTGTCTCCAATTTTAACTCACCTCCATGCGCTTTCATAATATCATAACTCAAACTTAACCCTAACCCCGTTCCCTGTCCGGTTGGTTTGGTAGTAAAAAACGGCTGAAAGATTTTCTCTTTGATGTGATCAGGAATGCCGTTGCCGTTGTCTTTCACACTGATCTCGAATTTGTCATTCAGTTTCTTAGTCGAGACGATTACTACAGGTTCGTATCCATCGGATTGTAGCTTCTTTCGCTCGGTTACGGCATAGAAAGCGTTGGTGATTAAATTTAAAATCACACGGCCGATATCCTGTGGCACAACATTCACCTGCGGCAACGCAGGGTCAAGGTGGGTTTCAAACTTCGCATTGAATGATTTTTCTTTGGCACGAAGGCCGTGATACGCCAATCGTAAATATTCATCGGCCAACGCATTGATGTCGGTGAGTTCCTTCTGCCCTGAACTGCTGCGGCTATGCTGAAGCATTCCTTTTACGATGGCATCGGCACGTTTTCCGTGGTGAAGTATTTTCACCAGATTACTTGCAATATCATTAAGAAGTTCGTTCTCTTCTTCATCACGCTTACCGTCTTGTGACTTACGTCTTATGTCTTGTATCTCTTTTATCAATTCATTACTCACTTCCGAGAAATTGTTTACAAAGTTCAACGGGTTCTGAATTTCGTGGGCGATACCGGCTGTAAGTTCTCCAAGACTTGCCATCTTTTCAGATTGCACTAATTGCGCCTGTGTCTGTTTCAAATCCACCAATGTTTTTTCTATCTGAACTTTGGCAGACTCCAGTTTATTAAAATCTTCAAAACGTGCATAAGCAGTGGAGAATGCATCAGCAACGGATTGTATTAACTGAATTTCTTCATTGGTTAGCTTTACCGCATTTCCGACATAAAGCATACCTTGCAAAAACGGGAGACAGTGCAGATAAAGTCCTCCGCCTGGTATTGTTTTCATGTAACCTTCTTTGGAAGGCATCGCGCCTTCCTGCACTAATAAATCGCCCAGTTCGCTGAAAGCGGTTTCATCCCAATGCTCGATATACGTTTGATTGTTCATCCAATGGCTCACAATTTCACGTGTTCTTCCTGGAGCATCATAGGGCAAGTGGAACGCAGCAATCGCTTTACCATCGGGTGTGGAAAGGAACGTATGGATTTGTTGCAACGTATCGTCCATAATAAAAACTCCACAGCGGATAAATGGAATGTTGAGTGTAGTGAGTTCTTTCCAGATAAGTGGCGTAATGCGTTCCAGATCGGTTGTGGTTCGCATGGAGGCAATCTCTCCTCTTATGCGGTCCAGGGAGGATTGCTTCACTGCTTCTCTTGCCTGTGCTTCGGCTTTTTGAAGATCGTTGAATCGTCTGTAGGTTAAACTAAGAACCGAGCTGAATCTGCGAAAGATTTGCAATTCATTTGCAGGCACTTCCGTGTTTGTTACTACATAAAATGATCCTTCGGTGAACATCGGAAAATAAAAATGCAGTTCATCTTCTCCCCGGTTTTCAGGTATGGCCACCTGATTGGTAATATACTGATAGTATTCTCTGATTTCATTTCCACGCAACACATGGCTGTACTCTTTCTGTTTCAACCAATGTTCATAGGTATTCTCCAACAGCGGATGTCCCCGCATATCGATTCTCCCTTTCACACTATAGGTCTCACCTTCAGAAGACTTGCTGGCAGTGGACATCTCTGCAATAGTATTTTCTTTATTGAGTAATCCTGCGCCACATCGCACAATGGTTGAATCGATAAGGTCATCCAATTGCTCGAAATACACCTGGATAGTTTTGCTTAAATCTTCAGAATGATGCATAGCCATGGCTTGTGCTCTCACACGCTCCAGCGCTGCTTCAATTTTCGCTTCGCGCGCCTGTGTTTCTGCTTTTTGAAGATCGAGGAAGCGGGTATAAGTCTGTTCAAAGGCGTTTGAAAAGCGCTTGATAACATCTTTTTCATAAGTCGAATAAAGGCCTTCTGTATACCGCATTAGAAATATGCCAGTAAGCTGTTGATAGGCTCCTGACATATCTATTTCTTTAACATTTTGTGTTGCCACTTGTCGAGCCTTAGGAACTCCCTCCAGTTTAAAATATTCATTAAAAAATTTCTCTGTCTCTGCCTCGGACAAACTCAGTTGTAACATCTCGCCTGTAATGCGGGCCTTATATGTCGCATGAAAAACCGGTAGGTCCATATATGGCCAGTGAATAATGTTATCATACAGACCATCCGCTGTACCCAACCACATATAGAGATCTTTCGATTGATCGTACAATAACTGTATGCCCACCACATGAAAGTTTATATTCAAGCTTTGCAGCTCACCATATAGTGTTTTGACAACAGAACGGAGTTCATTGCTTTTATGCATGGCCATCGAGCGACTTCGCACCCTTTCCAAAGCTGCTTCAATCTGTGCCTCCCTTGCTTGTGCTTCAGCCCTTTTCAGATCCAGATACCGCTGATAGGTTTGCGCGAAAACCGAACTGAACCGTTGCGTGATCTGGATTAATTCGGGTTGAAATTCCCGGGGACAGAACGCATAAAAAAATCCATGCTTGAATATGAAACAGTGTTGTATTTCTTTTTTAGGCAATCGTTCTATTGGTATCTGAATTTTATAGTCAGGTGCGTTATTAAGCATTTGGTAATAATCCAACAAATCCTCACCCTCCAACACATACGTATGGAGGGGCACCTGCTCTTTCCAGGCCTTGCGGGCGCTTTTCAGCAACGGGTGCAAAGTCATATCCAGGTTGCCGATGTGCATGTTGACTTCCACACCATCTTTACGGGCCGTCCAAAGCTGATTGTTTTCGTTGTCGTGGTTCAGAATACCAATACCAAAGCGGGTACCTTCATCCACTCCTAACGCGGTAAGTTCACTAAACATCTTAACCACGCACTTCCCCACATCTTCGCTGTTATGCATGGCCATGGTCTGCGCCCGCACCCTTTCCAGGGCTGCTTCTATTTGTGCTTCGCGAGCCTGGGCTTCTGCTTTTACCACATCATCAAACCGGGTATAGGCCATATCAACAACACGTGTAAATTTTTTCAATACATTAATTTTCTCTTCAGAAAGAGCCTCGCTTCCTACTATTTCAAGAAAGCCATGTGTTATCACAGAATGAGTAAAGAAAAGACTATCAATTGCCATCATCCCATCTTTGTATTCCTGGGATGTGTCTTTGAATTGTGTTTGTGTCAGTAAATACTTGAGAAAACTCTTAAGCGTTTTACCTCCGAGTTTGCCAGTCCGGAATTTTATTCCTTTATCCAGATCGATAAAGAGCTCTTTTAAAAAAGGATGGTCAACGTAAGGTACCTTTACGCAGTTTGGTTCAGAATCATCAACGCCTGATCCCCAATGTATGAGATCCTTCGGCTTTGTATCGAATAATAAAAGATTGCATTCGTAAAGTCCAAATCCTAACTTTTTAAATTCATTGAATATAATAACAATGAGTTCCTTCAACTCTTCACTTTTTCTCAAAGCCATTGCCCTGGCCCTTACCCTTTCCAATGCCAATTCTATCTCTGCTTCTCTTGCCTGCGCCTCTGCTTTTTGCAGATCGAGGAAGCGGGTGTAAGCCTGTTCAAACACTTTGGAAAACCTTACAAGTATGTTGTTCTCAGCATCTGTAAAGGCATCAATGGAATAGTTATTAATCTGTATCCCGATGTTTTTACTAATTCCAACCGAGAGCGTGAAGGCTTGACTAGTTAAGAGTACTCGTCTGCGGTCGGGTGGTATTTCTTTATACGCAGTGTGTTTTAACCAATATTGGAGAATTTTATTCTTTTCCTTTTTGGTATAGTGCCAGGTAACCAATTCTTTTCTTTTCCGGATGGCATCAACTACTGTTTTGAAATGCGGAGCAGAAGCTATGGGAATAAGAAACCGGTTGGAATATGCCTGCTTGCCTGCCGTCCATACTTCCAGATTTTCTGAGCCCCTTGCATAAATGAAAATGTTAGCAGTCTCTACCCGCACACCCAGCTCTTGCAAGCGATGCAATACTTCATTCACCACTTCGCCCATATCTTCGCTTTTATGCATGGCGAGCGAACGGGAACGAACTTTTTCCAGGGCTGCTTCAATTTCCAGTTTGCGGTTTTTTTCTTCGAGTTCAATTGTCCTGCGCTTTACTGCTTCGCGCAATTGCTGGTTTTCTTTCTTAATCTTTTCGGTGGCAATCGTTTCGTTTTCGCTGGCCCGCATATCGGGTAGCGAACCATGCTGGTGAACATACTTCCAGCCCGTCTTTTCTTTCAGCATCAAAGCAGTAATCCTGAGCTTCGAATAGAATTGCCACTTCCCTTCAATCAGCACATAGATAGTTGAGTTCTCTACTACCATTACACCATCGCCAACGGGATCCAGCTTAATCTTCCGGTTTCGCATTTGCACAACACCCACCACCTGGTGGATTGTTTTTTTACAAAAAGTCAACCACGCCTTCTTTGTATTGAAATGCTCGGCTTCAGTAGTTCCGATAATTTTGAACTTGTTGCTTAGGCAAGTCGCATGTGTTTTCAAATCGCCACGCATATAGGCGTCCCATCCGCTGTTATAAACCTTTAAAACTTCCTGTTCGATTTTTTTGGCGAGTTTCATAGGCTGAAAATTCCGGGGTGTAACATCAGTGGCTTTTAAGTTTTGTCTGTATTTCGGTAAGGTGTTGTTGCTTTACGGGTTCGCGTTGCGCACAACTAAAAGCTGTATAATATTTATGTCCTTCCAGAAAAGTTCTCTGCATGATGTTCCACTCACGCTCAGTTTCTACAACTCCGGCTGCGGATAATTCCTGGTAAAGTCGTTTGCCTGTTTCATAAAAATCATTGCGGCCCAAATAATCCAGGTCGGCATCGCATAAAATTTTATCAAGTTTGTTTGTTGGAGTTTGAGGCAACTGCGTGGCCATAATCATTGAGCAAATGCTACCGATCTGCACATCATTTAACCCATAAGCAGGTAAAATTTCTTTGGCCATAGCTGCGCCATGCGCCTCATGACCTTTCGCACCGCGAATAAAACCCGCATCGTGAAACAAGGCTGCCAGGCGGATTAAACTTATTTCATCATCAGATACCTGCTCGGCTTCGGCTATGCGCAGGGCGGATTCCAATACATCTTTGATATGATCGATGTTGTGGTAAGGCAAGGCTGGCATTTCGCGGGTGAGTAAATCGCTGATATGTTTTTCCGCACCGGCATAATCGGGTGATTGCGCAAATGAGTTATTTAATTCTCTCAGCAATGGATCAACCTGTAACCATATCAGATCCACATCGTTGGTGGTCTTTGCCTTTTCCAGCCAAAGCAGCGCATTACTCCGCTCGTTCATAGCTTCAAAAACATGGACTATATATATATTGACTCCCTTCTCCTTCTGTTCGCTACGTTTGATCAGTTCCTCCAATAAAACTTTACATTCCTTGTGATTACCCATTTGTGCATAAGCACCAGCCAGGTAAGCCACCAGTGAAGGCGGTCGAATAGTGGCATTTTCCAATCCATCAATTACCGTAATTTTTACCTGTTCCCATTTGCCTTGGGTCAGGAAAATGCGGGCTTTGAAGTCGCAAAAGCGTAGCACCGCTGGATACAATTGCAACGCCTCAGTTAGTACCTGCAGGGCCTCATCATACTTACCTAATAAATATAGTGTGATGGCTTCGTAGTTGTAGGATGCAGGGGTTAATGGATCAAGTACTCTTGCCTTATTAAGACACCCCATGGCCTCTTCAAAGCGGCCCATCATGTTGAGCAGGTAACAATAGGCATACAATACATCAGCATTATTCTGATTTCTGTTGATTACCTCCAGAAAGGTACGTTCAGCTTCAGCAAAATTCTTGTGCACAAAAAACTCAACAAAGGCTTTGGTGAGGTAATCATTGTCCTGCGGCCCTCGCTTCCATGCCTCTTTAAGATAAACTTCAATGTGCGCCTTAGCTTCTTCCGGAGAAAGATCACCATTCCATGACATACGTGCCGAATAGCAACTGGCCATGTATGAATACGCCTGTTGAAAATCCGGATCTTTAGCCAGCGCCAGTTTAAAATAATCGGTAGCGGTGCGATAGCCCTCTACCCCCCATTGATTAAAAGCATGCCGGCCTTTTAAAAACAGGTTGTAGGCCTCCATGTCTTTGGTAGGTACAGGTTCAATCGTGTCGGCACCCGACTCGATTGATGCCTGTAACTCTTTAGCAACAACTTCAGCCACATGGCTTTGAATTTCAAAGATGTCATCCATACGCTCGTTGAATACCTTCGACCACACATGATCATCTTCTATAGCATCAATGAGCTGCACATTTATCCGCACTTTATTCTGGTGGGTCTGTACCCCGCCTTCGAGGATAAAGTTCACACCCAACTCGGCAGCAATTTCCGGTGCCGTTTTCTCCGATTTCTTGTAGCGCATCACAGACGTGCGCGAAATAGTTCTTAACTTTTTATTTGCCGCCAGTTGAATGATAATATTCTCGGTGATGCCATCTGAAAAATATTCCTGTCCCGAGTCATTGCTCATATTTCTGAATGGCAACACAGCAATTGATTCCCGTGTATCAGTCTTTTCAACAGTAATGGAGCTGCTAAGCCGTGTTGCCGCTGATGGTTTGGTGATGCCGTTAATAATTTCTTTAACAGCATTGGCTACTTTGTTAACCTGGTTACGGTAATCCGTTTTATTCTGATTGTCGTTTCGATGATCGCCCGGCTTAAGCGGGCGATTTACACCGGGTTCTTTATAAATAAAGTCAACAGCGCGCAGCACACCTCCTATTTCATTTTCAATGATAGCCTTGTCATCTCCATCAAGATCATGAATTTTTACAGGAAGTAAACGGCTACCCACATTGCCGCTGATTAACTTAATGTCACGGTTGTATTTGTCCGCCAGTGCGATTTTATTAAACACACAAAACTCATGTTTCCAAGCAAAGCTTTTCGGATCGCAGTAAGTTTGAGAAATAACGGGAATGAAAATAAGGCACTTTAGTTTTTCCTCCAGACTCTTATCCACATTATGTGTCTCCAGTAATCCATCATAAGGGTTACTATCGAAATAAACTGAAACAGGCTCTTTGATAGTGGCTGCAAGTTCTTCCTGTAAGGCCTTCACAAATTCGGCTACCCAACCCGAACGGTTATCGTTATGGCGGTAACTGATGAAGATGTCGTATTCAAAACCACCGATTATAGATGACATATCAAATCGGGTTTAAGTTTTGATGTCGTACCGGCCGGCCGGCAGGTTCGTAGCCTGGAAGGATTGAAGCCATTTCCTAATGTATTAAACTTCTTGAATAACGTCAAAGCTTTTGAAGCTTCCGGTAATCGCCAATCCAATGATATAACCTGCAATAGATTGGTTTTTTAGCTTCGAGGCAGTCTCATTGATTGTTGCTCCCGATCCAATCGCATCGTCAATCAGCAGCACAGTATTAAATTTTCTTGTCTCTGTAAGCAGAATACTAGCCCGGGCATTGTTAACCCGTTCGTCAATTTTGCTAAGCGATTTTTGTGGAATCGCAATTTCGCCCGTCACTTTCACCAATCCGATGTTTTATCCGTAACAGACATAGTTTACAGTTTACAGTATACTGTAAACATAGCTAAAAGCATCAATTATTATCATAGAATAAGCTTAAACTTCAGCCGCTCGGTAGTGTTGATCCTTGGCGGAAGTTTGAGGTTGCAATGCCTTCACAAATTCCGTTACCCAACCCGAACAGTTATCGTTGTGGCGGTAACTCACAAAAATATCATACTCGTATTCTGGAAGTACCGATGGCATAAAGGTTGATTAGCAGATGAAGACTTGTCCGCCAAAGCGAAAAGTTTCCTAAATTTCAGTGCGGTGTTTTACTACAGCTTCAGCGAGCTGATCCAGTTTTTGCTTTCGCTCACGTTCGGTGGTTTCACCAAGCGGATACAAATTTTCAGGGCAACTAAAGGAAATATGGATTGAATAAGATGGTAATCAACTGCCATGGACGTTGCTTCTCTAAAACTAAGCCACAATAAACCAGGGCAAAATGGCAATGAGTAAACTAACCAAAAACCAAAGCAGGAGCTTTTTATCTGTCTTAGACATACAGCAATAAGATTTACCTCTTTTACGGAAGCATACACGAAATGTTTAGGCATTAACTACCTGTTAACAAATTTTAACCTTAAAAAAAGAGGTGTTATACTTGTCGTTTCAACCACTACCACCTCATGACTAAATTTAACTTTACCGAAAAAAAAGATACCCGCTCAGGCTTTGGTATCGGTTTGCTGGAACTAGGCCGTAAAAATCCTAATGTGGTTGGCCTTTGTGCCGATCTTACCGGCTCGTTAAAAATGGATGCCTTTAAAAAGGAATTCCCTGAAAGATTTTTCCAGGTGGGCATTGCCGAAGCAAACATGATGGGGCTGGCAGCCGGCATGACCATTGGCGGTAAGATTCCCTTTACCGGAACGTTTGCCAACTTTTCTACCGGACGGGTTTATGATCAGATTCGTCAGTCAATTGCCTATTCACACAAAAACGTTAAGATATGTGCATCACACGCAGGTGTAACCCTGGGTGAAGATGGCGCCACCCATCAGATACTTGAAGACATAGGCATGATGAAAATGCTGCCGGGCATGACGGTGATTGTACCATGCGATTTTAATCAAACCAAAGCGGCAACCTTAGCATTGGGCGACCATCACGGACCGGCATACCTGCGTTTTGGCCGACCATCATGGCCCATTTTTATGGCAGCTGATCGATCTTTTACTATTGGTAAAGCAGATAAACTGGTGGACGGAAAAGATGTGAGCATTTTTGCCTGTGGCCACATGGTGTGGCAAGCTATAGAAGCCGAAGCAGCATTGGCTGAAAAAGGTGTACAAGCTGAAGTAATTAACATTCATACCATTAAACCGCTTGATGTTAAGGCAGTGCTTGAATCTGTACAAAAAACCGGATGTGCCGTTACCTGCGAAGAGCACCAGATCAATGGTGGCTTAGGCGATAGCATCGCGCAGGTATTAGGCCGCCACTACCCTGCCCCCTTGGAAATGGTGGCCGTTAACGATTCGTTTGGCGAAAGTGGCACGCCCACACAGTTGCTTAAGAAATATGGATTGGCGCCTGAAAACATTGTGGATGCCGTTCAAAAAGTACTGGCCAGAAAAAAATAATTGAAAAAGACACTGTTGCCTGAAACTTTAATCGTAAAATTACGATTAAGAGAGTTGTATGGGCTTAACCAAAACAGAGGGCTTTACCAAAACCGATATTGAATTGGCCGAATTGGCTAAAGCCTTGGCGCATCCTGCCCGCATTGCCATTCTCAAACATCTCATCGCAGCTAAAAGCTGTATCTGTGGTGACATCGTGGATGAACTACCGTTATCACAATCAACTGTTTCGCAACACCTGAAAGAACTAAAAGAAGCAGGCATCATCAAAGGCAATATTACCGGCAATAGTGTATGCTATTGCATTGACGAAAAGGTATGGAAGAAAGCCGGGACAGTGTTAAGCGCACTGTTCGAAAGCTACGATCAGTCTAATACCTGCTGCTAAAATTTTTGCCCATGATTATCGCAATATTACGATATACAAAATCAAACTTTTAAAAAATTTATGAAAACACATGAAACCTCCGAATCGCTGAAAGAGCTGGTAAAAGAAAAGTACAGCCAGATAGCCGATCAAAGCTATACCGAAAATGCAACAAGCTGCTGTGGTGCAGGTAGCAGTTGCGGATCAATAGATTATACTATTATGGCCGAGGACTACACCCACTTAAAAGGTTACGTGGCTGATGCTGATTTAGGATTAGGATGCGGCTTACCCACTGAGTTTGCGTTGATAAAAGAAGGTGACACCGTAATCGACTTGGGTTCTGGTGCTGGTAATGACGCCTTTGTCGCACACAGTATTACAGGCGAAAAAGGAAAAGTCATTGGTATTGATTTCACTGAAAAGATGATCGAGAAAGCGCGTACCAATGCAGAAAAACTTGGCTTCAATAATGTTGAATTTCGCTATGGTGATATTGAGAAAATGCCTGTAACGGCTAATGTAGCCGATGTGGTAGTAAGTAACTGCGTTTTGAATCTTGTTCCCAATAAAAAGAAAGCATTTGAAGAAATGTTCAGGGTAATAAAACCGGGCGGTCACTTCAGTGTTTCCGACATCGTTCTTCAGGGCGAGTTACCCGAAGGACTTCAGAAAAGTGCAGAGATGTATGCCGGATGTGTGGCCGGTGCCATTCAGCAAGAAGAGTATCTACAATTAATCAACGCTGCCGGTTTTGAAAATGCAACGGTTCAAAAGGAACGAAAGATCAACATTCCCAATGAAATTCTTTCGATATACCTGACCGATAGTGAAATGGAGAAATACAAAAGCGGAACACTTGGCATTTATAGCATTACCGTATACGGAGAAAAGCCCGGAGCAGATCGCGTTAAGCAACTTGCCAAAGAGAAAAAAGCGGCTTGCTGTGGACCTGATTCTACTTGTTGCTAATTGTTAATTCAAGAATCATGATTCAAAATTCTGAATCATGATTCGTAAATCTTAAATCATCATGAAACCTAACATTCTCGTACTCTGCACCGGTAACTCGTGTCGAAGCCAAATTGCCGAAGGTTATCTGCGCCACTTTGTAAATGGAAAAGCTGATGTTTACAGTGCCGGCATCGAAACACATGGTGTAAACCCCAGGGCCATCGCTACCATGGAGGAAGATGGAGTAGACATCTCACATTACACTTCCAATAATGTGAATGAATACAGCAACCTGGAATTTGATTATGTAATTACCGTATGCGATAATGCTAAAGAAAACTGTCCATACTTCCCGGCTAACGTAAAAGCATTCCATCACAACTTCCCCGATCCGGCTAAAGCAACCGGCACCGAACAGGAAATAACAGAAGAATTTAGGAAGGTTAGGGCAATGATTAAAGACTACATGAAATCTTTTGTGGAGGCTAACGTTCATTAGCCTTTGAAAAGTATTTAAACAATTTCCTCTTACGGTTTATATATTTGAGCTTTCAAGTTCCAATGAAACTCAATAAGTACATCGTAATCGATTTCGATAGCACCTTTACCAAAATTGAAGCCTTTGATCTCCTCGCAGAAATTAGTCTGAAGGACCACCCCGAAGCAGAAGCGCGTAAAAAAAAGATACGCGACATCACTAACCTTGGAATGAATGGTGATATTTCCTTCCGTGAATCATTGGAACAACGCGTTGACTTGCTGGCGCCTAACAAAAACCACTTACTCCAACTAGCCGAAAAACTTAAAGCGCAGGTTTCCGAATCGTTTAAACGCAACCGCGAATTCTTCAAGAAGTATGCTGATAACATCTATGTCATCAGTAATGGTTTTCATATGTTTATTGATCCGGTAGTAACCGAGTTTGGCATTAAACCCGAAAACATCCTGGCTAATCGTTTTAATTTTGATGAAAAGGGTAATGTTATTGGATTCGATAAAGACAATCCATTATCGGCTAACAAGGGAAAGGTTGAACAACTGAAACGATTAAACCTGCCGGGCGATGTGTATGTAATTGGTGATGGTTATACCGATTATGAAATCAAGCATGCGGGTTTAGCCAACAAGTTTTATGCGTTCACCGAAAATGTAGCGCGTGAAAACATCATCGACAAAGCCGATCATATCACACCCAGTCTGGATGAATTTTTATACCTGAACAAACTCAACACGGCTGTTTCTTATCCCAAAAACAGAATTCATGTTTTATTGCTGGAGAACGTCCATCCGGTTGCTGTTGAATTGCTAAAAGCTGAAGGCTTTAAAGTCGAAACGCATACTAAAGCCCTTTCAGAAGAAGAGTTGTGTCAGAAAATAAAGAATGTTTCTGTACTGGGTATTCGTTCAAAGACACAGGTTACAGCCAAAGTATTGGAACATGCCAACAGGCTCATGGCCATCGGTGCGTTTTGCATTGGCACCAACCAAATTGATATCCACACTGCCACTAAAAAAGGTATCGCCATTTTCAATGCTCCTTTCAGCAATACACGCTCAGTAGTTGAATTAGCTGTTGCTGAAATGATTATGTTGATGCGCAACATCGTTGGCAAGTCCTATAAAATGCATCAGGGCATTTGGGATAAATCATCCGATGGAAGCTATGAAATCCGAGGTAAAAAGTTAGGGTTGATTGGGTATGGAAACATCGGCACACAATTGTCCGTATTGGCCGAATCAATGGGCATGAAAGTGTATTATTACGACATCGAAGAAAAACTTTCATTGGGAAACGCTACCCGTTGCAAAAGCCTGAAGGAACTACTGGAAATTGTCGATGTAATTTCGCTTCATGTGGATGGCCGTGCCTCCAACACTAACCTTATTGGCGCACATGAGTTCAACCAGATGAAGAAGGGAGTAATCTTCATTAACCTAAGTCGCGGGCATGTGGTCGATATACAAGCCCTGAAAACAAACATTGAAAAAGGTAAAGTGGCCGGCTGTGCGCTGGATGTATTTCCACACGAGCCCAACAACCAGGAAGAATTTATTTCTGAACTGCGCGGATTACCCAATACCATTTTAACGCCCCACATTGGCGGCAGCACACTGGAAGCTCAGGAAAACATTGGCAACTTTGTACCGGGCAAGTTTATGGACTATATCAATACCGGCAGCACATCCAACAGTGTTAACTTTCCCAACCTTACACTGCCGACACTGGACAACGCACACCGCCTGATCCACATTCACCACAATGTTCCGGGAATATTGGCACGCATTAACCAGGTTCTGGCCGATCACAACATCAACATTGTTGGCCAATACCTAAAAACCAATGAACAGATTGGTTACGTGATTACCGATATCGACAAAGCTTACAATAAAGATGTGATTGCTGAACTTCGTGGCATTGAACATACCATTAAATTCAGGGTGTTGTATTAACTTGGGCTATGGACGATAAGTTAACGCTAACCGGAATAAAACGTACCGTTTACGAAACTATTTTCGAGTCTGACACACCGGCAGGTAAAGTGTTTGATGTCTCCTTGCTGATTACAATTGTACTCAGTGTGGTCATTGTAATGCTGGAGAGCGTTCAGGATATTAAAACAGAATGGGGTCGTGCGTTGATTATCCTGGAATGGTTCTTTACAGGAATCTTCACCATTGAATACTTAGCACGGTTATGGGTTGTGTTGCATAAGCGCAACTACATCTTCTCTTTCTTTGGCATCGTTGATCTGCTATCCGTATTACCTACCTATCTCGCGATTTTCTTTACAGGGGCGCAATCGCTATTGGTTATTCGTAGCATTCGTCTGTTAAGAATCTTCAGAATATTCAAGTTGGCTCGTTTCATTGGCGAAGGGCAAAATCTATCCCGCGCATTAAAGGCCAGTCAGTATAAAATTATTGTCTTCCTTACCACGGTCATGACCGCTGTGATCATTTTCGGCACCATGATCTACCTGATTGAAGGCCCTGAGCATGGATTCACCAGCATCCCCATTAGCATCTACTGGGCTATTGTTACCATGACTACGGTTGGTTATGGAGATATTGCGCCTCAAACGATGTGGGGGCAAACACTGGCATCCGTTATCATGATTATGGGTTACGGTATCATTGCTGTGCCCACGGGTATTGTCTCTTCCGAAATGATCCAGCTTAAACGAAAAGAAAAACTTACCACACAAGTTTGTCAGCATTGCTTAAAAGAAGGGCATGATGCTGACGCAATCTATTGCAAGTATTGTGGTGGGGAAATCAATTAAAAAATCCACTGGATTTGGTGAGGTGTTTCTGAACCCCATAAAAGACAAGTTTTGAGCTGCACCTACTCGCAACCTTCCACTGTTATCCTGCTCCGAAGAACGAGGTACTGACGCAAAGGTCAGCATGAGGCCTGATTTTGAATAAATGCTTCACTCGGTATTGTTAAAAATGTTAGGTTCAGCAAACGTGTCCCAAATCCGAGTGGATTTATAATTCAAAGAAAAAGAAAAGATTGCGGACAGTGCATATTGATAAACAAGTTATTTTTTGTTAATCAGCAGCGGAATACGTCATGAAATGCCCTTCAACAAAGGCTCAACGGAATGATAATCAAGATTGGGCATTCCCTGTTTGCCGAACAGACAGGCATCTAACCTTAAAAAATATTGTTAACAGATGAAAGGAATCAATTTTACTCCGGGGCCATCCCAACTTTACTTTACCGCTGAAGACCACATTCGCCAAGCGTTGCGCGAAGGAATTCCTTCGCTTTCGCATCGCACTAAAACGTTTGAAAAATTCTACCAGCAATCCGTTGATGGGCTTAAGGAATTATTGGGTATTCCAGATTCATTTTTCGTTGTCTTTACCTCCTCCGCAACCGAAGTTTGGGAAAGAATAATACAGAACCTTGTTGAAGAGAATAGTCATCATTTTGTTAACGGTGCTTTCTCAACAAAATTTTTTGAAATTGCCCAGCAGCTAAACCGCAAACCCACCATCACATCGGTTAAGGAAGGGAGTGGATTTAGTTCTTCCAAAATTGAATCGCCAACGGAACTAATTGCTTTAACCCACAACGAAACCAGCACGGGTGTTTCGCTGTCAATGGATTTTATCAATAGCTTTCGGGATCAATATCCGGATGCTTTAATTACGGTGGACGCTGTTTCTTCCCTTCCCTACCCTCAGTTTGATTTCAGTAAGATTGACTCGCTTTACTTCTCAGTTCAAAAAGGGTTCGGGCTCCCTGCAGGCTTGGGCGTTTGGATTGTTAATGACCGATGTGTTGCAAAAGCTGAATCATTATTGAGCAAAGGTTTATCTATTGGTTCGTACCATAGTTTACCAAGCCTCGTATCATTCGCCAAAAAAGATCAAACCCCCGAAACACCGAATGTATTAGGCATTTATTTACTGGCACAAGTTGTTGAGGACATGCTTCGGAGAGGGATCACTACCATCAGAAGGGAAACGGAATATAAGTCCGCCATTTTATACCAGGCGTTGGAACAGCATCACGCCATTAAACCTTTTGTTCAGGAAAAAGAATATCAATCCAAAACAGTTATCGTAGCACAAACCGGATCACAAACCGAATCGCTGGTTTCTTTTCTTCAGGCGAAAGGGTTATACCCAGGCGATGGTTACGGGAAATTCAAAACTGAACACCTTCGCTTCGCCAATTTTCCGGCACATTCAAAAGAAACATTCGAACTTTTGGTGGATACTTTAACGGCCTTTCCTGCATAAATGCATCAACCAATGGTTTTCATTAAACCTTTTGATCATAGAGTAGTCTAACAGCAGCTTTTTAACCCTGACGTTTGGAAGACAAAGAACTTTTGTCAAAACTCCGTAACCCAGATACCCGGAATTACGGCTTCAATATGCTGGTACGCACGTATCAGCAACGGGTGTATTGGCATATCCGAAAAATGGTAATCGATCATGACGATGCCGATGATTTAACCCAGGAAGTTTTCATTAAAGTACACCGGTATATTGAAAATTTTCGTGAAGACTCACAGCTCTACACCTGGATTTACCGCATCGCTACAAACGAATGCCTGAGTTTCCTTGAGAAAAAGAAAAGGCGATTCTTTTTGCCGATTGGAGATGTTGCCGGGGAACTAGCCGGCAAGCTAGACGCAGGAAATCATATATCAGGCGATGAGATACAACTCAAGCTCCAGAAAGCCTTACTAAAATTGCCCGATAAACAACGGCTGGTGTTTAACATGAAATACTTTGATGACATGCCTTACGAGGAAATATCCGAAATCACTAAAACGAGCGTGGGTGCCCTCAAAGCAAGCTACCATCATGCTGTTAAGAAAATTGAAGAATTTCTACTGGATAATTAAACCTTACAACATCAACTTAGTCTAAGCTTTGTAAATGAAAAACCTCGAAAACATACCGAAAAAGAACATTTTTGAAGTTCCTGATGGCTATTTCGACAAGCTACCTTCGGTGATTCAATCCCGGGTAGCCGCAAAGCAGCCGTTACTGGTCAGGCAACCCTACTTTCAATATGTCCTGAAGTTTGCCTTGCCGGTGATTATTGTTGCCGCGGCAGTTGTTTTCATCTTTAGGCCACAAGCCAATTCTGTGGATCAATTAATCAGTAAAATCAGCACCGAACAGTTAATGGCCTACCTCGAAGATCAGCCCGCTATGTGGGATGAATTATTAGATGATATTGACCTGAACGCGATGGAAATCGATGCGCTGGAAATGGAAGTGTACAACAATTTTGAGTTAAGCTTTGATACGATTGATGCGTTGGATTTAACAGAATTTTAAGGCGATGAATGAGCATAAACCAAACTATACCCAACAACATGTTAATACCTGTACTAATTTTTGTGGAGAAGTCTTGATATGCGAATTCCATGTGACCTTAAAAAAATAAATTATTAACACATGAAAAAGATACTTTTAATAATGGTTTTGTCGATCACCACCTTTACGGGATGGTCGCAAGATGAGCCTGGAACGAAAATGGATCCTAAAGCACAGGAACGGATAAAAGCAGCCCGCATTGCATTCATCACCGAGCGACTGGGCTTAACACCCGAAGAAGCTGAACGCTTTTGGCCCATCTACCGCGAGTTCTCTATGAAGCGCGATGAACTGCGAAACCAGTTTAATCAGGTGCGGCAAAATCCTGATCCTAAAAAGCCGCAGGAACAAAATGAAAAGGAACTCGTTGAACTCGGTTTGCAAATCAAACAGCAGGAGCTTGACCTGGAAAAGGAATACTCAAAGCGGATTCTAACCGCCATTCCTGCGCAAAAACTAATGGCCTTACGCAGTGCCGAAGATGACTTTCGAAGGCTACTGATACAGCAAATTCAACAACGTCAATTACAGGAACAGAAAAGGCGTCAGGTTCAGGAACAAAACGAACAACGACTTCGTCAGCGCAATAACTGATTAACTATGCATGCGAACTAGCAGGCCATGGCTTCTAATCATGCTTTTGTCAGTGTCCTCGTGTTTATACGCGCAGGACACTGACGCTTTTCTATACAAACAGGATTCACTGCTTACGTTCAGCGATTCGCTGGATATTTTCAGGCTTATCGATAGCCTGATGAACCTCGAAGCTCTTAATACCTCACAGCTTGCACTACGGTTGGCGTACAATAGTAATGTGCTTTGGGCAGGTCGCACACTCGGTATTGATCAATTCGGACTTGGCCCGGCCATATCCTATTATCACAAATCAGGGTTGTTTGCCGACCTCTCCTCGTTTTGGAGCAAAGACTTGGAGCCCAAGTATTACCTCACGATTTTAACCGGTGGCTACATCCACTCCTTTTCAAAAAAATTTTCGATGATTGCCAGTTACGATCATTACTTCTACAACCTTGAGGACAGTTACATCCCGTACAGCAATGCCATCACCATTACTCCGTTTTACGAAATCAAACCGGTTAACATCAGGTTGGATTACACTTTTTTCTTTGGCGATTATTCGGTTCATCGCATCATGCCATCCGTGGGCCTTACACTAAAAAAAGAAAACGTATTCAAGAAAATTGATCGGGTAAGCCTTATGCCAACCATTTTTGTCTTGTTTGGCGATCAGGTATTCAATGAAATCGTACTCCCGTCAACGCGTCAGGAATGGATCGCGGCTATCATTCGGGTTCGGCAAGGGTTGCCCTGGTATACCATCGAAACCAGGCGGGTTTTCGGACTCATGAACTATGCCTTAACCGCACCGCTTTCCATCCGTCATAATCAATGGAATTTTACTGCCAGCTACACGTACAACATACCCAAAGCACTGCCGGGCGAATCGCTCACGCTTGATAACAGCAGTTTTCTTAGCGCTTCCTTCACTTGGTTTTTTGATCTGAAGCGAAAAAAATCACCTTTGTAAAATCATAGGGTTTGGATATTTTGCCGGCAAACCCAACAGTCTATGCTTCGGATTTTCTCATTTCTAATTCTTGCAACATTTAAGTATACAACTTCGCTAGCCCAGGACTTTCGTTGGCAACAGCGCGCGGAGTATACCATGGATGTTAGGCTTGATGTAAAGACACATCAGGTATCGGGCACACAAAAGCTGGTTTATTACAACAACTCACCCGATACACTTCATAAGGTATACTACCATTTATACTTTAATGCCTTCCAACCCGGCAGCATGATGGATGTCCGTTCAAGGACAATAGCAGACCCTGACGCACGGGTTACAGATCGGATTTCAAAATTGAAAGAAGATGAAATAGGATATCAAAAAATACAAAGCCTTAAACAGGATGGAAAGGATATAAACTACCACGTGGAAGGCACGGTGATGGAAGTAATGCTGTCAAAGCCCATTCTGCCAAAAAGTAAAACCACATTCGACATGAAATTCGAATCGCAGGTGCCTCTTCAAATCAGGCGATCAGGCCGTAACAGCCGCGAAGGCATTGCTTACTCCATGACACAATGGTATCCGAAGTTAGCGGAGTATGATTTTCAAGGCTGGCATGCTTACCAATATGTTGCGCGTGAGTTTCATGGCGTGTGGGGTGACTTCGATGTAAAAATCACGTTAGATCCTACTTACATTATTGGTGGCACCGGAAAACTTCAGAATGCCGATAAAGTTGGGTATGGGTATGAAAAGTCCGGAACAAAAGTTAACCGGCCTTCGGGTGATCTTACCTGGCACTTCATCGCGAAAAATGTAATCGACTTTGCCTGGGCTGCTGATCCGGATTATGCACATGAAATTATTCAGGTAGCCGATGGTCCTGAAGTTCATTTCTTCTACCAACCGGGTGAAAAGACAACCGAGAATTGGACTAAACTGAAGGACTATACCGCACAACACTTCACCTTCATGAATAAAAACTTCGGCAAATATCCATACGATGTTTATTCCGTTATTCAAGGTGGTGATGGCGGCATGGAATACCCAATGTGCACCTTGATTACCGGTGAACGATCGCTTAACAGTCTGGTTGGTGTTATGGCGCATGAAGTGGCGCACAGTTGGTACCAGGCCGTGCTCGCATCAAATGAGTCATTGTATGCATGGTTCGATGAAGGCTATGCCGATTTTGCTACAAACGAATCGATGGCTGTCATGTTAGGAGAAAAGAATCCGCATGAAAGAAGTTATAACGGTTACTTTTCGCTGGTGAAGAGTGGGTTGCAAGAGCCGATGAACCAACATGCCGACCACTTCACCACCAATCGGGCATACGGAACTTCAGCCTACAACATGGGCACTGTTTTTCTCCATCAATTAAAGTACATTATTGGGGAGGAGAACTTTTATAAGGGAATGAGGAGATATTACAACACCTGGAAATTTCGCCATCCGGAACCCATTGATTTTATCCGCATCATGGAAAAAACATCAGGGCTGCAGCTAAAGTGGTATATGAGTTATTGGATAAACACCACCAAGCGGATTGACTATGGAATTAAAAATGTATTGAGCGATAACAACTCAACAACTGTTGTATTGGAACGCGTTGGCGAGTTTCCGATGCCGATTGATTTACTGGTTACTTACACCGATGGTACAAAGGAGATATTCTACATTCCGTTAAATGAAACGCTGGGTAATAAGCCCGCGGAGGACACTTCGCTAATTCGTGTGGAGCAAGAAACATGGTTCTGGGTTAACCCCACGTACTCGTTAAGGATCAACAAACCCGTAAAAAGCATAGCCAAACTTGAAATTGATCCTACACTTCGCCTGGCCGACATTGATCGGAAAAATAATATCATTGAATTAAATCAGGCAGGCCGATAAAACACAATTGATTCGGGAATAACATTAAACTTCCGTTACTTCGGTTGTACTAACATGACCAGCACACAAGCTAAAAAGGAGATTGAGGAGCTTATCCAAAAAATCAATTATCACAACGATTTATACTATCAAAAGCATAAGACGGAGATAAGCGATTTTGAGTTTGATAAATTGTTGGAACAACTCATTGAACTAGAGAACCAGTTTCCGGACCTCAAACAACCTGACTCTCCCACTCAACGGGTTGGCGGAACGATCACCAAAGAATTCAATACGGTTTTTCATCAATACCCCATGCTCTCGCTGGGCAATACCTATTCTCCCGAAGAGCTGACTGATTTTGATTCCCGTGTAGCCAAAGGGCTTGATGGGGACGTCTACGAGTACTTTTGCGAACTGAAATTTGATGGCGTATCGATCAGTTTGATTTATGAAGATGGCCTGCTCGTAAAAGGCGTAACACGCGGTGATGGTGTTCGTGGTGATGATGTAACCGCTAACGTAAAAACCATCCGGAATATTCCGTTAAAAGTCAGTGCACCGGGCTTACCAAAAAGATTTGAAGTAAGAGGCGAAGTGTTTATGCCCAAGGATGTTTTTCTGAAACTAAATAAAGAACGGGAAGACATTGGTGAAGAAAAATATGCTAATGCCCGCAATACAACTTCAGGCACATTAAAGATGCAGGACTCCTCCATTGTGGCCCAGCGCAAACTTGACTGCTACGCCTATTACCTGCTGGGTGAAGCGCTGGGCATTGAATCCCATGAACAGGGCATTCACGCGTTAGAGAAATGGAAATTCAATGTTTCGAACGCTTACCGAAAATGTAAAACGCTTAAGGAAGTATTTGATTACATTAACTACTGGGAAAACAAAAGAAACGAACTACCGCTTGAAACCGATGGTGTTGTGATAAAAGTAAACAGCCTCGAACAGCAAGAGCGATTGGGCTTCACGGCCAAAAGCCCGCGTTGGGCGATTGCTTATAAATATAAAGCCGAAAGTGTAAGCACCAGGCTGAACAGCATTACCTACCAGGTAGGAAGAACCGGTGCCATTACCCCGGTGGCCGAGTTGGAGCCGGTGCAATTATCCGGAACAACGGTTAAGCGGGCATCCTTGCACAATGCGAACGAAATTGCACGCCTTGATCTCCGCATTGGCGATTCTGTTTTCGTTGAAAAGGGTGGCGAAATCATACCAAAAGTTACCGGGGTTGATCAGGCGAAACGAAAAGGAAACCTTAAACCGGTAGCATACATTACCAACTGCCCGGAATGCAATACCCCACTGATCCGCCATGAAGGCGAAGCAGCACACTATTGTCCAAATGTTAATGGCTGTCCGCCACAAATCAAGGGAAGGATTGAACATTTCATTCAGCGAAAGGCGATGGATATCGACTCGCTGGGCGAACAAACCATACGACAACTTTTTGAACTCAACCTGGTTCGCAGGCCCTCTGATTTGTACTTTCTCAGCAAAGCTGATTTGCTCAGGTTAGATAAAGTCAAAGACAAGTCGGCTGATAATATTTTGAAAGGGATTATTGAATCAAAGCAAGCACCATTCGAAAGTGTATTGTTCGCGATTGGTATACGCTATGTGGGCAAAACCGTAGCCGAGAAATTGGCCAGGCATTTTAAAACCATCGACAATTTAATGGCCGCCACATATGAGCAATTGCTGGAGGCTCCTGAAGTTGGTGAAAAGATCGCCCAAAGCGTTATCCTGTTTTTCAGTAATCCCGAAAACCGGGAAGAGGTTGAACGCTTACGACAGGCGGGACTTCATCTTGAGGCGGTGATCAAAGAAGTGACACTGGACAGCAATGTGCTGGAGGGAAAATCTTTTGTTATCTCAGGTGTATTTGAGAAATACGAACGGGATGAACTTAGAGACATCATTATAAAAAATGGCGGAAAGGTGTTGTCCTCCATTTCCGGCAAACTGGATTACCTGCTGGCGGGCGATAACATGGGACCAGCCAAACGCGAAAAAGCCGAAAAGCTTGGTGTGCCAATTATTTCCGAAGCTGATTTTAATGCTTTACTTTCGGGCGGAAAATCGTAAGGGCATGAAAATGAGTTTTCTGAACATACGCACCAAATCGCAACTCAAAAAGAACAAAACTGTTCGGACTTCCATCCCTTACACCCAGGTCCAGTCGGTGGGTATTCTGTTCAGCATTGAAGACAAGAAGAAACACGATGATGTTAAAGACCTTATTCACCGGCTTGAACGTGATGGAAAAAAAGTGAAGGTTATTGCCTACCTGCCGCCCAATAAGGACAATTACGAGTTCATGTTTGATTTTTTTACACAAAAGGACATCTCATTTTGGGGTGCGATTACCGCTGATATTGCAGTGAAATTCTTTAATACACCTTTCGACTACCTGTACTACCTGGATACCAAGCCAAATCCCATGATGCTGAATATACTGGCCCGCAGCAAAGCAAAGTGCCGCATAGGCGGATATTGGGAAGGCAACAAATCTTTTTTTGAATTCATGCTCAGTGAAACCTCCACCACCAGGAGTTTGATCGATGGCATGTATAAGTACTCAACACAACTAAAGTAATCATGAAGAAACTATATGGAACCGGTGTTGCTTTGGTAACACCGTTCGACTCAACGGGTGCAATAGATTTTAAATCATTAAAGAAGCTTTTAGCCCACACGGCTAAAGGTGTAGACTATTATGTAGTAATGGGCACCACAGGTGAATCTGTGACTGTTTCATCCGCTGAAAAGCAAGAGGTGTTGAACTTTGTAAAGAAAAACAACACGGCTAAACTGCCTGTTGTGTATGGCATTGGTGGTAACAACACCAAGGCCGTTCTGGATACTATTCGCAGTACCGACCTAGCTGGAGTGGATGCCATCCTTTCCGTTAGCCCGTATTACAACAAACCCGCACAGGAAGGCATCTATCAACATTTCAAGGCCATTGCTGACGCATCTCCCCTGCCGATAATCCTGTACAACGTTCCAGGACGTACATCATCAAACCTTACGGCCGAAACCACGCTACGATTGGCCGCACACAAAAATATTATCGGAACTAAGGAAGCTTCAGGAAACCTGGAGCAATGCATGCGAATCGTCAGATATAAGCCAAAAGATTTTCTGCTTATTTCGGGTGATGATTTACTGACTGTACCACTTTACGCGATTGGAGGAAAAGGTGTGATTTCTGTTTTGGCCAATGCCTTGCCAATACCTTTCAAGAAAATGAAAGAATTTGCCTTTGCAGGAAACTATCAAAAGGCCAGTGAACACCAGTTTTCATTATTGGAAATAAATGGACCTATGTATGAGGAAGCAAACCCGGTTGGGGTTAAACAATTGCTAAAGGAAATAGGCATTTGCGAAAACTATGTACGAATGCCCTTGTTACCTGCATCGCGCTCACTTCAGCAAAAAATTAGTGCGGCATATGCAGCCATAAGAAAAAGAGGCTAATAAATAAACACGGAAAAATTTATACCGTGTCTATTTGAAAAATTTATATCCCTAATTCATCAATGCTATTAAAAAAATTACGGGAAGGCGAATAACCCAATTCATTCATAGCCTTGTCGATGTTCAACACGGAATCCTGATTTAAGTAATCAATGGATTGCCGGGTTAAAACTGATTTGATACCGAGCAGTTTGGTTACACCGATAATCCAGTTGACAATCGGCATCGGAACATGAACGAAATTCCGATGGCCTCTTTTTAAAAACCCAATTTCAGCAAACACATCCTTCAGCAAATATTTATAGCTATCGGCAATGTTGTAGGTATGCACTCCGGGCTCCAGCTTACTCATGCAATTTACAATGGCCAACCCACCGTGAGGTTACCAAAGAACTTATGCATCAACGTGGGTTTGATTGGCACCCGGTCCAGTTTTCGTATGGCCATACCAAACATTTCCAGGTGGCGAAACTCCTCAATTATCTCACGAAGTGCAACGGGGAAACCGGTGATAAAACAGAAAAGGATAGCCTTAAGGCTATCCTTTTCTAGTTTAAAACAGTAATTGTAAAAATTACTACGCTTTATTCTTAAGATCCTGAACCTCAGACCTGATTTGCTGAGCCAGGTTTTTAAGTTCCTGCATGCCCTTTCTCAGACGGGTACCGGCAGCGCTGTTGCCCTTAGCGTAGAACTTGTCAGCATCGCCTTCCAAAGAAGCAATGAGGGTTTTGAGGTCATTGAATTTTTGCATTGTTTATGAGTTTAATGATTGAAAATGATTGATTTCTAATGCCAATTTAAGTAAAAACCTTAAAAATCAACTAAAAAAGGCATTTATTTATTAAGCCTTAGTAACCGCCACAAGTTCCTCATTGCGGTAAAAACCGCTATCCAGCTTGTCTTTCAAGATGGAAAATGCCGTTAACGTGCGCTCCACATCCTCCAGGGTATGAACGGACGTAGGGATAATCCGGAACATGATAACATCCTTAGGCACAACAGGATAGATCACCACAGAGCAGAAAATATTAAAGTTTTCACGCAGGTCCATGGCCATGTTGGCAGCCTCGCCCACCCCCCCTTTAAAGAGTACAGGGGTTACAGGTGAAGTAGTGGTACCAATATTGAATCCACGCTCCTTTAAGCCATTTTGCATGGCATTTACGATTCGCCACAGGTTATTTTTCAGTTCAGGCTGGGTGCGTAGCAATTCAAGTCTTTTAATGGCTCCTATTACCAACGGCATCGGAAGGCTTTTCGCATAAATCTGCGAGCGCATTGAATACCTAAGGAATTTGATAATGTTGGCATCGCCACCTACAAATGCACCAATGCTGGCCATAGACTTGGCAAACGTAGAGAAATACAGGTCAATCTGATCCTGCACGCCTTGCTCCTCACCTGTTCCGGCACCGGTTTTACCCATGGTTCCGAAACCATGTGCATCGTCAACAAATAACCTGAAGTTATACTTTTCCTTTAAGGCCACTACACCTTTCAAATCACCTTGCTTGCCCGACATACCGAAAACACCTTCAGTAATCACCAGTATACCACCACCCGTTTCCTGCGTAAGTTTGGTAGCCCGCTGGAGTTGTTTCTCCAGGCTGGCCATATCATTATGGGTATAAACAAATCGCTTACCCATATGAAGGCGAACACCATCAATGATACAAGCATGAGACTCAGCATCGTATACGATAACATCATTGCGGCCTACTATGGCATCAATAATTGAAACTACTCCCTGATAGCCATAATTAAGCAGCATAACATCCTGCTTATGGATAAACTCAGCCAATTGCTTTTCAAGGGCAATGTGATGCACTGAATTACCCGACATCATGCGGGCTCCCATTGGATGCCCAAGTCCGTATTGTGCTGCGGATTCAGCATCTACTTTTCTCACCTCCGGATGATTGGCTAACCCGAGGTAATTGTTCAAACTCCAGTTAAGCACTGGCTTGCCGTTAAACATCATATGGGGGCCTATATCACCCTCCAACTTTGGGAAAAAGAAGTAATCGTCTGGTAAATGTGAATATTTGGCCAGCGGACCGGCCTCCATTTTAAGCTTTTCAAATAAGTCTGCCATGTTGTGCTACTGGGTTAAAATTGGCGCAAAAATAATGAAAAAAGCTCAGGTACAAGCGGTTAAGCAACACCTCCTTTTACGCACGAATTGCGGTTGGCCTGTAGGGTATAATTCATTAGCATTGCATTTTAAGCAAACTTCGGTATGAAGAAAATCAAGAAATTGCTGGTTGCAAACCGTGGCGAAATTGCACTGCGCATTATGCGTAGCGCCCGGGAGATGGGCATACAAACCGTTGCTGTTTACAGTGAAGCTGATCGTCAGGCGCTACATGTTCGCTTTGCTGATGAAGCTGTTTGTATTGGTCTTCCTCCATCAGCAGAATCTTACCTGCGCATGGATAAAATTTTAGAGGCAGCCAAGCTGACACACGCTGATGCCATTCATCCGGGGTATGGATTCCTTTCTGAGAATGAAGATTTTGCTGCTTTGGTTAGCGATGCTGGCCTGATCTTTATCGGTCCTTCAGCAAAATCCATTGAGGTAATGGGTAATAAGCTGGCAGCAAAAGAAGCCGTATCCAAATTCAATGTTCCGTTGGTACCCGGTACAGCGGAGCCCATCGATGATGTTGCCAAGGCAAAGAAAATTGCAAAGTCCGTTGGATACCCAATACTTATAAAAGCAGCAGCCGGTGGTGGTGGAAAAGGCATGCGTATCGTTGAACGCGAAGAGGACTTCCAGCAACAAATGGATCGGGCGGTTAGCGAAGCCACCTCATCGTTTGGGGATGGATCGGTGTTTATTGAAAAGTACATTACACAACCGCGCCATATTGAATTTCAAATATTTGGTGATCAGCATGGAAATGTTGTCCACCTCTTCGAGCGTGAATGTTCCATTCAACGCAGGCACCAAAAAGTTGTAGAGGAAGCTCCATCCTCAATTCTTACACCCGAAATACGTAAAGCGATGGGTGAGGCTGCTGTAAACGTTGCCCGATCATGCGATTATTACGGAGCCGGCACGGTAGAATTCATTATGGATGAAAACCTCAACTTCTATTTCCTGGAGATGAATACCCGCTTGCAGGTGGAGCATCCTGTTACCGAAATGATAACAGGGATTGACTTAGTAAAACTTCAGGTAAAAATTGCAGAAGGCGAAAAGCTTCCGTTTAAACAGGAAGACCTCACCATGCATGGCCATGCTGTGGAAGTGCGCGTTTATGCGGAAGATCCAACGAACAATTTCATGCCGGATATTGGAACACTAAAAACATATCAACGTCCGCAAGGCAATGGAATACGTGTAGATGATGGCTTTGAACAAGGGATGACTATTCCTATCTATTATGATCCGATGATTGCCAAACTAATTTGCTATGCCGAAACCCGTGAGCAGGCTATGAACAAAATGATTCGCGCCATTGATGAATATGAAATAACCGGACTTGAAACTACATTGGGTTTTTGTCGCTACGTGATGCAGCACGAAGCCTTCCGGAGCGGAAATTTTGACACCAAATTCGTAGAAACACATTTTAAACCTGAAGTGCTGACATCAACGCCTGTTGAAGAGGAAGAGCTCTTGGCAGTGGCCTTATCTTCTATCCGTGAGCGTAAAAAAAATAACGGCACTATACATCAGGAACAACATACCATCAGTAAATGGAAACAAAACAGGCTGCACTAGGAGCTATCTTCTGAAAACTAATTCATGGCAGAAATTAAACCCATCCGCGCGTGGCGGTATAACCAGTACCTCTCGCAAAGTATTGAGTCGCTCGTCTCTCCCCTCTTTGATGTTGTTTCAGAAAAACAACGTAAAACACTCTATCAACATCCATACAACAGCATTCATTTGTCGGTTCCGCTCGGATCAGCCGTACAGGCAAAAGAAATTCTGACGCAATGGAAACAAGATGGCATTATAAAGCAGGATGCATTACCGGGAATCTATGTTCATTATCAATACTTCAAACTACCCGGAAGCAGCAAGGAGTATTGCCGAAAAGGATTTATTTGTCATATCCGCACATACGATTGGGAAGAGAATGTAATTCTGCGCCATGAAAATACCATACCCAATGCAGTGAATGATCGTGTAGAACTACTGGAGGAAACACAACTTCACGTAAGTCCTACGCATGGGCTCTACACCGATCCGGATCATACTCTGGAAACATTCATGGATGAAGCTATCCTGTCACCCATTTATGAAACCGAAGATTACCAGGGAGTGCGCGATGTACTGGCTTTTATACACGATGCCGCTGTGATCAAAAAAATTATTGATGTGATCAAAAACAAAACCATAATCCTGGCAGATGGGCATCATCGCTATGAGGGATCATTGGTTTACAAAAACAAATTAAAAAGTACTCTGCCTCACCATACCGGTAGCGAAGGTTACAATTTTCACTTGATGTACCTGACTAATACGGAATCCGATGACCTGAGAATTTTACCCACGCATCGGCTGATTAGTGGATTGAGTGATTTTAGTGAAGAGGGTATCCTTAAGAAACTGGAAGCCGACTTCATCATTAAACCCATCGAGGATGCAGATACACTCAATGAAATCATTATCGGCAAGCAATGGGCTTTCGGTTTAATGTTTCGGGAGAATAATTACAAGGTTAGGTTAAAGCCAGAAGCGCTTGAAACGATGCGCTGGCATTTTCCGGATGTAGTAAAGCAACTGGATCTTACCGTGATGCATTATTTTATCATTGAAAAGGCGTTGGGCATTCCGGGGAAAGAACAACGCCAGTCTGGACATATTGCGTTCGACAGAAGTTTTTCAGACTGCTTGAAAAAAGTTTTACAGCAAGAGGCACAGTTAGCCATTATCACCAATGAAGTTTCAATTGAAGAAGTGAAAAAAGTATGCGCCAGCGGGGCAACCATGCCGCAAAAATCCACTTACTTCTATCCAAAAGTTATTTGTGGATTTCTTTTTAGCTCCATCCAGGAAGATGAATTTCAAACACCACATTATTCTAGCTTCTAGTTCTCCACGCAGGCAATACCTGATGCGGGAAGCAGGTTTTGATTTCACGGTTGAAAAGCCTGAAGCAGACGAAACCTTTCCAGCAGAAATGCCGGTGGAACAAGTGGCTAAATACCTGGCCCTTAAAAAAGCAGAACTCTTCAGAAGGAATATTCAGCACGAAATAGTAGTAACGGCTGATACTGTGGTAATCCTGGAGGGCAAAATCCTGAACAAGCCGCTTGACCGGAACGAGGCGATTGATATGCTCTCTGCATTAAGCGGAAAAACGCACCGTGTAATGACAGGAGTATGTATTCTCTCAGCGGCAAAAGAAACTAGCTTTGATGATACAACACAGGTGACTTTCAAAAAGCTCTCCCAGGCAGAAATTGAATTCTATGTTGATCACTACAAGCCCTATGACAAAGCAGGTGCCTATGGCGCACAGGATTTTATCGGTATGATTGCGATTGAAAAGATATCCGGATCTTACTTTAACGTGATGGGATTACCGATCCATAAAGTATATACCCACCTGATTAATTGGTGATGTGCGAAATCTGGAAATACCTGACCAATCATATCCGGCAGGACTTTCATCCCGGGTTATACAGTACGCTGGCTATATTTTTAGCGATTTGTATTTCTTTAAATTATCATTTCGATTTTGAAGATAGCTTCATCGACTTGCAAACAGGCTATAGGAAGTATGTGTTTTTCTTCTTGACGCACAGCTTTATGTACCTCATACCGGTGTTGATCATCAAAGCCTTCCGTTCAAAAGACATCAAGTTATCAGCGAAATTCTGGTTGGTTAGTCTGGTCGCCATTATACTGCTTAGCGCTCAGCGAAGCATGGTTTATTTTGACACCAATTTTTACTATCTGGTTAACACTGAAATATTTGTATGGGGGCTCAAGGTATTGAAGAATGTATTGGGCGTTTTTTACACCATCATCCCCGTCTACTTCCTCTACCGGTTAACTGATAAAGAAGCAGGATACTTTTACGGGTTCACAAAACTACCTGAAGACCTGAAGCCTTACCTGATTCTATTGCTCATCATGGTACCTATACTAATATCAGCATCCTTTCTTCCCGGGTTTCAGAAGCAATATCCCATGTACACCAGCACCCAGGCTCATATTTTTCTTAACGTTCCCGAGGCAATAACGGTAGGGATTTATGAACTGGCTTATGCCTTGAACTTTGTTACCCTCGAATTCTTTTTCAGGGGATTTTTGGTGTTGGGTATAGTTGCGTACCTGGGCAAGGCTGCACTATTACCAATGGCGTGTTTGTATTGCTCCATACATTTCGGCAAACCAATGCCCGAAGCCATCAGTTCGATAATAGGTGGCTATATTTTGGGGATTATTTCACTAGAAACCAAGAGCATTTGGGGCGGAGCATTGGTGCATATCGGGATTGCATGGATGATGGAGATAGCAGCCTTCGTGATCAAGTCGAATTAACGTCTTGTAATTCTCACCCCAAAAGCTTGTTCAAGGCTTCGCGCATTCGAATCTCATCGGAACCCAGTTTATTCCTGCCCAACTTCCCGGTTGTATAGATATTAGGAAGATGATGAATAAGGCTACTCTCAAAATCAGATATGCATATCACCTTCTTCATACCACAGTACTGAAAGATGTCGGTGTTAGCTTTGCACTTCATGCTATATCTGTCGTTAGATAAAAATCGGGAAAAGTCATGCGCAGATTTTATTCTTCTTAATTGTTGTTTTGAAATAATGAAGGATCCCTGATGAACATTCAAAAAATGAGCAAACTTCTTATCAGAGTACTCTTCTACCGATTCGTAATCCCAATCATAGGGGCTATGGTATGCAGGGAAATATCTTTGATCACTCTTATGGTCATAATCCTCATACTGAATTAAACCAGCAATTCTATTGTCGGGCAATATCTGCTCATATTCGATAAAACTATTGATATGACGCTCCAACCACAAATGGTCATTCTCAGTAAATATGAAGTAATCAAAATTTTCAGACTCCTTGTCAATAACCTCACGGCACGTCATTGGAATAAAATTATAGTCGAATATTGTTCCATTCCATCCCCGTTTGTCGATTTTGAATACAAGTTTGCTTATAAGATTCAGCCCTTCAGAAAGTTTAATAACATTTACTCTATCAATGCCCGAAATTTCAGGTAGTGGTATGTTAGAGTTCACAACAACGGTTACCTTGAAGGTTGGTATAGATTTTAGCGCGGTAACCACCTGCTGCAAATACTTATTTTGCACTGAACCAAAATTCGCAATTACAGCGAGTACTGATTTCATAAAACGCGTCTGTTAGTTAAAGCCTAGTTATTTGATAAAAGTACCAGTTTTATGCTTAGGTAGTAAACCATGCCAAACTTAAACAGAACGGTTCAACTGAAAACCACAAAACCAGGGGAAACTTAATTAATTTCTTAATTACTTTGCAGCAAAGTGCTTAAATCATGTTAGTGCTAAAGAAACTATTTCGCTACCATAAGAACATTAAGGTATTTTATTATGCTGGGTGTATCTGGCGTGAAATCTATCCGCATTCTCTTTGCCGTAAAATTTTGGAGAAAAAACTCAAGTCCCTTTCACAATACGATCTTGAGTATATGAAATACAGACTTGGTTATTACAATAAACTTACAGAGAACAGCTCGCTCGGCAGTAATGCTATACCCCTTACTGAACTTAAGTTACCAAAACGTAAACGGGTTTACTATTTTGATACGATTGAGTTTACACGCTTTTTTGCAAACCACCTTAAAGCCAGCTTTTTGTTTGGCGACATAACGCATATTCCGGATGAGCCCTCCATTACCAAAAGTAGACCCATCAATGGTGATAACCGAAACTCGGTCATACTGAAACTTGAGAAATCAAGGCACTTCATGTTTGTAAAATATGATAAACCCTTTATCGAAAAGAAAAATATGCTAATCTGGCGGGGAGTTACCGGAAGCAAAACACAAAATCGAAAACATCGGATTATGTTCATGGAAATGTATTTTAACAACCCGGTGTGCAACTTGGGGAAAATAAATGATGGTGGCGGGCCTGATGAATGGAGACGAGGTAAACTAACCATCGACCAACACCTGGAATACAAATTTATCTTAAGCCTCGAAGGAAACGATGTGGCCTCAAACCTAAAATGGGTGATGTCATCTAATTCAATAGCCGTAATGCCCAAACCAAAGTACGAAACCTGGTTTATGGAAGGTACCCTTCAGCCCGACTATCACTACATTGAAATAAAAGACGACTACTCAGACCTGGAGGATAAAATAAGCTACTATATCAACAATACTGACAAAGCCCTACAGATCATAAAAAATGCACACGATTATGTGAACCAGTTTCGGATAAAAAAGAGGGAAGATATTCTGTCGTTATTGGTCCTTGAACGATATTTCGTTAAAACAGGCCAACTGAAACCCATTAGTACTGCTGCTATTTAATACCTTTACATTTAGTTTATTACTATGAAAGCTTCCCTTTTTGAGCGTTTAACCATCAGCAAACGAAAGAGATTACAACGACTAAAAAACAATGTAATTCAATACCTCTCCGGCATCCCAAAACATGAACTACAAAATGATCAACAACAAGTGCTTGATTTCCTGAAGGACAACGATATTACTGTATTTCCTTATGCCTTCGTCAACACCTATAATCCCTCCGACATACCCATTCTATATGACTCTACACATAAATTGTACTACTCACCATGGGAAGGGGGAAATCTGTATTATAAAAACGGACTGCAAAAAGGAAAAGCACAGCGTTACTTCAATAGCCTCCGGCTTGAACAGGATATACGATCACCCCACCGTTACTTAACAGGAGATTTCGATGTAGCAGAAAATGATGTTGTTGCTGACATTGGAGCGGCCGAAGGCAATTTTTCCCTGAGTGTAATTTCCAAAGCAAAACACATTTACCTGTTTGAACCAGAAAAAGACTGGGTAAAGGCATTGGAAGCAACATTCGCACCTTGGAAAGAAAAGGTGACCATTGTTCAAAAATTTGTTTCCGATAAGACTAATGCCAACCACATTGCTCTTGATGATTACTTCAACGAAAACAAGATTGTAAATTTTATTAAGGCCGATATTGAAGGATATGAAGCTAGCCTGATCCGTGGGGCAAATAAACTTATTAAACGACACAAAAACCTAAAACTAGCGGTATGCACATACCATAGCCAGGACGATGCAACGATGCTCGAAGCTATGCTAAAGGAATACGGCTTTTCTACTCAATTTTCAGATGGCTTTATGCTTTACTACTACGGTAAGCAAAACATTGTAAAGGAACCATACCTGCGCAAGGCCGTTCTACGTGCAACCAAAAATTAATTACAGCGTGGACCTCTCGATTGTAATTGTAAATTTTCGGGGATGGAAACGCTTGCGTTTATGCCTGGACTCTCTCCAATGCCTTAGTGCTTCAAGCTTTTCGTGGGAAGTAGTTGTTGTTGATAACCGCTCAGATGATGGCCAGTTAACGTCCTTTCAGAACGATTTTCCTGGCTTTAGATTTATTGAAAATTCAGGCAATAATGGCTTTGCAAATGGCTGCAATGTTGGCGCTGCCAGTAGCAGCGGAGAGTTTGTTTTTTTTCTCAACCCCGATACAGTCATTAATTTGAATGCCGTTGAACGACTGCTTGCCGAAGCAAGAAAAAGTCATGGAGTAACCATTCTCACTTGCGCTCAACTCGCCAACAATGGAAAGGATACAAAACCCTACGGCTTGTTTTTACGACCGGCAACCATAACAAGTTTATTCCGTGCGTTTTACCGGCTAGCCCATAATTATCCACCTCAAATTCTACTGGAGTCAGGTGAAAAGGCACTGTCTCCTGAGTGGGTTTCAGGGTCGGCCATTTTTATTAAACGTGCCGATTTCAACCTGATCGGTGGGTGGTGCGAGGACTACTGGATGTACTATGAAGATGCTGATCTGTGTAAGCGAGCACGATCCATTGGCGGGCAAATAGTACTACTAAATGATTTCAGCATTCTCCATAATCATGGTGGAGCTTCGCGTATTAATATCATCACAAAAGCACTCACCAAATCTGAAGTTCTGATTTCACGCCATGTTTATGTAAATAAACATTTCAGTGGCATAACAAGTATGTTGATTCAAACTTATCTCGTACTGGACAATCTTTTAATCAGCCACTTATTGCCAGTGCTTGCCGGGATACTCCTGTTCTTTATACCTTCTTTTCAGGCCTACCTCAGACTTTACAGGAACATTCTTCAGTATTACATCCATTCAATTTCCAACCGAACCTGGTTGAGCCCTCGATCCATAACCTTTCGGCAATACGCCAACAAGAAACTTTAACTCTCTTTTCGGTACCTCAGAGCTACAAAGTCACCCGAACTATTGAATTCCAAAAATTTAAAATCCTGAACTATTATTCAGACTTCTCGTCTTCATTCTTTTTAGCGCCCTTCTCGTTCTTTACCGTCTGCTTGATCTTATCCCCCTCTTTCAAGCGCTTGGAAACAAGCAAGAAAGGGCCGGTTATGATTTCAGTGCTGTCGCTGATCCCTGAGACAATTTCAATATTATCGTAATCGCTGATTCCGGTCTTTACTTCAACCATTTTTGCCACACCTCCATCATTGATAAAGACTACCACCTTATCCTGTTTCTTTTCTGCAGGCTTCTGACTGCTAGTGGGTTGCGAGGAAGATCCGGTGGACTTTTTATCGTCTGCCATGCGGGTTGTTACGGCAGCAAGTGGAACTGATATCACACTATCCTTACGGGTGGCCAAAATTTCCACACTGGCTGTCATACCTGGTCTGAACGGATAGCGCTTACCTGACTGAACAAGATCCTTATAGGAATCATTAAGAATTAAAATACGAACCTCAAATTCAGTTATTGCATCGGAGGATACTTTATCCTTTGCGGTGTTGGCAATGTGCGTTACAATTCCTTTGAATTGTAGATTTGCATTGGCATAGGCATCCACATCGATAATGGCTGTATCTCCTATATGAACGCGAACAATGTCATTTTCATTAACACTAACCCGAACTTCCATAATGCTCAAATCAGCAATGCGCAACATCTCCGTTCCTTGCATCTGCGCAGTACCTACCACGCGCTCGCCCTTCTTTACATTCAGCTTTGATACTCTACCGTCCATTGGTGCTACTACATTGGTGAGCCTTACATTTTCACGAGCTTCATTCACAGTTGCCTCACTGCTTCGCACAATATAGCGTGCAGCCTCAAGGGATTGCTTTGCTGACTTTAGGTCGTTCTCGGCAACCTTAAAATTTTGTTGCACCAACTGCCAGTCTGCTTCTGAAATAACTTTTTCATTCCACAGCTTTTCCTGACGTTCGTAGTCCTGCTTAGTCCGTATGTACGTGGCTTCAGTGCGCGATAAGGAAGCTTCGGAGGCAACCATATTGGCGCGCTGTTGATTTAACGAGGCCTCTGCACGCTCAAGCTGCGAAATCCATGTATCGGGACGAAGTTTTACCAGTAGCGTTCCTTTTGAAACCGAGTCACCATCCTCAACCAGCAACTCACGTATTTCACCAGATACTTCGGGCGCTAGCTTTACCTCCGTTACCGGCTGAACAGTACCCGAGGCGCTTACCTTCTCTATAATAGTAGCTCGTTTGGCTTTGGCCAGTTCAACTTCAAGCTCTTTTGGTTTGCCAATCCAACCTTGTGACCGGCCGATAAACATAAAAAGAAGCAACGCGGCCACTACGCCAATAAGTATATAAATCAGACTATTAGATTTTTTTTTCTGCTTTGCCATGAAAAATAAAATTAAGTATGTGGTTTAAAAATCAAGTGGAAGGCCCTGGTAAAAATCAAGTACTTTCTTCCTAAAAATAAAGTCATACTTCGCGCGAAGTAAATCCGATTGCGCCTGAAACAAGTTGTTCTCAGCCAACTGGTAATCAACGAAGTTAACAGCCCCTAACGTATACCGTTGTTTGGCCATACGGTAAGCCTCATCGCGTGCCTTTACCTGGCGCTCAGTAGATAAATAAGTTTTGCCGGCAGCAACTGCGTTATTGTATGCCGTTTCAACAGCCTGACGTAGGGTATTGCTGATCTCTAAAAAAGAGATATCGGCTAACTCGCGATTTATTGCTGTGCGCTGCATAGCCGAGCGGGCTTGAAGTCCGTTGAAGAGTGGAATTTGTAAGTTCAAGCCCAAACTTCTACCTCGATTTTCGCGGTACTGATCGCCTATAGCCGGTACCCTAATCTCACCAGTAGGAACTACTACATCACGCAATACCGCTTCGTTTGTGTTTTCAACGAAACCGATTTGCTCAGTTCGTATGGTAGAGTTTCCATCCGGAAAAAATTGTCTGCGTTGATCAGAGTAAACCGTATTGTACTGTGCATTAATGCTAAGTCGTGGATAAAGATTACCCTTTGCAGAACGGTGAGCAAATGTTGAACTTCTTTTCCTTAATTCAGCCGCTCTTATTTCAGGCATGGATAAGGTAGCAATATCAAAAATTTCATCTGCTGTTTTATTGATAACCATGTTGTCATCAATATCCAGCTCGGGCAATTGAACATCCATGGGCGTAGAGGCAGGAAGCTGCAAAGCTTGCTTGAGTTGAAGTAAGGAAAGATTAAGATCATTTTCCCGTTGGATAACATTCACTTCATTAGTGGCTAGCTGGGCATCAAGATTGAGCAGATCGGCAACAGGCAATGACCCAACATCAACCAGCTTACGAGTCCTGTCCAACTGTTCAAGTGTTGTGTTGTATTGTGATTGGGCCACCTGATAAAGTTCTTTATTAAAAACCACACTTAAATAGAGCGTAATAACATTCAGTATTACATCATTCCTGGCTTTAATCAAATCCTCATTGGCCGCATCCAATTCAACATCACTTTGTTTAAGGCTATAAAACAACCTGGAGCCGTTCCATAATAACCACTGACTGGTGAATCCAAGATTCGAGTTACGGATTTCGTTTTCCGTAAAAATATTGGTTGTTGGGTCAATTGTTCTACCCCAGTTAAGACCGTAGAAACCATTGAAGTTAAGATTCGGAAGCATAGCCATTTTAGCTTGTAGCAGGTTGATTTCACTGTTACGCGTGTTATAGGCAGAGCGCTTCACAGCCAGGTTATTCGCAACTGCGTAATCGATGATTTCTTTCAGTGTCCAAACTTTTTTGGCTTCCTGTGAGAATGTACTCACACTCAAAAAGACAAATAAAACAACTACATATCTCTTCATAATCACATTAATCAATATCCGGTATATAAATGATCTCTTTTACCCATGACAGACTCCGCATATAATCCAATGTTACAGGCTTAACGCCCGAATCCATTTCAATAACGAGGCAGGCTTCATCGTGTTTACCTTTTCTGGAAACCGACATGGTGGCGATATTACAATCATCATGGGCCAGTATACTCGCTATGAACGCAATGCTGCCCTTAACATCATCGGCAAAAATTACCAGTGTATGCAGGTTGGCACTAAAATCGGCTTTGAAGCCATCAACCTCAGCAATGTTGATGATCCCCCCTCCTTTGCTCTCTCCCAACACCTCAACTTCCTTGTCGCCTTTTTTTAATGTAACTCGGATAGTATTGGGGTGCATGGTTGAGGCATTGCCCACCGACTTGAACGTATACTTAAGCCCCTCCTTACCAGCCAGTTCCATTGAATCCTTTATGCGCTTGTCATCTGTTTTAAAATCAAGCAACCCGGCAATAATGGCGCGGTCGCTCCCGTGCCCCTCGTAGGTGCGGGCAAATGAATTGTAAAAAATGATTTCAGCATGTTCCGGGGTACCACCTAACAACTTCCTGGCCGCCCGCGCAATACGTACAACACCAGCGGTGTGTGAACTTGACGGTCCGATCATAACCGGCCCAATCATATCAAAAACGCTGCTCTTTTCGTGCATACTGGGTTAGAATACGGGATTTGTCGCTGTAGCGTTATAATTGTTACAGCAAGAGGTATTTTTTAATAAAGATGTGGATCGACTAATTCAGAAGGACTAGAGGTTTGGTCTGAAATTCAGGCTTTGGCCTACAGTAGCTAGTCATCATTAAAAGTGGCTGGTGGTCAAGTCCTTAGCGATCAGAACCACCTTCACAAACTTCGTGCACCCGCACAGTATACTGCTTCGAACCGGAATAGGCTACGGCAGCCAGGCACACGGCACAGTCGGTATTAAAATCTTTGGGGCTTAATTCAACATAAAAGGTGCTTTTCTGGAGAATACTGGCGTCCGTAAAACATTCGAGCCCAGCCAGAAAAACATTCGTTTCGCTATCGGCATTCTCCCCTAAATGAAAATAACGTGGATCCACGATTTTTAAGACAGCTTGTCCGCAAATGCCACGCACGTAGGTAACAGTAATGCATTCACCGTTGTATTCCGGTAACTCCCGGTCACAGCTTACCAGTGCAAGCAATAAACAAAGCGAATAAAAAACGTTGCGGATCATAGTATTCAGTTATTTCACCCCATTAGACACGCAAAGTACAAAATGGGTTGTAATGTGGCATTAGCCAGCAACTCCTTATAATACTAGAGATTCCTCATTTCACAAATGCTTCAATAGTTGCTGACTAAGCAGTTAGCCCCGGGTTAAGCATATAATGTATTGTAGTGCAGTTCAAACACTTTCGTATAAATCAAACCGCAATAGGTGCTTTAATGGAGGGATGACACTGATAGTTTACGATCTCGAAATCTTCGAACTGATAATCAAACAGCGATTCTGGTTTTCTTTTGATGACAAGCTGTGGCAACGGATAAGGTTCGCGGGAAAGTTGCAAACGGGCCTGCTCAATGTGGTTGGTATAAAGATGTACATCTCCACCCGTCCAGATGAAATCACCGGGCAATAAATCACACTGCTGCGCTACCATACAGGTTAGCAAAGCATACGATGCAATATTGAAAGGAACCCCCAGAAAATAGTCCGCGCTGCGCTGATATAGCTGGCAGGATAGCTTCCCATCGGCTACGTAAAACTGAAACATGGCATGGCACGGTGGTAACGCCATCTTATCTACTTCCGAAGGATTCCACGCAGTTACAATATGTCTCCTGGAATCAGGTTTGGATTTAATCTGATCAAGTACTCTACTGATCTGATCAATGGTAGTGCCATCCGGTGCTGGCCAGCTTCTCCATTGATGTCCGTAAACCGGTCCCAGATCACCATTTTCATCAGCCCATTCATCCCAAATACTTACGCCATTATCCTTAAGGTATTTGATGTTGGTGTCGCCATTTAAAAACCACAACAATTCATAGATGATGGACCGCAGGTGCAATTTCTTTGTGGTAACCAGCGGAAAGCCCTCTGAAAGGTTGAAACGCAACTGCCTTCCGAAAACGGAGCAGGTTCCTGTTCCGGTACGGTCAGTCTTGACACTGCCGTTATCCAGAATATCCTGCATCAAATCAAGGTAATTTCTCATGGTGCGGTTTTGAAAAGCAAATAAAAGAAAAAGTCCTGATCCCGAATACCGGAACCAGGACTTTAAACAAAAAACCCAACCCTGCTTATCCTCGCTTATTCACATTAACATTGCGGGTGTTACCATCAACGGTTATGGTAATTGTTCGATCACACGTTCCGTTTCCATAATCAACCGTTACTACTTTTCCGGTAGCCACATCGGTGAATTGTTTAATACCTTCAACCGCTATCGGGCAACCGCGCTTGTACACCAATGGTTTGGTGATTGACATGGTGTATTCCCTGCCCCTGCGATTCGTACCGGAAGCTGCCACGGCTGCATCGCTGCATTGGCTAACAACCATGGCATCGTTAAGCGGATTAGCCGCCCGTATCCATTCGCGCTCGAAGCAATGCTCACGGGTAGCTTCGGTACCATCGGGCCAAATGGCTATGCCGTTGCGCAATACAACCCTAAACTTTGGTGCGCTTACACTGCTGGAAGTTATGTTGGTGAGCGTTCGTACACCATCAAGTGAAATTTCGTTGACGAAGTAATTCTCAAAGGTAGTTACAACGGTTGATCCCGGATGGAACCTGCGACCTGTAAAATTGATGATGATCTTACCTTTGCGCACATTACCAGAAACATCCGTGCATCCATCGCCAAAGTCAATTACAATTTCACCTTTCGGAACAATTGGAGACGATTCCGGATCCATGGTAATGGTGATAACCACACCACTGCAGTTAAACCGTGGATCGGTGATGGTAATTACACGGGGACCACTGGCAACCCTGCCTCCATCATCGGTTGAATTGTCGGCCAGCATGGCCACACCGGTAATGTCATCTACATCTTCAAAATAAAAATCAGTGATGGCATCTTCTGCTACATCGGCTACTTCCTGCTGAAATTGACCAGAATCATCGGTACACGATACAACAACACCTATCGCTGCCACGGCTGCAAGGGTGAACATCTTTCGAAAAAACATCTTCACTTTCATAGCTTGTTTAAGTTTTAGTAAGTCAAAAAACACCCCTTAGACGGCACAATTATCCACAGGTTTAATCAGCAAATGACTTATTTTCGGATAATTTTGAACCATTACCATAAAAGACTTGAAATGAAGGCGCTGTTGACAATTGGTACACTTCTGCTCATCCTGTCAGGAAACGCACAAAATCTGAAAATTGCCAAGCTCAAATATAATGGCGGTGGCGATTGGTACGCCAACAAAACGGCTTTGCCGAATTTGATCGCTTTTTGCAATCGTGAGCTGGGAACATTGATTGCACCGGAAGAGGATGTTGTTGAAGTAGGAAGCAAGGATTTATACCTGTACCCCTATATCTACATGACCGGGCATGGCAATGTGGTGTTCTCCGAAAATGATGCCTCCAACTTACGCAACTACCTGATCGGTGGCGGCTTTCTTCATATTGATGATAATTACGGGCTTGACAAATTCATCCGGTTGGAGTTAAAAAAAGTATTTCCCGAACTTGAGTTAAAAGAGCTTCCCTTCGATCATCCCATCTATCATCAGAAATTCAAATTCCCGAAAGGACTTCCAAAGATTCACGAACATGACGGAAAACCTGCACAAGGCTTTGGAATCATTTACGAGGGCCGGTTGGTGTTGTATTACTCATACGAATCCGATCTTGGAAATGGTTGGGAAGACAGGCGAGTACACAATACACCTGAAGAAAAGCACCTGGAAGCACTCCGGATGGGAGCCAATATTATAGCTTATTGCTTTGCATACGCCAACTAAGCTTTTCGTAAACTGTTTGCACCTAATTGTATCCCCCACACCAGTTAGTAACCATTAGCCAGCTTTAAAAAAAACAAAGTTACTCTTTGAAATGAACAACTAATTTATTAGTTTTATACCTAAATAAATAGTTTTTAATTACACTTATGAAAGAGCTCACAAAAGCAGAGGAGCAGGTGATGCATATTCTCTGGAAACTGGAAAAAGGTTTTGTTAAAGACATCATTGAAGAGATGCCAAAACCCAAACCTGCTTACAACACGGTATCAACCATTGTGCGGATACTGGAAACCAAAGGATTTGTTGACCACAAAGCGTACGGCAAAACACACGAATACTTCCCGATCATACCCATGGAGAAGTACAAGAAGTTCTACCTCAACACCATGATCAAAGGGTACTTTGAAGGTTCATTCAATAACCTAGTATCATTTTTCGCAAAGGAAAACAAACTTTCAGCACAAGAACTTGATGAGCTTTTGAAACATGTAAAAGACTCTAAATAAAATTGCTATGAATACCTGGCTTAACTACTTTCTTGAGGCGAACGCAGGGCTACTACTGTTCCTGCTCGTTTACCGGTTACTGCTTCAACATGAAACGCAGTTTACATTCAAGAGAATCTACCTACTATCCGGCATTGTGTTCTCGCTTACTTTTCCACTCATTACAGTGCCTGATACAAACGACATTGTTCCATCAATAGGCTATACCCTGCCTGCCGAGTGGACAGCACTACCTGTCTTACCAAATCCCGAAACTTTACAAAAAAGTGCGCCCTCGATAACAACCTGGCAATGGATTGCCTATGGATACCTTGTCGTAGTTGTGCTGCTAATACTGAGATTTCTTTACCAGGTTATCCGTGTTTTAACTCTACTGTCAAGGGGAAAAGCCAGTGGAGGTATCGTAACCATCAGTGATCCTGATATGTACGCATTCTCTTTCTTTCGCTACATCTTTATCAGCAATACCCATAACCTGAGCCCAGAAGATCAAGAGCGAATTATACGGCATGAAAGCGTGCACATTAAAAAATGGCACTCCGTTGACATGTTGCTCATCGAAGTTGTAAAAATCCTTTTCTGGTTCAATCCTTTGCTGAAGTATTACAAAAATGAATTGAGCACGGTGCATGAATACGAGGCAGATGCCGTCTCCGTAAAACCAGGAGAGATAGAACAATATTGCAGCCTTCTGGCAAAATCGGCTATTTCCACAGCCGGCCTTTCACTTGCCAACCATTTTAATAGTTCTTTAACCCTAAAACGTATAGTCATGATGAAGTCCCTAAAAAAACAGGTCAGGCAATGGAAAACGCTTTTGATACTCGCCATTACCACTTTATTTTTTGTTGCTGTTTCCTGTCAGGATCAGCTAATCGCTGAAATGGAAGAGCTTTCGCAAACCACAACCGTTGCTGGAGATTTTCCTGATCACCTAAAGCCTATTGCAGAAAAAATCAGAAATGAAAATCCGGGCATTAAACTTATTTATATAGAAGCAGAATCGTCAAATTCCGAGAAAATCCAAAGCATCAGTGCAGACGATATTCTGTATACGCATTATGAAAAGCACCATGATAATAAAGGTAACCTAACCTCCGAGCGAGTAGAGTTTATAGTCAGGTCCAGCGGTTCAATCTCAAAACTTGCCGAAGTAACTAAATCTGAAGATGAAGTATTCCTGGTAGTGGAAGAATCTGCTTCACCTGTTGATGGCATGACGGCTTTCTATGAAAAACTAGCGAACGAAATCAGAATGCCTGAAGAAGCACAAAAAAAAGGAATTAGTGGAAAGGTTTTCGTAGAAATGATTATTGAGCCGGACGGCACAACTTCCAATCATAAACTAGTAATGGGTATTGGTGCCGGATGCGATGAAGAAGCTTTGCGAGGTCTTATCGCGACTAATGTCAAATGGAATCCGGGCCGACAAAAAGGTTTGGCAGTTCGTCAAAAATATGTCATCCCGATTACGTTTGCTTCGGATGCTGATGGAAAAATAGTTGATCAAATGACGCAGTTTAAATCCACGGAGAAAGTTGAACCGATTGCTATTGTAGTAACTGATGTTTTCACAGCCGTTGAAAAAACGGCTCAGCCTGTCGGAGGTATGGATGCACTCTATCGGGAAATCAGCAGCCAACTTAGAATGCCTGTTGAAGCCAGGCGTAAAGGAGTTTCAGGGAAGGTTTTTGTTGAAATGATTGTTGAAACAGATGGAACTACGTCTAATCACAAATTGGTAAAGGGCATTGGATCAGGTTGCGATGAGGAAGCGCTGCGTGTGTTATCTTCATCAACAACCCGATGGACACCTGCACAAAACCAAGGGGTTAACGTAAAACAAAAGCTAGTGCTACCCATTACATTCATTAATGAAACCAACACTCAACCTGTTAACGACAAGTAACAAACAGAAGTCCTACACCTTTGAGGTGTAGGACTTCTGTCACTTCGCACCCAAAATTTCCTCCAGCTTATCATCCAAAGCCTGGCCACGCAGGTTCTTGGCAATGATTACCCCATTAGGGTCAAGAAGCAACGAAAACGGAATGGCGTTTATATTATAAGTCTTGGCAGCTTCCGATTGCCAGAATTTCAAATCAGAAACATGCGTCCAGGTAAGGCCGTCCTCACGAATGCCCTGAAGCCAATCTTCTTTTGACCGATCCAGGGAAACACCATATACAGTAAAGCCTTTGTCTTTGTACGCATTGTATGCCCGAACAATATTCGGATTTTCCTTTCGGCATGGACCACACCATTTTGCCCAAAAATCTACCAACACATATTTTCCGCGCATAGATGAAAGCGGAACTACCTTTCCATCAGGATCGGGTAATGAAATCTCAGGCGCAAGCTGACCAACCGCCAAGGTCTTCATCTTGTCCACCATCTCAACAAAATCTTTGGCGTGGGTGTAGTCAGGCCATTCTTTCTTCAGTTTATCGGCTGTAACAACATAGGCATCGAAATAAGCATCTTTATCTAATAGCTGTCCTTGCAATACATTAATAACACCAAGTGATGGCGGACTGCCCTTCACCTGTTCAGCTACTTTGTCACTGGCATCAGTCAATAACTTCTGATACGCTTTCTGAATGGCGAGAATCGATTTCTCATCGTTTGCTACAGATGCTTTATTAAACTCAGCAATTAACTTTTGCGCTTCAGGTGTACCCTGCACTCCGTTTATAACGGTTTGAGCATTTCGTATGAACTCAATCTCCGGAGAGCCCTTCACCTCAAAAAAACCTGATGCATCGTTACCATCAACATTTACTTCCAAATCATTCTTATACAGAATAACATCCACCACCTGACGGTTGTAAAAACTAATTTTATAGTAGCCAGGCTCTTTGATCCGTACTTTTTTACTGAATGTATAATTGCTCTTCAGTTTTATAGTATCCTGCCAACCTGCACCACCTTTGGTAATCTCCATAATGCCAATAGTGCCTCCGGCTTGCGGATAACCCACCTTACCTTTTATAACCACTTCCCAACTTCCATCATTCTTGGCTTGCTGGCCGTTGGAGGAACACCCCAACAGCAACAACACACTCACCATAGCAACACTCACCATCGCATTTAATCGCTTCATTTTTCTTCCAGTTTTTTTTGAATTAATTGATTGGCCACTTTAGGGTCGGCCTTGCCCTTGCTTCGCTTCATTACTTCACCCATAAACATAGCTAATATTCCCTTCTTACCACGTTTGTATTCCAGTACTTTATCAGGAAAATCAGTCAGCACACTATCAATTATTGGTAAGATTGAATCTTCGTTGCTGGTTTGCAATACATTCAACTGTTGTGCCGTTTCCAGTGGTGATTTATCCGGATTAGTCATCAACTCCGGAAATACCTTTTGCGAAGCAACTGAAAAACTAACTTTAGCAGACTCCACAAGCTCGATCAATTGTGCTAAGGTACTGGGTGAAACGGGCAAATCATTTACCGTTCGTAAACCTTCATTCAAGGCCGACTTAACCGGCCCCATAAGCCAGTTCGATGCAGCCTTGTAATGTTGAGTGTGTTTACAAACCTCTTCAAAGTATTCCGCCATATCCCGCGACTCCGTTAATACTCCGGCATCGTAGGGCGGTAATTTATAGTAAGAAGTGAACTTGTTCAGCAATTCATCCGGCAACGCTGGCATGGAGGCCTTGATTTCATCAAGCCAAGCCTCAGATACTTCTACCGGGCTTAAATCAGGATCAGGAAAATAGCGATAGTCGTTCAACTCTTCTTTGGTGCGCATGCTGCAAGTAGTGCCCGTATCAGCATTGAACAACCGCGTTTCAGAAAAAATAGTTTCGCCACGTTCCAGCAATCCAATCTGTCGCTCGATTTCAGCATCGATGGCACGCTGCACATTGCGGATGGAGTTCATGTTTTTGATCTCCACTTTTTTGCCAAATTCGGTAGCCTCTTTTAACATTACCGATACGTTGGCATCACATCGCAGGGAACCTTCTTCCATGTTACCATCGCAAACATCCAGATAACGAACTAACTTACGCACCTCTGATAGGAACGCGTACGCTTCACTTGAACTGCGGATAACTGGCTCGGTAACAATTTCAATTAACGGAACGCCCGCACGATTGAAATCCACCCAGGTATCATCAGTGCCCTCCACATGCATGGACTTACCGGCATCTTCCTCGAGGTGAATCCGGTTTAATTGAATTTGTTTTTCCTCGTCATCAAGGTTTATCCGTACAAATCCACCCTTACAGATTGGCGTACGGTCCTGCGTAATCTGATATCCTTTTGGTAAATCAGGATAGAAATAATTCTTCCTATCAAAAATCATGAACCGTGAAATACCGGAATGACAAGCCAACCCCATGCGGATGGCGAGTTCTACAACGTTTCGGTTGAGCTTCGGCAATGTGCCAGGATGCGCAAGCGATATGGCACCAATACTCGTGTTCGGTGAACTGCCGTAAGCCGTAGCATCTGAAGCAAAGATTTTACTTTCAGTGAGAAGTTGGGCATGAACTTCAAGGCCGATTACTGCTGTATACTTGCTCACTGGATTACTGAGCATCAATAATCTGTTTTGCTTTTACCAGAACAGCATCCAAACCCTGGATATTCTTACCACCCGCAGTTGCAAAAAATGGTTGGCCTCCCCCACCGCCTTCTATTTCTTTAGCGAGTGTTTTTACCATTTCTCCAGCATGATATTTTTTTGTTTCCAGCACCTTCTCACCCAGCATAACGGTAACCTGTGGCTTCCCATCAACATCGGCAGCCAGTACCAGCAACAGGTCATCAAACTGATTTCGCAACGCGTAAGCTATATTTTTGAGTGCATCGGCCGTTGGCACTGAAACTTTTTCGATGATCAAATGTGATCCGTTTTTATGAACTGCCTTTGTAATCAATTGATCCTTTAAGTTGTTGGCGTGTTCCTGGTTAATCGCTTCAAGCTTCTTCTCCAAGGCATGCTTTTCATCTGCCAGGTTCTTCACGGATGTAATCAAGTCCTTCGGATTTTTAAGCATGACCCGGACTTCATCGAGCAGGGTCAACTCCTGCCGTACATATTGCTCAGCTGTTTCGGCTGTAATCGCTTCAATCCTTCTTACACCGGCTGCTACCGAACTCTCTGAAATAATTTTGAACAGTCCGATGTTGCCCGATGATGCTACATGTGTACCACCACAAAGCTCAACCGAGAAGGTGGGATCAAACGTAACCACGCGCACGTAATCGCCATACTTCTCACCAAACAACGCCATGGCGCCAAGTTTCTTTGCTTCCTCAAGGGGTACATTCTGCCGGATATCCGCATGAATGTCTTCCCTGATTTTCGCATTCACCCGGTCTTCTACCTGTTGAATTTCTTCGGGTAGCATTGCAGCAAAATGCGAAAAATCAAAGCGGGTGATTTTTTCATTCACCAGCGATCCTTTTTGCTCCACATGTTTACCCAACACTTCGCGAAGTGCTGCGTGCAACAAGTGCGTTACCGAGTGGTTGTTCATCGTGAGTCTTCGCTTGCTCTTATTAACAACAGCATTGAATTTTGCACCTAAGTTTTCAGGCAATTCATCTGCAAAATGAACAATAAGATCATTCTCCTTCTTTGTGTCAGTGATAAATATCTTTTCGTTCGCGCTTTCGATATAACCAGTGTCACCTATTTGACCACCGCTCTCAGCATAAAATGGAGTTTTATCGAGGACTATTTGAAACAACTCTTTGTTCTTCTGTTTCAATCTCCTGTATTTGATAATTTTAACTTCACTTTCAAGATTATCGTAACCAATAAACTCAGATTTTGAATCCTTTCCCACTAGAACCCAGTCACCTGTTTCTTTGCTGGCATCTATTTTAGATCGAGATTTCTGTTTCTCCATCTCGGAATAAAAACCCTTTTCATCAATACCTACGTTTAATTCCTTTGCTATTAACGAGGTTAAATCAAGAGGAAATCCATAAGTATCATACAACTCAAAAACTTTTTCTCCAGATAAAACAGGAGAAGATTTTCCTTTTGTTAAATCAAAGTACTTCTCAGAGAGTTCACGCATTATATTAATTGAATCCTGAGTCTGTTTAATATAAAATTTAGCAAGCTTAGAGGTGAGTTCTTGGAGAGGAGCTAATTGATCCACCATCTCATTTGTGAGTTTTGACAAAGGTGAAGTGAACATTTTTAAATTCTCAGCAAAAGAATTGCCTATTTCATTCTGAATTAATCCTAAACCCTTCTCCAAAGTCCTCAAAAACGAAATCTCCTCTTCCTGAATCACCCTGGTCACATAATCGAGCTGAGCATGCAATTCAGGAAACACATCCTTCATCTGATTGGCCAAAATCGGAACGAGTTTGTAGAGGAACGGATCTTTGAAATTTAAAAAGGTATATCCGTAGCGAACAGCTCTTCTTAAAATTCTTCGGATCACATACCCCGCACCCGTATTAGATGGTAACTGACCATCTGCAATCGCAAACGCTACCGCACGAATGTGATCAGCCAACACGCGAATGGCGATATCTGTCTTCTCATCTTCACCATACTGTACACGCGCATTTTCGGTAATGAACGTAATAAGCGGTGTAAACACATCGGTATCATAATTGGAGGTTTTGCCCTGGATGGCCATGCACAACCGCTCGAAGCCCATGCCGGTATCCACATGTTGTGCCGGAAGTTTTTCAAGTGAACCATCGGCTTTGCGGTTGAACTCCATGAACACGAGATTCCAGATTTCAATTACCTGCGGATGATCATTGTTCACCAACTCCTTGCCGCTGATTTTTTTTACTTCCTCATCTGACCGAAGATCAATGTGAATTTCAGAACACGGTCCGCACGGACCAGTCTCGCCCATCTCCCAAAAGTTGTCTTTCTTTTTTCCGTGGATGATCCGGTCTTCCGCTACAATGTTTTTCCAATAGGCAATCGCATCTGTATCCACCGGAAGATTATCACCTTTATCACCCCCAAACACCGAAACGTATAAGCGATCTTTTGGAAGCTTATATACTTCGGTAAGGAGTTCCCACGCCCATTCAATAGCCTCCTTCTTGAAATAATCTCCAAACGACCAGTTGCCGAGCATTTCAAACATGGTGTGGTGATAGGTATCGATACCCACTTCTTCCAGGTCGTTATGCTTGCCGCTCACCCGAAGGCATTTCTGTGTATCGGCAATGCGCTTGCGCTTAGGCGTACCATGCCCGAGAAAGTAATCTTTAAACTGCACCATACCGGAATTGGTAAAGAGCAAGGTTGGGTCATTTTTAAGAACAAGGGGGGCAGAAGGCACTATCAGGTGTGATTTCCCTTCAAAAAAGGCTAAAAACTGTTTACGTATCGTGGCTGAATCCATGCAAGGGTTCCTGTCTAAATATTCTTATTTTACTATATTTGGCCGCCTTTGGTACTCAAAATAGCCAAGGCACAAAATTAAAAGGCAATACCTGACAACATGCTTATTTCAGCGATTTTTTTAAAACCTTGATGCGTCAGTTGAAATACCGATACAACCCCACCACCTGCCGGTACGAAGCCGTTCCTTTTCAACCTAAAAAAATTGTTGGGGCATTGTTCATTTTCCTTTCACTTTCAGGGCTGCTTTTTGTTGCCTTGCTTTTTTTACACAGCTTGCTTTTCACCACACAAACGGAACAAGCGCTTTTAGCGGAAAATGTTGTTCTTAAAACACACCGGATAACACTTAAAAGTGAGTTGACCAATCTCAAAGAATCATTGCGTACACTGGAAAAAACAGAAACAAAAGTGCACGACAAACTCGCCAAGGATCTGCCGTCACCCACGCTACTTAGTTCATTGGAGTTTAAGCCGAAGAAAAAGCCACACGATGAATTTGAATATCTCTTAAGCAGCACAAGAAATCAGTCGGAAAAGCTGCTGCAAAAAACCAGGGATATCAATGCACATTTAGGTTACCAATTGGCCATAACAGATAATGACCTTAAGTTGCTTTTTAGCATGCCCACCTTACACCCTATCGACAATACCGAACTGACTAAACTTGCTTCAGGCTTTGGTGAACGAGTGCACCCATTTCATAAGGCCAAATACTTTCATAAGGGCGTTGATTTTGTTGCACCTCGTGGAACACCGGTTTATGCAAGCGCCTCAGGCAAAGTAACAGAAGTGATGTTGAGCAACCTTCAAATGGGCATGGGCAATGTAATCGAGATTGATCATGGCCAAGGTTATAAAACACGTTATGCACACCTGACCGATGTGAAGGTGAAACCCGGACAGGTTGTGCAGAAAGGTGCGGAAATCGGAACCGTTGGAATGACAGGTGGGGCAGTATCGCCACACCTCCACTATGAAGTGCTGAAGAATAGCCGTCACGTTGATCCGGCAGATTACCTCCTTGAAGGATTGAGCAGTACAGAATATGCAGCGCTTCGTTTACTTGCCAAGCAAAAAAATCAGGCCCTCGACTAAGCATGAGAAACCTCTACTATCGATATAATCCTGATACCTGCCAATACGAACCCATCGTACCAAGCGGGAAAAAGTTTTTAAAACGCGCTGTACTCTATTTATCCCTTGCGCTCATCGCTGCCTTACCGACAACGTGGTGGTACATCCAAAACTATTCATCCATTCAGGAACAATACCTGATGCAGGAGAAAAAAATACTATTAGCCGATTGGGAAAAGCTGCAACATGAGATTGATGGAGCTCAGGCATCACTTAGCGAATTCAGTAAAAAAGATGATGAATATTATCGCACGTTATTGAATCTTCAACCGCTTGCCCCCAGCATACGTGAAGCCGGTGTGGGTGGTATTGACCGGAAATTAGAGGAAGTTAAGGATTATGCGTTGGTTAAAGAAAGCTATGAACGTCTGGAGAAGTTAAAGCACCAGGTACAAGTTGAGTTGCAATCGTACGATGAACTGAACCTTAAAGCCGATATCCAACTTAGCCAACGCGCATCAAGGCCCGCTATCCTTCCTATTCACAGAAGAGAACTGGTGCACCTTCACACAACCTTTGGTAACCGTTTTCATCCCCTGCTGAGGATTTGGCGTGATCATCGCGGACTGGACATGACAGCCGCAAAAGGAACGCCCGTATTTGCCACCGGCAACGGAGTTGTAACACGCGCAGATTATTCCGAAACGTACGGTCTTGTTATCTACCTGGATCATGGTTTTGGTTACGAAACCCGGTACGCGCATTTGCTTAAATATGAATTGAAGCTTGGGCAGGAAGTAAAGCGCGGTCAACTGGTAGGCTACGTTGGCACCACCGGACAAAGTGATGCTTACCACCTGCACTATGAAGTTTTGCATAACGGTGTACAGGTAAATCCTATTAACTTCTTTCAACGTGATTTGAGTCATCAGGAGTATCAAAAAATTGTGGAGCACCCGAAATACAAAGCAAAATAGGCTGAAGTCACTGTTATTTTTTCCACTTACTTTTCTGATTTAATTTTACAACCTCATTAATGCATTGAGTTGATATGATATCATTAAGAATTTCTCTTCTTGTCCTTTGTTTTAGCTTTTCCTTTTTACAAGGTTTTTCGCAGTCCGGTAAAGTTGAAGACGCTGTTTTTAATTCATTAGGCGTTAGTTCCATACCGGAGCCTGCTCCCATATCATTATCCTTATTTGCGCGCTATCAACACCGGGTTTCAACCACCAAAAACCCGATGGACAAGTACGACAGAAGCATCAATTCCCCAAAATCAGTCAATTACCTTCCCTCCAAAAAGAAATTTTATGTGCAATCGCTGGAAGGCTATGAAACCGTGGTGTACAGCATTGAAACGTTTGAAAAACTTGGTGTGATTCGCCATGTGTTCAACGCACAGAATCAAGATCTCTTTAAAGATGGAGAGTATACTGTATTCGATTATAAATACCGCTATCGCAAAAGCGATTTTAATATCTTCAGCGGCAAACCCGTTGAAAGCTGTTTTTCACACAACGGGAAATACCTTTGGGTTACTTACTACCGTAGAAGCTATGATGCCAATGCAGAAAGTCCCTCGGCTGTTGCCATAATCGATACCGATACAGATGAGATTGTACGTGTAATGCCCACCGGCATTCTGCCGAAGATGATTGCCGCATCACCGGATAGTCGATACGTTGCAGTAACGCATTGGGGGGATAATACACTGGGAATTATTGATACGAGTAGCGATGATCCTTTCGAATTCAAGTATGTTAAGCACGCTATTGTTGACAAACGCCTCGAAGTAAAGTTTGAGCCAGGTGTAAAAGTAGACCGCGACAACAATTGCGGATATTGCCTGAGGGGCACCGTTTTTACACCCGATTCGAAGTACTTATTGGTGGGCCGAATGGGTGGTGATGGCGGCATTGCCGTGTTTGATATGGAAGATGACTACAAATACCTTGGGGTGAATTACAGCCCGTATTACAACATACGCCACCTCATCATTTCTGGTGATAACCTGATTATCAGCAGCAATTCACTAGGTTATGTGCAAAGCACCGACTGGAATCAATTTATCCAAAGTAAAGTTGAGCAGGACGGTAACCGCAAAGTTGAAAAAGATGAATGGAGAAGTTGCTACGTTGGCCCGGGAGCCCGAACCATTGTTGCCTCAGCTGATGGGCGGTACGTTTTCGCTTGTGTAAATGACGATAGCAAAATTGTTGTGCTGGATACATCCACCATGCGCAAGGTTGCGGAAATTGCAGCCGACTCATTCCCTGTGGGTATGGAAATCACAGACGATGACCAATACCTGATGGTGACAGCACAGGGAAAATCCGGTAAAGGGGGCGGACATTCCGTGATGATTTATAAAGTTACCATCAACTAAAACTTTTCTGGGTGTTTGGTATTGGCCGTAATGGATTAATTGTTTACTTTGCTCTGCAGCATGGCTTATAAAGAAAAAGAAATAGAAAAACTCTACTACTCCATCGGAGAAGTAGCTGAAATTTTCAACGTTGCCCCTTCGCTTATCCGTTTTTGGGAATCTGAATTCGATATCATTAAGCCAAAGAAGAACAGGAAAGGAAACCGGCAGTTCACCAAAGAAGATATTGACAGTGTTCGCACCATTTACCACCTGGTGAAGGAAAAAGGTTTTACCCTGCAAGGTGCCAAAGAAATGCTTCGCAACGATAATAACTCAGTAAAAGACAAAATTGAGTTAATCGATTCTCTCAAAAATGTACGCAGGTTCCTGGTTGAACTTCGTGAAAGATTACACTAGACTTCATCCCGATTTTTTCGAGTTAATAATAAAGCCCTTACCCAAGGGATGCTGTTTTTCATTTAAGCATGCTGAGGAATGATTGATCAAAACAGATTATCCCTGATTGCACTGCATTTCATACCCGGGCTAGGCGATTACACCATTCGTCAATTGGTAAGCTATTGCGGTTCTGCAGAGAAAGTATTTAAAACCCCCAAAGGAAAATTGCTTAAGATTCCGGGCATAGGACCTGTAACAGCAGAATCAATTATCACTGGCAAGCCTTACAAGAAAGCTGAAAAAGAACTTCAGTTGGCAGAGAAGCATTCCGTAGAAATTACTTTCTATACCGATAAAAAATATCCATCACGCTTAAAGCATATACCCGATGCACCGTCCATGCTTTATGTTAAAGGCAATTTTGATTTTGAAAATGGGAAGACGGTAGGCATTGTAGGCACACGAAAGGCAACAAGTTATGGAAAAGAGCAAGTTGAAAATCTGGTCAAGGGATTAGTTCCCCACGGAGCATTGATTATAAGTGGACTGGCTTACGGAATAGATATACAGGCACACAAGCAAGCTTTAAAAAATAACCTGCCTACGGTGGGTGTGATGGGCAGCGGCATGGATATTATTTACCCTGCAGCGCATAAAGAAACTGCCATTCAGATATTGGAGCATGGCGGATTGGTTACGGAGAATCCATTTGGCACCCAACCCGATGCCCATAACTTTCCCGCCCGCAACCGCATTATTGCCGGACTTTCTGATGCACTGGTGGTCGTAGAGGCAGCCGAAAAAGGAGGCGCATTAATAACAGCCGAAATAGCGAATGGCTACAACAAAGACGTTTTTGCATTTCCTGGAAATGTGAAAGAAACCTTTTCAGCGGGATGCAACAACCTGATAAAGGCCAACAAAGCCCACCTGATTACGGCTGTAAAGGATCTTGAATACATTATGAACTGGCAATCGGCCAAACCCGTCACCGATAAGAAAAAAGTAACGTCCCTTTCGCTGGATGGGTATTCGGATGAAGAAAAATTGGTGCTGTCGTTTTTGTTGGACAAAAGCCCAATGGCCATTGATGAGTTGAGTTGGAAAACAAATTTACCGATCAGTCAATTGGCTTCCGTGCTATTGAGCCTGGAGTTTAGCGGTCTTATAAAATCACTTCCAGGCAAGCTTTACGCGCTGGTGTGTTAGTCCTTATCCTGCCCTTTTTGATTACACTTCTCTTTGATCAGCTCATAGGCTTTCAAATCGCCCAGTTCACCAGCCTTGCTCAAATCGAGGCAACCATTCTTTAAATCGCCAAATTCGATGCGCAACAAGCCGCGCATGTAATAGGCGTCAACGTTCTTCTTGTTAATCGCGATGATCTTTGAACAATCATTAATGGCATCCTGATAAGCTTGAAGGTATTGCTTCGCTTTACCGCGATTGTAATAGGCTTCAACAAAATTTTCATTCAGTGCAATAGCCGCAGTGTAATCATCAATAGCCCCATAGTAATCCTGAAGCTTCATTTTTACATTGCCTCGTGCAAAAAATGCTTCCGACATTTTAGGATTTTTCTCAAGGGCTGTATTGTAATCCTTCATGGCTCCATGACGATCGTCAAATTGAGCCTTTATATTTCCGCGGAAATAATAGGCTGATGCATAATTAGGATCGAGTTCAATGGCCTTGTTAAGGTTCAGCAATGACTCAACATATTCCTCCTTTTCTAGAAGCTCACGCCCCTTTTGAGTATGCTCTTTCGCAGTTTGTGAAAACCCAGTCAGGGTAACACAAAACAATCCCACCACAACCAATACTTTTCTCATGTTTCTTCAATTAACAAGAGCAAAATTATCAGGTTGCTAAAGGAAATGCCCTACAACGTAATATTATCAGTGCTTTGGAAAGATTTCATCCGCCAGAAGCAGGCTTTTCCGGAAAGCCTCTTCGTTGAGAGCCGGAGCAGCACTGTGGCTCAACAAACAATTAAGTATGGTTTCGGTAGCCAGGTTCCCTACCAGGTCATCCTTGGCCATCGGGCAACCACCAAAACCTTTCAAAGCCCCGTCAAACCGCCTGCAACCGGCTTTAAAAGCGGCCTCAATTTTTTCTGCAGCAGTTGAAGGATTGGAATGAAGATGTGCACCGATTTCAACTTCGGGGAATTTTTTGGTAAGCGTAGAGAAGAGAAATGTAATGTTTTCCGGATTTGATACGCCAATGGTATCGGCCAGTGAGATTATCTGAATTCCTAACGTTACCAGAATGCCAACAAATTGCTCTACGGTGTTTACATCATAAGGATCACCATAAGGATTGCCAAAACCCATACTAATGTAGCACACCAACTGCTTTCCGTTTTGCTCGCACAATTGCTGAATTTCAACTACCGTATTGAGCGCTTCAGCTATCGACTTGTTTGTATTTCGCTGCTGAAACGTTTCAGATATTGACAACGGAAAGCCCAGGTAGCGTATAGCCTCGTAGTTACATGCTTCCTCGGCACCCCGTGTGTTGGCTACGATGGCCAGCAACTTCGATGGACTGTCCTTCCAATTCAACTCCTTCAACACGTCTGCTGTATCGCGAAGTTGTGGTATAGCTTTGGCAGAAACAAAACTCCCAAAATCGATGGTATCGAAGCCTACTTGCAACAACTGATTGATGTACCTGATCTTTTGATCCGTAGGAACGAACTCAGCGAGCCCTTGCATCGCATCACGCGGACATTCAATAATCTTCATGGCTCAAATTTACTGACACACCACAATTAACCTTATCTTAAACATGAGGTAAACCTAAATAGAAGGATAATAGCTACAATAGTCGGCTATATATGCGCTTTATCCGTGAAATGAGTTTATTTTAGAAATTTGTAGGATAAAATTGTCGGTATTGATCATTTTTCACTATGCCTCTACCTGAATACTCCGGAACCCTTGGCTTAAACCGAGCAGCACACCTGTTAAGGCGTGCTTCTTTTGGACCAACCAAAGAACAAATTGAAACCTTTGCAGGGCTCACACCACTGCAAGCCACTAACCTGCTGTTCAATCAAACACTTCCCGATCCGCCAATACCTGTGGATCCCGATACCAACGGACAATGGGTAATTACAGGCGTTACCGATCCTGAAAAAATGGATGGTGAATATGAGGAATATTTCAAACGGTGGTTTATCGGGCAAATGTTGAGCATAGGTGTACCCCCTGCTCAAAGCCTCGCCTACTCTGTACGGGAAAAACTGGTGATGTTTTTACACACCCATTTTACCGCCATCCAGGAAAAGATAAGCAGCAGTCGCGCGCTTTATTTTCAAAACCAATTGTACAGGCAATTCGCACTCGATGCTACGGCCCTGCCCGAAGTAAACTTTAGAGAACTCACCAAAAAAGTGAGTGTAGACAACGCCATGCTTCGCCTGTTGGATGGCAACCTGAACGTGAAAGGAAGCCCCAATGAAAACTATGCACGCGAATTACTCGAACTGTATTCGATTGGTCGTGGATTGGAAGGTTCTCTTCCCCCCACACCAGGTCCCGGTGATTACATCTATTTCAAAGAACAGGATGTTCAGGCCGCAGCACAAGTACTTTCAGGTTTCGATTTTGACAATTCTTTCTCCAACATTGACCCTGATACTAATCTTCCACGCGGTCGGGTTCGCGGAAGCAATACAAACGCAACCGGTCATGATAACGGCATTAAGCAATTCAGCAACAGCTTTATTGATTCAAATACCGGAATGCCCTACATCATACAACCCGATCCGTTGTTGTTAAATGGAGGAAACCCAACGTTGGAAAGTGCCTTTGACGAAATCAGTCAGCTGATTGATATGATTTACGAGCAGGAGGAAACACTTCGGCACATCTGTCGCAGAATTTACAGGTACTACGTTTACCACGACATACCTGTTTCGCTACACGATTCCATCATTGCAGAGATGGCCAATACATTCCGGATCAATGGTTTTAAACTTCAGCCGGTAGTGGAAAACCTTTTAAGAAGCCAGCACTTCTATGAAGCTGCGGCCGGTTTCGATGATGATAACTTCGGATGCATTATCAAATCCCCTATCGATTTAATTGTTGGAACGCTGCGTTTCTTCAATTACCAAATTCCGGACATCACCACTTCTGCTACGGAATTTTATAGTCGAACCGGTGAAATCATCAGCCTTGCGGATAACCAGGGAATGTCATTCTACCAGCCTTTCGATGTGGCTGGTTACGATGCCTACCATCAATTTCCGGTTTACCACCGAAGCTGGATTACGGTAAACTACCTCGCCAGGCGCTACGAATTTATTCGCAGGTTAGTAAGCGAAATGGAGGGCGGTATGCTGAAAGTTGATGTAGTGAATTTTGTTCAAACAAATTTCCCTCCGGCTATCGCATCCAATGCACGATTGCTGATCATTGAACTGGCCAAAGAGTTATTGCCGGTAAGCGATAACTTAACGTTTGATATCAACGCTGATGATACCGCTACCATTACTGCGGAACGATTGAATTATTTTCTGGTGTCCTTCCTGGAAAATCCAAAAATTGATGATGATCCGGAAGGAGCATGGACCATCCGGTGGATCAACGGATTTGATCCCGAAACAGTAAGGCGCCAGCTTGAAAATTTATTTAACGCGATGCTACAATCGCCTGAATACCAACTCCACTAACATGAAGCGAAGAAATTTCCTCAAGAAAATACCCATCGCGCTGAGTTTGCCATTTGCGATTAACGGCATACCATTAAAAGTTATGGCTAATAATCCGCTATCGCGACTGGCACAGCAAGGTGATAGTGACCGGGTACTGATTATACTACAATTGCATGGCGGTAATGATGGGTTGAATACACTGATACCCGTTGACGATTATGATTTGTATTACAGCCGGAGGGCAAACATTGCAATACCAAAAAGCAACAGCTTACGCAAATACATTCCATTAGACAGCACACTCCCCCTTAATAAGCAAGTTGGTTTACACCCCGACATGCAGGCTATGAAGGGCATGTATGATCAGGGAAAAGTTGCCTTCGTTCAGGGTGTTTCCTACAAAAACAACAATGGCTCACACTTTCGTGGAAGAGACATTTGGTTTATGGGGGGTGGTTCAGATGATTATTTTTCTTCGGGTTGGGTAGGTCGATACCTGAAGCATGAATACGCACCATTGGAATACCCGGAAGATTTTCCGAATGATGATATGCTCGATCCGTTGGGGATTGAAATGGGTACCGATGTGTCGCTCATCTTCCATCAGGAAAACAATATTCCAACATCACTTTCCTTAAACGACCCGGTTGGTTTTGCCAACCTGGTAGAAGAATTGGAAGGCTTCCAGGATAAAGACATTGATCCGCGTGGCAAGCCACCTGAATTTTTGGATGGCTCACCCTATGGAAGGGAAATGAACTGGATACTAGGGTTGGAAAAGAAAACCGATGACTATGCCAAGCGACTTTATGAGGTTTTTCAAGCAGGCGGAAACACGTCAATTACTTATCCTGAGGCCTATCCATTTAACGCACCCACCGGAAGTAAGCGCAATCACCTATCGCCACAATTAAAACTTATTGCACGGTTGTTAGCCGGAGGTTGCAAGACAAAAGTTTTCATGGTAAAGATTGGCGGGTTTGATACGCACGCTTCGCAGGTTGAAAGTTATGATCCTACTATGGGTATACATGCAGCCCTGATGTATCATATCTCCACAGCCATGAAGGCATTTCAGGACGATTTAAAAGTTCGTGGGTTGGAGTCGAGGGTATTAACAGTAACGACTTCTGAGTTTGGCCGCAGGGTTCACTCCAACGGAAGTTACGGAACAGACCATGGTACCGGAGGTCCGATATTCGTGTTTGGTCGTGGGGTAAATCCAGGCGTAATCGGCCAGGTGCCCGACATGACCCGGAACAATATTGAAATGCAATATGATTACCGGCAAGTATATGCCAACCTGTTAAAAGACTGGATGTTGGTAGACGAGCAAATCATAAACAACGATATCTTCTTTGGTAACTTTATTGATGGGCCTCGCGAAGAGGGAGGTTTCTATGAACCCCTACCCCTTGCCGTTCAGGTTATTTCGAGCACCGAGTCATTTATAAGGGAACGATTCAATCTCGGAGAATGTCACCCAAATCCTGCAATAGGAAAGACTACCTTCTCCTTCTTAATCAATGCAGAAGGATTGGTACAGGTAATGTTATACGATGGCCAGGGCAAAGCGATCAGGCAACTTGTAAAACAAACCTATGAGCCGGGTGAGCATCGGGTAGAAGTTGATTTGAGTGGAATCCCGGCAGGATTGTATATTTATAAAATGAATATCGGCTCATTTGAACAGTCGAAGAAACTGGTTGTGAAAAATTAACGAATGAAAATACTTTACCTACTAACCCTCGCTATACTGATTACTGGAATAGCACAAGGTCAACCCCCAAAAAAGCGAAGTACACAAACCTTTAACAGTCGGGCAACAAACGCACCGGGTGGTAATTTTTTGGATAAACAATGGTGGCTCGGGCTAAAAGCAGGAGCAAACCTCTCATCGGTTACCATTGACAAACGATACTCCGCCATTTCACCTGTTAACTACCCCACCGTAAATACCGATAAAGTATACGATGAATTTAATGCTATCGGAAGTCAGGTGACCCTGGAGGTTAGTTTTTACTATAAAGGATTCTCGTTTAGTTTTCAACCCGCCTATCGCCATTCAGTGTTTACTTATACAAATTCCTTTGAATGGAGCGATCCTGAAAATGCCAATAATCAGTTAACACTCACTTACGCAAGCGAACAAAAAGTTGATCACGTAGAAACTCCCCTAATCTTTAAATATGATATTATCGGCAATAAGCTAAGACCTTACGTACAACTTGGTATATTTTACTCCTTCCTTATCAATGCCAATAAATCGGTTGAAGTTTCCGGAACCGACTATGCCTCTGGAGGCGTGAATCAATTCGCCAGCGATCCGGTTATTATTGGCGCTAAGGATTTATTTGCTGACAATTATTGGGGACTGTTAGGTGGTGTTGGCGCCAACTACAATCTTGGTAATGTTCGCCTTAATCTTGACATCCAATACCGCAAAGGCATGAGCTTGATTAACGCTACTGAAAACCGATTTGGAAGCGACAGGTTGTCTGGTATTGGTGAGGCGATGGATGATATCCGGTTGAATAATATTTCCCTTTCCGTTGGTTGCCTGTTTCCCATGCGTTACCTGGCCAGCGGATTTAAAACCCTCGATCAACGATGACAAAATATATACTTTCTCTTCTATTAACAGGTTTACTTTGGATTACTTCCTGCGTGGAAGAAACCAATCCTGAGTTCGATCAGCGATCGTTCACCAAGATTTATGACAATTACCTGTTCACTTCCGATTTCCTGCCCATTGATATGGTTCAAACCACCGATGGTGGATACCTCATCCTTGGTGGGCGCAGGTTAAGCAATTCGAACTTTACCGGCATTTACCTGATGAAGGTCGATAAGAAGGGCAATTTCATAAAGGAGGTTGAGGTTGACGAAAGCTATGTTAACCCCATTGCCCAGCTAGCCCTGATCAGCGGCAGCTATTACTTTTTCTGCATGGATCCGCTTACCCTTCAGGCGCAGTTGGTCCAGCTCGATAGTGACCTTGAAAACATTAACGTAACCACCACAAGCGGTGATTTATATTACCCCTCTGCGATGCAGCCTGATGGAAACAACCTTGTGCTGCTTACTTACAATCACCTGACCAAGCAGTCGATTATAGCGGTGGTGAACACCAGCGGAACATCCACGCAACAAAAAGGATTTACCATTGGCGCTGGCGATCAGGTGGAAGAACCCATAATCAATCATTTTATCAGAACGGGACGCCAGTATCCGTTTGAAGCCGGGCGTATTCCCAGTGGGCTTTACTACTTCAATGGCTTCTATAACTATACATTTTCCCTGGTGTTTACCGATTTGAATCAGGACAATCCAAACGGTGTTGTGCAGGGCATTCAGGATGACGGAGGGCTCAGTGCTGTGCTGCCATTAACCAGCGCAAAGTTTGCGGCAGCCCGGTTTAATTTTGGCGATAATTTCATTCTTCCAAACACCACGTTGAATACCACTGGAATTTCTTCGAGTGTTGACCTTGGAGGAAATACTTTTCCTGAGCTTGAACGAAACGCCAACATGAGGATTCTGCGCACCCAGATCAAAGGGAAGAATGTTTTGGTTTATGGCAGTAATACAAAATCCAAACAGATCGGTTTGTACTTTTACGATGAGGCCAACGGCACTTTCCTCACCAGCAAGTACCTTGGTTTCTCAAACCCTTTTGAAATTGCCCAGGTAATCAGTACAGAAGATGGTGGTCTTGCGGTATGCGGAACAACATACCTTGCCGGTCGTTTCCCCCGGATATGCATCATAAAAATTGCTTCGGAAGACATTAAAGGCCTTTGATGAATTGATCCGATTAAAGTCTTCCAAATCTTTCTGGTTTAGGACTCATAAGGTTTTTTATGCACTTTCGTAGGTCAGCATTTATATGATCTCCTTTCAAAAGAACATTGACCTTAAAGCGTTTAATACATTTGGTATTCGTGCTTTCGCACGGTATTTCGTTACTCTAAAAACACCCGATGATCTGCATGAGCTATTCCAGTCGGACCTGTACCGCAATGAACAGCACCTGATAATTGGTGGAGGCAGTAATGTGCTGTTCACAAAAGATTTTGATGGGTTGATTATTCAAAATAATATCAAGGGAATATCCACTCAATCGGAAAATGATGACAACATTACTGTGGAAGTAGCTTCCGGGGAAGTATGGCATCCATTTGTTCTACATTGTGTAAATCGCAATTGGGGCGGTGTTGAAAATTTGTCGCTTATTCCGGGTACGGTTGGTGCCGCACCCATGCAAAACATAGGAGCTTACGGAGTTGAGATTGGTGAAGTGATCAAAAAAGTAGTTGGAATTAACCTTGCTTCGGGTGAAGCGTACACGTTCAGCCGAGAGGAATGTGCGTTCGGTTACCGTGAAAGTGTATTCAAAAAGGAACTTCGTGGAAAATTTTTTATTTCAAGTGTTACTTTAACCTTGACCAAAAAAAATCATCGGCTTAGCACCCAATACGGTGCTATTAACGACACACTTCACGCACACAACATAACATCGCCCACCATAAAAAACATCAGTGATGCAGTGATTGAAATACGTACCAGTAAACTTCCTGATCCTACCGTACTGGGTAATGCCGGAAGCTTTTTCAAGAACCCTGCCATCACGTTACAACACTATGAGTTATTGAAAAAAACTCATCCAACAATACCAGGTTACTCAATTGAAAATCAATCAGTTAAAGTGCCCGCTGCATGGCTGATCGAAAATTGTGGATGGAAAGGAAAACGCGTTGGTGATGCCGGAGTTCATCAACATCAAGCACTTGTTTTGGTGAACTATAATGCTGCTTCAGGTGAAGAAATTTTTTCACTGGCCACAAACATCCGTGCATCAGTGAAAGAAAAATTTGATGTCGAGTTAGTACCTGAGGTGAACATCGTATGATCGCATCGATGCACTATAAATGGTTGATTGTGTCTGCGAAAAAAAATGCTCTTCTAAAAATTTTTATTGAAAAATTTTTGCAGATTAATTTTTTGTTATAACTTTTCACAACTTTTTAACCTTAAACATTTAACGCTATGGCAAAGAAAGCGAAAAAGGCAGCTAAGAAGAAAACAGCTAAGAAAGCTGCCAAGAAGAAGAAGTAATTAGGTAACCCCTAAAGACTTTGCGAAGGGAAGTAATTTAGAATTACTTCCCTTTCGTCTTTTTATACGGTTATGAAAGAGTCGGATTAACAGTACATTCACACGGTTGCGTAAATATTATAGTCTTTCAGCTTGGAACACCCTACCTTAACACAGTAATTTTGACTCAATTATTAAATCTGATAACTAAAAACACCGTCATGGCTAAAGCTGAAAAGAAATCCACCCAAGCTCCTGCAAAAAAAGCCGCTGCTCCCCGCAAGCCTAAAGCAACATCTTCCGTTTCGATCGAAAAAGTAAGCGAGCAGGTTATTGAAAAATTACAAGCGCTTAATGATGAGCACCAGCTGCAAGCTGATATTGCCTGGTGCCTGGGTAGCTATCGCTATGACAAAAACCCTGTTGGCCTGATTCAAAACTGTACCTTGGCATTAGTAGCCTTAAAGCGGATTAAAACTAAAAACGCAAAAGCAGTTCCCACAAAACTTATTACTGATTTAGAGAAAGCACTTAAGTAAACCTACTTAAATCATGTGGGTTACGTTGGCGAGCTGGCCATGATATTTATCGGCCTGCACACCAAATCGATTTAAAAAATCAACACCTTCATCCAATGCAAGCCCTTTGTGCTCGGCATAGGAGTTCAAATAAATCACACGGGTAATCCCCATGGAATAAATAATCCGGGCGCAAGCCAGGCAAGGTGAAAGTGTAACATAAAGTGTGGAGCCCTCCACCGAAGTTTTATTCTTCACAGCATATAAGATGGCATTCTGCTCTGCATGAATAGCCAGGGAACATCCACCTTTTGAGTCGCGCGGACAACCTACTTCAGGCCATTCTTCATCACAATTGTGCGTTCCTGATGGTGGTCCGTTGTAGCCAATGGAAATAATCCGAGTGTCTTTTGTCAGAACTGCCCCCACATGACGTTTAATGCAATGTGAACGCTTGGCAAGGTTTACGGCCAATTCCATAAAAATATCATCAAAAGCCGGACGTTCCATAAGCGGTTTTCTATTAAGGGTTTATAATTCTTAAGGCAAGCCTTTATATTCGCCAAGTTAATGTTGTCGAATGGTTCAAACAATGCATCGTCTTTTAATTCTCCTCCAACTTGTTCTCGCAGTTAATATTGCAGTTGCACAACAAGCTGTCAAGCCACGGCTTAGTCCGGTGGCCATAGTTTCAGCACGATATAAGGATACCTATATCAAAGTAACCTACAGTCAACCCCACAAACGCGGGCGCGAAGTGTTTGGTAAACTGGTACCCTACAATGAGGTTTGGCGCACTGGTGCCAATGAGGCAACTGAAATTACGCTTACGCGTGATGCCTACTTTGGTGGAAACCTGATTCCTGCCGGAACCTACTCCATATTCACCATACCCGAACCTGAAAAATGGATATTCATACTCAACAAAGAAAACGGATTATGGGGTTCGTATAACTACAATGCCAAACTTGATCTGGTGCGCATTGAGGTGCCGGTTGGGGACACCGGAAACACTTCGTATGAGGCCTTTACCCTGCAAATCGATCAGCGAAATAATGTGGCCGACCTTTTGCTTCTTTGGGATAAAACAAAAATTGTAATACCCATCCAGTTTATTGAACCAAAAATATGAAATACATTTTCCTTTTTTTAGCTGCTCTAACCTTGGCACTACCATGCATTGCGCAGGACGATTTAACGGAGCTTGACAAGCGTAACGGATTCAAGAACATTAAAATGGGCATGCATATCGATTCGGTGGCCGGCTCGAAATTCAAAAAAGAATTCAAGGAAAAGGGGCACTATCCGGCAAAATTATATGAGGTTATTAATCCTGAAAACGCAACCATTGGTGAGGTAGCCGTAAATAAAATTGAAGTAAAAACCTACAAAGACCTGATCTACGAAATCACCGTGATCACAGCCAAAGATCAACGCTTAATGAAAGGCATGGAGAGTGCATTGGGAAAACCGCTTTATGATGTGAGGCATGAAAGTTATACCTGGATGGGCAAAAACCTAACGTTAAAATTCAGGTCCGCCTCTAAAAATTCGCTCGAACTATTATATTCTTCAGCCATCATCAGGCGCATGATGGAGGAAGATAAGAACAAAAAAATCGATGAAATTTCGGATGATTTTTAACCCATTAACTTTATGAACAGAACTTTCCTGCCACTCGCTTTTGTGTTTGCTTTTTCACAGCTTGTATGGGCCCAGCAAACACCACGCAAAAATCCTGAATCAACGGAAATATGGGAACCCCAACCCAGAATTGTTACACCCGGAAAGGAAAATAGTGCAGCACCTTCGGACGCCATTATTCTCTTTAACGGTCAACATCTTGACAACTGGGTAAGCCTTGATGGAACACCTGCAAAATGGACTGTAGGCGATGGTGCAATGACCGTAGTGCGCGGAGCAAAAGACATCAGAACAAAACAAGATTTCGGGGATTTTCAACTCCATGTTGAATGGCGAACACCACCGGTAACGCAGGCTAACCAGGTCGGACAAAACCGCGGTAACAGTGGAATCTTTTTACAAGACCGTTACGAAATTCAGGTACTTGATAATTTTGAAAGTAAAACTTACAGCAATGGTCAGGTGGGTTCGGTTTACAAGCAGCATATACCGCTGGTGAATGCCAGCAAAAAGCCAGGCGAATGGCAAACCTACGATATCATTTTTACCGCTCCCCGTTTCAATAATGAAGGACGCATCCTAAGCCCGGCAAAAGTTACCCTCATGCACAATGGCATTCTGGTCCAAAATCATGTTGACATTTGGGGCCCGACAGAATATATCGGGTTACCCGTTTATGAGGCGCATGGCAAAGGACCTATCCGGTTGCAGGATCACGGAGATGCCGTAAGCTTTCGTAACATCTGGCTACGCGAATTGTAGCAGAAAAATCTTCAGCAGGCTATTTTCGCTTTATTACTGCATTGTGTTTGCTCCATCTGCTATAGATAAAAGCAACGGCTGCAATAATACACAAGCTAATGAACTGGGAGTTTGAGATGTAATCTTCAATAACAAACCCACGGGAGAGATCACCACGAAAATACTCAAGACCAAATCTTCCCGTTGCATAAAGCATCAGGTAGAGCAAAAAAAGCTGACCGTGAAATTTCTTTTTCGAACGGAAGTATAACAGGAATAGCATCACCAGAAATATAAACCCTGCTTCCATCAGCTGCGTTGGAAACAACGGTGTGTTCAATGGATTTGCCTGACAGGCCGGATCGGTGAAGATTACGCCCATAAAACCACTTGTCGGTTTACCATAACAACAGCCAGCCATAAAACACCCTACCCTTCCGAACATATGCACGAAGCAAGTGACAACAGCCATGATGTCGAGCATTTGATACACGGGCAGTTTGTTGCGCTTAAAAAACCAGAGCATGGTTGGAACCGCGAACAAGAATGATCCATAAAACACAAAACCACTGCCGGTGAATAATCGCTTAGGATTTTCGAGGTACAGGGTTGGATTCTCAAAAAAGAGAAACACTTTCCCCCCCAAGATTGCCGCAAGGAAGATGACCAGAAAAAGATTGTTAGCCTGATCAAAAGTAATTTTAACTTCTTTTTTTCCCTGCCACCACAAATACGCCACAGCAAACGCTACCCCCATGGCGATCATGAAACCATAGGAGTATATTTTAATACTACCAATTTCGAAAAGTACCGGATGCATTGCTTGGATTGATGATTTTTACTAAACAAGAAGGGTTAGTTGGCATAACTGATCCGATAAATAACATTGGCCTGATCATCGGATACTAGCATGGAACCATCGATAAGCACCAGAACATCCACCGGCCTACCCCATGCCTTTTGGGTTTCATCATCAAGCCAGCCGCTGGCAAAGGTTTCATAACTAATGGCCTTGTTATTGTTTTCAACCTTAACCAGGCTAACGCGATATCCAATTTTTTTAGATCGGTTCCATGAACCATGTTCGGCAATGAACGCCTGATTCTTATAAGCCGATGGAAACATGGCTCCGGAATAAAATTTAATTCCCAACGGGGCAGTGTGTGGCCCAAGGTTTTGTGTAGGCACAGTAAAATCACTACAAGGTCGCTTATTACCAAATTCAGGATCTTTAATGGTACCCCCGTGGCAATAAGGATAACCAAAATGCATTCCCGCTTTTGGTGCATAATTCAACTCACAGGGGGGTATATCATCGCCCAACATGTCGCGGCCATTATCAGTAAACCAGAGTTCCTTGGTCTCGGGATGCCAGGTAAACCCAACCGTATTTCGAACTCCACGGGCATAGATCTCACGGCCAGAACCATCGGGATTAATGCGCGTAATGGTCGCGTAGATTTCATCTTTCGATTCACAAATGTTACATGGAGCGCCTACCGGAACGTACAATTTACCATCCGGACCGAAAGCAATGTATTTCCAACCGTGGTGTGTATCGGTGGGGTATTTATCATTAATAATCTGTGGTGTAGGTGGTGCGGCCAACTTCGACTCGATGTCGACATATTTTAAAATACGGCTCACTTCTGCTACATACAAATCCCCATCTTTAAAAGCAACACCATTCGGCATGTTCAAATCGGATGCTATTACCCACTTCTTATCAGCTTTAAAGTCGCCATCACTGTCCTTCACCGCATACACTTTGTCGCCATTGCGGTTTCCTACATACAATACCCCAGAAGGACTCATCGCCATGGAGCGGGCATTGTCTACTTCTGCAAACACATCAATCTTAAAACCAGCTGGCAATTTTATCTTTTCCAACGGCAGGGTTTTAGAATACTCCGTTAATGCGGCCATGCTGCCATCCTCATCAACAGGCAATTCAGCAACCTGCCTGGTTCCATTGTTACACTGTAGCAAGCCCGCCACTAATGCAATTACTCCGAATTTAAGTGTGCGCATAAGATGTTTTTTATCGAGCCAAATTATACTAAAAGAGCCTTATTAAAAATCCATATTCCAGTAACGGCTTAACCGTTGGATTGTTTATTGGCTTACCATAACACAACCCTTATCTTTGCGGCCAAATGATCTCAATCACTAACCTGTCGTACTTCATTGGCGGAAGGGCATTATATGAAAATGCCAACATGTTCATTAAGCCGAAAGATAAAATCGGGCTGATTGGCCTGAACGGCAGGGGCAAATCCACGTTACTCAAACTAATCAATGGCGAACTAACGGCCGACTCGGGCAGCATTAGTAAAAGTAATGAGTGTTCGCTTGGCTTTCTGAACCAGGATTTACTCTCCTACCAAACTGACGACTCTATCCTTACGGTTGCCATGCTGGCTTTTAAGGATGTGGTTGACATGGAACGGGAAATCGAAACCCTGATCCATAAACTTGAAAAGGAATATCGTGAAGACTGGGTTGAAAAATTAACACGGCTCCAGGAAAAATACGATCACCTGGGGGGTTATGGACTCCAGGCAAAAGCAGAGGAAGTATTAGAAGGAATTGGCTTTAACACAGCCGATTTACACAGGCCACTAAAAGAGTTTTCGGGCGGGTGGCGTATGCGTGTAATGCTGGCCAAACTACTGTTGGAGAAGCCGTCACTGCTGATGCTCGATGAGCCTACCAACCACCTCGACCTGCCCTCCATTGAATGGGTTGAAGAATACCTTAGGAATTATGAAGGAGCTGTTATCATCGTTTCGCACGACAGGCGTTTTCTGGATAATGTCGTTACCCGGATTGTTGACGTAACGCAACAACAACTGATATCCTATGAAGGCAATTATTCCTTTTACCTTGAGGAAAAGGAGCTGCGGGAAGAAATTCAGCAGAATGCCTTTGAAAACCAGCAACAAAAAATCCGGCAGACCGAGCGTTTTATTGAACGGTTCAGGGCTAAAGCCACAAAAGCCCGCCAGGTACAATCCCGCATCAAAGCACTTGACCGCATGGACCGGGTTGAAGAGGTTATTCAGGACACTGCAGCTGTTAATTTTAAATTTACTTTCAACCAGCAACCAGGCCGCTACATTGTTACGCTGGAAGATATTTCGAAGGCCTATGGCGACCTTCAAATTCTCAACCATACCTCAGCTACCATAGAGCGGGGCGACAAGATTGCGCTTATCGGTGCCAACGGTAAAGGAAAGTCGACCTTGTTGCGTATAATTTCCGGATCTGAAAAAATAGAGGGTAAGCGCACGCTGGGCTATAATGTTATACAAGGATTTTTTGCCCAGCATCAACTCGAATCGCTTCATGTTGAAAATGAAATACTCGATGAACTGAAGCAAGCGGGCTCCGGAAAAACCGAACAACAACTTCGAAATGTGCTGGGGTGCTTCTTGTTTTCAGATGAGGATGTATTCAAAAAAATCAAGGTTCTATCCGGGGGTGAAAAATCGCGTGTGGCCTTGGCCAAGACGCTTATTTCGGAAGCAAACTTTCTATTGCTTGATGAACCTACCAACCACCTGGATTTTGTTTCGGAGAACATTCTCATTCAGGCCCTTCAGCAATATCAGGGTACTTTTGTAGTCGTATCGCACAACCGCCATTTCATTAGCCAGGTGGCCAACAAAATCTGGTATATCGAAGACCATCAGATCAAAGAATACCCGGGAACATACGAGGAGTATGATTATTGGAAAAAGAAAAGAGATGTTGATGAAAAACCCTTGATAGAGAAACAATCAGTCAAGCCTGCTCCGGAACAAAAAGATAAAGAGAAACCAAAACCTCAAAATGGCCAATCGCTTAAACCGTTGAAGCGTGAGTTGGAGCAAACTGAACAACAAATTGAATCATTAACAAAAGAAAAAAACAAGCTGGAAGAGCAAATGACTTTGCCGGAAGTATTTGGCAACTACGCAAAGCTACAGGAGGTGCAGCAAGCCTTTGAGGATGTAACGCTTAAAATAGAAAAAGCTAATCTGCGATGGGAGGAATTAGCCGAAAAAATCGATCATCATGAAAAAACTAATTGAATCCAAAACCCATTTGCACAACAAATCGATTCAGTTCAAATTCCCGGTTAATCGTACTCCCTCCCCACATACCATTGTTTGACAACCGGATATGCGCGTATTGAAGTTTATAACCTGCCTGTACATAAATCCGCAATTGTTCATTCCCTAACCGATAACCCAGCATGGGATTAACAGTAAAACCTCCTTCTTGAAAAAATTCATTGAACCATGATTCGTAAGGCAATAAATATCGTCCCCAAGCATAACCGGTGTTCACCTGCAGGTAAAGTGCATTTCGCTTGCGCTCCTCATCAAAAGTAATACTGGCCATAAGCGGAAACAACCTCCAATCACTATACACATCCATGCCCAGTCCAATACCCACCTTTATACCCGGTGATACGCGCATGCCATGAATAGTCGTGAAGTTTAAAGTGAAATCTTTTCCGCTGGTGCAGTTCCCACAACCAATTAACGCACCCGTAACAAATGAATTGAAATATAACGGCTTTACCTTTTGGAGGGAGTCTGATTGGGCGGCCACTGAACCCCAAAAAGACATCGTTACAACGACCAAAAGTGCACGCTTGGCAAGAACTTTCATTTCGTAACCTGAATACGGCTCAACAACCTGATGTTGTTAAGGTCGCTGTAATCGTATTGAAGAATTCCGTTCTCCCCGATCAGCATCAGCACGTTGTTAAATGGAATAACATCGTAAGCATGAATATCTTTATAATGCTTGATCAGGTGTTTATCGATATTCAACTTATCGGTGGCATTATAGATTTTCAGGCCGGCATCACCATCGCAAATAAAGAGTACAGGTTCGTCAATACCCAACCCATGTGGGTTATGCATGGGGTAAACCTTTTCAAGCTTTGGCGATGTGATGGTTGAAATATTCAACACCTCCAGTTGGTTGGTGAAGCCGGTGCATTGTGTGCCCGATCGCAGGGTAACATAAGCATAGTTGCCACTTACCACCACAGGGTCGCAGCTATTAACGTGCGCATAGGTAGCGATCTTTTCCGGGTTTTCCGGTACGGCCAAATCAAGAATATGCATACCGCTCCGCGCTCCTATAAATAATTTATCACCGTAAGGAAATATTGTTTCAATATCCCACATAACATATTGTGAAGATTTCTTTTCTGGTGCTGAAGCAATGGTTATATCCACTGAATGGACGTTTCCGCCATCCAGCATGTACAGGAAATCCTCATTGATGGTAAACCGGGCCATTGATCCGCCTATTCCGGTGGAGTTGCCAGGAGCAATCGCAGCAGCCGCGCTAAAATTGGCTGCATCAGCAAATACAAGGCCTCCACGCCACCGAGTGCCGCCCCATGGATTGAAATTCATTTCGCACTCAGTTTCCTCCCACGTTACCTCCTTTTCAATCCAATCGGTTACTACGCCCAATTCTGCACTGGCATGAAAGCCCATACTGTTGTAATTGCTAAAAATATTTTCGAGCCGGTTAACTACTTGCACCTGATTGAGATCAGAAATATCAAGAGCAACCAGATCAATATAACTATCGGCATAGAGAATATTATTTCTGATGGCCAGATCATAATTGCCCGGTATGGCTATAAAACTTTTGACTAAAGGCGCTTCCGTGTTACGGTTATCAATTATGTGTATGCCTTCACCGGGTTGGTTAACGAACAAATAACCATCCTTGAAGTATATTTTACCAACCGTAACCAATGGCCGGGGTGTTTCCTGCTTTATACTGCTTCGTATAACAGATAGTTTAGTGTACACCGGTTCATAATACGTGTATGAATACGTTTCAGTACAACGGTCGCTACAACCTTCCAACAGCATGCTTAAACCCAGCAATGCACTGAGGATAAACAATGCCAACAAACGATGATTTTTTTGTTTTGCTTTCATAGGATAGGCGGGTTTATTGGATAGACACCCGATTAGAACATTCGGTTGGAAGGCTACCTGAAAATATACCCGAAGCGCAGGGACACATCAAAAGTTATCGGATTGATCTGTGTATTTGTATCCGATTTATAGATCGAGTTAAGGGAGTAACGCATGCCTGGATTAATGGCAATTCGGTAGTGATCGTTAAAACGATAACTAAATTCAGTACCTGCCAGGCCGCTGAAGTTTACTGACCGGAAAGGTGAATCTGAACCTGCACTTTGACTGTACTTGCTGATTCCTGCCATATCGGGTGTTAACGTATTGTTCAGGAAAAAATCAGTTGATAGACCACTGTTCAATTGAATAGCAAAGTCTTTATCCAGGATAAGATAGCCTACTTGCACAGGCAAACTAATAAATTGAAGATTACTGCTCACCCCATAGGGAGTGCTTGCATAGGAAAGAGTTTGTGCATCGGAAAAATCGTTCAGCGATGCTGACATGAGTGTACCCATGGACACAACTGTTGAGGTGTAGTACGCATTTTGAGTAAGGTAATTTAACCCACTCTGTATAACGAAACGTTCCGATACACGTCCACCAACCAACATGCCCAGAGTGTAGCTTGAACCTGCTGAAGGACTTGTGTTTACCTGATTACTGAGTGAGTTTGAAGCCAAACGCTGCCCGGATGTTGTGAATGAGGCGTTGGGATTAAAGCTACCGGCTCCAAATCCAACGGATGTCCAAAGATTGTCGTTTGATTTTTTCTTTCCTTCCTCTGCATATTTCTTCTCTTCATCAGCCAGTTTCGCCAACAATACCATACCTGGATCCGGTTCGCTGTAAGGCGATTCAAATACTAGTGTTGGCTGTGAAACCTCTGCCAATGCCGGCAAAGGTCTTTCATTTAGTTGAACGGTATACCGTTCTGGTGTATTGTCTCTACCCGGTAAGACTTGAGTTGGTGTATGGTCTACTTCAGCAAGCAATAGATTATTATCATTTGATTTACTAGTGGAATTATTCTTTTCAACTCGTGCCAACTGTTCATTACGGGAATTTCCAACCGTTGAATGATCTGCCTGGCTATACATACTTGCCTCACTCTCCATTCTTACCTTACTTTCGCTTTGCAGGGTATTAGCTGAAGCATGCTCATCAGCATGAATATCCTGTACCTCTTCAACTGAAGAATTACTTGATGCTTCACCGGTACTGCCCGCCTTTACTGAATTATCCGCAATCGGGGCACGATCATCCTGAAAAGAAATGTAGTAAACACCGGCTATACCCATGGCAAATACAAGGGAGGCTGCAGCCAGCAATTTATAAAAGAGCAACCGCTGTTTCATTTTGCCACCTGCTTCCTTTTCTAGGGTCAGCTCCACGTTAGTCCATACCGATGCCGATGGAGAAACCTCCGCTTCATGAAAAGCCTCCTGCCACGCCCGCTCAAAATTTCCCTTCTCCATAAATCTTATAGTGTGATGATTCTTTTCTCAATTTTTCCTGCAACAATACCCGAGCCCGCGCATATTGCGACTTTGAAGTTCCCTCTGAAATACCCAGCATATCTGCAATTTCTTTATGGCTATACCCTTCAATGGCGAAAAGGTTAAACACAAGTTGACAACCCTGCGGAAGAGATTGAACCATGGCTAATAGTTCATTGAATTGCAGGGTTGAAATACCAATTTCCCCATCGGGCAGGTCAGTTTTTTCTACATCGACCATTGGATACAGGTATAATTTTTTGCGATGGTGGTTGAGGGCCGTGTTCACCATTATCCTTGTCATCCACGTTTCAAGTTTAGCATCTTGCCTAAAACCATCTAAACCTTGAAATACTTTAACAAAGCCCTCCTGAAGAATGTCCTCGGCCTCAGCATTTGATTTTGAGTACCGTAAACACACCACCATCATTTTTTTGCAATAATGATCGTACAAAGCCCGCTGCGAGGCCCTGCTACCCTTCCGGCAACCTTCAATAAGCTCCTGTTCATTGAGCATGTACCCGATATAACGGCCGTTTTGCATCATTAGACACCCCCACGGTCAAAAAAGTTGGAGGTAGTAAAGATTAAAATTATAGTTTTAACGCCATGAAGCGACTAGTCTGTATTATCCTTATCCTGAGCGCGTGTAGCCCTATACCGTATGGATCATCCGGGCGGCAAACAGGGGCAAAAGTATTGACTTTAAGCGACCGTGTTTACGAAAGTAATATAAAAACAGTTCGGCTTTTGCAGGCTGAGGACGACCCAATAATGCAATTCCTTCCGGCAGTTACAAAAATGGGGCGATGGAACCTGATCCTTGAATTCGATGATCTTCATACGGAACGTGATAACTACTATTTCAGGATAATCCATTGCAACCAGGATTGGACAAAATCCATTCTTACCGACCTTGATTATTTATTTGATTTTAATGAATTCCCCATCAATGAATTCGAATTTTCATTGGACACCTGGATTCCCTATGTACACTATTGGGCTCAATTGCCTCCGGTTAAGTTGCCAGGCAATTATGTAGTAGCCGTTTACCGGGGTTCCGACAAGGATGATGTTATTCTCAGTAAACGTTTTATGGTGTTTGATCCACGCGTAACTTTTGTTCGTGATGAAAAATTTGTCAGCTCAGGGCCAACCGCTATGCGGAATCAACAACTCAACTTCACGGTTAATTATAAAAATGTTGACCTGATTAACCCGATGGAAACGGTGAATGTTACCGTTCGGCAAAACCAGCGTTGGGACTATACCGCACAGAGCATTAAGCCAAGTTTCCTAAGGGAAAATATTTCTGAATTAGAATACCGCTTCTTTGATGATGCAACCATGTTCAGAGGCGGTAATGAGTTTCGCTTCTTTGATCTCCGCTCGGTGCTTTATCCGGGAAGAAATGTGGCTTACATGGATAAGAATACGATGCCCTGGACAGCGTATATCGAAAAAGATAAGAACCGTTCGGGTGAATTATACTCCCAATACCCCGATTACAACGGTGGCTATTTTCTTGACAACTACGATTACCGAAGGCTAAACGCTTCCAACTACGTTAACGTGGCCTTTACCTTGCAATCACCCCAACCCGTAAATGGAAATGTTTACCTGGCCGGGGCATTAACACACTGGAGTTTAACGGATGAGAGCAAAATGCGCTACGACTCCGCGAAGCGCGAGTACTCAACAACGCTATTGCTTAAGCAAGGATGGTACGATTACCAGTATGTGGTACAATCAAAAACGCAGCCACCCCTGTTTTTTGAAGGAAGTCATTTTCAAACCGAAAACTTTTACGAGGTTTTTGTTTATTACCGGTCGTTTAAACCGATGGCCGACCTATTGATTGGGTACGTGAACTTTTTTGAAAATCCGCGTTAAGCGTACATAGCATCGCGCTGCTGCTCTTGCTTAACCGAATCGTTGTGGGATACATCCAGCATGCCGAATCCTTTGTGGCAGAAATAGCCCAGTCCGTTTTCGTAAACGAAGCGTTGAACTTCAGGTGCTGCATACAGGGTGAAAGGAAATGTATAACCCCGAACTTCAAACTTCACATCGTTATCGTAGAGGGGATAAATCCGGGCAAATTTTTTACCAGCTGCCTGTAAGCGCTGCAGGTAACCCGGATCGGGCACAATTTGAAACTTATAGAAAGCCGCTAACTGTTCAGCGGTAAATTTTCCGGTAGCCTCCATGCGGCCGAGGGTAGACTCATAAAGCAAGTCAGAGAATTCGTCACTTTCAGGGAGGATAAACTTTTTACCCTGCTCGTTATTAAATGCCGCGGGCACCGGAACAATGGGGGAAATGCATAAAAACTTTGCCTCGCTGTGTATTTCCACGGGAGGCTCCTCTTCGATGGAATCAGGCACCAATTGAAGGCTGCCAATCATGATTTCCTTTTGGTCGAATAACTGGGCGGTGAAGTAACTCAGGAATTCCCTGTCAGCACAAGCAAAAACCAACGTTACTTTTGATGAGTAATAGTGCAAGCCTTTACGGCTGATTTTGGTTTGACCTTTCAGCCCTGAAAAATTGAACTGAGTATATCCCTGGTAAGTTTTATCCGGGCCAAAAATCAGTAGCCCTTTTATAAACTGGGCCAACAAATATTGGTGGTGAAACGGGACATACGCACCCCTGTTCTTCAATGAAAAAATGATCCTGGCTCTCAAGTGTAAAAAATAAATAAGGCCTAAAAAATACTAAACTTAAACCCCTCCTTTGATCTGATAATGAGGGGATTATAAAACTACGAAAAAATCAAAAAATTAAAAAAATGGATGTAAGGAATATTTAAACATTGAAACGAAAATGCATGATATCGCCATCTTGAACCACATACTCCTTGCCCTCAATGGCCATTTTCCCAGCTTCACGGCAGCCAGTTTCAGTTTTATACTGCTGATAATCAGCTAATTTGATTACCTCGGCTTTAATGAAGCCCTTTTCAAAATCGGTGTGAATTACGCCTGCGGCCGCAGGTGCTTTCCAACCCCTTTTTATCGTCCAGGCCCGAACTTCCTTCTCACCTGCCGTGAAATAGGTTATCAGGTTTAGCAGGCTATATGAAGCCCTGATCAACTTGTTCAAGCCTGATTCATCTAAACCATATTCCTTCAGGAAAGTCTTACGGTCTTCTTCAGTTTCCAACTCCGCAATTTGAGCCTCAATGGCCGCACTAATAACTACTACCTCCGCATTTTCACTTTTTACCAAATTCCTCAGTGCATCTACATGTTTGTTGCCTGTGAGCACGGAGGCTTCATCAACATTGGCAACATATACAACAGGTTTAGCGGTTAGTAACTGCAAATCCTCGATTGCCTTCTTATCCTCCTCCGTTACCTGAACAGCCCGTGCATTTTGGCCAGCCAATAAAGCCTCTCTATAAGATTGAAGTATGTTTAACTCCTTTTTAGCCTTGGCATCACCACTTTTGGCTATCTTCTCCGAACGTGAAATTTTCTTTTCAACCGATTCTAGATCTTTTAACTGTAACTCCGTGTCAATGATCTCTTTATCAGCAATAGGGTCTACCTTTCCGTCAACATGAACAATGTTGTCATTATCGAAACAACGCACTACATGAACGATAGCATCCACCTCCCGGATATTAGCGAGGAACTGGTTTCCGAGCCCTTCGCCCTTGCTGGCACCTTTTACCAACCCGGCTATGTCCACAAACTCAATAGTAGTCGGGATTACTTTTTGGGGATTAACCAAAGCTTCCAAAGCTTTCAGGCGAGGATCAGGGACTGAGATTACCCCAACATTCGGCTCAATTGTACAGAATGGAAAATTGGCCGCTTCAGCCTTGTTGTTTGATAGTGCGTTAAAAAGAGTTGACTTGCCAACATTCGGAAGCCCTACGATACCACATTGCAATCCCATGAAAATTAAGAATTTAAAACAGGGCGCAAATATACATTCTTGAAACCAATGGGCACATCCATAATTGAAAAAGCCCTCACAGGGAGGGCTTTTCAGAATATGGTCATTTTGTTAGATCAATCCCATTTTAAATCACTGTCATTTGCAGCTTTAGCAACCGGTGTAGTGGTTTCTGCCGCTTCATGGTGGTTTTCATAATCGGCATGATGTTGGTCAAACTGATCAAAGTCCACATCGGGTAAAAGTTCAGTCTTCACATGGTTTACGGTATTGGTAAGGGCCTCCATAAACTTGTTGAAATCCTCCTTGTAAAGAAAGATTTTATGCTTCTCATAGGAGAAACCGTCCTCTTTAAACCGCTTTTTACTCTCCGTGATCGTCAGGTAAAAGTCGTTGGAACGGGTTGATTTGACATCAAAAAAATAGGTTCTTTTCCCAGCTTTTACTTTGGCAGAGTATATTTCGTCTCTACCGTTAGATTTATTCTCTTCCACAGTCCTGCAGGTTTTAGGTTAGGTTCAGGTAAATTTAATGTGTTAATATAGTATTTTGAACACTTATTGCAAACATGGGCTGCTATTCAATCACAATCACTGAAAGCAAAACCTTACAAAACACTAGTAATAGCCTCGATTTTTTACGTCAATCAGCACGAGCCAAATGAAACTTAACTTACAGGATATCAGGCACTCAGCAAATCTTGAACTGCTTGCCCGGCAATTGGTTGAAGGGTTTGTTACAGGCCTTCATAAATCGCCCTACCACGGATTTTCTGTTGAATTTGCTGAACACCGGCTGTATAATGAAGGGGAAAGTACCCGTCATATTGACTGGAAGGCTTACGCCCGCACCGACAGGTTATACACCAAGCAATACGAAGAAGAGACAAATCTCCGGTGCCTGATCGCCATCGACACCTCACCTTCCATGGTTTACCCGGCTGATACTCGTGCCAAGATCAGCTTTAGCGCAATAGCGGCAGCTTCGATTGCCCAAATGCTGAATCTTCAACGTGATGCTGTAGGGCTGTGCCTATTCTCTGATAAGATCAATACCCTTACCCCTGTCAAATCTTCCTCATCACACCTGGAAAAGCTGTTTGTTTTACTACATGAAGTTCTGAATCAACAACCCGGCAAACACAACACTGAAATTGCTACGGTGCTTCATGAAGTGGCTGAAAAAGTACACAGGCGATCACTGATCATTCTTTTCAGTGACATGTTTGACAGCAATACTGAAAATATTGAAGAGCTTTTTAAGGCGTTACAGCATCTTAAACACAATAAACACGAGGTGATTGTTTTCCATGTTATGGATTATGAAACGGAATTAACCTTTCAATTCGAGGATAAGCCTATTGAATTTATCGATCTGGAAAATAATACGAAACTAAAGCTGAATCCTGCAGACGTACGCGAAACCTACCAACAAGAGGCAACAAAGTTCTATGAGATGCTAAAACTCCGGTGTCATCAATACAAAATTGATTTTGTTAGGGCTGATGTACAGGAAGACATTAACACCATCCTGCAGACTTACCTGATCAAAAGAGCCAGGATGAGGTAATTACTCCTGGTGCAGGTAAGCTTTACGGGCTGCCAACACTTCTTTTGATTCCACGTGATCAGGATCAGGCACACAGCAATCTACCGGACAAACAGCAGCACACTGTGGTTCTTCATGAAAACCTGTACATTCTGTACACTTTCCGGAAACAATATAATAGAACTCATCGGACACAGGATTCTGGTCTACCTTGGCATCCTGAACGGTACCGTCTTCAAGTTTAACCTCCGTAAGTTTTGTTCCTCCTGCCCAATTCCATTCTCTGCCTCCTTCATATATAGCGGTGTTCGGGCACTCTGGCTCACAAGCCCCGCAATTGATACATTCGTCTGTAATCTTAATGGCCATGCTTTTAGTAATTTTACCCCTTTAAAGTCGATGCAAAAGTAAAATTCTGCAACTAACCTTCAAACAACTCAACCATCTTAATAGTTTACCCGGATGACACTGGAGCAAAGAATTAATGCCTTTACAAAATTAGGCCTGCTGATTAAGAACCTGAGTGATCATTCCTTACAGGAACTTGCCACCGAAGCCAAATGTGAAAACCCCTGGTTCACAGAACGTAATGTTCGCAAAGCTTTAACGGGACTAACAAACTACCTGGATGAGACTAAGCTAAAACAATGGACAACTTCCTATCCATTTAAAAGCCTTGCACCCAAGAAAATTGCATTGATCATGGCGGGCAACATTCCACTGGTTGGTTTTCATGATCTGTTGTGCGTACTGATTAGCGGACACCATGCCCTGGTTAAACTTAGCTCAAAAGATTCCAAACTGAATCATTACCTGATTGATCGGCTCCTTGAAATAGAACCCGAATTTGCAGCGCACATTACACTACAACAGGAAACGTTGAAAGGCTATGACGGGGTTATTGCCACCGGAAGTGATAATTCAGCCAAGCACTTTGAATATTATTTCCGAAACGTTCCCGCGATCATCAGAAGAAACAGGACCTCCTGTGCAATCCTAACAGAAAACGAAACGATTGAAGATTTCCGCAACTTAGGCAATGATGTATTCGATTACTTTGGGCTGGGGTGCCGAAACGTTTCCAAGCTCTTCGTTCCCGCAAACTATGATTTTAAAAGTCTGTTGGATGCATGGAGTGATTTTAACGATATCATCAACCACCACAAGTACGCCAACAACTACGACTATCAGAAATCGATATTGCTGGTCAATCAAGAACCCTGTCTGGACACTGGTTTTACTTTGTTGCAGCAAAGCAACAAGCTTGTATCACCTATTGCTGTTCTGTATTTCGAGTATTACACGAATGATGCTTCCTTGAAAACTGAACTTGAAGCCAATGCATCGAAGATTCAATGTATTGTTGGAAATCATCGGTTAGCAACCGTTCCGTTTGGGCATGCACAGCAACCTGAATTATGGGATTATGCTGATGGCGTTGATACGATGCGCTTCTTAAGCGAACTTAATTAAGGCTTCACTCCGCGCAATATTTCTATCCAACCCGTAAATACCTGACCGTTGGCTTGTAAGCGATAGTAGTATACACCATCGCTTTCGTTGCCTCCATCCCACGCTGTCTCATTGGTGTAATTATCGGAAGAGAATACCTGGTTACCCCAGCGATTAGAAACAATCATCTTGGCTCCTGAAGCCGGTAGATTCCGGATAGCAAACGTATCGTTAACTCCATCACCGTTTGGTGTGAAAACGTTCGGGATAAAGATATCGGTATCAACCGGTACATCCACCTCTAAGGTCACCACACATCCAATGGCATCGCGAACGGTTAAGGTGTACGTTCCTGCATATAGATTATTCAATTGTGCCTGCATGCGAAGATTATTCGGATTACGGTTTACGACCGTGAAATCACGGATAAGAAACTGACCAGGAACTACAGGTGCAGTAAGTTCAACTCTCAATTCATAATCAACTTCCCCACTTTCCTGCAACACCACCAGCATCGAACCTGTGGGCAGATCAGGGAATGATTCTTTGATGTTTTCAATATTTTGGAAACCCAATGCAGCGGATGGACCGGTAATAGTAAGCGACTGGAAAAGTGTAGTAGCCACGCATCCGTTAATGCTGGTTTGATCCTGACTGAGTCGCAATTGATAACTACCGGGTGCCAAGCCAGCTATGGTATAGGTGTCTAAAGCTTCCAGGAATGTTATAGTACCGGTGGCAGGTACGCCACCCGTTACCAACTCATAGGTATAATCCAAAGCAGGTGCACCAAATATGCCATTGATCGCGATTGTTCCACCGGAACCAAAACAAATTTCATCTGTAGCACTGGCGGTAAAGCCCGTTTGGAAAACGCCTTGTACCGTAATCGGACCTAGTTTTGTCGGGCACTGCGAGCCCAACGAGCGAAGCCACACGAAATAATTTCCATTAACCAGGTTAGGGATAACAAGTGTTAAGCCACCCGTAGTAACGTAGTCGGAAACAGCCGGAACAAATGCCGGATCGGTGGTAACAAAATACTCATACGTTCCTACTTCCAGAATAGTAAGGATAATATTTCCATTTGTTCCACCGGAAATGCAATCAGGCTGATTAACAACAGGTGCTGCTGTATTTACAAAACCAGGGAAAGCAACCGTGCGGGTAAATGTTTGTGAGCACCCAGCGTTATCAGTTACAATAAAATTATAGTTTCCTGACGCCAGGTTACTGAATACATTTCCAGCAGGCAATCCAACAGGCACTTCATTACCAACCAATCCAAATTGGAAAGTATACGGCCCACCATCGCCACCAGCAGGAAGCGTATTGATGGTAATTGATCCATCATTGTTGTTACAAGAAGCTGGTAAAGCGGTTAACGTAGCCGTAATTTCAGGATTAAGATTATTGATGGTTACGGTAACCGTAGTCGGGCATTGGTCTGCCGGATTATCGCGGATGATAACCGGGTAGGTTCCGTTAGGTGGTAAGTTTGTTATTGTCTGACCGGAAAGGAAGGTTGTCCATGTAATGCCATCTACGGAGTATTCAAACGGTGAAGTGCCTCCTGAAGTAACGGTAAACAAGGCTTGGCCGGTAGGTTGACCAAAGCATAGTGCATCGACAAAATCTGAAGCTGTTGCCAGAACAGTAACCTGAACATCTAATGTATACGGCTGCTGACAAACATTGCCTACGGCATCTTCAATGCGGTATTGATAAGCATCTGGAGATAGTCCAGTAAAGGTGTACACACCTGATGGTCCAACTTGCGTCAACGTTCCTGAAGTTCCGATTAATTGGATAATATAATTGCCGGCAGTAAGTCCTGTAATATCAAGTGTAATTGCTCCGTCATTTTGATTGCTGCACGAAGGACGTTGAGTTTGCGCGTCAACTACTGTAATCGTGTATGCAAAGCAATTCAAACCTCCGCAACCTACTGTTGCATTTGGCACCGTAAACGTTGCAACATTGGAGCAGCCTAAAATATCATCTGTTACCGTAATGGTATAATTTCCATGAACGAGTGCAGAAATATCTTCTGTTGATGCTGTAAATCCGGAAGGGCCTGTCCAGGCGATGGTAAATGGACCTGGGGTTCCACCAATGGTAACATCCAACGCACCATTAAAAGGACCAGTACAACGATCGTTGGCAGTTGCACTAATCAATGCTACTGAAACTAATGTTGCATTTTGAGGAACATTCAAAACAAAACTGTTTGAGCATCCAATATTCTGATCGGTAATATCTACTGTATAGTCGCCTGCATCAAGATCACTGATGTTTTGTGTTGAAGCTGTGAAGCCACCGGGGCCTGTCCAAGAAAAGTCATAGTCTCCGGGCGTACCGGTAATGGACGTTAATTCAATAGCTCCATTGAAAGGCGAGAGACAATTTGAATTTGGTGTGATGGTTTGTGTGATTGAAATGACCGGAGCCGCATCAAGAACCGTTACCGTATCCTGTGCCTGACATCCCAATACCTGATCAGTAACGATTACAATATAATCTCCTGGTTCAAGATCATTAATAGTTGCTCCGGTTGCATTAAAGCCACCTGGTCCGGTCCACGCAAAGTCAAACGGGCCGGCAGTGCCTCCACCGCTTACGGTAATCGAACCGGTAAATGGTGCAACGCAATTGGTGTTGTTGATTACGTTATCTACAGTGATGAGAACCGGAGGTGTGCCATCGACAACATTAAAGGTTACGGTAGCCTGGCATCCAATTCCAGCATCCGTTACGGTTACCTGGTAATCGCCATGGAACAAGTCAATAATATCTTCATCGGTTGATGTAAATCCGTTAGGTCCCGTCCAGAAATAAGTGAATGGACCGGGGGTACCGGAAGCCGAAATGCTAAGCGAACCAGTGAAAGGTGCCTGGCAGGTAGTGTTTGGTGTAGAGGCGTCAAGGGTAACAATAACCGGAGGTGTCAGGTCACCAACGGTAAGTACAAAAGCATCGCTGCAACCATTGGTTTGGTCAGTAATCGTTACGGTGTAATCACCAGAACGAATATCCGTGATTGATGCGCCTGTACCTGTAAAGCCAAATGCACCAACCCAATCAAAAGTATAAGGACCAGGCGTGCCCCCTGCTGTAATGCTTATGGAGCCATTGAACGGTGGAACGCAATTGGAATTGTCAACAATAGTTTGTGACGTGATGGTGATGGTAGGCGTATTGTCGCCAACAGTAAACACGGCATTAACCGAACACCCTAATGTTGTGTTGGTCGCTGTTACTATATAATCCCCGTTTTCCAACCCGGTTATATCTTCGCTGCTAGATGTAAATCCACTAGGGCCTGTCCATGAGAAGATATACGGACCAGCCGGAGAGGCAGTTATAAGGATGGCTCCGTTAAACGGTGCTACGCACGATGTATTAGGACTGATGGCATCTGCGGTAACGGTAATAACAGGTGCATTATTTCCAACCGTAAAGGCTTGCAATGTGGCGCATCCGGTTACGTTATTGATCACATCAACCTGATAGACTCCAGGTTCAAGTGCGGTTATATCTTCAGCGTTTGAAGTGAATCCACCCGGCCCAATCCAATTGAAAGAATAAGAGCCCGCAGGAGAAACATCAATCAATATTGCACCATTGAATGGAGCATTACACCTGTCGTTTGCCACTACAATGGATGTTACGGTAGGCAAAATAGTAGCATCACCTACAGTAATATCGGAAGTGATTGTACAGCCTGAATTAACATCGGTAACAACTATTGTATACAGTCCCTCCATGAGGTTGGAAATGTCTTCTGTTGATGCCGTAAAACCTCCAGGGCCTGTCCAGTCGAAAGTAAATGGTCCTGCAGAACCTCCGACCGTGATGTCTATGCTGCCACCAAACGGTGCAATGCAACGATCGTTATCCGTAGATGTACTGGTTAGAGTCAATGTTGGAGCAAGATCTCCAATCACTACACTTGCAGTTTCAAAACAACCGGATGCTACATCGGTAACCACAACATCATAGGTTCCGGGCTCAAGTGCCGAAATGTCTTCTGTTGATGCTAAAAATCCGTTAGGCCCTGTCCATTCAAAACTAAAAGGACCTGCAGAGCCTGCTACTGTTAAATCTATTGAACCGTTAAAAGGTGCTGAGCATTGATTGTTATCAATTGAGATAGTAGACAAAACAAGCACCGGGCGGTTGTCACCTACGGTTATGGTAACGCTGGTTGCGCAATCTGTAGAAATTTCGGTGACGGTAACTAAGTAGTCACCATTTTCCAATGCAGCAATATCTTCTGTATCGGCCGTGAATCCATTGGGGCCTGTCCATAAAAATGTGAACGGCCCGGCAGAACCGGCTACCGTAATATCAATAGCACCGTTGAAAGCTGGTGTACAACGGGTATTATCCGTAACAACTGAGGTTATCGTTAATGTAGATGTATTATCCGGTACATTAATGATGGCTGTAATTTCACAACCACTGGCATCATCTGTTACGGTAACCGTATAATCTCCACCAATTAATCCCGAAATGTCTTCTGTGCTTGCCGTAAATCCTGATGGACCTGTCCAGCTAAAGGTAAAAGGACCTGCAGAGCCGGCAACGGTTATATCAATCGAACCGGTTGGTGCTCCGCACTGATCATTCGGGTTAACAACACTTGTAAGGGATAGAACAGGTGCAGTATTTCCAACAGTTATGTTTGTTGTTGCTGAACAACCGCTGGCAATGTCGGTAACCAATACAACGTAATTACCATCCTGTAAGGCAGTGATATCTTCAGTATCGGCTGTAAAACCTCCGGGTCCTGTCCAGCTAAAAGTAAACGGTCCGGCTGAACCAGCTACGGTTAAGTTGATTGCCCCATTAAATGGCAGTACACAACGACTGTTATCGGTTACAACCGAACTCAATGACAAAACCGGAGCTGTATTATTTATTGTTACGTTAGTTGTTGCAGCGCATCCGCTGGTAACATCCGTTACAATAACGATGTATAAACCATCCTGAAGGTCTGCAAGGTCTTCCGTATCATAAGGGCCACCCGGACCTGTCCATGAAAAAGTAAAAGGACCAGCAGAACCTCCAACAGTCAAATCAATGGAACCATTGAATGGTGCTATGCATCGGCTGTTGTTAACCGATGTTGTTGACAAGGTCAATACTGGTGTAGTATTATTTATGGTAACATTGGCAATGGCCGAGCAACCGCTGGGCACATCCGTTACCAACACAGAATAGTCTCCATCCTCAAGGTCTGTAAGATCCTCAGTATTGTAAGGACCTCCGGGGCCAGACCATGCATAGGTGAATGGTCCGACAGCGCCTGCCACCGTGAGATCAATTGAACCATCAAAAGGTGCTATACACCTGCTGTTATCAGTAGATACTGTTGTAAGTGTAAGCGTGGGCGTGACATTACCTACAACAGCACTTGTTACAGCGGTGCAACCACTGGCAACGTCTGTTACTGTAACTTCATAAACGCCCGGTTGAAGGTCAGCAATATCTTCGGTCGAATAAGGCCCTCCTGCCCCTGTCCATAGAAATGTAAAAGGACCTGCAGAACCCGCCACCGTTAAGTCAACCGATCCGTTAAATGGAGGGACACAACGGCTATTATCTGTAACTACGGTTGTGAGGGTGAGCGTTGGAAGGTTACTATTGATCGTTACATCAGTAGTAGCCGTACAACCACTGTTAACATCGGTAACAATTACAGTATATACACCATCCTGAAGATTGGAAAGGTCTTCCGTTGAATACGGGCCTCCAGGGCCTGACCAATCAAATGTAAAAGGGCCAGTTGAACCTGCCACCGTGAGATCAATCGCGCCATTGAATGGGGCTTCACATCGACTATTATCAATTGCTACTGCTGATAAAGTTAGTGTAGGCGCTATGTTGTTGACTGTGATACTGGCAACTGCTGTACAGCCGCTATTGTCATCCGTGATCAACACATCATAAACACCATCGACCAATGCGGTGATGTCTTCTGTGTCAGCCGTAAAACCTGATGGGCCAGTCCATGCAAAGGTGAAAGGACCGGCCGATCCGGCTACCGTTATATCAATTGCACCATTGAATGGAGCAATACAACGACTGTTATCCGTTACCGCATCGGTTATTGTAAGCGTAGGTGAAGCGTCACCAACAATAAAGTCGCCTACAAAAATACATCCACTGGGATCGTCCGTAACGGTAACCTGGTAAGCGCCATCTTCAAGATCGGTTATATCTTCTGCATTGGAAACAAATCCATTGGGACCTGTCCATGAATAGGTAAACGTACCTGCCGATCCGGCTACTGTTAAATTTATTGCACCATTAAACGGAGCGATACAACGCGTGTTATCTGTAATAACCGCTGTTAGCGTTAGCACCGGACGGTCATCGCCAACGATAATGTCGGTCGTTTCAATACATCCGCTAGGCACATCGGTCACCTCAACTGTGTAGGTTCCCTGCTCAAGGCCTGTTATATCTTGTGTGGTGGCAGTAAAGCCGTTCGGACCCGTCCATGAATATGTAAAGGCACCCGCGCTTCCGGTAACCGTTAAATCAATTGCTCCATTAAAGGTTACGCAACTTGTGTTGTTGACAACTGCTCCTGTTAAATTCAGAATGATAATATCTGCAACCACTACTCCATTCATGTCTGCAGGTGTACAGAATCCATTTGTAGCCCTTATCAAAAAGTTATCGCCATCTGTAAACGTGCCTGAAGGAATTATAAATGATAATGGTGCCCCTGTACCCATTTGCGTAATACCCGTTGCAACGACATTATTCCGGATAACCTCATACTGAACACCCAACTCAGAGCCACTTAAATTGAGGGTTAAATCATCGCCTACACAAACTGGTGTGGTAACGGGATTAGTCACGTTAAAAACAAAAGGTGAAGGGTCTGTAATAGTTATTGACGGGAAAACACGACTGCAATTTGTATTTGCATCGGATAAGGTAAGGATATAATCACCTCCGGATAATCCTGAAATATCTTCGGTGGTAGCGGTAAATCCTCCGGGTCCAACCCAAGAGTAAATATAATTTGGTGCCCCCGAACCTCCAGATGTTGTAATGCTAATCGAACCATCTGGAGTAACACAACTCCCGTTATTTACCACAGCATCAATGCTAATGGCCAACGGGTCAGGATATGAGATTATGTTAACATTGGTCGGCACGGATGAGACTTCATCCTGTACAACAACAAGGAATGACCTACCCGGAAACGGAAGACCAGGGAGATTAGAAATAACTACGGGCACTCCAACCGTTGCTGCAATTGGTCCGCCAGATGGAGGTCCAAAAAAGAAAACTGACACATTTCCAGTTGCAGCAGTAACCAGGACTTCGAAGGAACCATTACTAAGTCCCTCGCACGATCCCTTTATGTTTTGAATGGTATAGACAGGTTGAGCCACACCCATATAGGCAAGAGCCAAAAACAACCCAACCGAAAGTGATTTCAAAAAGTGAGAAAACTGCATTATGCTTTTATCAGTTTATTATAACCTCCTTAAAAAATTGGCAATAGTTATCATCCTCACTCTTCCCCGCAATAATTATTGAATAACTTCCTTTAATTAATCCCTTAAACTCTGATTTCTGAGTATTTAATTGATTTTTAGCCTTTGGCCCTAAAAGGCTTATGGATAGCTTCTTAGCATCCAGCCCTTTGAGATCAATAGAAATACTACCCGAATTCGAGCCTCTTTGCGCATTTACGACCGAAACCTCAACTTCTATTGGTTTACATTGGGCATATGAATGCCTACTATTCAATAAGAGAAACGAGAACAAGAATAAACTGACAATCAATATGTTGGTTAATCGCATCTCTTCAGAAGATCAAAAAGTAACACAATATATACATAACGCTCAAAAAATTAATGTAACCTAAAAATGCCCTAAGGGCTACCGTAAAGATCAGATTTATTGATCTTACTGCAAAAAAGTCATGCTACTAAAGAAACTCATCCCCAATCCATGTACTATTTAGTTCAAAAAATCATTTTTTCAGGCTCAAAAATGCTTTCTGTTCAGTATTTCGGATAATATAATTGCCTTCTTAAAGCCATCGGGGTTGCGCAAGTCTTGTGTATACTCTTCCAGCATACCACGCTGTTTTACGGCATCAAATTCCGTGAACCTGCCGAAACGCATGTTAACATCTTCCAACTTCAGCGATTCTTCCAGTGAATTACTGGCATAGTCGTAGGCTTTGGCTTGTTCATATTGCTTGTAAATCGGGTCAGTTTTCTGGTAATCGGGGATCACGGGTTGGTAGGTATCTTCCTCGTCCTCCAGGTTATCATCATAATCCACATACTCGGGCTCCGTTTTGTAAGGCTGCTCAACTGGTTCAGCACTAGTGGTTTTACCCTCTGTGATTTCCCGTAATAGATCCTCAAATGAAATTGGCTTGGGTGCTGTAGATTGCTGCTGGGGTTGTGACTGTGGTTTAAACATTGTTGTCTCAGGATCAGGGCGTCTTGTAGAAGGTTTAGGCTGAGGAGCCTGACTCTTCGCTTTCTTCCTGACCTGACTAATCAGGTAGATCACCCCAATGATTACATAAAGCCAAAACTGCAGATTATCCATATCAAGCAAATGTACCCAAAATAATTCAAAATTTGTGGAAATTCTCGCATCGTACTGATGGCACAAAACAATCTCCAGGCCTTCTGATCGGTGCGTTTGGCTTATGTGGTTTTCATTTTATCTTTGCTGCCTTCATTTTTCAACAACCACATTTAGCGATATTTATTCATGCAATTAGCCAAGCTGGAGATCAAAGGCTTTAAGAGTTTTGCCGATAAGATTGTAATTAATTTTGACGAAGGGATAACCGGAATTGTTGGACCGAACGGTTGCGGTAAATCCAATGTTGTCGATTCCATCCGGTGGGTATTGGGCGAGCAGAAAACCAGCGCCTTACGCTCCGAGAAAATGGAGAATGTTATCTTCAATGGAACCAGCGGCCGCTCACCACTTCAAATGGCCGAAGTTTCCCTTACCATCAACAATACCAAAAACATCCTGCCAACAGAATATTCTCAGGTTACTATTACCAGACGCCTTTACCGCTCAGGTGAAAGCGAATACTTATTAAACGGAGTTACCTGCCGCTTAAAAGACATTACCAACCTGTTCATGGACACGGGTATAGCCTCCAACAGCTACGCCATTATTGAATTGGGTATGGTTGATGACCTGCTAAACGATAAGGACCATTCCCGAAGGATGCTCTTTGAAGAAGCCGCAGGAATTTCAAAGTTCAAAAAACGCAAGAAAGAAACGCTTAAGAAGCTGGAAGACACCGATGCTGACTTGGAACGTGTAGAAGATTTGCTTTTTGAGATTGAAAAAAATATGAAGAGCCTTGAGAAACAGGCCAAGCAGACTGAAAATTACTATAGAATAAAAGAAGAATATAAAGAAAAGAGCATTACCCTCGCCAAAGTTGTTGTAAGCCAGCAAAAACAAAAGTTCGATAACCTGCATCTTCAAATTCAGCAGGAAAATGACCGCAAGCTTTTACTCACCAGCGATACAGCTGAAAAAGAGGCCCAGATTGAACAGGCTAAAGCTGAATTGATCGTTAAAGAGAAAACACTTTCATCAAGGCAAAAGTCGATCAATGAATTCGTAACTAAAATAAGGCAGTACGAAAGTGAAAAACAGATTAAAAATGAACGGTTAAAGTACCTGAACGACAGGGCTTCTAACCTTCGTGAACAAATTGAACAGGACAAGAAAAGTAACGAGCGTGCCCGGTTCAGTATTCAAAGCCTCGAAAATGAAAAAGAAGCTGCCAGCCAGATCCTTACTGAAATTGCAGCCAAACTAGAGTTGCTAAAATCGGAGTACGAGGAACAAAAAACCATTACCACGGGCTTGCAAACTGAAGTAGATTCCCTACGCCAACAACTGCGCGAAAAGCAGGAAGAAAGTTTTCAGACCAATAAGGCTGTTGAAATCCGTGAAATTCAGGTAAGTTCATTCAAACAGGAATTGGATCGGACCGCAACCGATAGTCACCAGCAGAACGAAAGCCTGGCAGAGTTTGAAAAGAAACTGGTAGAGCTGCAAAACGAAATCAACATCCGGAACACTGCACTGGAAAACCTTAAAAAACAGGAGGAAGAAAACCTGAGCCGAATTCATTCCATGGAAAAAACCATTGAAATGATTCGCGAGGAAATGACCTCCACCGGCAGAAAACTCGATGCGCGACAAAATGAATATAACCTGACCAAATCATTGGTTGAAAACCTGGAGGGGTTTCCGGAAGCCATCAAGTTCTTAAAAAAGAAAATTGCAAAAAATGCTCCCCTCCTTTCTGACATCCTAACCTGTCCGGAAGAGTTTCGTGTTCCAATTGAAAACTATTTGGAGAATTACCTCAACTATTACATCGTTGAGCACGAGGCTGAAGCTTACGAAGCCATTAACATTCTGAGCGATGCCTCTAAAGGCAAAGCCAACTTCTTTATTTTGGATAGTTTCGAAAAATTCGAACCTACACCAACGAGAATTTACGACAACGCATTTCCCGCTACACAGATTATTGAATTCGATCCGAAGTATCGCAAGCTCATGTCGTATATCCTTGACAGGGTATATGTATACGAAGGTGATGTGAAAGGTATTCCGGCCGATGACGACAACACTTTCATTACGAAAAGCGGAAAACTCACCAAGCGCAGGTTCAGTCTTTCAGGCGGTTCGGTTGGATTGTTTGAAGGCAAAAAAATCGGTCGTGCGAAAAACCTTGAAAAGCTGGAGAAAGAAATAAAAGAACTTACCGGCAAGCTAAACGAAACTCGCGAAAGTCTGGTACAGCGCCAAAGTGATCTCGAGAAGCTCCGGAATTCAACCATCCGTCAGGAAATTGAAGAGCTGCAAAACGGAATCCGCCAGGTAAACGAAGAGTACGTTTCCTTCCGCACCAAGCGCGAACAGTTCTCCCAAATGCTGAGCAATTCTGATTTGCGCAGGGAAGATATTCTGGAAAAAATTGACTCGCTGCTAAAAGAATTGGACGAGCTCAAGCCAAAAGCAACAGAACTTAACCATGTTGTGCTTACGCAGGAAGAACGCATTGCTGAAATTACCGGTCGGCTTGCTGCACAAAATGATTTATTAAGCCAGAAATCATCTGCTTATAACGAACAAAATATTTTCTTTCATCAACAGGAAAACCGTGTTAAGAGCATTGATCAGGAAATCGGTTTCAAGAAGGAATCGATGGATCAAAGCAGCACGCGCATTGAGCTTAATGTGGACGAGTTGAAGAAGAATGAAGATGAGGTTAAGCACATCATTGAAACCACCCAAACCAACGATACCGAACTGATCGGCATGTATGCCGAAAAAGAGGAAATGGAAAAGGGGCTTAACGAAGCAGAGAAAGAGTACTACGAAGCCCGCGGAAACATTGATCAGGTAGAGAAAGACTTGCGAGAAGTACAACACACCCGCAACACCATCGACAATTTGCTGATGGAACTGCAAAGCCAGTTAAACGAAAGCAAGCTTCAACTCAACTCTGTAAAAGAAAGGCTTTCGGTTGAGTTCAACATCGACCTTGACACCGTTACCCAACAGGCAACACCAGAAGAAAATGAAGCCTTAGCGGAGTTAAGTGAAGAAAAACTGCGGAATGAAGTATCGCGCATTCGCGAACGCCTCGACAACATGGGCCCGATTAACCCGATGGCGATGGAGGCTTATACCGAAATCAAAGAACGAAACGATTTTATTATTGCGCAGAAGGAAGATTTGACAAAGGCAAAAGAATCGCTCTTAAATACCATCAACGAGATTGAAGGAGCCGCGAGCATTACCTTCATGGAAGCCTTCAATCATATTCGCGATCACTTCAAACGGGTTTTCCGATCACTCTTCAATGAAGAAGATGATTGCGATCTGAAACTCGTTGACCCAAACAATCCGCTCGAATCTGAAATCGACATTATCGCAAAGCCAAAAGGAAAACGCCCGCTAACCATCAATCAACTTTCGGGAGGGGAAAAAACGTTAACAGCAACGGCCTTGCTATTCTCCATGTACTTATTGAAGCCTGCACCCTTCTGTATTTTTGATGAAGTGGATGCACCACTGGATGATGCCAACATTGACAAGTTCAATAACATTATTCGAAGCTTCAGCAAAGACTCGCAGTTTGTTATCGTTACGCACAACAAGCGCACCATGACCTCTACGGATGTGATTTACGGAATTACCATGGTTGAAAAAGGGGTGTCAAAGGTGGTTCCTGTTGATTTACGCGAGCTGGCCTGAGGCTAAACTGATTTAAATCAGATGGCTACGTGATTTACCACGTGGCCATTTTTTTTATTCCTTCTTAGTTTTAATCCATGAAACGGTGGTGGATTATACTGATTGCTTCAAGTTTGTTGGCGTGCGATTCTGCCCGCACCGAATACAACACCTCCATCGACTTTAAAGTCTACAAAACATTTTGCTGGCTTGAAGGCTGCACATTTACTTTCACAGGGCCGGCTTATCTGAACGACAGCATCATACAAGACCGGGTACGAGAATCGATCATTTCATCGTTGCAAAAAATTGGGCTTACCTACGATGACCAGAATCCCGATCTGTTGGTAGATTTTCACATCACGGTTGAAAGTGAGCGGGTGGTTTACTATCACGGTGTGCAAGATGATCCCTCCTATTTCCGAACACCGTTTCTACAACCCGCTGAATTAAACGTAAACAAAGGAACAATTTTAATTCACATTATAGACCGGCAGCGCAGCGAGGTGATTTGGCAAAGTTATGCAGAAGGGTACCTGAGTGATCCGCCAGATTTATCAGAAAAGAACATTCGAAGAGGTATCTCAAGACTATTAAAAGATTTTCCGCAACGCTAGTGAAAGACCTGAAGAATATCCTCTTCAATTCTACGCGGACGCATGGTTTTTGCATCGAGTAAACACCACATGGTTCTGGCACGCACAAGAAGCTTATTTGCTTCATGATGATAAAACTCCACGTGCCGCTCCGATCGGACACCCTCTGATTTTTCTACCCAGGTTTTAACAAGTAGCTTGTCATGCAAAAATGCCGGACTGAAATACTCAACTTCGTGCTTGATCACTACCCATGAGTATTTTCTTCTGATCTCAGAAGTTGCCAGTGTATTCCAGTGCGCTGAGGCTATGTCTTGCACCCATTGAACGTATACTACATTGTTAACATGGTCAAGGTCATCGATATCTCGCTGTTGAACGGTTAAGGTTTGCTCGAATACTTTCATGTTTAAAAGTAAGAAAACTGAGAAAACAATTGACAGTTGAAAAACCTCAACTGACAAGCATGGTCATTGTCAATTGTTTAGGTTCTCCACTATCAACTTATTCACTCATACTTCAACGTTTCGGCAGGATTAATAAGCGCAGCTTTTATTGCATGATAGCTTACCGTTAACAATGCCAAAACCAACCCTGTCAGCATGCTTACTGCAAACAACTCCCAACTCATTGGTATGGCATACTTAAAACTTCCCAGCCATTTATCCATAACATACCAGGAAACCGGTGCAGCCAGAGCAAAAGCAATTATGGCCAGCCAAATGTATTGCTTGTTCAGCATCACAAAAATGTTGGAAAGTTCAGCACCCATGACTTTGCGTATCCCAATCTCTTTCGTGCGGTTAATGGCGTTGATACCGGCCAGTCCGAATAATCCAAGGCATGCAATGAAAATAGCAAAGCTTGTTGACAGCGATGTGATTTTCATCCAACGCTTATACGTTTGATATTGGTTTGCTACGTCCTGATCCATAAAGGTGTAATCGAACGGTTTGTCGGGATAAAGTTCAGTCCAGGCCTTCTTAACCCGCTCCAGTTTATCAGAAATCTCACCTGGTGAAAGTTTAACCAGCATGGTAGTGAGGTAGCCTGTATTCTTTTTATCCATCGATAAAAACATGGGTTCAATATCGCGTTCCAATGACAGGAAGTGATAATCTTTAACCACACCAATAACTCTTGAGCCAAGCCCGACACTGTCTTCGCGCCAGTTCAAATATTCATCTAACGGATTCTTCCAATCCATATCACGTGCCAGGGCTTCATTGATGATTATGCCGGTACTGTCGGAAGCTATGGACTCATCAAAATTTCTTCCATCAATAAACTCAAGATTTAACAAGCCTGCATAAGCCGGATCAACCCGATATACATAAGCTGATTTATTTTCTTCCTTAATTTTGTAGCCATACCGCGACCATCCCTGGTTGAATGAGGAGCTGGTTCCCGCTACGTGGACAACCGATGTTTCGGTGTTTAGTTTATTCCTGAATTGTTCCACTACTTTATCTGCTTCCTCATTCCAACCGGTTTGGGTTGGAATAACCAATACCTGCTCATGATCAAATCCCAAATCTTTAGTGGCAACAAATTCCATCTGTCGATTCATAATAACGGAACAAATAATCATAGAGGCAGAAAGAAAAAACTGAAAAACAACCAAGGGCTTGGTAAAGCCTGCGCTTAACTTAGAAGTAAAACCACCCTTTAATACGGCAGCCGGTAAAAATCCTGAAAGAAAAAGCGCAGGATAACTTCCTGCAATAAGGCCAACCACCATGGCTGTTGTAAACGCTACGCCAATAAGTCGAATCAGATTGGTATCACCCATGACGATACCTTTGCCAGTAAACTCGTTGAATGCCGGAAGAAACAAAAATGTCAGGCTTAAGCCAATAAGCAAAGAAACAAAAGCCAGCACCATTGACTCCATACCAAATTGTGAAACCAATTGCTTCTTTTGCGCTCCTACCACCTTACGTATACCTACTTCAATCTTTCGGGAAGCAGAGGTAGTAAGGGCCAGTGAAATGTAGTTGATAGACGCTATAAGAATAATCAGCAAAGCAATACCACCCAGTATCCATGAATATTTTGGGTCACTTACTTTTTCCCAACTCACTTCCGTATCCAAGTGGATATCGGCAAGATTGGTATAAGTCAATTCAAACACAGGGTATCCTTCCGGAATATTTCCATCTTTACGCCAACGTTCCAGCCGATCGCCCATTTTTTGTTCAATCAGCTTGTCAGCCTTTTGCTTCAGGTCGGTGAGATTAGCATTTTGATGGAGTTGGATAAAGGTTGGATAACTAAAATTACCCCATTGCTCACGGTTACGTTCGTACGAGAATTGGTTCTCGGTTGAAACAAGAATTTTAAAAGAGAGACTTGAGTTAGAAGGAGGCGCTTCAATCAACCCAGTAACCGTAAATTGTTTTTCACCTTGCAAATCCAACGTAATGATTTTACCCATGGGATCATCCTTACCAAAGTACTTGGTGGCGATTTCAGGAGTAAGTACAATTTCATGCTTATCCTTAAAAAGCTGATCGGCTGAACCTGCTAATATTGGAAACGAAAACATCTTAAAGAAATCCGATTCCACAAAAGTGATCCGTTCGGTAAAAACTTTATCCTCATACCGAAAGATGGCTGTAACCCCATCATTAAAACGAGTCAGGTATTTTATTTCCGGGATTTCATCTTTCATGGCTGTGCCTAACGGCAAGGGCAGATAAGCTGATTTATGCATTGGATCTTCGCCCCGCTGCGCAGCCCAAACGCTGTAACTGGATTCATTCAGCCGATAAATCTGGTCCTTATTATGATGAAACTGATCAAAGCTTTTCTCATCTTCTACATACAAATAGATCAGGACACAAAAAGCTATACCAATGCTTAATCCGATAGCATTGATAAATGAATAAAGTTTTCGTTTGGCCATGTTGCGTGTGGCCACTTTAAAATAATTCCTCCACATAATGGTATTGATGAATTGTACTGAGAATCGGTTTCGTAGAATAATTTCAATACGGAAAAAACGAAGCACACGCCATGTAAACCGTTGACGTGCCTGCTTCTCGCCTACCTCCTTTAGGTCATGTTCAAATGCTTCCAGCAAATCGCCCTCAATGCCTTCAACTAAAGCAGGTGGACAAAACCACTGCAGAAATCGAAGCATTCGTTTAGATGGATGGTTTTGATGACTCATGGTTAAACGGATACAACTTTCAGTTGCGGCACCAGTTTCCATAAATCAGCGCGCGCTTCTTTCATCACTTTCAGCATGGCCACACCGGCATTGGTAATGGTGAAGATGCGCTTTCTTCTTCCTCCCCGCGTGTTCGAGGCCCCGCCCATCCGCGATTTTACATGTCCCTTGTCCTCTAACCGGTAAAGGGTAACATGTACCGCACTCAGGTTGGCTTCGCGCCCCAAACGGTCCTTAATTTCCTGAACAATGGCGTTTCCATAGGCCTCTTCGCCCAAAATCCCTACCATAGTCAGCACCAGTTCTTCAAACTCTCCGAGGTATTCTTTACTCATTTGTATATACTTTGTAAATCAAATATACGGATTAGTCTATATTTTGTTTAACAAATAGCTAAAAAAGTCGACCGATTGTTGAATGAAGCTAATTAGCTAGGCCAAACTAAACACAGTAATAGACCTAAAACGATGTTTTGTGCACCGTCAAAAATAAAATGTCCGCGCCATGTTAAATAAATAGGTTTGGGACAATGTATTGGCTACCTTTGAACCGTATTAACATTTAGAATCCTTCAAGTAGTTGTTGGATTGACTTTTTAGTTTCATAATCCTTCCCATTCATTCCATTCCGGAATAAATTATCAGAAGCGGTACTGCAATTATTTAGACTAGGTGCTTCGTACACGTAAAAACAATTAATTCTTTAACAATTTTTAACAATGCAAGGAACAGTGAAATTTTTCAATGAAACCAAAGGTTTTGGATTCATTAAACCCAGTGATTCAAGTGAAGACATCTTCGTTCATTCTTCAGGTCTTATTGATGAGATCCGTGAGAACGACCAGGTTGAATACGATGCCGAACGTGGCAGAAAAGGTATGAATGCAGTAAACGTAAAAGTATTAAATTAAGCCTTAATCACTTTCTAAAAAACAAAAAGTCACGGTCGCCCGTGACTTTTTCAGTTTATTCTCATGAGCTGAATTACATTTTCTTCTTAACCTTTACAGCGTTGAGCCCCTTCAACCCGCGCTCAACTTCAAAAGTTACCATATCATTCTCAGCTATTGGCGTTTGTAATCCATTAATATGAACAAAAACGCTTTCCTGGCTTTTTAAATCGCGTATAAAACCGAAACCCTTACCTTGGTTGAAAAACGTAACTTTTCCGGTACGAATCAGATCAGCAGGGTCAACTGGTTCCTCCTTGCGTGCACCCAGCAAAATATTTTCTTCCTTGATTTCCTTCCTTTTTGACTGATCGGGAGGAGTGCTGGAAAGATTACCGTTTTCATCTACATAGGCAAACATTTCTTCCAGGCTTTTACCTTCCTTGGCGTTGGCTTTTCGTTCCTCTCTGCGTTGCTCCTTTTCTTTACGCTTTTGAAGTTTTCTTTTTTCTGCTTCCTTTTTGCTGAATGTTTCCTGTGATCTGGCCATAGTTTACGTAAAGAGTGGTTTAGTGATAAAAGAATTCTCTATTCTCAAATGCAGCTGAAAGGACGGCTAAAATTGAATCGCTCACAGTTGCGTTACAAAGGTATGATTTAATGGTGAGAATTAAGGAAGAAGCATTGTTTAATTTGATAGGTCAGTCTATCCTTAAGGCATAATATTGCCATGCTCATCGATCGGCAAGAAGGGGTTAAACGCAATTTCCCATAGATTTTCATCCACATCCATTACATAACCGCTATACCCACCCCAAAAAACTTTTTGTGGTTCTTTCACAACAATAACACCCCTTTTTTTCAAGTCCTGCACAATGCGATCCACCTCGGCTTCGCTTCTTGCGTTCCACGCCAAGGTAAAGCCCTTAAAACCAATTCCCGCAGAACTTACGGTAGCGTCTTCAGCTAACGACTCCGTTTAAAAAGTGAGAGCATGATTCCATTAAGCAAAAAGAAAGTAATGTGATCATTGCTTGAGGTTGATCTCGTCCAACCAAACTTTTGTTCATAAAATTCAGTGGCTCGCTTTACATCGGTTACTCCGAGTGTTATTAGTGTAAGACGTTGTTCCATTGGCAATCAGATTCATAAATATATCCATCACTGCCCCTGCATCCAATTAAATATTATCTTGGCTTCATGGAGCCTGACATCATACTGTATTGTAGTATTTTGTTCCTGCTGATTGCCTTCCTGTATGCTTCGGTAGGCCACGCTGGTGCATCAGGGTATCTGGCCGTAATGGCATTTCTCTCCTTCCCCATTGAATCGATGAAACCCATTTCGCTTACCCTTAACATCATTGTGTCGCTGATTGCCTCCTATAAATTCATTAAAGCCGGATACTTCGACCGGAAGGTATTTCTATTATTCGCCATCACCTCAATACCCTTTGCCTTTATCGGGGGTTATCTTAATCTTGATCCGTATTGGTTTAAAAAGTTTGCCGGAATTTTTCTTATTGCTTCGGGTGCGTTGTTACTCTTTCGTCAATTTGTTAAACCTGCTGACAAAGTACGGGAAATCAATCCGCTGATAGCATTACTCATTGGAGCAATCATTGGTCTTACTTCAGGATTGCTTGGCGTTGGTGGTGGTATTTTTCTATCACCTCTAATTATTATGCTTGGTTACGCTTCACTGCGAAATACATCAGGTGTTGCAGCTCTTTTTATCTTTTGCAATTCAGTGCTTGGCTTAGCTGGAAACTATGTGGCGTTTAACAATCTTCCGTATGAGATTATTTTTTTCGTACCCGCAGTAATCGTTGGGGGCTATGCCGGTTCGCACCTGGGTTCTGGCAAATTCAACAACCAGGTAATTATCAGTTTCCTTTTCGTGGTCTTAATTTCTGCAGGGCTGAAATTTATCCTAATCGGATAATGGGAAGGTTATTGGCTAAAACTGTTCCAGCACCTGTATTCGCTTTTCAATAGGCGGATGCGTTGCAAACAATCCTTCAAGTCCACCCATAAAGCCCGATGACTTATCCGGATGATTATGAATAAACATTTCCTTTACATCATCACTCTTAACGGCACTTACTTCATAGTTACCAGATACCTTTCGTAAAGCAGAAGCGAGCGCCTGCGGGTTACGGGTCATTTCTGCGGCACCGGCATCGGCCATGTATTCGCGCTTGCGCGAGAGCCCGAAGCGAAAAAGCAAGGCCAGAAAATAGGCAACAGCAGCAATCACCAATGCAATGATTGCCCCCTTGTTATCTTTCTTGCTTCCACGAGAACCATACAATACGTTCCGGAATAAGATCTGAACAACAAACGAAAAAATCCCTACAAAGATTATGGTGATGACCAACAAGCGCACATCACGATTGCGGATGTGCATCAACTCATGGGCAATCACACCTTCAAGTTCCTGATCGTTTAGTTTATCAATAATGCCCCGGGTAAGGGTTACGGTATAACTTTTTTCCGATAATCCGCTGGCAAATGCATTAAGGGCTGGATCTTCAATGATATGCACCTTTGGCATGGTCATGCCTTCCGACATACATAAATTCTCCACAAGATTATACACGCGCATATTCTCCCTCCGCTCCAATGTTCGTGATCCCGTTGCGGAGTCAATAATCTTAGAGTGAAAAGAGAATGCTATCAAAAACCAGATGAGCACAATGCCGGTAACCCAAGGTGATACAACCAGAAAGGAATAATTAACCTGCTCAATGTCTGGACCCTGGTATTCATCGCCTGAAACAAAATACAGGAAAGCATACACGCAAGCCAATACCAGCGCAGGGAAAGCAATTAGATAAAACACAGACATCCGGTTGTTCCGGCTTATCTGTGCCTGGATTCCCACATAACCCGCCATAGGTTAATTAAAGTTGATGTCCGGGGCTTTGGTAGCAGCGGCACGCTCCTCGCCTAAATCAAACATAGCCGCTGTTTTAAAGCCAAACATACCGGCAAAGATTACGTTGGGAAACACTTGAATAGCAGTGTTTAACTCCTTTGTAGCCGAGTTAAAGAACCTGCGCACTGCAGCCAGTTTATTTTCAATGTCAGAAATTTCTGCCTGAAGGTGCATAAAGTTGGTATTCGCTTTTAGGTCGGGGTATGCCTCAATTTGAATACGCAAACCTGCCATGGCAGTAGATAATTGTTGTTCAGCCATGATTTTATTATCAATACCCGTAACACTCATGGCCCGGCTCCGGGCTTCAGTAACTTTGGTAAGCACACCTTCTTCGTGCTTCATATAACCCTTTACCGTGTTAACTAGTTGAGGGATCAGGTCATGACGCTGTTTCAGCTGTACATCAATGTCAGCGAAGGCGTTTTCTCTTCTTATTCTGAGTTTAACAAGGTTGTTGTAGATGCTGATCACATAGAAGACCAGTATCACAACGATGCCAATAGAAATTACTAATCCAATCATCGTATAAGGTTTTAAATTTCCTTAAAAATAGAATACAGGCTTGTAATTGAGAAGAATATTGGTGGATTTTAAATTACTATAAACACTCAGTGGCTCTTGTTACGTTGTCCTTACCCAATCTCTTTCTGATACGCCACCACATCCAGCACCTTTCCGAACTTCTCCCCTACATTTTTAAAGTGTGCACACTTTAAAAAACCAGCCGTTTCAAACAACGCCATGCTAGACGTGTTGTCACCGGTAATCACACCTACCAGGTTTTTCAATCCAATTTCCCTGGCTACATCTTCCAGGTATTTCAATGAAGCTTTCCCAATACCTTTGCCGGCAAACTCAGGCTTCAGGTAAATGCTGATTTCGGCTGTACGATCATAGGCTGGACGTTTTTTGTGATAGGTTAAGAAACAATAGCCCGCCAGTTCACCGTCTGCATGAATCAAAAAGGATTTGTACAGCGGATGATCGATAAAAATAAATTCCTGCAACTGCTCAAGTGTAATGGGTTCGGTATGAAATGTAGCAGTAGCGTTTTTAATGTACCAGTCGTAGATGGCTTTAATTTCTGGAAGTTGATCCGTGGTAAGATGAGTAAATGAAATATGCATACATCAGCAATATATTCTTTAATGTTATGATATTACTCAAGCACTTCGCTGATCTGAACAATGGGTTGAATGTTGGTATAATTCGGTATATCACTTCTTATTTTCTCAGCATTGGGCCGGAAAGAATTTTGAAAGGCCGAAAGTTTATTGAAGTATAGATAACCAATAGCCAAAAATGGAACCGGTGTATCGTGGGCCCCGCTGGCAATTCCTTTATCTATGGCAAAGTATTTCAGCGAATCGCCCAGTAAACTTGCTACCATTGGCATGTGCGTGTTGACGTAGTAATCCATGTCAAAAGTTTTACCATCACCGTTCGGGTAGAGTATGGTTACTTTAATCATTCCCTTCTCTGTTTTGGGTACATCTACTATGGCAGGCGATGTTGGTTGCTGACAACTAGTAAGTAGTAGAATAATGGAAAAGGTAAAGCTGATTTTCATTTGTTTGTTATTATTTGGTGATAACGGTTTGCGGCTTGGCGAAGGTGGCGATTTTTACTACAAATGTTCATACGAAGCACACACTTCAAATTTACGAAAAACTGTCATACGAAGCACTGCACCGCCACTTTTGCCAAACCGCTGTTAGCGGGTCGTTGTTCTTTTTTCTACCACTTGTCTAATCGCTTCTTTTGTTCACTTGAAGTTATGGTATGTTATGAAATGATTCTGTCCAACAGCATTACTGCTAACAGCTTTATTTGTGTACGGCACTATCCCATCTTAAGCACCCTCAACTCCACCTTCCTAAACTCCACCGGGTGGCTTTCGCTTTGCAATGAAATGGTACCGCCTTTTAGCGGAGCTCCATCGTTGGCAGTTTTGTTACCGTCATCACCAATAACGGGCCGGGTATAGGTGATTACCGTGTCGCCATTAATAATGTGGTGCAGCAGGCTGTCGCCATAGGCTATTACTTCCGCGGTTACCCATTCGTTTAGCATATAGGTTTTACTGGTGGAGTTAATACAATGTTGTTTGGTTAAGGTATCCGCCAGATGTACATGTGTTCCGGGGGTGCACAAGTTTCCGGTAGATCGCTTCCACTCGGGTGAGCCCGCCAAAAACTGGGCTTCCAATGATACCGGAAAGTCCTGATCAATATCCATCGTTTCCGGACGTTGGCCATGCACCATCACTCCGCTGTTCATAATGGCCCACTGGGGCGCACCTGGCACCTGCTGGCCCGTAAAGCGATACTCGATGCGCAGGTGGTAATACGAAAATTCATCTTTATAGAATAAATGACCGAACTCACCACGGAAGGAATCATACTCGCTATACGAAACTTTTAAAATGCCATCTTCCACACGGAAGGTGTTGTTGAAGTTTACACCTGCTTCATAGCCGGAAATTTTTGGTGTCCAGCCGGTAAGGTCTTTGCCGTTGAAGAGTTGTATCCAGGTTTCTTCAGTTGACGTTTCTTTTTTGGTGGTACAACTCGCAAGAGATGCGAGCAGGATAATGAGCAGGGAGATGTTTTTCATTTGTTGAGGTTTGTGTGGATTAAGATAATTGGAATTTTTAAAGAATTCGTCATGGCAAACCGAAGGATTGGCGTGTGCTGGCTGAAGCCTGACTGTCGAACAGGCAGGCAAGCCCGAACATTACATTTAGTCTAAATGGTATAGTATGGGATTGCTTCGTCACGCGAACGATTTGTCCAATTGAAAAGGCTGGTAAGCGTTCCTCGCATGACGCGATTTTTTTATCATGATCCTAAACATTATTCCAAAAAAGGATTCCTTGGGGCAATGACGGTGAAAAGTAAAAGCCCACCTGCGCGATGGGCTTTACCGTTAACCGTTTTTCTTGGCGCGTTTTTCAGCACGCTTTTCTTTTAGACTTTTCTTGGGAGCTTTCTTGGTCTCCTTTTTACGATCCATTGATTTTGACATAACTGTTTGGTTTACTGTTAATTCAATATTACAAAAATTCATTTATTACTACAGGGATCGAGGTTAACTTTTACCCTTTCACCCCTTGCCTTCGACTCGTTCCAGGCTGCACAGGCATTGGTCCGGTCACCTGTTTTCAGGTAGGCATCGGCCAGGTAATAGAAAACTTCATCGATAAAGGGATCAAGGTCCACCGCCTGCTTCAATACCCGTATCGCAGAAGCAGGATCATCTTTCATTAAATAGTACATTCCTTTATTCCGGTAAGCCCAACCATTGTAAGGCTCAATGGTGATGCTCGTGTTAATGTCATCAAGAGCTTTTTCGTAGTCACCGGTTAACAGCTGAATTAAGCCCCGGTTGTTAATAAAAAAAGCATCACGCGGTTTTAATTCCAGTGCCTTTGTAATCCACTGCATCGCCTCAGCATATTTCTCTTCCGCTGCACTTACCAATGCAAGGGTATTATACGTGTTGGGTTCGGTTTCATTTAGCCGTGCCGCTTGTTGCAAAGCCTCCCTGGACTTATTATACTCACGCGCATAGTAATACACGGTTCCGATATTCACCCACACTTCAGCATTTAATGAATCAATGGAGGCTGCCCGCTCAAAAGATGTCAATGCAGCGTTGTAGTTACGTTTCTTGGTAAAGACTAACCCTTCTAAAAAGTGTACCGTAAGCGTATCCGGTTTCTCACGCTTGATCAAGCTTATGTCAGTCAAAGCCTCATCAGGCTTACCTAATTCATATAAGGTATTTGCCCGGTTGAAATGGGCATTTAGGAAACCCGGCTTGCAACCAATCGCAGAGCTATAATATTGAAGGGCTTCGGCATATTGCCTTTGCCGAAAGTAAACCGTGCCGAGGTTATTCAGTGCATCAGCGTAACACGAATCCAACCGAAGTGCCTCTTCATAATTTTTGAGGGCGAGGGGGAAATTACGTTTGGCTAACTGCTCATTTCCTTTTAGCAAAAATCGCTGTTTACGGGTTTCCGTACTGTCAGAGCAAGCACCCAACAGAATTACCGCCAATACTAAAACTCCAGTACTCCAATTCATCATGGTCATCTCATTCTTTCTCAAAAATCATTAATTTCAAGCTAAATACTACCATGAGTATTAACCAGGAAGTTAAGCAACAAGTTATTGCCCTGTTACAACGCGGTCAGCGGGTTAGGGCAAAAGAATTATTACAAGACAAGTTTCAGGTTGCCTCCGATGACGCTGAAAAACTGGTTCAGGCAATTGAGTTGGAACATCCTCGAGCGAAGACTGTACCGCCCCATATTGCAGAACAAATGACGTTGGTTAAAAGTCAGGCAGGTGGTTGCATCGTATTAGGCCTGCGTACCCTGATGGTATTCTTCTTCATTTTTACTTTCGCGTTCTATGCCATAGCCATTGGCCTGTTGGTTTATTTTAACAATTACATAGGCAACCCGGAAAGCATTACCGGAACAGTGGTATCCGTTAAAGAAAATGACAGCGGATCACAGGCTCCGGTGGTGGAGTACACTTGGAACAATGAAGTGAAGCGTTATGAAAGTACCATGTACTCCTCTCCACCCGATTACAGCGTGGGCGACCAGGTAGCCTTACTCGTAAACCCCGAAAATCCTGATGAGGCTGTTATTGACTCCTTTACAGAACGGTATATGTTAAGCACGGTATTCGGAGGGGTCGGGACATTCTTCCTGATTTTCAGCATTGGATTACTGGTTATTTCAAGAAAAATCAAAAGAAGCTTGGCAGGATCACAATAGTTGTTTTTATTTGCTCACGAAATGAACAACTCGTTAGTCATAAACAATCACCACCATCATCATGTTATCAGCACGATGCGTGGCAGGTTTATGTTTTAACTAAACTATAAAGACTTTGAAAAAAGGCTTGCCGCGATTACGGCAGGCCTTTTTTTTTAACCTCAGCCTTCGACAAGCTCAGGCTTCGGGTTGGATCAAAAGATAAATTAAATTGAAATGAACGAAGTATTACGAATTGCGATTCAGAAATCAGGGCGGCTGCAGGAAGGGTCGTTGAAATTGTTGAAAGACTGCGGACTCAGCATCAGCAACGGGAGAGATCAATTGAAAACACAAGCCGCCAACTTTCCCGTGGAAGTACTTTTTCTGCGCGATGATGATATTCCTCAATATATTGAAGATGGCGTTGCCGATGCGGGCATCATTGGCGAAAACATTTTTGCTGAAAAACAGAAAGCAGGAGAAATTGTAAAACGACTCAACTTTGCCAAATGCCGGTTAGCGATGGCCGTACCTCGTACAACGGATTACACCGGCATCGATTGGTTTGAAGGAAAAAACATTGCCACCTCCTACCCCAACATTGTCAGCGATTTTCTGAAACGCAACAACATCAAAGCGGGCATTCACGAAATCAGTGGCTCGGTAGAAATTGCACCGGGTATCGGACTGGCCGATGCCATCTGCGACATAGTGAGCACGGGCAGCACGCTGCTCAGTAACGGATTGAAGGAAGTGGAGTTGGTAATGAAATCGGAAGCTGTATTGGTTGCGCGAAAGCTGGATGCATCTAAAAAACAGATCCTCAACAAGCTGGTCTTTCGAATGGAGGCCGTTCAGCAAGCCAGCAACAACAAGTACATTTTATTGAATTGCCCGAATGAGGCCATTGAGCCCATCACGAATGTAATCCCCGGCATGAAAAGTCCAACTATCCTTCCCTTAAGTAAACCGGGCTGGAGTTCGTTGCACTCAGTAGTGGACGAAAATGATTTCTGGGAAAAGATTGATCAGTTGAAAAAGCTTGGCGCAGAGGGAATTTTGGTGATACCGATTGAGAAGATGATAAAATGAGGTTCGGGGCGCGGGGTACGAGATACGGGTTTCGGGATTCAAGGTTAAATAAATACAACTAACAAGAAAAAAATGAACATATTCAATAATCCACCAAAAAGCAGCTGGGCTGAGTTATGCCAACGTTCCCAACTTGATCTGGAATTTCTGGAGAGTTCTGTTAAAAATATTCTGGCTCGGGTAAAGCAAGGTGGCGATTATACGCTAAAAGAATTCACTCGCCAATTTGATAACGTTGAATTGAATGATCTTGCAGTGAGTGATGCAGAAATCAAAAAGGGTATTGATCTTGTTGACCCAAAATTGAAAGCCGCCATTCAAACTGCAGCATCGAATATTGAAATGTTCCACAACGCTCAGCTTCGCAAAATAGTGAAGATGGAAACCATGAAAGGTGTTTTGTGCTGGCGCAAAGGCATACCCATTGAAAAGGTGGGCATTTACATTCCAGGGGGAACAGCGCCTTTGTTTTCTACGGTGCTCATGTTGGCCATCCCGGCTAAGTTGGCGGGTTGTCGCGAAATCGTGTTAGTCTCCCCTCCCGACAAACAAGGCAATATTCATCCGGCCATTTTGTTCGCAGCACAATTAACCGGTGTAACGAAAGTTTTTAAAGTTGGAGGTGCGCAAGCCATTGCTGCACTGGCCTATGGAGCAGAAAGCATTCCGAAAGTGAATAAGATTTTTGGACCGGGCAACCAATACGTTACCAAAGCCAAGCAATTGGTGAATCAGCAAGGTGTAGCTATTGATATGCCAGCTGGACCCAGTGAAGTGCTGGTGTGGGCTGATGAGTCGGCAACACCGGCATTTGTTGCTGCCGATTTGTTGTCGCAAGCTGAGCACGGTACCGACAGCCAGGTGATGTTGGTAGTGAACAACGCTGCACTTGCTGACAAAATTCAGGAAGAAGTCCAAAAGCAATTGGCAACATTGCCCCGTAAAGAAATTGCTGAACAAGCGTTACGAAACAGTCGCGCGCTTGTGTTTGAAAATGAAACCGAAGCGCTTGACTTTGTCAACACCTATGCGGCCGAGCACCTGATCATCAACACCAAAAATGCAGATGAACTGGCAGAGAAAGTCATCAACGCAGGTTCGGTGTTCATCGGCAACTACACACCCGAAGCTGCAGGCGACTATGCTTCCGGAACAAACCACACGTTACCCACCAATGGTTATGCCACTGCCTATGCAGGCGTTTCCGTTGAAAGCTTTTTAAAATACATCACCTTCCAGAAAATTTCGGAGGAAGGAATCAAAAATATCGGTCCGGTAGTAGAAGTAATGGCCGAAGCAGAAGAATTGATCGGACACAAAAATGCCATTAGCATTCGACTTAACAACGTATAACATCAAATCCGCTCATGAACATTCAATCACTCTTACGAGAAAACATAAAAAACCTTAAGCCCTACTCCACTGCGCGGGATGAATTCAAGGGAACGGCAGAGGTGTACCTGGATGCGAACGAAAATCCGTTTCCATCAGACTACAACCGCTACCCGGATCCATTGCAGAAAAAAGTGAAGCAACGGATCAGTGAGTTGAAAGGCATTGAACCAGAAAAAATATTTCTCGGCAACGGAAGCGATGAACCTATTGATTTGATCATTCGGGCGTTTTGCGAACCGGGCAAAGACTCTATATTAATAGCTGAGCCTACGTATGGCATGTATGCCGTTTGTGCAGGGATAAATGATGTAGCCGTCAAACGCGTTACGCTCAATTCCAATTTCGATTTGGATGTAGGTGCTGTTAAACAGGCGCTAGATTCATCTGTGAAAGTTATTTTTCTGTGCTCTCCCAATAATCCTTCCGGCAACCTGCTTTCCAAAGAAAAAATAACCGAGCTGATTACATCTGTTAACAGTATCGTGGTTATTGATGAAGCGTATATTGATTTCGCCAAAGATGAAGGATTTCTACCTGTATTAACTAAGTATTCGAACCTGATTGTACTTCAAACCTTCTCCAAGGCGTGGGGTCTGGCCGGCTTGCGGTTGGGGATGGCCTTTGCTTCGGAAGAAATTATATCGGTGTTGAATAAAATCAAGTATCCGTACAACCTCAACAACCTCACGCAACAGGTAGCGCTTGAAAAACTTTCGTCTGCTGAAGAAAAGAACAAGCAAGTTGATGTTATTCTGCAAGAGCGATCAGTACTCACTAAACAATTACAATCTTTACCCATGGTGCACCGCGTCTACCCCACCGATGCTAACTTTGTATTGGTTAAAATGAAAGACGCACGTCATATTTATGATCAACTGATTGAGCGCAGCATCATTGTCCGTGACCGCTCAACGGTAGTATTGTGTGCAGATTGTTTACGGATTACGGTTGGCACACCGAAAGAAAATTTGAAACTCATTGAAACCCTGAAGACTTTATGAAACGTGTTTTGTTTATAGACCGTGACGGCACCCTAATCATTGAACCTCCTGACGAGCAAATCGACAGCCTGGAAAAACTGGAGTTCTACCCAGGAGTAATTCGTTGGCTCAGTCAGCTTGCCGCTGAAACCGATTACGAATTGGTGATGGTGACCAATCAGGATGGCTTAGGCACGGAAAAATTTCCGGAAGAAACCTTCTGGCCAGCGCATGAAAAGATGTTGAAAACACTGGAAGGAGAAGGCATCCGGTTTTCCAAGATATTCATCGATAAATCTTTTCCGCACGAAAACAAGTCTACCCGTAAACCGGGTATCGGTATGCTTACTGAATTTCTTTCGGGGAGTTATGACTTAAACAACTCCTATGTTATTGGCGACCGGCTTACGGATGTTGAACTGGCAAAAAACCTGGGTTGTAAAGCAATCTTGATCAACAACGGATCACTCACAGAAAAACTCAACGCCTCAGGTTATGCCGCATCAAACAGTCTGACCACCACCGATTGGAAAATCATCTACGAGTTTCTCTCGAAAAATCCGCGCATCGGAACAGTAAACCGAAAAACAAAAGAAACTGATATTTCGATTACAGTAAACCTTGATGGAAATGGAAAATCATCCATCAGCACGGGATTGGCTTTCTTTGATCACATGCTCGATCAACTCGCACGTCATGGGAATATTGATCTAAGCATTCAAACAAAAGGCGATTTACATATTGATGAGCATCACACCATTGAAGATACAGCCCTGGCTTTAGGCGAAGCCGTTCTGAAAGCGTTGGGCAACAAACGCGGCATTGAACGATACGGATTTGCGTTGCCGATGGATGATTGTCTGGCTCAAGTCGCCCTCGACTTTGGCGGAAGACCCTGGTTGGTTTGGGAAGCCGAGTTCAAGCGCGAAAAAATTGGCGAGATGCCAACGGAAATGTTTTTGCATTTTTTCAAGTCGTTTTCAGACACCGCTAAATGCAACCTGAACATTAAAGCAGAAGGCACCAATGAACATCATAAAATCGAAGCCATTTTTAAAGCATTCGCGAAAGCGATTAAAATGGCTGTAAAAAAAGAAGGAAGTGAATTACCGAGTACGAAAGGAATATTATGATCGAAGTATGAGGTATGAAGTACGAGGTATGAGGTATGAGGTACGAAGTACGAGGTAAGGGGATGAGGAACGAGGTAAGAAGTACAAGAACTGGGCTAAATTGGAATTTTGTTAACCTACTAAACACAGCTTTATGCAAGACTTAAAGAAAAGATTCAAAGGGTTCGCTATTCAGTGTGCGGAACTAATTCAACAATTACCAACCAACATACCAAACCGTGCCTACTCTAATCAGCTAATCAGAAGCTCAAGTTCTACAGGAGCTAATTATCGCGCTGCGTTGCGAGGAAAATCAACTGCCGATTTCATCAACAAACTTAAAATTGTTGAAGAAGAAATCGATGAGTCAGTTTACTTTCTCGAGTTGCTGAATCACTTCAATCAGGATTTTCAAACTAAAATAGAGGCACTTTTAAAAGAAGGCGATGAACTTACGGCAATAATTGTCCAATCCATAAAAACAACACGATTGCGCACTCGTACTTCGTAATTTGTATTTCGTACCTACCATGAAAGTAATACTCTTAAAATATAATGCCGGCAACATCCAATCCGTGTCGTATGCACTGGAGCGGTTGGGCGCTGACTTTGAAATAACTGATAATGTTGAAAAAATTCTGTCCGCTGATAAGGTTATATTTCCAGGAGTGGGTGAAGCGAGTACCACCATGGCGTCCCTGAAAAGCAAAAAGCTGGATCAGGTAATACGCAACTTGAAACAACCTGTACTGGGTATTTGTTTAGGTATGCAATTGATGTGTAAACACTCGGAAGAAAACAATACGGCATGCCTCGGCATTTTTGATGAGGTAGTGAAGAAGTTCGAAGCTTCAAAAGAATTTAAAGTACCACACATGGGCTGGAATAACCTGATCTTAACGAATAGTTGGCCAGAAAAAACACTGGAGAACAGCAGCGTGTATTTTGTGCACAGTTATTATGTACCCGTTAATCAATTCACTACAGCTGTCAGCGATTATATTGTTCCGTTCAGTGCAGCTATGAAAAAAGATAATTTCTATGCCGTACAATTTCACCCCGAGAAATCTGCACAGGCTGGTGAGCAAATTTTGAAAAGCTTTCTGGATATATGAAGATTATACCCGCCATTGATATTATTGACGGACAGTGTGTACGCCTGTCGCAAGGCGACTATGCACAAATGAAAGTTTACGAAACCGATCCGGTTTCTGTTGCCCGATCATTTGAGGCAGCGGGACTTGAAAACCTGCACCTGGTTGATCTGGATGGGGCAAAGCAGGGCAAGGTAACAAACTGGAAAGTGGTGGAGGCCATCTGCAAAAACACTTCGTTGAAAGTTGATTTTGGCGGAGGCATCAAAACCAAATCGGAAATACGGCAACTGCTAGAATTAGGTGTCAAGCAAGTTAACCTGGGCAGCGTGGCGGTGAAGGAACCTGAAAAAGTTTCGATATGGGTTGATGAATTTGGTGCAGATAAAATTATTCTCAGTGCTGATGTGCGTGAAGAACGAATTGCCATAAGCGGATGGACGGAAACCTCTTCCCTCTCCATTCACGATTTTATTTCCAATTACCAAAAGATTGGGATTACCTACGTTACCTGTACCGATATCAGCAAAGACGGTATGCTGGCCGGACCTAATGTGGAATTATATGCAAAGCTGCTCACACAATTTCCTGCACTAAAACTGATCGCCAGCGGTGGTGTAAGCAGCCTGAATGATCTCATGCAATTAAAAGCGTCCGGACTGTACGGTGCAATTATGGGCAAAGCCATTTATGAAGGGCGGGTTAGTTTAACCGAACTCCAAACAATCAACCCCTGATCATGTTAACGAAACGAATTATTCCTTGTCTGGATATCAAAGATGGCCGCACGGTTAAAGGTGTAAACTTTGTTGACTTGCGTGATGCCGGTGATCCGGTGGAGCTGGCATCAGCTTACGCAGAACAGGGAGCAGATGAACTCGTGTTTCTGGACATCTCAGCTACACAGGAACAGCGCAAAACTTTTGCTTCATTGGTGAAAGACATTGCACGTCACATTAACATTCCGTTTACTGTTGGTGGCGGCATCAGTTCGGTTGAAGATGTAGCGCCTTTGCTTGAAGCAGGTGCCGACAAGGTAAGCATTAATTCTTCAGCCGTCAGAAATCCGCAATTGATTAACGAGCTATCAAAAGCTTTCGGGGCACAGTGCATTGTATTAGCCATTGATGTCCGAAAGATTGATAACACCTGGATCGTGCATACGCATGGTGGAAAAAATCCAACCGATAAAAAACTTTTTACATGGGCTAAAGAAGGTCAGGATCGTGGCGCTGGAGAAATTCTGTTCACCAGCATGGATCACGATGGTACCAAAAACGGATTTGCAATTGATCCGCTTTCCAAACTACATGAACTGTTGACCATTCCGATTATTGCCTCGGGTGGTGCAGGTAGCATGGGGCACTTTGCTGATGTATTTGCGTTCGCGAAAGCAGATGCAGCATTGGCTGCAAGTGTTTTTCATTTCGGTGAGATCAGCATTCCGGAACTAAAAGAATTTCTAAAGAATCATAACATTCCAGTACGACTATGAAACCCGATTTCAACAAAAACAATGGATTAATTCCATGCATCGTTCAGGATAATTCCACGCTAAAAGTGTTGATGTTGGGGTATATGAATGAAGAGGCGTTTACTAAAACGCAAGCCGAGAAACGGGTAACGTTTTTTAGTCGCACGAAAGGAAGGCTATGGACAAAAGGCGAAACGTCCGGCAATTTTCTGGAGGTGGCGAAGATCATTGCTGACTGTGACGCGGACACCTTACTTATAAAAGCCAGGCCAACCGGTCCGGTTTGCCACACCGGTGCAGATACATGCTTTAATGAATCCAATCAATCGTTTGGATTAAAAGAGCTGGAGGAAACCATTCAAGCTCGAAAAACAAACCCGAAAGAAGGATCGTACACCGCCTCGTTATTACAGGCTGGAATTAACAAAGTGGCGCAAAAAGTTGGAGAAGAAGCGGTGGAGTTGGTGATTGAATCGAAAGATCAAAATGACGAATTGTTTTTAGGCGAAGCGGCTGATTTGATGTATCACTTTCTGGTTCTACTGACTGCAAAGGGTAAAACGCTGAATGATGTTGAGAAGGTTTTGAAAGATCGGCATCAATAAAAAAGCAATTGAGACTCTTGGTGGTCATCCATAAGAAGATGCTGAGGAATAAAAAGCAAATCTAGTATATGATCGAAATTTCTTGATAACTATGAATATCTGACAGAAACTAAAAGCATCTAATAATCCACAAAGATAGCTAAATATCATGTCCACCCCTGAACCTGTATCTGGCAGATGAAATCACATGATTACATGGGCGATGTCCTTAAATTGGTCTTTATCAGTATCGCTTCTGATTTTTGATAAATTGAGTAATTTTAACAAAACTCGATAACTACATAAATGATCAGTAGATTACTCTTAGCGACAGGCATATGTGTATCAACCGTCATCACAACCTTTGCATTTGAAAATTTCGAAAAAGGCTTTGTTATTCTCCACAACCAAGACACTATCATAGGTTTTATAGATAATCAAATGTGGGAAGATAGTCCCACCAAAATAAATTTTAGAAAATCCCTTGATGATCCGATTGTTGAGTATACTGCAAATGAAGTTCTTTATTTTTACTTGAATGAAAATAAAGAACTTTATTTAGGAGTATCACTTAAATTTAGACTTAGGCATAATCCACTCAGAAACACATTATCTTATGATATAGCTCACTTGGAGCCACAACCTTTCAAAGGCTTTCTATCTGTTTTGGTATTAGGAAAAGTAAATCTGCTAAAGATAAGTCTTAATGAAATTGGGTATTTCTTCATACAGTCTGAAAATCAGGCTCTGATACAGCTAGAATTACGGACGATTGCACAAGATGTAAATGGCGTTACCTATAAAAAAGATCTGCATTTGTATAGAAATGAGCTTAAGATACTTACTGAAGAATATCAACTTTTACAAAAAAGAGCATCTACCATTAATTATGGAGAGAAAAGTTTCATGTCATTTGTGGTGGACTACAATGAGCATTTCAAATCACTATCGTACAAAAAGAGTAAATCACCTAAATATTATACATCTGCTGGACTTACAGTAAATTTATTAAGTACATCCTTAAAATTTAAAGACAATGATGTTGGTATTGGCGCAAAATGGGTTGATGCTAATGCATTGTCTCCATCATTTGGAGCTTATTTTATCGTGTACCAAAATAGAGGTCAAGGGAAATGGGGTTTCTATAATGAAATCATTTACAAGACTCTTCAAGATAACTTGAGTTATAGATTTATTCAGGGAGTATTTGATTATGACTCCGAAACTGAAGTACAATTAAACCGATTGAAGTATTTATTTGGATTAAGAGTGTCTACAACTAAATCAAAAAAGAGCAGTTTCTACGGACAAGGCGGAATTTACATATCCTATCCAATACAAAAAGATGAAGTAGTTCGGAATATTGTCCGTGATTCTGATGTATTTCCTTTAACCACAAAACAAGTTTCAACCTTAGAGCATTATGGTTTATTTGTCGGTATAGGATTCAGAGTCAAGAATATTGAAGTAGAAGGAAGAGCTGAAGTTAATTCGGGTGGAAGTTCAACGCCTATGAAAGGTTTTGGAATTACTACTCGTTATCGTCTTACTAAACAATAACGCATCAATTCTTGCCAAAAGAACTTTTACATATCCCATCTTAACCTTTAAATTAGGGGATTCTGGTTTAGAGCCGGAATGACAGCTGTCTCTAATTGGATTTTTAAGATGGGATAGGATTCAATTTTTCTTTCAAGATGAAGTCAATAGCAAATAAAACCATCAATGGTTTCCCATTCATTCGTTATGAGCGGCAAACCTATCCGGAAGCTGAAGTGGTCAAACGCAGCAAAGCCTTTTACGAGTGGATGAACCAGCGCAGAACAGTGCGTGACTTTTCCAACAAACCGATACCACGGGAAGTTATCGATAACCTTATCCTTACGGCTTCCACCGCGCCAAGCGGGGCGCACAAACAACCGTGGACATTTTGCATCGTTTCGGATCCCTCCATCAAAAAACAAATCCGCGAAGCAGCTGAAAAAGAAGAGCACGAAAGTTATACAAATCGCATGACAGATGAATGGCTAAACGACCTGCTGCCCTTGCAAACCGATTGGCAAAAACCATTTCTTGAAACTGCTCCATACCTGATCGTTGTCTTCAAAAAATCCTACGACTTATCTGCGGATGGAAATAAACGAACCAATTATTACGTAAGCGAATCTGTGGGGCTTGCGTGCGGATTTTTGCTGGCCGCCATTCATCATGCCGGACTAGTAGCGCTAACGCACACGCCCAGTCCGATGAACTTCCTGACTAAGATTTTAAACCGGCCTGAAAATGAAAAGCCCTTTTTGCTGATTCCGGTTGGCTATCCGGCTAATGAAACATTTGTGCCTAACCTGAAGCGAAAGCCATTGGATGAAGTGGCTGTGTATTACTGAGGATTAATTTCTCACGATTTCCTCATTTGCTTTGGGGTAAATTTTGAGGTACGAGAGCTTATAACTTATGATTTTTCGCTTGTGCATGAAGGTGTAACTGCCCTCCATTAAATCCGATAAATTATACAACATCGTAAAGGTGATCTTTGTGCCATCCGGTTCAATGTGTCTGTAGGTATATCCCCGATCATCGGTGAGGTAAGCAAAATCACCCACCACCGGATATTTGTTGCTTACGTGGTAACTCATCGAAACCTCAATAAAATCGCGTTTTGACCCCGGCCAATCCTTTAATATTGCCACCCGCGCATAATTGTCTTTCCGATCAATAACTTTTGTGCGATCCTGGCTGGCCAGAAATGGTCTGTTAGTTTTAGTGATCACTGCAGAAACTGAATAAATCCCTTCCAGTGAACTGGCCGCACCCGAATTCTTGCCAAAATATCGTTTGATCATTTCTTCAAGATCAATTTCTTCATAGATAACCTTCTTTGTCCGGCTCTTACCATGCGGTGTTTTTACCTGGGCAAATGAAAAACTGACAAACGATGCAAAGACACCAATTAAAATAAACTTCATACAGATTCTCGTACACATTTTCATCCAAATTAATAATGCATATTGGCATATACCCCTGCTGTACTCGTACGGCAAGAAATTCTGCTCGTAAACACACTCGGCTTAAACAACGACTTACCCAACAACATCCTAACGCACTCCTGAATTCCTTCGGTAATGGATGGATGCGGGTGAACGCATTCAGCCAACTCTTCAATTCCTTTATCCATACTGATCAGCAGTGCAACCGCTTGAATAGCACTGGACGCATGATTCCCTACCACTTTCATGCCGAGAATCTTCATCTGGTCATCGTTGGTCACCAATAATTTAATAAAGCCCTGTGTGTTACGTTTGGCTATGGCCCGTGGTATACAACTGTAATCCAATGTTACCACACGATAGTCAATACCTTTTTCACGGGCTTGTGTTTCGTTAAGGCCAACCCCGGCTACTTCGGGGCTTAGAAACATGATTGTGCTGATGTTTTCATAAACCAGCTTACGTTGCGGATTTCCAAAAATCTTCTCTACGGCATACCGTCCCTCCAATTCACCCACATTCACCAACGATATATCTGCCGTGATATCACCAACCGCATAAATATTCGAAACATTGGTTTGTGTATCATTATCTTCAATGCCACGTTTTGAAATATGAATATCTACTTTCTCCTGATCCCATAGCAATTCATAATTAGGAATTCTTCCAACTGAAACCAACGCCTTCTCCACATTAAAAATCTCGCGGTGCTTATCGTTGTATTCCAACTCATACTCCACGCGGCCATTTTTAATCTCCATGCGTACCAGGTGAGAATTACGGTGGATTAGCACCCCATTATTTTCCATGTTGCGTTCAATCACACGCACTACATCCTCGTCTTCAAAAGGAAGAATTCGGTCGCCTTTATCAATTAAATGAACTTTTGTTTTACCAAAGCCAGAAAATATGGTAGCATATTCACAGCCAATAACCCCCGCCCCGACAATAACCATACTTTCAGGAAAATCTTCCATGCTCTCAATGCCCTCACTGGTCATCACAATCTTCTCATCAATCGGTAATTCGGGAAGGTATCGCGGTCGACTGCCTGTCGCGAGAATAACATAATCCGTATATACAATCACAGTGCTGTCGCTACCCTTAATTTCAACTTCATGCTGACTGATTAGTCTTGCCATGCCCCGCTTGAAAGAAAAAAGTCCGGAACTCTTTAAAAGTTCCATGTGCTCTTTGAGCATTTCCTTGCGTTCTCCAACTGCTCGTTGCACTTCGGCCTGGATTTCGTTGTAATCCACACTGGGTGCTTTTATGTTATAACGTTTGAGGTTTTTACGAAAGGATGAAGCTTCACGGGAAAGTTCCCACCAGGTTTTTGACGAAAGTGCTCCATTGGTTACCCCGGCACCGCCAACCTTGTTTTTCTCGATTAGCAAAACCTTCTTTTTAAAATCAATGGCGCGCATGGCTGCTGCGTACCCTGAAGGCCCGGCACCAATTACGACCAAATCATACTTTTCCATACTACAGACAAATAAGGGTGAAATTACACATATTCTTTTTAAGAAAAGGGCTTATATTAAGTCCGATAAAAGTCTACATGGGATTTTGGCATTCATATTCAAGACTAGGTATCAATGATCTGACTCCAAGCTACCAGCATAGGAGCATCATTCTATCCAACCGTGTTGCGTTTATTGTCTTGCTACTAACAGCGTTACTTCTTGGAGTGCTGGCAATCCTAACAGGACTAACACCCGGTTTACAACGGGCAAGTCTTAGTTTGATTTTATATTCCACGGTGCCCATCCTCAATTACTATGGAATAAATCTGCTGAGTCGCTTCATTATATCCATATCAATTCCTGTCTTTATTATTTGGTTAATCAGCGTCAGTACACAAAACGACAATCCACTCATTTATAATGCCTCCTACTTCCCTCCAAGGATTATGACGATGGCCACGTGTATTATCCCCATCATTGTATTCGATACATTTCGTGAGCGGAAGTGGATGATCATCACTACGTTTGTCTGCATGGTTTGTACGGTAGGCTACGATTTTGTAATTCCAGCTTTTGGCCGCTCGGTCGATTTTTACCAGAACATCAATACATTCATTTACTATAATTTCGTTTTTTTTATTGAATTCGCAGCGCTTGTCTCTGCAGCCTTCATGCTTAAACGCGCAGTAGATAAAGCTGACAATAGAAATCTTGAATTGCTATTAGAGAAAGAGTCAATTAATCAAGAATTAAAAAAACAGAATAAAGGCCTGGCCCTTTTGAATCAAGAAATAGAAACGCAGAATGAGGAAATGGCTGCGCAGGCTGAAGAGCTTCGTGCCGGCCAGGAAAAGCTTGAGGATGCCTATCACCTCATTCAAGAGCAGAAGCAACAACTGCATATGCATAACGAACACCTGGAAGATCTGGTGGCCAGAAAAAACAAGGAATTGATTGATTCTAACGAAGAACTTTCAAAATACAACAGCGAATTACGGCAGTTTTCTTACACCATTTCGCATAACCTAAGGGCACCGGTTGCTCGTCTTATCGGATTAGAGAATTTGCTTGTCCTTAAATCAGAGGGGATGAACCCGGAGCAACTCGAACTTTTGGAGTTATTAAACAGATCCTCACTTGAGTTAGACACCATCATTCGCGATCTCAACAAAATTATTGACATCCGAAACGACATCTATAAAATCAAAGAAAAGGTAAGTTTTGAACAAGAGCTTGAACGGGTAAGGCAAAGCATCGAACATCAACTCCCATCAAACGCGGTTATCCAAATAAATTTCGAAAAGGCGCCAATTGTATACACCATTCGTCCCATGTTGAATAGCATATTGTTCAACTTGTTGAGCAACTCGGTAAAGTACCGGTCGCATTCGCGCGATCTTGTACTGAATATTCAAACAGAAACCGTTGAGGATAAAGTTTACCTGGCCTTTACTGATAATGGTTTAGGCATCAATCTGGATCAATTCGGAAAGGATCTCTTTAATATGTATAAACGTTTTCATACCCATACGGATGGAAAAGGTTTGGGGCTGTACCTTGTTAAATCGCAAGTGGATACGCTCGGTGGAAACATTAGTGTTACTAGTGAGCTTAATAAGGGAACTACGTTTACCATTTGCTTTCCAAAGCCTGATGACATTGAAGGACAAATCTGTTACGACAGCGAATACGGTCAGATCTACTACAATGCACGTCTCAATACAGCCGGTATACATTGGAAGAAACAAGTGACCTCAGAAGCCTATCGCGATCTCTTTATGAAATCAAGTGAGATCCAGCGTACCTACAATACACCTTACTGGATTGCCGATCTGCGGAAGCAAGGAACGATAAAGCAGGAAGACCAGGTATGGATGGTAACCCACATTATTCCAGAATCGGTACGGAACGGATTGACCTGGATTGTTGGAATCTATGACCCCACCCAGCATAATGACGAATACCGCGAACGTATACGGCAAGCCATATCAAAATCCGGTAGCATGGTTCATTTCTGCACCGATCCCACCGAGGCTGAACGCTGGATTAATGCGCGCATTGAAGAGCACAAAACTAAATTCGCAGATTAAAAATTCCTGCCACCATACACCGTACGCTCCCGCCACCAAAACGCTCAATGGTAGGTATCGAAATTGGAATTATTTCTGCAAAGCGTGAAATGGCATCAATCTGCCCCGGCAACAAAGCATGAAAAGCCGTTTCGGAAATCAACACGAAGGGCTCCCCTGTCCGGCTTTGAACTTCCATCATATTGCCGGCAAAAGTCTCCATCTGATCGTAATTGATTGCCACAACCTTATGATTACTTTCTGCAAAATTTGAAAGTAGTATTTCCTGATCCTCATCTGCGTGCACGGCATCCAAACAAATTGTTGCAAACCTGGAACCTACACACATTAACACATTGGTGTGATAAATGGGTATTCCATTTCGATCAACTGCGTTAAATAGCACCAGTTTGAATCCTAACTGATTGCTCAATTCCAGTGCGAGGGCATCATCGGTTCGTTGGGAACGGCTTGTATAGACTACACGATTTACATAATCGAAAACCAAACTTCCGGTTCCTTCCAAAAATCTTCCTTCCTGCTCAGCATCGGTAAGATCAATGATTTCATTTACCAAAAACTTCTCACGTAACACTTCAATAACATCAACCCTACGTTCAAGCCTTCGGTTTTCAGCCAACATGGGATACAATACTATTTTACCGTCCGGATGAAAGGAAAGCCAGTTGTTAGGAAAAATAGCATCAGGCTTAAGTATGGCTGGAGAATCATCAAAAACATGTACTTCAATGTCGTGCGATTCCAACAAATCGACCATTCGGTTGAATTCATCTAACGCGCACAATTGAATCCTATCAACACGATCACTTAAACCATACTGAAAAGTATTGGTTGATGCTGTCTGATCATTGAAGCCAAACGCGGCAGGACGAATCATTAAAATACTGTTAGGTGCCTGGTTAGTCATGTTCCTGAATTAATAACATAAATAACTAATTTTACGCGACTTGAGAAAATCATGGATTTTATAGCCACACTCGACACAAAGATCTTTTTCATTTTAAATGGATTGCATACAAAATGGCTTGATCCGGTAATGTACTGGTTATCAAATACGTTTACCGCTACACCCGTTTTTTTATTGTTGATTTTTCTGTTGGTAACCGTGTATAAAAAAAAGGTGTGGCTGCCGCTGCTCTGCATTGTACTTTGTATTACCGCTACCGATAGAATAACCAGTGGATTGATGAAGCCGGGCTTTGCACGGTTAAGGCCTACGCATGAGCCGTTACTCATGGAGAAAGTTCATACGGTGAATAACTATAAAGGGGGAAATTTTGGCTTTGCCTCAAGCCATGCTGCAAATACATTTGGAATAGCCATGCTCTCGTTCTTACTGCTTGGCCACGATGTACGGAGAATCCGATTGATATTTTTATGGGCCGGATTGGTTAGCTACACCAGAATTTATCTGGGAGTTCACTATCCCGGGGACATTCTGGTTGGAGCCTTTATTGGTTTGGCCATTGGATTTTTATTCTACCGGTTATTCAAACTAATTGAAGAACGCTTTTTTAGAACTAGAGCGAAGTAATAATTATTTCGCACCTAATTTTGCACCCTGCCCACCTTTAGTGATCAGCCAAATTGCAAAAGTAATTTCCCATAGAGCCGCAAGTATCAAAAGATACATGCTCCATTCACGTTCGAATAGTTCCATCAAAAATCCAAAGGAAAAAATGCCATATCCTGTTATCCCCCAAATTGCCAGCCACGATGGAGAAATTTTGTGTTTGTATAATGTAAAACACATTGGAATACTACCAAGTCCCAGAATTAGCATGGCAAGAAAATAGCCATAGTCCTCCGAAACACGAACCGTGGGCATCACATTCAATACAATGCTTGCAAGGGCTATTGATTCAAACACTCGTGTAAAGAGGTATATATTGCCAACCAATGCATTGTATTTCTGCAATGTTTGCCTAAAGAGTATGCCAATAAACAGAACCATTATTGAATTGATAATGATCAGTAAGGCACCGATATAGTTTTCAGAATTGACTTCGCTATCAAATAGGTGTCGACCGAAACCGTACGCTAAAAATGCCAATAGAAAAAATGAGCCAATGGTTCGAGCCTTAAAAATTTGACTTGAGTCGTTATTGCTCTGCATACTTAAGTCAAATTTTTAGATGTCTGCAAATTAATGCCTCAATGTTGTCCCGCTAACGTTCAGTTATTACGCACCTCTGCCCCGAAATTCCTATTGGTGTGGCGCACATCGGGGCTGCCCGTGTAATCAACCTCAGCACCAAAGCCGGCATTGATCTCAATCTCTTCCAATGCATTCACCTTTACTTCAGCACCCATGGAGGCATTTACATAAACTCGCTTACTTAACAACTGGGTTGCTTTTAGCACCGCGCCCATATTGACTTTTGCTTCCAGCGTTTCGGTCTGTCCGGATAGCTTAACCACAGCACCCATAGTGGATTTTGTATGTAAGTTCTTTGCTACTACATCCAGCTCCATCTCCGCACCCATGCTACCCTCTAAAACAAGAACTCTGGACTTTAAAATATCTTTCGAAAATACTTCTGCTCCAGCCTGGGCACGAACTTCATTGAGCTCAGTATAATATACTTTCACACGTACATATTTCGAGTTGGAATAGTTATCCGATTTCCAGTCGTTCATGTAGGCTTTGTTGCGGAGCTTAAGTTTCAATTCACCATTATTAACCTCAGCCACAATATATTCGGGGTCAACTCCACGGTAATCCATTTCCAGGGATTCCCGATCGGCTTTCACCAATTCTACTTCAAACGGACCGAAAACATTGATTTTTGTAAACGAATTGATTGATTCAAACTTTTTTTGAGCATTAGCAAATGACGTTAAAGCCAGAAAAAAAAGGAATAGCAGTTTTTTCATACGTTGGAATTTAGGTATAAGACGCAGCCACGATCCGAAACGTTGCATGCATACGTGGAATTATCCATTATTTGCCCAACAGGCGCTTCACGTACTTGCCGATGATGTCAAACTCAAGGTTTACTGGGTCGCCAGCCTTTAGCGCACCAAAGTTGGTATGCTCAAACGTGTAAGGGATAATGGTTACCCGGAATCCGTTTTCAGAAGAATTAAAACACGTGAGACTAACCCCATCAATGCTGATGGATCCTTTCTCAACAGTAATGTTTCCAAATGATGGGTCATACTCAAAATCAAAAAGCCAGCTACCTTCAACCTCCTGAACGCGCGTGCAGATACCCACCTGGTCTACATGACCCTGAACAATATGTCCATCAAACCGACCATTGGCAACCATGCAGCGTTCCAGGTTGATGTGCGTTGCCTCCTTCCAACTTCCCAAGGTAGATTTTTTCAGCGTCTCGTCTACGGCTGTAACCCAGTGTTTATTTCCTTCCACTTTTGTTACCGTAAGGCAAACACCATTGTGTGAAAGACTCTGGTCAACTTTCAACTCAGCTGAGATGGGGCTGGTGATACAGAAATGTTTATTGGTTTGATCGGTTACAATCCGTTCAACTTTTCCAAGGGCTTCAATTATTCCAGTGAACATTACTTTTTACTTTCTAACTTCTGTACAGCTTCTTTCTGATCAGGACGCAAGGTAGGATATTGAATGCCTAACTGGTCGAGATAGGTTTTATATTTTGTCGGATTATAATAGAGTGGCTTAAGCTTTGGCTTAAAATCTTCCATTATTTTCTGATTGAGGTAAATAGCCGGATTATCCTTTTCACCTACAAGTGGTGTATACTGAATTTCCTTGGTTTGTTCATTCCTGTAATACTCCCAGGCATTGGCAATGACTTCTGGTTTTAATAGCATATCCAATAATGTCATGGCCTCTGCCCGTGCACCATATACAATTCCTTTATGCGCGATGGGGGTTGCCATAGTAATCGCATTACTCCAATGATGTCCGGGCAAACCAGGAATGTTGGATGGATAACGTAATACAATAGTAGGCAATGACCAACTGATATCCGCGATGTCATCAGACCCTCCTCCCATTGCCATTAACTGACGCCCCATAACATTAATTGTTCCGGTTGGACTAGGAAGGCCTAGTGTATCAAGCTTCACGGCAAGTCCCTCTACTTTAGGTGCTTTCATTTCTAATTGAACAGCCTTGGCCAACAACTGATCTTCAGCCGACCATTTCGGTAGCCCGACTTTTTTAATATTCTCATACATGGCCTCTGCCAACGGCTTGTTGAAATGTCCCGGCCATGCAGAGCCGAGAATTTCATAGGTGAACTTTGTATCCGTCATCATGGCTGCTCCTTCTGCTATTCTTACACCGGTATCGAACAACTTTTTAATGTCCGGATAGGTGCGTTCACGGAAGTAATACCACACCGATGCCTTCGAAGGCACCACGTTCGGTTGGTCTCCCCCATCGGAAATTACATAATGCGAGCGATGTGTGAGTTCGAGATGTTCTCTCCTAAAGTTCCAGCCTATATTCATGAGTTCAACGGCATCAAGCGCACTTCTTCCACGCCATGGGGCACCGGCCGCATGAGCAGCCTGACCTTCAAAACTAAACTGAACAGAAACCAAACCGTTCATTCCGGAATCACCATACGATACACCAAGATTGTTGCCCACATGCGTAAATATGCAAGCATCCACATCTTTAAAATATCCGGCCCGAACGTAATAGGCTTTTGTACCAACAAGTTCTTCAGCAATACCCGGCCATAACATCAGTGTACCAGAAATTTTTTCACGCTCCATTATTTTTTTAAGCGCAAGTGCAGCAATGATGTTTACCGCCTGACCCGAATTATGCCCTTCACCGTGACCAGGAGCACCCTCCACCAATGGATCATGATACGCAACACCCGGCTTTTGCGAAGCTTTCGGAATACAATCCACATCTGAACCCAAAGCAATCAAAGGTTTACCCGAACCCCAGGTAGCAATCCATGCCGTGGGCACACCTGCAATTCCTTTTTGAACTTTAAATCCATTTTTCTCCAGCAAGTTGGTGAGGTAAGCAAACGTTTCAACTTCCTGAAAACCAAGTTCAGCAAAACTGAACAACATGTCGTTGATTTGCTGTCCTAAAGGAGCAAGCTTTTCAACTTCGGCAACTGCCTCTGATTTAAGTTTTTCCAAACGCTGAATTTCCTGCTGGGCTAACAGTAAAGTTGAAGTGCATAACATCACTACAGTTAGAATTCTCTTCATCTCAGGTGAATTTAGGGTATAAACTCCGAATGTAAACGTTTATAAAAGTGAAACCAAGGGCTAAATGATGGACGGAAATCGATGAATTAAAGCCGTAACAAGCACTTTTATACATTTTGGTTTATTTTATAAACTATTTTATATTTGTACCGTTAAAGCCAGTATATGGAAACGAAACACGACAATCTTAACCCACAACAAAGCCTTGAACTGATCGCTACGATGATCAACCAGGTGAAGGGAAACATGTTAAACGGAAGTTTCTACTTTCTGCTTTGGGGATGGGTAATTACATTCTGTAATATGGGTATGTATTACTTTTTTAAGTATACAGAGTATCAAAATTATGCACCAATGGTATGGACACTATGCATACCAGCCTGGATCATTACGCTGATCTACTCTAGCCGGCAGGAAAAGAAAGCTGGTATAGTTACTCATCTCGACAGGATTTCGATGTGGTTATGGATTGGATTGGCCATAACCATTTTACCTTCATGGATTTTCGGAGAACAAACCAACTGGATGGTAAACGCTATTGTATTGATGCCTGTAGGTATGGCGACCTTTCTCTCAGGGATTATTATTCGTTTTCGTCCTTTGATTCTTGGTGGCATCACATTCTGGATTGCCGGAACCTTATGTTACTTAGTCGGACCAATTGAACAATACCTTGTAGGAGCTATTGCCATGGTGTTTGGCTACCTGGTACCCGGATATATGTTAAAGAAGTCGAATCAATAATTCATGCTCGCGGAACTTGATCCTCTACTGCATTCACAACTGCGCTTAGGTATAATGTCAATACTCATGAGTGTGGAGTCTGCTGAGTTTACCTTTCTGAAAGAAAAAACAAATTCGACTGCAGGCAACCTAAGCGTGCAATTGGATAAACTTTCAGAAGCTGGATATATCAACATTGAAAAATCATTCAAAGGAAAAAAACCGCTTACTACCTGTAAGATCACCAAAAAAGGAATCAAGGCATTTGAAGAATATGTGAACGCGCTTAAGCAATACATCAAACCATAATTTTTTTACTCATATAGTTTATAATATAAACCAGTTTACAACATGTTAACAACAGCAAAAAAAATCCACCTGATCATCGGAATGATTGTATGCCTGATGGCTTTCCTGGCGATGAATCAGCATGCCAGCGGCACGCAATTTTTTAAGGTTGAGAAAACAGGAAAAGGAAAACGGCATATGATTTTGATTCCTGGTCTTACTTGTGCCGGAGAAGTTTGGAGTGAAACCGTGGCGCGCTATGAAAAGCAATACACCTTGCACGTGATTTCGCTACCGGGTTTTGCCGGCACACCCGCAGTCGCAAAAGATGAGTACTTGAAAAGCATGCGTGATGAACTCATTTCCTACATAAAAATCAACAAGTTGAAAAAGCCCATCATGGTTGGGCATAGCCTGGGCGGTTTTTTATGCCTGTGGATAAGTGCGGTTGAACCCGATTTGGTCGGACCCAATTTCATTGTGGATGCACTCCCCTATTTTCCAGCCATTCAAGATCCGAAGGCTACAGTAGAAAGTATGAAGCCGATGGCAACCAGCATGCGCGACATGATGAAAAATGCATCGCCCGAACAGACAAAGCAAAGTCAACAGTACTACCTGAACACCATGGCGTCTGCACCCGATAAACTTGAGATTATTGGTCAGTGGGGTATTGAATCGCATTCACCTACTGTTGCGCAGGCCATGTACGAAATGCAAACTACCGACTTGCGTCAAGAATTAGCCACGATAAAAGTTCCGGTAACGGTGTTGGGTGCATGGATCGCATACAAAGATTATGGTGTTACGCAGGACAGCACCTTCAAAAACTTTTCAGATCAATATCAACAAGTAAAAAATGTGACTATCCAATTAACAGATACCGCAAAACACTTCATCATGTATGATGACCCTGAGTGGTTTTTCCAAAACATGGACAAGTTTCTTAATCAACATGCCAAATAACTCAAACCCAATCAATATGAAATCGCTACTGATCACGGCAATCACTCTTCTAGGATTAGTGTTTGCACAAGCACAAGGCACGGCACCCGAAAGTTTAAAACAGGAAATGCAAAAACTGGCTTACATGGCTGGCAAATGGAAGGGAGAAGCCTCCATGCGTCAACAAAACGGATCAATGATACAGGTAAACCAGGAAGAGGACATTCAATTCAAATTGGATGGTACCATTCTGGTTATTGAAGGCACTGGTCGCAACCCGCAGGATGGAAAAGTCTCATTCAATGCGATCGCGATTGTATCCTACGATTTACAAAAGAAAGAATTCAAACTGCGATCACACGTTATGAATGGCAATCAAACAGAAGCCTATTTTAAAATCGTTGAAGAAAACCATTTTGAATGGGGATTTGAAGTGGCCAACAAGGCCAAAATCCGTTATGACATCAAACTGAATCCAGCTGATAAATCATGGATTGAGAAAGGCGAATACTCACCTGATGGAAACATGTGGTACCCGTTCATTGATATGAAATTGACGAAATTGAACTAACTTCATTTCTATTAACACTTAAAATCAACACAGCATGACACCCGAAGAAGATAAATTATATAAAGAAGCACGCAAGCGCGTAAGACGCAAGCGAAAATTCTACAGTCATGTGCTGACATACCTGGCCATTGCTTCGTTTCTGACGTTTATAAATTGGTATAGCAGTCCGAACCGGTGGTGGGTGCAATGGGTGTGGATCGGCTGGGGCATCGGTATCTTTTTTCACGGCCTCGGCTTATTCAAACAAAACATCATTTTCAGTGATGATTGGGAGGAACGAAAAATCCAGGAAGAAATGGAGAGGATGAAACGCTCTTAAGCCAATTTGAAAATGTTATAATCTGAAGACCCGCTTGCCGGTTGGCGAGTTTGATAGCGATTTCTATTCAGAAAAGTGGTTTCCATTTTCAAATTGGCTAATTTTCAAATCTGTATGCACCGGGCAGATTTGAAAATCATTTAGTTATGGCACTGATTAACTGGCAGAAAGAATTTCAACCGCTGATTAAAAAATACAAGGGCAAGAAACATCCGCTGGATTACCGCAATACCTACCAATTGGTGGTCATGGTCATACTATCGGCCCAGGATTCGGACAGGAATATTAATAAAATTGCTCCGGCATTTTTCAATGCTTTCCCCGACCTGAAATCGCTATCTCAAGTTACTGCCGAGACACTTTACCCTTTTGTTTCAAAAGTTCGAAACTTCCGAAACAAAACGAAATGGCTACTAGAAATTGCCGCAACCTTAAAAGACGATAAGAACATTCCCAAAACCATGGAAGACCTTACGGCTTTGCCTGGCATTGGAAGGAAATCAGCCAATGTTATCATGCGAGAAACAGGCGTTCCGGCTGAGGGAATCATTGTTGATCTTCATGTTGTTCGGGTAGCTCCGCGAATTGGAATCGCCAACGGCACCGATCCCAAAAAGATTGAAAAACAATTAATGGATGCACATGACCCAAAAGATTGGGGCGAAGTGGGCATGGCGATATCATTTTTAGGCCGGGAAATATGCAGACCAACCAATCCGAAGTGTACAGAATGCGTCATGAAAAACGTTTGCGCTTATTATAAAGAGCAAGTTGCATAGTGATTATTTTTGCCCACCCCGTATTGATTGTTCATTAGGCCTCCTGCCTTCTTTTTTATAGTTTCGCTCCCGACTTTTGCATTATGAGTTTATTTGAAAAATACCCTGTTTCCATTACCAATTCGCTGTCAGGCAAGAAGGAATTATTCACACCACTCAAATCACCATTTGTAGGACTGTATTCATGCGGACCTACAGTTTACAATGAAGTGCACCTGGGAAACCTCCGCACGTTCACGGCTTTTGATGTGGTGTACCGGTATTTAACTCACATCGGTTATAAAGTACGGTACGTACGCAACATTACCGATGCCGGTCACCTGACCAACGATGCCGGTGAAGGTGTAGATCGCATTGAAGAAAGCGCCAAGCTTGAACAACTTGAGCCAATGGAAATTGTGCAGAAGTACACCTTCAGTTTTCATGACGTGTGTCGGATATTCAACATCCTTCCGCCTTCTATTGAACCTACTGCAACCGGTCATATTGTTGAGCAGATTGAAATGGTGAAGAAGATTCTGGCCAATGGATATGCGTATGAAGTAAACGGCTCCGTGTATTTTGATGTACGTAAGTTCATGGAGAAATATAAATATGGAGAACTAAGCGGACGCAACATCGATGAATTGCTGGAAGGAACACGCGAACTCGATCGGCAAGATGAGAAACGTCATTCCGTTGACTTTGCAATCTGGAAAGCTGTGTCACCGAATCACATTCAACGCTGGCCCTCACCCTGGGGTGAAGGTATACCCGGCTGGCACCTGGAGTGCTCGGCTATGGGTACGAAATATCTCGGTGAACAATTTGATATTCACGGTGGTGGCATGGACTTAAAGTTTCCACACCACGAATGTGAAATTGCGCAAAGCATTGGTGCCTACGGAAAAACGCCAGTTCGCTATTGGATGCATGCCAACATGCTTACTGTAAACGGTGAAAAGATGAGCAAGTCGAAAGGCAACTCATTTTTACCCAGGGAATTGTTTACAGGTTCACATCCGTTATTGAGCAAAGCCTACAGCCCGATGGCGGTACGTTTCTTTATGTTGCAGTCGCATTACTCCAGCACCCTTGATTTTTCAAACGAAGCCTTGCAAGCTGCTGAGAAGGGGTACAAGAAATTAAGCAATGCGTTGAGTACAATCAAAAAACTTGAACATCCGGGTGGTTCAGGAAATCAAGATGAGGAATTACTAAAACTGATTGACGAAGCCTATCGCAACATGAGCGATGATTTCAATACGGCAAAAACACTGGCTGTATTGTTTGAGATGTCGGCCCGGATTAATGATATGAAATCCGGAAATGTTAAGCTAACAGACCTTGACGCAGACACATTCAACAAATTCAAGTCGGCCTATATTACCTTTATGGAAGATGTGTTGGGTCTGCAAGAAGAAGGGAGTCAGAACCTTGACGTACTGGATGGTGTTATCCGGGTGATGATCGATCTCCGCAAAAAAGCCCGCACCGATCGCAACTATGCATTATCAGACAAAATCAGGGACGATCTGAAAGCACTTGGTGTGCAATTAATGGATGGGAAAGATGGGGAGATTTCGTATACTATCGAATAGCTTTGAGTTGCGAGCTACGAGCTGTGAGTTTTTGTTAACCACAGTGAAACTCGCAGCTCGTAACTAGTAGCTCGCAACTAAAAAAATGCTTAAGAAAATCTTCATCCTCCCTATTCGCTTTTACCAACTCAGTATTTCTCCGTTTCTGGGTCCACATTGCAGGCATACACCTTCGTGTTCTCAGTATACTATAGAGGCGATTCAGGAATGGGGTGCGCTAAAGGGTACATGGTTGGGTATGAAGCGAATAGCGCGGTGCCATCCTTGGGGAACGAGCGGGTATGACCCCGTGCCTAAAAAAAATAATGCTGCAGATTAAACCTTTCCTTAGGTAAGTAATCCAAGCAATGTAAAATCCAAAACAAAATGAAAACAAGAATTTTGATTGTAGTATTTGCCCTTTTATTAATGGCAACCCTATCAGTAAACGCGCAATCGCAGCAGAACGTAAGGCAAAATAATCTGCAAAAGCGAGAAAACGTAAACTCAAATCGCCAGGAAAATATTGACAAGCGAAATCCAAATGGTCATGGCAGAGTTGACAATCGCATAGAAAGGCGGGGTGACCGTATTGACCGCAAACAAAAGCGCACAGACAAACGTGTGAATCGAAGACGGGGAAATTAATTATCCATTCACACGAAATAGTTTTATCTCACCCAACACGGGTGGTGCCTTAGCTTCAATGATGTGAACCCTGACTTTAGTTGTGGTTACATCGCTGAAGCTAAGAATTCGTTTGAACCCTATCGTTGTTTGCTGGTCGAGTTCTTCATAACGACCATCCCTCCAAACATCAATCGCAAATCCCTTTACCCGTTGGCCGAATTCAATTCCTTCTTGAAGAACAATCCGGTTAAAGGTTTTCGGCTCGTTAAATACTAATTCAACTTCAGCGGTTGAATCAGCAGAAGCCCAATAGGTGCTGACATTGTTATCGATAAGATGATCAGCTTTAAAGTTACCCCGGTAATGTGATGCATTTACTCGGGCTGACTCAGCAATATTATCACCAAATGATTTTCGTATCACCTCTGCCAGTTCCATCAACCTCACGGAATCCGGATATGGAATTAAGCCTCGCCTGTCTACGGGTACGTTCAGCAACAAATTCGAACCGCGTCCTACTGATCCATAGTAAATTTCAACCAACTCATCCAATGATTTCACTTGATCATCCGTATCCGGACTGTAAAACCAACCCGGTCGAATCGACACATCGCATTCAGCCGGCACCCAATGTGTTCCATCTTCATGACCGGGCGTAAGTTCATGATAGTCAGGATAACCCGGATACACCTTCTCAATATTAAGCGTATTCCAGTTGGTCAATCCTGCAAAACCCCTTTCGTTTCCAACCCAACGACATCCGGGGCCTGCATCACTGAAAATAATTGCATTTGGCTGATGCTTGTAAACTGTACCATTAAACAACGGCCAATCATATACCTGCTTTTTGCCATTTGGTCCTTCGCCATTTGCACCATCAAACCATTGTTCAAACACATCACCGTAATTGGTGAGTACTTCACCCAACATGTTTACAAAGACCTGGTTGTATGCTGGAGTTCCATATTCAGGATGATTGCGATCCCACGGAGAAAGGTATACACCAAACTTCAACCCGTATTCGCGGCAAGCATCTGACAGTTCGCGTAGCACATCGCCCTCTCCATTCTTCCATTCGCTTTCGCGAACCGTATGAGTACTGTATTTACTCGGCCACAAACAGAAACCATCATGATGTTTTGCCGTGATGATAATTCCTTTCATGCCCGCTTGTCTCGCGGTAGCGGCCCATTGTTTACAATCCAGTTGTGTGGGATTAAAAACCTTCGGGTCTTCATTACCATGCCCCCACTCCACATTGGTAAACGTATTCGGACCAAAATGAATGAACATGTAGTATTCCAGTTCATGCCACCGCAACTGACTTTCAGAAGGCGTGGCTCCGAAAGGTGAAAGTTTCTCGGTAGAACAGTTTACCAAAAGAACCAATACAACCACTAAAGAAAAATACCTCATCATGAACATGTAATCCGTTTTTAAACTTAAAAGAAAATTTTACATTTAGCGAACTTAACAATATTGCTTCATGCCATTTCAAATCAAAGAGAACAGTAATCAATACGATGTGTGCATTGTGGGCTCGGGTGCCGGTGGTGGCATGTCTGCTTATGTGCTAACGCAAGCCGGTTTAAAAGTAGTTGTACTGGAAGCAGGCCCTTGGTATGATCCCGCGAAAAATGTAACGCAATTAAAATGGCCATGGGAGTCGCTGCGAAGAGGCGCGGGCACAACCTTCCGTCCTTTCGGGGATTTTGATGCTGCCTATGGCGGCTGGGAAATGGAGGGTGAGCCTTACACCAAAGTTCCGGGAACACAATTCGATTGGTTCCGCTCACGTATGCTGGGCGGTAGAACCAATCACTGGGGAAGAATTTCACTTCGTTTTGGCCCAAAAGATTTTAAAGGAAAAAGTCATGATGGCTTGGGCGAAGATTGGCCCATTGGCTATGATGATGTGGCACCCTACTATGATAAAGTAGATGACCTGATTGGTGTTTTTGGAAGCAAGGAAGGAATACCTAACGAACCTGATGGAAAGTTTCTACCCCCACCCAAGCCCAGGTTGCATGAGCTTATCATTAAACAGGCGGCAGGCAAACAAAGCATTCCAGTTATCCCATCGCGTTTATCGATTCTAACAAAAAAAATTAATGACGATCGTGGCGCATGTTTTTATTGCGCGCAATGTAACCGAGGCTGCACCGTGTATGGAGATTTCTCCTCTTCATCTTGCCTCATCAAACCTGCTACAAAAACCAATAACCTTGATGTGATTGTGAATGCCATGGTACGCGAAGTGCTTACCGATGAAAGCGGAAAGGCAACGGGTGTATCATACGTGGCAAAAGATGATATGCAGGAGTACCAGATTAAAGCCAAAGTTGTGGTGCTGGCAGCAAGCGCATGCGAATCGGCACGTTTACTATTGAACTCAAAATCAAAAACACATCCAAATGGATTGGCAAATTCCAGTAATATAGTTGGTAAATATTTACATGATTCAACCGGTGCCGCCATTGGCGGTGTGCTTCCAAAGCTTTTTGGTCGCAAGCGCTATAATGAAGATGGTGTTGGCGGTCTGCATGTCTACACACCCTGGTGGCTTGACAATAAGAAACTCAATTTTCCACGTGGATATCACATTGAATATTGGGGCGGCATGGGCATGCCCGGTTATGGATTTGGATTTGGTATTCAAGGATTGAATGGTCGCTTTCCTGATCGCAACGGAAATCAGAAAACCGGTGGTGGTTATGGGGCAGCGCTTAAAGATGACTACCGATATTATTGGGGAGCCAATGTGGGCATGGCGGGTCGCGGTGAAGCCATTGCATTGGAGAGCAACTATTGTGAAATTGACCCGAACGGTACGGTGGATAAGTTTGGTATTCCGGTCCTGCGTTTCAACTATAAGTGGAGCGACCATGAAGTTCAACAAGCCAAACACATGCAGGAAACCTTTCAGGAGATGATGCACAACATGGGCGCTACAATTACATGGGGAATTGCCGGAGCAGAAACCAACTACGGGCTGGAAGCTCCCGGAAGAATCATTCACGAAGTAGGAACAACAAGAATGGGCAACGATCCGAAACGATCAGTTGTGAATAAATTCAACCAGGCTCACGACTGCAAAAATCTTTTTGTTGTGGATGGCGGACCCTTTGTTTCTCAGGCAGATAAAAATCCAACCTGGACCATTCTGGCTTTATCGTGGAGAGCATCCGATTATATTATTGAACAGTTTAAACAACAGAACATATGAAGAGAAGGGAATCTTTGAAAGCTATTGCCTTAACAGCCATCTCATCAGGTGTGTTGTTGCAGTCGTGCGATACGGATAAAAAGGAAACTGTAGCAATTCCTGCAAAGACAACTGGAATTGACCGTCACCCATTCGAACAGGTGCGCGATGAAAAATTGCTGTCGGAAAAATTCTTTGATGATCATGAAATGAATACCATCAAAGTATTGATTGATATCATTATTCCGAAAGATGAAACAAGTGGAAGTGCAACCGATGCAGGTGTTCATAATTTTATCGAATTCATTGTAAAAGATATGCCGCGCCATCAACTCCCCCTTCGTGGCGGGCTTAAGTGGGTTGATGTGCAGTGCCTTAAAAGACATAACAAAACATTTATCGATTGTTCTTCAGAACAGCAACTTGCCCTTGTTGATGAAATCGCCTACCCTGAAAAAGTAAAACCCGAGATGAAACAAGGCGTAACCTTCTTCAATCTATTGCGTGATTTAACCGCCACCGGTTTCTTTACAAGCAAAATCGGACTGAAGGATCTTGGCTATGCCGGTAATGCACCTAATCGCTGGGATGGGGTACCACAGGAGGTATTGGATCAATATGGATTGCAGTATGATGAAAGAACACTTCGCGAAAGCGTACGCTGGGATGAAGATACCTGATCGTGAACTGATCGTTCTTTCCTGATTAACAGAATTTAATTTGCACAACTCAACTTTCAAGCAGTTATTGAAAGCCAATTTGACGCGTCATGAAAAAGTTGTTCCCACTTTTTACTTCCATACTAATCATTTCAATTTCTGTTGCTCAGACACCGTTTAACCCTTATAAAACTCAGGATCCGTATACCCTTTTGGCTTCAAAGAAGGGAACGAACTTTCAACCCGCAACAAGGAATGAAAAATTAGTTCGTCCATTCATCACAGATGACTCACGTGTTGTAGGTGATCACCACACTCAGCTTGAATCCTGGGTAAGGGTTGATAAGCACGGATTTGAAAACTGGATACTGGGCGCTTACGGTCCCAACGATTGGCTGGAGCTAACTATAGGTGGCGTGTGGGGCTATGATCGCGGAGTGGAGGAAAAAAGGCTTGCTTATGCACTACCGCTCATTCAGGCGAAATTTTTATTTAAAGAATATTATCCCAACAAATTACCCGGCATTGGTGCCGTTGTCGGAACGTTTCTACCCTATGGCCAGGGTACGGTTAAACCAGAAGGTTATGGCACGTTTGGTTTTGTAACCATCTCCCAGTCATTTGGAGAAGGTGATCAGGTTTTACTCCACTTAAACGGGGGCGGAAATTATTTGCATGTAGCCAATGAAGATGAACTGATTGGTACCTGGGGATTTGGAACACAAATCCATACGCGAAAAGGTTTTCATTTAGTAGCTGAAATTTTTTCCGGTGATCCCTACGTTCCTGGCAGCGGAATTTCCTATCAGGTTGGCTTTCGTCATTTCTTCAGCGACCTGTTCCAGATTGATATGACCTATGGAAAAGGGATCAGTGGTGAAAATATTCTCGATCCGTGAGTAAGTGCCGGTGTGCGGTTGGTTTTTGAAACCTTCCTGAAAAAGTAATACCACGAGAGCAAGCAAGGGTTCGAATTTCAACACAGTAAAAAAAAAACGATATTGCGGGATTGCCATTTTGCATCATGTTCAAAATCGATACCCATACGCACATCATACCTAAAAAACTCCCCAATTGGACGGAGAAATTTGGGTATGGCGATTTCATTTACCTGCAACACCACAAAAAGGGTCTTGCCAAAATGATGCGGGGCAATCAGTTCTTTCGCGAAATCAAAGAAAATGCTTGGAACGCAAAGCTTCGCATTGATGAATATGCGCACTTCAACACACAAGTTCAGGTGGTGTGTACCATCCCTGTTATGTTTTCATATTGGGCCAAACCGTTTGATTGTCTCGAACTTTCCCAATTTCTGAATGATCATATTGCCGAACTCATTGAAAAACATCCCAGGCACTACCTCGGTCTTGGCACCCTGCCCATGCAGGATACAGAGTTGGCAGTTCAGGAGCTTGAGCGCTGTAAAAAAATCGGATTACAGGGTATACAAATCGGATCGAACATAAACGATCTCAACCTTAATGAAGAACGATTCTTCCCGGTATTTGAAGCCTGTGAAAAATTAGGCATGTGCATCATGGTTCACCCCTGGAATATGATGGGGCAAAAAAATATGCAACGCTACTGGCTCCCGTGGCTCGTGGGTATGCCTGCCGAAACCACCCGCGCCATCTGCTCCATGATTTTTAGCGGCATCTTTGAAAAACTTCCAAAGCTTAGGGTTATGTTCTCCCATGCAGGTGGTTCATTTTTAGCAACCCTAGGCAGGATTGAGCACGGTTATAATTGTCGGCCTGATCTTGTTGCAATCGACAATCACGTTAATCCCCGCGATTATCTCGGTAAGTTCTGGGTTGATTCCATTACCCACGATCCGGTAATGCTGGAATATGTAATCAAGATGGTAGGCTCCGATAAAATAGTGTTAGGCTCCGATTATCCCTTTCCGCTTGGTGATTTGGAAATTGGCAAATTTATTGAGGACATGAATCTTGATCCCTCCATCAAAGAAGACATATTTTTAAATGCACCATTGGATTGGCTCGGGGTTAGCAAGGAACGATTTGAATAGATACTCATGAAATTCATTCTACCACTATTTTGTTTTCTATTGATATCATTTTCACAGAAGGCAATTGCTCAGCAAATCCCTTCCGATCAGGAACAGGCCCGAAGAGCAGCAATGCTTCGCACCATGGATCAGGGCATTGAAGAAATGAATGCAGGAAATTATAGTCAGGCGGATGAAAAATTTATTTACGTACTCAATAACATCAAAGGTGTTCCATCTGACCTGACATTTTATTTTGGAAAAAACTCATACTACCTGGGCAAGTTCAAACAAAGTGCTGACTGGCTCAATAAGTATATTCAATTGAAAGGAACAGCTGGGCAATTCTATTCCGAAGCGTTGGACTTACTCAAGAAAGCCGAAAAAGAAGTTATTGCAGAGCGAACTAAAGAATCATCAAAAGCGAGTCAGGTGTTATCACAAAGTTACGACATTGATTGTGGCCCCTTAGGAAAAGTAATATGCCCGGTGTGTAAGGGCACTACCGTAATTATACGCAAAGGTGCTTTTGGCAATGAGTACAAATCCTGCCAGTATTGCGATAAGCACGGCCAGCTAACCTGTGAAGAGTACAATCTATTGATTCGCGGAGAACTGAAGCCACGCACGAATTAACGCTAATCAGCATACGGATCTACTCACCTGAATTTTCAGCGCTACACAATTCATAGTATATTTGAGGCTTATTAGGTTTTCCTGCAAAAGACGCTAATAACCATGCAATTATTTAACAGAATAGAAGGCAAAGTCCTCAAGGAGCGGCTTTACCTTACCCCCAATCCTGAGCGAACTACGCTTTCGTTTTACAAGTACCATCACATAACCGATCCGAAGGTTTTTCGAGACCAACTTTACCAGGATTTCGCCACCATTGATGTGTGGGGAAGAATCTATGTTGCCAACGAAGGTATCAATGGTCAGATCAGTGTACCGACACAAAAATTAAACGAATTCAAAAAACTGTTGTATGCCATACCCTTCCTTAACGGCATTCGGTTAAACATTGCCGTTGATGATAATGGAAAGTCGTTCTTCAAATTAAAAATTCTGGTCCGCCATAAAATTGTAGCCGATGGACTGGATGACAATACTTTTGATGTTACCAATGGCGGCACACATCTTAACGCTGTTGACTTTAATGAGCTTACGGAAGATCCGGGTACTATTGTGGTAGACATGCGAAACCACTACGAAAGCGAAGTGGGTCATTTCAAAAATGCCATTTGTCCTGATGTGGATACTTTCCGTGAGGCCTTACCTGTTGTAGAAAAAATGCTTGAAGACAAAAAGGATAAGAATGTTATCATGTATTGCACAGGCGGCATACGTTGCGAGAAAGCCAGCGCATGGATGAAACACCGCGGTTTTAAGAATGTATTTCAGCTCAATGGTGGCATTATTGAATACGCACGCCAGGTTAAAGATCAAGCATTGGAAAGTAAGTTTATCGGTAAGAATTTCGTATTCGATGAACGGTTGGGTGAACGCATTTCAGAAGATATTATAAGCACCTGTCACCAGTGTGGAGCACCATGCGATGATCATACCAATTGCAAAAATGATGGCTGTCACCTGCTGTTCATTCAATGCAAAGCCTGTGCAACGAAATACAGCGATTGCTGCTCAACCGAATGCGCAGAAATTTTAGAACTACCAGACGAAGCTCAAAAAGCCATTCGAAAAGGCATCAATAAAGGCAGACAAGTATTTAAAAAAGGCCGGTCAGAAAAACTCGGATTGAAAGTCAAAGCCATCACTACCTGATGAACGATCAAAGCATTCGTATTGGAATTATTAACATCAGCGACCGGGCAAGCCAGGGAGTTTATGAAGATATTCCCGGCAAGGAAATTATTACTGTACTAAGCGAATACCTGAAAAGTACATGGGAAAAAGAATATGCTATAATTCCTGATGAACAACCCATAATCGAGCAAACATTGATAGAAATGGCTGATCGTAAGGGCTGTTGTTTGATCATAACATCCGGTGGTACGGGCCCAGCCAAACGCGATGTTACACCCGAAGCCACTGAAGCTGTTTGCGATAAAATGATGCCTGGATTTGGCGAACTAATGCGGCAAGAAAGCCTCAAATACGTGCCTACGGCCATCCTCTCCAGGCAAACTGCCGGAATTCGTAAAAAATCCTTAATTTTGAACCTTCCGGGGAAGCCAAAGGCCATCCGGCAGTGCCTGAATGCTATTTTCCCAGCGATCCCCTATTGCATTGATCTGCTGGAAGGGCCATTCATCGAGTGCAATGAAGAGGTCATAAAACCGTTCAGGCCGCATTCACTATAATTGCGAGTTTTTATGAAAATCAAGTACTACTACGACACCGAAACCTGTAAGTACGAACGGGTACGAACCAAAACCAGTGACATTATACTAAATGCGTTGGGATTGTTTTTTCTTACCCTGCTGATGGCTTCAGGCATTTATTTGATGTTCAGTACCTACTTCGAATCACCTAAGGAGCTTCTCTTAAAAAACGAAGTAAATGAACTCGAATACTATTATGAAAAGCTGAGCACTGAAGTGGAAAGGCTTAGCACTACCCTGGATGGACTCGAGCACCGCGATGACAATATATACCGTATTGTTTTAGGCGCTGAACCAATCGACAAATCCGTTAGAAATGCGGGTATCGGTGGCGCTGAACGCTATGCTGACATAAGGGAGAAAAACATGCTGCATAAAGATGCCATTATCAGCATCCATGAGAAGATCGATAAACTGCGCAGGAAGATTTATATCGAATCAAAATCGCAGGATGAAGTGATTGAGCTGGCAGAGAATAAGGAAAAACTCTTTGCAGCCATACCTGCCATTCAGCCCATCGCCAACAAGCAACTCATTGCCTTAGCCTCTGGATTTGGCATGCGCGTACATCCAATTTATAAGGTTAAGAAAATGCACTCGGGCGTTGATTTTGCCGCTCCGATCGGAACCCCGATTTATGCCACTGCCGATGGGCTTATTGAGGAGGTCAGTATTAAGTTCAGTGGTTATGGAAAAATGATTATTATCGATCATGGCTTTGGATATAAAACCCGTTACGCACACATGCACGATTTTGCCGTTAAACAAGGCCAGAAGATTAAGCGCGGAGACCTGATTGGATATGTAGGTAACACCGGATTATCAACTGCCCCGCACCTGCACTATGAAGTAATGCTTCATGGAGTAATGATCAACCCGGTACATTATTTCTACAGTGATCTTTCCCCTGCTGATTACGAGAAAATTATCGAGCTGGCTTCAATTGAAAACCAGTCGTTGGGAATGTAACAACATTTCAAACAATGAATTAGAAGCCCGCACAGCCCTGCGGGCTTTTTGTTTTGTATTTTTTTGTAATTTGAAAGTCAAAACCCTCCCTCTATCAATGAATAAGATCCTTCTATTGTTTTTTATCTTTTTGATTTTCCCAAAATGCTCAGAAGTTGACGAATTTAAAGGAGTACCCTTTCGGCAATATGCAGACCGGGTAATTGATTTCAGCACACAGTATACTGCAGGAAACTGGTCGGCCAATCAGGCCTTAGGGAAGGAAAACGTTTATCCTGTTTACGATGATGACATCCGGGCATGGTCACCATCGACTGCAAATGGGCAACGGGAATACCTTGTTTTAGGATTTGACACTTTGCAAACCATTCATACCATTGAAATTTATGAAACATGGTACCCTGGGGCAGTCGATACTGTCTCCATACGAAATGCGGGTACGCAACAATGGGAAAAAGTTTATGCAAAGCCTGCTGTTACAAACTTACCAGAAGAAGCAAGAATATTCTCAATTTACCTGCGCGAAACAACATACCTTATTGATGCTATCCGGTTGGCATTAAACTGTCCAGCGGTTGACGGTTGGAATGAAATTGATGCTGTGGCCATAACCGGTCAACGAAAAAATGATCCATAATTAATTTTTCTAATCGTATGAGAAAGATTCTCGTCTTTATCTGTATCGCCCTAACTACTGGCTCACTCTATGGCCAGGGTTGTAGCGATGCGGGATTTTGCACCATGGGTGCCATGAAACCCGACCAGCCATTCAATAAAAAAGTGCCTGTGAAACTGAATTCCATGGAGCTCAGCTTCTACCGTGGATCTTCAACAATATCGCCAGTGATTTATGTCGCAACATTTGATATGAGCTTTAGTATAATTGATAATAAAACTTTTGCGCAGATAAAACTCCCCTACCAGGCTGTTAATGGAAATTTTGGGAACACAGGAGGATTGGGGGATATTTCTTACTGCTTAACACGAAATATATACTCATCGGAAAAGTTTGATCTTTCAGTAACGGTTGGTGGAAAAATCCCTTCCAACAATTCCAACCTTAAGGATGACAAGTTCGGATTATCACTGCCGATGTACTATCAAACCAGCTTGGGTAGTTATGATGCCATTGCCGGCATTTCGTTGATTAACAGAAAATGGCTCTTTGCAACCGGTATTCAACACGCCTTCAATAAAAATGGTAATCAGTTTACATGGGATGACTGGATACCGGTGTACGAAGGAGGACCTGCATATGTAATGGAAAATGAACCTAGCTATGAATTAAAGCGCGGAACAGATATTATGTTTCGTGTTGAACGTAACTTTCGGTATGCACGGTTTAATTTTTCTGCAGGCCTTTTACCTATCTGGCGTATAACCAAGGACGAAATACTTAATACCAATTTAAACGAACGCGAAAAGCTTGATGGAACCTTGGGAGTGGCAATGTCGGGGATTGTTACGGCAGGCTATAGCTTCAGCGTCAAGTCGGGGGTACGACTGTTGGCGGGGAGAAAAATAACCCAACGTGATGTTAACCCGGACGGCTTGACCCGCGAAAATGTAATGACCGTAAGTTACTTCTACCGATTCTAACAATGCTACGGAAACTATTCACCATTCAACTGCTACTGATCTGTGCTTTTGCACAGGCTCAAAGCGATAGCCAAATCATCAGCCAGGTTGATGCATTGCTATTTGATTCACGCTACCAGGATGCCATCCAGCGAATTGACCAAGCTGGCACCAGGGATATCGATACTAACATTATACTTGCCAACAGAAAGGCTGAAGCCATGATTGGCCTCGGCAAATTTGAGGAGGCAGATAAAGTACTTCGTGATGTCCTCCTCAAAACAAGACAGTCAAAAAATTCGTCTTTAGTAAGTGCAGTTACCCAATCAACAATAGGCTTTTTATATGTAAACCAGGGACGTTACGACTTGGCTATTGAACAACTAACTGAAGCCACGGCCATCCTTCAGCAACTTAACCAACCGCTGGAAACAGCCAAAGCATTATCGAACCTGGGCTTGGCCTATATCGGTACCGGTAAATACCAACAAGCCGAAGAACAACTTCAAATGGCCTTGACATTACGACAAAGTGTATTATCGAACAACCATGAATTAATCGCTTCTTCGTACAATAACCTGGGCTTCGCCAATAACATACCAAATCCGGACAAAGCCATTGAATACTATGAAGCCGCTTTGGCCATCTACGAAAACCTCTATCAAAAAGATCATCCGAAACTGGCCGTTGCCAACTCGAACCTTGGTTTTGCCTATTCACAAATTGAACTCTATGGTGATGCCATTAACTACTATGAAGCGTCACTGGTCATCTGGGAGAAAGTCAATCCGGAACCCAATTCATCAAAAGCTTTTGTACTCTCCAGCCTGGGCTATACCTACACCAAACTCGATGATAAAAAAACCGCCATGGAGTTTTATGAAAAAGCGCTTACAATGTATATCGCTGCCTATGGAAACAAGCATCCGGATGTAGCCGCCATGTACAATCGCATAGGAAATATTCACCAATCCAACGATCAGTACGATGAAGCCTTAAAAAATTACCAGCTGGCGTTGATCTCCAATGTAGTCAATTTCAACACAACAGAAATTGAAACCAATCCAACGGGCGATAATTTCTATAATGGTAACCAGCTGTTGTACTCCATGATGTATAAAGCGCAAACACTGGAGGCGCGCCACTTTGGGAGAACATTAAAACTAAGAGATCTTGACCTTGGTCTTAAAACGCTGCAGGAGTGCGATTCACTCATTGATCGGCTCCGTCAGCAGGCGACAAATGAATCGGATAAAATTGCCCTCGGTGCCATAGCCAACGAAGTATATGCTGATGGGGTTCGTTTAGCTTACAGCATGAGTGATGTATCTTTCCGGAAACGAAAAGAATACAGAGAACTTTCATTCTATTTTGCTGAAAAGAGTAAATCTGCTGTACTGCTTGATGCGATCTCCGACACAAATGCTAAATCGTTTGCCGGGGTGCCTGAGGAATTATTGAACGAGGAAAAAAGCCTGAAATCATCCTTGGCTATGGTGTCACAAAAATTGGCACAAAAACCTACGGAAGAGGAAGAAAAGTATTTGCGTGAAACAGCTTTTCACCTTAACCAATCCTACCGTAAGTTTATTCAAAATCTTGAAAAGCAATATCCCGAATATTTCAACCTGAAGTATAATTCAACTTCACCGTCAATTCAGCAAATACAAAATCTCATTGATCGTAAAACTGCCATTCTAAGTTATTTCGTTGACGACAGTAAAGCATCATCCTCGCGGCTATACACTTTCGTGATTGCAAAGAAAAGATTCAGGATTATTGACAAAGCTATTCCGGCAGACTATGACCGAAGCATTACTGGGCTACGCAATAGCCTGTTTTACATGGCAGAAGATATATACATTCCTACTGCACGTAATCTTCACAAACTATTGATCCCTGACAGAATCTCACCCTCTGTTAGCGATCTCATTATCCTGCCAACAGGAAGGCTCAGCGTAATTCCTTTTGAAACACTTTTAACAAAAGATGTAAAGGACATAAAAGAACAACCCTATACAACGTTACCCTATTTGGTAAAAAAGTTTAGTATCCGTTATGAATTCTCTGCAGGATTGATCCTTCAAAAACAAAGTTCATCTGCAGCCATTACTTCCGCTTTATTATGCGCCCCTGTAACCTTTCCGGCAATCGAATACCTCAACGACCTACCGGCTTCAAAAGATGAAGTAAACACCATTCAACAACTTTTTACAAGTAAGAATATCAATACCGATTTGCTGCTTTACAATGATGCATCTGAAAGCCGGTTGAAATCAGGTTTAAAGGATTATTCACTGATTCACTTGGCTACACATGGAATTGTTGATGAAAAGAGTCCGGAACTCTCCAGAATATACCTTCGGTCAGATTCTGAATCGGAAGATGGAAGGTTATACTCAGGGGAAATTTACAACCTGCACCTGAGCGCAGATTTGGTTACGTTATCGGCTTGCCAAACCGGACTTGGAAAAATTTCAAAAGGCGAAGGTGTTATTGGATTATCAAGGGCGTTGGTTTATGCCGGAGCAAAAAGCATTATTGTTTCGTTTTGGAGCGTAGCAGATGAATCAACCGCAGCACTCATGACTGATTTTTATAAAAGACTCGCCAGCACAGCATCCGCTGAATACAGCCTTAAACTACGGCAAGCAAAATTGAAAATGATCCAGACCCAGTATGCCGCGCCTTATTATTGGGCTCCCTTTATTTTGATAGGCTTTTGAAAAAGTTTTTCCGGGACATGATTATCCCGGAAAAACTCCTACTTAATCCGGAAACGGAAACCCGCATAAATCATTCTGCCAAAAATTGGTCCCCATACGAGCGATGAATCGAAATAAGGTCCAAACGGTTCAGCAGCTGCCACAATAGGACTATCTAGCGTAAAATTATTCAGGTTCTCAACGCCCAGGTAAACACTCCACTTGTCTTTAATATCTTTTGTAACCTGAGCATTCATTAGCATATAATCCACTGAATAGGATGACAATTGATATTCCGGAGTATTCTGCGAAGTATCCGGAATTCGCTGTTGTCCAAGCCATTGAATTGTATAATCAAACTTCCACTTGTTTTTGGTTTCATAAGCCAGGTTCATGAAGGCACGGTGCTCCGGAATGAGCGGCCGCGTTAACCGGCCTTCCGTATAATCTGTCTGAACATTCAGCCATCGGTACGCCAGTCGTAAATCAAACCTGCGCATTAGTTCATAGTCAACCTGAAATTGGAAACTATGGGAAAATGATTTGCCGTTAAGTCCGAAAAATCTAGCCTCACGCGCTGTGTTATCAAGGTCGAGAACAACCTGATTTTCAAAATCAGTAAAGAAATAATCCACTGTAATTGCCCCTGCACGATAATCCAATGTGAAATCCTGAGAAATATTTAAACCGAAGTTCCATGCCATATCGGGTTTGAATCCATACGCGTAATTTGCTTGTAAACCGCTAAATACAAACTGACGGGCAGATACCAATACACCTGTGTTCTCGGTTAACAAATTCGCCAACCGTATTCCCCTTCCACCCGATGCGCGTAACGTTGTGGTTTCACTAGCGTTGTATCGCAGGTGCAGACGAGGTGTGTAAAGTGGACCAAATAAATTATGATGGTCTAGGCGAAGGCCTGCAATGGCGGAAAACTTTCCTCCCGCATCATAGGTGTACTCCATAAAAACTCCGGGAACAAATTCTCTCCTGTCGAAAGAGATTGAATTTATGGGTGTATCCCTGTAAATGATATCAGTTTGCTGGTTTGAAAAGATCTCGTCTACCCGATCAAACAAAAAGCTTGCACCGGTTTTAAACTTGTGATGGGTGCTTCCGATGATCGATTGATAAATCAAGTTAGCATAGGCTGATCGCTGGTGAGCGTCATGAATCGTAAAACCATAATAACTGTCGTGATTGTGGCTGACGGTTGATACTTGTAATCCTATACTTCTATAGGGGCTTCCAGAAAATTGGTATCCTAATTTTCCCCATAACTCATATCGGTTCGTCATTATTTCGAATCCATAGCGATCCATAGTAAACCTGTCGTGTTCCGGATGAAAACCCATTTGTCCGCCCAGCTTATTATCCGTTAGTACTTTAATTCCTACCTGTCCGAGCAAACCTTTATTATTGTTATAGACCCAACGGTTGATTACGTTGAGTTGCGACCCGGTTGGGAAGTCCATAAACTCATCGTTGTTTGTATCCATTTCAAAAGGCCGGGTGCTACCATGCAATAAAAATGTTGTTGCCCATTTACTTCCTGTATGTGCCGTGTAGTTAACATTTAATTCCGAACGGGCAGCATTATTGATGTAACCATTGATGTACAACCGCTCACTTTCCTCCGGTTTCTTTAACTCCACATTAATCTGCCCAGCAATACTTTCGTAGCCGTTGATCACAGAACCCGTGCCTTTTGTTACTTGTATTGAGTTAATCCAAGTACCCGGTATGAACTGAATTCCCTGGCTGGAGGCTAACCCCCGAACACCCGGCATGTTTTCGATGGAAATCATTGTGTTGGGCCCGGAAAGCCCAAGCATTTGGATTTGTCTGGTTCCGGTAACAGCATCCGTGAAGGCTACATCAACCGAAGGGTTTGTTTCAAAGCTTTCAGAAAGATTGCAACAAGCAGCTTTAAACAGTTCCTGCTCCGTCATGACAACCGTATTGATACTGTGGGAATGATCAATGCCCGCTGAAGGCTTCCACCCTGTTACAGTAATCTCCTCAAGATAATCATCAGCTACAAGGGTTACTTTAACACGAAGTTGACTTGTGATCAATATCGTATCAGGTCTATATCCTACATGACTAACGATAAGTTTTGAAGAACCCTCCACCCGGTCGATCATGAATACGCCATTTCCACCCGATGCAGTTCCTACAGTGGTTCCTAGCCAAACAACGTTGGCCCCAGCCACAGGTTCGTCTACACCCTTTGCATTCCTTTCAACTACCACGCCCATTACTTGTTGAGCCTCGGCAGAAAAGAAAAATAAGACAAGCGACAGTGTCGTTGCTACTATAAATTTCACACGTTGCATAGTCGCTTAGTTGTCGTCCATGCCTTCGTGATCATGATCGCGGTACAAGCAGCAAAACGGCAGGTCGGCATATATTTCATCTTTAGCCTTTACCTTATTTGTATCATGGCCTGCTGCTGCCACCAATTCATGGATTTTTTGCTCGGTAATTTTGGAAGGTGAGTAAACTACTTTAAGATTTTTTGTCTGGGCATCCCAGCTCGATGTTTTTATGCCTTTATAATCGAGGGCAGCTTCAATACGCTCTTTGCACATGCCGCAGTTTCCATAAACTTTAATATCAGCCGTAACAACTTTTGAATTTTTCTGACCAAAGGCATTTAATGATGCCAGCAAGAATATAATTGAGATAATGATGTTCGTTTGCATGATTTGATTTTTTTTTAATTGATTGATCTAAAAAATGTTGCCACTTGAATGGCACGCAAAACCAATTAAGGTCTTACCCAATCAAGTCATGACTGTCGTACAGAAGAAAACAGCAATTGACCCTGAAAATGGCCTCAGGAGGAGGAAAATAATCGTTATAACGGTTATAAAAAATTGTTTCATCAATTATATAAACAAGCTCTTCATGTTGAATACTGCTCAATACGAATAAATCAGGAACTGGAGTGGTTAAATTTGCCGTAACAGACTGATCATCTTGAACTTTGATGATTTCGTGCTCATCGTGGCAACAACCTGAATCTTTGGGGATAAAGCGACTACAGGCGCATTTCTTGGCCTCAAAGCTGAAAATTTCCGCGGATTTTGCCCGCCCCATGCAGTAGTGTGTGGTTTTCACCACGCCTACTGTCAGGAGCAGGTAAATACACGTGAACGCTATGGCAAAAAGCTTATTCACTGTGCATGAGAGAACCCTAAAGTACGGCTGTTGGTTTCAATTTTCCTAAAGATTTTCAGAAACTTTGTTTGTGGCTAAAAAATGCCCTTTTTTGCCCCAAAACGAAATGTTGGAGGATAATTACAAGCAACGGGGTCTACGGAATAAGTTGGTTAAAATACTCCGAAATAAGGGTATAAAAGACGAACAGGTTTTGGCTGCTATTGGCAAGGTTCCAAGGCACGTTTTCTTCGATAATGCCCTGCTGGAGCATGCCTATCAGGACAAGGCTTTCCCCATCGGAGAGGGTCAAACGATATCCCAGCCTTATACGGTTGCCTTCCAGACAGAAAAACTGGAAATAAAACCAGGTGATAAGGTGCTGGAGATTGGTACCGGTTCGGGGTACCAGGCGTGCATACTACTGGAGCTAGGTGCAAAGGTTTACACCATTGAGTACAACAAAAAGCTCTACGAAACTGCAAAGTCATTTTTACCCAAACTCGGCTATAAACCTTTTTTCTTTTTTGGCGATGGTTCCAAAGGCATTCCGACAAAAGCACCCTTCGATAAAATTATTGTAACAGCAGGTGCGCCCGTTATTCCCGAGGCACTCCTCAACCAATTGAATGAAGGCGGAATACTGGTAATACCTGTTGGCGATCGTGAGCGGCAAACGATGATGAGAATCCGTAAAAAAAACGGACAGCATGTAAAAGAAGCTTTCGATTACTTTAGTTTTGTGCCACTGCTGGGTGAGCAGGGTTGGAGAAAATAGTTAGGTGTTATTTAAAAAGTCAGATGGCCCGTAAAAAGAAATATCCGCGCGAATCCTTTGTGAGCATGACAGAACTTGTACTGCCCAACGATACTAATACCTTAAATAACCTGATGGGAGGAAGACTGATGCACTGGATGGACATCGTGTCGGCCATTGCAGCACAGAAACACTCTAACCGTATTGTGGTTACTGCATCCGTAGATAATATTTCTTTCAAGCACCCGATTCTGCTTGGCAATGTTGTTACGTTAAAAGCTAATGTAACACGGGCTTTTAGTTCATCCATGGAAGTGCGAATTGATGTTGAAGCTGAAGACATCCCCTCCGGAAAAAAAATGGAAAGCAACAGTGCGTTCTTCACGTTTGTTGCCGTAGACCAAAGCGGCCGACCGATTGACGTTCCTGAAATCGAACCGGAAACAGAAAAAGACAAAGAGTTTTACAATGGTGCTTTACGCAGAAGACAGCTTAGGCTAATATTGGCGGGCAGAATGAAACCACAGGATGCTCATGAACTTAAGTCTATTTTCGATATCAACTAAATGAGTATAGCGCAGTCCGCATCACAAATTTTTACTGAAGATATCTTCGATATTCAAGGGAAAGTAATTGTGTTAGTTCCAAGGCCGTGGACTTCTTATAAGAACATTGAGATTGAGCTTTTGCGTAAAATCCTTGGCGCTGTTAACCTTAAACTCGAACAGGTTCAGCTATTGGAATTTGCATCCACTGATTTTCAATCGCTACAAGTATTCAAGCCCAGCATGATTTTATCCTTCGGATCCAAAATTAAAGAAATCAACACCCCTTATCAGGTTTCAGCACATCAGGGCATACATGCATTGGTTGCCGATTCCCCCGATATGTTAAATGACGAACGGAAAAAGCGCTTATGGACAGCCATGCGCGAACTGTTTGCCCCTACTTCTTAAAGCTGCGTTAACCTGAAAATTGCGTTCATTTTGACCATTTTTGCAGGTTTTATCAGTTATTCTATCTTTGCGCTGCTTTTTAAGCCAGATTATTTAAAACAAGCCTGAATCACTACGCAGCAGGCACATTTACAAAGCAACAAGTAACTTAAACTGAATCGATAACTAATTCGTAACATGGACAATTTACTCTATTTCCTTCCGGTATTTGGTGTACTCGGGATCATTTTTGTTTTATGGAAAAGCGCTTGGGTTAACAAGCAAGATCCAGGCACTGACAAGATGCAAAAAATTGCCGGCCACATTGCTGAGGGCGCTATGGCTTTCTTAAAAGCTGAGTACAAAATACTTGCTATTTTCGTAGTGTGCGTGGCCATTCTTTTGGGTGTTACCGCCAATGCTGAAACATCATCTCCCCTCGTAGCAGTATCCTTTATTTTAGGTGCATTCTGTTCGGCACTTGCCGGATTTATTGGGATGCGTGTTGCCACAAAAGCCAATGTGCGCACAACCAATGCAGCACGCACAAGCCTAGGTAGAGCACTTGAAGTTGCCTTCGTTGGTGGCTCCGTTATGGGTATGGGCGTTGTTGGTTTAGGGATACTCGGATTAAGTACGTTATTCATTATTTATTCCAATATTTTTGGCATCGACAATCAGGCTAACCTCACACAGGTTATCACGATCATAACGGGTTTTTCTTTCGGTGCCTCTTCTATCGCTCTTTTTGCTCGTGTGGGTGGTGGTATCTATACGAAAGCCGCTGATGTGGGTGCTGACCTCGTGGGTAAAGTTGAAGCCGGCATTCCGGAAGACCACCCACTTAACCCTGCCACCATTGCCGACAACGTGGGCGATAATGTTGGTGACGTAGCCGGTATGGGTGCTGACCTTTTTGAATCATACGTGGGCTCCATTATTGGAACCATGGTGCTTGGGGCTGCATTTATGGTGCCCGGGTTTGTTGATAATTTTAATGGTCTCTCTGCCGTACTCCTGCCCATGGTGTTGGCCGGTGTTGGAATTGTTATGTCGTTCATCGGAACATTCTTTGTTCGTGTGAAAGAAGGTGGCGATCCACAAAAAGCACTTAACATGGGTGAATTCATTTCATCCGGTTTCATGATTGCCGCATCATACTTCATCATTACCTACATGTTACCCGAACAATGGACGTTTACCGATCCTTTGTATACTGATGAGAATGGACAAAACGTTGTGCGCACCATGACGGCTTTAGGTGTATTTTGGGCTACTGTTATCGGTTTGATTGCCGGTTTAATGGTGGGTTTGATTACTGAATATTATACTGGAATGGGCAAAAAACCGGTGCTGTCAATTGTAAGACAATCTTCAACCGGAGCGGCTACCAATATCATTTCTGGTTTGGGCGTAGGCATGATGTCTACTGCTATCCCTATTATCATTATTGCCTTGTCAATTATCGGTGCATTCTATTTCGGTGGATTGTACGGTATTGCTATTGCAGCGGTAGGTATGCTTTCAAATTTGGGTATTCAGTTAGCCGTTGATGCGTACGGACCTATCTCCGATAATGCAGGTGGAATTGCTGAAATGTCTGAACTTCCAAAGGAAGTACGCACGCGCACCGATAAGTTGGATGCAGTAGGTAACACCACTGCGGCAATCGGTAAAGGTTTTGCCATCGCCTCTGCTGCGCTTACAGCACTCGCTCTTTTTGGTGCCTTTATGACCACTGCTAAGCTTGGCTCTATAGATGTTTCCAAAGCCAACGTTATGGCCGGATTATTCATCGGAGGAATGCTTCCTTTTGTTTTCTCTGCACTTGCTATGGGCGCTGTTGGTCGTGCGGCCATGTCCATGATAGAAGAAGTAAGAAGACAGTTTGCTTCCATCCCCCAATTGAAGGCAGCCCTGGATGTGATGAAGCGGAATGGCGATAAGTCAAAAGAAGATTGGTCAACCGAGGATCAAAAAACTTTTGATGAAGCTGATGGCAAAGCCGAGTACGGTAAGTGTGTTGAAATCTCCACGCAAGCTGCTATTCGTCAAATGGTATTACCGGGCTTAATGGCTGTAATTGCGCCTGTACTTATTGCTTTCTTGCCGGGTTTTGGCGTGGAGGCCTTAGGGGGTATGCTGGCCGGTGTTACCGTTTCCGGTGTATTGATGGCTATCTTCCAATCAAATGCAGGAGGCGCCTGGGACAACGCCAAGAAAAGTTTTGAAGAAGGTGTGGAAATAAACGGACAGATGTTTTATAAAAAATCAGATCCGCATAAAGCGGCTGTGGTGGGCGACACCGTGGGCGATCCATTCAAAGATACTTCGGGCCCTTCACTGAACATCTTGCTGAAATTGATGTCAGTAGTAGCGCTTGTTATTGCTCCTTTATTGGCTCCTGCTCCTGCGACAGAAACAGCGATCAAAGAAGCAGCACCTCAAACAGAAGTGGTGAGCGTAACTCACCCCGAAAACCATGATGAGGTGAAATAATTAAGGGCATAATAACCTTAAAAAACCCTGACGAAACCGTCAGGGTTTTTTATTTTAGCACCAAAAGACCTCTTAACTTATATGAAAAATGTATTGTTCACCACGCTATTTTCAGGAATTGTGCTAATAGTTTCGGCTCAAAACCCGATACTCGGAAAATGGAAATCTATTGATGATAAGACTGGTGAAGTAAAATCAATTGTAGAAATATTTGAACGCAATGGATTGATCTTTGGGAAAGTCATTAAGTTATTTCCCAAGCCCGGGGACAATCAGGATCCTGTGTGTGACAAATGTCCAGCGGATGATGACCGGTTCGAAACCAAGATACTGGGCATGGAAATTATACGGGAAATGAAACGCAGTGGTGCAGAGTACACCGATGGCAATATTCTTGACCCAGAGGCCGGAAGAGTCTACCGGTGTAAATTATGGTTGGAATCAAACGACCTAAAAGTTAGGGGGTACTGGGGGCCCGTGTGGCGTACGCAAACGTGGAAAAAGGTATCTTAGCCACCTTGTAGTCCCTTCATCGATAAATTTATACGCCTATTTAATTCAACGGTTACCACCCTAAACCCTAATGGTATACAGGTCGAGCTCAGTAATGGAAGAAAAGGAGATCTTTGAACGCATCTGCAAAGGCGATGAAAAGGCTCTTGAAACGCTGTACAAGAAGTACTATCGGATGATGACCAAGCTGGTTATTACCAATAGCGGAACCGAAGAGGAAGCCCGGGATATTTATCAGGATGCCCTCGTGGTGTTCTGGCAAAAAGCCACTTCCGGAAAGCTGGTCATGACCTCCAAAATCAGCACATATATTTACAGTATATGTCAGAATTTATGGCGGAAGGAACTGGATCGGAAAAAGCGGCTCTCGCGAGAAGAAAAGGATGTTTCTGTGATCATTGATACAGAAACGGAGGAACGAAATAGAATAATTGCCCGTTGTATTGACCAATTGGGCGAAACCTGTAAAAAGGTTTTAATGTATTATTACTTTGAAGAAATGTCGATGCAGGATATTGCTGAAAAACTTGGCTTTGCCAATACAGACACTGCAAAGACTAAAAAGTATAAGTGCAAAAAGAAATTGGATGAATTAGTGAAGGCTCAGTATTCTGAGCGGGACTTTTTAGATTAAAAGGAGATGGCTTTTGAAATAGAAAAAGATTTAGAACTGCTTGACGACTACCTGTCGAACCGCATGAGCGATAGTGACCGGGCAGCATTTGAACAAAAGCTGAAGACCCAGCCAGGCTTAAAGAACGAATTGCAGTTTCAACAGCAACTGATTGAGAGTATTCAGAAGCACAGAATGCTTGAACTCAAATCCATGCTGAATAACGTTCCTGTAGCTTCCGGATCAGCAGGACAAACTGCCTTGCTCACAAAAGTAGCCTCATCGGTAATTGTGGCAGGACTTATTACCACAGCAACTTACTGGTACTTTAAAGATTCTGAGCCCGCATCAGCGCCTATTGCCATTACGGAAGAGGTAGAGGATATTGATAAAGAAATTTCCCAACCGGAAGAACCGCCTGTTGAAAATCCACCGGTTACTACAGAAACTGAAAAGGAAGTAACTACAAAGACGCCTTCAACCCAAGAAATTACTGCTACACCGGAATCCAGTCAGGTAATAAAGCCACGGTTAGAGGTTTTCACCCCCGAGTCTGAGTCAGAAAGCACTGCCTCCAAAGAAACTTACGATCAGTTGGCCTTCATAGCCAATGCGTTTGTAACCTCATCAATAGAGGTTAACATAGAATCCGGAAACAGAAAGTATTCATTCCATTATATCTTCAAAAACGGTAAGCTTCTTCTTTACGGGTCGTTCGAAAATAACCTGTATGAAATTCTTGAGTTTATAGCTGAGAATAAGAGAACCGTATTTTTGTACTACAAGACGAACTATTACCTGCTCGATGAACAGGTTGAAACCCCTACGTTATTGGTACCCCTCAAAGATCCGAAATTGATAAAAAAATTAACGGAAAGAAGGGGTTATTGATCGTTAAACGATTTCAATAAAAAGCCTTCGGTAATTACCGGAGGCTTTTTTATTTCCTATTTTTGCAAGCAATGCAAAAACCAACGGTAAAGAAGAAATTAGGAAGCTACCCGTATGTAGGGGTAATTGCCAGCATCTCGTTGGCGCTCTTTGTAACCGGCCTTTTTGGTACACTTGTTATTTACTCCCAGGAATTGGAACGCCTGGTACGCGAAAGCATACGGGTTCAGATTTACCTGAAAAACGGACTTACAGAAACGCAACGTCTTCAGGTGGAGAAAAATATTGAAGCCCTCCCCTACATCAGCAATAAAGAAGCGATAACGTTTGTATCCAAAAGTGAGGCAGCTACAAAATTCATTGCTGAAACCGGGGAAGACTTTACAAAATTCCTGGGCGAAAATCCACTGCACGATGCTTATCTGGTTACTGTAGATCCGGCCTATCACACGGCTGAAAAAATGAAGGAGATTCAAACTGAGCTGGAGAAAATGAGTGGCGTTTTTCAGGTGTTTTATGTTGAAAGCCTTATTGAATCAATAAACAGAAATATCACAAAAGTGGGGCTCGTGCTAATGGGAATTGTAGTTGTGTTGATTATTACAATTGTCTTACTAATCAACAATACCATTCGTCTTGCCTTGTTCTCACAGCGGTTTCTTATTCGCAGTATGCAACTTGTTGGTGCCAAACGCTGGTTCATTCAACGGCCGTTTATTTGGCGGGCCATGGTGTACGGTGTGGTTGCTGGGTTATTAGCATCGCTTGCCATCGCAGCGCTCCTTAACTATGCAAATAATCACGTTGAGGATTTAGCCCTACTCTTGAATGATGACCATCTATTAATCTTATCGGGAATACTTTTATTGTTAGGCGTTATTGTAGCTACCGGCAGCACCTTCTTCTCGATTCAACGGTATTTGAAAATGTCTCTTGATGAACTCTATTAACAATTCTATGGAAAGTAAACTTCCCTTTACAAAAAAGAATTATCAACTCATGGTCGTTGGCCTGGTAACACTTGTTGTTGGCTTCATCATCATGTCCATCGATAAGGCAGATTATGGTTTTGGCTTTCTTGGGCTTACACTGGGACCCCTGATCGTAGTGGTCGGATTTGGTATCGAAATTTATGCGATCATGCATCGTGCCGACCAGAAGAAATAAACAGCTTCATTCGTTCACATGTCTTTACTCGAATCTGTAATCCTTGCCATTATTGAAGGCCTTACCGAATTCTTGCCGGTATCCTCCACGGGCCACATCATCATCGGCTCGTCATTGATGGGGATTGCTGCACACCCGTTCACCAAAGTTTTTACAGTTGCCATTCAGTTAGGCGCCATTCTATCCGTAGTGGTTTTATATTGGAGAAAATTTTTGCAATCACTTGATCTTTACTACAAACTGGCGATTGCCTTTATTCCAGCGGCAATCATAGGCCTTTTGTTGGACGATTATATCGACAGCCTGCTTGAGCGTGTTGATGTGGTAGGCTTTATGCTCGTCATCGGGGGCATCCTGTTTTTATTTGTTGACAAAGCATTTGAATCGAATGAAGAAAATCTTGATCAGCGTATTACTTATCCGGTTGCGCTTAAGATTGGTTTGTTTCAATGCATTGCTATGATACCAGGTGTATCACGCTCAGCAGCCACAATTATTGGTGGATTGACACAAAAGCTAAACAAAAAAACGGCAGCGGAATTTTCATTTTTTCTGGCGGTACCCACCATGTTCGCTGCTACCCTTTACAAAATGTATTCGTTCTATAAGAGCGGACAGGTATTTACATCCAACGAAATTAACCTACTCATTGTCGGCAATGTTGTTGCCTTTATTGTAGCCATTGTCGCCATCAAATCATTTATCAGTTTTTTAACCAAGCACGGCTTTAAACTATTTGGATATTACCGCATTATCGTTGGGCTCATCATTCTGATCCTGTATTATCTTGGGGTAGATCTGGCGATAATCTGATGGAAAACAACCTTACCGAGCAAGACCGCATTCTATTGATCAACAAACCGCTCGAATGGACTTCCTTTGATGTTGTCAACAAACTTCGTTATGTATTGAAAATGAAGAAAATCGGCCATGCCGGAACGCTTGACCCACTTGCGACCGGATTGTTGATTATCTGCACAGGTAAAATGACGAAGCAAATCGAATCCTTCATGGGGCTTGAAAAGGAGTATACCGGTACATTAGTACTCGGACAAACCACACCTTCGCACGATCTTGAAACCGAAGTATCGGAAGCCAAAGACACAAATCACATTACCCTAGAAAGCATACGATCAGCCGCTGAAAAGTTTACCGGAAAAATCGAACAATTACCGCCCGCTCACTCGGCTATAAAAATTGGCGGAAAGCGTGCATATGCGTTTGCCCGTAAAGGGAAAGACCCGGAATTGAAACCACGAGAAGTAGAGGTTAATGAATTCGAAATTATTGCTCACAATCAGCCGGAGGTAAGTTTCAGAATTGTTTGCTCGAAAGGTACTTACATCCGCAGCCTGGTACGTGACCTTGGTGAAGAACTTGGCGTTGGCGCCTATCTTTCTCAACTTTGCCGAACACGGATTGGATCCTACAAACTTAGTGACAGCTTACGTGTTGAAGAGGTTAAGCCATGAAGATTTACCATACGCCTGAGGACTTTACACCACTTACAAATGCTGTAGTAACCAGCGGAACATTTGATGGTGTTCATGTTGGCCACCAAAAAATATTGACGCGCATCAAGGAAGTTGCTCAAAAAATAAATGGCGAAACCGTGGTGATTACTTTTTGGCCTCACCCGCGACTGGTGCTATACCCCAATGATACTGATCTGAAGTTGTTAAACACATTTGAAGAGAAAGCAGAACGGTTACGCGAAGAAGGAATTGAGCACCTGATCCGCATTCCCTTTACAAAAGAGTTTTCAGAACTGTCATCAGAAGAGTTTATAACACGCACACTGGTAAAAAACATTGGGACCAAAAAGCTGGTGATTGGGTACGACCATCGCTTCGGGCACAACCGCGAAGGCAGCTTTGAAGAGCTGAAGAAAAACGGGCCACATTACGGATTTGATGTCGAAGAAATACCGCAGCAGGATGTTGACCATGTGGCCGTTAGTTCCACCAAAATCAGAAAGGCGCTGGACAGCGGAGATCTTGAAACCGCTACACATTTTTTAGGCCGCCCCTACACCCTTTCCGGTAGGGTTATCAAAGGCGATCGGCTTGGAAGATTGCTGGGCTTTCCCACCGCCAACATCGACATTGATACACAATACAAACTTATTCCTGCCGATGGCATCTACGCAGTGCAGGTTATTTACGGTCATGATACCTTCGGTGGCATGCTCTACATCGGCAACCGTCCTACAGTGGGCGGCTCACACAAGTCGATTGAAGTAAACATTTTTGATTTTTCCAGCGAGATCTATGGCGAAACGTTAACCATCAGGTTTTTACACATGATCCGCACCGATGTACGCTTTAACGATCTGGATGATTTAAAAAAACAGTTGCATCAGGATAAGGAAAATGCCCTGAGACTCCTCAGAAATTACTTGTGAAATACTCGTTGAATCTTGAGATTTGACACAAACCTAATCTGTTTATGATAAACAAAGTTGTAGCCCACGCGGATGAGGCCGTTTACGACATTCAGGATAATGCCGTTTTGATGTTGGGCGGTTTCGGATTGTCCGGCATTCCAGAAAACTGTATTAATGCGTTGCTTCGCAAAGGCATAAAAGGACTAACGTGCATTTCCAATAATGCAGGGGTTGATGATTTTGGCATTGGATTGTTGCTCAAAACAAGGCAGGTAAAGAAAATGATTTCATCGTATGTGGGCGAAAATGCTGAGTTTGAAAGACAGCTTTTGTCGGGTGAGCTTGAAGTTGACCTGATCCCTCAAGGTACGTTGGCCGAACGTATTCGTGCAGGAGGAGCCGGTATTCCCGCATTTTTCACTCCCGCAGGTTACGGAACGGAAGTGGCCGAGGGAAAGGAAGTACGAGAGTTTTATGGAAAAATGTATTTGCTTGAACACTGGCTCCGCGCTGATTTCGCGTTGGTAAAAGCATGGAAGGGCGATACCACCGGAAACCTTATTTACAGGGGCACTTCACGAAACTTTAACCCGATGATGGCAGCCGCTGGTAAAATTACCATTGCCGAAGTGGAAGAATTAGTACCCGTTGGTGAACTTGATCCCAACCACATTCATACCCCCGGTATTTACGTGCAACGGATTTTTCAAGGTAAGGATTATGAGAAGCGGATTGAGCAAAAAACAATTACCAAAATTTGAAGATGTAATAATTTAAAGATTTGAAAATTGTGAACCATGAGGGACGACAAAGACAATATATAGTTGACCTGACATTCAAATTATTCACAAATTAAAAATCGCTGCAAAAGAAGCAGACGAAAATGTGTATCAAATTCTTAACATCAAAAAGGTACTATCAAAAATTATTGCAACAACAAAGTATAACCAAATTAACTCATCAACGAATTAGTCTATGTTAGATAAAGTAGGTATAGCAAAACGCATCGCGCAGGAAGTTAAAGATGGGATGTATATTAACCTCGGCATTGGCATTCCAACCCTGGTGGCGAATTACATACCCCCATCATTGAATGTTGTTCTACAATCTGAAAACGGATTACTGGGTATAGGCCCCTTCCCTACCGAAAATAAGGTAGATGCGGACTTAATTAATGCGGGCAAGCAAACTATCACCATGATGCCCGGCTCGGCACTGTTTAGTTCGGCAGAAAGTTTTGCCATGATCCGCGGTGGGCATGTTGACCTTACTATTTTAGGCGCAATGGAAGTTTCAGAACAGGGCGATATATCCAATTGGAAAGTTCCGGGCAAAATGGTGAAAGGCATGGGTGGTGCTATGGACCTTGTGGCTTCGGCCGAGAACATCATTGTTGCCATGCAACATTGCAGTAAGGATGGCGCATCGAAGCTGTTGAAAAAATGTACGCTGCCCATAACCGGCTTAAATTGCGTTAAGAAAATCGTAACTGACCTGGCTGTTCTTGATGTATTGCCTGGGGGTGGATTCAAATTGCTCGAGCGGGCACCCGGAGTTACCGTGGAGCAAATTAAAAATGCCACTGATGGCAAGCTTATTATAGACGGGGATGTTCCTGAAATAGGAATTTGAAGATGTAATAATTTGAAGATTTGAAAATGGCCTATCTTTCGCACTGAAAAATCTTCAAGTCAATCAATCTTAAAATTAACTCATTTTCAAATTTTCAAATTGAGACCATGCGCAAAACCACAATAAACTTTACCGTAGAACTCGACAGCAACAACATACCCGACAAAATTCTTTGGGATGCCTCCGATAAGCCTGATGCTGCACCAACAGAAACAAAAGCCATCAGTTTGGCACTTTGGGATGAACAACAAAAGAACACCCTTCGCATTGACCTATGGACCAAAGACATGCCCGTAGATGAGATGAAGCGGTTTTATATTGACTGCCTGGGCGGGTTGGCACAAACTATCTTAACCTCCACGGGCGATGAATTTCTCTCCTCGGAGACGCATGCCCTGTGCGACCGGTTGGTAGGTTACCTGAAGCAACAGAATTCAGTCAAAGATTAACACTTCAACAATTACTTTAACGTTTTCGCAATCGTTTTCTTTGTTTTTTGAGAATATTTTGTACTTTTCAGAGAAGTACGAATGTTCGTATTGTCTTTTTAATGAACTCAAACAATTATTCTAAAAACCAACCATTTTAAACCAATCTGTATGGAGAAGTTTTACAAACGTTCGATGGGGCTGACACTCGTCATGCTGTTAGCGGCCTCGATAACTTATGCGCAATCCACCATTTCCGGAACAGTGAAAGATGCTGCTTCGGGCGATGGCTTGGCGGGGGTGAACATCGTGGTAAAAGGAAGGGTCCAGGGTACCATTACCAACACGCGTGGTGATTTCACACTTTCTGTTGCCCAGGCACCACCTTTCACCTTAGTGTTTTCATTTATTGGGTACACTTCGCAGGAAATTGAAATTACCGATGCCAGTTCAACCGGCCTGAACGTATCCCTTGAAGAAAGCTTTATGTTAGGGCAAGAAGTAGTTATCTCCGCTTCCCGTGTGGAAGAAAGCATCATCAGATCACCCGTTACCATCGAAAAGGTGGACTTGCTTGCTATTCAACAAACTGCTGCACCTGACTTTTTTGACGCGTTGGCTAGCGTTAAAGGTGTTCAGGTAACATCAGGAAGCTTAAATTTTACACAAGTCAACACCCGAGGCTTTGCCTCCATTGCCAACGTGCGTTTTGTTCAATTGGTTGACGGAATGGATACTTCTGCCCCGCTGTTGAACTTTCCTACAGGCAATATTGTGGCCATGAGTGAGCTGGACGCAGAAAGCATGGAACTTGTACCCGGTGCTGCTTCAGCACTGTACGGGCCAAATGCATTCAACGGAATTTTAATGATGAAAAGTAAGAGCCCCTTCGAATACCAAGGCTTAAGCGCCATGTTTAAAGGTGGAATAAACAATTCAGATGCTGGAGGAGCTAATCCGATGTACAACTTTGGTGTGCGTTATGCAAAAGCTTTCAACAACAAGTTGGCAATTAAACTAAACTTTTCCCTATTGCAAGCCACCGATTGGACAGGTAATGACTATCAAACCGACCGCCTGAGACCAGGTTCAACGGTAAATTTAAGCGGAATGCCAAATTTTGATGGTTTGAACTTGTACGGTGATGAAACACCAATTCCTGTACCTGTACCTGCCAACTTTGGAGGTCCGTTGGATTTAAGAAGAACAGGATTTAGAGAAGAAGATATACTTGATAACAACGATGCAAGGAGTTTGAAATATGATGCCGCAATACATTACCGCATCAATGATCGTGTTGAACTTCTTTACAACTACCGGTTTGGTGGCGGAAGTTCAATCTATCAGGGTACTGAAAAATATGCCCTTCGTGATTTCACCCAAAACTTCCACAAACTTGAATTAAAAGGAGATAACTTCTTTGTGCGAGGCTACCGAACTGAAACCCGCGATGGCGACTCGTGGAACATGAGTGCCCAAGGAGGTTTTATGAATGAGTACTACAGCCCTACCGCTACTCAATGGGCTCCTGAATACGCTCAAACCTATGTATTGGCCATGCAAGGCTTTTGGCCTGGCGTAGTGGCCGGTAATCAAGAATTGGCTCATCAGGCAGCACGGGCTTACGCTGACCGGAATCGTCCTGCGGTTGGATCGCAAGAGTTCAATGCATTGGTAAATCAGGTTCGTGGCAATTTATTTCAACGTCAGCCCCCAGGATCATCATTTGTAGATAACTCACGTTTATACCATGGGGAATTCAATTATCAGTTTAAACAAATTGAAGTGGTTGACTTTATGGTGGGCGGTAATGTTCGCCAGTATGATTTGTTTAGCGATGGAACTGTATTTAATGAAGATCCGGAGGGCACTGGCGTTAATGAACGGATTAAAATATTTGAATATGGTGTCTACGGACAGTTGGCAAAAACATTGGGCGAATCTCTTCGCTTAACAGCCTCACTGCGATATGACAAAAATGAAAACTTTGAGGGTCGGATCACACCTCGCTTTTCAGCCGTGTATACCGTTAGTGAAACGCACAACTTCAGGGCCTCATTCCAAACCGGTTTCCGTAACCCGGATACGCAAGCACAGTTTATCTACTTCCCATCTTCAGGAGGAACACTACTTGGTAGTACTGAATCAAATGCCAGCCGGTATGGGGTACATAACGGTGGTGCATGGACTCAATCATCTTATAACGCTTTCAGAGCTTCAGGGGGTATTCTCGCTGCGGATGGTACTCCAACCGGTGGCAACCAAAACCTATTGGTGACTGCAAATATACCCTACGTTCAGCCGGAAAGATTGAGTTCTTTTGAAGTGGGTTATAAGGGACTATATTCCAACAATCTGCTCGTTGATCTGAATGCATACTATACAAAATACACTGACTTTATTGGCGGTGAAATAGTTGCATCGAAGCTTCCCACATCACATCAAGGAAATACCATCAACCCAGGAACGCTTTTCTCGCTTTACTCAAACAATCCCGAAACAATTGATTCATATGGTGTGGGGCTTGGCCTAACCTATAACCTATCAAAAGGGTATAGCATTAACGGCTCGTATAACTATACTACCTTTAACGCACCCGCAGATACAGAAGACTTCCGGTCTGGCTTCAACATGCCTGAAAACAAGTTCAATGTTGGATTTGGTAACCGTAAAGTCACTAAGAATATTGGGTTCAACATTAACTACCGCTGGCAGCAGGGTTTCCGTTGGGAATCTTCTTTTGGTGATTGGGATGTGCCTGAATTTGGTGTACTGGATGCGCAGGTTAGCTGCAAGATACCATCCATCAAAACTATTGCTAAACTGGGCGGAACCAACTTGTTAGGCGGTGACTACCGTACAAACTTTGGTGCACCCTTCGTAGGACAGCAGTTTTATATATCCCTAACGTTCGATGAGTTTTTCAGATAGAAAAAGAATGCAAGCCAATTAAAATCAGATTACTATGAAAAAGATAAATAGTTTAACCCTTACCCTCCTCTTATCCCTGATCTTTTTAGGAGCGTGTGAGCAAGAAGTTATTGAGTTGACTGATCCAGAGCCAGATTTAACCAACATCGGACCAGATCCATGTGGTGGTACCGCAGGTAGTGCCAGCTTTACAAAGTTCGTAGCAATTGGAAACTCATTTGTAGCCGGTATGCAAGGTGGTGCGTTGTTTAATGATGGTCAGAACAATTCCCTGGCAGCAATTATTAATACTCAGTTAGCATGCGCAGGTGGTACAGCAACCTTCAATCAACCCAGCATTCGCGCTAGCTTAGGTTGGAACCTGTTCTTCACCCAACCCGTGTTGGGTCCTCCTTTTGATCCAACAAAACCAGTTTTAGGCAGAATGCGTCTGCAAGGAAACCCACCAAGACCTACACCACAAGCGTATGCCCCTGGAAATTTGGAAGCCGTGCCTGACCCTACAGTAAATCCACCATTTCAATATGCGGGTTCAACAGGGGCTGTAGCCACGAGTGCCTTAAACAACTTTGCAGTTCCTGCTATAACCCTCGGGCAAGCACTGATACCTGCAGCCGGTAATTGGGCAAACCCAAATCCTGCCGTTGGTTTTACTCCGTTCTATGCACGCTTTGCCTCTAATCCCGGAACATCCACGATCCTTACCGATGCACTATCTGCCAATCCTACATTTTTCTTATTTTGGTTGGGGCTGGATGATTTCTTCCTTTATGCTGCGTTTGGTGGCGATCCAACATTGGCTCCGCTAAATTCTGCAGGAGCATTCGCTGGACAATATGGTGCTGCTATGGGCGCAATACTAGCTTCCAATGCTGACCTGAAAGGAGTAGTAGGGAATTTCCCTGACATCTTTAAGATGCCACATTTTACTTCTGTTACCTATAATCCGATACCACTTGATGCGGCAACGGCCTCACAACTCAATACTGGCTTTGCAGGATACAACGCAGCATTGGATGGACTCAAAAATCCAGCCTTTGGTGGTGCATTCGGCACTGCCGAACAGTTGGATGCTCGTAAAATAACTTTTGCTGCAGGAAATAATAAAGCCGTACTAATTGATGAATCAATTCCAAGCCTTGCTGCTGGGTTTGATGCCCTACAGGGAGCAGGGGCAATCACTGCCGGACAAAGAGCTCAACTAGCCCCTTACGAACGTGTTCGTCAAACTACTCCAACCGATATCTTACCACTCTCGACAGGAAGCATATTAGGCACCCTTGTGGGGGGTAATCCGCAACTTATCAATGGACTAACAGTTCCATTAGCTGATAGATATGTGTTAGTTCCTGCAGAGATAGCAGAAATAGTTGCTGCCCGAGACGCTTTCAATGGAACAATTCAAGCTTCTGCGGATGCTAATCCTACCCGATTGGCATTGGCTAATGTTGACGCAGCACTCAATGCGCTGATCACTAGTCAACTAGCCGTTTATAACGGTGTAACCATTACACCAAACATAAATCCTCCAACTGGTATTTACTCTGAGGATGGCGCCCACATGAATACCCGTGGTTATGCTTTCTTATCCCGGGTTTTTATTCAGGCCATAAATGACAAGTTTGGGGCAACCGTTCCGCTAACAAATATCAGCCGATATTCAGCTACCGGTTTACCGATTCCTTAAGTATCTTGTTATTATCAGAAAAAGGCTGTCCTTATCAGGGCAGCCTTTTTTATTTCTGAACTCTACTGTCCTGCTTATTCCCAAATCAAGATTGGCATCTTTCTAATACCTCTAAATCTGTTCAGCAACGGCATTTTTTTGAGTGGCATCTGCTTTGTAAAGCATTGCTCGTTATCAATAAACATGTTTACAAAATTCTTTTTCAAGCGCTTCTCTCCTCAACAGCAACTTAACTTCCTCAAGAAGAAGGGTACGCTCATTGGTAGCCAGGCTAGAAATTCTTGTTATTACTCCTTGTATCTTGTTAAGGGGTTCTTTGTGGAACTGATGTTTACCACGGACGATCCTGCCGCGGTCCACGAAAGCGTTAAGATATTTCCGAATCTAGACAGTGTAACAAGCTACTTGAACGATGAAATCCGTTCCTCGGAAAACAAATACAACCTATAAATAACCAGCCAACTTGTAGGCCATTATTCCTACCCACTCCTTAATCAGCCGCTGCCAGTTCAACAGTGCATCAACTTTTGGAATAAAGAGTACATCCGGGGTGAACATGCGTGGATGCGTGTGGAAATCAGTGCTGAATACATCAACAGTTAACCCTGCCTTATGAAAGCAAGCTCTGGATCTGCGCATGTGATAGGCTGAGGTTATCAGCAACAGTTCTCCGGCTTCTTTGCCGATCATTTTTTCAACATTTACAGCCGACTCATACGTATTCCGCGATTCGTTCTCTATTTCCAGGTCAACCGAATCTACCCCCATAAGTACAAGGGCTTTAAAAATATCATCCGCTTCCCTCCTGCCCTCGGTAACCAACCTGCCGCTTCCTCCGGCAATCAAAATCCTACTAATAATACCGCGTTTATATAAGTCAACGGTGTGTACAACACGATCGGCACCGCGCTGAAAGTAAACCCGGTCATCGGGCTGCGTATCGGTGCTGGTAACTCCGGTTAGTAAAATCCCGTAGTTATAGTGTTTTACTACATCTGCATAAGGTGTTGCAGGGATTTCCCACAACAGCATGACTTCGTTGGAAATAAATTCATTCGAGAAGAAAATAAGGGTTGAAAGGCCGGTAACTAAAAGTTTTCGTCTTTTTTGCTTTCCCCGAATCAACAAGGCACCAATAAATAGCAAGCTAACCCATACCAGGGGCGAAGCCAGGTAACCTAGTATCTTTGAGAGTGTGAAAAACATGCTAAAATATCCTGATCAGGATAAGCAGCAACAGAATTAACAGCAGAACTATCATGTGGTTTATACTTGGCTCAAAGTTATTTGAATTTAGTAGAATATAAAACTACATCCGTCTGTTCAATGGATTCGACAGGTTTCCGATCCCGTCAATTATGCGCCTGAGTACATCAAAATAAAGTAAAAGCATAAGTGCCAGCGACATAGACCAGATCACCCCGGTGTTAAAGAACAGTGTATCGATATTTTTGTTCAAGAAATGCTTCTTAGGCATATAAAACTGGGCATCAAAATCAATAAAATGGTCAGGGTCTGGCTCTTTATAAATCGGATAAATCTTTTGAATCAATTTTCCGTCCTTTTCAATAATCCGATGTGTTTCGGTTAGGTTCTTCACAAAATCTGCAATGGCTTCATTCCGATAATTATCTCGTAATTGTGTGTAGTCCGCCTCCTTTTCAGGGGTGCTTGTCATCATGGCGATTTTCTTTTCTTTTTCCCCATCGGCCTTGTTATACCGATTTATATATAGCCGCCTCAGGTTACCTAAAAAACCAATAGCATCATTATATGTGGCGGAGTCAAAACGACTTGGCTCAACGTTACCGATCCATTCATAATGATCACGCCCTACCATTTCCGCTTCGTTTGTAATTTCACCTTTAAGCAAGGCAAGGTCGCTTACCAGTTTTTTCCTCAAATTATCTTCCGTTGCATTTAAATTATTCAGGCAAAACTGAAGTTTTGTTTCAAGTTCAGATATGTAATAAATCTTTTTATAGTCAGCCTCTGCCATCACTTTATCCAGGTAATAAAATTCCTGCTCGTAGCGGTTGTCCTTAAACTGTGTAACCATAGCCGCTTCAAATGCCCAACGCGAGGCCATTATATCGCCAACAAAAGGAACAGTAGCCGTGTTTCCGATTACAGGATTGAGCTTATCGAATTTAACAACCACACCACTCAATATCAATTGTGGTATAATGAGTAAGGGGATAAGGATATAAATGGTTACTGCCGAGTTAAATGCAGATGAAATATTTAAGCCCAACGCATTGGCAAAACATGAAACCGAAAATAAAATAAACCAATGCTGCAACAGCATACCTTTTATTTCAAGGATGTAGTTTCCTACAAAGACGAACATTAGTGTTTGAATGGCCGACAACAAAAACAAAATGCCGATTTTCGACATCAGGTAACTGCTTCGGCTTAAATGCAGAAAAGCCTCACGCTTTAGTATTTTCCTATCCCGTATTATTTCTTCAGCACTTACTGTTAACCCCATAAACAAGGCCACGATAACACTCATAAAAAGATAAGCCGGAAGATTTAGGTTCTTGGCAAATACATATCCTGACTGCAGCCGGTCGTCAACATTATAAAACCGAACAATAAAGGCCAGTATAAAAGCAAGAAGTGGAGCTTCAAGCAAATTGATGATCATGTACTGCCGGTTGTGAATTTTGGCTTGCAGATCGCGCAACGAAAATAATTTAGCCTGCTTTAGCCTGCCCGGAATACGTAAGGTTGATTGCAATGGCTTTGCGGTACTTGAATCAATTTTAAAGTTTCCGATTTTTCGGTACACCTTATACAGCTTGAACCAATGCTCAGGTGATACTTTTCGTTCATTGGTAAATTGGCCGTATTCATTGATTACCTTCGTTTCAATAATATTGAATATCTGCTCCGGGTTTACATTGCCGCATTCATGGCACTCCCCCATTTCGCTATTCACCATGTCGATTGCGCGTTTGAAATAAACGATGGCATCAACAGGGTTTCCATAATAAATCTGGTATCCGCCACTATCGAGAATGAGCAAACGGTCAAATTTTTTAAAAATATCAGATGATGGTTGGTGAATAACAGCAAAAACAAGCTTACCCTTAAGCGAAAGTTCCTTTAACAAGTCAATAATATTTTCCGAATCGCGTGATGACAAACCACTGGTAGGCTCATCGCAGAATAAGATGGCTGGCTCACGCAATAATTCAAGACCGATGTTGAGACGCTTTCGTTGGCCACCGCTGATGGTTTTTTGCAGTGGTGAGCCCACTTTCAAATCTTTTCGTTCGGCCAACCCCAGGTCTTCAAGGGTTTTCATTACCAGTCCATCAATTTCTGTTTCATTCAAATCACTGAAACACAATTTGGCCGCGTAATACAAATTCTGGTAAACCGTAAGGTCTTCAATGAGCAGGTCATCCTGGGGCACAAAGCCAATTACCCCTTCAATTTTTTCAGGATCTTTATGAATATCGATTCCGTTGACCAATACCTTGCCCGAAGTAGGCGTTTCGGAGCCATTGAGTACGTGGAGCAAAGTGGATTTGCCTGAGCCGCTGGCGCCCATCAGGGCTACAAGGTTGCCCGATTCTTCCGCCAAATTGACTTCCTGTAAGCCTGTACCACCATTCTTGAATTTGAAGTGAATATCAACGCCTTGAAAAGCGATTCGATCGCTGATATTAAATCGTTTAAACCGACTTAAAACATCGCCAAAATATATTGGCTCGTCCTTATCCCATCGAATGGTGCTGCCTACACCAAAAACCTGAACTGAACCCGATCGAAACGGAATACCATTCAGATAAACATCGGTGGCACCAATATACTTGACGAGGTAAAGTTCAACCTGACTTAGGTGTAAAAATTCAACGAAGCCCTTCAGGTTACCCCGTTTTATGTGCAGGGCTTGCTTAAATGCTGAGTCTTCATTGTTATCGACAATTAACAGCGATGGATGATCAAGGTGGGCACTATCCTTACCGGAAAGAAATGTTTTGATGGAATCAAGGCTTTCAATGCTCACGTTAAAGGATGAGCATATGAGTTTAAGCAATTCATCTTCGCGGGCAGAAATCGAATCATCGGCCAGAACCAACCGAACCAACTCCAGAATGATAATGTACTTCTGCTTTTGCGCCAGTTCCTGATTTATTTCCGCACAGATTCGCTTCACATTGTAAGCCTCATCAACACCTTCGAGTTGGCCTACTGTTTTTACGTAGTCGTCAAAAAGCCCAAGGTAAGTCTCAACTTTCGATTCATTTAAATGATCACGAAGGAACAAGCTTACCTGTTCACGCTCCTGACGGGTTACTTCATCCTGCCGGGCTACAACGGCAAAAAGTCGTAATAGCGACTTTAAAATAACTTCACTCATCTGCGATTATCATTAGGCCTACTAAAGATAGCTTAAAGAACATTATGCAACCGTAAAAAAAAAGGACTGGTTGTAATTACCAGTCCTTTCAAAATCTTTATCACTTATTAGTCAACAATTGATTTTCTCAACTTTGCAACCACGTTAGATATCGTTTCAAGATTCCTATCGCTTAATACCATATCCGCACGGTTATTCTTGATCTGTTCTTCGATATTGAGTGATTCGTAGGCTTCCTCAAGTTCTTTCAGGTCCCGCACTATGCCACTCACGGGGTCAGTTTGTTCTACCGCAGAAAGCATTTTTAACAGCTCAGAAACGGATTTCTTTTGATTGAGGATTACCTGGATTACAGGTGTAAGGATAACGTTTCGGGTATCGGTAGGAAGCAGATCTTTAGGATAGGAGTTTACCAAACCGGTAGAAATGTGTAACCCTTCCACAAAGCTTCCCGCTACCACAAGGGCGGCTTGTTTGTTGCGGGTATCATCCTTCAGGAATTTCTCAGTTTGTTTAATGGATTCGTCCAGCAAACTTGCTAAAGAATCTTTATTTGAAATGTTGATCTCAAAGCGCTTAAGAATTTCAATGTCAAATGTGCCGATAACGCCTAAATAATCAGCCAGGCTTTTACAGGCATTCAAATATTCAATGGCTTCCTGGGTTTTATCATACGAAGTAAGGTAGCCGATATCAGCCGTATAAACCCCCAGGTTTAAGGAAGCTTTATCGGTACGGTTCATATATTGGTCAACTTTGCTCCTGGGATTAAGCAGGCTTTGGTTGAACTCAGCACCCGTTTGTTGAATCAAATACGGAATTTCAGTTGGCGAGGGGATATTGTATACAACATCTTCAATGGTTGTACGCAGGCTTTCTTCGGCTTGGGTAAATTCATCAGCGTTGCTTTTCTTTTCACCTGAACTGCAGGAACTCATTCCAGCCAGAACAGTCACACAGAAAAATAAGATCAGGGTGTTTTTGAAATTCATAGTATGCGGGTTGGGTTTAGAATGCCAATTTTAACACATTTTTTGGTGCTATAAAACCTTAAAAAAAACTATTTTTGAGCCAGATTTTCGGGTTTATATACAATTTGTGCTAAGTTTATATAAGCGGCTTTAATCCAAACCAGTGTGAGCGCCATTGTTGACAGAACCGTATTAATTGACGACAGCGAGATTGATCTCTTTATTCAGCGGAGATTTCTTGAGGTTTATAGCTTTACCAATGACCTGATTGCATTTAAATCAGCGCAAGAAGCCATTGATGCACTCTCCGCCAACGCAAACGATTCCGCTCCCGATATTATTTTCCTGGATTTAAACATGCCCAATATTGATGGGTTTGGGTTTCTGGAAAGCTTTGAAAGGATGTCAGAAACGATCAAGGAAAAATCGCGGATTGTTGTACTTACAAGTTCAAACAATAAACACGATAAAGACCAGGCATTTCTTCACAAGAATGTGATACAATACATCACCAAGCCCATAAAGCAAAGCGATATCGATCAGCTCAAAAAGATACTGGGCAAAACACAATCCTGAATTCAGCGATCAAGCCACTTCCGGAAATCCTGCACCCGCTCACGCGCCACAACACAATCCTCATCTTTCAAGCCCGGCAACACAAGCTTTAACCGGCTGTTCGTATAACTGATTATATCCGTAATGGCCGCTGAGCTCACCAGGTATTTACGGTTAATCCGAAAGAAAACAGAAGGATCAACCAGGTCTACCAATTGATCCATGGTAAAATCCAGCACATGATTGCGCCCATCCTTTGTATGACAAAACGCTGCTTTGTCGGCACTAAAAAAATATTCAATGTCCTTTACCTCGATGGTGCGCAAATGCTCGCCCACTTTAACCACAAAACGTTCTTTGTATTTACGCGACAGCAACTGCATTACCTTACCGATGCTTTCGGTTAAATCCTGTACCGGGGCACTTCGTTCTTGGGTAAGTGTGTTAAACTTTTTTAATGCCGCATGTAGTTCATCCTTGTCCACCGGCTTAAGAATGTAATCAATGCTGTTGACTTTAAACGCTTTTAGCGCGTACTCATCATAAGCAGTTGTAAATATTACGGGCGATTTTACATCCGTCATTTCAAAAATTTCAAAGCTCAGGCCATCGCCCAACTGAATATCCATGAATATCAAATCAGGTGTAGGGTGATTGTTCAGCCACTTTACTGCGCTTTTTACTGCATCAACAAAGCCCTCAATAATAACATCAGGCCAAAGCTCACGAATAAGGCTTTCCAATCGCCTGGCAGCATGAATTTCATCTTCAATAATCAATACAGTCATACAGTTCCCACATTTTCGATAACCGGCAAGCGTACAACGAATTTATCCGGCAATGCTTCTACCTGCATTTTCTTGTCGGTTAAAAATTCATACCGCATACGGATATTGTTTAGACCAACACCGACCGACTCCTCCGCCAAAACTTTTTTCTTCTGAAGATGATTTTCGACCACAACAAAGTCGTTATCGAAATAAATTTTAATATGAAGTGGCTGCTCGCTGGAAATGATATTGTGCTTTATAGCATTTTCGATAAGCATTTGAAGAACAAGCGGAGGAAACCATGTATGCTGATGGTCAAGCTCAATGGTAACCTTAAGATTTTCGCCAAAGCGTATCTGCTGCAAAAAAAGATACGACTCCAGAAACTTAAGCTCTTCTTCTTTTGTCACCAATTCCCGCTCACGAGTATCCAGCACATAACGATACACTTCCGAGAGTTGCTTAATAAACCGGGCAGCGAGGTCTTGATCTTCATATACCAGATTGGTGAGTACATTAAAACTGTTGAACAAAAAATGAGGGTTAACCTGATTCTTCAAACTTTCATATCGTGCCGTTACACTTTCGCGCTTCAGTCTTTCAGAATCCAATGCACTCTGTTTCCACTCCTGCAAAAAAGAACGGCCGTGCATAAATAAACTTATTATTACGGTAACCGTTACTGCGGAATATATCATGGCACTCGACCTGCCGAAATCAATATTGAACAGAAAGTTGTAAAACTTCATCAATATCAAGATTGAACCTATGGTATATACAATACTGGATACCGACAGCACAAAAAGACTTTTGACTGGTGCTTTTAACCAATTAATACGAGCAGAAATGATGTTGCTGAGAAGTGAGTTTCCTTTCCACAGAAATATCCACATCAAAGCAGTAAAGCTACCAATAACAATATATTGGCGAGGGGATTTATAGAACCCCATCAGCGCGGTCATGACAAACCCTGCAACAAGGAGTAAGATGAAATCCCTGACCTGACGTAAAATCTCCTTTCGATCAACATTAATCATACATCAAGATATTAAATCATCTGATTTCTACTAGCTCAGCTAACTGGCTGCCCTTCTCTAACTTTTTTCGATAGGTGCGCACCCAGTAAATAATTAGCGGTACACCCACCAGGCTCGGCCAAATCCATTGCATTACACCTGGCATAAAATGCATTACTTGTACTGAAAAGGCGGTTACCGAGGCAATAAAACCTCCCATCATACTACCGATATGGCGATAAAACCAATGAAATTTTGATGCTGGCGGTTTCAGGTACCGGCTGAGCTCAGCGCGCACCATCATCAGTCCGCCCAAACCAAAACCTACAGCCAGCAGACCTAAGCTGGTTGCTCCGTTAATTGCCTTGTATGCTCCCCATACAACAAAAGAAAAATTGAAAATGCCGGCTATTGCTGACATGGCCCAATCGTACCAGGCCACCCCTTTACCTAAATGAAGTTGCTTTAGGTAAAGCGCACGGTAGCCGATATAAACGGAGTAATAACTGAATACTGCAATAAGTAATAGAAACGGAATCCATTTTACAGCTGACAGGATTACGGCCGATACAAATATCCACGTCATGCACCAAAAGAAAATTTTTCCCCACAAGCGATGGGCGTTACCCCCTTTGTGCACTACCATGGCAAGCGGTGCAACAATCAGTGAAATTATTCCAGCAAAAATGTGGGTGTATGTGAGTAAGTTCATAGTAGTCGGGTTACGTGTTGCGGGTTACGAGGTGTGGGCTCTAGAGTTAAAAGATATGATTCATGAAGTGTATTCCAAAAAATCGAAACTCGAAACTCGAACCCCGTAACTCGCAACATACAGTTAAATTTACTTACATTGTGTTTTCAGGCCTTCGGCCATTGGCTTACCCCAGGTTGGTGCCAGCAGATTATCGGATTTAAAGGTGTCAAATTTTTCCAATGCCTTGTTCAGTGTTCCGCAAGCTTCGGCAGTTGAACTTCCAAAAAACTGCGCTGTTCCGAATTGCATCTGTGCCATCAGACTTAGCGCCCGTGGGTTTTCAGGATTCAAGGCAATAGCCTTTCCAAAGGTTTGCATGGCCAGACCGGAATATTGCTGTCCGCGTGAAGCCGGATCTACCGTCACACGGATCATGTGTATAAATCCCTCCAAGGCTATTACTTCCGATTCGGCTTGCGCAATGGCTTTAGCCTTCTCAATTGCTTTCAGCGATTGATCTAATAAAGGATCTTTCTTTGCAGATTCTTTCTCGCGAAGCGCCATCATCAGGTATCCATACGATGCATAGTAAAATGGCTCCCACTTACTTTTTTCTGCATCGCCAATACGCTCAAACGAATTTATAACCGATTGGATTTCATCCGTTGTTTTTGCGGTATAAACAGTTTGAATGTTCTTCTGCATCATTTCATTGTATTTGTCGTTGGCTGATACGCTCAATGCCATCAGCGCAAGCGATGCAATAAGAATTGGAATTAGTTTTAGGGTTTTCATAATTGTAGTTGATTAAGTGATTACAAATTGATTATAAACTTGGTAGTTGATTCATCGTTTTATTTTTCGAAAGCGTAATAAACACTCCCAGGAAGATAAACCGGGGTGCAGGTTGCCGTATGGCTCTGCTGGCATACACTCCGTTTTCATCCGGCATTTTGCTGAACTGATAACCAAAAACATTATCGCGACCGAGCAGGTTGGTGCATGAGAAGTGTATAATGAGGTGCGGCTTGGGCAAGTAGCTGATGTTACCACTTAGGTCCTGGTAACTTTTTGTTTTGCCATTATTGAAAATTTCTTCATTCGGATCATTGTATGGTCTGCCGCTGGTATAGGAATACGTTAATCCCACTTGCGACTTAAGCTTCGTGATGAAGTGTTTATAAACAAAAGAGAAGTTGTGCGCTGAAGCAAACGAGGGCGTTACTGCATAAGGCATATTCAGGTAGTCGCGTTCCGTATCAAGAAATGAATACGACACCCAGTAGTCCACCATCTTAAATGTTTTATTATCGCGCCAGAATAATTCGAGGCCACGGGCGTAGCCAGACCCCTGATTGGAAAGCAGGTTACCTGATTCATCATTGAATTTTATCAGATCGTCATATGTTTTGTAATAGACTTCAATTCTGAATGTGCAATTATTCTCCACTACCTGGTAGTTCAAAATGTAGTGGTTGGCTTTCTCTGGCTGAAGCGTATTGTCCATGCGTAGCCACTGATTTACGGCTGACTGACGGAACCTGCCATATGCAAATGATACCTGTCCGGTTTTTCCGGTTTTGTACGCAAGAGAAATGCGCGGATCAACACTTACCTCATCGTTCAGGTTGTTGTGTTCCGCGCGCGCGCCAACACGGGTAACAAATTTGTTACTGGTATACAGATCAGCTTCCGCAAATACCGAGGCTATCACTTCACCGAATCCTAATGCACGGGCAGATGTGTCGATTTTTGCTTCATAGGTATGCTTGATGACCTCACCACCCAATCTCAATTCGGCCTTATCGCTCAGTGAACCATCAAAAGCTACTTTGGCATGAAGTCCGTTTTCATCTTCTTTAAATTTTAATGTATTCAAGCCAACATGATTTTGAATGCCGGTGTAGGATAAGCCGCTGCGCACCGACCATTTCGAATTGATCGAACCTTTATACGAAGCATTGATGTAACCGAAGTTGTTCGCTAAGTCCTGTAAAACTTTTATAGAAGGATCAGCAATGGCATGATCATACAAAGCAAAGTTGGAGTGATTGTAGTTACCATAAACTTTAAACATGCCCGACTTGCCCACGCGTTGACGATACGCTGAGCTGGCTTCAAGTGATTCGGGTGCACGCTGCCAATCGACTTCCTGACCGATTAAATTAAAGTAAGGGCGAATGTTGGTATAGCCAATCTTTCCTGCCCACGATGCTTTCTCCCACGCTTGTGTATGCGCCACATCGGCACCTACCGAAAGTAAACCAATATCGGTTCTGGAAATTTGCTCTTCATCTTTCGAATCCAACGCCAATGCCGATGAAAGTGCCTGGCCATATTCTGCCGAATAACCTCCTGTGCTGAAACTTGTTCCTTTAAACATAAAGGGCAGGAAACGTCCGCGCGAAGGTGTGTTGGGGGCAGCGGGTCCGTAAGCATCCAACACCAGCATGCCGTCAATAAAGGTTCTCACTTCGCTGCCATCGCCACCGCGTACAAATAAACGTCCGCTCTCTCCTACCTTTTGTGTTCCCGGTAACGTGTTGAGTGCGCCTGCAATATCAGCAGTAGCTCCTGCTGTGGTAGCGATATCGATGGCTTTAAAAATGGTTCTGCGCGACTCATCACTGGCGTCAAATGCCCCGGCTGTAATTACAACGGCTTCAAGTTGATTGATTTCTTCTTTCAGCACTACAGTAACAGAAAGACTTGAACTGTTCAGTACAATGGATTGCTTGTATTCTTTATAACCAATGAACTTTACCAAAAGCAATTGCGTGCCATTTTCATCGGTGGTGAATTGAAAGTTTCCTTTCAAATCGGAAGTTGTTCCATCGTAAGTATCAGCAATCAGAACATTGGCCCCCGGAATTGGCTCTCCTTTTACATCCGTTACGATACCGGATATGGTGGTCTGCGCTGCCAAGGTGCCAGCCAGGAGAAGGATCAAAAAAGTAAGCAGGTACTTCATCGTGTTTGTTTTTGCCGAACTACACGGTAAAGATTAGCCGGTTGTTTGGCATACCCGAAAAGGAGTTACCGGACTGTAGAATGACATAGATGAGTTGTTGAAAACAGCCGATGGGAATCTCGACTAATGGCTTAATTTTGCGGGTTCCAAAGCATAGCATTAGAGAAAAATGGCCGAATACAGCAAAGAAGAGATCAGACGAATTGAGAAAAAATGGCAGGATGCATGGGAAAAGGAAGGCATATACCGTGCTGAAACCGATCCCTCCAAACCCAAGTATTACGTACTGGATATGTTCCCCTATCCATCGGGTGCAGGACTTCACGTTGGCCACCCGCTTGGGTACATAGCCTCCGATATCGTATCGCGCTACAAGCGCCTGAAGGGCTTTAATGTACTGCACCCTATGGGCTTTGATGCCTTTGGCCTTCCGGCTGAACAGTACGCCATACAAACCGGTCAGCACCCTGCCGTGACCACGGCAAAAAATATTGAAACCTACAAGAGGCAGTTGCGCCAAATCGGCTTCTCCTACGATTGGAGTCGGGAAGTTCAAACGTGTGACCCTGCCTACTACAAATGGACACAGTGGATTTTCATGCAGTTGTTCAATGCGTGGTACAATTTGTCTGTAGTTGATAGTAAACAGTTGATAGTCGGAAAGACTGAGCCCATTCAAACACTAGTTGCTATACTGGAGAACGAAGGCAATAAGCATATAAAAGCAGCCTGCGATGAAGACACTCCTGTAATTACCGCAGTTGAATGGAAGGGTTATAATGAGAAGGAAAAAGAGAACTTCTTACAGCACTACCGCATTGCCTACCAAAGCGAAACCATGGTGAACTGGTGCGCGGCACTTGGCACCGTACTTTCAAACGATGAAGTGAAAGACGGTGTAAGCGAGCGTGGTGGCTACCCTGTAGAACGAATCAAAATGTTACAGTGGAGCATGCGCATTTCTGCTTACGCAGAACGTTTGCTTAACGGATTGGATACCATTGATTGGCCCGAGCCGGTAAAAGAGATGCAGCGCAATTGGATTGGGAAGAGTAAAGGCGCACAGCTTCAATTCAATGTTCAACATTCTGCATTCAACATTGAAGTATTCACTACACGTATTGACACCATTTTCGGAGCCACATTTTTAGTATTGGCACCGGAGCATGAGTTGGTAGAAAAAATTACAACCGCTGAACAACGTGAAGCCGTTAACGACTATGTGCAGGTGGCGAAAAACCGCAGCGAACGCGAACGCATGAGTGAAGTAAAACGTGTGAGTGGTGCTTTCACCGGAGCGTTTGCCATTAATCCATTCAACAACGAACAAATTCCTATCTGGATTTCTGATTATGTATTAGCCGGTTATGGAACCGGTGCCGTAATGGCTGTGCCCGGTCATGATGAGCGTGATCACCGCTTCGCCAAACATTTCAATTTACCGATCGTACAAGTGGTGGATGGTCCCAGTGTTGAAGAGGAAGCTTTCGTAAGCTGGGATGCAAAAATCATCAACTCCGGTTTCATGAATGGCATGACCGTGGATGAAGCCATTGAAGCAGGAATTAAATTCGTGGAAGAAAACGGCATTGGAAAAGGCAAAGTAAACTACCGTATGCGCGATGCCATTTTCGGCAGGCAGCGTTATTGGGGCGAACCTTTCCCGGTATACTTTGATAACGGTATCCCAAAGTTGGTGGATGGAAAAGATTTGCCCGTTACCCTTCCGGAAATTGATGAGTACAAACCAACTGAAACCGGTGAACCTCCACTGGCACGAGCAAAGAACTGGAACTACAACGGAAAGCCATACGAGTTAACCACCATGCCGGGTTGGGCTGGCTCAAGCTGGTACTGGTTCCGTTACATGGATCCCAAAAACGAAACTGCTTTTGCAGATAAAAAAGAAATCGATTACTGGCAGGATGTAGATTTATACATGGGTGGCAGCGAACATGCCACCGGTCACTTATTATACTCGCGTTTCTGGTGCAAGGCGTTGAAAGATTTGGGTTATGTAAGCGCTGAGGAGCCGTTTAAGAAGTTGATCAATCAGGGGCATATTCAGGGGATAAGTAAGTTTGTTTATCGACTTACTACTGATCTATCATTTGCTGGCCCCCCTGAAAATAATTACTTCGATCCAGAACTGTTCTTATCTGGTAATCTTGCTGAGAAAATACTATCAAAAAAAGCTACTCAAGATGATTACGACTATATAGATTCAGAAATCAAAAAAATAAATGATTCATTGAATTATTCAAAGTATCCTGATGCAACTTTTACATTAAGCAGAAAAGCAGATTTTCATCTGCAAAAACTTCACGTAGATATTTCATTAGTTGCGAATGATGTTTTAGACATTGATTTATTTAAAAACGCTAGGCCAGAATTAAAATTCGCTGAATTCATTCTTGAAAAAGATAACAGATACGTTTGCGGCTCGGAAGTTGAGAAAATGTCAAAGTCAAAGTTTAATGTTGTCAACCCTGACGACATCATTACTTCCTATGGCGCTGACACACTCCGATTGTACGAAATGTTTCTTGGTCCGCTGGAGTTAAGCAAACCCTGGAACACAAACGGCATTGATGGCGTGTTTAAATTTTTACGAAAATTCTGGAATCTGTTTCATGATGGTCAGGGTAACTGGAAGGTAAGCGAAGCGGAAGCCACACGTGAAGAACTGAAAGTGTTGCACAAAACACTGAAAAAGGTTGAGCAGGATATCACCAATTTTTCATTCAACACCACCGTGAGTGAATTTATGATTTGTGTGAACGAGTTGAGTTCGCTTAAATGCAATAAGAAATCCATATTGGAGCCCTTGGTTATTGCACTCTCTCCTTACGCTCCCCACATTACTGAAGAACTGTGGGAAAAACTTGGCCATACAACTTCTGTAGTTAACGCTGCCTTTATTTCCTACAACGAAGAGTACCTGAAAGAGAGTTCGTTCGAATATCCGATATCGATTAACGGTAAAGTGCGCACCAAAATGCAGTTCGCACTCGATATGCCGAAAGAAGATATTGAGAAAATGGTATTGGCATCAGAAGCCGTAACCAAATGGACGGAAGGCAAGCCACCAAAGAAAGTGATTGTGGTGCCCGGTAAGATTGTGAATGTGGTGGTGTGACAGGGGTATAACCAGCAATTCATCTCATTTCCAATTTTGTGAGGCCTCTTTATATGGTTAAGTGAATAACTTAATGAGACACCTCGTGCCTCGGTGTGACAATAGAAACAATTTAGGGCTTTAACCAATAAACCAGGGATCCTGAATTACTGTACATAAGCACCGAACCCTCTCCAGATTTTGTCTTGAGCTGCTTCTTGGCGCTATGCAACATTTGACCTATCTTATGCGACTCAACCCAAACAAATCCAACTCCATGCAGCTTATCATTAAAGATCTTAGTAAGACCTACTCCAACAGAGTGCAGGCGCTAAAAAATGTTTCACTTACCATTAATCAGGGCATGTATGGTTTGCTCGGTCCAAACGGTGCAGGTAAATCATCCCTCATGCGCACCATCGCTACACTGCAGGATGCCGACTCGGGTACCATTACACTAGGCAACCTGAATGTGCTAAGTCAAAAACATGAGGTCAGGAAAATACTGGGCTACTTACCGCAAGAATTTGGGGTGTATCCCAAAGTAACTGCTGAAAACATGCTGGATCATATTGCTGATTTGAAGGGCATAGTCGATAAAAAGCAACGAAAAGAAATTGTATCCACGCTGTTGGATCGGGTTAACCTGGCACACGTTAAGAATAAAAATCTCGGAACCTTTTCCGGGGGTATGAAACAACGCTTTGGTGTTGCGCAGGCACTCATCGGAAATCCGAAACTGATCATTGTGGATGAGCCAACAGCCGGGCTTGATCCTGCGGAGCGAAACCGGTTCTATAATTTATTAAGCGAGATTGGTGAGAACACCATCGTAATTCTTTCCACACACATTGTGGAAGATGTAACCAACCTATGCAACGACATGGCAATCATTTGTCTTGGGGAAGTGATTGCACAAGGCAACCCCAACACGTTGGTAGATTCCATGCAAGGAAAAATCTGGTCGAAATCAATTGAAAAGGGAGAGATGAATGTTTACCGGAATTCCTTCCAGGTAATTTCCACACAATTAAAAGCCGGTAAAACCCAGATACATGTAGTGAGTGATGTACAACCCGATGAAAGCTTCAAACCGGTAGAAGCCGGGCTTGAAGATGTCTACTTCTCCAAAATTTCGGAGCGGATGGATGTTGTTACCATTTAATCATCACTTTACTAAAATCCTTCAGACATGTTTCTTTCCATATTTTTATTTGAATTAAAATACCGATTAAAGCGCCCCGCTACATGGGCTTACTTCGGTATTCTTTTTTTATTTGCTTTTACAGTCGGTATTTACGGCAGCGGGCCAGCCTCTGAAAAAACGTTTGTCAACTCACCGCACGCCATTGCCACCATGCTCGCCATCATGAGCATATTTCAAATCCTGATGGCCTCGGCCATTATGGGCGTACCCATCTATCGCGATTTGGAATACCAGACAAAAGATTATTTTTTCACCTACCCCATCCGTGAAAAAGCCTATTTCATGGGACGTTACCTCGGATCGTTTGTTATCCTATTCATTGTCTGCACGGGGTTCATTTTTGGCTTATGGTCGGGTGAACCGCTAGGCTTGCTCTCGGGCGAAATTGAGCCAGAGAGATACGGGCCATTTAAACTAAGTCATTACCTCTACCCCCTGCTGGTTATAACGCTACCAAACATTTTCTTTGCCGGCACCATATTCTTTGCATTGGTAGCGCTTACGCGAAAAATATTATCAACCTATGTTGCCAGTGTGTTACTCTTCATAGGCTACCTACTGACTACAGCGCTGACACAGGATCTTGACAATAAAGACCTCGTTGATATACTCGATCCATTTGCCCTAACCACGTACCAAAATGCCACCAAATACTGGACACCGTACGAACAAAATAATTTACTCATACCGCTTCAGGGTAATTTTCTGATTAACCGTATTGTATGGATTGGCGTAAGCCTGGTGCTGTTTACCTTTACCTATTTTCGTTTTTCTTTCAAAAGCCTGTTGGAAGTTTCGTTGGGAGCTGGTAAGAAAACAGAGGAGCGTGACGAAAAGAAAATGCGTTCGTTAACCGATTTGCCGGTTGTACAAAAAATGTACTCGCAAAACATATTTATTAAAAAATTATTCCGGCTTGCATTTCTTGAGTTCAGGAACATTACCAAAGACTTTTATTTCATTGCCATACTGCTGGCCGGTGTTTTATTTCTTTTTCTGGATGGATGGTTTGGCGATATGACGTTTGGCACACCTTCCCTCCCCCTCACCTACTACATGCTGGAGGTAAAAGATTTCAACTACATCATCTTTGTTTTCATCATCATCATTTTTTACACGGGTGAGGTAGTGCACCGCGATAAAACCGTGCATTACTCAAACATCTCTGATGCGTTGCCTATTCCCAATTGGGTCGTGTATGGATCAAAATTTCTTTCGCTTGTATTGGTGAGCCTGATGTTGGTTAACCTGATATTGGTTTGTGGGGTACTCAACCAAATTATTAAAGGGTATTTTAATTTTCAGTTCAGCATGTATTTCACTGATCTGTATTTGATTGAGCTACCGGAATACCTGCAACTGATCATGCTGGCATTCATTGTCCACATCCTTGTTCATAATAAATTCATGGGCCATGTAGTATCTATTGGTATTTGGATAGCCATGTTCGGGTTGAGAAATTTTGCGGAGCTGGATTATAATCTGTTCTTCTACAGCTACACCCCCGGCTACCGGGTATCTGACATGAATGGCTTCGGGCATTTTCTTGGGCCCCTGACGTGGTTTAATGTATACTGGCTAAGCCTGGGTATTATTTTCCTCATCATCGGAAACTTGTTTTGGAACCGGGGTTCGGAAACTGGTTTTAAAGCAAGGATAAAACTGATGAAGCAACGGTTTTCAAAAACATCAGCTGCCTCACTTACATTCTTCACCCTGCTGTGGTTGGGATCCGGTGCATTCATCTATTACAATGTAAGTGTGCTCAATACGTATCGTACAAATAAAGAGAGTATTAAAATCGGGGTTGAGTTTGAAAAGAAATACAAAAAATATGAATTTTTTCCCCAGCCAAAAGTAACTGACCTCAAGATTAACATGGATCTTTACCCTGAAGAACGTGCTGCACGTGCCTATGGTAAATTCTTGCTCGTAAATAAAACAAATCATCCAATCGACTCGCTGATGCTTGAACACGGTAGCGATATGACCATAGAAATGCTGCGTATTGAAGGCACGGACCTGCAAAGGGTTATTGAGGATAAAACAAACTCGATTTATTTCTACCTGCTGCCAAAAACAATGCAACCAGGTGATACGCTTTTGATGGAAGTACAGGTTGATGCCCGCTACAAAGGGTTTCCAAATAATGGCCTTGGCCGACTAATGGTGTACAATGGAACATTCTTCGACCTGAGAATCTTTCCCAGCTTTGGCTATTCAGGCGATAAAATTAACAGTGACAAAGAGCGCAAGAAACATGGACTGCCCAAGAAAGACTATTCTGCACCGCCACAGAATGATCCGTATGGCTTAAGTACGCTGTTGTTTAATAACGATGCCGATTACGTAACCTTTGAAGCTACGGTGAGTACCACTGCTGATCAGATAGCCATTGCTCCGGGATACCTGGAAAAAGAATGGGAAGAAAATGGCCGGAAGTATTATCACTATAAAATGAATTCAGAAATGGATTTATTCGCCAACTTCTCATCAGCCCGTTACGCTGTGCTGCGCGATGTGTGGCACGGTGACAACGATGAACAGGTTAACATAGAAATATTCCATCATCCTACCCACACGTACAATCTCGATCGGTTTGTAAAATCGGTTAAAGCTTCACTGGATTACTTCTCCAAGAACTTCAGTCCGTATCAGTACACACAAATGCGCATACTTGAATTCCCTAGGTACGCAGGCTTTGCGCAGTCTTTTCCCAATACTGTTCCCTACTCCGAAAGTTTCGGCTGGGCTGCCGACTTCAGTGATCCGAATAAAACAGATTATGCTTTTTATGTAACCGCTCATGAGGTGGCCCATCAATGGTGGGGCCACCAGGTAACACCCAGCTTTACGCGTGGAGCCAACCAGATTTCAGAATCCATGGCGGAATACTCGGCCTTGATGGTGCTGGAACATGAGTATGGAAAAGATTGCATGCAAAACCGGCTAAAATATTCGCTTGACCGGTACCTGCGTGGACGATCTACTGAAAGTAAATTCGAGGAAACGTTGTTGAATAATGATTCTCGCGCCTATGTATGGTATGACAAAGGCTCTTTGATTCTATATGCCCTGCAGGATTATATCGGTGAGGATAACCTCAACAGCGCTTTCAAAAAATTTATTGATACCGCTGCCTTCCGTCAAAATCCTCCCTTTGCCACTTCGAATGAATGGTATAGCTACATTAAAGAAGCCACTCCCGATTCGTTGAAGTATTACCTCGAAGACTCGTTTGAAAAAATTACCCTGTATGAAAATCGAATAACCAAAGCTGATTATGAAGAGCTTGCTGAAAATCGGTTTAAGGTGAGCCTTACGGTACAAACGAAAAAAATATACTACGACAGTGCAGGACGTGATGTAAGCGAAGGACAAGGGAAAGACTTCATTGAGATTGGCATTTTTGCGGAGGATGGAAAAAATGAAAAAGGCATGACGCAAAAAACTCCGCTATACCTGAAGAAACATGGGTTGACACCAGGTGAACACAAATTGGAGTTTACCGTAGATAAGAAACCAGTTAAAGCCGGCATTGATCCATATAACAAACTGATTGACCGCATACCGGAGGACAATGTGAAAGCAGTGGAGAAGAAATAGGTTGATGATTTATATCAGGTTATTAACCTGACTGTGATCATACCGACTGTGCTGAAATGAATACACTTTTAGTAAAATCGATAACTAAAATTATACAGCCATGATTTCAGTAACAGGAGCAACCGGAAAGTACATACTGCAACCCAGCTTAATAGCCATGCACCGCGAAAGTCTGGAGTGGATATCAGCCACAGAACTTTGGAAACGTGAGTTGGTCTTCTTCCAGAACCTGCTTGATCAGCATGCACCAAAAATGAACCATGTGGAATTTAAAAAGCAAGTGGACCACTATCAGCATTTAATTACTTACTACAGTGGTGAACTGGTTGATAGCCTTCGCAAAAATTTGAAAGATCATGAGAAAAAACTTGCTGTTATGCTGCAGGAACTCAATGAATCTGATACGGAATATTTTAAAGAACACAGTTCTGTTATTGAAGAAGTTGCCGCTTTTGCAAAGGTATTTGCCGAGTTCAAGCACGGCTTCTTTGAATTCATAGAGCGTGGTTTCAGTGCCTACAAGTAATTGATTCAGTAGTCATAATTTTTAAACACCCGTTTAAGTAGGAAACTTCACCGTAAAACTATTTCCCTAACAGTCATTAGGATTACATAACATTTCCTTAATTTCAGCCGCATTTAAAAGGCATAGCTATGCAGCATTCCAAAATTGTCGGCCTTGGCCACCACGTACCTGAAACAGTCATCACGAACGACTATCTATCGTCCATCATGGATACCAGCAATGAGTGGATCATCGAGCGGACTGGGATCAGTGAACGGAGATGGGTTGATCCTACAAAAGATACAGTGGCTAACATGGCCGCAAAAGCCAGTCGCATGGCTTTACAACGTGCCAACCTAACTGAAAAGGACATTGACTTTATTGTATTCGCTACCATCACACCGGATTATTTCTTTCCGGGCTCTGGTGTGTTGTTACAGCGTGAACTAGGACTGGAAAGCATAGGTGCACTTGACCTGCGTAATGCATGCTCAGGATTTATTTATGCCCTTTCAGTTGCCGACCAGTTTATTAAAACAGGCATGTATAAAACCATATTAGTAGTGGGGGCTGAAATACAATCAACCGCTATTGATTTAAGTACCCGTGGTCGCAATACTGCCGTGATTTTTGCCGATGGCGCTGGCGCAGCCATTCTCCAACCTTCTGATAAACCCGGTATTCTTTCTACCCATCTCCACTCCGATGGCCGGTTTGCTGAAGAACTTTATGTACGCGATCCGGGCAGCAGCCGTCCACGGGAAGAACGCCAACCCGAACAGATTATGGACACTACGCACTACAAGGTGGTAATGAACGGAAGCCAGGTATTTAAACATGCCGTGGTACGCTTTATGGAAGTGATTAAAGAAGCACTGGCTGCCAACAACATGACTAAAGCTGATATTAATCTGCTGGTGCCCCACCAGGCCAACCTGCGCATCAGCCAGTTTATTCAGGAAAAGATGGAGCTTAGCCCCGAAAAGGTGTACAACAACATTATGCGGTATGGAAATACTACCGCGGCCTCCATACCCATTGCCATGAGCGAAGCCTGGGCAGAAGGTAAAATCAAAGAAAATGACGTAATTTGTTTGGCCGCATTTGGCAGTGGCTTTACGTGGGCTTCTGCTTTGATACGGTGGTAATCATTCAATATTCAAAATCCCAACGTGCGGTTAACACCCATTAAGGATTTAGAATGTTGATTTTTTAATCTTGAATCAACCCCATGAAAACATCAACCTACAATCCTAGTCCCCTTGAGGTAGATTTTGCAAATGCCCTGTTCATACTTCAAAAAGAACTTGAAAAGCATTTACAGGATAACCAGATTGTGAACGTAGAAACACAATTGAACCGCGACAACCCCTCTGTTAAATTCAGTTTGCTTGATAAAGACGGTGATCCACACGAGGTAGTGCTTCGTGTTATTCAGATACCGGATAAATTCTAAAAAAATAGTTGTCCTACACCTTTTAGGCGTAGGACAACTTAACCTACTGGTTTGGGGATTCCAGGTTTATCTTCTCAACTTTCCCATAGCCGAAAAGGTCATCCAACGACAACTCCTTAATAGTACCATACCTGCCCAGATCTTTAAAATTAATCTTGTCACGGCTACCCATGATCACCAGGTTATACTTTCTATTCTTTATGTTTTCTTCATGGAATTTTTTCAAATCACCTAATGTCATGTTTTGAACCTGCTCGTAAACATCTTTTCGTACATCGTAAGTTAACCCGCGTCTTTCTGCTGAAAGATAATTGAACAGCACATTTTGTTTGATTATCCGCTGGCTTTCTATTTGTTTGATAACCGCTTCCTTAGCTTCATTAAAGCCATCTTCTGTTTCGGGCATGGTGTAGAGAATATTCATCAAAGCATTCAACGATTCGACTTGCTTGTCGACCTGGGTGCCGATGTATCCATAAAAGGCATCATGACCAGCCAGGGTTGATGATGTTTCATAATACGCATAGGTGCCATACGCCAACCCTTGCGCTTCGCGTAGTTCACGAAATACCTGTGTACCAATAAATTCTCCAAACAACCGACTGGCAGGCATTTTAGCTTTATTGAATTTATCGCCCTTAAAAATGAAGTAGGCCTCGGCCTGCACCATGTCGTAGTGCGTCCAGTACACATTGGGAGTGGTTACATCCTGAAGCGCAAATACTTTTGCAGGCGGAACATCCTTTAACACGTCAGGTAAAGGGTGATGCTTCTTCAATACTGCTGTCACACCCTCTTCCGACAGTGGTCCATAATAAAGTATTTTGTGCTTCATTTTAGTAAAATCTTGAATCAACTCAACCAATTCTATAGCGGATAATTTTTGAACATCATCATTCGACAGCACGTTTGTAAACGGTGAAGATGATCCATACTTCCCATAGTTCATCAAACCATCATAGATGATTGCGTAGCGGTCTTTCTTAACATCTTCTCGTTTTTTGAAAATATCATTCTTCAGATTTTTTAATGCTTCATCATCCGGCTTGGCATTCATCAACAGGTCTTCCATAATAGCAATAGCCTTTTCCATGTTTTCTGAAAGCCCCTCCAACATAATATAGGTTTGCTCCTCGTTGGCAAAAATGCTGAACCCACAACCTAATTTGTAGAGTTCCTTCTTTACATCTTCAGCTGATAGCTTATCGGTTCCAAGAAACTCCAGGTACTCAACGGCTGTCCGCAACTTCGGATCGTTGTTGGTTCCGGCATTTAATAGATAATACAACCGAAAGAGATCATTCTCCTTATTCTGGTTATACAATATGGTTACATCGGTGTGCAACGGTAATTTTTGAACATCTGTGTCATAATCAAGAAAAACTGGCTGAAGCCTTTCAACGGGATTATCAAGTATAGCTTGATGAAACGGTGACCTTGCTTCTTTATTCAGATCAACTTTTGTAATGGCTGGCTTATCAACCCTGCGTTTATTGGGGTCTTCACCCGTGTGTTTGCGTAAGTACACATAGTTATCTCCATAGTATTGATTGGCAAATTTCACTACATCTTCCTTTGTAAACTTGCGAAGCCATTCAGTAAACCCAATATAATCTGCCCATCCAATACCATTGGTAAAGGCCATAACCATTTCGTCTGATCTTCCCCAGTTACCCTCATAATACCGGATTCTGTTTTTCTTCATATCATTAATCACCGCTTCAATCAACCAGTCGTCAAATTCACCTTTCTTCAGCGATTCAATCTGACCAAGGATTAGTTGTTTTACTTCATCCAGGCTTTGGCCCTCTTTTGGTTTCGCTTCAAAAATGTGCATGTTATAATCATTACTCTCACTGAGATAGCTTGAAGGATCAATAACCAACTGTTTCTGCTTTAAGTTAAGATCAAGCAAACCAGCTTTCGAGTTGGAAAGAATCATGTCGCACAACTTCAGCAAACCCTCGTCTTTCGAACCCCGACCAGGAAAACGAAAGGCCAAATACATCCACTCGGCATCCGGACCGTAGACATCTACTTCTATTGGGCTGCTAATGGGATCCTCCTCCGCAACCGTCCACGGTTCCAGTTTATCGTTTACCTGCCAATCCGAGAAGTACTTATCAATAAGCTTGATTGTTTTATCATAATCCAGATCACCACTAAGGCAAATGGCAACATTGTTCGGCTTATAGTATTTATCAAAGTACTTTTTGATTTCCGTTATGGATGGATTTTTCAAATGATCGATGGTACCAATAACTGTTTGTGTTCCGTAAGGATGTTTCTTAAACATAGCTTGCAACAAAGCCTCGTAACTCTTCCACGAATCATCGTCAAGGCTTCCATTCTTCTCTTCATATACAGCCTCCAACTCGGTGTGAAAAAGCCGGGGAACAATGGTACGAAAACGACTGGCTTCAATCTTCAGCCAATTATCCAACTGGTTAGCGGGTATATCATTAATATAAACTGTGCGGTCTTCTGTGGTGTAAGCATTAAGTCCTTGCCCGCCCAACTCAGTAATCATTTTATCATATTCACTGGCAATGGCTAGTTTAGCGGCTTCATTTGAGTATCGGTCAATTTTACTGTAGTAATCAACTCTTTCAATAGAATCAGTTAGCGTTCGATAATGCTCAAACATGCGTTCAATACTGTCCAGCATTACTTTCTCCTTTTCCCAATCCAGTGTTCCGAATTCATCACTTCCCTTAAACATGATGTGCTCCAGGTAGTGCGCCAAGCCGGTGGCATCGGCAGGATCATTTTTGCCGCCAGCTTTTACCGCTATCTGCGTATAAATCCGGGGTGATGCATTGTACTGGCTCAGGTAAACTTTCAAACCATTTTTTAAGGTATAAATCCGTGCATTTAAAGGATCATTCGTAACGTACTCATAGGTATATCCTCCGCTTTCACCTGTTTTCGTTTCAAACGTTGCCTTTTCTGAGCAGGAAATGAATACCCAGATCAGTGTGCCAAATAAATGAAGTCTTTTCATAAACAAGGGGTTTTAGAATTCCAAAGTAAGTAAAACCTATAACGTTAAAAATGGGGATTTATGCCCTCTAAGGAAGATTTAATCTCATTCGCCAAATAGTTGAGGAAATAGACCTTTCAAATCCGTAAATTTCCAATCAATTAATGTGCATGGCCGATTGCCAATGCCTTTCGTTACTTGAATTATGAAATACGTGAAGAAGATATTGAAATTTGTGGCAGCCATTACCCTATTGGGTTTAGTAACAATTGCCTTTACTCCTCCAGCCGACCGTTACTTCGAAATCGCTAAAAACCTCGACATTTTCGCTACATTATTTAAAGAGGTCAATGCGCTTTACGTTGATGAGGTAAATCCCAATCATCTGGTGAAAAGCGGCATCGATGCCATGCTGGAATCACTTGACCCCTATACAAATTACATACCCGAAGACCAGGTTGAAGACTTCCGCACCATGAACACCGGTCAGTATGGTGGTATTGGTGCCATAACACGCGATATGGGTGACCGTACTGTGGTAACTATGATTATGGAAGGATTTGCTGCACAAAAAGGCGGTTTGAAAATCGGAGATGAAATTTTAAAAATCAATCAAGTTGATTTAAGCAAAATATCAAGGCGTGAAGCAGGTAACCTTATGCGCGGCCAGGTAGGCGAACCGGTAAGCTTAACCATTAAACGACTTGGCCAACCTGAACCCATTAAGCTTGAATTCAAGCGCGAAAAAATAAAGCTGAATAATGTACCCTTTTCAGGAATGCTTGAAAGCAATATTGCCTACATCAAACTTACTGAGTTCACACCCGATGCCGGCAAAAATGTACGGAGTGCATTTCTTAAACTTAAGGAGAAAAATCCAAAGGGTGTTATTCTTGATTTACGCGACAACCCTGGTGGCTTGCTGATGGAAGCCGTGAATGTATGTAATGTGTTTCTTCCCAAAGGAAAGAAAGTAGTGAGCACAAAAGGAAAAATTACGGATCAGAATGCTACTTATTCCACCCTCGACAATCCTGCCGATCTTGAAATTCCGGTAGTGGTACTGATTAACCGTGGAAGCGCATCGGCCTCTGAAATTGTTGCAGGCACACTACAAGATTACGACCGTGCAATTGTTATCGGTGAGCGCTCGTTTGGAAAAGGACTGGTACAAGTTCCCCGGCCGCTTTCCTACAATGCCCAGGTAAAAATCACCACCGCCAAGTATTATACCCCAACAGGTCGCTGCATTCAGGTGCTTGACTATACTCACAGGCGTGATGACGGTAGTGTAGCCTCCATTCCGGATTCACTTAAAACTGTTTTCAAGACGACAAACGGAAGGACAGTTTACGATGGCGGAGGGATAGAGCCCGATATACAGATTATGCATGAAGAAACTCACCCGGTTGCGCTCGCACTATTCGAATATGGTTACATCTTTGATTATGCAACCCAGTATGTTTATGCCCGTACTGCCCAGCCAGACGTAAAGAATTTTGGATTGACCAGTGAAGAATATCAGCAATTCTTAACCTGGATGAAAGGAAAGAAATATAGCTATGAATCCATCGTTGATCAACAGCTTATCAAATTGAGTGAAGAAGCGAAACGAGAACGCTACTACCCTGAATTGAAGTCGCAGCTCGATCAAATAAAATCAAAAGTTGAGGAGAGTAAGAAAAATGAACTTGTACTTTACAAAGATCAGATTAAGGCAGTATTGGAAGAGGATATCATTTCCCGCTATTATCTCGAAAGGGGTGTAATTGAAGTAAGTTTTAAGTACGACCCAGATCTAAAAAAATCCTTTGAAGTACTGTCCAACACAGCACAGTACAAAAAGACACTTAGCATCAACTAAAGCCTTATAGGCTGTTGAACAATAAAAATGGGGCACAACCAATCAGGATGTGCCACCTCATTTTTTTCTTGATAAATTACTTGCCGTAAAGCTTTTTAGCTTCGGCTTCAAATTTATCGCCCGCTTTCCACACCGGTGCTGAAGGGTTGTTAGCCAACAACACATTCGCATACACATACGCCCGGAAATATTTAATCAGGTAATTAAAATCCAACGATGACACTTCATCAGCTGGTTGATGATAGTATTTCAACAATTCTTCATCGAAGGCTGTTGTACCCGGGGCAAAGGTTATGGCCGGAACACCCTTTACGGCAAAATTGTAGTTATCTGATCGCTCAAAAAGATTTTGTTCAGGGACAGGATCAACAATGGCCTTTATCCCAAAAGCGGAGCAAGCTTTCGTCAGATCAGCCTCTGCTGTAGTACGCTCCATTCCGATAACGGTGGCAAGGGTAACATCGTTATACCCGGCTCCATCGCAGTTAAAATTGAACACTGTCTTGTTCAACGGTACAATAGGGTTTTCAGCGTAATACTTACTGCCGAGCAAGCCCTTCTCCTCACCAGTAAGTGCAATAAACAATACTGAACGCTTAGGTGGATATTGAGCCAAATACTTCGCGGTAGCAAGCAAACCCACTACACCAATAGCATTATCACGGGCACCGTTAAAAATTGAGTCCTTTCCAGGCTGTGCATTTTTCTGAACACCCACATGATCGTAATGTGCGGAAACAACCAGGAACTCACTTTTAAGTTTAGCATCTGTACCTTCAATCATTCCAATAACATTCTTAGATGGAACAGCTTCAGTTGTAATGCCTTCAATTTTCAATGACCCTGCAAGTGATCCATCCTTAATTTTCTTCAACCCTTCAGCATCGCTGTCTTTTAACCACACATGAGGTGATCCTCCACTGCTGTTCGTCTTAACTCGCATGGTAATATTATTAGCAAAATAGTTTACCAACGCAGGCCAAGGCACTTGCGGGGAAGCAAAGATTTCAATTAAACCTGCTGCTCCTTCATTCTTTGCATCTTGAAACTTTCCGCCTGCTGCACTGAAGATGGCCATGGGATTACCACCTGAATCTTTTGTACCGGCCAGTGCAATAACCATTTTTCCCTTTACATTGGCTTGCTTCAATTCTTCTAACGAGCCATAGCCCACATAAACAAACTCACCTTTCCATTCCTGGTTTTCACCTTCGAAAAGGATAAAATCATCTTTAAACTTAAAAACATCCCCACCCAGCGATAACTCACCAGCTTTAGCGGGGTGTGCATTTTCCAAGGCTACCGGTTGAAAATAATTCGATAGGCCTGGCGCAGTCTTCAAGCCATAAATTTTATACAACGCAGCAATATAATTTGCCGCAATGTCGATTTCAGGTGAGCCAGTATCACGTCCTCTCATTTCATCTGAAGCGAGGAAGGTAAGATTGGCTTCTACTTCGGCTGGTGTAATCAATCGGGTTACTTCTGCTACGGGGTTTTTCTGGGCAAAGGTCAATGTCGGGAGAATAACCAGCGTAAGCAATAGCATGTAGTTTTTAAGATTCGTCATAGAGTTGTGTTTAATTATCAATAGTTAACGGTTATAAAGTTTAATGGCAGCCGCCTCGTACTTATCGCCTTTATTCCAAAAAGGTGCAACCGGTTCATTGGCAAGCAACGAAACTGAATACACAAAGGTTTTATAGAACTTGGTAAGGTAATCAAAATCTAAGGTTGAGACTTCATCGGCCTGCCGGTGGTAGTATTTTCGAATCTCATCATCCATTCTTGCCAATCCGGGTTGAAGTTTAATGGCAGGTATTCCCTTTGTTGCAAAAGAAACCTGATCGGATCGTTCAAAGAAACCTTCCTTAGGATCCGGATCACCGCCCAACCCAAGTTTAAAGGCCTTAGTGGCTGTCAGTAAATTCTTATCTGCAGTTGTTCTCCCTAAACTGATACTCGTAATAATCGATTTATCGTTATACCCAACACCATCGCAATTGATATTCAATACATGCTTATTTAACGGTGCCAACGGATGCTCAACATACCATCGGCTCCCGAGCAATCCCTTCTCTTCAGATGTTAATGCGACCAACATAACTGATCGCTTAGGCGGATATTGACTTAGGTATTTAGCAACCTGCAACAACGCCACTACACCAATGGCATTATCGCGTGCACCGTTAAAAATAGAATCTCCGGATTCTGTTGGTCTGCCGACACCAATATGATCGTAGTGCGCAGTTACAATGATGTATTCCTCTTTTAGTTTGGCATCAGTGCCCTCTATTAGTCCCACCACATTTCTTCCCGGCACCGGCTCTCTTTTTTGACCACTTATCGCAAGAGTCCCAGAAATGATACCGCCTTCGCGATAACTTATTTTAGAAACATCATCCGGTTTCAACCAAATGTGTGGCTGCGCTGATTCCTGAACCTGCCAACCCCATCGCGGACCTCCGGAGAAAAAGTTTACAAGTGTTGGAAAAGGAATTTGCGAGAAGGTTAAAAACTCAACAAGCCCCGCACCACCGCGGGCTGTTACATTGGCATATTTTGTATTACTGGCCGAAAACACCTTATTGATGTTATCTGCCTCTTTTGATCCGGCCAAAGCCAATACCATTTTACCGGCAATATCGGCTTTATCGAGTTCTTCTGCTGAACCATACCCAACAAAAACAAAACTACCTTCCCACGCTATATTGGCTCCTGCCAAAACAAGAAGATTTTCTTTAAAAACATAAGTCTTTCCATCAAACGATACAGAACCTGCATTAGCTGGAGTTGATTTTTCAAGATTTACAGGCTGAAAATAACCAGGAGAGCCTGGCAATTCACTTAAACCCTGCTGATGGAACCAGGAAGCAATATAATTACCGGCTATTCTTAACTCTGGAGATCCTGTATCACGACCCCGCATTTCATCGGCTGCTAAAAAAGATAAATGTGCTTCGAGCTCATTGGGGGTAATCAACGAATTGATTTCAGCGATCACTTTCTTTTGGGCAAAGGAGAAAGAAGCTGATATAAAGAATAAAAGGGAAAATAAACTTCTCATAACTGCTAAATCTAAGGATTTCACCACCGCTAAGAAAATTGAGAAGACTAAATAATGAAAAAGCGGAAGACCAATTACTGGTATTCCGCTTTTGTCATAGGTTTAGGTTAATACTTAGCGAAGAAACAAAAGTTCCCGGTATTTTACAAGCGGCCAATCCTCATCATCAATTAATAATTCGAGATCATCCACAGCATCGCGGATTGTATCGAAATATTTTTCTTTGATATCATCGCAGTAGCCTATTGCCCGTTTATGGGTATCGCTAATCTTGTTGAGCCGTTTACGCTCTTCAATCATCTGGCGTACGCTGTTCTTTAGGATACTGATGAGCTCAGTAATTTCCTTTATGGTTTGAATAACCGCCTTGTTGTCTATTCCTAAGCCTTTTAACCCATTGGCATTGGTTATTAACTTGTTTTGATAAGCAATGGCTGTAGGTACAATATGGTTCATAGCCAGATCGCCCATTATACGAGCCTCGATCTGAATGCGCTTCATGTAGGCTTCAAGGCGGATTTCATTCCGTGCTTCAAGTTCAGGCTTTGTCAATACACCATGACGTGCATACATCTCAACTGATTTAGGCGTTAAATAAGCATCCAACGCACGTGGGGTATTTTTGATGTTGCTGAGTTTTCTCTTGGCAGCCTCTTTCACCCAACCCTCAGAATAACCATCTCCTTCAAAACGGACATCTTTCGATTCCTTGATATACTTTCTCAAGACATTTACGATCGCCAAACGCTTTTCTGTACCCTTTTCAATTTCTTTGGACACAGCTTCATGGAATTTTGATAGCTGATCGGCTACAATGAGGTTAAGGGCTGTCATGGGCACTGCGCAATTATCGCTTCCGCCTACAGCACGGAATTCAAATTTGTTTCCGGTAAAGGCAAAAGGCGATGTGCGGTTACGATCAGTAGCATCCAGAATAATTTCAGGGATCTGGTCGATACCAAGCTTCATATACATATTATCACCCTTCTCGATTTTAATATTGCCCTTCTTCTCCAGTTCATCCAGCACGGCTGTCATCTGCGAACCAATAAACACCGACATGATAGCCGGAGGCGCTTCATTGGCACCTAGGCGATGATCATTACCAGAGGTGGCAATACTGGCGCGTAGTAAATCGGCATGTTCGTGCACAGCCTTAATGGTGTTTACAAAAAAGGTCAGGAACAACAGGTTATCGCGTGCACTGCTGGAAGGTGCAAAAAGGTTTACACCAGTATCGGTAATCAACGACCAGTTGTTATGCTTGCCGGTTCCATTTAATCCGGCAAAGGGCTTTTCATGGAACAACACTTTCAGGTTATGGCGTTCAGCCACACGCCACATCACATCCATTAGCAATTGATTGTGATCGTTGGCAACATTTACCTCCTCGAATAACGGAGCTACTTCAAACTGGCTTGGAGCCACTTCATTATGTCGTGTACGAACAGGAATACCCAGTTTCCAGGCTTCGTATTCAAACTCCTTCATGAAGTCATAAACCCGCGAAGGTATGGAAGCAAAATAATGATCTTCCATTTGTTGTCCCCTGGCAGGTGCATGACCAAAAACAGAACGTCCTCCCATTACAAGATCAGGACGCGCCATGTACAGCCCTTTATCCACCACAAAATATTCTTGCTCACAACCCAATGAAGCCTGAACGGTTTGAACATCCTTATCAAAAAACTGGCATACTTTAGTGGCCGCCAAATCAACCGCCTTAAGCGCCTTTAACAGCGGGCCTTTTGCATCCAGTGTTTCACCGGTGTACGATACAAATACAGTGGGGATACACAGGGTTTTTCCATACAAAAACATCGGAGAAGTAGGGTCCCAAGCCGTGTAACCACGGGCTTCAAACGTAGTACGAATACCGCCACTCGGAAAAGACGAAGCATCAGGCTCTTGTTGCACCAGTTCACTTCCCTTAAATTTTTCAATACCTGCTATGGCATCGAAGAAAGAATCGTGCTTCTCAGCAGTACCACCGGTTAACGGCTGAAACCAATGGGTAAAATGCGTGGCTCCTTTGCTCAGCGCCCAGCTCTTTACTGCTGAGGCTACCGCATCGGCCGTATCTTCATCAATTTTTTCGTGAAACTTAATGGCCTTGCTTACCTTCTTAAACACTGAGGGAGACAGGGACGCCCGCATCTGATCTGCGGTAAAAACGTTTTCGCCAAAATAATCAGATACCCTTGGTGCTGGTAGGTCCATATGCATCCGGGGCCGTTCATTCAATAGTTTTAAAGCTTCAAATCGTAAATGCGCCATAGTGGTTGTTTTTGGTGTGATTAGCGCCAAAGGTATAGTATTTTTGAAAAAATGGTATAAATTTTACCCTACATCGTAAAATTTTTGATGCAATTCTTAAGGCGAAGGTTAAATTTTGATTCTATCAGGCAGAAAAACGTTTGAATGCCTGATTTCAGGGTTTCTTCCTCGATGTTGTCTCGCCAAATGCATCATCATAATCAGGATGCAGGGTACCCAACCATCGATCCCAAAACAAAAAATACAATCCGTAATTCCCTCGAAAATACTGGTGATGCATATTATGATTTACGGAAGTGTTAATCCAGCGGCCAACCAGGCCCTTCGAAAAGCCATTCGGATATAATTCATAACCAAGATGCCCATAAACATTGTAAATCATCATAAACAACAAAAATATACCTATGGCCAGCGGATGCACCGGAAATGCAAATGCTACCACCACAATAATTCCAGCCTCTAGCACGGCCTCCAGCGGATGAAAAGCCATGGCAGCCCATGGTGAAGGATTGGTCGATAAGTGATGGACGCGGTGTACATACTTATAAACCGACTTATGGTGAATAAGACGATGCATCCAGTAAAAGTATGTGTCGTGAAGAAAAATAATCAGGATAGCACTGAGCACCAGATAGCCCCATCCATAATCACCTACTTTATAATAAACCTGTGTATAAGCTGAGAATGGGGTAAGGAATACTGCAAAACCAACGCCTGCAAAAATGAAAGAGGTAACAATGGAATACACTATTTCACGCACATAGTCTTTGCGGAGCGGAAACCGGTTTTGAATTTTCCAGAATTGCCAGGCATGCTTTTTTACACCATAAAAAACAATGAAAGCCAGAACGGCAAAAACCAGGTACCGTAGAAATACAACGGTAAGAATTGCCCAAAAACTTTTTGTGCCTAGCAGGTAAAAACCCATATGCGAAATAACAAAAAATCCCGGTGATCAGACCGGGATTTTTTGTTAGCTCGCTTTCCTTACGGAACCTCCACTGCTGGAGTTTGTATTCGTTTTCATCGGACTGCCCCGATATCGGATATCAGCACCGCTGCTGGCCCGCGCATCAATTTTTTGTGATACTGAAACCCTGATAGACCCGGCACTACTGGCACTCAAGTCCGCCTCTTCGGTTTCCAGATCATAGGCTCCAATTTTTGCCGCGCTACTAGCTTCCAGAACTGCCTTTCGGGCCTTACCCCTTAATTCAACCTCTGCTGCACTGGAGGCACTAATGGTTAAGTGCTCAGTGTCTACCCCAATGTCAATTGCTCCCGCGCTGGAGGCGCTCAGAGACATGGAACGTGTTTTTATGATGTCTTCAGAGTAAATACTTGAAGCTGAACTGCAGGATATTTTAGACAAGTCTACATAAGTAACATAAACTTTTACTGAACGTGATCGATTATAGCGCCCTTCTGCCATTTGAATCTTAAGGTAATCGCCAGATACATCGGTAATAACATTTTTAATATCCGTACCCGACACCTCAACCCGGACACTCTCTTTCGATCCGCTCTTCAGATAAACATCAATACCAGTGGACGACTTAATGCCCCGGAATGAGCCGACAGAACGAGTTTCCGTTTGTTGGGCAGACAGAAAAAATGTTGAGAAAAGAAAAGACAAAACCAATAACTTCTTCATATTACATCTTTTGCATAAAAGACAGCACAACAAGGAAGGGGTTGCATAAGTCCTCAAAAGGAGTTGATTTTTTTGCAAGTGTATCAAAACATTGTAATTTTAGCTATATTTCAGAGATTTTTAAAAGATTTAAACCGGCTACACATATATGGCATTAAACACAAAAGCAGAATTAAATATCCTGATCAATTTAGCTGCCAGTGACAGTAAAATTGAAGATCGAGAATCGAAATTAATTCACATGGTTGGGAAGGCCAATGGACTTTCAGCAGAAGAAGTTCAAGAGTTGATCAATAAGCCCAAACCCATTGGCGATCTTACTGCCATGACCAATGAAGAGAAATTTGAACACCTTTATTACCTCATTCAAATGATGAAAATGGATGGCCAGGTATTCCGCAGTGAAATTATTTTTTGTGAATCCATCGCTGAGAAGTTGGGGTACAAGAAATCTGTGGTAGGTGAACTATCACAACACATCTACAGCGACCCTTCTATTACTGCTGATCGGGATATGCTGAGAAAAAAGGCAGAAAAATATATCCGCGACTAATTCAACCAAACCTATACCGGAAATCCTGGCGGCAACGTCAGGATTTTTTTATTTCATCGGGTTGGTGTACACTACTTTTCCGCCCATAATCGTCATGATAACCTGCGCATTGAGTATCTGCTGTTCATCGCACTGCATGATATCCTCGGATAAGATTGCAAAATCTGCAAGCTTGCCCACTTCAATCGAGCCTTTACTCTTTTCCTCGAACGCACCATAGGCGGCATCCAACGTATAGGATCGCAACGCCTGGATGCGTGTCATTTTTTCTTCCGGCTCATAGCCTCCTTCCGGTTCACCAGCCAATGTTTTACGGGAAACTGAGGCATAGAAACTGGGTATAGGGTTTACTGGCTCCACAGGCGCATCGGTACCATTTACAATTACAGCCCCTGACTTTAGCAAAGATTGCCACATGTAAGCACCTTCTTTGATCCGCTTCTCACCCAATCGCTCAATCGCCCACGGCCGGTCGCTTGACATATGTATAGCCTGCAGGGCCGGTATTACACCCAACTGGCCAAATCGAGGAATATCCTGTGGATGAAGATGCTGTGCGTGTTCAATCCGAAAGCGATGATCGCTTACTGTTGGATTTTCTTTGAAGGCGATTTCATAACGATTAAGTATTTCCTGATTGGCCCGATCACCAATGGCATGTGAACACACCTGGAAGCCCGCTTTTAAAGCTTGCCGTGAAATAGAGAGGACAGAGTCCATTGAGTACGTGGCCATGCCATAGAAGTCTGGTCGATCGGTGTAAGGCTCCAACAACCAGGCACCGCGTGAGCCTAAGGCACCATCACAATTTAGTTTAACCGACCGTACTGTAAGCAAGTTTTCTGCATCTACCTCAGGTCCTTTTTTAAACCATTCCTGTAGCAGATCATAATCCCACCCGGTAAGCATAACATAGAGTCTGATACCGAGTTTTCCTTTTTGCTTAAAATCACTAAACAATGCAATGTTCTCGCGGGAAACACCGGCATCGTGAAAACTGGTGATACCATTGCGCCAGCATGCTTTAATGGCCAGCTCCAACGCCTGTTCATCTCTTCCATCTTCATCAGAGGGCATGTAACGCGAAATTAGTCCCATAGCACGCTCATTGAAAATTCCAGTAGGATTCCCCAACTCATCACGAATGATTTCTCCACCGTCTTCGGAAAGTTCTTGAATTACCTCTTTAGACAATTGGTTTACACCTGCTATCTCCATCGCTTTGGCATTGGCCAATGCAGCATGACCACTGGCGTGGCGCAAAAACACAGGGTTGTTCGGTGAAACTTCGCTAAGCTGATGATGGGTTTGAAAACCTTTGATCAACTTATCGGGCTTAACGTCCCACTTATCCTGATGCCAGCCTCTTCCAAGTATCCATTGCCCGGGTTCCGCCTTAGCCACTGCTTCTTTAACCTTCTCGATTAACTCATCGTAGCTTTTTACATACATCAGGTCAAGATTCAATTCGTTATAACCAACACCCATAAAATGGCCGTGCCCCTCAATAAATCCGGGAACCATCGTTTTACCTTCAAGTTCGATTACCTGTGTGCTCGTGCCAATATATTGCCGTACCTCTTCCTCTGTTCCTGTAAAAACAATCTTATCACCAGTTACCGCTACTGCTTCTACCATTGATTGAGTGTCGCTAACGGTATAAATTTTACCACCCTTAATTACGAGATCGGCAGATTCCTTCGCAGACTGACAGGCCAACAACAAAAAACTTACTGCAACAGACAATAACCAGGCATTATTCTTCATAACATGTTAATTATACGTCTAATGTTAAGTATATTTTTATTGAAATATAAGCTGACTTATTTTAATTGGTGTTATGTTAAATGCTCATTGAACAACATTGGCTCCAAAGGAATTAATACAAAGCCAGCGTGCCGACAGGCATGAACACAGAGAAATACCTTCTTTGCGCTCGTTATGAGTATTTTTGCTTTGTGCACTTTTCGTGATTATATCCTTGCCGCGTTAATTTGAGAACTTTCTTCATTCCCCATTAATATGATAAAAACAGCATTACTCACCCTTACGCTTGCACTTTTGTCAGGCATGGCAAAAGCGCAGGATTTTGGACTATCATTCTCCTACTTCATTCCTAAGAATGGCTATTTCTCCACGCCCATTAGCCCGTTCTCCATCCGTGGAATTGGGGTTAACCTGAATAATTTTCTCGCACTTGAAACAGGAGTATCACTTTACCGGATGTCGGGTTTGAATGTTAAGGATTTGCCGTTTGAATCCAAGGCACCTTTAGTGGGGCCCAACTTCACTATCTTTATACCGGCAGAGTTGGTGATTGAACTAAAAGGCAATGGTGTGCAATTCGACATTAAAGGTGGTGGATTTTTCTTCTATGGTTTCGACCAAAAGATTAACTACGGTAACATGGACAGGGCCATGAGAGAGTTTTACCAACTTGAAATTGTAAATGCTGATTTAACCTATAGCAACAAACCTGGCTTTGGTTACCATGCCGGGGTTGAATTGACATTTTACATTATGCCCCAGGTGGGAATTTCACTGGAATGTAATTACCTGATCGGACAATCATCGTTTCCGTTGGAGGGCACATTTAAAGGTGTGAACGGAAATGGAGTTGAAACGGTAACCATCAATTATCCCGATGCCAAAATTGATTTAACAGGCCTTGAGTTCTCCATCGGATTGCTGTTCAGTTCTGGGGGTGGTCAGAATTACAAAAAGAGAAGGAGATAAACCAATTGATTCATCATTCCTCCCCCATCACTCCATTGATCACTCGAATAATTTTAAGCTCGGGCCAATCTGCTTTTAATTTTTCCATAACCTGAACGGCTTTTTCATAGGATCTAAAATTTCCGGTATAAAAAGAGGTTATAGTCTCATGGTTGGTGCTGGCTAAACCATAGCTAAAGCTATCGGCTTGGAGTAAAATGTTATATACCTCTTCGCTGGTACGTGCCTCAGCAATGAATAATGTGTAGGTTATAGTAGTATCCGGAGGATGTGTACTCAGCTCATCAATACCAAGATTATACTTCGTCAACAATTTCCGCGAATCATCAACAAAGGTTTTGAATGCCTGTCGTGAAGATTCATCCTTAATGAAAGCGGTTGAGTCATATTCAAAACTTGCAACCGGTAAAACATAAAAACTTCTTTGGGCATCCGTTGCACGATAAACCCATTGCAACCGGTATTCAGCTTCATTTATAAAGGTATAGGCCGTATCCACAGAAATAACTTTGTTCAATACTACCTGAAGCATGGCACCGCCATCACGGTAACGTGGCCGCTGGCCGGAAACAAAATTTCCAAGCGAATAAACTACGAGTTGATTCTTTTCCTTGCTCCACTCCATGGGTTGCAATACATGCGGGTGCGCACCGATGACCAGTTGGGCACCATGTTTAAAGCAAAACTCTGCCAACATACGTTGCTGCCGTGTAGGTTGATTTTCGTATTCGTTACCCCAGTGCATAAACACGATCGTAGCATCGGGCTTAAGTTCGCGAGCCCTTACCAGGTCTTTTCGGATTAGTGCAGTATCGATAAGGTTTACAATATTTGGCTTAGTGACCGGAATACCGTTGGTACCATAGGTGTAGTTCAGTAAGGCCAACGTAAATCCATTCCGGTGAATCAATAAGGGGTAATCATTCATCCGATCCACCGTATCGGCAAACGTGCCGGTGTGCATAATCTGTAGACTGTCCAGCACCTTGATGGTGCGCTCAAGTCCTTTCTTTCTTCGGTCAACACTGTGATTATTGGCCGTTACCAGAACATCAACACCAACGTTCTTTAGGGCAACCGCCAGTTCATCGGGTGCGCTAAACTGCGGATATCCTTTAAAAGGCTTCCCACCCAACGTTAGCTCGAGGTTACCGATGGTAAGATCAACTGATTGAAAGTAGGGGCGTAAAAATTTAAAGCACTCGGTGTAGTTATATCGCCCCGTCTTTGAATTGTAAGCAGCCTGAAGTTGAGTTTCATGTTGCATAATGTCGCCCAGAAACAGCAACGAAATTTGTGTGGTGTCCTGAGCGTTGAGAAAAAAAACATTTCCAGTCAGTATAATAAAGATCAAACCCTTGTACATCATCACGCTGTTGATTAAACACGAATTACTGTATTATCTGCAATAGCAAATATCCTATCATTTTTTTCAGGCAATACTCTCGATAGCCCGGTAAACATACCAAATGCCGGAAGATAGGCCTGCCGTTTACTAAAATAAAAACAGGGTAATGTAATTTTCTGCTTACCCTTTCCTGTAAGTTGAATACCGGGATGCACATGTCCGGAGATTGTATAAGTGCCGCGTAGTTGGGTTTCTGTTGGAATATGAGTGAGTATAATTTGATCCATCTGCAAAACCTCTCCGTGAAGTACAATGTTGTTTCGATTATATTGATGATTAGAAAGAATATCATGATTACCGGTTATCAATTCAAATGAAAGCTGACTAAAATTTCGGATGAACTGACCTAACATTTCCCAATCGCTATTGTAATGACTGTGAAACAGATCGCCAATACAAATCAATCGCTGCGGTTTTAACTTCTGCACTAACCCGATGAGTATTTCCCAATTCTTATCACTCGCCTTTGCAGGCACCGGCATGCCCGCTTTTCTAAAATGATTAACCTTTCCCAAATGCATATCGGCCACCAGCAACAGGCCCTGCCTTTTCCACCACACAGCACGTTGTGGAAGCAACGTAAAAAGCTCACCGCTTACAGTAACCTCCATATCACTTGATAATAATAAAAATCATAACTTGCGCTGCATGCTTATGCCAAAAATACTACTTCTGATCAGTTCTATGTTCATCAGTATTGGTGTTGCAGCGCAACCTTTTGATGACTTTAAGAAACTTGAATTTCGTACCGCACACGACACATTACCCTATCGGTTACTCTATCCGGAAAATCCAGTAGAAAGTACAACTTATCCGCTGATACTTTTTCTTCATGGTTCGGGTGAGCGGGGAAGCGACAATGAGCAAAACCTAAAATACATTACTGACCTGTTTCTCAATGCCAATAACCGAAATCAATTTCCGGCATACGTAGTGGTTCCTCAATGCCCCGAGGGAAAGCGATGGGCTCCAGAGGATTGGTACACCAAACCCCAAACGCCAGCCTCAACTGTTATCAGTCTGGTTGATTCATTGATTCTGCATAACACTATTGATTCAAACCGGGTTTATGTGATCGGGCTTTCCATGGGTGGCTTTGGGACATGGTACCTTCTTACACGTTTTCCTCAGAAATTTGCTGCCGGTGTTCCCATTTGTGGAGGTGGGGATTGGAATCAAGCAGAAACCATAAGGCATATTCCTGTTTGGGTATTTCATGGAAAAAAAGATACTGTGGTATTGCCTGAACAAAGCAGGAAAATGGTAGCCGCGTTGAAGAAAGCCGGTTCAAAACCAAAATACACCGAATACCGGAAAGTAGGCCATGATAGTTGGAAACCCGCATTTGCTGAGCCCCAGTTACTTCTATGGCTATTCAGCCAAGGGCGTCCGGAGAAATTCTAAACGCTGATTGGTTTAGGAGTTATATGCTTAGCACTAGCCATAGATTTAACTAAAACAATAGCGAACCAACAATTCAGAATTTGTTGCGGATACCCATAATATTTAACATTGCGGTAATATTGGAGAAGGAATTTCCCATCAACTTTACCCGTCTGAAAAAGTGGCCGCACGGATGCTCAAACCTGAAATAACCGTTAAACGGAGGAAGAATACCAGCGAAGTTCCTTACCTGAATATTCTTGAGCGCGCCACGAAAGAAAGGACATTTCTTATTCTGATTGGCTTGGCATTCATACTGGCCGCATTTGCTACTTTTAATGGACAAGTGGCTATGTGGTTCGGCTTTTTCTTTGCCGCCTATGCCGCTGTGGCCAACGACAGCATTCAGTCACTTGGAACCTTTATTGAAAGCAACAAAGACAAAAAATGGTACATACTCTGGTTGTTTACCGGTTTAATCATGATCGGTACCATTGCGTTCAGCTACTTTTATTATAATGGTGATGTAACCTATCAACGTTTATTGAACGACCAAGGCAACACAAAATACCCACACCTTGAGCAATTTTCATACTTCCAGATTATCGCCCCGGTAGTATTACTTGTTCTTACACGGCTGAGAATGCCCGTATCAACTACTTTTTTAATGCTTAGTGTTTTCAGCGCTGACACCAGTGGAATTACCTCTATTGTCGGCAAAAGTGTATCGGGTTATGCACTCGCCTTTATCATTTCTTTTTTAATATGGTATTTTGGCTTTGACTACATTCGAAAACATTTCAAAAAAAGAAAAGCGCATTTTGGCTGGACGATAACTCAATGGATAGTGAGTGGGTCTCTTTGGTCAGTTTGGTTGATGCAGGATGGTGCTAACATTGCTGTTTTTCTTCCCCGGCAATTAAACCTACTTCAGTTTTTAATCTTTATCGGCACCATTTTCTTTGGCTTGGGTATACTCTTTTATTTAAGAGGAGATAAGATTCAGGAAGTGGTAAGTGAAAAAGTTAGGATTTCCGATATACGAGCGGCAACCCTTATTGACTTCACTTACGTACTTCTCTTAATCTATAAATTATTCATCAGTACAGTGCCCATGAGCACCACATGGGTTTTTCTGGGCACGATTGGCGGTCGGGAGATGGCTGTTAGTTTATCCAGAAGAAAGAAGGGCAGTAAGCATAAAACAAAGGCTGTTAAAATTATTGGTCGGGATTTTTTCTACGCTTCAATTGGTTTGGTTATTTCAGTAGCGCTCGCATCGGGTGCCAATCCGAACATCAGAAACGCCATCATTGAGTATTTTACAGGTCTTTTTAATCTTTGAACAACAGAACCGGAACTTCCACTTGCGAGGCTAATTTGCTTGCCTGTGCAGGATTAAGCAGGTTTTCCAACAGGCCGTAGTTACGGTCTACAGCGCAAAGCAAATCAATATTATTGTTGTTGATGTAATCAACTACTTGCTCAACATCTGCTGACGGCAGCACTTGCGCCTGCATATTATACATAGCGTTAAACTTACCTATCCACTCAAGCTCCGAACTGCCCGATTGATAGTCACGGGTGTTTAACACAAACAATTCCTGAGAAGTGTTTTTCAAAATCTCGATTATCGATTCACAATCACAAAATGCAAATGATTTTAAATCAGCAGCAAGTGCCACCCGACCTGGAATTCTTGGATGGTGCGAGCCGGGCACAACCAATACAGGCACTTTGGCATACCTGGTTATCGATGCAATGATGGCAGATTTTTGAAGTTGTCGCTGAGGACTTCTTCCTAAAACAATAACCGTAGGTTTAATCCTTTCAATTAGCTTGAGTAACGAATTTTCAACCTGGCCAACCAGTATTTCCTCCTGCACCGAAATGCCTGTCAGGGAAATCATTTCACGCAGTGATTCAATTTTTTCGCGAACTCTTCGGGATATTTTATCTAGGCCCCAGGTCACTACTGCGGGGTTATCTGAAAGTGGCACTTCTTCTGAATCAATTACATGACTTAGCACCACCTTGCTCATGGTTTTACTGGCCAACATGGTAGCATATTGTAGAGCATTGTACGAATAATCTGAGAAATCAATGGGCACAAAGTAGGTATGCCTATCCATATCTGCTAGCTTTTACCTTCCAATTCCAGTTCGGCAACTTTTTTCTTGCCCTTGTCAGGTGAAGGCGATCTGCCCTCACGTATTAACGCTACATCAATATTTCTTGCCTTGGCCTGGTTGATAAAGTCCTCAATAATCTCAAGCACATCGTAATCAACGTGTACTGACTTGCTCATGTCGATGATAACTTTTGTGCCTTCGGTAACACGGCTCAGTTCCTTCTTGATGCTTCCTTTATTTAGAAAAACAACTTCCTCAGCCAATGTCATTTTAATCAAATTTTCACCATCCTCAGACATACCTTTATGAATGAAATGCGAATTTTTATAACTGTTTCTAAGGATAATGACAACAGCTACCACCATTCCAATGCCTATGCCCTTTAACAAATCAGTAAATACAACCCCGACAACTGTTGTAATAAAGGGGAGAGACTGACTCCAGCCCAATCGGGCCATTTGCTTGAAAACGGATGGCTTGGCAAGTTTATATCCTACTACCAATAGCACAGCAGCCAAAACAGATAACGGCACCTTGTTCAATATTCCAGGTATTGCGATAACGCAAAGCAATAACAACATACCGTGTAGAATGGCTGACATTTTTGTTTTTCCACCCGACTGTATGTTGGCTGAACTGCGAAGGATAACCTGCGTGATGGGGATTCCACCGATAAGACCTGAAAATATATTTCCACTACCCTGTGCAATCAGTTCAAGATTTGTATTGGTCGTACGTTTATAAGGATCCAACTTATCGGTTGCTTCAACTGACAACAACGTTTCAATGCTGGCCACAACGGCTAATGTAAATGCAACCACCCACACATCCTGATTTACAATGGCGGAAAAATCCGGAAATGTAAATTGACCTATAAAGCTGCTGATGCTGTCGGCCACAGGCACCGAAACCAAATGGTCGGCACTTAATGCCCAGGCCGGTAAAAAAGAAGAAGTAAACGATTGGTATACAACACCTGTCACTACGGCAACCAATGGGCCGGGTATTAGTTTAAAAATCTGGTGTTGCTTAATCAGGTACATATCCCAAAAAAGAATGATAACTAATGCAATTGCACTGATGAGTATTGCTGAAGGGGTTACAGCATCAACCATGTAGAACAACTCGGTAAAAGTATTATGGCCATCCGCCTGACTGAACGAAAGGTCACCTTCATAATCAGCATCGTAACCAAGCGCATGTGGTATTTGTTTCAAAATAATAATGATGCCGATGGCGGTGAGCATCCCTTTTATCACAGATGTAGGGAAGTAATAACCTATAATGCCCGCGCGTGCAAACCCCAAGGCAATTTGAATAACACCTGCCAGCACTACAGAAACAAGAAACACCTCGAAGCTGCCAAGTTGCTGAATCGCTGTTAAAACAATTATTGTTAATCCTGCAGCCGGTCCGCTAACGCCCAGTTGAGAATTGCTGATGGAAGCCACTATGATACCGCCTACAATGCCTGCAATTAAACCCGAGAATAAAGGAGCCCCACTAGCCAGCGCTATACCAAGACACAAGGGCAGCGCAACAAAAAACACAACAAGACTGGCCGGAAAGTCATATCGCAATGACGAAAACAAACCATGCCTTTCAAATCCATTCAAATTCATAGCTAAACTTTAAAATCTTCAATAACGTACAGTCACATTAATACAAAATTAAAATAACATTAAAATAAGATTAGAGTTAGCTGGCCAAGTATTATTTCGTAAACACTTATCAATGAGCGAGTTGGAATAGTTACAGTTGAAAACTTACACTTATACCTTCATTAGGGGAAATGTAATCCGCACCAGCGTCCCCTTATTTAACGATGACTCCACTTCAAATTTCCCGCGGTGTAACTCGATGATTTTAACGGTAAGGGGGATTCCTATTCCGGTACCCCGGATCTTTCTGACATTTTCGGCCCTGAAAAATGGTTGTGTTATTTTTGGCAAATCTTCAGGGGCAATTCCCAATCCGCGGTCTTTCACAGACATCGTTACCTGCTCATCTTTATATTCAACATCCACCTCAACCAGATCATTATTTGAAAACTTACTGGCATTATCAAAAATATTAATGATGGCGGTTTGTAATAGATTCATGCTTCCGTGAATGGTGATATTCTCCAGGTCTTTCTGCACATTGAAGTTAAAACGAACCTGATTGTCGGGCACGAGTAAATCAAACTTCTTCCTGGATTCCATTAACAATATCGGAAGCGCAATGATTTCCAGTTTAAGGTCCCCCTGGGTATAACTTACCGTTGAAAGTTGAAGCAGGTTATTGATGAGCAGGTTTAACCGATCAGCTTCCGACTGGATGATCTTAAGAGATTCCTGATATGCTGAGGCCGGCCTTTCTCTATCCAAAGCAAGGTCTGCTTCTCCGATAATTACTGTTAGCGGGTTGCGTATTTCGTGCGAAGCATTGGCTACAAATAGTTTCTGCGCATGAAAAGCCTCATCAAGTCTATCGAGCATACGGTTAAAGGACAGGGCAAGCTGTCCGATCTCATCATCCGGGTTAAACACCCGAAGCCGCTCGTGCAAATTCTTTACACTTATGGTATTTGCCTTTTGTATTTTGGCGGATATTGGTGAAAGTACCCGATTAGACATGTAATAGCTTGTGAGGATCATGATGGCTACACCGATGATCAATGCTGCAACCAGAATAGTCCTTAAATTTTTAAGGACATTAATCCCTACCAGGTCAACACCAACAATAATCACTGCAAAATCTCCCCCGGTAAGTTTAAAAATCCTTCCCGCCCCTTGTCGGTTACCTTGCGAATAATAGGCCACCCCTGCCTCGACCAATTGATCCAAAAATTCCTTCGGATAATTGTTTTCAAGTGAATCGCGCCAACCCGTTTGTATTTTTACAACATCTTCAGTTTCTTCAGGCAGTGTATTTAAAAATTGCTCACGGATCAATTCATACGACTCTACCGTAAAACTCTCCCGCTCAAGAAACATTCTTTCGGTTATCTCCACCCGCTTCATCAGGCGAATGTTGAATTCTTTCTTACGGTACTCAGCCGAGAAATAGTATACCGAAACACCAAAAGCCAGCAACACCAATGAAGCGGCTAAACCAAAAAAAATGGAGAGTCTATGCCTGATCTTCACGGTCGGAATCTTTTATAATGTAACCCATGCCCACAACGGTTTTAATTAAGGGCGGAGAGAAATCATGATCAATCTTCTTTCGCAGGTAGTTAATGTAAACATCTACCACATTTGTTCCAAGATCATGATTGATATCCCACACATTCTCTAAAATATCCGTTCGTGAAACTACCCGGTTTTTATTGCGCAACATATACTCCAGCAAACGGAACTCGCGTGCGGTCAGGTCAATTTGTTTACCCTTACGATAAACTTCCTTTGCATCAACATCAAGCTTTAAATCACTTACAGAGAGTGTATGGTTAACGATAAGTTTTCTGCGTGCCAGTGCTTGTATACGTGCCAACAATTCCTTGAATTTGAAAGGTTTGGTAAGGTAATCGTCTGCACCAATGGTTAGTCCGTCTACAATATCATCGGTGGTGCCCAGGGCGGTGAGCATGATCACCGGGGTTTGATTGCTGTGTTCTTGTCGTAGCTTTTTACATACTTCCAGGCCGTTCATTCCGGGCATCACAATGTCAAGAATAATTACATCATAGTTTTCGTTAAGCGCCATGGTTAAACCCGTAGCACCATCAAAAGCCTGTGCTACCTGAATTCCATTTTCCTCCAATCCCTTTCGAATAAAAGAGGCAACATGCTGCTCGTCTTCAACCAATAGTACTTTCAATGTCTGAAAATTTTCTGGCTTAAGTTACAAAATTAGAAACTACCCATTACTGTAAATTACAAGGATTAGTCGCGGGAAAATAATAGTGATCCGCCCATTCTAAACCAACGGCCCGGCATGGTTACCAGGTTGGTTTCTTTGTATTCGGTATCGAACAAGTTTGTTACATCGGCAAAAATTGTGAAGCGCCTCCCCTGCCACAATAATCGTGTATCTACAACCGAGTAATCAGGCATGGATACGCGGTTGTTATAGCGATAATTTAGTGTATGACGCAAATGCCCGCTATACGCCAACGCAATCGATGCAACAACCTGATGCTTTAAATTCTCCAGTGCATAGCGTGAGAATGTCTGATCGATGCGTTTCTCCGCATCAATAAAGGTATACCCCAAATCAACTTGACGAAGCAAAGCCGATTGAGGCGAAAGTGTTAGTGCCACATCAAAACCCTTCATCAACACATTTGAAATGTTCTCCGGTCTCCACGGATCAGTCTCCTGTTCTTTTGTCCAGTCTATGATCTCCTTACCATCGCGAATAAAATAACCTGCCTGGCCGGTTAACCATTTTATACTCATTAGTTTTAAACCCACTTCATATGACACGGCAAACTCAGGTTGAAGCAAGGCATTACCCTGATTAACAGGATCGATGTAATACAAATCGGTGTAGGTGGGTACACGGTACGTATATCCCCAATTACCATAGGCCTTCACGTTTCGGTTAATAACATAGCCAAGATCAATCCCTGGAAAAATATTCAACCCGAAGTCGGAGTAATAATTCAATTGTACACCGGGCGTTATGTCCCATTTGCCAGAAGCTGTTTCAAATCGTTGCTCGGCAAATAGTGTAAAAACTGTACGGCTATGATCGCCCAGGTTTGTGCTGGTAAGCCAAAGATGATTCAAGTCGTAACCAAATCCAGCCAATCCAAAACGGTTTACCAGCGTGCTGTTTGACTCAAGACCAATCGTATTACTGGTGTGAAGGTTTTGGTATGCTGTTGGATTTTTCCAATTGAATACATAGTCATCCTCATTTCTGCGCCAATATACCCGGTGGCTTAGCGTGAATCTGTCATTCGACTGCGTAGTAAGATTCATTGCAACTAAACTGGTTTGCACCGATTCGCGCTGATCCTGAAATGCTGAACTGGCATAAAAACCATTTGCGCCAAACTCGCGGTCTGTTAACCCGGCTAACAGACTCCAGTTACCCAACGTTGAATTGCCCGATGATTGATAAAAGAAATTCGAAATCACATAGTCGGTGTTGTATTGATAGCCGTTGGAGAAATCACGACTACCCGACACATAATGGTAGGTATCCGATTTATCCTTCAACGAACCTGAAAGTCTAAAACCGCCCAATCCAAAATCACCCGCAATGGCCCAAATTTTTATAAAGTCATCTTCCGAATTTTTTGTAATGATGTTGATGGCACCGGCAAATGCATTTTGCCCAAATATGCGGGCAGCCGGACCTTTTAGAATTTCAATTCGCTCTACATTTTCAATATCAACCGGTAAGTTTAAACTATGGTGGCCGGTTTGCGGATCACTTACTTTTATTCCGTTGATCAATATCAACACCTGATCAAAAGTGCTGCCGCGTATACTGGCATCGGCCTGTACGCCATTGGCTCCGCGCTGCCGGATGTCGACCCCTGCGGCATAATGGAGTACATCGTTTACACTTAATGCAGGAATATGTTTAAGCTCTTCGGCTCCAATAATGAGCACTGCAGCCGACATTTCATTAAAGCCAACCTGAATTCGATTGGCCTGGATTGGAACCTCGTCCAGCATCCGAACAGTATCTTGTTGCTGAATAGCATTTCCGGTAAAAGGAACTATCAGAATAAAAGTTAGCAAAATGGAAAGGCGCATGGTTGAATGCAAAAGTTGCGAATATACCTTAAAGTGACTGAGCGTCAACCGTTGTACTTCAGGCGTAAAGGATTAATGTCCTGACATTAGAATAAAACGATTTTGTTTTATCACAATCAAGTGCAATTCAAGGCATACTGTATATCTACTACAATTGTGTTAATTCAAGCTTTCGGAATTCAACCTCCGACCCTTCAGCCTGTAATGCAATTCTACCATTTGTTGCCGTACAATGGGTACCATGATTGACCAGGTCACCATTCACCCAAACTTTTACTTCATCGGCACGGCACTCAATAATCATGGTATTCCAGTCACCAACGGGGTTTTCCGATCCATCCGTAAGATTAACAATGCGCCTGGCTTTACCTTCTGTAATACCCCACTGCTCTTTTGACCCGCGCCTGGCTTCCATATCGGGCACGGTAATGTCTTCTACAATACACCAAAAGTCTCCGGCATTTTCGTGCATCATCTGTACCTCCACCGACTGCGGGAACATGCTATACAGTGCACGCGGTTTTGAAACATGAACCAATACACCGCAATTACCGGGCTCTCCTGCAAAGCGGTACTCCACTTCCAGTCGGTAGTTTTCATATACATCATCCGTTATAAGATGTCCGCCTGGATCACCCAAACTTACCAAAAAGCCCTCACGCACAACAAAGGGAGATGGAATATCGCTGGTGTCCATAGCAGGAACGTCAACATGCCAGCCGGTCAGGTCTGAACCATTGAAAAGCTGAAATGTATTAGTAGTGCCTTCTTTGCCTGATTGACAAGCGAAAATAAAAAGCATCATTGCCAAAGCAAGAAATGACTTATTGAATAATTCGAAACTCATATTGATAATTATAAATTATTACTGATGTTAACCGTATAAAAATAACAAATCTGCTGGCAAACGAGAGATGATTTACTTTAAAATAGTATTCGAACAGGTATTGATAATATTTTCTTGGTTATTTGGTGGTGAAACTGGAGTATCTTCATCCTTTCAAACTCAACATTATAAACCTACATTTTGCTCCCATACAAAAATTGACCCTGAAACTTCATGAGACATCATTACCTTAAATCGATCTCACTGATCACGTTTATTCTCGTAGGACAAATCCTCATTGCTCAGCATAATCCTTCATACAATAAGGAAATAGAGGAACGAATTTCCTTGGTTGAACGAAGCCTTGGCGAGGCTATAAAAACTGATAACAACCCAATTCTTTTACAAGAGCGCATGAAACTTTACAGTGTGCCAGGGGTAAGTATTGCTGTTATTACCAACTACAAACTTGAATGGGCACGCGGATATGGGTTTGCTGACAAAGAGCAATCAATACCGGTAACAACTCAAACGCTATTTCAGGCCGCCTCCATCAGTAAATCGCTGAATGCGGTAGGGGTGTTAAAACTCGCGCAAAGTGGTAAGGTTAACTTAGATACAGACATCAACACATACCTAACCACCTGGAAATTTCCTTACGACTCTACCAAAGGGAAAAAGACCATTACGCTCAGGAGCATACTCAGTCATACAGCAGGCACTTCCGTGCATGGTTTCCGTGGTTATGCTGTTGGTGAAGAGGTTCCCGGAATTACTCAGATTCTTAATGGGGAAAAGCCAGCCAACAGTCAGCCGGTACGCTCGTTGTTTGATGCCGGCACTAAATATCAATATTCAGGCGGAGGCACAACCATTGCACAGCTTGTGGTGATGGATGTTACACGCCAGCCGTATGATCAGTACGCCCGGAAAAATATTCTCGATCCATTAGGCATGAAAAATAGTTTTTACAGCGCACCTTCAATGGAACAAAAACTATTAGCCACAGGCTACCGCCAGAATGGTAATCCTGTAAAAGGTAATTACCATATTTATCCGGAGCAAGCTGCAGCATCATTGTGGACTAATCCTATAGAACTGAGCAACTTCATCACCGAACTCCAGCTTGCTTATGCCGATAAGTCAAAAAAAATACTTACAAAGGAGTGGGCCACCGCCATGCTGACACCCGTTATGAATGATGCTGCGTTGGGAACTTTCATCCGAACAGCTGGTATAGAAAAATACTTTTCACATGGTGGAGCAAATGAAGGCTTTCGTTGTATCTACATCGGGAGTTTAAATGACGGGAATGGCGCAGTAGTGATGGTGAATTCTGATAACGGTACCATTCTCCAGGAAATTCTTAACAGCATTGCAACGGTTTATGGATGGAAGGATTTCTACAAACCAGAGATTCGTACCGTGGTGCAGGTACCACACGATGTACTCGACAGTTATGTAGGTGAGTACACGATCAGTGAACAATTTAAAATTACTATCAGGCGCTATGGAAATGTCTTAAAGGCGCAAGCCACCAATCAGCCGGAAATAGATCTCTTTGCTGAAGAGCAGAACAAATTCTTTTTGAAAGTTGTACGCGCACAAATCGAGTTTATAAAAGATGATAATAATGTGATTACAAAATTAATTCTTCACCAGAATGGCCAGGCCATGGAAGGTATTCGTGTGAAATAGGGAGCGGGAAAATCGGTATTTAACTCCACCTACTCAACGGTACAATCCATACTCGGACAGTTGTTGGAGATTGGTTCGCATACTTAAATCACTCAATTTATTACTACTTATACACTACCGACATCTTTTGAATACGGTCTTTCAATTGTTCACTAGTGAGTTTATCGCGACTTAACCGATCTACCATGATCGGAAAAGCAAACGGTGTAGGTTTATCCGGCCTAGTAATTATTATTTTTTGATGATTGATCCGCTCAAGCGCTTGTCGTAACCGTGCCTCTTCCAGTTGAAAATCCATCACTTCCTCGTACGCCTGCCGGAAAAGCAAATTATGCGCTTCATACTCGTGAAACACTTCAAAGAAAAGTTGTGATGAGGATTGAAGATGACGGTCTTTGATAGGTTTGCCCGGGTAGCCTTTAAACACCAGTCCGGAAATGGCGGCAATTTCACGGAATTTCCTGCGGGCCATTTCGGTGGAATTAATGCTGGCTTGGATGTCTTTCATCAACTCCTCTGAACCCAACACATTCGTTTCTACAGCTTCTTCAATAGGAATTTCCTGGTCGCTCAGTAACTCAAAACCATAATCATTCATGGCAATGGAAAATGTGATGGGTTTAATCTTTGCGATGCGGTAAGCCACCAGCGCAGCCATGCCTTCATGTACCGCACGTCCTTCAAACGGATACATCACCACATGATGGCCTTCGGTAGTTTCGAAATATTCAATTAAAAATTCGTTTTTATCGGGAAGGTGGGAACGCGATGCCTGTAAATCAAAAAGCGGCTGCAGAAATTTCAGTTCGCTATCCGTCTCCATGGAATGAGCAACATCATGCAATTTATTTCGAATCAATTCACTAAGCTGTGATGATAACGGCATCCTTCCGCCTTGCCACGAAGGCACCAATCCCGATTTACGTTTGCTTCTGCGTACCTGCGCCTCCATGTTTTTGATGCGCACCAACTCCAGAACTTGTCCGGCAAACCAGAATGTATCACCGGGATTCAACCGTGAGATAAAATACTCTTCAATGGTTCCAAGATATTTTCCGGTAACAAACTTTACATGAAGCGAGGTGTCGCCCACAATAGTGCCGATGGAGAGCCTGTGTCGCTGGGCTATCCTTCGGTCCTCAACTTTGTATCGTCCATCTTTTTCTATAATCACTTTTCGGAATTCATCATAGGCCTGCAACGAATCGCCACCTGTGGTAATGAAATTCAAAAGCCATTCCCATTCTTCATCGCTAATGCTGTTGTAACTAAACGTTGACCTAATCTCATTTAAAATTTGATCGGGGTAAAAACCATCTGACACGGCAAGTGTAACCAGGTATTGCATCAGCACATCAAAGGAGCGGATATACGGAATTCGCTCTTCTACAATACCTTTCCGTATTGCTTCACGTAAAGCAGCAGCTTCCATTAATTCCAATGAATGCGTGGGCACAAAATAAATCCGGCTTACCGCTCCAGGTTGGTGCCCGCTGCGGCCGGCACGTTGTAAAAACCGCGCTACACCTTTGGGACTGCCTACTTGAATTACAGTTTCTACAGGTCGAAAATCAACACCAAGATCTAAACTGGAGGTACAGACTACCGCCTTCAATTTGCCCTCATACAATTGATCTTCCACCCAGTTGCGCATCTCCTTGCTGATGGAGCCATGATGCATGGCGATAAGCCCGGAAAGCTCAGGCGCTTTATCAAGCATTTTCTGATACCATATCTCCGCGAAGGAACGTGTATTGGTGAAGATAAGTGTGCTGGTACTGCCCTTTACAATCTCAACCACCTTGTCCAGCAATTGAATACCCAGATGCCCGGCCCAGGGCATTGTTTCTATGGAGTCCGGCAAAACAGAAATTACTTCAACCAGCTTTTTTATATCAGCTTTGATAAATGTTGCACCATGACGAAGGGATCCATGTGTCGAATCTGAAATATTTGGCGTTCCCTCCAATATCTCAATCGCTTGTTCCATATTCCCAATGGTTGCTGAAATGCCCCATACCTTAAGCTGTGGTGCTAGTGTTCGCAAACGGGATAACGCCAATTCTACCTGCACCCCGCGTTTTGAGCCCATCAGTTCGTGCCACTCATCGGCTACTACTGCTTTTAAGTCTTTAAAAAGTTCAACATAGTTTTTTTGCGCCAGCAACAAGTGCAGACTTTCAGGCGTGATGATGAGTAACTCCGGGGGTTTTGATTTCTGACGTTCCCGGTCTTTCAAAGAAGTATCACCTGACCGAACGCCAACACTCCAGCTTAGTCCCAATCCTTCAATGGCCCGATTGGCCGAAAGTTCTATTTCTTTAGAGAGTGCCCGGATGGGCGTGATCCACAAAGCTTGTAAGCCAAGATTCCTTTTAGCTAATTGATCAGGATGGTTCTGCATAAATTCAAGCAGAATCGGTAGTAACAAGGAGTAGGTTTTACCACTTCCCGTTGGCGCGTTAATTAATCCGCTTTTACCTTCCCGATATGCTTGCCATGCCTCCCGCTGAAATGCAAAGGGCGTCCAACCCTTCTGTTGAAACCATTCTTCTGCAGGCGCTATCCATTGTGGTTCAGTCACAATCGGGAAGTTATAATGAAATGTATTGATGTTGGAATTTTAGAGTTACTTTGTTTAGTGATCCGATCAATCATTAAGGCCTGTTTAAAACAATATTTGTTCATCTGTGTTTACCTTTGAAAGTGACTTGACCCATGGGCCAATACTCTATTAAAGAACTCGAAAAGCTCTCCGGCATAAAAGCCCACACCATCCGCATTTGGGAGAAGCGGCATCATATAGTAGAGCCTAAACGTACGGATACCAACATTCGGCTATATTCTGACGATGACCTGAAAAAAATAATCAACGTTTCGCTGCTCAATAATAACGGCATTAAGATTTCCCGGATAGCCGATATGACCCAAGCGGAAATAAACGGTAAAATCCTCGAATTCAGTGAACAGAAAAACGACACAGCAATTTTCATCGATCAGTTGATTGTGGCCATGGTTGACCTGGACGAGGGGAAATTTGAAAAGCTCTTATCAGGATTAATACTTCGCTTTGGTTTTGAACGAACAGTAACTGAAATCATCTATCCATTTATGGAGAAAATCGGGGTGCTGTGGCAAACCGAAAATGTTACTCCGGCCCAGGAACATTTCATATCGCATCTTATCCGGCAAAAGTTAATCGTGGCGATTGATGGTTTACCCGTTACACCAACCCTGCCGGAGCGGGTATTGCTTTTCTTGCCTGAAAACGAGTGGCATGAATTAGGACTATTGTTTTACCATTACATCGTTAGAAAGGGTGGTTTTAAAACTATTTACCTGGGACAGAGTGTGCCTTTTAAAGATGTGATGAGTGTTTCGCAAACCTATAATCCCGATATCATCCTTACCAGTATCATCAGTTCACCCTTCGGAACGAAGGTGGAAGAATACCTGAAACAACTTGCAACAACCTTTCCGGCTAAAAAAGTCCTCGTTTCAGGCTACCAAACCCGGCACATGGAGAGAAATTTTTTCAAGAACATTGAAATTTTCCGCAACATGCTGGAGCTCAAACAATTATTATCTATTGCCTGAAGTTATTATGTTTGATTTTTAGTAACTTTTATTAAACAAAAAGTAACTACATATTCGTATTAATCTTGTTTTTGTTCAACTTTTAAGTATTTTTGTTAAACAAACAGCAAGAGCCATGACAGCACTAGAATTCGATTACCAGATTGCCAGCCTGCGCCCAACGTTAAAAACGTTTACCCGCAGATTCACCAATGACAAAGAAGAGTCGCATGACCTGGTGCAGGACACTATCCTCAAGGCGCTTACCTACCGCACCAAGTTTCGTGAAAACACCAACCTGAAAGGATGGCTGTTCACCATTATGCGCAACACGTTCATTAACAACTACCGGAAAAATCAGCGTGCCAGAACATCGCATGACGATACAAAGGAGTTATACTTTCTAAATGTTGAAGATACACACACCTTCAACTCTCCGGGATCAAACTTTGAGTATAAAGACATCTGGAACCATGTTAATAGCTTGCGCGATGAATTACTGGTGCCCTTTAAGATGCATACCTCGGGTTACAAGTACCATGAAATTGCAGAACACCTTAACATACCGATTGGCACAGTAAAAAATCGGATTTTTCATGCACGTAAAGAAATACAAAGCAAATTGGCCGGATATTAATTATCTTGTATAATCTGTAAATACTTACCGGTTAAGGAGCATGAAAAAAATTGCTGTCATTGGTTCGGGCTTTGCCGGTCTCTCAGCTGCATGTCATCTTGCAAAAGCGGGTTATGCGGTAACGGTATTTGAAAAGAATAGTACCCCTGGAGGAAGAGCAAGAAAATTTCAAGCCCATGGATTCAACTTCGATATGGGCCCAAGCTGGTATTGGATGCCCGATGTATTTGAAAAATTTTTTGCGGTCTTTGGCAAAAAACCATCCGACTATTATACACTCGAACGGTTAGATCCCTCCTACCGCATCTATTATGGTGCTGGCGATTCGCTCGATATTCCATCAGGTATAGAAGCGCTTTGCTCAATGTTCGAACAGCTTGAACCCGGAAGTAGTAAGAACCTCCTTAAATTTCTGGAAGAAGGAAAATACAAGTACGATATTGGCATTAATGAATTGGTCTATAAACCAGGGCTTTCGCTTGCCGAACTTGCCGACCCTAAACTGATCACCGGGGTATTTAAGCTTCATGTATTCCAATCCATTTCGGCTTATGTAAGAAAATACTTTAAAGCTAAAAAGCTGATTCAACTCCTTGAGTTTCCGGTGTTGTTTCTCGGAGCTACTCCGCAAAACACGCCCGCACTTTATAGCCTGATGAATTACGCTGATATGGCGCTGGGCACCTGGTACCCGCAAGGTGGCATGCATAAAATTATTGAAGGCATGGTGCAGTTAGCTACAGAACTCGGTGTTCAATTTGAATTCAACAGTGCTGTGCAACAACTGCAAATGAATGCTGTGAAAGCGAAGGGTATTTTGGTTAGCAACGAATTCCGACCTTTCGACTATATTATAGCCGGTGCAGACTACCATCATGTTGAACAAACACTGATACCTGAAAATTTCCGGCAATATTCTTCAACGTATTGGGATAATCGTACAATGGCCCCCTCAAGTCTCATTTTTTACTTGGGATTAAATAAAAAAGTTGAGGGCGTATTGCATCATACTTTATTTTTTGATCAGGATTTCGGAAAACATTCAGAAGAAATTTATGAGAACCCACAATGGCCGAGCAGTCCGCAGTTTTACATTAGCTGTCCATCAAAAACGGATCCTACTGTTGCACCTGCCGGACATGAAAACATATTCATTCTTATCCCCGTAGCACCCGGCTTAAAAGATGATGACGCAACCCGTGAACATTACTTCAACATAGTGATTGATCGTTTTGAAAAAATCACACAGCAATCTATTCGAGAAAATATAGTCTTTAAAAGAAGTTACGCGCACAACGATTTCATTGCAGATTATAATTCCTTTAAAGGAAATGCTTACGGACTGGCCAACACCCTGCGGCAAACGGCAAATCTTAAACCCAGTATTTTAAACAAAAAAATAAATAATCTGTTTTATACAGGACAATTAACCGTACCAGGACCGGGCGTACCACCCTCCCTTATTTCAGGACAGGTAGTGGCCGGAGAGTTGATAAAACGCGATAAAAAGTTTAGACCATAGATTGAGCAATATTACTTTTTGATGAAAAAGCTTTACGACAAAGTCGCTATTCGGTGCAGCCGGCTAACCACCAAGGCCTACAGTACCTCTTTTTCGCTAGGGATACTGTGTCTTAAAAAAGAATTACGTAATCCGATTTACAGCATTTATGGTTTTGTGCGGTTTGCCGATGAGATTGTGGACACCTTTCATGAATATGATAAACAGGAACTTCTGAACCGCTTTAAACGCGATACCTATGCGGCCATTGAAGAGGGTATTAGTCTGAACCCCATCCTTCACAGTTTTCAGGAAACAGTACGACAATATTCCATCGATCGTTCATCCATTGATTTGTTTTTGCGTAGCATGGAAATGGACCTAAGTTTAAAATCTTACGATCAACAGGGCTTGAAGGAGTACATCTTAGGTTCGGCTGAAGTGGTAGGATTAATGTGCCTGCGCGTATTTGTAAAGGGTGATGATACCTTGTTTGAAAAACTAAAACCTATGGCCATGAGTCTGGGTTCTGCTTTTCAAAAAATAAATTTTCTCCGCGATCTGAATGCTGACTACCTTCACATGGGGCGTACCTATTTCCCGGGACTTGATATGGATAAATTCGATGACGCCAAGAAAAAAGAAATCGAAGAAAGCATTAAGGTAGATTTTGACGAAGGTCTTAAAGGCATCAAGCTTCTTCCCCGCTCCTCTCGCTTCGGGGTGTATGTGGCCTATGTATATTACACAGCCCTTTTCAATAAAATAAAAAATACACCTTGTGAACGCGTTCTGGAGAGTCGTATACGTATTCGTAACCGGCACAAGGCAAGGCTACTGGCGTATTCGTATGTGAAGCATCAACTGAATCTGATCTGATGAAAGAGTACGTTATACTGGTAGACGAACACGACAATGAAATGGGAGCCATGGAAAAAATGGAAGCCCATGTAAAAGGTGTTTTGCATCGTGCTTTTTCCGTGCTCGTATTCAATACGAAAGGTGAAATGCTGATACAAAGACGGGCCGATTGTAAATACCACAGCGCAGGTTTGTGGACAAACACATGTTGCAGTCACCCACGGGCCGGAGAACGCATTGAGGAAGCAGCCCAACGCAGACTCATGGAAGAAATGGGACTTAATCTTCAGCCAGAAAGAGCATATTCCTTTATCTATAGAATTGAACTGGATGGCGGATTGATAGAAAATGAGTTGGATCATGTGTTGATCGCCACCTATGATGGCGAACCCGTACTCAATCCGGAAGAAGCGCAGGACTGGAAGTATATCAGTTTTTCTGCGCTAAAAGCCCGAATGAAATCTCATCCGCAAGAATTCACGCATTGGTTCAAACTGATTGTTAATCACCCAGAACTGAATGCTTTGGTAACAGCCTTGCCGATTTGAACAAACACACGGTCTGCTTGTTAAAATTCAAAAATCCAAGTACCTATGTTCTCCTTTCTAAAAAAAGATCCGATCAACAATCTTGAAAATAAGCGTAAAAAATTGCTAGAAGAGGCGATGCACATTCAGCGATCAGGCGACCTGAAATTATACGCGGTTAAGATGGAAGCCATTGACAAACTGGAAAAGGAAATTGAAGCGCTTCGAAAATGATGCGGGCATTCAGGCGGTTGATGCAAATACTTGCCTTTTCTGGATGCGCAGGGATTTGCGGCTTCACGACAATGCCGGCCTATACCATGCCTTAAAAGAAAACAGCTCCGTACTGCCTGTTTTTATTTTTGATACTACCATTCTTGATAAACTGGAGGATCAGGCCGATGCACGGGTGGAGTTTATTCATCAATCGCTCTACCTGATCAAGGAAGAACTTGAGGCCATTGGTTCTTCCCTACTGGTACTTCATGGCAATCCGGAAGATATTTTTAAAACACTTGAACCCAAATCGGTTTACACCAACAACGATTACGAGCCCTACGCCCGCCAGCGTGATGATGCCGTGAAGAAAATCCTCGGGTTAAAGAACCTCGAATTTAAAGCATTCAAAGACCAGGTTATCTTCGAAAAAGCCGAAATCGTTAAAGATGATGGCAAGCCCTATACAGTCTATACACCATACAGCAAAAAATGGAAGGCCACATTAAAGCCAGAGCACTACCGCAGCTATAACAACGAAACATTCTTTAAAAATTTCAAGAAAGTCAAAGGCCTGCCTTTCCCGAAATTAAATGATATAGGCTGCACTGAATCGGGCTTAACTTTCCCGGAACGAAAGATCAGGCAATCGATTATCGAAAAATATCACTTGCAACGCGACCTGCCGGCCCTCGACAGCACATCACGACTTAGTGTGCACCTGCGCTTCGGCACAGTTAGCATTCGTAAGTTGACACAAGTTGGACTTGCAAAAAATGAGAAGTGGTTGAACGAACTGATATGGCGCGATTTCTACCATATGATTCTCTGGCACTTTCCAACTGTTGAAAGAGCATTTAAGCCTGCTTACGATCGAATTGAGTGGCACAATAATCCTGAAGAATTTAAAGCCTGGTGTGAGGGCAAAACGGGTTACCCCATTGTTGATGCCGGCATGCGGGAGCTGAATACTACTGGCTATATGCACAATCGCGTGCGCATGATTGTAGCAAGCTTTCTAACCAAACATTTACTCATCGACTGGCGCTGGGGCGAAGCGTACTTTGCGAAAAAGCTTTTGGATTTTGATCTGGCCGCAAACAACGGTGGCTGGCAATGGGCTGCCGGTTCGGGATGCGATGCTGCGCCATACTTCCGGGTATTCAATCCCTACCTTCAAACCGAAAAATTCGATCCGGAATTGAAGTACATTAAAAAATGGGTGCCGGAATATGGAACATCTGCCTATCCAAAGCCTATCGTAGACCATACCATTGCCCGCAACCGGGTACTGAAGGTTTACAAAGAAGCCTTGGACGCCTGATTTACACAAATGCGCGGAGTCAAAAAATCCAACCTGCCAGAAAAGATTTGTCCGGTTTGCCAACGACCTTTTGTCTGGCGCAAAAAATGGGAGAAGGTATGGGATGAGGTGAAATACTGCAGTGATTCCTGCCGTAAACGAAAACCATCAGCACAATCTTAAAAATAATTTCCGCTGACTATTTCCATTTAGCCCCGTTCGAAAAACATACAAGACGAAGCGGTGTTTTAATTCACATGGAGGCTGTCTTAATCTTTCCTCATCAGCTTTTTTCAAAGCACCCGGCACTAAAAGCTGAACGGGTGGTTTTCTTGATTGAGGATGATTTATTCTTCGGGCAGTATCCGTTTCATCAACAAAAGCTGGTCTTGCACCGGGCTTCGATGAAACACTACGAAGCAAACCTGAAAAGCAAAGGGTATACTGTTCAGTATTTAGACCATGCCCAGGCGTCAAACACCGCAGCACTTTACAAAATACTTCAGAAGCAAAAGGTAAGAACCATTCATTACGCAGATACTGTGGATTACCTGCTCGAACGCAGACTGAAACGAGGAAGTCAAAAGAATGGAATTGAACTTATTCAATACCCTTCTCCTAATTTCATCTGTTCAACCGAATTCATTGATCAGTTCTTTCAAAAGAAAAAGCGCTATTTCCAGACCGAGTTTTATATCGAGCTGCGTAAGCAAAAAAACATCCTGCTGGAATCGGATAATCCGGTTGGCGGTTCGTGGACATATGATGTTATGAACCGCTCGCGTCTTCCGAAAGATGTACAACCTCCCGCCCTGCCGGAAAATATAACAGACACGATTACAGAAGAAGCCATTAGGTATGTAAAAAAGAACTTTACAATCAATCCAGGTAAAGTAGCCTCATTTAACTATCCCGTTACCGTGAGGCAAGCGGAAAAGATGCTGGACGATTTCCTGAAACACCGCCTCCATAATTACGGGCAATATCAGGATGCTATCGTTCCGGAGCAGTCGTTCTTGTTTCATTCTGTATTAACACCGGCATTGAACATAGGCTTGCTTTCACCGGAAGAAATTATTCGTAAAGCAGAAAAGTATTTTCATCAGCATGATATACCGGTCAATTCTGCAGAAGGATTTATTCGCCAGGTGTTGGGGTGGCGTGAATTTATCCGCGCGGTGTACATCCGCGAAGGCGTGAAGGAACTCACCATGAACTACTGGAAGCACACACGAAAAATACCTTCCTCATTTTACACCGGTACCACCGGCATAGAACCGATTGATCGCGTCATTAATCGCTTACTGGAAACCGGCTATTCCAATCACATCGAACGGTTGATGGTGCTCGGCAACTTTATGCTTCTCTGTGAGTTTAATCCTGATGATGTGTACCGCTGGTTTATGGAACTATATATTGATGCGTACGACTGGGTTATGGTACCGAATGTTTACGGCATGAGCCAGTTTGCCGATGGCGGACTAATGGCAACCAAACCTTATATCAGTTCCTCCAATTACATCCTGAAGATGAGCCACTATAAAAAAGGAGAATGGTGTACCGTGTGGGACGGGCTCTATTGGAGGTTCATCGATAAGCATAAAAATGCTTTCATCAAAAATCCGCGCATGAGCATGATGGTGAAACAATTGGAAAAAATGGATCCGAAAAAGAAAACTATTTTACTCAAAACCGCAGAAGACTTTTTAAAATCCTTATCAAAAACCTCATAGAAGAGCATACCCTATGAAACCGCAAACCATATTATTAACCGGCTCAACCGGCTACATCGGCCGCAGGTTACTGCCTGTTTTGCTGGAACAGGGACATCAGATCGTTTGCCTTGTGCGCGACAAGCGCAGGTTCGATTATGAAGATTTTACCGAAGAGCAACTCAATCGGATTTCTGTCCATGAAGCCGACCTGACCAATCCTGCTTCGCTTGAATCGCTTCCGCGCGAAATTGATTTCGCCTATTACCTGGTGCATTCCATGAGTACCTCCGAAAACTTTGCGGCCATGGAACGGGAGTCGGCTGAGAACTTCGTGAACTATATAAACAGTACTACCACCCGGCAAATCATTTATCTCGGAGGCATCGTCAATGATCCGTCTCTGTCTATACACTTGAGTTCGAGAAAAAATGTTGAAGATATTCTGGCACAAGCCACAGCCGCATTAACCGTGTTACGGGCAGCCATCATCATCGGCTCGGGCAGTGCCTCATTTGAAATCATTCGCGATTTAGTAGAGAAACTCCCGGTGATGATTGCACCGAAATGGTTGAAGAGCCGGTGCCAGCCGATTGGTATCCGCAACGTGGTAGAATACCTGGTGGGTGTGATGGGCAAAGACGAAACCTTCAATCAGCACTTCGATATTGGCGGTCCGGATATCCTCAGCTATCGCAACATGCTGATGGGCTATGCGCGCATTCGTGGATTGAAGCGGCTTATCATTCCGGTGCCGGTTCTCTCGCCAAGGTTGTCATCGCACTGGTTGTTCTTCGTAACCTCCACCTCCTTTACGCTCGCGAAAAGCCTGGTGAGCAGCATGAAAAATGAAGTGATCTGCCGGGATAAGCGGATACAGGAAATCGTGCCCATCCGTTTGCTGAGTTACGAGGAAACATTGCGCATCGCGTTGGATCGCATCCAGCAACGCCTGGTCATCTCCAGTTGGAAAGATGCCATTCAGCCCAACACCATCAATCAACACTTTTTGAATTATGTTGAAGTACCTACACACGGATGCTTCCAGGATAAACGCTCCGTTACGTTCAGTCGGCCTAAAGAAGAAATCATCGAAAACATCTGGTGCATCGGTGGAGACCGCGGTTGGTATTATGGCAACTGGATGTGGCGTTTCCGCGGCATCCTGGACAAAATGGTAGGCGGTGTAGGATTGAGGCGCGGAAGGCGCAGTGAAAACGATTTGAAAGCCGGTGATGCTCTCGACTTCTGGCGCGTTTTGCTGGCCGATAAAAAATCGGGCCGCCTGTTGTTGTATGCAGAAATGAAACTGCCCGGTGATGCCTGGCTGGAATTCCGAATGACTGACAAAACCCTCTTCCAAACGGCTACCTTTCGTCCGCTGGGATTGTGGGGCAGAATCTACTGGTATACCATATTGCCTTTTCACGGCTTTATTTTCCCGGGCATGATCCGGAACATCGTCCGGTTTTAATTGTTGTTCGAGTGTATGAAAATTTACAACCTGAAAAGGACGCAGTTTCTGCCCATTTCCATTGAAGATGCCTGGGATTTCTTCTCCAGTCCGGCTAACCTATCCAAAATCACACCCGAGCATATGGGTTTTAAAATCCTGTATATGTCTGGTGGTCCAAAAATGTATCCCGGACAGGTTATACGCTACATTGTTTACGGCCTACCCGGCATACCCATGAACTGGATGACGGAAATTACCCACGTACATGAGCCCTATTACTTTGTAGATGAGCAGCGGTTCGGTCCTTATGCACTATGGCACCACCAACACCATTTTAAAGAAGTTGATGGCGGAGTCGAAATGATCGATGAGGTTAACTACGCCATACCACTTGGGTCCCTTGGCCGCCTGGTTAATTGGTTATTTGTAGGGCGTGAGGTAAATCGTATTTTTGAGCACCGTTATCAGGTGTTGGAGAAATATTTTAACGATAGGATAGCAGAGCCGGCATGAGTATTTCATTAATTATAATTTGTTCCCTTATTGTCATTGCCACTTTTTTGTTTTGGGAAGCAGTGGCTTGGTTTACACACAAGTACATCATGCACGGTGTACTGTGGATATGGCATAAATCCCATCATACTGTTCACGATCATTCTTTGGAAAAGAACGACTGGTTTGCGGTTGTATTCAGCATACCTTCCATTTTCTTATTCTGGTATTCATCCACTACTTCGAATCCTTACCTCTTTGCTGTAGCGTTAGGCATTCTTTGCTATGGTATTTTTTATTTGGTTTTTCATGATGTAATCGTACATCAACGCATCAAGTGGCGCCCGGCAAAGCGCAGTAAGTATTTGCAGCGTATGATCAATGCACACTATGTTCATCATGCCAAACATACCAAAGAAGACTGCGAGGCATTCGGCTTTTTGTACGCACCAAAAAAATACGAGCCTAAACAATTCGTATTAAAAAAAGATCGGCAGGCAACCCAGTAAACCGTGTTCAGCGAGCGCTACCTTTATCTATTCCTCGACTTATTCGCCATTAGTCTTCCACTCATATTCAGTTTTTATTCACCGGCTCCGTTTTATAAGAAATGGAAATATGTGTGGATCGCCATCGCCATACCGGCAATAATTTTTATTGTATGGGATGAGTGGTTTACGCAAATGGGCGTTTGGGGATTTAACCCGCGTTACCTCACCGGTATTTATATCAGTAGCTTACCCCTGGAAGAAGTACTTTTTTTCATTTGCATTCCCTATGCCTGTGTGTTTACCTACCATGCGCTTGGCTATCTGATGAAGAAGGACTACCTCGGACCTCATCAAAAATCAATCACTTTTTTTTTGATTGGCTTGTTGGTATCCATTGGCTTTTTAAATTTCACCAACTGGTACACCGCTGTTACTTTTTTTACACTGGCGATTTACCTGGGCATACTGCTTTATGGAGTAAAGGCCGACTACCTCGGAAGATTTTACACGGCTTACTTTTTCATACTAATTCCATTTTTTCTGATAAATGGAATTCTCACCGGCTCTTTTATTGAAGATCAGGTGGTGTGGTACAATGATCAGGAAAACCTGGGAATCCGCATGGGAACTATACCGGTTGAAGATACTTTCTACGGTATGCTTCTAATACTGATGAACGTTTCCATTTTAGAATACCTCCAAAAAAGAAAAGTCCCACGGGCTTAACCTGTGGGACTTTATATGGTGGTGTATTAATTCTTATGCAACAGCCTCAACTTCCTTTACTTTCTTCTCCTTTTTGACTTTTAAGCCATTCAAGGATTTTGATGTTTTCTTTTCAGCTTTTGCAGCCTTCTTCTCTGCCTTTAAGGCTTTCCTTTTAGCCTCTTTATTATCCTTTACTACAGCGGAGGCTAGTTTTCGGGAGGATTTATCGATTAATTTCTTAACCTTTTTGGATGGTTTAGGGTCTTCCAATGTCACCACATCATTTATGGTGCCCGCAAACCTATTCTTCAAATCCTTCTTCAATGCTTTCGTTTTGTTCATAAAATTATCGATTGAATTTCAAGGTAGCGATTGTTGCCAATAGGTTAACAGTGTTAACAATAATTTAATATTGGAATCAGTAACTATTTCATTATTAGTAAGTTACAAATAACCCCAGGTTGCCTTATTCGTAGCGCAAAGAAGTGGCCGCATTTGTATGGGCAGCTTTCAGGGCCTGAAAACCAATGGTTAGCGAGGCTACAACAAAGGCTATTAAACCTGCTAAAATGAATACCAAAACAGTGAGGTCAATGCGGTAAGCAAAACCAGCAAGCCATTGCCCCATAAAGTACCAGGCCGGAACCACAGCAAGTGCAAAAGAAACGGCTACAAGCACCATAAACTCCCTGGATAGTGTTAGCACTAAACCTGCAGTAGAAGCACCCATGGCTTTACGAATGCCGATTTCCTTGGTTCGTTGCTCCGTTAAGAAGGCAGCGAGTGCAAATAAGCCCAGGCATGCAATAAAAATAGCCAACGAAGAAAATACGGTAAACAAGTCGCGCATGCGCATTTCGGCCCGGAAGAGTGCATCAAAATCCTGGTCGAGAAAACTGTATTCAAATGGAACACCGGGGGCAAATTCCTTCCACAATTTTTCAATGCTTGCTGTTGCATCCATTGGGTTACCATCATAACGAACCATGAGCTGGCGTGAAATATCGGTCAATTGTATGGTCAATGGTCGTACCTGATTCTTCAATGATTCATAATTAAAATCTTCAATTACGCCAACTACGGTTATCTTCTTGGGTTCATTTCCACTAAAATCCAATATTTCAGAACCCACTGCTGTCTCCAAGGTCCAACCTAATTCACGAACAGCCGATTCGTTAATCATACAAGCGGATGAATCAGAGGCCAGTTGTTGCAAAAAGTATCGTCCTTCCTTTACCTTGAATTTCATTACCTCCTGATGATCCCAGTCGGCATAATAGGATGCCAGTAAGCGATCCTGCTCTGAACCAGCAATCCGGAAAACGTTAATGTTGTTGATTCCAGGAAACAGGTTATTCGTATAGGATGAAGCTGTTATCCCTGAAAGCTGATCCAGCCTATCTTTAAAAGCCTTACGACCTTCACCGATGTTCCGCATGTTTTGGATGGTAATGACACGGTTTTTATCGATGCCGAGGTTTCGCTCCTGCATAAAATTTAGTTGTTGAAATACCACCAGGGTTGCCGCGATAAGAAAAATGGAAACACTGAATTGCACCACTACCAGTAAACTTCGTACACCTTTGGTCTTCATACCTGAACGTAGCTTTCCTTTTAGCACTTCTACAGGACTAAAAGAAGTCAGATACAGTGCCGGGTAACTGCCGGCCAACAAACCAACCAATGCAACCAATACGACTGCCAGCGAGAAAAATTCGGTACTCACCAACAGATTGAAGGTTAATGACTTTCCTGATAGCAAATTAAAAGAAGGCAATAACAACCAGGCCAATACACAGGCAAACACCATAGCAATAAAACTGTATATAAAAGACTCGGCTAGAAACTGTCCTACTAACTGGTTTCGAACAGAACCTAATGTTTTCCGTAAGCCAACCTCCTTAGCCCTTCCGGCTGATCGGGCTGTTGAAAGGTTCATAAAGTTGATACACGCAATAATCAAAATGAAAAAACCAACAGCAATAAAAATGTACACATACTTTATATCACCGGCCGGCTCAGGATCACCTTCCAATTTGCTGTGAAGATGTGTATCTACCATTGGATAAACCATGTAACTATACTTACCCCCTTGCTCTTTAAATTGCTCGTAGGTAAAACCGAGTTGTTCAATCTCTGGCCCGACATGCTTTTTTACAATTTCCTCCAATTGCTCGTCAACAAATCCTTGATTGGTGTTTCTATCAAGTTTAACATAGGTGTACATGGAGTTACCGGTCCACCCCTTATAGATCTGATTATCTACTGTGCTGAAGGATAGCAAGGCATTAAATTGAAAATGTGAGTTAAGGGGGGCACTTTTAGTCACACCAGTTACTTTAAATGACTTCTTATCAGAGCCGATTGTGAGTAACTTGTTTAACGGTGTTTCTGCGCCAAAGTATTTTTTTGCCAGGTCCTCTGTAATCACAACTGAATTCGGCTCAATAAGCATAGTACTGGCATCACCTTCCAATAATTCAAAACTGAAAAATGAAAAGAAATTCGAGTCGACATAGAAAACTTTCTTCTCACTAAATGATTTATCCTCAAACGCAAAAACCACGGTGTTCGAGGCAGGCCAAATTCTTGTATAATCCGTGATACCGGGGATTTCCTCCTTCATGGTAAGGCCAACCGGGTAGCAAGAGTTACTTACATTAAACTCCTGGCCGGCCATTTTTCCCATTAGTCCAACACGGTAAATCCGATCGGCATCTTTATGAAAACGATCAAAACTCAATTCATCTTTTACATAAATAAAAATGAAAAGGCATGAGGCGATACCAACCGTTAAACCGGCAATATTAATGGCTGAAAAAAGTTTCTGTTTTTTGATATTCCGGATGGCAACAAGGATGTAATTACGAAGCATGGTGGGTTTATTGATTTATATGAACTAGGATGAGCTAAACGTTAAAAGGGTTGCTTATTCCGATTTTAAATTTTCAACCGGGTTAACAAAAACCGCTTGAATGGTTTGTGAGCCTATAGTTATTGCCCCGAAAACAAGAAGTATTGCAACACCCAACGAAATCGTTAGAAAATCTACCGTAACATGAAAAGCGAAATTTTGAAGCCAAAACATGTTGAGGAAGTACGCGGACGGAACGGCCAACACAATAGCAATCAGTAGTATGGTGAAATAACCTTTGGAAAGAGCCATTACCAAGGTGCCGTGGCTACTTCCCAGCACCTTTCGCACCGCAATTTCCTTCTTCCGTGTTTCAACTGTGTAGGTTGCCATTCCCAATAACCCCAGGCAGGAAATCAGGATGGCAAGGAAAGCCACAAAGCCAAGTATTTTCACCAGTGTTCCAAATACAATGTTGTATAACTCATTCATTTCTTCATCAAATGCCCGTATATCCGACTGAAGATCCGGGAATAAACTTGCCCAGGCTTGTTGAATTTTGTCTTTGGCTTGCTCATAGTCGCCCGTATAACTTACCTGAAGCATGCTGAACTCCTTAGGATTGTACATCAATGCCATGGGGCCAAGCTTCTCGGCAAACATTTGGTGATTGTAATCCTTTACTATACCAATAATTTTCTTCTCTGTTGAGTCGGTTTGATTAATCAGTATTTGTCCGAGCGCATCGGCATTTGAGGAAAACTGAAATGTATGGACAGCCTCTTCATTGATGACGATGAAATGCTGATTAGAAGTACCGGTATCCTCATTGAAGAATCGGCCGGCCACCAGTTCAATATTCATGTTCATCAGATAGTCTTCATCTACTGAAAAATAGTTCATGCTTGTCCAATCCTCATCAGCAAGCGATTTTTTGAAACCATGACCATAGACAATACCGGCCGATGGAATATGCGAGGCTGCAGAAACACTGTTGATACCTGCAAACTTCTTTAATTCATTTTTTACTACCTGCTTATCGGCTTCGCCTGTCCGCACAATAATCTTACTGGAAGTATCAAATCCTTTGTCGAAATTCATGAAGAGTTGAAGCTGATTATAAACAACCGTAACAGTAATGATGAAAATGAGTGAAAAGGTAAATTGTGCTACCAACAACGTTTTGCGCAATCCCATCTTAGACATGAGTCTGGAGTTGCCCAGATTCTTAAGCACCTTAACGGGTTGAAATCCTGAAAGAACCCCAGCCGGGAAAAGACCAGCGATTACACCAACCGAAACGGCAAAGAATAGAAACAACGCATACACAAAATAATTTCCTTCCAAATCCCAATGCAGCACACGCGCAAAGGCCAGTTCCAACATATAAGGTTTAATTACCATTAACAGACCAATGCCCAACGCTATTGCAAACAGCGCCACCACTACAGATTCACTTAGAAACTGCACAAAAATTTGCCAACGTGCTGCACCGGTTACTTTACGTACACCAATCTCGCGAGCACGGCCTAATGAACGCGCAATTGAAAGATTAGTGAAATTGAAACATGATGTGATTAACACAATACCGGCAATTGCCGACATGAAATAAATGATAGCCCACGGCATAAACGGACCAATAGGATTGTTAAGCATCTCGCCAGGCGTAATGCTCATTAAAGACTGCATGCTGAATTTTACGGGCGAGGTATCCGGTGGCAGTTCAGTGAAATGCTCTTCATGAATCTTATCCAGCGCTACCTGGATGTCCGCAGGAGTTTTTCCTTTTTCCAGCTTCACATACACCCACCCCATCGTAAAGTTGTACCAGTTATCGAGATCCCTACCAAACTTCCCTTCAGTATGCAGGCTATTCACAGTACTTATGCTGGCAAAAGCATCAACGGCTATGTGTGATTTTTTGCCGGTGTCTTTAATTACCCCTGTAACGGTATAGATACCCAGGTCACCTACTTTGAAGGTTTCGCCTAATGGATTATCCTGCTTGAACAACTTCTGCGCTGCCTTTTTTGTAATCACAACGGAGTAGGGTTTCAACAAAGCAGTTTTGGAATCCCCGTACTCCAACTCATAATGAAATATGTCCAGCAATTCAGCATCAGCGAAATAACCGCTTACAGGAATGTTTACATCAAAGCCGGGCTCAAGCTCCATCCAGGCATTTCCAAAGCCGCGCAAAATTCTCACGGCCTTTTCAACACCGGTGTATTTGTTCAGCAATTCATCGCGTACTGGCAAGTTTGCTGTAGCATAAGGATTTCCAACCTCCAGGCGACTATTGGCATCTACCCTCCTCGTGGTTAGCCTGTAAATCCGGTCTCGATCGGGATTAAACCGATCGTACATCATCTGATCAGCCACCAGCATCATAATAGCCATGCATATCGACATGGCTACGGCCAGACCAAAAATGTTAATGAATGAGAATACCCTGTGTTTCAGAATATTCCGGACAGCAACAGTGAAGTAGTTTTTAAGCATACCAAACCAGGTTAGTAGATTTACAAATTCACAAAGAGGTTAAGGAAGGTATGGCTTAGACGTACACGCTGACTATAGGTTACAGATTCAATGCCTGAAACTTAAATTTATTGGCACTTGCATCACTCATCGCGCAACACATTCACCGGATTCATGCGTGCAGTGTTATAAGTTTTCAATGCAACCGTTAGGGCCGAAGCTGATAAAACAATCAACGAGGAAACCAGCATGGCTGTAAGTGTAGCCTTCTGGTAAAACTTCCAGATGCTACTCATGAGCATGTCAGACATCCAGAAACCACCGGCTGCTCCCAGCACGCAGGCAACCAACAATATGATGGCAAACTCAGTATTAATAACCCGTGATATATTGGTGATGGATGCTCCCAAAACTTTACGCACACCAATCTCTTTCATTTTCTTGATAATATTCAACGACACCAATGTGAATAATCCGGTTATCGAAAGAAGAACTGCTACTACCCCCAGGAAGACAAACATCTTAACAATACTAGTATTTACAGTAATGGCTTCTACGTTTGAATCAGACATGTATCGGCTTCCGAATTTTCGGTATGGAAAAACCTCTTTCCACTTAGCTTCCATGTATTCATTTACCGATACAATTTTTTCGGCCGGTGCACTTACTAACAAGTGCTTATATTTTTCCGGGCCGCTGGCGCGAATCATCAAGGGCTCCATTTCACGCCACAAACCATTTGTGTAAACATCCTTTACAACACCTATAACGTAGAACTTTGCTGTATCCATCCAAACAATTTCTTTACCGATGGGTTTATCCCATCCAAACTTTGAAGCAAGGCGTTGTGTAATAATTACTGATTCTTTGCGGTCTGTCTCGGAATCGATCATAAAATCTCTTCCTTCAACAAGGGTAAGGCCAGCCGTTTTCAGATAGCCATCGCCCACATTAATGATATCCACTTCAATCTCTGTTCCTTCATGCTTGATTGGATCATTGTAATAGCTGGAAAAAAAATGATGCTCCGATCCGGCAATGGAAATAACATCAGGATTTTGTGTCATAACATCGCGCAGGGTATTGTATTCTGCCTCGCTGTTCACCCAGGTAAACAGTACTTCCTTTTGGTTAAACCCCAAATCGAACTCACGCTGGTACTGTGCATTTTCCGTAAAGGCAATGCTACAAACAATGCCAATGAGTGATATAGCAAACTGTAGCGATAATAAAACGCGTGTGAAATAATTGGTTCCGCCAAACTTCAATTTTCCTTTCAGAATGGATGTAGGCTGAAACTTACTGATGTAAAACGCAGGGTAACTCCCGGCCAATAAACCGGTAAAGAAAAGTATGCCGATCATGACAAACAGAAAATCGGGTTTACCGAAATAATCGGTGGTAAGTTTCATGTATGGCCACAGAGAATTAAACGCAGGAATCAATAACCATTCAGCAATAGCCATCCCGATCAGCAGTGAAATGAAGCACACCATCATGGTTTCACCAATAAACTGGAACATTAATTGTCCGCGCATACTGCCCATCACTTTACGAATACCAATCTCCTTAAGTCTGCGTGAAGAAATAGCGATGGATGTATTGGTTAGGTTAAAACATGCAATGAGTAATACAAAAATGGCCATAACAGCACATCCAACAACAGCAGCTATAGGCGATGCCTCGCGTGTCCAGGTACCAGGTCGTTCAGCATAGGTATCTCTAACCGCCATGCCAACAAAAGAATCCAACTTATAACTTTTAATAATAAAATCTTCGCGGATTTTATTGTTGTTCTCAATAAAGGGTAATAATTGAGCTTCAATAGGAGCTATTCGTGCAGGATTATCTAATTGTAAAAACAGCGTATTGCGGTATCGCCAACTCTTACCTTGTTCCAATTCGGGGGCTGCTTCCCAGTAGTTTTCATACAAAGCAAATGCCCCATCATTAAAACTTGAGTTAGTTGGTGGCAACTTATATACAGCCCCAACTTCGAATTCACGAACTTTACCTTCCTGTAGAATATGGGTGATGGGTTTACCTACTACATCAGTTGAGTTGAATAAACGCATGGCGAGTTCATCGCTGATGAGGAGATTGGTTTTTCCTTGTATTGCCGATGGAGAACCTTTAATGAACTCAAAAGTAAAGAGGGAGAAAAATTCAGGATCAACGTAAGATATGCTTGACCCAAAAATTTCATCTTCTATCCGCAAATCAGCATAGGTATTGGAATACCGTGTGCTGGCGGTTATATCTTTACTATTCTCCCGTACAATTTCTCCAAGGGGCACCGGCACAATACCATACTCCGTGGTCTTTCCCTGGAAATCACGTACCATGTTTACCCGATAGATTTCAGGGGCATTTTTATGATGATCATCAAAGCTGGCATTGAAATCGTAGTTGTACCAGGCGGTAATACAGCAGGCTATAGCAATGGCCATTCCCAGTATATTGATGAAGATGTAAACTTTGCTCTTCATCATACTGCGGAAGGTAATCAGTAAATAATTTTTTAACATGAAGGAAAGGGTTGTTTACACTATAAGACTCCCACCACACAAGACAGGTTGCACTATTTTCAATAAAAGTGCCAGAAAATGTTTGGCTTGAATGGAACAGCAACACAACATCTTCGCAGTTCAATTGTTCATTTACGAACAATATGCTGTTCGTTTTCTAACAACTTTGCCTTGTTGAAAAATAAAAAACCCTGCTTGCACAGGGTTTAAAAATTTAAAAAGAGAAATACTATATATGGAATTGCTCTTTAATATTCTCTGTTACCACTTTTCCATCAAACAAGTTCACAATACGGTGCGCATAGTTGGCATCGTACGGTGAGTGTGTTACCATGATGATGGTGGTACCTTCTTCATTTAATTGTGAAAGAAGTTTCATTACCTCCTCACCATTGGCTGAATCCAGGTTACCAGTAGGTTCATCGGCAAGGATTACCTTTGGCTTGGCAACAATAGCACGCGAAATAGCCACACGCTGTTGCTGACCACCCGAAAGCTGCTGTGGAAAGTGGTTCCTTCTGTGCATAATATTCATGCGCTCAAGTACCTCTTCCACGCGCTGTTTGCGCTCTGAAGCAGGAACTTTCATATACAGCAACGGAAGTTCAACGTTTTCGAAAACGGTAAGCTCATCAATTAGGTTAAAGCTTTGAAATACGAAACCAATGGAGCCCTTGCGCAATTGTGCCCGCTGACGCTCAGAATAGTTAGCCACTTCATGCTCGCCAAAGTGATACTCACCATTGGAGGGGTTATCTAATAATCCAAGAATGTTCAGCAACGTTGATTTTCCGCAACCGGATGGCCCCATGATGGCAACAAATTCACCATCCTTTATTTCCAGGTTTATGTTGTTTAGTGCTGTGGTCTCCACTTCTTCAGTGGTGTACACTTTTTCAAGATTTTTAAGTTTGATCATGCTATTGGTATTTACGATTTAAGGATGTTTTATTTAAGTAGATAGTTTAAGCTTCTATTACTCTTTTTTATCTAAAAGGTTACATTTCAATTCAAGCTTTTAAATTCAAGGTTAAAGATTAATAACTTAATTCGAACATCAATATTGAATTATGAATCTTGAATATTAACTCAATTAAGTACAAGCACTTCATTGTTACCAAAATTCTCATACGATGAAGTAATCACCCTTTCACCGGGCTTGAGCCCCTCCAGTACTTCAAAATGCTCGGTATTCTTTCTGCCCAGTCTGACGCTCCTTTTCACTGCGCGGTTACCGTCATCGTCAAGAACATAAACCCAATTTCCACCGGTATCTTTATAAAAACCACCTACCGGCAACAACAATTCTTCAGAAGATTGTCCCAGCTCAATCCGCAACCTCAACGACAAACCTCTGCGAATGCCTGACGGTGTTTCGCCCGTGAAGTTCATGTCCACAGGGAAGCGTCCGTTCAATACGTTGGGATATACATAGGTAATAACAAGTCCATAATCCTTACCGGCATAGTTGGTCGTGGCCCGTAATCCTTCTGAAATTCGTGGCAGGTAAATCTCATCAATTTCAACACGCACTTTATAGCTACCAACAACATCAACCTGGCCTAAACGCTGTCCGGGATTTACGCTTTGCCCCACGTCTAACTGTGGTCGTGTTAACTGGCCTTCAATGGGTGCCTTTACGATCAGGTTATCCAATATTTTTCCTACGTTCTCCAAACTTTGCAGAAGCTTACGCTCACTCTGATCAAGTTGAACAATTTGTCTGATGCGGTCAAGCGAATCCAACCGGTAAGCTTCGTAGGTAATCTCCTTTCGCTTAAGATTGGCAAAATAATCCGCCTCAGTCCGCTCAAAATCCTGCTTGGATATCAACTTTTTATCAAACAGTTGCTTCTGACGCTCGTATTGCGGTTTTAAAGTTGCCAAGGCATTGTCAATCGTTATTAAACTCTCTTGCTGACGCAACGCATTCTGAGTGATTTGCAAACGGGTTTCCCGGATACGGTTAATACTTTGTGTCAGGTTCGATTCCTGATCAAGGACGCTAATCTCGCGGTTAAGGTTGCTTAGTTCCAGCACAATATCTCCAGGCTTAAGCATGGCTCCACTTTCCGCAACAATGCGCTTGATTGTACCACCTTCAACAGCATCGAGGTATACGGTACGACTTGGCTCAACGGTTCCGGTTTGGGGAATAAACTCCTGAAATACTCCACGACTTACTGTGGCGATTGTAATCTTTTCCCGATCGACTTTCAATCTTGAACGCCTGTCGGCAAACAGTACCTGGTACGCAATGAATACCACAAAAATACCAATACCGCCTATGGTTGCTATGCGCTTGAGTGTCCAGTTTTTCTTCTTAAGCTGACGATCCATCTAAAGTAAACTAATGTAAAAGTTGCACTGATTTGTTCATCCGATTGCCAACAAACGTGCCAACCGACTAAACCCTACCCAATACCCGAAATTGAGCCTCAAAAACAACTATTGCACGTTCAAATGTGAACGTAATCGTCCGATAGCGGACAAAAAAATCATACATTTATGGTCAAATCATCGAATAAGCGATGAACAGACACAGGCCAGCTTTCGGTACCAACTTTGCCAAGGGTTAGGCCGAAAACGCACATAACTGCTCGATTATGGAACAAAAGCATGGGAAAATCCTGATTGTTGATGACAATGAGGATTTATTGAAAGCAGCCAAAATGTATTTGAAAAGGCATTTCGTTCAGGTTGATGTTGAGAAGAACCCGGAAGCCATTCCTTCATTAATGAGCAATGAAGACTACGATGTTATTCTGCTCGACATGAATTTTACAAAGGATGTGAGCAGTGGCAGTGAAGGATATTACTGGCTTGAAAAAATTCTGGAACTCGATCCATCCGCTGTGGTTGTTCTCATAACAGCGTATGGTGATGTGCAGATGGCGGTAAAAGCCATTAAAGCAGGTGCCACCGATTTTGTATTGAAACCTTGGGAGAACGAGAAACTGCTTGCAACCTTATATTCTTCCATGCGCCTGCGCGAATCACGCGACCAGATAGAAACCTTAAAAATCAAAAACCAAGAGATAAACAGCGAGCTTAACAGTCGCTTCAGTGAAATTGTTGGCCAAAGCCAAACCATGCAGCGTATTTTCCAAACCATTGACCGGGTGGCCAGAACGGACGCCAATGTTTTAATTCTTGGAGAAAATGGAACTGGCAAGGAGGTTATTGCACGGGCTATTCACCGCAATTCATCACGTGCCAGGGAAAACTTTGTCAGTGTTGATTTAGGATCGATCACCGAAACGTTGTTTGAAAGTGAGCTTTTCGGTCACAAAAAAGGAGCCTTCACCGATGCTAAGGAAGATCGCCCGGGACGATTTGAATTAGCCAATGGCGGCACACTCTTCCTGGATGAAATCGGGAATTTATCAATGCCCCTGCAGGCAAAACTGCTTACCGTATTGCAAAACCGCAGGGTTAGTCGTGTCGGCTCAAATAAGGAAACACCGGTCGATATCCGATTGGTATGCGCTACCAACATGCCTTTGTATGAGATGGTGAAAGAAAACCGTTTTCGACAGGATTTATTATACAGGATAAACACCATTGAAATAGAAATACCTCCACTCCGCGAACGTCTGGAGGACATACCCCTTTTGGCCAATCATTTTCTTAAACACTACGCAGAAAAATACAATAAGCCAATCGGAAAAATCAGCGATGCTGCTGCGGTGCGTATGCACAAACATCCGTGGCCCGGAAACATCCGGGAACTACAACACGCTATTGAACGTGCAGTGATCCTTAGCAACAACCAGGTATTGCAACCTGAGGATTTTAACCTTACCGCAACAGCCATAAAAGAAGATGGACAACTTAACCTTGATCAATATAACCTGGAGGACGTAGAAAAACTGTTGATAAGAAAGGTGTTAAAAAAACACAATGGCAACATAACACAAGCCGCAGCAGAACTTGGACTTACACGTTCCTCATTGTACCGGAGACTGGAAAAACATGGATTGTAGTAGTAATGGTTTGTAACCTTAGTGTTCTTACCTTGTAAGTAATGGATCAAGCCTTCATAAAAACTAAAGTACTGTAACTTCCTTCAATGGCGTTTAACACGTTTGGTGATTTTCGATCAAGGGTAATGTTACGAGTTATACTGCTCGGCATTGCACTGGCCTTATTCATCTATATGCTCGGCAATGCGAATATGATATTCGCTGCCATTCTTACCGGTGTTATTATTCTGTTGCAGTTGGCCGAGTTGTTTCGGTTTGTCAGTTTAACCAACCGCAAGCTCACCCGATTTCTGGAATCAGTAAAGTACTCCGATTTCATTTCAGGCTTTACAGCCGATAACAAGCTTGGTAAAAGTTTTAAAGAGTTGAACATTGCCTTCAACGAAGTACTTGAGGCCTTCCGAAAAGCCCGATCGGAAAAGGAAGAACACTGGCAATACCTTAACACCGTTGTACAACAAGTACGCACAGGCATTTTATCGTTCGATGCACAAGGTCATATCGAATTGATTAATGCTAACGCAAGAAAATTTATGAATGTTCAGAACCTGCAAAGCATTCATGAACTTAAGGACAAAAATCCAGGACTTTATCAATCCATTTTTGAAACCACCTCGGGAAAAAGCAATCTTCACAAAGGCAGTAACGAACTTTACCTGACCATACAAGCAACCGAACTAAGAATCCGCGGCAAAGATGTGAGGTTAATCACACTGCAAAACATTCAACCCGAATTACAAAAGCAGGAGCTGGAAGCATGGCAGAATTTAACTCGCGTTCTGCGGCATGAAATCATGAATTCTATTACCCCCATTTCATCGCTTACCTCTACACTAAAAGATATTCTGCATTATGATATGCAGAAAAAGAATGAATACTATGAATTAAAATCGGAAGGCGCTGAGGATTTGATAGAAGGACTAGACACTATCGAAAGCAGGAGTAAAGGGCTGATCAAGTTTATTGATGCTTACCGTGAGTATACGTCACTTCCAAAACCCAAACTAAAATCGATAAGGCTTAAAGATTTGATTGAGAAGGTTGCTATGTTGATGAAGCCTGAAGTAAAAGCCCATAACGTCAAATTCCATTACGAGTGTTCCTCTGAGTACCTGACCATTCAGGCTGATGAAGAAATGATTGAGCAAGTTTTAATTAACCTCATCAAAAACGCTATCGAAGCGACACTTGAGACAGCAAATCCACATATCGAGTTACTTGGCCAATACGATGTAGCCTCGGTTAGAATTGAAGTTATTGACAATGGTGCAGGCATTATACAAGAAGCCATTGAGAAAATATTTGTTCCTTTTTTTACCACAAAGCGAACTGGATCAGGCATTGGACTAAGCTTATCGAGGCAGATTATGCAACTCCATAACGGATCAATCAGTGTGGAGTCGGAGCCTGATGTAAAGACGGTGTTTACTTTGAAATTCTGAGTTCCGAAAAACATCCTGCCACGATTGCGATTCCTTTACTGACCCTACCAAGGTCTTTAGCCTGTCCGATGGAAATTATGTTCAAAAGTATTTACATCGTGAAAAATTTCTCTGGATCAAGCGGCTTAGGGACGTTTGGCTCGTCAAGCAGTTGTTTAATATTTATTTCTATGTTTCTTGAAATCGTACTCATCGCTGTGTCGGTCGGGCGATTTTCAAAAGGATCTTGCATGTGCTCAGCAGTCTTATCAAGCAGCAAAAATATTGTCGAAATTATAACCGCTAGTGGAACTTTAGTGATGAAGTGAAGGCCTTCAAGTGAAACCACAAATGTGAAGATGAACACAAAAATCGAGAACTTCACAAATATACTGTACGTGGAAGGGAAAACAGTTCCTTTAATTCTTTCGGCAGCTCCCATGCTTACACATAAACGCGTAATGGTACCATCCAACTGTTTGTGATGGTACACACTAAAAGCGTCTTTGCGGTATAAATCAGCAATTTGCAGATTATTAAGTTGCAGCAAACCAAGGGGCATGTTCATATGCTTCTCTACAGCTTGTAAATCTGTTGAATTCAGATATGGTTTCATTGCAGCAAGCGGATCAAGTTTCCTGAGTGAATTAGAAAGTCCGTAACACCACGCAATCTGACGCATGCCTATTTGCTTAACCTCTTCGAAATAATCCTTTTTAGAAAACGCCAAAAGTTGCATGACAAGCGTGCGCGAGTCGTTTACGATCATACCCCACACTGTGCGAGCCTCCCACCAGCGGCCATAGCTTTGTGCCAGTTTAAAACTAAGCAATACTGATATTGCGGTACCCAAAAAAGATGGGATTGAAGTAGGAACCTTCGGCATATCACCTCTGTGATAATTGGTGTAATAAAAAACAAAACCCGAAAATAGTACTACGATTAAAAACTCTAAGCGCACCTTTTTAAAGATGTACCAGAAGGGAATTCCATTGTTGAGTAACATGTGTGAGCTTCTTTTGAATTTTCTAAAGTGCGAATAATTATTGCATTTTCAAAGCCAATAGTAACGCGAATGGAGAACTTTAAAATAAGGTTTACATCGTTGAAGGAAACAAATCAAGTGCTGCCAACATGCTAACATGTTGACAGCACAAGTAACACAGTTCCCGTCAGAAATTATAGGCTATTCTTAATCTGAAAAATCTTGGAAAACCTGGTGTGAAGTGAATTTCTTCTACAGGCTGCGCCTCATTTTGTAACCGGCTTTCGGTAGCAAACTGGGTTTCTTTCCATTTCACATTAAAAATATTCTCCAATGTAAATCCTACCAGAATTGGACCGGTCTGGTAATTTAAGGTAAGGTCAGAGATGGTGTAGCCATCAGCAATAATACTGTTATCTTCATTTGCCGGGCGGGTTCGTAAGTGGCGTGTACGCCAGCTACCATTTAAACCTTTCCAGTTTACGAGGCTGATCCCTGCCATGGCTGTTAAATCAGGTGCCAACGGTATATAGTCTTCCCCTGGTTCCTCATCAATGCTTCTGGCAAAAGTGTAATTCACATCACCATCGAGGAAGATGTATTGGCCAAGTTGATAACGTGCGCCTACATCTACACCCATTCTACGCGTCCGGCCACTTGGTTCAACTATTCCTGCATCTCCTACCCATACAAACTCTTGCTCAAGAAACAAGTACCACAACGCACTGTTAACCACTAACCGTTGGGCTGGTTTTAGAATGGTACCTAAGTCAGTTCCAAAGGCCCTGGGCAACGTTGGTCTGGAAGGATCACTCAGTACAACACGGGCATCATTGGAGTGAAATCCTGAACCACTTTTTATGTAATATTCAGTACGATTGTTGGCCGAATACACAAGGTTGAGTTTTGGCGAAACAATAGTCTGGGATGTGCCTTCATTTGTGTAAAGAGGTTCCAATTTGTCATAGTAGTTAAATTGAAAATGATCTACCCTGGCGGCAGGGTTAAGCATCAGTTTACCGAACCTGAACTGCACATCGCCATAGGCAAAAAGGTTTGTCTGGTTAACATCTCCAAACTGAATTTGCTCTAACGTTTCAAGCCTGTTTCTGGTGTGCGACAATTCATTGTCCTTTATGACATCCGAACGAAAGCCCACACCACCGCGCAGTTGTGTTTCCGTTTTGCCTACAAAAAGGTTTTTGCCCCATTCGGTATTCAACCCAAATATATCACGGTCTTCATACTGCCTGATTTGATCGCCATTAACCGGGTCGTCAAGGAAGAAAGTGAAATTAGAGAACAGCTCAAATTTGTACTTTGAATAAAAGACGTTCCCTTTGAAATAGGTTTTATCATCTATCTCGTGAAAGAACATTGCATTTACATTGGTACGGGAAGTAGTACCGCCTTCTGTGTCGTCAATAGCGCCAAACCAGCCGATCGTACCATCATTTACTGCACGCATGGGTATTTGTCCGCTGGCATCCCAGCTACTCGTAAACGTTGAAGCTGTGAACGATAGCTTTGTTCGTTCACTCACTTGCGCGGTGTACTTGCCAAGTATATTGATCCGCTTAAAGTTTTGCGATGCATCAAATGGTCCATCCGTCAAAATCAATTCGCTGGCAACATAGGCGCTGTGGTTCTCCAGCTTGCTGTCCAGCAAATTGAAAGTTCCAATAATCCTGCGCGTATTAAACTGGCCGGCTTCAATTCCAATGGTACTCTTGTTCAATCTCTCCTTGGTTCGGAAGCCTACATAGCCGGCTGTGGTAAAATCACCTTTATCTGCATAATAGGTACCCTTGCCAAAGTCGATTTCTTCCACTATTTCGGGAATAAGGAAATGCAAATCGGCATAGCCCTGACCGTGCGCATGACTAACCATATTTACAGGCATTCCATCAACGGTAATGTTGATGTCGGTACCATGGTCAATGTCGAAACCACGTAAAAACATTTGTTCAGCCTTACCCCCACCGGCATGCTGACCAATAAAAAGACCGGGAACTTTTCTGAGCAGCTCTTGCGAAGTAAGTTGCGGCCACACCTGTAAATCAATCTTGGTAATAAAACTGAGGTCTGAGCGATATGCATTGACTACTATCTCATTAAGATTGACTATTTCGTCTTTAAGTGCAATTCTCAAAAAATCCAGGCTGCTTACTTGTATTTCCTGAGTTTCGAAGCCCATGGCGCGCACGTGCAAAACATCGCCAACATTAATTGGTTCAAGAACAAAATTGCCCAATTCATTACTGTAGGTAAATTTACCTGTTGTACTGTTTTGAATAGATGCCTCAGAAACAGGCTTGCCTTCAGCATTCACCACCCGGCCTTTCAAATTCTGGGCCGAAACAAATCCACTGATTAAAAAACAGAGGATAAAAAGTGTTGCCCACCTATGCCATCGGCATTCAGGTATGCTACGAGAATAATATATTTTCATCGTGAAAATTTTTAAAAATTGATAAAATGAGTCTACACCAAAGGAATCACGTCATGCGACCTTTGGTTACACTAACTATTGTATGAATACTTTTTCAGCCGATGAAAACTCGTGGAGGGGGATCAGCAACCCGCGTGCTTAAGGATAGCAACCTTCCTTCAAATGGAAAGAACAAAGGATTACTCAACATACAGGTTGGCAGACAATCAAAGATGCATTGCTTCAAAAAATGCTTATCTAAACTAAGAAAGGTGTGTTCTTCCGGGCCATTTTCATTTTGTGATTGATTTAGTAAGGTTTGCAAAAAGCCTAAGAACTCATGTTGATGATCAGCATGCTCATGACCGGTGTGATGATGACCTGAGTGTTGATGGCCAGAATGTTCATGACTACCGTGATGATGATGGGAATGCTCATGACTACCGTGATGATGATGATGGCTATTATTTTGCAAAGCATGAACAACGTTATGCATAACCTCTATTGAGAGGTCACCCATTGCAACAAACAAGTAAGCAGCAAACATCATCAGGGCGGTTGCCCGATGAAGCCTGCTGCTTAATTTGCTTGCCTGGAGTATCATCCAATCAACTTGGCAAATACTTTATTTTTCAAGAAAATGGTTATCCATGCAGCTGCGATGAACGGGAAGGTTAGAAAAATTAAACCTTGTGCCATCATGATGCTCTCAATCAGTACTGCAAAGGCTACCCCTATCAATACAAAAATTCCATCGGTTCTCTTTTCGCCACATAACGCAATGGAAACAAGTACCGCGTTGAAAGTAAACCATCCTTGCTGAACGGCATCAAACTTGCCAATAAAAATCACGGCCATAAGCGTTGCAAAAAAGGCACCTGCAAGTCCGTAAAGTGCGGCCAATGGCCTACCCATATACACAGCAATCAAAAACAACAATCCTGACACAAGACTGCCCTGAAAGATTACTTCGCCAAAACCAAATCCAAAACCAGACAGGTTAAAGGCTACTTTGTCATCGATCAATCCAGCAAGATCTTCTTCTGAAGGAGCCTCAACAGGAACAACTTCATGAAAGAAGTATAAGGCTATCCAAACCAACAGCACAAAAGGAAATGTAAATGCAGGAAGGCCTCTCGTTAAGAATTGACGCATCATTAATGTTGACACAAAGGAAAGGAGTACAATACCCCCCCACACCATAAGATCCGATTTAAAAAACACAAGCATTGAAATCCCCACCAACGCACCATTGAAACCATACAGTCCATTCTGAATATCATTTTCATCATATTTCAACAGCTTGGCTCCCAGCGTACTCACTACAGTACCCACAACTGTACCCAACGCCATGATGGGCGAGTTGATTAATATACCAATCAGGAACAGGATACCCGTTAATGAATTGTCCTGAAGCATTATTTGCCCAATCCCCTTTAAATAAGGAGCAAGGACGTTTTCTTTATTGTTTGCCATGGTTCATTTTGTTTTTGATTAATAGAATACAAGAGGAGTGATCAATCCGAAGAGCAACTGACCGGTGGTAAAGTTGTTCAAGCCGAATTCTGCTTTAGCATAATCCGTATGCCGGTAGTCACGCGTTACCCAACCCGCAAAAAATCTCAAATTTTGAGGCCAGTAAACATAGTACTCAAGCATTAAGGTGTAGCTAATCGAGTTGCGAAGCAGATTGTCTTTTGGTACTGAAATAGCTGCAAGGTTGTTCCCATTCCAATAATCCTGCGCGATCATACCAATACCGGTTATGCTCCAATCTTTATGGAAGAAGTAAACAGCACGTACCCAATGTTCCATATACCGTGCATCAAGCGCGCGCGTAGTGTAAACACCATTATTGCTAACCAGCATACTTACCTGACCGAGGCGGTCAATTTCGTCACTGCTGTATTTAAAATCGTACTGTAGTTTCAGCTTATCAGACTTGTACTGGTTACCCAATTGAATGAGTCTTGCAGATTTGCCTTTTGCCTCTACGTAATTACTCAAACTATAAATGGTGCTGAATTTGCCATCCAGAAAAGTTCCGCGCCAGTTTACATTCACTGCCAAGGGTGCAACGGCTGCTTCAACCCCTGGTACATTACCGAATGCTTCTTGAAAAGTTTGTGTACGGCTATTGGTTAGCTGAAACGACCATAAGTGCTTGTTTGATGAGCGATATTTAAGCACTGCACCGGTAACAAATGGATCGCTGAAATTAATGAGGTGATTAAATGCAACGATGTCTATGGGGTTTGTTTCAAATTCATAGGCTCCCCATTCCGACAACATTTTACCACCCGTAATGGAGACTTTATCAGAGATGTCGTATTTGACTTCAGCAATATCAACCGAGAACCTGGTGTTATCGCGCGAGCGGATGTCTGGCGAAAAACCTGCCAAAAACTGCCGGTAACGGAAATGCACCCGATCACCAACCTTGCCCAGAAATTCCAAACGAAATTCATTCATAGCAAACCTTGAATCCGTCAAATCGCCATTCAGAAAGTCATTGTTCATGGCAAAACGGGTGTTCGCCACAATGTTGACATCTTTCAAATATTTAGCCTTTTCAACATTCATGATAGGCTGGTTGCGTAGCTGAGCTGTGTCTAGCTGTGACGTTTCTTGCTGGGCATACCCAAGCACAAAAACCCAGACTGCGCATAAGGTGAGTAGTACTTTTTTCATAGTTGAAATATTTAAGAGTTAATAGATTACCAATCCAAAAAAATCATGCCTATACCTGCTATTGTTACAACGGCTCCGCCAATGGCTGACGAATACCGTTCAATAACATCTGATTTCACAAGTGAATAACCATAATAGCCCAGTATAACTATACCCAGCATGGTGCCCACAGTTGATATGGTAAATACGATCGTGAGCATCAACACTTCACTTACTGAATGGGTAACACCTGAATAGAAAAGCAGCGGCACAATGGGCTCGCTTGGCCCCATTACAAATATGGCCAGCAATATCCATGGGGTAACTTTCATTTTGTTTTGTGGCATCACGGCTTCGCCATGGCGGTGTGAATAAACATACACATCATCACCATCGTACGAATCGAAGTGTTTATGTGGCCGGTTTTGATAGGCTCGTATCAATCCCCAAATCAAATAGATAACCCCGAGGATAAGAAGACTCCAGGATGCCAATCCGCCCCTTACTTCCTGAAACGCCACAATCTTTGATAATTGCCAACCCAGGAACACACCAATCAATCCGATCAATACAGAACTCAGCACATGGCCTAATCCGCATAGGATAGTCCAGAATGCTGTTGTGCCAAGGGTCCATTTTCTCGAACGTGAGAAAAAGATAAATGGCAGGTAGTGGTCCGGGCCAGTTGCTGTATGCACAAAGCTTATGGCAATTGTAGAGAGCAAAAGTGTGGTAAGTTCTGCATTCATACGTGTTCTCCTAGTTTGGATTTATAATGAGTTGTTCTTCCAGTTTCCGAAATGCATTCAGCACTTGCTCCCCGCCATTGGCCAACATCCTTACGACCAAAGCCTGATTCAATGGCTTTGACATTCCGAACTCTATATCTTCTTCTGCTGTTAAAATTTCGGTTGCTCTTTCGTAAGCAATTTGGCAATCGTTGCTCCTAAGATTAATGTAATAAAGCGTACCCTGATGGGTGAATCCTTCAAGCTGACCAATACCTGCCAGGTCAATTTTCTCCGGTTGTATCAGTATATTATCTTTAAGTGAAAGTCGTTCCTTGAAAAAGATTTCCGTTAAGCTTTGAAAATGATTGAACTTAAAAACTTCACCGGAGAGCTTTCTTCCACACGTAATTATTTCTCCAAACAACAATTCAGTTCCTTCTGCCAGCTGTATTTTATTAATGGCTTTAAATGCCGACTTCTGATGGGGCACAACCGGATGCTGGATGTAGCTCAGTGTGCTGTTTTCCTGCAGTTGTAATTCCAGGCTAAGGGTTGCACCATTACTGTTCTGAAAAACACGATGATAGGATTGGTTCTGTACAATTGTACGGGTGTGCGACTCTGCCAGAATTCTAATGTCGTGCCGATCGTAATCCAGGATACCCGGTGATGAACTCATTGTCATCAGGTAGGCCAAAGGACTTCGCTTGTCTTCGGTAATATCTACTACCCTAAAGGGTGGAGTACAATATGCCTGTTTTAAATAAGTGCGCCCATTTTGGTGAGCCACACTAAAGTGCATTTTGCAATGGTTTAAACCACCCTTGGAAGTAATCGCGCCAATATCAGAGGCTATTGTCTGCATAGGTTTACTTAACCAAAGCCTCTGGTTCGTTTACATCTTCCAGCAACGCATATTTTTTTATCCAACCAATTACAGTATCTACATTCTGTAAGGTCATTAAGTTGGTAAAAACAAACGGTGCCCCATTCCGCATTCTACGGGCATCACGCTCCATCACACCAAGGTCTGCATTAACGTAAGGAGCCAGGTCAATTTTATTAATTACCAAAAGATCGGACCGTGTGATGCCTGGACCACCTTTGCGTGGTATCTTATCGCCTTCTGCCACATCAATAACAAAAATGGTAAGGTCAGCAAGGTCAGGGCTGAAGGTAGCTGAAAGGTTATCTCCTCCACTTTCAATAAATACAATTTGTACATCCTTGTGCCGGTTAACCATTTCGTCTACGGCTTCCAGGTTCATGCTGGCATCTTCCCGGATGGCCGTGTGAGGGCACCCTCCGGTTTCAACGCCAATGATTCGGTCGCTGGGCAGCTTGCTGTTCTTGGTTAAAAATTCAGCATCTTCTTTTGTGTAGATGTCGTTGGTGATTACACCAATGCTGTAGTCATCCATCATCAGTCGTGAAAGCCGTTCAACCAAGGCCGTCTTCCCTGCTCCAACCGGTCCGGCTACTCCAATTTTTACATATTTTCTTGCGTTACTCATCTTATCTATTTCTTAAATCGTTAAAAAATTTAGCTCATATAAAGTCGTGAATAAAGATGCTCATGCTGCATGCACCGGATATCAAATCCAATGTTGCATACACCTACCAGTTCTCGATCAAGACTGAGTACTTTGTTGGTGGTTTGGGTTATTACTTCTTGCATCCTGAACAGGATATCCTGCCCAGCCAGTTGCCCTAACGGTACTAACTTTACCGCGTTGGTAATCATGCCAACGGCTGCATTGTATAAAAATGCATAAATGGCATCCGGAAGAGGTATATGGAAAATTGACGCAAAAATACCACACACTATTGGATAAAAGCCTGCTGCATCATTTGCTTTCATAGCCTGCTTAAAATCCTCGAGGAGGGAATGATTGGTATGCCGTTCAAAGATTTTTAGCAAACGATTACCAAGTTTCTTACTGGCTTCTTTTATTTCAACTGGTGCTTTTAAAGCAGCGCATTCAATATCCAGATTAATTAATTCCTGAATATTTTTTTCCTGCGTGGCGATGTAAGCGAGTTTTATAAAGGCCGCATCATTATAAAGCAGGTTGTTCTCAATCATATTCCGAACAAAAGCTTCCGCAGTGGCTTCATTATTCACCAATTTCCTTTGAACATACGTTTCAAGTCCGCTGGAATGGCTAAAGCCTCCAATGGGCAACGTTGGATCATACAAGTGGAGTAGAAATCCCAAATGTTCGACTTGTTTGATGGTTGCGTTCACTTTACCCATTGAGACCCATTATTTTAGAAAACAAAGAACCACCAATACCAAGCGGGTGTGTATGGGGCTGCACGGTGCTGTTGAGCAGATTTAAAAGCCGGGTGTGTACTTTTTTTGGATTGAAACCTTTTGCATCCAGCCATTTATAAATCGGATCTTCAAAAGGTATAAGCACCATATCATCCTGAATAAATAAAGGCAAGTGTTTGTTACCGATTTCATAACAAACAGTTCCCATCTCAAGCAAACTTTTGGGCGAAACTTCAATGGCATCGCAAGGCTTGATATCCACAACAACAACTGCCTGGTCATCCATAAACACGATATCATCCTGGTTTAGCCGTTGGCCTTCTTTGAAGAACCGAATGGCTATTTCCCTTCCGCTATCTGTTTTTCGTCTTAATACCCGTTTCGAAGTTTCAAACCACTCGAGACGCAAATAATCAATGGTTCTGCTACCAATGGAGGTATCCTGAAGTGTGCCTGCTTTTTGCTCAATAATCATTTTCAAGGCAAGGTAAATCAATATAAACCAGGCTTTTCAATTTGAAAAGCCTGGTTATAGCACAATGAAATTGTTAACGTTAAGAGTATTAGAACAATGAATATCGCTGACCGAGCGGTACGACATCCAGTGGTTCACAAGTAATCACTTTTCCGTCAACTTTAACTTCATAATTCTCAGGATTAACATCGATTTGCGGTGTCTTGTCGTTATGGATCAAATCTTTCTTGGAGATGTTCCGACATCCATCCACCGGAAGTACAACTCGTTCGAGTCCGTATTTCTCGGCCACACCGTTGTTGTAACCTGCTTTTGAAACAAACGTGATGCTGGTTTTCTGTGCAGCTTTACCAAACGCACCAAACATGTTTCTGTACATTACGGGTTGTGGTGTAGGGATAGATGCACTTGGATCACCCATTCTGGCAGCGATCATCATTCCGCCTTTGATGATAATCTCAGGCTTGGCACCAAAGAATGCGGGTTTCCATAAAACCAAATCAGCAAACTTGCCGGGTTCAAGGCTGCCAACATATTTGCCAATACCTTGAGCAATGGCAGGATTGATGGTGTACTTGGCAACAAACCTCTTTACACGGAAGTTGTCGTTGTTCTTACCTTCATCTTCAGGCAAGGCACCCCGCTGCACTTTCATTTTGTGGGCTGTTTGCCAGGTACGTGTTATCACTTCACTGATACGGCCCATCGCCTGGGAGTCAGAGCTCATCATACTGAACACGCCCATGTCGTGCAGAATATCTTCTGCCGCAATGGTTTCCTTACGTATACGCGATTCAGCAAACGAAACATCCTCAGGAATAGAACGCTTCAAGTGATGGCAAACCATCAACATATCCAGGTGCTCATCGATGGTGTTCACCGTAAAGGGCTTCGTAGGATTTGTAGATGCCGGAAGCACGTTGGGATACATCGATATCTTGATGATGTCCGGAGCGTGTCCACCTCCAGCACCTTCTGTGTGGAAGGTATGGATAACACGGCCATTGATGGCGTTCATAGTATCTTCCAGGAATCCGGCTTCGTTCAATGTATCGCTGTGAATGGCAATTTGCACATCATATTTATCGGCTACTCGTAGTGAAGTATCAATAACTGCAGGAGATGTTCCCCAGTCTTCATGAATCTTGAGCCCGATAGCACCGGCTTCAATTTGTTCGTTAAGCGGAGCTTCTGTGGAGCAGTTACCTTTACCAAACAGACCAATGTTCATCGGCATGTTCTCAACAGATTGTAACATTCGTTCAATATTCCAAGCACCGGATGTTACGGTAGTTGCATTGGTACCATCAGCAGGGCCTGTACCTCCACCAATCATTGTTGTAGTGCCTGAGTAAAGCGCGTGTTCTACTTGTTGCGGACAAATAAAGTGAATGTGTGTGTCAATGGCTCCGGCTGTAGCAATTAAGCCCTGCCCGCCATGCACTTCGGTTGAAGCACCAATGATCATGTCAGGATGCACCCCTTCCTGGGTATCCGGGTTTCCGGCTTTACCAATGCCCACAATCTTTCCGTCTTTAATACCAATATCTCCTTTTACAATACCCCAATGGTCAATAACAACAACATTGGTGATCACAAAATCGAGAACGCCCTGGTCGCGTGTAGCTACGCTGCTTTGCCCCATGCCATCGCGAATGGTTTTACCGCCACCAAACTTATTTTCATCACCATAAACATTGAAGTCTTTTTCGATTTCAATGATCAGTTCTGTATCACCCAGCCGAACTTTGTCGCCTGTGGTTGGGCCGTACATACCGGCATATTTTATTTTGTCTAGTTTGCTCATGGCTATTTGTTTTTAAAGTTATTGGGCGCAAGCTTGGCTACGCTCTTTTGCTTGTTCCATTCCAGTGAAGTATCTCCGTCTACCAGGTTGTTGTTACCAAACGCCCTGCGCAAACCTGCATAAGGTACCAGTTCAACTTCCTTCTCTTCGCCTGGCTCAAAGCGGGCGGCAGTACCGGAAGCTATGTTTAGGTGCATGCCGAAGGCCTTCTCCCGCTGGAATGACATGGCGCGGTTCACTTCAAAAAAATGATAGTGCGAACCAATCTGTACAGGCCTGTCGCCTGTGTTAGTTACTTTTATCTTTACCTTTTTACGGCCTTGATTTATCTCAATGCTGCCTTTTTCTACAAAGTATTCGCCTGGGATCATAATGTTTCTATTTAAGGGTCTATTTAATAGGACTGTGAACAGTTACCAGCTTTACGCCATCCGGAAAAGTGGCTTCTATTTGAATGTCAGCAATCATTTCGGGCACACCTTCCATTACATCTGCTCGTTTCAGCAATGTTGTTCCCCACTCCATAAGGTGGGCTACGGATTTACCATCGCGGGCGGCTTCAATCAGCGCACTGGATATATAGGCGATGCTTTCTGGGTAGTTTAGTTTAAGGCCTCGTGCCTTGCGCTTGGCGGCTACTTCACCGGCCAGGTACAGCAGCAGCTTTTCGGATTCTCGTGGGGTCAAATGCATAAAATTATTGATTTAAAATTGAAGTTCTTTGATGACTTTTTTTTTGGTGGGGGGGGGGAATAGTGAAAATTAGGGCTTTTCTACTTAAAAAAAAAAAATGATTAACATCATGCAGGAGATTTATCAAATAAACCATCTTTAAACAGGACGATATTCACAGAAATCACCTTTTATGCATGTTTTAGCTAAATTTTTGCAAACCTAAGGTAAAAGAGTGGTGCCGAGTGTCTAAAAAGGCCTTATTCGCTCAGGATCACTTTTTTTATAACCCCTTTAAATTACAGAGTAGAGTAGTTGCAGCAATTCATTTCCACTGGTTAACCCACTTTCCTCAAACGCCTTCGGTATACAGAAGGAGATTCACCGGAGAATCTATTGAATGCTTGTGTAAAGGAGTTCCGGTTGCTAAATCCACATTCTGTTGCAACAGCCTCCAGGGTATAATTTATCCACTCCCCTTGGTTAAATTTGACGATGCAGTACTGAATCCGCTTTTGGTTGGTATATTCAACAAAACCCATATCCTTAACCGTACTAAAAGCTTTTGTAATCTGGTACACGGGTATATTGATATCTTTTGAAAAATCATTGATGCCATATCCTGCTTTTAAAAATGGCTTTTTTTCTTCTATGTAGTCTTCCATCGTGTGCATGACTGCTTCAAGTTTTTGCCGCTCAGCTTCTGCTAATGGGGCTTTGCCATTGACTTCCTCCGGAATAACCACTCGCAGCCCGGTTATTTTTGAACCATACATAATGGACGGAAAGAAGAAGATAACAAGCGTCAGCACCATCCACAATGACACGGATGCAGAAATAACAACCTCAAAGTTGGAGAAGGTCAAACCAAATAAATTCAGGAAGTGGAAAAACCATAAAAGAAACTGATAGGCAAGAAAAGTGATCATCCAGTTTCTCCAAACCTTGTTCTGCGGTGTTAAGGATGGTTGGCTACGCAGCCAACGCACAAATACCACCACCATGACTACCCAATACAGACTGAACATAATGGTCTGGAACTGCCAGTGAAAACCTGGACCAAAATACTTCTGACTTTCCTTGAAGTCCATCGATAATACCTGGTTATCAAGTATTTGCCGGATCATTTCAACTTTTTCAGCCGTAGGCATAAGAAACAGATTCCAGTAGTCCGCTACATAGATTAGCAACGGAATAACGTGAAATGTATCATACCATTTCCACGATCGCCTTTGGGTATGAAACACCACATAAAAAAAAGACATCGGTATAAAAATCAAAGGGAAGGCATTTCCCAAACCGTATAAGAAAGGCCAATGGATAATTAATCCTGAAAACAGCGAGAAGTTGAACCATACGAGCAATCCGGTGCTGAGTTGCGAAATGGCCAGGGGCACATTGGTCGAGTTATATTTTAATCCGAAGTAAAGCAGGAGCATTCCGGAAACTATGCCCATCGACATGGCAGCCAGATTAAGAACGACAATAAAATTGAGACTCATTTCCACCTGAGAGAGGATCTATTGAAAGTTGGTAAGGCAATTATAAACAAATACACTGCTTCCAAGAAACAGAAAATACAGTGATCACACACAATTAATTATCAAATAGTTAACCTAAAGTGAACCCTAAGCCGCGTGTTCGGCCCGATTATTTTTTTCGCTTTTGTGAATCTTTGTTTTGCCCAGCAAGGTCATGTCCAAAAAAATCAAGCCTTAGAACTTGAAAACTATGCAGATCGTGTAAATAGCGGATCCATAAAAGTAGACACCAAGAAATCGAGTGTCAAGCGTGAAGCGCATGGCGAAATAGGTAATGCACATATTGTGATTAATTATGGATCTCCAGGTGTGCGCGGGCGCTAATCTGGGGTGGTCTTGTACCCTACGATCAAGTTTGGGTGGCGGGTTCGCATCATGCAACACGCATTACGTTTGAAGCTTATGTACAGATTGACAAACAAAAAATACCTGCAGGCAGTTACACCTTCTTTGTTATTCCCAGCAGAAAGGGACTCGAACAGGAAAAAATAAAGGTATCTTTACCGGTGAAGTCATTGTAACCATGCACGAGATCTACCTTGTTCAAAATGTTCTCCGCACTGTGGAAGAACTTTTTCCGGACACGCCACCAGAAAAGATCAAGTGCATCCATGTGCGTGCCGGTGAACTTTCAAACGTACAACCTATTTTGATGCAAAATGCTTTTCAGGCTGTTGTGCAGGATGACGCACGCTACCAACGAACAAAACTAAAAGTTGAAGTCACACCAATTTTGATACAATGTTCAGCATGCGGTAAGACAACACAAGTCAGGAACTATACATTTGTCTGCGAATGTGGCCGCCCGAGTAAGAACATTATTCAGGGAGATGAACTGCAATTACATGATGTAGAATTTTATTAATTAATAACGTGATCCATATGGAACCAGTTAAGCCAAAATCCAATCGTGCCCCAGTAGGAAATATTCCCTGCGATAACACCACCTTGAATCTGCTTAAAGCCAACGACTTTGTTGCAAAGGCCATCCGTGACCGACTACCTGATGTATTGGTGGTTAATGTGTGCTCTTCACCCGGAAGCGGCAAGACAACGTTGATGCAGGAAACCGGTAAGCGCCTTCGCGGCAAGTTGAACATGGCCGTGCTTGTAGGCGATCCTGAGACTGAACGTGATGCTATCCGCATGCGTGACGTAGGCATCAACGCCCTTCAGATTGTAACAGGGGGCATGTGCCACATCGAAGCCCAGATGATACTTCAGGCGCTGGACCATATTAACCTGGAAGGCGTAGACTTATTGTTTATCGAAAACGTTGGCAACCTCGTTTGTCCTGCCGCGTTTGATTTGGGTGAAGACTTGCGCGTAACTGTGCTCGCGTCTACAGAGGGCGATGATAAACCGAAAAAATATCCCCGCATGTTTCATACCAGCGAACTACTATTGGTATCCAAGTCGGACTTGCTACCCTATGTTCCTTTTTCGGTTGATGCTGTTACGCAAGATGCACGGGATGTAAATCCGGACATTCAGGTGATGACAATTTCCAGCCTTAAGGGTGATGGATTGGACGCCTGGTGCAATTGGCTAGTCGAACAGGTTAACCTGAAAAAGAAAAATCAAAAAGTGGTTTGAACTGTCTGAATGAAAAATGTGGGGATTTAAGTCATGACACTCCATACCCATTACAAGTACGCCATAATCTGCACGGTAACTTCAGGCCGATAGATTATATTGTTGATGTTCGTGAAGTCGGGCCTGTTTCTGAAGTTCAATGTTAACTTGGCATGATGCCCGGTGAGGTAGTAATTCAACCCGAGGTCTAACACTTGTACAGGCACAATGCTACCTGTTGCATTACGCAATCCTTCCAGCCACGCGTGGCTGTAGGCGGCATAGGGTTGCAGCCTGGTGTTGTTTTTAAATTTCGGCAAGAAATATCCTCCCTGGAAATACACAATCTGACCGGTGCCCATCAACGGAATGGCGTTGCCACGAAGTGGGCCACCACCGTCAGCCGAGTTCATCACGCCTCCGTAGCGTACATAATTCGGTCCATAATTGTAATTATAAAAAACCCCATAGGCCGTTATGGCTGCTTTCTTTTCAGCCCCAACCGGTGTGTCCAGGAAAACATCAACACCCAGATGAGTCATCCTGTGCAAGATGGTATCACCGGAAACAGAAAGGCTTTGCATCGCCTTCGCATTTTGTAAAAAACCGCTCCCAATATTAAATACGCGTTTGCTACCCAGGTAGGTGCCCACATAAAAGGGTATCACATAATCTTCCTTATCCCAAAAATTGTAGCTAAAGTAGCCGCTTACCGCCTTGCGAAAATTGTGTGGGTTATAATCGGCCACGTTAACTTGCGGAGTACCGGGTACTTTAAAGGGGTCGTTTACAGCAACCCGATATTCCAGACGGTCTATCATACCTTTTGCGTAAATACCGATCATACGCACAAACTGATCCGTGCGCTCCAGCGTTGGCCAGTTGAAAATTGGTGCATCTAACGTTAGAAAGTTAAGTGTACTCGCGCTACTCATACGCGAAATACCATTCCAGTAATGAAGGCCTGCACCCATATGAAAAACCTTTTTGATGATGCCATACTCTACCCAGGCATCATGCATGAATAGTTGGGGTTTCTTTCCATCGGTACCGTCAAGCCCACCGCTGAATGCGTTTTGATTGTTAATACCAAAATGGGTCATCACAAGGATACGGTCCATCTGCGCGTACATCATAAAACGGCTGCGCCTTAACCCGAAGTCTGTTGTCTGACCAACTGGAACACCCTGCTTAAAACTGCCGCTGTTATTGTCATTAAAACGCATCCACACCTGATGCCAGGTAAGCAGCCGGAAATATTTGGAGGAATCACCATCGATATTAAGCCGTAAGCCCGAATTATATTCGGTAATACCCTGGGCATTCAACCGATTGGTTAAGGACAACAAATAAATAATTGACCCAAGAACAATCAGAGTTCTCATTTGCTTTGATTTTTATTTAACAGAAACGAATGTACGAAGAGTAAAATCAATGACAAGAGTTGTTTGCACTACCTTTTGGATCGGTTCCGAAGTAAAAAATTCAGTTGTTCATTTTCAGAACAACCATCTCTAAACTACACCTCATGTGCAGAAAATAATTCGAAAGAAAGCCCTATACGGTGAAGAAAAATACCGGGTGGTTTGATCTATCCAAGGAATTCATCCCACTCATTGCCATGATGATCGGAAAGCTCGCGGAGGAACAATGAGTAGGTCGGTCTGTGTGGTTTTTTACGAAGTGGCATCCCTGCCGCTTCTGGTGTATAATCACCCTTTTTCGCGTTACAACTTTTGCAGGCAGTCACCAGGTTTAACCAGGTGTGCTGCCCGCCTTTTGAACTTGGAATGATATGGTCTAACGTAAGGTCTCTTTTGGTGCCGCAATACTGGCACTCGAAATAATCGCGCTTGAATATGTTTTGCCGGGTAAGTGCCACACCTTTGTAGGGAGCACGGACATAGCGGTTAAGTCGAATAACCGATGGCATCGGAAAACTTTGGGCAATGGAATGCAGCCGGTGTCCATTAGCCGGGCGGATCATTTCACTTTTGTTGAGGTATACCAGCAAAAAGGCACGTTGAACGGAGCAAACCATCAACGGACTGTAATCCTGATTCAATACCAAAACACGGCTGTTCATGCTTGTAATTTAAGGGCTGATGACGAATGAAGCAAGGCTGAAAATGTGAATGGATTGGCCAACACTTGCTTTCACTCAGGTTATTCCGGCAATATTCGCCTTATGCCCACCAAGGTATGAGTGTATATTTTGGTGTCGAGGTTAAGGATACCTTCTTCATTCAAGTGATCGATGCGAACCTTGCCAAAGGCATGAATGATTTTATCCTTGTCCAGGATTATTCCCGTGTGATGACTACCCGAATGGTCGGTGAAAAAAGCAAGGTCACCCGCGATGGCATGATTAATTGATTCAACGGCTTTCCCTTGTCGGGATTGCTCTTCTACACTTCTTGCCAACCGATAGCCACCGATTTTAAACACCATTTGAGTAAACCCGGAAGCATCTATACCAAAAGGGTTTTTTCCTCCCCATTGATTCGGAGCATTGATATACTTAAGGGCTATGTTCTTAATAAAGTCAATTTCTCTTTTTACACCCAGGCTTTTCGATTCACCATTAAAGGCAAATTGTTCTTCCATTCGGAACAGCTCCGAACCTGAAATGGGAATGATGCTACCCATTAAAATAATAAGCGGACTTTTGTTGTACAGGATACTGGAGGTCAAATCAGTAGATATCTTAAAATCTACCCGGTTTATATAATCGTAATAATCACGACTGATGGAATGATGATGCTGGAGGTTAATCCAACCTTCACTCTGATCGTAATACATGTGTATACGCAGCCAGTTTTTGTCCTTACTGGCTTCATGCACTTCATAATGATCTCCAAATAACAACTGGCTGATCTGTTCTGCCTTCTCAGTCGGATTGGCGCGCATCGATACTACGCTTAACCGGCAAACTCCATAATCCATCAGGTCGTTATTCACTTGCTATTGCAATTTAATTCTGCTCAATTCACGCTTGATATCGCGTTCCTTTATACTATCGCGTTTGTCGTGAACTTTTTTTCCACGGGCCAATGCAATTTCTAATTTAGCAAATCCGCGATCATTTATAAAAAGTCTTACCGGCACAAGGGTCAATCCCTTCTCCTCCACCTTACGTTCAAGCTTTCTAAGTTCAGCACGCTTGAGCAATAACTTTCGCTCACGGGCAGCATTGTGGTTATAATGCGTGCCGTGGTCATACGGGTTAATGGTCATGGACTTCACAAACAACTCGCCCTTATTAAAGTAACAGTAACCATCCTGAAGATTAACTTTTCCTTCCTTTATGGATTTAATTTCTGTCCCTTTCAGCACCAGTCCGGCAATAAACTTATCCAATAACTCAAACTCGAAGCCGGCACGCTTGTTTCGGATATTAATATCGTTTGTAAATCGCTTAGCCACGTTTTATTGGATTGAAAATATTTGTTTGATCTTATTCCGTTTTAAAATTTTCTGCCCAGTTTGACCAACAGCAACCACCCGGTCAGTCACCCTGGCAATATACGAGCATATCAGTTCATGCCCATCTATCCGATCCACCTTCGCCTCAATTTCAAGTGTTTCATTTATAAAAGCAGGCGACTTGTGCGTGATACTCAAAAAAGTACCTATCCCCTCTTCATCGTCATCACGCATATCAAGCACAAACTGCCGAGTTGACCATTCTATTTCACGTGCCAACGTAAATGTTGAACATACCGAATGTACCACTTCACCGTGAAACGCTGCAACATCCTGTTCATTAACACGGTGTGTATGCGTTTTAGTATCGCCAGGTTTAAAAATATTCTTCATATCGCCATTCTGGCCAATGGTGTAACGTCCAACGAAGTAAACTCACCACGTAAATATTTGTAGTGTGCTGCCATGGCAATCATAGCGGCATTGTCGGTGCAATACTCAAAAGCAGGAATAAACACATTCCAGTTTCTGCCTTCAGCCTCAGCGAGCAACATGTTGCGGAGTCTGCTGTTTGCAGAAACACCCCCGGCAATGGCTATTTGACGAATACCGGTTTTCTTGCTTGCCACAATAAGCTTTTCCAACAACATGGCAATTAAGTGATGTTGAATACTCGCGCAAAGATCGGCCAGGTTGTTTTCAACAAAATCCGGGTTTGACTTTTTAGCATCACGCACAAAATACAGAAAAGCTGTCTTTATGCCACTAAATGAAAAATCAAGTTCGGGCATGATGGTTTTTGAAAATTTAAATGCCTTTTCGTTACCGCTTTGCGCAAACTTGTCGATTAACGGGCCGCCCGGGTACGGCAATCCCAAAATCTTAGCCGCCTTGTCAAAAGCTTCACCCACAGCATCGTCCTGTGTTTCACCTATCACCTCCATGTCTAAAAAATCCTTTACCAAAACAATTTGTGTATGTCCACCACTAATGGTAAGGCATAGGAAAGGAAAAGTAGGTTTGGGGTCATCAATAAAATGAGCAAGTACATGAGCCTGCATGTGGTTCACTTCAATTAAAGGCTTATTCAAAGCCAATGCAATTCCCTTAGCAAAAGAAACTCCCACCAGTAATGAACCTAGCAAACCAGGTCCTCTCGTAAAGGCAATGGCATCCACATCTTGCATAGAAATATTGGCCGTACCCAACGCATAACTTGCTACAGCAACGATATTTCGCTGATGAGCCCGCGATGCCAATTCAGGAACTACGCCTCCATATTTGTTATGTACCGTCTGTGAGGCGATAATATTATTGAGTACCTTGCCGTTTTGTATTATAGCGGCAGATGTTTCATCGCACGATGATTCAATAGCAAGTATGACGGGACCCATGGGTTGAAACATGAACCTGCAAGTTATCAAAATTCGGGTATTGTTTTGGCTTAAGAGCATAACGCTCTACGGCCTGTACGGTATTGTACTCTTAACCATTACCGGATTTTTCATCATTCAGATACCGGCCGTTCAAAGTGCCCTTACCCAGCGGTACCTCAAATCCTTTTCAACATCCACAGGCTTTGCCACAACCATTGGCCGGGTTGAACTTCATTGGTTCGACCGGTTATACCTGGAAGACATTGCTGTGCTTGACCCTGAAAACAACACGATGATTGGCGTTAAGCGTCTGTTTGTCAACTTTAAGCTTTCCAGTCTATTCAGCGACAATAACCTTAGCATCGATGCTGTGCGGCTGGACGGAGCCGATGTAAACCTGGTAGCCATTACCGATGCAGACTCTACCCGCGACCTTAACATTAACATCTTAGTTGACCGGATTAACAAAATGTCGGGCGAAAGCACGGGGGGAGGAAGTGTATTGATCAACATTGGCGAAGCCCTTTTAAAAAACAGCCACTTTTCTTTGCATGCCGGCAACGACAGCATAAGTAGTGGTTTTGATCCGAATCATTTTTCACTTTCCATTCCAGACATTGAACTTCAGCGGTTTTTAATACAAGGCGATACAATTCAGTTTAACCTGAACAGTCTTACCGCTACAGAAGAGCGTTTAGACTTCACCGTACATCAGCTATCCACTTTCTTTAGAATATCTCAACAGTCCATGGAATTTATTGGACTGAAAGCTTCAGCAGGTGAAAGCATTTTATCAGACACCATTATATTTCGCTATGAAAGTCAATTCGACTTAAATGATTTTATTGATCGGGTTAATATTCACGCCAACTTTTCCAACACAATTATTTATCCGAAAGATCTTGCCTTGTTTGCCCCACTACCAGAAAAACTAACGGATCCAATTTCTTTAGTAGGCTCATTTAACGGGAGAATCAACAGATTCCGTTTTACCGGAATGAATCTGCAGGTGGGCGACACCCAACTGCAAGGTGCACTGGAAATGGACGGACTACCCGATATTAATGAAACGTTTATTATTCTCAACTTAAGAGAGTCACAAATTGATTTTAAGGATCTCGCATTCATCTTTAATAACCAAACCATTTCTCGGTTGATGCCCCTGGGTATACTGAACTTCAGGGGGCAATTTCTAGGTTACCCGACAGACTTTGTTGCCAATGGAAACTTCACCAGCTCTATTGGTAGGATTACCTCCGACATCAACCTCAAGATCGATGAGGAATCTTTAGATAAATCAAGGTATGAAGGAAAACTATCGCTCACCAATTTCAAACTTGGACAGTACCTGAACGATACACTAACCTTTCAAAATGTAAGTGTGAGCGGAAAAATTAACGGCAAAGGATTGACACTTGAAACGGCTGACTTTGAACTAGACGGAACCATAGAATCCATTGGACTCCTGAAATACAACTATTCCAATATCACTACCAAGGCCCGTTTTGCCTCTCAATTTTTTAACGGACAAATCAATATTGAGGATCCAAACGTAAAATTTAAAGCCGAAGGATCTGTTGACTTCCGTGACAAACGCAACAAAGTAAACATTATTGGAACGCTCGATAGCGCTTACCTGCACCGGTTAAACCTTATTGAAAAAGAATTATTTCTTCAAGCGAAACTGGACATTGACATGCGCGGTCTGGTACTGGATAGTTTACTGGGCCGGATGAGTTTCAGGGATTTCTTTATCCGCTACGATAGTCAATCACTTTTTCTTCCGGAAATTTCTTTTCTATCAGAGAAAAAAAACAACAACCGGACACTTAACCTGGAATCAACTTTAATTGATGCAGAGATAACCGGTGATTTTTACCCCTCCCCTTTGTTTTACGATATCAAGAACCTGATCACCGAGTACAGGCTAAATATTGAAAACCGTACCGAAGCTACACTGGCTTACTACGAACAAAAGAAGAAAAAACAAGACCGCTATTCAGCTGACTTCGATTTTACCATCAAGGATGCGGGCCCGATAATGGAACTGCTGGATATTGATCTGAGTATAAGCAAAAACACAACCATCGATGGAAGGTTCACCAGTGGCCCCACTTCTTCGCTTCAGGCATTTACATTTATCGATTCACTGCGCTTTATTAACGATCATCTCTTTAAAACAGAATTTGAAGTCAGCGCATCAAAAGTTGCTGACAGCACCCAGGCCCTTGCCATGATATTTCTTCACTCGCGAACACAGGAATTGAGCAAAATCAAAACAAAGAATCTTTACAGTGAAATAATCTGGGACGGTAATCATGTGGATGTTGACCTGAGCATTTCACAGCAAGAAACAACAAACCGTATCGACATCAATGGTATTGTAGACTTTAAAGACAGCACTTACATCAAATTGCTTCCCTCTTCCATCACCATATTGGACAATAACTGGCACATCAAGCCTGAAAACAAAATTGCAGTAATGGGTAAAGAATGGTCGTTTAAAAACGTTGGCTTCACTCAACTGAATCAATCCATAAGCATAAACGGTCATTTATCCGCTGACTCCGTAAAGCAACTCCTCTTTTCTGTTAAGAATTTTGAATTGACGAATATCAACCCCATCATAACACGGAAATTGGATGGCAAACTTAATGCTGACATCACCGTGAGCGATTTCTATGGAATTCAGAATATTCAAAATACCATTCTCATTAATGACCTGAGCGTTGATGATTTTTTATTTGGCACCATAACCGGTAACAACGTTTGGGATCCGGTTGACAGTAAATTTAATGTTGAATTTATTATCGATCGAATGAATGCACGAATTGTTAACTGCAGTGGTTACTACCAGCCCAGCCATAGTACTAGTCCGCTGAATATTAACGCCAATTTTAATAAAGCAAACCTGAAAATTTTTGAACCCTTCATTGATGAACTTTTCAGCCAATTTCAGGGAACCATTACCGGTGCGTATAAACTCACCGGCACGTTGGATGAACTGGTGTTAAACGGAGAAGGTCGACTGGAGAGCGGAGCCATGATGGTGAACTACCTTAACACAATCTATCAGTTTACCGGCATTTTCGGGCTTACCCGAAACTCAATCTATTTCAAGGAAATTGAACTTACTGACCAGAACCGAAACAATGGAAAGTTAAGCGGAGCCATAACCCATTCCAACTTTGCCAATATGGAAATTTCTATGGATGGGATTTTTGAAGATTTCCAGGTACTCAATACAACTTCAAAAGATAACTCATTGTTCTACGGCCAGGCATATGCCTCCGGTAATGTTAAATTCAGTGGCCCCATTGAGAATCTGATTATCACGGCTAACGCTACTACGCGAAAAAATACGCGTATCTATATTCCCCTTACGAGTAGTATATCGGTTGAACAAAAGGAGTACATCAACTTCGTTAGCTTTAAAGATTCAACTTATTTAGCCTCGCAAGTAGAAGAAGCAGCAAAAAAAATAAAACTTACCGGGGTAACAATCGACTTCAATCTTGAAGTAACACCGGATGCATATTGTGAAATCATCTTTGACCTAAAAGCTGGTGATATTATCCGGGGACGGGGTAATGGAAAAATCAAACTTCAACTCGACACCAAAGGCGAATTCAATATGTTCGGTCCATTTGAATTCACCGAAGGTTGGTACAACTTTACCTTGTATGATATCATCAACAAGGAATTCCGGATACAACCCGGAAGTTCCATTGCCTGGTATGGCGACCCCTATCAGGGATCTATGAAAATTGATGCGACTTATAATCAACTTGCATCACTGGGACCAATACTTTCTGATCCATCCTATGCTACCATTCCACAAATCAGAAGAAAATATCCGATACAGGTTTATCTAAAGTTGGATGGCCCCATGTTGTCTCCCCAGATCAGTTTTGACATTGTCGGAAAAGATCTACCAAAATCAATTCCTGTGGAAGGTCGTCCACCAATATCGCTCGACATTGAGTTTACTGCTTTTAAAAGTACACTGGATGAGCAGGGGTTGAAACGGCAGGTGTTCAGTTTGATTGTATTGCGCAGGTTTTCGCCACCAGAATCCTTTGCGTTTAACACAGGAGGATCACTGGTTAATAGTGTGAGTGAGTTGTTTTCCAACCAATTGAGCTCATGGCTAAGCCAAGTAGATGAGAACCTTGAAATTGATGTCGACCTTGGCAGTATGGATCAGGAGGCTTTCAATGCCTTTCAGTTACGCATGTCGTACACGTTTATGAACGGTCGGTTAAGGGTTACGCGCGATGGAACACTTGGCAATCAGGCTCAAGCAACCGGAATGGACCAACGCAACGAAATAGCATCTGCCATTGGAGACTGGACAGTGGATTACCTGCTGTCGGCCGATGGAAAATTCAAAGTAAAAATGTATAACCGTACCAACGTAAATCCATTGGTGAATACACTAAATACGCAAAGCGCATTTACCACTGGCGTTAGCCTAATGCATACTCAAAGCTTTAATGAGTTCAAAAGCCTCCTGCGATCAAACCGGAATAAAAACAGGCGACCTCGGGAAGATGATGAGTTTTATGATGAGGACGCCCCCAAAAAACAAGATGAGGGTGATGAGTAGTCGATTCATACTTATTCTTTGCGCTGTCCTTGCGATCCATGCTAATGCCCAGGAATCTGATACTGTTTCAAATGTTGACAAAAGAAGGCTGAATTCGTTTATAATAATATCCTCTTCTGCTTACGCAATAACATTAGTTGGATTAAATGAGCTTTGGTATAAAGAATCTGAAAGGCAGTCGTTCACTTTCTTCAACGACAATCATGAATGGAAACAGATAGATAAGCTCGGACATTTCTATTCTGCTTTTCATTTAAGCTCAGGTACTTCTAAAAGCTTGCAATGGTGTGGCGTTAAAAAGAACAAAAGTGATCTATGGGGTTCAGTGGTTGGATTCATGCTCATGGTTCCGATTGAAATCTTTGATGGGTTCTCGGCCAACTATGGAGCATCGCTTGGTGATTTGGGCGCCAACGCGGTTGGCGCAGGTTTCTACCTGGGGCAATCGTTGCTTTGGGATGAAATCCGTCTTCATCCAAAATTCTCATTTCACCGTACACCTTATCCCGCATTACGGCCTGATGGGATTCTTGGTGATGGAATGCCCAGTGAATTGATCAAAGATTATAACGGACAAACCTATTGGTTGTCGGTTGATATGGATAAGTTTATCAAATTTCCGAAGTGGCTAAATATTGCTGTTGGTTATGGCGCAGATGGAATGGTTTACGCCACGGATGCCGAAAACGAAGCAGCAGGTTATCGTGCGGTACGGGAATACTACCTGGGCATAGATTTCGATTTGTCGCATATAAAGACTCGCTCGAAAGCGCTGAATACATTCCTGTTTTTTGTGAACATGATTAAACTGCCTGCTCCGGCCATCCGATTTTCCGACAATAAGGTAACCTTTAATGCTTTCGAGTTTTAATAAAAGTTGGTGATAAAAAATTGAAGGCTTACGTATTTATAAGTTTGCTTTTTTATAACTTCCGAGCCTAAATCCTAAAATACCATGAAATTCTCTGCCCTTATCCAGCAATATGCCGATCATATCGGTGGCACCTTTACAGAATACGATGAATCAAAATGCATTGTTGTTGTTCCATTAAAGGACAATCGTTTTCAGACAGTGCTTGCTTTTACTGAAAAAAGTAAGGTTAGCGGAAAATTGCGTGCCGTTTTCAGTTCAAAAGTAAGTGATTCTGTTTCCGGAATCGATCTGTCAGATTTACTGAAACAAAGTGCTGCGTTTGATTACAGCAAGTTTGTTATTGAAGACAATCACTTAAAAATTGTTGCCTCGTGCCTGGCTGATGCCGTAACCGATGATGAAGTGAAATTTATGGTTCAGGAAGTTGCACAACTTGCCGATCAATACGAATTGAAGCTTACCGGTAAAGACATACACTAAGCACTTATTCATTCACGATTTCGTTATCTTTGCGTGTGCAGGTTGTCTTATCGCTCCGGCTTTGCCGGGGAGGAAAGTCCGGGCAACTTCAGGAGTCGTACCTTGGGAATACCGGGGGTGCTGGCGGTAAACGTCAGTAACAGAAAGTGCCACAGAAACAGGTAGCCCATTCCTGATAGCATTCAGGAGGGGTGATAGTGAAAAGGTGGAGTAAGAGCCCACCGTGCCAAGGGTAACCTTGGCAGCCAGGTAAACCTTACGAGTTGAAAGATCAAATAGGCCCCGATCAGAAACCTGATTCGATCCTGACGCACCGTTAGGATGTCGGGGTGGGTAGATCGATTGATCCCGAGTAATCGGGACCAGATAAATGATGAGAGCCTGATGTAACCATCAGGATACAGAACCCGGCTTACAGACCTGCACATTTTTAAACCTTCCTCTGCATTTCAGGAGAAGGTTTATTTTTTGATATCTGCATTAAGTGTCTTTTTGTTTGCCAATCCTGACTTTTCGGAAGAAGCATCTTCAATGAACACCTCACTAATATTGTATAAAACACTTCGTTCCCCAGGGTGACAATACAATCAAACCAGATTTTATGTCGTTGCTTCAGATTTTACTTTATTTACACTGAATTAAATACAATTATGGGTAAAATACTGGTAGTGGATGACATGGCCGCCATTCGTACATCGTTGCGTGAAATACTGGAGGAAGAGAAGCACGAGGTTGAAGAAGCAAAAGATGGAGAAGATGCATTGAAAAAATTGCAACAAGAGCATTTCGATGTTGCGTTTTGCGATATTAAAATGCCTAAGCTAGATGGCATTGAGCTTCTTGAAAGAGTTAAAAAGGAAGGCATCACAACCCCCTTTATCATTATTTCTGCGCATGGCACAAAAGAAACCGCGTTGGAAAGCATCAAACGAGGCGCCTACTTTTTTATTCAGAAACCCTTCGAAAGTATTGAAACCATATTGATTCACCTGCGCAATGTTCTTGAACGCAACTCCCTAAGGGAAGAAAATAAATCCCTGAAGCGAAAAATCAGCAAAGGATTTGAAATCGTTGGGGATTCACCGGCCATCGGGCAAGTAAAAGAAATGATCGACAAAGTTGCGCCAACCGATGCTCGTGTGCTAATTACCGGCCCTAATGGAAGCGGAAAGGAATTAGTTGCCCGGCAGCTTCATGAAAAAAGTAAACGAGCAGAGCACCAACTTATTGAGGTGAACTGTGCCGCCATACCCTCCGAGCTTATAGAAAGTGAACTCTTTGGTCATGAGAAAGGATCCTTTACTTCGGCCATTAAGCAGCGCATCGGAAAATTTGAGCAAGCCGAGGGCGGTACACTTTTCCTGGATGAAATTGGAGACATGAGTCTTTCAGCGCAGGCTAAAGTTTTGCGTGCCCTTCAGGAAAACAAAATAACACGCGTTGGCGGGGAAAAGGAAATAACCGTTAATGTGCGGGTGCTGGCGGCAACCAATAAAGATCTGAAAAAGGAAATTGCTGAAGGCAGGTTCCGGGAAGACCTGTACCATCGTTTAAGTGTGATTGTGATTAAGGTACCATCCCTGAACGAACGCATGGAGGATATTCCACTTCTGGCTGGAAAGTTCTTAGCCGATATTGCGGAGGAACAAGGTACGAAGGAAAAGAAGATTGATGCCAAAGCTTTAAAGGCACTTCAAAACCATGACTGGACGGGAAACATCAGGGAACTGCGCAACGTAATGGAGAGGCTGATTATCATGTCAGCCGAGGGTGTTACTGAAGAGGACGTGAAGAAATACCTCTGATAAATCAGATCTTTTGCTCAGAGGCGCCTTTTGGTGCAGAATCCTCAACTTTGCTGTATGTTGGGCAGGTGTACTGGCTGCAGGCAGAGATAAATCCGGCTAGAAGAAGAAAAATTATCAGTTTTTTCATGCGTAGTGGCATTTAGTTAGTTCAAAAATAGGACTCTTTCGTTAGAAAACAAACCCATCGGGTTTTTAATGGTCTTTGGCGATTTAACAGCCTACTCGACCAAAAGGTTACAACCCCTGATGTCGGTATTATCCAAACGGCCTAAAACCTCAAATCCATCGCCAATAAACAGGCCAGAATCTTCGGTTTCCAGGAAACTTATGGTGTCAATATTTGCTAAATCAATAATATTCAACCCACCGGCCTTTCCGACCTTTACCGAAGTAAACGGATCGCCAATTTCCCTGACGAAAAATTTCATCCAGGGAGGTGTAAAAAAAGTTGAATTTCCACGGGTATAGGCCTGCGAAAAAAGTTCGGTCATTCCGTATTCTGAATAAATGGCCTTCACGCCAAAAGCTTGCTTTAAAAAACTGTGTAACTCCTCACGGGTTATCTCCCGCCTTCTCCCTTTCATGCCACCAGTTTCAAACACCAGGCAATCACTTAAATCGGGTGGGCTATTTTCGGCCAAATCCAGCAGGGCAAAACTTACCCCCCACACTATAATTTTTCGTGACTGGTCAACCCTGGCCTGTGCAATATCAGCTTTAAGCTTATCTAAATCCGACAAGTAAAAGCCTGAAAAAGGTGAGCCGCTTTGTTGAATAAAAAAATCCATCATGGCCACGAGTGAAGAATTATTCCGCTCTAAATAAGAGGGTAGCAAAGCAAAAAAATGATAGTCCGACAGCGGCCCGAAGAAATATTCAAAACATCGGACAGCATGTTGCTGATAGAAAGAAAAATCCCTCACTTCATGAACACTTACAGTCATGCTGGTGGTGCTGCTACTCTCAAACACACGTTCAGCGCTCCATAAACCGGTTTTTATTGACTTACTTTTAAATAACGATATCGGTAAAAACCGCACATCATCCAGTGAATTGATGTTAGTGTGGTCAATACTTAAATGATTCAAATATTCCCGATAAACAGGATTATTCTCAGCCTGAAACCGGAAGATACGCAAGGCAATATCATCGAAGTTTGAGGCGTTTACGTTGTATAAGTCGATTTTTAAACTTTTACTATTTTCCAAGCGTTACGTATCTTTCAGTGTTAAAATTAAGGCATGAGGGTTATTAGGGGATTGATTTTGTTTTGTTTTTTGGCGGTTGGCGTGAGTTCATGCTTCGAACCCCCTGAATTTGCTATAGCCCCTCAAATTGCTTTCAATAAAATTGAGTTCAAAGTTACTCCTGACCCTTCTGATGCAGACAGTTTGATTATTTACATCGATTTCAGGGATGGAAACGGTGATATGGGACTAAGTAACGACTTTCGAAATGACCCATACCATGAGCGCAATTTCCATTATGAAGACGTACCCAACGGAAGGATAAAAGCAGTGGGTACTGTTAGGCAAGCCATTAACAAACCTCCATTACCTAACATCATGGATATGATTGTTACCCCTCCTACCGGCAAATTGGTAACAAACCGAACCCGCAATAAACCTGGCTTTGGCACTTTACCACCCTTCAATGTTGCCAACCTGGAATGCCGGGATTACACCACCCAATACCTGTTAGTTGCACCTTCGGCTTCGAGTTCTATTGATGCATCTTATAACATTGTTGATACACTATACGATCAGGGAAGAAGTGAATACTATGTCATACAGGATACACTTTACTTTGAGCGAAACACTAACCACCACAACATCACTATACGCTTTTGGCAAAGCACTGGTGGGCCATTCACAGAGTTTAGTTGGGAAGACACATTCTGCCAAACATTTAGTGGTAGATTTCCTGTGCTGACGGATAAAACAGGCCCTTTAGAAGGCACCATTCGCTACGCTATGGCTTCAACCGGATTTACGCCTCTTTTCAGCATACGCACGTTAATGTTGGATGTGATCGTTCGGGACAGGGCACTTAATCAAGACTCTATACGGACTCCGGAATTTACTCTTGCCGGTATTCGAATTGAATAATACGAATGATAAAATAAATTAATACAGTACAGGGAACTTAGCCGGGTAAGACTCCGTCATCATGGCGTACACAGCATCAAACACATCTTCCGTGCTTGGCTTTGAAAAATAATCTCCATCCGAACCATACGCAGGACGGTGCTCTTTTGCCGTAATGGTTACTGGCTTTGCATCAAGGTATTGATAAGCATTCTGTTCTTCCAGCACTTGTTGCATCATGTAGGCACTTGCTCCACCGGGCACATCCTCATCGGCAAAAACCACCCGGTTAGTTTTCTTTACAGATTCCACAATCTGTTGATGAATATCAAAAGGAAGCAGGGTTTGCACATCAATTACCTCGCAAGAAACCCCCACGCGTTCGAGTGACTCTGCGGCCTCCAGCACAACTCTGCACATTGATCCGTACGTAACGATGGTAACCTCATCACCCTCGCGCAAGATTTCCGGAACGCCCAACGGAACTGTAAACTCACCGATGTTTTCAGGAAGTGATTCTTTTAAACGGTAACCATTTAAGCATTCAATAATTACTGCCGGATCGTCAGCTTTCAACAGGGTATTATAAAATCCTGCAGCCTGGGTCATGTTACGTGGCACCAACAAGTAAATACCACGTAAGCTGTGCAAGATCATTCCTATAGGTGAGCCGGCATGCCAAACACCTTCAAGCCGGTGGCCACGTGTGCGAATAATTAATGGCGCTTTCTGTCCACCCTTTGTGCGATATTGAAGACACGCCAAATCATCTGTAAGTGTTGCCAATGCATACACAAAGTAATCGAGGTATTGAATCTCAGCAATTGGACGCAAACCACGAAGTGCTGCCCCAATACCCTGACCAATGATGGTGCATTCGCGAATACCGGTATCGGTTACTCTTAGCTCACCATACTGCTGCTGCAACCCTGCAAAACCCTGGTTTACGTCACCAATGCGACCTACATCTTCTCCGAAGGCAAAGACTAGTGGATCGCGCTTCAGCGCTGCATCAAAGCATGAACGTAATACTTCACGGCCATCAACCAACGGAGCATTTTCTCCATACACCGGTTTTATCTCCTTCACGTTCAATGCGGCACTATCCGATTGACTGTATTGGTGAGAACTGTATCGTTCTTCAACATCATTCATCACATCCTTCAGCCATTGCTGAAGATTTCGTCTCGCATCAGGCTCAGTATTACGAGCCAATACCAATGCTTTTTTTGCTGCTTTTACAGCATCCAACCTTGCAGGGTTAAGAGCCTTCAGTAATTCATTTTTGATGCTGAGGATATCCTCATCATCGGTAAACTTTTCAAGAATTGCGATTAGCTCGGATTGATCCTTCTGGATATCGGCCGTAAAAGCTTTCCATGCTTTCTCACGGGCTTTCTTCGCACTTTCACGTGCTTCCTTTTCAATGATGTCAATCTCTTCCGGCAACACCAGTACCTCTTCCTCTATCCACTTACGCATCTGGCGGATACAATCAAACTCAGTCTCCCACGCCAGTCGTTCCTTGGATTTGTATCGCTCGTGCGAACCGGAAGTGGAATGTCCCTGGGGCTGGGTAACTTCTTCAACATGCACGAGCACCGGAACATGTTCTTCGCGGCATATTTTTTCCGCCTTCTCGTAGGCAGCAACCAGTGCCGGGTAATCCCATCCTTTAACCGTAAGAATTTCAAATCCAGCGTTCTTATTATCACGCGCAAAACCAGCAAGCGCTTTGGATATACTCATTTTGGTAGTGTGATATTCCTGCGGAACAGAAATCCCATAGTGATCATCCCACACCGACATAAGCATGGGCACTTGCAGCACGCCTGCAGCATTCATGGCTTCGAAAAACATACCTTCGGAAGTTGAAGCATTTCCGATGGTACCAAAGGCTATTTCATTACCGTTATTGGATAGGTTAGTGTATGATTTTAATTCAGGGTTAGCGCGAAACAATTTTGAAGCATACGCCAACCCCAACAACCGGGGCATCTGACCTGCCGTGGGCGAAATATCAGCGCTGCTGTTTTTATGCTCCGTCAGGTTCTTCAGGTTGCCCTGATCATCGAGCATACGGGTTGCAAAATGTCCATTCATCAACCGTCCGGCTGATGCGGGATCGGCCTTTACATCCGTATGCGCATAAAGTTGCGCGAAGTATTGCTGCACAGTAAGCTCCCCAATAGCAAACATGAAGGTTTGATCGCGGTAATAGCCCGCACGAAAATCTCCCGGACGGAACACCTTTGCCATGGCAATCTGGCCAACCTCCTTACCATCACCAAAAATGCCAAACTTGGCCTTGCCCATAAAAACTTCCTTCCGTCCCAAAAGGCTCGCCTCACGGCTTTCGCATGCAAGCCGATAATCGGCAAGAATCTCCCTCACCTTTCCTTGAGAATACTTCACTTTTGACTCCTTAACTGTGCTCACAATATTGGCTCCTTTCCTGAGTTCAAAAATAGCCAATCAGGTAGCAAATGACAACCTTCCTATTTCAGACAAGCAGATTGACAATTGATATTTGCCGACTATCTTTGAGGCCTGTTAAAACGATTGAAATTATGGTTATTGGAGTTCCTAAAGAGATAAAAAACAATGAAAACCGTGTAGCCTTAACCCCTGCCGGTACACAGGAATTGGTAAAACGCGGACACACCGTTTATATCGAAACCAATGCAGGATCCGGAAGTGGTTTCAGTGATGAAGATTACCTAAAGGCAGGCGCTAAAATGCTTAGCAAAGCAGAAGAAGTTTTTGCCTCGGCCGAAATGATCATTAAAGTTAAGGAACCCATTGAGCAAGAGTATAAGCTTATCCGAAAGGATCAATTGGTATTTACCTATTTTCACTTTGCATCCTATGAGCCGTTAACAAAGGCTATGATTGAAAGCGGAGCGGTTTGCCTTGCCTATGAAACTGTAGAACGCATTGACGGAAGCCTTCCTTTGCTTATCCCAATGTCGGAAGTTGCCGGCAGAATGTCCATTCAAGAGGGCGCCAAGTACCTGGAAAAACCGTTGAAAGGTCGTGGCATATTGCTGGGAGGCGTTCCCGGTGTTAAGCCTGCCAAAGTGCTGATTCTAGGAGGTGGCGTGGTTGGAACCAATGCGGCAAAAATCGCAGCCGGTATGGGTGCCGATGTAACGATTGCCGATGTTAACCTGAATCGCCTGCGTTACCTTGATGACGTAATGCCTAAAAACATTCACACCGTTGTTTCCAACGAATACACGATCCGTGAAATGGTTCAGGATCACGATCTTATTGTAGGTGCAGTGCTCATTCCCGGTGCCAAGGCACCCAAGTTGGTTACCCGCGACATGTTAAAGACCATGCGCCCCGGAACCGTATTGGTTGATGTTGCTGTTGATCAGGGCGGATGTATAGAAACCTGCACGCCTACTACACATGAAAATCCGACATACATTATTGATGATGTGGTGCACTATTGTGTAGCCAATATGCCCGGTGCAGTACCGTATACTTCAACACTTGCACTCACCAATGCAACACTGCCCTATGCCATTCGTTTGGCTAACCAAGGCTGGAAAAAAGCCTGCATGGAAAGTACGGAGTTGCGTAACGGTTTAAATGTAATGTTTGGTGAAGTTGTGTATAAGGGTGTATCGGATGCATTCAACCTGCCCTATACTGACGTGAAGAAATTCCTCTAATCCGGGAAGTTCGGTAAGTCAGTCAACGGAGTGTAACCAGCGGAAGCTTGGTAACATATAAGTTTCATCCCGTTCGAAATCAGTAAATAATCAGCCTTCAACGTCTGGTTATACACTGAAATTTGTTGTGCCGTAAGGGAAGTCAATTCTATCTCAGGCGCTTTGCATTCCACAATCATCCACGGACTACCCTGCCGGTTAAATAGTACAATATCGCTTCGCTTTGAGAGGGTGTTGTATTTCAATCCCACTTCAATCTTTACGAGGGCTTTCGGGTAGGCCCGCTCATGAATAAGGTAATGAACAAGGTGTTGACGAACCCATTCCTCAGGGGTTAGCACAACATACTTTTTCCGTATCCCATCAAAAATCCATACTTTTCCATCAGCTTTCCTTAGCTTATAGTCGAAAGTCGGAAGGTTAAGTTTTATCATCGTGTAAAGTAAATGAAGATATGAAGACCAAACAGGAAATTGTTGAGAATTGGTTGCCGCGTTATACAGGTCAGCCATTAGATAAATTTGGCGAATACATTCTGCTCACCAACTTCGACAATTACGTAAAGATGTTTGCCGAATGGCATAACGTTCCGATTGTTGGGTTAGATAAACCTATGCGAAATGCAACGGCTGAAGGAATAACCATCATTAACTTTGGAATGGGGAGCCCAAATGCCGCTACGGTTATGGATTGCCTGAGTGCTATTAAACCAAAGGCCGCACTCTTCCTGGGGAAATGCGGTGGCCTGAAAAAGAAGAATGATATTGGCGACATGATACTTCCCATTGCGGCAATTCGAGGAGAGGGAACTTCAACAGATTATTTCCCACCTGAGGTACCCGCCCTTCCGGCATTTGCGCTGCAAAAAGCAATCTCTACTACCATCCGTGATTATAACCAGGATTACTGGTCCGGCACTGTGTATACGACCAACCGCAGGGTTTGGGAATGGGATGAGGACTTCAAGGCTTACTTAAGGAAAATCCGCGCACAGGCCATTGACATGGAAACCGCTACAATATTCATTACAGCTTTCTACAACAAGATTCCAACCGGTGCGCTGCTATTGGTTTCCGATCAACCAATGGTTCCTGAAGGTGTAAAAACTGATGTCAGCGACCGCGCTGTAACATCCAACTATGTCGATTTGCATTTAAAAATCGGGATTGATTCGTTGCGGCAACTGATAAACAACGGCATGACGGTGAAGCACCTCCGCTACTGAGGGGTAGCTACTGTAATATCCCGGGCTTTGATCCGATTCAGAACAATCAGGCCAATAACAAAATAAACGGCCAGCGCCAATGCACTGTTTCGCATACTACCTGTAAGCTGATTAATTAAGCCGTAGGAGAATGTACCTAAAACTATTGACAGGTTATAGGTGACATCATAAAAGCTGAAGTACGATGCATGATCAATGGTGCTATCGGGTATAAGCTTGGAGTATGTAGCCCTCGATAAGGATTGAATTCCACCCATAATCATACCCACCACTCCGGCAAGGATATAAAATTGCAATTCACTTGTAATCACATAAGCCACCAGGCATACCAATATCCAGATCACAATCATGATGCTCAATGCAGCCTTGTTGCCGCGGGCTTTAGATACCCTTGCAAACAACCATGCCCCCAGTGAGGCAACCAATTGAATCAAGAGTATAGTGCCAATCAGTTTTCCGGAATCCAGGTTGAGCACATCGGTACCAAACAGTGTAGCCAAGTACATAACGGTTTGAACACCCATGTTGTAAAAGAAAAATGAGGTAAGAAACCTCTTCAAATCCGGAGAGCTTTTGAGGCTTTGCCATACTTTCAGCACCTCATAATAGCCTTTCGTCCAGATTTTACTGGATGGCGTTCGTCCGTAGGGATTTTCAGGAAGCACCGAAAACGTGATCATGGAGAAACCCATCCACCAGAATCCAACCAATAAAAACGAGAATCGTGTGGCATGACCTTCCGATGCAAATCCAAATGCTGAAGCATTTAGAATCAATACCATACAGATCACCATGAGTATTACGCTTCCATAGTACCCCATGGAATATCCCTTCGCACTCACCAGATCGTAACGATCTTCCGTTACGATTTCTGGCAAAAATGCATTATAGAAGACCAAACTACCCGAAAAACCTATGCTGGCCATTACAGAGCAAAAAATCCCCCATTCCAACGTCTTGATATCCCTGAAAAAGAATAGTCCCATACAGGAGAGGCTGCCCATCACCACAAATACTTTCATAAACAGCTTTTTGCGCCCGGTATAGTCAGCTACTCCGGATAACAATGGAAGCATCGCAGCCACTACAAGAAATGAAAAAGATAGTGCGTAGGAATACAGTACTGAGTTCTTAAGCGTAAAACCAAAAAAGGAAATCATATCACCACTCGCCTCAGACACTGCTACTGCTTTATAATAAACCGGAAAGATGGCTGAGGTGATAACCAGCGAGTAAACCGAATTTGCCCAGTCGTACATATACCAGGCCTTTACCGTTTTCGGATTATTCAGTTCTATGGTCATAGTATTCGTCATATGTAAGGTAATAAAAAACCCCATCCTCGCTTGAATGGGGTTTATTAACTATAAAAAAACAAACTTAGTTTTCTGCGCGCCTCTGCAGGGTTGAGTATAACAACAACCGGGCATTGGCCTTTCTGAGTTCAGTTTCAACATCCGCGATGATGCCTCGCTTGGCATCCACATCAACTTTCATAGATACTGTCATCTGATCGCGTTCAAATTCCTGAAGCTTGGCCTTCTCTTGGTTAACCCATTGAATAACATCTTTAGGCTCAATGAATACATCGTTAACCTGAATTTTAGGCTCTTTGCCCCACTCTTCAGTTTTCTTTGGTTCACCAATATACATGTAGGCTACCAACGACTTACGGGCAAGCTTCTTCAACTGAGATGCCTCTGGTAACTGTTGCTTTACATTGATATTGGTTTCACGCATTTGCGTTGTAACCATGAAAAAGAAAAGCAACATAAACACCACATCAGGCATTGATGATGTCGGGATATCCTGCTTAACGTTGGCCTTTTTCTTAAACTTCGACATATTATTTTCCCCCTGCTTTAGTAGGTTCAGCAATAGATAAGTTCATCGGAAATTCAACGGTTCCATCCGGTCTTCTGCCACGACCAATATCATACAAGCGTCTGTTTTCCGGATTGGTTAAGTCTGATGAAAGCTCCAGCCACTTTTTAACTGAAACATCAGCCCTTTCAGCGTAAATCTGATAGTAAGCAGCCTGAGCGGCATCAAGAATTTCAATGAACTTTTTATGACTTGTCCCGCGGTCAGTTTTATACGAAACGATCGCCTTTTCTGGATTATCCGATGAATTCGGATCGGCTCCATTATTCAAGATAAATTCCTTGATCATGTCGCGGAGTTCATTTGGCGTTCCGAAAAAAGGATTGCCCTCTACCAATACATTATCAAATGAGTTTACCTGAATCTTGAAAAGATTCCGCTCTTGGATTTTAATATCCATATCGGGCGGAAGTGCTTCCGGTGGTGGTGGTAACTGAATGTGAAGACCACGGTCATTCGCCACGGTTGTGGTAACCAAAAAGAACACCAACAACAGAAAGGCTATATCGGCCATGGAAGCATTCGGGATATCGGGTGTTGCTCTTGGCATTACTTAATCGCTTTATTGATTTCAGAATAGATCAGCCCAAGCACAGCTATGGCTGCAATCAGGTAGAACATGATCAAACCCGCACCTACAAGCTTAGAGACATTCGAAGTGATTCCTTTTGCAGCATGGTCAGCAGAAACCTCTGAACCCGCCAAGGCATACGAAATGCCAAAAAGAACCACCATTCCCAAAATTGCAAAAAGTGCCTTCTTCAAATCCCCTGGGGACTTAAGAACGTTTACCAATGGAAGTACAACGGCCGATAGCAGTGCAATGGCAAACAAAGCATAACCCGTATAGAGTCCTGCGTCCACATTAACTATCGCCAATACAACCAATACAATGGCAACGGCAATTAAAAGAAAACCTTTCATCTCAATTATTTTTGAGTAACCAGCTTATGCTTTACAAGAATGTCTACCAGTGTTATAGAGGCATCTTCCATTCCATTCACCAAGCCGTCAATTTTTGATACTAAATAGTTATAAAACACTTGAAGCACCATACCTACAATAAGACCCCCTACTGTAGTGGTCAAGGCCACCTTCATACCACCGGCAACGATGTTAGGAGAAATATCACCCGCTGCTTCGATATCTGAGAAGGCTTGCACCATCCCTACAACTGTACCGAAGAATCCAAGCATTGGACCAAGGGCAATGAACAATGAAATCCAGATAAGACCTTTTTCAAGCTTACCCATTTCAACACCACCATACGATACAATTGATTTTTCAACCATGTCAATGCCTTCAGAATAGCGTAACAAACCTTGTGTGAAGATTGAAGCCACAGGACCGCGGGTATTGCGGGTAACATCAAGCGCTGCATTTACACCGCCTTTTGCCAGTGCATCTTCTATTTGACCAAGAAGCTTATTGTTGTTTGTGGTTGCCAGGTTAAGGGTAATAATTCTTTCAATGGAGAAAGCAAGACCCAAAATCAAACAGATTAATACGGGGGTCATGAACTTCACATCACCATCGATAAATTTCTGTTTCAAAATCTGGTGCATGGATTCGCTTTCTGCAGGGGCTTCAGCAGGGGCTGGAGCTTCCTGACGTGGAGGCTCTGGTTCGGGTGTAGCAGCCGCTACAGAATCTTCTGATTGAGCGAATAATGTAGAGGTCGCCAGTACCCCTAAAAACATAAGAATAGCGAGTTGTTTTTTCATAGTTTCAGGTTTATTAGACTATTGGAAAGGCCAAAATTAAACGTTTTGTCGATTTATCGATATTTTTTAAAAAATTTTTATGCTGGCGGCAAAAACTTCTATCGAATTAAGTCAATAATGGTTTTTGCCAAATAAAGTCACTGTTTAACAATACAGATTTTACCTACACTTAAGTTATTGAATACCAAAATTTACCATAACAGTCGTTAGCGTTTAAAAATGGAATGAGTTGCTAATAGGCTATTTTATTGATTTATTTGTGCCCCTTTTAGGAGAGGTGTCCGAGTGGTTGAAGGAGCACGCCTGGAAAGTGTGTATACCGGAAACGGTATCGCGGGTTCGAATCCCGCCCTCTCCGCACATCAGTTTATGTTGATAACTCGCCCGTCAGGTTCAGTGTAAACAACTCCTTGCATCTATCAACCCTATACGATCCGAGCAACACCATTAATTTTGTTAACGCTGCTTCAGTTGTCATATCGCCTCCGCTTAAAACGCCAATTCGCTTCAATTCCTTGCTTGTTTCGTATTTACCCTGTACCACCATCCCACCGGGGCATTGCGATACATTGACCATGATAACACCCTGATTTATTGACTTCGCAAATAATTCAATTAGCCAGGGTAAGGTTGGAGCATTACCAGATCCATAGGTTTCAAGTATAACGGCTTTCAATTCATTTGTACTCAACACTGCCTCAACAACTTGCTTATTAATCCCTGGAAAAAGTTTTAGGATAGCAATATTGGTTTCAAAATCAGTAAACAGTTGAAGTGTTTCACGATCCGGCTTGCGAATAGCATTAAAATTATAGTCGATTTTAACACCTGCTTTTGCCAGCGGTGGGTAATTACCGGAATCAAATGCATCGAACTGCATGCTCTCAACTTTCTTTGAGCGATTACCCCGCAACAACTCATAATCAAAATAAATGCATACCTCGGGGACTATAGCCTGATCATCATTCTTTGCTGCCGCAATTTCCAGGGCTGTTATCAAATTTTCACGGGCATCTGAACGCGGATCGATGATGGGAAGCTGGGCACCCGTAAAAACCACAGGCTTACCCAACCCCTGCAACATAAAACTTAATGCCGATGCCGAATAGGCCATCGTATCTGTACCGTGCAAGATTACGAAGCCATCATGGTCAGTATAGTTGTCATAAATAGTCTTGCCCATTAGCCTCCAATGTTCCGGGCTGATGTTTGATGAGTCGATCGGCTGCTCAAAAGAAAAAACCGTAAAGGCCAACCCAAGATTCTTTATTGTGGGTAAGTGTTCAACAATGGATGCAAAATCAAATGGTATGAGGGCTCCAGAATTATCGTGAGTCATACCGAATGTGCCTCCGGTATATATGATCAAAACCCGGGCACGGACATCACTCGCGGCATGCACACCTTTTACTTCAATTTGTCTGATATTCATTTAACTGAAAAAGCTTAATGGCATTTTGTGTTGTTACGCGCTCAACTTCCTCCAAAGATACCTGTTTAATTTCGGCAACCTTATTCGCAATAGCTGGAATATAAGCGGGTTCATTTCGTTTACCGCGATGCGGAACCGGTGCAAGGTAGGGGCTATCAGTTTCGAGTACTATCCTATCCATGTCTATTAATGGCAGCACTTTATCAAGCCCCCCATTCTTAAAAGTCACTACGCCCCCAATTCCCATATAGAAGCCAAGATCGGCCACACGCTTTGCCTGTAATTCACTTCCTGTAAAACAATGAAATACTCCATTCAGGTTATCGTCTTTCAATTGCTCAACGAGGTCTATTGTTTGATCCAGGCTATCGCGACTGTGGATAACAATCGGTACTTTATACTGCTTTGCCCAACGCAGTTGAATTTTAAAAGCATCTACCTGTTGCTCCCAATAAGTCTTATCCCAGTAGAGGTCTGTTCCTGTCTCCCCTATGGCAATAAATTTCCTTTTTGAAATCCATTCTTCCACCCGGTAGAGCTCTTTCTCAAAATCCTTGTTTACCGAACAGGGGTGCAACCCCATCATAGACAGACAAAGACCATTCGATTTTAACTCAACTTCAAGCATCCGGTCAATGGATGAATGATCAATGTTTGGCATCAGTATTTTCTTCACAGATCCCTCAACAGCTCGTGAAAACACATCATTTCTGTCGGCATCAAATTCCTCCAGGTAAATATGGGCATGGGTGTCGATGTAATAACTCATGGTTCAGGGCATCGCGTTCAATTGATGGAGTGTAGAAAATCAGTCAGGTGCTTTCTAAGCAAAGAATCATCGAATGAATAATCAGCAAACCCTTTATAATTTTCTGACTGCCGCATGGCTTCATCCAACACAAAATCCTTTTGACTCATATAATATGCTATACCGGCTTGACTAACTTTTTCAGCCAGGTATTCCTGCTCTGTCTGACCTGGTGTGGGCACAAAAATAGCCTTCTTTTGCAGTCTCGCTAAATCCATGATGGTACTGTAACCCGAACGGCAAAGCACAAGTTCTGACTGCGCTATGGCTTCCGATAATTCCGTTCCATCAAGATAATTTACCGTCACAATTTTATCAGAATGATTAAGTGACTTATCCTCAACAACACCCCGAACAACCATAGTATGAAAGTCAGTTGATTCAAGTTGTTGCATGACAATGGTTTCAAAAATACTTCGCTGTGGCTCTGGGCCAGATAATAGAACCAATAACTTATACCTGATCTCTATTTCACCGAGGTTATTCAACCTGGACAAAGGCCCTATAAAATGTGTGCGCTCATCGGCACCAACCGATAATTTTCCGGAAAGCACAGATCCCGGAAAATCGGGCACCCAACACGTGGTGAATTTTTTGACAAAACGTTTCGCAACACTATTGGCCAGCGCCCCTAACCATTTCCACCCTTTTGCTGAAGGCAACGTTAGCTGATGGGTAATAAATACGGAAGGCACTTTTAGTGAATAGCACCCATAGCGGTTATCGGAAATTATAAAATCAATATTATATTGTTCAACCAGCTTTTCTGTAATTCGATGCTCCACCCGAACCACCCGAACAAACTTACCCGACTGAAGCAGCAGTTTTAACATCATCGAACCGGAGGAAGGATAAGCAGGATTATAAGGCGGGAGTTCAAAAGTCTTTAATTCGGGAAAAGCTTTTCTTAAAAGTTTTAATGACGAACCCGCACCGGCAATAAATACATCGCAATTCAATTCCTGTAATGCATTGATGATGGGTGTACATCGCGTTGCGTGCCCAAGTCCCCAATCAAGCGGAACGACCAGCACACGTTTTTTGCTCATACCGGAATACGATTAAAGGAATACCCTTTTTGCAAGCAATGATCGATATAGCGCGGCAATGCATAACGCATATTTTTTTCAGCCTTGTGACTATCATGAAATACAATGATGGATCCGGGGCGGGTAACCTTGATGGAATTCTTCAGGCAAGCTTCCGGTGAAAGGCTTACGTCATAGTCAAAGGAAAGCACATCCCACATAATGATCTTATATCCTGTTAGTGATTTTATCTGTGCTCGCGTTATTCTGCCGTAAGGCGGACGAAACAATTTACTTGCAGGCTTCCCAGTTTTATGTGCACTATGCATCACCTGCTCACATCGTACAACATTGTCGGTGTATAGGTCCAAGGATGTATTCCAGCCGTTAAGATGATTGAATGTGTGGTTTGCCACAGCATGACCCTCTTCAATAATCCTATTGTATACATCGGCATGCTTACGAACGTTATCACCAATACAAAAAAATGTTGCTTTTATATTGAATTGATTCAGAATATCCAGCGTAAATTCAGTTGGACCCGGAACGGGGCCATCATCCAGCGTAAGATAGAGTTCATTGCCAGGCATTCGCCAAATCAGATTCGGATAGAGCCAAGGCAAAAAAAAAGGTGTACGATGTATATGCATTACAATACACTAACCAACCCGACAGGATACCATGGTAATATCATCGTGGTAACCATTATCGCCTTTAAAGGTATCTAACTCAATAATGATATCGTTATGAATGGTGCGCATATCCTTAACCCGTGTTGTGTCTTCATGAAAATACTTCATCAAACGATCCATGCCGAACTCTTCGCCCTTTTCGTTCACGGTTTCAGTCAGTCCATCGGTATAGCAAAACAACCTGAATTGCTCAAGGTCAGTAATAAAACCTTCATTCAGAAAGGGCAATGGATGCATAGCGCCCAAAACGGTTGAGCCTTCTTCCAGCAACCTCATTCCATTCTTTTTATCGCACAAAATCGGAGGATTGTGGCCGGCATTGATATAGACCAAAGTCTTCAGGCTGATATCGTAAATACAAGCGAAGAACGTAATGAACTTTTCGCCTTTGGCGTTTTCCAGTACCTGAAAATTGAGTGCTTCAATAATATCGCGCAGGTTAGGTGTTTGTCTTAATAGCGTTCGAAGGGATGCCTGAAAATTTGACATCATCAGTGCAGCCGGTATGCCTTTTCCGCTTACATCGGCAATGCAAAGTAAAAACTGATTTTTATTGATGGGGATATAATCGTAATAGTCGCCACCGATAACATCGTGCGGCAGGTAACTGGCCTCTACATTAAGAAACTCGGTATCGGGTAATTTCTCCGGAAAAAGAAACTGTTGAACATCGCTTGCAATTTCTAGTTCCTTTCGAAGCGCCTCCTGTTCCAACTGCTTACGCGCCAGTTTTTTATTCTCGATGGCAACGATAATTATGTTGCTCAGGGCCTGGATAAACTTCAGGCTGTCGTCTGCATAATTTCCATCGTGCTGATGATCGCCTAAAAAAACAAGGGCGAGTGTTCTGTCTTTATGTGCAACGGGGACAACAATATCAAATATACTGAAAGGGGTATTTTCAAAATCGCGCAAACTGTTTATGGTGCGGATATCCTTAAAGCAATCGGGCAATTTTACCTTTTGAAATGATTGCTCGGTTCCGAAGTTCACTTTGCAATTCCACAAATCATCAAGCACATACAAGGCAAGTTTCTTGATGTTAAGGTTGGAGCGTAAGGTAAAGTTGTAAATCTTGTATAGAAAGTCTTCAGGCACATTATTATTAATGGCCTGGGTAACTTCAAGCAGTGCGTTCAGTTCAAGCTCTTTTATTTCGTATCGGTTCTTATGGAAAGTCTCGGGCATAAGTGGCTTAAAGTTACATGTAAAAAATCGTTGTTTCGTACTTAAATTTTTCTTCCCTTCCAGCTAACACGAAAAAAATTAGCCGCGAGCCCGAAGAAAATAACATACAACGGATAAACGAACTGAAGCACGAAAAATGATGCCGTCCGAAAAGGAATTCTTAAAAAGTTTAACACCCGCGATAGAAATATAGCCTCGGCTAACATTTTGCCTCCCAACAATAACGCAACATCCTGAAAAGGAATGACTTCGATAAAACCAAGTACTAACAACAGCACAACGGTAACGTGAAAGAGAAAGATGAAGGATGCCAAAAGAGCCGAAAAGCCCATACCGTGAGCTCGCCATTTGCCCGCCCACCGGATCCGCTGCTGAAAAAACTCAGTTAAGCTTGGGGCTGACTGTGCCTCTACCACGCTGGCTGGGTCGGCATTAAACCGAATACTACCGGGAAAGTGCTCGGCAATCTTGCGGAGCAGAAACTCATCATCACCCGAAGCAACCTGATCGTTACCGCTGTAGCCATCCACTTGTTGAAAGGCTGATTTACGGTAAGCCAGGTTGGCACCGTTACATAGGGTTGGATAACCCCATGCCAGAGTAGCCCCTCCACTTCCAATCAAAGAAGCAAATTCGGTTAACTGAAGTGAATTGAAAAAATTTCCATCAGCACTCAATCTCACCGCCCCGACCACCATTTGAGTACTTTCGCTGAAAGCACCTGCAACCGAACTAAGCCAACCGTGCTGAACCCGGCAATCCCCATCGGTAGTCAGGATAATTTCACCGTTTGCATACGCAACACCTGCTGATATAGCGGACTTTTTTCCCGAACGATAAGGCGCTAAATCCAGTACATGGAATTTTAACCCTTTGTGCGATGTCGCCCACTGCTCCGCCACCGTTTTGGTCTTATCATCGGAGCGATCATTTACTACCAGTATTTCAAATTTTCCTTTTGGATAATGCTGTGCAGCAATATCGTTTAAAAGATTGGCAATATTATCCGCTTCATTTCGAACAGCTATTACGATTGAAATGATGGGTTGGTAAGAAGATGTTGGAACTTTTTGTAAAGCCTTTTTCCATCCTTCAATCAAAAAGATCAAAAGAATGAAATATAGAAGAAAGACGATGAGAATTGCAGTAACCATCCATTCGCAAGTTCTGCTTTTTCAAACGCATTAACCAACCGTTGAAATCCAACGGTCATTACTCTATATTGTGCCCGTGGCTAAAGTTGTACAGGAAAAAATAATCTTGGGGCTGGATCCCGGCACCAACGTAACCGGGTACGGCATTATATGCGTAACGGGGAACCGTGTAACCTTGGTGCAATTCGGAGTAATTCAATTGGGTAAGTCTGGCGAGCATGCGCTGAAGCTTAAAAAAATATTCGACAAGGTTATTACGCTTATCGAAGAATTCCATCCGGATGAAATTGCCCTGGAAGCGCCCTTCTTCGGAAAAAATGTTCAGTCGATGTTAAAACTTGGGCGAGCGCAAGGTGTGGCTATGTCGGCTGCGCTTTCGCACGAAATACCCATAACCGAATATGCTCCCAAAAAAGTTAAGCAATCGGTAACCGGTAATGGCAATGCCTCAAAAGAGCAAGTTGCCCGCATGCTGATGCAGGTTTTTCAACTAAAGGAAATTCCAAAACTTTTGGATGCCACGGATGCGCTGGCGGTAGCGCTATGCCATCACTTTCAAAAAGGACAAACAAAATCAAAAGCCAAGTCGTGGGAAGGATTCCTAAAAGAGAACCCCGGGCGTATTAAATGATCATTAAACATTAGCTGGCGGAATGAAGTTGAAGGACAAAATCATTAAAAAATCTGACGACCTCTATCAGGCCTATGTTTACCCTGTATTTAACCGTAAACGAACTATAAGCTGCCCGTGCTGTGGTTGGCAAGGGCCTGCCTTTCTACCCCATGGCCTTGAAAAAAGACCGAACTCACGCTGCCCGAAATGCGATTCCCTCGAACGCTTTCGGTTGTACTATTTATACCTGAAAAAAAATCTACCAACGGATAAACAACTCAACGTCTTACACTTTGCCCCAGAAAAAATAATTACCAAGTTCTTTAAGAAATACGCTAACATCGACTACTTGAGTGTTGATCTTAATCCGGCCAAAGCCATGCAGCAGGAAGACATCACTCAACTTTCCTTTAAAGACCAAACTTTTGATGTTGTATTTTGTTCGCATGTGTTGGAGCATATTCCGGATGACCGAAAAGCCATGCGTGAACTTATGCGTGTGCTCAAACCCGCTGGTGTGGCCTACATTTTGGTTCCCATAATGGACAGTTACAAAGGAAAAACGATTGACAAGACTTACGAAGACTTCAGCATAACTGATCCGCAAGAAAGAGAATCAGCATTTGGTCAGCATGACCACGTAAGAATTTACGGTCGCGACTTTAAAGAAAGACTGGAAGAGGCGGGCTTCGTAGTTACGATCGATAAATTTGTTGAATCACTTTCTACTGATCAAGCAGAACGGTTTGCCCTGATGCCTAAGAATTCGTTTGCCAACGAAACAGATGGATGGATTTATTGTTGCAGGCGGTCGTAGACACTCAACAACACTTCACTTTCCTGCTCCCAATTGTACTCGCTGAAAATTTTCGCTCTGCCCCGTGCGCCCATTTCCATTGCCTGATCCGGATGTTCAAGCAACCACACCATAGCAGCGGCAACTTCTTCTGGATTTAATGGATCAACCACCATACCACAAGCGGCTTCGGTTACGAATGTTGCACTTTCACCAAACTTTGAGGCAATTACCGGAATGCCGGTTGCCATATACTCAAAAAGCTTTACCGGATAATTTGTTTTGTACCGTTCCACCGGATGCGGAATAATAATTCCGATTTTGCTTTGATAGAGCAGATCAATCAACTCACGATAATTTACCCAACCCAAGTAGGTGGCATCGTATCGGTCAAATAGTTCTTCCTTCAGAGTTATGGGTGCAAACTTGCCACCGAGTTTAAAAACCAAATTCACTTTTGCTTTTGCAAGGCGATAGCCCTCCAGCATTTCAGCCAGTCCGCGCACACGACTAAGCAAGCCCACATAGATAAGTGTATTCTCACGGGCATGATAGGGTTGAATCACATCGCGCTGAAAAGTTTCTGCTTTTGGAAAATTTCTTACTAGAAAGGTTTTTCTTTTTGGGTAATGGCGTGCAATTACCGGCTCAGCCACAATGACAGCATTGAAGAACCACCCACAAATTTTTTCCAATGCATAATAGAACCACTTGTACGGAAGCTTTGCCCAGCGGGGTATCCAATGTTGGTACATAATCTGCAAAGGCGTGTCTTCGTGTGCATCGTAAATTACCGTGCGCCCGGTAAGCCGCAACATTAAACCAATTACCAGCAGCTCAGAATCATGGATGTGAACGATAGCCTGACGGGGCTGCGATAGTGCTTTTCGAAAAATATTCCACGGGCATTTTAACAACTGCTCCCAACCCTTTTGCGGTAAGGGTACAGCAATGACCTGAACACCCTGAACTTGCTCATCACTTGTATGCGGAACAATTATGGTTACATTCCATCCGGCCTGAATCAACGCCAATGCCTCCTTGTGAAAGATGCGGGTATCAAATGGCTTGTGAACCGCATTGGCGAGCATAACCGTTTGGCGAGCAGTACTCATCTTCAACTCATTCGACAATACGCAATATTTTTGGAATGGCGCAAAATAGGTGAGATTATTGCCAAATAAAAACCGAAACATGACCTCAGCGGATCAGGCAAGAACGATAGCACAATCACCTGATTACATCAGGCACAACTACTTCCATCCTAAATCAAAACCACTGTTATACCTTCGATTCCGTGCCCTTCGCCCCATCCTTAAACTTTATCAAAAGCATTTACTGCGGAAATGGAAAGGCGCACCCATTCCCTGGATGACACCTGCAGCCATTGATATACTTCACACGTTATTAAAACCTGACATGAAAGGTTTTGAGTTTGGCAGTGGCAGAAGCACGTTATTTATTGCCCCTCGCGTAAAAGAACTGGTAAGCCTGGAGCATGATCAGCAGTGGTTTACTCAAATAGAAGTAGAACTGAAAAACAAAAAGTTAAACCATGTTTATTACGTAAAAATCCTTCCGGCAAACGATCCATCTAAAACCATCAGTTACCCAAAAAATAATTATGAAAACTACCGGATGGAAGCAACTCCCGCCAGTTGCTTTACTGAATATTATTCCTTCATTGATCAATACCCTGATGATTACTTCGATTTTGTAATTGTGGATGGCCGTGCGCGGGTTGAGTGTGCTCTCCATGCCCTACCAAAATTGAAGCAAGGCGGCATACTCATTCTCGATAATGCCGAACGTTTACGATACCGCTCCATTCACGAAAACCTTGCCGGCTGGGAAAAAGTGTTTACTACCTCCGGAATAACCGATACGGTATTCTGGTTCAAACCATAGATTTTTTACTTTTCAAGATCATAATCGAAAAAAGTTATAACTTTAACCGATTATGATCCACAGAAAGCTAGAAAATGAGGTAAAAAAGCGCTTGGGTGCGGGAAAGGCGGTGATTATCATTGGTCCCCGACAAGTAGGAAAAACTACCCTATTGACCCGTATTTCGCAAGACTCGCCAGACCGAGCTTTATTTATTAATTGCGATGAGCCAGATATGCGGGCTTTACTTTTTGAAAAGACTTCTTCTGAACTGAAGGCGCTGATTGGAAAACACAAGCTGGTTATTATTGACGAAGCACAGCGGGTTAAGAACATCGGGTTAAGCCTTAAACTTATAATTGATCAACTTAAATCAGTTCAGCTAATTGTTTCGGGTTCATCCGCGCTTGAACTTGCCAATGAAATTAACGAACCACTAACCGGAAGGAAATGGGAATTTATTATGTACCCGGTTTCGATGGAAGAATTGATTGGGCACACTTCGTTCATTGAACAGAACAGGTTACTGGCTACGCGCTTAGTCTACGGAATGTATCCTGATGTAATCAACAATCCGGGTTCAGAAAAGGAAGTGCTGAAAAACCTTACCGATAGCTATCTCTATAAAGACTTGTTTTCGTTTCAAGATGTCAGAAAACCAGAAGTAATTGAAAAAATACTCAGGGCGTTGAGCCTGCAAGTCGGTTCCGAAGTGAGCTACAACGAAATAGCCGAGCTTGTTCAATCCGATCCGCAAACGGTAACTCGCTATATTGACTTACTTGAAAAAACAATGGTGATTTACCGGTTACCATCATTCAGCAGAAACCTTCGTAATGAATTGAAGAAAAGCCGAAAGATTTACTTCTATGACAATGGAATACGCAATGCTATCATCGCCAATTTTCAACCGTTGGAGCTACGAAAAGACGCTGGAGCCCTATGGGAAAATTTTATTATTACCGAGCGTTTAAAATACATCTCCTATTCTTCCATCTGGTCGAATCGGTACTTTTGGCGAACCAAACAACAACAAGAGATCGATTATATAGAGGAACGGGATGGTAAACTTTACTCTTTTGAATTTAAATGGGGTACCGTTAAAAAGGAAAAAGCTCCATTAACTTTTACCAAGGCATACCCGGAAAGTGAACATCAGGTTATTACACCAACGAACTACCAACCCTTCATTTCCTAATGGGCATTGTTATCCGACAAAGCATTTACACATCAATCATCTCCTACCTGGGTGTGGTGATCGGTTATATAAACCTGCTGTACCTCTATCCCAAGTTTCTTGACGTTGAGCAGATTGGCTTGTTGCGAACCCTTCAGGATGCTGCCATATTATTTGTTCCTTTTGCGCAGATGGGATTGGCGCAAAGCATCACACGTTTTTTCCCGCATTTCAATAAAAGCAAGGAAAGTGCAGCTTCGTTCATTACCATGATGCTTGCCTTCTCGCTGGTGGGTTTCGGCATTTTCTGGACCATCTTCACGCTTGCCAAATCGCGAATCCTATCCTTTTTTAATAATCAGGCCGACCTTCTTGCACCCTACCTGCACCTGGTGCTGTGGTTAACGTTCCTTATGCTGGTCACTACCCTTCTCGAAACTTATTCACGCTCCTTACTAAAGGTTGCCTTTCCAAATTTGCTGCGCGAAGTGGTGGTGCGGTTGTTACAGGCTATACTGGTGAGTTTATATTTTACAAAAGTTATCAGTTTTCATCATTTCCTTATTGCCAACGTGGCCATTTATGGGGTGGTGCTTTTCATTCTGATTATTAATCTGAGTGTTGCCGGTCAACTCAAAATTCACTTCGATTTTTCCTTTCTGCAATCAAAACGGTTACGGGAGATCCTTCAATTCAGCGCACTGAGTTTTGTCGGAACCAGCAGCATGGTTATTATCGGTAAGGTTGACAGTCTGATGGTAGCCGGACTTCTGGGCTTTGCTTCCAATGCCATTTACACCACTGCATTCTACATGGCCACGGTTATTGAAATACCCAAGCGCGCTATTCTACAAACCACCATGCCGCTTATTGCGGAAGCATTTGAAAAAAATGATTTGAAAGAAATTGACAACCTGTATAAAAAGGTATCGGTAAACCAACTGATCATCGGAGCTTTGCTTTTGATTGGCGTGTGGGCGAACATCCAAAATATTTTTACGCTCGTACCAAAAGGCGAAATCTTTGAAGCGGGCGCTTATGTTGTTTTGTTGGTTGGCCTCGGCAAACTCATCGATATGTTTTTTGGCCCCAGCAGTGAAATTATTGTACTCTCAAAATATTACGCTTTTAACATTGTGGTGGTGCTGGTACTGGCTATAACCGTAATCGTGCTAAATCTTGTTCTGATTCCGATTTACGGAATGACGGGTGCGGCCATCGGTTCGGCCATTGCGTTGTTCCTTTTTAATAGTGTGAAATTTATTTTCATCTGGTGGAAGTTTAAGCTTCAGCCGTTCACCCTCTCAACATTAAAAGTATTAGGCATTAGCGTTCTTGCCTTTGGCCTGAACCTGTTGTTACCGCAACTGGAAAATGTATTTCTCGATATTTTTTACCGTTCAACATTGATCACATTATTTTTTGGATCGTTAACCCTTCTCTCAAAAAGCTCTCCGGAAGTAAACAAACTTGTAACAAAAGTCTTCAACCTGATCGTGCGAAAGTAGAATTGAGCCGGTAAATTGGGTACCTTTAGCTATCCTTTTCCAGAAAACTTCTTATCGCCATGAACAGTCGTAGAAAATTTATTAAACATGCGCTTGCCACTGGAGTCGGTGCACTGGCCACTCAGTTTGCTTTTGCCAACATCATTTTGCCACAAACAAAAAGCAAATTAGGCGTTGCCTTAATGGGGCTTGGTTATTACAGCACCGATTTGCTGGCTCCGGCATTGCAACTAACACAACACTGTGAACTGAAAGGCATCATAACCGGCACGCCAACAAAAGCAGAGCAATGGAAAAAGAAATTTAACCTGGCGGATAAAAACATTTACAACTATCAAAACTTCGACAGCATTGCCAACAATTCGGATATCGATGTTATTTATGTGGTGCTGCCACCATCCATGCATGCAGCATACACCATACGCGCTGCACGTACCGGCAAACATGTTTGGTGCGAGAAACCAATGGCCATTACGGTAACCGAATGCCAGCAGATGATTGAAGCCTGTAAACAAAACAAGGTAAAACTCAGCATTGGCTATCGCATGCAGCACGAACCCAATACACAACAAATTATAAAGTACCGGAAAGATTTAACCTATGGTAAAGTGCATAAAGCCGATGCAGCCGCAGGTTATTATGATGGAAGGACCGACCACTGGAAACAAAAGAAAAACATGGGCGGTGGTGCCACCTACGACATGGGCGTTTATCCTATCAATGCCGTACGGTATAGCACCGGACTTGAGCCCATAGCGGTAACTGCAAAGCAATCCACCAACCGGCCACACATTTACAAAGAGGTAGACGAAACCATGGAATTCGACTTGGAGTTTCCGGGTGGAGTTACTGCTCACTGTGAAACCAGTTTTGGGAAGAACATCAATAACCTATTGGTAACGTGCGAAAAGGGTTGGTACAAACTCTCCCCCTTTCAATCCTATAGTGGTATTGATGGCATTACCAGTGATGGAAAGAAACTCAACGCAAGCATACCCAACCAACAAGCCAGACAAATGGACAATGATGCTTTGTCCATCAAGCAGAATAACGATGTTTTGGTACCCGGTGAAGAAGGTTTAAAAGATATTCGTGTGGTGGAGGCTATTTACAGGTCAGTTTCTGAAAGCAAGCGAATTACTTTCTAACTGATGCTCCGTTTCTAAGAAATTAAAAAACTATTTTAGCAAGGAGATCAGTTTCTCAGTAATAACCTTGCGCGAGTAGATCGACACATTTCCCTTAGAGACAATTGGATTAGGGTTGGATTTCCATTCCAAAAAGTAATTCATTAGCGATGACTTTATTCCCGCTAAATCATTACTTTCGATCATAACACCGATGCCCGATTGTTGTAAAACATTAGCCGTATCACTAATCACAGGCCCGATACCCAACACCGGTACACCGGTTGCAATGTATTCAAACAACTTACCCGGAAAAAAACCGTGCGGATCGCGATAACCGGTGAGAACCAACAGTAACAATGAAGTATTACCGTAATACTCCATTACCCTTGCATGTGAAACGTTTCCGGTAAACCGTACAAATGGTTTTAATGAGAGTCGTGCCTCCACATAATCTTTAAAGGGTTGATGCACATCGCCTACAAACTCAATCAGCGCATTGGCTTTGAATTCTTCATCTTCATCAAGCAACTGCTGAAAAGCCTCCATAAAAGGAACAGGATCACGTTGCTCATTTACCACACCTATGTGCCGGATGGTGAAATGCTCCGATTTGGTATAATTAATCTCCCGAAAATCATCTTCATCGAAACCGTTGGTTAACAACACGGCATCTTTACCGGAAAGCTGCTTAAAGCGATTCACATAGTGCGGTGTTACCGTAACGATCACATCGGCTGCAGCCAGAACCTTAGCCTCCAATGCCTTATGTCGTTGCATCGCCCAGGTACCAACACCCAGTTTTTCCCATAGCCCCCACTCTGTCCAGGGATCACGAAAGTCAGCGATCCAATACAGTGATGGATTTTTCTTTTTCAACCTCAACCCAATCAGGTGCATGCTGTGTGGCGGACCGGTTGTAATGATGGTTGTGATATTTCGCTCAATCAGAAAGTCGTTCAAGAATTTTACGGATGGCCGGATCCAGAAAATACGTGGATCAGGAATAAACAGGTTAGCACGAATCCATCCGCTAAGCCGCTGAAAAAAGGATTTTTTAGTTGAGGAAACAGAATTGCCCTCACTGCCTTTTTTTCCGTCTAAGCGAAAACTCAACCAATTAAAAATATGGTATGGTTCCCAAATGGGCAGTTTGATTATCTCCGCCTCAGCGGGGATATCCTTAACCAGTGTTTCATCTTTAATATCGAACGAAGGATTTTCTGGCGTAAAAACATAAGGCTGCCAGCCAAATGACGGAAGGTACTTAACAAACTTAAGCCAACGCTGTACACCGCTGCCTCCACTAGGCGGCCAGTAATAGGTAATAATCAAAACCCGCTTTTCAGCCATGCCCAATATTAACCAATATGTTTATGATTTACTTGTTAACGGATGCTGCCTACATTTGCCACAAAAGCACGAAAGCACAAAGAAATCATTGCATTACCATTAGCTTACCAGGATAAAAACATTAGTGCCTTGGTGTCTTAGTGGCCTCATTATTTACCAGGCTAAGAATGCCTTCAAACTGGTCGGGTTTAAACCAATTAATTTCCGCATCACGTTTAAACCAGGTAAGCTGTCGCTTGGCGTACCTGCGCGAATTGCGCTTCAATAGTCGTAGAGCTTCTTCCTTGTTGTACTTCCCATCCATGAAATCAAAAATTTCCTGATACCCCACGGTTTGCAAGGCATTATGCTCCCGGTAAGGATATAATTTTTCAGCTTCATCGAATAAGCCTGCCGTAATCATTTGGTCCATGCGCTCATCAATACGCTTGTACAATTCATTTCGCTCCAGCTCCAATCCTATTTTAATTATCTTAAATGGAGGTATCCGTTTTTGCTTTGTCTGAAAAGTTAAAATAGATTTCCCGGTGGCCAATACAACCTCCAATGCGCGCATCAATCGGGCAGGGTTTTGTGCATCCGCTCTAGCGAAATAGTCAGGATCAAGTTTTTGTATCGTTTGCTGTAACCAGATCAAACCCTTGTTCTTGTAGTTCTCGCTAACGGATTCCCGTATTTCATCCGGCACTTCAGGAATATCGTCAAAACCCTCCAGCAGCGCCTTGATGTAAAGACCAGACCCACCACAAACAATCACATCATTATACCGCCCGAACAGCTCGTAAACCTTCTCCAGTGCTTCCTCGCCAAACCGGGCGGCATCATACTTATCGGTAATGGAATGCGTATCGATAAAGTGATGCTTGATTTGTCCCAGTTCCAGCGCTGTTGGCTTTGCCGTACCAATGGTCATTTCGCGGTAAAACTGGCGAGAGTCGGCCGAAAGAATTTCAGTACCAAGTGCCTCGGCCATCGCAAGCGCCACAGCGGTTTTACCAACAGCCGTTGGTCCAACAATCACAATCAACCGTTTATTGTTCAGGTTCACCTTTCAAAAGTACAAATGGAGGGTATTATTCTTCACAGGAGATTTCACATTCACAATTATAAATTATCTTCGCCCCAACGAAAACAACCACTATGATTAAGTACACAGTCCCATTTTTAACCAAGTTGGAAGATATGATCGCAGAATCGGATTATACGCTGCGTTATGAAAAGGGGAATTTTAAATCGGGTTATTGCCTGCTGCGTGAACAAAAGATTATTATCGTCAACAAGTTCTACACCACGGAAGGGAAAATTAATGCCTTACTGGATATACTGAAAACCATTGAGTTGGAAACAACCCGGTTCACTGAAAAAAGTCATAAGCTCTACGAAGAAATAACGCAAACTGAAATTAAGGCTTGAAGATTACTTTTCTGGGAACCGGAACTTCACAAGGTGTGCCTGTAATCGGCTGCACGTGTAATGTTTGCCGTTCACTGGATTTTCGCGATAAGCGATTACGCACCTCTATTCACATTGATGTTTCCGGTACGAGCCTGGTGATTGATACCGGTCCTGATTTCCGACAACAGATGCTTCGCGAAGGTATTGCTCAGTTGGATGGCGTACTGTTCACGCATGCCCACCGCGATCATACGGCAGGGCTGGATGATGTGCGTGCTTTCAATTTTCTGCAGCAACAATCCATGCCCTTGCTGGGAACGGCTGAAACCCTAAGCCAGCTAAAAAACGACTTTGCCTACATTTTTGGTCCAAAGAATTATCCGGGGCTACCGCAAGTTGAGTTAAATACAATCAACGAAGAGCCATTCACCTTCAAGGGCATTACGATTACTCCCTTGCCCGTGCTGCACCTCAAACTTCCGGTGTTGGGATTCCGATTCGGGAACTTTAGCTACATTACCGATGCCAAGACCATACCCGACTCTACCATTCAATTGCTAAAAGGCACTGAAGTACTGGTGTTGAATGCCTTGCAACGCGACTACCACGTTTCGCATTTCAACCTCGAGGAAGCGCTTGCCATGGTGCAAAAAATTAGCCCAGGCAAAACCTACTTTACGCACATCAGTCATAAACTGGGTACCGTTGCCTCCATTGAAAAAGAATTACCCGATAACGTTTACCTGGCATTTGATGGCTTGCGATTAAGTTTGTAAACTGTTGCACCAGCACAGGCTCGCCATGCACAACAACTATTATTTCTTACGACAACTTTCTGCCGAGCTTAAAAACAGGCTGATAGACTGTGTTGTGTCAGAGTGTTATAGTCAACATAAAGACGAACTGATTATCCGATTTGAAACCACACAAAAACCCTTCTTCATCAAAGCAAGGTTACAATCGGATTTCTGCTGCCTCTCATTTCCATCCAATTTTAACCGCGCCCGAAAAAATAGTGTTGATTTGTTTGGGGACTTAATTGGCCAAAGAGTTACGGAGGTATATCAATACAACAACGAGCGCTGCTTTTCCCTGCACTTCACCGATGATTTTGTGCTGCTTTTCAAATTACATGGAAACCGTGCAAACCTGGTTTTGTTTCGTCAGAATAAAGCCCTTGCACTTTTCAGAAATCACCTTTCGGCTGACTATAAAATTGTGCTGACTGAACTAGATAAGGAAATAGATTTTAGTCGTGATGCGTTTATAAATAACCAAGCTAACCTTAAACAACACTGCTTCACCTTCGGAAAGGTGGTGTGGAAATACCTGGAACAAAATCATTTCGACACCCTGGCATTGGACGGCAAATGGTCAACCATTCAATCCCTTCTACAATACCTTGATCAGCCAGAATATTATCTCACCTTAATAGAAAATCAGCTTGTATTTTCATTGATCGATATCGGATCAGTAGAAAAACAATACACGAATGCTATAGAAGCTGTCAATGAATTCTTCATTCAGTACGCTATCCGCTCTGGCTTCCAACAAGAAAAATTACAAGCCCTCGCAAAACTTCGTACCCAGGTAAAAAACACAGAAGCCTACCTTACCAAGACGACACAAAAGTTACGTGAGATTGAGACGGATAATCATTACAAGGTGTGGGCCGATCTATTAATGGCGAACCTTCATCGAGTTAAAACAGGAATGAGCACGATTACGTTGCCCGATTTTTATAATGAGAATCAACCCGTTGAGATCAAACTAAAAAAAGAACTGAGCGCACAGAAGAATGCTGAACTGTTTTACAATAAATCAAAAAATCACCACATCGAGGTTCAGAAACTGAATGAAGCCATCGCCCGTAAAAAATCTGAACTAACAACCCTTCAACAATCAATTCAACACATTGAACTCGTTGACACTATCAAAGACCTGCGAAAGTTAACTTCCGATTCAGTTCCCGGTATAAAAAAGAAAGAACCTGCTCTTCCATTTTACGAAACAGAGTTTAAGGGTTTTAAAATTTGGGTTGGAAAAAACGCAAGGCATAATGATGAATTAACCCTGCACCATACCTATAAGGAAGATTTATGGTTGCACGCAAAAGATGTTGCGGGCTCGCACGTGGTTATAAAATACCAATCGGGCAAAAAATTTCCCAACGATGTAATCGAACGCGCTGCACAACTGGCGGCCTATCATTCGAAACGAAAAACCGATAGTTTGTGCCCGGTAATTTTTACACCTAAAAAATTCGTCCGAAAAAGAAAAGGCGATCTGCCCGGAGTTGTGGTTGTGGACAAAGAAGAAGTGATTCTTGTTGAACCGAGGAACTAAATTAAGTGTCCATATTCGACTAACCCGGCAGCCTTTACCGCAGGTATAAACTAGAAGATTCTAATCGTCTGAAAACCATTTAGATGTCTAAATTAGCACTTGATGTATATCATCTGATGTACTGACGAGTGTCAGTATCTTCCACTGTGCTAATAATGATCTTTGAATAGCACAGTAATCATCTTAAACTAAAGAGATTGTCATGAAAAAAATATTGATCCCAACCGATTTTTCTCCTTGTGCAAAAAATGCTTTAAAAATTGGCGCTGCTATCGCATCGGCAACAAAGGCTGAAATTCTTCTGTTGCACGTAATCTATACGACTACCGGGCTTGAAAAAATTCCTGAGCGGCTGGCCGACTACCCGGATGTAAAATCTGCTGTTCTTAAAGCCAAGAATGCGCTGAAAAACGAGGAGCAAAGCTCGATCTTAAAAGGCGTAAAGGTTACTACCTCGGTCGATATTGGAACCGCTTCACCGGTAATACTATTTACTGCACGCAAGTGGAAAGCCGACCTGATCATAATGGGCTCGCATGGAATGGAAGAAGCCAGTCATCCTTTTGTTGGATCGAATGCACAAAAGGTTCTTCGTGGTTCTGATATACCCGTGTTATGCGTTCAGAAAAATCACACGTTGAAAAATATTAAAAACTTAACGTTGGCTTCAAACTTTGAAGCAGGCAGCGAAAAGGCAACGGCTAAACTTCTTGATTTTGCACAGGCCGTAAATGCATCAGTACAGTTGCTTTACGTGAATACGCCTATCAATTTCAGGGACAGTGCATACATTAATCAACGCTTTGAGTGGTTCGAAAAGAATGCCTCAAAACTAAAATACAGTCGGGCCATTCACTGCGATTACGATGTACATAAAGGTGTTGCCAATTACCTGGCCAATGCTAAAAATGGAATTGTATGCCTGGCCACCCGAACCCGTAACGGACTTCCATCCTACACACTTGGCATTGCCGAAAGTGTGGCATACCATAGCCCAATACCTGTGCTCAGTATAAATTATTCGAAGTAAACAGGGTCACATAAACATCAGTAAAACTGCGTTATGAAGTATACTGAGTGTTAACCTGTATAGATTATTTCACAATATTGATCTTCAGGGTATTGGTTCTGAGATGCTCTTGAATGGGCATACTAGCCAGCGTAATGAAAATATCTCCACTATGCAGATGACCTTCTTTCTTGAGTAACGTTTCCACATCAGAGATGGTCTCGTCAGTAGTAGTTACTTTATCGTACAGGTAAGCACGAGCGCCCCACACCAGGTTAATGGTATTGATCAGCGATTTGTTGGCCGTGAATACAAAGATATTTGTGTTCGGTCGGTAAGACGATGAGCGCAATGCTGTATATCCGGACGTTGTCATACCTACAATGGCTTTTGCACCAACATCTTTAGCGAGTTTACACGCAGCCAATACAAGGCTATCATTAATGTAGATTGGGGATTTTGGGTCTACCTCACGGAACCTGTAATAGAGGTGATCGTTCTTTTCAACTGAAGCAATGGTACGTACCATACTGCGCACAACCTCAAGTGGATATTTACCAGCCGCAGTTTCGGCCGATAACATTACCGCATCAGCACCATCCAAAACAGCATTAGCCACATCATTCGTTTCAGCACGGGTAGGACGCGGATTTTCAATCATACTCTCCATCATCTGTGTAGCCACAATTACCGGCTTAGAGGCTGCATTGCACTTTTCAACAAGCATTTTCTGCACCATGGGTACTTCCTCCATCCAGATTTCAACTCCCAGATCGCCCCGTGCTACCATTACTGCATCCGTAGCCGCAATAATCTCATCGATATTACTGAGCGCTTCAGGCTTTTCTATCTTGGCTACAATGCGCGATGAAGATTTGTGCTTTTCAACAATGCCCCTCAAAATCTTAATGTCTTGAGCTTTACGCACAAATGAAAGCGCAATCCAGTCGATGTTATTTTGCAAACCAAATTCAAGGTCTTTCAAATCCTTTTCGGTAAGTGATGGAGCCGAAACTTTAGTGAAAGGAAGGTTAATGCCCTTACGTGACTTTAATGGCCCTCCGTAAATCACAGTAGTTACCACATCATTATCACGAACCTCACGAACCTTGAGTTCAATTTTCCCGTCATCCACCAAAATCAAATCACCGGCCTTTACATCTTTTGGTAATTGCTGATAGGATGTGCTGGCAATCTCACTATTGCCTTTTAACTGGCGTGTTGTGATTACAAACTCCTGCCCTGCTACAAGCTCAACATCGGGCTCAACCTCCTGCACCCGGATTTTGGGGCCTTGCAAATCCAGCAACAATGCAATGGTGGTATCAAGCTCCACATTGATTTCCCGAACATTATTGATAACCTTCAGGTGATCTTCATGATTACCATGCGAGAAGTTTAACCGGAATACGTCAACGCCTTCTTTAACCAACGCACGAAGCATATCTTTTGAGTTCGAAGCAGGGCCAACGGTGGCAACAATTTTAGTTTTGTTATAGGAAAGCAGTTCCATGTTTAAGGATGTTGTGTATAAATTTTTGAGTTAAAAAATAAAATTACTTTTCGACTTCAGCGAAGTAACCGGAATAGGTGCAATTAGTTCAACGGCTTGAATTTGTTTAATACCTTGTAATACCATCATCGTAAAGTCTGTGTTTTCAGAGGCGGTCAAAATTATGAAATCAAATCGAGGAAACTCAGGCACTAGAAAATACTTCCCAGACTCATAATCCATTGGCTTATTTTTAAAAAGTTTCAATCGATTGAGACCTGGTTCACAGGAATAAAAAGTGTACAATCTTTCCTGGTTGTCTTTAAACCCAACGCTAAGATCGGGTTGCCGGACCAGATTAACACCTAATTCACGATTAATATGCCATGCCAATTTATAGCCCTTGGATGTTGAAATGATACCGGCCAGTTCAAAGTCATAATCGTACTCAATTAACAGCTTGTTTTTCTTCATTTTTACCTCAATTGAGCGGCTTTTCGCTGCACCCTGACAAGATTAAAAAAGTTTGACAATATTGCAGTAAATATCTTTCTTTGCACAGATTTTTAAATCCTAAAACTGTAAAAACATGTCTGAAATCGCACAAAAAGTAAAGCAGATTATCATCGATAAACTCGGTGTTGAAGAATCTGAAGTTACTCCTGAAGCAAGCTTTACCAATGACCTTGGCGCTGACTCTCTGGATACCGTAGAACTGATCATGGAGTTCGAAAAAGAATTTAACATCTCTATTCCGGACGATCAGGCCGAAAATATTTCAACCGTTGGCCAGGCTATATCTTACCTGGAACAGAACGTTAAGAAGTAATTTATCGACCTCCTTTTCCTCATTAGACCTTTTACATATGGCTTTTAAACGCGTAGTAGTCACCGGGCTTGGTGCACTTACACCGATCGGCAACACATTCCGGGAGTACTGGGATGGGCTGAAGGCGGGTAAAAGTGGTGCAGCCCCTATTACACGTTTTGATGCTACCCTCTTCAAAACAAAGTTTGCCTGCGAATTAAAAAATTTCGACATCGGCAATTTTATGGATCGCAAAGAGGCACGTAAGCTAGATCCCTTTGCGCAATATGCCATGGTGGTGGCTGATGAGGCTATAAAAGATTCAAACCTTCCGCTGTCTGAACTGGATCCCAATCGCATTGGCGTAATCTGGGGATCAGGCATCGGAGGGTTGCTTACTTTTCAGGAAGAGGTTAAATCTTTTGCCAAAGGCGATGGAACCCCTCGCTTCAATCCATTCTTCATCCCCAAGATGATCCCTGACCTGAGTGCAGGTCACATTTCAATTAAATACGGCTTCAGAGGTCCTAACTTTGTAACCGTATCGGCATGTGCATCTTCTACCAATGCTATTTACGATGCTTTTATGTACATACGGTTGGGCAAAGCGGATGTAATTGTTTCCGGTGGATCGGAAGCCGCTGTTTGCGAAGCAGGGGTTGGTGGATTTAATGCCATGAAAGCCCTTTCGGAACGTAATGATTCTCCTGAAACCGCTTCACGTCCATACGACCAAAACAGAGATGGATTTGTGTTGGGCGAAGGAGCCGGTGCCTTAATCCTGGAGGAATATGAGCATGCAAAGAAAAGAGGCGCAACAATTTATGCGGAGGTTCTCGGTGGCGGCCTTTCGGCTGATGCCTACCACATTACCGCTCCACACCCTGAAGGTGCCGGAATTACCAAAGTAATGGAGAATGCTTTGGAAGACGCTGGTATAAAGCCTGAAGAAGTTGATTACATCAATACGCATGGAACCTCCACTCCGCTTGGCGATATCGGTGAAATCCGTGCGATAGAAAAAGTATTTGGCAGCCATGCGTTTGCCATGAACATCAGTTCCACCAAATCAATGACTGGCCACCTGTTAGGCGCTGCTGGAGCCATTGAATCCCTTGCCTGTATCATGGCAATTTGTGAGGGTGTAGTGCCCCCTACCATTAATAACCAAACCCGCGATGCAGCGCTTGACGAAAGGCTTAACCTGACGCTTAACAAGGCTCAGCAACGCACGGTTAATGTTGCCATTAGCAATACCTTCGGCTTTGGAGGCCACAATGCCTCTATTGTTCTCAAGAAAGTCTAAAATGAATCGTATCGCTCGTTTAAATCCCTTTAGTTACCTTAGGGGTTTTACTTTCTTTGGCTAATAGTGTGGCGCTTACTTAAAATATCCAACAAGAAATCTCCCTCCGATAAAAAGCTTATTAGCGCAATTCAAACCATTGGCGGCTTCACGCCAAAAAACCTTGAGTTATACCGACTGGCCACACGGCACAGTTCAGTGCTTAAGGAAAATGGTGATGGCTATAAAGAAAACAACGAACGCCTGGAATACCTTGGCGATGCCATTCTTGGTGCTGCTGTAGCCGATTTTTTGTTCAAAAAATTCCCATACAAAAGCGAAGGGTTTCTGACCGAAATCAGGTCGCGCATTGTTAACCGTGAGTCCCTTAACCTTTTAGCACGAAAGATTGGCATTGGAAACATCGTTCAATACGATCAAAAAAACGTACAGCTGCAGCAGGTTATTTTAGGAAATACATTAGAGGCTATAGTTGGCGCCATCTATCTCGATAGAGGCTATTCATCAGTCAAAAAATTTGTAATCAAAAAGCTTATCGTTCCCAACTATGACCTGGACGAACTTGTTAGTACACAAAGCAATTTCAAAAGTCGGGTTATTGAATGGAGTCAGCGTGAAGGAAAAGAAGTGCGGTTCGAAATAGTAGACATAAAAAAAGGAAAAATTCATAAGGAATTTACGGCACAGGTTTTTGTTGATAATGAAGTAACAGGAACAGGTTACGGCAACAGTAAAAAGAAAGCAGAGCAGGATGCTGCTTACAAGACTTGTATAAAGTTGAACATCCTGAAAGATTTACAATAAGAAGTTCATAACCTACCCAGTATCCGTGAACATCAGAATTGCAGGTGCTACCGTTAATCAAACACCCTTCGATTGGAACAATAATGTGACGAACATTTTGTCGGCCATTGAAGAGGCGAAAAAACAACACGTCAAAATTCTATGCCTTCCGGAATTATGCATTACCGGATACGGCTGCGAAGATGTTTTTTTAAGCCAGTGGCTATCGGCCAGGGCATTTGAAGAACTAATAAAGATTGCTGAATACTGCGAAAACATTACAGTAAACATTGGTTTACCCATTCGAATTGACGGGCTCACGTACAATGGTTCGTGTGTCGTCAGTAACAAAAAAATTCTTGGGATAACCTTAAAACAAAACCTGCCGCGGGAAGGTGTGCATTATGAACCTCGTTGGTTTACGCCCTGGCCGGCAGGCAAAACGATCACACTAAACCAGTATGAAGGTATTACTGCAGGCGACCTGATCTATGAAATTGAAGGGATACGTTTTGGTATTGAGATTTGTGAAGATGGATGGAGCAGAGAAAAAAGACCAGGTTATAGTTTTAAGGAGCGCGGTGTTCATTTGATTCTGAACCCAAGCGCCAGCCATTTTGCGCTCGGAAAAAGCTTAAACCGCGAACAGGAAGTAGTCCTTGACGGTTCTCGATTGTTTTCATGCGTTTATGTGTTTTGCAATTTGCTCGGCAATGAAGCCGGAAGAATGATCTACGATGGCGATATTCTTGTTGCCCAGCATGGTAAAATGCTCGCTCAGAATAACAGGTTGTCTTTCAAACCTGTGGATATGCTCATGTGTGATGTGGACTTCGATAACGAATCGAATAGTCAGCAGCAACCGTTAACAGATTCAAAAGATCCCAACGAAGAACTTACCAAAGCAGTAACGCTCGGCTTGTTTGATTACCTGAGGAAGAGTAAATCAAAAGGTTATGTTATATCACTCAGTGGCGGAGCTGACTCCGCTACCTGCGCTACTATGGTTGCTGAAATGGTGAAACGCGCAAGCAATGAATTAGGCTGGGAAACCTTCTGTAAGCAGGTTGGCTTAACCACTGTTACTGATCAGAAGCAGGCCGTGCGGAACTTGCTTACCTGCGCCTACCAATCTACCTCCAACTCATCTTCAGTCACGCGCGATGCAGCGTCAGTATTAGCAGAGTCATTGGGTGCCACATTTTTTGAATGGAGAATTCAGGATGAAGTTGATTCCTATTCCGCTAAAATCGAACGTGCGCTTAACCGAAAATTAAGCTGGACTACCGATGACATTGCACTTCAAAACATTCAGGCGCGCTCACGATCACCCGTTATTTGGATGTTGGCCAACATCAAACAAAGTATTTTAATTACTACTTCAAACCGAAGTGAGGGCGATGTAGGATATTCTACCATGGACGGTGACACCAGCGGAAGCCTGGCGCCAATTTCCGGAATCAGCAAGCCAACTATACTTAACTGGCTAAAGTGGGCAGAAAATGAATTGGGCTACACCGGACTTCATACCATTAATCAGCTTAAACCCACAGCAGAACTCAGGCCTTCCGAAAAGCATCAAACCGATGAGGATGACCTGATGCCGTATATCCTGATGGCTCAAATTGAACATCATGCCATTCTGCACCGGAAATCACCAGTAGAAGTATTCCTCGCCTTGCAAGACGAATATGACGACCGTGAACAATTAAAAACCAATATTAAAAAATTCTTCAGGCTTTGGGCCATCAATCAATGGAAACGCGAACGCTATGCGCCCTCGTTTCACTTAGACCATCTTAACGTTGATCCGCGCACATGGTGTAGATTTCCTATCCTTTCCTCAGGGTTTACTACTGAACTTGAAGCCCTCGACAGGCTTTAATCTTTAATCGAACCTTCGCGCTATAAGCTTGAACAATAAACCATAATCCCTATATATTTACGGCCATGAATTTATTAAGCTACATCATCTGGAACGCTAGTCCTGAAATTTTTTCCATTGGCCCGATAACCCTACGGTGGTACGGATTGCTCTTTGCCCTGGGATTTTTACTAGGTCAGCAAATATTTTACTACATCTATAAAAAAGAAGGGAAACCCGAAAAGGACGTTGACTCGCTAACCATATACATGGTAGTGGCAACCATTGTAGGAGCCCGGCTGGGGCATGTGCTTTTTTATGAACCCGAACGTTACTTTTCCAACCCGATAGACATAATCAAAATATGGGAGGGCGGACTCGCCAGTCACGGTGCAGCCATTGGTATTTTGTTTGCATTATGGCTATACGCCAGAAAAAACAAACCAGGTCAATCTTATCTTCAGGTACTCGATCGAATTGTAATATTAGTGGCGCTAACCGGAGCGTTAATCAGGCTGGGGAATTTTTTCAATTCCGAAATTATCGGCAAAGAGTCAAACGCACCTTATGCAGTAGTATTTACCCGCAATGTTACCGAAATGTTGCAGCGCGATCCTGAGGTAGAAGAAGTAAGTTTTCTTTCGGCTGATGGTGAGCCGAACCAAGCCGGTCACAAACCCATTAAAATATTGCTTGAGTTCGCAGCCGACCGTCAGGAGGAGCCTCCCTTGAATCAGTATTTGAATACCCGGCTTTACGAGCGATTATCGTATAGCCCGTATCTCAATGAACATATCGATCAATCGACACACATGAACTATAGTTTAGGTAAACTGGATAACGGACGCTACGCTGCCGTTATTAATACCTTTGCTAAATCACGTCACCCGGCTCAATTGTATGAATCCATCTCGTGCTTGATTCTGTTTGTTGTGCTATTGGCGATCTGGATCAAACACAAGGAAAATCTCCCACCGGGAAGGATTTTTGGGATTTTTATGATTGTTCTATGGTCACTCAGGTTCTTGTATGAATATCTCAAAGAGGTTCAAGTTGATTCCGAAATTGGTTTTATCAATTCCTACGGCATCAACTATGGTCAACTTTATAGCATTCCATTGGTTATTGTAGGTATTGTGGTGCTGATACGCTCGTATATGGGCAAACCAGAAACTGCTGTAAATAATCAGAATAATTGATCAGGTGTTTACTATCCAATAAAACCAGTATCGCTATACTTTGGGCATTGTTGCTCTCAGTATCAGCCTCAGGAGATATATTGAGTGACACCCATCGTCCGGAAGCCGATACCATAAAAAAAAATGGACGTATACGCACATCGAGCGCTGGAGAATCCGACCTGGGCAGTGCACACTACATCACCATAAACAGGATTTTTGTTCTCGGTAACAAACGTACCCGGGAACCGATCATCCTTCGTGAACTGTCCGTCAAACCGGGCGACTCCATCAAAAGCTCAGAAGTATCTGTACTGATTGAGAAAGACGAAAAGAAATTATTTAATCTCCATCTCTTTAATGCCATTGAGATCCGGTTGATGGAATTAGAACAAGGCCGTGCCGACTTACTGGTGGAAGTAAACGAACGTTGGTACACATTTCCGGTTCCCATATTTCAACTTGCCGACAGAAACTTTAACGAATGGTGGGAAAACTATAACCATGATCTGAGCCGTGTAATTTACGGACTTAAGCTCTATCAATATAATATGCGTGGAAGAAATGAAACCCTTACGCTAACCGCACAATTTGGTTTTATACAGCGGTATGAATTAATGTATCGGATACCCTATCTTGATAAACGACAGAAGCAAGGCCTGATTTTTCAAACCGATTACATTGATGCCAAAAATGTAAGCTATCGTACAGAAGACCATCGGCTAGTATTCCTTGAAGCGGACAAAGTCTTACGAAATTCACGCGGAATCGGACTAACCTATACCTACCGAAATTCATTTTACAATCACCATCGCTTCGGATATCAATATCGATTCACTACAATATCTGACTCGTTGTACCAACTTAATACAAATTACCTTGGACCCGAAAATTTGACGCAGCGTTTTGATTTACTCAGTTATGAGTTTATTTCGGAGCACAGGGACATTATTGCCTACCCCCTCAAAGGATACCACTTTCTCTTTCATATTCAAAAAGTTGGCTTTGCCATTAGCGATGATCTTGAAAAACTGGATACGTGGATTAGTTATGCCCGATACATTGACCTTAAAAGAAATTTCTTTTTATCAAACCTAAGCTTTGCATATTGGAGTAATAAAACCGATATACCCTATTTTAACTATGGGGCGATGGGTTATAACAAAATATTGGTGCGTGGATACGAGGTGTTTGTAATTGAAGGTCCGTGGTACGTACTGAATAAAACCACCTTGAAGAAACGTATATTTTCCCGCATTTATAATTTTGAAGGCTCAAAGCTTAAGCAATTCAAGTACATACCCTTCTCTATTTACCTTAAAACTTATGGAGATTTTGGTTATGTCGAAAATTATCCAGCTTACGCACAGGCTGTTCCCCCTCAAAATACAACCCTTTCCAATCGGTTAATTGCCGGCACTGGTGTAGGACTGGATATGGTTGCTTCCTACGATACAGTATTACGACTGGAGTATTCGCTCAACTCACAAGGCAATGCTGGCTTGTTCATTCACATCAAAAAAGAATTTTAATCTCTTTCAGAATAATGCCATAATCGCTTTTTTCCATTTTTTAAATAGCGATACCATTCACCAAGTCGTTTTCCGTTTTGAAAATGTCCGGAATATTCTAACCTACCCTGGCCATCATAAAAAAACCACTCACCTGCTTCCACACCATCTTTATAATAACCTTGCTGAGCCAACACACCATTTTCATGATAATGTTTTACTTGTCCGTTTAGCATGCCGTGGACATAATTAATCTCCCGATCAATACCACCGGAAGAATAAAAATAAATCCATAGACCGTCATAAAGGCCATTTCGATATAGGCCTTTGCGATACAAGACTCCATCTTTATGAAAGTACGTGGCTGAATCCTGAAGCATTCCCTTCATCCAATACTCCTTACCCTGAAGGTTGCCATTTTGGTAGTAATAAATAACGCTACCATTCAATTTCCCTTCCCTAAAATTCTCTTCAGCATTCAGTTCACCTCCGGGGTAGTAATATTTCCATGTACCATCCTTAAGCTTATTAAGCAAATACCCACTTGAGCGCAACGTACCGTTCGGATAAAAGTCCTCCTGCAACTCCTGTGCGTAAACAGAGCCCGATATAAGGATAAGTACACCATAATAAAACCTTAACATGGTTGCTGACTTAAAAATGAAATGCTAAATTAAAGAACGATTACCGGCAGATGAAATTCTGGCTACTGTTCCCCCTGTTGACCAGCACTATAGGTATCAGTGCACAAAGTGTGTCTACACTTATGGGTGCCCGCGCCAATGGCATGGGGTATGCATCCGCATGCCTTATAGATGAGTGGGGACTATTGAATAATATAGCCGGTATAGCCTCTATTGAATCCCCTACTGCAGTTTTTGCATATGATTTAAAACCTATGCTGCCAGGCGCAAACCGAATAGCCAGCGCAGTTTCATGGCCGGTTAAATTTGGCGTACTGGGTGGAGGTGTATTTCGCTTTGGAGATGATTTGTACAGTGAAAGCGTACTCTCAATTGGCTTCAGCAATAAATTCGGGCTGGCTGCATTAGGGTTTAAAGCGAACTACATTCAATATCGGGCAGAAGGCTTTGGAACCAAAGGTGTGTTTACATTAAGTTTTGGAGGCATTGCAGAACTTACTCCAAAACTTTCGGTTGGCGCTTACATCACCAACCTCAATCAGCCAAAAATATCGATAGACGGTGATCGCGCTCCCACATTATTAACGGCTGGTGTATCCTTTAAGCCCACAGATAAGATCATCATAGCAACTGAATTGGAAAAGGACCTGGATTATGCCACCCGCTGGCGTACCGGATTGGAATATACTTTTCATCCGAAATTCTGCGCACGAACAGGCTTCAACCACCAACCCAGCGCTGCATTTTTTGGTATGGGGTTTAAAACAAAAAGGTTTAACCTGGATTATGCCTTACAACATAGCGTAAACCTAAATCTAAGTCATCAGGCATCCGTTAACTACAACCTGACGAAATGACTAAACGCTGGTTGGCCATATTGTTGCTCATACCCTTACAGAATTTGGCACAGGACTATCCTAAAAAGGAAATTAATCTTGAGCGTATAGCTGACGAACTTTTCGGTTTTCAAGACCTGGACTTGAATTATGAAGACCTGTACGAAAACATAGCACTGTTGTTAGCCAACCCACTAAACCTGAATACAGCTACACCAGAAGAATTTCGGTTTATTAACATTTTAACAGAAGAACAGTTCCAACATCTCTTTCGGTATCGAAGGGAAAATGGAAACTTTCTATCCGTGTATGAACTACAGGCCATACCCACTTTTGACTTGCTGACCATTTACAAAATCATTCCCTTTGTAACTGTAAAAGATCCATCCACATTACTTAATGCTTCTTTGCTAAACCGCATCAGAAAAGAAGGCACAACTTACCTGATTATGCGGTACGGACGAATTCTTGAAACCAAACGTGGATTTACTGATGAAGCCAGCCCTGCACAGCGATTTATTGGAGATGAAAACAGTCTTTACATGCGCTTTCTTTCGAGGCGCACTGGCGATTACAGCTTTGGTTTCACCTTAGAAAAAGATGCCGGAGAACAAATAACCTGGAATCCTGAAACCAAACAATACGGATTCGATTTTATATCCTTCCACGCTCAATTGATGAACAAGGGAAAAATAAAAAATATAACAGTGGGCGACTATCAGGTGCAATTTGGCCAAGGATTAATGCTGGGGAGCAAATTCGGGTTTGGAAAAGGGGCCGAAACAATAACCACCATACGCAGAAGTAACATGGGCTTCCTTCCGTTTACTTCGATCGATGAAACAGGTTACTTAAGAGGAGCTTGTTTAACATACGAACTTAGTCGAAACATATTGCTCTCAGGGTTTTACTCCAACACGTGGCGCGATGCCACATTGGTTGTAACTGAAAGTGAGGATGATTTTGCATCAGCCTTACAAACCTCAGGATTACATCGGAATCTTTCGGAGATAAGCCGCAGGAAAAATTTAAATGAAGAGCAGTACGGTTTCATTCTTGGTTATCAGAAACAACAGGTTGATGCCGGAATTTTATTTACAAATATTAGTTATGGTGTACCTATTGTACGAAGTCCAAATCCGTACAATCAATACGCCTTTTCAGGCAATGGCATTCAAAACATAGGTGGATACCTGAACTACACATTCAAGAACTTTACCTTTTTCAGCGAGGCAGGGAGTACCTTGCGTGGGGGACTGGGCATTTCATCCGGATTAGTTGGAAGCGTTACCTCACAACTTGATGTAGCCTTTCACTACAGAAATTATCAGCGTAACTTTTACAGTCTCTCGTCTAATGCATTTGCAGAAAGTTCATTACCACAAAACGAACGAGGCATGTATTGGGGTTGGCGTTACCGGTGGAATAGAAAATACAGCTTTGCCGGATACATGGATATTTTTCGGTTCCCCTGGTTGCGCTACCGCATCTACTCCCCTACTGATGGCAATGAATATCTTCTTCGGTTTAATTATCAGCCTACTCGAAATGTCCTATTGTTTGCACAGTTCAGGGAAGAAACGAAATCGCGTAACGTTAGCACAGGAAATCAAAATACTTATCGCGTTGAAAATGGAACGAAACGAAATGTTTGGTTAAACGCTGACTATGAAATTAACCGAACCATCAGCATGAAAACCAGGGCCCAGTTCAGTACCTATGATTTTAATGACGTTAAAACCCGGGGCATGATCATTCTCCAGGATATAACCCTACGATTCACCAAACTTGCATTCACTGCGCGTTATGCAATTTTTGATACAAAAGACTATGATAACCGGCAGTATGTTTACGAGCGCGATGTTTGGCTTGCGTTTACCATGCCGGCATTATCGGGCACAGGCATACGCAACTATGTTCTAATGCAATATGATGTTTCGCGAAAAATCTCCTGCTGGTTGCGGTACAGCCACTTACGGTATACAGATCGCGAGGTTGTTGGCAGTGGAGCAGACACTATAGATGGTAATGCCCGAAATGATATTAAATTGCAGGTACGATTCAGGCTTTAATTGCTAATAGTATCGCTGTACTATCCATCACTTAAAACATGCATGCAGTTAATCAAATAACACCCGAAATATTGCTGACACTCTGCATTGGCGGCATTATTTTTATCCTCGTTTTTCGTGCGATTTTTCGCAAAAAACGCTGATAATCATGCAATTTCATCGTTAAACAACTTCATTAACAATGAATAATCGGTTAATTTGAGCCTTTGAAATCAGAACCAACCAACTCAAACGCTAAAAAAAACGCCATGAAATTAGTCTTCAACTTCGGAATACTCCTTCTTGCAAGCATAAGCTCATTTGCACAAGTAACTAAAAAATCGCTTGACCTGCCGGAATTCAAATCAATCTATAACAACTCCAACTACACGGTATACCTGAAACAAACCAACAAGCAAGAAGTGAATGTTGAAGCACTCACTGAAATTTACGAACTCACCAACATTTTTGTTGAGAATGGTGTGCTGATGATCAATGTTGACCGCAAACCGGAAAACACCAATAAAAGCATTTGGGCAAAAATTGACGACATTAAAGTTAGCCCCACCATGAAACTATACATCAGCGCAAAGAATATTGGCGAACTCCAGGTGAATGGAGGTGGTAAAGTCATTTCTGAAAACTCGCTAGCCTCTCCAAGCCTTAACCTTTCTATAGGGGGCTCAGGCACAATGGACCTTGATATAAAAGGAGATGCATTAAAAGCTGAAGTAAGTGGCTCAGGTAAAATGGCACTAAAAGGTTATGCATCTAGCTTTGATGGTGTAATCAGCGGCAGTGGTGCTATTAATGCCTTTAATTGCCCCCTGGAAAAAGCTACTGTAAAAGTGAGTGGTTCCGGCTTGGCCGAGTTGAATGTTACCGACACCATCAACGCTACCATAGTAGGAAGTGGTTCGGTAAAACATAAAGGCAATACCAAAAACGCAACGAAAAAGGTTTACGGTTCAGGCACGGTTGACCGGGCTTACTAACCCTGCATTTGTTAGCTTCTAATCCGGCTGAGAAGGTGTTTCAAGTTTGCATAGGTTATCCATGCCCAAGTGCATCAGTGCATCACCGGCATTAACTACCGGAATATTATTCAGCCCGATGACATACGCTTTTTCAGGCGCAACCACTTTTTCTTTGAATAATCCAAATGGATCGGTTATCGTGCCGACCCATTCTCCTTTATTAATAAGTTGACCGCATTGAACATTGGAGTGGAATAAGCCGGCATGTTTTGCACGCACCCAGGTCGAGCTCCAGATGATGCGGTTTTCTTCTTTCGGGTCGGGTGCCCAATCAATCATATTTAAGTGGTGCATCAACCGTAATGTTCCGGCAATACCCTCTTCAATGGCTGTCTGATCGAATCGGAGTGACTCACCACCTTCATAAACAATTACTTTCTTACCCTTTTTAGAAGCCTCCTTACGCAAGGAGTTGGGCCGAAAAGGAGCATCCAACGTAAATGGAGCATGGAATGCATTTGCCAGCTCACTATTCAGTTGATCCTTTAATACAGCCCTCACCTGTGGATAGTTTGCACGCATAGCACCACCGGTGTGAAAGTCGATGCCATAATCGATAAAGGGAATTACATCGCGCATTACATGGTATGCCACCCGGCTGGCCAGCGAACCATTTTTACTTCCCGGAAAGGAGCGGTTTACATCCTTGCCATCGGGTACATCGCGAGAAAAGTTTAAAAAGCCGTACACATTGATAATGGGCATGCAAACCAATGTGCCGCGCTTAGGCTGATGAAGGCCACCGTCCAATATTCTGCGAACGATCTCTAAACCATTAATTTCATCACCATGCATACCCGCCATTAACGCCAGTACAGGACCGTCCTCAATGCCGCGCGATACATATAAAGGTGTGTCGATAAGCGTTTGTGAAGGCAGCTTGGCAATGTTGATTTTTATTTCCTTAAACTCCCCCAGGCGTATCTCCTGACCCGCAATCTGAATTACTCTCATGGTTAAATTAAGCTCCCGGTATTCAGGTAAAGCTAAGCATTGATTTTGTCTTTCTGTATCTTGTTCTTTTTGGCATTTTTTTCAAGGTAGCTGATAATCTTACCTGCAATATCAATTTTTGTCGCCCCTTCAATGCCTTCAAGACCGGGCGATGAGTTCACCTCAATAATCAACGGGCCACGCTTGGAAGGAAGCATATCCACACCGGCAATTCCAAGCCCCATTTTTCGTGCGGCTGCAACGGCTGCTGATTTTTCGGCACGCGATAACTTCACAACAGTAGCTTTACCGCCCCGGTGGAGATTCGATCGAAACTCTCCATCGCGCGTAGCTTCCCTTCTCATGGCCCCTACCACCTCGCCATCAACTACAAATGCCCTGATGTCAATACCTTTAGACTCCTTAACAAATTCCTGAACAATTATACGCGCATGAATTCCATGAAAGGCCTCAATAACCGACTGTGCGGCTTTCTTGTTCTCGGCCAATACAACGCCCAATCCTTGTGTGCCTTCCAGTAATTTAATTACAACAGGCGCACCGCCTACGGCTTCAATTATGCCTTCGGTATCGCGTGAGTAATCCATGAAAATTGTTTTGGGCAGTCCAAGCCCTGCACGCGATAAGATTTGAAGGCTTCTTAATTTGTCGCGTGAACGAATTAGTGCCTGGGATTCAATTGCGGTAAAGACTTTCATCATTTCAAACTGCCTCACTACTGCAGCACCATAAAATGTAACTGATGCCCCAATTCTGGGAATAACCGCATCAAAATAATCCAGTCGTCTTCCCTGGTAGAGCACCATGGGATTTTTCTTTTCAATGAAGAGTACGCACTTCATGTGATCGATTATTTCAACATGATGTCCCCTTTTTTCACCAGCTTCCTTTATTCGATTGGTCGAGTATAGTTTTGCATCACGGGAAAGGATGGCAATTTTCATAATTGTGGGTTGTGAATAATTTATCGCTTTATTTTCAGCTTCTTTGACTTCTTATGTCGGTAAGATAGATTCTTTTTTGTGACGTCAATGAAAAACCGATGCCTTAAAATTTTTCGTCCCAGCAAAATCGGAAAACGCATGGTATCCCTATCGCTCAAGGAAAATTCCGTCAGAATATCCTGATCAAAAATCTTTACCGTTGTTTTTATTATGTAACGATGCTCCGAAGCACCGGAGGAGTTGCGTATAACGCGCAAGTCAAACTCCTTAAAGGTGAAGATCATCCCGGTAAATTCAGGATGCTCATCATCCAGCAAAACAAACTCCAAAACCTCGTTAACTACCTCTGCCCGCGAACAATGTAAACTGCTGGTATAGGCCCCGGTATCAATTTTTGCGTGAATGTTGTAGAGTCCAAGTCCGGGAAGATCAACCCGGTCGGAACGACCTAGAATATCCATACCATAACGTTATTCGAAAGAAAGCTAAAGGTTTGGCAGCAATAAAAAAAGCCCTGTATGAACAGGGCTTTACTTTTTAATTTTGAGTATTTGCTAATATTTCAACGGCACTTTAACCATTGTGTTTTCCCATGCCAATATCATAACTGCACTGGCATCCTTACCATCAAACATGATAGAAAAATTCTCAACTTCTGATTCGGTCTTACCAGCCGGAACTTTTATACGCGCCACGTCTTTAGTTTCATCATACGCATAGGCTCCCCAAGTATCAAGTTTGGAATTAAAAATAATAACCCATTCGTCTTTGTTTGGGATAGTGTAAAGCGAGTATGTTCCTGCTTTAAGCGTTTTGTCGCCAAAGGTTACATCTTTAAACAGTTTGATTTCAGTAGTTTCGTTGGCACCTGTTCTCCACACTTTTCCGTAGGATTCAATTCCGCCTAGCATGGTTCTACCCTTCTTGGCCGGGCGACTATAAACGACTTTTATAAGAGGATCAGTATTGCGACCATCCGGACGGAAATCCGCAATATCAGCAGGGCTTGGATCCAATCCTGGGAATTTTTGCGCAACGGCCTGATCAAGCACAAACAGAACCAATAATAGGAAAGTAACTGATTTAAGATTTTTCATGGTATAAGAGTTTAGTGATTGAAATGCATCCAGAAAAATGCCCCGTTTTAATCCGGGGCATTTTAAAAATTGACCTGTAAAACTAATGGTAAAACGTTATTCTTTCAGATAAGGTTTACCATACCGCTAACATACCTATTTTTTTTGTATCCCTATCTTCCAAAAGGATTAATTGATGAAAGTGCCCGCTTACCCCCGCCCATTTTATTCATGGTTTTCATCATTTTTCGCATATCTCCAAATTGTTTGAGTAGCTGGTTAACTTGCTGTACAGAAGTGCCACTGCCTTGTGCAATTCTATTCTTTCTGCTACCATTTATAATGTCCGGATTCTGACGTTCCTCCAGCGTCATTGACCGAATGATCGACTCAATTGGCTTAAAGGCGTTGTCATCAATATCCACTCCCTTCATGGCTTTGCCTACACCGGGGATCATACCCAACAGGTCTTTCATATTCCCCATCTTTTTGATTTGCTCCAACTGAATCAAAAAATCACTAAGGTCAAATTGATTCTTGCGAAGCTTGGCATTCAGTCGCCTCGCCTCCTCTTCATCAAATGTGTTTTGCGCCTTTTCAACCAGCGACACTACATCGCCCATTCCAAGGATTCGACCGGCCATCCGATCAGGATAGAAGCGATCTAACGCCTCCATTTTTTCACCAGTGCTGATGAATTTAATTGGCTTTTCTACAACCCTGCGAATCGATAATGCAGCGCCACCGCGGGCATCGCCATCCAACTTGGTTAATACCACACCATCGAAATTGAGGCGGTCGTTAAAAGCCTTAGCCGTGTTTACGGCATCCTGCCCCGTCATGGAGTCGACAACAAAAAGCACTTCCGAAGGTTTTAGCACCTCCTTCAGTTGGGCGATCTCTGTCATCATCTCTTCATCTATAGCAAGACGGCCGGCCGTATCGACAATTACAATGCGATGGTTATTCTTTTTTGCATACTCAATTGCCGATTTTGCAATTTTAACTGCGTCTTTGTTATCCGGCTCTGCATATACTTCAACACCAATCTGCTCACCAAGCACTTTCAACTGGTCAATCGCTGCAGGCCGGTAAATGTCGCACGCTGTAAGCAAAACCTGACGGCCTTGTTTCTTCAGGTAGTTGGCCAGTTTTCCTGAAAAGGTTGTTTTACCTGAACCTTGCAAACCAGCGATCAATATAATAGCCGGACTACCCGAAACATTAATATCCACACTTTCACTACCCATCAGGGTAGTGAGTTCATCATTGGTAATTTTTACCAATAGTTGTCCGGGCGATATGGCCGTGAGTACATTTTGGCCAAGTGCCTTTACCTTTATTTCATCAGTAACTTCCTTGGCAACTTTGTAGTTAACATCGGCCTCAATCAAGGCTTTCCGTATTTCCTTAATGGTGCTGGCAACGTTGATCTCGGTAATCCTGCCCTGACCCTTGAGCGTTTGGAATGCCTTATCGAGCTTTAAACTTAAACTATCAAACATATCGCTGTAACTTAGTAGGTTAAAAACAAGAGGCGCAAAGTTAATTCCTTATTTATAAAGCGGAAAATGATCATAAAATTAAGTCGTAACCTGCCGATTTGCCTATATTCAAACCGGATACAACTACTATGCAATTAACGGCTGAGAACATATTACTCCTTGGATCCATCCTGTTGTTTCTAAGCATACTCGCGAGTAAAACATCATACCGGCTTGGTGTTCCTGCCCTTATTATGTTCCTTTTGCTGGGGATGCTGGCAGGTTCCGATGGTTTTGGAAAAATCAATTTCAACGATCCAAAGCTTGCCCAGTTTATTGGTGTTTTCGCATTGAACTTCATACTCTTTTCAGGCGGACTTGACACAAAATGGGAGAGCGTGAAACCGGTTCTTGCCAAAGGCATAGTACTTTCCACTGTCGGGGTACTTATTACGGCTATCGCACTGGGGCTCTTTGCACATTACATAATTGGTTTTACCATACTGGAGGGCATGTTGTTGGGGGCTATTGTTTCATCTACTGATGCCGCGGCAGTTTTTTCAATACTACGGGGCAAAAGAATTGGACTAAAAAAGAATTTAGGCCCCATACTTGAGCTTGAAAGCGGAAGCAATGATCCAATGGCCTACTTTCTTACGGTGAGCTTACTCATGCTTTATGGTCATGAAGATGAAAGCCTCATAACACTCATTCCGTTTTTTATTAAGCAAATGCTTATTGGTGGCGGGCTAGGGTACCTGATGGGCCGTGCTATGGCGCTAATCATCAATAAAATAAACCTTGATGTTGATGGTCTGTATCCGGTGTTAGTTACTGCGCTCGTTCTCTTTACTTTCTCAATAACAGATTTTACAGGTGGCAATGGCTTTTTAGCTGTTTATATCAGTGCAGTAATACTTGGCAACTCAAGTTTTATCCATAAGAAAAGTTTAATACGGTTTTACGATGGTGTAGCATGGCTGATGCAAATCATCATGTTCCTCACACTTGGGTTGCTGGTGTTCCCTTCGCAGGTACCGCCCATCGTTGGTCCAGGCTTATTACTGGCGCTTTTCCTGATGTTTATTGCCCGTCCACTTAGTGTTTTCGCGAGCCTTGCATTTTTTAAAATGAATTTTCGTGAGAAGCTTTTCATATCATGGGTTGGGTTGCGTGGGGCTGTGCCCATTGTATTTGCTACCTATCCGTTGTTGGCAGGAGTTGAACAGGCCACTATGATTTTTAATCTTGTATTCTTTATTACTGTATCGTCTGTGTTGCTACAAGGTACAACGCTATCGCAAGTAGCGAAGTGGCTTCATCTTTCGGTTCCTCAGAAAATTAAAAAACGATCGCCCCTTGAAATCGAATTGAATGATTCATTCAAGTCTGAACTATTTGAAGTAGAGTTAAGCAGCAACAATCCTGTGGTGGGCAAGTCAATCGTTCAGCTATCGTTTCCTAAAACAGCCATCATCATCATGATTAACCGGCACGGAAAATTCATTCGACCGGGTGGGTCAACCATTCTGGAAGCAGGCGACAAACTGGCTATACTGGCCGACAACAAGGAAGTGATACCGGTTGTGCAGCACACACTTGGTTTAACTTAAGCCTGGCGAAAGGAATAATAATCATAAACCTCCCCCGCCAAAAATCTTGTTTGTCCTTCAGGTAACTCTAAAAATCCATTCGCCTTAACCAGGTTAACAAAATCGCCTGAACCTCCGCCTGAAACAGGAGTGGCTATGAGTGTGCCGTTGTTTTGAGCAACCTTTACTTGCAAAAAATAAGTGATGTCGGCTTTGAATTCAACATCGGCAGACAATACTGCTTGCGATTGTACAAACGACACATTCAAATTCGACATGATCCACGGCTTAATGTATCGGTAAAAACATAAAAATGTAGATACTGGATTTCCCGGCAACGCAAACACCACTTTGCCGCCAGGTGATTGGCCAAACCAAAAAGGTTTACCGGGTTTCTGCTTAACCTGATGAAAAAGTTTCTCAACACCTAAATCTGCTAACACTTCAGGAATAAAATCAAATTTACCTTTGGAAACACCTCCGGTTAAAATCAAAACATCGTAAGCACTTAACCATTCCCGTAGCTTCACAGTAATTAACTCCTTGTTATCATTTAAATGATTGATCTCTGCCCTCCAGCCAATTTCGAACATGGCAGCGAGCAAAGCATATGAATTCGAGCGTCTGATCTGATGGGGCTCAGGTGTAGTGGGTATGTCTACCAACTCGTCACCGGATGAAACAATTATGGTTCTTGGAAATTCATATACACGAACTTTCAATTTACCTACCGAAGCCAGTAATGCCGCTTCAGCGGATGTAAGCATCGTTCCGGGAGTCAGTAAAATTTCTCCATGCTGAGCATCCGAAGCTTGTTTGTGGATATTCATACCCGCGTGAACTGCATCCAATTTAATGGTGGCCCATCCATCCTGAATCAACACATCTTCATAGCGAACAACCGTGTCAGTTCCTTCGGGCAATACAGCACCAGTCATAACCTCAATGCAGCCATCATCCTGCTGCAACGTTACATTTGGAGCACCTGCGGGATGTGTTCGCTCAATCAAAAATTTTTGATTCAACCTAAACTCTTTGCTGGCGATGGCAATCCCATCCATCGCCACACGGTCGAATGGAGGAAGATCACGATCAGTCACAATAGTTTCAGCCAATACACGACCAGCGATTTCTTCGATTGGAATTGAACCCGCTATCGGACTTAATCGAATGGATTGAATGATTTGTGATGCTTCGTTTACACTTACCATAAATTAATTTATACCTTTATAAGGTCGACCATTGATGAAAGGTAAAAAATTAACCCACATTGACGAATCCGGAAATCCACAAATGGTGGATATCACCCAAAAATCGATCACGAAACGAACGGCCCGTGCCCAGGCTATTGTTGAGGTTAGCACTGAGATCAGCAACCTTATTAAACGCAATGAATTAAAGACAAAGAAAGGACCCGTTTTTCAAACGGCCATTATTGCCGGTGTAATGGGCGCAAAAAAAACATCGGAACTAATCCCGCTTTCTCATCCGATCGGACTGGAGGATTGCCAAATCAACATCACACACAAAAAAAATTCCATCATCATTGAAGGTATTGTATCGGTTACCGGAAAAACAGGCGTTGAGATGGAAGCCCTTACCGCAGTTAGCATTGCCGCATTAACCATTTACGATATGTGCAAAGCACTTTCGCATGAAATCAGGGTTAAGGAGATTAAACTACTTGAAAAAACCGGTGGTAAAAAGGATTACAAAATCAAGTCACTATGACCTTCAGACGAAGACTTTACCTGACACTGGAGCCCACTGAAAAAGGTGGAATACCAGAACGTATATTTGAAATTCTCTTGATCGTCATTATTGTCCTGAACATTGTGGCGATCGTTTTGGAGTCTATCAGAAGTCTTGAACAAGAGTACATCGAACTATTCGACAACTTTGAAAAATTCTCGGTTGCATTTTTTACACTCGAATATGTTTGCCGGATCTACTCCATCGTAGAGAATCCGAAATACCAAAATCCTTTTTACGGTCGCATGCGCTATGCCAGCACAACCATGGCACTTGTCGACTTACTTGCCTTTCTTCCATTCTACCTGACCTTTTTGCCGCTTGACCTTCGGTTCATCAGAATCTTCCGTTTGATGGCCCTGTTCCGGATGTTTAAGATTACACGCTACATGCAGGCGATGATCATCTTTAAAAGCGTAATCAGAGAGCGCAGGGAACAACTGATATTAAGTTTCATCTTTATTATATTCATTTTGATTATCATCTCATTCTTCATGTACCTTGCTGAACGCGATGCGCAGCCCGACAAGTTTGGATCAATACCTGAAGCGATGTGGTGGGGAATGGCTACACTTACCACGGTGGGTTATGGAGACGCAGTTCCTGTAACAACGTTGGGTAAAGTATTGGGTGGTCTTTTCGCCATTAGTGGAGTAGCCTTCCTGGCTTTACCGGCCGGTATTTTGTCATCTGGATTTTTCGAGTTGCTTCACAATCCGGAAGCAAAAAAACACACCTGCCCGCATTGCGGAAAAGATTTTCATGAGTGAAGTTAAATCCATTAACGGATTGATTTTGGCTGGCGGTAAAAGTTCTCGTATGGGAACGGATAAAGCGCTGATTGACTACCACGGAAAACCTCAGCGTGAATACCTGTTTGATTTGCTGTCAAAATATTGCGCACAGGTTTACCTATCCTGCAAAGAGGCAGCGCATGTGCCGCCACAATTAAATCCACTTCCTGATCATTATGATCTTAACACGCCATTAAACGGTATACTTTCAGCTTTTAATTTTAACCCCGCTACCGCCTGGCTAACAGTACCGGTAGACATGCCGTTGATCGATGCAGAGACTATTAAATACCTGATTGATCATCGAAATCCCGAAAAAATTGCCACTTGCTTTTGGGATTCAACGGGTAAGCTGCCGGAACCCTTGTTAGCACTTTGGGAAACGAGTGCAAATAATTTATTGTCAGATTATTATACGAATAGTGGCTTTAGTATTCGCGAATTTTTATGTCATCACCCTGTCAACATGGTTACTGCCACAACGCCAAATTGGCTCAAAAACATAAATTCTTTTCAAGAACTGAACCATTTCAGGAATTCCTTACACGGAAAAAAATAATCAGCACTGCTCTACATCAATCGTTTGAATAACTGTATTCACCAAAATAAATCTTCAATTTGATTGATTGTATCGTTCAGCAGGCAAAAGATAACATACTAACAATGAACTGAGTAAAAAAATAAATGTTTGAGGATACATTTTAGCACCATTATTGTTTTTTAGTAGCACAGGTATCGTGTTCCTTCAGAAATTCTTACATGACTGGAGGGGTGCCCTGCGTAAAATGTAATTTTATAAAGTGTCTATAAAAATAGTTTGGCCATGAAAACAACCACTAAATCACATATCAATCCGATCAATCGTGATCTGATGATTATTCTCTTTACAGGATTACTGATGGCAATCGGCTTGGTTACAACAGCAATAGTGCTGGTAAGTCAGTTGTAGACTTTGGCAACATTCGGCTGAGCTGAAACCCACTCTTCTCCATCTTCAAAGATTTCCTTCTTCCAGATGGGAACTTTTTCTTTCAGTGTGTCAATGATAAACTCACAGGCATCGAAAGAGTCCTTTCTGTGTGGTGCAGAAACAGCAATAACCACCGAAACTTCACCGGGTTTCAGCGTGCCAATGCGGTGGCTTATTGCCCAACCCAACAATGGCCAGCGGTGAGCAGCCTCATCGATAATCTTTCTTATTTCAGCAACTGCCATAGCCTCATAGGCCTCATACTCAAGCCACAGTACATTTTTCCCATGAGCTGTATTTCGAACTGTACCGATAAAAACATTTAACGCCCCGGCACCCAGGCTGGAGGCAGTATCAATTACTTTCTGAATGTCGATGGGTTTTTCAGTGATTTTGATCATGCTGCAAAGGGTTTTGAGTTAGAAATAATAAAACCAGAAGGGAGAATGAAAGTAACGCTTTGCTCAGGAAAAAGCAAATAGCAACTACCGGATAAATTACCCTCCTGCAACCGGAGGGATTAGCGCAATTTCGGCCTCTGCAGTAAGTTTTTCGTCATCCTCTGCATAGGCATGGTTAACTGCTATGAACAATGAGGTAAGGGCTTTAAGTCGTGGATATTGGCTAAAAAGCACTGCTTTAAAATCACCAACTGTTGCGCTTTCCTGCACGTCAATAATTACTTCATTCGCCCCCATAATCTCACGGGTTATTCCAAAAGCCTTTACCTTCAATTTCATTTAGTGTGTGTTTTCGTCTGTCTATAGGTTAACAACGTGCGAAATATAGAAAATCGCTGTTTGTGACATGCCTATTTAATATCTTTCCACCATGGGCAATGCGAAACTATACGATAATCACGGCAGGGTAATCAATTACCTTCGCCTGGCGGTTACGGATCGCTGTAACCTGCGTTGCTTTTATTGCATGCCCGAACAAGGCATTACCTATTTGCCTAAAAAGGAATTGTTAACCTTTGAGGAAATCGAGCGCCTGGTGGCCTTGATGGCCTCAATGGGGATATCAAAAGTTCGCATTACAGGCGGTGAACCCTTTGTACGAACAGACCTGATGAAATTAATCTGGAAAATCGTAACAACATCTGGCATTCAAGATGTACACCTTACTACCAACGGTGTACTTACCGCGCCTTACATTGATGAGCTGAAAGCGCTATCGATAGCTTCGGTAAACCTTAGCCTGGATACGCTTGATAAAAAACGATTTCATGAAATCACCCGAAGGGATGAATTTGATAAGGTCATGAAAACCTTTCAGAATCTGATACGGCACGCTATACCCGTAAAAATTAATGCGGTGGTGATGGATGGAAAGAATATTGAGGATATCCTTCCCTTAATCGACTTGACAAAAAATAATCCTGTGTCTGTTCGCTTCATTGAAGAAATGCCCTTCAATGGAGCGGGTAATCATTACCCGCAGCTACAATGGACCTACAAAAAAATTCTGGATTATATCCGGCTTCACCATCCAACGCTACAAAAAATAAACGACCCCGATTCTTCAACAGCCTATCACTATGCCATCCCCGGCTATCAGGGAGACATCGGCATTATAGCCGCCTTTAGCCGTACTTTTTGTGGAAGTTGTAACCGCATCAGGCTTACCGCAAAAGGTATGTTAAAAACATGCCTATACGATGACGGAGTGTTGAACATCCGGGATCTGATTCGCAGTGGAAGCTCCGATGAAGAAATTAAAGACCGATTGCTTCAGGCGTTTGCACAACGGCCAAAGGATGGCTTTGAAGCCGAATCAAACCGTCACAATCATCAACCTGCTTCCGAATCGATGTCAACGATTGGAGGATAACCAGATGTGAAGATTTCATTTGTAGTTCCTATTTTGCACGGTATTCCATAGCTCATGAAAAAAATAAATTTTACAGAACAGGTTCTCCCACACTTCATTGCTGTTGTTGCATTCCTCATCATAACCATCTTCTTTTTTGGTCCGGTCTTTTTTGACAATAAAGCCATCAATCAGCATGACATTACCCAATCCGTTGGTGGTGCGAAAGCCTTACGCGATTACCGCGACAAAACCGGTGAAGAAGGTTTGTGGTCACCCAGCATGTTCAGCGGCATGCCTGCATACCTGATTAATGTTGACTGGAGTTACCAGGCCATTACCGGATTGAAGATTGTGCTATCCGCTGGACTACCACATCCTGTCAGGAATATATTTCTGGCCTTTCTGTGCTACTACCTTATGCTTCTCTCCTTCCGGGTAAAGCCTTATCTCGCCATAGCCGGGGCAATTGCTTTTGGTTTATCCTCGTACATGATTATCGGTATTTCAGCCGGACACAATGCCCGCATTGGTGCCATCGCCTTTATGCCCTTAGTAATGGCAGGTATACACCTAACTTTTTCAGGCAAGCGCATATTGGGTTTCGGAATTACCACGGCTGCGCTGGCTTTGCACCTCAGGGAAAACCACCTCCAGATTACCTATTATCTCACATTGATTATACTGGGCTATGGCATCGTTCAGCTCATTTGGGCGATACGTGAAAAACAAGTGCCGGATCTTTTTAAAAATGTTGCACTGCTCATACCTGCGGCATTAATTGCCGTAGGATCATTTTTTGGTCCGCTCTGGTCGATCAGTGAATACAGTAAATATTCTATCCGGGGTAAATCTGAACTTTCAAAACCGGGCACACAACCAACTGATGGCTTGCGAAAAGATTACGCCTTTGACTACAGTAACGGAATTCTGGAACCCATAACGTTGCTGATCCCGAATTTTTACGGAGGCTCAAGCATGCAAAATATTTTTGACGATGAAAAAAGTGCTGCGCGTAAGGCACTAAATGCACAAGGTATTCAATACAATCCGCAACAAATGGCGCACTCTGCCTACTGGGGCCCGCAAGGACTATCCGCGCCTTATTACGGTGGAGCCATTATTTTCTTTCTTTTCATTCTGGGCATCGTGTTCTGCGAACGAAAATATGTATGGTGGCTTTTGCCCCTTAGTGTACTCGCCATTATGCTAACCTGGGGCAGTAACTTTCCCGCATTTAATTATTTCATGTTCGACTACTTTCCCGGATACAATAAATTCCGTTCAGTAACTTTTTCCATTGCCATCACACTTTTTGCCATGCCCTTACTGGGGATGTTAGGTCTTCAGGAATTAACGAAAGACGGTCTCAACAAAGCAAATAAGAAAAAGCTGATCATCGCTTTTGGTATTAGCGGAGGTATTTGTGCATTGCTCCTTTTGTTTGCCGGCATGTTTAGTTTTCTGAAAGAAGGCGAAAGCAATTTACCGGCCTGGTTTATGAATGCCTTGCGTGATGAACGCAGGAGTTTACTTCGTGCCGATGCACTTCGCTCACTGGCTTTCATGTCAGGAGTTTTTATATTCATATACCTTGGGTTATTTAAGAAGACACCGGCCGCTTTTTATGGGATGCTGATTTTCTTTATGTTGATGGATATGGCCGTAGTAGATAGAAGGTATTTTTCGCAGGACAATTACCAACGCAAAAGTAAAACTGCAGGCATCCAACTTAGTGCAGGTGACCAGCAAGTAATGGCGGACAAAAGCTATTTCCGGGTAATGAATATTAATGGCCCGATGAATGACGCCCTAACATCCTATTATCACAATTCAATCGGTGGGTATCATGGCGCAAAAATAAGGCGTTACCAAGATTTGTATGACTCCTGTATCACCCAAGAATTCACATCATTTATTAATGAAGCCCAGCAAGGCCGGTTTGATTTCTCAAAATACCCAGTGTTGAATATGCTCAACACAAAATACCTGATGTACGGGCAAAACCGCGAAAATGTGGTCACCAACCTCGAAGCAAACGGGCCGGCATGGTTTGTACAAAACGTTGTATCCGTTAATTCGGCCAACGATGAACTCAACCGCACCTGTTCGATTGATTCAAAAACAGAGGCGGTTATCGATGCCTCGCGATTTTCGTTACCAACCATTCAACCTGATTCCACCGCCACCATTCGAATTATTGAGAATAAACCCAATATCCTTCGCTACGAAGCATCCACCACTACAGATAACCTGGCCGTATTCTCGGAAATTTATTATCCGGCTGGCTGGCGAGCGACTATTGATGGAAAGGAGGTTCCAATACTTCGTGCAAACTATGTTTTAAGAGCCTTGGTTGTTCCGGCAGGACAGCATGTGGTTGAGTTTACATTTATGCCTGATGCATACCGGATTGGTGATAAAATAACGTTGGTGGCTTCCTGGCTAGTGCTCATTACCTTACTGGGATGTGTAGCCTGGAGTTGGAAATCAAACGAGTAATTGAAACTCGTAAGCTGTTAAATCTGCTTAATTTAAGCTGATGAAAATTCAGCTTAGCGAGAAGATTATTTCTTGCCGCTGTGTTCAATAAGCGCTTTTATGGAGGAAGTCACATAATCACCATTTCCGTAACCATACCAATTCATCAGTCGGGTTTCATGGTAATTTTCATCAAAATATTTATCGGGCGTTACGTAACCGATGTACCCTCCGTTAAAACTGGTGATCATGGTTGTTAACCCGTACTGTGAAGCGTATTGATCGAGTTGGTTGTTAAATTCACCGGAATAATCACAGGGTGTTCCGATCATCAAAACTTCACCCAACGCCAACGCATTTAGATAAACAGGATATTCGCCAAATGCATAACGGAAAAGCCAGGGACGTAAAGCAAGTGAGCCTGTTAGTTTTGGTTGCGGATCGGGCAGCAGCAATGACACCCGATAAAAGGCAAGCGAACTGTCGCGCATAGGTTTGAATTCGTTGGCATGAAGCCTAAGATTTGAAGAAACTTCACTTGCCATCCAACTGATGCAATCTTCACCCTCAGGTATTTTGCAGGAATGGCTGCCTACCGCACCAGCCAAAAACATCGCAAAGGAATACCCTTTGGCCTCCAGTGAATCAACCAGTGCCCCCGGATAGTCCCTGGACAACCGTAAATCTGAAGCCGAAAGGCATGTTGCATGTGCAGTATAACTTAACAGCACCTGTTTGCTGTTATTATGAGCCACAACCTCCATCACACGAAGCAATGAGTCAACGGGACCGTTTTTAATCAACCGGTTTCTTACCGCTTGAGGAATGGCCACTGTTCCATAGTTAATTCGAGCCGGCTGCGTAGTACGGGCTGCTGCTGAAACACATTCCTTTATTTTATCAACAATAAACCGCACCACTTCTTCTTCGTATGAGCCGTATAAGAAAGTTGTTGCGCCCTCACCCCAATGGCCAATGCTGTTATGACTATGTGTTGCCCCCAGGTAGGTATTCTCAAGCGAAAAACCTATCTGGACTAGTTCCTTTTCTAAAATAGCAGAGACTGTTGGCGGAATGATTAACAGATCAGCACTCACAATAGCCACCCGCTCTGAACCATTATGAATAACCATTGCCCGTACAAAAATTGAATCACGAATGCCCTCGATTAATTTTCCTTTGCGCTTACCATAACCGGCTGTTGCGACCGGAAATGAAGGTGTGAGGTTAACCTTGGCGTAGCCAACCTGAAACGATGATATTGGTTTAGCGGCTGATGGCAAGGAGGCTACAGTTTCCTCCATGCCTTGCTTTGCCTTTGATCTATCGATGCTCCGATTTACAGGGGCAACGCCTACCAAAACAATGATAAACAGTAAACCAATAAAGGAGCCGATAAAATACAGGAAGAATCTTAAAACCCGCTTCATAACAGTCAAAGCGCGAAGATAAAGAATTCAACTACCAACAATCAACCGGCTATGTGTGTCGTTGTCATTCGCTTATGTATAGCAAACGCCTGCTCGAAAAATCATATAGGGTTAGCCTGCGCAAATCGTAATACGATGTCCAGAAAGCACGTAAAGCACCAACATAGCTACGTTTAGCTGCATCCTTCTCGGTAAGCGCTATGTTCAGGTTGGTAATGTCAATCTTGCCAATGAGGTATCGGTTTTGGGAAACCACATACCGTTCATCGGCTACTTCATCCGATTTGCGGGTAATTTCAATTTGACTTAAAAGCACATCAAACTGCCCCACCTGAGTGATAATTTCCTGCTCGAAGTCAATCTCATCCTGGGCTATTACATAGTCGTTCAGTTTTTTGTTCGCAATGGCGGTTTGCATCCTTGCCTGATTTCTGCCCCAATCCACTATGGGCACATTCAGTGTAAGTGCAAAAGCCTGTTGGCGGGTAGGATCCTGATAGATTTCAGGCAGAGATAGCCCGTAATTATTTAATCCAAACGCTGCCGTTACATTGGTTTGAAACCGTTGACCTTTCGCTTGGGCCACCTCCCGATCTGCCTCAATTTTACGTCTTTCAAAAGCCAAATAATCCGCCCGGTTTTCTTTCGCCAATTGCAAAGCTTCATCTGGCGAGATGTATAATGGAGGAATACCTTCCGGTAAAAACAGCTCAAATTGCTCATTATCACGCAAGCCGAGGTAACTGCGCATCTGTAGCCGGGTTATTTGCAAGTTGATCTTGGCCTGTGTTACATCTTGTCGTGAACGAAGTAACTGCAATTCGGCTTGCAGCAACTTGTCCTTTGTAGTGGTGCCTATATTATACCGTCCCTCTTCAATCTTATAAATCGTATCGTTATTGGCCAGGTTGAATTCTGCAATCTGCAAATTGATCTGCGCATCCAATACATCAAAAAAGCGTGTTACTGCATTTCTTGAAATAAACTCCATCTCTTCAACATAACTTCTTCTTGACTCCTCGTATCGTAATGGCTCTGTTCTTCGATCCCAGTTTAATGCGTTGAAAGCAAATATGGGCTGATTAAGCTGAATATTCATCACTGTTCCACCCCATTGAATTGAAGGATTCGGATTGACTGCCTGAAAATTTCTAAAATATTGCACACCCGAGTTAACCGAAATGGTACCTCCGCTAAACGATAGTGGTTGCACCAACCCGAGGTTCATATTATTATTCGACTGTTCCACTGTGGTGTATACAAATGATCCGTCCGCTAGCGGTGCCTGACTAACACTCTTTGTGTATGCAGGTAATGTTCCGCTTAGTCGTAGTTGCGGATTAAGATTAGTCCTGTAAAGGCGGTACTGCCAAAACCGGTTTTCCTTTCTTGTTTGAGCTTGTTTCGATAATGGCGATTGATTCTTCGCCAGTTCAATAACATCCGGTAATGTATACCGTTTTGTTTGGGCATGTGTTTGCGAACACACGACTAATACCATCCATGTGATCGCACTTATTAAACGAATTTTATTCATAGCGTAAAGAAGTAATCGGGTCTTGCATAGCGGCTTTACGAGCCGGTGCTATTCCAAAGATCAAGCCTACAGTAGCGGCCACACCAAAAGATAAAACAATGGATGCAAGGCTAATAACGGTAGGGATATTGGCAAACGATGAAACCAGCATGGCCAGGGTAACACCCAGTATTACACCTATAATGCCACCGCTTACGCTGATCATTACAGCCTCAAAAAGAAACTGTTGAACAATGTCATTTTTTTGTGCACCTATCGCCAAGCGCAGGCCTATTTCCTTTATTCGTTCCAAAACGGAAGCCAGCATAATGTTCATAATTCCAATGCCCCCTACCAACAACGAAATGCCTGCTATTGCACCCAATACGTAGTTAAAAATATCGTTGGTGCGTTGCTGCTGTTTTAACAACAATTCCGGAATTTCAATCTCGTAATCCACCACACCATAATGCCTTCGCTGTAACAACCTGGAAAGTATTTCAGCAGTTGGGTTAAGCATATTCGTTTGATCCACTTGAATTACAAGCCGATCAAGTTGATGATAGTTAACAGCCGGACCTGAATCATCGGCCCCTTCATCTCCGCCAATGATGATAATTCTTCCTCGACTAAAATTCTGGACGGGATTTATTGTGTTTTGAATAACCAAATCGCGGTTTTTGTAGCGTATCAAAACCGTTTGAAGTGGAGCGTACACATCCATATTGAAATCGCGTATGCCAAGTTTGGCAATACTGCTTTCGGATACATAGCGTTCTTTCATTACCCCGATAATGGTTAGCCAGTTAGGGCCAACTTTAATGGATTTTCCAACCGGGTTTTCGGTGGGGAAGAATTTTGTGCGGATGGAGTTACCAATAATGCAAACCGGTGCACCCATCTTTAAATGTTCAGGCGTAAAAATGGATCCATCAGAGAGCTCAAAATTGTAAATATCAAAATACACGGGCTCCACACCTACCAGCTTAGCCGATCTTCGAATACCGCTTTTAATGATGGTGGTCTCCAGGATTATTTCCGGACTTATTTTGCTGATACCCGGAACTGTTTCCACAATGCTGTTAACATCGCGAATGGTTAACCCCGGAGAAAATTTCTTCTTCTCCTTTTCAGCGGTTGCCTCGGCAATTTTTTGCTCTTCCTGTTCAACAATGGGTTTAATAACAATATTATTAACACCTACTAATTTGATTTGCTCTAATATCTCTTGCTGAGCTCCATTTCCAATAGCCAACATGGCAATAACAGCCGCAACACCAAAAATAATACCCAAGGCTGTGAGCAATGAGCGAACCTTGTTGGCTATTACTGCATCAATGGCAATGTAAAGATTTGCAAAAAGTCTTTCCTTCATGGCCGTACTATTGCTTTGCCCGCTCTGCGGCTGGACGTTGAGCAGGACGTTCTTGTTGTGCGCCTTCCTTCCGCTGACCCTCCCTTCTAGGCTGCTTATTTTCCTGACCCAACTGAGAGTTTTGAGTTGGCATCTGAACCTGATCGCGTTGTGCTGATACTTTTATTACCTGCCCATTAGGGAGTGTTATTGTTTTTTCTTCAGGACGATCATCCTGCTTTGGTTCAGGTTTCTTACGCTTACCATCCATTTCAGGTAACAAGCGCACATCTCCGCCCCTTGCCGATGGAAGCGACAAGTAAACACGATCATTCAATTGCAGTCCGGCAAGAATCACTACATCATTGGCATTGGTTTCTCCTATCATAATTTCCTGCTTGACTGTATTTAAGCCATCACGCTTAAATACATAGGTTATGGAATCAGCCTGACTGTGAAGGCACTCCAACGGAACGAAGAGCACACTATCCAACACCATTGTTATTATCTTATTGCTGGTAGTCATGGCAGGGCGTAGCGAAGGATCTGTACCTGCAATTTCTACATCTACCTGAAACACTTTGGCATCGCTGTTCGGTCGTTGCTCACCAACATTGGCTACGTTTATTACTTTGCCGGAGAGTTTCTTATCCGGGTAAGCGTCCAATCCAATTTCAACTTTCTGACCCGGTTTGACCTTACGAACGTCAACTTCGTTTACATAGGTTTTCGACATCATGGTTGTTAGATCAGGAAGCGTAGCTACTACCGGATCCCATGTGCTGATTTGTGAACCAGCCTTAATCGGTTTATTATCCCAACCTTTACGATAGATCACCATTCCTGGCTCCGGAGCCACGATATTAAAGGCAGAATTTAAGGTCATCATTCCATTGTACTCATTCTGAACCTTGCGTAATTCTGCATTAACCGTTCTCATCTTTTCAACGTTCTGCCGCTTACGGATTTTGTAATTCTCCAACGCTTGTTCCAGTGCCCGCTGCGACTTCTCCATATTTATCTCATTCTGTTTTATTGTAGCAGGCGGTTCAAACTTGGATTGCTCCAGAATAATTTTCCTTTCTTCTACATCATACCGAAGATTTATCAGTTCATCGCGCGATTGACGAAGCTGTAGGGTTGTGTCCAACTGCGTTTGCACAAAATTAGCTTGCGCCTTTTCCAGTTCAATTTCCTTATCCTTGATGCGTCCTTGGAATTCGGAACGATCGAGGGTGGCGATCCAATCACCACGCTCCACAACTGTACCTTCATTAACTATGCTTTGGATTGTGAGGTTATTTACCCTGTATTCGCGCAACTGCGTTGGTGCTTGAATTTTTACGGAATTTTTTGCCTCTAATTCACCCGTGGTTTCAATTTCTACCTTAAAGGCTCCACGCTGAACAGCAGCGTAAATATCTATTGCATCACTCTTTGCGTTGCTTTTGTAAATCATAAAGCCGATGACAAAAACCACAATGATTCCACCCGTAATGATCAGATTCTTTTTCATTTCATAAGCGCTTTAAATATGAAGTAATAATAACCTTCCCTTTGCATAAGGAACTTCAGCAGGTAAAGTTGCACGTATTTCTAAAGAGAACGGGTTTTATCTCAAAATTAATCGGGTGGCCTTGCTTTAGAAAACCACCCGAATAATATCTAACCCTATTGTGTAACAGGAGTCCTTCTTAACCGTACTACTGATTCTGTCCCTTTTTTACCGAAATTTTTCCAAGGGCTGCATCCTTTGTGATTTTTCCGGCAGAATAGTCCTTCAGCACAGTGCTCTTTAATGAAAGTTCAAGCGATGATGGAATACCACAACCCTCACATTTGGTAATTGTAACATTAAACACCAGCGATTCATTATCACCCAAACTCTTTACGGTACGGCCATACTCTACCAGATTCTCTTTGAGTTCTTTTTCAAAAGCAGGATACATTTCTTTAACTTTTTTATCGCGTTCAGTCTGATCAACATCATTCATTTTTGCTGTAGGCATATTGAATAAACCGGAATTCCTGCTTTGATTACTGCTGTACACACGCATGTAGTACACGGCACCAAAATCCTTTAATCGCTCAAAGTAAATGCCTTCATCGGTAAAGTAAGTTGATGCCAAATCGGAACGATACAGCCGGTTAAAAATACTGGACAGCAGTTCAAGGTCAGGTTCAACAGTATCAACTGATTCGGTGTTCACTACTTTAATTTTTCCAATGGCCTGGTCACGTGTGAGCTTACCTTGCTTAAAAGCTGTAATATCAGCCTTGGAAATCTCTGCCGAAAGGTAGGATCGCTTAGGTGAAGAGAAAAACTGGTTCACCCATACCCGTGGCCGTTCACCACGGTTTGTAATAACAATGCGCTCATTGGCTCCAAGCTGATTGATCATATCGCCATAGTCTACCAGAAAATCCTTTATGGCCACCACAAGTTTTTCGTTATAGGCATTGCGTACACTGTCCATATCCATAGATGAATTTCTGGAAGTGGCTCTCCCTTTTATTCTAACGCGCTGTTCCTCTTCGCGAGCGCGTTGTTGCAATTCTTTCGCCCGTTGCGCTTGCTCCTGAGCTTGTTGTTCAAATACCTGCACTTCACGGGGCGAAGGGTTAGTTATCGAATATGAAAAAGATCCGGGGCGCTGCTGCCCGTCCATCCACATCACATCACCAAAATCGCCAGAAAAACTCATGGCAATAGGCATTGTAAAATCGGCCGGTAACCGAAATGTAACACCATAACCTGCCTGATAGCTTCCCTCTACTTCCAGGCTAAAAAACATCCGTTGCTGATCGAATTGTTGCCGGATTAATGTTTTCAAAACACTTTCCGCTACTGAAATATCACGCGCCATGCGTGCCTCATCAATCTTTTGTGCGAGTAAAGGCAATGCCATCAACACAAAACCATACACTAAACTGCCTGCTATTTTTTTCATTGTACGTAGTTAATTTTTAGTTGCAAATGATTTAGAATTATCAACCGAAGAAATTATGCTGGTTAAAATTTGTTCGGTTTCATACTTAAATAAATCGGTATTCTGTTCAATCGAATTAAGTCGTGCCTGCAACACCTGCAGATCATTGCGATTTTGCTGCTCCAGGTATTTGGCAAAATCGATCAGCAATTCTTCAATATACTTTCGTTGATCACTGGAGTTTAACGTCATATAACCTTTTATCATCTGCGCATTATCAGCTTGCAGCGTAAAAGCAAATTGCCTGATCTGTTCATCAGATGCTGCTGATACTTGTTTCATAAGCGTATTGAACTGACTATCGGAGTAAGACGCAAGATTTTTTCTGATGGATTCATCCAGCTTCTGTTGCGATTCAGACCATTGCGCCACAAGGGATTCGTTATTTCTTGACAATGATTGGTTGATCATATCCTGTACTTCGCTTGAAGTAAGCACAGGCTGTGAAGTGGCTACTTCCGCAGGACTATCACTACCGCTATATCCAAATCCAATAGCAAGAGTTTTGTCCTTTACCGAAATGTGCAAACCGGTAAACTTACCCGCCAACATAATAAGTGTAAGCGATGCAGCTATACCCAACATGGTTTTACCAAACGATGTATTCCAGAAATAATACTTTCGCTGATGGTCGAGAACAATAGGTGGTGCAATCACTTCTTTATCGGTAATGCCGGCCATTATGCTTTGGACCTGGCGCAGGCCTTCTAACTCCCGCACAGCTTCCGGATGTTCCAGCAGGTAGCGCTCAACATTTACCTTTTCCTCACCTTGTAACTCACCGTACAGGTAAGCCATCAGCAACGCTTCATCGGGTTTAAAGTTCATAACCAATTGTTTCTTTAGTAATCTGTCTTCTCTCCAAAATCTTTTTCAATGTATCCAGTCCGTAATACATACGCGATTTCACCGTGTTCTCAGAAATATTCAAGGCTTCGGCAATCTCCCTGAACTTCAGCCCTTCGTACTCCTTCATAATAACCACTTCCCGTTGTTCAATACTCAGTTCCATCAGGCATTGCTGCAGCAAGTCCGATAGTTCCTGTTGCTGGTACTGCCGTTCGGGGTTTTCATTCCTTCGCACTGCCTTTTCCCATGCTGGTGAGTCCTCTGCATCAGCGCTCACTACATGATCGAACGAAAGTGAACGCGAGTTTTTTACCTTACGAGCCTCTTCTCTACAACTGTTTACCGCGATTGTATATAACCAGCTTTTAAACCGCGATACATCCTGTAAAGCCTCAACATTCCGGCACATGGATATAAAGGCCTTTTGCGAGGCCTCCATAGCCATGTCATGATCCAGAAAAAACTTAAAGCAGTAATTGTAAATGCGCTTATACCATAGCTGCACCAGCTTTCCCTGGGCATTCCTATCCCCTTGCCGGGCGCGCTCGACCAGCGAATCGGAATGCATTAACGCCATGTCTGGTAGAGTTTCTGCATGCATGAACTAACGGTTTTTTGACTGGCTAACGGCTAAATCTACTCTTAGATGAATGGAAAGTTAAAAAAGTTTTAAAAGGTTACATCTTGAGGTAAGCCCATCCGAGGAGTATCTTAGCGGCCTTTATGAAAAAACTGGTTTCCTTTTTAATCAGAAACGTACCCCGAAAGTACCTGCAACGCATTACTGGTATTGGCCGAAGTGTGCTTACTATTGTCTATACCGGCAACACAGTGATGTGCCCGGTGTGTGAAAAGAAATTCAGGAAGTTTTTGCCTTATGGAAGAATTAAGCCCCGCGAAAATGCACTTTGTCCGAATTGCCTGGCGCTGGAGCGCCACAGACTATTATGGCTTTACCTGAAAGAAAAAACTAAATTCTTCGAAAAGCCGCTTGATGTACTGCACATCGCACCGGAAACTTGTTTCATTAAGCGCTTTGAAAAAATTCACGGCACACGATACATCACTGCTGACATCGAATCACCGCTTGCAAAAGTAAAAATGGACATACACCATATACCCTTTGAAGATAACCGGTTTGATGTGGTGTTGTGCAATCATGTGCTGGAGCATGTTCAGGACGATATAAAAGCCATGAGTGAAATTTACCGTGTACTTAAGCCGGGTGGATTCGCCATTTTACAGGTGCCTTTCTTTAACCCAATTCCGGAAATCACGCTGGAAGATTTCGCGGTAACCAATCCAACGGAAAGAGAGAAACTATTTGGACAGGACGACCACGTGCGCAAATATGGCAGAGACTATGCAGCCCGGATAGAACGGACCGGGTTACGCGCTCATGAAGATCATTTCGTGCAGGAGTTGATGCCTGAAACACGTGATCGTTTTAAACTGCCCGAAGGAGAAATCATTTACAAAGCCATTAAACCTTAGGCATGTCAAAATCTTTTGCCATTATTTTCGATATGGATGGTGTTATTGTGGACACCAATCCCTTTCACAAGGAAACCATAAACCAATTTTGCAAAAAGTACGGATTCGAATTAACCGATGAAGAACTTCGAACAAAAATATACGGACGAACGAACCGGGAATGGATACCCAACCTTTTTGGGAAACTAACGGATGAACAACTTGAAGCCTACGCGTTCGAGAAGGAACAAATGTTTCGCGATGTTTATGCGCAGCACATCAAACCGGTTGAAGGATTGATCGACTTTCTGGATTTGTTGGAGCAACATGCCATACCTTGTTCTATCGCCACCTCAGCGCCTCGCGCCAATGTTGATTTTGTTTTGAAAGGAACCGGCATCGGAAAATACTTTGATATCATTCTGGATGAAAGTATGGTTACCCATGGCAAGCCCCACCCGGAAATTTATATCAAATCAGCGAAAGCGATTAACCTGCCGAATGAACAGTGTATTGTAATTGAAGATTCCCTATCGGGAATACAGGCCGGTAAAGCGGCAGGATCTAAAGTAATTGGTATCACCACAACACATACACCGGAAGAAATGAAAGATACTGACCTGGTGATTGATAATTTCACTACGCTAACAATCGATCAACTGGAATCGCTTATTAAAAAATAATGCCGGAGGACATCCGGCATTATTGAATGAGACTTCAAAAAAGATCAGCCTAATTTATCCAACACATCCATTACTTCACGAACCGCTTTACGGCTGGCTTCGAGCAGTGCTTTTTCATCATTGTTTAAATCAAGTTCAATAAACTTTTCAATACCATTTTTACCTAAAATTACCGGAACACCCAGGTAGCAATCCTTAATACCATATTCACCATCCAACTGCACGCACACCGGAAATACCCTGCGCTGGTCGCGCACAATAGCCTCAACCATTTGCGCTGCTGCTGAACCTGGAGCATACCAGGCTGAAGTGCCCATCAATTTAACCAGCTCGCCACCACCTACTTTTGTTCTCTCAAGGATGGCATTAAGCTTACTGCTATCAATCAATTCAGTTACCGGTATACCGGCCACTGTTGTATAACGAGGAAGTGGCACCATTGTATCGCCATGGCCACCCAGTAACATCGCTTGAATATCTTTTGGAGAAATATTTAAGGCCTCAGCTAAAAAAGCACGGTAACGGGCAGTATCTAAAATGCCTGCCATACCAAAAACCTTTGTACGCGGTAGTTTAGAAGTAAGGTGCGCCTGGTAGGTCATTACATCCAATGGATTTGATACCACGATGATGATCGAATTTGGAGAATGTTTGATTACATTTTCGGTAACGGATTTTACAATGCCTGCATTGGTATTGATAAGGTCATCGCGGCTCATACCCGGCTTGCGCGGCAAGCCTGATGTGATCACCACCACATCTGAACCGGCTGTTTTTGAATAATCATTGGTTGAACCGATCGTACGGGAGTCGTACAGATCGATAGGTGCTTTTTGCCAAATGTCCAGCGACTTGCCCTCGGCAATACCTTCTTTAATATCGATCAGGACAATTTCATTGGCAACTTCGCGATAGGCTAAAACATCGGCACAGGTAGCCCCTACGTTACCGGCACCCACAACAGTTACTTTCATAAGCTTATTATAGTTAAGTTAATTCGTTTCATTCATTGGAAAGCAATACGAAGCATTGCTTAAAAAGCGTGGCAATTTATTAATCGACAGGTCAAAGAAAAAGGATATTCAGGCAAAATATGATGTTACTGTAAGTTGTATAATCTTGTGTGTTTCATGCGTAATCTTAAAACGGTTGTCGATACGATGGCCAACTACCCAAACAATCTCCCCACCCGATTCAAGAACAGTAACCCGGCTTTTATCTGCCATGGAAACTTTACTGTCGATCAGCAAATCGCTGATTTTTTTGCGGTGATCCATACCCAACGGATAAAACTCATCTCCGGCTTTCCATGTCCGCCAGGTTAGCGGGAATTTTATCTTTTCGGCATCCACCGATGCCACGGAATGGCCGTTCTGCTTGAAATTCACTCCTTCTGCATACTCGATCTCCATCGTCCATGAGCCGATTAATGCCTCACGTTGTCCGGCCTGAATCTGTACGGGATTCCATAATTCAACCTTGGGATACAGGATCAATGCTTCGCGATCAATAACCATTTCATGAACAACTCCAATAAACTTCTTACCCGATTGATGATAAAGACCGTTAATAACCGATACGCACACATCGAAGTTAAATCCCAGATGATTAATCAATCGATACAACATAATTCCCCCATGCGCCAGTCCATCAAAGGCTGCTTTTTGAATGATGATTTTATCCGAAAAATGGACCACGTAGTTTGCCTTCCAGCGCTCAAAGGATTGCTCCATAAACTCCCGTTCCCCGGCCAGTTTTTCAAGACCGCGTTGGAGGGTATTTTCAAACGATGGATTAAGTTCACGCAGAAGCGGAGTTATGTTATGGCGTATAAAATTGCGTTGATAATCCGTTGTGCTATTGCTTGAATCTTCGCGCCAGGCAATGCCCTGCTCACGGGCATACTGTTCGATATCGCTGCGGGTAGCAAATAACATCGGCCGAACAATTCTTCTATTCTTCACCGGTATTCCAGCAAAACCATCCAAGGCACTCCCATTAATCCAGTTCAACAGTATTGTTTCAATAGAATCGTTAAGGTGGTGGGCTGTTGCCAGGTGATCATAGTTTTCAGAATCCAATAATTCATCGAACCATTCATAACGAAGTTCGCGGGCTGCCATTTGAATGGAGAGTCCATTTTGATCAGCATAAGCTTTCGTTTCGAAACGTTTCGAGAAAAAAAGCAGCTTATGCTGTTCACAATAATGCTTCACAAAATGCTCATCTTCATCAGCCTCCCTACCCCTCAATTGAAAGTTGCCATGGGCAACCCCTATGGAATAACCGACCTCACGAAAAAGATGCGTCATAACCATAGAATCCAAACCACTGCTTACGGCCAGAAGAATGCGTTGCCCGGGTAAGAACAGCCTATGTTTTTTAATATGGTTCAGAAATTGCTCTAGCACGGGCCAAAGATACAGGTACAAGGCATGAGGTTTTTAGCGCACCCTAAGTTTTTGGTTAATTTTGCAAGTATGCGCTATGCACTCCTTTTCATTTTTTTGCTGTGTACCCAAGGGCTGATGGCGCAGGGCAGGGTAACGCTAAAACAAGCCGATCAACTTATTGGAGGTGTTAAAGACGGAGAACGCTTTGACCGGGTAATCGGAAATGTAATTTTCGAGCAAAACAGAACCACCATCTACTGCGACTCGGCCCTGTTCTTCAGGGGCAAAAATATCGTTGAAGCTTTTGGAAGAGTAAGAATAATAGAGGGAGATTCAGTGACCATTACAGCCGAGAGAGCAGAGTATGATGGCAATATCCGCCTGGCCAAACTGAGGAGGAACGTTGTATTCACCAAACTGGCTATGGCTACCCTCTACACGGATTACCTTGATTTTGACCGGCTCAAGAACGAAGCCTATTACTTCAACAAGGGACGATTGGTGGATAGCATTAATGTGCTTACCAGTTTTAAGGGGTACTATCAGGTAAACACCAATATTGCTTCCTTTAAGCAAAATGTTGTGGTGGAGAATCCGGACTACACGATGAAATCCGATTCACTACAATACAACAGCCGTACAAAAATCATCTACTTCCGCACCGAAACAACTGTGATTGATAAAGAGGGTGGCACGTTCACCTACGAAGGGGGCGAATATGATACCCAATCGCAGCAATCAGATTTCAAAAAAGGGCTGGCTGAATCACAATCGTATACCCTTACCGGAAACATTATCCGGCTGGATGACCTTAGGAAATTCTACACAGTTAAAGGAAATGTGGTGATGACCCACAAAGAGGAGAACCTGGTGATCTACGGTGATGATGCTTTTTTTGACAAACAAAACAATATTGCTAAAGTGTACACCAATGCATGGCTAACCAAAGTCATTGACGAAGGCGACACATTATTCATTTCTGCCGATACACTGGTATCAATTGATAGTGATGACCCTGCTAAAAAAAGATTACTGGCTTATAACCGGGTAAAAATTTTCAAAAGCGACATTCAGGGTACTGCCGATTCATTGGAATACCGACAGATAGATTCAATCATGTTCATGTACAAATCCCCTGCATTATGGACAGCCGGAAATCAAATGACTGCTGATTCCATTAGCATGCTGATTCAAAATAATACCCTCAGCAAGGTATTCCTCACTGTCAATGCTTTTGTAATCTCAACCGATACCCTAAAGAATTACAATCAGATTAAAGGCAGAAAGATGACCGCCTCTTTCAGAAACAACCAGTTGCATCAGGTTGTAGTAGAAGGCAACGGAGAGTCTGTATATTTTGCCCTGGAAGACAAAACAAACATCCTGATGGGAATGAATAAAATAATTTGCAGCAACATAACCATCAGGTTCAAAGATGCCAGGGTAAACAACCTTAGCTTTTATGTTAGACCTGAGGCTGATTTTATACCCCCCCATGAATTGATTGAGGACCAGAAACTTCTACCCGGTTTTAACTGGAAAATCGAAAACCGGCCAACAAAGGATGAAGTTGTAAAAAGTAGGCCTGAGTCTCCTGCTGAAAAGACGCAGGAACGTAGCCGACTTTAAATTATTGTTACTTTTTGCTAAATTCTTTCTCATTTTTTATGAAATGCCACAGAAATGCCTAAATTTTGTGGAACTTCATAAAATTACATGAAGAAGACTCTCTTTTTGGCTTTAACACTTCTTGCTACTTATTGCCTGCAGGCGCAGAGCTTTGTGGTTAGTGGCTACAATGAGAACCAAAAAGGATTTATTGGGGATCTCATCAAAGTACCACTGCAAATCAAAAACACCAGTAGTAAACCGATAATCCTGATCATCAGGAAAGAGAACGCTCAAATTGGAAGCACCCAAAAGGCTTTTCTATGCCCGGGTGGAAATTGTGATAATGCAGGAATCGAAGACTTGACTATTAAACTTGAACCAGGGCAAACGGTTCAAAATCTGGATCTTGCATTGGATGCAGGTCTTGTTTCCGGCTTTAGCACCGTCAATTTTATTGTATTCAATAAATTTAACTCCCAAGATGCAGTTAATCTTGACTTGAACTTTTCTGTAGAGGAAAGACCCCTCAAAAACGATATTTATTCCTCCCGGCACATCGCCATACATGATGTATACCCAAACCCGGTTGTTGATTTTGCCTATATCGACTACAAGCTTCTTACTGATCAGTTTAAAGCTAAAATGGTGATCCACAATATTTTAGGAAGTGAGCTTTCGGAGTATGAGTTACCCTTTTTAGAAAACAGGGTAAAAATCAGGGTTGATGATTATACGCCTGGCATCTATTTCTACACCATTTACCTGGACAGCGAGAGCGTTATGACCCGCAAACTGATCGTAAAGCGCTAATTTTTGCTATTTCCTTCAAAACACTCCTACAAATTCATCGTTTCATTGATTTGACCTGATGTGCTATATTTGCGGGCTTATGCGAAATCGATCGACCGGAATTGTATTGTTATTTGTCCTTTTGTTCGGTGTTTCGTGCAGCAAATTCCGAAAAATTGAAAAAAACCCGGATTGGCGGGTTAAATACGAATCTGCTCTCAACTACTACAACAAAAAGGATTACTATAAAGCCTCTGTTCTTTTTGAACAAATCATGCCGATTATCCGCGGCTTACCAGAAGCTGAAAAAGGTCAATTTTACCTTGCCTATTGCCAGTATTACGAAAAGCTTTACCTACTGGCGTCTGAGCAATTCCGAACCTTTTATGAAACCTATGGACGTAGCAGTTTAGCAGAGGAGGCCCGCTATATGTATGCTTATTCCCTATTCAAATCATCACCCGGGGCAAACCTTGATCAAACCGGCAGCAAAGAAGCCATGGCTTCCATGCAGGAATTCCTGAACCGATATCCCAAAAGCAAGTTCAGAGATCAGGCCCTGGAGGTAATTTACACCACCCAGGAAAGGCTTGACCAAAAAGGGTTTGAAAATGCACGGCAGTATTACAAAATGCGGCAATACAAAGCCTCAATTGTAGCGCTGCGGAGCTTTCAGAACAACTTCCCGGACTCCAAGTACCTGGAAGAATCCCGTTACCTCATTATCGCATCGAAATACAAACTGGCCGAACAAAGCATTTACACTAAACAGCGTGAACGATACCAGGAAGTGATTGAAACGTATAAGGATTTTATTGACCGCTATCCAAACAGCGCTCACTTGAAAGAAGCAGAGAAAATGTATACAGACAGTCTTGAAAAACTAAGTAAACTAAAAAATTTTAATATATAATTATATGGCCATCCAACCTTCAATAATTACACGCGATCTGGATAAGATTGCGGCATCCACCGGAAACCTTTACGAATCCGTAGTGGTGGTTTCCAAAAGAGCACGGCAAATTGCTGTAAATCTTAAGGAAGAACTTAACAGCAAGTTGGCAGAGTTCGCAACAACTGTTGATAACCTTGAGGAAGTATTTGAAAATCGTGAGCAGATAGAAATCTCCCGTTTCTATGAACGCATGCCCAAACCAACCAATACAGCAACAGAAGAATTTCTGGAAGGAAAGCTAAACTACCGTTTCCGCGAAGAAAGCGACACAACCGAAAGTTAATTTGCCATGCTGCGCGGTAAAAAAATTTTACTCGGCATTACCGGCAGCATAGCGGCATATAAGTCAGCCTTTCTTGTTCGATTACTTGTAAAGGCTGGTGCAGAGGTTAAGGTTATTATGACTTCATCCGCCAGGGATTTTATCACCCCGTTAACCCTGGCAACCTTATCCAGGAATCCGGTTTTGTCAGATTTTGTCAAGGACACTTCCGGGCAATGGAACAATCACGTTGATCTGGGGTTATGGGCCGATGTTATGATTGTGGCACCAGCCTCCGCCAATACCATTGGTAAAATGGCCCATGGCATTTGTGATAATCTCCTGCTTGCAGTGTATTTATCTGCCCGGTGCCCGGTAATGGTTGCACCGGCAATGGATCTTGACATGCTGCAGCACAACACCACAAAAAACAACCTGGAAAAACTCAAAGGCTACGGAAATATTATCATTGAACCCTCCCATGGCGAGCTTGCCAGTGGACTAACCGGTACAGGGCGATTGGCAGAGCCCGAAGAAATCCTCGCATTCATTCAAAACCATTTCACCCAACACCTTCCATTGGCAGGCAAAACAGCCTTGGTTACTGCCGGACCAACGTACGAAGCCATTGACCCGGTTCGCTTCATTGGCAACCATTCTTCTGGCAAAATGGGCTTCGCTATAGCTGAAACGTTAGCCGATCAGGGTGCACAAGTTCACCTGATAGCAGGGCCAACCGCGCTTCATACTACACATACAGGAATATCCGTTAAGTATGTAAGCTCAGCCGAAGAAATGTATAATTCCTGCATGGATGTTTTTCCAAAATCAGATATCGTGGTGCTTGCCGCTGCAGTAGCCGACTACAAACCTGCCGTTAAGGCTGCTCAAAAAATCAAGAAAAAAGATGACCCGATAGCACTTGAGTTGATTAAAACTCATGACATTGCCGCATCATTAGGCAAAATAAAAAGACAGGACCAATTCATTGTTGGCTTTGCGTTGGAAACAGAGAATGAAAAATCAAATGCTCAACAAAAACTCCGGTCGAAGAATTTTGATTTCATTGTACTTAACTCATTGAATGATGAGGGCGCAGGATTTGGTTTCGACACCAACAAAATCAGTATTATTGATAAGGAGAAACGCGAACAGGATTTCGAGTTGAAAAGCAAGAAAGAACTGGCCCTGGAAATTGTGAATAAGATTGTGAACAGCCTCCATGCGTAAACTATTATTATTTAGTTTTTATGTAATCGCGAGCAGCGCTATCCATGCGCAAGAGTTAAACTGTATTGTCAACATAAATGTTGGCCCTCGGGTACAAACCACCGATCGCGCCATATTTACCGATATGAAAAATGCTTTTCAGCAGTTTTTAAATACCAGAAGGTGGACCAACAACAATTACCTGCAGCACGAAAAGATTAATTGCAGTATACTGATTAACATCAACGACATGCCGGGTATTGGTGTTTTCAGTGCATCGGTGCAAATCCAGGCAGCGAGACCCGTTTACAACTCGAATTACAATAGCCTGATTTTTAACTTTGCCGACCGCGATTGGGATTTTCAATACCTTGAAACCATTCCCCTTGAGTTTAACGATAACATGTTCACCTCAAACATTACTTCAATGCTTGCCTACTATGCCTATACTATTTTGGGCATGGACCACGACACATTTAGTGAGCTTGGCGGAACGCCCTATTTCCAGCGGGCACTTCAGGTTATCAACACTGCCCAGCAATCAAACCAGACAGGCTGGCAAACCATAGGGAGCATTCGAAACCGGTACTGGCTTAATGAGAATATGATAAACCCTCAATTCGTTGAGGTACGGAAAACCGCTTACACGTACCACCGGCTGGCGTTGGATACATTTGACAAAGACCCCGATAACAGCCGTACGATTATCCTCAAAGGATTGCGGGAGATTAAAAAAGCCCGTGATATTAACCCCAACGCCATTATCATTATTACATTTTTTGATGCAAAGGGAATTGAACTCTCAAACATATTTTCGGAGGGCGAGTTAAACGTTCGCAAGGAAGCCTACGACCTGATGACCACCATGGATCCCACCAACCGGTCGCTTTACGACAAAATATTAAAAAACAAGTAGTGCCGAATCGTTAAGGATTTTGGCGCTTCAATTTTCCGCGGTGTATATTTCGGAACAATAATTTACATTGTTAAAACATCTTACCATACAGAATTACGCCCTCATCAAACACCTGGAGATGGGTCCTTCGGCACACCTGAATGTAATTACAGGTGAAACCGGAGCCGGCAAATCCATAATGCTTGGCGCCCTCGGTTTACTGATGGGCAACCGTGCCGATACAAAAGTGCTTTGGGATGAAAAAGAGAAATGTGTTACCGAGGGTGTATTTGAAATAGGTGCCTATAAGCTACACGATTTCTTCAAGGCCGAAGACCTCGACTATGATGACCAAACGGTGTTACGCAGGGAGATTAACCCTGGTGGAAAGTCGCGTGCCTTTATAAACGACACCCCCGTTACCCTGGATGTGTTGAAAAAGCTTAGTCAGCAATTAATGGATGTTCATTCGCAACACGAAACACTCCAGTTGGGCAACCAGGGTTTTCAGTTGAAGTTGATCGATGCTTATGCCGATAACAAATCGCTGAAAGTGAGCTATTCCACGGCATGGAACAATTACCAGCATGCCCACAAAGCCTTCGAAAGCCTTCGCATGCAAGCCGATGCATTACGCCAGGAAGCTGACTTCGTTCAATTCCAGTTAGATGAATTGGTAAAGGTGAACTTCAAAGAAGGCGAACAAGATAAACTGGAATCGGAACTAAAAATCATGGAGCATGCCGAGGAGATTAAAAGCAGAATGAATACCGCGCTTGATCTGCTTTCCCGATCGGAATATGCATCACGCCAGGCTTTGGCTGAAGCCCGCGGAAACTTACAGGCTGTTTCCAGCTATGCTAAAGAGTATGAAAGCCTGTTCGAGCGTGTTCAAAGCCTGCTTATTGAATTGGATGATGTAGTGAATGAAATTGAGCAAGCCGAAACACGCATTGACTTTGATCCGGAGCATGCAGTTACCGTACGAGAACGAATCGATGAACTTTATCGCTTATTGAAAAAACACCGGGCAAACTCTGTGAGCGATTTGCTAACACTACAGGAAGAACTTCAACAAAAAGCCAACCTGACTTCCAACCTGGACGAAGCACTTCAAAAAGCTGAAGCAGATTTCATTCAAGCAGGAAAGATTTTAGAGAAAGAAGCCAATAAACTCAGCCAATCGCGTAAAGCAGTTTTTGATCCCCTTTGTAATGAGATCACTGAATTATTAAAGGAGTTAGGCATTCCGCATGGTACCCTGCAGGTAGAACATTCTCGAACAACACCGGCTGCGCATGGCGCTGATCAAATCGAGATTCTTTTCAGTGCCAATAAAGGAATTTTGCCGCGGCCTTTAGGACAAGTGGCTTCCGGTGGTGAGTTCTCCCGACTTATGTTTTGCATCAAGTATGTAATGGCAAAGAAAACTGAAATGCCCACACTTATTCTAGACGAGATAGACACCGGTATTTCAGGTGAGATAGCAATTAAACTAGGCAAGCTGATGAAAGGCATGGCAAAAAAACACCAGGTAATTGCCATAAGTCACCTCCCCCACATTGCCGCTAAAGCCGATCTGCATTACTACGTTTTCAAAAACACTGGAAATACTAAAACCACCAGCAACATTAAGCCACTATCCGAAACGGAAAGAATAGAAGAAATCGCGAAAATGATTGGAGGAGAAAAGCCTTCGAAAGTTGCCGTAGAAAACGCTAAAGAACTTTTGTTGCGGTAACAAGCACCGACATTAAAATCCTCAAGGGCCAGGATGTCGCTTAATCTTTTGTAACCCTCAGCTTCCACACTTCATCATACTCAAGCTGTCCGCTATCCACCAGTTCACGGATAATATCAACAAACATATCCGCATCAGCCGGATTAATGCGTGTCTCCAACTCCTCGATGGTAAGCGGCCCTTCAGCAAGCAGTGAAAGAATTTCGTGTTGAACTTCTGCTACCTCGGTCTGATTATTCTTTTTCTTCCTGGCCACACAAACATCGCATATACCACAGTTCTCCCAACTTTGCTCCCCAAAATAATCCAGAATCAGGTTCATCCGACACCGGTGGGTTGAGGTAATAAAATTCTTCATAGCCTCCATTTTATCCTCTGCCAACCGCTTACGTGCCTTCAGCCGTTCAAGCGACAATGGTAAATGGTCAGCATCCTGCCGCGGCAAAACAAACGTAACCTGTGGGTTATCAATAACCGATTGATATATCAGCACTTTCAACTCGTGCAAATGCAACAACGTGGATTTCAATTCATCATAGGTAATCTTTAAACCTTTGGCTAACTGTACTTCCGATATTTTAACGAACTCTGTAAATAGTTGTGCCCCATACAAACGAAGGAGCATCTTAATGATCGGATCGAACTTTTCATGTGCAACCTGGAATTCATACAAAGCTCCTCGCTCCATCAAGAGGCTGACATGCGAAGGACTATAAAAACTTTCATTGAATTGAATCAGCCCTTCCTCCTCAAGTTTTTTCAACGCTCCATAAACTTCGTAAACATGAAAGCCAAAACGTTCTGAAAAATCATGCAGATCAAAATCATAACTCTCACCTTCCGCGCTGCCTACGGCTAGTTGAAAATAGTTGGCCAACGCCTGGTACACCGTTTTCAAGTATGGAATTTCAGGATGTGTTTGCTTTACTTTTGTAGCAAGCACATCCAGATCGGCCTCATTCCAGATGACCACCGCAAACGATCGCTTTCCATCACGCCCTGCACGCCCCGCTTCCTGATAGTATGCTTCCAGGTTTTCAGGTATATCCATATGCGTAACAATGCGTACATCCGGTTTATCGATACCCATACCAAATGCATTGGTGGCCACCATTGTCCTGCACTTGCCTTTCAACCAATCATCCTGGTGTTGTGACCGTTGCTGGAAGTTCAATCCGGCATGGTAAACCGTAGCCGGAATATTTTTCTGATTCAGTAACTCCGCAATATCGGTGGTTGCCTTTCGCGACCGGACATACACAATGGATGAACCCACTACTTTTTGAAGCACTTCCAATAACTTCTTCTCCTTATGTTCAGCCTTTCGTACAACCATTGAAATATTGTTGCGGGCAAAGGTTCGTTGAAACACCTGGAATTTCTTTCTGAATTCCAGCTTATCCATAATATCATCTTTCACCTGTGGTGTAGCTGTGGCCGTGAGCGCCAATACCGGCACATCGGGAAACAACTCGCGCAAGCTGGCGATCTGCAAGTAGGGAGGCCTGAAATCATAGCCCCATTGCGAAATGCAATGCGCCTCATCCACGGCCAATAGGCTTATGTTCATCTGTTTTACACGCGCCTGAAAAAGCTCAGTTTGTAAACGCTCCGGTGAGATATATAGAAATTTTACATGATCATTAATACAATTGTCAAGCAACCGGTCAATCTCAGCGCGGCTCATGCCCGAATGTAGCGCTACTGCAGTAATACCCTTTCGTTTCAGGTTTTCCACCTGATCCTTCATGAGCGCAATCAGTGGAGATACCACCAGGCAAATCCCATCCATCAGCAAGGCAGGCACCTGAAAGCACAGCGATTTGCCCCCACCCGTTGGAAGCAAGGCCAGCGTATCGTGACGGTTTAGGATGGACGTAATGATTTCTTCTTGCATCGGCCGAAAGGCCAGGTGCTTCCAATAGCGTTTGAGTATGGATAGTGGAGTTTCCACGCACCCGAAGATAAAAGAAAACAGGGTTGGATGGTTCGCTTTTTATTGATGGTCAACTTTTGGTAATGCCTCTATCATCATTTTGTTGTTTCCCTCTTTATGCCATTACCGAAACCATTTTCAAAACCTGTTCGCCTAATGCTTTGTCTCCATCTATTTCAACTTTATCCCTTACCCGTTCAGGTGCCCAGCTTTTTGAGAACAGTTTCCAGGCTGTATTTGGGTCAATAGTCACACTTGAAGTAGGAGCTGGAGTAATCCCCTTACTCAAAATCCATTCTCCATTTGTTCTTGTTATGTTCCATTGTCCACCAATATCTGTCGATACAATAAGTGATACCGATGTATTATCCTGCGCTTCAACATTTCTAAACGTGTAAGGAAGAGCATAAATTAAAGTATCTAAAAACGGATAGTATAATTCCTTTGTCATAATACCCTGCTTGCTTACAGCATCTCGTATTTGCTGTTGGTGCAAAAATTTTTCAGTGTACTCCCTTGCAATGTGAAACCAATTTGACGATGCCTCTTGCCCTGCCCAGGCTACCGGAAAAACAGCTTGGTCATATGGATTAAGTTCTTTAAGATGTTGCGCATATTGCTTTCCTGTAATTTCTAAAAGATAAGTTAAAACTTGTGGACTAAGCCTTTTGGTAGCATTAGTCCAGGTAATATTCAGGTTATTTAAAAATGAAACAAGATCCTCATATGAGCTTATATTTTCTACCTGCTCTCCAACGTATTTGTCCCTCGAAATTGAAAGCCCCCTCAGATTACCATCAAGCAGATGAGAGGCCACATCTTTTACTTTCCAAAGTTTTGCTATAGTTTGGCTATTCCATTCCGCTTCGGTTAGCGATCTCAATAGTTCAATTAGCATCTCGTCCAAAACGGGAAATAAGTGCAACGTTTTTACCTTGATTTCGTCTTTCATCCTTCTTAATGTTTGTTGCTTTTAAATGACTTCAGTCTGTTCCGTTGGCAAATTGTAAGCTATCCAAATTTGTTAATACTACCACGGGCCATTCTTCTTAACTTGATAAAACCGATTGCCGTCAAATCGATAGAGTCCTTGCCCTGTACCCCACCACACATTTCCTGGTTTGTCCTGAAACATACTTTGAACACAACAAGTAAAACCGTCTGCAGATGTAAACGCATTTGGTAAAGGAACTGAAGGGTCAAATCTCGTGGTACTGCCTCGGGCTGTAACCCAAATTATACCCGATTCTTCGATAATTATGCCCCAAAATTCAGTTCCACCTAAGCCGTCTTTTGGCGTGTATTCCGTTAAAGTCTTTCCATCATATTTGCAAATACCGTTTTTCATAGTAAACCACATATTACCCTCTTTATCCTCCGCTATGCCTCCCGCATAATTGTCGCCTAAGTTTTCCTTATCTGCAATTTTGATAATTGTTTTGCCATCATAACGAAAGACACCATTTTGAACCGAGGCAAACCAAATGTTGCCATTTCTGTCTTCCATAATGCCAGCAATATTGATGGAAGGAAGTTGCTCAAATAATGAAAAACTTTGGCCACCCTTGCTGTCGGTCAATGGGTCGTATCGGTAAACACCTCTGTGCGTGCCTACCCAAATAGTGCCAGATTTGTCAACAAGAATACCTTTTCGACTTATATCTATATGGCTCAGCCCATCCTTTTGATTATAATTTCGAAAGGCTTTTCCATCATATTTATAAACTCCCTGGTCAGTTCCAAACCAAAGATTTCCGTTTTTATCTTCATTAATAGCATAAACAGTATTGTTTACAAAACCATCAGGATTGGAAAAATAGGTTAACGTTTTTTCGTCATACTTTACAACACCTTCTCCTAGTGTACCGAACCATAAATTCCCTTTCGAGTCCTGAAAAATACTTCTGATATATTGGCTGACTAAGGTAGTGTCAAAATCGGGAGCCAAGCCAACTGACTTAAAGTTTCTTATAACTGTCGGACTTGGTTTGGAAGTAATTGATTCCTTCCCTGTCTTTACTCTTTCTTGGCTGTTGCAAGAGCTAAGAATTGCTAAAAGGCCAAAAAGTAATATTTTGTTCAATGCCATAATTAAAGTCTGTTACAGTTGATAAGGTCTATCTTAGCATGACGCACAACGTATTGCAGCTACACGAAGGGCGGGATTTTTACCACTAAACTTGATTTGAAAAACTAATGTTTACCCTGTTCCGTAATTTTTTAAAAATCAATGTCCCGAACAAAAACATTATGGTCAAAAAAAAACCAGCACAGGAAAACTCCATTTGGCTACTCGTGATAATTTATATTTTGGTTTAAAGTCAATGGTTTGCGGTTCATAATAATTGACTACAATTCCACTCAAGAAAAATTCATTGATGGTTTTTTTGAAATTATCGGGTTGTTTCCCGGCCACATCAGAATGTGACATATTGGGCAATACAATATGGTGAGCATTATTTAAGGTGGGCATTAGTTTATCAATAGTAAAATCAACTGGAGTGGAAACGTCCAATTCTCCACTTAGAATAAGTGTTTCAGTGCCTGATGGCCTTAATTGCCTGTATTCATCGGAGATAGGTTTACTTTGCCAGGTGCCGGAGCTGCCCCAAAGAAGTAATGCGTAATTTGCACCTATTATGGTGTTTTTATCAAATGACCGTAAATATTCCCGGTAGTCTGTTTCCGGGTCAAAATCTGCACTAAAACCTTTTTGAAACATATCGCCCCAGGTATTTCGTGGAACAAATACATCATAGGCTTTTTGAATAGCATAAAGACTACTGTAATCCTGCTTCAAAGCGGCATCAAAGTAAGCGTCAAAAGCCATCACGGCCATATCGGTGGAGAAGAGAAATACAAAAGTACCGGTTTTGATCTTGTCTTTGTCCAGTTTAAAAAGAAACCATTTTTCCGGCATATTTTCAATGGCAACACGCATAGCTTCTTTTACAGACCCTTGACCACTCGTGACATATATTTCCTCCCATTTGTCGAGTATTTCTTCGGTTTTTTCGGGATACCAAAGAAAATGCCCGGGCGGGTTGGCCCCGTTCATAACCGTTCTGTTGATTACATCCGGGTACTTATAGCTGTACAGTAAGGCCACCCGTGTGCCATAACTTCCGCTCAAAAGGTTGATCTTGTCATAGCTCAATGCTTTTCTTGCATACTCCAAGTCTTCGATAACATCCATTATAGTATAGGCAGTAATATCGATACCATTTTCTTTTAATTCAACCAAATAAGCCTTTGCCGCTTGCTCTACATTGTTAAGGGAAGCATCGCTCAGGAGTTGGTTGTTTATCCCTTTGAGAGATTTGGCAAGTTTCTTTGATTTCAATTGTGTAGTACCGTCCACACCTCTGTAACCCACAAAAACAAAATCGTGGTTTTTCAGCAATTCGCTATTAGTTACTTTTTTGGGGATATTTGATTCTCCGGGCCCCCCGGCTAAACGGAAAACCGGTTCAAGAGAGGCCGGATTGGTTGATTTATAAATGATGACGGGTATCTTGATTGATTTAGAATAGGGATTGTTTCTGTTTTCCTGCACAGCAATATAACCAATCACTTGGATGATTTTCTGACCTTCTATTTCAATTACTTTGGATTTTTGTTCTATAAAAATGGGGACATTGCTTCCAATTTCGTTTTGTGAAAATAGGGGTTGCCAATAGATAAACAGTAAAACGATAAAAAATGTGGTGTTTCGATATGGAATCATAAAGTTGAATAATAAATTTTTCATTTTAGTCTGTCGTTGTTGCTCTGCGTTACACTTGCACACAACGGTTTACGCATTGGCGATGGTGGGGCATTTGAAAAACGTCAGTCCAACATTTGCACAAATGCCCAATAGAATTACAAATACTGAGTTTACAACTGTCAGCCCCACTATTGCCAATACGATGTTAGCGGTAGTGCCTTTGTCTATTCAAATATTCTGTGTTTAAATAGTTCCTTCATTTTGTCAAAGTTTTGTTTTGGTTTTTTGCAAACGTATATTCTTTGATAAAGTTCTTCTTCATTTTCAGCATACGGGTTATAAATTTCTTTAACCAATGTTACTTCGTCAAAGTACGGTACAAAAAAGTCGCCTACTCTATAACTTAGTGCTATAATTGTATTGGGCATTTCTCCTGTTGGTGTCCAAGTATAAAAACTTCCGTGATAAGAGAATGCCTTTGGCAGTCTGTAATCGTTGCCTATTAGGTTTACTGCTCCCGCTTGTCCATAATGTTTGCCCCAAATCATAGTATTATTTTTTTTGCTACCTGGTAAACTATCATAAACTGTTTTTAGTAGTTTCATTGTTTCTGTCCATTTTTCTTTGGTGTAATATTCATCATACTTCACCCCATACATACCACCTTCTACGTCTTTCTTTTCAAATTCGTAAACATATTTTAAATAGTCGTTAAACGTATAAACAGGCATACCGAAAGGAATGAGTATCACACCAATAGATACCAAAAAAGCAACAGGATACATCAGCCATTTCTTTTTAGAAAAAACTATTTGTTCCCAAAACAAAGCACCAAAGGGCAGAATTGTCAAAATAATTGGATAGAAATAATAGGATTTTCCGTTACTCAACGATAAAAAAACGGCAGAAAATAGAATAGAGATAACCAAAGGCATATTATGGATGTTTTCTTTTTTGAAAAAGAAAATGAATGCAGGAATTACTAAAACGAGTGTCGTTAAAGGATTAACACTAATAAGAAGATTACCAAGAACTTCAAGACGAGAAAGTTGGTCTAAGTGCCTTTCATATAAACGGCTAAACATCTGCAAAACAGGATAGTCGTTTGAATACTGCCAAATCAAGTTTGGCAATATCAATATAAAGGCAACTATTATATTTTGCCAAAAACTATGTTCGATTAATGCTTGTCTTGTATTCTTAAAAAAGAAAAGCGATGACAAACCAACTATATAAAATACAGCATCATACTTGACCGAAATACCCAACACTGCAAACAATGTCAAGTACCAAAGACTTTTCCTGTCAAGATATTTTACAAAACGTGTTAGTTGATAAAAGCCTAATACCCAAAACAGTTGACTAAATACGACAGGTTGAAATAGTTGTTGAGAACGTCCAAAACTTGGAGCAATGATGATGGCAATTAATACAAGAATAATAGCCTTGTTTTTACCCCCTAATTCTATGGTGGTTTTAGCAACATAAATGATGATTAGCAAACTTGCCAAATGTGAAAAAATATGATGCACAAATACAGAACTACTACCAAATAAGTTCTGGATAAAAGCCAAAAGCCCTATCAATGGTGGGAACTCCATATACCCAAATGCCAAATGTTTCCCTGTTTCAATGTGCAATAATTCGTCACCCTGAAAGCCCGAATTACTGTCCGCTATCAAATGAAGTGTCAATTTGATAATGCAAAATATTAAGATGATTAGTTTAACCTGTCTGTTCATTTATCACTGTTGTCATTTGATGGTTGTCGCTTTGGCATTACCGCTAACTCTCTTATATCCGCTATAAACTTTCGCATATACTACCACTTTTGGTGCGCTTGGCGAAGCTGTACAGCGGCTACCTCTAAAAGTAAGGAAGCTCGATTACGGTTCAAAAGTTGATACCAATTTTCGGGATGGTTTGCACAGACCCTTGCAAAAGAAAAAGCGAACTGGCTAGCCCGCTTCATTCGTAATACTAAATCTTAACAATCTTATTTACTGGCTGACTGCAGCAGCTTCACACCGGTTTCGCCAAGGTGCCTCTGCAAGATGCCTTTATATTGTTGCGAATTAGTGTACCCGCCATCGGCTTTAAAAAATTCTTCGAGTAAGGGCGCCCAGTCGCTGTTCATGGGCATGATGAAACCAAACTGCTCGGCTGCTTTGTCGCCAACCGGGTGGCGTTTTACCGATTTGCGTTCGCTCACGGCTTTCAGGTAAAAGGCAAGGTCAAGGTAGGAGAATGCATTCGGGTCACTAAAAATTTTTTGATACACCTCTGGGCTGGTATCAAGTGTTACCACTTTCATATTCGGATAATACTTTTTCAGCTCAAGTATTCGCTTTTCATTGAGTGTTCCTTTTGCTGTGTAGGCAGTAAGTTTTGAAAATGTGGTAGCGATGTCCTCCAACTTCGCTAAGGTCGGAACATTATTTTGGGTGATCAGGATGGCAAAGTTGGTAATGAAAGGCGGACTGAATTTTACTTCGCGTTTTCGCTCATCGGTAATGGTGATGTTGCCCAACCCAAATACGCCACCGATAGAAATTTTAACCTTGTCGTACATGCCCTTGAAATTCGAACCATCGCCAACAAATTTTGATTGCAGGTTTACGCCCTTGGTTTTGTTCACCCAATCTATAAAATCGGAAGTGATATCGACACAAATTCCGGTTAGCTTGCCGGCATCATCCTTATACACGAAACTTGGTGTCTCTACATACGCAAAGGAAATTGTTCCCTTCCCGCCAGCTTTAACCTGCGCCCAGGTATCGCCCACATAACCTTGCGCCAACAACCCGTGGCTCATCCATAAAAGAACAATGGTAAGGAGTCTGTTTTTCATACGCATCAAAATTTAGCAATACAGATTTACGCAATAGATTATTACCAAACCTGAATGAGGTAAGATTAGTGTACCATTTTCTTATTATGATACATTACCAAATGATTTTTTCTTTATTGAGGAAGGCTGCAATGCCCCGCTTGCAATCATCGGTAGCACGCGCTTGTGCATTTAACAATGCAGCCAACTGAAGCGCCTCATCCATGGACTTGCCAGCAGCTTCGGCAATGAGTTGTTTGGTTAGCGCCAATGATGAAGCTGAATTGGAAGCCACAAGCCTGGTCATAAAGTCCCACACCTCATCGGCAAGATTTGCAGCGGGAACAACCCGATTGACAAGACCCATGTGAAAAGCTGACTCAGCCGAGATCAGTTCCCCGCCCAACAATAATTCCCGGGCCACGCCTTCTCCAATTTTACGGACAAGAAATACCGAAACCAGCGCAGGGATAAAACCGATTTTAGTCTCTGTATAGCCAAAGCGTGCATCGGGCACAGTAAATACCCAATCGCAAACGGTGGCCAGTCCGCAACCACCCGCCAGTGCATGCCCATGCACCTGTGCCACCACAACTTTTGGATTCCGGTAAATTTTAAGGTATAACTCCTTTAAGTTATTAGAGTCATTGAGATTCTCCTCATAAGAAAATTTTTGCAACTGCTGTAAGTACGCCAGGTCGGCCCCGGCACAAAATGCGTCACCATTGGCTTTTAGAATTATTGCTTTCACCTGTTCATCTGCCGCGGCCTGATCGAATGATTGTTTCAAGGATTCAACCATTTCAACATTTAATGCATTCCGTTTTTCCGGACGATTAAGGGTTATTAAAGCAATGCGCTCACGTACTGTGTACTCTACCATAAATTCATTCAAATTTTAGTTACAAATGCCCCATCGTGTAAAACTGAATAAACCGGTAAATTCAGTTTTTTTGCCTGGGTTAAAATTTTAGTAGCTGCGTATAAACTGTTGCTGCTATCCACAATTATTTTTCGGCTATTAAATTGGCTAATATTCGTTACATCATAAACACTGTTACCACTAATGATCAGATAATCAATCTCAAGGTCTTCCGGAATAAAAAAATCTTTTGCTACAATCTGAACAACCGTATGATCCTTCCATGTAAATAACCGGATACCATTCATACTTTTCATAAAAGGAATATCCAATGTATGCACGCGCTGAACATTGCTGATCAACCGATTAGGCCGAATGTGAAAACGCAATCGCTCTTCATCGGCAAGTAATGCTGAGTCGGTAATAAAAAAAGACTGGCCACGATTGATCCATTCAAGGGCGCTATATCCAGCAACCCGATAGACAGCAAACTTCTCATGATTCACTTCAGTCTGGTAATGACTCCACTGGGCAATACATAAAATCAACCCACAACTAAACATGGCAACAGCATAGGCAAACCTACGGTATTGGAACAAGAGTAATGTACTCATCACAATACCCATCAGCAGCCAGCTTTGAAATGTTGTTATGTAGATATTGTTAATCAGGCTATAAGGCAATTGCTCTACACCCGTAACAAGAAAGTTTAACAGCCTGAGAAATGAATCAAGGAAGAAACTCACCACCGCTGCCACGGGTGGTAAAAAACTTGTTGCCAACAGCAATATTCCTAAGGCAAGACAAATAAAAGCACCAGGAATGACAAATAGATTTGAAAACAGAAAATAAGCTGGGAACTGATGGAAGTATAACAATCCCAACGAAAACGTTGCGAGCTGTGCGGCAATGGAAACACAGGTTATTTGCCACACTTTGTCGAGTAGCCAGAACCGTGGCTCCCATAACCAGTAGAGCTTGGGTTGCAGGTAAACAATTCCAATTACCGCTAAGAAAGACAATTGAAATCCAACCGACATGATCAGGTAAGGCTCCCAAAGTAACAGCACGAATGCCGCAACCGCCAGGGTGTTATAAATGTTGGTGCGGTAGTTTAGGGGTCGCGATACAGCAATTATGGAAAACATAGTGACCGCGCGAAGTACTGATGGCGACAGGCCTGTAACAAAGGCATACATCCAAAGTATAGCAATGCTGAGCAACGCCAACAGCCACTTGCCGTGTTTCCACTTTTTAAGTGGCTTAATTGCCAGCGACAAAATCAAATAAATAATACCAACATGCAAACCCGATACGGCCAATACGTGCATGGCGCCTGCGGATGCATACGCCTGGATCAATTCATTATCCAAACCATCCTTCACCCCTAATATCAAGGCTGCGGCAACTGCCCGTTCCTGCTCACCGGAAATATACTTGCGAAGAACCTCCTCCGCCTTTTTGCGAAGTTGAAAGGAATAGGCAATCAATGGATTTAATGAAACAGGTGATACATACTGAACTTGTTCTGCACGCAAAAAATGCTGGTGATAAATTTTCCGAAAGGTTAAGAATCGTTTGTAATCAAACTCACCGGGGTTAGCAGGTTCTTGCAATTCAGCCGGAGAACCTCTCAGGAGCAATCGGTCACCGTAATCAAAGGGTCGGTCAAAATCCTTACGGGAAAAATAAAGTAAAATCTTTCCGGAGAGCAAGTGCCATTCGCTTCCATCATAAACCTGTTGTACTTGCGCCTCAACTTTCCATGAATTTTTCTTTTCCTCTGCATAACCCGAAACAACTGCAACATACTGAACAATCGGTTCATCAAATTTTATCAAGTGATCAGGTTTACGGGAATCGGTGTGGAACAATGTGTTCAAATATCCCGCAATAAAAATCAGGATTAACCCCAGCATTCCGCTAAGCACCGGCCGTTGGAGACCATGTTGCTTTACATTCAACACGATAAAGCCAGCAACCAATAAAACCAAAACGATTGTAACAAACCCGACCGGCAGCACATCGGGCAGGTAAACACCAAGCAAAATACCCGCACTAAAAAAGAATACGATGCGAACAAAGGCATAAGGTGTCCAGAAAAACATAGTTGAAGGTAATCAATCCTGCTCTTCTTGCCAGCAATTGTTACTCCGGTTGAGCTGCTGCATTATCTTGTTTGGCGTAGGCATCAATAATGTCGCGCACGAGTTTGTGGCGGATCACATCTTTTTCTGTCAACTCCAGCACACCAATACCCTTAACACCTTTCAAAATCGTTACCGCTTCATGCAAACCCGAATGCTGTTTGCGTGGCAAGTCTACTTGCGAGCGGTCACCCGTAACAATCATTTTGGAATCAGGCCCCATGCGGGTCAACACCATTTTCATTTGCATGGGTGTTGTATTTTGAGCTTCATCCAGCAAAATAAACGCGTTGTTTAAGGTACGACCGCGCATAAAAGCCAAAGGCGCTATTTCAATGATTTCGCGCTCCATATAGTATTGAAGCTTTTCGAAAGTGATCATGTCGTTAAGCCCATCGTAAATCGGGCGCAGGTATGGATCGATTTTCTCTTTTAAATCCCCGGGCAGGAAACCAAGGTTCTCCCCCGCCTCCACGGCCGGCCTTGTAATGATAATTTTTTTTACCTGCTTATTCTTTAATGCACGCACGGCCAAGGCAACTGAAATATATGTTTTTCCTGTTCCGGCAGGCCCTAAGGCAAAAACCAGGTCGTTTTCACGCACCATTTGCACCAGTTTTTGCTGGTTGGGTGTTTTTGCCTTAATGGGCGTTCCCTTTGTTCCGTAAAGAATTAAATCATCACCATTGGATTCAGACTGTGTAATTTCTCTTTCGCGAGCTACATAGTTTTGAACGTTTTCCTCGGTGATCCGGCCAAACCGGTGAAAATGATCGAGCAACGATTGGATGATGTCATCAATCTGAACAATCTCCTCCGTGCTTCCCTTAACCATTAACTGATTGCCGCGGGCAACAATTCTGCTCTTTGGAAAGGCCAAAGCCAACTTAGCAATGTTCTTGTTTTCAATTCCGAGGAAATCTACCAGGGAGATATTTTCAAGGGTAATTATTTTTTCGATCAAACCAGGTAAGCCTTTAGGGCGGATGTTTATGTGCGTTAAAAGTGTTTATTTTGCCGCTGTAAACATACAAAAGAACACGGGGAGCATCAATACATGGCCATCATCACCCTGCTGACAGATTCCGGAGTAAGTGACCATTATGTAGCGGCCATAAAGGCAAAAATTCTGTCTACCAACCCCGGCATTAACATTGTTGATATTACCCACGCCATTCAGCCATGCGACATTGCCCATGCAGCTTTTGTACTGCGTAATGTTTTCAGGGAGTTTCCAAAGGGTACCGTTCACCTGGCCGGTGTACATGCTGTGGGAAACCGTGACGATGTAGCAATCGCCCTACAACTGGAAGACCACTATTTTGTTGGAGCGGATAACGGCTTGTTCGGATTGATTTCGGAAAAGCCGCATCAAAAACTAGTGGAGTTGAACATTGTCTCGAATACAAGCTCAAGCTTTCAGGAGAAAGATATTTTTGCGCCTGCTGCTGCCAAACTTGCGAGCGGAGTAAACATTACCGCACTTGGAAGTCCGATGCCTTCATTTAAGAAAATGATTGACCGGCAAATGAAGGCTACCAAAAAGCAAATAACCGGTCATGTGTTGCGGGTGGATAATTTTGGAAACCTGATGACCAACATTACAAAAGAGGCTTTCGATATTCTGAGTAAATCAAAAACCTATACCATTCAGTTTGGTGGGGAGAAATTCAGAAAAGTAAACTTGCAATATAACCAGGTAGATGAAGGCGAATGTTTCATCGTTTTCAACAGTGCCGGATTTTTGGAAATTGGAATACTGAAAGGCAATGCATCGGAACTTTTGGGATTGAATTACGATAGTGTAGTGAACATAGTTTTCGATGAATGAATGAATTAATTAATTAATTAACTATTGAATTGAATCGCATCACCATGAAATCTTTTGCCAGCGATAATTACTCGGGTGTACACCCTGAAATCATGGAGGCGCTTAGTCGTGCGAACCAGGATCATGCAGGTTCATACGGAGCAGATAATTTCACCAGCAAGGCAATCGAAAAATTCAAAGAATATTTCGGCAACGATATTGAAATCTTTTTTGTGTACAACGGAACAGGTGCGAATGTGCTCGGTTTACGTACCCTTACACAATCATTCCACTCCATAATCTGTTCGGCATTAGCCCACATTAACGTGGATGAATCAACCGCACCCGAATTATTCACTGGCTGTAAGCTGATCGGAATACCGACCACGGATGGCAAAATTTATGCTGATGAGGTGGAGCGAAGGATACAGCGGGTTGGTGATCAGCATCACCCACAAGCCAGGGTCATCTCCATCTCCCAATCAACTGAATACAGTACGGTCTACACCACTGATGAGATCAAGGCATTGTCATCCATTGCCAAAAAGAATAATCTCTACCTTCATATGGATGGCGCCCGCATCAGCAACGCAGCGGTAAGCCTGGGAAAAGATTTTGCAGCATTCACAAAAGATGCCGGTGTTGACATTCTTTCGTTTGGCGGAACAAAGAACGGCATGATGTTCGGTGAAGCTGTGATTGTATTTAATCCGGAGTTGAGCCAATACTTTTCGTATATCCGTAAGCAAGGCATGCAGCTTCACTCGAAGATGCGTTTTATCAGCGCACAATTTGAAGCTCTGTTATCCAACGATCTCTGGAAAAGAAACGCCACCCATGCCAATGCTATGGCAAAAAAACTGGAGCAGGAACTCATGCAGGTTCCCCAGATAAAAATCACGCAGTCAGTTGATGGAAATGGAGTGTTTGCGATAATTCCAAAACAAATTACCGAAGCATTGCAACATGAAATGCATTTCTACGTGTGGAATGACAGCACGAATGAATGCCGTTTGATGTGTTCGTTTGATACAAAAGAGGAAGAGATTGAACGCTTTGTAGCAAAAGCAAAAGCGCTATGTTCAGCGCTTTAGAAACTTATACGTGCCTTTGAATTTTGTTTCCTCGTCATGCAGCGACAGCAGGTAATATCCAGTAGCATAATCCTTCACCCGCACCCTGATTTTATGATCGTCTATTACTTCGGATTCTACAGACACTTCATTACCAATAATGTTACGTAAAGTGATTTTCACCGTATTGGCATTCAGTTGATCCAGGTTGATATCAAGGTATTCAACGGCTGGGTTGGGGTAAATTGAGATGCCTTTTCCGGGGTTAAGTCCTTCGGTTGCAAGCGCTGCTATACCCACTTGCCCAAATGCCATTACACCTGAAATCAGGAAGATGGACAGCAGAACAGAGGTTTTAAAGGCTTTCATGATGATAATTTACGCAAAATCTGCACCAAAAGTTTACCGTTTACGTCCTTTAGATGCATAAAACAGGTAAAAGGTTTAAATCAGCAGACGAATTCAGCATATTTTCTCAAAAGCTTGCGGGATAGCTTCAATAATGTCAGAGGCAATAATGGTCCTACCGGTTTTCCTGCAAGCAACATCCCCGGCCAAGCCGTGTAGCCAAACTCCTACCTGTGCAGCCTCCAGTGGAGAATATCCCAGTGCCAGCAACGCAGTGAGTACCCCGGTAAGCACATCCCCGCTTCCGGCTGTTGCCATGGCTGGGTTACCCGTTTGGTTGAAGTACACTTTTCCGTCCGGTGAGGTTATCGATGTAAAGGCACCCTTAAGTACCACAATCACATTATACCTTTTAGAAAACTCCACCTGCATCGTTAACCGCTCGAAATCATTGGAAGAGGTTCCTGCCATACGCTCAAACTCTTTTGGATGGGGTGTTACGATCGTTCCCGAGGGCAAACGACTTAATAGCTCTCGATGTTCACCCATGATGTTCAAGGCATCTGCATCCATCACCAACGGAGCAGTTACTGCATTCAATAACTGTTGAAGCGCCTCAGCAGATTCAGTTTCCCTACCTAATCCAGGGCCAATTCCGATGGCATCGTAGGTAGAAATGTCTGGAAATGTAGTGAAGCAACTATCCGATTTATCAAGATCAACCATGGCTTCGGGTACCGCAGTTTGAAGAATTGAATAACCGCATCCAGGCACATGAGTCGTTAACAAACCCATGCCTGTTCGTAGAGCGCTTCGGGAAGCGAGAACGGCCGCACCCATTTTACCTTTACTGCCTGCAATGAGTAATCCGTGTCCGCGTTTCCCTTTATGATCAAAACGCTTCACCGGCTTGATCAGGTTATTAATACTCTTTCGGGTCAGTAAAAATTGATTTGTTTCGATTTCTTTTAGCTGCGATTTGCTCAAACCAATATCAACGATAAACCACTCCCCTACATACGCGTAATTTTCAGCAAACAGGAAAGCTAACTTGGGCACCTGAAAGGATACGGTGTAATCAGCGTGAACAATAGTGCCTACAGAAGTTGAATCAGCTGATAACCCTGAAGGAATGTCCACTGCAATCCGTATCGCCTTTATTTGGTTCATGGTTTCAATAACCCGGGCGTATAGTCCTTCCACCGGTCGCGACAAGCCTGTGCCAAACACGGCATCAATCAATACCGCACAAGAAGAAAACATTCCGTCACTTACTGACTCTTCAATAACCGTAACGTCTACTTTTAAGCGGCTTAGATTGATTTTGAAATCATCTGATTCAGCAGTGCCACCTTTAATTATCCAAATCCGAACGCTATAATCCAATGCTGATAATAACCGAGCTATTCCAAGTCCATCGCCACCGTTGTTACCGGTGCCACAGATGATGCCGACTAAAACTGTTGGATCAAAGCGCTCGGTGAACCACGAAGAAAATGCTTTACATGCGCGCTCCATCAAATCAATGGAAGCAATAGGCTCATGCGTTATGGTGTACGCATCAAGCTCTTTAATTTGCTTAGCGCTCAGAACTTTGATCATGCAGTGGGCCAAATAAAAATGTCCTGATATAAAGATACAGGACATTCGAAACTTCTATACTGATTTCGATCAGGCCGGTGGTTGAACACCAAAGAATTCATAATTTAGAGGGATGTAGCTTTTCCATTTTTCAGGCACTTGACTCTCCTCAAAAATGGCTTCTACCGGACAGGCCGGAACACAAGCATCGCAATCAATGCATACTTCCGGATTGATGTAGAGCTGCTTACCTTCTTTTTCAAAGCCTGGCTCCTTTACCTCCGATCCACTTCCGTCTTTACTGATCGGTCCGTGAATACAATCCACCGGACAAACATCTACACAGGCTGTATCGCAGGTACTAACACAAGGTTCACAAATTGTATAAGGCATAGTGAATGAGATTAATGTTATTCTAATATGATAAATATCATGTTTGAAGGTAATGAATAAATTTATACTAGCCCAATTTTAATGGTTTAGGTAGCTTATATGAATAGGGTAATGTAATTTAACAGACGAAAATTTTCAGCCATGAGCGAGACATTAGTAAACGGCAAAAAATCAACAACAGAGCTGGAAAAAGTGGTTATCCGGTTTGCAGGCGATTCTGGGGACGGAATGCAACTTACCGGTTCGCAATTCAGTTTTACTTCGGCTTTATGGGGTAATGACCTTGCAACATTTCCGGATTTTCCGGCTGAAATACGAGCTCCGCAAGGCACGGTAGAAGGTGTCTCAGGGTTCCAGGTACAGATTGGAAAAATTGATATCTATACACCTGGTGACCAGGCCGATGTTTTGGTGGCCATGAACCCGGCAGCGTTAAAATCAAATTTACAATTTGCCCGAAAGGGAGGAAATATCATTGTTGACCTGGATGCATTTGTGGACCGTAACATTGAAAAAGCAGGCTTTGTAACCAATCCGCTTGAAGATGACACCTTGGCCGATTACAATGTTGTGGAAGCCCCCATTTCTTCCCTGACCAAAACTGCACTGGAAGGTTTGCAACTTGACAATAAAAGCATCATGCGCTCCAAAAACATGTTTGCACTGGGCATGATGTACTGGTTGTTCGATCGCTCTTTAAAAGAAACAGAGAAATACATCGAATCAAAATTCAAAAAAACTCCTGCATTAGCGGAAGGTAATAAGCGAGCGCTCAATGCGGGGTTCCATTACGCTGAAACGATTGAGGCGTTGCCTTCGATGTACAAAATACCTCCTGCCATTATAGAGAAAGGAGTATACAGGCACATCTCCGGTAATACGGCAACCGCCTGGGGCTTGATGGCCGCAGCCGAACGAATTGGCAAAAAACTTTTCTTAGGGTCTTATCCCATTACCCCAGCTTCAGATATTCTTCATGAACTATCGCGCCATAAAAATTTAGGCGTTATAACCATGCAGGCCGAAGATGAAATTGCTGCAGTATGTTCTGCCATTGGCGCCAGCTATGCCGGTCAACTAGGAGTAACAACTTCATCCGGACCGGGTATTGCCTTAAAAGGTGAGGCCATCGGGCTTGCCGTGATGGCTGAAATACCATTAGTAGTTGTAGATGTTCAACGCGGTGGTCCATCCACTGGACTTCCAACAAAAACAGAACAGGCCGATATAAATATTGCCGTGTTTGGCAGAAATAGCGAAAGCCCGGCCGTTGTGCTTGCCGCGAGTACACCCGCTAACTGTTTTGAATTTGCTTACATGGCTGCAAAGATTGCCATGGAGCACATGACTCCCGTTATTTTATTAACCGATGGCTACCTGGCAAACGGATCAGAACCTTGGAAATTTCCAAAGACTGCCGATATGCCTCCCATCAATTTAGAGGAAGCTAAAAAGAGCGATGGAGTTTATTACCCCTATGAACGTGATGCTGAGAAACTCGCACGAGGTTGGGCCGTGCCTGGCACACCTGGTTTTGAGCACCGCATTGGCGGTTTGGAGAAACAGGAGAAAACCGGTAATGTTTCTTACGACCCAACGAATCACGAAAAAATGGTGCGCACCCGTGCCGAGAAAGTTGAGCGGGTAGCCAACTATATTCCAGATATTGAAGTTCAAGGAAATGGTGATGGAAAATTGTTAGTGGTTGGTTGGGGAGGAACATTCGGTGGCCTACGAACAGCAGTCACCGAACTTCAACATGCCAATAAAAAAGTTGACTTTGTTCACTTCAATTATATTAATCCGTTACCTAAAAACACGAAAGCTATCTTTGAAAAATATAACAAAATAGTAGTGTGTGAATTAAACATGGGTCAATTTGCTTCTTTGTTACGAAGTAAATTCCCCGACATGAATATTTTATCGTATTCAAAAATCCAGGGACAGCCCTTTCTTGTTACAGAACTGAAAGAAGTTTTTATTGAACACCTAAAAGATTGATTTATGGAAGCGCTTGCTGATGTACCTAAAGCTTATACCAAAAAAGATTTTGAAAGCGACCAATTGGTTCGTTGGTGTCCCGGATGTGGCGATTATTCCATTCTATCAGCCATGACAAATGCCTTACCTCAGTTGGGCATTCCTCGCGAGAATTTTGTTTTTGTTTCCGGCATCGGTTGTGCCGCCCGCTTTCCCTATTACATGAATACCTATGGCTTTCACACCATTCATGGTCGTGGGCCAGCCGTAGCGACAGGTGTTAAACTTGCCAATCCTAAACTCAGTGTCTGGGAAATCCAAGGCGATGGTGATGCGCTTGCCATTGGTGGAAACCACTTCATTCATGCTTTGCGCAGAAATATTGATATCAACATTCTACTATTTAATAATGAAATCTACGGATTAACGAAAGGGCAATACTCTCCTACTTCGCCTACAGGCCTAGTGACCAAGTCGACCCCTTATGGATCGGTTGAAAGGCCATTCCATGCCGCTGAATTGGTGATTGGTGCACAAGGAACATTTTATGCACGCACGATTGATACCAATCCAAAATTGATGACTGAAATATTTGTGCACGCTGCAAAACATGTGGGCACATCGTTGGTTGAAGTATTGCAAAATTGCGTTATCTTCAACGATGATGCCCATGCCGGTGTAACCGCCAAGCAAAATCGTGACGACTTTCAGTTGCATGTAAAGCATGGTCAGCCGTTATTGTTTGGTAAGGATAATAAAAAAGGTATCCGGTTAAATGGATTAAAATTAGAAGTGGTGACGTTGGGCGAAAATGGCATCACCGAAAAAGATATACTGGTGCATGATGCACACAATGAAGATCCTGCACTTCACCTGATGCTTGCACGCATGGCCCCGCCACACTTCCCGATGGCGTTGGGTGTAATCCGTGAAGTACGGGCAAAAACCTATGATGAAGCAATCGCTGAAGAGCGCGAAAAAATAACTGAAAACGCAAAATACCATTCTGTCGATGATTTATTAAAGAGTGGCGAAACCTGGGAAATCAAGTAAGCATGAGCAGCGAAGCCTTAATTATTTTTTTCCTGGGTGGCGTGGTGATGGTCGGTGCCGGTATTGCTGCATCAACTTTGTTAGCACCAAAATCCAAAAATCCTTTAAAAGCTGAGCCATACGAATGCGGGGTGCCTACACAAGGAACTTCATGGATACAATTTCGGGTTGGTTATTATCTGTTTGCCATACTCTTCCTCATCTTCGATGTTGAAACGGTATTCATTTTTCCCTGGGCGGTTGTCATGAAAAAAATGGGCTTGGCCGCCTTTATTGAAATATTAATTTTTCTAATCATTCTTGGACTTGGGTTGTTATATGCCTGGAAAAAGAAAGCATTGAAATGGGAGTAAATCAAAACACGATAGGTCCACAACAACATCAAGAACTTCTCAAGGATTTTCCCGGAGAAGTGGTGCGCGGACCCGGCAGCAATATTGTCATTACATCAATTGACAGTGTGGTAAACTGGTCGCGTGCAAATTCCCTTTGGCCCCTTGTATTTGGCACCAGTTGTTGCGCCATTGAAATGATGGCTACCGGTGCCAGTCGCCATGATTGGTCACGGTTTGGAACGGAAGTGGCCCGTGCTACACCCCGCCAGGCCGACTTAATCGTTATTGCCGGAACCATCGTGAACAAAATGGCGCCCGTACTTAAGCGATTGTACGATCAGATGGCCGATCCGAAATATGTGATTGCCATGGGCGCATGCGCCACTTCGGGTGGACCATTCTATTATAATACATACTCGGTGGTAAAAGGTGCTGATCATGTGATTCCTGTGGATGTGTATGTTCCCGGTTGTCCCCCACGGCCGGAGGCATTGTTATACGGTATACTACAGTTGCAGAAAAAGATAAAAGGCGAGTCGTTGGCAGAGCCACGCGACCCGATGAAGGATTTTGTTTAATAATTACTCGTCATTGCCAGTTGAAGTGTGGGATTGCTTCGCATCATCGCACAATCAGCGCTTCTGCTCGCAATGACGGGTTTTATATAAAGAGAGAAAAAATAAATAGCGTCATTGCGAGGAATGAGGTGGGCAAGTGTGCAGGCATGACGAAGCAATCTTGATCAAAAAATGGACAACGATTCATTAAAAGATTTCATACTACAACGGGTGCCTGAAGCGGAGATCGTACAAGGCACCCAGTATTTACAGGCGACCATTCCGTCCGAAAAAATCCGTGCAATACTTACTGAACTGAAATCAAATCCTCAAACTTCATTTGATTACTTGTTTTGCCAAACCGGTGTGGACTGGCCACAACACATGGAAGTTGTGTACCATCTAAAATCCACCACCCTGAATCACATGGTGGTTATCAAAGCCAAAATTAATTCGCGTGAAAATCCGGAGATTGATACTGTATGCGATCTGTACCGTACAGCCGAATTTCATGAACGTGAAATCTTTGATCTGTATGGAATCATTTTCAAAAATCATCCTGATTTAAGAAGATTGCTACTTACCGATGATTGGGTAGGCTACCCAATGCGGAAAGATTACGTGGACCCTGTAAACATGATTGCTTACTGATGGAAGACGTGATCACCAAACCGCTCGAATCGCAGGAATACTTCATCAACATGGGGCCGCAGCACCCGTCTACACACGGAGTACTTCGCCTGGTACTTTCCCTCGATGGTGAGATTATCCGAAAAGTAGAACCACACATCGGTTACATTCACCGCTCCATTGAAAAAATGTGTGAACACGACAGCTACCAGCAGATCGTGCACCTCACCGACCGGATGGATTACCTCTCCTGCCACATCAACAACGAAGCAGTTTGTCTTGGTGTGGAAATGGGATTACAACTGGAAGTACCCGAACGGGTAAAAGTTATTCGCACCATCATAGGCGAACTCACCCGCTTATCATCACACCAGCTATGGTGGGGGGTTATGGGCATGGATCTTGGCGCCATCACCACTTTTCTGTATGGCTTCCGTGATCGCGAAATGATCACGGACATTTTTGAAGAAACCTGTGGTGCGCGTTTAACCATGAACTACAATGTGCCGGGTGGGTTAATGTTCGATATCCATCCGAACTTTCAAAAGCGCACGAAAGATTTCATTACTCATTTCAAAAAGAAATTACCGGAGTATGATGACCTGCTTTCCAACAATGTCATCTTCCGGCAACGCACGATGGGCATTGGCAAGCTTTCAAAAGAAGATACCATTTCTTATAGCGTAACCGGACCATCCGGAAGAGCTTCCGGATTTTCATGTGATGTACGCAAGCATCATCCCTACAGCGCGTACGATAAAGTGCAGTTTAAAGAAATTCTTCGCACGGAAGGTGATTGCTTTGCACGCTATCAATGCCGTATTGATGAAATGTGGGAATCGATCTCCATCATTGAACAACTGATCGACAACATACCAGAAGGATCTTTTAAAGCGCCCACCAAGGCAGTAATCAAATTACCCAAAGGCGAATTCTATCAGAAAGTAGAAACTGCGCGTGGCGAGTTTGGTGTGTACATCATCAGTGAAGGGCAAAAGAGTCCGTACCGTCTGAAGTTTCGTTCTCCCGGCTTCAGTAATTTATCTGCATTGAATCACATGGCACAAGGTTGCAAAATAGCCGACCTGGTTGCCATCATGTCGACCATAGATTTAGTTATACCCGATATCGACCGATAATATGAAGTGGCTCTACGACTTTTCCTACCTCACACGCGCCATCCACGAAGGATTGTCGACACGGTTTGAGCCGGGAACAGTGGTGATACTGGAAATGGTGTTGGTGGGGATTACGTTCATGTTGTTGTTTGCCCTGTTGGGATTGGTGCTGGTGTATGCGGAACGAAAAGTAAGTGCAGTCATTCAGCAACGTCTTGGTCCGATGCGTGTTGGAAAATGGGGAACAGCCCAGACGCTGGCCGATGTGATCAAACTTTTACTGAAGGAGCCGTTGATCAACAAGGACGCGGACAAGTTTTTGTTCAACCTTGCTCCGTTTGTGATTATGATCGCTGCCTTTATGGCCATTGCAGCACTGCCTTTTGCAAAAGGTTTACACGCTATCGATTTTGATATTGGTATTTTATATGTGGCTGCTGTTTCCTCATTGGGTGTAATTGGTATTTTGCTGGCCGGTTGGTCGTCCAACAATAAGTACTCTTTGATTGGGGCGATGCGATCCGGTGCGCAAATTATCAGCTATGAATTGTCGGTTGCTCTCTCTTTGTTAACCATCGTTGTGCTTACAGGAAGTCTTCAACTTAGTATCATTGTTGAGTCACAGGCAAACGGTTGGTGGATTTTTAAAGGACATATTCCGGCCATGATTGCTTTTGTCATTTTCCTGATCGCCAGTACAGCCGAAACGAATCGCGGTCCATTCGATCTCGCAGAAGCAGAATCCGAATTAACAGCCGGCTTTCACACCGAATATTCGGGATTGAAGTTTGCCTTTTTTTTCCTGGCTGAATTTGCCAACATGTTTATTGTGGCGGGTATTGGGGCAACCGTTTTTCTGGGAGGCTGGATGCCGTTTCACATTGGCAGTTGGGAAGGATTCAACGCAATTATGGACTTTATTCCTCCAATTGTCTGGTTCTTTGGCAAAGTCGGGTTTATGATTTTTATGATGATGTGGTTCCGCTGGACCTTCCCACGTCTCCGTATTGATCAGTTATTGACATTGGAATGGAAATATTTGCTGCCCATAAATTTAATGAACATTGTGTTGATGGCATTTTTGAGTTTGATGGGTTGGCATTTTTAGGAATAGACTTTAGATATAAGATAAAAGTAGCAAGACGCTGAATGAAAAGTGTTATAAACTATTTCAAAGAAATCTACTTCGGACTGAAGTCCTTAATTACCGGCATGCGGATAACCGGACATTATTTTACCCATCCGAAAGAGATCATCACACAACAATATCCCGAAAATCGCGAAACACTAAAAATGTTTGAACGTTTCCGCGGAGAAGTGGTACTGCTGCATAATGAAAACAATGAACATAAATGCACAGGCTGTTCGGCTTGTGAGGTTGCCTGCCCAAACGGTACGATAGAAATCATTCATAAGCGTGTTGATGTTGACGGCAGAAAAGTCAAAGCGCTGGATACCTTCGTGTATCACTTGCAGATGTGTACGATGTGCGGCTTATGCATACCCGCCTGCCCTACCGATGCCATTGTCATGGCCAACACCTTTGAACACGCGGTATTCGATCGGTCAAAGCTGACGAAAGTGTTAAATAATCCTGGATCAAAAATTATGGACGGAATCAAGTAATGGCTACGAGTGCAATCATATTCTACACAATTGCCGGAGTGATGATCATTTTCTCCCTGCTGGCCGTTACCAGTAGAAGAATTTTGCGCGCAGCTGTTTACCTGCTGTTTGCACTGGCCGGAACGGCCGCGTTGTACTTTATGATCGATTACCAATTTCTTGCCGCAGTACAGCTAATTGTGTATGCCGGTGGTATTGTGGTGCTGATTATCTTTTCGATTTTACTCACCACACATATCAATGAAAAACTGGAGAAACCTGCTCCCGGAAAAGTTTTCATCACCGCAGTGCTGACGCTGGGCGGCTTTGTGCTCACGGTTTACACACTTTCTCAACATAACTTCATCGTTTCAGACTTACCTCAAACGGAGGCCACCGTTAGCCACATTGGTGAAAAATTACTGGGCTATGGTGAGGGCGGCTATGTGTTGCCATTTGAGGTAATCAGTATTTTGTTATTGGCCGCGATGATCGGGGCCATTGTTATTGCCAAACGTAAAGCTTCCGACTCATGATGGAGCACGTTCCCATATCGCATGTATTGATTGTAACCAGCGCCATGTTCTTTATCGGAGCGTATGGTTTTCTGACAAGACGAAACCTTGTTACCATGCTGATTGGTGTAGAACTGATGCTCAACGCGGTGAATATCAACTTTGTGATTTTTGATCGGTATTTATTTCCCAATCAAATAGAGGGTCACTTCTTTGCCTTGTTCATTATCGCCATTGCTGCTGCGGAAGCGGCTGTTGCGATTGCCATATTTATAAACTTATACAGAAACATTCGCTCCATTAATGTGGAGGAAGTAGATAAAATGAAATATTAAGAGGAAACAATGTCGTATGTTGTCCTGATCATAGCATTACCCTTCGCAGCATTCCTAATAAACGGATTGCTGAATAGAAAACTACCACATCGGTTGGCTGGTTGGTTGGCTACCGGAGCGATTGGTGTGGCAACGGCTCTGGCGTGGTTTACAGCATTTACCTATTTCTTCCAATCCACTTCATTTGAAAAAATAATTCCTTTCCAGGTCACCTGGCTTCGGTTTACAGAAACACTTCAAATCGACATGGGAATTCTACTGGACCCCATTTCAGTAATGATGCTCGTGGTGATCACCACCGTTTCTTTCATGGTATTTTTGTACAGCCTTGGTTACATGCATGGCGAAAAAGGATTTGTCCGGTACTACGCATTTCTTTCGCTATTCAGTTTCTCCATGTTAGGGTTAGTGGTGGCGACCAACTTGTTTCAACTTTATATGTTCTGGGAACTTGTGGGCGTTTCGTCATACTTGCTCATCGGCTATTACTATGATAAACCCGAAGCTGTAGCCGCAGCAAAGAAAGCCTTCATCATTACCCGTTTTGCCGACTTTGGTTTTCTCGTAGGCATACTCCTGCTCTCTTATTATACGGATACGTTCGATTTCGCTGCGATCACCAATCCGAATCATAGCGCGTTCACTACTATGACCGGCAGTTCATTTCTTGGAATATCCGTTCTTACCTGGGCGCTCATGCTGATCTTTATGGGCGGTGCAGGCAAGTCGGCTATGTTTCCGTTGCACATTTGGTTACCCGATGCCATGGAAGGCCCCACTCCGGTTTCTGCACTGATACACGCAGCTACCATGGTGGTAGCAGGTGTCTTTCTGGTGGCGCGCATGTTCCCCGTGTTTAGTTTTCATGCTCCTGAGGCCCTGGATGCCGTGGCCTTTATTGGCGCCTTCACCCTGTTGTTTGCCGCCATCATTGCCTGTACGCAAACCGACATCAAACGCATTCTCGCTTTCTCTACCATGTCGCAAATCGGTTACATGATGCTGGCGCTTGGTGTTTCAGGTTATGGTGAGCATGGATTAGGCTTCACCGCCTCCATGTTTCACTTGTTCACACACGCTTTTTTCAAAGCATTGCTTTTCTTAGGTGCAGGTTCTATCATCCATGCCATTCACAGCAACGACATCCGCGAAATGGGTAATCTGCGCAGGCATCAACCGGTTACGCACATCGTGTTCCTGATTGCGTGTCTGGCCATTGCGGGTATTCCTCCTTTTGCAGGATTCTTTAGTAAAGATGAAATTCTTGCAGCCACATTAAACAGCAGTCTGGTGTACTTTGCGATTGCAGCATTCACCGCGGGTCTTACCGCATTCTACATGTTCCGTTTGTACTTTCTGGTGTTCTGGAATCGTGAAACGGTTTATGAGCACAAGCCCCATGAATCTTCTTTCATCATGTTGGTGCCGATGATTGTATCGGCCGTTGGTTCGGCTGTTGCCGGATTCATTCCGTTCGGGAAATTCGTTTCATCGGACAGCCAGCCGCTACATATTGAAATGAATCAAACTGTGGCGAATCTTTCCATAGTTGTGGCCGCAACCGGAATATTGATTGCCTGGGCATTCTATAAAAATGAATCGCCACTACCGGAAAAAATCGCTTCAACACTCAAAGGGTTATATCGTATTGCCCAGAAGAAATTCTACATCGATGAACTGTACCTGTTCATTACCAAAAAGATAATTTTTAACCTGATATCAAAACCCATTGCCTGGTTCGACCGGCAGGTGATTGATGCGTTTATGGATTTTACTGCTACAGCAACAAATAAAGTGTCTGCTGAAATAAAAGGACTGCAATCGGGACAATTGCAGCACTATGCGTATATCTTTTTATCAGGAGTGGTTTTGATTGTATTGATCATGATATTCAACTATGCTTAACGTATGATACTGATTGCACTCATCGTTATTCCTGTCCTTACTGCGTTAGCCGTCATGTTTGCGCGTGACGCACGGCAGACTAAAAACCTGTCGGCTGTGGGGATGAGCGTTCAGTTGACCTTGTCTTTTTACCTGCTGTATCTTTTTTTAAAAGAAAGAGCATCTGGTAATACTGAACCGGTACTATTCGGAAAGCGCTTTGAATGGTACCCCGGACTGAATATCAATTTTGATATTGGCGTAGATGGAATCTCCGTGGCCATGATCCTGTTAACATCCATCGTAATCTTCACTGGAATTTTTGCAAGCTGGGAAGTAAAGGATCAGTTCAAAGAATTTTTTGCTTCACTGATCATCCTGGCCACCGGGGTTTTCGGGTTTTTCATCTCACTCGATTTGTTTGTGATGTTCCTGTTCTTTGAGCTCGCAGTTATCCCGATGTATCTCCTCATTGGCATATGGGGCAGCGGCAAAAAGGAATACAGCGCCATGAAGCTTACGCTGATGCTGATGGCGGGATCAGCCCTATTGGTTGTTGGCATTCTTGGAATCTATTTTCACTCGGATGTAAACGGAACGCACAGCTTCAACATTCTTGAATTGACCAACCAGAATTTCTCCATCGAAATGCAACGCATCTTCTTCCCCATCACCTTTATTGGTTTTGGCGTAATCGGTGCGTTGTTTCCGTTTCATACCTGGTCACCAGACGGACACAGCTCCGCCCCTACGGCCGTGTCGATGCTACACGCTGGTGTGTTGATGAAACTGGGTGGATATGGATGTTTGAAAGTAGCCATTGCACTGATGCCTGAAGCTGCACATGAACTTTCGTGGATATTTTTGATTCTCACTTCCATCTCGGTCATTTATGGTGCATTGGGTGTAATCGCTCAAAGCGATTTGAAATACATCAATGCCTATTCATCCGTAAGTCACTGCGGGTTGGTTTTGTTTGCCATTCTGATGCTAAACAAAACGGCTAGTAATGGTGCGGTACTCCAAATGATTTCGCACGGGCTCATGACGGCACTCTTCTTCGGGTTGATCGGCATGCTGTATTCACGTACGCATACACGCATTGTACATGAAATGGGGGGATTGATGAAGGTATTGCCCTTCCTTTCGGTGTGTTACGTAATTGCTGGTCTGGCTTCGTTGGGCCTACCAGGATTGAGTGGCTTTGTGGCCGAGATGACGATTTTCGTGGGCGCCTTTCAGCATCCGGATATGTTTCATCGGGTGATCACCATTGTAGCGATTTCATCCATTGTGGTAACGGCTGTTTATATTTTACGTGTGGTGGGCAGTTTGTTGATGGGGCCAATTAAGAAAGAGGAGTATCAACACCTGGAACCAGCCAAATGGCACGAGAAGCTGGCTACGGTAACGTTGATTATAGCGATAGTAATAATTGGAATTGCGCCCTTGTGGCTTTCGGATATGATAATGGAGAGCTTGGGGGCGATATTAGATTGACAAATATTTTGTGAACGCTGTGCATCTTTGTAATCGATGTGGTTAACTTTTTACCGCAGAGCACACAGAGATAATTCACGCAGCGTACGCAGAGAAGTGTAAATAGAGAAATATGAGTCTGAATGAGCTCATGATTATGCGGCATGAATTGGTCCTGGTGGCTGCCGTTCTTGCATTGCTGATAATTGAAATCGGAATGCCGGAAGAGCGCAAGCAAAAGATCAATGTATTCGCTGCTATTATCGCTGCAACCGTGACTATCATCGGCTTTTTACCGGCTGATACTGGAATGCTTTTTGGCGGGATGTATAGTACTGATCCGTTGCGCATGTTGATGAAGAACATTCTCAACATCGGGGTATTTTTAATCATTCTTCAAAGCGTGAACTGGCTAAGACAGGATTTATACAAAGATCGTTCATCAGAATTCTACCTGCTCACGTTTTCAAGTTTGATTGGGGTGAGCTACATGATCTCTGCCGGTCATTTTCTGATGTTCTACCTCGGCCTTGAACTGACCACCATTCCAATAGCGGCACTTGCATCCTACGAACAGTTCAAGAGCAAATCAGCGGAAGCTGGAATTAAGCTTATTCTATCGTCAGCGTTCTCATCGGCCATTTTGCTATTCGGCATTTCCATACTTTATGCGGCCAATGGAGACTTGTACTTTGAATCCTTTCAACTTTCTGATTCACTCATCAACGTGTTGGGTTTCATTTTCTTCTTTTCCGGATTAGCCTTCAAGATTAGTGTAGTTCCCTTTCACCTATGGACAGCTGATGTGTATGAGGGTAGCCCCACCAATGTTACCTCGTACCTTTCGGTTATTTCAAAAGGCTCATCCGTGTTTATTCTTACCATTGTTCTGTTCACTTTATTCCGGGTTATTCAACCGCTTTGGGAAGATGTGCTTTACGCTACCGCTATCCTAACCATGACCATCGGCAACCTGTTTGCCATCCGGCAGCAAAACCTGAAACGATTCCTCGCCTTTTCATCCATTGCCCAGGCCGGTTTTATTATGCTGGGAATCATTAACGGAACATCGCTGGGCATGACAACTGTAATTTATTTTGTAGTGATTTATGTTTTCTCGAACCTTGCCGCTTTTGGTGTACTCCAAACGGTTGGTCACGCCTCCGGAAAACTTACGATGGACGACTACAATGGCTTGTATAAAACCAATCCACAGTTGAGCCTCGTGATGATGCTGGCACTATTTTCATTGGCCGGCATTCCTCCCCTGGCTGGTTTCTTTGGAAAATTCTTCTTGTTCACAGCAGTTGCCGAAAAGGGTTATTACACGCTGTTGCTAATTGCTGTGGTCAACACCGTTATATCATTATATTACTACCTGTTGGTGGTTAAGGCTATGTTTATCAATGCGAATGAAAATCCGATTGCTTCTTTCAAAAGCGATTATTCCATGCGGATTTCGTTGGTGATTTGTGTTGCCGGCATACTGATTACCGGATTTTACAGTCCGGTGTTTGAATACATTAAATACCTTTGCGAAACCTTCTGATGGCGCTTGATAAATTCCAACACCCGACCAAAGAGCTTGATGGAAAAACCTTTCGTATCATTGAAACTGGCATTTCAAAAAGTCGTTCCGACTTTCTAAATCAATTATTGACACACAATAAAGTTGAGGTGATTATTGAAACCGATCCACCAAAGGAAGGTGCCGAACAAACATACACCCTCATTACCCCTGACGTTACGTTTAACCCTATCGTAAAAGTTTACAACCGCGAACTGCGTACGCCAACCGGCCACCGCGTTACACCAGACATCTGGAATCAGCTTACCGATAAGCCCGAGCCTAATTATTGGGATTTGGGAAAGAAATAGTCTGTTTTCTTAAGTTGATATCCTCTAGGGTGGTCTTGCAACATTTAGTTTCCACCAGAATTAATCTTTTCAAAAAAGTTATCAGAACCATCAAGATAACTTGTGTTACACATCATGATATTATCACAGAATAACAATCGCCCATGGATTTGGGAAATAAATGGAGTGGTGGAGAAACCGTACAGGTTAGTACCTTTTAAGTCAATGTCCCATGTGAATTCTTTCGTTGTATTGTTAACATTTAAACTCCCGGTACCGTCTGCATTAAACTCAATTTGCAATCCTTTTGACTCCGTGCTATTCTGATATGGTTTGGATGTTTCGCCACAACAAATTACATATCTCCACTCCCACAATCCAGCAATTCTGGTCTTTGTTGATTCATAACTCAAATCTTGATCATAATGACATTTCCAGGTAGCCTGAAGATTATATTTGGGGTGATAATAATTATCGCAAGACTGAACCATGAACAGTATTGAAACGACAATTGTAAAAAGAAATCCTTTTCCACGTCTCATACGGTCTTTTAATTTAATCCAATGACTTATAAATATAATGATTAGGATCAACCTATTCAACATCACTCACCTTCCAGTGGACGTTTCTTGATCATACCGCCTTTAATGTCGTTAACACTATTCTCAACCACAAAGGCATTCTCATCAATCTTTGCAATTTCGGTTTTCATTTTCTGGAGCTCTAGGCGCGTGATTACCGTATAGATGACATCGTACTCTTTCGTGCGATGCCCTGTTTTTCCATAGCCACCACTGCCCTTTAAAATTGTTACACCCCTTCCCATTTTTCCGGTAATAGCGCGCTTGATTTCATCGCTACGCTCCGAGATGATCATAACACTGGTATACTCCTCAATACCATGCACCACAAAATCAACTGTTTTGGAAGCCACCAAATAGGTTAGTATGGCATAAAGAGCCGTTTCGATATTGATGACATATGCGGCTACCGAAAAAATAATAATGTTAAAAATCAGAATGAAGTCACCCACGGTAAGCGTAGTTTTCCGACTGCTGTAAATGGCCAGCACTTCGGTGCCATCAATCACACTGCCTCCGCGAATGGATAACCCTATTCCAGCCCCCAAAAAGAATCCACCAAAAACGGAGATTAAAAGTTTATCGGAAGTAATCACCGGAAATTCCAAAAAGCGTAGCGCTACTGACAATAGAAAAATTGCGAGCAGCGTTTTGCCGGCAAACTTTTTCGATACCTGTGTGTAGGCTATGACTACGAACGGCAGGTTAATAAAAAAAACCAGGTAGGATAAATTGATATCCGTGAGCACATTCGTCAGGAGTGAGATACCCATTACACCACCATCCAAAAAGCGGTTGGGCAACAGGAAACCCTTTAAGCCGAATGCTGCGGCAAGTACCCCAAGTGATATAAAAAAAGTATCCTTTACCGCACGTTCCACGTTGATCCTGCGGATTCGAAGGGCTGTCAATTGGTTCCAGCGTTGTTGGGTACTCATGCACTAAAAATAGCACTTGAATTGTTAATTAGATAATTCCGGAGCAGTCTGAAAAACAAAAGCCAACCTGAATAATCAGATTGGCCTTTCAATTTTTAAATTAACGAATCAGTTAATCAACTCATCAACATCATTTCTTCACTCCGGGTGAGCGTTCCAGGAATTCATCATACAATTCTGTTTGGCGGCTTACCATCGGTATTTGCCAGCCTTCGATGAATACATGTTGCACCTGTGTTTTGGTTTCGAATGGATCGCCATCGCAAACAAAAAGGGTGGCACTCTTTCCGGTTTCAATGGATCCCAATTTATCAGCAACTCCGAAAATTTGCGCAGGCACAATGGTAACAGCTTTCAACGCTTCTTCCCTTCCCATTCCATAAGCTGCCGCAAAACCGGCATGGTAAGGCAAGTTGCGATAGTTCATGTTACGATCACCGGCTTGAATTGCTACCGTTACACCGGCTTTGCGCATGAGGCCTGGATTGGCGTAAGGACGATCGTAGCGATCATACTCACGAGTAGGTAAACTTTGTACGGGGCCAGCAATAACCGGTATTTTTGCTTTAGCAATTTCATCGGCTACACGCCAACCCTCTGATACACCAGAGAAGATCACCTTCTTCACTTTCTTTTCCTGCACCCATTTAATAGCGGCTTGTATATCCTTAGAAGCATTAACATTTATAAGCAAGGTTTGCTCGCCACGCACTACCGGAAGAATAGCCTGCAATTGCGGGTAATATTCTACTTTACCTTTGTTGGCTGAATCAAGCTTATGGTATTGAACCGCTTTCTCCCACACCTCATTAATTTTTGCCAGGCTTTTCTCGTTTGCTTTCTTAATGTCTTCATCCGATCTACGGTCAAAGAAACCCCTTCTTCCGGTAGCCGGAAAATTCATCACCACAGCATCAAACCCGGCATACATCTGATCGGGTGTATAGCCGTGCAGGTTGATTAGTGAAGCTGTACCAGAAAATAATCCGCCTTGAGGAACTACTAAGGAGGTGGTAACACCACTAACACGGGTTATCGGTATAGCTACTGCATTTGGGTTTACAGCTGTAAGTGCCTTCATCTGCGGAACCACATCGCCAACTTCGTTATAATCGTTGGTACGGGGATCAGAGCCAACTTCCGAAAGACCCAGGATAGAACCTCCATCAATCATGCCCGGGTAGATGAATTTTCCTTTGCAATCAATTACTGTAGCCCCTTGCGGAATAGTAACGTTGGTGCCCACCGCGGTTATTTTTCCATCGCTAATAACAACTGTTCCGTTTTGGATCACACCTTTGGTTATAGTCTCAATGGTTGCTCCCGTTAACGCGAAGGTTCCGCTCTTGCCTTTCGGACTTTGGGCTTGTGAGGTGAATGTAAGGCCTGCGCCAACCAACACCAATGCCAACACTTTTATATAAATAGTTTTCATTTCTCCAGTAAGTTAAAGCCAAACAATCTTGCCGTTTGATATTCTGCGCCCTGCATGCAACTTTCATGGTCGTGACCAGTAGCTGTATGCAACGTTACATCTATAGTCTGCTTCGGATCGACATAAATACGTTGATCATCGGCATCCTTCTCGCGGTCAAAGCGAACCACACCATCCACGATAGTTATCATCGGAATGGTATAGATGGATAGCGGGTGGTTCTTAAAGATGGCGATATCCGCATCTTTACCTACTTCGATGGAACCTATCCGATTATCAACCCCCAGTTGTTTGGCCGGGTTAATGGTGATCAACGCTAACGCTTCATCATCCGATAATTGTCCGTACTTTTGAGTTTTCCCAGCTTCATGATAAAGGTGGCGCATCAGTTCGCCATCATCGGAGTTGATTGAGGTAGTAACACCGTTTTTTGTTAAGATGGCAGCATTATACGCGGTAGAATAATACACTTCAAACTTATACGCCCACCAATCGGAAAATACAGAGGCACCTGCCCCGTACGCAGCCAGCTCAGGCGCTACTTTAAAACCTTCGTTCACATGTTGAAAAACCAGACGCTTGATACCAAAATCTTTACACACATTTAACAACATGTAAATTTCATCGGCACGATACGAGTGGCAGTGAATAATAATGTTTCCTTTTAAAATATCAGCCAAGGTTTCAAGTCGTCTGTTATAAGCAGGTGGTGCTCCCCGAAAGCCTTTCTGAACTTTGGCTTTATTATAGGCATCCCATGCTTCCATATAAGCCTTAGCTTGTGAAAATGACTCACGGATGACAAACTCAACTCCCATGCGGGTGCGTGGTACAATACCGTTTCCACTTCCGTGAACCCGTGTTGGATTCTCACCCAATGCAAACTTGATGGTACGGGGCGCGCCCTCCATCTTCATGGCTTCCGGATCTTTTACGCCATACCGTAACTTCACCGTTTCACACTCTCCACCAATGGCGTTGGCCGAACCATGCATGGCATGAATAGCCGTTACGCCTCCAGCCAGTGCCCTATACAGTCCGACTTGAAAAGGATTTACTGCATCACCGGTGAACACTTCAGCGGTAACCGGTGCTGTTGCTTCGTTAATGGCATCAAGTCCGGCATGCGAGTGTGCATCGATGATACCAGGCATAACAAACATGCCGGTAGCATCCACCACCCTGTAACCGGCAGGGGTAGCTATGCCTTTACCAATCTGGCTGATTTTGCCATCCTTCACCAACACATCGGTATTTTCCAATGTGCCTTTGGTTACGGTAAGCACGGTACCTCCTTTGATCAGTACGTTACCACGATCAACCTGTGCGAAAACCAGGCAGGCTGTAGCCAGTAACATAAGGGATATAAATATTCGTTTCATATTCTTTCTCGATTATTTGTTAGGTTCTTTGGAGCCTCTCATCGGGAAACTGCCGAAGCTTCCAACCGACATGGTTCCTTCAAAATCACTACCGTCAATGGTTAAGCTAACTTCAATATTCATAGTGCCTCCACCGGCATTGAAGCCAAATGAAAATGTAAGGGAGTTTCCTTCTACCACAATGGAGTTCAGTTCCGTTTCCTGGCCACTCATACTGCTGGTGATTGTGCCGGAATACGAGCCACCGTCATTTTTGATTTTGATTACACCTGTGGAGTTACCTTGCGGGGTTTCCGTAGTGTACGACCACTTTCCATTTGGATCAGCTTTCTTTGCATTACCGCTTTTAGGATCAGCTTTCTTCTCCTCCTTTACATCGTACTTATACAGCACACCATCCACAAATACATAGCGTACTTTTGATTTCTCATTAAAATAAGATTTATCCGTAATCACCAGATTTGCAATTTTTCCATTGTCTACTGTGCCGACACGGTCACCAATACCAAGCATTTGTGCCGGTGTTGTGGTAAGCGCAGCAAGGGCTTGATCTTCGGTTAACCCTGCCGCAATCATTCTGCGTAGATTGGCGGGTATGTCCTTGGTTTTTGCCGATGCTGTTGAGAATCCAAACGTTACTCCGGCCTTTTGAAAAACAGATGCTTGTGCCGTGTATTGCGCAATGGCTTCAGCCTTGCGCTTTTCAAGTGATTCCTTTTCTGCATCAGCAGGTTTCTTTGATTCTTCCTTTTTATCGTCTTTCTTTTCTTCTTTCACGGCATCGGGTAAATCAAGGCTTAGGAAAACTCGTGCGTTGGCTGCTTTGATTTTGTTGATCATATCCCAACCTTCCTTTACATCACCCAACACAACGTTGAAGCCAAGTTCCTTCTGTAGCGTTATTACACGATTAACGTCCAGGATGCGCTCGGCCTTGAACAGTACAGGAACTCGTTTGTCAATCACCGGATAAAAGGCTTCCAGAATCTTATCGTTGACAGGGCGCTCCAATCCTGCTCGGTTTGAAGCATACAGGCTTTCATACGTTTTGGCTTGCGAAGCCTGACGATACAGTTCACGGTATTTCGACATAACACCGATTACCGTACTGGGATAAACCCGCTGAGCCGAAGTAAGCTCCGAATAAAACGAAGAATTACCCAGCAAAACCATATCGTTAGCCGCGGATCCGCCTAACTGTACAATTGCTGCACTGCCAGGGAGCATGCCTCCATAGGGTACCACCTGGGCAGTAGTAAATCCCAATGCACGTAAATCTTCAACCGATTTCTCAGCAGGGTTTAACGAAGTGCGAACATCATTTTGTGGGGTTATGCCAGCCTGCGCAGGCTCGGGGTTGCCCGGGTCTTTTGGCCGCTCGCGATTAGGTTCATCTTTGGGTTTAACAACACCTGCCCGCGAATAGCCATCAATAAAACCGGCATACACGTACATGCTGTCGGCCTTGATAACCACCGCATCAGCGGGTATGGCTAAATTTTTTCCAACATTCTGGATTACCCCGTTACGGATAATAACAGTACCCATGTCCACCTTTCGACTCGGACCTTGAATAATGTTTACGTTGGTGATGGCGTACGTTCGGGTAACGGGAGCCAGTTTAACTTCTTCCTGTGCAAGCGCACTCAGGGTAATCCAGCAAAACAGAACTAACAGCCATTGCCGGGGTGTTCGGTAAAATCTACTCATGAAAACTGTATTTAAGATTAGGACTTGAGTGCCAAGATAGATCGATTGCCTCATCCGACCAACCCGAATACATGGGTGGTAGATTTTTTCATTTGATGGTCATCGATCAGTTAAAAATTGCCGGATTCGCACTTCCTTCAAATCAGCCAACAAAAATCTTAACCCTGTGTGACTTAAGTCATAGTGGGTAAAAAAAAACCAGGACATCTTTGATCCTAAAAAAACATGAGCTACAGCCATATCTATAAAGTTAATCTTGCCTGGCAGCAAAACCGTCAGGGAATACTCACTTCTGCAGAACTCGATAAACCGGTAGAGGTTGCAACGCCCCCTCCGTTTCCTCAAGGTATAGAAGGTACTTGGTCACCCGAGCATTTGTTTACCGCTGCCGTAAGTAGTTGTTTAATGACTACTTTCCTGGCCATTGCAGAAAACTCTAAACTGGAATTTGAAAGCTTTACCTGCCCGACCAGCGGAAAACTGGAACAAGTACATGGTAAATACAAAATGACTGAAATTTTACTGGAACCTGAATTAACCATCAAGCATGAAAAAGATCAGGCCCGGGCGCTGCGGGTACTTGAGAAAGCAGAAGCTGCATGCCTGATTACCAATTCCATCACCGCAACGGTTACTATGAAGTCGACAATTACAGTCGTTGGATTGGTTCCTTTACATTAATTTCAGCTTACCGACCTCACCTCATTAAGGATCATCGCCCCGAGTGCTCGGGGTGATTCCTCTCAAAACCACCTTATTTTCATACCGCCATCCGCTTTTAGCAAATGACGGGCAAGTGACGGGCTAAATACGCTATCCCAACGCAGTAATACCCGTATCATTGCACAGCTAAATCGTATTGTACAATGCAACAGCCCGAACTCGGCAGGCGCTTAATCGCCCTGCGAAAGGAACGAAACCTTACCCAGGAAGAACTGGTAGAAAAAAGTCATGTAAGCGTGCGCACCATTCAACGCATAGAAGCGGGGGAAGTACTGCCACGTATGTCGACCGTGAAAATTTTGCTGGAAGCACTGGGGGAATCGTATGAAACATTTTTAACGAAACCCACTAACATGGAAACAAGAACTGAACAAATGGAACATTCCGGCCGCGGTATACTGTTGACTGCCGTAATTGCCGGAGCAATTTATCTCGCTGTTGAAATAAGCTTAGGTGCTTTGGATATTGCCTGGCTAACCAAAGAGCGGGATTGGGAGCCTTGGCTTAATACGGTGTATATCGGTCTCACCGTAGTCATGATGGCTGCCTACACGTTGTTTGCCAGAGGATTCATTCTCTTAAGCAAACTATTTGAGAACAAACTGCTCACCATAGGTTCTTACCTGATGATTGCCGTTGTAATTGGCGTTGGGATATTGGATTGCGTAACGCTTTTCTCGGAAAGCACAGATCGGTTATGGATGCCATACTCCATTGCCGCGGTTGTATCAGGATCACTCACCCTTGTATTTGGTATTGCGCTCATCCGGCTGCAGGATGGTATGGGTGAGTTGTCACGCGTGGCGGGCATTTTGGAAATACTTATTGGCTGTGCCTTGGTTACGGTAATCCTTTTCTTCATTGCGTATGTCATCATGATCCCTGCCATCGTTGTTGAAATACTGGTGCTGTACCGGGGGTATGAGTACCTGTCAAAGTCAACGGTAAGTCAGGTGGCACTGAGCGCTTAAATTTCTTAACCACATAGAAACAATAGAGTGCATAGTTGATCAAGGCTATGGTTCTATGTGGTTATGCCTTCACCAAAATCATTTTTATTTCTTAATCCACTTCAAACTATGATTAAAAAAATAGTTCTCGTTATCGTATTGTCTATTCTTTTCATGATATTTTTTTTAACACAGTACACACCAACCCTTTCCGAGAATCATGGAAAGTTAGATGTCAAACTATATCTTGGTGATAGCATTAATCAGCCACTCATTGTTGCATTTGGCGGAGGCTCTGGTGGAAACGACTGGACACGCAATTACCTGAAAGAAAAACGCGAAGAATTGCTCAGCAGGGGTTATGCCGTTTTGGCAATCGGTTATTTTAACGCAGGCAGTGCACCCCACTCACTTGACCGCATTTCACTTAACGCGATTTCAGATACTATAATGAGTATTGCACAACGGTATCCGCAAATTGATGCCAATAAAATTGCGCTTCTCGGTGGGTCAAAGGGTGGCGAACTCATTCTGAATCTTGCCAGTCGGTTTAATCACTTCAAAGCTGTCGTTGCACTATCCACTTCACATGTCAGCTTTCCTGCCCTTACCTGGTCAGCCAACACATCTTCCTGGATGTATAGTGATATTGAAGTTCCTTATGTTCCCGCTTCTTACGAAACAATCGCTCCGGCATTAAAAGGTGATTTACACGAGGCATTTTCAATCATGCTTAAAAACAAAGAAGCTGTGCAACAAGCGGAGATAGCGGTTGAAAGAATAAACGGACCGATTCTGATTCTATCAGCCAAAAATGATGAGCAATGGCCTTCCACGTATATGTCAGAACAACTTATTGAGCGCCTGAAAGAAAAAGACTTTAAGCATTACTTCCAGCATATTGCGCTAGAGGGTGGACATGTAGAGCCGTTGAATCATTTCGGTTATGTGTATGACTTTCTGGATCGGCATTTCAAATAAATCTTATGAAAAGAATTATCAAATATACACTTGCCGCAATCGTCTTCTCCTTCGTTTGGACAATTATAGCGGTCTACGGTTCATTGAATGGCTGGTGGCATAAACCCATCACGAAAAATAATGACACAGATTCATTTGTCACCGCAGTCAAGGAAGTTAACAATAGTGAATTTGTTGGAAACTTTGCCATGGCTATCATGAAGAATGGTGAAGTTGAAAAGGAATTTTTCTATTCCCATAATAAACCAGTAGACAGAAACACAATTTTTCAGGCTTCATCTCTTTCAAAGTTTGTATCTGCCGTGGGGATAATGAAACTGACTGAAATGGGAAAAATGAACCTGGATACTCCTGTTAGTGTATACCTTACAAGGTGGCAGTTACCACCCAGCAAATTTGATATTGAACAAGTAACCGCCAGAAAACTTCTTAGTCACACCGCTGGTTTAACGGATGAGCTTGGCTATAGTGGTTTTGAAAACCCGGATTCAGTGCAAACGCTTGAAGCATCACTTACGAAAGCCAAAGATGCAGATAAGGGGAAAAGCGGTAAGGTAGAAGTTGGCATCCAGCCTGACTCCCGTTGGAAATACTCAGGTGGGGGGTATACACTCTTACAGCTATTAATTGAAGAAACAAGCGGTCAATCTTTCAACGAATTTATGGTTGAGAATCTGTTCAAACCTCTGAACATGACCAGCAGCACATACATAATGAACGATACTTTAAATAACAGGTTATGTGAGTTCTTCAATAGTAACAAGACGTCCGCGCCTCATTTTTATTACTCATCGTTAGCCGCGACATCACTTTACACATCACTTGCTGATATGGAAATTTTCTTTCAATTATTTCTACCTAGTAATAATGGAGAGCCCATTGGTAGAGGCCTATTGAGCCCTTCAACCCTAAAATCCATGAGAGAGGCCCACTGGGACATCATGGGTGAAAAAATTTTTGGTTTAGGCTGCATGCTTTATATCGGTATAGAAAATAACGAAGACATCTTTGGGCATGATGGAAAAAGTACACCTCCTATTAATACAGCTATCCGAATCAACCCTGTTACAGGTGACGGATTAATCGTTTTGGAAACTGGAAATCCTGATCTGGCAACCCGAATAGCAAGCGATTGGGTATTTCTGAAAACGGGAAAAGTTGACACTTTGCTCTTTACCATGCAATCAGGCAAAATGTTTAAGATGATTCTTATTGGAGTGATCGTAATCTTGCTCGCTGCTATTGGAATGGGATTGAAAAGAAATTTATTCACCCCACTCGCTTCGCCTTATACCCATCCTTCACCAACAACTGCACCACACGATCGCGGAAATCGCCTTGAATGATAATTTCACCATCTTTTACTGAGCCACCGGTACCGCATTTATTTTTCAATGTTTTACCAAGCGTCTCCAGGTCGTTGGCTGTGCCGATGAAACCGGTTACCAACGTAACTTGTTTACCAGCCCTGCCGCTTTTGTCGAGCAACACTTTTAATTGCTGTTGCTGCGGAGGTAACGTTACGGCTTCATCATCCTGCTGGTATCTATAGTTGAAATCGGATGATGTTGAGTACACCACCCCTTCCCTATTTTTCCAGTCGTTCTTTTTTGCCATAACAATAAGCGGTTTTATACTGAAACGGTAATTGCACAATATTCTTCATTAGATTTGATAATTCAAGGATTTTACGGACATGAAACATCTACTATTTCTTCTCTTTCTGCCAGTTTTACTTTTCGGTCAGCCACACCATGAGGAAACCACAATGATCAAAAACGTTATGCAACTTCAGCAAGATGCCTGGAACCGGGCCGATATCGAATCGTTTATGGAAGGCTATTGGAAATCCGACAGCCTCAAGTTTATCGGTCGAAATGGCATAAACTATGGCTGGCAAACCACTTTGGAGAATTACAAAAAGGGCTACCCGACTCCCGAAGCGATGGGCAAACTAACTTTTACCATTCTTTCACTTGAATTACTCTCCGATACCTCTGCCTATTTGATTGGTCGGTGGCACCTTAAACGCGCCAACGATGAACCGGGCGGACATTTCACCTTATTATGGCGAAAAATCAATGGAAAATGGGTTATTGTGGCTGATCATACCAGTTAAGTTTTGATCGCTCACATGGAACTTTGAACTATTTTTCTACCTTTACAAGGTTAATTGATCACTCTTACGTTGAAGCCCTTCATGTTTAACCGCATTTGAGTTTCAGGCGGAATCATCAGTTAAAATTTAATTATTCACTTTATCAGTAAAACAAATGAACATTTATGTTGCCAACATCCCTTTTAAAGCAACGGAAGCAGAATTGAAGGGATTATTCGAAGAGTATGGTGAAGTTAGCTCCGCTAAAATCATCCTCGACAAATTTACACAACGCAGCCGTGGATTCGGTTTCGTTGAAATGAGCGATGACTCAGCCGGTCAACAAGCCATCTCGTCACTTAACGGTGCCGACTTCATGGGCAAAAACCTGGTGGTTAATGAAGCTCGTCCGCGTACAGACGCACCCCGTGGTAACCGCGGTGGTGGCGGTGGTGGTTTCAGGAAAAATTTTAATCGCAACGATTACTAATATTTTCGGATACACAAGTACCAAAGCCCTGACGAGAGTCGGGGCTTTTTTGTTGCCTTTGCTGGGCAATTAAAAGAGTCAAAATACAACCCCAATTACCACACAACACTCAGTCAAAAATCATATGCTATAGAAATCAAGTTTGGTTCAAGACAATGCAGAATATTTAACATGTGTTAAAAATAACGTACTTTCATTTTACAAAACTTGGTGAATTATGCTAAAGCTTATAGGCACAGTAACGTTTATTTCATTGTTTAGCTTGTATCCTGTTCAAACTGACGACCATGATGCCCGCCTCATCGGTAAATGGAAATTTCTTTATACAAAAGATGCAGGGATGAACATACTTAAAGACGAATTTACCGGCAAAGGTTATATAGAGACTTTTACTAAAAATGGACAATACCTTATTGATCCAAAGTACCTTCAAGATGATATGAAGCGACATGGAATTAATGAGCCGATAGACCATTCATTGATACCTACCTTTACATGGAAAACCATTAATAATGAAATTCTCGAAATTTCTGAAGGGCGGGATGCACGGAAATGCCGTTATGGTTTTTCGGGTGATACCCTGCTTTTGGGCTATCCGAATGGTCATGTCCGATATTTATTAAAAAGGAAATAAGCATACAGAATATTTAGTCTAACTTAGAAAATAAATACCGTTCCCTATGGACGATCAGTTGAAGGAACTACAGCAGCTCCTTGAAAAAGCAAGTCAACTGGAAAAGATTCAGCGTAATCTCAGCATGGAGATTGAAGTGTTGCGTGGTGAAATTGAACAAGCCCAAACGCGCACATCAAAGCAAATCAAACCCATTATTCAGGAAGCCAAGCCAGCAGAAAAAGTTGCAGAGCCATTACCCAAACATGAGCCTGTGGAGCAAGCCCTGCCCAAGGTTGAAGTAAAACAGCAAGCTGTTGCACCACAGCCAAAAGAACCAACCAAGTGGGAAGAGTTTATCGGAACAAACCTCTTAAACAAAATCGGAATTGCCATTCTGGTTATTGGTATCGGGTTTGGAGTTAAGTATGCGATAGACCATGACTTGCTGAACCCGTTAACCCGGATAATACTTGGCTACATTGCGGGTGGCGGATTGCTTTTCCTTGCCCTGCGCATTAAAAAGGATTACGAAAACTTTAGCGCTGTGCTGCTGAGTGGCGGTATGGCCTCACTTTACTTTGTAACCTATGCGGCTTATGACTTCTATTCGTTGATGCCGCAAGTAGTTGCGTTTGGCATCATGGTATTGTTTACGGCTTTTACGGTATTGGCTGCACACCGGTACAACCTGCAGGTAATAGCACTGCTGGGGCTGACAGGCGCTTATGCCGTACCATTTTTATTAAGCGATGGCTCTGGTCAGGTGGTTATCCTGTTTTCGTACATAGCCATCATCAACGGTGGCATTCTTGTACTGGCCTTTCTGAAAGGATGGAAAATTACACACTATACCGCTTTCGTTCTCACCTGGCTGATCTTCCTGTCGTGGTACCTTGTTCAATACGAATTAGAAAATCATTTCTGGACGGCACTGTCTTTTGCGCTTATATACTTTATAATTTTCTACGCTGCACTGCTTTCAGCCAAAATCATAAAGAATGAACCCTTCGCTGCCACTGACATTGCGTTTCTGCTTATCAATTCATTTATGCACTATGGTATTGGCTATTCGGCAATTAATACGCTAAAAGAAGGCGAACAATACCTTGGGTTGTTCACGGTATTTAATGCCGTGTTGCACTTCCTGGTTTGTATCGGGCTATACAAACGCCAAAAAACATTTGGACACATTTTCTACTTTGTTGCAGGACTGGTATTGACTTTTCTTTCGATTGCTGTTCCTGTACAACTGGAAGGAAACTGGGTAACACTTATTTGGGCTTCGGAGTCTGTATTGTTGTTTTGGATTGGTCGTACCAAGTCTATACGCGCCTACGAGGTAATGGCTTATCCGCTGGTTGTACTGGCGCTTATCAGCCTGATAGATGATTGGGATTCATTTTATCAAATCAACTTATACAATCTTGAAAACAACACATACTTCACACCCTTCTTTAACATCTATTTCCTGACTGGAGTTTGGGTAAGTTTTGCGCTTTATGTTATTCATCGTATAAATCAAAATTCCAGTTTCGAATCACCCATTAAGAATAAGGATCTTGCGCAGCTGGTTACTTACGGGATACCCGCTTTTATGCTCGTAGCGTTGTACAGCACGTTTTACACCGAAATCGGATATTATTGGGATGCACGTTTAGCGCAAACTACCGTAACCGTTACAACGGAAACAAGCAGTTATGAACAACTGAACTACGGAATGCTGCCGTTTAAAAGTTTATGGCGTTTAAACTTTACCGCATTGTTCGGCATCGTGTTGTCGGTTCTTTGCTTACGCTACAATCAAACTGAAAAAATGGTTACCCCGATCTTTATTTTCAATTACCTGATTCTTGCAGCCTTCATCTTTATTGGCTTGTGGGCATTTAACGAACTTCGTTACAACTATCTATATCCTTCAACTGAGCCATACTTTGAAACCGGAATATGGTACCTGACTTTCCGGTATGTGGTTTTAGCTTTTGTTTTACCGCTGCTCTGGTTTAACTACCGGTTTGCTAAATTTGATTTCGTAAAAGAGGATTTCAGGAAGATGGAACGTATACTGTTTCACCTTATCATATTGATAACGCTCAGCAGTGAACTTGTTCACTGGCTTGATGTTGGCCGGATACACAATACCTATAAGTTAGGGCTCAGCATTTTATGGGGCGCTTATGCGTTACTGATGATTGTTCTTGGGCTCAAAAAAGATCAGAAGTTCATCCGGATAACCGGCATTGTAATATTTGGTATTACCATACTTAAATTATTCGTGTACGATATGGCCGGCATGAGCACTATAAGCAAAACCATAGTCATGATTATTCTTGGTGCACTGATGCTGATCTCCTCCTTTTTATACAATCGAAGAAATAAAGTCAAGGATTTATGAAATGGCCATGCAAATGCATTTCGCCAATCGCAAATGATTAACAGGCCATTCCATGTGTCCTTAAATAAGGAAAATAAAAATAAACATATGAAATGTGTTGCCCTTTACTTTGTACTTCTATTCAGCATTGCTTCAACCAACGCTCAGTTTGCTGATTTCAACTACCGAAGGGCTATTGATAAAGTTTCGGAAGAAGGATGGCATACCGTTGAACTTCCGGTTGACCTGTACCAAAAGCTGAATAAAGACTTTTCGGATATCCGGATTCTTTCTATTAGTGGAAGTGATACTACCGAAATCCCCTACCTGATAAAAAGCAAAACCGATAAGACAACTACTGAAGATTTTAATCTGCCTCTTCTCAACCAAAGTCGTTTAAACGGAGCATTGTTTTTTACCGTGCAGGTTACAGCAGGAAAAATACTGAATACAGTAAACTTAAATTTTACGGAGAAAAATTTTGATGCACTTGTATCCATTGAAGGAGGCGAGGACAGAAAAACATGGTTCGAAATTGCAAGCAATAAAAGAATCGTTTCCATTTTCCAGGATGAGATTGATTATTCAAAAACAACCGTTACTTTTCCCGATAGTGACTACCCCTACTTACGGATTCAGGTGAAAGCAGGTAAACCATTATCGCTTACCGGAGCATCGTTCAAGTACAGATCAACCACAAAAGGTGAACACCTTTTCCTAACCGATTTCAAGGTTGCCAGCAAAACCGAAAACAAGCAAACCGAAATACGCATTCGCGCACCTTATCGCACCGCGATTAATACACTAACGATAGATTTAACGCATGGCAATGATTACTACCGTAACTGCACGTTAGCATATGCCCTCGATAGCATTAAAACCGAGAAAGGATGGATTCAGAACTACGCAACGGTTGCCCGTGGATACCTGACATCAATCGACTCTAATACGCTTCATTTCAATACCTTGATTGCACATGAATTGAAGCTTACTATCTACAATCAGGATAATCCTCCACTGACAATTAATAGTGTTGAATTATCCGGCCCTAAAACTGTACTCGTGGCAAAACTCCCTGCTTCACCGTCAATTTTTCTTTATTATGGCAATGCCCGTGTTGCCGCCCCGCGTTACGACTTAGTGCATTTTGAGGACAGAATTCCAACATCCATGGATAAGGTTTCGTTGTTAGATGAAGAAAATTTAGAATCACCGCAACAAGAAAAAGCACTCTTCACGAAAAAATTCTGGCTCTGGACCATCCTGATTGTGGTTATTGGCGTGATGGGTTACTTTACGCTTTCCATGCTGAAACGGAGCAATTGACCTTCTCCCCTAAATTTTGTAAACTTTGTATTCACCAATACAAAGTCATATGAGTGTCGTTACCGATGTCGAAAAATGGGGTAATGCACATCGACCAGGATTTCTGGATTTCTTCCGGATTATTCTTGGCGTTTTCATTACCTACAAAGGGTTTCAGTTTATCACCAGTATGGATGAACTTGAAACCACAGCAGCAAGTTTTAACGTTTGGTTTGCGGGCGCTACACTGGCTCATTATGTAGTGTTTGCACACATTCTTGGCGGGCCGTTGCTCGCTTTCGGATTGTTTACCCGAATAGTATGCGTGATCAATCTACCGGTGCTGATCGGAGCGGTTATTTTTGTTAACTATCCAAAAGGTTTCTTAAGTGTAGGCAACCACATGGAATTGGAAATGTCGCTGATCGTTCTGACTGGATTGATCGTCTTCATCATTTTTGGAGCGGGGAAATACTCCATTGACGAGAAGCGTAGAAAAGAAAAAGAAGCAGAGGCCGCAATGGGTCAGTCGTAAGCACTAAAGTGCCTCTCACTTACACTGCACGCTTCAATTCAATAATAGTCAACTCAGGCGGAATGCCCACCCTGCCGGGATAACCGATGTAACCGAATCCTCGGTTCACATATAGGTATTGATTGCCTTCCTGGTAAAGATCAGCCCATTGCTTATACACATATTGCGATGGGCTCCATTTAAAACTTCCAATCTCAACACCAAACTGAAAGCCATGGGTATGGCCCGCAAACATCACATCAATATCAGCATAATCCGGACGAACCTGCGCATCCCAATGGCTGGGATCATGCGAGAGTAGAAGTTTTACAGCCGCTTCATCGGTTTGTGAATAAGCTTGATCAAGCTTTCCGTACTTTGCAAACCGGCCTGCGCCCCAGTTTTCAATTCCAAGGATGGCAAGCTTATCACCACCTTGTTCAAGCAAACGGTTTTCGTTCATGAGCAGGTCAAATCCCATTTGCTTGTGTGCTGCAATAAGGTCTTGAAAGTTTTTCTGCTTTTCCTGTTGTGATGACCAAGATTTATAATCACCATAGTCATGATTGCCAGTTACCGAATATACCCCTAGTGGTGCATTGAGTTTACTGAAAATATTGATGTAATCTTTTACTTCGCTGGTCTCGTTGTTCACCAAGTCTCCGGTAAAGAAAATCAAATCCGGTTTCTCATTAAGAAACATTTCCACACCACCCTGAACGGCCGTTTTGCTAAAAAAGCTACCGGAGTGAATATCCGACAGTTGCCCGATTCGAATACCATCAAAAGTTTTCGGTAAATTCGGCAGGTATATTGTTCGTCTGCGTATCCGGTAATCATGTGCACCGGAAATAATTCCATACGTCATGGCAGCGAACGGAATGGTGGCAGTTATCACAGCTGCCTTTGCCAAAAATTCAGAACGGGGTATTTTATTTCCACCGGCCGATGTGCTGGTCTGCTCAGGTTTAAAATATTCTGCTACCCACCGGATACCTCGCTGAAAATCATCAATCAATACAAACAGTATCCCGAATAACTTCGAAAAATAAACCATGAAGATGCCGGTGAGCACCATGTTTCGCAATTGCGAGCCATATTTATACGGATCGCTGTATGCATACCATAAAATACCTGCAAAGGTTATAGCTGTGAATATCCAAAAGCCATAGCGTATTGAATTCTTCCAGCCAATCGACCAGTCTTTGCTTACGGTTACAATAGCCTGAAATACATACAGGTCGATCAACGCGAGAACACCGAGAAGTATAAAAAACGCCATGAGTTTAGCCATCTAATTAATGCCTACGAGTTCTTTTCAAACACCTTCCTGGTCTGTGGTGACACAGACCAGGGAAAGTGACACAGACTAGGGAGAAGTCATGATATAAACCTTATCCAATGCCCAGCTTGCGGTTTAGTTTCTCCACCAACAGGTACATAACCGGAACAACCACCAGGGTAAGGAATGTGGCAAATGCAAGTCCGTGTATAATTGTCCAGGAGAGCGGGCTCCAGAACATTACACTATCGCCACCAATATAAAAGTCAGCATCATAGGTGTTGATAAACTTGATAAAGTCGATGTTTATACCAATGGCCAGTGGCATTAAACCCAATATGGTAGTAATGGCTGTTAACAATACCGGGCGTAAACGAGTCTTACCGGCTTCGGCTATCGCATCAATCACAACCTGGATCGGTAGCTTATCAACATTCATCTCTTCCTTCAAACGCTTTTTCTTCAACTCGATAAAATCGATCAATACAATCGCATTGTTCACCACTACCCCCGCCAGCGAAATCAAACCTACCATGGTCATGATCACCACGAAGTCCATTTGAAAAATGAGTAGCCCCAGGAATACACCAATGGTACTGAACAATACCGATGTCATAATAATAAGGGGAGCCGTTATTTTATTGAACTGTGCTACGATAATCAAAAAGATAACAAAGACAGCAAATGCGAGTGCACCAGAAAGAAAGCCCATCTCTTCAGCTTGTTTCTCCTGCTCGCCTCCGAATTTAAATGAATAACCGGGCGGCATTCTGTAATCACTCAGCAAGTCTTTAATCTGGTTATTGATCTCCGTGGCATTATAATTACCCAGCACGTTGGAACTGATGGTTATTACCCGTTTCAGGTCTTTCCGTCTCACCGATCCATACGATGAACTCAGCTCAGCCTTGGCTATTGATGAGATGGGTACCTGTGAAATTTTACCTGTACTCTGATCGCGAAACGTAATGCTCTTGTTCATCAACGCATCCAGATCATAACGATACTTATCATCCAGGCGCAATTGAATTTCATAATCATCCTCTCCTTTTTTGAATTTTGAAACTTCTTTTCCATAAAGAGAGGTCCGCACTTCGTTTGCTACTGAATAAGAAGATAGCCCGAAACGTCTGGCTTTTTCACGATCAATGTCAATGATCAGTTCTGGCTTTCCAGTTTCCAAATCGGATTTCAATTTTTCAATACCCTGAATGCCAGATTCATTAATCCGCATTTTCATGTCTTCGGATATCTTCACCAATGTAGGGAAATCCTCACCCGAAATTTCAATGTTGATAGGCTTGCCTGTTGGCGGACCATCCGCATTTTTATCTACGGTAACGGTAACTCCCGGATATTGGCCAATGGCCTCACGAACCTCATCGAGAATAGCCGCGGTGCTTTGGCCATTTCGGTATTTATAATCAACAAAGTTAATGGTAATGCGTGCCTTGTTGGGAGTATCCGACATCCCGATATTTGATGGATCGTTCGGATCACCTGTACCCTGACCAACGTTGCCAATGATCGATTCCAATATCGATTCATAAGGCCGCATTAGTTCAATAACCTGGTCTTCAATTTTCTCGGTAAGTGTATTCGTCACTTCAATATCGGTACCGGTTGGATACTCGACAAATACGTTGATGTATTTGGGTTCGTTGACAGGAAAATAAAGGATCTTAGGGGGGACAACAACCAACAAACCCACTGAAATAAACAATAACAAAATCGTACCGACAAAGTAGATGGTAGGATTCCACCCCTTCAACGCATTGGCTATCAACCTGGAGTAACGATTTTCCAGGCGGGGAAGAACCTTGGTTTGAAACTGGTGCGTTACCGGTGCAAACACATAAATGTTCATCAGGGTAAATGCTGCAAATATTAAAAGCAGATTGCCCAACCAAAACACGTTGAACACAATGAAAAGAGTACCAAACGCAACCATACTGCCCACCAAAATGAAAGTGCGTCTGCGATCCTTAGTTGCGCCTTCGGCTTCATGCTTCATGAATACCGATGCAATAACCGGTGTGATGACCAGCCCAACAAACAAGGATGATGAGAGCACCACAATGAGTGTAATCGGCAAGTATTTCATAAATTCGCCCATAATGCCCGGCCACATGGCCAAGGGTAAAAAGGCTGCCAACGTAGTAGCGGTAGATGCAATAATTGGCCAGGCAATCTCACCAACGCCTAAACGGGTAGCACTCACCAAATCATAACCTTCTTCATAAAGACGGTACACGTTCTCTACTACCACAATTCCATTGTCCACCAACATACCCAACGCCATAATAAGTCCGAACAGCACCATCATGTTAATGGTGAAGCCCAGGAAACCGAGGATGAGAAACGAAAGGAACATGGATAACGGAATGGCGATGCCCACGAAATAGGCATTGCGAATACCCAGAAAAAGCATCAAGACCCCTACCACCACCAATACACCGGAGATGATGTTATTCTCCATGCTGCTAACCATTTCTTTTGTAAAAGAAGATTGATCATTGGTAATGGTTACCGTCAACCCTTTTGGAAAAACATTAGCCTTCGCCTTATCGAGAATAGCATTTACTTTTTCTGTAGCGATGATCAGGTTTTCTCCACTGCGCTTGATAACATCAACCATCACTACAGGCTCCTTCCGAAGGCGTGCATAACTCTGGCGCTCTTTGTAATCAAACTCAACACGCGCAACATCCCTCAGGTATACGATATTAGCCTTCTCATGCTTCACCACAATTTCCTCCAACTGCCGGGGATCATTGAATTCGCCAACAACCCGGATGTTTCTTCGGATACCATCATCAAGAATATTTCCACCCGATAACGTGATGTTCTCTGCTTGAATAGCATTTTCGAGATCACTAAAGTTCAATTTTCGGGCTTCCAACTCATATGGATCAATCTTTACCTTAACCTCCAATTCGTCAATACCGCGTATTTCTACTTTCGATATTTCAGATAACTTTTCAATCTCATCTTCCAGGTATTCCGCATAACGCTTTAACTCCTCCAATTCAAAATTTCCGGAAAGGTTTATATTGAAAATAGGGAATTCCGAAAAATTCAATTCGAACACATTCGGATCCGATGGCAGATCCTTGGGTAACTCTGGCTTAGCGCGATCCACCGCATCTTTAACCTTTGTAAGGGCATCCTGAACATCGGTTTTCGGATCGAACTCAACAATGATGGTGGAATAATCCTGTACCGAAGTAGATTTAATATTGTCGACCTCTGCAATGGTGTTGATCTCCTTTTCGATTGGCCGCGTTACCAGGTTCTCCATATCGATGGGTGAGTTACCCGGATAACTTGTTCCGATATACACGACTGGCTGTTCAATTTCCGGATAACTGTCTTTAGGCAGATCGATATAGGTCATCACCCCCATTACTGTTATCAGAAAAGCCAGAAAACCAACCGAAGTACGGTTATTCAAGGCAAAGGATGACAAGCTGAATTCCTTATCAACTTTTAATTCTTTATTGGGATTACTCATAAAAGATAACTCCGTTTACTTTTTCGCTACACTGTCTTTCATTGCCTTGCGGCCTTCAATTTCAACCTCCACTCCTTCGGTTAAATCGCGGAAGCCATGATCAACAATCAGTTCATTGCCTGCAAGACCATTGAGAATTTCAGTTTCCGAGCGGGATGTAATTCCGGTAACAACATGCACTTTTTTGGCCAGTAACCTACCGCCCCGATCATCTACCGTAAAGATGAACTGGCCATCCTCATCCTTTTGGATAATGCGTGTCGGCACGGCCAACGTTGCTTCGCTTACATAATCGCGCAACTGCAGCACTGCTACCTGGTTTGGCTTTACAATAAAATTAATTTTAGGTAGGGTAACCTCAACTACAAACGTTCTGTTTTCTGAATTGATTACCTGGCTTACTGCAGCAACGACACTATTTACGCGCTTATCGTTTGACGGGAAATAAACTTCCACCGGATCACCAGCTTTGAACTTTCCAATAAAACGCTCCGACACATCAGCTTTGATGTATGTTTCATCGAGGCTCACTACTCGTACTAATGGCATACCGGGCGAAGCAATTTCACCCTGCCGGGCGGGTAACTCATCAACCGTTCCGGAGAATGGAGCTTTGATGATGGCCTGATCCAATTGTGAATACGCAGTTGTCAAACGTCTATCGAGTGATTCCTTGTTATTCTTGGCCTGCAGGTATTGCACTTCTGTCCCGATTTTCTGTTCCCACAGTTTGGCTTGTTTCTCGTACACTGCGGTGGCCAGTTCCAAACCGGTTTTCAGTTCGGCAATGGTATTTCTCAGAATGTCGGCATTCAGTGAAATCATCACCTGACCCTTTGATACTGATTGCCCCTCACGAACATGAACCCTTTCAATTTCGCCACCGGTTTGTGCCGATATGAGAATATTCTTTCGGGATTCCACCGCTCCACGTACATCTACTTTATGCTCGAATGGCTTCTTCTCTGCCAAAAAGGTTGATACCAATATGGCATTGTTATTCTGACCATTGAATGAAGGGTCGATTGTACTGATTTCTTTTTCAAGGGTTGCAATTTTATTCTTGATTTCGGTCAGTTCCTTCTGCGCTTCTTCGAGTTCTTGTTTTTTTGCAGCGAGATCTTTGTTATCGGTTGGTGCATTGCAACCAATGATAACAATTAGTAAGAGTATAGAAAAATATTTCATAATTGAGGATGGTTTCGGTTTGCTATTTTTTGTTAGTAAGTTTTCCATAGGCCTTTTCCAGGTCTACCGTTGTGATGATGGCATCATAGAGTGCCGAGAAATAATTGGTCTGCGCTTCCTTAAATGAAGCATCCGCATCGATTACCTCGATGTTCGATCCAACGCCTTGCTGGTATTTAATCACTGCAATGTTGTAGACTTCTTCGGCCAGCTTCATGTTTTCTTCCTGGTTATGCAAGGCATCAAGGTTGTTGGAAAACTGAAGGTTTAATTGTTGTTGTTCCAGATCAATTTGATTCTTGACCATATCCTGGCTGAATTCAACCTGCTTTAATTGCCAACGTTTCTGTTGAACAACTTTATTTTTCATTAAACCATCGAAAATGGGCACGTTTAACCGTAAGCCGTATGAACCAAAGGTTACCCAATTTTCACCAAATGCTACAAAGCTGTTGAACACATTTGCTCCATAGCTGGCTCCGTAATTACCATAGAAATCTAGTGAAGGCAAATATTGTGATCGCGTGTTTTTAATATCCAGTTGAACTAAAGCCTTGTTAACCTCCAGCTTACTGAATTCAATCCGGTCACTGTAGTTGAATTGGTTACCAAAATCTTCCTGCAACACCTCAAACTGAAGTGTCTGAAGTTTATCAACCAGTTGAATGGATTCGCTTAACGGCATGCCCATTTGGAACTTTAGCAGCTTCATAGAGACCTCGAGACCGGTAGCAGAATTTTTAACCGCTTGCGAAATGTTGTTGAATTGAACTTGAATACGGTTTACATCAATTTTCTCTGCAAAACCATTTTCATACATCGCCTTGGTTTGGCGAAGTAACGAATCTAACCGCTGATAATTTTTTTGTACCAACGCATAACGCTCCTGGTTTACCAACACCGAGTAATAGGCTTTTTTAACTGCCGCAATTACATCGATTTCAGAACTAATCAAATCCTTGCGCGATAACTCCGTATAAGTTTTGGCAGCTTTTAAGCCAACAAAGTAGGAGCCATTAAAAATCATCTGATTGAGATCGAACGTGGCCCGACCTGCATATTGCGTGCCGAACTGTACGCCAATAAATTCACCTTCTGGTGCGGTAGGATCAAAGACCTGAGCCGGTAAAAAAGAGGTTGGAATGATATAGTTGTTTGCTAAATCAGCGTTACCGGATATTTGTGGAAATCCGGTTGCCAGCAACTCACTCACACGAGCTTCAGCCATGTCGATACCAGCACGTGCACTGTTTACATTCTGATTATGCTCCAGGGCATAACTAATACACGCCTCCAGGCTCATTTGCTGCTGAGCAAATAATGTTGTGCTGAAGAGCATGAGGATTGCAATCATTAACTTATTCATAAAACGGGTTGGGATTGGGGATTCTTAGTCTTATACTTTTCATAGAGCTTACGGCCTTTGTCCGTTACCAGACCATACACAAAGTGGTCGAACAAGTGCTCTTGTACTTCGGCTAAATTGAATTGTGTGGGTGGTAATACTTCGGTGTTGAACGGAATTTGCACCATTTCGATGCGGATTGCCGCCATAATTTCTGGGTTAATCTCAGGTCTGATGAATCCTTCGGCCATGCCAAGCTTCAGGTTACGCACGATGGATTGGCGCATGTAATTGCTTTTGAATGCCTGCCATTCAGACCATGCTTTAGGGTGAAACTTCTGTAAATCAAACAATACGGAAGGATTCATCGTCTCCATGTCAGCCCTGATACACTGGCTTAACTTTGCCAACTCTTCTATTGGGTTTTTTGAATCATCGCGTATCGCATCAAACTGCCGCTTATGTTGATCAAGGTGGTTTCGTGAAACCAACATGACCAACTCATCCTTGTCGGCAAAATGTTGATATAGGGTTTTTTTCGAAACGCCCAATTGGCGGGCAATATCATCCATCGAAATACTTCTGATTCCATATCGCATGAACAACTCCGTGGCTCCTTTTAAAATCTTCTCTTTTGTGTCCAGTTCTTCCATAAGGGTCGCAAAACTATGGAAACTTTAATCATTACCAAAGTTTCCACGGTTTCTTTAAACGCCTGAATGGCTGCAAGGTTTAGCATTACGCATTATTTTTTCAAGAATAAATTGCGAACAATGATTTCAACCGTTTGCATTACTATCGGCAGGTTTACGGCACCATCGTGTCATCATTTTTTCTTTAAAGGCAGCTTGCGCTTCGGGGCTCATGGTTGATAACTTCTGATCATAACGGTGTTTCCAATAAGCCTTTCCCGAATGGCGATGACGACCCCCTAATCCAGAAAACAAGATTTTAGAGAGCAGCAACAATCCCAGCGATTGCCAGTAATTAATAAGTGGCCCGCTAAACAACTCAGGTACAAGCCAGTTCCAGAGTAATTGTGTAATCCAACCCAACAGGGCAATGAAAGCAACTCCTAACACTACCCATTTCATAATCATTTTTCCCTTGTTCATATCTTTTAGTTGTTTAACATATCGTTATATAATCCTTGTAGTTTCTTTCGCAACGCCAGTATGGCATAGCGCTTACGCGACAAAAGCGTATTGATCGATTCTCCGGTCTCTTCTGCAATTTCACGGAAGGTTCGCTCCTGCATCTCATGTTGAATGAAAATCTCTCGCTGATCTGCTGGTAGTTCATCTAACGCCTCAACAATAGCATCCCAAATAACATCGCGTAGCAACGTATCTTCTGGGGTATTCCCCAGATCAGGCAAAATTTCCTGTAGACTCAGGGGACTATCTTCGTCAAAGCCGAAAGTGAGGTTCAAATCAGCTTGCTGTGGACGTGAGGCTTGCTTTCGGTACCGGTCGATGATTTTGTGACGCGCTACTGAAAACAGCCAGGATGTAACCCGGTCGAGCGATTCAATAGTATCATATCCGGCCACGAATTGATAGAAAACATCCTGAAGGATATCCTCCGCCTCTTCCAGGTTCGATACTCGGTTGCGGATAAAACCCAGCAACCGCCCCCGCTCCTTCAGGAATGTTTCTTCTTTTAATTGCATGGAGAGATCAAACACTTGCTGACTCATTGAACGTATAGTCGCAAACGGTGTTGATTTATTTTAATATTGTTCAGTAAGCACAAAATTAATGTTTGGATGTCAGCCCAGATAAATTCATTTCATTATAAACAATGTGTATTGCACTATGCAAAAGCAGGTAATGGCCCAAAAAACCTGCTCCTGTTTCATGGTTTCGGTCAAAATCATCAAGTGTTTCTTCCTCTGGCAGAGTCACTGGGTAATTCCTTTACCATTTATGTCTTTGATTTGTTCTTCCATGGTCAAAGTGTTTGGCCTCATGGTGATAAGCCTATCGAAAAAGATTTCTATACAGCATTAATGAAAGCCTTTCTGAAAGAGCATCAAATTAACCGCTTTTCGATTGGCGGGTTCAGCCTCGGAGCCCGTTTTGCATTGGTACTTACAGAAGCGATGTCAGATCGGATTGACCATTTGTATTTGTTGGCACCTGATGGCATAAAATCAAATCCCTGGTATACGCTTGCTACCTACCCGCTTTTACTGCGGAAATTTTTCAAAAGCATGATTCATAAGCCCGATCGATTCTTCTCCCTTGCCAAAACGATGACCGGACTTCACCTGATGGATAAGAAATTAGTCCGGTTTGCAGAAAGTCAGATGAGTACTGAGGAAAAGCGGAACCGGGTGTACCATGCCTGGGTTGTTTTTCGGCACCTGAATGTCGATCTCAAAACCCTGACTTCCCGGATTAATGTGCATGAAATTTCTGTAACCACAGTCCTGGGTGGACACGACAACATGATCAAAATAGATCACCTCCAAAAATTTATCAGCCAATTAGCCTACCCTCGGTTAATCATGATAAAAGCGACTCACCCAGCCCTGATCAACCAGCTTACCCCCGAAGTATTTGTTGGGTAAGCTTAGCACAACAAAGCATTCTATGTTATTTTTGGACTTCCTTTAAAACAGCCTCCTTTTCAATGATTTTATTCTTTCGTTCATCCTCCAACACGGTTTTTGCTGTTGGTGCGCTGCAACCATTACAAAACACCGATCTCCGAAAACTTGAATGGCTTTTCAGTGGTGCCCGGAAATTGCCAGAGACTACGCTTACCGGCTATTTTGTTGGGCCCCGAAAAGAAATGATTACACCCTGGAGCACCAATGCAGTAGAAATTACCCAAACCATGGGCATTGCAGGCATTGCGCGTATCGAAGAGTTTTTTGAGGTGAGCGATGAGCATGCTACCCACGACCGAATGCTTCAGGTAATGTATACCAAACTGGATCAGGAGCTTTTTACCATTCATCATACACCAGACCCCATTGTTGAAATTGATGATATTGCGGCTTACAATGAAAAGGAAGGACTGGCATTAAATCAGGAGGAAATTGAATACCTGAACCGGGTAAGCAAAGAATTGGGCCGCAAGCTTACCGACAGTGAAGTATTCGGTTTTTCCCAGGTAAATTCTGAACACTGCCGTCATAAAATCTTTAATGGAACATTTGTTATCGATGGCAAGGAGAAAGAGAGTTCACTCTTTCAGCTTATCAAAAAAACTTCAAAAGAAAACCCGAACTATATTGTTTCGGCCTACAAAGACAACGTAGCGTTTATCAAAGGGCCCTCCATTGAACAATTCGCCCCGGTCCGTCAGGATATTCCTGATTTTTTTGAAGTAAAGGAAATTGATTCGGTTATATCCCTCAAAGCAGAAACGCACAACTTTCCCACTACGGTTGAACCCTTCAATGGTGCTGCCACCGGGTCGGGTGGCGAAATCCGCGATCGGTTGGCCGGAGGCAAGGGCTCTTTGCCATTGGCCGGAACAGCGGTGTACATCACCTCCTATCCACGACTGGAAGGCGGAAGAAACTGGGAGAAGAAGTTTGAGCCGCGTAAATGGCTATACCAAACACCGGAAGAAATATTGATCAAAGCTTCCGATGGCGCCTCCGATTTCGGAAATAAATTCGGTCAGCCATTAATCAATGGCAGTGTATTAACCTTCGAACACCTTGAAGACGACAAGAAATTAGGGTTTGATAAAGTAATTATGCTTGCTGGAGGTATCGGCTTTGGCAAGGCAACAGACAGTAAGAAAGAACACCTTCAACCGGGTGATAAGATTGTTTTACTGGGTGGCGATAACTACCGCATCGGTATGGGTGGCGGGGCAGTATCATCGGTGGCTACCGGAGAGTTTGGAAATGCCATTGAACTAAACGCTATTCAACGCTCCAACCCTGAAATGCAAAAGCGGGCCATGAATGCCATTCGTGCACTAGCCGAAATGGATAATAACCCCATCGTTTCCATTCACGATCATGGAGCAGGCGGACATTTCAATTGCTTGTCGGAATTATTGGAAGAAACCGGTGGCGTTATTCACCTAGATAAAATTCCGGTAGGCGATCCAACCTTATCAGATAAAGAAATCCTGAGCAACGAATCGCAGGAACGGATGGGATTGGCCATCCATGAAAAAGATATCGGTTTGCTAAAGAAAATTGCTGATCGCGAGCGCGCACCCATGTACGTTATCGGTGAAGCCACAGGCAACCAGCGATTGGTTTTTGAGAAAGCTGATCAAAAGAAAAAGCCGGTTGATTTCGAAGTGCGTCACCTGCTAGGTTCATCACCTAAAACCATTTTAACAGACAACACACCCAAAGCAACTTACCGCGAGATCACATACTCTGCCGATAACCTCCAGTATTATATCGAACAGATTCTTCAACTGGAATCGGTGGCTTGCAAAGATTGGTTAACCAACAAGGTTGATCGATCAGTTACCGGCAAAGTAGCCACCCAACAAACCTGTGGCGAAATTCAATTGCCGTTGAACAATGTTGGTGTAATGGCGTTGGATTTTCTTAGTGGCAAAGGAATCGCGACTGCCATCGGACATGCACCGGGTGCCTCATTGGCCAATCCAACTGCAGGAAGTAAACTCGCCATAGCCGAAGCCTTGACCAATATTGTATTCGCACCACTCACCCATGGATTAAAAGGTGTATCGCTTAGCGCGAACTGGATGTGGCCTGCCAAACAACCCGGAGAAAATGCAAGGCTTTACGAAGCAGTTGAAGCCGTTAGCAATTTTGCAATCGAACTGGGCATTAACATTCCTACCGGGAAGGACTCTCTTTCGATGACACAGAAGTACCCGAATGGCGATGTAGTACTTTCACCCGGAACCGTAATTATTTCAGCTGTTGCTGAAGTGGACGATATCCGTAAGACTGTATCGCCTGCACTTCAACCTGTTGAAGGAACACACTTAGTGCACATTGGTTTTTCGCGCACTGCGTTGGCATTAGGCGGAAGCAGTTTTGGGCAGATTGTCAATGCAATTGGAAATGAAACGCCATCTGTAGCTGATGCATCCTATTTTATTTCAGCTTTTAATGTAGTACAGCACCTTGTTAAGCACGATTTGGTTTTTGCTGGTCATGATATTTCGGCCGGTGGCTTAATTACAACATTGTTGGAGATGTGTTTTCCTACTGCTAACTTGGGTATTCAGATTGATCTCAGCTCATCGGCTGACGACATCATTAAAACGCTTTTTTCGGAAAATCCGGGAGTAGTACTTCAGGTGGAAGAGCGAGCTTATGAATTATTGGATCAATTTAAGATCAGTTACAAAATCCTTGGCTCAATCACCTCCTCACGCAAGCTGATTGTTAATCACAAAACTGAAACGCATACTTTCAATATAGATTCATTGCGCGATACGTGGTTTAAAACCTCATACCTGCTGGATAAAAAACAACGTGCCACTGGCTATGCCGAAAAGCGATTTGACAACTACAAAAAGCAACCCCTTGGCTTCACCTTTCCATCTGCATTTAACGGTAAATTCAAGACTTATGAAATAGATCCTACACGCAGGGAAGCAACCGGAATAAAAGCAGCAATCATTCGCGAAAAAGGTGTTAATGGCGACCGGGAGATGGCCTACGCATTGTACCTAGCGGGATTTGATGTAAAAGATGTTCACATGACGGACCTGGTCACAGGCCTGGAAGATTTAACCGGTGTGAACATGATCGTGTTTGTCGGAGGCTTTTCCAACTCCGATGTGTTGGGATCAGCCAAGGGCTGGGCAGGCGCATTTCTATACAATGAAAAGGCTAAACAGGCATTGGATAATTTTTATAAACGTACCGATACGCTAAGCCTCGGTGTATGCAACGGTTGCCAACTGATGATGGAACTCGGATTGCTATATCCTGAAATGGGTGAAAGTCATCCACGCATGCATCACAACGGGTCAGGTAAATTTGAGTCTGCCTTTGTCAACGTTACCATCCCTGAAAATTCATCCATCATGCTAAAAAGCATGGCCGGTTCACAACTGGGTGTTTGGCTGGCCCACGGTGAAGGTCGTTTTTCACTTACCGATAACGCTGATACCTGTCGCATTACAGCAACTTACACCTACCCGGAATATCCCGGAAATCCAAATGATTCTGATTTCAGTACTGCTGCATTATGCTCAAAGAATGGACGACACCTCGCCATAATGCCGCATCTTGAACGATCATTATTCCCGTGGAATTGGCCCTACTACCCATTAACTCGAAGAAAAGATCAGATTTCACCCTGGATTGAGGCCTTTGTAAACGCCAGAAACTGGATCAAAGGAAATTCCTGAAAACCTTCATAACCTTTAGGTTGTTGATTAGGGGTATTTACTTTAGATTCATATTCTTAAAGTCCGGTTTATGAAGTCCCTCTACGCTCCGCTCTTCCTGTTGGTTATTCTCACTTCCTGCTTGGGGTATAAAGAATTACCCGTAGAATACGATTATAGTTATAAAGGTCATTTTAAAAAATACCGCAGCTTTGACATTATGAAACCTGCCGGGGTAAAGGACGAAACAATCTACAGTGACCAAATTGAATCCGCTATAATATCTCGCATGAAATTCCTGGGATATCGTCAATCTGACAACAAGCCTCATTTATTAATAAGTTTCAAAATTTTTAAAGACAGTCTGTTTTTTAATGGTTACAATCAGCCAGAAATTGAAGAGTGGATTAAAAGTCAAGATGAGAACATAAATTATGACCGGAAAAAACTAGACCTCAAAACCGGGACGTTATTAATCCAATTCTACGACAGACGTCAAAACAGGTCAGTGTGGCAAGGCTATGCAACCACATTATACGGGCCGATCGATTACAGCAACCAACGTCAATTGCGTAATGCTGTGATCTCTATATTGGACAAATACAGGTTCTGGGCTGAGGGCTTCATGGAAGGAACAGCCAGCACAGACACGGACCTGTAAGCCATTCAATTATCCAGAAATTTTTCGGTGCAAAGGCAATTTTCAGAAAATTAATTCTACCTTTGCAATCCCAAAAAACAGGGTTTTCTTGCTTAAAACAAGGAAATTGTCCGATGGTGTAATGGTAGCACAGAAGATTTTGGTTCTTTTAGTCAGGGTTCGAATCCTTGTCGGACAACAAATCCCTCCCGCTTGGGAGGGATTTTAGTTAACAACACCACAATGGCTGTAAAGCTTTTTAGCGGAAGAGCAACTACCTACCTGTCAGAGAGAATAGCAGACGCCTATGGCGAATCGCTTGGACAGGTAATGTATAAGCAATTCAGTGATGGGGAAATGTCCCCGTTCATCGCTGAGTCTGTACGCGGCCATGAAGTATTTCTTATTCAGTCAACCATACCGCCCTCCGACAACCTGATGGAGCTTTTGCTTATGGTTGATGCTGCCAAGCGCGCTAGTGCTTCGAGCGTAAATGTGGTCATCCCTTATTTTGGTTATGCACGCCAGGACAGGAAGGATAGGCCGCGTGTATCCATTGCTGCCAAACTTATCGCAAATCTTATTTCAGCTGCCGGAGCAGATCGAATCATGACCTGCGATCTTCACGCAGATCAGATTCAAGGTTTTTTTGATATACCGGTTGATCACCTGGATGGTGCCTACATATTTGTGCCCTACCTGAAATCACTAAAGTTGGACAACATCATATTCGCTTCACCTGATGTAGGCGGTATTAAACGTGCGCGCAGCTTTGCAAAGTTCTTTGATGCAGACCTGGCCGTATGTGATAAGTATAGGAAAGAGGCTAACAAAATCGAATCGATGCGCCTGATTGGTGATGTAGAGGGAAAAGATGTGATCCTGATTGACGATCTGGTTGACACTGCCGGAACTATTTGTAAAGCTGCTGCCCTGTTAAAGGAAAAAGGTGCTCGAACAGTCCGTGCTGCCTGTACACATCCTGTCCTTTCTGGCAATGCCTACGAAAACATTGAAAACTCAGTGTTGGAGGAATTGGTGGTAGCCGATACCATTCCATTAAAACAGAGCACCTCAAAAATAAAAGTCTTAACGGTTTCGGATTTGTTTGCAAAAGCCATCCGCAAAATTCACGACCATGAATCGATAAGTTCATTATTTATAAAGCTTTAATTTTCTAATCATTTATTAACTAAATTTTAAAAACATGAAAACTATTGAGATTGTAGGGTATAAAAGAGCGAATCTCGGAAAGTCTGAATCTCAGCGCCTGAGAAACGAAGGATTTGTTCCAAGTGTAGTGTATGGAGGAAATGAACAGGTTCATTTCTATGCTCCCATGATTCTTTTCCGTGAGTTGGTTTACACCAACGAAGCTCACTTTGTACACCTGAATATTGAAGGTGAGGAGTGCAAGGCAATATTGCAAGAGGTTCAATTTCACCCGGTGAGTGAAGTTATTCTTCATGCCGATTTTCTTAAGATTGAGGATGGAAGGAAAATTAAGATGAGCATTCCTCTCCGATTAGTAGGCAAAGCTCCCGGTGTAGAAAAAGGTGGCACCTTGGTGAGAAAAAAAGCTACGCTTAAAGTAACAGGTTTTGCTAAAGATATGCCTGACCACATCGATGTAGATGTATCGGCTCTTGATTTTCACCACGCTGTAAAAGTTGGTGATATGAAAATTGAAGGACTGGAATTCCTTGATCCAAAAGCTGCTGCTATTGCTGCAGTAGAAGTGCCCCGTGCGGCTAAACTGGCTACTGAAACTACGGCTGCTCCTGCAGAAGGTGCTGCTGCAGCTGCCCCTGCTGCTGATGCCAAAAAATCAGAAGCACCCAAAAAGGAAGAAGGCAAGAAGTAAAAATTTGAAATTGCTTCAATTTGAAGATTTAAAAATTGAAGCAGAAAACAAAAAACCCTCCTCATTTGAGAAGGGTTTTTTGTTTATGTAGAGTATTTCATTTTCAAATTGGTTAATTTTCAAATTATCAAATTTAGTATGAAGTACCTGATTGTCGGACTGGGGAATATTGGAAGTGAGTACGAGCTGACCCGCCACAATGCCGGGTTTCTTGTGCTTGATCGACTTGTTGACATTAAATCAGGTTCGTTCACGCTCTCCAGGCATGCCGAGAAAGCTGAACTAAAATTCAAAGGACGTCATATTCACTTTATAAAGCCTACCACCTACATGAACCTTAGCGGAAAAGCTATTGCGTATTGGCTGCAGCAATTGGCTATACCCAAGGAAAACCTGTTGGTGATTGTGGATGATATTGCCCTTCCCTTAGGCACCTTACGGATGCGTAAAAAAGGAAGTGCTGCCGGGCACAATGGGCTAACCCATATTGAAGAAACATTAGGCGGACAGGACTACGCGCGGCTACGGTTTGGCATCGGCAACGATTTTCCGCAAGGCCAGCAAATCAATTATGTGCTCGGGAATTTTTCGAATGATGAAATAAAATCACTGCCGCCTTTACTCGACAAAGCAGGTGAAATGATTCTTTCATTCTGCACCATCGGTATTGATAAGACGATGAGTCTTTACAATAATTAAAAAGCGGGCTCTGAATATTTCACACCCTTGTCAGCTTACAGTTGATCCGGGGGAAACCGCCTCTACAGGTATCAATAAACGAAGCTTACCGTCAACATCCTCCGCCATCAATATCATTCCCTGCGATTCAATGCCCATCATTTTTCGCGGTGCCAGGTTAGCGATCAAGGTTACCTGCTTACCCACCATTTCCTCGGGGGTATAATGCTGCGCAATGCCACTCAATATTGTGCGCTGGTCACTTCCCGTATCAACAGTAAGCTTTAAAAGTTTATTTGACTTTTCCATGCGCTCAGCTGTTAAGACTTTACCAATACGAATATCGAGTTTGCTAAAGTCATCAATAGAAATTTCAGGTTTAAGTGGCTTAAGTGCTGAAACAGGTTTAGTTTCTTCCATACCGGGCTTTCGTAATTTGGCTATTTGCTTTTCAATTTCATCATCTTCTACATTCTTGTACAACAATTCGGGTTGCCCAAGTTGGTGATGTTGTGGCACTGCATTGATCAATTGCTCTTTTACCCAAAACTGTTTCCATTTTGCATCAAATGATGTACTGTTAAGTTGCTTGCGCAGTCTAGTGGCTGCATCGGGCAGGAATGGATCGCAGGCAATGGCCAGATTGCCTACAATAGTGATAGCATAATTTAAAATGCTACCAACGGCCTCCATATCTTCTTTTGCCAATTTCCATGGTTCTGTATCCGCCAGAAACTTGTTTCCAATTCTCGCCAGGTTTATCAGTTGAAATTGGGCTTCCCGGAAACGAAAATCGTTAAGCGCGTGAATCATTTCACCGACTGCTTCATTGAGGTCGTGGTGAGCCTTTTTATAATGATCAAGAATTTTTATCCTCTTCTCTGTTGTGCCTGCTAACTCTTCTTCGGATGGAACTCTGCCATCAAAGTATTTCCATGTAAGTACCATCACACGGTTTACAAAATTCCCGAAGATAGAAACCAATTCACTGTTTACTTTTTGTTGGTAATCCTTCCATGTAAAATCAGCGTCTTTTGTCTCGGGTGAAATAGAGGTGAGTACATACCGCAGTTCATCCCTTCTTCCCGGAAAATCAGCCAGGTATTCATGTAGCCAAACCGCGTGGTTCCGTGATGTTGAAATCTTATCTCCCTCCAGATTCAGGAACTCATTGGCCGGAACATTATCCGGAAGGATATAATCGCCAGCAGCTTTGAGTATAGCCGGGAAAATAATACAATGAAATACGATATTATCCTTACCAATAAAATGAATCAATCGGGTCTCTGGGTCTTTCCAATATTTCTCCCAACCATCAGGCTTTAACTCTTTGGTTGCAGAAATGTAACCGATGGGTGCATCGAACCAAACATAAAGCACCTTACCAGTAGCATCGGGTAAGGGTACTGACACACCCCAATCCAAGTCACGGGTTATTGAACGCGGCTGCAGTCCTTGATCAATCCAAGATTTACATTGGCCGTACACATTAATCTTCCAATCGTCTTTATGGCCTTCTACAATCCATTCCTTCAGCCATTCCTCAAAAAGATTAAGCGGAAAATACCAATGACGTGTTGGTTTTAGCACCGGTGTTTTTCCAGAAACTGTTGAACGAGGATTAATGAGTTGCTTAGGACTCAGACTGGTGCCACACTTCTCACATTGATCTCCATACGCGTTGGCGTGCCCACACGTTGGACATGTACCAACAATGTACCGATCCGCCAGAAAAATCTGCTCCTGCTCATCAAAGTATTGATCGGAGGTCTCCTCCAAAAAAATGCCCTTGTTGTAAATGTTGGTAAAAAACTCCCTTGCGGTTTCATGATGCGTGGCGTTGGAGGTTCTGGAATAGATGTCAAATCCAATTCCGAAATCCACAAAAGCTTTCTGCATTAATGCATGGTACTTATCAACAAACTGCTTGGGGGAAACTCCTTCCTTCTTTGCACCCAATGTAATGGCTACGCCATGCTCATCGGATCCGCAAATAAACACCACATCCTCGCCTCGTTGACGTAAGAACCGAACATAGGTATCGGCAGGCAGGTAAGCTCCTGCTATATGCCCAATGTGGAGCGGACCATTGGCGTAAGGTAGTGCGGCAGTAACCGTAGTGCGCTTGAATTTCTTCATAGATATCAATCCCTCATAGCATCTAAACTGCAAAGATGTGCATTGATGCGGACGTAAAAAAATCAAACCTGAATGGCAGGCAGAGCTTTGTTATCCTCTTTCTTTTCCAACAGGTCAGTGGGAATCTCCAAGGGCAGTGTTACGTAGAATTCGGTAAAGGTTTCATCGGTAAGACGAAGACCAACCTCTCCACCGAGTCTGCTGGTTGCCTGCTTGATCAGGTACAACCCCAACCCTCCGGTACCTGACTTTTCCGAGGCTCTTGAAAACATTTGAAAAATCTTATCTGGGTTTGCTGATGCTATGCCCACGCCATTATCAATAACATGGATATTCAGGCTTTTCTCATCAACAAAAATTTTGATTAGCGCAAAAGGTTGAACTCTTCCGGAATCGTTATAAAACTTTACGGCATTGTCGATCAGGTTTTCAAGGATAATCCGTATTAGGGAATCATCAGATCGAACAGCCATATTTCGCTGAACCTCACGCTTAAAGATAAATTCCCCCGGAAGGCCTTTTTTGGTTTCAAGCCGGATGATGTCATCAACAATCAGGTCAATATCCAGTGGTTCAGGATTAAGTGTTGCATTGTTGATTTGGTTAATAATAAGCAATCGGGTAAGGATGCGGTTAAGTTTGGTTGCTGTGAGATCCAGTTTACGCAGGTAATCCAGCGCGAGTTCGTCCTTCACATCAATCAGGGCAACATTGCACATGCCTTTCAAGCTCGCCAACGGTCCACGTATGTCGTGGGAGGTCTTGTAAATAAAATTGTCCAGTTCTTTGTTTACCCGATCCAACGATTGGTTGGCAACCAGCAAATCGGCAGTTGCTTTATTAACAGCCTCCTGTAGCAAGTCGGCATGGGTTTGAAGTTTTTTATGCTGTTCAGCAATAATTGCGTTTGCATCGGAGAGCTTGGCATTAACCCTACGTTTTACCTTATTACTTTGGTAAAGTACAAAAACCAAAAGAGCAGCCAGAACAGCAATGGTTCCAATAGCCAGATTAAGCATGCGCTGTCGTGCAAGGGCTTCTTCTTTTAATGCAATTGTTTTGATGTTTTCGCGCTCTTCAATCTGGGTTTGGGTACGAGCAATGTTCTTTACCAGTTCCTCGCCAATCAGGCTATCTTTTAAAGTAATATATCTATTCTGATAAAATGATGCATTTTGAAAATCCAAGGATAGATTATAAAGTCTTGAAAATTCCTTGTAATGATCTAATAATAGTTGATTGTACCTATAGATATGTGAAATTTCCTCCCCATGAGAAAGATATTCTTTCGCTTCTTCAAAGCGATTAGTATTTAAAGCCAACCTTGCCAAGTAAACAAGATTTTCTGCCATCCATCTTTTAAAATCTAACTTTTTTGATAATTCATACGAAGTTTTAAAATGAATTTCAGCCTCGTGAAAGTTTTCCAAATTATAGTTTGCAACACCCCTTCCGAACTCCCCCTCAACCAAAATCTCATCTGAACAATTACTTCCACAAAAATCAATGCCTTCATTAATACTTTTGAGTGCTTCTTCAAAATTCTTCAAATGAATATTGCACATACCAATATTTATGTAAAGTCGATCAAGATCAAATAGATCTTTTGCAATCCTTTTTGACTCCAGTGATTTACTTAAATACTCCAAAGCCTTTTCATAGTCCTTCAGCTTGAAGTAAATAAAACCAATATTGTTAAGGCTAATGCTTATTTCAGAAAGATCTCCATACATCTCCTTTAAGACCAAAGCTTGAAAATGGTAATCTAAAGCCTTATCATAATTGGCCATGTGAGAATAAGCAACGCCAAGCCCATTTAGAATTGTCATCAATTCTCTATCAATTGCGGGATCAGAACCAATAATAGCTTTTTCTGAATTATATATATCCTCATAGACTGCAATTGACTCTTCCAGCCTTTCTAACTTTCGTAATACCTGAGCCTTAATTCTACCGGATTTTACTACACGAAACCGATCACTCAGTTTAATTGCCCCGGCTTGAGCCAAATCGATATATTCAAAAGCTTTGGTTGCATTAGTAAAGTAATTTGCACGAGCTAATTCTATAAGTACGTCAACCCTTTCAATACCGGAACTTTTATCGAGCAAGGCTTCTAAAGAATCAATAGGATTCTGTTGAGCATACGGTTTTTGCGGGTAGAGAAGCATGCCCAAAACGATTAGGGGAAGTAATACTGATTTATAGAATCGAAATGAAATTACGTACACGAGTTATTTTTAAAATTTTATTATACAAAACAGGAAAAAACCATCCTGCATCTTTGGATCATAATTAAAACGAAAAAATAATTTAAAACTAATATTTAACCCCTAAACCCCACAACTCATGAAAAAAGTTATTTACACCCTGCTATTTGTTACTGTTTGTGCTCTTTCTTTTACTGCATGCAGCGAGGAAGAAGTAAAACCATCCACTGAACTTGAAAATGGTGGATTTGGAACAAGTGAAAGAGTTTAAGCTCCTATTCTAAACAGAAGAAAATGAAAACAAAATTTTTACTCCTTAGTGCAATTGTTATTGTCACTATTTTAACTCTTTCGTTTAACGGAAAGCGAGTAACAGTTGATCCGACTGTAAAATCTGAATCATCCTTCTCTGAACCAACCGGAGGATTTGTTTCAGAACGCATATAAACAATTGAATTATTGAAAGTCAAGGGGTTACAGTACTTGTGGTGACGACTACAAGTACTGTTTCCTTTTATACTGCATCCGAATAAAGCCTAATCAGGCTGACAATTTCAAACCGCACATTCACACAACACAATATCCCTTGACTGGCTAGACCGTAACTTGTTAAAGTTATTACCTCCTCCAGCATATAACCAGGGTATCAAAGAACGACCCACTAAAGAACGGTTTAGTCAGACTCAATTAAGTTCAGGGTTTCGCTAAAACACTACAGGCGTTTAACAATATCATAGGTTATCCAATTGAGGGTGGTCACCTTTCAATTTAGTACCTCGATCAACCAAACAAGAGGATGAAATGCACTTATCAGTCGGTGATTTGATTCTAACCTGAGATTACGGTCACGAGAACCTATGTAGAAAAGTTACTTAAAGTGTTACTTTAAGTATTGTTTTTGACAAAATTGGTCAAAATCTTACATGGAGATTTAGCCTTTTGCATTTAAATAACTGTCTATTTCACAGGCTAATGGGTGTTAGCGTTTAAATGAACTTCACAGCGAAATTTTAAGGACGAAACAGGCTCATGAATAACTGCATACCTGTGCTAAAACCAGGCAATAGGGCACATTAAAAAAGGCTATCCTTTGCAGATAGCCTTAAATCTTTATCAAAACATGGATTAGCTATTGAATAATCATCTCAAACGGCATCCGGGCCTGTACCCCCTCAAATTGTTTCAATTTCTGGGCTTGCAAATACCACATGTAATACTCTCCCATTTCCTTTTTCAACGTGTTTGTGCGGGCATTTTCGTTTAAGGATTCCATCAGTTGTTCAAAGAATGGCTTTTGCCGAGGATAAAGTTTTACGGTATAATCATCAACCCCGGCTGCCCGCGCAGCAATGTCAATTGCATCGTCATAACCACCCAACACATCAACCAAGTTGCGTTCAAGTGCTTGTGTTCCCGACCACACCCGGCCAGAAGCAACTTTCTTCAGATCGTCTTTGGCCATGCCTCGTCCTTCAGCCGCTTTACCGGTAAAGGTTTCATAGATTTCTTCGGTACGTGTTTGCCACACATTTTTTTCGGCTTGCGTTAACGGACGGCTAATGGTAATCAGCTCACCAAATTCTCCGGTACTCACTTCATCGAAGGTGATGCCCAACTTGTTTCCTAAAAACCCACTGGCATCAAACAATACACTAAATATTCCAATTGAGCCGGTAATGGTATGGGGTCGGGCAACAATGGTATCCGCTGCCATAGCCAGGTAGTATCCGCCTGAAGCGGCATAGTCGGACATGGAAGCAATGACAGGTTTTGATTCCGTGGCCAGTTTCACTTCACGCCACATGGCATCCGATGCCTGAAAAGCACCTCCCGGAGAGTTTACACGTACCACAATGGCTTTAACCTTTTTGTTTAGCCGTGCTTTGCGGATTTCTTCGGTAATGGTTTGTGAACCTACTATACCCTCACTCGACTTACCCGGCAGGATAGTGCCATCGGCAACAATCACAGCGATCTCATCGGCACTGCCCTTATTATCCGCCATGCTCTTAACGTACTTGCCGCGTGAAATAAACTTCACTTTCGCAGATTCTTCCAACCCCAATCTTCCGCGGAGCTCACCCAACACCTCATCGTAGTAAAGCAAACCATCAACAAGGCCATGCTCAACCGCTTGTTGCGAATTACGAACCAGCATCTTATCTGAAATTTCGCGAAGGCGGTTAGGGGCAATGTTCCGGGTTTCTGAAATACCCAGTAACACGTGATCGTAGATGGAGTTAATCAAAGAGGTTAACTGCAGACGGTTCTCATTGCTCATTTTTTCGAGCAGGAATGGCTCCACTGCACTTTTGAAATCACCTACCCGAAAGACTTCAGGTTTGATCTCCAGTTTATCAAACAACTTCTTGAAGAAACTGATTTCCACGGTTAAACCGTTAAACTCTACTTCACCTTCCGGATTAAGGTAAACCTTATCTGCAACAGATGCCAGGTAGTAGGCCGGCTCCGACATCACATCGGCATAAGCTACCACCCATTTTCCTCCTTCACGGAAGTCGAGTAATGACTCCCGTATTTCTTCCAACGAAGAGAAGCCCGTCATGGGGAAACTAACATTCAAAAATATACCCTCGATTTTAGGATCTGTTTTGGCATAGCGGATGGTTTCTTTAAGTTTAAGTAACCCAATGTTTTGTACATCGCTGCCAAAAATGGGTAAACCTGCGAAAGGGTTTTCAACCTCCTGCTCCGTGATTTCAGCATCGAGTTTCAGGTGCAATACTGAACTTTTCGCCACTACTACTTTTTCCTCGGAGCCCAAAGCGGCCACAATGCCAATCATGAGTAAAAAACTGACCACTGCAAAAACCAGTAGTGCAAGAAAAGCCGCCAAAAATGATTTAAAAAAACTCATATGTCATTTGTTAATAGTTACAAAATTAAGTCAGGCTCCTTCCAAATCAGTATGTTTACAACAACATTTTATGGCAATCGTTCATCTGCTGCTTGGTACTAACCTGGGAAACAAAGAGGAAAACCTCCATACCGCCATTGGGCAAATTGGTCGGCAAACTGGAGAAATTATTACAGTTTCCTCCATATATCGAACAGCTGCCTGGGGCAAAACCGACCAGCCTGATTTCTTTAACCAGGTTATGGTAATCAACACCGATCTGTCACCGCAGGAACTTCTTTCTTTCATCCATGAAATCGAGCAAAATTTGGGTAGGATAAGGGCAGAAAAATGGGGTTCCCGCAGTATGGATATAGACATACTTTTCTGGGATGACTTGATAGTAAATGATTCTGAATTGATTATTCCACATCCCGGCATCCCCCAGCGAAAGTTCACCCTCGTTCCATTGCTGGAGGTTTCGCCTGATTTAATTCATCCCGGATTGCAAAAATCGATTCGCCAGTTACTGGCCGAATGTATTGATCCGCTTCCCGTTGAAAGAGTTTAATTTCAGATACTCATGGCTTCGGCCTGCGGTGATATTTTCTTTACGAGTCCTTGCAACACTTTACCGGGTCCGCATTCAATAAAAGTCGTAGCGCCATCAGCCACCATTTGTTGTACCGATTGTGTCCATCGTACAGGAGCAGTAAGCTGATCAATCAGATTCACTTTAATCATATTTACATCTGAAGAAGGCAAAGCGTTTACATTTTGATACACGGGGCAAACCGGAGTGTTAAATTGAGTTGACTCGATGGCTGCGGCCAATTCTTCACGGGCAGGCTCCATTAAAGGGGAATGGAACGCACCACCAACCTGAAGCGGAAGTGCGCGCTTCGCTCCTGCTACCTTCATTTTTTCGCAGGCGATTTCAATACCTTTCATTGACCCGGAAATAACCAACTGGCCTGGGCAATTATAATTTGCCGCCACTACAATTTCATCAGTAATCGAAGCGCATATCTCCTCCACTTTGCTATCCTCCAAACCAAGGATGGCCGCCATGGTGGATGGATTAATTTCACACGCACGCTGCATGGCCATAGCGCGCTTGTAAACCAGGCGCAGACCATCTTCATAAGAAAGTGCCTTGTTGGCTACAAGGGCTGAAAATTCCCCGAGTGAATGTCCGGCAACCATAGCAGGCGCAAATGTTTCGTTTGATAGGGCAATGGCCACCGAGTGAATAAAAATAGCAGGTTGTGTTACGCGGGTTTGTTTTAGTTCATCCGCAGTACCGGAAAACATAATCGAAGTAATGTCAAATTTCAGTATTTCATTGGCCTGATCGAACAATGCTTTGGCTGTGGGATTAGTGTCATAAATATCTTTACCCATTCCGGTAAACTGAGCACCCTGACCGGGAAATATATAGGCTTTCATAACTCGAGTAGTTTGTTGACGCGCCAAAATACGAAACACCTCAGACAAGACATAAAACAGAACTTTCCTAATCCAAAAAGCGGTTCTTCAAATCAGGGGTGGGAAACCAACACTCGTTTTTCATTCCAAACCATTTGTAGCGGTTGCGGGCAACCCAGTTGTAAACCGCATCGCGAATAAAACGGGGAACTATTTTGAAAGCATTGAACAAAGGCCATGCACCTGACAGGTTTTTAGCAATAAACAATGCCGCATCACTTCGCTCAAAATAGCAATCACCCTTAACCAAAATTATGCTGTGCAAAACATCAGCATTCAACTTAAATCGCTTTAAAATTTCCTTGCCATAAACCGATTGTAACGAAGCGAATTTAAATTGAGCTTTTGGATCGCGTTTAATGATAAACTGAACGGAGTTGCTACAAAGATTACACACCCCATCGAAAAGCACGATCATGAAAAATATAAGATTAAAATTCTCAACGAACCAGATGAACCCATCCCTTATAAGTCTTGTTGCGCTTGGCCGGATCAGCCATCTCAAAGGTTACATCGGCAACATAGAAATAAACGCCTGAACCCAGCGTATTTCCACTCTTATCCTTACCGTCCCACCGAATGTAAATTCCATTTGTATCGGAGTTTTTTCTCCCAGAATACTGATATACTTCCCCACCCCACCGGTTATACACCTTAAACTCAACCGACTCAACAAAACGTGCACACTTCATTCTGAATTCATCGGAATTCTGATCGGGCGTATTGCAAAGCGGGTTCGGGCCAGAGGTTTCTTCACCTGTAGCCGGTACAAATCCCCAAGCCCTGAAATCATCGTTACACAAATCACCGTTAGGTGTGAAAATATTCGGAAGTTCGTAATACGGACAGTTTTCAAAGCAAACTTCATTGCTGAATTCACTTTCATTACCCGAACGATCGACTGCCTTGATTTGATAGCACCGGGCAAAGGAGGTCAAATTCTGATCTACATAAAACGTATCAACAACATTGGTTGCCAGAAGTGTATAAGTGCCTCCTGGAGTTGTAGCAAAGTAAATGTTATAACTGCGTGTATCGGCACGGCAATCCGGATCATCCGGTCGGCTCCATCGAACGGTGTTGCTGAATGTATTTGAGTTGCACGCTTCCTGAAAACGATAATCATCACAATTGAATGATTCTACAACTAAAACCGGATCACAAGGTGGTACGTCATCAATGGGCTGAGCACAGATGATTTGTGAAAAGTTATCCTGTGGTACTGCAATTTCGGGATTTCCGTAACTTCCCCGGGTCATTACACGATAACAATAAACGGTGTTATCATCAAGCCCTGTATCCAAAAAACGAAAGCCGTTTTCGAATATATTCTTTTGGGCAATTAACACTAATTCACTTTCCGTTGCATTTTCGGGGCCGCGAAAAATAAGATGTTCAGGAAAGGATTGAATCTGATTCGACCATGGCACCTCTGCCGACCATACGAGCTCCATTTGCTGCGAGGCCGGGCGCAACTCAAGCCGTACTGTTGAAGCCGATGCAGATTGATCGAATACCTGACCTTGTGATAAAGCCTTTATCCGATAATTGAAAATTTTGTTTTCCGTATCCAGATCACTATCCAGGATGGTGGTATCACCCGGTAAACTTCCTGTATGTATCGGCACAAAATTGGTGCCCGTAAACCCATCGGCACGCTCAACAATGTAATCGTAACCATAGGGCTCCTTCGGGAATTGTGCCGGGTCTGCATCGAAAGGCGATCGCCAGCTTACCCGGATCTCTCCATCATTGATTGAAGTCTTCTCGACACTAATATGCGTGACTACCGGTGCATCAGCCAGGATAGGTGGAATACAAATTTCCTGCGAAACGTAGCTCTCGCCTCCGCCCGGTTGTGGAAATATAGCCACAAGCCTGTAGCAGTACCTCGCACCCACATCCAGGCCGGTATTGGTAAATTGGGTTTCTGTCGCATTCACCAGACCGACCAATGAGTAACCAAGTGTTGATGGCATGCCGGTTTGGCATTCATCAGGCGTAAAGTTAACACTCTCTACCCGCCTCCAGATTTGGATAGATGATGCTTGTTGGGCACAGGTATAATCCTGCCAATCGAGTTGAGCTGTTCGGTTAGCAAAATCAACTGTTGCTGTATTCCAAACCGGTGGAGGTGCCACTACTTTTATCCGCCATGTTTTAAAAGTTACAAGACGAGGACCCTGCGGTGGGCTGTCAGTTATCTTAAAAACAACCTGATAATTCAATTCCTTTACGTGGAAACATTTGGTATCCCATGTAAACTGCACTTGTGCTGGTGGATTGGAAGGCTGAAAGTCATTGGGTCCCGGCACCGGAGAATAAATTGCCGGAGATTCTGCCGGAGGAAAATTAAAAATCTCTGAAAATGCTTCAATTTTTACCGGGTGGTTTTCAGGGTCGATACCAAATATGGTTGCGTTTAATGTTGTTCCCGCCACCACACAAACATCCGGTGGAATAATCAAATCGGGTCGCTCATTATTGCAATCTTCCACAATAATCTGCATGTCTCTTCGCACAAAACCTAGCCGAAACCAGGTGCCGTTTATTTTCCGCCACTCTACTACAATGAAAGCAATGTTATATTCACCTTGAGCACCCGGTGCATCCCAAATTATCGTGCCATCCACGGGATTAATCGTAAAGGTTGGTGGCCCATTACCAGCCTCATTACCATTGGCAAAATTAGTATAGAAGCTGGGGTGGTTAGGGTCGCGGTAATTCGCAACGGTTTGGTTCTTATCACGAAAAGGAATTACAAATTCGTATGATAAACTGTCGCCATCCGGATCAAAAGCCCCCGGATTATGAAAGAAAGCTACCCCTGTACACCCTCTATCAATTGGAGGTATCAGCAACTGGGGTGTGTTGTTGCACCCAAAGAAGGGATCAATGTTGATTTGAGTTTCAATATAAAACGTTGTGGATATGGAGTTATCCATATTGAGTATCCCACCGTTGCGGTTTGGTTCAATATAACTGATCAAATAACGGCCTGGCCCGGGATAAGTATGTTCAATGGTATAGGAGGCAGTTGCGACACCAGTAAAGCCCTCCAATGGAGTATTGGGGGTTTCAGGAACTAATATTGGCGGTGTACCATCTCCGAAGTTAAGATAATCCATCTCTCCACCAAAGAGAACGGGCGAGCCAGTGTTTGTATAAACAGTGACAGTAATCCGAAACGTTAAGCCAGTACAACTAATACGAGTAGCCACAATCTGCCCGGCACGAAGGTGTGTAGCAAGCGCATCAGTAGAGAAAACAAATTGAAGCAACGCAAACAGAACGAAAGCCCCCGAAACCTTAAGATTATTCATTAATTTCATCAAACCACTCATGCGCATCAATCAAACTACAATATAAAACCCTTACCGCGATCGAAAAAATCCAATTCTACCAACGTTCTGAGCCTGATTTTAGTCTTAATTAACACTATAAAACGTTAAGTTGGCACATAAGAATAGCTAAAACAGATAAATAATTATGCGGATTATTGGAGAAATACCCAATTCTGATTGCAAAATCACCTTGTTTCATTGGAATAACCGATACCTGATAAAACTGGAACAAGGATTTCTGGAACAGACTTATAAGATTGATCAGTTTGATTTGGCCAGTGAAAAGGATCTTGAAAAGATTGTTAATCCGGAGTTTATTCGCCAGGCTGTTGTACATTTTTCAGCTATGACCTACACGCTGAAACAGGCTATGGAAAGCGTATAATCCATAAAGTGTTTGGTTGAGGTGATTGAAATTATAGTATTTTGTGCCCGTGGAAGTACTTGAGAAAAAGAATAAGAACAAACGTTATAAGCCCATCCTTGAAGGTATTCCCGATTGGCCGGTATACCGGTTAAGCCGCAACCGAAAGGAGTTTATTGAACAAGTTGCTCAAAAATCAATTGAGCATATCAAACAGTTGCGGCCAACACGCAAGCACGTTATTGACGAACTGGAGGCAACCGTTTACCGCGAACAACAACGGATGAAGCGCAATCGCTGGCGCGTTGATCCGCCCGATGAAGCAGGCTTTTGGTCAAAGATCAAGCAAGAACTTCTTGAGCTTTCCGGCAAATCGCCCGAAGAATCCGCCAAAAAAGAAACAGAATTACTCAACATCATTGTACATCGTTACGCCAACGAAATTGCAGGAAATTTCAAACCAAGCTCATACCGGTTTGCCCGTGAGGTTATCAAGTTCTGGTTCTCCCGTTTACTGAATGCATCGCGTGTAAAAAAATTCGGTGGCATTTTCCGAAACCAGTACACGCTGCGCGATAAAATACAAATTATAGGAAAAGTGAAGCAGTTACGAAAGCTGGCCCGTCAGGGAACCATCGTTATGGTTCCAACACACTTCAGTAATCTGGATTCTATTTTGATCGGTTGGATCATTCATGCGCTTGGGTTACCTGCATTTATTTACGGTGCCGGGTTGAATCTTTTCAACATGAAAATCTTCGCCTACTTTATGAATAGCCTCGGTGCTTATAAAGTTGACAGGCGCAAAAAGAACCTGCTATACCTGGAAACGCTGAAGATGTATTCCAGCATTGCTATTCAACGCGGTGCACACAGTCTGTTTTTCCCAGGAGGAACGCGGTCGCGTTCGGGAATGATTGAAAAAACATTAAAGCTTGGTTTGTTATCCACTGCTGTGGAAGCACAGCGAAACATCTACCTGAACACACTATCAGGCGAAAAACCACAAAAAATATTTGTTGTACCCGTAACGCTTAACTATCACTTTGTACTGGAAGCACCCGAGCTGATTGATGATTACCTTTCTATCAAAGGTCAGGATCGTTACCTGCCCGAACAAGATCCGCACGGCAGCTGGGGCTTGGTTAAGTTCATGTTAAAATTCTTCACCAAGGGTTCGAACATATCCGTTTCCATTGGCCGGGCCATGGATGTTCTTGGCAACTATGTTGACGATGATGGAAACAGCCTGGATACCAATGAAAGAATCATCAATACGGAGGATTATTTTGTACTCAACGGTCAGTTAACAGTGGATGCCCAGCGTGAGAATGAATACACACGCATGTTAAGCCAGCGCATTGTTACGGAATACCATCGCATCAACCGCATTTTTGCCAGTCATTTGGTAGCTTTTGTTGCTTTTGAGATGTGGCAAAAGCAGCATCCTAAACTGGATTTATTTGGCTTGCTTCGATTACCGGAGGATGAACTTAAACTGGATTATGCAGCGTTCAGAAAAACATGCAAACGCATCCGAAAAAAAATATACCAACTCAAACAAGAGGACAAGGCTAACCACGCCACTCACCTGAAAGGCAAAATCGATCTTGTTATTCAACATGGACTCGAAAATGTCGGAATCTTTCACTTGAAGCGGCCACTTTTAAAGAATAAAGAAGGCAACATCATCACCCAGGATTTGAACCTGCTTTACTACTACCATAACCGGATGGTTGGCTATGACCTCGAAAAATTCATCTGAGACACAACCGGTAGGCGTAATTGGTGCCGGCAACTTTGGTAGTGCTGTAGCAAATCTTCTCGCGCGGCAACGCCCGGTATTGTTATACGTCCGCGATGAGAAAGTTGTTAAGCGAATATTGCAAACCCGCGAAAACCGCGGCCACAGCATCCACAAAAATGTTGTACCCACAAGCGATTTGCAACAGGTGGCGCGTGAGTGTGAGGTGATTTTCCCAATAGTACCCTCATTGCACTTCCGTTCCATGATGCGGAAGTTATCTCCCCACCTTCATCCGTATCACATTCTTATTCATGGTACAAAAGGGTTGGACATTACCCTTCCAAAAGGGCAAAGTATAGAGTCCGTTCCGAAATTGAACCGGAGCCAAGTAAAAACCATGAGCGAAGTGATTCGCGAAGAAAGTGTAGTGGTACGGGTAGGTTGCCTGGCTGGGCCTAATTTGTCGAAAGAACTTGCAGCCAGGCATCCGGCAGCAACCGTAATTGCCAGTCCTTTCAATGAAGTAATCAGCTTAGGCAAAAAGATGTTGCGAAACGATCGCTTTCAGGTGTACGGCAATAATGATTTGATTGGCGTTGAGTTGGCGGGAGTGCTCAAGAATATCATTGCAATAGCATCCGGTGCCTTAACCGGTATGGGGTATGGTGAAAATGCACGCGGATTACTGATTAGTCGTGGCGTTGTAGAAATGATACACATTGGTAAAGCGCTTGGCGGAAATGTTAAAGCTTTTTTAGGCGTAGCCGGCATTGGCGATTTGGTCACCACGAGTAACAGTACGTTGAGTCGTAATTTCCAGGTTGGTTACAAACTTGCACAAGGGATGACCTTGGAAGAAACCTTGAGCAGCATGGATGAAATTGCAGAAGGGGTAAACACGGTACGGATCATAAAAAAATGTGCTGACTACTATAAGCTAAGGGCACCTATTACCAATACACTCTTCAAAGTTTTGTTTGAAGATCTAACCGTTAAGCAAGCCATTAGTTACCTGATGCGTTACCCGCTTAATGTGGATATTGACTTCCTCGATTAGATAGAATTTATATAGATTCCATATCAAGTCCTAATCATTAAGCTTATTGTGTGCCTATACCGATACGTAGGAGAGACATCTTCCGAGTGTTTTGTGTTGAATTATGAGACACCTCGTTCCTCGGTGTGACAGTACAACAAATTGAGTGTTATGTTCAAAATCTAAAGTTTGTTCCTGATTTTCGAAGCGATAGTAGCCAGTTCATCGGAGGTTGGGCTGAGTTTGGATTTGGTGAAATTTATATCGCCCATGGAATTCATGGGAACCAGGTGAACATGCGTGTGCGGAACTTCAAGGCCAATCACGGCAATACCTATTCGCTTGCAGGGCACCGCTTTCTTTATAGCATGGGCCACACGCTTGGAGAAAACATGTAAAGCTGCCAGTATATCATCATCCAGGTCAAAAATATAATCTACCTCTTGTTTAGGAACCACGAGCGTATGCCCCATTACCAATGGCATGATATCAAGAAAGGCAATAAAGCGATCATCTTCGGCTACAATATGACCGGGAATTTCACGATTGATAATGCGGGTAAAAATTGTTGCCATTAGCTTAGTTGGAGATATTTGTTATTTCAAATTCAACATCTCCGGCAGGGGTCTTAATAACGGCCGACTCTCCCTTTTTCTTACCCAACAAACCTTTGCCAATGGGCGACATGGTAGAAATTTTTCCAGCCTTCAAGTCCGCCTCTTCTTCTGAGACGAGCGTGTAGGTAAATGATGCGCCATTCTTTTTATTCTTTATAGTAACTTTTGCCAGTATTGAAACTCTTGATGTATCAACATTGGCTTCATCGAGTAAGCGGGCATTGGCGAGCAAATCATCGAGGTGTGCAATTTTTGCTTCCAGATGACCTTGAGCATCTTTGGCAGCATCGTACTCAGCATTTTCACTGAGATCACCTTTGTCGCGGGCTTCGGCAATTTGTCGGGCAATATCTGCACGGCCTTTTGTTTTGAGTTCGCTCAGCTCTGCCTTTAACTTATCCAAACCTTCGCGGGTATAGTAGGCTATTTTCTTGCTCATAAAAAACTAATTGATTACAGAAACAGTAAAAAAGAAACAACGGCCTCTGTGATGAGGCCGTTGTTGAATATCATGACAAAGGTAATAGTTTAAATCATTTGAACAAAAACTTAAGCCCCAACCAGTTCCGGTAAATTCGTTTTAATCTGATCGAAAATTTCATCGTCAAATTTTGCGAGGTAAAGCGTTTTTGCTTTCGCAAGCTGGTCAACCGTAAGTCCTTTTGCACCCCGCAGATCAGCTTTGTATAAACTGGCGTTCTCAAAATCTGCCCCCATGAGGTAACTGTTTTGCATGTTGGCTTCCATGAGGTAAGCGTTATTGAAATTTGATTTGATCAGGAATGCACTTTCAAACTGTGCCTTAATTAAAAAAGCATCTTTAAAATTTGCACCACTGGCATAAGCTCCTTTCAGGTTGGCCTGATTCAAGTTTGAGTTTTCGAAATTGGTTTGATTAAGTCGGGTGTTTTCAAGATTCGCCTCAATAAGTGATGATTGTGAAACGTTGGCGGAATTCAGATTAGAGCCACTAAGATTTGCATAACTCAGGTTGGTGCGCGCCAAAAAGCAATTCACTAGATTTATCTCAAAAATCTTGTGGCGATTCAAGCGCTTAATATTACCCACTGTACGAAAAGCAGCTTCTTCTGATTCCCACAAACGAAAATCATCAATTTCATCTTTATAAAACCGGATGCGCTGGCGTATCTGACCATTTTGGTTTAGCCAGAAAATCAAAATACCAATGATCGCGATGTCGAAAATCATTCCGTGCGCTTCGGCCAGAACTTGAGCATAGAAATTATCGAAATCTTGTATGTAATATTTTAAACTCAGGCCTATTACCAGAGTTGCCACGGCAATCAAAACAATAGTGGAGGTAAGTAATGGTTTTTCAATTACTTCGTTGAAAAAATCTTTCAACCTTTTGAGCCTGTTATGAAGAAAACTCATCCGTAAAAATCGTTACAAATTCTTTCAGTTTATGGAGTTAATAAAGCTTCAAGGTCGTAAAACTTCGTCAAAATTATCCAATCCGCACGGTGTAGGGCTAACCTTAAGTTAGCAATTATTACACTTGTTTGATCCAGCTCGTAACCTCTTACCGACACTCAAATTTCTAAACAATCCTCTCAAATAAAGTATTTATTTAGCAATCAGGCTCATTACAGGGGTTAATTATTAGAAAAAGAGGGATTTTACCCATCCAAACCTTACATCCTGATCAAAGCAGCATATGCACAGTAAAGAAATAGATGGTGAGCCCCAGTAAATCGTTGGTTGTTGTGATAAACGGACCCGAAGCAAGTGCAGGATTGAAACCAAACCTGTTCAACAACAAGGGGGTAATGGTACCGATAAAAGAAGCAAAAACAATAACACTGATCAGCGCTATCGAAACAACCAGCGATAAGCGGTACTCATTAAACATAAGAACATTGGCACCGTATACCAGGGCTGAAAGGAAGAGCCCGTTAAGTATAGCCACCATAAAAACTTTTACCAATCGTTGCCAGAAGCCATCGTAGACAAACCCGGGATTAGCTAAACTCTGAACAATAACGGATGAGGATTGAATGCCTACATTACCTCCGGTAGCCTGAATGAGCGGAGTAAAAAATGCAATGGCTGTAATACGTGCCAGCTCGGCCTCAAACAAGCCCATAAATTTGGCGTTCATCAAACCGCCAACAATACCGATTAAAAGCCAGGGCAAACGGGCGCGCGTGTTGCGCCAAACACTATCATCTTCTTCAACATCTTCACTGATACCGGTCATGAGTTGGCGATCTTCTTCCGCCTGCTCGGTAATCACATCCACAACATCATCGATGGTAATGCGGCCAACCAACTGGCCCTTTACGTTAATCACCGGAACAGATTCCAGATCATACTTACGCATGATGTCAGCGACCTCCAGGTCGGACATGAACGTCTCAACAGTAGCGATGTCCTTCTCGCAAAGTTCAGATACAACTTTTCGGGCATCAGACAGCACAAGGTCTTTCAAGGAAACCCTCCCCACGAGATAGTCAGAATCATCTACCACGTATACTGCATAGAACTTATCTACATTTTCGGCCTGCTTGCGTACCTCATCAATGCACTGCACCACGGTCCAATGGTCGCGTACTTTAATAAGTTCTTTGGCCATTAGGCCACCGGCCACATTTTCTTCATAGCGTAGCAGTTCTGTTACCTGCGTACGCAGTTCAGCATCAAGGCCTGAGAGAACTTCTTCGCGGGTTTTAACCGGTAATTCATTTAGGATATCGGCTACATCATCAGAATGAAGTGTGTTGACGATGTGGGCTAGCTGGTCCGACCCATAAACCTTTAGGAACTTTACGCGAGTATCAGTATCAAGGTCGTTAATAATTTCAGCCTGGATTTCAGTAGAAAGGAGATCAAGCACATACTTCGATTCTTCCGAATTGAATTCATATAGTAAGGCGGTGATGTCGGCAGCTTTAATACCCTTTAAACTTTCCAGGATAAAATCATGGTCGTGGTCATCCAGGGCCTGTTGAAAGCGATCAACAAACTCCTTGGTTAATTCAAACTGAACGGTTTCCTCCACGACTATTTTCAATTAACTGGGTAAGATAAATGAAATCCTCAACGGTTAGCTGCTCTGCGCGTTTATCAAATAATTTATTTTGCATGAATGCAGACAGATGGCTTGCCGGTTGGCTTACGAAAGCGGGCAAAATTAGATTTTTTAAGGCGTTGCGCAAGGTTTTCCTTCGGTTATTGAAGCCCTGCTTTACAACCGCTTTAAACAACACCTCATCACACGGTAACGTGTGGCGGTCATTTCGTTGAAGCCGTATCACAGCAGACATTACTTTGGGCGGAGGATTAAAAACACCGGGAGGAACCTTGAATAAATATTCAATCGTGTAGAAAGCCTGAAGCAAAACGCTCAATATGCCGTAGGTTTTATTCCCACTGGAGGCCGCAATCCGATCGGCCACCTCCTTTTGAAACATGCCTACGACCTGATGAACCTGATCTTTATTTTCGTATACCCGAAAAAGTATCTGAGACGAAATGTTGTACGGGAAATTTCCGATGATCGAAAAATTACCCAGGAAAATATCCGAAAGCTTTAGTTCCAGAAAGTCACCTTCGACAACATGCACATCAGGATAGTGGTTTTTCAGATAGGCCACTGAATCGCGGTCTATTTCTATTACAGTAAGGTCTACATTCTTCTCGCGCAGAAACCGCGTTAATACACCCATGCCCGGGCCAACCTCCAGTACAGCCTCACCGGGTGCTGTTAACAGCAGCGCATTCACAATTCTTTCCGCGATATTTTTGTCGTGTAAAAAATGCTGTCCAAGCGATTTCTTTGGGCGTACGGATGAAGAATTTTTAGCTGCCATATCCGCAAAAATACAAAGCTGAGCCGAGGAATATTGATGTGTGATTCAGGTTCCGGTTCATTGTAACCAACTGTAATTTTAAGTAACTAGCATCCTTTAAGATTATGAGCACATCCCAGAAACCCCGCATCGGAATTACGGTTGGCGATTTGAATGGCATCGGACCGGAGGTTGTTATCAAAGCTTTAAACGATAGCCGACTGACTAACCTGATTACACCCGTGGTATACGGTTCAACCCGGGTGTTGTCGTTCTATAAAAAGCAACTTAACCTTGAAGAGTTTAACTATGGACATATAAAAAGTCCAGGTCAGTACATTCCCAAAACCATTAATGTTGTGAACTGCTGGGAAGAGGTTATTGAAATCACTCCCGGCAAACCCTCCAAAAGTGCCGGTACAGCAGCACGGCTTGCGTTGACACAGGCAACACAAGATTTGAAAGCAGGACTTATTGATGCAATGGTTACTGCACCAATCGATAAGAACACTATACATGGCGATAACTTTCCTTTCAGAGGGCATACCGAATACCTGGCAGATTTTTTTCAAACCAAGAATTTTTTAATGCTCATGGTTAGCGAAACCCTGCGTGTTGGATTAGTAACGGAACACGTGCCATTGAAAGATGTTGCCTCCAACATCACCCCGGAACTGGTAACATCAAAACTTCAACTGTTGGAGCAAAGCCTTCGTAAAGATTTTGGCATCAACAAACCGAAACTTGCAGTACTGGGGCTTAATCCGCATGCTGGTGATGGCGGGCTCATCGGCACAGAGGATGAAAATATTTTAAAACCGATCATTCAGGACTGGAAGAATAAGGGCAAAATCATTGCCGGGCCTTTTCCTGCCGATGGTTTTTTTGCTTCCGGAAATTATACCCGATACGATGGCGTACTGGCCATGTACCACGATCAGGGGCTGGTTCCATTCAAACTTCTTTCTTTTGAAAATGGTGTTAACTATACCGCAGGGCTTCCGGTGGTACGAACATCACCCGATCATGGTACGGCTTACGCGATAGCCGGAAAGAACCAAGCCAATGAAACTTCCCTTCGACAGGCCATTTATTCAGCCATTGATATTGTCAACTCCAGAACGATACCTTCCAAAGAAAATTGAATGTAACTCACTGAGCTATACAACCGTTTACCCGAAGCGTACAAAAACACATCATTTATTACGTATTTTTAAGGAATACTCATCAGCATGGATATTGTTACCAAAAAACTGCTCAACATTTTAATTCAATTGGCTGAAGTAGATAAACACTTTGCGAAAGCTGAGCGTGACCTGATCTTTAAAATTGCTAAAGAGCGAAATTTTCCCGAGCAGGAAGTTACCGCCCTAATCCGGAAACCTGAGCCCATTGAAACATTAGGTGCCCTTTCTCCAGAACAAAAATTCGAATACCTTTTTACCACAGTGGAACTAGTATTCGCAGACCATAATATATTTGACAGCGAAATCCTTTTTTGCCGGAACATTGCCATTAAACTGGGCTTTAAAAAGGATGTAATCGACCATTTTCTCCAGCATTTCAGCCGCAAAACCCGTGAAGAGCTGAGGGCAGACGCTACGACTCTTTTCATGTGAGTAATCTCCTGTTTCCGCTTCCATGCCCGGTTTTTTATAATCTCATTAATTATCCTAAATTTGCCGACTAATTTTTAATACCCGTTTGGGGTGGTTCTTTGGAAGCGTATCGAGTTAATATTCAGGGCTTAAGCAACAATATTCACCGGTTTGATTATGCTTTCGGTGATGAGTTTTTTGGGCAATATGGGGCCGAAACAGTGGCCGCGGGGGCGATAAATGCTTCCGTTACACTGGATAAGCACGAAACCTTCATAGAAGCCAATTTCACACTAAGCGGAGCTATTAAGTTAGTTTGCGACCGGAGTCTTGAGGAGTTTGATTTTCCGATTGCCGTTGACAGAAAGATCATTTTTAAGTTCGGCCATGAACCGGCAGAAGTAAGTGATGAGATTGTTGTTATCGGATACAATACAGAAAGTCTCGAGCTTGGTCAGTTCATGTACGAATTCATAACCCTGGCCGTGCCGATGAAAAAGCTTCATCCGCGCTTCAGGAAGGAAGATGAAGAACATGATGAAATTATTTACACGTCAGAACCTAAAGAAGACAAAGACGAAACCGACCCGAGATGGGATAAATTGAAAAACTTGAATAAAAACAAATAGTTATGCCGAATCCGAAACGAAAAACCTCGAAAACCAGAAGAGATAAAAGAAGAACGCACTATAAAGCTTTTGCGAAAGAACTGGTAGTATGCCCAACAACTGGCGAACATCACTTGCCTCACCGTGCTTTCTGGCACGAAGGTAAACTTTACTACAACGGTAAAGTGGTGATGGAAAAAGAAGTATTAGCATAATGCCAGTTGATCACATTTTTACATTGAAAGCTGGCCGCAAAGCCAACATCATAATAGAATGTTGATTTACAGTAGAATTATTAAACGCTCGATGGAAGTCGGGCTTTTTCTTTTTAAAAGGATTTAGGCAGACTGTTTTCCAAGCCAGAAAGCTCATGACAAAAATTCACGCAGCAATTACAGGAGTAGGCGGTTATGTACCCGATTACATCCTCACCAACAAGGAACTCGAAACCATGGTGGATACCAATGATGAATGGATAACGTCACGCACAGGTATCAAAGAACGAAGAATTCTAAAGGGTGAAGGACTGGGTACCTCCTATATGGGAGCCGAAGCTGTGAAAGAGTTGCTTCAAAAAACAAACACCGATCCGAAGACAATCGACCTGATAATCTTTGCAACGGTTACTCCGGATATGCCCTTTCCGGCAACGGCTAACCTGGTTGCAGATCAGGTAGGAGCAACCAATGCTTTCAGCTACGATATCAGCGCGGCATGCTCAGGTTTTATTTATGCGCTTACTACCGGAGCCAAATTCATCGAATCAGGCACCTATAAAAAAGTAGTTGTTATAGGGGGCGATAAAATGTCATCCATCATTAATTATAAAGATCGTACAACCTGTATCATATTTGGTGATGGTGCAGGTGCAGTGTTGCTGGAGCCAACAACAGAAGAAGTGGGTATTATGGACTCGCTGCACAAGAGTGATGGATCGGGTGCCAACTACCTGCACATGAAAGCCGGAGGTAGCCGCATACCTGCTACCCATGCCTCCATCGATGCGCAACAACACTACGTTTACCAGGAAGGATCAGCCGTGTTTAAATTTGCCGTTACCAACATGGCCGATATTTCAGCCCAAGTGATGGAACGAAATAACCTGAAGGGTGACGATGTTGCCTGGCTGGTTCCCCATCAGGCCAATAAACGCATCATTGATGCTACCGCAAACCGCATGGGCGTATCCGATAGCAAAGTGATGATGAACATTGAGAAGTACGGCAATACAACTGCCGGTACTATTCCCTTGCTTCTGTGGGATTATGAAAATAAACTCAAGAAAGGTGATAACCTTATACTCGCAGCTTTTGGTGGAGGATTTACATGGGGAGCCATTTATGTAAAATGGGCGTATAATTGATTTTCAATTTAACACTTTAGATTTTTGATTTTTAAACATTAGTCATGGCTACTATTTCAGATTTGAGCAGGGGAAATTATGTACGATACAATGGAGAAATACTCCAGATTGAAGAACTGCAACATCGCACACCCGGCAACTTAAGGGCATTTTATCAGGTTAAAATGCGAAACATACGGAATGGAAAAATTGCCGAGAACCGGTTCAGGCCTGGTGATGAGATTGAAATTTTACGCGTTGAAACCAAGGAATATCAATACCTCTATCCGGAAGGAGATAGTTTAGTGTGCATGGATAATGAAACTTTTGATCAGATTTATCTCGATAAAGCACTGCTTGGCGATTCATTCAATTATATAAAAGAAGGCGTTACCTTGTTAATTGCTTTTGAAAACGGAACATCGCCCATTACAGCGGAAGCTCCGCCCAGTGTTGTGATGGAAATCCAATATACAGAGCCTGGTGTTCAGGGCGATACAGCTACCCGAACCCTAAAAGCTGCCACACTTGAAAATGGAGCAGAAATACGCGTACCTTTATTCATCAACACGGGTGACAAAGTAAAAATTGACACACACACCGGGGCATACATTGAACGTGTAAAATAACCAAGTGCATCATGGCAAAAAGTAAAGCATCAAGAACACCTAAAAATGGAACAAAGCCAACCGGACTTTCATCCAATAACTCAAACAACATGAAAACATCAGAAATCCGCGACCTCATTGAGTTTATTTCAAAAACAGGTTTGAATGAAGTGAACATTGAAACCGGTGAATTAAAGCTTCACATCAAACGTGAGCCCGATCAAAAAGTATTGACATCATCTGCCCCTATGATGGCCGCAGCTCCGGTTCAGGCTCCTGCCCCTGCGCAACAAGCCGCACAAATTCCGGCACAAAAACCTGCTCCTGCCGTTGAAACAGCTGCGGGTAAAAATACAATTGAAATAAAATCACCAATGATCGGCACATTCTATCGCTCTGCAAATCCGGATTCTCCGGTTTTTGTTTCAGTTGGTGATAAGGTGTCGAAAGGTCAAACACTTTGTATCATTGAAGCCATGAAACTTTTCAATGAAATTGAATCGGAAGTATCCGGTACCATCGTAAAGATCAATGTTGAAAATGCAACACCGGTTGAATACGATCAGGTGCTGTTTGTTGTTGAGCCCGATTAATTATCGCGTTACGGGTTGCGGTTACGGGTTGATGTAATGTTATCTAACCGAAACTCGTAACACGAATCCCGAAACCCGAATCCCGAAACCCGAAAAACCGACCACTATGTTCAAAAAAATACTGATTGCCAACCGGGGAGAAATTGCACTGCGCGTTATTCGTACGTGCCGTGAAATGGGCATTAAAACGGTTGCCGTTTATTCAACTGCCGATAAGGATAGTCTTCACGTACGATTTGCCGATGAAGCCGTGTGTATCGGTGCAGCCCCCAGCAAAGATTCTTACTTAAATATTCCCCGTATAATTTCTGCCGCTGAAATTACCAATGCCGATGCCATTCACCCGGGCTATGGCTTTCTTTCTGAGCGTGCCGAATTTTCTGCGATCTGTCATGAGTATGGTATCAAATTTATAGGACCCACCCCTGCCATGATTGAATCCATGGGCGATAAGTCAACCGCCAAGGACACCATGAAGAAAGCTGGTGTTCCTACCATTCCCGGATCAGACGGATTGCTCAGTTCCATGGAAGAAGGCGTAAAACTCGCAAAAGATGTTGGGTACCCTGTGATTGTAAAAGCAACAGCCGGTGGTGGTGGTAAGGGTATGCGTATCATCAACGATGAAAGCGAATTTCAAAAAGCCTGGGATGATGCCAGGCGTGAAGCCGGTGCTGCCTTTGGAAACGATGGCTTATACCTCGAAAAATTTGTGGAAGAACCTCGCCACATTGAAATACAGATTGTGGGCGATCAATACGGAAAGGTGTGCCACCTCTCTGAACGTGACTGCTCCATTCAACGCAGACACCAGAAACTGGTTGAAGAAACTCCCTCACCTATTGTAAGCCAGGAGCTGCGCGAACAAATGGGAGAAGCGGCCATTAAAGGCGCACAAGCGATTAACTACGAAGGTGCCGGAACCATCGAGTTTTTGGTGGATAAGCACGGCAAGTTCTACTTCATGGAAATGAACACCCGTATTCAGGTTGAGCACCCGATTACCGAAGAAGTTACCGACTACGACTTAATTAAAGAGCAATTAAAAGTAGCTGCTGGTGTGCCCATTTCGGGAAAGAATTATTTCCCGAACTTATTTTCGATGGAATGCCGTATTAACGCTGAGGATCCAGCCAACGGTTTCCGCCCTTCGCCTGGAAAAATCACCAACCTGCATTTGCCCGGTGGCCATGGTATTCGCATTGATAGCCACGTGTATGCAGGGTACACGATTCCACCTAACTACGACTCTATGATTGCCAAACTGATTGTAAGCGGTCAGTCAAGAGAAGAAGTGATTACCCGCATGAAGCGCGCATTACAGGAGTTTGTGATAGAAGGTATTAAAACCACTATACCCTTCCATATTAAGCTTATGGACAATGCTATTTTCAGGTCGGGTAAGTTTACCACCAAATTTTTGGAAACTTCGTTTGATTTCAATGACTTGAAATAAAGAATCAAAAATTAGAGCCCGGTATTTCCGGGCTTTTTTGTTCTCACTCGTTCGGTGTCACTCGAAGAGGACGCTTAGGTTCGAACAGAATTTTGTAAAATAATAGAAAATCGAATATAAAAGAGCATGGCGCTTTCATCGGATTCACAATGAAAACTTATTTCGCAGGCTCTACCTTCTCAATCTCACGTACCAATTCATCATACCACGCCTGTCCGTATTTTCTCACCAATGGTTCTTTCAGAAATTTATAGAGGGGTACCTGCAATTCTTTGCCCAGCGCGCAAGCGGGTGAGCAAATGCTCCACTTGTGATAATTCACCGCTTCAAAATTTTTCTTTTTGGTGATGCGAATGGGATATAAATGACACGAGATGGGTTTCTTCCATGTAACCTTACCATCATAATAGGCCTGTTCAATGCCGCATTTCAATATGCCTTTATCATCATACAACGCATAGGCACATTCTTTACCGCCAATGGTGGGGGTGGAGAAATCGCCATCATCGTCCAACACGTGTGTGCCTTGCTCTTCAATGGCTTTAATCCCCTCTGGAGTAAGGTAGGGCTTTACCTGGGGGTAAATGTTCTTTAGTATCTCAAGTTCATCATCTTCCAGTGGTGCGCCATAGTCGCCTTCCACGCAACAGGCGCCTTTGCACTTTTCTAAATTACAGACGAACTCCTTTTCCTTTATATCATCCGATACCAGTACATCGCCAATCTTGATCATAGCTTTAGCTTAAGCGCATAAACATAGCGCAATATTTCGGAAGATCACACTGCATCAAACAAGGTGAATTGATTGCGGACGGTTTCCTCCACCTCGCGCTGGATAATCCGGGCAGGGTATAGTTTTGAAAAAATTCCTATATAATAAATCGGCAACTCCATCAAACCGGAATCAAGTCGCTGAACCGACAACGAGCTGTTCATGCCCATCACCAGCATATTATTCCGTATAATCCGAACGCTTCGCTTGTAAAACTCCAGGTTACTTTTGGAATCATCGAGCTTTTCAACATCCCTATCCTCTCCCAAAAATTTCTTCAGTTTTTCACGATGTTCACTCAGGTAAAAACGAAAGTTGTGCCTGTCGTTAAGGCTAAAGGTAAACGGTATAACAAAGCTAAAGCCTGCCTCGTGCAAGGTGTTTAACATCGTCATCGGCACGTCAATGGCAAACGGATCAACAATACAAAACACGCTTACCCGATACCCCCGCTTTGAAACGGGTACATAGTATTTCAGTTTTTCCGGCAGCTTATCCAATGCGTCTTCAAAAATCAATACGTTCTTTCCTTTGAAGTATTTGTTCACCCGCACCTTTAGCGCCCAGGCAAATTCAGGGTCGCGCTCACAGAAAATCCATTTTGAAATCGGTAAATCCGCTTGCAGCGAAGCCAGGCACGAACCGGGAAATAATTCCTTTTGGTAGCCTAACGAATACAACCCGCTGCCGGCAAATAAATCAACCACAATAATCTCATCCGATTTTTCAGCGCAGTGTGTAACAAAAGACCGTAAATACCGCTGGATGAGTTGAACTTTTACTTTAAACCAAGGTTCGGCTGCCGTAATGGGAAACCCATCATTAACGAAAAAAGAATAATCAGATCGTGGCAATGAATGAAATGGTTTAACAAAAGTATACCGATCGGAAGAATAATTTCAATGTGTTCAGCAAAAAATGTTCACCGGAACTTAATTCAATCCAATCATCGATTAATTTGCAGCCCGATATGGATTACCTGGATCAACTGAATGACGCACAACGTGAGGGAGTAATCAACACAGAAGGCCCCACCATGATCATAGCCGGGGCCGGATCCGGTAAAACGCGCGTGCTTACCTTCCGCATTGCACACCTGATTCGTGAAAAACAAGTTGACCCGTTCAGCATCATGGCGCTTACGTTTACCAACAAAGCAGCCAAAGAAATGCGCGAGCGGATTGAAACTGTTGTTGGCAGCGATGCCCGAAACCTGTGGATGGGGACCTTTCACTCCGTATTCGCCCGCATATTAAGGGCCGAAGCACACCTGCTGGGCTACGCGAAAAGCTTCACCATCTACGATACGGACGATTCAAAATCCCTCCTGAAGACCATCATAAAAGAACTTGGCCTCGATGATGCTACCTACAAGCCAAACACCGTATACAACCGGATATCGGCTGCCAAGAACAGCCTGATTGGCTGGCAGGACTATCTGGCTAACCCGGAGTTGCGCAGCGATGATGCTTCCAACATGCGCCCCGAGATCGGTAACATCTATAAAACCTATGCCCTGCGTTGCTTCAAGGCCGGTGCCATGGATTTTGATGATTTATTGTTCAATACCGACAAGCTCTTCAAGGAGCATTTGGAAGCACTGAACAAATATCAGAACAGAATAAAATACGTATTGGTAGACGAGTTTCAGGATACCAACTTGTGCCAGTACTTTATCATCCGCAAGCTTTGCTCGATGTGGGAAAACATTTGCGTGGTTGGTGATGATGCGCAGAGCATTTACGGTTTTCGCGGGGCCGACATTACCAACATCCTGAATTTTGAACGCGACTACCCCGACCTGAAAATTTTTAAACTGGAACAGAATTACCGCTCTACACAAACCATTGTAGAAGCCGCGAATACGGTTATCCAAAAAAATAAAGCGCAGCTTCCTAAAACCGTTTGGACGGCCAATGAAGAAGGAAACCTGATCGAGCTCATTAAGGCTGTTTCGGATAATGAGGAAGGCCGCCTGGTGGCATCCTCAATCTTTGAAGAAAAGATGCAGCACCAACTTAAGTTCAGTGATTTTGTAATCCTGTACCGTACCAACAGCCAGTCGCGTGCCATGGAAGAAGCACTGCGCAGAATGAACATCAAATACAAGGTTGTTGGCGGGCTGTCATTTTACCAACGAAAAGAAATCAAAGATCTGCTGGCCTATTTGCGTTTCTCCATCAATCAAAATGATGAAGCTTCCTTGCGAAGAATCATCAACTTGCCAAAACGCGGCATTGGCGACACTACGGTAGACAAACTGATTGTAGCCGCGAACGATCATGGCATTTCCATTTGGGATGTGTTGCAAAACGCCACGTCATTTGTAGGCGGAAGAGTTACCGGCACCCTCTTTGACTTTGTTACACTCATTAAGCGTTTTGCACTTGAGGTGGAACGAAAAGATGCTTACGATGCTGCTTTTGAAATCGCCAAAGGCTCAGGTTTGTTGCGTGAGTTGTATGAAGACAAAACCGTGGAAGGACTAAGCCGGTACGAAAACGTACAGGAATTGCTGAACGCCATCAAGGAATACGTTGAGGATCCGGAAAAAACAGAGAAATCGCTGAGTGCATTCCTGCAAGATGTTTCGTTGATCACCAACCAAGATGAAGATAAAGACAAAGACCCGGAGAAAGTTACCCTGATGACCATTCACATGGCCAAAGGTCTTGAGTTTAAATACGTTTACATTGTAGGGCTCGAAGAAGATTTGTTCCCATCGCAGATGATGCTCAGCAGCCGGGCCGACCTGGAAGAAGAGCGCAGGCTTTTTTATGTGGCCATTACCCGTGCCCAAAAGCGATTGTTCCTGTCGTACGCCCTCACCCGCTACCGCTTTGGAAGGTTGAAAAATTGTGAACCCAGCCGGTTTCTGGATGACCTTGATCAGCGCTACATAAAAGTCAGTACACGCTTTGGTGGGCTTGAGTCAGCTCCACGTTCTTCCGGAAATTATGCGCGATCGTTGGTAAATGGAATCAAACGAACAACATCATCAGCGCCTGTTACAAAAGCAACAACATCCTACCGTGCGCCAAGCGACTTTACACCCAGCGATACTTCCGTTTTAAAGGAAGGGATGAAGGTTGAACACCCTAAATTCGGGTATGGAACCGTGACCCAACTGGATGAAACCGGGGCAGACCGGAAAGCCAAAATACTTTTTGACGATTTTGGCGAAAAGACCTTATTACTTAGCTTTGCCAAACTCAGAATACACACATAGGCAGATCAATCAGATTTTAAGCTTTCTGCCGGTTATAAATCCAATTACATGATAGGTGAATACAATACCGCACGGCCCCACATTATTTTAAAGGAATACGGCCGCAATGTTCAGAAATTAGTGGAATACATCCGCAGCGTACCCGACAAGAATAAGCGTACGGAATTATCGGCTACACTCATTGAACTCATCAAACAGCTTACGCCAAGTTTGAAAGATCAACCCGAAAACCCACAACGGCTTTGGGATGACCTGTACATCATTGCCGATTTCAACCTCGATATCAATAATCCTTACCCGGTGCCTGAGCCTGAAGTGTTGTTTAAGAAACCCATGAAGGTGAATTATCCGCAAAGCAAGGTGAGGTTTAAGCATTATGGAAAAAATATTGAGAAGCTGGTAAAAGAAGCGCTTAAAAAAGAAGATCCTGCCGAAAAAGAAGAAGCCATCATCTACCTGGGCAAACTGATGAAAACATTTTTTGGAGCGTGGAATAAAGAAATGCTGGACGATTCGGTTATCCTGAATGACATCAAAATCATGTCGGAAGGAAAGCTCACACTGAACATTGATAAAGTACGGGAAGAAAATCTGTTTGAAATGCTTTATCGCGAGCGCAAAAAGTTGCAGCCCGTACAAGGCGAACGCGAACGCGACCGGAACAATGGTGGAGGAAAACACCGCCATCAGAAGCCATTCAACAAGAATAAGAATCGCAGACGCAGAGACTAATCGCTTTTCAATTAACAATTACCAATTGTTAATTGACAATTGACCCTTAACAATTCTTAAGTTAGGTGTGGTGGAATAGCCATTAGAAATATTTATTATTGTTAATTGTTAATTGATTCATGAGTATTTTCCGGATTAAAGGTGGTAAGAAACTTAAAGGAGAAATAACACCGCAAGGTGCCAAGAACGAAGCCTTACAAATCATCAGCTCGGTACTGTTAACCGACCAGCCGGTAACCATCCACAATATCCCCAACATTCGCGATGTAAACAAACTCATCGAGTTAGTGGGTGACCTGGGGTGTAAAGTCGAAAAACTAAATTCAGACTCCTATCGGTTTACCGCTTCATCCATCGACACCCATTATTTGGAAACCGATGAATATCGTACCAAGGCGGCTGCACTTCGCGGATCGGTTATGTTATTGGGTCCCATATTGGCCCGATACGGTAAGGCCAACATTCCTAAACCGGGCGGAGATAAGATTGGAAGAAGAAGACTCGACACACACTTTATTGGATTTCAGAAATTAGGCGCTCAATTCAATTTCGAATCGAACGACCAGTTATTTCATATTGATGCGAGCCACCTGAAAGGCACTTACATGTTGTTGGACGAAGCCTCCGTTACCGGAACGGCCAACATCATTATGGCGGCAGTGCTGGCGAAAGGAACTACTACCATTTACAATGCTGCTTGCGAACCCTACCTGCAACAGCTTTGCCTCATGCTGAACCGTATGGGTGCAAAAATCAGCGGTATTGGTTCCAACCTGATAACCATTGAAGGTGTTGAGAAACTTCAGGGCACAGAACATACACTGCTGCCGGATATGATTGAGATTGGGAGCTTCATTGGTCTGGCGGCCATGACACAATCGGAAATCACCATCAAGAATTGCCGCATCGATATGCTAGGGATGATTCCCGATGTGTTTAAGAAGCTTGGTATAAAAATGGAATTTCGGGGCGATGACATCCATGTACCGGCACAATCGCATTACGAAATAGAAACCTTTATTGACGGATCAATACTAACCGTTGCCGATGCTCCCTGGCCCGGGTTTACACCCGATTTAATCAGCATTGTTTTGGTAGTAGCCACACAAGCCAAAGGCACTGTGCTTATCCATCAAAAAATGTTTGAAAGCAGGCTCTTTTTTGTCGATAAGCTGATTGATATGGGAGCGCAGATTATTCTAAATGATCCTCACCGCGCAACGGTTATAGGTTTAGATCGCAAATATCCTTTGCGTGGTATAAAAATGGCTTCGCCCGATATACGTGCCGGTGTGGCATTGCTCATTGCAGCGCTTTCGGCTAATGGCGTTAGTGAAATATCCAGTATTGATCAAATCGACCGTGGTTATCAAAACATTGACACACGGTTAAAGTCACTGGGAGCAGATATTGAACGAATAAACTGATGCAAGCAAAATACATTGGTATAGGCTGTATGGTTCTTCACATTGCGATAGCCCTATTCTCTATTCTTCAATTTGCTTCGTTGGAATTAAACTTTAACCTGCCCTTCGGCATATGGCATGACCAAACACCCTTGCGCTTCTTCATGGATTTTGCATTCTTTTTAACACTGGGTATTGCTACGGGATGGTCAACTTTTAAGGCAGACAGCAGAGTGCAAAAGCTATTTCAGTTATTATCTGTAACTGTTTTTGTGCTCTACTTTTTGAATTAAACCGAAAGGGTCAACCCGATCGGGCAATGATCTGAACCATGGTACTCGTTGTAAATGGTTGCCGATTTGATTTTGTCTACCAGGGATTTACTCGTTAAAAAGTAATCTATACGCCAGCCAACATTCCGTGTGCGCGCATTGAACATGTAATTCCAATACGTGTATTTAACTTCTTCAGGATGAAAATGACGGAATGTATCAACAAAGCCGGAATCGAGTAACTTCTGAAAGCCATCTATTTCTATCTGCGTATAGCCAGACGACTTATTATAATTTTCTTTCGCCCGTGCGATATCAATTTCCTGATGCGCTACATTAAGGTCACCACAAATAATAACGGGTTTTCTTCGGTTTAATCCTGACACAAAATTCCGGAACGCCTCATCCCATGTTGCACGATAATCCAATCGCTTTAACCCCTCACCTGAATTGGGAGTGTACACGGTTACCAAAAAGAAGCTTTCATATTCGGCCGTTACCACCCTGCCCTCTTGGTCGTGTTGCTCAAGGGCCATGTCGTATGTTACCGCTATGGGCTCTGTCTTTGTTAAGATAGCTGTGCCGGAATAACCCTGTCTTGCCTTCGAAGCATTCACATAGCTTCTATACTCCGGCAGCAGTTCCATTACGTTCTTAACATCTTCAACATTAGCCTTTGTTTCCTGCAAGCAAAGCATATCGGGAGCCATGGCTTTAACATCTTTCAGAAAATCTTTTTTAACGATTGACCGGATACCGTTAACATTCCAACAAACGAGGTTCAATACTGCCATGTTTTCGTAACCAATTTTTGAGGCCTGCAAGAAATAAAAAACCCACTCCGATCGCAACCGAAGTGGGTTTGAATTTTACTTTTTCTTCTCCGGAGGAGACGGATCCGGATCGGCAGGTGGTGCAGGCTTTGTTTGTGGCTCAGTTTGCTGACCTAAATAGGTTGGCAGATCGAGGCCTGCCATTTTGAATACCTCATGCAACGGAGGCACAGACTGGTACATCCCTGAAATAAAGTTAGCCGTAGATGTTTTTCCATCTTTTGAATTACCGCCTTCCCACACGGTAACCTTATCAATCTGAATGTTTTTAATCGCCTCCGTTTGCATACGAACCAATTCAGGCAGCTTATCCGCAATAATGAGCATGGCCGCATCTTTAGAACTGTTGCCGGCAGCATTTACGATTTGCTTCAAACCATCGGCTTGTTTAGTGAGTATTTCAAAAATACCCTTTGCCTCAGCCTGGCGCTTAAGGAAAATAGCATCGGCTTCACCTTTGGCACGTTCACGAACCTTTTCCGCTTCGGCCTGTGCCTCGATGATAGCTTTTTGCTTTTGTATCTCGGCTGCCACCACAATGTTGGCATTTTGTGAGGCACGCTCACGCTCAGCACGTGCCTTCTCAGCCAGTTGTTCTGCTAAATAAGCCTCTTCCAGTGCCTTTGCAGATTGAACTTTTTCCGATGCAATGGCCTTGCGTAAAGCTTCTGCTTCTCGCTCTCTTCTTTCAGCATCGGAGTTTGCCACCGCTATCTTAGACTGGTTTTCACCTTTCACGGCAAGCGCATTAGCTTCAGCTGATTTAATACGGGTATCCCGTTCGGCTTCAACTTTACCGATCGACTCATCGCGCTTAGCTCCGGCAATCAATACCTCCTTATCTTTAACTGTTACCGCAACTTGCGTATCGCGATCGCGGATCATTTCAGAAACTTTAATATCGCGCTCTTTCTCAGCTTCAGTTTTTCCAATATCCCCAAGACGTTCCTGATCAGCCACCCGTATCTTCGCTTCATTAATCGCCTTGGCTGCAGCTTCCTTACCCAACGCTTCAATGTATCCGCTTTCATCACGGATATCCGTGAAGTTTACGTTGATCAGCTTTAAACCAATTTTCTTGAGTTCAGCTTCAACGTTGTGCGATACGTTGCTCAGAAACTGCTCGCGGTTTGTGTTGATCTCTTCAATATCCATCATGGCCACCACCAAACGCATCTGACCAACAATGATATCATGTGCAAGTGCATGGATGTCCTGACGCTGTAATCCAAGCAAGCGCTCGGCTGCATTTTCCATAATGCCTGTTTCGGTGGAGATACCCACTGTAAAACGTGAAGGCACATCCACCCGGATATTTTGCTTACTCAGTGCGTTGGTCAGGTTTACTTCAATCGAAATTGGGGTAAGGTCCATAAAGGCGTAATCCTGAAAGACAGGCCAGATGAAAGAGGCTCCTCCATGAATACACCGGGCGGAACCTCCTCCGACTTTACCATACACAACAAGGATGCGATCGGAAGGACAACGCTTATATCGTCTGAAAAACGTTACGAGCACCACGAAAACGAATAGTACTGCAAGCGTGGCTATGGGCAAAATAAAAACATTCATTAGCTATAGATTTATTTAGTGGTTACAACGAGTATGGAATCATTTACAACTTGCGAGACAGTAATAATCTTTCCGGTAGGGATATCCTGCTCATCATCGGTCATGGCATCGAGCGTACGCAATGAGCCTTGAATTTTTATCTGCACTTTACCAATACTACCACGTTTACCCTTTATGGTCAGGTAAACTTCTCCTATACCGCCTAGCGCATTTTTCATTTTTAAAGTACCATCGGCATTGGCCTTTCCGAGAAAGTAAAAGATTGAAGCCATGATGGTCATCATAACCAAACCGGCCCCAAGAGCAATAAGCAACGAAGCTGTCTCTGAAAGACCAGAGTCAATACACGCAATACCTGTCCACCCGAAGATGGAAAAGAAAGCTACCAGGTTCTTCAGGGTGAAGAATTGAAAACCTATTCCGGTATCAGCCTCAACTTCAGCATCGGGGGTATCGTCTGGAACATCCCCGCCCATGAAAGACAGGATAAGTTGCAGCACAAAGAAAAGTGTGAACGGAATGGCAAGTGCCCAGTAAATCTTGAGGGAAAGATTCAATCCTTCCCACCAGGATGAAAAGTCGCTCATAGTGGTTATTGATGATTCAAAGTAATTTGAAAATTCATCAATTACAACTTGAAATTGTAACCTGCCGACAATGGATAATGGAAAAATAAAAGCCCTCATCAATCAACGGACGAGGGCTTCTCAAATATCCTTAAAGGAGTGTAATCAGCCTTTTTTGGTCTTGAACTCTTCCTTCAGTTGTTCGATGTCTACGTTCTTAATAACGGGCTTGGCATTCTGGATTTTCAGGTTCAGACGCCTAACCGCAGCTTTCGACTTGTCTTTGCGGTTCTTTCTCTTTAAACGGGTTACTGCCATAACTTTATTATTAAAAGGAGCGCAAAAATAACGCTTTCCGCCACATAGGCAAAGGTCTGCCTTAAGAATGTGTATTTACCTTAAAAATGGGCATTATTAAGCGCACTTTCTGCAATCGTATTAGCTTTGCCTTTGTATGGAAAAACCAACTTTACCCAAAGGAACACGCGATTTCGGACCCGCTGTAATGGCTAAACGGCAATTTATTCTCAACACCATCCGAACGGTATTCCAGCGCTTTGGCTTCCTACCGTTGGAGACTCCAGCCATGGAAAACCTGTCGACTTTAACCGGGAAATATGGGGATGAAGGTGATCAGCTATTGTTTAAAGTATTGAATAGTGGTGATTTTCTAAAAGACATTGATGCATCAAAACTCGAAACCCGAAACTCGAAACTCGTAGCCAGCGAAATCTCTGAAAAAGGCCTCCGCTACGACCTCACCGTTCCCTTTGCCCGCTATGTGGTGATGAACCGGCATGAGATAACGCTTCCTTTCAAACGCTACCAGATTCAGCCCGTGTGGCGTGCCGACCGGCCGCAAAAAGGAAGGTACCGTGAGTTTTATCAATGCGATGCCGATGTGGTTGGTACTGATTCGCTGATCTGCGAAGCCGAAATCGTCCTCATGATTAAAGAGGTGATGCAACATTTGTCGATTCATGACTACACCATCAAGATCAATCACAGAGGAGTGCTGAACGGCATCGCTGAACAGGTGAATGCATCCGGAAGGGAAAGCGATTTGTTTGTGGTCATTGATAAGCTGGAAAAAATAGGGGAAGAAAATGTTCGGAATGAGCTTTCCGAAAAAGGATTCGCTGCCCAACAGCTCGATAAACTTTTTGAACTGTTAAAAACCGCTGGTACAGCACAGCAAAAACTTAACATCCTTTCAACTTCACTGGCCTCCTCAACCTCAGGTAAAAAAGGTATTGATGACTTAAAAGATGTTTTCAAGTTGTTTGAACATTATCAAGCCAACAGCGACCATGTTGAGTTTGATGTAGCGCTGGCCCGTGGCCTCAGCTATTATACAGGATGCATCTTCGAAGTTAAAATTAATAACGTTGCCATTGGCAGTGTGAGCGGTGGTGGCCGGTACGATAACCTTACACAGGCTTTCGGATCAAAAGAACAACTTTCGGGTGTAGGCATTTCATTTGGCATTGATCGCATTTACGATGCAATGGAAGAACTGAACCTCTTTCCAAAAGAAACGTTAGCCTCATCAAAAGTTTTGGTTTGCCATTTTGATGATGCAACCCGCCACTACGTACTTTCCATGCTTACCCGGTTACGCGCAGCAGGCATCAACAGTGAAGTTTACCCTGACATAGCCAAGCTGAAAAAGCAACTGGACTATGCCAACAAAAAAAACATAAGCTTTTGCCTAGTCATTGGCGAAGAAGAAATACAAAGTGGCTCGCTCACCCTTAAAAACATGGAGCGCGGAGAACAGGAAAAACTTTCGATCGAAAACATAATTCATAAACTCACGCACTGAACTTGTGAAAACAAAACATTTCATTTCTTCCCAGGAACTAACCCTTGACGATTTACGTCAAGTGGTTTTTCATGAAATTGAAATTCAACTGTCAGACGAAGCAAAAAGCAACGTTAATCGCTGTCGTGATTACCTGAATGAAAAACTAAAACGTGCCAGCCATCCCATTTACGGAATCAATACAGGCTTTGGCTCATTGTATAACACCTACATTGCTCCTGATCAACTTGAAAAACTTCAGGAAAACCTGGTGAAATCGCATGCTTGCGGAACAGGTCCCGAAATTCCGGATGAAATTGTTCGACTTATGCTTTTCCTGAAAGTACAATCGCTGGCCTACGGTTACTCCGGTGTTCAGGTACAAACGGTACAGCGATTGGCCGATTATTTTAACCATAAGGTTTACCCGATCATTTATGAGATGGGTTCACTCGGTGCTTCAGGCGATCTTGCTCCATTGGCTCACCTGGCATTAACACTCATCGGGCAAGGTGAAGTGCATTATGAGGGGAAGCTCTTCACAGGAAAACAAATCAATGAAAAAATGAAATGGGAGCCCGTTCATTTTCAAGCCAAAGAAGGACTTGCCCTATTGAACGGCACACAATTTATGAATGCCTATGGCGTATGGTGCACCGTGCATGCGCATCGACTGATAAAACTTGCAAACCTGATCGGTGCACTCTCGCTTGATGCTTTCGATGGGCGTATTGAGCCATTCCTACCCCATGTTCATCGCATTCGTCCACAAAAAGGCCAGGTAAAAGTGGCGGCTGAAATCGTATCGATGCTTCAAGGCAGTGAATTGATTGCGCAGCAAAAAAAACATGTTCAAGATCCATATTCATTCCGGTGCATTCCGCAGGTACATGGCGCCAGCATGAATGCCATTGACCATATTACTGAAGTTATCCTTACTGAAGTAAACAGTGTAACGGATAACCCAAATATTTTTCCGGAAGATGATGCCATCATTTCGGGTGGTAATTTCCATGGGCAGCCCCTGGCGTTGTCGCTTGACTATCTGGCTATTGCTTTGGCGGAGCTAGGCAACATTTCGGAACGCAGAACCTATCAGCTTATTTCCGGCTCGCGCGACTTGCCGAATTACCTGGTGGCGAATCCGGGTATTAACTCCGGAATGATGATACCACAATATACGGCCGCCTCCTTGGTTAGTCAGAACAAGCAACTTTGCACACCCGCTTCAGTGGATTCCATTGTTTCTTCCAACGGACAGGAAGACCACGTGAGCATGGGCGCCAACGCTGCCACCAAAGTCTATCGGGTGGTGAATAACCTATACTCCATCCTTGCCATTGAATTGACCACAGCAGCCCAGGCACTTCATTTCAGAAAGCCGGCTAAAACATCCCCTCAACTTGAAAAGCTGGTGGATAATTTTCGATACGATGTTCCGTTTGTACAGGAAGACCGTGTATTACATCATGATCTTGTAAAAGCTGAACGATTCATTCGCGAACTCGATATTGCATGATTACCCGACTGGTAGCAGGCCTTTTCATCATTCTAAACTCCCTTTTGGCGCATGCCCAATTTGTTAGTCAGTTGGGACGCTTTATGGTTGATGAAAGAAAAGGGTGTGCGCCACTTACCGTTACCATTCTCGACACCAATCTTTTGACAATCAATCAATGCACCGGATTAAACCCTTGCGATATGAACTGGGGTGATGGAACCATGCCGGAGCAAAACGTATTCACACACACCTATACGCAACCCGGTACCTATACTTTGCAGATACTTTACCAAGGCATTGGCTTTGACCAAATACAAATCACGGTAACCCCAAACACACCACCCACTTTCGAAATTTATACCTGCAGCGGTAACCAGGTACATGTGCGGGTAACCGATACTTTTTATGATTCATACTTCATCAATTTCAATGATGGAAGCCCTGAAGTACAAGTACCGCGAGGTTCCAATGCCACCAGCGTTCATGCCTTTGGTTCACCCGGTAACAAAACCATTTCCGTACGGGGAAAAGATGTTGATGCAGATGATAACTGTGGTGCCAATACTTTACCGGTAGAAGCACTTACCGTTTTGCCTGCACCAGCCATCAGTCAGGTTGCAGTCAACACATCAACATCGGTTAACCTTTCCTTAGCCACGCTCCCAAACATTCTTTACCGACTTGAAATTGCTACCAACAACAACACTGCGTTTCAACTCGCACAAACGTTGTACAACACTTCAACGGCTGTTGTAAATAACCTTCGACCAGAAGATAATTACTATTGCTTCCGGCTGGGCGCTTTTGATCCCTGCAATAATACTACAGTATACTCCAGTACAATCTGCAGTACCAATTTTGATGTGGCAGCACAAAACAATCAAAATGCTTTAAGCTGGGTTACTAATGTTACCGGCATAACCAACTTCAGTATTTCGCGCGATGGTGTACCATTGGGTACTACTGCCTCCGCATCGTTTATGGATAACAATGTTGTTTGCAAAACCACGTATTGTTATCAGCTAACTTCGAATTATGCCAATGGCAGCAGCAGCGTTTCACTGGTACAATGCGAAACGGCCTTCTCAAGTGATATACCAACCAGCGTCAATAACATCAGTGCACAGGTTAATACAACTGGAGTGGAATTAACCTGGCTTCAGGATCCAGCCTTTCAGGCAGTTGAATACAACATCTTCCGTAAAACCGGAACTGACCCTTTGCAACTCTTTGCCAAAAGCACCACCACCCAGTATTTTGATAACACCTATACCACCGAAGGTGAATACTGCTACCAGATTAATTATGAAGATTTGTGCGATAATATCGCACTTGTTGGAATTGAAGCCTGCCCGATCCGCCTGAACGGAACTATTACCTCCGAGAACTATTCATCCCTGACCTGGAGCGAATACACCGGTTGGGCGAATGGTGTTAATCAATATGTACTGGAGAAATACAATGCAACCGGTCAGCTTTTGCAAATCATCAATTTTGGTCCTGCTATATTCTCATTCATCGATACGGACGTTAATCCTACCGAACAGGTATTTCGGTACATCGTGTTGGCAACACCCAATCAGGCAGGGCTAGACGTGGCAATTTCCAATGAACTGGAGTTGGTGAAAGAAGCTAATATATTTTATCCCACTGCCTTTACTCCCGATCGGCAGGGACCAGTAGAAAATGAAATCTTTAAAGTCTTCGGACAATACATAGCCTCTTTTGAAATGCAAATTTTCAATCGATGGGGCGAGCTGCTTTTTACATCCAACAGCATTGATGCAGGTTGGGATGGCACGTATAGAGGCAAAGATCAGCCTGAAGGCACCTATGCTTTTGTGGCTCGGTTAACCGATTTCTCGGGTAATTCCTTTACCCGTAGCGGGTCCGTGGTTCTTCTTCGCAAGAGATAACCCAAAGTATTAGATTGCGTTTTAATTCTGTTTTACAAACTTAAATGATGGGTTATGTTTGATATGATGAAAATGATGGGCAAAATGAAAGAGGTTCAGGCCCGTATGAAGGAAGCACAGGAAAACTTAGATAAAATCACCGCGCATGGTGAATCAGGCGGGGGAATGGTAAAGGCTACTGTAAATGGAAAGCGTAAACTGCTTTCAATCGATATCGACCCGACTCTATTGAAAGCCGATGATAAAATCATTCTTCAGGATCTGGTGGTTGCAGCTGTAAACCTGGCCTCTGAAGACGCGGACGTGCTGGCAAAAGAAGAGCTCAGAAAAAGTACGGAGGGTCTTTTACCCAATATTCCCGGCATGGACTTAAGCGGAATGATGGGTTAACGTTGGGTTTTGAATACGGTATCGGTTGTCATATTAAACTATAATGGTGAAAAACTACTTAGGCAGTTTCTTCCCTTCGTTGTTGAACACACCAAAAATGCTGACATCATCGTGGTTGATAACGGGTCTACCGATCAATCCTTGTCATTGCTTCATGCGGGCTTTCCAACTGTTAGCGTAATCCAACTGGACAAGAACTACGGGTTTTGTGGCGGATACAATGTAGCCCTGAAAAAAATCAATACCCCATACTATGTACTTCTGAACACCGACATTGAAGTGACTGAAGGTTGGCTTGATCCGCTCCTAAACATTTTGGATAAGAATCCAGAGGTTGCTGCGGTTCAGCCCAAAATCCTATCGTGCCATGCGAAGGATCACTTCGAATATGCGGGTGCTGGTGGCGGGTTCATTGACTCCTATGGGTATCCGTTTTGCAGAGGGCGGATTTTCAATTTTACCGAACAAGATCATGGGCAATACAACGATACACGGGAAGTATTCTGGGCCTCAGGAGCCTGCCTGGCCATTCGCAGCGAAATTTTCCACAAGCTGGGTGGATTTGACGAATCATTCTTCGCGCATATGGAAGAAATTGACTTGTGCTGGAAAATACATCGCATGGGAAAATTGGTCTATTACTGTGGCACCAGCACGATTTACCATGTTGGAGCGGGTACGCTCAGCCGGTCAAATCCTCGAAAGACATATTACAACTTCAGAAATGGCCTTAGCCTGATCTATAAGCACCTTCCATCAGCCCAATTATGGTACAAATTGCCATTGCGCATTCTACTTGATCTATTAGCGGCCTTTAAATTTATTATCGAAGGTCACGGAAGAGATGGGCTTGCCGTAAACAAGGCTTTGATTGACTTCATTAAATCAGTCAAAAATACACAGCGAGAGCGTGCACAACTAAGGGCTGTTTACCCGCATAGCTATCGGAACATCTACCAAGGATTGATAGTCATTGACTACTACATTCGAGGTAAAAAATCTGTAGAAATCAAAAATCCCAAATAGGACTTCTTTTCCGGAGCGACTTCCGGAGATTCATAATAAAGGCCAATGCCAGGTAGATAATTACGGGTGAGCCGAACGTAATAAAGGAAGCATAAATGAAAAATAACCGGATGGCAGAGGTGGCTACACCAAATTTTTCACCCAACCGGGCGCACACGCCAAAGGTGTAATCTTCCAAAAATAACTGAAGTCTATCGACCATATTACCCATAAAATTTGGCTTTCATCCGGATTATTGTTCGTTTAACGACTCATTGAACACAAATACAAATATAGAATCCTTCAATCCTTTACCGAAGGCCGAAATCTTTATTTTTTGACTATAATTGCAAAAAAAACCTTATCGAACTACATTTGCCACTCGCTAAAGACAACCAAATTACAAATCCAATGAGAAAATTAGTTTACGCATTCCTGATTGTAGGCGCCCTTAGCCTTGCTGGGTGTACCCTCCCCCAGATGGTTAAAATGTCAAAAGAGCAGCAACTTACTGTTACCCCCAATCCGTTGGAAGTACATAAGGACACTGTTGATTTTGACATGGCCGCTAACTTACCAGTAAAAATGTTGAAAAAGGGTACTGTTTACACCGTTAATACTTTCTACAAGTATGGTGATCAGGAAACAGCGCTTAATCCTATCGAATTTAAGGCTGAAGATTATCCGAACAGTGCAACCGAACAACCTAGGGTTACCAAGAAATTTGATTTCCCATATTCACCTGCTATGAAATCAGGCACTCTTCAGGTTGAAGGTGTTGCTTCCAAAGGCACAAAATCAAAGGCAAGCCCTCGCTTAGATGTAGCCGTTGGTGTGATCACAACTTCAAAATTGGTTATTCCAGTTGCTTATGCTTCGTATGCCGACCATGGCTACAACAATCAGGAAGAAATTATCCCTGTTGTTATTCCTGATTTCATATTCGAACAAGGCCGTTCTGTGCTTCGTTCTTCTGAAATCAGAAGTGACAAAGGAAAGCAACTTGATGCCTTCATTGCTTCTAAAAACGTAACTAAGACTGTAACCATCACCGGTACCCACTCACCTGAAGGTGCTGAACGTGTTAATAGCAAACTTTCTCCTGATCGGGCCAAGGCTATTGAAAAATACTACCGCGATCAGATGAAGAAATACGATTATAAAGATATGGCTAAAGATATTCAGTTCATCCTTAAGCCCGTAGTTCGCGATTGGGCTGAATTCCGTACTGCTCTTTCTGCTTACGATGGCATCTCTTCTGAAGAGAAAGCTGAATACCTTAACATCATCAACGGTGGCGGTACTTTCGAAAGTCAGGAAAAGCAAATGGCAAGATTGAGAACATACAAAAAAGTATTTAAGGATGTTTATCCTAAATTAAGAACTGCAAAAACTGAAATCCTTACTATCAAAGACAAGAAAACTGACGCTGAGATTTCAGTATTAGCCAAGCAAATCACTACCAACCAGGCTGGCGCTGATGCACTTTCTTTCGAAGAATTGATGTACTCAGCTACTTTAACTCCTTCATTGGAAGAGAAAGCCGCCATTTACGAAGCTGCTACCAAGAAAGGTACCAACTGGAATGCACATAACAACTTAGCTGCGGTTTACATTGCCCAGGCAATTGAAAACCCTTCCAATGCTTCCTCATTGGTTGATAAAGCTCAGGCTCAACTTGACCTTGCTGCCCGTATCAATACAAATGCACCTGAAGTAAATGCTAACCTTGCTTCTGTATCTATGCTGAAAGACAACGCTTATGCCGCCTACAACAGCGCCAACAAAGCTCTTAGTGGCGGTCTTCGCGGTGATAATGCTGCCGGTGTAAACGGAGTGAAAGCTTCTGCTGCTATCGTTACAGCTCGTTATAGCGAGGCGGTAAGTGCTTCTTCCAGCGCAACTGCTACTGCTGATAACCTATTTAACAAAGGATTGGCTCAAGTGCTCAACAAAGACTACCAAAATGCACTGACTTCATTTGCTGAAGCATCGCGTTTAAACAGCAACCATGCACATGCTTACTACGGTGCTGCTGTTGCCTCTGCCCGTTTAGGCAATGCCGATGGTGTAGTTAGCAACCTGACTAATGCTGTTAAAATTAACCCTGATCTGAAATCAGCTGCCTTGACTGACCTTGAGTTCAGCAAGTGGGCTACTTCTGAAACTTTCAGAAACGCCCTTCGCTGATTCTAATAAAATCATTGGATTTAAAACACCCTGGCGGCCTCGTCAGGGTGTTTTTATTTTGCCAATCCCCCGTCAGGCACTATTTTTACAACCTCCTTTAAAAGCCCATAAACTATGCGAGAGATACAGTACCGTGAAGCCTTACGTGAAGCCATGAGTGAAGAAATGCGCAGGGATCCCAGCGTATTCCTGATGGGCGAAGAAGTGGCCGAATACAATGGCGCCTATAAGGTGAGTCAAGGCATGCTTGACGAATTCGGCCCGGAACGTGTTCTTGATACGCCTATTGCCGAATTAGGCTTCACAGGATTAGGCGTGGGTGCCGCGATGAACGGTTTACGCCCTATTGTTGAGTTCATGACGTTTAACTTCTCGCTGGTAGCAATCGATCAGATTATTAACGCAGCCGCCAAAATGTATTCCATGTCGGGCGGTCAATACCATGTTCCTATCGTTTTCAGAGGGGCTACCGGTAATGCCGGTCAATTGGGTGCTCAACACTCACAGAATTTCGAAAATTGGTATGCCAACTGTCCTGGGTTAAAAGTTGTTGTACCGTTTACACCATACGATGCTAAAGGTTTGCTCAAGTCATCCATCCGTGATAATGATCCGGTAATTTTTATGGAATCGGAGTTGATGTATGGCGATAAGGGTGAAGTACCCCAGGAAGAATACCTGATACCCATCGGACAAGCCGACATTAAACGCGCAGGAACTGATGTTACATTAGTTTCTTTTGGAAAGATGATGAAAATAGCACTCGCAGCCGCTGCTGAACTTGAGAAAGAAGGCATTTCTGCTGAGGTGATTGACTTGCGCAGTGTACGCCCTATCGATTATGCAACGATTGTGGAATCGGTAAAGAAAACAAACCGGTTGGTGATTGTTGAAGAAGCATGGCCATTGGCTTCTATCTCAACAGAAATTGCCTACCATGTACAAAAACACGCCTTCGATTACCTGGATGCGCCCATTCACCGCATTACCAACGCTGACGCGCCCTTACCCTACGCACCAACGTTGATCCAGGCTATTTTACCTAATATAGAACGAGCGGTTAAGGCAGTAAAGCAAGTTATGTACAAAGATTGAAAGCATTAAAAAAGCCCGGATCACCGGGCTTTTTTGTACTATAGTCGTGGAGCTTTCAACTTAAGGTCGGATTTGGCAAAAGCTTTGTCAAACTCCTTTTTCACTTGCAAGGCTTCATTTTTCTTACCTTGAAATTCAAGACTTTGGTAGAGCCCGAAAAGTGACCAACCATTGTTTCTGTAAAATGTAAGATCCTCCCGAAACCGCTGTTCGGCTGCGATTGGATTTTTTGCCTCCAGTAAAATTGATCCCAGTATCTGTCTTACCGGATGATACCAATCCGGTGGCTCTTGATAAAGCAAATTATCTTCAACATCAATTGCATCTGTTAGCAACTGAACTGCTCGGGGATAATTTTTTTGTTGCGCTTCAATTTCAGCCTCGAGTACGTTTCGTCCAATACCCAGAACACTTCTGAAACTATTGAAACCTGCTATTGTCATCTCCATGAAGGGATCTTCAACGAGGGTTCTAAGGCTTGCTAATTCAGCATTTGCTGCTGTTAGCTTATTTGTTCGCACAAAAGCCATTCCACGGGCATAATGCCAAACACTCTTCACATACTTTAACGAATCTGCCGGCTGGCTTACTTTAAGTATATCATCCCATTTTCCAAACCGCACCATATTGTACCAGGGCATCGTGTACCAGTGCTGCAGGGTTACCAGGTCAGGAACATTCATCATTTCAACAGGAATATTCTTATTCAATGAGTTTGCTGCTTCCGATGACTTTTTGCTTAAGCCAGCCATTTGCGCACAGGCCAGTAAGAAATGATAATTATGCGGATAGTAGAAAAGTGGATAGACACTTTGCACGTTACACTGGGCAATGTATTCTTCGTCTGTCTTTACTGCCCGTTCATTTGCCTCCACTCCGTCTAAATATCTGCCCACGCGGATATAAATATGCGATGGCATGTGCACCAGGTGTCCCGCACCGGGTACAAGGTTACGCAACCGGTCGGCACTTTCCACTGCCTTTTCGGGTTCAGGCGAGGCTTCCAGTATATGAATATTCAAATGATTAGCCCCGGGGTGGTCCGGCTTTTTCGAAAGTACAGAAGCTATCAACTGAACAATTTTAGGTGTCCATGGTTGAGCTTTTCCATCTTTCCAATAATCCCATGGGTGTAAATCCATTAGCGATTCAGCATACAAAGTAATTACATCTAAATCATCATGATACTGATTGGCCACAACTTCCATAGCATTTGCATAAGCTTCATCCAGCGGTTTTCGATCTACAAGAGCTTGTTCAGTATACCGCATGGCCAATGCATTAATCAACGCACGTTCCTTTGGTGTTGCCTTCTCAAGCAACGCAAGGGACTTGAGAATAGCTTTATAAACCGTCTCCGTATCGGCTGGATCCATGGGTAGATTAATATTTGGCCCCAAAGACAACGCCTGTCCCCAATAGGCCATCGCACAATCCGGATCCAAGCGCGCTACCTCTTTGAAGCTTCTGAACGCTTCAAAATGATTGAAGCCGTAATACAGGTTAATCCCCTGATTAAAAAACTTTTGCGCTCGTTCATTTACTGTGCTTACTTTCACTCCATACTTGCCAAGATTTTCCAATAAAGGAGCTATTTGTTTTGTCGTATCCATCAGTGCAAGAATCGTTCGGGCACCCGGGCTACCGCAAAGTGATACCAAAGGAACAATACCAGCTTTGATTTGCTGTTTTGATGTAACAAGGTTTGGATAATGATGTGTGGCAACGAATACCAAAAGCAGCGAAGCCACTCCCAGCATAATAAGGGTCTTTTTCATAACGAGAGGGTTTGGTTAAAAAAGATAGTGATTTTAGAACTATAACAGGCACAGCCTGCGGATGACCTGCCAAAGGCAGATGACGGTAACAGATTCAATTTATGGAAAAATCTTTCTTCAGCAAAACCGATCTGAAAGCAGCAAAGACTAAGTTGTATACAGTTAGTTCTGATGAATAACCTTTCGTGAAATAATCAGATCATCGAATGAAAAGGTGACAATAAATTCCCCGGCAGATTTAAATATATCGTTTGCTTTGTACTGATATAAATATTCTCCGGCTTCCTGATGTTGGTTTATCAACGATCTCACCTTTCTTCCTGATAAATCAGAAACAGTTACATTCACTTTACTCGCTTTTGGGATCACGTAAGAAAAACTAAAATCAAGATTGGTTGGGTTTGGGTAAACCTGAATGCGGTATTCTGATTTGTCTGACTTAACTTCAACACTTGTAATAGGATCAGAGGGGTTATCAGTTGTAATTGTCCACTCAACAACATAAACATGGTTTACGGAATGTGCTGTACTTCGTGATAATGCAGTGTTATCTGTTACAATCGCTTTAATTTTTGTCACATTTGTAGTAAAGCTGCCGGGTGAAAGTGAAACCGATTCCTTGTTCGTATCAAACGTTGTTTCATTTCGTTTCCAGGTTATCGACATGGTGTTCGGATCAGGTTTGATCAGTGATAATGAAAGTACAATCGGTTGATCACCTAATTCCATAGACATTGTTGTGGGTGTGTAAGAAGAAAGTGGATTAACGAGGGTGTGTATCCGCTCCACAAAGGTTTCGTTGCAGACACTACAGAAAGGCACATTGAGCATACGCATTTTGCAGCTTTGATGTGGCCTGTACCAAGTGGGCGATTCAGTATACGGGTATACGCCTACTCCCAACGTACCTACCCAATTGGCCCACTTTACCATGGTTGGACTGCTTTGCTGGGTCATGTTAGGCTTTTCTGACGCATACATAGCCCCTGCCCAGTATTCATCGGCTAAACCGGCAAAGGAATGCCCTATTTCATGAATGCTAACTTCATGTGCGCTGGTATTGGTTGATGAGGTGGCATACACACCTCCTGAACCTCCATAGTAGGATGAATTAACCAACACAAAAACCTGATCGTATAGGGGAAAGCTATTGGCCAACACGTTGGCAATGGCACTTGTTTTTGTTGGTGCAAGCAACCGGTGAATATTGGCGATATCGAAACGCGAACCAAAATAGTTGTCCACCGTCATTTGAGGAACCGGAGCACAGTCACTGTCAGATGAAGTTCTTGGATGTGAAGCTCCGGATTCAACCGATGGCACCTTAACAGCAAATGCATTAAAATAATTTTTGTAGTGCTTAAACGGTACTTGGCCAAACAGATTATCGAGCAATGCATTTACATCCGTAATTTATTTACCAAGTTCGTCCGACTTATACCCATCGCTTAAAAAAACAAGATTTATGCGCTCCTGAAGTTCGCCATTCTTGAACAGTGTATCCACCGGGAAGATTTGCGCTGTCGCTGCTACTGAAGCAACTAAAATGGCAAATGTTACTATCGGGGCTCTCACAAAATTTAACGGATTTTAAATTGAGCTAATTGTAATTCTTTTCCCTCCCGAACCTCATCAATACGAATATACAAGGTTTGTGGCTTTAGTTCGATGCGTATAAAAAACTCAGCCTCGTGTTGCGTAACTAATTTTGTCTCAAACTCCTGCCGTTCATTTACATATTCTACATATTTAATCAGCGGATGATCAAGGGTTGTCTGGTCAACAACCTGAAGTTGTGCATCTTCCTGCTTGATAAGCAAGATATTTTCTGCATCGGAATCATTATGCTCACCTTTTAGGTTTCCATCGATATAATGTTCGTCAAGCAAGGTTACTGTTGTTTGAGAAAGGCTGTCTTCTGCTATCCTGAAAGAAAGTATCGAAAACCTTCCTGAACCTTTTTTAGGTAATGTTGACTCTTGATAGGAATACACAGGCTGCGGTGCACGGCAAGCGAAAAGCCAACTAATCAAAATAATTAATGGAAATATTCTTAGCATCTGTATCAATAAAGATACAGTATTCAGCCGAAATTTTTAACTCAACAAAATTCGCCATGCATCGGCAACACGGTCAGCAGCAAGGTATTGATGGGCCAGTTGTTCGATGGCATCGCGACCTTGTTTATGTACCTCGCGCTCATGACTGGTTAGCAGATGAACATCCGGCTCTGGTAGTTGCTCAACATTGGCCAGCATCGCCAGGTCGTTGCCCGTTAAGATTTTGCTTTTGCGTATCCGTTCAGGCAACTGATCGAAGCCGATGCCGATTCTTGCATCAGGCTTAGCCAAATGAAAAAGCGCATCACCGGTGGCGCGACAATACCAATCGCCTCCCATGCGTGCAACGGCATCTAGCTTAAAAGGATCAATCCTACCATTATCATCAAGCACTTCATCTTTTACGTGCATGAGCAATATTTCACAAATTACCAGGTTGCCGGCTCCGCCCTCTTCACCGGTTGAAATTACTTGATTCACCTTACATTCAAAAGATACCGGTGATTCACCCACTCGGGGCGGCCTCACTTTTTCAGAGGGTACTTCGGTAAATCCTGCCTTTTTAAATTCATTCACGCCTTTAGGATATTCCGTACTGGCCAATGAAGTCTGTTGCACCATAGCATAATCAACCATGCTGATAACAGCCTCGGGTATCTCCAGCACATTTTCGTAGCTGTGCTTGGTTGTTTTATCGCGGCCTCTTCGTGCCGGTGAAAAAATTAAAATTGGAGGATTCGATCCAAAGCAATTAAAAAAGCTAAACGGACTAAGGTTCACATTTCCTTCCTTGTCAATAGTACTCACGAATGCAATGGGCCGTGGCGCAACTGCACTGAGCAAATAGCCATGCAGTTTAGGTACAGAAATTTCTTTTGGATCAATGATCATACGGTAGCCGGTAAAATTTTTCCCCTGCACTCTCCAAACCCGATACGCAAACCATTCATTTCGCAATAGCCCTTGAGGATGACTGTATCATTGTCATTAATGAATTGTCGTTCCGTTCCATCGGGCAGTACCATTGGTTTTGAGCCATTCCATGTGAGTTCCAACATGGAACCATACGATCCGGGTGAAGGGCCGCTGATGGTTCCTGATGCATACATATCGCCCACCTGAAGATTGCATCCATTAATGGTGTGGTGGGCTAACTGCTGGTTCACATTCCAATACATGTATTTGAAATTCGACCGGCTAATGGTTACCGGATCGCCACCTTCAGGTTGCAACAATACTTCAAGCCTGATGTCGAAATTTTTCGGGCCGTGTGATTTCAGGTACGGAAGTACCTCCGGGTTTTGAACAGGGCCATCCACACGAAATGGCTCCAATGCATCCAGCGTTACAATCCATGGAGAAATGGTTGATCCGAAATTCTTTCCTAAAAACGGACCTAACGGTACATACTCCCATTGTTGTATATCGCGTGCCGACCAATCGTTGAACAATACAAAACCGAAAGTATGGTTTTCGGCATCGGCCACGGAAACCGGCTGACCGAGTTTGGTTTCAGAACATGTAATGAAGGCTACTTCCAATTCAAAATCCATTTTTCGTGAAGCCGAAAAAATAGGCTGCTCATCATCGGGCAATTTAATCTGCCCTTTCGGGCGGATGATGGGTGTGCCTGACACCACAATGGACGAAGCCCGGCCATGATAGCCTACCGGCAGATGCTTCCAGTTGGGCAATAGTGCGTTTTTCGGATCGCGAAACATGGAGCCAACATTGGTTGCATGCTCTTCACTGCTGTAGAAGTCGGTGTAGTTTGGAACACGCAGAGGCATCTGCATTTGTACTTCACGCATGGGTATCAAGGCAATCTCGCGTGCTGGTCGGTCAAGCTCATCGTTATCATGCCTTAGCAACTCCGATATACGCTCCCGTACATCCCTCGTCTTCTTTCTGCCCATGGCGATAAAGTCATTCAAATATTTTTGGTTGAAGATTCCCGGGGGCAAGCCGATGCCATCTAAAAAACCATTCTCATGAAGGTATACCAGGTCCAACACGTAATCGCCAATGGCAACTCCGGCTACCGGTGAAAGGTAGCGTGTCTTAAAAATGCCAAAAGGCAGGTTTTGAATGGGGAAATCAGAATCAGGCGAAACTTCAACCCAGGATTTCAATGAAGGATCATTTGCGTTGGTCATCTATAAACAATCAAAAAGGTTAGCTCTCATTTACACTGTAAAGAAAGCTTAATTTAGCATCATGGGTAACTCCGAAATACAATTACCGGAAGATTTTTTCAATGCCATGCAGGATACGCTCGGGGAGTCTTTTCCTGATTTTATTAACAGCTTCCATCAAGAACCATTGACCAGCATCCGGCTGAATCCTCAAAAGCCATTTGAACAGAAACTAAACAGCACGATACCATGGTGCAGTACGGGGTTTTACCTGGAGCAACGTCCGGTATTTACATTAGATCCATGCTTTCACGCAGGTGCATATTATGTGCAGGAGGCAAGCTCCATGTTTCTGGAACAAGTGTTTCGTCAACTCAATCTTGACCAAGATCCAATTTGTATCCTTGATGTAAGCGCAGCACCCGGAGGAAAATCCACACACCTCGCAAGTCTAATGCACCGCGAATCGCTTCTGGTTGCGAATGAAGTGATCCGCTCGCGTGCTTCCATTCTCCATGAAAATATTACCAAGTGGGGAACAGGCAATGTGATGATCACCAATAACGATCCTGATGCTTTCGGAAAACTGCCTGGCTTTTTTGATATGATTCTGGTGGATGCACCCTGTTCAGGCGAAGGGCTTTTTCGCAAAGATGCTAACGCGATGCAGGAGTGGTCGCTAGAACATGTTGCGCATTGCTCAAAACGCCAACGCAGGATTTTAAACGATGTGTGGCCCGCACTGAAAACTGATGGGCTTTTGGTATACAGTACCTGTACCTACAATCGATTTGAGAATGAGGAAAACATTCAATGGCTGACCGAGCAACACGGCATTGAATCACTACCCCTGAAAATTGAAAAGCACTGGGGCATTGAAGAAGTAAAATACAAAAACCTCTACGGCTACCGGTTTTATCCGCATAAACTGAATGGTGAAGGATTTTTTATTTCTGTACTTCAAAAGAAAGAACAGCAACAAACAACCACGCATGGAAGAAAAAGCAAAACTTCTCAACCTCCACAAACCATTTTAGCTGAGCTTCAACAGTGGATTCAACACCCAGAAGACTATGACCTTGAGTTGTCAGGAGATCGCGTGATCGTTTCTGCCAGAAAACTCGCAGTGCATTACAAAACGCTGAAGGATAATTTGAAGGTAGTCTCCTACGGCACACCCATCGCAACGATAAAAGGAAATAAACTAATACCTGAACACGAGCTGGCACTCGCTACCCTATTAAATCAACCTAACTTTCGCACCATTGACCTAACACTGGAGCAAGCCCTCGCCTTTCTTCGCAAAGAAAATATCAGATTAAATATCTATGAAAAAGGTTTTTCCCTAGCAACCTATAAAGGGCTTCCACTTGGCTGGATGAACGTGCTCGATAACCGGGTGAACAACCTTTACCCGAAAGCCTGGAGAATAAGAATGAAAGGTTGATTGTTCCGACTGTAGAATTGCCTTATTCTTGGAACCTGTACCCCATACCCTTATTTTTGCGCCTGCTTTGCCTTTAGGCAAGCCCTGAATCACTGTAAGTATGTCTCTTTCAACAAAATACAATCCAAGCGAAGTAGAGGAAAAATGGTATAAGCACTGGATGGAGCATGGCTTTTTTCATGCCCGGCCCAATCCGGATAAGGAGCCCTATACCATTGTGATTCCGCCACCCAACGTTACGGGTGTGTTGCACATGGGGCACATGCTGAACAACACCATACAGGATGTTTTGATTCGCAAGGCACGCATGGAAGGAAAAGAGGCTTGCTGGGTGCCTGGCACCGACCATGCTTCCATTGCTACGGAGGCAAAAGTTGTGGCCATGTTGCGCGAGAAAGGCATCACAAAATCATCGCTTTCGCGTGAAGAATTTTTGAAGTACGCATTGGAATGGAAAGAGAAGTATGGAGGCATCATCCTTGAGCAGCTAAAGAAGTTGGGAGCATCGTGCGATTGGGACCGTACAACCTTCACCATGGATCCTGCCTACTACAAGGCCGTTATCGATGTCTTTATAGACCTCCACAAGAAAGGCTACATCTACCGCGGCATGCGCATGGTTAACTGGGATCCGGCTGGTAAAACTGCGCTCTCCGATGATGAGGTGATTTATAAAGATGTTCAATCGAAATTGTACTACATCAAGTATGGCATTGAAGGCAGCGCGAACGAGTACATAACCATTGCAACCGTTCGACCAGAAACCATCATGGCTGATACCGCCATCTGCATTAATCCGAATGATGAACGTTATAAACACCTCAAGGGTAAGAAAGCCATCATTCCCCTAATCAATCGTGCCATCCCGATTATTGAAGATGAATACGTAACCATGGATTTTGGTACGGGATGTTTGAAAGTTACTCCCGCTCACGACCTTAACGATTACGAGTTAGGTAAGAAACACAACCTTCAGGTAATTGATATCCTGAACGAAAATGGAACGCTGAATGAAAAGGCCATCATCTTGGTTGGTGAAGATCGTTTTATCGCACGTAAAAAAATCGCAAAACTACTTGAGGAAGGGAATCATCTCGACAAAATTGAAGACTATAAAAGCAACGTTGGTTTCTCCGAACGTACGGATGCTGTAATTGAGCCGCGCTTGTCGCTGCAATGGTTCCTGAAAATGGATACCATCACAAAACCTGCGCTGGAGCATGTCATGAATGATGATGTGCAACTCATTCCTCCAAAATTCAAGAATACCTATCATCACTGGATGGCCAACGTTCGCGACTGGTGCATTTCCCGTCAATTGTGGTGGGGGCACCGAATACCCGCGTGGTATTCTCCGGATGGATCGTATGTGGTGGCCAAAACACAGGATGAGGCGTTTGAATTGCACGAGGCTAAAAATCCAACCTTGCGATTTGAAGACATTAAACAGGATGAAGATGTTCTGGACACGTGGTTTTCAAGCTGGCTCTGGCCGATAGCTGTTTTTGATACGAGCGTATTCAAAGATTCGAACAAAGGCAACTCTGACCTGAACTATTTCTACCCCACCAATGACCTGGTAACAGCCCCCGAGATTCTGTTCTTTTGGGTTGCCCGCATGATCATTGCCGGGTATGAATACCGGCAGGAAAAGCCTTTCAAAAATGTTTACCTCACCGGCATTGTGCGCGATAAGCAAGGACGCAAAATGTCGAAATCGTTGGGGAATAGTCCCGATCCGCTCGACCTGATAGCCAACTATGGAGCCGATGCTGTACGCACAGGTATGCTTTTTAGTTCACCGGCCGGAAACGATTTATTGTACGATGAAAAACTGGTTGAACAAGGAAGAAACTTTACCAATAAAATCTGGAATGCGTTCCGGTTGGTTAACGGTTGGCAAACCGAAGTGCAGGAACAACCTATTGAAAACCAGGTTGCCGTTGAGTGGTTCACAAACAAACTGCATGCTTCGCTGCATGAATTAAATGATCATTTCAACAAGTTCAGGATATCGGATGCGTTGATGACGATCTATAAGCTAATCTGGGATGACTTCTGCTCGTGGTACCTTGAAATGGTAAAGCCTGAATTCGGAAACCCCATTGATCTGAAGACGTACGAACAAACCGTATCATTCTTTGAAACACTGCTCAAGGCGCTTCACCCCTTTATGCCGTTTATTACAGAAGAGCTGTGGCAAGCATTAAAGGAACGGGAAACACAGACGTGCATCATCGTAGCCTCCTGGCCTTCACCAGCCGAAGCTCAGACCAGCATACTGAATGAAAGTGCATTTGCGTTTGAAATCATTACAGAAATCCGGAACACGCGAAACGCAAAAAATATTTCGCCCAAAGAAAAATTTAAGCTGGTTGTAAAGGGTGAAGGATCAACCTTGTTGCCAACTTTCTGGCCGATTGTAACGAAGCTTAGCAACCTTAGTGGAGTTGAATTTACCAGGCAAGATGAAGAAGGTGCTGGCTTTATCGTTCGCACAACCGAATTTTTCATACCGCTGAATGGCAGCATCGATGTTGAGAAGGAACGCGAATCCATCCTTAAAGAGCTTGAATATCAAAAAGGCTTTTTGAATACCGTTAACCGTAAACTGGAGAACGAAAAATTTGTAAACAGCGCCCCCGCTCAAGTAGTTGAAGCCGAGCGAAAGAAGAAAGCGGATGCTGAATCGAAAATTAAAACGCTGGAAGAGAGTTTGAAAAGACTGGGTTAAAACCTGGCTGCTACTATCAACTCAATATTTTTGAACTTCATCTTAAGTTTTCTTGCGATAGCCTCATTGGTAAGATTGCCTCTAAAGGTATACACGCCCTTCATGAACCAGGAAGAAGAATAGATCATCTGCTCCACGCCTCCTTCTTCGGCAGCCCGCAAAATAGTAGGGGTAAAAATATTGCTTAGTGCAGTGGTGGCAGTATGGGCAACGCGTGAGGCTACATTAGGCACGCAATAATGGATAACATCGTATTTTCTAAAGATTGGTTTTTTAAGCGTTGTGATTTCAGAGGTCTCCACACACCCCCCCTGATCGATACTTAAGTCAATGATCAACGAATCGGATCGCATACGACTTACCATTTCCTCTGTAATCACAATCCGTGATCTTCCTTTTTCCGCACGCAACGCACCGATTACAACGTCTGCTGTTCGCAACGATTCACTTAAGGTCAGCGTATCGATTGTTGATGTGTAAACTTGCTGGCCGAGTAAATGCTTGATTCGTCTGAGTTTGTACAAGTGGTTATCAAAAATCTGCACATCGGCACCCATGCCCAATGCCGCCCGGGCAGAATATTCGGCTACCGTACCCGCTCCGATAATAACAACCTTTGTAGGTGGTACACCGGTAATACCGCCTAAGATTACACCTTTACCATTGTTTGCCGTACTTAGGTATTCAGCGGCAATCAGCATGACGCTGCTGCCGGCAATTTCACTCATGGCACGGATAATGGGCATACCGCCAACTTTATCTTCAATAAACTCGTATGCCATGCCGATAATCTTTTTCTTGAGCAAAGCCTGAATATATTCGGGTTGGAGTTGTCCAAGCTGCAAGGCCGAAATCAAGGTCTGACCGGGATGCATCAATTCGATTTCGTCTGGTGTTGGTGGCTCAATTTTCAGTATCACATCCGCCTTGTAAACTTCTTGCGGTGAGAAAACAATTTTTGCACCGGCCTCACTGTACTGTTGGTCGCTGAATTTGGAACCAACACCGGCTTTTGTTTCTACCCAAATTTCATGGCCGTTATTTACCAGCAGCGCCACTGCATCCGGGGTTAGGGTGATTCGGTTTTCCTGCAAGGAAATTTCGCGCGGTAAGCCAATAAAAAAAGAGTGGTTTCCCTTTTTAACGGCCATTAACTGCTCCTGTGGAGTAAGGCTGGCACGAGCCAATGTTTCAAATCCGCTTTTCTTCTTTTCAGCCATGGATGATACATTCAATTTTCCGATGTGTTTGATCCAACACATCTATTTTAATTTCGGCATACCGGGGAGGTAACATCGCCATCATTTTCTCAGGCCATTCCACAAAGCAATAGGCACCTGAATACAGGTAATCTTCCACGCCAATATCAAAAGCTTCTCGTTCCGATTTAAGCCTGTATAAATCAAAATGGTAGATTTTATTCCCGGAAAGGGTATTGTATTCATTGATCAGCGAAAAGGTTGGGCTGTTCATGCTATCCGTTACCTGAAGGGCATTGCCAAAAGTCTTTACAAGGGTTGTTTTTCCGGAGCCCATTTCACCTGACAAAACACATACGCGTACATCACCCAAGAGCCCAATCAGTTTGTTGGCAACTTCCTTAAGATCGGCAAGCATTACCGATGAAAATACAATTGAATCAGCATGCACCTTAGGATACATTCTTCGAATTTAAGAAAATTATAGGGATAATCATCTCCTCCATACTTACCCCTCCGTGTTGAAATGTGTCCTTATAGAAATTGACGTAATAATTGTAATTATTAGGATAGGCAAAGAACTGGTCCTCAACCGCAAAAACATAAGAGGTCGAAACGTTCATTTTTGGAAGGAAAAGACGTTCCGGTTTGGCTACCTCCATTACTTTGTTGCTCTCAAAATTCAGATTCTTGCCTTGCTTATAGCGCAGGTTTGTATTCACATTACGGTCGCCCACAATTTTAAATGGTCTTTTCACCCGTATGGTTCCGTGATCGGTAGTGATGATCACATGTGCCTTTCGTTCTGCAATCTTCTTCAGGATCTCGAGTAAGGGAGAGTGAATCAACCATGACTTCGTGATTGATCGGTAGGCGGATTCGTCAGGCGCCAACTCGCGGATCATCGCCATGTCGGTGCGTGCATGCGAAAGCATATCAACAAAATTGTACACAATCACATTAAAATTATTTTGAAAAAGATTGGTAACCGTATCGGCTAACGCCCTGCCCTGCTCAAGATTCTTAATTTTATGATAGGAGAACTTAACGTTGATGTTATTTCTTCTTAACTGCTTGTCAAGAAACTCATCTTCAAAGTTATTCTTTCCTTCATCTTCATCTTCACCCACCCAAAGATCCGGATGGCTCTTGGCCATTTCACTCGGCATTGATCCTGAAAAGATCGCGTTACGCGAATAAGCCGTTGTGGTAGGCAAAATGGAGTAATACGTTTCTTCCTGATTAATGGTAAAGTAATCATCGATTATCGGTTCAATCATTTTCCATTGATCAAACCGAAGGTTATCGATCAACAAAAGAAATACGGGTGTATCTTTTCCTAAAAGCGGGAAAACTTTCTTCTTCATTAACTGGTGCGACAGCAAAGGCTTATCGGCATTGGCATCGGTCAGCCATTTTTCATAGTTGCGGATAACAAACTTTCCAAAGTTGGCATTGGCTTCTGTTTTTTGGGTTTCAAGCACTTCCCGCATATCCTCGTTATCGGCCTGGTCAAGCTGCAACTCCCAATGCACTAATTTTTTGTAGATATCAGCCCACTGTTCATGGTTCATATCGTCCATAAACGCCAGGCTGATTTTACGAAACTCTTGCTGGTAAGAAAGATTGGCCTTCTCGGTAATCAATCGCTTGTTGTCGAGAATCTTTTTTACCGATAGCAGGATTTGATTCGGGTTCAGTGGCTTAATCAGGTAATCGGCAATTTGCGAACCGATCGCTTCTTCCATAATCTGCTCCTCTTCATTTTTGGTGATCATCACCACCGGAAGATTAGGCTTATTACTTTTAATCTGATCCAATGCTTCAAGGCCGGATAAACCGGGCATGTTCTCATCGAGAAAAACCACATCAAAAGGTTTTTCTTTGCAGAGGTCTACAGCATCTGATCCATTGTTAACCGGGGTTATGTCATACCCGCGTTGCTCCAAAAATAAAATATGGGGTTTGAGCAAGTCTATTTCATCGTCTGCCCACAAAATGCTGTATCTTTGCATATCAAAATTTTCACTAAGGTAAAGAATATCAACCGGTCTCTTGAACAAAAAGAAAATTATCAACGACCCTGTTTACGGATTTATTAAAATACCGGGCGAATTAATTTTCGACATTATCCAGCATCCCTGGTTCCAGCGGTTACGGCACATCAAGCAATTAGGCCTTACCGATTTTGTTTATCCTTCTGCGCAACATACACGCTTTCAACATGCGTTGGGCGCTATGCATTTGATGGGAAGAGTTTTGGATAGTCTGCGCAGCAAAGGCGTTGTAATCAACGATGATGAATACGAGGCCTCACTCATTGCCGTGCTGCTGCACGATATCGGTCATGGGCCGTTCTCGCATGCGCTTGAAGATTCACTGCTTACGGGTATCCGGCATGAAAGCCTCTCCTACCTGTTCATGACACAGCTGAACAAAATATTTAACGGTTCACTTTCGCTGGCGATTAAAATTTTTCAGAACAGTTACGAGCGCAAATTCTTTCACCAGCTTATTGCCAGCCAACTGGATATTGACCGGTTGGATTACCTTATCCGCGATTGTTTCTTCACCGGTGTTCCAGAGGGAACTATTGGTGTTGACCGCATCGTGGCCATGTTAACCGTACACAATGATCAATTAGTTGTGGAAGAAAAAGGCATTTACAGCATCGAAAATTTTCTGAATGCCCGCAGGCTCATGTACTGGCAAGTTTACCTGCACAAAACTACCGTGAGTGCCGAACGCATGGTTGTAAACCTGATCAGACGTGCCCAGCATCTGGTGAAAGCAGGCGAACATCTTCCGGCCAGTGAAGCGCTTAATTATTTCCTACAACAAAACACTACGCTGCAAAATTTCAAAGAACAGCCCGAAACCCTCACCCTGTTCGGCCGACTTGACGATCAGGATATTTGGGGAGCCATTAAGTTATGGTTAAACCATTCGGATGTAATCCTGGCAACCTTATCCACCATGCTGTACGAGCGAAAACTTTTTCAGATTATGCTGAGCAGTGAGCCGATCAGTAAAACAACCGTGGAGAAGGTTCGGAAAGGAATATCGGAGGCGTACGGAACACTTCGTTCGGAAACGCCATACCTCTTTTCACATGGGGTAGTGTCCAATGAAGCCTACACCGAAGGGCAAAAAATTAATGTCTTAATGAAATCCGGAGAAGTGCACGATATTGCCCATGCCTCTGATCTTCCCAGCATTAAAGCGATCAGTAAAATCGTCAAAAAAAACTACCTCTGCTGGCCTAAAAATGTATCTTTGTAAATGCCACAAGCATAGGTTATTACCTGATCGATAAAAACACAAAATCATCTATGGAGTTTACCATAAATCAGATAGCCGCAATGCTTGGCGGAGTGGTTAAGGGCGATGGCAATTTGAAAATTAATATGCTCGCCAAAATTCAAGATGCCAAGCCAGGACAAATTGCGTTTCTATCCAACCCGAAATACGAACAATTCATTTATACCACACATGCTTCTGCAGTAATTGTAAGTAATGAGTTTGTTCCCCGCAAGGAAATAACCTCCGTGTTGATCTGTGTGCGGGATCCTTATAACAGCTTTACGGTATTGCTTCAGGAGTATTACAAAATGGTAAGCTTCCAGAAAACCGGAATTGAAGAGCCTAGTTTTATTGGTAAAGGATCAACGGTTGGAGAAAGTGTCTATCGCGGTGCCTTTTCCTACATCGGTAACAATGTGCGCATTGGCGACAATGTTAAAATTTATCCACATGTGTTTGTAGGCGATAACATAACGATCGGAAATAATGTAATCCTTCATCCGAACGTAAAACTTTATGCCGACACAAAAATTGGTAATAACTGCGTAATTCATGCAGGCGTTGTTATTGGTAGTGATGGTTTCGGCTTTGCCCCACAAAGTGATGGCACTTATAAATCCATTCCGCAAATGGGTAACGTTATCATTGAAGATGATGTGGTTATTGGTGCCAACACAGTAATTGATTGCGCCACCATGTATGGCGATTCAACCATCATCCGTCAAGGGGTTAAACTTGACAACCTGATTCAGATTGCGCATAATGTTGAAGTGGGCAAGAACACCGTCATTGCAGCGCAGTCAGGCATATCGGGTTCCACAAAAATTGGCGAGCATTGTGTTATTGCCGGTCAAGTTGGTATTGCCGGTCATATTGAAATTGCCAACAATACCAGCATAGGAGCGCAGGCTGGCATCTCCAAGTCAATAAAAGAAGAAGGGCAGAAACTGATCGGCTACCCAGTTTTCGATGTAAAAGATTACTTCCGATCGTATGCGGTATTCAAGAGACTGCCTGACCTGAATGAACGGCTGCGACAACTGGAGAAAGTAGTGAATGGAGTTAAACAAGAAAACCCAGTCATTAACGATTCTGCACCTTCCTGAGAGCCCTCATGCTTTAAGGCTAAAAACACCCCAATTTTAAGGTTTGATAATCCCCCCATTCAGACTTAAATTTGCCATCTTTTAGGTTAAAATATGCAGAATATAAAGCAACAGACAATCGAACACTCGGTGTCGTTATCGGGGGTGGGTCTTCATACCGGAGCTAAAACTAATGTTACCTTTTTACCAGCAAAGCCAAACCATGGTATTAAGTTTCAGCGCACGGACCTTCCCGGATCGCCCACAATTGATGCTGATTGCGAAAACGTAGTGGACGTATCACGCGGAACAACCATCGAACAAAGCGGGGCACGAGTTAGTACAATTGAACATACATTGGCTGCTTTAGTGGGTTTAGAGATTGATAATGTACTCATTCAAATCGATGGTCCTGAATGCCCGATTATGGATGGCAGTTCAATCCAGTTTGTTGAAACACTAAAAACTGCAGGCACAGACGAACAGAATGCACTTCGTGATTTTTTTGAAGTTCAGGAACCTCTTTTTTATCGGGAGGCCGCACGCAATGTTGAAATTGCAGCGCTACCGTTGGATGACTACCGTGTTACGGTAATGATCGACTACAACTCCCCGGTATTAGGCAGTCAACATGCTTCCATAACCGACATCCGCCAGTTCGAAAAAGAAATTGCGTCATGCCGTACTTTTTGCTTTTTGCATGAACTCGAAATGCTTTACAAAAACAACCTGATTCGGGGTGGCGATTTGAACAATGCTATTGTAATTGTTGATCGTGTTGTACAAGAAGATGAACTTGCAAACATTGCTAAAATGCTAGGCAAGCCAAAAGTTGCCGTGAAGCATGAAGGCATCCTGAACAATATTGAATTGCGGTATAAGAATGAACCCGCCCGACATAAATTGTTGGATATCGTTGGTGACCTTGCACTTGCCGGTCGGCCATTAAAAGCCCAGGTGCTGGCTGCACGCCCGGGCCATGCTGCCAATGTTGCCTTTGCCAAGAAATTAAAGAAGGCCATGGCCGAAGCCGATAAAAAGGGAAGACCTAAATACAATCCGAGCCTCCCTCCGGTTATGGACATCAACAAAATCGTGCAGACACTTCCGCACCGCTTCCCGTTCCTGCTTATCGATAAAGTAATTTATCTCGATAACGAAACCGTAGCCTGCGTAAAGAACGTGACCTATAACGAACCCTTCTTTCAGGGGCACTTTCCCGGCAACCCAGTAATGCCCGGAGTATTGCAGGTAGAAGCCATGGTACAAACTGGTGGTATTCTTGTACTCAACACCGTGGCCGATCCTGAAAATTATTGGACTTACTTCTTAGGGATTGAAAATTTCAGGTTCAGGAAAATGGTATTACCCGGTGATACATTGGTTATTCAATGCGACCTGGTAGCGCCTATTAAACGTGGTATTGCTAAAATGTATGGTCGTGCATTTGTTGGTAATACACTGGTTTGTGAAGGAACCATGACCGCCAGTATTGTCCGTAAAGATTCATGAGTTTGCATCCACTTTCCAACGTACATCCCGAAGCCAAAATTGGCACGAACGTTACCATTGAGCCCTTTGCTACTATTGAAAAAAATGTTGTCATTGACGATGGGTGCTGGATCGGCCCAAATGCAGTAATATTTGAAGGCGCAAGGCTTGGTAAAAATGTAAAGGTTTATCCGGGAGCATCTATATCGGCAATACCCCAGGATTTGAAATTTGCCGGTGAGGTGACTGAAACCTTCATTGGTGATAATACCGTGATCCGCGAGTGTGTTACCATCAGTCGGGGCACACACGATAAATTTAAAACTGTGATCGGAAAAAACTGCCTGCTTATGGCGTACGTGCACGTTGCACACGACTGTATCATCGGCAACAATTGTATTCTTGTAAATACGGTACAGGTAGCTGGTCATGTTACCGTAGACGACTGGGCTATTATTGGAGGAGCCAGCGCTTTGCACCAATTTGTAAAAGTTGGCGCCCATGTAATGATTTCCGGTGGCTCATTGGTTCGAAAAGATGTGCCACCCTATACAAAGGCTGCTCGTGAGCCCCTGGCCTATGCAGGTATTAACTCGGTTGGCCTGAGGCGTAGAGGGTTTTCATCAGAAAAAATATCCGAAATCCAGGAAATATATCGTTACATTTTCATGAAGGGGATTAACAACACCAAAGCCCTTGATATTATAGCCGATACCATTCCGGCCAGTCAGGAACGTGATTACATTATTGACTTCATCCGCTCCTCTGAACGAGGTATCATGAAAGGATACGGATTAGGCGATTGATTCAATGAATGCCCCGACCATTTCTGCTGAGGGACTGAGCAAGCGCTACAACCGCGAATGGATATTCAGAAACTTCACCTACACTTTTAAAAAAGGAAAAACTTATGCCGTTACCGGACCTAATGGCTCTGGAAAATCAACCTTGCTGCAAGTACTATGGGGACAAATGCCCCAGAGTGCAGGATTGTTGAAATACCAGAACGATGAGACTGCTGTTGCAGGTGATGAAATTTATCCACTCGTTTCTATTGCTACTCCTTATATGGATTTGATTGATGAATTCACCCTGCTGGAGCAGATTAACTTCCACTTTAATGCCAAGCCAATACTGCCGGGCTTTACTTCCGAAAGAGTGATGGAGGCTATGTACCTCGCAGAAGCTAAAAATAAATCAATTGCTCATTTTTCATCCGGCATGAAACAACGTCTGAAACTTGGCTTGGCATTCCACACTGATTCACCCGTTCTTTTTTTGGATGAGCCCGGTACTAACCTCGATCAACAGGCGTTTGAATGGTATCTGACTCAATTGGAAACGGTTAGTAAAAACAGGTTGATTATCGTTGCCTCCAACCAGGCTGAAGAATACCCCTCGGATGCTGAACTGATCAACGTAATGGACTATAAATCGAACGCATTAGCGGTTTAAAAGAAATTTGTGGTTACTAACAGGAATTCAAAATGATAAACCCTCAAAAAACTTGGATTTAAGCCTTTAAGGTTTGATTTTGTGGCTTTTAAAACTCAAATTCGTGCACATAACCCTAATAATGATGAAGATTAATCAATTCGCTAGGATACTTTCCGGGATGATTTTGGCAGGTGCAGTTGTATTTTTGACCAATTGCGGTGGTGATGATCCCGAAAAACCTGCTCAGCAAGTACAGTTAGAAAGACTTTCTAAAACCTGGAATATTGTAAGTGCCAGTCTGGACGGAGCGCCTAGAACCGGTGATTTTACCAACTTTAAACTTACCTTTTCCGGCACGTTTAACGCGAATAACCCTAATGGACCGTACAACTACTCCGTTACCGGTGCCAGACCAACACCCAGTCCTTGGCCTGCCAGTGGACAGTGGTCATTTGTGAGTGTTGGAAGTGGTGATAGTGGCTCCTTAGTGAGGAGTGATGATGTGCCTATGGTGTATAGCATTAACAGTTCAGGCCAACTTACACTAGAACTCACTTGTACTTCTTGTGACTATGGAGGTGCCAGCGGAAGGGTTGAAGCCGTAAATGGTGTATGGACTTTTGTGTTCAATCCGTAAGAAGAAATTTCATTTCAAAAAAGGCCTCCAAACGGGGCCTTTTTTATTTCAACACTACTACAGTAATCCCGTCCCCGCCACGCTCCACATGTTCATCGGCAACCGATGCCACATGCTTGTTTTTCTTTAATTGATCGCGGATAATTTTACGAAGTACACCTTCGCCCTTGCCGTGTAAGATTTTAACCTCAGCCTGACTCAGTAATACAGCGGTATCCATGAATTGATCCAGCAATGCAGTTACTTCTTCTGCCCGTTTACCGCGCACATCTAACAAGGGATTGTATCCGGCCCGTTTTTCATGAAGGCTTAGCCCTGTTGAACTTTTACTGCGCGTAACAACTGGCTCAGCTTTTGTTCCTGATGCATGCACAAGTTTGCTCATTGCAACAGTGGATTTAAATTCACCAAACTGCACAATGGCATTCTTACCCGTTACTGACAACACTACCCCACTTCCATCCTGCCCGATAATCCGTACACGTTCACCCGGCTTTACTACACCTGAAGTTTTTACCTTTTGAATTTCCGGTTGTGAACGTATCTTTTTTGAAAGTTCGTTCAGGTTTTTTCGTACCCGCGATGTTTCCTGTTTCTGGGCCTGGTTTTCACGGATGTGGCGAATGGTTTTCTCTATCTCACGATTGGTTTCAGCCAACAGGTTATTTGCCTCCTGCTTAGCCTTATCAAGAATCTGCTTTTTCTTTGTTTCCAGTTCAGTAGTAATAGCGTTGTACTTCCTCAACTGTGCTTTCAGTTCCTCATCCTTTCGCTTAAGCTCTTTTTCGCTTTCGGACAAGGCTGTTCGCGCCCGCTCCATATCCCTGATCATCGTTTCAAAGCCAACCAACTCACTTCCGGCAAGCTCACCGGCCACGTTAAGCAAGTCAGTTGGCAAGCCGGTTTTCTGTGCAATCTCCAGGGCAAATGAACTCCCGGGTTTTCCGATATCAAGTTGAAACAACGGAACCATATTCGCCTCATCAAAACGCATGGCTCCATTGCGGATACCCGGTTGCTGACCGGCAAATAACTTCAGATTATAATAATGTGTTGTAGCCACACCCCACACCCCTCGTTTCAGCAAGGCTTGCAGGATAGCTTGGGCAATAGCGCCACCAAAATTCGGATCGGTGCCAGCCCCCAATTCATCCAACAGCACCAGCGTATTTCCATTGCCATATTGAAGGAAGTGCGCCATATTTTTTAAATGACTACTGTACGTGCTCAAGTCGTTTTCAATGGATTGCTGATCACCGATGTCGATGAACAGGTCGCGGAATATGCCGGTGTTCGAGTCGGGAGATAAGGGAATTAATAATCCGCATTGCAACATAAATTGCAACAAGCCAACGGTTTTAAGGCAAACGGATTTTCCACCGGCATTCGGCCCGGACACAAGCAAAAATCTTTCGGTATCCGTTAAGTCAATGGTCATCGGAACAAGCTGGCGTTTTCCTTTCAAGTTGAGGTAGAGTAATGGGTGGCGGGCATTCATCCACTTTATGGCAGGCTTTGAATCAACTTGCGGAAGCACCGCATCGAGTTCAATGGCGAGCAAGGCTTTGGCGCGAATGAAATCAATTGTGCCCAAAAAACTGAATGCCGTGTGCATCACGGGCAATTCTTCGCGCAACCTGTCAGTTAATTCAATCAATATCCGGATTACTTCCCTTCGTTCAGCATGTTCCAAATCGCGGATCTCGTTGTTTATCTCCAGCACTTCGGCAGGTTCAATGTAAACGGTCTGACCGGTTGCTGACTCATCCTGAATGAATCCCTTTAGTTTTCGCTTATTCTCTGCCAGCACAGGTATTACCAAGCGTCCGCCCCGAATGGAGGGCAATGCACCATCCGGCACCCACTGCTGTGCGATGGCATGGCGATAAATCTGATCGATCAGTTTTCGTGAACGACTTTGCTCATCGCGCAACTTTCTTCGTAACCGGGCCAGCTCACTGCTCGCTGAATCACGAACCTGAGCCGATTCATCAATAACCTGTTGAATCTGCTTGGCAAATGCTCCGGTAATCCCCACGGGCACAGTGAGCTCATAAAGCACAGGGAAGTACTCCTTATTCTTAACCAGGTAATCGCGAACCGCTAAAATGGTTTGCAAGGAATAGGCAAGCTGAAGAAAATCCGGTGCATCAAGGTAATTACCCGCTAAGGATGCGCGCTGAAAAAAAGATTCGGGATCGATGTAATGATTGGATGGAAATGTCTCCGATCGATCCAAAAGTTCCTTGAACTCATGTACCTGCTGGAGTTGAAGAACAATTGTCTCATAATCGTTCAAAAAAGACATCAACCCAACCCGGTGGGAACCAAGAGCAGAAAGCGAAAGCGACTTAAGCTTTGACCGGATTTGATCAAAACCTAGCTTAATTTCAACATCATTGGGGAAGGGCATGAGGATCGGTGCGCTCTTTGGACAATACCTGTTCCTGTAAACTAAGTGAATCTACAACGGCTGTATAAATATACTCCATTCGCTTAGGATGAGCCATATAATACTCCATCGATTTTTTAAAGAGTGAGTCCCGGGTGCCTACTTGCTCCAAGATGTAGTCGCGTAAATAAGGCATCAGTTTATTCATGGAATCATAGCTAACGTTCAATCGTGCCATCTTTTCTTCGGCTAGGTGAAGCTGAATAATCACCTTAACCATTTCTGCCTCAGGCAACACGTCTTTTGGTTTGGCCTCACGGTTACATCCTAAAAAGCCCCCCATAATAACCAACAGGATGAAAATCCGCCACATGATCCGTGTATAACTTAATTCAACCTCAATTCTTTTCATCGTGAGCAAAGTAGTCACATTTAATTATTTTTGGAACTCAAAAATCAAACCAGCATTTCCAGGACGTGAAAGAGCTTTTAAAAAAGTTACGGAAATACGAAATTCAGATACGGAAGGCTATCAACAGCCAGATGCAGGGTGATTTTCACTCGGTTTTTAAAGGAACCGGGCTCGAATTTGATGATGTGAGACCCTACCAATATGGAGATGATATCCGCACCATCGATTGGAATGTTTCGGCCAAGGGGCACGGCACATACGTGAAAACGTTTCGGGAAGAAAAGGAGCAAACCGTTTTCTTTATCATGGATGTGAGCGCTTCGCAAGAAATTGGCTCAGCCGGCAAAACCAAATCCGATATTGGCAAAGAGATTTGTGGTGTGCTGGCCCTGTCGGCTGTGAAGGAGTCAAGCCATGTTGGCTTAATCTGTTATTCTGATCAGCGCGAGCTTTACATAAAACCCACCAAAGGGGTTTCGCAGGCTTATCAGATTATTCATGGCATCGTATCGCTTAAAGCACAATCGAAAAAAACCGATCTGAACAAGGCAATGGCATTCGCGCTGAATACCATCAAACGCAGAAGTGTTATTATACTTATTTCCGATTTTATTGATGAATCGTACGAACATAATCTGAAAGCGCTGGCCCGCAGGCATGATCTGGTCATTGTACACATCAGCGATAAGCGCGAAACAAGGCTGCCGAAGCTGGGCATTATTCCTGTGGAAGATAAAGAATCAGGAAAAACCTTGTGGATCAACACTTCCTTCGGAGATTTTCGTAAGAAGATCAGCGATAAGCTTACCGACAGAAAAGCAGCATTGAATTCATTCTGCAAGAAACATCAGATTAACTTTATTTCGCTGGATACGGATGATGACTATGTGCCAGCACTGCTTCGCTTGTTTAAAATCAGGAACCGATCTGTAAAAACAACGTAACCGGAAGATGATGTGGAGGAGGAATAACTTGAAGAATCTTTTTTTACTGTTGTTATCTGTAGGCGTTAGCCATGCATTGGCCCAGGTTCAGGTACGCGGAGGATTTGTTCAGGATACGATACGCATTGGCGATCCTGTATCGTACTATTTAACAGCACAATATCCCAGCCACTTCACCCTACTATTTCCCGATTCGGTCTATTCATTTGATCCTTTTGAATTTCAACGCAAAAAATATCAGCCTACTATAACCTTACAAGGAATCAGCTACGACAGTGTGGTGTACGAACTTGTGACGTTTGAAGTGGATGACATTCAGTACCTCACGCTGCCGGTGTATTTAGTGAACCAACGTGATTGCACACAGTACGTTCCTTTACGCGATAGCATCGTGTTGGCTACGCTCATAAAAGAACCCATATCCGATACAGTCAGTCTACCCGATCTACCCTTATTAACCAATACAGCTTACCAGCGCGTTTCCCTTTTGTTGAACTATCCTATTTTACTGATAACCATTGGAGTGCTATTGGTGGCAACCCTGGTTACCTGGATTGCTTTCGGTAAGCGGATCAAAAGGTACCTGCAGATTAAAAAACTCAAAAAGAATCACGCTCGCTTTTTAACCGATTTTGGTTTAAGAATGCGGTCGATCCAACAACAATTTAATGCTAGCCAAACTGAAGAAACCCTTTCTACCTGGAAAAAATACCTGGAAAAGTTGGAGGGCAAGCCCTTTACTAAGTTAACCACCCGTGAAACCATAGCGCTTGAACAGGATGAGCAACTTGGCAAGAGCTTGCAGGAACTGGATCGGGCCATTTATGGAAGCTCTGCCAACATTATTGATGCACTTACCAACCTGCAGCAAGTTGCTGAAACTCGTTTTACCAGAAAACTGGAGGGACTGAACCATGGATAAGGAAATCAGTACAACAGACTTCTGGCTCTCGCTTGATTGGTTTAGTCCATCAACGCTCCAATCATTTACCTGGGAGCATCCCATCTTCCTGTATGCCATACCGCTCGTACCCGTGTTGATTTTAATCCGATGGATGTGGCGCTATTGGTTCAATCAAAAGTTACCGGTGGCACTCGCTCAACGCGATCTACAATCTTCGGCACTTACCTTGTTAAGACTAATTCCAGATTTTCTGATCATGTTGGTGCTTATGCTGCTACTGGTTGCATTGGCAAGGCCCCAAAAGACGAATGAAAAAGTTGACGAATGGACAGAAGGTATTGACATTATGATTGCGATAGACATTTCGCAATCCATGCAGATATCCGACTTTGAGCCGAACCGACTGGAGGCCGCTAAAAATGTTGCCATCGATTTTATAGACGGACGATTACAGGATCGCATTGGGTTGGTTGTTTTTTCAGGTGATGCTTTTTCTCTCGCTCCGCTTACAACGGATTACAACCTGCTGAGGTCGTACATAAAAGAAATCGACTTTTCAATGATCGACAACCGAGGCACCGCCATAGGAAGCGCATTGGGCGTTGTTACCAATCGCATGCGCGAATCCGACTCCAAATCAAAAGTAGCCATCCTGTTAAGTGATGGTGACAATACCGCAGGTAACATCGACCCGATAACAGCGGCCGAACTGGCATCTGCCTTTGGAACAAAAATCTATACCATCATTATTGGTAAAGAAGGCATGGTGCCCTATGGCAAAGATTTTTTCGGCAGGCCTAATATGATCGACAATACCGTTGATGAAACTACCATGCGTAAAATTGCCAGCATTGGCGGAGGTGAGTTTTTCAGGGTAAGCGATAACCGTGCACTGGAACGTGTATTCGATACAATCGATCAATACGAGAAAGCTGAAATCAAGGAAACCCGGTTTAAGGATACGGCCGATTATTACCAACATTACTTAACCTGGGGAATTGTACTGTTGTTGCTATGGCTGTTCACCAAGTCAACATTTATCAGCAACGTTTTGCAGGATTAACGCAAGCCGGTTTAGTGGCCATTAAAGGTATCGGCAAAAAAGATAAGCCGGCACCCAAAAAAGGCCATAACAATTCCCAAAAAAATATTCATCATCCGTACCAGGCGGGGCGTTAGCACTACACGAAGTTTATCCGCCAATTTGGCTTTGATTACATCGGTTACAAAAACTGTGGCCACAATAGCAATAAAAAAAAGTGACACCTGGTAACGTGATGTATAACCGAAATCGGTTGTAACAACGCTCACCGTACCAATCCAAAAAATCAGCACCATCGGACTAAGGCCATTTATAATAAAACCTTTTGCTGCCAACCGCAGCGGGCTTCGGGCTTTTATATTGATGGATTTAAAATCAAGGAGCTTGCGACTTTTAACAAACAAGTAGTAAGCACCAAAACCAATTAGAATTACTCCACCAACATAAGCCATATAAACCTGTGTTTCAGGATTGCTAAAGGCCTGTGATAACCCCAGGTAGGCCAGAAAAATATAGGAAGCATCACTTAATGAAACACCGGTAGCTACCCATACGCCACTCCAAAAACCCCGCTCAACACTGGTTTGTAGAATGGTAAAAAAAACAGGACCGATCAGCAACGCTAAAACAAGACCGGAGACAATGCCCTTAAGAATGATGTCCATTGGTGTGACTCTCAATAAACGATTTCCAGTCTTCCAACTGGTTATTTTTCATAACCCGGGGAAATTTATTTTGGCCTCCTACTTTACCTTTTGATTTCATCCAGTTGTAAAACATGTGCACCGGCAACACATCAACATAAACATCCCGGAGGGCCGCACTTCGCTCAACCGCGTAGTCATCATTAAGTTCCTTTAAATGATTGTCGATCTTCTCCCGCAACACATTGCTATCAACAGTATCATCCGTTCCTACAAACCAATGGTGCGCGAAAAGTGTACCATGCGGTGTGCCCGCTACAGTAAATTCAGGCACCTCAATATTCAAGTCGTTTGAGGCAAGTTCTATTGCCTTGTTCATATTGTCGACTGAAAGATGTTCGCCACACAAGCTCAAAAAGTGTTTTGTACGACCTGTGATTATAATTTCAGATTCTTCCAGCGAAACGAATTTAATTACGTCACCAATCAGGTAGCGCCAGGCACCGGCACAGGAGGAAAGCAGGATGGCATATTCCTTTCCCAATTCTACTTCGTCAATCATCAGCGTTTCAGCATCTGGCTTAACTTCACCGGCTTCATCGAAATTCTTATCCTCAAACGGCACAAACTCATAAAACAAGCCATTGTTGAGTACCAATCGCATGGAGCGCCTGTTAGGATAAGCCTGATAGGCCAGAAATCCTTCTGAAGCCAAATAGGTCTCGATGTAGTGAATAGGCTTGCCCATCAGTTTTTCGAAACCTTTACGGTACGGATCAAGTGAAACGCCACCATGCACGTATACCTTTAGGTTTGGCCAAACCTCATGGATGTTTTTTACCTGATGGTATTCCAGAATTTTTTCCATAAGAATTTGAAGCCAGGCCGGAACACCAACAATAATTCCGATATTCCACTCCGGAGCCTTTTTGGTAATCTCTTCAAGTTTAGCATCCCAGTTTCGGGTTTTAGCTATGCGTTTGCCTGGCTTATAAAAATGCTGAAACCAGAATGGAAGCTTGGCCGCCTGAATGCCACTCAGATCACCCTCGAAATAATTTCCGATTCTATTCAGGTGCGTGCTACCGCCAAGCATTAATATACCGGAAGTAAAAAAATCAGACGGCAAATCGTATTTGGAAAGAGATAAAATCTGGCGGATGCTGGTACGCTGAATAGCCTTGGTCATATCCTTGGTAACGGGGATATGCTTGGATGAAGCCTCCGATGTTCCTGAACTGAGTGCAAAGTATTTTACCCGGCCGGGCCAGCAAATATTTTTTTTCCCCTTCTGCGATTGGCTCCACCATTCATTGTAAATCTTATTATAGGTATGGATGGGCACGGTGGACCGAAAGGCACTGTGAAAGCTTTTGCCCCCCTTCCTGAATTCCTTGAGTATAGTTGAAAACTTATAATATTTTCCAAACTCTGTTTGGTCAGCTTCAATCAGTAATTCCTTTAACTCCTTCTTTTGCAAATCGAAGGGAGCAGTGTACTCCTGCTCCATCATTTCCCGTAATCGTATACCTTTTTTCAGCAAGGTGCCCAGTATCGCCATGTTTATCGGTAGTTAGGATTAAATTTGCCGCAGCGTTGTCAAAAATAACGAATGAGTATTGAAAATAATATAGCGAAATATCGGGAGGCGCTACCGGCCGGATGCCTGCTGATAGCCGTGAGCAAAACACAGCCAGAAGCGCTTATACTTGAAGCTTACGAAGCCGGGCAACGGGCATTTGGTGAAAATAAAGCGCAGGAACTCCAAAAAAAATATGATGTACTACCCAAAGACATTGAGTGGCACATGATTGGGCACTTGCAAACCAATAAAGTAAAATACATAGCTCCCTTTGTGCACCTCATTCATTCGGTGGACAGCTTGAAACTACTGGTTGAGATCAATAAGCAGGCTCAAAAAGTGAATCGGATTATTCCTTGCTTGCTTCAGTTGCACATCGCTACCGAAGAAACAAAGTTTGGATTTTCGGAAGAGGAAGTGTTAACGTTACTAAACAGTTACGAATTCAAAACATTAAACAACATCAGCATAGCAGGTCTGATGGGTATGGCCACGTTTACTGATGATCAGCTAAAAATCCGTCAGGAATTTCGTTCGCTAAGAGCTTTTTTTAAAAAGCTAAAAAATGAACAGCTGCCCTCAACCGTATCGATGAAAGAATTATCGATGGGCATGAGTGGAGATTATGCGATTGCTGTAGAAGAGGGAAGTACAATGGTAAGGATTGGCACAGCAATTTTCGGAGCGCGTCACTAATCACAACAGAGCCAAATTACATGAACACCAAAACCACATTACTGATCGGAGCCTTGTTGGGCTTTTTAAGTGTAGCACTCGGTGCGTTTGCTGCTCACGCATTAAAACCCATGCTCACGGCTGCCGGCAGGGTTGATACTTATGAACTGGCCGTGCGGTATCAGTTTTTTCATGCCCTTGCGCTACTCTTTACCGGCTTGCTAATGAATCAACTCAATGATAAGTTTATTCGTTATGCCGCAATGCTGTTTTTTATCGGCATAATTTTATTCAGTGGAAGTCTGTACCTGCTTTCAATCACGAATATTACCGGCTTTGCCATGATTACACCCGTAGGTGGTGTTTCGATGTTGGCCGGTTGGTTATGCCTGATGATTGGCATCCAGAGAAGTCTTTCAACAAAAAAGCCATCCTGAATTGCGGATGGCTTTCCTGATAATATTTAGTGTGTAGTTACTGAGGGTTTTTCACCACCACATTCGTAACAAACGATATTAAATTATCTTCATTCACTGCGTTCGAAACAACCGTAACGGTTTTATTCTGGCGACCCATTCTTCCGGCACTGTTAAACCCAATTTTTATCTCACCCGTACCACCAGGAGGAATCGGATTCTTAGGCCATGAAGGCGCAGTACATCCACAAGTCACCTGAATGTTGGAAACTATCAGGGGCTCATTGCCGGTATTGGTAAACTTAAAAATGTGTTCAACCTGATCGCCTTGATTGATGTCACCAAAATCATGGGAATCTTTCTCGAAAGTAAGAACTGGTCCATTTACTTTTGCGGTTGCTGTTTTAGCTTCCTGCGCATAGAGGCAAGCCGAAATGGCTGTTAATAAAAAGAAAACAAGAAACTTCTTCATAGTAATTTTTTTTTCAAAGTTAACAATCGATTAACAAAAATGTCTGCAAATAAGTGCATTTTAAGGCAACATTCGTGACTTTGCCGTCCATCGGGGATTACTCCCTCTGGTAACCGATTATGGATAAAAATATTGAGACCCTTTTTGGTAACAGGCTGCGTGTAAGGGTATGCGGGCTTTGTTGGAAAGGAGATTCATTGCTCCTGATCAATCATAGTCTGTATCCGGGTCAGGCTTTCTGGTCACCTCCAGGTGGGGGTATTGAAGTTGGCCAGTCGAAAGAGGAGTGTCTTGAACGGGAGTTTCTAGAGGAGACAGGATTAGCGATAAAAGTATTGGCTTTTAGGTTTGTCGCAGAGTTTATTAAACCTCCTCTGCATGCCATTGAGCTTTTTGCGGATGTTGCCGCCATTGGGGGTAATCTGATGGTGGGCACCGATCCGGAGATGATGGGCAACAACCAGATCATCCGCTCAGTTCAATACCTGTCCTGGAAGACAATACAGGGCATACCAGCGCATGAAAAACATGGCATTCTGACGCATTGTAAAAGCATAAAAGAATTAAAAACATTAACCGGATTTTGTAGAATATAATTCTCCAAACAAGGATTTTACCTTGTTTTTTACCTTGTAAAATAATTATACTTGTGACCTTAAACCGCAAACAATGAACCTGTCTAAAATTCTCGCTTATATTCTCTTTGTCATAAGCCTTGGATTAGCTTACTACCTCTACAGCAGCATTAATTCAACCATTGAATTCCGTGAAAAAATAGTTACCACGGAGCGCCAAATCACAGATAAACTATCGGTTATTCGTGAAGCTCAAAAGGTTTATCTGGAGCAGCATGGTAAGTACACCAGCGATTGGGACTCATTGATCAACTTTATTGAAAATGGTATAGTACCTATCGTTGTAAAAACAGAAACGATTATCCCACTTAGCTACGGTGTTGACAGTATTCAGGTAAAAATTGACACGATCGGCCAGATTCCCGCCAAGGATAAAATATTCAAAAAAACTTATGCCATTAACGCTGCCGACAATGGTACGTTTTTAGGGTTTATAAGAAATGAAGGCGACTATGTGGTAAAAGGTACCAAATCCTACAGGATGAGAAGGGAGAGCACGGATAAAATTGAAGAACTGAGTTTCATGGACAAGGGAACGATCAGCAACCTGGCAAAAATTAACCCGGGCGACAAAATAAGAAAGGGTCAAAACCTGATAACCTACTGGGATTACCAACTTAATCCTGATGTTGATACCAAGAACTTAGCCTGGGTGCCTGGCTCCGATAAAAAGTTTGAAATATTCACCGGCCAAATTGAGCGGGGCGGCATCAAAGTATGGGTTATCGAGGTTAAAGACCCAGCTCCGATCAACCCTGAACGGAGAGAAGAAAATGAGGCTAAAAACAAGAAGCCTATTCGCTTTGGTTCAAGAACAGACGTAACAACAGCAGGAAACTGGGAATAACTTGCAAAGCCTTGCCACGTTCAAGCTTATAAAGAAAATCAAGGATGATCGGTTTGACGAAGACAACATCCACGATTACACTTTATTAGTTAATGTTGGTTCGCGCGATATTCAGATAGCCGTTGTTAGCGGAACAGACAGGCGCATGTTGTTTTTGGAGGACTATGTCCTTCCTTCGGTATCGTCCAACGAAGATTTATTACACACCCTCGATCAACTTTTTGATCAACATCCATTCTTAAAGGCAGGTTTTTGGAAAAAAATCAAACTGTCTGTAAAGAATCAAAAACTTGTTCAGGTTCCCGAAACCTTATTCATTCCTGAGTCAGCAGCCGAATACTTAAAATTTAATGCGCGCATTAATAAAGCAACGGATGATGTGCTTTCCATAGCGATGAAAAACAGTCAGGCTGTTACGGTATTCGCTATCCAAACGGAACTCAGCGCCTGGCTTGAAACACTGTATCCTCAAAAACAATACACTATACTGCATCAATCTGCCGCACTTATTGAAGGCGTTATGCACTATGCTTCAACCCGAACCGATAACCCATTATATTTGTATGTCGATCGGTTCAAGTTGCACATCCTTTCGGTTACAGACGGTAAACTGATTTATTACAATCAATTCAGCATTCTCAGTTTTCAGGATTATATCAAATACATCATGCTGGTAATGAAAACGCTTGAGATGGATCAGCAAACCAGCAAGGTTATCATGTGGGGATATATTGGAAAGAACTCACCCCATTATCACGAATTCTACAAGTACATTCAGAATGTAACCTTTGGCGAGCGCCCTAATCATCTTGCATTTGGTTACTTATTCGATGAAGTTCAGGATCATCATTTCCTTGACCTGTACAGCATCGACCTGTTTTGATCCGCTTTGGTTATCAACCAGCATTTAACGACCTTTAACTGCTAATCCTTTACGCATGAAACGTGTAGCATTATTTCCGGGTTCTTTCGATCCGTTTACAAAAGGTCATGAGGATATTGTTTTAAGAGGTCTTAAATTATTTGATGAGATTATTGTGGCGATCGGTTATAACAGTGGCAAAAGCGTTCGCTACTTTGACATTGAACTGATGCTGAAGTGTATCCGAACAACTTTTTCCAACCACGACAACATCAAAGTGGTTACTTTTTCTGAACTCACTGCTGAATTCGCCAGGAAAAATGGGGCACAGTACCTGTTGCGAGGTCTTAGGAATACAACAGACTTTGAGTATGAAAACAGTATCGCGCAAGTGAACCGCTTTCTCAATGCCGAACTTGAATCGGTATTTCTAATTACTTCTCCTCAGTTTGCCTCTATCAGCTCATCCATCATACGGGAAGTACACCGCTATCAAGGTGATGTTTCGAACTTCTTGCCCTATAAACTTTAACGGGAAGATTTTATATCTACCAGATCGTAATAACGCTCAAATACAAATCGTATTGATTTATATGAATGCTCAAGTGCATGGTACACTTCTTTTGTTTTCATCCAGCGTAGTTCTTCAATATCTTCCTCATTACTGGGCTTCATCTTTGAATCGTCAATCAAATCCATGGCATACCATTTTGTTTTTTTCAACATGGCCCTCCGATTCATGGTATAGGTATGCCAGGTGGTGCATATTTTACCAGCCAGTTTCACGTTAACATTGCACTCCTCTTCCACTTCACGTATAGCGGTTTGTGGATACTTTTCGCCTCGCTCCTTTTTGCCTTTTGGCAGATCCCACTTCTTCATCCGGTAGATCATCAAGAATTTATCCTTCTTCCGAATCAACCCACCGGCCGCTTTAATCACTTTAAACTTGCTGGTAAGTTGATTTTTTAAGGCGTTATAGTCGTATGCGGTAATATGTAAGGAGTGTAAGCCAATTGGTACTTTGGAATTGAGATACTCCAGGAGCATTTCAAACTCTGGCTCACGCACATTTTTAACCCAAACATGCTGTACCAGTTTGGCACGGGTTATCGGCTCTTCGGTAGCATCGATAATATGATTAAAATGCCCGTCAACAGGGCCCTCATCAGCTTTATACAGACTAACCGGTATGTCGTTAATGAAGATAATCATCCGGTGTATACTAGCAGTAAACCATAGTTACAAAGGAATAAATATTCTCCAATGCCACAAGTGCTGCCTACATATTTTTTCAGGTTATTTACGCTCCAGCTTGATTTAAACCACTGATTAGGTGATTTTCGGGAACCATTTAATTTCATTATGCCCATTATTAAAGTAGAAGGAAAAACAGCCGAAACAGTAGCCTCCCTGCTGCTGAAAATAGAAGCGATTAAACTAAGCACACGCAAGCCCTTCACCTGGGCATCGGGTTGGAAATCTCCCATTTACTGCGATAATCGTCTCTCACTGTCCTATCCGGAAATACGGAATTCCATCAAGGAAGGATTAATACACGCCATACGAGAAAACTACGGAGCCGTTGAGGCGATAGCCGGTGTGGCCACAGCAGGTATTGCCCAAGGTGCCCTGGTTGCCGATGCTATGAACCTGCCCTTTGCCTATGTTCGGCCAAAACCAAAGGATCATGGAATGGAAAACCTGATTGAAGGACGCATCACCAAAGGCCAAAAAGTTGTGGTGGTAGAAGATTTGATCTCAACCGGTGGAAGTTCGTTAAAAGCCGTTCAGGCCTTACGTAATGCAGGAGCCCATGTATTGGGTATGGTGTCCATCTTTACTTATGGATTTGATGTTGCCACCAGCAACTTTTACAATGAAGATGTTTCACTGGTCAGCTTAAGCGATTACAACCACCTTTTAAGTTGTGCCTTGCAGCAACAGTATATCAATGAAGAGGAACTCGCTTCGCTTAAAGCGTGGCGCTACGATCCATCAAAGTGGACTGTTTAATAATTCGGAGCCATGCCGCTTAATACGTTTTCACCCGTATCCGGAAACGCCTTGGGCAAGCCAACCGAAAGCCTTCCAAAAGGTAGTAAGGTTTCGGTTATTGGTGCCGGTGCATTTGGCGGATGGACTGCATTATTTTTATTGAGGAAAGGGTATGCCGTAACACTCATCGATGCATGGGGTCCGGGAAATTCAAGGTCGAGTTCAGGGGATGAAACACGCGTAATCCGCTCAACCTATGGTGCAAATGAATTCTATTTCGACCTCAATGTTCGTGCCCTGGAATTGTGGAAGGAACACGAACAACGTTGGAATAGAAAATTATTTCAAAATAAAGGTGTGCTGTGGTTTTGCTATCAGTCGAGCACTCCACTTGTTGATGACTCTGTTCCATTTACCCAAAAGCACAACATGGAATACGAGAAACTTACTCCATCTGAAGTTCAAAAGCGCTACCCGATTGTAAATACTGCCGATCTCAGTCATGCCTGGTTTGATCCTCATGGGGGCTGTCTTCAGGCCCGGGAAGCTTGCCAGGCCGTTCAAAAAGCATTTGTTCAGGAAGGTGGAACGTTTATTCAGGCTAAAGCTATACCCGGTAAAACCGAACGCAACCAACTTCAATCCGTCAAGCTTTCAACCGGAGATGAACTGCGTGCAGATGCTTTTATTTTTGCCTGCGGATCGTGGCTAGGCAAACTATTTCCGGAGGTGTTGGGAACTATCATTACCTGCACCAAGCAGGAGGTCTATTACTTTGGTGTTCCGCATCAGCAAGCATCAACATTCGATAAGCTTCCTGTGTGGGTAGATGTTGATGGAAAGGATTTTTATTATGGAATACCCGGTAACAAATACCGCGGATTTAAAATCGGAGTGGATGAGCGCGGTGAACCCTTTGATCCAACAACCGGGGAAAGAACATCCAACCCCCAAGTGTTAGCCAAAGCCCGAAAATTTCTTGCCCATCGTTTTCCAGCGCTAAAAGACGCTCCCATCATTGAAAACAGGGTATGTCCCTATGAAAATTCTCCTGATGGTAATTTTATATTCGACCATCATCCTGAAATTACAAACCTCTTCTTTTTAGGCGGAGGCTCCGGACACGGGTTCAAGCATGGACCAGCCTTGGGAGAAAAAGTATCGTCAATACTGACGGGTGATGAACCAATACCCCATCTTTTTTTACTGGACAAAAGTTAAGCGCGAAGCAAAATAAGATAGCTTAATTGAGGTAAAATGCACCGCCAGACTACCCCACTAAAGTATGGTGCTTGGATCTTTTATACCGCCCAACCATTTCACCATAGCCAATGATGTGATTATCCATGGCCAATTCAAGCTCCTTTCGGGTAGAGCCTTCCGGCAACGTCAGGTGGCAATTAAGGGCATATACTTTGAAGTGATAATGGTGTGATCCCGATGGCGGACAAGGACCTCCGTAAACCACAACACCAAAATCATTGAGACCCTGAACACCCGGGCTTTCAGTTTCACCAATGAAACAGGTCGGTTCAATGTTCCACATAACCCAATGTGTCCAGGGACTCTCCAGAGCATCCGGATCTTCCATAATCAACGCCAGGCTTTTGGTATTGACCGGTATACAATCCAGCGTAAGCGGAGGACTGAAATTATCGCCTTCGCAAGTATACTTACGTGGTAACTCACCGGTAGCATCAAGCACACTACTGCTTACCTGAATAACGCTCACGTGATTATGGAATCGTTTATCCTTCATGGGAAATGCTCCTTAATTTTCAATGTGTTCTGGTTTACGTACTATGAGGTCATTTTTTACGCGTCCAAACCGGGTAGAAACTTCGCGCATTAATTCATTAAACTTTTCCTCCATCGTGTGATTCAGTTCATCAGCCAAATCTTTGCCCTTTTTGCTGATTTTTTTCCGAGTGTCCACACCTTTTTCGGGGGCAAACAAAACACCTAACAATGCCCCTGCAGCAATACCGGCTGCTACGCCAACGATCAATTTTACGTTTTTCATAGGGCGTTAATTTATGGTTAAACAATAGTTTAGCCACTGTGAATGTATTATCCGTTCATTCATCAAGCTATGATGACCATCATGGAAAAAGGAGATTTTTGACATGAGGAACAATTTCAACCCTCCATTTTCCTGCTTACCTTGGGGGCTATGGAAATACTTCATGAGCAAGCCGGTAGTAAAGGATCATTTTACATTGGAGGCGATCCAAGATTAGCGGAAATGACCTATTCAATGGCCGGTGAAAAATTGATGATCATTGATCACACCGATGTTTCGGATACGTTGCGCGGCAAAGGTGCCGGTAAACAACTGGTTGAGGCTGCCGTACAACATGCCCGTAACAATAACCTAAGAGTTATTCCACTTTGCCCGTTTGCCAAATCGGTGTTTGATAAAATAGAGGCCTATCGCGATGTGTTAAATCAATAAATTTCTTCTATGAAAAAATTTTCTGCCATCCTTGTAGTTGCTGCATTACTCATTAGTTGCCAGACCAAGGAGCTTTCCCTAACAGACGTAGAGTGGACACTTGCCAGTCTAAACGGGGACGATTATTCCACCTTCTCACCGCCCGTAACACTTACACTTTTATCCGACAGCAAAGTAGCAGGCCATGCAGGATGTAACCGGTACTTCGGCTCATACACGCGAAATGAAGACAACCTTACTTTCGGCAACCTGGGCGCTACCAAAATGTTTTGCGATGGAAAAATGGAAACAGAAGACTCGTTTCTAAAAGCCTTAGGTGAAACTGATGGCTATACTGTTGCGAAAAACAAGCTCACATTGCGAAAAGGAAGCACTGTATTGATGATATTCACCCAGTAACTACCAATCGGTGCCTTGCTTAAGCTGGGCCGCACGCGTACGATACCAGTTCCCTTCCTGTGGCGGAAGCAATTCGGCCAGCCGCTCGTATACATCAACATTGGCACTGTCGAGGTTTATGGTCTCACGATATAATTCAATGGCTCTCTTTTGATCCCCCCGGTTATCATACAGGTAAGCCATCATGTGTGTGAGTTGCGAACTGCGGTAGTTGTTTACATAAGCGCCTTCATAAAATCGCAGGGCGGAATCGGGCTCGTTAAGGTTATAATGACAATCACCAACCAGTAGCATGGCTTGAAAATATGAAGGATCGAAGTATAGAATATTGGTGGTAATCCTAATGGCCTCGCGGTATCGCTTTTGTTCAAAGTAGACAAGACCTTTGTTATATTGAGCATCGCTGTGTCGTTCATCAATAGTCAGGGCTTGGTTGTACAACGATAGGGCTTGATCATAACGCTTTGTTACAAACAGCACATTGCCATGTTCTACATAAATGTCAGGGTTATCAGAATCCTCAAGAGCCGCTAATCCGTAATAATGTGCTGCTGAATCATATTGATTATTATAATAAAAATCGCGTGCACGCTGAAGGTTAGGGGACTGTACGAAATCGTCATCTCCAAAAACAACGCCCAACACAATTATTAATACAACAAATGATATAGAAGCACCAAGTATAAGGGTTACGATTTTACTTCTTACTGCCGCATCAGCCGGATTGGCTTGTGACAACTTTTTAATCAAATCACCAAAACCTTCAACTGGTGTTTCCTTCTTTCGGCCATCATCAGCATGCCTACGTTGAACAGGAATTTTCTTGTCCCAGTTTTTAATAAGGTATTGCGCTACCGAAAAGGCAGCTCCGCCAAGGCAAATGTACATCACCAATTCATCAACAGACCAGAACAGTGCCCATAACAATAAAAATATGCCTGCTATGTACAGCCATCGGTTTGTAGCGTGGAGCTCGTTACTGGCTTTGCCCATCGTAATTCCTATTTCATAACCGCCACCATATCGCGCTCATCAATGCGTATGTCATCTTCTCCTACTTCATCAAATGGATGTTCAAGATGGTCCTGAATATTATCGAGGCTCACCAAAATAAAACTGTACAGCACAGGCATTACATACTCCAACCCCGGAGAAAAATCGTGTGCCGTGGAGGCAAAGTATGGCCCATAGATGATGGGGAAAATATAAATGAACACCTTACTGTAGGCACGCAGCGTAATAGGTGTTCGGTACGAATGGATAACCTTAAGGTTATCGAAAGCAATAATCATTTTGCTTAGGTATTGGCTAACCCGTGAAATTTCACCACCCTGTACACCATAGTTGCGCATCTCCACAATCAGTGCTGACAATTGAGAAAATCTTTCGAATATTTCGTGCTCGGCTTGCTCCCACTCATGCTTGTGGTGCCGTGTAAACATATCGCGCATTAAACGGGTAAGATCATTTACCAGTAGGCGTGAGCGCTTAGGTAAATCATTTTGTTCATCAACAGGCCAATCGCGCATGGCATAGTAAATGGCTACCGCATGCCCTTTAAAATCCGACAACCGTTGCAGTGCAGTCTCTCTTCGGGTATATGCAGAACTTATTGAAAAAACTACCGGAAATACAATGGCAACACCTACGAGCATATCCGGAAATCTTGCAGTGATGTTCTGGTGAATACAGATATACGTTGAAATTAACGCCAGTATTGTAATCACTAACGTTTTATAATTTATGATCAGAAAAAAACTTCTTACTACGGCTTTCATTTCACTTTTAGTTTTAGCTCGGAAAAAATTCTCTTAAGGTAAAAATCAACAAACTTTTAGCCACACTTCAGCTTGAATAGAACAATGTCAATAATGGAGACAAAGATAACCTGAGAAATGTCGGATGCTAAAATGAATTACTCTTGCAGTATCTCTACTTCAACGCGGACATTCTTTTTTGCGTTGGCGCTGTGTTTATCGTATATCGGACGTTTGCCCCCCCACGACTTTATATCAATCCGATCGGTGGCGATTCCATTCACAGTCAGAAACTCCTTTATGGTTTCGGCACGTTGATAGGCTAACTCTTTCGATGATCCCGTTCGTTGCACCACGCCATCCATGGAAAAGAAGTTCTTTTCCGGTCCCAAGGCCAGAATTTTACCATGATAGTTACCGTTCGTATGGCCGTGTAGCCTGATTTTGTAGTTCGGATTTTCCTTCATCATATCAACCAGGCTCGTTAGTTCATACTTCGATTCAGGAAGCATCACAGCTGCATCATTATAATAATACACATTGTACAGTGTTGCAATATCGCCTTTGTGATATCGAACCATATCGAACTTCACAGCTAGTGTTGTACCCATTAGCTCCACATATGGTTTTACCGTATCGGCCAAGGGCAACGGATAATTGATTTCATATTGCAGTTTACGATAACCAAACACTTCACCGATCAACGTAAGCTGGCCTGATTTACTTTTTGGATCAGGTAAAATAAGGTATTCATTGCCTTTTACTTGTGTCAATAACTTGTTGCGTTCGGTATCAATTACCTGAACCTGACCATCGACAACACGATTGTTCGTAGCATTGTATAAGCTTAAAAACACTTCAGTATTGCCCAATGTCATCGGATCGTGCTGCTCAATTGGAGGATTATCAGCAATCTCTTCCTCTTCCTGCTCCTCCTCTTCCACATTGTTAGTATCTCTTTCGGGTTTAACAGCTGCATCCGCTGACTGCTGCTTTACTGGTTCCTGAACCTCAGGTGTTGTGGCACTCGTAGATTTTACCGTGCCGATATCACCCGAAACCACCCGAACCCACGCATCCGTAAACTCACCCTTTTCCCGTACCTTCTGCATTTCAATCAGCGAAGGCTTCAACTCAGTAAAATAGCTTAGGTAAACAAAGTAAAGGTTCTTACGGGTGTTGAATCCGTAGTTAGCCTCCAGCCCCTTTTTTTTGAGGTTATCAGTAAATTTTACTGCTAAATCCTCACGGGTCTTTGCATAGGCTGCTACGGTAACGTAATAACCTGCATCAAGTTCTTGTCCTGATTGGGCTTTGGCTGTGTTAGTACTGCTAAAAATTACTGCAAGTAACAGTACCATTAAAAAATGCTTCATGCGAAGAAGTTTTAATTCATTGCCCAATATCCGTTAAAAAAATAAAAAGACCAACTAAGTACTCGATTTTCAACGGGTTAGCCAGATTCATCTGCCGCTTTTCACCTGTAACATTTCACGCAGAAAGCCAACACCATACCCTATTAGCTGCACCCAGGCGGCAGGTAAACTCAACAACGCAACATAAAAATTTTTACTTCCACGGTATGAATCGACAACCACGGCAAGTGAATAAAGAAAATAAACCAAGGCACCAAGCTCGAACAATGCAGAACTAAACCAAAGCAATATCGGCACAGCAATCAATCCTAAAAGAAAAAAAGAGGGTAACCAATGCGTGAGCTTTACTTCTTCGGGATGTTTTCTTCCTACCAGGGCCCTGCCCCTGCCAAAATTATATACCTGATGATAAAACTGTTTTAATGAAGTTCTCCTTTTGTGATATACAAATGCCTCTGGAATAAGTACTGACGTAAACCCAGCCTTTCGCATACGAATACTCAACTCGATATCCTCCGCATATCGATCAAATAAAAAACCACCGGTTGTCTCAAATACCTTTTTCGATAAACCCATATTAAAACTTCGGGGTTGAAACCAGCCCAAATGTTTTTTGCCTCCGCGGATGCCACCCGTGGTTAACACCGATGACATGGTGTAGGCCATCGCTTGTTGCAACGGTGTAAAACTTTCATGACTGCGATCCGGGCCACCCCATGCATCTGGATTATCACGCGTTAAAACTTTATCTACTTCCTCAAAATATGCTGAAGGAATAATACAGTCAGAATCAAATACTACAAAGTAATCACCCTTGGCACGTGAAAAGCCGAGATTACGACTGGGGCCCGGTCCGGTATTGGGTTTATAGATATATTCAATATGAAGCTTATCGCGAAAGGAATCTACAACGCCATCACTTCGGTTGGTTGAGCCGTCCTCCACCACAATTACTTCAAAGTTTTTTACTGACTGTTCCGTAAGACTTTGCAAGAGCTCGCGAAGTTCATCCGGTCGGTTATACACCGGCACCACAACAGAATATTTAGGTTTTAAACTCATGACCAGCCGTAAAAGTAAGTAAAGATTCGATGATCAAAATGACTGTTTTGACCGCAGTTATTTTTCGTACATTCGGAGAAATCAACCTGCATGAAATACCTACTTATACTTGCGCTTGCTTTACCTGCTTGCACGCAGGCGCAAAAGGATTACACCAACGATGTAAAATCGGTGGATACCACTATTGCTGCCCTGTACGAAGTCATCTCCGGTGACCTGGGTACTCCACGCGATTGGGATCGCTTCCGGAATTTATTTACACCCGATGCACGATTGATCCCAACGGGAAAAAATGCTGAAGGAAAAATTACATACCGTACCATGTCGCCTGAAGATTATGTAACCATGTTTACCACGCGCATCACAACTGGTTTTTTCGAATGGGAGCTTTACCGCGTTACCGAAGAATACGGAACGATTGTGCATGTGTTTAGTACCTATGAAACAAAAGAAAAGAAAGATGGCCCTGTTACGAATCGGGGCATCAACAGCATACAACTGATTAAGCAGAACGATCGCTATGCGATTATGAATATTTTCTGGTGCCCCGAAAGTGCCGGGTATCCGTTGCCGGAGAAGTATTTGAAGTAACTAAAAACACAAAAATGAATCACGTCATTGCGAGGAACACTAACCTTATTTTATCGGTTACAGGAATTGTTTTCGTGACGAAGCAATCCCTTACTATATAGTATAGACTAAAGGTAAAGCTGTGGGATTGCTTCGCCCCATTACACACCCACCGCTTCCGCTCGCAATGACGAAAAAAAATAATGCTATGTTAAGATCAATTTTTATTACAATCATCATTTCAGGTGCCGGAATATTATCCGCTCAAAAATCAAAATCTGTAAACACGGATGAACTTGCTGAGAAACATGCTGTGGCTTCCTTCAAGGAATTTTATGATCTGTTGAGTATCCCCAACGATGCACACCATCCGGAAGACATTGAAAAAAATGTACAGTGGTGTGAAGCGGCTTTCGCAAAGCGCGGGTTTTCAACCAAGCGATTAACTACAGCTACTGTTCCTTTACTTCTTGCAGAGCGTAATGTTAAAAAGCCTACCAAAAATACCCGCACCGTTCTTATCTATCTACAAATTGACGGACAGCCGGTAAATCCTTCGGCTTGGCACCAGGAAAGTCCGTGGAAGCCAACCCTGAAAGAAAAAGACGCACAAGGCAACTGGAACACCATTGCCTATGAGCGTTTGTATGAGGGCTATGATCCCGATTGGCGGATATTCGCTCGGTCAACTTCTGATGCCAAGGGTCCGGCTGTTGCCTTCCTTGCTTCATTGGATGCACTGGCTGAATTGAAGCAGGAGCCCAACTACAACATGAAAGTGATTATGGACTTTGAGGAAGAGCTGGGATCACCCCAACTTCCCAAAGCAGTAGAACAATATAAAAATGAGTTGAAGGCTGATATGCTCATAATCTATGATGGACCGAGACATATCTCCAACCAGCCCACACTTAGTTTTGGTGCACGTGGCATTTGCGAAATCACGCTTACGGTGTTTGGTCCACGACAGCCTGCCCATAGCGGGAACTATGGCAACTATACGCCCAACCCTGCCATGCGCTTATCACAACTGCTGGCTTCCATGAAAGATGATGATGGTCGTGTGACGCTGCCTGGCTTTTATGATGGCGTTGTGCTTACTCCGGAAGAGAAAAAGATTCTCGCTCAAGTACCTGATGATGAAAATGAAATCAGAAAATTTCTGGGCGTAGCCGAGCCGGATAAAATCGGAGATAATTTTCAGGAGTCGATTCAGTACCCAACTCTGAACATACGCGGAATGAATTCACTTTATGTAGGCTCAAAGGCACGCACGTTAATTCCTGCATGGGCTACTGCCGAAATCGACATTCGGCTGGTGCCTTCAAGTGATCCACAAAAGTTAATCGGGTTAGTCAGAAAGCACGTTGAGGATAAGGGGTATTACATTGTAGATACCGAACCCACCGAAGAAGAACGCATGAAGTATCCGCGCATTGCAGCCATGCAGTCGAGTGTTTCGTATGGGCCATTTCAAACTCCGTTCGATTCGGAAACGGGTATCTGGTTAAACAAAGCCATGATCAAAGCATTTGGAAAGGAACCAATAAAAATCCGCATGATGGGTGGATCCATTCCCATCTCCCCATTTGTAGTTACGCTGGGCATTCCGGCTGTTAGTGTTCCTACGGTGAATCCGGACAACAATCAGCACGCGGAAAATGAAAACATTCGCGTTGGAAATTATGTGGATGCGGTGAAAACGTTTCTCGCTATTTTAACGGAGCGACTGTGATCAAATTAAACCGGCTCCCAATGCAAGTGAAAGAAGAATCAGCAAAACAGCCACAAAAACCTGGATAAACCGAAGCGTAACCTTCTTCAACAACCTATTACCGATATACGCTCCCACAATTGCCGATACCGTGGCACTGGCAACGAGCAGCAGGTTTTCGGTGAGGCCCGAGGTTGTGAAACGGGTGGCATACACACTTAAGCGGGTGAAATCAACAAAGGTGGACACCACCACGGCTGTGCCGACAAAAGCCTCTTTCGAAAGGCCGGCTTTAATTAAAAAGGCACTGCGCAACGCGCCCTGGTTGCCGGAAAGTCCGCCAAAGAAACCACTCAGCGCTCCGCCAAGCGGGAGTTTGTTTTTATCGAACTGCAATTTGCTGAAATACGGAATGATATCGATGAGGGCAAAAATCATCAGCAATACCGAAACGATAAATTTCATCGGATAAACGGAAATCATGCGCTCACCGAGTTGATACGTAAAGAGCGGCTCCCACTCCGTAATATTCAGCAACAACCATGAACCAATAATGGCAGCCACTACAGCCGGTATACCAAAGCGCAGCAACACGTGCTTGTCGGCATGACGCCCCACCAACAGCAGCTTGAAAATGTTGTTGAAGAAATGCACCACACCAGTTAAAGCTATCGCCAGATCCACCGGAAAGAAAATCATAAGCACGGGCGTGAGAATGGTGCCCAACCCAAAGCCCGAGAAGAAAGTAAGGATGGCAGTAAAAAATGATGCAATACAAATAATGAGAATATCCATTACCGGGTTGCTGAAAGTCTAACATCAATCGACCAGCAACCACCGCCTCGTATCAACAGGAAAATACTTCCTAATAACATTGACCAATCGGTGCGACTCCCGTGCATCATTTCCCAAAAACCTTGTTCCTGAAGTACGACAGATTTGGTTGCCACAATAGCTACCAACATAATCACCAACGTTGGTATCGCTGCTAAGCGTGTAACTAAACCTAGCAGAATAAGTGCACCACAAGCAATTTCAAAGAAACCAACAAAACTTCCGAGAAATTCAGGCGAAGGCAAACCAATTTTTTCAAAACGACCTGCTCCGCGAATTGCCGGAAACAAAAACTTTTGAATACCCTCAGAGAGAAACACCGCGCCAACCATCAGTCGTATGAGCAGGGTTGTTTTGGCTGTATCTGTTGAAACTAATTTCTGAAATATACTCATGTAAATCTGTTGTGAACTTTACGATATGAGATAAGCTCAAATTACTATTTAGTTGTAACCACAACACCACTCTTTAACTCATCATTCGCACGCAGCACGAGTGTATCACCTTCCTGAATATCCCCAAACACTTCCACTTTATCATTCATGGTGATACCGGATCGTACGTTTACCCACTCTGTTTTTCCATCACGCACACGAATTACAAATTTCCGTTCCAGATTTGTTACCAACGCAGAGAAAGGAACTACAAACGATGGTTCGCTACGCTGAAGTGCAAAGTTGACATTGCCATACATACCGGATTTCAACTCCTGTTTTGGATTGTTTACTTCAAACTCCCACAGCTCAGTTCGTGTTTTTAGATCAATCTGGTTTGACTTCCGTGAAAGCACTGCCGAATATATTTTACCGGGTTGTGCATCAACCTCAAAGTTCACAGAGGAGGTTTCAGGAAGGGCAGCCGAGTAGGCTTCTGGTACAGCTACGCGTAACCTTAATTTATCCAGATTCTCAACCTGCATCATGCGTTGTGAAGAATTGCCCACCAAAGTGCCAGCATCAACATGGCGCTGGGTTACCACACCTCCGAACGGTGAGCGGATCACCAGGTAATTTCGTAATTGAGCATACGCATTTGCGCCTGACTTAGCCGCCTCCCAGGAAGCACTATCACTTAACATTTGATTGCGCACACGTTCGAGTTCATTTTCAGAAACAGCTCCCTTTTCTTTCGATGCTATGACCACCCTTCTGTAGGTATCTCGGCTGGTGTGATACGTTGATTGCGCTGCCTGCAGATCGGCAGAAGCTTTCGCAAAGTTGGCGGTTACTTCCGGTGCATCAAGAACAAGGAGTATGTCATTCTGTTTTACACGGTCACCTATATCAGCTTTTACTTCTTTCACATAGCCTTCTACTTTAGCATACAATTCAGCGCGCTCCCACGGATGCAACTCGCCAGGTAGCGACAAGATTTTGGCGACTTGTTCTTTATTTAGTTTGAATACCTCAACAGAATCGGGTAGACCAACGGCAGTAACAGTTGACTTCTTCTCCGAACATCCAAATCCCAAACCAATCGCTAATGTGATAACAATTACTCTATTCATATTTTCTATGATTCCTTAAAATAACGACTCAATGAATCTTCCGGATCAAGTGAAGCACTGGTATACACTCTTTTTCCTTCTGCAAGGTTGTAAATGAGCGGAAGAAAAAGCAACGTACTGATCAAAGAAAAAAACAATCCGCCAATCACAGCAATACCCAAAGGCGCAACCTGATCACCCCCTTCACCCAATCCCAACGAAAGCGGAATCATTCCGGCAATCATAGCAAGGCTGGTCATGAGAATAGGTCGGATGCGATTGAACGCACCTTCGCGAAAGGCTATAGTGCTTCCTGATTTTCTGTGTTGTTCGGCATTGGTGATGTACAAAATGGCATTCGCAATAGCCACCCCTACCGCCATGATGGTGCCCATATACGACTGGATATTTAATGTTTTACCGGTGATCAGCAATAAGAACAGTGAACCCGCAACCACAGCCGGCATAATCGAGAGCGTAACCAATGACAACCTGAACGATTGAAAGTTAACCGCCAGCATCAGAAAGATTACAACGATAGCGATCAGCAAACCCAATTGAAGCGAAGACATAGTTTCATCCAACAATTCTGCCTGGCCCTTTACCAGAATTTTTACCCCTCGCGGCAGCTCACCCAAAGTTGCCACTGCTTCATTCACATCATTTAATGCATGACCCAGATCTTTTGCGTGAATGTTTGCCGTAAGGGTTATAAATCGTTGCTGATTTAACCGATCGTATTGACCGGGCGTGAATTGTTTGCTCCAGGTAGCAACATCACGTAAATAAACCTGAGGGTCATCTGCTACCGGTATCATTTCAATCTGATCGGTTGAATTCATAAGGTGCTGAGGATATTCAACCTGAACCTGGTATGCAGTACCCGTATTCTTGTCCAACCAATAATTGGGTTGTGTGAAACGGCTGGATGAGGTTGCCGCTACAATGGATTTTCCAATCTCATCAACCGTTAAACCAAGTTGCCCAGCTTTAACACGATCTATTTCAATCTTGATACCGGGATAATCGAGTGGTGTGGCGATTTGTACATCGCGTAAATACGGGATAGCCGATAATTTCTTCTCCAACTGCTCTGCCAGAACCCGTGTCTGATTCAGGTTTCTTCCGGTTATGGCCAGCTCAACAGGATTTGTTGAACCGAGATTAATAACCTGCTCTACCATATCGCCCGGCTCGAAGGATACCGATAAAGCCGGAATATTTTTCCTTACCGCTTCGCGCAACTGTTCCTTAAAGTCATCAATGGAAATGGCTTTTTCTTTTTTAAGATTGATTTTCAGCATGGCCTCATGCGGGCCGCTTGTCCACAGATGCACCAGGTTTACCGGGTAGCTTGAAGGTTGGGTACCGATAAAAGCAGATGATATCTCCACTCCATTTTGTGTTATACTGTCTGCCAGTGCCAATACTTTTTGTGTAACTTCTTCGGTTCGCTCAACGCGTGTGCCCACGGGAAGTCGCAATCGTACCTGTGCCTGACCGGCATCCGTTTTGGGAAAGATCTCAGTACCGATAAATACAAAAAAAGTGATCAGCATACCCACAATGATCAATCCATATAAAACAAGTGTTTGTGCCGTTCGGGTAGTGAAACCATCCAGCCACTTCAGGTAACGGTTTCTGAATTGCTCAAAGCGCCCAGTGGTCTGGTGGAGAACTTCATCCTTCAAAAACCAATTGGCCATAACCGGAACAAAGGTGTTGGACAAAAAGAAAGAAGCGATCATGGCAAAACCCACCGAAAGCGAAAGGGGAAGAAACATGCCTCTTGGAACACCCGTCATAAAAAATGATGGTACGAACACGGCCAGTATACACAGCAGGATAAGAAGCTTTGGCCACAGTATTTCGCGGCAGGCATCGAGAATAGCGCGGGCTTTTGACTTGCCCATTTCCTGATGGCGGTGAATATTTTCGATGGTCACGGTTCCTTCATCTACCAAAATGCCAACCGCAAGCGCAAGCCCACCCAAGGTCATAATGTTTAACGTTTGGCCGGCAAGGAAAAGAAACGTTACACCCGTGAGTAACGCCAAAGGAATAGTTAATACGATAATGGCTGCACTTCTGCGGTCATGCAGAAACAACAGTACCATAAGACCGGTGAGCAATGCGCCAAGCCCGCCTTCAAAGATTAAATTCTTCAATGAGTTGATTACATATCCCGATTGGTCAAACTCATACGTTACATTAATATCCTCGGGGATAGCGGCTTGCATATCGGGCAACGCAGCTTTCACGCGCTTCACCACATCCCAGGTTGAAGCAGTTGAACGTTTTGTTACCGGGATGTATACCGAACGCTTTCCGTTTACCAACGCGTAACTGGTGGTAACATCGGAGCTTAGTTGCACTTGTGCGATATCGCGGATATAAATGGCAGGTCCAGCACCTAGGGTTATCGGAACATTCTCCAGTTCTTTCACATTTTCCACAATGGTATTCTGTGGAGTCACAAACGTCTGATCGCCAATGCGCACATTACCGGCCGGTGAAATGGTATTGGCTTTTGCAATGGTTTGAACTATCTCATCGGGAGATAGCTTGTAATTTTTCAGTTTGTCAGGATCAACTTTAATGATGACCGTTTTCTGATTCCCTCCAAAAGGAGGTGGTGCCGATACACCGGGAAGTGTTGAAAACATCGGACGAACGCGGAACAAAGCCAGATCAGAGATTTCACTCAGTGATCGCGTTTCAGAAGTAAACACCAACTGCCCAACCGGAACGCTGCCGGCATCAAAGCGCGTAATGAAAGGTGGCACCGTACCGGGAGGCATGAAGGCGCGAGATCGATTGACATACCCAACCACTTCGGCCATAGCCTGACTCATGTCGGTGTCTTCCTGAAACTGGATCTTAATTATTGTTGCACCCTGAATGGATTTTGATTCTACAAACTTAACACCTGTTACATAAAGAAAGTGATACTCGTAATACGAGGTAACAAGACCTTCCATTTGCTCAGGTGAAAGTCCACCATACGGTTGCGCTACATAAATCGTTGGCAGACCCAACACCGGGAAGATATCGATCTTCATGTTGCGAATGGCCAGCACCGAAAAGAAGATGATGGCCAGTATAGCAACCAATACCGTGATGGGCTTTCGCAGGGCGCCTTGTAGCAGATTCATAGTTTAGTTGATCTTATCAAGAAATAAATTGATGTCACCTTGCACGGCCGCTTTATACAACAAAGCCTTCCATGCTTCCATATAAGACTTCTTTAAATCAGCTTCCGACTTCACCAGCATATATTGTGCTTGAATGAGATCAGCATAATTAACCAATCCTGAATTGTACCGGCTTTGCAATGCACGATAAGAATAAGCAGCCGATTCATAATACACCGGACTTTCACTAGCTATCTGCAACGCATGGCGAAGCGTAACATCGGCAACCTGATTTTGCTTTTCCAGATGCAACCTGGTCAAATTCAATTTCTCTTCCTCTGCTTTTATCAAAGACTCTTGTGCATGTACTTGGTGCCGTACACGTGTAAATTGTAATAAAGGCATACTCAGTACCAACCCTGCGCCATAATTATAACGGCTGAATGACAACCCGTCTTCGGCATTTACAAATCCATCATGTCGGATACCAGAGCCGCGTGCATACGTTGTTCCCCAAAAAGAAAGTTTAGGATTCAATGTGCGCTGCAATTGCGTGCGTTCAAACTGCTGAACTAGTACACGACTGGTGGAGAGGCTTATCAACGGATGATTCTGTAAAACATTTTCATTTGAAACGTTTGGTAATCGATTAAAAAAACTGGTATCCGAAGCAAATGAGCTCTCAACGCCTCCCACCAGTTCCGATAATAACTGTACTTGTTGCTCTTTAAGATTCTGGTAATTCAACAAATCAATTTTTGCCCGCGATGCTTCGGCTTTGAATAAGGCAGTATCGACACCAGGTCGTAAACCCGAACGAACCAACGATTTCACAATGCGAACATTTTCTTCGGCCCGCTCCAGGTTTTTCGTGTATACTTTTATCAACTCTTCCGCCATCACCACATCGAGCCATGCATTGGCTGTTTTGATCTGGTGATGAAAAATTTCCTGCTTCTCATCCGCTTCGCGATAAGCTTGCTGTGCTTTTGCGGATTCAATCTTCGATTTCCGTTGCCCAAAGGTTAAGACATCCCAATTCATCAGCAGTCCCCCGGCTGTACCATACACACCCTGGTACACGTTATCTTCTGATGGCGGACCGCTGATGGGCACAAACCCTTGTGCCGTAGCCATACCTGTAATGTTGTTAAATGTGGCGTAATTCAACTGGTACGCAGCATCCAGGGTTGGAACGGCTGCACTTTTTGCAAGCGAAACAAGGTCGTTTCCTGCCAGCACTTCGTACCCTTTGGCTTTCAGCAGTGGATAATTTTGTTCAGCCAATTTCAACAGATCAGGAAGGGATTGTGAAAATGCCTGACCGCAAATTGCGATGCTGAGAACGATGAAACCGAATCTGTTCATAACTAACAAATGGAATAATTGAAATCAGGTAATGACTGGAAATCCATTAAAATGCGAAACTATGCCCTGATGAGCTTGCTTCTATGGTATAATTGAAAGGAAGTATAGTACTATTGAAAGTACCGCGACCGGAAGGCTTGAGGAGTTTCACCGGTAAGTTTTCGGAAGTACTTCACAAAATGAGACGGGTCAGAAAAATTCAACGAAAAGGCTATCTCACTCACATTCTTGTCCGAGTGCAACAGGTATCGTTTGGCTTCTAGAATAACCTGCTCGCTGATCAGTTGGCTGGCCGATTTGCCTGATGCTTTTCGCACGATGGTATTGAGGTGCTGTGGTGAAACATTAAGCTGTTCAGCAACCTCGTTTACCTTCAGATTTGAAATCGGTTGTGCGTAATGAATAATACTCAGGAATTTTCGGTAAACCTGATCGGTACTGGTTGTTTCTGAAATATGGTGTAGTTGTTCTCTGTATCGAAGCATCTTAACCAACACAACCTGCAAATATCCCTGTATCAATTCCACTGAGTTGGAAGAAGGGTTTTTATACTCCTTTTCCATTTCCTCAAATATGAATTCAAGATTTTCATCCGGATTGAGCTGAACATAAGTAACATCCTCTAACGCCCGTACCAGGTTTAACAACGAATTCTGCCGCACAAAATCGAAGAAACCTTCGCGAAACAACATCACATATCCTTTCGGGATGGACGTCATCTCCCAGTAATGCAATTGCCCAGACAAAAAGAAAACCATCGGGGGTGTGATCTGTATTTTCTGTGTATCAATCCAATGGAAGCCGGCTCCTTCGGATAAGTAAATCAATTCAAAGTACGCGTCATGCTTATGGGGCCTCGTGCGTTTTATGGTTTCCTTGAAGCGTGAAATTTTAAAAAGCTGTTCAGCTTCAAGTTTGTTTTTAACATCTATATCGCCCTTTTGAAAATCCATTTAACTATATTCAATAGGTTTAATTCCCTAAACATTCGAAGTAATCGATTTCCACTCGCCTTTCAAACCACCTCAAACACCAATAGGCCAATGTTTTGTTTTATGGGGTTGGTTAGAACTTCAAGATAACTGATTTTTTTAGCTGGTTAATATTTAAGACGAGACTACCAGAGCATTCGGGATATTAAGCACCACACCAACTTTGATAGATCACGAAACTTTCAGGAGACAAATGCTATGGCGTTAGTCCGTTTTCGGACACGGAATTAACAACATAAATGCCACCCATCACAAAATTTTAAGGTTTATCAACTAACCGCAAACGAGTAACACCCTATTGCGTAGTATCACCATAAACCTCACTGCCATGCTAAGAAATTTCTTCAAAACCGCTTACCGGAATATCCTCAAATACAAGTCGTACTCTATTATCAATTTCATCGGGCTTACCTGCGGCATAGCCCTTACCCTACTCATTTTAGTTTACGTGCGCAGCGAACTGAGTTACGATCGTTTTCATGAGAAGGCCGAACGGTTGTATCGGTTGCGGTATTCCGCACCTAACGGATTGGAGCTGGCCACTACCCCCCCGCCCATAGCACCCAAACTGAAGGATGAATTTTCAGAAATTGAAGAAGCCGCACGTGTATACATTCGAAATGTAAGCATCAGTTTACCGCATGAGGCCGAGGCGTTTGAAGAAAGCAGAATTGCATTTGCCGATTCGGCCATCACCAAAATGTTTACGCTCGAATTCGTAAAGGGAAACCCCAAAAATGCCTTGCACAACAAATTCACCGTGTTGATCAATGAAGAGATGGCTGAAAAATATTTTGGCGATAAAAACCCGATTGGTGAGTCGTTAATATTCTCCGGAAGGCAATCATTTAAGGTCTTAGGCGTGGTAAAAGATTTCCCTGAAAACTCTCACCTGCGCTTCAACATGTTGGTTCCTTATGATGACATGTTCGATTTGGAGGACAAACGAACCGAGGCAGTGCTGCGCGATAACCTTTCGCAAAATTTTGTCATCAGCCATTCGTATACCTATGTGTTGCTGCAACCCGGAGCCACCCCGCAAAATATCAATGCAGGCATGGACGCATTCATCAAGAAACATGCTGACCCAATGTTCCTGGTAGGCCAGGTATTTACACTAATGCCCATTGTTGATATCCATTTAAAGAGTACGCTGCTTGCCGAGCCGTCAGCAACCAATTCAATGACCAACATTTATATTTTTATCGGCATCGGTATACTAACCTTGTTGATCGCCTCTATAAATTACATCAACCTCAGTACAGCACAGTCGTTCACGCGCATGAAAGAAATTGGCGTTCGCAAGATTATGGGCTCCATGAAATCTCAACTGATCATTCAGTTTCTGGCTGAAAGTTTCCTGTTCTGCTTTGTGTCTTTGGTGATGGCCTATCTGGTGTTCGATGCGGCTTTGCCATTGCTCAATCAGCTTACGGGTAAAACCTTGGAATTTTTACAGGTAATAGATGGTGCACTCGTTATGCTCTCCCTGGTTTTGCTGGTGGTTATCTCCCTCCTTGCCGGTGGGTACCCAGCCTACTTTATTTCCACTTTTGAATCGGTAACTGCTTTAAAAGGTTCGGGTACAACCGGTGACGGCAATCAGGTTTTACGCAAATCGCTTGTTGTGATTCAATTGTCGATTGCATGCATGCTCCTGTCGGGTTCGTTGTTGATTGTCAAACAACTTAACTACCTGAACAGCCGCCCATTGGGTTTTCAACGCGAACACGTGATCAATATTCCGTTGTACAGCCAAAACACGAACGGATATTTTCAACAGCGTGATTCTACTTTTCAAATACGCCTGCAATCGTTTCGTGATATTGTTGAGGCGCAAACCGGAATCAGGCATACCACGTTGTCATCCGGTTCACCAGGTGCAGGTTCTGTTTTCAGGGGCACTATTCCCGAAGGATTTACCCGTGAGGACAACATCTTTACTGCCAACATGGCCATCGATTATGATTTCCTGAAAACGTACAATATGGAACTGATTGCCGGGAGAACCTTCAGCCAGGATTATCCATCCGATGAACAACAAGGATTTATAGTGAACGAAACTGCCGTGCGCCAGTTCAACTGGGACACACCTGAAAAAGCGCTGGGCAAAATGATTAATCGGGAAGGAAAAAAAGGGCAGGTTGTTGGGGTAATTAAAGATTTCAACTTCGCAGACCTCACCACGCCTATTTCAGCTTTAATCATGGCTATTGACCGGAATCAGTTCAGCACGCTTTCAGTCCGGTTTGAAAACGAAAATGTGGAATCAACCCTTACAAAATTGGAACAGGAATGGAATAAGCTGTTTCCTGAAAAAGCATTTGAGTTCACGTTTTTAGATGAGCAATTGAATCAGCAGTATTCAAATTTTCAGAATTTCGGTACCATTATCCAAACTTTCACTGCCATTGCCATCTTGATTTCCTGCCTGGGGGTTTACGGACTGGTGCTGTTCACTGTAAAACGTAAGGTGAAAGAAATCGGGGTGCGTAAGGTGCTGGGTGCAAATGTGGGCAACATCCTTGTATTAATTTACCGCGATTTCGCCCTGCTGATTGTAATTGGATTTGTGTTGGCTGTTCCTGCCTCCTACTACTTTATGAACCAATGGTTCACAAACTTCATTTACCATACCAATATTGATTCGTTTACCTATATACTGAGCTTGTTGGTAATTTTCCTCATCGTATCGTTGACGATCAGTTACCAGGCCATTCGGGCAGCCCAGGCTAACCCGGTGAAGTCACTGCGAAGTGAGTAAACCAGTTTTTAAAAAGATGCTCCGCTGCTAAAAGTTTGTTTGTATACTTCCGGTACTTGGTTTTCTTTGTACCTACTGGAAGTATACGTTAAACGCACGGCATGCGGAGCCATTTTATTCTTCTTCTATTCATCTCAATCGCTATCCACGCGCAAACACCTGCGCATATTGATAGCCTGTTGCATGTTCTTGAAAGCACTGACAATGACTCACTCAAGGTGAGGGCCATCAATCAGGCAGCGTTCTATTTTCTTTTCAACAATCCCGAAAAAGCGCGCATGTTGTTGCAGGAAGGAAAGAAGTACGCATCAGCAAACCGCTTACCGTATAGCTACAACCAACTTTTAAACACAACAGGCCTTTATTTTCACGTGCTTCAGGTAAATGATTCTGCTAAATTTTATTTAGAAACCGCCCTGCAACATAGCCGTGAAAACAACTGGCCCGACCAGGAAGAAAAAAGCCTGAATAACCTGGGAATGAGCAATCTGAACAGCGGCAAGTTCAGCGTTGCGCTTGAATATTTTTCGGCCGGATATGGACTGATTAAAACCAACCAGCCAGAAAATTTTGCTGGCATAGGAAAATACCTGAGCAATATCGGGCTGGTGTACCAGGAGTTGAAGCAATTCAATACCGCCATAGACTACCACAAACAAGCGCTGGAACTTCGGGAGAAATATTCTAATGCCAATGACCAGGCCATTTCCAACGCCAACCTGGGTGTATGTTACAAAAGTTTAAACATTACTGACAAAGCAATAGAGCACTACTCCAAAGCCATTGAACTGGCAAAGGTAGCCAACAGTATGCGTATGTATTATGCCCTGCACGATAACCTGGGCAACCTTTACCTCGACAAGAAAGATTACATTCGGGCTTTGCCTCTCCTGCTTACCGCCCTCAGCGCACCGGAAAGTCTCGGCAAAAATCCAAAAAGTGATTTGAGTGTATTGAGTAACTTAACCAACATTTATGTTCACTTAAACCAACCACAACTGGCGCTTGTTTATGCCAAAAAAGGGTTGGCCATTTTAGATGAGCACCCGGAACTAGAAAGATATGCCCCTACCCTTTTAAAAAGTTCGGCTCAGGCACATTACATGCTACAACAACCACAAGAAGGACAAAAACTTTTCGAGCGGTACGATGCCATTCGCGACAGTGTGTTCTCACAGCAAAATGCCAATGCCATTGCCGAATTGCAGGTAAAATATGAAACCGAAAAAAAAGAACAACAGATTGTTGTTCAGCAGGCACAACTGGAAGAACAGCAAGCCATCAATCAACGCAACCTGTTTCTGGCCATTTCCTTGTTGTTATTATTGGTGTTTTCCGTTATCCTAATTGTGTTTATTGTTAGCCGCAACAAGCGAAAAGCACAACTCATGCACCAGGATCAACAACTGCTTGTAAAACAAACCCAAATTAACGCTGCACTGGCATCGCAGGAAGCTGAACGAAAACGCGTTGCCCGCGATCTGCACGATGGCTTCGGCCAGCTTATTTCCGCATTGCGATTGCACCTTGACCAACTACTAGATCAGGGAAAAGATTATGGAGCCCGCGACCGGATTTTTGAAAAGACAGAGCACGTAATAGAAGAAATGCACACGGAACTGCGGAACATTGCCTTTAACTTGATGCCCGCCATTCTCATTCAAAGTGGTTTACCCGCTGCGTTGAAAGAATTGGCCGCACGACTTTCATCAACAGGAAACCTTCAGGTTACGGCCACCGATTTTGGATTGAACGGCCGACTGAATGAGCTACAGGAAATAAACCTGTACCGGATAACGCAGGAATGGATCAACAATATTTTAAAATACAATTCGCCAACCAAAATAAATATCCAGTTAGTTCAGCACGAGCATTCACTCACCTATACCATTGAAGATGACGGGAAAGGTTTTGATCGTGAAGCACTCGAAAAAAGCACTGGAAATGGATGGCGTAACATTCAAACAAGGCTTAATTTGATTTCTGGTAAACTGGACCTGGATACACAGCCTGATGTTCGTGGATCAACCCTTATCATCGAGTTGCCCACACATCCTGAACCAGTTGAACAAGCCGCTCCCCTCAGTTGGGGAGTAAAGAATACCGCATAATACGGATGGTTTATTATTTTCAGGCTGTTTTAATTTGCGTTCATGAAGTTTTTATGGAGCCTAGGGCGTAAGGAAATACAAAAGCACATGAAAACTGTTCTGATTGATGATCATACTATTTTACTGGACGGCATCCGCGCACTGTTGGAGCGCGAAGGCGAACATGAAATACTGGCCACCGCCACCAATGCAGAAGAAGGACTTGACCTGTTGCGGCAGCACAAACCCGATTTATTGATCACCGATTTTAATTTGCCCGGCATGGATGGGCTATCCCTTATCCGCAGGGTAAAGCAACTTTTTCCGGAAATGAAAATTGTGGTGCTGAGCATGCACGATGAAACGCACCTGGTAAAAGAAATTCTTAAGGAAGGCGTGAATGCCTATATCCTGAAAAAAGATTCACACAAGGAATTGCTGGAAGCCCTACGGCAGGTGTATGATGGCAAAGTGTTCCTCAGCGATGAAATCAACAAAATGCTGATCAAGAGCCTGAACAATCCGGATGAAAACAGGCTGCTTACCGATCGGGAGCGTGAAATTCTTAAACTCATCGCCAAAGAATATTCAAACAAGCAAATTGCTGAAGAGCTTTTCATTTCTGAACGAACCGTGGAGACACACCGGAAAAACATTTTCCGAAAAACCGGCACAACTTCTCTTGTCGGCCTCATCAAATTCGCTTACGCCAACAACCTGGTCTAAGGGCATCCGTACTGGTGGGTATATCAAAATACCACCTTAAGGGAATACTTTGGGGCAGGATGCCTGCGCATGTTTGTGTTGAGAAAATTAATGACCTAACACACAAACATGATGAAAAAAGTACTCACATTATTGTTGCTATCGGTTACAATAAGCCTGGTGGCACAAAAAACCGACAAGCCGGATTTCACTTACCAACTGAATGGCAAGTATGAAATTATGAAGCTCACCGATGCCGGTGTACTGCTGATAGCCGGAAGCGGTGGCTTTGCAGGCATTAAGCCTGAGGCCGAAAAGCCTCATTTCGTATTCACCGAATATGGTGGCGTGAAAGAGGAAGAAATTGAACTGGTACCGATGTCGCCTTATGTTATTATTTCACAAGGCGGAAAATCACAAATACCGGGAACCCTGTTTGCTAATAGCAAGCGTACGGTAATTGACATCGTTACCGGAAAGAAACTTTTCGCAACGGAAGAAAAAGGCTGGAAGCAGATCGCCCAACTGAAAGTCTTTCTTCCTGAAAATAAATTGGTAGTGGTTGGCAACCGTACCAAATCAGAAAAGGAAGTATTGGCCGTTGGAATCTATGATCTGGCCACGGGCAATCAGGATGGCTTTGCTTCGCTTGATCCCAACGCTGGCAAAACCCGCAGCGCGGCAGCTATACCCATGAGCTCCGGTGCGCCTTTTATGGTGGGTTCCATTGTGCTGGTGCCAACCACCAAATCGTTGGTGTGCGCTGATTTTAAAAACGGAAATATTTTGTGGGAAGCAGACGTGAACAAAATTACCTGGATGGTAGCCGATGAAACCGGTAAAGAAATTTATGGATTTGAAGAAAGACCCAACGGTGATACGCGCATTCATAAAGTTAGCGATAAAGGTCAACTGCTGTGGAAGGACGAGCGTAAGATTAAAGGCACCGTTACGCGGTTTGAAATTTTACCCAACGGATTGGCCGTGGTGGCCGATGTAAACAAAAATGCCTCGAGCGCCACACTCAATCGGTTGATGGCCGGTGCATCTGAATCTAAAATATCCTTTCTGAGTGCCTCAACGGGTGAGGACCTGTGGGACAAAGCGCCCAAGACAAAAGACTTTGTGCAGCATTTCTACATTATGGAAGATGGAATCCTCTTCGGGTTGGCTTCCGGTGGCATCAATAAAATTTCTTTTGATGGTCAGTCGCTCTTCAAAAAGCCACTTACAACAGGCGAAAACATCCATACTATGGCCAGAACTCCTAAAGGACTTATCTACATTACTGATACCGATGCGAACATTGTAAACCTGCAGACCGGTGAACCTGTCTGGGCGAAACCCATTAAATATGCAAAAGCCAAATCAGTTACCAGTACCTATGACGCGAAGAACAAACGCTACCTCATCAGCACAGGAACAGAAATACTGGCAATTGATGAAAATACAGGTGACGTAAGCACCTTGGCGAAATACGAAATGAAAGAAAAGGAGTACGCTACCGGATTTACAACGCGTGAAGGGGGGCTCTTGCTTACGGCAGATCAAAATGTAATGTTATTGAACTTTACTGGGGCATCAATATTTCATGAATACTTTAAATCACCGGGGCAAAGTGGTATTGTAAAAGTGGCTATGGGAACCTTGGCCGTTGCAGCGGTGGCGGTGGCGAGTGCTTCGGCCGTAAAGGCAGGAGCAAACAAAAACATGTTGGGCGATTACAACAGCGCAGGACAGCAGGCAAAAATTGCTCAGGATGCTTTTTCTGACATCGCCTCCAGTTCATTTGCTGAGATGAACAAACGTTTCAAAGCAACTGCAGCAACCGAAAATGCGCAGTTCATCCTAACCAATTTAGATGGTGGTGTTGGTCTTGTTAAAGTAAACAAAGACACCGGTAAAGTTGAGAAGGAAGTTTTATTGAAAGACAAAAAGCCGGAATACGAGGTTGACGAGTGGGGTGGTATGTTGTACTACAAATCGAAGCCTAACGAGATAATGGCATTCAAACTGTAAACTTTTTAACATTTAGGCAGGGCACTTTACTATGTGCCCTTTTTCTCTGGGGTTTGAAGTTTTCTTCAAACCCCTCATTTTTTTAGTCGATGCTAACCAAAATGCATTACACATTAAGCCAACCTTTTGAGACAAGGCCGTGTCTAAGCCGAAAAACAGATTTATGCGCATATTCAGTCTCACCTTACTGCTTACCACCCTCTGGCAATGCGACACCACAGAAGTAATTATTTGCTTTCCGCAGGAATGCGCTACAAAAGCCAACGTTAAAGACCTTTCTGGTTTGGATGGTTGCGGTCTTGTTTTTGAACTCGAGGATGGCACCATACTGGAGCCTGAACGGAGGGTTTATGTGCAGCCGCCCAAGCCCGAAGAGGATCCATTGTATTATTTCACACTCGTACCCAACCAAAAAGTAATCATCGGGCATGAAGTCTCCGATGCTGCTTCCATTTGCATGACCGGACAGGTTGTATTTATTACCTGCATCAAGCCGCTCTACGGTACGGTTACTGACTAAACATTACGTTGTAACAGGAATACTTGCAGCAAGTCGATTTCTGCACTTCAGACGTCTGGAAGGGGTTAGCAAAATTGTTAGCTTTGCTTCAAAATGTCAACCCCACTTTGAGCAACGCTATTGTTATAATCCCCACGTATAATGAACGGGAGAATATCGGGTTAATGATTAACGCGGTGTTCTCCCTTGAACGCCCCATTGATATTTTGGTGGTTGACGACAACTCACCTGACGGAACCGCAAAAATCGTTGAAGACCTCCAACAGAAATTCAATCAACTCGCTCATCGGCTGCACCTGCTCAAAAGGCAGGGCAAAAATGGATTAGGAACGGCCTACCTTGCCGGTTTTGATTATGCACTCCAAAAAGGTTATGCCTTCATCCTGGAAATGGATGCCGACTTCTCGCACGACCCAAAAGATTTGCCTCGGTTAATTGAAACCTGTGAAACCGAAAACTACGACATGGTTATCGGTTCGCGCTACATTACTGGAGTAAATGTTGTTAACTGGCCTATGGGCCGGGTGCTGCTGTCGTGGTTTGCCAGCCGGTATGTTCGGCTGATTACCTCCTTGCCTGTACAGGACACAACAGCAGGTTTTATCTGCTACCGCAGAAAGGTATTGGAAACCATTCCGCTGAAGGAAATTAAATTTGTTGGCTATGCCTTCCAAATTGAACTAAAATTCAAAGCCTGGAAATACGGCTTCAAAATGAAGGAAGTCCCCATCATATTCACCGAACGCGTAAGAGGTCAATCCAAGCTATCACCTGGAATTTTTAAAGAAGCTTTTTTTGGTGTGCTGCAACTGAAAATACAGAGCTGGTTTAAAAACTACAAAGCAAACCATTCATGATGCCGGGTAAAAAAGTTTTGTACCTGCTGTTAACAACGGCAACAATCCATTTTTTATTGATGATCCCCGACCGGGCAACTACCACATACCAGGTTGCCGAAGCCAAACCGTTTGTGTGGAATATGGACGATCGCTGGGCAGAACTTGAACATGAGTTTAACCGGTTGAGATTGTTACCAGCAGTTGTGCTTGATTCGCTGGAAACCGTTAAACGCGAGGCTTTCAGCTCGCACGTTGAAGCGCTACGGCAACATGACTTTATTGAGCACTCCGATCCACGACTTGCACAACTTCTCACCTTGTTTTTCGAATGGTCACCGGTAGTGGCTGCATCCAATCAAACAAGTGAATACCTGTTACACTACAGCGAGATTCGAAATTTTATCAAACAGCAATCAACGAAGTGGGGAAATATTGAACCATATCAGCGCACCGTGTTGTACCCGCTGCTGTACGGTATGCGCGCTGCAGTGGAAGAAATTTTACTTCAAACTGATAGTGCCTCTTTTGATCCAATACTTTGGGTAACGAATGAAATTGCAAAAACACCATCAACACGGATTGAAGGCATTGAAGTGCACAGTGGTGATTTATTCGTTTCGCGTGGTGGCGCGGAGGTATCGGCCTTTATATCACGGGGCAACGATTATCCGGGCAACTTTTCGCATGTTGCCTTATTGTATGTTTCGGAAACCGGTGAGCCTGCATTCATCGAAGCACACATCGAAAGGGGAGTAGCCATTGCCACTGCCGGGGAATATCTGAAGGATAAAAAACTGCGCTTCATGGTGTTGCGTCCGCGTGCGGATTTGCCAGCCCTAAAAAACGATCCGCTATTGCCGCACCAGGCTGCCTTGTTCGCAAAACAGGAAGCTGAAAAACGGCATATCCCCTACGACTTTAAAATGAATTTCTATGATTCATCGGCCATGTTCTGCTCCGAAGTAGGCTCATATGCTTACAAGAAGCACGGCATCCAATTGTGGCAGGCTGAGTCAACCATCTCATCAATCGGAACAGCGCAATGGCTAAACACTTTTGGCGTTGAAAATTTTTTAACACAAATGCCTTCCGACCTGGAGTATGATCCGCAGCTTTCCATTGTTGTCGAGTGGTGTGATCCCGAAACGTTATTTAAAGACCACCTCGACAATGCTGTTATGGATGCCTTGCTGGAAAAAGCCAATGAAGGCATGGAGATTTCCTACAATCCGTGGCTGCTCCCGATTGCCCGTGTGGTTAAAGGCTTTTCAATGGTGCAGAATGTTTTAGGTAAACCAGGCATTATTCCGGAAGGGATGACAGCCACTCAAGCACTGAAGAACAACTCGTTTGTTGATCGCTATCAAAACCTAAAAGAAAAAACAGAAATAAAAATTCAGCAATTCATCTCAGTAAATAACTACCGGCCACCTTACTGGCAAATGGTAAAGATGGCTACAGAATCATTGGAAGAATAGGATGGTACTTAGCACTTTAACTGTCATTCCGACCATTTTCTTAGCACTTGGTAAATCTCTAATCAAACCGTATTGCCCTGATTGGAGTGATGCTGGCGATGATGGCCGTTGGCAACAACAGCACAACGGTTACTATTAGAAACGTAAGCAGGTTTAAAATCAACACCATTTCCCAGTGCCAGCTTATGGGCACAAAACTCATGTAATAATCCTGTGGGTTTAATCTGATCAACTTAAACTGATCCTGAATAAAGCAAAGTCCAAGACCAATCAGGTTACCGGCTATTAATCCTTTCACAATCAAGCCAAGTCCGTTATAGATAAATACGCTTCGGATTAACTTATCCTGAGCACCGAGTGCTTTAAGCATACCAATCATTTGCGTCCGCTCCATTACCAAAATCAGAATAATGGAAATCATGTTTACACAAACCACCGCCAGGATAACACCCAACAAAATGTTTACCTGACGGTTGAGCAGATCAAGCCACTCAAATATCTGAATGTATTTATCGTTTACCGACACAATGTTCAAATCAAAATCGATGGTTTCCCCGATCTTGTAACCCACCTGATCAATCAAATTGACGTTGGTAACAAATACTTCAAGTCCACCGGCTACGCTATCGGCCCAATCGTTTAATCGCGCAATCATGTGGATGTCACCAATCACCATCTTACTGTCAAAATATTCCGACAAGTTGGTTTCATAAATCCCCACAACTTTCAACCTCCTGAACCGGGGAGGGTTTTGGAAAAAGTGAATAACGACCTGATCATCTACATTCGCCCTGATTTTGTTGGCAATTATCCGGCTTAGCATTACCTCGTTGGCATAGCCGCTATCCGGGAAGTGTATAAACCTGCCGGTAATCATGTTGGACTGGAACATGGTAGTGTCATAACTCTTCCCCACCCCTTTGAGCACAACTCCCAACACTTCATCATCGGTTTTAATCAACCCTGCCTTATGGGCGATTTCCTGCACATGCCTCACCCCCGGATAATTTTGCGGATTATTGAAGACATCAACATCCGTAAACATGGGTGTTTCTTCCATGGAGTTATTCATGGTAAACCGGGTGATGTTCAGGTGGCCGCTGAAACTGTAAATCTTATTCTTCACGGTATCCTGAAAACCGCGCATGATCAAAAAAGAAACAATGGAGGCTGCAAGCCCGATGCCGATGCTGGCCACGGCAATCTTATGAATAGTAGCGGCAAATCCCTCTCGGGTTTGCTTGCTGATGCGCTTGGATATGAAGTAAGAGAGGTTCAACTTTGTTAAAATATATAAACCGTGGGCAAGTTAAAGTTTTTAGTACTTCTTTGTATAGCCATCCAGTGCGGAAACCGTACGGTTGTAAATTCAGTACCCTTATCGGCAGATGAGATCCAGGAAACCAAGGCTACCGTTGTTGTTACCGGAGCCGAACAACTCGACAAACTATTACCCATTATTACCAGCCAGCGCATTGGTGTAGTGGTTAACCATACGTCCCTTATCGGCAAAACCCATCTGGTCGACACGTTAAAGAAGCGCAACATCAACCTGATTAAGATTTTCGCACCCGAGCATGGCTTTCGGGGTACTGCCGATGCAGGCGAAGAGATTAAAGACGGGCAGGACATAAAAACTGGTTTGCCGGTTGTTTCACTGTACGGTAACAACAAAAAACCAACTGCCGATCAACTGAAGGATATTGATGCGGTGCTATTCGACATTCAGGATGTTGGCGTGCGATTCTATACCTACATCAGCACACTTCATTATGTAATGGAGGCTTGTGCTGAGAACAATAAAAAAGTGATTGTTCTTGATCGGCCAAACCCAAATGGACATTATGTTGATGGTCCTATCATGCAAAAGCAACACATGTCGTTTGTCGGCATGCATACGATCCCCATTGTACACGGGCTCACCATCGGGGAACTTGCCCGGATGATTAACGGTGAAGGGTGGCTGACGGATGGGAAAAAATGTGACCTGGAAATCATCACGCTTAAAAATTGGAAGCATAACGATGCATACTCCCTTCCGGTAAAACCATCGCCTAACCTGCCCAACGATCAGGCCATTGCACTATACCCATCCATTTGTCTGTTTGAAGGAACAGTCATCAGCCTGGGCCGTGGCACGGAAATGCCCTTTCAAATCATTGGCCATCCTGATTTAAAAAATATGCCATTTCAATTCACCCCGGTGAGTATTGATGGTATGTCGAAAAATCCGCCATTGGAAAATAAATTGTGTTATGGGTTGGATCTTCGCGAAGTAAAAGTGAAATCTCAACTTGATTTGAGTTACCTGATTAGTTTTTACCGGGCTTTCCCAGATAAGGACAAATTTTTCAATAACTATTTTGAGAAACTTTCAGGCACCTCGAAACTTCGTGAACAAATCCTTCAGGGGCTTGATGAATCACAGATCAGGGAGAGCTGGAGAATAGATTTGGAAAAATTTGAAGCATTAAGAAAGAAATATCTTTTGTATCAGTAAATCAAGCTTCAAGTTGCCAGTTTCGAGCTACGAGTTTGTGGCGGCTAAACAGAACTTACAACTTGCAGCTCACAACTAGCAACTTGAAGTTTTTTAAAACCGATGACCAAATCTGAAAAAGCAAAAGACATACTCAGGTTGCTGGATAAGTATATTCCGGAGACACCGGTACCCCTACAGCATAAAGATGCCTACACCTTATTGATCTCGGTGCTGCTATCGGCACAGTGCACGGATGAGCGCGTAAACAAAACTACCCCCCATCTTTTTAAGCTTGCCGACAATCCGTACGACATGATCAAACTCACGGTTGAAGAAATACGCGAGATCATTAAACCGTGTGGCTTATCGCCTATGAAATCAAAAGGGATTTATGGGTTATCAAAAATTTTAGTGGAGAAATACAATGGTGAAGTTCCGGCTTCGATGGAAGATCTGGAAGAATTACCGGCTGTTGGGCATAAAACCGCCTCAGTAGTAATGACCCAATGGTTTGGTCAACCCGCGTTTCCTGTAGACACACACATTCACCGACTGGCTTATCGCTGGGGACTTTCCAATGGAAAAAAAGTGGAACAAACGGAACGTGATTTGAAACGGCTTATTCCACAGGAGAAATGGAACAAAGCACATCTTCAAATTATTTATTACGGCCGAAAGTATTGCCCGGCTCGCGGGCATAATTGGAAAGTGTGTCCGATTTGTGCAAAGTATTTACGAAGGGCACTGCGTGATTAGACTTATGAAATTGATTTCTTGTACATCGTAAAAAATAGAAAGGGAAGAAATCCAAAAGTGAAAAAGCCTGTACCAAGTATAAGGAGTTGATCTGCACCCTGTAAGTGCATTATCTTAAATAAGATAGCTACTGCTAAAATTAGCCCGCTTACCGCACCTAATATAAATTTCAATTTATCGGACAGTAGCCATCGAATATTCGATTTATATCTATCAAATGCAAGGAGTGGGACATACAAGAATACAAATCCCAAAAAACCAAAAATCGATAATTCACGTGCTCCCAACCAGTGTAACATGCCGAAACTCCATCCCAGCATAAACGACATTGATGAGAGTAACCCGATTGTGTATGTTAATCTTTTCATAAAAAATATTTTTTTTGAGTTCAATAAGAAGACAGTTTCTCGCTGAATTTCATCAAGACCATTGGGTGCTAAATCATTAATTGCATCACTGACAGCATTTTCAAAATTCTTACCCCGATCCATCATAATTTCGACTACACAGCATAAATGATCAAGCACATCATCTTTCAAAGAATCAATTGTTATTTTACTTTTCTCAACTTTTTGACGGATAACTGCAACTTGCTCACGGGTTAATTTCATACAGGTTTGAATTCAGGAGAAATAATCTTATTCATGGTTTCAATAAAGTCTTTCAACTCCTCCACAAAAACAGTTTTCTCCTTTTGACCAAGCTTGGTAATGTAATAGTACTTCCGGGTACGCCCTCCTACCTCCTCTTCTTTAAAGGAAAGAAGACCATCGGCTGTCATTTTTTGTAGGGCCGGGTAAAGAGAACCATCCTTCAATAAAATCTTTCCGTCCGTCAAATCTTTTACGCGCATGGATATCTCATACCCATACATACGCTCATGTTCCGACAATAATTTCAAAATTATGGCCGAAATAGTGCCCTTTAGAAGCTCTTTCGAATACATAGATCAAATATACATCGTAATATGATATATCAAAACACGAGGGCAGATATTTTTTCAATTTAACCATATTTGCAGCCAATTGAATGAATACACTTCGCATCATCTTCATGGGCACACCCGAATTTGCTGTGCCCAGCCTGGAAATACTGATTGAACACAAGTTCAATGTCGTTGCTGTAATTACCGCCCCCGATAAACCGCAAGGTCGCGGACAAAAACTTTCAGCTTCACCGGTAAAAGCAAGTGCCCTGAAACACAACATTCCTGTGCTGCAACCAACCAACCTGAAATCGCAACAGTTTTTGGAGGAGTTAAAAAGTTATCAGGCCAACCTGCAAGTGGTGGTGGCTTTCCGGATGTTGCCTGAAGCTGTATGGTCGATGCCTGAATTCGGCACATTTAATCTTCACGCTTCGTTGTTGCCGCAATATCGTGGAGCGGCACCCATTAACTGGGCGATTATCAACGGTGAGAAAGAAACCGGTGTAACTACATTTTTTCTCAAACACGAAATCGATACGGGCAGCATCATCTTCCAGGAGAAAGAACCAATTTACGATACCGATGATGTTGGCTCATTGTATGATAGATTAATGAAGAAAGGAGCAGCACTGGTGCTGAAAACCGTGCAAGCCATTGCTTCGGGGAATTATCCCTCACAACCCCAACCGGAATCGGAAGTGATCAAACACGCTCCAAAAATCTTTAAAGAGACGTGTCAGATAAACTGGAGCCAGCCAGCAAAACAGGTTCACAATTTTGTTCGGGGATTAAGCCCCTATCCTGCAGCCTGGACGACCATCAACGAAAAAATCTATAAAGTTTTTGCGTGCAGCATAGCACCCAACCGTAATGAAGAATTGAAACCCGAAGATTTTATAACGGATAATAAAACCTATCTTTATATAAAGGCCTCCGATGGGTTGGTATCCATTGACCGGTTTCAGCCCGAAGGAAAAAAGCCCATGACGATAACCGAGTTTTTCAGGGGTAATAAAATCTGATATGCGCACCTATACCTGTTGTATTTTTTTGCTGCTTGCCGTTTGCACTGCACACGCGCAACGCAAGTTTGGCGATTTTCATTTGATGGGCACCGTAGAGCAAATCAACATCAGTAACCTGCCCCAGTACACAGTCGTTGGTATGCGGGGAGAGATCATGCTTGGCAAAGTAGTTGGTACCGAGTTTGGCTTTGCTGCCGGCAAGGATAACTTTCACATGGGCTTGGGCATTTTATCTCCGCTTGCCCTGCTGATTGCCTCGCTCGATGATGGTGAAGGAGGAAGCATTGGCGGACTACTGCTCTGGCTGGCCTGTGCCGCTTCGTTTGTAGAACATACCAATTACCACATCCGTATTACGGATAATTTTGAGGTAGCGCCCTTTCTAAGCCTCGCCCGGTTTCGATATATGTACGACCGCACCGATCCCTTTTATAGTACCGATCAGTTTGTTTCGTGGTCGATTGGGACAAAGTTAAGTGTACTGACAAAAAATAATTGGGTCGTTAATGTTTCCGGTGAGCGAACCCAACTCTACCATACAGGCCGCCCGGCCGGGTGGCAGGCAGGTTTGCATGTGGGGTATACCTTCAAGGCTAAGAACGAAGAATAACGTATCGCATTCGTATCACCAACATAGCAGGTTGTTTCCTCCAGCCTTCTATCTTTGATGAATTATTTTCTATGACCATCTCCCTCATCGCGGCCCTTACCCAAAACAATGTAATCGGCAAAAACAACGACCTGCCCTGGCACCTGCCCGATGACATGAAATATTTCATGCAAACCACAAAAGGGCATCCGGTTATTATGGGGAGAAAAAACTACGACTCCATTCCCGAAAAATTCAGGCCGTTGCCCAACAGAACCAACATTGTGGTTACCCGGCAGAAAGATTTTGTTGCCACAGGTTGCATTGTAACGCATTCGCTGGCCGAGGCTTTAGACAAAGCAACCAGCATCGACACCGATGAAATCTTCATCATCGGTGGCGCAGAAATTTATAAGCAAGGATTGCCAAAGGCTACCAAACTATACCTTACCGAAATACAGGGCACGATAGAAGGCGATACATTTTTTCCGGAGGTAGATAAAACCGTTTGGAAAGAAACTTCACGCGTACATCATCCGGCCGATGAACGGCACCGTTTTGCTTTTGATTTCGTTACTTACGAAAAATTAAACTCCTAAAACACCATGGAATCTCACAAACGCATATTGGCCATCCTTTACATCGTTTCAGGATCGTTTCAGCTTTTGATCTTTGGCGGACTTTCCGTCTTTCTTTCCGTACTGTTCCCGCTTATCGCCTCCGAAGCCGGTGCGAATGACGCCTGGATTCTGGAATTGTTAGGCTGGGCCCTTCCAGGATTGTTTTGGATACTCATCCTGTTGTTTGCCGTTCCCTCCATCGTAGGTGGTATAGCGTTGCTTCAGCAGCGGTCGTGGGCGCTAACACTTTTGTTGATCATGGGTTGCTTTAAACTCTTTTCATTTCCCATTGGTACAGCGTTAGGCGTTTACACCATTTGGGTATATGCGGAGGTTACTAAAAAATAAATTGAACAGCATCAACTTCATAACCACATAGAAACATCGATCGCATAGAACTAGAAAAGTTATGTACCCTATGTGCCGATGCAGTTAAAAAAATAGAATAAGATTTTTTAAATCACTATGACAAAACTTAAAGGCAAAGTAATCTGGATTACCGGTGCATCTTCCGGCATTGGCGAAGCGCTTACCTACGAACTGGCGAAGCGCGGCAACAAACTCATCCTCTCCTCGCGCAGAAAAGAAGAACTTGAACGCGTAAAGGGAAATTGCCCGGCCCATGTGCAAGCCGACATCCGCATTCTTCCGCTCGACCTCAGTGAAGCCACAACACTGAAACTGGCAACCGAAGCCGCTATTCAGTTGTTTGGCCATGTGGATGTATTGGTAAACAATGGAGGGATAAGCCAGCGGAGTTTGGCCAAGGATACCATATTGGATGTTGACCGCAAGGTGATGGAAGTAGACTACTTCGGACAGATTGCCCTGACCAAATACCTGTTACCACATTTTATTGAACGCAAGCAAGGGCACTACGTAACCATTACCAGCATTACCGGAAAAGTGGGCACTCCGTACCGCACAGGTTACTCGGCTGCCAAGCATGCACTGCACGGATTTTTTGATGCGCTTCGAGCGGAGCTCTGGAATGAAAGTCCGGCTATTTATGTAACACTCGTTTGCCCCGGTTGGATACGCACCAACGTATCGATGAATGCGTTGGTGGGCGATGGCTCCATAAATCAGAAAATGGATCCGACTACGGCTGCCGGTTTGGCGCCCGAAGTGCTGGCAAAAAAAATGGTGCGTGCCATTGAAGCAAAAAAGAAAGAAGTATACATCGCGGGAGCAAAAGAAACCCTGGCTGTGTATTTGAAACGATGGTTCCCTTCGCTGCTGGCCAACATTATTCGCAAGGCGCAGGTGCGGTAATATAACCCAGGTGGAACTCGTTTTAGAAAATCTGCTTTACATAGTCATCGGCCTCATTGCCGGGGGGCTCAACACCATTGCCGGTGGCGGCTCGCTTATCAGCTTGCCGGTGTTGATTTTTATGGGGTTGCCCGGATCGGTGGCCAACGCTACCAACCGTGTGGCCATTCTCTCGCAAAATATTTTTGCTGTGCGCGGATTTAACAGCAAGGGTGTTAAGCTTCCCCTGCCCTACAGTATATACCTTGGTCTGGCCTCGTTGGGCGGAGGCATTATCGGTGCAAAGCTTGCCGTGGATATTGATGACACCTTGTTTAACCGCATACTGGCCGTTATTATGGTAATGGTGGTGGTTAGCATTGTGGCAGAACCACGAACCGGCAACGTTACCCGGCCGGAACGGCTTGGCCCAAAACATCAGGCGTTTGGTATTGTAGCGTTTTTTCTGTTGGGCATTTACGGAGGATTTATACAAGCAGGCATTGGCTTTTTGGTAATAGCCGTGCTTACCAACATTAACCACCTGGGCCTGATAAAAACCAACTATGTTAAAGTGTTTGCCGCCATTGTTTATACGGGAGTATCCATTATTGTATTTGCTTTAGAAGGAAAAATAGAATGGCTGACCGGCCTTACACTGGCCATTGGCCAGGGCTTTGGCGGATGGTACGCCAGCCGCTGGAGTGTGGACAAAGGCGATGTGTGGATTAAGCGCGTGCTGGTAGTTGCGGTAATTGGGCTGGCTGTAAAGCTGTGGTTCTTTTAGTGAACAAAGGGGAACATACCCAATCCATGCTTATTTAGTCACATCGCATCATTCGATAAAAAGTATATAATTTATAGCGCTGCGATTTTAAAGGTTATTGCAAGATTATAGGGCTTTACTTTGCATTAGCGATACTAGCGAAATATATTCAATGACGAAATGCGACTGTTATGCCTCACCCCTAAAAGACGATAACCGAATGAATAAAGTTATGGCTTACCTATTTTGAAAATGGATCCTTAGAATGGCTATGGAGATGTTTAACGTACAAAACAATATTGCCAATAAAAAGAAATACTTTGCTTAACAAAGTATAATTGAAAAGGCGGCAGGGTGATAAATTTTAAGTTTTGCACTTCGAATAAAGTTAAGTAACAAATAACACAATGAATTTTAAGATAATCCTTTCCGGACTGATACTATTGATTTTGATTAGTTGCTCATCAAACCCTCAGCAGGCATCCAACACCGTAAACGTGGTTGGGCAGATGAGAAATGTAATGTGGAAAGGACAACTTGAAGGGAACATCAGCCTGGACACCATTGCCAACAAGACTAATTTGTACGGGCTCGGACCGGTTGAGTACTTAGCCGGAGAGATTTTAATCCTGGACGGAAAATCTTACAAATCAACCGTTGTTTCCGACTCGTCAATGAACGTTGAAGAAACATACGCGATTAAAGCTCCGTTCTTTGGGTACGCAAACATTTCGAACTGGAGAGTGCAATCGTTACCCGACAGTATACAAACCATTCAACAACTGGAGCACTCCCTTGACATGGTGACAGAACATTCGCCCCGTCCTTTTCTGTTCAAACTTACAGGCACGGTAGAAAAAGCCACCATCCACATTGTAAATTTACCCAACGGTTCAACCGTAAGTTCGCCAGATGAAGCGCATAAGGGTCAGGTAAACTATCCGGTAATTAATGAACAATCAGAAATACTTGGCTTTTTCTCAACAAAACATAAAGCTATTTTTACTCACCACGACACGTATTTACACATGCACCTCATTACCGCTGACCGGCAAAAAATGGGACATTTAGACAACGTGTTGTTTAAGAAAGGAACCATGACGCTTTACTTACCTGCTGAATAAAATCCTTAGAATTAGCGAACTGATAGCCGTAATAAAATATGGCAACCAACGACCTTTCTAAAACTAACGATATGAAAAAGAAAGACATTGCCCAAGCCTTCTCTGGCGGGGAATTTGAAAAATGCTTTAACTACCTCACAGACCAGACCATTTGGAATACACCCGGTGAACAATACCTGACCGGGAGGAGCGAAATAGCGCCTTTTTGCAAAAAAATAGCAGCTTACTTTAGTGGTGTATCCACGAAATTCAACCAACTTAATCTGATTGAAAATGACCGCTGTGTAGCGATTACCGGTACAGCGGAATTTATCCGCGAAGGAAAAAGAGTTTCCTTTATTTCTTCGTGCGATGTTTATGAATTTGACATCCATAACAATATCGTAAGCATAAACTCCTACTGCATCACTGAACGACCAGTAAAGGAATGAAAACAACAGGCTGCTGGACGACCCAAAGAATGGTTCGGTTAACGCTTTAAAAAAGGATACACTTGAAAAATACATGGGGATGCACAATTAAGCGATATATTAGTGAGGAAATCCACACCAAACGAAAATTCGAACCGAACATAGTATTGAATCCATGAAAGTCACCATTACCTCGATAGAACTAAAAGGGCCGCTCAAATTCTTTGCCTTATCAGCCAATGCCTTTAGTATCCTCAAACAACTTAAATCAACCAATTACAAAGACTTCAATAAGCAAGGCATTTGGACCAAACACTATACGATGACCCTGTGGAACACCGAACAGGAACTTAAGGACTTCGCTAAAAGCGGGGCACATTTGAAGGCCATGAAGAAAAGCAAACAAATAGCAAAGGAAATACGAACCATAACAATCGATGCAGATTCTCTTCCGCCCTGGAAAGAAGCCAAAAAACTACTAGAAGGCGCAAACGCGATCAGGTATTGAACGCTGCCAACATGAACCCCGTACTTAGGGAAGCAACCCTTGCCGACATTGACCAATTACAAAAAATTGGTAAGCGAACATTTATTGAAACGTTCGAAGCAGTGAACACCAAAGCAAATATGGAAGCCTATTTAAACGAGGGCTTTTCGTACGAAGGCTTAAAAGAAGAACTCATAAACACCGGCTCGCTTTTCTACTTTGCCACTCTCAACAATACAATAGTGGGCTACCTGAAAGTAAATTTCGGGTTAGCGCAAAAGGAACTTCAGGATGAAAATGCGCTTGAAATTGAGCGGATATATGTCCTCAGGGATTATCAAGGCAAAAACATTGGACGATTGCTATTCAACAAAGCCCTTCAACTTGGCGAGGAACGCAAAGCCTCCTATGTTTGGCTTGGCGTGTGGGAACATAATGCAAGAGCCATGGCCTTCTACAAAAAAAATGGTTTCGTAGAATTTGACAAGCACGTATTCAAACTAGGCGATGATGAGCAAATTGATATTATGATGAAACTGGAATTAAAGGATAAGTCGGCCTAAATAAAATTCCATTGTAGACTCTTAAAAAATCCGCATGCACGCAACATTGGAAACCGAACGCTTAAGCATACGACCACTAAATCTAACCGATACCGAGTTCATCATTTCACTGCTTAATTCGGATGGTTGGATTCAACATATCGGCAATCGAAATGTAAGCACACCGGATGATGCCCAAAAGTTTATTGACACCATACTGAATTCTTCAACTACTTTCTATAATGTATTTGAATTGAGGGGTCAGCATAAGCCCATTGGAATTGTAACACTCAAGCTGCGCGAAACCCAGCCGTTTCCCGACATCGGATTTGCCCTGTTACCCGAATTTGAAGGCTATGGATATGCATTGGAGGCCTCAACAAAATACCTGGCCGAAGTAGTTCGTTCCGGTAAATACAAAAATATTCTGGGCATAACCTTGCCCGACAATAAGCGATCGATTAACCTGTTAAAAAAGCTCGGACTTGCTCACCATTCTGACTTTACAGAGAACAACACAGCGCTGTCATTATACGCACTTCACAATTTGTGAAAGGTCATTAAAAAAGCCCTGAAACTTTTCAGCTTCAGGGCTTGAGGTTCCGAGCGGATTCGAACCGCTGTAGGAGCTTTTGCAGAGCTCAGCCTAGCCACTCGGCCACGGAACCAGAATAGGAATCAGTTAAAATGATTTTAACTGATTCCCGGTTATTTTACTCAGCTTTGGTTTCACCCTCCGACTGAGGAGCATTCATTTTGGTTTTCAATGCGCTCAACGCTTCAAGATCTCCCAGCGTTGATTTCTCAACTTCCTGGTTGATCTTATCGATAGTTTTACCTTTTGGTGCAGTAGGTGCCTTCTTCTTGGCAGCAGCAACAGGCTTCTCATCTTCCGTTGAGAAGATGGCCTTATGCGACAACACAATTCTGCGGTCTTCCTTAGAGAACTCCAGCACTTTGAAATCAAGCGATTCGCCTACTTCAATTTTGCCTTCATCTTCCTTCACCAGGTTTTTATTGGAGCAGAATCCTTCGATACCATAGGGAAGCTCCAGCAAAGCACCTTTATCATTTTTATTGATGACGGTACAGCGGTGTACAGATCCAATCGTAAATACTGTTTCAAAAGTATCCCATGGATTCTCTTCAAGGTGCTTGTGGCTAAGCGCCAATCTGCGGTTAGAAGCATCAAGCTCAAGTACTACTACCTGCAGCTTGTCGCCAACTTTCACGAATTCAGATGGATGCTTGATCTTTTTAGTCCAGCTCAAATCAGAAACGTGAACCAAACCATCAATACCTTCTTCCAATTCAATAAACAAACCGAAGTTGGTCAGGTTGCGAACAATACCCTCATGACGGGTACCCACAGCATACTTGGTCAGCACATCCTGACGTGTCCAGGGATCTTCAGTGAGTTGCTTGATGCCCAGTGACATTTTTCTTTCTTCACGGTCGATCGTCAACACTACAGCTTCGATCTCATCACTAACTTTCATAAAGTCTTGAGGATTGCGCAAGTGTTGCGACCAGCTCATTTCACTAACATGTATAAGCCCTTCAACACCAGGTTGCAGCTCAAGGAATGCTCCGTAATCGGCAACATTAACAATCTTGCCTTTTACTTTTGAACCTACATTGATATCAGCTGGTAACGAAGCCCAAGGATGATCGGTAAGTTGCTTCATGCCAAGGCTGATGCGCTTTTTCTCTTCATCAAACTCCAGCACTACAACTTTCACCACCTGATCAAGCTTCAACACTTCTTCCGGATGACTAATGCGACCCCATGAAATATCTGTGATGTGCAATAATCCATCTACACCACCCAGGTCGATAAACACGCCAAAGTTGGTCATGTTCTTGATTGTACCTTCCAGTACCTGACCTTTTTCAAGGTTTCTGAGGATCGCTACCTTTTGTTCTTCAAGATCTTTCTCGATCAGCACTTTATGCGATACCACTACGTTGTCGTTGGTGTAGTTGATTTTCACAACCTTAACTTCCATCGACTTATTTACATAAATATCGAAGTCGCGTATCGGCTTAACATCAATTTGTGAACCGGGCAAGAATGCTTCAATACCATACACATCCACAATCAAACCACCTTTGGTTCTACGCTTCACAAAGCCTTCAATAACCAAATCTTCATCCAGTGCTTTTTGAATACGCTCCCAGCCCTTAACAAGTTTTGCCTTTCTGCGGCTAAGCACGAGTTGCCCCATAAGGTTTTCCCGCTCTTCAATAAAAATTTCAATCTGATCACCGATTTTCAAGTTTGGCATGTCTTTAAATTCAGCAAGGGGTACTAACCCGTCTGATTTAAAGCCGATGTTCAAAATAACATCACGGTCGTTTATACCCACCACGATTCCATCCACTACCTCTCCGCTATCAACCGTAGTTACGGTGCCAGCGTAGAGTTTCTCCATCTGCTCACGATCGCTTGATGAATAGCCTTCGCCAAAACCTTTGGTCTGGTAGGCGTCCCAATCAAATTCTCCTGGAACAGCCATTGCTTTAACGGCTTTGCGCAGTTCCACGGCCGGGATAGCTTCCGATTCAATTTCTTCCTTTTCGAGCGCTTTTACTTCCGCAATAGGATCAACCTCATCGATTTCAACAGGAATGTTCTCCTCTACAGCTTTCTTTTTAACCGCTTTAATGGCCTCTTGTTCCGTTGCGGCTTGCTTTGCTTTTTCTTTTGCCATAATAATTAATTGTGCCCTGGATACATGCAGGTGTCGGGCCGGCAGCCTGCAACTTTTGTTTTACGATGTCTTTTGTGCTGATAATCAACAAAAAAGCCCCACTACCCAGTGGGGCTGCAAAGGTAAAAAAATATATGATTTTGGCCTATTTTACCGCTTCAACTTTTAACTGCCCAATCTGGAAGTTCAGGATGGTTTCCTGAAACATGAGAGTGTACTCGGCCTGCGCTTTTGCCGCTTGACCTTGAATGAGGGCATTATTGGCCTGCGAAAACTCAACAAAGGCAGACAAACCTAGCTCATACCGCTCCTTTTCGAGATTATAGGCCTCTGTGGCAGCGTCATGTTGAACATTTGCTGCCAGGTATTGTGCTTTGGCTGCCTCAAAATTCTGATAGGCTGTCTTAACATCCCGGTAAATAATTGCTCGCAGATTTTGCTCCTGCAGCAAACTGTTATTACGGTCGATCTTTGCGGATTGTACTCGCGTACGAACCGAAAAACCGTTAAGAATGGGAACATTAAGGGAAAATCCATAAAAATGGTAGGGATTAATATTGCGCATTTGATACTCTAAGGAGAATGGTATTTGGGAGTTGAAAAACGATCCATAGGTATAAAAGGCTGAGATAGTAGGATAATAGTTTCCTCGCAATGCGCTTAGTGTTCGTGTATTTTGTGTTACCTGCATTTTCTGCTGGTTATAATCCGGCCGACTCGCCATAGCTGTTTGATATAGTTCATCCAGATCAACGGATAGTGCCAGGATATACTCAATATCAACACCCGGATTGACAAGTTTAAAGTCAAGGCCGGGCTCCAGTTGTAAGGTTTGCGCGAGGATAAGCCTGTCACCTTCATAATTTGCCCATGCACGAATCATCAGCGATTCAAGACGCTTTACCTCTGCCAGTTGATTGTACTTATCAACACCGGCTAATACACCTAAATCAACCTGGGCTTCTATCCGTTTCAGATTTTCAGTTTGATTGCGATGGTTATCGAGGGCGATACGGTACAGTTCCTCGCTTAATAAAACCTGCAGGTATTGCTGAGCCACATTGAAAATGGTAGTCTGCCGTGCACGTTCTTCACCATATTGTTGCGCTTGGACATTTTGTTGATTGGAACGAAAAGTTTGAATGCGGTTAAGTCCGCTAAACAAAGGTAATGTCGCATTTACTCGGGCATCTATGTTGTCGGAAACAACATCCAGAAACTCTACCTGGTTGGTTTCAGGATTCTGTATTTGTTGCCGCCCTTTGCGATCAAAAAGATCTGCCGAAAACCGTAATGTCGGAGCCATATCCATGACGCTCTGTAAACGCTGCGCATTGGCACGCTCAACCTCACCTTGCTGCACGTTATACTCTACATTTTTTTGCAGTGCAATGGCTACGGCCTCAGTATAGGTTAATTGTTGCTGAGCTGTAAGCATAAAAGGCACTAAGCCTGCCAGCAGTAACAAGGAATTTTTTACTGTTTTCATTCTGATAATCTTAAATCTATTGCCTTACACTTTTTCGTCTGAAACAATTGCACCGTCCGCTACCTTCACAATCCGCTTACCGCGCTGTGCATTTTCTTCCGAGTGGGTTACCTGAACAATGGTCATTCCTTCCTCATTTAGCTTTTGAAATATGTCCATGATTTGTTTCCCCTGATCGGAGTGAAGGTTACCCGTTGGCTCATCTGCCAATAATATTTTCGGCTGACCGACTATTGCCCGTGCAATGCCTACCAATTGTTGCTGACCACCGGAAAGTTGCTCAGGAAATAAATCTTTTCTGGCAACGATGTTAAAACGGTCGAGCATTTCAGCAACCATACTTTTGCGTTGGCTGCTACTCACGCCTTTGTAAAGTAATGGGGTCTCGATGTTTTCGTAGACCGTTAGTTCATCGATGAGGTGATAAGCTTGAAAAATAAAACCGAGATGATTTTTGTGCATCTCTGATTTCTGCTTTTCCTTCATTTTATGAACAGGCTGGTCGAAGAAAAAATACTCACCGGCAGAAGGTTCATCGAGCATACCGATGATGTTCAGTAGCGTAGATTTACCAGCCCCACTGGGTCCCATGATCGTAAGAAATTCACCGGATTCAACTTCGAGGTTAACCCCTTTTAAGATAAAAGTGCGTTGAAAGCGGGAGTCAACGTACTTATCAATGTCGCTGAGTTTTAACATAACTGGTAGCGTTAGCCAATTATGGTGCCAAGGGGCACTTTTGCACCAAATGACTAATTGAGTGGGTTTCGCTTATGTTTTCCGTCCGAATACGAAAAAAGGTGTCTGAAATCGGACAGTTAAAAAATAAGTGGATAGAGTATTACATCTACCCTGCGGTTCATGCTCATGCCCCTCCGGGTGTCGTTTCTAAACACGGGATTTTCAAGGCCCCAATCCTTAATGGAGATTTTGTGTTCCGGTATTTCCTTTTGGATAAGCAACTCCATTACCGCCTGGCTCCTCATTTTCGATAGCCATTCATTATACTGGCGGCCTCCGATCGGATCGGTGTGACTGATCAAATGAATTTCATATTTATCCAGCAGGTTGGGTATAGAGTCCAGCCAAAACAGTAAATCATTGGCCTGAAATTCGTCAACATCATAACTGCCCCCACCGAAGTAAATGCTCTTACGCAGTTCATCCTCGTGCTGACCTTGAACAACAATGCCCGGAAAGATTATCACTATGATTAAAACTATCCGCATAGTTAAATTTAGCCGGAAAATTTGATCAATACTATTAAAGCTGTAAATAGTGCATTCGGTAATGCCATTGATTTAATCACAGTATCAAAATAACGAAGAAACTTATGAAAAGATTAAACACGCTTTTTTTATTCTCCATACTCGTCCTTTCCTCATGTGGTAATAAAATCATTTACTTCGGCAGGGAATATCCGGAAACAACCCAGGTTGATATTTATTTCCGCGAAAGCGATGTACAGGAACCTAATGAGATTATGGGAAAGCTTACGTACGAGGTAAGTGCCAAAAAAAGTTCGGATGTAGTACAACAAAAAATTGTTGATCGGGCTAAAAAGAAAGGCGGTGATGCCATTATTTTTGAAGACATTTCCTTAACCACAACCGGATCGTCAACCGGAGCGGCCGGAGCAGGAACCAGCAAAAAAGGGTTTTTCTTTGGCATGTTTGGCAGTAAAACCAAATACGAACGTGGTCAGCAAATCAAGGCAACACTTTTGAAGTACAGAAAAAATATGGGTGGTTAGTAATTCAACCACACGAGCTTGGCTGATTTACCTCTCTCAACAACAGTAATCAACCAAACGTTGTCGTAATCACCGTCTTCCCATGGGTGGTATTTCTGCACACCTAATAGTTTATTGGCCATCCACGGGATCGTGTTCGAATGTCCAACCACCACAATGGTTCCTCCGCGATGAGCGTTAAGCATCCTGTCAATTTCCTCCTCCTTGTTTACTTCATAGTCCATTACAGAAAGACCTTTTAAAGTGGCTAACGGACTTACCGTTTGCTGTGTGCGTTTGAATGGTGTGCTGTAAATGGCATCAACTTCACCTTCGTTCAATAGTTCTGCCAGACGCTGTGCCCGCTTTTTTCCCACAGCCGATAAATCCGGATCGTTGGTGCTTTGCTCCATAGCCTTCTCCGCATGGCGGATCAGGATAAAGGTTGTGATCTTCTCCTGTGCGGAGACTGTTAATGCTAAGATCAGTAAAGCTGGTATTAGGGTACGCTTCATGGTATCAATAATTAGAAAAGTTAGTCGATCAATTTTTGTACTTAGCCTGAATCCCATCAGGGATAACACAATCGGCTACCCTTCTGGTGTCCGCCAAGTGAAATATTTTCCAGCCTGCATTGGTTTTAATAAACTGAAAGGCATCAACCCCGCAATGGCTGAATTTCTTTCCAACATAAAAAGCATAATCGCACCATGCTTGTGCAAAATCACCATCGCGCTGAATGATTAATCCCCAGATTTCCTCATTCAAAACATCAGCACGTTGCGTGCCCACTGAACGTATAAAATCATTAACAGAAGACTCTCTTCGCAGCTTAACGGCATTTTCCTTATCGCGGTAAACCGTAGCCAGCGTGACCTGATCATGAAATGCGCTTCGAACAGCAGTACTGTCTGCAGCTTTCATTCCAATGAAAAGTTTTTCAATTTCAGCTTTTATCTGTGCCTCGTCCGACTGCGCTTTTGCTAAGGGCGGCACAATCATCAGCCAAAGAATCAGAGCAATCATCACGTTTCGCATATCCAATAATTTTCTACAAATTTGGGCTTCCCCACGTTGAAGGTAAAGATATTTTATCCGGACGGAAACCAGCCGGATAATCAGCAGGATTTACCGCTTTTTCCGTTAACTTTAGAAATTAAATCTTCATTTATGAGGTTAAAATCAGTGATTTCACTGCTCTTAATTTATTCGACATTGGCAACAGTTGCACAGCCTGTTGACAGCCTGATGGCGGTTTTGGATACCGCCCGCAATGAACGTAAAGTCAAAACCCTAAACGAACTTTTCAGGGCCCATATCCAATCCGATCCTGTTAAAGCCATCGGCTATACCCGCGAAGCCCTCAGCCTCGCATCGGAAATCAATGACAGGCGGGGTACTGCTGCAGCCTATAACAACCTGGGTGTGGCATACCGCAACCAGGGAGCACTTGATAAAGCACTCGAATACTACATCCGTTCGTTGGCTATTTATGATACCCTTCAGAATGTTGAAGGCATTGCAACCACCAAGAATAATATCGCCACCATATATTCCATTAAGAAAGATTATGGTCAAGCAATGAAATTCCTGGAAGAGTCGCATAACCTTTTTATTACGTTGGGCGATCAGCGAAAACTCATCGGTTCCATGAACAATATGGGTAACCTGAACAGCGATCTTCAGCTATACGAAAAGGCTATGCGCTTTTTTTCAGAGGCCTACCAGTTGAGTGAGAAAATGAATGAACCTTTTGCCGATCCGTTAAACAACATCGGCATTTTATATTTTAAGCAAGGCAATTATCAACGTGCTATTGAATTCTACCAGCGTGCGCTTGAAATTGAACGCGCAAATGATAACCGGCTTGGAATGCTGAACACCATAACCAACATCGGCATTGCCTATACTAAAGCAGGACAACCCGGCCCCGCGCAGCAATACCTCGATCAGGCCTTAAAACTTTCAACTGAGTTACAAGCCAATACAGGTGTTCCGGATATTTTAAAGAATACCTCCTATAATTATTACCGACTTGGCAAACTCAGGGAAGCCTACGAAAAATTACTTCAGTATGACTCTGCCCGCGAACGCATTTATGGCGAAGAGAGCACCCGAAGAATTGCCCAGATGGAAGTTGCCCTGGAACTAAGTGAACGGGAAAAACAATACGAAATTCTGAAACGCGATAGCGAGGTAAAAAGCCTTCAACTTAAAAGCAGCCGGTTATTCATTGTACTGGTTATCCTCGGCTTGTTGCTTCTTATTGCAGTTGCCAATTTCTTCCTTATGAATAAACGCAAGCAACTGTTTGGTTAATGACTCGCGAAAACGCCCGCACCATACTGGTTGAAATGACCAAAAGCCAGAGCCTGCTCCGGCATATGCGCAGCGTTGAGTTGGTGATGGAGGCGTATGCTAAAAAACTCGGGGAAAACGAAAATGACTGGGCCATTGCAGGCCTGTTGCACGATGCCGATTACGAAGCCTTTCCGGAAAAGCACCCGTCCATAATTGTTGAAAAACTTAACGCGTTGGGCGAGCCAAAAATTGCACATGCTATTTCGGCTCACTATACCAAGTGGAACGTGCCTTACACCTCCCCCCTTGACAAAGCCTTGTTGGCCTCGGATGAATTAACCGGGTTTATCATTGCCTGCTGTCAGGTGCGACCGGATGGGATTGCAAGCCTGGAGCCTAAATCGGTGCTTAAAAAGTTGAAAGACAAAAGCTTTGCTGCCAAAGTTGAGCGTGACGAAGTTTACAAAGGTGCCGAACTTTTTGGTGTTGACTTAACAGAGCATATCGCATTTGTAATTGGTGTACTGAAGGAAAACAAGACCGAACTGGGTATTTAAATGGGCGATTTATTCAGTATTTAACTTTACCGATTACAGGATAACATTTACATTTGCCTTATAAACACCCAAGCCATGTTTAACTTATACACAGGAAGCGGAGCAAGTCTATTTATCACCATCGTAGCGGTAATTATTGGTTTCGCTGCTGCTTTAGGTTACGTTGATTTTCTGAAGACCAAAAAAGAAGAGAAGAAAGACTAAGGTCTGTCTTTATGATAAATTATAGACCATGCTTACACGGGTAGGCATGGTTTTTTAGTGCCGATTAATAAGGCGTTTTGTACCGGGTCTGCCAATCCTTCCAGGAAATGCTTTTATAGTGGTCTTCCCCGATAAATTGTACCATTTTGTGAAACTCCTCCGGTTTCTGATATCCCGGTACAGGTTGTATCATCCCAAACTCTTCGTCCAGAAAAACAACCGTTGGATAACTAAGTTGATTATTGAGCAGCGAGGCCGCCAGTTGATGGTAACCATTGCGACCACTCTCTATAAATTTAAACGTATTGCCGGCAAAAACTACATCTTCACGCTGTTCAGCATTAAACTTAACCGGGTAAAACTGCTCATTTAGAATTTTTGCAATTTTGGCTTCGCTGAACGTATTCTTATCCATTACCTTACACCATCCACACCAGTCGGTGTAAACATCAATAAAAATCTTTCGCTTTTCAGTCTTCGATTTTTCTACAGCCTCCTCAAAAGTAAGCCACTTCACAGAGCCTTCCTTTGCCTGCTCGCTGAAAGACATGAATACAAAACAGAAAAAAACAATAAAAGCCCGGGCCATAGTGTAATAATTGGTTCAGCTAATCAACAAATGTAATATGAAATAAAGTTCAGCCGTTAATCTTAGGTACGAGTGGTGTGTAACCCATAATTAATTAATGCTGTCCTGTTCGGAAATATAAAATTGAATGTTCGAAACCGTACACATAATACCTCAAAATAAGCCAAAAAAGGCTGTTTTGAGCCATTTTAAAAATGGCACGGGTTTCGTCAAACGGGTATCTGTGAACCCACGATTTACCTATAAAGAAATTTCACTTGCCTTTGGCATTGTTGTCGCGATCGTCATTATCATGATGATTTGGTTCTATCCCTCAGCCAACGAAACATCTGAAACGGGAAGTCAGCTAGAACCGTTTTTAAAGCTTCATTCCTTCAAAACCATCATTCAGAAGATCGAAGCCATTATTCATTTGGTACGATAAGCGTAATACGCCAGCACAGTTTCAATTGCCTTTTGTATAGCCTGGTTGATCGGGTAAAAATCCCTTGTGAGTTCATAGTCAATAGCATGCAGTTGCATGTAGTAGTTGTGCATAACAGGAACACTTTCTTTTTCTTGCTCTACATGGGCAGCAGCCTTTGTATATAGCTCAGCTTGTTCAGTTTTAATAATCTCACAGGTAACCAACTCTTTGCTACCGTGTTTAGTTGTCCGCGCGGAAAATCCAAAAAGCCGACAAATTAATCCGCGATGCTTGTACTCTGTGCATAAGCCTGCACCCGCTTGCGTAGGGTTTAAAATAAGGCAAATGGATTCATCGGTTTGAGTTAACCTTTCAAGCCATTCAAATGCTTTTTCAGTGTGGTATAACCAGTTCGCGAACGGAAGGAATTCCAAAATTGTGGCCTCAATATCAGGTTTAAAGCAACATTTGCCACATCCCCACTTGCAATGCAGCCCCGACCAGCCTTGAAACTGTGAAATTTCGGCATCAAGCTTCTCAAAAACCTGCTCAATGGCATTCACTTTTTCATCTAAGCTCATACGCTAAATATACTATCCAAAAGGTGGCATTCTGCTTGCTCCTAAAACCCTAACAAAATCAGAATAAATTCGTTAACTTCCTTATAAATTCACACTGCCATGAAAGCCCTTACCCCCCTTCTGGTTTTTCTTGTTGCGTTTTCTTCTACCCTGGCACAAACCGCTAACCGCGAACTTGGATTAGGGTACACCTACATGGGCCCGATTGGCCCAATGCAGAATCATATCCGGCAAGGCCACGGTTTTACCATGGAATATTACTTTACTCCTGATCAAAAAAGAGTTTCTTACGGCATGGAGCTAATGCTAACGCAATACGGCCATGACCGAAGCAAGCAGGAATACACTTTTCCTAATGGTACAGTAGCACCCATGGATATTGTCGTTAACAATAACGTAACAAATTTATTGCTCAGCGCCAGGTATAACCTGCCTTCGGAAAGTTTATGGAGACCTTTTATAGCCGGTAAATTGGGTTATGCCTGGTTTACTACTAACCTCACCATTTACGATCCGGATGACTTTGACGATTGCGCACCTATTGACAGTGAAATTCTGCTGCGCGATGGAACATTTGTACTTTCGGCAGGTGGTGGTGTTCAGTATGACCTATCGGGAATGTTCAAAAAACTAAATTCAAACCGTTTGATCTTTACCGTAAATGCAAACCTGATTTTAGGCGGCATGGTAAAATACATGAGCACCAATGCGCCCGATCATTACCAGCATAATCATCAATCCAACACCGATGTGATGGCGCGCTTTGTCAACACGCAAACGCAGGTGGTACATGAGCACCACGTTGGGAATGTTTATCAGAGCATGGCACAAATGGTTGACTTGCGGGCCGGAATAATTTTCAGGCGATAGTTTACTCAACCCAATCATAACCTCTATTTTCGCTCCGGTTATTTACTGATCCAATTTTAGCTATGGAGTACAGAACAATCGGGCAAACTGATTTCAAATTGCCGGCAATTACTTTTGGTGCATGGGCTGCCGGAGGTTGGATGTGGGGCGGCAATGATCGCCAAGAAGCCGTGCAAGCCATTCGCGCCTCGTTTGATGCCGGAGTTACTGCCATCGATACAGCACCTATTTACGGACAAGGGTTAAGCGAAGAAATTACCGGTGAAGCCATTCGTGGAATTCCGCGCGATAAGGTTCAGGTGCTCACCAAATTTGGTTTGCGTTGGGACCTTGCCAAAGGTGATTTTTACTTCAACAGTAAAGACAATGCCGGTAAGGATATTGCCATCTATAAATACTCCAGCAAGGAAAGTATCGTCCAGGAATGTGAAAATAGTTTGCGTAGGTTAGGTACCGACTACATTGATCTGTATCAAATACACTGGCCTGATATTACCACCCCGATCAGCGAAAGCATGGAAGCCGTTGACCAACTGATCAAGCAAGGAAAGGTGCGTTATGCTGGAGTGTGCAACTACACAACCGAACAAATAATAGAAGCAGGGAAAACATTGCCCATCGTTTCAAACCAAGTACCCTATAGCATGGTTAGGCGTGATATAGAAAATGATGTTGTTCCATATTGCATTAAAAATGGTAAGGGGATTCTGGCATACAGTCCGTTACAACGCGGTTTGCTTACCGGCAAAATGAACCCTGGACATACCTTTACTGAAGGTGATCACCGCAGCGGCATGTATCACTTCTCACAAGTCAACATTGAACGAACCAATGCCTTCCTTCAAAAAATCAAGCCAATTGCCGATGATAAGCAAGCAACCTTAGGCCAGCTTGTACTACGCTGGACAATCAACCAACCTGGGATAACTATTGCATTGGCTGGCGCCCGAAATGCTGCACAAGCGTTGGAAAATGCCCGTGCAGCCGACATTCAACTTTCGAAAGAAGAAGTTGCTCTCATCACAAACGAATTGAACAAACTTGAGCTGATTAAGTGAGGTTTATGCTCGAATTGTTATCAAGCAGGGGCAACCGCAATTATACTCGGCTTTTATGAGCCTTCTATTATTGAGCGGGAAACGGGGCTCGAACCCGCGACCTTCGGCTTGGGAAGCCAACGCTCTACCAACTGAGCTACTCCCGCAATCAGTAAGAAAAGTATAAATTGCTTTCACCAAAATCAACTATGAATATACCTCAACCACTTCTCATCCTACTCGTAGCCCTAATAACCGCATGCTCAACTAAACCCCGACTGGTGTGGTCGGATGAGTTCGACTATTCTGGGTATCCGGATTCAACCAAATGGGATTATGATTTGGGGGACGGTTGCCCTAAAGCTTGTGGTTGGGGAAATAATGAGCTTCAGTACTATACCCGAGCACTAGAAAATGCCAGGGTTGAAAATGGGCTGTTGATCATAGAAGCACATCAGGATTCTGTTGCCGGCAAAACTTACACCTCCTCACGCCTGGTTTCAAAAAACAGAGGCGATTGGTTATACGGCCGATTTGAAGTACGGGCAAAGCTCCCAAAAGGAATAGGAACGTGGCCTGCCATCTGGATGCTGTCAACCGATTGGGCGTATGGAGGTTGGCCTGAAAGTGGTGAGATCGATATTATGGAGCATGTTGGCCATGATCCGGGTGTGATTCATGGAACCATTCACACTAAAAAATACAATCACATTGTACAAACACAAAAAGAAGGAACCATTACAATACCGGATTGCCAGGACGATTTTCATGTTTATGCTATCGACTGGTGGGAAAACAAAATCAACTTTTATATAGATAATGTTTTATATCACACCGTATTGCGCGACCCTAAGGACGATTATACCGGGTGGCCTTTTGATAAACGGTTTCACCTGATTATGAACATTGCCGTGGGAGGCAATTGGGGTGGCATGCAAGGCGTAGAGGATTCCATATGGCCACAACACATGGAGGTTGATTATGTGCGAGTGTACCAGTAAGCAGCAGAGCAATTTACGCGGTGCGCAATTCCGTTAACCGGTTACGGTAATCCTGAAGTTCACGATAGAGTTTTACCTCCTTCTCCACCGTGTTTCTTTTATACTTATCGAAGTCACGGCTAAGCTCTTCGTACAAATTTTTTGACTCTGCTGATGAACGCAACCCAACACGAAAGGCTAGCAACGCAGCACCGGTAAGCAACACCATAAAAAAGAATGTTGCCAATACTATCCAATTGAATTTGCCCTTTTCAACATCAATGCCAAAAAATGAAATGTGCGTGGCTGCGTGCACCATTTCCTTAACCGAATTCTCCTTTTGACTTATAGCTTTCTGAAGATTTTCAATCTCTCCTGCTAATCCCTCTACGCGTTGTTGAATTGTTGCCACGGCCTCATCTTTTTCACGTAAGGTATCCTGAACAGCCTTCCAGAAATTCTCAACCTGGTAAGCCCTAACCATACGATAAGGGTCCACAAATTGCGATTGATCGCGAATGGCTTGCAACTGCTGCGCCAGATCAGGTTTTTGCTGAGCAGGTTGATTGGCCAACAATGTTCCAACAGACAGAATAAAAAAACAGGCTGCAATAAGTCGATTCATGGCTCACTACGTTGTTGAGGTTTCAAGATATAGGCACCGTATAAAGATTTAAAGGTACGTTATACCAATGCCCCTATTATCCGGTGAATACAACGCTTACTACGATAAGGCGAACTTCGTCTTCAGTCATTTATGTTCTTGAATTATCATACTTGTTGGATTTTTACCAATCTTTAGCAAGTAAGATTTAGTCCCGCTAAACAACTATGAAAATCGGTCTTCTATCGGACACACATGGATATCTTGACCCTGTTGTGCTCGCCCATTTCAACGAATGCGATGAGGTTTGGCATGCCGGTGATATTGGAGAAGAAACCGTGCTTACGGCTCTTGAAAATTTTAAACCCTTACGGGCAGTATTTGGCAACATTGATAACCGAACGCTTCAACAAAAACTTCCGGAAGACCTTTGGTTTACGCTGGAAGGACTGACCATTTGGATGACACACATTGGTGGTACACCACCCAACTATAATCCAAGGGTGAAAAAAGTTTTGTCAGAAAGAACCCCCGACATCTTTATCTGCGGCCACTCCCACATCCTTAAAATCAGCAGAGACCAGAAACACAATAACATGCTTTATATCAATCCCGGTGCAGCAGGCAATCATGGCTTTCATCATATCAAAACATTAGTTCGTTTTGAATTGAATAAAAAGGAAATCAAAAATATGGAGGTTATTGAAATCGGGAAACGAGGGATGATTTAATTTTTTGTGCTTATTTCATTAACTTGAATTGACCTTGCTCCTTCCGGTGTTTCTAATAAAAGTCGATCTCTATTCATTCCAATTACTTTTCCGCGCAAACTATAACTTGATTTATCGTTGCGCATTAAAATAAAATTCCTTTCGACACCAAGTTGAACACCTACCTTCATTTGTACTGATTCAAGATTTGTGATCTTGTAAATATCGCTGTACCTCTTATTACCTACCCGTATTAACCCATCAGCGTTTACATAAAAAACAGTAGCATTTCTTTTATTTATACTCACCACCCGGCCTCCGTTTGCCCTGGCGTTTTCCACCAGCAAAACAGGTTCATAATTAGATAAATCTCCCTTTGATTTTACGGCAGAACGAGTTAATGTTTCAAGATATCCGGCACCTTTATTCATTCGGTACCCGGAGTCAAGTTCAATTACATCCGCAACCAGGATCATCTCAACTTTTGAAAAAGGTAAAACATAGGTCACTTTCTTATCCAGTGTTATGTTATCAAAAAACTGGTTAGGCTTTAATGGATATGACAAATACATGTTTCTCTTGGCGTCATTGAGCATAGCGTCTTTACGCAATCCTCCTAAACCAAGGAAGTAAGAAGCTTTGCTATAACCAACGGCTACATCCTCATATTGATAGCTGATTTTGCCATCATTTAGTCGGGAGTTTGTAACCATACCCGAGTGAAAGGCGCAGGATGCAGCTAAAAAAATAAGGCTTATAAAAATTATTAATCGTGGGACAGAAGTCATTGTTTAAGACATTAAGTGTTTGATGAAAAAGTAAATAAAATAGGTCAGCCCCCTTTAGACCTGACCTATTCATAACACAAAATTGATGTATTATACGTATTGATTCAACATTACTGGCATCACCAGCATGAGAATGTCTTCACTTTTATCCTGCTCTGAAGGAAAAATAACCCCGGCCTTGTTCGGTGCCGACATGTTTAGTTTGATCTGATCGGCATCAAGGTTGGTGAGCATTTCAATTAAAAAGCGTGCATTGAATCCGATTTCAATATCATCACCTTCGTGTTCGCACGATAACCGTTCATTCGCTTCATTCGAGAAATCCAGGTCCTCAGCCGAAACCTGCAACTCACTACCGGTAATCTTTAACCTTACCTGGTGCGTTGTTTTATTGGCATAGATGGAAATCCGTTTCAGCGCGCTTAGCAACTCCGATCTGCCGATTGTCATTTTGATCGGGTTTTGTGTGGGTATTACATTTTCGTAATCCGGAAAACGTTCGTCAATCAGGCGGCAAATCATACGGATATTGCCAAACTTGAAAAACGCATTCGACAAATTAAAGTCAATGCTCACGGGTGTGTTTTCTCCGGGCAAGGTTGCTTTTAACAAGTTAAGGGCCTTACGCGGAATAATGATTGCACTGCCATTGTCTGATTTAATATCCGTTCTGCGGTAGCGAACCAAACGGTGACCATCGGTGGCAACGAACGTGGCATTCTTCTCACTCAGGTTAACGTAAACACCCGTCATGGCTGGGCGCAACTCATCATTGCTGGTAGCGAAAATGGTATTGTTTACAGCCCTGGCTAGCACTTCAGATGAAATCTCAGCAGAAAAGTCGTTGCTTACAGCAGGAACTTTGGGGAAATCGGTGGCATTCTCACCGGAAAGTTTGTACCGGCCATTATCAGAAATAATTTCAACACCATAGGTTGATTCATCGATAGAAAACGTAACAGGCTGCTCCGGCAGGTTCTTGAGTGTTTCCAGGAGAATCCGTGCAGGCACAGCAATATTTCCACGCTCCTTTGATTCCACCTGAAGGTCAGTGATCATCGAAGTTTGAAGATCGGAGGCGGTAACCGTAAGGCTGCCCTTATCAAGTTCAAACAAAAAGTTTTCAAGAATGGGCACAACCGGATTGGTGGTGATTACACCATTGATATTGGATAGCTGCTTTAGCAGATAAGCAGAGTTGACAATGAACTTCATTTCGTAGTGGTTGTTTTGGTTTTAAACGCGGTAAAGTTAGAAAGAAAAGGCAATATTGGAAATGCACACAACTCAGGTTGAGCAGTTAAAAATCAGGGTTTAGACGCAAAAAATAATCGTCCTTTGGTTACCGCTTCAAGCTTGCGTTTATCGAAATAGGCCGGTTGATTTTGGTTGATCAGACCGTACACCTTATCGGGGGTTGGCCCGAAAGTATACAGGTACAGGCTGTGCGACCGGCCACCAATATCGAACGCAGTAATCTGAACAAAAGGTGTAGCTTCCTTTAGGTCTTCGGGCATCAGGCTGGCATCCAGGTACTCGTCTACCGATAATAAGGAAACCGCATCCAGGTAATCGTTCAATTTAGTGGTGTCAACGGCAGCCATATTTTCAATGGTAAAGTAGCTGTTACTAAAACCAACGTTGAAATCATTGCTGGCCGATTCTGGAAAAGAAGTTTCCAATCGTTGGAAGTTGCGCCAATTGAGTTGGAAAACGTGCCGGTCCTTCCAACCGTTTTTGTCGAGTTCAAAAATTCCCGATACGTACACACGATAGCCGGGAATAACAACAATATAGATTGTCTCATCACCATCCCGTTTAAAATAAGCTTCCGACTTGCGAAAGTTACCACCTGCCAGAAAGGACAACTGTAGATCTCCTTCGCTTCGCAAGCTCACCTGCACCCCGGTTGCATTCAAAACCTGAAGAATTGAGTCAGCTAAATTTCGTGCTACCGGACGGACAGGTCGCACCTGTTGCAGCGTAGCAAACAAAACATCGATAAGGTCGCGGTCGGCTAGTTCGCCATCCACATTCCATCGTGTGCCATCAAAAGCCAGCGTGGTGGTACGTTCACCTTGTTTCATCGTTACTTCGTTTACGGTAGTGAGGTCTGTAACGTTGAATGCGCGAACATCGACTACCGATTTTTCAAGGCTGGTATAATAGGCATAACTGATGGTGACGATGGTTAGCACCAAAAATGAAATGGCGAGATTCCGGTTATATTTTTTTTGACGACTCACCGAATTGAAAATTTTCGTTTTCTTAAATACATCAACACTAATCCGAACGCAATCAACACCACCAACGGCAAGCCGATATTAATAATCTGCCACTTAAGTTTTTCCGTCCTGATTTTTTCTTTATTCAGCGGTCGGATTTTCACCTCCTTTGCACGTGCTTTTATCAAACCGTTTTCATCGGTAAGAAATGCCACTGCGTTCAACAAGAACTCCTCATTCGCAAAGGTGTAATTGGTAAAGGGATCAAAACCCAGTTGCTGAGGATTACCACTCCGCGGGTTAATATCGTTGCGCGCGATGTCGCCATCGGATACAACAATTATTTTAGAAGATACTCCTTCAGCGTTGAAACCCGATTGATCAACACCCTCCGGCAAGAACCGGTTTTTGAATACCGAAGTAAAGTTTCCTTCGAGCAGGTAAGCCACCGGCAAATTGCCTGCATTGAAGTTTTCAGGCTTCACATTTTTACGAAGCTCGTTGATGCTCACCGGAACCGGTGCTGAAAGCTTGCGCGAAAATGCGGATGAAAAGGCGAGTGGTGTTTTTGTTATGCCTTCCGCTTTTACTGTATCAATGGTGCTTACAAACTTTGCCAGCACGGCATCAAGGTTTCGGGTTATCGGGTGGTCAGCATATTGGTTGATGAGTGGAAAAAATGGCCAATCCATAAGTTGTAGCTGTGATCTTCCTCCCTGCTCACCGGTGATAACCGGATACATCGCTGCACTCCTGTCCTGAATCAGGTCGGCATTGATTCGAACACCATACTTAAACAACAAATCGTCTAATCGTAGTTCATAGGGAAAAGCAAAATAACCTTCATGGGAAGCACTATCCATGGTAGCCTCCAGTTTATCCAACAGAAAAAGCACACGACCGCCATTCATGATGTATTGATCGAGCTTGTATTTGTCTTGCTCACTGAATGCCCGGGTGGGCTTGGGGATAACCAGGGCATCATAGTCCTTCAAAACCGGCTTTCGTTGAAGGTTAACTTTAAAAACATCGTACAACTCAAGCAGGGCATTGTTGAAACTGGCGAAACTCAAACTATCCAATGCACCGTGTCCTTGCACGATGCCGATTCGCTTCCGGTCGATGTTGGTTAACTTATAGATTGCATTGGCGAGTTCATACTCAAGGCCTTCAATGGATTGATTGATTTCTTCTTCTGACGATCGTGCCTTATTACCCTTCAATAACATGACACCGGTTTCCAGGCCGCCATAGGCTAATACTGCACCCGGAAAAATCAACTTCTCTGAAGTTTGCCCGTCCCTCCGTTCAACTAACCGCGTGGCATTTACGCCTTTCCGCGCCAACTCTTCCATAAACTCATTACGCGCTTGCTGGCTCAACGCAGTTGACGGATCCACAAACGATACCTTCACCTTATTGCCCGAATAAATCCGGAATTCATCCAGCACTTCGCGAATGGAGTTTTTAAGTCGCTTGAAACTGGCGTTCAAATCGCCTTCGAGATAAACCTCAACATAAACATCATCAGTAAGACTGTTCAATAAAGCTTTTGTCTGTGGTTTAATCGTAAACCTTTTTTCATCGGTTAGGTCAATCCTGAAAAAATGATCAGCACTTACCAGGTTGAGCAACGCAATCAGCACCAACACGTTGGCCAGGAAAAGAAAGTCGCCCGTTTTTTTGCTTTCCCAATTTACCATGACCGTGAACCAATAATTAGCCGTGTGCCCGATAAAAACAAAAACGCCACACTGAAAAAGTAAATCAGGTTGCGGCTATCAATCAACCCCTTCCCCATCGATTCGTAATGATAGAGAATGCCCAGTTGCTTGATGAACAAAGAAGCGTTGAACCAGAGATTGATCGAAGCGATGGAATCAAAACCGGTAAACAGCATGAAGCACAAAAACGCAGCGATGATAAAGGCTACAATCTGGTTATGGGTTATCGAAGAAGCAAAAATACCAACCGAGCAAAACACGCCACCCAACAAAAGTAAACCGATATAAGAACCGATTACGCCCGAAGTGTCAACGTTTCCTTGCGGATCACCCAAATACCAAACAGAAAAATAATAAACGAGTGTGGGCAGAATAGAAAAAATAATAAGCGCAAATCCGGCCAGGTATTTACCCATAATGATATCCCAATCGGACAGTGGCCTGGTGAGAAGCAACTCCATTGTACCGGCTCGCTTTTCTTCTGAGAAACTGCGCATGGTGATGGCCGGTATTAAAAAGATGTATACATAGGGCGCCAGGGAAAACAGCGTGTCCATATCGGCATAGCCGTAATTGAGCACTGCCGTTTCTGGAAATACCCACATCAGTAAACCAACAGCGGTTAGAAACACCCCAATCACGATGTAGGCGATAAGGGAATTTAAAAAGCTGTTGAACTCTTTGACGAGAATATGAATCATGCTTCTAGGGTATTGGCGGTTAACGATCTGAAAATATTTTCCAACGAATGCTCCTCCACTTTCAATCCCAGCAACGAAACCTGCAGTTGTGCCGCAAACTTGAAAACTTCCGGACGGATATCGGCAGTGCCATCCGAGGTTAACCGGAAAGTAACTGAGGTAATCCTTTCCACATGTGCAACACCGTGAAGTTTTCCTAATTCTTCCTTACTAACGGGTTGATCAAACTCAACCACAACAGCCGTGGTGCCCTTGCGTTGGCTTAATAGGTTATCCAACCGGTCATCGGCTACAATGCTGCCTTTATTGATCACAATTACCCTATCGCATAGCGCTTGTACTTCCTGCATGATGTGGGTGGAGAAAATAACGGTTTTATCAGCGCTTACTTCCTTGATTAACTTTCTGATTTCAACCAATTGGTTCGGATCAAGCCCTGATGTGGGCTCATCTAAAATCAGTACTTTAGGATTGTGAATAAGCGCCTGTGCAAGGCCAACCCGTTGGCGGTATCCCTTCGAAAGCATTTCGATGCGCTTGTGTTGCTCGCGCACCAACCCACAACGCTCAACCATCTCACCCACGCGTTGTTTTAAATGTTTTCCTCGCATACCATACAAACGACCAATAAAGTGCAGGTATTCATGTACGTACATGTCAAGGTAAAGCGGGTTGTGCTCCGGCAAGTAGCCGATTACCGACTTAATTTTCATGGCCTGTTCGGTAACATCCCAGCCCGCCACACTAACCTTTCCGGAAGTAGGTGGCAGGTAGGTGGTGGCAATTTTCATGGTGGTGGATTTTCCGGCTCCATTGGGTCCCAGAAAACCTACGATTTCACCCTCATTCACCTCAAATGAAATATTGTCGACCGCATTTTGCTCCCCGTACTGTTTTGTAAGATGTTGAACGCTTAGCGACATGACTCAAGTAAGGGGCAAAACTAAAAAAATTAACCAACGGAAATAAAATAACAGGTTACACAGACCGGATATGAAACATCAACGTTCACTTTCGGGTTAACGGCATACAAATTGCCCAAAAAAAGAATTAGTTCTAATATTGAAGGTTAAAATTGAAGGTTATGAGGCTACTGATCCTAAGTTTTCTGATCACCATAAATGGTGTTGCATTGGCTCAACCCAAAACCGGTTATGAGCTTAAATTTAAGATCACCGGCCTGAAAGATACCGAGGTTTACCTGGGCTATTACTATGCAGAAAGCACCTATGTTCGGGATACGGCCCGCGTGAACAGCATAGGGGAATTCGTTTTTGATAACAAGCAACCGCTTCCGCAAGGAATTTATTTTATTGTACTCGATAAAAACCGGCTATTCGACATAGCCATCGGAAGCAATCAACATTTCACCATGGAGACCAACTCGGCCGATTATTATAAAAACATGGTGGTTAAGAATGACCTCGACAATAAGCTGTTCTACGAGAACATGCTCTTCAATATGGAGCGAAACAAAGAGGCCGAACCTTATATCAAAATATTGCAGGACACCACCCTTAAAGATGAAGCCAAAAAGAAGGAAGCACGCGATGTATTCAGCAGAATAAATGAGAAGGTACTGGCGTACCAAAATGAATTGATTGCTGCCCACCCATCAACCATGACGGCACGGTTGTTAAAGAGTACCAAACGCGTTGAAATACCCGAGCCTCCGCAACGAGCGGATGGATCAATTGACTCTACGTTTCAACTGCGGTATTACCGCAAACACTTTTTCGACAATTTTGACATCAGTGATGATGCGCTTATTCGGTTGCCCCAACCCATCTACAGCCAGAAGATTAACGAATACCTCGACAAGCTTTATCCGCCACAGGCCGATTCACTTAAAAAAGCAATTGAACTCTTGGTAACAAAAGTGAAGTCAAATCCGGAAACCTATAAATACCTGGTGTGGACACTCATGCTGAAATACCAGGCACCCGAATTCATGGGTCTTGACGAGATGTATGTTTACCTATTCGATAAATACTTTGCCTCGGGTGAAATGGATTTTTGGGTTAACGACCGGCTGAAGAAAAACCTGAAAGACCATGCCGATCGTTTACGAAAGAGTCTGATTGGAAATACAGCGCCTAACCTGATCATGCAGGATGCTGCGCTGCAATCCCGGGCGCTTTATAACGTTAAGAATAAATACACCATCGTTTACTTTTTCGATCCGGATTGCGGGCATTGTAAAACAGAAACCCCCAAGCTGGTAGATTTTTATACAAAGAACAAAGCCCGGTTTGATGTGGAAGTGTTTGCGGTTAGCGCTGATACATCCATGCAGAAAATGCGCGACTACATCAAAACCATGAACATGAAATGGATTACTGTGAATGGTCCGCGAACGTACGTTGGCTCCTACCATGATTTATACGATGCGATGACAACGCCTACATTGTACATACTGGACGATAAAAAGAAGATTATCGGTAAGAAATTACCGGTTGATCGGTTGGAGGATTTCTTTACAAACTACGAGAAATTCAAGAAGAGGCTATCCACTCCGTAGCGCAAATCGACACCAAATACAACCTTTTGTAACTTTTTACTGAATTTTAGCGTCTTAAATGCAACTATTTCAGGATGCAGAAGTATCTATAGATGTAATCAAAAGCGTAAATCATGTCACTACTCAATAAGCTGTTCGGTAAAGAACCAAAAAAAGTTGTGAAGGCCCGTTGCCCCATAACAAAGGAATCTATTGAAAATGGTTTTGGTTATTTGCTGACCACAACGCAGGTTATCAGTTCAAAAAAATATTGGGACATGATCATGACCGAGCCCGAAACCCTGTCGTATACCATCTCACACTTCAGCAATCAGCCTAACGGAACACACATGCGCAGCCTGATTTTTGAAAAATTCAGTTCGATTGAAAAACCCTGGATTGTTTCCGACTCCTGCATTAATCTATTTGATGTAGATAAAAGTGAAGCAAAAGAACTTGCACAGCAGTGGTGGAAAAACGAAGGCAACTTTACACTTCAGGAAGCCGGGCCTGCCGTTGAAAGGATGGAGCCCCAAGTATTCCAATTATTTAAGGACTATGCCGTTCTGGAAGCCGGTCGTAGTCGGGTGCCTGTTTTGTAGGACCTGTTCATAGGTGTGGTATATAGATGAAAGCACCCTGCCACGGCAGGGTGTTTTGTTTTTTAAAAGTCATCTCAAAAATCTTCTGGTCATCGTATAAAAAAAGTAAATTTGTCTTACTAAAAAGAATGACATGGGGACAGTTGAGTTGAAATCAGACCTTCATAAAATCCTGGACAGGATTGAAAACGAACAGCTATTACGAACAATTTATGACTTTCTGAAGCAAAGGGAGACCGCAAAAGAGGGACAGATATGGAAAACCCTGACCGAGGAACAAAAGAAAGAAGTTTATCTATCATACGAAGAATCTCAAGACGACAAAAATCTAATTGATTGGGAGATTGCTAAGAAAAAATATTAATGCAAGTTTATATTACCCCAAGAGCCGAACGGAACTTTGAATCAATTGTAGATTACATAAAACAAAAATGGGGAGCAAAGACGGCTAAAGCGTTCATTCAAAAAGTCGATGAAATTTTTAACCTTCTAAAAGACTATCCTCTAATGGGACAAGCTGAAAACAACGACATTAGGGGATTTCAATTATCTCGACTGACAAGAATACTTTATAGAATTAGAGACAACAAGATTATCATCCTTTCATTCTTTGATGTTAGACAAGACCCAAAGAAAAAGTCAGGATAATGTACGCCCAACAACTATCGTTACTTTACACGCTCGATCGTAAACTGCACAAGCTGAATCAACGACTTCTTGTAATCCGAATCTGGAAAAGACGCTAGCAGTTTCAGGGCATCGAGGTGGTAACGGCTCATAACCTCATTCGCATACTCAATGCCTCCGGATTGCTTAACGAACGAAAGCACTTCCATTACTTTTTTATGGTTTTCACTATCGTTGCGTATAATGCTCATGATCCTTCGCTTTTCAAGCCAACCGGCTTTTCCCAAGGCATAGATCAGCGGCAACGTCATTTTCTTTTCTTTTATGTCGATGCCAAGTGGTTTACCGATTTCAGCTTCACCGTAATCGAACAAATCGTCCTTCATCTGAAATGCCATGCCGATTTTTTCACCAAACAACCGTAATGTTTGCACCACATCGTCACTGGCATTTACCGAACTTGCCCCCACCGCACAGCACGAAGCAATAAGCGATGCAGTTTTCTGTCGGATAATTTCGTAGTACACCTCCTCAGTAATATCCAGGCGTCTTGCCTTCTCCATTTGCAGCAATTCGCCTTCGCTCATTTCGCGAACCGCATTGGATACAATATTCAGTAAATGATAATCCTTATTCTCTACTGAAAGCAGTAAACCCTTACTTAACAAAAAGTCGCCTACCAATACGGCTACTTTGTTCTTCCACAAGGCATTGATTGAAAAAAAACCTCTACGGTAGTTGGCATCGTCTACCACATCATCGTGTACAAGTGTGGCCGTATGGAGCAACTCAATCAGGGCAGCACCCCGGTAAGTAGCCTCGTTTATTTGGCCGGTAGTGCCCGCGCTCAAGAAAACAAACATCGGTCGCATCTGCTTACCCTTCCGCTTTACAATGTAGTTCATAATGCGGTCAAGCAACATCACACGGGTTTTCATGGAGTCCCTGAACTTCTGTTCAAACTCATCCATCTCCCGGTCAATGGGTGCTTTTATATCCTCAAGGCGTAGCGGCATGCGGCACAATATTACAATGCCATGTATCGCTTTCAAAATGGTTATTTCGTCAGGGTTTATGGTTAAGTCACCCCATCCTTCTATCTTGTGCTTAGGAACGAATTGCATATTTGCGAACGCTACTGGCTATGGAAATGCAGGAAAATCAAAACCAAAGCTCCGGTCTTACAGGCAATGTTATTCTTGAATTGATTGCCTACAACCAGGAGCATCATGAGAAAGCAGATAACCTGCCGATTGATGAAATTTTAAAACGAATACAACCCGGGCGGGTGAACTGGATTAATGTAGACGGACTTTACGACTTTTCCATTATTGAAAAAATCCAGGCTCATTTCAATTTTCACTCGTTGCTGATTGAAGACGTGTTGCAGGAACAACGCCCCAAGGTTGAAGAGTATGACGGCTACCTTTTCTTTAGCCTGAAAATGCTTTACGGAATTAATGGAGGCAATATTGAGTACGAGCAAATCAGTTTTGTGCTCGGCCGCGAGTTTCTGATCTGTTTTCAGGAAAAGGAAGGTGATCTTTTCAATCATTTCCGGGAACGGATCAGGCTGGATCAGGGGCGGGTGCGTAAGAAAAAAGTGGATTACCTGTTGTACCGGCTTACCGACATTATTGTAGATAATTATTACAATGTGTTGGATGCCATTGGAGAACAAATCGAAGATATTGAAGAAACACTACACAACGAACACTCAGAAAAAACATTTCAGCGCATTCAGAACATCAAAAAAGAATTGATTTACTTACGAAAAGCGGTGTACCCGCTAAGGGATGCATTATCAACCTTGATGAAGGAAAAGAATGACTTGATTGAGGAGGAAAACGAACGTTTTTTCGATGACATCTACGATCACATCGTGCACCTGCTCGACTCACTGGATACCTACAAAGACCTTACTTCAAGCTTGATGGATATTCACATCAACACCCAGAACAATCAGTTGAACAAGATCATAAAAGTGTTAACCATTATCTCTACCATATTCATTCCGCTAACCTTTATTGTTGGTGTGTACGGGATGAATTTTAGGTACATGCCCGAAATCGAATGGGAGTATGGTTATCCGTTTACGTGGCTGGTCATGATATTGATGACCGTTGGAATGCTGGGATTCTTCCGTTTTAAAAAATGGTTTTAGAGCAACCGCAGCATAGGCCAAAATATTGCAGCAGAACGGTTTATTTCTCATTAAAGTGTGAAGACTCCCTGATGGCGGGCGTTAATTAACCACAGAAACTAATTTTAAGAGAGCTTTTGTTAAATCAAGCTTAATTCTACTATTTTAATAAATTAAGTTGACTGTAATCAAAATCTATGATTCTTGCCGTTGTCTTGTTACTCATCGGATTTGTTATCCTGGTTAAAGGCGCGGATTTTCTGGTAGAAGGAGCTTCATCACTGGCGAAAAAATTCAATATCTCAAACCTGGCTATCGGGCTCACTGTTGTAGCGTTTGGCACCTCCATGCCTGAAATGGTAGTGAATATTATTGCATCACTTAACGGAGAAAGTGATGCTGCTTTTGGTAATGTTATTGGTAGTAACAATTTTAATTTACTATTGATACTGGGGGTTTCCGGAACAATATTTCCACTGGTTGTTCAACGAAAAACTGTTAAATACGAAGTACCCCTTTCATTGGTAGCCGTACTGCTGCTTTACCTGTTGGTTAATGATGGCCAGCTACGGAATAAAGATGAGAATGTTCTAAGCAGGATTGATGCAGGAATATTACTGCTTTTGTTTGCTGCATTTCTCTTTTATATCTACCGCACCATGAAGAGTACCATAGACCAGGAAGAAAATGAAGCTGTAAAAATATTTCCCCCATGGAAATCAATTGGACTGTTTGCGTTAGGCCTGGTAATGCTGGTGGGTGGTGGAAAATTAGTGGTTGATAAAGCAGTTGAAATTGCGGACTATTTTGGGCTCAGTAAGAAATTAATCGGGCTAACCATTCTGGCCGCAGGCACTTCATTGCCTGAGTTGGCTACATCGGCCGTTGCCGCCATCCGAAAAAATACCGACATCGCCATTGGCAATGTTGTGGGCTCAAACATTTTTAATATTTGTCTTGTGTTGGGTGTTTCAGGATCGATTTCACCGATACCTTTTAACACCGCCATCAACTTTGACATCTATGTGCTTGGCATCGCTACTGTTCTGATCATGATCTTCATGTTCACACTTAGCGTGCGTAAACTTGATCGGTGGGAGGCTGTTATACTGCTAGTGGGTTACATTATCTATACAGTGTATCTCGTAAACCTCGAACAATAAAAAAGAGGCCAACGCGCAAGTCTGTTGACTTTTAACGCAGCCTCTTCGTGACAATTCAAAAAGTTGGTTTAAATCTTTTTCTCCAACTCAGTAATTTTTGCCTTTGCCTCCTCTTTCCCTAAGGACAACGATTTCTTGTAAAGCTCAAGAGCTTCCTGAAGAGTCTCCTTTTTCTTCTTAGGCGCTAACTTGGTACGACTGGCTGCTTCTTCCACAGCTTGTGCACGGGCATAGTAGGCATCAGCTTCACTTACTTTCGATTGAATCATCAACTCCTGTATGCGTGCTTCAATCAAGGCAAGCTCCTGCTCTTTAGTGGCAATTTGAATTTCTTTGTCAGCAATTTCTGCGCTCTGCATCTCCGTAAGATTAATCAGGTTTTGATTTTCATTCCTAAACCGCTCAACTTGTTCCTGCAGCGCTATTATCTCGCGGGTTTTCGACTCCAAATCGGTTTTCAACTTTTTAATTTGCTTGGCATAGGAGGATGACATGCCCTGTGAGTTCCGCAATGCATTCTCCAGGTCTGTAATTTTTTGCTCAGTATTCTTTACATAGTTGTTAAGATCCTTCATACGGGCTGTGTAATCATCGTATGTAGTGCCTTCAACCATGTTAATTCGTAATAGCTGTCGGCTGGCATCAATCGAATCCAATAACACACCTACCTCCATCAGTGTGCTGGCTACACGCTGGGAGGTTTCCAATTCAATGCGAAGGGAATCAACCTGAGATTGAAGTTGAGCCTTCTCCTTGCCTCCGCAGGCAGCCAGAATAATCAAAGGCAGTATCCAAAGAAAGTGTTTCATAAGTGGGGTTGTTTATTTAGTTGGTATATACAAAAATACATTCCGGCTATTAACAAATGCTTGGGGAAAGAAGATATTTTTAGCTTCTTCCAAACCCCAAAACGGGCAACGTTAACTTTTTCTAATAATCTTTTTACAGTTAGCTAAACCCTCTAAATTAGCGCCCGATTTAAGGGTTTTACCCTGTTCCATGCTGAAACTGATAAACGAGCACACAGGACTTACTGACCAAAATAAACCCCGCGTAATTATAATAGGCGGTGGTTTTGGAGGGTTGGAGGTTGCCAAGGGTTTGAACAAAGTCAACGCACAGGTTGTGCTTTTCGATCGTTATAACCATCACACCTTTCAACCTCTATTATACCAGGTAGCCAGCTCGGGTCTCGAAACAAGTTCGATCGTCTTCCCGTTTCGGAAACGCTTCGCCAAACAAAATGATTTCTTTTTCAGAATGGGCGAAGTAATTGCCATTAAACCGGAAGAAAACTACATCGAAACATCCATCGGCCAGGTTAAGTACGATTACCTGGTGATTGCGAATGGAGCCATCACCAATTATTACGGAATGAAGGATGTGGAAGCGAATGCCATTCCGATGAAGACCATTGTTGACGCTATTCAACTGCGCAACAAAATCATTCGCAACATGGAAACCGCCCTGCTCACCGATAACCTTGAGTTGATGAACAGCCTGATGGATTACGTGATCGTAGGTGGTGGGCCGACCGGAGTTGAACTTGCGGGGGCACTAGCTGAATTGAAAAAGCATGTATTTCCGCAAGACTACAAGGAGCTTGAGTTCACGCACATGGATATCCACCTGGTGGAAGCTGGTCCTAAGCTTCTGAATGGCATGTCGAAGGAAGCGTCCGACAAGGCGTTAGAGTACCTGCAAAGCATGGGCGTAAAAGTACATTTGAGTTGTGCAGTCAAATCGTACGATGGATATGAAGTACTGTTGAACACCGGTGAAAAATTAATTTCAAAAACATTGGTGTGGGCAGCTGGTGTAAAGGGCAACCCAATCGAAGGACTGGGCACAGCAGTCATCGGCCACGGGGGTAGAATTCTGGTAGATGAATTTAACCGCGTAAAAGGTTACGAAAATATTTTTGCCATTGGTGATGCGGCAACCATGGAAGGTGACACGGCATTTCCGAACGGGCACCCTATGATGGCTCCGCCCGCCATGCAGCAAGGCGGGTTACTGGCTAAAAATCTGAAACAGCTTATTCAGAAAAAACCGATGAAACCCTTCCGGTATTTTGATAAAGGTTCTATGGCTACCATCGGCCGCAACCGTGCCGTGGTAGATATGAAAAAAGTAAAGTTTCAGGGATTCTTTGCATGGTTTGTCTGGATGTTTGTACACCTAATCTCCATCATTGGTTTTCGAAACAAGCTATTTGTTATGTTCAGCTGGTTCTGGAGTTACTTCTCCTACGATAAGAGCAACCGGTTGATCATCAGCCGAAATAAGGATGGCGTTAACTGATAAGATTTTAGTACATTCGTTTACAGTTTAATGGCTTTAGAATCCTACCATAAACACAAAACTCCGCTCTCCGCTGGCGGTGTACTCATTTCACTGGGTATCATTTACGGAGACATCGGAACCTCGCCACTCTATGTGTTCCGCGCCATCGCAGGCCAACATGAGCTTTCAGAAACACTGATACTTGGCGGTCTCTCCTGTGTGTTCTGGACACTCACATTGGTAACCACGATCAAGTACATATACATGGCCTTGAATGCCGACAACAAAGGTGAAGGTGGAATTTTTGCTTTGTATGCGTTGGTGCGCAGGTACAAAGCGGGTTGGGTAGTTTATCCAGCCATTATTGGATGTGCTACGTTGATTGCCGATGGATTTATCACACCAGCCATCAGTGTGTCATCCGCAGTTGAAGGATTAAAAATCTTCAATCCTGATTTGCCCATCATTCAAATAGTTATTGTTATTCTCATCGGACTTTTTGTATTCCAACAATTCGGAACAGGGGTTGTCGGTAAAACGTTTGGACCGATCATGACCATCTGGTTTTTAACCATCGGTACGTTGGGCACCATTCAACTGGTTCAAAATCCCATGGTGCTCAAAGCCATCAATCCGGTTTATGCATTTGAATTACTAGCACAATACCCCGGAGGCTTCTGGATTTTAGGTGCCGTGTTTTTGTGTACCACAGGAGCTGAAGCGTTGTATTCTGATCTCGGTCATTGTGGCAAAGGAAATATTCGTGTTGGATGGGCTTTTGTAAAAACCGCACTTCTTCTGAATTATTTTGGTCAGGCTGCGTGGTTGCTACAACACGAAGGTTCTGCATTGGGTGAACAAATTCCTTTCTATGCCATCATGCCCGAATGGTTTCTGCCTTTTGGCATCACCATCGCCACCATGGCCGCCATCATCGCCAGCCAGGCATTAATATCCGGAACCTTTACGTTGGTGAACGAGGCGATGAAACTTAAACTCTGGCCGATGACGCGTGTGCGTTACCCAAGTCAGATCAAAGGACAGATTTACATTCCTTCCATCAATTGGATTTTAATGCTCGGATGTATCATGGTAGTGTTGTACTTCAAGGAGTCGGCCGCAATGGAAGGAGCTTACGGACTGGCCATTACCATTGACATGTTGATGACCACCTCGTTGTTAGTGTATTATTTTTCACTCTCCCGAAAATCAACCGTTCGCGCCATTGGGTTGGCGTTGTTGTTCTTCTCGTTGGAGTTCATGTTCCTCATCTCCAACCTGAGTAAGTTCAGTCATGGAGGTTGGTTTGCATTTATCATTGCCGGGGCGCTGTTCCTGGTGTTGTTTGTTCAACTGCGCGCCCGCAGGCTGCGTACACGGCACACTGAGTTTGTTGATTTGAAGCATTATGTGGAAATGATAAAGGATCTTCAGGCCGATGAAACCATACCGAAAGAGGCTACTAACCTGGTGTTTCTGGCGGTGGCTGACAGTAAACGGTACATCGACTCGAATATCATTTACTCCATGTTCCGCAAACGACCCAAGCGTGCGGATGTGTACTGGTTCCTTCACGTGGATACGGTTGACAGTCCGTTTACCAGCAAGTATTCGGTAGACACCATTATTCCCAAGCGGTGTTTCTTCGTGCGCATCAAACTTGGGTTCAAAGCCGATCACCGCATCAACTTATTGTTCAATAAGATTGTACACGAAATGGCTGATAGCGGTGAGATCGACTTGATCAGTCCATACCCATCACTACACAAGTACAGCCAAACAGCCGACTTCAAATTTATCATCATCCAATCGTTGGCCTCACCCGATAGCGAAATTTCAAGCTTCGACCGGTTGATCATACAAGGTTACCGCATTCTGAAAAAATTCAGCCTTTCCACCGAGGCACACTACGGCATTGAGGCTGCAAACCTGGAGCTCGAAAAAGCCCCTATACAGGTTGGCCCACCCGCCCTCGTGAAGATAAAACGCGACCGGGACGATGAGCGGTAAATCCGACCGATAGCGGACAGATTTGTTCATCTTCGACCGTATCATACTCGTAAAACCCTGATTCCGGGCATTAATCAACATTATTCGTATGTGGCACCGGATTCGCAAATGGAATGACCACAAACCATTTGCTTATGTTACGAAACCTGCTCCTTGTGGCTTTTAGAAGTATTACCAGAAATCTTAGCTATACCCTTATTAACATACTGGGTTTGAGTGCAGGACTTTCCGCCTGTCTGGTCATCTTCCTTGTTGTGAACTTTGAACTTTCGTTCGACACGTTTCACGAAAATAATGACAGGATGTACCGCGTAACCCGGGCTTCTTCCAATGCATCAGGACTGCAACATTCGGCCGTTACTCCCTATCCGTTTGCAGCCGCCTTCAGAAATGATTTCAATGACATACCGCTGAATACACAATTTCACTATCACGAAGAGGTGCAGGCCACCATCGGAACGGAAAAATATAAAGTAGAACATATATTGTTTGCCGATTCTATGTTCTTTAACGTGTTCGGCTATGAAACACTTTCGGGCAACCCAGCTGTTGAACTTGGTCAACCTGGCAAAGTTTTTCTTACAGAAACGTTGGCTGCAACAATTTTAAATCCAGACATCACCCACCTAACCCTCGATAACAAACTTGAACTGGAAGTAGCCGGAATTGTAAAAGACCCTCCGGCAAACTCACACATAAGGTTTTCTATGATTGTTTCCATGCCTTCTTTGGGTAAAGGCTTTTTAAGTTTGCCTATAGACCAATGGGGAATGAATATGTCGGGGTACAGCTACTTAGTGTTACCCGATGGAATGTCGGCACAAACCGTTGAAGAACGGTTTGAATCATTTGTTAAGAAATACTACGCTGGTGAGGATGCAAGCCGGCACACCTATAGCCTACAGCCTCTTAGCGAAATTCACTTTGACGAACGATACATCGACACACCTGGTGGACAGGGGTACATTAATCGTTCGAGTCTACTCATACTTAGTCTGCTGGGCGTATTCATTCTGGTTATAGCATGCATCAATTTTATTAACCTGAGCACGGCCATGGCCGTTAAAAAGTCGCGTGAGATTGGTGTGCGTAAAACATTAGGCGCTTCGCGCAATCAACTTGTCGCTCAATATCTTTCCGAAGCATTAGTACTCACATTGGTATCAACAGCATTTGCCTTGCTGATTACCGAACTGGCACTGCCTTTTATTAATCAATTTCTTCAAAAGGAAGTGTCACTAAATTGGCTCAATGGTATGCTGCCCGCTTTTCTTGCTGGACTTATTCTTGTTACTGCTGTTCTTTCAGGTCTATATCCGGCCTTTATACTTTCGGCCTTTAACCCTGTAGCTGTACTTAAGAACAAACTGTCTTACCAAGGCAGTTCTGGTGCATATGCACGTAAATACCTGGTAGTATTTCAGTTCATAATTGCGCAAATGTTGATTATCGGAACGTTAGTGGTGGCCGATCAAATGAATTATCTGGGTTCAAAGCCGCTGGGGTTCACAAGGGATGCCATCATAAATATTCCGCTGCCGGAAACCAAAAAAGAAAAACGAGAATCCTTTAATACTTTATTGGAAACATTGCCGGGTGTGGAGAAAGTATCTTTCTCACTTGGGGCTCCCACTTCAAACAACAATTTTGGTACAGGCTATTACCTGACTGAACGCGGCAATGTAGACCGGTATGAGGTGGCTATTAAACCTGTTGATTACAATTATCTTGAAACCTATGGTATTGAATTGGTAGCAGGCCGATGGTTCTATGAGAATGAAGAAAAGGCTACTGATTTTACATTGCCGACCGAAGATCGAAAGTACGTTTGCCTTGTTAATGAAGCCCTGGTGCGGCAGTTAGGGTTTAGTTCGAATGAAGAGATTTTAGACAAGCTCATAAACATCGGTCTGAACGACATAGATGTGCCCGTGGTGGGTGTTGTGAAAGATTTTCATACAGCATCGCTGCATCAAACCATTGGACCTGTTGTGCTGATCCACTTTCCCTATTTCTATTATGATGCCGGCATTCGGATTAATACAGCGAGTACTAACGTAGTGCTGAAATCGATTGAAGAGGCTTATGCTAAAGTATTTCCCGAATATTTATTCAATTATACTTTTCTGGATAATCACCTTGAGAATTTGTATCGCCAGGAGAAGCAATCCCTTACATTAGTTCAAATCTTTTCCGGTCTCGCTATCCTGATTAGCTGCCTGGGTTTACTGGGGCTTGTGTCATTCCTCACGCAACAAAAAGTAAAAGAAGTTGGTATCCGAAAAGTCTTTGGAGCCTCTGTGGGGAACATTGTGTTGTTGTTTTCCCGAAATTTTATCGGTTTAGTGCTCATAGCCTTTCTGTTGGCTGCACCTATTAGCTGGTACGCCATGAACCAATGGTTGCAGGCATTTGCCTACAAGACTACCATTGGCTACGCTGTGTTTGGCATTGCTGTTTTCGGTACACTGGTGGTTGCATTTCTTACAGTAATGTATCAATCAGTAAAAGCAGCTTTGGCAAATCCAACGCTATCATTACGAAACGAATAAATCCCATTTAGTATGTTCCGAAATTACCTAGCCATCGCCATTCGCAACCTGCTCAAACACAAAGCCTTCTCCATGATCAATATTGGTGGTCTTGCTGTGGGCATGGCTTGCTGTGTTTTGCTGGTCCTTTACATTCATGATGAGTTCCGTTACGAACAACACTTCATTGATCACGAGCGCATTTACCGCATTTACAGTGTTTTCTCCCGCGATGGAAGTACAGAGTCATTTCCGCGCACCTCGCCCCCGGTGGCAATGGCGTTGGCTCAGGAATTTCCAGAAATAGAGACTGCAACACGTTTAGTTCCCATTCCGGAAGTAGAACAACACCTGATCCGATACGAAGAAAACCTGTTCTATGAAAAGACAGGCTACCTGGCCGACTCGACATTCTTCGATGTTTTCTCTTTTGAGTTTCAGGAAGGCAATCCGCAAACCGCACTTGACCGCCCCAATACGGTGGTCATTACCGCTGAGCTGGCCGAAAAAATTTTCGGAAAAGCGGAGGCGCTGGATAAATCCATCATCATCAGCAGTGGTCAGTATACCGATACACTGTTTATCAGTGGAGTACTCAAACCAAATCCCAAGCCTTCGCACGTCAATGCTTCCTTTTACATGAGCATGAACGGTCACCCCTTGGGCAATTTCATCAACACAACAACCACCTGGGCCTGGCAGAATTTTGTTATCAGCTATGTGAAGATGAGACCAAACACATCACCAAACACGGTGGAAGAAAAAATTCCAGTGTTGATTGAAAGACATTCAGGCACAGATTTAAAGAATGCCGGGTTGCAAAAAGAGATGCATCTCCAATCATTAGACAAAATTCATCTCCATTCTGATTTTCAAAATTCATTCGGCATGACCGAAGCCGGTAATATCGACTACATCTATATTCTAGGATCAATCGGGATATTTATTTTACTATTGGCTTGCATCAACTTTATGAATCTGACAACGGCTAAGGCTTCACAACGAGCCGGTGAGGTGGGGGTGCGTAAATCGTTGGGAGCTACACGTCAAAATCTTATCCGTCAGTTCTTAGGTGAATCCATGACCATTGTATTGCTGGCGTTACTACTGGCTTTGGTCCTGGTACAAATAACCTTACCCTTTTTCAATGACCTTACCCAAAAGGCGCTAAGCCTCCAATCGATTAGCATATCGTTTATTCTGGGTATCATGTTGCTCATTGGCATGGTTACGGCACTGGTTGCAGGAAGTTATCCGGCATTTTTCTTATCATCATTTCAACCTGCCACCGTTTTAAAAGACAAACGCCTGAGCGGAGGCAGCTCTAATTTTCTAAGAAAGAGCCTGGTTGTATTTCAGTTTGTCATCTCAATCACGCTAATTTCTTCTATTGTTATTATTCAGCGTCAACTGAATTTTATTTTAAGCAAACCACTGGGTTTCGATCCGGAATATAAAATCATGATCCCGTTGCGCACCCACGAAGCGAAACAACAGTACCTTCAGCTGAAAAACTTATTTGCTCAAATTGGCGGTGTTGAGAAAGTATCCGCAGCACGCAGTTTGCCTTCTACACCCATGCTGAGCGATTTTGCTGTTTACCCGAAAGGGTCATCGCAAGACCGGGGCATCATCCACCGCAACACTGTGGTAGACGAAACCTATTTTGATTTACTGGACATTAAATTATTGGCCGGCAGGACACCAGTGTATGAAACGGACAGCTTTTCGTATGCACATCCCCATCGTAAAATCATGGTAAATAAGGCCAGTCTGCAAACCCTTGATATTCCGCTGGAAGAAGCATTGGGAACACAGCTGCTTTCTGAATGGCAAGGGCAAACCTTCACGCATGAAATTATTGGTGTGGTTGACGACTTCCATCAATTTTCACTTCATGAATCCATTAATCCGCTTATATTTTGGATACCGGCTAATCGTGGAAACTATAATTTCATCATTGCATCGGTAAGCCCTCAAAGCTATCAACATGTAATTCAGCAAATGGAAGTTAAATGGAAAGAGCTGGTTCAGCGAACTCCGTTTGAAACAGACTTTTTAAGTGATAGTGTGGGGCGTCAATACCAAAATGATCAGCGCGTTTCAAAAATCATATTTGTGTTTACCACGTTAGCCATCATCATTTCCTGCCTTGGCCTGTATGGATTATCAGTTTACATAGCCGAACGCAAAGTAAAAGAAATCGGAATCCGAAAAGTTTTGGGTGGTTCAGTGAGCAGTATTATAGGGATGCTTTCGAAAGAATTTGTAGTACTGGTGATTATCGCACTTGTAATCGCTGCACCCGTTGGATACTATGCCATGAACAAATGGCTTCAGTCCTTCGCCTACAAAATCGAATTGAATGTGACCGTTTTTATTATTACCGGTATTATCTCCCTGGTGATTACCTGGCTCACGGTTGGGTTTGAATCCATCAGGGCAGCCATGGCTAATCCAGTAAACTCACTTCGTAGCGAATAATTTTATCAACAAATAGAATATGCTCCTTAACTATCTCAAAATCGCCCTGCGTAATCTTCAACGAAACATTACGTATTCGTTCATCAACATTTTCGGGTTATCCATAGGCATTGCCTGCAGCATTTTAATTATGCTGTGGATTGCCGATGAATACCAGTTTGATCGCTTTCACGAAAAGCGTGAAAACCTGTATAAGGTAATGATGAACCAAACATTCTCAGGACAAAGGGGATCACAAACTGCGCTACCCTACCCATTAAAAGAAGCGTTGCCTGAACACTCGCAAAAAATCAAGCACTCGGTGATGACCAACTGGGGCGAAGGATTTTTGCTAACCGTGGGCGAAAACAAAATTACCAAGGTAGGTCTTGCCGTGAGTGAAGATTTTTTGAAAATGTTCACCTTTCCGCTGATACAGGGTGATGCAAACACCGCCCTGGATGACCTGAATTCAATTGTGCTGACAGAAGGTGTTGCAACTGCCCTTTTTGGCGATGAAGACCCGCTGAACAAATTTGTGAAACTGGATAATAAACGGGAGTTGAAAGTTACCGGAGTAATGAAAAATTTTCCCGATCAAACTACATTTTCAAATTACCATTATCTTCTTCCCTTTGCCTACTATGAATCGATTATGCAGTGGGTTCGCAACTCACGCGATAATTGGGGTAACAATTCCTTTCAAATGTATGTGGAGCTGGAGCCCGGAAGCACGCAGGAGGAAGTTACTGCCGCAATCCGCGACATCGTAAAGAAAAAAGTTCAGGACACCATTCCGAACCCTGAGGTGTTTCTTCACCCGATCACCGACCTGCGATTGTACTCCAAATTTGAAAATGGAAAGGCCACCGGGGGCATGATTGAGTATGTGAAATTATTCGGGGCCATTGCCATTTTCGTTTTGCTCATTGCTTGCATCAACTTTATGAATTTGGCCACAGCTCGTTCAGAAAAGCGGGCCCGTGAAGTTGGCATTCGTAAAAGCATCGGCTCACGAAAAAAGGAGCTCATCTTTCAATTTCTGGGTGAGTCAATTCTTATTACCACGTTTGCCTTTCTGTTGGCGATTGTGCTGGTGGAAGTATCGTTGCCGCTGTACAATACATTGGTGAGTAAAAAACTTTCCATCGACTACAGCAATCCTTACCTTTGGGCAGGGGCGGTTATATTAATACTGATTACCGGCACGTTGGCCGGTAGCTACCCGGCCTTCTACCTATCATCATTTCAACCCGTTCGGGTTTTAAAGGGAAAAATTCAAACCGGAAAATATGCCAGCTTGCCACGTAAAATACTGGTAACGCTACAATTCGGTTTCTCTATTTTTTTGATCATCGGCACCATTGTTATTTACCAGCAGATCATGCACGTAAAAGATCGCGAGATTGGGTATGACCGGGAAAACCTGATGATGGTTTGGACAAACAATGAACTGGAAAGCAGCTATCAAACCATTAAAAACGAATTGATTGCCACGGGTGCCGTTAAATCTGTAACCAAATCCAACAGCCCGATTACATCTATATTTTCCAACAACACGGTTGAATGGCCGGGAATGACACCCGGAACACGCGTGATCTTTACAACCATTGCCACCGAATACGACTACGTTCAAACCATGGGCATGAAGCTGATTGCCGGGCGCGATTTTTCTTCCGAGTTCAACGATTCAACCAGTGTGATTATCAACCAGGCAGCCGTTGATGTGATGGAGCTTGAAGAGCCCATAGGCTCTACAATTAATATGTGGGACGGTGAATGGACAATTGTAGGCGTTACTGAAAATGTAATCATGAATTCACCCTATGAGCCGATAGCGCCCATGACTGTTGTGTTTGTTCCTACCTGGACGAGCACCATAACCCTTAGGTTGGAAAAGACAGCCGACCTGCCGGCTGCCATCAGTAAGGTGGAAGATGTATTCAAACGCTTAAACCCCACCTACCCCTTTGCCTACCGCTTTGCTGACGTGGAGTTTGAAAAGAAATTTTCATCGATTAACCTGATCAGTAACCTGGCTAAAGTGTTTGCCGTACTGGCGCTTACCATTACTGCGCTGGGTTTATTTGGTTTGGCCGCCTTTACAGCCGAGCAACGTTCAAAAGAAGTGAGCATCAGAAAAGTATTGGGCGCCACCGTAACGGGTTTGGTATTGCTTATTTCCAAGGACTTTTCACGCCTTGTCATTATTTCATTTGTACTTTTTGCCCCCTTGGCAGGCTGGTTCTTAACCGGTTTTCTGGAGGAATATCCTTACCGCATTACCATACCCTGGTGGATATATCCATTGGCTGGCCTCTCTGCATTAATCGTAGCCTTAGTTATTGTTAGCACCCAGGCCTTACGGGCTGCGGTAAATAACCCGGTGAACAGTTTACGAAACGAATAAATTTTAAAACCTATGCTACGCAATTACATCCTTACCACCCTTCGCATACTAAGTCGCCAAAAGGTTTATTCGGCTATTAACATCTTTGGGTTAACGATTGGTATTACCAGCACCTTGTTGTTGATTCTTTACATTGTAGATGAAATAAGTTATGATCGCTTTCATACGGACGCTGACCGTATGTATCGCAGCGTGATGTCTGCCAAACTCAATGATCAGGAGTTTAGCACCGTCTTTACCGGCCTGCCTATGCCGGAGGCGTTGCTTAAAGATGTGCCGGCTGTAGAATCCGTTATACGCGTAACCAAATGGAATACAATTCCTGTGCGGTTTGATGACAAGACCTTTACCGAAAATCGTTTTCTGTTATCGGATTCAAACTTTTTTAATTTCTTCAGTTTTCAACTACTGGTTGGAAATCCAAAAGAGGTATTAAATGGACCAAACAAAGTGGTGATTACCGAATCAACCGCTAAAAAATACTTTGGTTATACCGGCCCCGGTGATCTTTCTCCTATTGGAAAGATATTTCTTATAGGCAGCCAGGGTGAAACAAAAGCAGAGGTAACCGGCATTGCTGCCGATGTTCCGCACAATTCGCACCTTAAATTTGATTTCCTTCTTTCCATCACAACGTGGGAACAGCTGAAATATCCGGTTTGGCTGAACAGTGCCGTTGTGTCATATTTCAAAATCAAACCCAACACTACTATTGAAGATGTGGATAATAAATATGACTTTTTTGTTAACACCTACATCGCGAAAGAAGTTGAGATGTTTCTTCAAATGACAATGCAGCAATTAGCGGAAACCGGAAGTTACATAAGGTTCAGTTCGCAACCGCTTACCAGTATCCATTTGCATTCGCAATTTTCAGATGAACTTGAACCCAATGGAAACATCCGGTATCTCTACCTCTTCGGGATGATTGCCTTCTTTCTGATTGTATTGGCATGTATAAACTTTATGAACCTGAGCACGGCACGGGCAGCCAATCGCGCCAAGGAAGTAGGCATTCGTAAAACCATTGGGGCATTGCGCCACAAACTTATTGGTCAGTTTATGATGGAGTCGTATCTGTACACGATTCTTTCCGTTTTGCTGGCGCTGATGCTGGTGTCCTTTTCATTGAATTTCTTTAATTCCATTACAGCTAAAAACATTGCGTTTTCTTCGTTGCTCAGCCCGATGTTCCTGATAGGTCTGATTGTCTTTACCATACTTATCGGTGCGTTGGCCGGAAGCTACCCGGCCTTTTACCTTACCGCCTTCAAACCTGCAGAAGTGTTGAAAGGAAAAGTGCGGGCTGGTTTTAAAAGCTCCGGTATCCGCAACGCGTTGGTGGTCTTTCAGTTTTTTATTTCCATTGGGTTAATCATTGCGACCCTGATGGTGTTCCAGCAACTCAAATTTGTTCAGCAGCAAAACCTTGGATTCGATAAGCGAAACATCATGACGCTCCTTCACACCTTGAATCTCGCTAAAAATGGTGAAGCCTTTAAGAACGAATTAAAACAATACCCGGAAATTGAGAGTGTCACCTTCGCCAACCGCATGCCACCCAATGTAGATTGGAGCTCAGTGTTCCGGATTCCTGACACGGGACAAGAGCAGTTACTCACCGTATACACGATCGATTACGATGGCCTGGAAACCATGGGGTATCAACTCGCAGAGGGCCGGTTTTTCTCCCGCGATTTCAAAACTGATACAGCCGCATGCCTGATTAACGAAGCAGCGTTCCGCCAATTGGGCTGGGATACCTTTGAAGGCAAAAAGATTCTTTCACGGTTCAACACCCTGGAAGGAAATGAATTAAACGTAATTGGTGTGATTAAAAATTTCAATTATGAATCACTAAAAAGCAACATACGACCCATGATTATTATGTTGGGACCGGAACCAAATTTTGAAGCCGGTATTCGCTTTGCATCTGATGATATCCAAAAGAACATAAAGTTGGTTGAAGAAACCTGGAAGAAATACGCACCTCAGGCACCGCTTGAGTACAGCTTTCTCGATTCAAACTTCGCGGCAAAATATAAAGCTGAGGAACGCATGGGACAGGTGTTCATCATCTTTACCGGGTTGGCCATTATCATTGCGTGTTTAGGATTGCTCGGACTTGCCACCTATTCGGCAGAACAACGTGCCAAAGAAATCAGCATCCGTAAAGTGATGGGTGCAACAGTGAGTCAGGTGGTGTTTTTGTTAAGTAAAGATTTCGCCAAACTTATTGTTATCGCCTTCATACTGGCCATACCTTTAACATGGTACATGCTGGAGCGTTACTGGCTTGAAGGTTTCGCATACCGCATTCATTTCAATCCTTGGATTATTGGTTCTGCAGGTTTATTGGCACTTGTTGTTGCTTTGCTTACCATAAGCATTCAGGCTTTCCGCGCAGCTATGGGTAATCCGGTGGATTCGTTGAGGGGTGAGTAAACCTCACCCTTCCCCTCTACTAACAGGAGATTGAGAGGAATCCGAGCACATTCAATATATTTTTATGGAATCGTGACCTCTCTTGCATCATAGGCATTGTAAACAAAACCAATGCATATGAAAACGCTTAAATTCATTCCAATTGCAGTAGGGGCAGCTACACTGGCATTCTCGCTGGTAGCCTTTACTTTAAAAGTAGAAAAGCCCGAAAAACCGTTGCGGGAAATACCTAAAGGCTGTGTCTTTCTAACCGTTATGGGTGAAGAAAGATCGGACTCCAGCTTTATGTATAAAACTCCCGATCGTGTTGCTACATCGGTAAACCGTGGGTTAACCTGGTTGGCGAAAGCTCAGAACAATAATGGTGGTTGGGGGGCCGGCAGTCACAGTCGTCAACACGTTATGGACCCTCATGCAGTACAAACTGACCCAGCCACCACCAGTATGGTGGCCATGGCCATATTACGAAGCGGCAGTACACTAACCAAAGGTGAATACGCAGCACAATTAAATAAAGCTCTTGAATACATACTCCGTGCAGTGGAACAATCACCGGCCGCCACTTACAACATTACTGAACTCACCGGCACACAAATTCAAACCAAGCTGGGTGCGAACATTGATGTAGTGTTGGCTTCACAGTTTCTGTCAAACGTGATAGAACATGCGCAACACGACAAGGCACTGCAGGCACGAGTAAAGAAAAACCTGAATACCTGCGTAGCTAAAATACAACGCGCACAGGATCGTGATGGCAGTATGACTGGTGATGGATGGGCGGGTGTATTGCAGTCATCGTTTGCTACCACAGCACTGGAAGCAGCGCAAGCCAATGGCGCTAATGTTGATGAAGACGCCTTGAACAAGTCGCGTGAGTTCCAGAAAAATAATTACAATGCTAAAACCGGTGAATCCAAAACTGATCGGGGTGCTGGTATTGTACTTTATTCAGTGTCCGGTTCAACTCGAGCCAGCGCAAAAGAAGCCCGCAGGGTACAAGAAGAAATGGAAAGGGCCAAAGGCAGTGGCCGATTGGCTCAAAGTGCACCGCCTTCTGCTGAAAATCTGGAAAAAATTGGTTTCTCCAAAGATGAGGCCATTCGCTATGCCACAGCGTATGAAGTGTACGAATCTGCCAAACAAACTGCTCAACGCGATGATGTGCTGGATGGCTTTGGCAACAATGGTGGTGAAGAATTTATGAGCTACCTGCAAACCGGTGAGGGCATGATCATCGGCAAAGATCAAAGCTGGAAAAGCTGGTACGACAACATGAGTGGCCGGTTGGTGAAAATCCAGAACAATGACGGCAGTTGGAACGGCCACCATTGCATTACCAGCCCGGTGTTTTGTACCGCAACCTGTCTATTGATACTGGCCGTGAACAACGATGTAGAGCGACTGATTAAGATGGGCAAGGAGAGTTAGCGTTGTTCTCCTGTGGGGTGAAAGGGCGGGCAACCGCCTTTTTATTGAAGGTATTGCTATATTAATATTGGGATGGTAAGTCTGGGATTTTAGTACAGGTTAAAATTATAGTTTTTAACTTTAACCAATCTAAAATCCCAGCCACTCCCCGAGAAGATATGAAATTAACCAGACCCGTACTGACAAAACAAACAACCCTGTGGAAAGCTTGGATAGGCTTTAATGCAAGCCATAGCAGTGGGGCTATGTTTATTGGTATTGTAAACATCCATTTATCAGCCGATCATTTTGATATTTTTCAAGGCAGCTAGCTCCTATTTTTGTTCAACATCGTAACACTCGGGTTCTACCTTTGGTTGGCAAAGAAATACACTGACGATCATAAGCAATTGTGAAGGATAAGATTTATGAAACCCTCATTCCGTCCGTAGGCACTTCACCGGATTCACGTTAGCTGCCCTGATCGCTTGTGATGCCACGGTTAACCACGCAATCAGCAACGCCAGGAAACCGGCCGCCACAAAATACCAGGCTTCCAAACTGATGTGAAAGGCAAAGCGTTCCAGCCATTGATCGAGCAACCAATAACTTAACGGCAGGCCAATCAAAATGGAAACCAGCACCATGCGCGTGAAGTCACCGGAAAGCAGCAACACAATATTGGCAGAAGAAGACCCCAACGCTTTACGGATACCGATTTCCTTTTGTCTGCGTTCGGCTGTAAATGCGGCCAACCCGAACAATCCCAAACACGAAATAACAATGGCCATGGTGGCAAAGTAAAACGACAAGGATGCCACACGTTGTTCAGCCGCATACATGCGGGCATATTCCTGATCCTGAAATTGATAATCGAATGTAAAGCCAGGGTTGAAGTCGGCATAAAAGGTGCGCAACGCATCCAATGTTTCCTTTTCTTTACCGGCCTCCAGGCGAATCATAATATTCCAGGTGTACTGCGGAGTAAGCGTAAAAAAGGCAGGGTTCACCACATCGTGTAACGATTGAAAATGAAAATCTTTCACCACCCCAATGATCTCCATGTCGTATTGCTGCCACAGCTTTATCGTTTTGCCGATGGGGTCATCAAGGCCCATCACTTTTATGGCCGCTTCATTAAAGATGATTTTGCTGCTGTCGGCTCCGTACCCTTCAGAGAACGCTCTCCCTTCCAACAACTCCAACTCCAGCGTTTCAATCAGGTTGTAATCCGCGCGGATGTTCTCGAATAAAATAATGTCTTCTGGATTTTTTCCATCCCATTGCAAACCACTTGTATTGCTGTTCCGCCCCAATAAAGAATGCCCGATGGCCGAGGCGTTGACCACGCCAGGGATATTTCTTACCTGTTCAAGAAATGTACTTCGATTGTCTGAAACCTTGCCTTCAATTGGAAATTGTACGAGTTGTTCCTTTTTATACCCCAAATTTTTGCTTTGCACAAACGATACTTGCTTGTACACCACCAGTACCGATACAATTAAAAAAACCGAAATTGAAAATTGAAACACCACCAACCCCTTACGGGCCCATAGTTCACCCCACGAACCTTTTACCACACCTTTCAATACAGCAGCAGGCTTAAAGCCGGATAAATACAGAGCCGGATAAGATCCTGCAATAATTCCGGTAAATACGGTTATCGCTACCAGCCAGATGACCAACTGCGGATCATTTAACAACAAGGAAATTTTCTTTTCGGTAATGGAATTAAATTGAGGTAAGATCAGCCAAACCAACGCCAACGATAGTAAAACCGACAACACCGTTAACACCATCGATTCGCTGATGTATTGAGCCACGAGCGATCTTCGTTGCGCACCAATTGATTTTTTAATGCCTACTTCCTTGGCTTTTCGCGAAGCACGCGCGGTAGCCAGGTTCATGAAGTTGATGCACGCAATGATGAGGATAACTACCGCTATAATGGAAAACAGGTTTACATATTCAATGCGCCCACCCAATTGCACACCATTTTCATAGCGGCCATAGAGGTAGCGTTCGGAAAACTTTTGAATAAACAGCGATACATTCGATTTGTCACTTTTTCCTTTAATGTATTCCTTGATCTTTTCCGAAAATGCAACTGCGTCCGATCCTTCGCGCAACACAATCATGGTGGATGGGCCGTTGTTGCCCCAATCGGTAACCCATGGGTTTTCCTCTTTAAATACTTCAAACGATAATACAAAATCAAACTGATGGGACGATGCCGATGGCAGATTCTCATAAACCCCCGTTACCGTAAACGACTTCTGATGTTGAAACTCCACCACCTTGCCCACTAATCCCTCATCGGTATCAAATAGCTTTTTTGCGAGATCGCGTGAAATAACAATGGATAGTTTATCGGTAAGCACCTGATCGGGCTGACCCTCCAGTAACGGATACGAGAAAATCTGAAAATAATCGGCTCCTACATAAAAACCCTTTGCCTTTACATTGTGCTCCCCCACCGAAAGCGTAAACGGATTTACCCATGTAAGCGTAGCCGCATACTCCACTTCCGGGAACTCATCCTTCAACCCATCTGATAAAATTCCGGGTGTAGACGAAGTGGTCATTATATTATCAGCATATTGCTGATGCTCCATTACCTGGTACAATCGTGCATCATGTTCATGAAACTTGTTTATGTTCAGCTCATCACTTACCCACAGGTAAATGAGTAGTGTACAGGTAAGGCCGGTGGCCAACCCAATCAAGTTAATGAAGAAATATCCTTTAGCACGAACGTAGTTTCGGTAGATAAGAATCAGGCTGTGTTTGAGCATGGGGTGTGGGTTAAAATCATTTATAGAGACAATCGTTTCACCAAAAGGTTGCGCGGTTATTCAACAAGTGAAGTACTTACCAGATGAAGAATTGTTACAGAAAGTTTTGAAAATCCCCTCAAATAATTTTCTGGCCTACCCGTACACAACCGGACAGTGATTGGTCAAAAGCGTACATCGAATCAAAGCTGTAGTTACGATTTATTGAACAATTGATGATAAAAATGCAACCTTTAAAAACTTTCACGGTCTTTGTAGCCACAGCACTAAGCCGGAGTGTTCAAGCAAACCCCAATCCTATGCTCATCAACTACCTGAAAGTTGCCCTGCGTTCCATTTTCAGAAATAAACTCACCTCCTTCATCAATATAGCCGGTCTGGCGCTTGCACTTTCCAGTGCCTTGTTGATTACTTTTTATGTGGTCGATGAGTTGAGTTATGACAAGCATCATCCCAAGGCCGACAGGTTGTATCGGGTTACCCGCTACTTCTACGATCAGGATGGCAATGCCAGTTTACGATTGGCTAATGTAGCCCCACCCATTGGTATGTTCATGCGCAATGACTTTCCGGAGATTGAAAAGCTGTTTCGCATGTTGTCGCTTAACACCACGGTTACGCTGCGGGAAGATGGCAACGAAGATAAATCGTTTCGGGAGCCTAACATTTTTATAAGTGAACCTGAAATCTTTGACCTGCTGCAGGTAAACCTGACCGAGGGGAATAAAGCAACGGCACTGGAAAAACCCGGTACCATGGTGTTATCCGAAGCGATGGCTGAAAAATATTTTGGCTCCACGCAGGTTCAGGGAAAAACGCTAGAGTTGTTTGGATTTCCGGTACAAATAACGGGGGTATACAAATCCTTTAAACCGCAAACGCATTTCCATCCGGATTTCCTGCTCTCCTTCAGCACGCTGAACGACTCAACGATATATGGCAGAAGAAGACTCGAAACCAATTGGGGCAACAACTCATTCGGTACATATTTTTTATTAAAAGAAGGTGAAGATGCAAAAGCATTGGAAGGCAAACTCCCGGATTTTCTCGACAAACACTTTGGTACGTTTGCTAAGGCCAATTTTGGCGCACCACCCGATTTCGTAGCATCAAAAGTTACCAGCCTGCAACTACAAAAAATAACCGACATACACCTGCACTCACACCTCGATGATGAACTGGAACCACCGGGAAACATCAATACAGTTTACCTAATGGGCACCATCGGATTATTTATCATACTGATTGCCGGTTTTAATTTTATAAACCTTAGTACGGCACAAGCTACCAAGCGATCAAAAGAAGTGGGCATCAGAAAGGTAGCGGGGGCTTTCAAAACACAATTGATGAATCAATACTTGAGCGAGTCGGTGTTGATTTCATTGTTCGCCTGTGCCCTGGCATTGGGTGCCGGATATTTTGCGTTGGAGTGGCTGAATGGCTTTACCGAAAAATCCATTTCGTTTTTAGGCAATCCAATTTTGTTGATGGCAATGATCGGTGGCACTATTGTAATCGGCATCCTGGCAGGTTTGTATCCAGCATTTGTTATCTCGGCTTTTCGGCCGGCAGTAATTTTAAAGGGCAAACAATCGGGTGGAAAGCCCATGTTGCGCAGGGCACTTGTTGTGGTTCAATTTTCCATCTCCATTGTGCTCGTTATTGCTACCGGAATAATTTTCAGTCAATTGGAATATATAAACAGCAAAGATCTTGGCTATGCCAAGGACCAGGTAATTACACTGCCTTATTACGGCAACCTGAACGACAACTACGAAGCATTTTACAATACCCTTACGGGACACTCCTCTATAAAAAATGTTGGGCGCTCTTCGCGCATTCCCACCGGCAGACTGCTCGATTCCATGGGCGCACAAATGCGTAAAGGCGACTCGCTTCAAAATGTAGGGTCGCGCATCGCCTACATTCGCGTTGACCATACTTTTTTCGATACGTATAGTATCCCCTTTGTTGCCGGTCGAAATTTTTCTAAAGAAGTGCGTACCGATGACTCACTTGGTTATGTATTAAATGAAACTGCATTGGTGGCCATGGGCATTGCCGATCCCGCATCACTAATTAATCAGGAATTTTCGTATGGTGGCGTTAACGGCAGAGTGATTGGAATTGCAAGAGATTTCCATTTTGAATCGCTTCACCAAACCATTAACCCTATTGTATTCATGATCCAACAACCACAGTATAACAATCTTTCTGTTCAGGTTGTGGGTTCCAATTTCCAGGATGGGTTAAATCACATTGAAAAAGTATGGCGCGAATTTTTACCCGACCGCTTGTTCGAATATACCTTTATGAATGAACGCTATAACAAGCTGTACCAAAATGAAACGAAACAAAGTCAATTGTTTACTGGCTTTTCATTGCTTGCCATTTTCATTGGCTGCTTAGGACTATTTGGCCTGGCCACATTTAACACCCTGCAACGCATTAAAGAAATCGGTATACGAAAAGTGCTGGGTGCATCTGTTCCAAATATTTTAACCTTGCTCTCCCGCGAAATTGTAATACTGGTAATCGTGGCAAACGTAATTGCGTGGCCCGTGGCCTGGTATTTTATGGACAAGTGGCTGAATACCTTTGCCTATCGCATTGAAATGAATATAGTGTTATATATGCTCGCTGCATTGGTTGCCATCGCTATTGCGCTGATAACGGTGAGCTCACAAACATTAAAGGCTGCGATGAGTAATCCGGCCAATACACTGAAATATGAATAGGTATAGGTTGCCAGTTGACCGGTAACTGGAGACCGGTACTATTTCTTCATATACTTCCAATTCCTTGGTTTGCCCTCCGCCATCCATTCAATGGCTTGCGTTAATCGTCTTTCGCGAGTGGCTTCGGTTTTGGCTTCCGTTACCCACTCCAGGTATTCGCGTTTGTGTGATGGGCTGAAATTTTCGAAGGTGGTAAGTGCGATCTTATTCTTTTTCAAGGCATCCATAAACCAAACAGGAGCCTTAATATCTTTACTAACAGTTTTCTTCGGTGCAACCTTAACACCATCGTCATTCAGTTTTTTAGCTTGCTTCAGAAAATCAATGATAACCTTATCGGGTGGCAAGTCTTTCAAATTGGTAACACGGCCAAAATTCCCCATAGCCTCACCCCCTGCTGCTTTATTTAATCCTAAATAATTTTTAGGATCATTAATCAATTTGGCTTTCCAGAAACCAAATGCACAATGCTGCTTGAAAGAAGCAAAGCTGAAATATGGACCCTTGTAATCGAAAGAAGGCATACCCCATTTTATCGTCTCCGTAACTTCCGGGCAAGCTTTATGCACCAACGCACGAACATGCTTTAAAATGGGTTGAGCAAAAGGCTGTGCCTTTGTTATATAAGCATCGATGCGTTTATCTGTTTTTGTCATGGGTTTACGGGATAATCTTTACATATTGTCTTGCTAAACGGTAACATGCAAAACAAGGCTAATTTACAACACACTGCGAAGCTATCACAAATTGAAATGGACCGGATTCGTTATCCAAAAGTCAGAAAATTTCTGGCAGACTACCAATTATCAAAACCACAGGATTTTGCGAAGCTAAACGCTTTGTGTTACGACCCGGCAGGCCTGGATTACCACAGCCACCTGAAGACTTATACTTTTCGACACCCCATTAACGAAGTATGGAATGCCTACAAAACCATTCGCCCCGACCAGGTTTGGCGTGGCGCCATGGTTAGGTTTGGAATGCAGTATGCCCGCCACGATCACAGCATTACCTATGCCGATGATTCCCGGTATGAAGGACTTCAGGCAGGACAACTCATTATTCTAAACCTGCGCTTGCTGAACGGTATAATTAACCTGGCCGTTGGGCATGAGGTTATGCATGTTTGTGACGAGACGAAGGCCATCCGCATCAGCTATCTGGAAAATTCAGCTTCACAAGGCTCACAATTTATTACACTGGCCCCTATTGCCAATGGCGGCACACAGGTAACCCACAAAACATTGTATAAAAGCGGCTCCTGGTTCCGCGACAGGGTACTTTACCCTGGCCTGCATACAAAGGCTATTGGTGAATTCCATGGAAATGTTAGAAAAATGTTGGAGGATAATGTTTTGACCTGACAAGGCCTGCAGCCAATAGATAAATAGTGCAATAGATAGACACAGCTGTTGTTGAACATCAATCTTACCGCAACAACAACACCTTACCATTAGCACCCATCAACGGTTGACCGTCTTTCATTACCGTAAGTCTGTAAATGTAAAGACCATTTGGAAGTTCATGACCCTGGTCATCTGTTCCATTCCAGATTACTCGATTGGTACCGATGAAGAATTGGGATACTTCAAACGAAGCTACCGTTGTGCCTGTGGTGGACACAAGTTGAAGGCGTGCATAATCCGGTATAATGTCACCCGTAATAACCAGATCGAAGCGCACATCTGTTGGTGATGGATTGGGATATGGCGACAACACCACAATGCCGGTTTCATACGTAACCTCAAACTGGACAGCATACGGAATCACCCCACTGCTGTTGTTGCGCACATCGCGCGCCTCAACGGCCAAGGTATAGATGCCTTCCGGTAAATTTTCTGGTGTAAATACAATGCGGAAGCGTTCGCTATCGGTCTGCGGAAACCAGACGACATCCTCCCGATCGAAGGTAATGTCCGTAGCGTTGGCAGCGCCCGGCCAGGTAAGCCTGATTTTCATGCCTTCGGTATCCGTCTTTTTAATAAATGAATTATCATCCCAAAGGGTAATTACAATTTCAGGACTTGGAGAGACGAAATCACCATTTGTTAGATAACGTCCATCCACCGTTACTTCCAGTACAGGGTTAAATACATCGGCCTGCACATTGAGGTAGCGGCTCAGCTTGAGCACATTATTTTCGTAATACTGTTCGGGTACCAAACGTGGATTCACAAAAACATTCACATCATTCAAACCCGATTTGTTCAGGGTTTCTACATCCAGAAAGAAAGAAGTTGTTACCCCCGGCTCAGGCGCCTTAATTTTCGTAATGCGATGTTCAGCCATCCGATTCGCCTGGTTGAATATTTCAAATTGAACAATCAGGGAATCGGTAAATGTCTTCTGTGAAATATTTTTAAATCCATATGAGCCCGTCCACACCTCCCCTTCCTGCAATTGCTGTTGTGCCGTAAGTCCATTGAAAATAAGCACACCTTCGGCCACTGGTGTATAGAATACGAGCCACTTATTCAGTTGGGGAGGTGAGAGGTTGATTGCATCATTTGTCTTGTAAATAATTTTCAAATACGGATAATCAGCGGCATCAATAAAAGAAAGATCAACTGTGCCGGTTACATCGTTCAGTAATACTTGTTCATCACCGGTTAAGGTTAAGCCTATTACATCAAAACTATAAACATCTGTTTGTGGAAGTTCGGATACCAACGCTTGTGTTACCAGGCTTTGCCATGCGCTGGCCGGACCAATTAGCGTGGAAGTCATGGTGCCGGAATCAAATCTTCCGGTAATGGTTCCGCTTACTTGCAGCTCCTGCTGATTAACAGGAGCAGCAATGGATTTGAAGATGCGGGCAGAACCCGGTGCTGTTCCTTTCTTGCCAAAAATTACTATGGGTTCACCCGGCTGTACAGCATTAAGTTGTGCTGCAGAAATTCCCAAAGCTTCAAATTGTTGTTTGATTGAAACCGACCACAACGCCACACCCGGATCACCTATGGTAAACAATACAACAGAATCTCCTTCGGCCACATTTTGCATGTAAGCAAAAATATCGTTGCCCAACCCGGTTTGTAATTGCGCAGCAGTGAAGCTATTGATCACCTGCGGTCTGCGTCCGCACGCACGGCCATCAAACGGGTTGAAGAGCACGGCCGTGTAGGGTATAATCGACTGCTTATCGAATGCAATGAGGTTAATGGTATTGTTACGACACTTGATGCCAAGATCTGCAGGGTTGTATTCTGCATTGTTGATTTTTATTGATACATCGGTGTGCGGTGCCGGGTGTTGGCTTCCGTACGTAAGAATGTCCAGGTTCAATACCGACTCTACATAGCCAAACGTTCGGAGCTGTGGATCCTGAACGAGGCCAACCGTATTGTTTTTTGCATACTGCGGAAAATGGAGTTGCGCCCAACCTTCCGGTGATTGATGAATATACGTGAACGATGAGGTGACCCATTCTGCTACTTCACCTTCCTGTGGTTCTTTAAAGCGTGTACGCCAATAGTACGCCAACGAATCCTGACTCAGTAGTGCAAGTTGTTGTGTACCGATAACATCGTTCACCACAAACTCCTTTTTATACGGACTGTCAAAAGTGCTTACTGTATCAACTTCTACTTCAAAAGCACGGGCTAACCCAAGAATATCAGTACTGGAAAAAGTAAGTGTGGCAGTGGTTTGATTGACAATAGCGTAATCGTGTGGAAAAAGATTCTTCGTGATGTTTAGTGGAATGAAGAAGTTGTAGCTCGCAGCATTATTCTCTTTATTCAATTCAGCAATCAAATCGAACGGATCGATTTCTATTTGGAATACATTGTTTCCAAAACCCTTGTTGCGCTCCTGCCGGACGGTAAACGCCAGGGTATCGCGATAAAATACCGGGGGATAAATCGTATCGTAGGTTTCTGTTGAGTTATCGTTGAAGATGCGGGTAACCCGCACATGGATGGAATCTTCTTTCACACGGCCAAAGTTTTGAGCGATCAGGTTGAGCGTAAAGGATTCACTCAGCGCAGTTACGGGCTCGCCATCGATTGAGGTAACAAATACATTGGCATTGTTGATTTCATAATCCGGCTTTGCAGCTCCGAATACATTCACAGCCGGATCACCCAACAGCAACATCTGGCTTACCTGCGTTAAGTTGCCCTCGCTTGGGAATTGTGTACTCATGTAGCGCCTGGCCACTTCTTTTTGAATATCGCCTACCCCTTGTCGGATGAATACGGAATCTGCGAAAGCGATCTGGTAGAATAATTCAGAATACAATCGTAGTGTATTGGCATACCCAAATGACGTGTGTGCCATGAAACCGGTTGCGCCTTTATCCGTGGCCAACACCCAATCTTCGCCAAAGCGCATGGCCGTGGTGAAAAAATCTGCAGCGTTGCAGCCGTTAATTAAAAACATCGGGTATTTACCCGGATTATTATACCCCAATGCAGGATTGGAGACAAAACCAATTTCAAAATCATTCGTCTCGGGCGATGAGTGCCCGAAAAATGTAATCAGGTTAAGACCATTATTTACTTCTTCCGAAATGTTGATCAACTCGCCCACATTGGTTGTATTCTTTGCCTGGGCCTTTACATTGCCACCGAGGTATTTATCCTCAGCAATCGACTGGTAAGCCTCAAGATAATTCCTGAACAAGGTGGTTTCAAAAGGTGTGAGCCCTCCGCTCAGGTGAATGATATTCTTGCGCCACAAGGAACTAAACGGCAGAGCCTCCATCTCCTTAACCTTACTCAGATAGGCTGCTACTTGTGCAGGATTGGTTGAAGAAATGCGACCCGTAGGTACAGCAGGTTCATACTGTGTGCCACCAAGTCCAACGGTAAAATACATGTCGGATGCCGGCTTGCCGGCAGAGGGCACAAGGTCTTTGTAAACATTGAATGAGGAAGATGCCGGATTGCGATGATAATTCAACGACCAGTCAAGACCTTTTCCAATGATGAATAAATATTTTGGGGAACCATTAGTAACCATGTGTCGCATAAAGCGATGGATTGCCATCGGAGAAATTTCACCGTAATTAAATTGGTTGTAGAGCTGATGAATATCAACCACAAGGGTGTCATACGATCCGCCAGCTTCAGAAGCGCGGTAACCGGCATAGGCACGCACCACATCGCTGTAACCCATGGCTGGTTTCATCAACAACGGATGACTGATCACAATATAATTATGTTGCGCTGCAATAATGTTTCGGAACACTACGCGCTTCATTCCCGAAATGCTCTTTACCAAATTGGTTAGCAAAAGTTTGCGTGAAACCTGCGTATTTGAAATTACCGGATTAATAGTGGCTGCAGGCGGATTATACCAGATTACATTGGCCGGATCCGTTACATCGAACAACCGGGCATTTGCCGGAACATTTTGAATATCGATAAACGACTTACCAGCGGGATTCTCGTTGAGGTAGAAATATTTTTCGGATGCACCGGAAGCATTGAAGTTTTGCGGAAAGTTTACACGGATATACGATACACTGGCGCGCGCTGCTGTACCAACTGCCAACACCCGCATGCGTACCGTCATTCGTCCATCGGCACCAATATCCGTCCAGTTAATGGCTTCGTTGATCTTTACAGTATTGAAGTTGAAAACATCGCGGGTGGCGACAAGGCGCAAACTGGAAACATTCGGCCCTACATAAATTTCAGCCCGATGCGGAGTAGCAATCTCTGCGCGCCCGGCAACCTGCATTTCCAATTGTGGCAAGCCAGCAACCTGCACACCATTAATTAGTCCATCAATTACATAATCAATGGTTTGGTTTTGCGATAGCATTACACCGGTCCATCCTTCTCCGGTATCAAATGATGTTTTGCGTATGTATTGCTGATAGGCAATTCCATCGGAATGTTGTTGCGCATTAACAATCAACTTCTGATCAACATGCGCTGCTTCCGCAACCATGCCGCTTACGTTAACCTCCCAGGTTTTGGGTATGCGTTTACCCAACACCGCCAGGTTGTTGTAAGTAAGAAAGTACGCGGTTGTGTCGCTGTATAAATTATAGTAGGTATGAGGCTGTGCACTGGCAGGAGCATAAAGTTCGGTATCGGAGGTGCCATCATTTTTACGGCCGTAAAACTCGATGTAATCGGTGGGGTTGAAAACAGCATCTGCTTCCCCTTCAATAAAAATGGATTGTTCTACCCCCCGATGGAACAATTGCAGCCTGCGTGGGTCTACTGCGCCAATGGGAAATCCGGCCGTTTGAAGATCCGAAAAGGTAATGCGGTAAAGGCCATCCTCAGCCACCGGTATTTTATAGTAAAACTGGCTGAACTGAATCCACTCATTGCCTACCTGGGCATAACCCTGGTACGACAGAATAAAAGCCAAAAAAAGCCCAAAACGCCCTATAAAAAGGTGTATTCCTCTGATCGCCAACTTCTTCACGCTGCAAATATACAGCAGGTTTCACTTTATACTGTGGGGGCTATAGAAGTAAAAGGATTTGCCTGGCAGATGCTATCTTTCGACACGTTGAAACATGATAACTGACTTACTTTCAGTGACCCGCTTGATCCTCAGTAAAGGAAACCTGACAACCAAACCCCTTGATTTTAATGGCTGGAGAAAAGGTAGTCTGGCCGGCCTCGAAAAGTTCTTGCCACAACCCTTATCGACCAAAAACAGAACATGGTTAAAAAAAAATCCAACTCTCTTTAACCTTGTAAGCACTGCTGCTTTCATCAAAAGTTCATACCAAAAACAGGCCGGCCATCTTGTGGTTCCTCAACAGCAACTATACTATGTACGGATACCTAAAGCAGGAAGTACATCCATTGGGAGCGAACTGCTAAAGCAAATTCACCCCGAACTGTCGCACGAAAAACTTAACGCCACACAGATCAACTTTCTGGTTGATGCCTGGCTGGAAACTTCTGTTTCAGATAATCTTAAATCACTAACCGGCTTTACCGTTGTTCGTCATCCGTTCGCCCGCATCGTATCGGTTTACCGCGACTTTTTTCAAGATCAGCCGAACAGACCGCTTATTTACCAGAACTACTTAGGTGGAATACTCCAACGCAATATCACGTTTGATGCATTTATTGAACGCATCAGCCGGATACCGGATCGGTTCAAAGACCAGCATCTAAAACCTCAGCATTTATTTCTGGAACCTTATCGCAAGAAAGGCTTGCAGATAAGCGTGCTTAAACTTGAAGCGTTGCAAAACCATCAGGATTTCTTCAGCCAGTATGGAATAACCATAAACCACCTGAACCAAAGTGATTCAACCGCGGAAATTTCCTGTGCTGATTCGACCGTTGAAACCATCAAAAAAATGTACGCTTTTGATTTTGAGGTGTTCAGTTATGACCATAATTCAAGGCTATAACGCTGCACATTAAGCTACATGAAAGGTAAAAATCCTTGAAATTTTTAAAATTTCAAGGATTCGAATAAAATCCATTTCTTTGGCTTAGTACTTGGTCATGCCCAGTAGTTCGTTAAAATAACGTAACTGCAAATGATGAACTATGGATCTTGAAAACACACAAGTGCAAATGAGGAAGGGTATCCTGGAATACTGTGTCCTGCACATTATTTCACGGGGTGAAGTTTACGCCTCTGATATGTTGGATGAATTGACATCCGCTAAAATGATTGTGGTAGAGGGTACATTGTATCCCCTGCTTACCCGATTGAAAAATTCCGGCTTGCTGGAATACAAGTGGGTGGAATCGAAATCGGGGCCGCCAAGAAAATACTACAAGCTTACTCTTGAAGGAAAAAATTTTCTTGAGAAGCTCACAGAAACCTGGGAGGAGCTCACCCGCTCTACCGAAATGATAACCTCAAAAGCTAACACAACATTGTAAATCACGCTGACGCTCCATTACTATGAAAAAGAATATCAGTATCAACATCAGTGGCATTATCTTCCACATCGAAGAAGATGGATATGAGGTTTTGAAAAAATACCTCGACTCAATTAACAAATACTTCTCAACGTACGATGATAGCAGCGAAATTCTACCCGATATCGAAAGTCGCATTGCCGAAATTTTTCTAAGCAAGCTGTATGAAGGCAAGCAGGTTATTACGTTGGAAGATGTAAACAACTTGAAAGCCACCATGGGTAGCGTAAGCGACTTTAAAGCGGCTGAAGAAGAAAACCAACAGCAGGAAGAAAAATCCGGGGAAAGCAGTCATTCGGAAAGTCGCTACTTTAACAGTACGGCTACACGTCAGTTCATGCGCGATCAAAAACGCAAAATCATGGGCGGGGTATGTGCCGGGCTTGCCAATTACTTTAATGTTGATGCCGTATGGATCCGGTTGTTGTTTGCCTTGCTCACCTTTGCCTACGGCTTGATCATTATTGCCTATGTGATTTTATGGATTATCGTGCCCGGGTCGTATGAGTTGGAGGAGCCCACCGTTACCAAAAAACTTTTTCGAAATTCCGATAAGAAAGTACTCGGTGGTGTAGCCAGCGGTTTGGCAGCCTACCTGAAGCTCGACATCGTTATTGTTAGGCTGATCTTTATTATCACTGCGTTTTTTGGTGGGCTTGGTTTTGTAGCCTACATCGTATTCTGGATTATTGTTCCTGAAGCAAAATCAATTACCGATAAAATGCAGATGCAGGGCGAACCTGTAACACTTTCCAATATAGAATCAAAGCTTATTAAAGAACAGGATGAAAAGCCTGCAGAAGAAGAAAGTTTATTGGTAAAAATTATCTTGTTCCCGTTCCGTGCCATTGGTTGGGTGTTAACGGGCTTGGGTAAAATCATCACTCCGCTTGCCGATGTATTGCGCGTGGGTATTGGAATTTTCATAACCCTTATCGGACTAAGCATGGTGTTGGCCGTTGTAACAACCGGTGGCGCCCTATTTGGTATGCTTACACTTACCTCAGGATGGTTACCAGGCTGGCAGGATGTAAGTCTGCCCATGGAAGCATTTAGCCGCGCCATTCCTTCCTTCACAGCCGCCATGGCATTTATCGGTGCGCTCATTCCATGTATTATCATTATGCTGTTGGGTATTTCGGCCGTTGCCAACCGGATTGTATTCGGAGCTGCAGCTGGTTGGAGTATGTTCATCCTGTTTATAGTATCGGTTGCCGTGCTCAGCTTCTCGGTTCCTAAAATTGCCCTTGCATTTAAGGAAGATGGTGAGTACAAGAAAGAGGTTGTTTATGATCTCTCCGGTAAAAAAGCTGTTATGAAGTTGCGTGAAGCCGGGCTGGACGATTATAAAGTAACCTCACTTTCGTTGCGCGGATATGAAGGCAATGCACTTAAACTGGTTCAGGTGTTCGAAGCTCGCGGTGCTTCACGTGTGAAAGCAGCTGAAAATGCTCAGATGGTAGTATATACTGTTAGCCAGCAAGATTCCATCCTTACTTTTGATTCAAACCTTACCTTTAAGGACGATGCCATTTTCCGTGCACAGCGATTGAAAATGACCTTGTATATCCCTTACGATTATCCATTTGTATTGGATGAGAATATCTGGCGATTGATCAACCAATACATTGAATCCGATAAGCGCAACGGCCAAACCTGGATAATTAATGCAGAAGGGTACCTTCAGTGCACTACCTGTCCGGAAGAAGACAACAGCACTTCATCATCGGATGATGAGTGGAATGAACGTGAGAATATTTCAAGCGATTTAACAGACTTCTCTGAACTGGACATTAGCGGCATTTTTGACTTGCGTATTAAACAAGGCGATCGTTACGAAATTGAACTTACCGGATCGGCATCAGAAAAAGAGAAATACAAAGTGTCACGTTCCGGAAATAAGCTGATCATCGATTATTCAGATGGACGAAAATTCAACTTTAGAAACAACCCACTTAAAACAGAAGAAATAAAAATTACCGTGATTATGCCTGAGTTGAACAAGGTAAACCTGAAAGGGGCCGGCCGGGCATCTTGCTCAGGATTTACAGAAGACAATCTGGAAATTGAAATACTGGGAGCAGTAAAGGCGAAAGCAGATGTAAATGTGCGCAGCTTATCACTCTACCTAGGTGGAGCCTCTGAACTTACTCTCGAAGGAGAAGGCAGCGCGATGGACGCCAAGATAATAGGTGCTTCCAAGCTGAAAGGCTACGGATACAAAACGAGAGATGCTCTGGTAGAAGCTGGAGGAGCCTCAAAAGCCAGTGTTTATGTAACCGGCCGACTCGAAGTGGATGAGGGCCTGGCGAGTAAAGTCAGTTATAAAGGAAATCCTGAAGAAGTTGTTAAAAACTAAACCTCGGTTGTATGATTATTATATTACTCCTTGCTTTAATATTTTTCATCGGTATGATAATTGGCTCATGGTTTAAGTAAACTCATTCTTTGCATGAATCCATTTGTTATCCTTCTGGTTATTATGTCGTGCACCACCCTGCTTGCACAACAAGGTATTTCAGGAAAGGTGGAGTGGATCAGCGGCAACCAAATGCCGGGTCCTGATCGTGTGGCAAGCCCGGCAAAAGGCATCAAGCGTGAGGTGCTTATTCACCGCTGTACAGCGCTTTCTCAAGTCAACGCAAACGGGGTATTTTTCTCCGATATTCAAACACCATTAATTGCCAAAGTAAAAAGCAACAAAAAGGGCAATTTTAAACTTAAACTTCCGGAGGGGGAATACTCCCTCTTCATCAAGGAAAAGCAAGGGCTGTTTGCCAACCGGTTTGATGATAAATGCCGGATCAACTATGTAAGTGTAAAGCCTGGAAAATTCACTGAAATAACCATTCTGGTTGACTATGAAGCCGCATATTGAAAGTCGGTAAATCTTTTTTTAACCCATGCAACCTGGCCGGTCGTAATGACATCTTATTGATGTACTGTTTAAATGGAAGTAACTATTTATCGGGCTGCTGACGAAGAACTGCTAAGGGGGTGTAAACAGCGCGATCGCAAGGCGCAGCAACACCTTTATGACCACTATTCGTCAAAAATGTATGCGGTATGCTACCGGTATGTAAAAGATTCCATGGAAGCAGAGGATATCCTGGTGACTGCTTTCACCCGAATATTCGAGCGGATCGATCAATTTAAAGGTGAGGGCAGCTTTGAGGGATGGATCAGGCGGATCGTGGTAAACGAAGCCCTGACCTACCTGCGCAGAAACCGGTCGCTTTACCTGGAGACAGAACTGGAAGCCGCTGATCGTGAGCCCGATTATGCCAGCATTAGTGATCATCTTGAAGCAGAGGACTTGCTCAACATGATACAAGAGCTTCCCAGCGGATATCGGATGGTTTTTAACCTGTATGCCATTGACGGGTATTCGCATAAAGAAATTGCAGAACAACTTGGCATCAGCGAAAATACTTCCAAATCGCAGCTAAGCCGTGCCCGAACATTCTTACAAAAGCTACTGATAGAACGCGACTGTATAACACAACAAAAACGCCATGACACAACAACCTGACAATCTGTTCCGCGATAAACTGGAACACTTTCAGCTAAAACCCTCAGCTGAAGCATGGAACCGCATTGAAGTTGGCTTAACAAAACACCCTAAAAGACCACTGTGGCTTAAAGTCGCTGCTAGTTTAGTGATGCTTGCTGTTGCTTCGGTTATGCTTTGGTACATATCATCTACACAAGAACACCAAAGTATCATTACTGCACAAAATGAAAACGATACTGAAAGCATCCCCGTTACTGATAATATAATTGATAACACCACTGCAACAGAAGGTATACTCGCCATAGAAAAGGAACAAGCATCAACCCCAGTAATAAAGGGAAACCCTAAAAAAGTGATCGTTAGCCACAACCATCAACTCGCTGTAATTGAAACACTAACAAACGAAAGTTTTGAAGCAGAGTCACTCTCTGTAGAAACTTTACTTGCACAAATTGATAGTACCGAAGCCGAATCATCTACAGGTGTATACATTGTACTGACGGCCGATGAAGTAAACCAAAAATATTTAAGGCAAGAACCAGAACACGAAGCAACCTATGAAGAGAAAAAAACATCTCGTATTCAAATGCTGATGACCGTAGCGCATAACCTGAAAGATGGTGAGTATGCGTTGAGCGACCTGAGGCAAATGAAAGATGAGATTTTTGCGCTGAATTTCATCGATAAAAAGAAGCAACAACCGAAAAAAAATTAAACCAAGATGAAAACATTCTTCTTAATCGTGCTCATGGCCAGTCTGGTGTTAACCGCACCGGCACAACAAAAATCCGATACTGTGGTGGTTGAACTAGCCAAAACCACTCGTGTAGTGTTTACTATTAAAGATCGAAAAGATTTGCCCATACTGCGGCAATATGATTTTCAGGCATTGTTCACCGATATCCTAAACAAGATTGATAACACACCTGCTACAGAACCTCAGCCGGTACAAACAACCGAACCGGAAGAAATAAAGCAGGAGTATGAAGTGATAACCTGGGAAAGTGATGATGATGAAACACGAAAGGAAAGAAACACTCAATACATACGTAAAACCCGTCATTCAATAAATTTTGACCTGGGTATGAACAATTACCTTAGTGAAGGAAGATTTCCAGATGAAAATAATGAGTTGTATACTGTACGTCCGTGGGGCTCCTGGTATGTGGGTATTAACTCCGTTCAACATACTCACGTAAAAGGAAAACTATTCCTTGAATGGGGCGCAGGGGTTAACTGGTATAATTTTAAATTTCAGGAAGACAACATTGTAATATCTACGGATGAAAACGGTGTGATCTTTACCCAAGATACCCGTGATGTAAACTTCATTAAGAGTAAACTTACTGCCAGCTATCTAACCGCTTCACTTATACCGGTGTTAGATTTTGGTGGCCGTGGATTTAAACCAAGATTCTGGGATTCAAAAGGCAGTAAATTCAGAATCGGTCTTGGGCCATACGCCTCTTATCGGCTCGGAAGTCATTCCAAGTTGGTGTTCAATGATGGAAACAGAAGAAGAGAAAAGGAGTTTGATAACTTTAACCTGAATACTTTCCGGTATGGCCTGCGACTGCAACTGGGCATTCAATCTACCGACTTCTTTTTCAACTATGATTTAAATGAACTTTTCAATAATAAACCTAACAATCCAAGGTTGAATGCCTTTAGCTTTGGTATCATTTTCTAATTTTAAAAATAGTGAGAATTATATAGCACGGCTTGGTCTGGAGGTCAAGCCGTTCTCTATATAAGCTGGAATACTAAACTTAAGAACTATTGTGCTCATCGATAACTAACTGTGAACTCGTCATAAAGCTTTCCATCCAATATATCGCCTCTTGTAATTCACCAAAAACATGAAGCTCAACACCCAAGTGGTTGGTCAACTCACGCATATCAGTATAATAGTCTGTGCGTACGGGATCGGTAAACCCAACAGTACCAATTCGCTTCAGTCCACATTCAACCGCTTGAGGCAACACCTTTTCCATAAACCATTTCCGATCGGGCTCAGGAATTTTGCCTTGATTACGCAAATCAGCAATCCAACCGGGTGTATTATAGGTGCGTAGCGTTTGCAATACTGTTTCGAATACCTGTCTATACTCTTCGCCAGAAACAGAACGCTTCCAACGAATTATAGTATTGTTAATGTTTGCGTCATAGTAAAGTTTTACACCTTCAGTCTCTAAAAGTATTTGCTCCTCAATCTTTGAAGGAGGAGGAAGTTGAATGCGAAATGTAGTCCCTCTATTGAGCTCGCTTTCTAATGTTATTTTTCCACCTAAAGATTCAACTTGAGTCTTTATCAGGTATAACCCTATGCCCTTTCCTGGCAAATGTGGATGGAAGCGCTTATACAATTTAAAAATATCATACTTATGTCGCGTAAGATCAATACCCAACCCATTATCACTTAACTCAATAACAATATCACCATCTTGAACATATGTACTGACATTGATTGATAGCTTTCGTTCAGGCGATTGATACCGGATGGCATTGCTTAACAGATTATAAAAAATATTTTGAACAGCGGCCCTAACAGAGTAAGTATAAGGCAAGTCATTAAAATTGGTCGCAATAGAAAAATTATCTTTAATATTATCGGCTAAGAAAAATATACACCTGGTCCACTCGTCCTGAAAGAACACCTTTTCACGTATTCGCGATAGCGTATTCCGTGAATCGATAATCAGGCCAAGATCCTTGATAACAACATCAAGTTCAACAGTTGCTTTATTCAATAGCTGAATTAATTGCTTTTTCTCCTTAAGAGGAGTATCCATTGCAATCAGGTTCATAAGCCCAAGCATACGCGCTACAGGACCTCTCAAATTATGAGAAACTGTAAATGAGAATTGAAGTAATTCACTATTGTGACGTACTAACTCCTGATTAGTCTTAAATAGTTCGTCCTTCTTCAACTCTATGTCTGAACTCAGTTTCTCATTAAGGCTTAGTATAGTTTGGTTGCTCTCTGTCAGCTCTTCAGCTTGTGCTTGCAATTCTTCTCTCTGCTCAGCAATTTGAGTATTGAGTATCATCAGCGATTGATTGGCCTCAGATAATTCCTCCGCTTGCGCTTGAATTTCCTCGTTACTTTCAACAATGTCATAATTAAGTTTAATGGATCTATTATAGGATTGGTAATAAAAAAACAACAAAGCCAAAATAACAGAACCCGTGATAATACCACCAATAACCAGGCGCTTCTGCCAGGCAATAGCCGCTTGTTGTTGTGCGATCATTCGATCACGTTCCCGGGTTTCAAATGTTTGTTGTAGCGTGCTTACTTTATTTGCCAGCCCGGCATTGTATATGGAATCACGAAGAGTGTTATACTTATTTGAATACATTAAGGCCTCTTCAAATTTACGATCTTGTGAAAGAAGTCGACTTCTGCTCTTGTATGTCTGCAGGATGATCTCACGAGCATTCAATTTCCTTGATCTTTCTTCTGCATAAGTTAAATACCGATTAGCTTCAATTGAGCGATTCATTGTAATTAGTAAATCACCAATCATTTGATACGACCAGGCCACGCCATATTCATTGCCAATTGAATCATCTAATTCTAAACTTCTTTGCTGGAGCGCCAGTGCTTCTTCTAAATTTCCACTTCGTTCTTTAACCAGTGCTATATTAGATAGTGATGACGCAACGCCCCGGGTATTACCAAGTTGTCTGCGCATAGCCAAGGCTTGATTATAATGATCCAGAACAATTTGCGGATCGTGTTTCGATTTTGCATGAAGGATGCCCAAGAGATTGTATGCCGTGGCCTCTAAATCGCTTAATCCCAGTCGGTGTGCCAGCAAACGTGCACGCTCGGCATACTCAAGTCCTTTATCGAGTTGTTCTAAAAAATAATAAGAGTAACCAACCCCAATCAAAGCCTCTGCCTCCATGTCTAAGTATCCTTCAAGGACTGCAAAATTCAGCGCCAAAAAATAGTAATGCAATGTTATGCCATAGTCGCCCTTTTCGGTAAAGGCTGATCCAACGTCAACCAACAGCTTAACATAAGCATGAGGTGGCTTTTTATTATTATAGAAATTTTCAACCTCATCAAGTCGTTGCTGAGCCTCATCATATTTATCTTCATAAATCAACGAAACAATTTGTGCTGTAAAAGTAGAATCAAGAGTTTGATTCTGCCGGGCAAAAGAGAAGTTGGGTATGCTAAAAAACAGCGCTAATGCAATGAGGAGCCTTATACTCATCATACAAAGATATAGGATATTTATGGTAACAATTAGTCCCTAACTCCTGTTAGTAAAACCGTTGGTTAGTCTGTATTTTTGAAACTTGCTGAAGATAGTTATGAGTACGGAAACCATTAGCCCCAAAAAAACAGACAAACCCAACCTGGCTGGCCATCAGGCACCGGAACCCTATAAGCCTAAAAACAAAGTTCGTATTGTTACCGCTGCTAGCCTATTCGATGGGCACGATGCCGCCATCAACATCATGCGAAGGATTATCCAGGCTACTGGTGTTGAGGTAATCCATCTTGGCCATGACCGCAGCGTAGAAGAGGTTGTTAACACCGCCATTCAGGAAGATGCGCAAGCCATCGCCATGACCAGCTACCAGGGCGGGCACAACGAATACTTTAAATACATGCACGACCTGTTGCAGGAAAAAGGCGCAGGGCACATTAAAATATTTGGTGGTGGTGGTGGTGTTATTCTGCCCGATGAAATCAAAGAGTTGATGGATTACGGCATTACCCGTATTTATTCACCGGATGATGGACGCGCCTTAGGACTGCAGGGGATGATTAATGACTTGGTGGAGAGAAGTGATTTTCCAACAGGGAAGACAATTAGCAATAAGCAATTATCAATCAATAATTATGTGTCGATAGCGCAGGCTATCTCAGCTGCAGAGAATTATTATGATGAGCATAAGGATTTCTTCAGTGAAATCAACAAAAAGGCTGGTGCATCAAAAGCCCCTGTGTTAGGGATAACCGGTACCGGTGGTGCGGGTAAGTCATCGATGGTGGATGAAATTGTAAGAAGATTTTTGATTGATTTTAAAGAAAAAACCATCGGATTAATTTCTGTCGATCCGTCCAAGCGCAAAACCGGGGGCGCATTGTTGGGTGATCGTATCCGCATGAATGCGATTAACAATCCGAGAGTATACATGCGCTCGCTGGCTACACGACAGTCAAACTTGGCACTTTCAGCCTATGTGAAAGAGGCCATTCAGGTGTTGAAGGCTTCCGGATTTGATTTGATCATTTTGGAAACATCAGGCATTGGCCAAAGCGATACTGAAATCCTTGATCACAGCGATGTATCACTCTATGTGATGACACCCGAATATGGTGCCGCCACCCAACTCGAAAAAATCGACATGCTTGATTTTGCCGATGTGATTGCGTTGAACAAATTTGATAAACGTGGTGCTTTGGATGCCTTGCGCGATGTGAAGAAACAATACCAGCGCAACCACCAGCTTTGGGATAAAAAACCCGAAGATATGCCCGTGTTCGGAACGATTGCCTCGCAGTTTAATGATCCGGGTACAAACCAGCTATACAAGCACATCAGTGATAAGATTGTAGAAAAAACTGGTGCTGATCTAAAATCATCCTTTGAGATTACACGTGAGATGTCGGAGAAGATTTTTGTAATCCCTCCACACCGCACACGCTACCTAAGTGAAATTTCAGAAAACAACCGCAAGTACGATGAGTGGGTAAATGAACAGGTGACAGTTGCAGAAAAACTTTATGCCTTTAGCAAAACGATTGATTCAGTTACTGAGGCCAACATTAAAAAAGTTCTTCAAGCCGAATTCGATAAGATCAAACTCAACCTCGATCCTAAAAACTGGAAGCTAATTGAGCAATGGAGCGATAAGGTTAAACAATACAAGGAGCCCGTTTTCAAATTCAAGGTACGCGATAAGGAAATTGGTATTCAAACCCATACTGAGTCATTATCACACACACAGATTCCAAAAGTAGTGCTTCCCAGATACTCAAGCTGGGGCGATCTGTTGCGCTGGAGTTTACAAGAGAATGTGCCCGGTGAGTTTCCGTACACAGCTGGTATTTATCCCTTCAAGCGTGAAGGTGAAGACCCTACCCGCATGTTTGCCGGTGAAGGTGGGCCCGAACGTACCAACAGGCGCTTTCATTATGTGAGTCTGGCCATGCCGGCCAAGCGTCTATCAACCGCGTTCGATTCAGTAACCCTTTATGGTAACGACCCTGATTACCGCCCGGATATCTATGGTAAGATTGGTAACTCAGGGGTAAGCATTTGTTGTCTTGATGATGCCAAGAAACTTTACAGTGGGTTCAACCTGGCTGATCCGAAAACATCCGTTTCCATGACCATTAACGGTCCGGCACCGATGCTACTCGCCTATTTCATGAATACCGCCATCGATCAGCAGTGCGAAATCTATATAAAACAAAATGGACTGGAAGAAGAAGTAAAAAAGAAAATTGCTGCGATTTATAAGGGTAAGGAAAACGAACGTCCTGCCTATCAAGGATCACTTCCAGAAGGTAATGATGGCTTAGGATTAATGTTGTTAGGTGTAACCGGAGATCAGGTACTGCCACAAGATGTGTACGCAAAAATCAAAGCTGAAACGCTCACACAAGTACGCGGAACGGTGCAGGCAGATATCCTGAAAGAAGATCAGGCACAAAACACGTGTATTTTCTCCACTGAGTTTGCGCTTCGTTTAATGGGCGATGTGCAGCAATACTTTATCGATAAAAAAGTAAGAAACTTTTATTCGGTTTCTATTTCAGGGTATCATATTGCGGAGGCCGGTGCCAACCCAATCACACAATTGGCCTTTACACTAGCCAATGGCTTTACGTATGTTGAGTACTACCTAAGCCGAGGTATGGACATTAATGCCTTTGCTCCTAACCTTTCATTCTTTTTCAGCAACGGTATTGATCCAGAGTATGCAGTAATTGGCCGCGTAGCCAGACGAATCTGGGCAAAAGCCCTGAAGAATAAATACGGTGCCGATGCGCGTTCTCAGATGCTGAAGTACCATATTCAAACATCCGGTCGGTCATTACACGCACAGGAAATCGATTTCAACGATATCCGCACAACACTGCAGGCGTTATACGCGATTTACGATAACTGTAATTCGCTGCACACGAACGCGTACGATGAAGCCATCACCACGCCTACTGAAGAAAGCGTACGCAGGGCGATGGCCATTCAACTCATTATTAATAAAGAGTTAGGCTTGGCCAAAAATGAAAATCCGCTACAAGGATCGTTCATTATAGAAGAACTTACTGATTTGGTAGAAGAAGCCGTACTCACAGAGTTCGATCGAATTACCGAACGCGGAGGTGTGCTGGGCGCCATGGAAACTATGTACCAGCGGGGAAAAATTCAGGAGGAAAGCCTGTATTACGAAACCCTAAAACACACGGGCGAATACCCGATAATCGGGGTAAATACTTTCTTAAGTTCGAAAGGTTCACCAACCGTATTGCCTCAGGAAGTAATCCGTGCCACCACAGAAGAAAAAGAATACCAGATTTCCATGTTGCGAAACCTACATCGCTTTCACGCTGACAAAACGCCTTCCATGATAGAACAGGTGCAACAAGTCGCCATCCAAAACAAAAATATTTTTGAGGAATTAATGGAAGCGGCTAAGGTTTGTTCCCTAGGCCAAATTACGAAGGCACTTTTCGAAGTAGGCGGACAGTACAGGAGAAATATGTAGCCATAGTCAATTTTCCATGGTCGATGATCCATGACAATTGACTATAAAATTCAGTTTATTCGCTGATAAACATCAGCCCGTTTCTTGGTAATGCCCTATACATTCAGGCATGGGTTTGGTTAAGCAATTGAGGTATTATTTCCAGGAAACCGGCAACATCAGCTTATTTGCAACCCGTTTCTTCCGCGAATTTTTAAACCCCCCGTACGAATTCAAAGAACTGCTGAGGCAGTGCTACATGATTGGAAACAAATCTCTTGGGCTGGTTGGGGCAACAGGATTTATAATGGGCGTAGTACTAACCCTTCAAACCCGGCCAACCATGATAGAGTTTGGAGCCGAATCCTGGATTCCTTCCATGGTAGGCATTGCTATTGTTCGGGAAATCGGACCCGTGCTAACAGCCTTGATCTGTTCCGGTAAAATCGGTTCGGGTATTGGAGCCGAACTGGCCTCCATGAAAGTGACTGAACAAATTGATGCCATGGAGGTATCGGGCACAAATCCCTTTAAATACCTGGTGATTACCCGGGTTATGGCCTGCACGTTCATGCTTCCCGTGCTGGTTGTTTATTCCGATTTGATTTCGCTCTTAGGCTCAGCACTTGTTGAATTGATCAAAGGCGATGTGAGCTTCACACTCTATTTCAATAATGTGTTCACTTACCTATCCTTCAGTGATTTAAACCCTTCTATCATCAAATCGTTCTTCTTTGGCTTTGCTATCGGAATTGTTGGTTGCTATAAAGGGTTTACATCCGACAAGGGAACAGAAGGAGTAGGTCGAACGGCCAACACTGCCGTAGTAATCAGCTCCATGCTGGTGTTCGTGCTTGATTTCATTGCCGTTTTGATTACCGATATTTTCTACAGCCCGTAGGATGGAAAAAGATTTCAATATAAATCGTTCACAACCGGTAATCGAAATCCTCGATCTCAGAAAATCTTTTGGAAGTAATCATGTACTACAGGGATTTGATCTGAATGTTTTTGCAGGCGAAAATGTAGCCGTCATGGGAAAATCAGGTTCAGGTAAATCAGTTTTAATTAAGTGCATTATTGGTCTACTTCCGATAGACAAAGGAAGACTGGTTGTGCTTGGAGAATCTGTTCCAGACCTTGATCATCATAAACTGGATGTCTTGCGTGCTGATGTTGGCTTTCAATTTCAGGGGAGCGCGCTTTATGATTCAATGACAGTGCGTGAAAACCTGGAATTTCCACTTCGAAGACATCGGGACAAACTCAGTGGAATACCAGTGGATGACCTTGTGCTTGAATCGTTGGAAAATGTTGGGCTGGCCCATGCTATCAATATGATGCCATCAGAATTATCCGGAGGTATGAAAAAAAGGGTTGCTCTCGCCCGTACCTTGATCATGCGACCAAAAATTATATTGTATGATGAGCCGACCAGTGGTCTTGATCCGGTAACCGGAAAAGAAATCAGTATGTTAATAAATGAAATTCAGCAACGGTTTAATACCGCGGCCATCATTATTACGCATGATTTAGGCTGCGCCAAGGTTACCAGCAACAGAATGGTAATCCTTCACGAAGGGAAGAATTATGCCGAAGGCACCTATGAAGAAATAAGTCATTTAAACGATAAATCGGTAAAAGCATTTTTTATCTGATCATCTACAAACGTTCACGCGTATGGAAAACACAACAGGAAGGACAATCAGGCTTGGGGTATTCGTTACCCTCGGTGTAATTATTTTTATCTCGGCCGTGTATCTTCTGGGACAAAAACAAAGTCTGTTCAGCCAAACATTTACCATTCGCGCTCTTTTTGGCAATGTTAATGGTCTGCAAACCGGAAATAATGTTCGCTTCTCTGGCATTAACGTAGGCTCTGTTACCCATGTAATCATACTAAATGACAGTCTCATTGAGGTACGGATGCGTATTCGTGAGAGCTTTAGACCTTATATTAAAAAGAACGCCATTGCTTCTGTAGGAACCGATGGCCTGATGGGAAACAAAATCGTGAATATTGCACCAGAAAAAGGAACTGCTGAACCAGTAGAAAATGACTACCTGATAAAATCTTATAGTCGTACAGATGCCGATGCCATACTTAGCACGTTAAACATAACCAACGAAAATGCCGCGCTACTTACGAAGAACCTGGTAGACTTAACCAATCAGATAAAGGATGGTGAAGGAATACTAAATGATGTTTTTTACAGTGCTGAAATAAGTCATGAAGTAAAAAGTACAATTACGAACCTTAGATTAACTTCAGAGAAAACATATCAAATTACCAAACAACTCGCTCAACTAACCCATGATCTTAAAGACGGTGAAGGCACCTTGGGTTGGTTACTGACTGACACTGTGTCGAAACAAAAAATAACCATGACATTTGAAAAGCTCGAAAATACTGCTGGAAAGCTACAGGCTGTTACCGATAGCTTGAATACTCTGATAAATCAAATGAAAGATGGGGAAGGAACTGTTTCGGTTTTGGTTAACGATACAATACTTGCCAATGATGTGAAACAAACCCTGCACAACCTGAATGAGGGCACCTCTTCATTACAGCAAAATATGGAAGCCCTTCGTTACACCTGGCCATTTAAAAAAGGATACAAGAAACTGAAGAAAGAAAAAAAGAAAATGGATTAATTCTAATTCCCTTAAGAAAGAAAACCAGAATCAATCCATGATTTGATTAAGAGGCCTACTTTAGAATTTAACAGTTTTAATAACTCCATTAGCATTGGACACTTCGAAAGTATAAGCCGATGAATGGATTTTACTCAGGTTAAATACTTTTCCAAAGTTACCTACTACCTTCTCGCTGTACGTATCGATAAGTTTCCAGTTGGAATCGTAAATCTTAACACTATAAGTCTGCTCACCCTGACCTGCAATCACAATGGCAAATTTATCAACGTCTAAAGTTTTGGAATAAACCTGTGGATTTATCATTTCTGGTGCGTAGGATACAACGGTTTGAAAACTTTCATAGCCATTCTTGATCTGAATGGTATACTCTCCGGCATTCATACCCTTGAAATTTACCGGGAGAATGAAACCCTTTACACCCCGCACAATTTCGTTGTAAACCACTCTACCCTTTTCGTTAAAAATAGTAAGGGTAACCGAAGCAGATTTCTCTCCTTCATAAATCAATTTGTAAACACCTGGCTTAGCATTGATCACAAATAGGCCTTTATTATTTGGATCATTGTTCGCGAGGGCTGTCAGTGAACCAAGCACGACAAGAGCAGCAAGCATTAATGATTTTGTTTTCATAGTTTGTTTTTGTTTTAAATTATACTGCAAATGTACGGGCTCAGTATATGCACGATCGTAAGTTGTAAGAAAACTGTATTTAATTTCCAGAAAATCGTTTGCGGAATTTTAGTGTACATTTTTTACTCAACATGATCGAATTTGGGTCATAAAAAAGGTTAAAGTCGATACATTTTTCCGCACACGTTTTCGGAAAGGGACAAAAAAAACTACCAGCACATGCTGGTAGTTAATATCCTTTTTACTGATGGATAATGTTGCTTTTAGGCTAAACCTTCAATACAGCCTCACATGGGAAGCGGGCAAAAGTTTGAAAATCATCTGAAAGAATTTTTGCAGGTAAATAAATCAACTTGCTGAGACGGATTAGAAGGCTGTATTTTTCGGTCTCTGCATCAAGTTCAGTTACTTTGTTGACAGCCTTTCTTTGCGATGGTAATGTAACTAGTGTTGAGCGACTCTCCTTTCCATCAGAAACCTTTACAACATAATTACTACCCGACAATTGTGAGAGATTATATGGCCGACTGAACCCATGGCAAGAGCGCACGGTTTCAGTGAATACTTCCTTACCCCGCAGGTCGGTTATGGTAATACGTGTACTAGCTTGTCTCTCCGAAGAATAGATTACTTTAACAACTGAACCCGACTTAATAAAAGCAATACTACTTTCTTTGAAGGGCTCAGTGGCACGACTGGCAAACACAGCACTAACAATAAGCAGTGCAGTAAACAAGGCGGTAACTTTTTTCATCTTTCATTTTTTGCTTCATGTTATATAGACGCTGATACAGATCAGAAGTTGCGGAATGAACGTTAAAAGTTTGTTAACGATAAAAATACTCGCAATGAAGTCCTGTTTCGTACAAAAAAGAACAACAAGCAGAAAAGATTTTTAGACAAACCTTATAAGGAGTATTTTAAAGATTAAATGATTGTTCAACGATGAACAGTTCTTGTCCCGAAATCGGACAATTCGTACTTGGAATTACTCTGTATACATACTATTTTCAGCGCTTCAACTAAAAAACAAAATATATGATTATCCGTAGAGCGATTTTTCTGTTTTTAGTGCTGTCAACCCTGTCAGTATACGCACAAAAAAAGAAATCAAAAACCCCCGAAACTACACCGGCAGCCACTGTTCCTGTTGTAGAGACAAAACCCCAAATACCACCACCGGTAAAAGTTACTTCTGTTGAAGGAATCTCGGAATATCGCTTAAGCAATGGTCTTCGGGTATTACTCTTTCCTGACAACTCCAAGCAAACCTTCACATTAAACGTGACTTACCTTGTGGGTTCCAAGCATGAAAACTATGGTGAAACCGGAATGGCTCATTTGCTGGAGCATCTTGTATTTAAAGGAACGCCCAAGTATCCATTTAATATCATGAAAGAATTGGAGGATCGGGGTGCAGATTTTAATGGATCAACTTCATCTGATCGTACGAACTATTATGAGACACTTACTGCTACCGATGAAAATCTGAAATGGGCTATCGAAATGGAAGCTGACCGTATGGTTAATTCCTTTATTGCTCAAAAAGACCTGGATAGCGAAATGACTGTAGTTCGCAACGAATACGAAAGCGGAGAAAATAACCCAATTGGTGTTATGTTTAAAAAACTTCCTGGTGCTGCCTATCAATGGCATAGCTATGGAAAGTCTACCATTGGCGAACGTTCGGATATTGAGAACGTTTCAATCGAACGACTACAGGCATTCTACCGTAAATATTATCAACCAGACAATGCAGTGGTTGTGCTTGCCGGAAAGTTTGAAGAGGAAAAGACGTTGGGCTATGTTAATGAATACTTTGGAGCAATCCCTAAACCAGAACGGGAGCTACCAACCTTCTATACCCGCGAGCCCGCTCAGGATGGTGAGCGCGTTGTAACAGTAAAACGGGTTGGCGATATTCAGTATGTTGCAGCTGCATACCACATACCCTCAGGATCACATGAAGATTATGCACCTATTGCAATACTTGTCAATATATTAACCACCCGTCCATCAGGAAGGCTACATAAGACATTGGTTGATTCCAAAAAAGCGAGTTCAGTTTTCCCCATAACTTTGGTGACAAAGGAACCTGGAATTATGATGGTATTTGCCCAAGTACTTAAAGAAAAATCATTGGATGATGCCCGTACTACCATGGTAAAAACATTTAATGAAATTGCTATAAATCCTCCAACCAAGGAGGAAGTAGATCGTGCGAAAGGTGAAATTCTAAAACAATTTGAACTGAATTTCAATAATTCCGATCGTATTGGGAAATCCCTTAGCGAATATATCGCTCTGGGCGACTGGCGCTTATTATTCCTTTACCGAGACAGGATTGAGAAAGTCACCCCCGATGATGTGCTTAGAGTTGCAAAAGAATATCTGAAAGAAGATAACAGAACAATTGGATTGTTCATCCCCACCGAAAAACCTGATCGTGCCGAAATCCCCGGTGAGCCGGATGTGGCAGCACTTGTAAAAGACTACAAAGGAAAACAAGCTGTTGCCAGCGGGGAAGAATTTGATCCATCTCCAGCAAATATTGAAAGCCGAACCGTACGAAGCACATTGCCCAATGGCATGAAGGTGGCCTATCTGCAAAAGAAAACCCGTGGGGAATCGGTTCAGCTGCGAATGACCTTGCGCTTCGGTGATGAAAAGAATCTGGTTAACAAAGGAACAACCGGTCAGTTCACAGCCAGCTTACTGGATAAAGGTACTTCAAAAATGACCCGCCAACAGGTAAAAGATGAATTCGATCGTTTAAAGGCCAGGGTAAGTTTTTTTGGCAGCGCTTCTGTCGTATCGGTTTCGATTGAAACCACAGGCCCTAACCTGGGAGAGACGTTAAAACTCGTAGGCCACATCTTGAAAGAAGCATCCTTTCCCGCTGATGAATTTGAAAAACTTAAAAACGAACGCATAGCCGGTATCGAATCGAATCGCACCGAACCCCAGTCAGTAGCATCAATTCGTTTACAGAAGCATACATCACCCTACCCTAAGGGCGATCCACGCTATGCTGAAGATTTTGATGAATCCATTGCCAGCATGAAAGCATTAAAGCTCGATGACATCAAGAAGTTTCACAAAGATTTCTATGGCGCAAATAATGGCACATTAGCGATCACAGGCGATTTCGATCGTACAGAAATAGGCTCCATCATTACCGAACAGTTTGGCAATTGGAAGAGTCCGGCCAATTACAAACGTCTGGAATCGAGAATCAAAAAAGTTGAGCCTATTGATGAAAAGATTGAAACACCTGATAAAGCAAACGCATTTTTCCTTGCCCAGTATTCCTGGGAATACAGCGACAGTGAACCCGATTATGCTGCACTTGAACTCGGGCACTACATGCTTGGAGGAGGAACTGCTTCACGTTTGTTTTCACGCATCCGGGGTAAAGAAGGCATAAGCTATGGCGTTGGCTCCTTTTTCAATGCAAGCAATCTCGACAAGGTTGGAAACTTTACAGCATATGCCATTTATGCACCTGAAAATGTTGGCAAGCTTGAGGAGACTTTTAAAGAGGAGATTTTAAAAGCCGTGAATGAAGGTTTTACAGCCGAAGAAGTAGAAGCAGCAAAATCAGGGTGGTTGCAACAACGCGGTGTAGGCCGTGCACAGGATGCTTCGGTAACCTCAACATTGAACGGGTATTTATTCACCGGAAGAACGATGAAATGGGATGAGGAACTCGAAAAGAAAGTACAGGGACTTTCCGTTGAGGAAATAAATGCTGCCATGAAAAAATACATGAATTACGAAAAGCTAAACATGGTTAAAGCTGGGGATTTTGCAAAAGCAAAGGCCAAAGCCGAAGGCAATTAGAAATAGTGCATTCTTCGAAAACAAAAGAGGCCCTTCGCGGGCCTCTTTTAATTCAAGTGATACAAATCACGGCTTACTTCTTCCCGTTGAAGTAAGTGCATTTGAAACTTAATTTTTGAAAGTAGCATGCGTTCACGTTGAGTTTCCTCGGCAACAAGAAAATTATATCGTTCATTGATGTCCAGGCTCAACTCCTGCGCGATGGAGTAAATACTGAAAAAACCCTGGTGGCGGGTTATTTTTCTTTTAATCAGGTATTCTTGAAACAACTCAGCCAGCTTTACACCCGGCATTTCCATATCGTTTACTTGCCATAACCGTACGCTACCCCCTTGGTACATTTTTGACCGATGTGTTCGATAAAGTGTATCCATGTAAAAAAGATCGATGCACTTCACAATGATATCGGATTCACCACCTTCATACCGCTTAATAACACTTTCCAGTTTCATGAGTGAACCGATTTTTTCAGTGTTGATGATGTTATTAAAGAAAATCCCAAAGCTCAGATCCTCTTGCTCAGCATCCTGCAGAAGTTGCTTATAGCGTGGCTCAAATATATGCAGCGGCACCAATTCGCCCGGCAAGGGCAAAATGGAGAGTGGAAACATGGGAGTGGAGGAATAATCTGATGCTGACATAGTGTTTATAACAAAAATACTTTCACTTGGTTAATACGTAACCAAACTGTCTGGTTCAATGCCAAATTCCTTGTACAGTCGATCAAAGCCCGGAAGAAATGAAAGATTGATCATAAATGAAAAACCGGCCAATTTCCCTCCTGATTGCTTCACCAAACGGGCAGCAGCTGCAGCCGTACCACCAGTTGCCAGCAAATCATCGTGCACCAAAACATTCCAACCCGCTTTAACAGCATCCACATGCATCTCGATGGTTGCTTCACCATATTCCAGTGAATAATTTTCGGCCACGGTGGTATAGGGCAACTTGCCAACTTTACGCACAGGCAAAAAACTACACCCCAGTTCGTGGGCAAGAATCCCACCTAAGATAAATCCTCGTGCTTCAACAGCTGCAATAGCATCAATTTTACAAGGTTTAAAACGGTTTACCATTTCGTCAACAATCAAACGCACAAGGTAAGGATCAGCCAACACAGGTGTTATGTCTTTAAACACTACTCCTGGGATTGGGTAGTCGGCTACATTTCGAATAGTATCCTTAATTTTTTCCTCCAGTACCATAAATGAAATTCATAACTTGCCAAAAATACGGGGGTGAACCCGTAATCAAAATAAAACCCTGATTCATTTCCTATGAAAATCATTACCCGAATGCTGGAGGATGAGGTTTACGAAGCTTCAAATGCAGCCGGCCACACCATTAAAATTGATATGCGGGCAGCTGATCTGAAGCAAGCCCAATCGCCCACTGAATTATTGCTTTCTTCCGTTGCCGGATGTGGTGCCGTTGATATCGTGCTTATTCTAAAAAAGCGAAGAAAAACAATCCAGGAATTTACCATTGAAACCACAGGGATGCGGAGAGATGAAACACCAAGAAAATTCACCGAAATTCATTGCAAATACATCATCACATCGCCCGATATAACGCCTGAAGAACTTGATAAGGTAGCCGCCTTGTCACTTGAAAAATATTGTTCCGTTGCTGCCTCCTTGAATAGCCGCATCACCTATTCGGTTGAAGTAAAAAGTTAACTGATTGTATTGACAATCTTCCCGTTCAGGATAACCGTTTCAATCAGGTTACTGCCAAATGCATAAGGCAAAAATGCAACGGACGGGATCGGCTTGGTTATGAAGACATTGGCAACCTTACCGATTGAAATACTGCCATGGCTATCCCCTAACTCCAATGCATATGCCGTATTCAATGTGGCTGCATTAATAGCTTCTTCAGGTGTTAGTTTCATTCGGATGCAGGCCAATGACAGCATCAAAGACATATTTCCAGAGGGGGCACTACCGGGATTGTAATCGGAAGCAATGGCTAAGGGTAATCCGGCTTCAATCATTTTTCGCGCTGGCGGAAAAGGCAAGCCTAAAAAGAAAGCGGCACCCGGGAGGGCTGTGGGCATAACAGTACTCCCCTTTAGCATTTCAATTTCTTCATCCCCGATATTTTCGAGATGGTCAACGCTTAACGCGCCTGTTTTAACTCCTACCTGAACACCTCCAGACCGATGTAATTGATTAGCATGAATGCGGGGCTTTAGTCCATGTTGTTTTCCCTGCTCAACAATTCGCTCAGTTTCTTCTACCGTAAAGAATCCCTGCTCGCAAAACACATCAACATAGTCGGCTAGTTTTTCTTCCGCCACGGCAGGGATCATCTCTTGAATCACCTGCTCAACGTAATGCTCCTTTGTAACATTCTGCGGAACAGCATGCGCCCCTAAAAAGGTCGTGCGCACCGTTAAAGGTGTTTCAACACCAATGCGTCTGGCAACCCGAAGCATTTTTAATTCATCCTGAACCGTTAAACCATAACCACTTTTTATTTCTACAGCACCGGTTCCCAACTGCATAATCTCATACGCCCGCTTTACTGACCGCTCAAACAACTCATCTTCTGAAGTTTGCTGAAGTTTTTTTGCCGAATTCAAAATACCACCACCTTTGGCAGCAATTTGCTCGTAAGTGGCGCCTTTAATTTTCATCACAAATTCCTCCTCCCGGCTGGCAGCAAAAACAAGGTGCGTATGTGAATCGACAAAGGAAGGAAAAACAAATCGCTCGGAAGCATCAAGTACAGTACTTGCATGATACTTTTCCGGAAGATCGTTCATCGAACCGTAGGCAACTATCTTACCATTGGCAAGTGCCACATAGGTGTTTTGAAGAATTGGCAATGCACTCATCGCCATTCCTTTTAAAGGCAAGGAAATATTTTTCCTTACTTGAACAAGGCCTTTACAATTGAGGATGAGAATATCCCAGGCCACATTAAAGGTTATTTACCAAAGGCCTCAACTTTGTAGTCGAGATTGGTGCTGTAAACCGGAATGCTGATTTTCAGCATGGCAAAAAATCCTTTGCCATCAATGCTGGGGCGGTAACCTGCTTCGGCACCATACGACCAACTTAGGGTTCGATTGAATTTGCCCTCAATGCCAGCACGAAATCCAAACATGTTGGTTTTAATTGCAGCAACGGAATAGGTTTTCCGGTCGGCCAAAATGGGATCGCCATTGGCATCCCTGGGTGTGTACACAATGTCATCGATGGAAATCCACGGTGAAACAAGAATATCAAAAAAGGTAGTGAGGATAAGATCATCAACACCTGTTTCAAACTTATCAAAGCTTACGGCTACGTTTCTTATCCAGGTCATTGATCCACCCACGTATAAGCCTTTACTGTAAATGTTTGAGAAAACACCCACGCCTTCAGGCAATCCATTTCCTTCAGAATTTTTCAGGTCGGCATTGGTTAAACCCTGAGATTCCAATGCCCGATTGATATCGGTAGAACTGTCCCAGATAATACCACCCGTCCGAAGGCCGTATATCTTTCTTACTTTACAGGGTATCTCAGCATTTAAGGGAACACGAGCCGACCATTTACTACCCTTGTAACTATTTTTATATAGAAACATCTTAGTCTTGGAGCTCTCTGTAAAATCTTTTAGGTGATAGGTTCCACCAAATTCAAAATAGTTAAATACCTCGGCCTGATTATCAACATCGCTGTTTTTAACCGCCAAGTCGCGTGCAAAATCATAGAATGATTTGCTATAGGTTTTTCTGAAATGGGCTTTAAAATCGAACTTGTCGTTCAGGTAATAATTGGCCTCCAAGCCAAAGCCTGCATTAACGTTGGTAGCGAATACCTCACCATAAAGCGGCTGAAAATGCACAAAGAGCTTATTTATGGAATAGGGCTCATCGTAGATTTCCTCGTACGTAACGGCTGTTTTGTCCTTTCGGTCATCCTGACTTAAGGCAGCAAAAACGCCAAGCATAAGGCAAAAAATTGTGAAAAAACGCTTACCTGGTATCATAAAAGGGCTTGTATATCAGGTAAAAATAAGAAAATTATGATGATTCGCGGTGGATTATTAGCCGGCTAACCTCTCAGATGTAATATTCAAAACCATTTTTGCGGATTAATGGCCAGCCCCACTACCCCTTGATTTCGACTTCGATCGGTGTTGCGGCTCATAAATCAACCGTAGAAATGAGCTTAACCGCTCACGTTCCTTCGATACGGGTATACCCTGCACAATGCCGATCATAATCGATTCGTGTATAACCACCCGCATCTGAGGACGGATGACCATTTCAAATTCATTGTCGAAAAACATCGTATTAAACTCTACCCCCAGAAAGTTTCGTGTTTGGGGTATCATATAGTGGATATTGGCATTTAACTCATAGGTTGTGTGCCAATTCTTTGTATTGAAGTCAAGTTGCATTTTGGGGCCAGTATAAATCAATGTATGCCAATCGTGGAAACGCCTGGCCGCAATGAAAAACGGATTAAATAAATTGCCTTGAAGTAAATTATTGAAAGAAATACTGTTCAGATCAGTAAACTCCAACTCATTCAGGTAGCCCAACGCCAAAGATGTTTGGTACTTTTCAGAAACTAAAAATGTCCACTGTGCTGCTGTCTTTATCGACTCTATCCGGTTGGAGGGCTTTTCAGCATTCAAGCCATTTGGAGCGTTCAGGTAAAAGGTTAGTGGCACTTCAACTTCCAGGCCCAGCCGGTTAACCGGTGCCCATTCGTATTCAACCAACGCTTCGTACTTATCAAAGCGAAGTTTATCGGTCATACCAAAACCAATGTTCCATTCCCGCTCACCCTTACGGGCACCAAGGTCACGGATCAAATCAATAAATAAAGGCTCAGCATGCAATACCTTATAAGGAAGATTTTCGTCCTCAACAACAGTTGAATCTGCCTCCTGAGCAAAGGCGCTTGAAAGAATAAAACAACTAATTATAAAAAGCTTTAAAATTTTCATATCGTTAGTCAATAGAAATGAGTTGATATCTATAAGATCAATTCTTATAGAACCCAAAAAATTAGAAAAGGAAAATTGACTAAGCTTCCGGAGGTGGATTATTAATTGAAATAAACACCGATAAAACCAGTGGTGTGCGTGCGTTGAAAGTAGTGATTTCTGATTCAATTATGCTTCCGGAAATCACAACACGATTTTCGTTGCCAAATAACTTGATGAAATGTTGAAAGTGGTCAGACTCACTTTCCCGTTCATCCCCGGGATGATTATCTTCAGCATCTAAACAAACTTCTACAATAAATTCTACGATTGAGTTTATTGGATCCTGAACTGACAAATAGACTTTATTGCTCATGGTCTCCAACGGGTGAAACAGCACGACATTCAGGGTTATCCCCAGAAAAAAATATGGCATCAGTTTCAACATGACAGTACAAACATAGCCAATTCCATAAACAAAAAGTATACCATGGCCGATTACAGCCCCAGACTTATGACAACTAGTTCACCTTCTTTAATTTGAATAAAGGGTACATGCTTGTTATCGCGTGAATGTTGAAAGTCATACCCTCCTGTAAGATATCCTCCGATTTCATTACGGTTTAATGCACCTTGAAAATATACACCATGTGATTTCAGCATATTTCCAGCAAACAACAAAAAGTCATATCCAATTTTCACATAGTCGGTGTATGGCATATTGCTCGAAACACGTCCATGGACACGGGCAAATTTTTTCTGAAATGCGATATAGGCCGGGTTAGTGTAAGCAGTGTAGTTGGAAGCAAACATCACTACACCCAGCGAATTAAGTTTCTCATAATCGGTGGTTTGGTCTAACCAGTTTTCGGAACCAAGAATAGTTACTTTGTCGCCACGGGTTGTTACGCTGCTTATTACTTTGGTGTAAATAACCGGATCATCGGATGCTACAAACACTGCCCCCAAACTGTCTTTTGGAAGTGTGAACTGTTTTGGATACTTAAATTCATCAAACTCCGTTGGGTTTGCCAGAATGTTGAGTATCCGTGAAGATGACTCTTTTGTGAACCGCTCAACGTGCGTAATTTCTAAACCGGTTTGGGCAGCGGCATTAACGAAACTCATGGCCAGTACCGAGTCGCGCCTGGTATCACCAAAAAATACCATGCAGGTTTTATTGTTCAGGTAAGCATCAAGGAATTGGGCAGATTGTTCCCCAAGAGTTTCTAAGGCAGGCTGAAATAAAAATCCATACGGATTATCACGCACCAAATCAAAATTATTTGAAACCGGGTTGAAAAGGTTTATGCGATGAGTCTTTGAGAAATCCTGAACGATTTTATTCTCTTCCTGAAATAGGGGACCAACAATCAAATCAGTTGTTTTCAATTCATCGCGCTCCAATAATGTTTTAATTTTTGTTGGATTCCGATCCGTATCATAAGCCCGCAAACTTATTTTGACACCTTGTTTATTAAGTGTATCTGCTGCAAGTTTCATACCTTCATAAAGGTCCAGTATATATTGGTTTCGCTTCCGCGATAAATTTGGCTCAAGCGTACTTACCTGAAAAGGAAACAATACGGATACGCTGTAGATGTCTTTGAAAACCGTAGCCGGAGTCTCATCAATAAAATCAGATTTTTTTAGCTTGAATTTAACGATGAGTTTATCCAATAACTGCTTTTCTTCCGGTGTCTCCCCACTTTTTGAAAGCACCTGCGCCAGGCGTTCTCCCACCACCGCATCGTTGGAATATTCCTGCTGCATGCGTTGCAACGTACTTTTATCCGATAAATTCGCCAACCCACCTTTTTTGATTCGCTGCACATCGGCTTGAGATTTTTGGTTTTTGATAGCCGAAAGCTGATTCATCGCTTGAAAGTATTCGCCATTATCAAAATGTAGTTTGGCCAGCCAAAGGTTAACTTCATCGAGTTGATCCCACGTTGGATAGAGTTGCTTGATTTGAACAAACATATCTTTTGCAACCGAACCATATCCTTGCTGATAAGCACTCAGTGCATAATAAAATGAAGCATACTCCGGAAACGGATTGTTTTTATCGTACGATACCAAAGGCTTAAAGCTCTCCATGGCCAGGTTGTACTTGCCTTCCTTATACAGTGCCTTGGCGTTGACGTATTGCTGCTGATAATTGACTTGTGCGGCAACGAAATTGACAATTGATAATTGACAATTAACAACTGTTGATACTAGTAGAATATAGCTGAATCGCATTGTCATTTGTCTATTCCCATTCAATAGTAGCCGGTGGTTTTGAGCTGATGTCGTACACTACCCTGTTTACACCTTTTACTTTGTTAATGATATCACTGGAGATTTCCGCCAGGAACTCGTATGGCAAATGTACCCAATCGGCTGTCATTCCATCGGTACTGGTTACTGCGCGAAGTGCCACCACTTGCTCATAAGTGCGCTCATCACCCATTACCCCTACCGATTGAACCGGCAACAAGACTGCTCCTGCCTGCCACACTTGATTATACAGCGAATGAGTTTTCAAGCCATTGATAAATATGGCGTCAACTTCCTGCAAAATCCTCACTTTCTCAGCAGTAATATCGCCCAATATACGAATACCCAGTCCGGGCCCCGGAAATGGATGACGACCCAGGATGGCAGGATCGATACCGAGTGTTTTGCCCACAATCCGAACCTCGTCCTTAAATAAGGTATTCAACGGTTCTACCACCTGCATCTTCATTTTTTCAGGAAGACCACCAACGTTGTGGTGCGATTTAATCGTTGCTGACGGTCCTTTAACCGATACCGATTCGATCACATCAGGATAAATGGTTCCTTGCCCCAGCCATTTCACATCTGTAATCCGGTGGGCCTCATCATCAAATACATCGATAAAGGTTTTGCCAATAGCTTTTCGCTTAGCTTCCGGCTCAGACAACCCACTAAGTGCAGCATAGAATTTATCCCTGGCATCAACTCCCTTAATGTTCAGACCCATGCCCTTATAAGATTCAAGCACTTGCTCAAATTCGTTCTTTCGCAGCAAGCCATTGTCAACAAAAATACAATGAAGGTTTTTGCCTATGGCTTTATGAATCAATGTGGCCGCTACGGTTGAGTCTACTCCACCCGAAAGCGCCATCACTACTTTATCGTTACCCAGCTTTTCCTTCAATCCGGCCACTGTAGTTTCAACGAACTGATCGGGGGTCCAATCCTGCGCGCAGGAACAGATATGCACCACAAAATTCCGTAGCAAATTCTTGCCCTCGGTGGTATGGGTTACTTCTGGGTGAAACTGAATGCCGAAAGTATTCGTGCCTTTAACATGATAGGCAGCAATCTTTACAGAAGGTGTGCTGGAGATAATCTCAAAAGTATCCGGCACTTGTGCAATGGTATCACTATGCGACATCCACACCTGGGTATCTAATGAAATTTCCTTTAACAATTCATTATGGTGATCTACGGTAGTAAGGCGCGCGCGACCGTATTCGCGGATTTGCGATGGTAGCACTGAACCGCCATGCTTATGGGCGATCAATTGTGCTCCGTAACAAACACCCAATACCGGCAGGCTGCCGAATACTGTAAGGTCAACATCCGGTGATCCGGCATCGCGCACGGAACAGGGACTCCCGGAAAGGATTATACCCTTCGTTCCAGGGGTTATTTCGGGTATTTTATTGAAGGGGTGTATTTCACAATATACATTCAGTTCGCGCACCCTTCGGGCAATCAACTGGGTATACTGCGAACCAAAATCAAGAATCAGGATTTGTTCGGGCATGTGCAAAAATAACAGGCCTTCAGGAGCCGACAAGCGATCACAAAAAATTGATTAGGCAATTGCTTTTACTCTTTGGGGAAGCAATACTCCTCCAGATAGCCCCCGGCATCATCAATGCCTTTGTAGAACACCCGGTTCAATAATTTGCAGCCCTCCTCCTTTCGGCCAAGTTCAACCAGTGCAATACCCTTGTAAAACTGGAGTTCAAGGCTTTCGCCATCCAGGCGCAAGGCCAGGTTAAGGTAGGTAAGGGCAAGTTCGTAGGCACCTTCTTCAACGCATAACGATCCGGCATACAAATAGGCAGGCATGTAGCCACCGTTTAACAGAATCGATTGGTCGAAATGATAAAGCGCACTATCTGGTTTTTCAAGTGCATAATAGGCAAGACCAGTGTATAATTCTACTTCTTCATCATTCTTCCAAAGCCTGACAATTCTTAACTCCTCAAGCGCCTGCTCATTCCTGCCCAACTCCACCAATACACTTGCCCGCCATTTTAATAAATCGGGATTCATCGAATCCCATGCCAATACTTCATTAAGATCTTCAAGCTGACGTTCAGGCTCACCAAGTTCACGATAAATAAAGGCGCGCAAAATTCGCGCACGCGGCTGGTTGGTATTTTCAGGTATGTAAATGCTGAGGTCTGTCAACGCCTTTTCTGGATCTCCCAGAAAGAAAAAGCAAACGGCACGTTTGTATAGAATCTGACGTTGCTCGAAGGTCTTTAACTTAGTGCTTTTAATTACTTTATTGTACTGACGTAATGCACCTTCAAAATCCTCATGATTAAACAACGTATCACCCAACGCTTCAGCTACCTGAATTTTGGTGGGCTTGGTTTGTGCATACAAACCGGTGTAAAAAAAAATTAGTAGGACTACAATCCACCTCATACCGCCAGCGCTTTATTGCGCTCACGCTTACGGTCATTTTCTTTCAGATAGATTTTACGCAGACGAATGGATTTCGGTGTAACCTCCACATACTCATCCACCTGAATGTATTCAAGCGCTTCTTCCAGGGAGAATTTAATAGCCGGTGCAATGCGCATTTTTTCATCTGAACCGGATGCCCTGATGTTGGTGAGCTTTTTGGTTTTTGTAACGTTTACTACCAAATCGCCAGCACGGCTGTGTTCACCAATAACCTGACCTTCATAAACGGCTTCTCCCGGATCGGTAAAAAACTTACCACGATCCTGAAGGTTATGCAAACTGTAAGGAATGGCTTCGCCCTCCTCCATAACAATCAACGATCCGTTAATGCGGCCCGGTATTTCACCTTTGTAGGGCTGATACTCCTTAAAACGATGGGTAACAATTGCCTCACCGGCAGTAACGTTCAACAAATAGTTTCGTAAACCAATAATGCCGCGTGAAGGAATCATGAACTTCAAAATCATGCGGTCATTCTTCGGCTCCATGTTTGTCATTTCACCTTTGCGCATAGATACCGTTTCAATAGCCTTACCGGCATCTGTCTCCGGTAAGTCGATGGTCAACTCTTCAATCGGCTCGCACTTCACTCCATCGATTTCACGGAAAATAACCTGAGGTTGACCGATCTGTAATTCATATCCTTCCCTGCGCATGGTTTCAATGAGTACAGATAAGTGGAGTACTCCACGTCCGAACACCATAAAACTGTCGGCCGAACCGGTTTCACCAACACGCAATGCAAGATTTTTCTCAAGCTCTTTTTCAAGACGCTCCTTAATGTGGCGTGACGTAACAAACTTACCCTCCTTACCATAAAACGGTGAGTTGTTGATAGTAAACAACATGCTCATGGTAGGTTCATCAATCGCAATTGATTTGAGTGCCTCCGGTTTTTCAGGATCGGTTATGGTATCCCCAATTTCAAAACCTTCAAGCCCAACAATGGCGCATATCTCACCCGATGTAACCGCTTCTACTTTTTGCTTTTCAAAGCCCTCAAATACATATAAATCCTTGATGCGCGATTTGACAATTGTTTTCCCATCGCGCTTTACCATGACAACGGGTTGACCGGTTTTCAATTCACCACGGTGCACACGACCAATCGCTACACGACCGATGTACGAAGAATACTCGAGCGATGTAACCAGCATTTGAGGCGAGCCTACTTCAACTTTAGGTGCTGGAATGTACTTAATTATGCCTTCGAGTAAGGGTGCAATGTCTTCGGTGGGTTGTTTCCAATCTGTGCTCATCCAACCCTGCTTGGCTGAGCCATAGAATGTCGGGAAGTCAAGTTGATCTTCCGTTGCATCCAATGTGAACATCAGGTCAAAAACTTGTTCGTGCACCTCATCTGGCGTACAGTTTTTCTTATCAACTTTATTAACCACTACAATTGGCTTCAAGCCCATTTGTATTGCCTTTTGAAGCACGAAACGTGTTTGGGGCATAGGTCCTTCAAAGGCATCAACCAATAGCAAACAGCCATCAGCCATATTGAGCACGCGCTCCACTTCACCACCAAAATCGCTGTGGCCAGGGGTATCGATAATGTTGATTTTATAATCCTTATACCTAACCGAAACATTCTTCGCCAGGATGGTAATTCCCCGCTCACGTTCCAGTTCATTGCTGTCCATGATCAGTTCGCCAGGATTTTCGTGGTCCTTGAATAACCGACCGGCATGTAATAATTTATCGACCAGTGTAGTCTTCCCATGGTCAACGTGGGCAATAATGGCAATGTTTCTGATTTTACTTACTTCCATAAATCTTCGAAATCCGAATGTTTTGAGCAGTTTAGCCTTTTAAGGCTTCAATTAAGGGCGCAAAGATAAGCATGAAAGTTCAAGGAATAAGGTTTGGCTCCAAAGATTTATCAAGGGCATGATTCAACGGTTCACTGCCTTCTCGAAATATGCATGTAAGGCTTCCATAATTTCATCGGCATCGGTTGCGTAATGTACAGCACTGAATTTCAAATTGAACTGTGTCAATAACTCAAAATACTTCTCTTCAGAAATGCCGTATGCTTTAGTCATGATACCCATAACAACCGGATCGGTGATTACCTGCCTGTACGTTTGGGTTCGGTTATTCTCCCGTATATATTTTGCAAGCTTTCTCCTATCGCGCTCCTCACGCCAGAAAAAATAATCGATAGGTGAAATAAAACCTTGCAACGGATCCATCCTTTTAGGCTCTTGCCGGGTGCGATCTTCTATTTTATTCGGATATAATCGGCTTGCCCGTACTGTTATGTTTGCCAATAGCTGAACATTTTCGCGCAACCTTATCAGCACTACATCTTCTTCAAAAAGCAACGGAAGAACTACCGGCCGATATCCGAGGCAGGTAAACAACAAGGTATCCGATGGTGAGGCCAAAATCGAAAAAGAACCCTTTATGTTGGTGACACTAACCTGTAACCGGTTTTTGTTGGTGATGTGCACATCAGGAAGATTTTCCATTGAAACCGAATCAACAACAATACCGCGGTAGATTCGCTGTGCGAGAGTTTGGCTTGCCATCAACCCGAGTGCTGCTAAAATGAATAGGCGTATCAACAACGTTCTTTGGATAGCGATGGATGAAACAGCACTTTAGTTTTACTTGCCTGAACGAAATCGTAAAAACGTTCCCATGGGCAGATCACGATTGTGTTTTGATTTCAGGTAAAACTCTCCCGCTTCATGATCCTTAACCGGAAAGTGTGCTTTTACTACATTTAATCCCACCAGGGCCGATAAACCAACAGCGTACATACTCAGGATGAAAAAATTATTCTTCTCTTCCAGCAATTCGCTGCTTATGCACACCAACTCATTCAATTGCTCTTGCAAAGTCCACTTTTCTCCTTCCGGGCCTCGGCCATAGGGTGGTGGATCCATGATAATTCCATGGTATCGGTTACCGCGTTTCGCTTCACGCTTTACAAACTTAAATGCATCTTCATATACCCATCGTATATCGGCCAGCTTATTGAGTTGCATGTTTTGATTCGCCCAATTCAAGCCAGGGCGCGAGGCATCTACATGCGTTACATCGGCACCTGCACTTTTTGCTACTACTGATGCCGCACCGGTATATGCAAATAAATTCAGCACCCGGGGCTTCTCAATTCCCCACTGCTGTATGGTGTCGAAAATAAAGTTCCAGTTCTCTCCTTGTTCGGGAAAAATACCAACATGACCAAAGCTGGTAAGCGCCAACCGAAGTGTAAGGTCTAATTGGTTATAACGGTAATTAATCTGCCAGCTTTCGGGCATGCCTTTGCTGCGTGTCCATCCGCCCTTTACTTCATCACTGAACCTGAACTTGTCTTTTTGCTCCCGGTCGAAGCGAGCAGTAGCCATTTTTGTCCAATCTTTTTCAGAAAGTACCCTGCTCCAGATGGCTTGTGGCTCAGGACGTATCAACGTGTAGTTACCAAAGCGTTCAAGCTTCAAACCTTCACCAGAGTCGATGAGTTCATAGTCTTTCCAGGATGCGGGGTGTAATAATTTAAAATTCAAGTTTCAATAATCAAGGTTAAGGATACTAATACCCAGTTCTCACAAAAATAACAAGATTAACCTACTTGGTATTGAGGAATGAATTTTGAATTTTCGTCTTAAATCCTGAATAGCCAGCATGCATTTCCGAATCACCAGTACGCAAAATCCAAAAATCAAAAGCCTGCTTTCGCTTGAAAAGCCCCGTGAGCGTAGAAAACAACAGTTGTTTATCATAGAAGGAAAAAAAGAGATTGGGCTGGCGTTGGAAGCGGGCTATCGCATTGGGAATTTATTTTTCTGCGATGAAATGATTTCACCCGATGACTTAAAGCCTTTCGATACCAATAACAGACTTTTGATTCCCGTGTCAAAAGATGTTTTCGATAAAATTGCCGTTCGCGAAAACTCTGGTGGTTTAATTGCCGTGGCTGAAATGAAGGAGCATGCTCTTGATCAGATTGATCCTGGGAGTCAACCGTTAATACTGGTTTTGGAAGGCGTAGAAAAACCTGGTAACCTTGGGGCAATTTTACGAACAGCCGATGCCGCAGGTGTTGACGCGGTTATTATTTGCGATCCGCAAACTGATTTCTATAACCCGAATGTTATTCGCTCCAGTGTAGGTTGCGTATTCACCAAACAAATTGCGTCCGCTTCAAGCGAAGAAACGATTGCATGGCTAAAGAAAAACAACATCCTCATACTCTGTACCTACCTCAAAGCCAGCAAACAATATGATCAGGTTGATTTTACAAAAGCTTGCGCGATCATTATGGGCACAGAAGCCACCGGCCTTTCCGATGTTTGGGTGAAAAATGCTGACGCCAATATCATTATCCCCATGCAAGGAAAAATCGATTCGATGAATGTTTCAACCTCAGCTGCTGTTTTGGTATTTGAAGCCAGGCGGCAACGCGGTTTTACAAATCATCAATAAATAAAATTGAAAAAAAATGGTTCTGTCTTAAAACAGAACCATTTCAATTTTTAATAGTATATCGCGACAACTTTTACATCACATAAAAAGCGCCCTCCATTTTCGGGAGTTCAATATCAATATTTTTAATATCCGATTCTTCGCGATGCTCACTAACCATATGCCGCAAGGTAATTTCAATTGATCGGGCAATGGTTGTTACCGGGGTATCTGTGGGTTTGTTTTCAAACGGATCCTGAAGATGAATCGCCATTTTTTCAATCAGGAAGAAAACTGAGGATATGGTTATCACCAAAGGAGCCTCAATAAAACCAAAATACTCCGTTAACCCGAAAGGAAGCAACAACACAAACAGGTACAACGCAAAGTGGATGTACAAGCTGTACGTAGTCGGAAATATTGTATTTTTTATCCGCTCGCACTTACCCATCGCATCGCATAAGCGGCTAATGGTTTGGTCAATCTCCACCTGCTGATAACTGTTGATCTTTTCTTCTTGCAAAGCTCTCCGGATATCACGCCCGTGCAACATAAGCAAGGCATTGGGCACATGCTTATGACGTGAGACGTACCGATACTCCTCATCGGTAAGAAATCGTTTGATCGGCATTAACTGATCGTGATTCCTTAGGAAATTACCCAGACTATAGCACCATGCAGACTGACGAAGGGCAAATCTCGTTTTGAAATCCATAGCCTCTTTAGAGTGCTCTGAATCTTTATAAAAAGTAAGCACCTGGCGCACCAACGTTCTGGAGTCGTTTACAATAGCACCCCAAATTATACGAGCTTCCCACCAGCGGTCGTAGGCCTGATTGGAACGGAACGCGAGCAACAGTGAAATAATTGTTCCGACAATAGCAGGCACAGCAATGGGTATTGTAATGCTGTTGATGCTTAGGTAATTATGTATCAACCCGAATGCCATGGCATACACGCTCACAAAAATGAACTCAAACCTGATCTTCCCAACAACATATTTTAACGGTATGTCTTTTCTTAACAGCATAGATTTGCTTTTAATGATTCTTAATTGTCAAATAAACTCAGCACCGGCACACCTAATCGCTCTGCAAGCGAAACATGGGCATTTACCTTTGCTGCACCCCATCCATTTTTTTCAGGTTTACGTGTTTCAACCAATAAACTCACGTTATTGTTTGCAATGGCTTCCGCCAACACAGGCGCAAGATCTTCCGTGCGCTGACCTTCTATAAGTTTAGTGTGCCTCACTACCTGTATGGCGAATGCCTTACTTAGCATCTGCTGAATATTCTCCATAGAAATTTTCGAAGGTGAATTATCAACATAAATAGCTTGATCGAGCGCCAGCTCGGTTGCCTTCTCTGGTAAATGAAGTATCGGGCACTTGCTGTTCAGCAGTGATTTTACGGCCTGCTTATGAAGGGTATGGGTTTCCTCTTTGTAAGACGGGGTGATTACCGTTAAGGTAATGGCATGATGATTCATAATGTTCCGAAGCAAGGGGCCAGAAATGCCATATTGATGATGTACCTGCAAAGAGACGTTTTCCAATTCCTTAACATACCTCCTGCAGTCATCGAGAACGCGTTGTCCGTGCGCAGAAGTTTCAACACCCGACCGGGAGGCAAAAAGCAAATCGGTTATACCATCGGGCATATCCGAAAGCATAAGCAGAACAATTTTGATGTTCTCTTCCTTAACATTTTTAACTACCGACCGAACAGCTTTAAGCGTATCAGGCTTTAGCGTTGTTGGAATAAGTATATTTTTCATGGCGCTTTTGTTTGGTGAACTATACTGCAATAAACCGCACCAAACTAAATTCATCCTTAAGGAAGAATTAGAAGTGAATTAGAATTTGAATTAGAGATTTTTAATAATTGGAATGCAATCGTTTGAGATTGCTGTTTCAGCGAAACAGTATATTTATTTAATCAGCATTCTCTTCTTCACCTTCTTTGCGGATAACATACCCTAGTCCTTTAACGGTATGAATCAGCTTATCGCCAAAAGGCTTATCGATTTTCTTCCGGAGGTAATTGATATAAACATCCACCACATTTGTGCTCATATCGAATCGGATATCCCAAACGTTTTCCAATAATTGGTTGCGGCTCAGCACAATTCCTTTATTGCGTACCAAATACTCCAACAACCTGTACTCCATAGCGGTAAGCTTAATGGATTTGCCATCACGGCTTACTGATTTCGCCACACGATCCACCACCAGGTCAGCCACGGTTAATGCATTGGCATCGCGATCGGAATAATTTGCACGCCTGGAAAGTGCCCGCACCCTTGCTTCCAGCTCAGAGAATTTAAAAGGCTTTACCAGGTAATCATCTGCACCACTATCAAGGCCGGTAACAATATTCTCGTTGCTGCCAAGTGCTGTTAACAACAGTAAGGGGACAAAATTTTTAGCCTGACGGATTCGTCTGCAAATTTCAAGTCCGTTGATATCCGGGAGCATAATATCCAATATAACGGCATCAAACTGATAGCGGGAGGTCATTTCCAGGGCAGTATTCCCATCCATGGCAACACTAACCTCATAGTTTTGTTCCGCGAATCCCTTCCGCATAAGGGAGAGTAAGTTGGGCTCATCCTCTACAATAAGAATATTCATAATTGAACCGGCTTTTACCTCTAAACAAAAAAGTAACGCAAGTGTGTACGCACTGCCGTGCATCACCCTTCCGTTTGAGCGCTTAAAATAAGTAAAATCTACCGGTTTAAGTGCTTGTAGTGTTCACTTACCTTTCAATAAGTTCCAGCCATTCCCGGATTGCCATTTTTAATAAATTCTCTCTGGCTTTAATGTCGGCTAAGTCTTTGAAGGTTAACAAGCGCCTGCCATCGGCATAATCGCCTTCCAGAATTTCAGTATTGTGTAACAGCTTGCACCTGTGGGCAATACACACATGATTTTATTGTTTCGCAGGTTCATCACAATCAGATCGCGTTTGTATTCTTTAGGGTCAAAGGGTTTCATATCACCGCTATAGTAAAATGCGGGCGAATTCCATTTAATGTATTCGGCAATTTCTTTATCGCAAGCAAGAATGACTTTGAGTAAATATTCAATAGCCGGACGAATGGATTCGGGCAATGCCCCAATGTGCGCTGATACTTTATCACGATCAGTTTGTTTTGCCATTACTTGAACTGAATTATTTTTTTGTTGTACCGGCCTGTTCTCCTGAATATACTTTAATCCACATAGCAGGTGTGATCTTTGACGATAGCTTTCCGATCAGCGCCAACGGAACATCATTGGCATTCCTGAATCGGATACAGGATTTACCCATATCCAATTTTTTATCGGTTGCTTTCTTCCACTCCTTCACAAACCAGTCGTGCAAGTCGCCCTGGTACACCATCATGTGATAAAGCGCGATGTGGTTTTTCTGTGAAGCAATGCTGATAAAAGGTAACTCATCGTTAGGGTTAGCATGATACCCTGCCGGGTATAAACTTCGCGGCACTACATAGCTGATCATACCATACTGCATGGTTTCCTTAAAACCCTTGGGCAGATTTTTTTTTACCGCCTTGCGCATTGCGGTTATTATTTTCTTTCTGTCATCGGGTAAGGATTCCATGTATTCGGTTACTGTTTTGGCTTTCGATTGCATACTCTGCGTAATTACTCAGTTATAGTTTGTACAAACCTTAATCACTTCAATTACCGGCCGGCAAAATTTCTTTCTTTCTTAATATTCCTGCACTTACCAGGGTAATGATCAACCCCACCGGAAAAATTTCAATAAGCGTAAACCCAAACCTGAAAATTGGGTTCTTATAATGCACCGCCATCTCCTCCATTTCAACGCGGGCATCCGATAACTCCTGTTCACTTGCTCCATCCTTCGTCATCTTATCCAGTTGGCACTGTTGATACCATTCCATAAAATCCTGGCCAACTGTATTGTAGTAAACTTCCCAGGTAACAGCATACATAACCGATGCCACCAGGGCAATGAGTATACCCACTTTAAAAGCCTTGCCAAAACTAATAACGCCTTGCAGGTGTTGATCGCGAAAACTCTTGATGGCAAAAAAGATTAACGACAGCGCGATGATCATAGTGGTAAAGCCAACATAAACACCGTTGTCGATGTTGAGCGTACCGTTTCTGAAAAGCGGCTGGGTAACCACCAACATTGCGGATACAATAATGCCTGCAATCAGGCCGTAGGTAAGGATTATCTTTTTCATAAGCTTTTTGTTTTTGCATCAAAACAACCCCATGAGGCTGTAAAAGCACTCACCCGAAAGGATGATTTGAAGTTAAGGTAGGAGAAATAGTGCTAAAGAGGGATACCTGCTAAGGAATAAGCTGAAGTTCTTTTGCCCGTTGGATGGCTTGGGTACGTCTTTTAGCATCGAGCTTTACAAAAAGATTGGCTGTATGCGTTTTCACCGTATTTAAGGATACAAAAAGCTTATCGGCTATTTCCTGATTGGTAAGGCCTTTGGCCATCAGTTCCAGTACTTCGTGCTGGCGCTTGCTGATACCGGTTTCTGATAAAATCTTTTCATTCAATCTAAATTCACCGGCCTGGGGGGTTACAAACACTTTCTTCTTTCGGGTAATCTTCTGGCCCATCCAAACACCGAGGATGGTGAACAGCACACCAATAATGCCGATATAAATTTCTGCGGAAAGCTGGCGGAAAAGAAAGCGGTACTCTAATGTTTTAAGCAGGAATACTGCAAGGGCTAAAACAAGACCGTAGATGAAGATGGTGCGGGTCATGATCCAATTAAAACAGATTTTCAATTTTATAAATTATTTCCACTTTGACAGATCGCAGGTATGCTTTTTTAAGGAATACCTGCTGTAAGAAATGGAAAAGCTCAGTAGATTCTATTTTGAGATTTATTGGATTCATAAAAATAAAAAAGCTGCCTTTAAAGACAGCTTGGCGTTGATTGCTTTGATATAATTTCATGAGACACCTCGTTCCTCGGTGTGACAATACAATCAACTTAGGACTTTAACAGATATATAGGTTACTTGACCCCACAGAAACCCTTTTACAAATTATTGACTTACCGTTACCTTTTCAAGTTCATCAAAAATGGTAATCAGGTAATCGAAACCTTTGTTCACTTCATCGGCCCAGTCATCGCGCTGTACCTGCCTAACAGCCATCATCGCTTCCTGCATGTTGTCGAAATCGTACATGCGGCCGGTTGACGGAACTGCCTTCTTCATCATTTGTCCACCGAACATAATGGCAAGGTAATTCAAGTACACATGCGGCAGAATGTCGTTACCCAGCAAGCTATTCAGGTGGCTTACGTAGGTTCTTGTGCTTTCCAAAAGTTCATCGGTTGTTGAACCTGCTTCCTTGAGCTCCTCAATATCGGCTTGCACCAGCGTGTGTCGGTTTAGGCTTGGGTGAGGGGTTCCCTTTGCTTCAATGGCATTGAAAATCTCGGCTTGTTGCACCAGGTACAGCCTGTATTCATCTTTACTTAACTGACCACGGAACATGCGGATATTGAACGGCATGCGCTCGGCTTGCTTATGCTTTTCGGCTGTTGCTTCTTTTAATGGTATCATGAATTCTGAATTATGCTTGCAAATTTAGAATCATTCTAAATAATTAAAAGCGCAACAGGTGAAATTCTCAGATGAAATATTTAATCTGTTATCAATCAGCTGATTACTGATTTGGTAGTGTTCTACCCAGCCCAACCTTCCCGGTCAAGACTTCGGTACTGAATGGCCTCAGCAAGGTGCTCCACCTGAATTTCTTCAGAGGAAGAAAGGTCGGCAATGGTGCGGGATACCTTGAGGATACGGTCATAAGCACGGGCTGAGAGGCCAAGTTTCTCCATAGCCGTTTTTAACAGTGCCTTGCCCGAATCATTTATCGCACATACCTCCTTCACCACATTGGAGGGCATCATGGCGTTGCAGTAAATTTCTTTTTGATCGTGGAAACGCCTGGATTGAATTTCGCGGGCAAGAATAACGCGTTCGCGTATCTGAGAACTGGTTTCAACGCTTCGCTTCGCTGTCATTTCATCAAAGCTCACCGGTACCACTTCCACATGTAGGTCGATCCGGTCAAGCAACGGGCCACTTACACGACTCAGGTAACGCTGCACCACGCCCGGGCCGCAAACACACTCCTTTTCGGGATGGTTGTAATACCCGCATGGGCATGGATTCATACTGGCTACCAACATAAAGTTGGCGGGGTAATCAATGGAAACTTTTGCGCGTGAAATCGTAACTCTTCTTTCTTCCATAGGCTGCCGCATAACTTCCAGCACCGTGCGCTTGAATTCAGGAAGTTCATCCAGAAACAATACACCGTTATTGGCTAATGAAATTTCACCGGGCTGAGGATTGCCTCCTCCACCTACAAGCGCTACATCAGAAATGGTGTGGTGAGGTGATCGAAACGGCCGTGTAGCAACCAACGCAGTATCACCGTTAAGTTTACCGGCTACGGAATGAATTTTTGTTGTCTCTAATGCTTCGTTCAACGAAAGCGGTGGAAGTATGGTGGGCAATCGTTTGGCCAGCATTGTTTTACCGGCACCAGGCGGACCAATCATAATTACATTATGCCCACCAGCCGCGGCAATCTCCATAGCACGCTTAATATTTTCCTGCCCTTGTACATCGTTGAAGTCGGAGTCATAATCATTGAGTTGTGCCGAAAAAATTTCTTTGGCACTCACCTGCATGGGCTGCAGGCTTACTTTTTCTTCAAGAAAGTCAATGGCTTCCCGCAACGTAGCTACACCATAAACCGAAAGGCCATCTACTATAGCCGCCTCACATTCATTGTCTTTCGGAAGAATAAATCCTTTAAAGCCTGAGTTGCGTGCTTGTATGGCTATGGGCAACACACCTTTTATCGGACGGAGTGTGCCATCCAACGCCAGTTCCCCCATGATTACAAATTCCTCCAGCTTTTCGGTTTCAATCTGACTGGAAGCTTTCAATACACAAAGGGCAATGGGCAAATCATACGCTGAACCTTCTTTGCGGATATCGGCAGGCGCCAGGTTCACCACGGTTTTCTCGCGTGGCATGAAATAGCGAAACTGTTTTACGGAAGATTCAATTCGGTGTTCGCTTTCCTTGATAGCACTATCAGGCAAACCACTCATCCAAAAGCGCGTTCCTTGTCCTACATTAACTTCTACGGTAATCGTTCGGGCATCTACACCAAACACCGCACAGCCGTAGGTTTTCGCAAGCATACTACACGTGCTTTTCGAGAAGGACGATTAAAACGTGAACGATCTTGTAATGGATTTCATGAATACGATCGGCAAACCCGAAATGGGCAACCCGGATTTCAACATCAGCAAGCGAAGCTAATTTACCACCATTCTTCCCGGTAAGGGCAATCACCTTCATGCCTTTGGCTTTGGCTGACTGTGCAGCCTGAATAACATTTGCTGAGTTACCACTGGTACTCACGGCTAACAGAATATCATTGGGTTGACCGATTGCATCTACAAACCGCGAAAAAATAAAATCGTAACCATATTCATTGCCCACACACGACATGTGACCGGGATCGGAAATGGAAAGTGCTGGAATTGGATTTCTATTTTCGCGGTAACGCCCCGTAAGTTCTTCGGCAAAGTGCATGGCTACACAGTGCGATCCGCCATTGCCACAGGCAATTATCTTTCCGCCCTGATTCACCGCATCAATCATGGCTTGCGCGGCCTCATCTATTTTAAGGTAATTTGAGGGTTCGTTTAAAAAGTTATCGAGGATGATTGCAGACTGCTGCAACTCAGTTGTAATAATATGACGGTTGTCCATGTTAGCTTGCTGGATTTTGAGGTACAGTTTTGTTCTTGGCGTCCTCCTGAAGGTCGTATAGTTTGGCTTTGAGTGTATTAAGCTCTTTGGTTAGTTCATCTTTCTCCCGAAGATTCCTCCGGTTATCGCGATAATGAAGTATCACGTTGGCAATCATCAGTACCAGCAGAATCAAGGAACCATACTTCAACATCCAGATTTTGCTCTGCATTTGAAATAAAAACTGCAAATTCTCCTTTTGGTTATCCATATAGAGGCTAAACAAGAAAATAAATAGATGCAGCGCCCCGAATACGGAGTAGAAGATGAGACGGTTCTTTTTCATCATGGGCTTTACAGTTGAAAGGCAAACTTAGCCTTTTCAATAAAACCAAAAAATACTAAATGATCTGAAAACATGCATAAAAACATATAATCAGGTCTTCTGTATCTCACTAAGCTTCTTATAGAGCCCGTTTTGCCGAACCAGGTCATCGTGCTTTCCGCGTTCGGCAATTTTTCCATCCTGCAAAACTATTATTTCATCGGCATGTTGAATGGTGCTGAGGCGATGGGCAATGACTATCGAAGTCCGGTTTTGCATTAGTTTAGTAAGGGCATCCTGCACCAGGCGTTCAGATTCAGAATCAAGGGCCGATGTTGCTTCATCCAAAATCAGGATGGGCGGATTTTTTAGTACGGCACGGGCGATAGCCAAGCGTTGCCGTTGCCCACCAGAAAGCTTCGATCCCCTATCGCCAATAATGGTTTGGTAGCCATCCTCAGTCTGCACGATAAAATCATGCGCATTGGCAACTTTGGCAGCTTGTATCACATCTTCTTCCTTCACCTGTTCCATGCCAAAAGCAATGTTGTTAAAAATGGTATCGTTAAAGAGAATGGATTCCTGTGTTACCACACCCATCACAGCCCGTAACGATTCAAGGTTATAGTCGGTTAATGAAATACCATCAAGCAATACCTGCCCTTGTGTTGGATCATAAAAGCGGGGTATCAGATCAGCCAATGTTGATTTACCTCCACCTGAAGGCCCCACTAAGGCAACAGTCTTCCCAATTTCAATATTCAGGTTAATGTTCTTCAGTACACTCTCCTTTTCGTACGAGAAGCTAACGTCCCTGAATTCAATACTGTGCTTAAATTCCTTCAGTGCTACTGCATTGGCCTTATCCTTTATTACAGGTTCGGTATCGATTACACTAAAAATACGTTGGGCCGAAACAGTACCTTTCTGTACAGAAGTAATTCCGTTCGAAAAATTTTTGGCAGGCTGAATCAACGAAGCATAAAATGCCAGGAAGCCCATAAAAACTTCAGGACGCAATTCCTGATCTCCGCTCATTACTAACTGGCCACCGTAATAAAGGATAAGCGCCACTATAATTACCCCTAAAAATTCTGATAAGGGTGATGATAATTCATTCTTGCGAGCAATAGACAGGTTTACTTTTCGATGGTAAGCCGTTTCATCTTCCATCTTACCTAAAATAAAATTGCGTGCATTGAATGCTTTAATCACACGCATACCTCCAAAAGTTTCGTCAAGAATGTTAACAATGCGGCCCATCGCTTCCTGACTTTGTTTTGCTTTGCGTTTCAATCGCTTAATGATTTCGGCTACCAAACCACCGGTTACCGGCAGCAGAATTAGTGTGAAGAGCGTAAGCTTTACCGATATCATGAAAAGAACGATCAGGTAGACGATAATGGTGATGGGCTCTTTCATAACAGATTTCAAACTATTCATTACTGAATTCTCAACCTCACCGATATCATTGGTAAACCGGGATATCAAATCGCCTTTTCTATTCGAATTAAAATAACCGATATGCAGCCGTATAACACTCGAAAAAATGTCCATGCGCATGTTCTTCACCACATCTACTTTAAGTCGGGAGGCCGTCATGCGCTCAGCATACCGAAAAAAATTGGAAAGAAACACGCAACTAACAATGGAAACGCATACGAATAGCAATGCATCAATTCTGCCCCTTTCCACCACAATGCTGATGAAATGGTGCCGGAAATATTCTTTAATAAAAGCAATAGAAAGCTCGGGATCAGGGAGTGGCGGTATAATCGCGTCACTTTTATCATCAAAAAGTATTTCAAGCATCGGCATGAGCAAGCCCAGGTAGGATGCACTGAACAAAACACCCAGTAATGAAAAAACAAAAAACTTGATCAACCTTGGCGTAAGGCCTGGAGCATAGCTGAGTATCCGGAAATATGTATTCATATAAAAAAATCAGAACTCGTATAAACGCTGGGCAATATTCCAGCGCAAATTCAAGGATAGGATGGTGGAGTTATAATTAAATACCTGGGCCTCACTTTTGCTGTTTCGGAAGATGGCCGTTGCATCAATAAACAAGTTATGCTTGAACTGCCAGCTGGCTGTTAAACTCAAAAAATTAATGGCATTACTTACGCCTTGGCCGATGGTGTTCCCAAAATTTGAATCACTCAAATAGGTTTTTCTATAGCTGTTGTTCTTCATGATATCGCCACCAAAATTAAAACCAATAGTGTCCCGCCCCACCTGCATACGGATAGCTTTTGCCACAACATTAAGTTTTGGCAACGGCTGATAACGAACGATGCCTGTTAACTCTTTAAAGTTGGCTCCCAACGGATGAGCCACAGCCTGATCAAAATTGGTATAGCTTCCTGATTTTGTGTTGTGCGAATATGTATAAGGTCGAACCACATTGGTTTCAGCCTGAAGATCAAGATTGGAAATACCAAAAGCATCGATGTATTTCGCTCCTGCCTGAATACCGTATTTGTTGGCCCACCAACCGGTGCCCTCCTTAACAAAGTCCAGCAAAAACTCATCAAGCACAAACTGTCCATAGAATTGCACATTTTTAAAGGCATTCCATTTAAAATCCGCACCAAGCAACACATTATCGCTGCTTCCGTTTTGCTGCTCAATGGCCCTGAAAAAAATTACCGGGTTGAGGTAATCCAATCTGAAGCTGTTGCTACCGTCTGCATTTTCAGAACCAAAAACTACGGACTCAAAAAGACCGAGGTTAAATTTCTTACCGATGTTGAGGCTTAGGTGGTGCACAGCCACAAATTTCTCCGGGTAGCCGTTTTTGGAACCTTGCGAACCACCCGAAGTGCCCTTTACATCGCCTGTGAACTTATTTAAGAGAAAAAAGTAATTCAATTTCCAGACTTTAACATTTCCTTTTAAAAATAATCCCGGTGGTGAGTTACCCGAAAGAATCAACGATCGATGGCCATTGCCAATAAAAAAACGATCATGACCAAATTGCAAGTTGATATGTTTAGTGGCTTCAAATGTTATATAGCCACGCGCCTGAAAAAAATCATAACCCTGATCGACTTTGAAGGTTTTCCAAAATCCTTCACCGGGAATAACCGGATAGAATCCCAATGTGCTATCGTTGGTAATGGTGCGTGCTATATAGTAAGGGAATCTTACTTGATTTTCAGACAGGAAAGTATAGAATCCAACCTTCTGATCGATCATACCCCGCACTTCAACACCCCGTGTATTGACAAAGAGCATATCGTCAGTTTGCGAATCAACCCCTGCCCCCATGTAAAGCACTGGATTAACATGAAGGTCGAATTCAGGAAGGTCGACATAAACCAGATCAGACTTCTTTTTGTATAAATGCTTTAAGATTGGCTTGCGACTATCGTTGGTTTCAGGCCTGGCCCATTCCCAGCTGTCGTTGCGGAAGTAGGTAAGGTTAAAATTATCAGCAGCTGAGGTGAAAACCCCTACCTGGTTGGCTGAGTCGAGAAACGAGATGATCTCACTTCGCTTATAGGGTTTTATGGTGGTGAACAGATGGGGCAACGTGCCACCGGTTTTAATTTCGTAGCGGTCAATCCAATGGTAATAGGTTTCATTGAGCGGGGCATAGTTGCTTTGCGCAAACAAGCCAATGGATCCAGATACAAACAAAATACTCAGGAAATTCCTCATTCGGGGTTCAGTTCCGGGCAAAATACACAGGTTAGACTTTTGCCCAAAATTCATAAATCTCCTCTTGAAAATAGCACCTCACTTGCTATCTTTGCAGTCCCTTTAAGGAAAAACAAAGAATAGAGGCTAAAAACGATGAAAAAGGACATTCACCCGGACTATCAGGAAGTAATTTTCCACGATACATCAAGCGATTTTAAATTTAAAACCCGCTCTACGGTAAAAACCAAAGACACCATTAAGTGGGAAGATGGCAAAGAATACCCCTTGGTTAAAGTTGAGGTAAGCTCTGCATCCCATCCATTCTTTACCGGTAAGAAATTATTTGTTGACACAGCCGGACGTGTGGAGAAATTCCAGAAAAAATACCAAAAGAAATCTTAATCACTTCTTCTTTATATGCATGAAACCCTGGCGGTCCCGTCAGGGTTTTTTTATTGGCTTCGGATGCTCAATTTTAAGTATAACTTTACTCCATGAACATTGTATTGTTTGATGAACCGGCTACACGTATTCAATTACTTCCCTTTACGTTTACCAGACCGGCAGCAAAAATCCGTATTGGTATTCTAACAATCGATGAAAAATGGAATCGCTGGCTAGAGTCACAACCTTCTTATCTCACCGAAGAATACCTTACCAAAAAATTTCCCGCGCGAAGCGCAGAAGATAATCTGTTGATCAATGGAGCACTTTGCCCGGATGAAAATCTGACGAACGCTTTAAAAAATCTACGTCCTGGTGAAGGACTTATAAAAAATGGTTCCCGTTTGGCACTTCGTTCCAAATCAGCAAATCTTAATTACTTTGATAAAGCTGATCTACAAGAATATGCCGGAGATATTACCTTGATCGATCAGGTTTGGAAGATTTTTCAACATAATGCTGCCCAACTTCGTATTGATTTCAAGTTGATCACGGCCGGCAGGAATTCGAATGGCATAGACGATAAGCATACCATAGTCTATAATGAAGAAAATATTTTCACCGAAGAAGGTGTAACCACAAAAGCCGCTGTACTCAATGCTGAAGACGGTCCAATTTACCTGGGCAAAAATGCTGTTGTTCAGGAAGGAGCTTTAATTAAGGGACCCTTTGCTTTGTGTGAAGGCTCTCACGTTAATATGGGCGGCAAAATGCGTGGCGACACCACCATTGGTCCTTATTCAAAAGTTGGGGGTGAAATCAGCAACTCGGTTATTTTTGGGTTTAGCAACAAAGCTCACGATGGTTTTCTTGGAAACAGTGTTTTGGGCGAATGGTGCAACCTGGGTGCCGACACGAATACTTCAAACCTGAAGAACAATTACGAAACGGTTAAACTATGGAGCTATACCAAAAGCGGATTCGTGGATACAGGGTTGCAATTCTGTGGGCTGATGATGGGCGACCACAGCAAAAGCGGAATCAACACCATGTTTAATACCGGAACAGTGGTTGGTGTTTCGGCCAATATTTACGGTGATGGTTTTCCACGCACCTTTATCCCTTCTTTTGCCTGGGGCGGTGCGAGTGGGTTTTCAACCTTCCAACTCACCAAAGCGCTGGATACTGCACAGAAAGTATTTGCGAGGCGCAACGTGCTATTAGACGACACAGAAAAAGAAATTTTAAAACACATTTACGAATCAACCTCAGGAAACCGAATCTGGGAGAAAAAGTAACACGAAAAAACAAATGAGATTTTCTTCGATACCCGGATTAGCAAGCACGAAATCGCTCCTGATAGAGTCCGTAAAATCGGCACACGCAGCACACGCACAATTATTTGCAGGAAGCGAAGGAGCACTAAACCTACCGTTGGCATTGGCTTATGCTACATACCTGCATTGTCAGCAGAAAGGAGATGATGCGTGTGGAACCTGTGCCGCCTGCAGCAAAAGCCTTAAGTATATCCATCCCGATACTCACTTCGTTTTTCCGGTAAGCAATGTTAAAAATGACAAGGATGAGGAGCGCTTCAAATCCGAAATACTAAAATCATGGCGCTCCTTTCTTACCGAGCAACCTTTCGGAAATGCAAGTGATTGGATTAGCTCCTTTGGAGGTGAAGACAAACAGGCGTTCATTTCGCGTGATGAAAGCCGGGCGATGATTAAAGCACTTGCATTAAAGCCCTTTGAAAGTCCGCTTAAAGTAATGATCATTTGGCAACCCGAACTGATGCATCCTTCCGCTGCAAACGGCATCTTAAAAATACTGGAGGAACCCGCTGCACACACCTACTTCATTCTGGTAACAAATGCTGCCGATCAACTATTACCGACTATACTATCGCGCACCCAGCTCATTTCCATACCCCTGCTTAAGGATGATGAAATAAAGCAATACTTATTAAACACTGGAGTTGAATCGACAAAAGCAGCCCATATAACCCAACTCGCAGAAGGTAACTTGAACCTTGCTTTAAAACTTGTTGATGAGGAGGATGACGATCGGGCACAGCGATTTGCAGAATGGATGAGAGCTTGCTTCAAAAGAAACTTCGCCACGCTTGCCTCGTTAGCCGATGACTATCATAACCTTGATAAACTAGGGCAACAACATATGCTGCATTATAGTATGAACATGTTCCGCGAAGCCTTGCTAATAAAGGCCGGAGCTACAGGCATTCTACGCACTCAGGGTGAAGAGCAAAAGTTTATCAGCGACTTCAGTAAAGTGATGGATGTTACTAAAATTGAAAAGGCCTATACCATACTCAACCAATCCAGCTATCACCTGGAGCGGAACGGCAGTGCAAAGATGATTTTTATGGACTTATCCCTGCAGCTTGCACGAATTATCAATCCATAACCAAAACAGGTTTTACCACATCTTAAAATTTATATTTTTGCGATTCTTAATCCGACATTATTATGATTCGATTTTTCACATCAGTCCTCATCATTTCCTTCATCATAACCAGTTGCGCACAGAAGAAAGGCCACGATTATGTAGTGACCATCAAAACCGACTACGGTAACATGGTGGCCATTCTATACGATGAAACGCCTAAGCATAAGGCTAACTTTATAAAACTGGCAAAAGAAAAATACTATGACAGCCTTTTGTTTCACCGGGTAATCGAGGATTTCATGATTCAAGGCGGTGATCCGAACTCAAAAAAAGCGCAACCCGGACAATCATTGGGGAATGGCGGTCCAGGCTACACAGTGGAAGCTGAATTTAACCCTAAATTTTTCCACGAAAAAGGAGCTTTCTCTGCAGCCCGACTGGGCGACCAGGCCAATCCGGCAAAAGCAAGTAGCGGCAGTCAATTTTACATAGTACAGGGTAAAAAATACACAGAAGAGGAACTTACACAACTGGAACAAAACATCCAGTACGGGAGGAAAAACCAATACCTACGGGATGTTCTGGGGTTACCGGAATGTGCTGATATACGGGAAACGGTTATGGAGAAACAGCGCGAAGGCAATAGCCAGTGGCTACAGTCCTTTTTCGAACAATCTGATACCCTTATACAGCAATTTAAAAAAGAGTATAAGCCATTTTCCTTTTCAGTCGAACAAAAGGCACGGTACATGGAAGTTGGAGGAGCACCACACCTGGATGGAGATTATACCGTATTTGGTAAAGTAATAAAAGGCCTGGAGGTGATTGACAAAATTGCTGCCATACAAAAAGGCCCAGGCGATCGCCCCGTAGTGGACGTTAGAATGTTTATTTCCGTTGAGGAAATGTCTAAATCCAAAATTGAAAAATCGTACGGCTATAAATATCCGGATAGCAAATGAAAATCCTGGTCACTGGTGCAAACGGTTTGTTGGGGCAAAAACTAATTTTGCTGCTCCAGCAACAAGCGGATGTTCAGCTCATTGCCACTGCCCAGCGTCCATCATCTATACACCTAAACAAGGGTGAATTTCATTTACTGGATATCTCCAATCATGAACGCGTAAACGAGATTATTGGCTCAGCAAAACCCGATGTAGTCATCAACACGGCCGCCATGACCAACGTTGACCGTTGCGAAACAGAACAAGATGCCTGCTGGAAAGCTAATGTTACGTCCGTTCAGTACCTGGTTGAAGCTTGTGAACAGCACCATGCTCACCTTATCCACGTATCCACCGATTTTATTTTTGATGGTACGGAAGGGCCGCTGGACGAAACCGCTAAACCCGATCCGGTAAATTTCTATGGAAAAAGTAAACTAGCTGCAGAAGAAATCCTACAACAGAGCAACATCTCATGGTGCATCCTGCGCACGGTGTTGGTGTATGGTGTCTCAGCCGATATGAGCCGATCAAACATTGTGTTGTGGGTGAAGAAAAGTCTTGAAGAGGGCAAACAAATCCAGGTAGTGAACGATCAATGGCGCACGCCAACACTTGCCGAAGATTTGGCGATGGGATGTTGGCTTACAGCACAAAAGAAGGCAACAGGTATATTTCACATATCCGGAAAAGACTTCCTCTCTCCCTTCGATATTGCTGTGCAGACTGCTGATTTTTTTAAACTCGACACATCATTAATAAAACCCACCGACTCCAATCATTTTAAACAACCCGCAAAGCGTCCGCTTAAAACCGGATTTATCATTAAAAAAGCCCAAGAACAACTGGGTTATAAACCGCATAGTTTTAGGGAAGGCTTAGCGTTGTTAAACACTCAATTGAAAAATTAAAGCATTAATTACAGTCAGTATGTGAAGTTGTACTGCAACATTTGTTGCCAGCCGATCAAACCTTTTATGGGTGAATTCTATTACAACACCTTTGTGCAATCAATTTAATTTTACAATTTCCGCGCTTAAACCAAACTTCTATGTCTTTGCAAACTTCTGATAACCGCGGCCAGTGGGGCTCAAAATTCGGTTTTATTATGGCCGCAGCTGGTTCTGCTGTCGGGCTTGGTAACATCTGGCGTTTCCCGTACATAACCGGACAAAATGGTGGCGGTGCTTTTGTTTTTGTCTACATCCTTTGTGTATTGGTGGTGGGGTTACCACTGCTCTACAACGAAACGGCTTTTGGAAGACTGACCGGTAAAAACACAGTCGGGGCGTTTAAGGACACCGGAGCGAATAAATTCTGGCAGATTACTGCCGGCTTCCTCGCCTTATCGGTAAGCTTTTTTGTACTAACCTACTATGGAGTTATTGCCGGTTGGACAATCGGCTACATTATCAGTGAGTTTACAGACTTCATTCGCGACTTTGAAACCTTCCGTTCCAACGCGCTTTATGTAATACCATTCTTCGCATTATTTATGGTCGTTACAGTATACATCGTGCAAGCGGGGGTATCCGGAGGGATTGAAAAAGCATCAAAGATCTTAATGCCCATTCTTTTCGTCCTCATAGTGCTGGTAATTTTTAGAAGCATCACCTTGCCGGGTGCCATGGAGGGGGTAAAATATTATCTTACGCCTGACTTCTCCAAGATCAACGGCAATACAATACTTGCTGCCTTAGGCCAGGCATTCTTTTCCTTGTCGATCGGCTGGGGTATCATGATAACATACGGATCTTACCTTCCTAAAAGTAATAACATTATCAGCAGCGGCTTGTGGGTGGGGTCAATGGATACGCTTGTAGCATTGCTAGGTGGTTTGATGATTTTCCCTGCAGTATTTGCATTTGGTAAAGACCCTGCAGGTGGTACAACACTTGTTTTTCAGGTGCTCCCCGAAATTTTCAATTCCATGCCTGCCGGTGGTAATATTGTCGGAGCACTTTTCTTTTTACTGCTTTGCATTGCAGCGCTTACTTCTTCTATTTCCATGATTGAAGTACCTGCCTCCTATTTAATTGATGAGAAGAAGTGGAGTCGTAAAAAAGCATCTTGGATTATTGGTTTTGCTGCCTTTTTTATTGGTATCCCTTCCGCTTTATCGGGCGGGGCATCAAAATTTTTCACCAACATCAGCATTAATTTCTTTGGTTCTCCAAAAACCGGGTTCCTCGATATTATGGACGCACTGTTCGGTACCTTATTTATCGTAATTGTGTGCTTGATGACTGCCCTCTATGTGGGTTGGGTATTAAAGCCTCAACGTGTATCGGATGAGATTGGATTAGGTTCTACATTCTACCACAAAAAGCTGGTGTTTGGAGTATCTCCCTCACAACTATGGGTATTCTTTATCAAGTTTATTTGCCCCATTGTAATATTACTGGTACTGCTGGCAACGATTGGTGTAATCGATGCAGACGTTTAAGTAAGCTTTATTTTACTTTAACAATTCCCCAATTGGTTGCCCCGTGCATCCGTTGGGGAATTTTATTTTTAGAAGCATCGATAACGTTGGCGCAACATCGGTAATGGTATAGTACTGCACAGATGATCCTTTCTTAACTCCTTTTCCATAAAAAATAATCGGTACGTGGGTATCGTAGGAGTAGGGGGATCCATGTGTGGTTCCTTGTATCCTGCCACTTTCAAACCAACCCGGTTCATAAACCACGGCCAAATCACCGCTTCGCTTCGGATGATAACCACGGATTACTGCACCTTTAATTCCTCCCTCATTAAAATCACCCATCCGAATCTGACTTCGTGTGAACACATTGGCAATACCATTTTGCTGCATCAGATAGTTCGATACAATCTCAGTGGCCAACATCAAATCAACACCACCCGTACGCGGTTCTGTACTGAAGGCCTCATGATTGAAGAAAATCTGATCACCAGAAAATGAACGGATAATATCCCGATCGGGAAAATACTGGTTGAGCACATCCTTAAGCTCTGCCAGCAGTTGATTGACACGGATATATCCGGCAGGCACTTTGTTGTCGGTTAAGAACTGGGGAACATCCGCTACAGCGTGGTCGGCTGTTAAAAATACAACGTAATTACCCGCCCCCACACTAGCGTCAAGCTTTGAAAGCATGTCGGCTATATTTTTGTCCAGGCGTAAATAAACATCTTGCAGTTCAATGGCATTTGGGCCAACACGGTGGCCTATTATATCAGGTGCCGAATAGGAAACTGCCAGAAAATCGGTGTCCTTACCACCGCCCAGTTTCTCGGCATCCAAAAGGGCCATAACAAATTCAGTTGTATAATCATTGGCAAAAGGCGTTTGCGAAAGCAATTGAAAATTGCCATTGGTTTTTCGTAATTCTTTCAGGTTGTACGGAAAAGCTGATTGGGTATACCCGCTTAAGCGGCCTTCGTAGGGTGTTTCATCCGGGCCACTTTCGGTGTATTGATTGATAGGAAGTAACGTGTTCCACACACCCGACAAATATTTTTCCGGCAATTGCTGCGCATTAAATTTCTCAACCCATGCCGGAAGTTTTTCAGTGTAATACGAGCTGGTTACAAACCTACCTGTTGATCCATCATACCAATAGGCAGCATCAGCCATATGACCGGCCGGTAAAATGGCTCCACGATCTTTGAACGCTACACCAATTGTTTTTGATCGCTTTTGAGTGGCCAATTTCAATTCATCAGAAATGGTTGTTGTGAGCATGCGGTGTGGCGACATTTTTCCAACACCTTCCGTTGAACTTCCTACTGTTTTTTGTCTGTCATCCTGAACACAGTAAGCATTTCTTCCTGTGGTTTTATCAAACCAGTTATTCTCAATTATACCATGAATGGCCGGAGTGGTACCGGTGTATACGGAAGCATGGCCAGGGCCAGTTACGGTTGGCGCATAGTTATAATGGGCGTTCTCCAACATAAAACCACCGTTTACCAAACGCTTAAATCCCTGATCGCTGTATTTATCCCAATATCGGTAGAGGTACTCCTGACGCATCTGATCGACCACAATACCCACCACAAGTCGTGGGCGCTCAGTTGGCTGACTATATACAACAACAGATACTGTGATGAGGAAAATTAAAAGAGTTGAACGCATCGTCTTTTGGATAATTTCGAAATATATCAATTGAGTGCTGTTAACATTCAGATTACAAGTAAACTTATCATTAATTTTTTGAACAATAAATCTGCTCATAATCATCGATTTCAAATACCTGTCTTCGCAACAGATTTCCCTTGTGATCATAATAAATTACAACATAAATAGACGCCTCCTCAACATGCTTCTCTGTAAAATAGAGGGGCTTCGTTGAAGAACCCAGATTTACAATATCGCTGTACGTTGATGGCAAGATAAACCCTTTAGTGCTGCTGATTACACCATAATAATTCTCTTGCTGAATGATCAATATCTTCTCTTCGGGTGTATCCAATAACCAGCGAAAAGTTTTGATCTTATCGGCAATGATCCTTTTATCAATAAAGTTATAAATAATCCATTGATAGCTTTTCCTCACCAGTGCGGTTGAGTCATTCCAAAATTGTATTTCATCATATTCAAAAGGCAACACAACTTTATTACTCCAATCAATAAGTCCGGCAGATTTTCCTTTAAAAGCTATAAGATTGTGCTTATTGTACAGTTGAAGATTTCGCTCATATTGGGGCTTGATCTCCTTTTTGTTGATTACATCCAAAAACCCAAACTTTTTGTCTTTCAATACGGCAACAGTTCCTTGAACAATATTCCCCATGGCATCATACTCCGATGAAGTTACCGGCCTTCCCAGAATATTCAACAAACTTCTTCTCTCTCTACGGATGGAAAGAAAAAGGTTCTCTCCGGCAAACTCCAGCCGGTCGGTGTTTACATTGAAAAGCCGTTCGCCCCGCGAATTGAATACGGTTTTTTTATCACCTTCATCCTGCACGAGATAAAACAACGAATCCTTTCCCGGTAAAAATTGTAAGCGTGCACTTCGTAAAAACGGAATAAACCTGTAATGATTAACATAGGCATGTAAACTATCACCACGAAGCGCCATGCATACGGCTCCAACGAAATAAACACTGTCGTAATTATTTTTTGTGAACACCTTGAGTTTATCATCTACCAACTTCCACTTCCCTTCCTGCTGCACAACTACCCACGGCTTTTGAACCAATACGCGATTGAAATTTTCGGTCTCACTGGTGCTTGCACTCCACAAACGCTGCCCTTCAGTAGTGGTAGACACTGCCCCAAAAAAAGCAGTTGTAATTACTTTTGTTCCAGAAGCAATTCGCTCCTTCAAGTTCATATCCAATAGGCCTTGGGTTTGTCCGGTACGTACCCACAACATATTTCCGTCCCAACGTTTTACCTCATCAAACAATCGTGTAAAAACAGGAGTACCCTGGTCGGCAGCCCGTGCCACACTTTCCCTCGTAGCCAGCTTGTAACGGCCGGATTGCTTAAAGGCCACAACATCATCAAACTCATTTATGTCTTCATAATCGCCCACCGGTAATTTGCGACCCAGCAACGTTGTTAATGACCAACGGTTTTCTTTTTTAACCGCAATAAATGCATCGGCTATTACGCGGGCATCCTGAACACACGCTTCAAGTGTAAACCCTGATTTATGTAAAATGGCTGAACATTTCTTACTTGTCACAAGCAAATACCCTGTACCCAAATCCTCTATTTCCTGAACATCACCTGAAAAGATGATTGCCCCATTTCTGGCTATGATTTGATTGGAGCCAACCAAAAGTTCTTCAGTGATATTTCCACAACGATATTCCTGTTCCAGTTCTTCGGTAAAGGGTTTTATTACCTCCTTACCTTCACTGTTCATAAAGCCGTATCGTCCATCTTTTGCAAAAGGAACCAGGTAATCCTGCTCAAGTTTTATAACATGGCGCAGCGAGTCATTTAAGTAGCGGGAGGGTATCGGCTCTTCCTTCTCCCGCAGGAGATAAATGAGTACATTTTGTGCTTTGGTTCGGTGCCTGCTTGAAGGATACTTTTTCAGGAAATCCATAAAACTTGCTGTACTTCCGGCTGCGGTTAAAATCTCAAGTACCTGATACTCGGCCTCGTCACGGTAGGGGGATTCAGAATACTCTTCCAGAAAAGATTGGAAGCTTGCGAGTTTTCGGTCCTTCGTTTTAGCTTCAAAGAGCAACTTCTCATACCGCTCACGTGCCTCTGCAGAGCGTGAAGCATTTGGATACTTGTTCAGGTACGCAAGAAAGCTTGCGTAGGTGTTTACTTTTAATGCATCAATATAGGCGACCTCGTCCCGTAGCTCACTGGCACGATCCAACTGGGTCGCAAAGGGAAAGTTGTTCAAAAAATCTTCATAGGCTTGCTCGGTATTTATCCGTTTCGCGCGTTCAAAAGCCGCACTGTCAATGGCCTCCCTTCGGCTGATCAGAATGGCACTATCGAGCGGAAACCGCTTCATGCGATCGCGTTGCTTTGCATTCGAGCGCTCGAATAAATGCAAGGATTTCATCACGTAGTGATAGGCTGAATCGATCTGGTATGCAGGATTCCCCGGGGAGAAATAATAGGTTGAAAATACATAGTGAGCTGTAGCATTCAGGGTATCCTTTCGTATAGCCTTTGCCAATCCAACCCTGGCTTTCTCCCACTTGCCCTTTTGCATGTTGTTGAACGCCCTCCGCTCAGCAGATGGCGGATTGAACAGCGTACCAAAAGACAGCAAGAAGATAAAATTAAAAATAGTGCCTGTATTCAACTCCTGACCTGATATTCCAATTCAAAACTACAAACTTTAGCACGAACATATCCTTGCTGTGGGCAGTGCCTTGCAGAATATCACCACAGAACACAAACTCAAGTAAATATATACTTGTTGGCTTGGAATAAATTTGTAAATTTTCACTTTGTAAAAACCCTGTAATGGCCAAACTCAAGAACATCATCAAACAACTTTCGGAGAAGGACTTCAAAGCCATCTACGACTCGTTGATTGAAAGTAACGCAGAAAAGTCGGCATACCTGTTAAAAGCCCTGCGTGAACGATCGCTCTCCGATACCAAAATCATGACCGAACTGGAGGTAAATGCCAATGCCTACTACACCCTCCGCTCGCGGCTCAACCTGAAAATTGAGGAGTATCTGATGCAGCAGCTCGAGAGCCCACGTACCGATGTGCTCCGTAAAGTAGCCAACATCAATGAGATTGTGTTCACCAAGAAAAGGACGATCGCCATTGCAACCCTGAAAAAGCTTGAGAAGGAACTGATTGATTATGACCTGGCCAATGAACTCACCATTATCTATAAATCCCTGAAAAAGCTTCAGGTCAATTCACCAGACTATTTTCAATACTCACAGCTTTATAACCGGCATGTGGCCTATATGCTGGCGCTCGACAAAGCAGAGGAATTACTGGCCGATTATTTCAAAAAATATGGCAGCTACCTGCTTACAGGCGATGAGGTTGAAAAATTAGGGCTCTCCCTGCTGATAAAAGAAATGGGCAACGTGGCCAATCTTTACGAATCGCACAGGCTTTACGTTTACCGCAGTGCCATGCATGTTTTTCACCGCCTTTTTGTAGAGCCGGATGAAAACCTGCAGCACGATACCGAATCCATCGAGGATACCTTTGATAGGGTTCAAAAGATTTTTGACAGCTATAGTCTCGACTCTATTTATTATCACCTGAACCTGGTGTTTGAATTTTTGAAGCTGGAGTACTACAATCACTATAAAGTTTATCGCCAAGCAGAAAAGTATTTTGAAGAAGTAAACGATGCTGCCGGTAACCTGCTTACCAATTACGCTACCTATACTTTCCCGGCACAATTTCTCATCTCAAAAATTGAACGACATCTCAGGTTGGGTTCGGAGAGTGAACTTTATGGTGAGAATGACAGCCTCTTCATCGACTATGAAGTTGATTTGCTCGACATCCCAAGGCATGTTATTTACGTTACCTACAGGGCATTGAGTGCCTACTACGTTGGTAAGTATGACGAAGCCGCGAAACTCATTAACACCATGCTGAATGAAGTCAGCCTGAAGCGATATCCCATCACCCAGCTTGAAATAAAATCACTGCTGGCGCTGCAATATGTATTGCTTCGCGATTACGAACTGTTTAATCAGTTGGCCAACAGCATTCAACGGCAAATACGGTTGATCGGAAAAGATGCATGTGAAAACATCCAGCTCTTCATCAAGATCCTTAAAATTTCAGTAAGTGAGGCCAAGAAGGAGAAGGCTAAAAAGATCAACGCGGTAATTCCAAAACTCAGTACGGTAAAGATTTCCTACTTCGCACCTACCTTGTTAATTAAGCTTGACGAAAAGCTTGTTGGTAACTTAACGGAGTACTAAACTTCGAGTTTCGAAATATTTTCGTGCGAGAGTGGCTTGTTCAGATACAGCTTCACGTTCTCGTATTTTTTCGAGCGGCTGAAATCCTGCGGATTAATGGATGATGTAAGCATAATGATCTTACATTTTTTCTTCGCCACATTGCTGAGTTTCTCAAATTCTTCCAGAAACTGAAACCCATCCATCAAAGGCATATCGATATCGAGGAATATCACCTCTGGTAAAACCTTATCGGCAACATCCAACCGCTCCATGTTGCGTAAAAATTCTATGGCACTCTTTGCCCCGGTATGCGTGTAAATATTTTCTGTTATGGCAGCGGCTTCAATCATTTTTTGATTGATCAGGTTATCGATCTCATTATCATCGATGAGCATTACAGTACGAAATTTCTTGTCAGCCATAGCACGAAGGGATATAAGTACTTATAAAAATAGATGTTTACGGTCGAAATCCAAATGTCTTGTACGCCAAATTAAAAGTCAAACTTAATACCCTGAGCCAGGGGTAAAGAGTCACCATAATTAATCGTATTGGTTTGTCTGCGCATATAGATTTTCCATGAATCCGATCCGGATTCGCGGCCGCCACCCGTTTCCTTTTCGCCCCCAAAGGCTCCGCCAATCTCTGCTCCGGATGTGCCGATATTGACGTTGGCAATACCACAGTCCGATCCGGCATGCGACAGGAACTGTTCCATATCACGCAAGCTGGTGGTCATAATGGCGGAAGAAAGACCTTGTTTTACATCGTTCTGCAATTCAATGGCCTCCTCAAGTGTTTTGTATTTTATAAGGTATAGTATCGGAGCAAATGTTTCCTGCTGAACAATGGGATAATGGTTGTGCACTTCCGCAATGGCGGGCTTCACATAACAACCCGATTGATAACCCCTTCCCTGAAGCACGCCACCCTCAACAACAAATTTTCCACCTTGTTTTTTAATTTCCTGTAATGCATTCAGGTAAAGCGATACAGCTTGTTTGTCTATAAGTGGGCCAACGTGATTTTTAGGATCGAGCGGATTGCCGATTGCCAATTGAGCATACGCTTTTTTTAACCGGTTCTTCACATCGTTGTAAATGCTTTCGTGTATGATCAGTCTTCGGGTTGTTGTACACCGTTGTCCGGCCGTGCCCACTGCGCCAAACAAAGCACCACGGATGGCCATGCTAAGGTTTGCGCTTTCGGTAATGATGATGGCATTATTGCCACCCAACTCCAACAAAGGTCTTCCGAATCGTTCCATCACGGTTTTGCCAACCGCCCTGCCCATTCGGGTGGAACCGGTAGCCGAAACCAACGGAATATCTTCGCATTCCGCAATTAGGTTTCCGATAGCTGCATCGCCATTAACCAAACACGATACACCTTCCGGTACACCATTGGCTTCAAAAACTTTTGCTACAATCTGCTGACAAGCAATGCTGCACAGCGGTGTTTTTTCCGATGGCTTCCAGATGCAGGTATCGCCACAAACCCAGGCCAGCATGGTATTCCACGACCAAACAGCTACCGGGAAATTGAAGGATGAAATGATTCCTACTATGCCCAGCGGATGATACTGTTCATACATCCGGTGATTGGGGCGCTCGGAATGCATGGTAAGCCCGTGAAGCTGCCGGGATAAACCAACAGCAAAATCGCAGATATCGATCATCTCCTGAACCTCACCCAACCCTTCCTGATAAGATTTACCCATTTCATAGGAAACCAGTTTCCCAAGTGGCTCTTTATGTTTTCGTAAGGCTTCCCCGATTTGTCGCACAACCTCACCCCTGCGCGGAGCAGGCCACTTGCGCCACTCAACGAAAGCCTTTTTGGAAATCGTTACAACCTCATGAAAAACCTTCTCATTAGCAGCTTGTAGGGTGCCGATCAACGCACCATCAACTGGCGAATACGAAGTTAATTTAGGTCCCTTCGATTTGATCCATTTCTTTCCGGTTGAAACTCCAGGGTTGGTGGATTTGATATTAAGTGCTTGAAGCGTTTTTTGGATGGATGCTGCTGGCATAACAAACGTGTATCAATGAAGCTGCAAAGCTAAAATATTTAGCCTTACCAGATACCATTTGAGACGTGAACTCACCAGTGACTAACTTCAAATCTCATGGATCATGGAATAAAAAATTGTTTTACCAGTCTAAGCCATAAATACCCTTCTCACCAGTTCGATACACTCCTTCTACCAATACGGCTCCTCTTTTATACTCCAAAATTCTGTTCAGGTCAACCAGGTTTTCCACTGAAACCCTATCGAGGTAAGTAATGATGAAGCCATCTTTAATTCCGGCATCCTTCCACTTACCATCGGTTACCTGCTTCACCGCTACACCACCATCGAGCTTAAGTTTTAATAATTCACCGTAGGATACTTCTTCGAAAACTGCCCCACTCCACTCCGACTTGATTTCAGGTTCAACAATATCCTCCTTGCCCCGGCTGTTTTTCAATCGGGTCTTTACTACATGCTTTTCGCCTGAACGGACAAACGTAACAGAGATTTCATTTCCGGGACGGTTACGGGCAACCCACTCCTGCAACTCAGAAACAGAATTCACATCACGCGAATCTATGGCTGTAATTACATCGCCTTGTACAATACCTGATGCTTCCGCAGCGCTGCCGCGATTAACACGGTTTACAAGAACGCCCTGGTTAATGCTCAGCGAAAGGCGGTCTGCAACATTGGCATCAACATCCGAAATCTGTATGCCAAGCAACCCGCGTTGCACCTGGCCAAACTCAAGCAGGTCGTCAATAACTTTTTTAACGAGGCTAACCGGAATGGCAAATGAATAACCGGAGTAACTTCCGGTGGCCGTAGCGATGGCTGTGTTGATGCCCACCAATTCACCGTTCAGGTTAACCAAAGCACCACCACTATTGCCCGGATTTACGGCTGCGTCCGTTTGAATAAAAGCTTCCACCTGCAGATTATTCCTGTCGCGCAAAATGCCGATGTTTCTCGCCTTAGCACTTACGATGCCTGCGGTTACCGTTGAATTTAAGTCAAACGGATTTCCGATTGCCAACACCCACTCACCGGGTTGTATCCCATCTGAATCACCATATTTAACGAACGGTAAATCGCGGGCCTTGATCTTTAAGAGCGCCAGATCCGTGCTAGGGTCCATGCCGACAACTTTTGCATAGAAGCGCTGATTGTTGTTCATCACAACTTCAATGTTGGTGGCATCTTCTATCACATGGTTATTGGTAACGATGTAGCCATCATCAGAAATAATTACACCTGAACCGGAAGATCGTGTTGGCGTTTTAAAATATAATTCCAACGGATTGAGACTGAATACACCCGAACCATAGGAAGTACGAATGTGCACCACACCGCTAACCACTTTACTTGAAGTCGATAAAAAATCCAATCCGCGCGGTGCGCGAAAGGCAGAATCCGCATCGCGGCCGGTAAACCTCATTTGCTGTCGTTCAACAATTGAAGTGTATGTTGTAAAATGAGAATCGAGGTAACGAAATGTATACAATGAACCAATAATACCTCCGGCTACAGCCACCAACAGAATGATAAGAATAAAGATGATCGCGCGCTTCATATCCACTATGTCAATAATTTGAAGAGTAAGTTACTTCTTTTTCATCCCAATGAATAGCGCCTAAATGGATTTTCGATGAACGGAAATTGAGGCGCAATAAAAAAGCCCCGCTCCCGCAACGGAAACAGGGCCTAATTACACCTAAACCAAATGACTTAGTTAACTTTTATCGTAGTTTTCAACGCCTTTTTCTCATCCTTCGGAACAACTACCTCAAGGATTCCATTCACATAAGACGCCTGAATTTTAGAAGCATCTACATTTTCAGGCAATGAAAATGAACGGCTAAAGGTTCCGTATTGAGTTTCGATAGAATAGAAATTACTTTCTTTCTTCTCTTCCTTGAATTTGCGCTCACCGCTAATGGTCAGGAAGTTGTCTTTCAGGTCGATGTTAAAATCTTCCTTGTTCACGCCCGGAACAGCAACATGGATTTCGTAAGCTTTTTCGTTTTCCACGATGTCCACGCGGGGAACAAATGAATAGGCCGAACCACCGGTACGGGCTACGGATTCGTTGAAGAAACGATCGATCAGGTTGCTGAAAGATGTCGGTACAAAATCGTTCAGTGCGGAGTTATATCTGATAAGGCTCATAGTTATAATTTTTAGAGGTTAAACATTAAAATCAAGTACGATTACCCTTATCTGAAAAAGTATGCCGAGGAAAAAAAGATGTCATTATGACTTGTTTTGATAGAATTTTGCTAATTAATAAGTCATATTGTCTTGATTATGTGAATTCAGTTGGAAAATATTGCATAGCCTAATAGCCTCACGCAATGCTGAAAAGGCACCCAGTCTAAGTGCATTTTTGCCCGAATTATTAGGTTTTTACCAGATTAAAATCCCTATATTTTGAGGTTATTCAAACCAACTTTTATGGGATTATCATCATGGGACATCGCAATATTCATCGGGTATTGCGCCCTCATTTTAGGCATTGGCTTGTATGTTTCACGCGATAAAAAAGGGCATCAGAAAAATGCCGAGGATTATTTTCTCGCCAGTAAATCACTGCCCTGGTGGGCCATTGGGGCTTCGTTAATTGCCGCCAACATTTCGGCCGAGCAATTCATTGGTATGTCGGGCTCGGGTTTCGCCATCGGGTTGGCCATTGCTTCGTACGAATGGATGGCAGCCATAACCCTATTGATTGTGGGTAAGTTTTTCCTTCCTATTTTCATTAACAAAGGAATTTACACCATCCCCGGATTCATAGAAAAACGCTTCAGCACCAACCTCAAAACCATATTGGCGGTATTCTGGATCGGCCTGTTCGTATTCGTTAACCTTACCTCTGTTCTTTATTTAGGGTCACGCGCATTGGATACCATTGTTGGTAGCGGTGACGGTTCCATTATGATCTACAGCATCATTGGGCTTGGATTATTTGCCGCGGCCTACTCCTTGTATGGCGGACTTTCAGCTGTAGCCTGGACCGATGTGGTACAAGTGGTGTTACTGATTTTTGGAGGATTAATGACTACCTATCTCGCGTTGGAACAGGTTTCACCAACCGGTGGTGTGATCGATGGCTTCGTTCACATCCTCAACGTTGTGCCAGAAAAATTCTCTATGATTATCAGTAAAGGAGAAATTATTGATCCGAATGGAAAAGATGCCTGGTGGGATTTGCCCGGCCTTGCAGTGTTGCTAGGTGGTATGTGGGTGGCAAACGTGTACTACTGGGGATTCAATCAGTATATTATTCAACGCACACTCGCAGCGAAAAGCTTACCCGAAGCACAGAAAGGAATTGTATTTGCCGCATTCTTAAAAATGCTGTTGCCGTTAATTGTTGTTATCCCCGGCATTATTGCCTTTGTGCTGAATGCTGATGCCAACGGTGATTTAACAAAAGAAACCCTCGACCCGAGTTTTGTTACCAGCACCGGCACCATTGCCAACGATAATGCATGGCCCTGGCTTATCAGAAGTTTTATTCCAGTAGGCTTGAAAGGACTTGTGCTGGCCGCATTGGCAGCTGCTATTGTTTCTTCTCTTGCCTCTATGCTCAACTCAACGGCTACCATTTTTACAATGGACATTTACCGCCCTTACATCAATAAAACAGCAACCGATAAACAGACTGTTTCGACAGGAAGGATTACAGCAGCCGTTGCCTTGGTTATTGCCATGTTTATTGCACCCCTGCTCGGCAATCTCGGGCAGGCATTTCAGTTTATCCAGGAGTATACCGGTGTGGTGAGTCCGGGCATTCTGGCGGTTTTCCTTGCAGGATTGTTTTTCAAACGCGCGACCAACAACGGAGCGATCTGGGGAATCATTAGTTCGATACCCATTGCACTTTACTTTAAAGTTGGACCCAAGGGATGGTCGGATGCAGCGATGTTTGTAAACATACCGTTCCTTGATCAGATGTTCATCACAGCAATTCTTTCGCTGGCTATTATTCTTGCAATAAGCTTCTATGAATCGAAAGTTGCTGATGCCAAGGGAATTCCGATTAACAAAGAATTATTCAAAACCGGACCGGCCTTTAACATTGGTGCCACGATTGTGATGATACTTTGTGCGGTATTGTACGCAGTGTTCTGGTAAACATAAGCGCATTCATTGCGTCTTCATCAGGGTTTGTCTTTTACCGTGGGTTGTGTCCTCACAATCCACGGTTTACTTCAAATATGGCTTGATGATTTCTTGCCACAGCGCATAGCCGGCATCGTTCAAGTGCAACATATCGTCTACAAACAATTCCTTTCGTGGGCTGCCTGCTGAATCGAGCATGGCATCAAATACATTGATGTAGGAAGACCGCTTTACTGTTTTCAGGTAATCTTTGATAAGGTTATTCCCTTCACGATAATGAGGCATTAGTTTTTCGCGACTCGGGCTGGGCTTCATGGAAACATAAGAAAGATGGACATTGGGGAATCGTTCACGAATAAGTTCCACCAATTTTGTAAACCGGTTCAGCACCTCATGCGCAGTGACCAATGAATCATATGCGATATCGTTCTCACCACAATAGATAACAATTTGCTTCGGCTTGTAAGGTGCAATCACGTAATCCATGTAGCGGATCTGATCTAACAGTGTTGAACCACCAAAACCTACATTCACGATCGTCTTTTCCGGGAAGGCCTCATTAGCAGCTTGCCACTTGGTAAACGATGAACTGCCCGCAAACAGGATCTCATTTCGTGGCCAGGGCTTTTGAAGATCCTCCAGCATGAGTTGCTGCACATCATTCCAGAACGGAAAGGGTTGTTGGGCCCATCCAAAAATTGAACTTAGAATTATTACCGAACTGAAAATTGCAGACCAATAGCTCCTCCTCATATCCGGCAATTTAAAACTAATCCTACAGATCGCTACTTCAACTCAAACTCACCCTGCAGCACATCGTGTGAATTTCCTCCAACAAATACATGGAACTTACCCGGCTCAGCGCCAAAAGTTAAATCAGCCCGATAGAATGAAAGATCGCTTTCCGTTAGTGTAAAAGTAACCGCTCTTGATTCACCTGGTTTCAACATTACTTTTTTAAATCCCTTGAGTTCCTTTACCGGACGTGTTACAGAACCTACCAGATCGCGTACATAAAGTTGCACCACTTCAGCGCCTTCACGCGAACCCGTGTTGGTTACGATTACAGAAACTTTTATTGATCCGCCCGCTGCTAGTTCAGTTTTATCCAGCGAAAGATTAGCGTACGAAAAAGTAGTATAGCTCAATCCATAACCAAACGGATAAACCGGATCGTTGGAGACATCGAGGTAATTTGTTCGAAACTTCTGAAACCATTGTCCTTCGGTTATCGGCCGGCCAGTATTTTTGTGCGCATAGTACATGGGCAATTGGCCGACATGCTGCGGGAAAGTTGTGGTAAGCTTACCAGAGGGGTTTACATCACCAAACAGTACATCAGCTATGGCATCTCCCGCCTCGCTTCCGCCAAACCATACATTGAGAATAGCCGGAATATTTTCATTTTCCCAAGTCAACGTCAGTGGACGTCCTGTAAATAATACCAGCACCACCGGCTTGCCCGTCTCTAACAACGCATTTAACAGATCGCGTTGTAGTTGAGGGATATCAATATTTACCCGGCTGGAGGATTCACCGCTCATCTCAGCCGACTCCCCAACTGCAGCAACAATCACATCAGCATTTCGTGCGATACGCACTGCCTCATCGCGGATAACCTGTGCATATCTGGAGTCGCGGTTTAGCGATTTGCCAAACATTGTAGCACGTTCTTCAATGGATGCATCTTCATGCAGGTTTGATCCTTTTGCATAAACAATCCTGGCCTTGTCGCCTACGGCCTTTTTCAATCCTTCCAACACCGAGATGGATTCTGAAAATCGTGCTGCCACACTCCAGGTTCCTGTCATGTTATTAGCAGCATCAGCCAACGGGCCAACCAACGCAATGGTTCCCTTCTTTTGTAAAGGTAAGATGTTGTTTTGATTCTTCAGCAATACAAAACTTTGTGCAGCAACACTGCGTGCGAAGGCCCGGTTCTCAGCTGTGAATATTTCTGTGCGTGCACGTTCTTCATTGCAATAGCGATACGGATCATCAAAAAGACCGAGATCAAACTTGGCTTTTAAAATTCTGCGGCACGCGGCATCAATTTGAGCTTCCGTTACTTTTCCCTCCTTGAGTGATTTTGCGAGTGTACCAACCAATCCCTCACTTACCATGTCCATATCCAATCCTGCCGCAAGTGCTTTTCCAGAAACGGTTTTCAGATCACCATAGCCATGATCCACCATTTCACTCACACCCGTGTAATCCGAAACAACAAAACCATCAAACCCCCATTCCTTTCGCAATACATCGGTAAGTAACCATTTGTTTGCCGTTGCCGGAATGCCATCAATCTCGTTAAACGATGCCATTATACTTCCTACACCAGCATCCACCGCAGCCTTGTACGGTGGAAAGTATTCGTTGTATATGCGGTGCCTGCTCATGTCGGTGGTGTTGTAGTCGCGGCCGGCTTCAGCTGCTCCATACAGCGCATAATGTTTTACGCACGACATGATGGTATTATTGGCGGTTAGGTCATCGCCCTGATAACCCCGCACCATAGCTTGCGCAATTGCTGATCCCAGGTAAGTATCTTCACCGCTCCCCTCCGAAATTCTGCCCCATCGCGCATCACGCGATAAATCCACCATCGGTGAGAAAGTCCAGTTGATGCCATCGGCACTGGCTTCCTGTGCAGCTATGCGAGCTGTTTTTTCAATCAACTCCATATCCCAACTGCAACTCAAACCCAATGGTATTGGAAACACGGACTCATACCCGTGGATAACATCCATACCAAATAATAGTGGAATTTTTAACCGACTTTTCTCAACGGCAATTTCCTGCATCTCGCGGATTGCTTTGACAGATTTAATGTTGAACAAGCCTCCAACAAGACCTTGCTCAATCTTTTTTGCAATGTCGGAACTTTGTGCCTGGCCGGTAGTGAACTGTCCTGCTGAAGGAAGATTAAGTTGACCAAGTTTTTCCTCCAAGGTCATTTCCCGTAACAAGGAGTCAATTTTTTTATCAACTGCTGATGATTGATTGGTAGAAGTGGAGCATGAAATCAGCAGCATGAAAAGAATTGCCACTAAAGAATTATATGCTTTCATAGAAATAAAATTTATTAATACGTGAAACCGAGCTTTGTTAAACCTTCCTGTACCTCAGGCGCAGCCATAAACAATTTCCACAGTAAGCCCGTACGATAATTTTCAATCATTACCGGAATAGGGCCTTGATCAATAGCCAGGTAGTGTGGTAAATACCACTTTGCTGAGAAGCTAAATGCATCATAAGGCCCATACTCACCAATGAGGCTGTCGCGTTCAGGTGCGTAGATAAATTTCAGGAACTTCATGCTTTCATCAGGTGTGTAGGGAAAAGATGAGAGCGCTGCAGTTGGTGATATCACCCCCAAATCATGACTGGGTTGGTGCCCTGCATACCCAATCATTGAATAGCTTGAGGTGAGGCCCCAGCAATTTTCACCATATCCTTCGTATCCCTTCGGGTTATCCACACAGTAATGGTAATGGATAAGCGCATGGTTCTGATTCAGTTTCCAGTAATCGCCATATTGGTCTTTCAGGTTGCGCGGGTCGAGGCCGAGGTAAGAGTAATGCGCCCAGAACAATGGGCCAACCGGATCATCGCTGTGTTCGTAATGATCAAGTACCGTTTCCAAATCATAATATGTACGGTCTGTTTTAATAGCACCATTGCGCGCCCAACCCTTGTGGTAAACTTCGGGCTTAATCGGATAGGTTGGTGATGAAGCAGCGAGCACATACATAATGAGACACTCGTTATATCCGCCAACCGGAAAATTCATTTCCCAATTATGCTTAGGCGACCAGTGCCAATACAGTACATCTTTGCCGTTGGTATACCAGTCCCACTCCACTTCGCGCCAGAGTTTATCAATCCTGGTTGCGAGTTTCCTTTCATCATCGCTGCCGTCTTTAAAATATTCTCTCACTGTTAGGAGGCCCTGAACCAAGAAAGCCGTTTCAACTAAATCACCACCATCATCTTTTGGGCTAAAGGGTTGCACTTTGCCGGTAGGGCCATTGAGCCAGTGTGGCCAAGCACCATGAAAGCGGTCGGCTGTCTCGAGGTAATCTACAATATGATTGAAGCGCTCAAAGCCTTGTTGACGCGTGATGAAGCCTCGTTCAATTCCTACAAGAATAGCCATTAAACCAAAACCTGAGCCCCCGGTCGTCACCACATGTCTATCGTTCTGCGGATACACGTCATCCATGTGCGTGCGTTCAGGCGCGAGACCCGAAGTAGGCTCTGCATTCTCCCAGAAGTATTGAAAGGTTTGGTATTGAACCTGGGTTAGCAGGGAGTCATCAGTTGTTAAGGATGCAATGATTTCATTCTTTTTAACAGAAGGTGAACATGCTATCAGTGCGGGCAATAGAACGAACCAGATGTATTTCATTATATCTTATTATTGATGCCTTGATTAAGTTTTATAAACGCCTCCATGCGGTTTGAAAATTAAATCCCTAAAACGAAAACCCGAGTTTTGTTGCACCACTCTGCACTTCGGGTGCTGACATGAATAAATCCCATAACAATCCTGTGCGATGATTCTCAATCATTACAATGATTGGTCCCTGGTCAATCGCCAGGTAAGAGTTGGCCGTCCAGCCTGCCGTGATATTGAACGCATCATAAAATCCATAAGGACCCCATAGGCGATCGCCTAACGTATAATAAAAGAATTTCAATGCCCTCATAGATTTTTCGGGTGCGAATGGAAAAGACGACAGTGCTGCTGTTGGGGTAATCACTCCACGGTCGTTCGTGGGCGAGTGTGCTGAATAGCCTGACTGGTTATCGCTTGCTGTTAGACCCCAGCATTCATTGCTGTACCCAACAAACCTATTCGGGTTACGAACGCAAAAAGCTTCGTTGATAATCGTATGATTCTGATTCTGTACAAAATAATCACCGCAGTATGCATCTGCCAATCCTCGCGGATCAAGACCTAAAAAGGAATAATGAGCAAAGAATAAAGGACCACCGTATGCTTCTCCCAGCGGAAGTTCAATACCTTCATAACTATTGCCATTCTTCATTCCGCCATTGCGCGCCCAACCATTGGTATAAACAACTGCAGGTATAGTGTGCGTTGGTGAAGCAGCCGCCAGCAAATAAACCATTAGCGATTCGTTCCACCCCCTGATTTGGAGATTCATAGCCCAGCTCTTATCAGGCGACCAATGCCAGTACAAGACATTTTGATTGTTTTGACGATACCAGTCCCATTCAATGCCTTGCCATAACGTGTTGATTCGGTTAATCAGATTATTCTCTTCAGCGACCCCAGCATTGAGGTATTGTCTGAACGTAAGCAGGCCTTGAACCAAAAAAGCAGTTTCAACAAGGTCGCCACCATTATCATTGGTACTGAAAGGAATTACTTTGCCTGTGTTACCATCTATCCAGTGTGACCACACACCATGAAAACGATCGGCTGTTTCCAGGAATCCGATAATCTTCGTCATGTGTTCAAGGGCTTGCTGGCGTGTAATAAACCCACGCTCAACACCTACAATAAGCGCCATAATGCCAAATCCGGAGCCTCCGCTAGTAACCAGGTTTCCGGAAGTGTTTCGTTCGCGCGCCATACCGCTGGCAGGATGGGCAAAATCCCAGAAGTATTTAAACGTTTGTTGCTGAACTAGTGTGAGCAACTCATCATCGGATATTACTGGAAATTTTGGTGTTGGGTCAACTTCGGTATAAAAAAGCTTAGTAAACTGATTAAACGTTTCACTATTGGTTCCTGTAAGTTCGTGCGATATCCAAACCTGATGCCTGCTGAGGTGCACAAGCGGCTGAATTGGCTGAATGATTACTTTCATGTTATCGCCAGCGATTGAGTAATTTGCTGGTAGTGAACCAAGCGGCCCTACTATCCCAAAGAATGATGTGCTGGCTTTTGAAGGATCAATGGGTGCGGATAATGTGATTTCAATTTCGGTTGTACGGCTTATGTTGATAATGGGAGCCGTGGTCAACGCTTCGGTACCATCAAATTTCAACGATACTACAGTAAGCTGGCCGGCCACTGTACCGAATATGATCGTAAGCCCAGGAAAGGTTTCACCATCCTTACCCCGTAACTGACTTGAAATGACTAGCTCGTATTGTTTGTTTGGTTCTAACAGTGAAGTTGGTAAGCCTGAGAATGTACGCCCGTTGTCCAGAAATGAAAAGTTGAGTGGTACTGCCGCTCCGTCTTTGATTTTAAGAATTACAGAAGTTGAGACGCTGGCCTCATCAAGCGCTGCAGAGAACGTTGCAATAATGGGTTGATCGGTTGGGGCTCCGTTATTTTGGGTTGCATCGGAGAGATTAAGTGTAAAGCCTCCTACCCTGATTTGCGTTAGTTGCATGGTTACTGTTGGAGGATTCTCTTCCTTCTCACATCCAGCAAACAATAACAGAAAGTAAACCAACACTAATGCAATACAACTTCTCATCGTATCAAGTATATTAAAGAAATAAAAGGGTTCCCAAAAACCGGGAACCCTTAACCTTAACCTAATCTAATATCAAGGTTTACCTGAATTATACATGGCTGTAACTTCAGCCAATGTCAATGCTTTATGGTAAAAAATAAGATCATCCATCAAACCATGGAAGTGGTTTGCACCTGGGAAATCATATCCGCCCCAAGGTTCAGAATCCCACATTGTACCAGCACGGCTATGAATAAAACCAAGTGCAAGTTCATTAACAACATCGGGTTCTGCTCCACGATAGCTTAATCCGGTTGTAAAACGTGGATTGGAATCATCCGGCCAGTTATCAAAATCTTGTTCTTTCACCTTTTCGCCATTCAAATAAGCGGTGCCTGTTCTGGTTGTTGCATTATAGACAAACACATAGTGAGCCCATACATCCTTAATAACCGGACTCATAGTTGCTGCCCCAAAGTCTTTGGAGAATGTCCAACCTTGCCAGCCAAGATTACCAGTGCCATCTACCCACAGATCTTCGCTAAACTTACCTGCACCTGCAGGATTTGTGTGCGCATACGAGGCAGCTAACTTGTAATTATTATATCCACCTGAAATTTCAAACTGGAATCCATAGAATGCACCAAGACCCATTACGAACTGTCCTTTCTCAAGGGTAGAATTGGTTCTAACCCAAACACTCATGGTCCAGCTTCCATTGTTCATCAACTGATCACCATTGGCAAATTCAATAATACTGGTGGTTCCGTTGAAGCTGGCGGCTTTTCCGGCATCTGCTTTACGTCCGGCAACATAGGTAATAGCAACTGTACCATTTGTTTTAGGAGCACGGCCACTGATGATATCAATGGCATTGTCTTCGAAGGTCCAGTGTGCAAAGGCTCCGGGCACAGCAAAAGTACCTTCTGAAGTAAAGTTGCGTTCAATCGAGGCAGAAAGTGTTTTATTTTCTGTGCTCTTAATTGCATTGCTGATTGTAAGAATAAATAATGTACCTGTGCTGAAATCACTGTTTGGATTTATTGTGACTTCTGCACCGTTTACTGTAACAGCTACCGGAACATTTACTCCATCAAATTGACGAACTAATGTGATCGCTGCACTTGCAGAGGCGGCATCAACAGCAACATTAAACGTAGCAGTTATGCTGGCACCAACCGGTACCCCGGTAGCACTGGTTGCAGCATTCAAGTCAATGTCATCAGCCGTAAGCGAAACCAAGGTTAAAGCAGGGGGCTCATCATCACTGCATCCCATAAACACTGTAACCATCATGCCCGTGGCTACCAGTGTACTCAACATCCATTTTAGCGTTTTCATAGTTGTTAGAATTGTTTAAAGGTTTAACATTTTCATTGATCTATTAATTCTCCCATCCGGGATTTTGATCCATTTTTCCTTGTGTCAGGTCAATCTCTGTTTGCGGAATGGGCAACAGCTCATGCTTGCCTGTAATAAAACCCAGCGGCCCCAGCACAGTAGGTGCTTTGCCTGTACGCACCAAGTCCCAGAAGCGGTGCCCTTCCATAGCCAGCTCAACCCTGCGTTCATGAATAATGATATCCCTAAGCAGATTCTTATCCGTTTCAATAATATCCGGAAGTATGGCATTATTGCCTTCACGGGCACGCTCACGCACACGGTTAAGGTATGTCAATGCTTGAGCGGTATTGCCGGTTTCGTTTAAGGCCTCGGCAGCGATAAGCAATACATCGGCATAACGCAGAAATCTCCGATTATGCCCAAAGGAGGGCGGAACATTTATTCCGGGTGTCCATACTTTTTGATTGTAACATTCAATTTCTTCTTGTCCATGGGAATCAACGGATACATCAGGAGTTGCACCATCACCCATTATGGTCACACCATCCAGTACTTCACCTAGAAAAATAACAGATGCATCCAGGCGAGGATCACCCGATTCGAAATCATCACGAAGATTCTTAGTAGGACGATTGAATCCCCAGCCCCTGTTCGGTGTTCCACGCACCGCCTGAACATTACCGTATTGGTTACCCCCGTTGGCTAATCCTTCAGCACCAAAAGAGGCCACTTCAAACACCGATTCGATGCCATGTTCACCATTAACACTATGGGCAGTGGCAAATTGTGGTTCAAGATCGTACTGCATTGAGTTTATTACCTCAAGCGCATAATTGGATGCGTTGTTGAAATCACCGCGAAACAAATACACTTTTGCCAGCAATCCTTTTGCAGCACCTTTTGTTGCCCTTCCTTGATTGGTTGAACTGTATTGAGATTTCTCGGGTAATACACTGATAGCAAACAGCAAATCATCAATAATCAATGCGTAGATTTCATCGGCACTACTTCTGATTAGTTCCTGTGGTACGGTAGAAGTAAGTTTTGGCACACCACCCCATGCGCGCACAAGATCGAAGTAAAAGAAGGCGCGCAGAAAACTCGCCTCACCCAGGTAACGATTCTTCAACGTTTCTTCCATCGGTATAGAGGGAACTTTTTCAAGCACCACATTGGCGCGTCTTACCGCCAGATAAAGTGTATTCCACCAACGTAAAATTGCGCCCTCTGTTTTTACGTGTTCAAACCGATCGAACGGACCAATAGTAGCCGATGCATCATCCGGATTACTGCCTTTGTTGGTATCATCCGACATAATATCCATTAAGGGAAACAAGCCACTGTTGAAATTAGATTCGCGAAGTGTATTGTATACTGCATTGGTTGCCAACAAGGCATCCTGTGCTGTGGTTGGAAAACTAGATTGGGTAAGTGTGCCCTGCGGTGGTTTATCAAGAAAGTCTTCACACGCAACAGGCATCATTGCCAATAAGGCAATAATAGAAATGATTTTAAGTTTTGATTTCATGATTGTTGCCATCAAAAGGTCAGATTTAATCCTAATGAATAAATACGAGGAATAGGATACGTTGCCACATCAATACCATTCAGTACCGGATTCCCGCTTACAATCTCAGGGGTGTAGCCTGTAAAACTGCTGAGGGTAAACAGGTTGGTTACACGCGCATAAGCACGCAGCGAGCGCATACCAGCTTTTGAAATCCAATCTGCAGGAAGGGTGTAGCCCAGCGACAGGTTTCTTAACCGGAAGAACGAACCATCGTAGATAAAACGTGATGAAGGTTCAAAATTTATACCGCCATTGCTGGGCCTCGGTTCAGTGTTACTGGTTCCTTCACCATCCCAAAAATTAAAATATCGTTGTTCGAAATTGTAGGGATCAGGACGAACCGTTTCCTTTCCATTGAAAATTTTATTGCCCTGTTGTCCCTGAAAGTCAATTGTTAGGTCGAAACGCTTATATTCTCCATTCAAGCTGAAGCCGTATAGCAGTTTAGGTATTGGAGATCCAAGGTTTACACGATCGGCCGGAGTTAAAAATCCATCGCCATTAGTATCAGCAAACTTTAAATCACCCACACCTGTAGCAGAGAGGTGCGGATAAGAATCCAACTCGGCCTGATTTTGAAATACTCCGATAACCTGATAGCCAAAAAAAGATCCAATGGGTAATCCAGGTACAGTTCGGGTAACCTGTCGGCCATTGAATAAACCAACCAACTGTTCATCTGAACCTCCGGTGCCACTTACTTGAAGTGTTTCGTTATGAATAGTAGTGAGGTTGGCCGAAACACTATATTTAAAATCACGCACCTGGCTATTCCAACCGACAAGAAATTCAAAACCCTTATTCAACACTTCACCTGCGTTGAAGGTAATCAATGCACCATCGCCATTTCCATAATAACCCGGTACTGGCAAGTCAATTAAAATATCACTGGTAACCCGATTGTAGTAACCAATTTCTGCTGTTAATCTATCGTCCAGAAAAGCCATCTCGAGGCCAATATCAAGCTGTTCGGTGCTTTCCCATTGCAGGTCAGGGTTGCCTGACACTCCGTAAGTTGCTCCAGGGAACTGAATATCATCTCCGAATAAAGCATTGATACCGTTGAGCACTAAAGAATATCGTCTCAGGTAATTGATTTTTTCGTTTCCTATAACACCCCAGCTTGCTCTTAACTTAAGGTTAGAGAATGTGCTACTGCTGGCCATAAAATCTTCGTTGATAACATTCCAACCAACAGCAAATGCAGGAAAATTCGCATAGCGATTGTTTGCTGAGAATTTTGAAGAACCATCTCTTCTGAATGTAGCCGTAAATAAGTACTTGTTATTATAGGTGTAGTTCGCGCGGAACAGGTACGAAATCATTGAAAAATTAAATCCCGCACTTACATCATTTCGCGCAAAATTTGGGCTTACCAGATTGGGGAAAATATTTACATACCAGAAATCCTCACCCGGACGAATTAAATTTTCAGCGCCTAGAAATACCGTTTCTGACGATGACTCCTGCAAGGTATAACCGGCCAACGCATTGATGCGGTGTGGGCCGGATTCCTTTGAATAGTTCAGGGTATTTTCCCAGAGCCAATCGCTTCGATCAAAGTACCCTTTGCCCAAGTCATCGGTTGCGTTCTGCTGCTGGGGATTTACAAAAAATACAGGTGTATAACTGGTTGATTTATTGTATTCAAGATCAGCTCCAAAACTCGATTTAAATGTGAAGTTTTTCAGAAAGTCAACTTCGGCATAAATGTTATTTACGCTGCGGATTCCTTTATTAAAACTGTTGGTGTATTCTATATCCGCCAACACGTTACCAACGCCCGGAACCGGTGTAAACGAACCATCCGACTGATATGGTTCAATGGTTGGCCATGCCCGGTACACTACAAATACAGCATTCCCATTTGTATTTTGTTGGTTGATGGGAATAAAGGACAAATTGCTTCCCAGTCTTATATTTTTTGTGACATGAAACGTATTGTTGAACTTCAATGATATACGCTCGAAACTTGATTTTGAGATTATACCCTCTTGCCTGAAATAACCCAGGGAAGTGTAGTATTGAAACTTATCAGTACCTCCAGCTATTGAAACCTGGTAGTTCTGAATCGGTGCCGGATTAAAAATCAGATCCTGCCAATCGGTGTTTGGAACAGCATCGATATTATTATAGGTACCTGGATTGATTTTGTTGCGTACAATGGCATACTCACGGCCATTCAACAAGTCGATTTTCTGAGGCAATTCCTGAATACTGTACTCAGCAGAAACATTTATTGTTGGATAATTATCCCCGGTTTTCTCACCGCGTTTTGTGGTTACAATAATTACCCCGTTTGCTCCACGGGCTCCATAAATTGCTGTTGCTGATGCATCCTTTAAAACCTCCATAGACGCAATGTCAGCCGCATTTAAAAAGTCTATATTTTGAAGAATTACACCATCTACTACATAGATGGGTGACGCATCATTGAATGTGCCGATACCCCGTATGCGAACATATGTGCTTGCACCAGGAGCACCCGATGCATTTGCAACCTGCAAGCCTGCTACTTTACCTTGCAAAGATTGCATCGGGTTGATGGCTGGAACGGTATTCAGATCTGATCCGCGTACAGACGCAACAGATCCAGTCAGGTCAGATTTACGAATAGTCCCATATCCGATCACAACTACCTCGTCCAATGAGGTGGCTTCTGGATCAAGTGCTACAGTAACAACTTCACGTTCATTAATCTGAACCGTTTGGGGTTTATACCCAACGAAAGTAAAAATCAAGGTATTCTCTCCAGCGTCAACGTCAATGGAGAAAGAACCGTTGGCGTCAGTTGAGGTGCCTTTAGAAGTTCCCTGAACAATTACATTAACACCCGGAAGCGCCATTCCATCGTCTGATCCGGTTACCCGGCCACGTACAACCCGCGATTGCGCCATCAGTTCAACTGCGGCCAAAAGCAGGCAAAAGGATAGGAGTAAAAGTCTATTCATATTGGTAGTTGAAATTCTTTGCCACTGAATCCATTAATCACTTTGGTTTAATTACGCTATTGCAAGAGAAAGTTTGATAAATACAAGGAATCCAAAAATTTATTTCCAATAAATCGTTCAATTTCAGGGTAAACTAACGGTCTGCGAGCTAGACCAATTTTACATGAAAAAAACATTGATTTAAGCGACAAAAAGGCTATTTCATGCAATAAAGGTTGTTGCAATAACCGAATAAAAACAACCCTCCGAAATCGTTTGCTATTAGGCTGTTTTCTCAATGGATTGCAACTGAGGAGACATCGTTTGGAGGATAATAGGGGCATCCAGTATAACTTCTTCCCAGCGGGACAAATGCTGCCTTTTGTGATGTTTATTTAGCTCTTCAATCCGCTTGTTAACTTTGGTTTTGAATGCCCAAACTGTGTTCGTACCCAATTGAAGCTGTTGCGCAAGGGACTCGAGTGTAGAATTACGCTTGCCTGTTACGGTAAGATAGGCGATGTAAAATGCCTTTTCGATCGGAAACTTAATACCTTGAAAAATAGTAAACGCTGTAATGGATTCGTTGTAACCGCAGCGGGAACACCTCCGGGCAAATTTGGTAGCACCATTAAAGTATTTTTCATTTCCACATTTTCTGCAGCCGAAGCCTTTTTCCCACTTAAGATTCTCCAGAAAGCGGTAGCAGGCAAGGTTATCTGGATAGATGGTCTTGAATTGGGTATAATCCATGGTCTTCTCCTGCAACCGCTCGTTGAGCACATCCTTTATCCTGCTCTTTAACTTCCAATTATCAAGGTCAAGTATGGCGTTGATCTTATTGATTTTCTCGGCATGCTGTGTAAGCTTCTGATTACTCTCTTCCAGTTCCTGATTCTTATGATCCAATTCAATGGTTCGCTCCTTAACTTTTTCTTCCAGTTCGCGGTTAACCCTATCTTTCAGCTGCATGTTAAGCTCATGCTGGTGAATAATCCTTCGCAACGCCCGGTCGCGCATGTCTTTCAAAATGCGAATGCGGTCACCCAGTGCAAAAGTCAGAAAGAGCATCTCCAGCGCAAACGCAAAGTGAAGGCTGTAATGCGATACGGTAGTAAACTGCAATACGTTGAAATACACCAGCATGCGCAAAAAGAAGCCTGTAAAAAGTATACCATAGGCAATAACGAAGAAACGGGCAGGTTTGTAACCCCCTTGCCAAACAGTTATGGCTGTATAAAAAATAAGGGACAATGGAATAATATCAAGATTGCGATACGTGAGGAATTGAGGAAAGAAGAAAAGCTCCGTAAGGAAAACCACAGTACGCACGATAATCATCCACTTAAGGGCCTTGTCGAGTGTGGGGGCATTTGCCCGGGTACTCAAAAATTTACGGGTAAAAATTAGAGCCCACAGAATAAGGGAATAAAGAAATACTCCAACAGCATAATTGTTCCATTGTGGATGGTTCGGCCATAAGTATTGAAAGCCGATGCCATCCAGGCTCATGGCATAGCCTGCTACGCTGAGTATGTAGCAAGTGTAAAATATATTCTTGATTTCGCGAATAGCGATATACACCAGAAAATTATACAGGCTAATAATCAAGATCATTCCATAAAATGTACCGAATAGAAAATATTCGTTAAGCGCATAGTACACAAACCGGTTTACGGAACGTAAGGCAATGCGCAAATCGGCAAATTCATGCGACCGTACCCGAAAGTAGTACACCATAACAGTGTCTTGTTCCATACTCAGTTGGATCTCAAAATTCTTGTGGAGAAAAAGGCGATCTGAAAAAGAATGGTGATCACCCATGTTAACGATCCGGTATCCTCCATCATGCTCAGGTATGAACGCTTCTATATGATCAATCGTCTGATCGTAGAACTCCAATAACCATACTTTCCTTGAGGCGCGGGTATGGTGAATTGGAACCCTGATCCAGTAGGAGGCATCCGTTTTAAAATCAATATTTTGATAGTTGGGATACGTTTGGAAGCGGTTTGAAAATTCAACTGAAGTGATATCAATGAAGGTGAGCTTGTTGGAGGCATCAACGTAAAAACTCAGCTCATTGGGCATGAAATTCCGCTCATCTACCACATCCGTTATTTCGAATGGTGTTTGTGCTTTATTAACAAGCACATTACTCAACAACACCCAAAAAAGTAATAATCGCGCGTACATAGTCCCTTCTGCCAGCGATGAAACTAATGAAGAAATTGAATCCAAACAATGAATCACAATGGAACCCACCCCCGAAAAGAAGAAAGTTGAGTGTGGGTTTGGAATTTACCCCCCCAGAACCTTAATATTGCACTCCCAAAAACGGGAAAACCAGTCTATTCCTCCTTAGCTCAGCTGGTTAGAGCATCTGACTGTTAATCAGAGGGTCCTTGGTTCAAGTCCAAGAGGAGGAGCACAAAGCCACCAAAGCCGGTGGCTTTTTTATTGGTAGTGGTTGTGGTTGCAACTACAGTATGCTTTCATATCCAAATATCAAATCCCCAACCCCCTAATTCCCTTTAAAAGCAGCCTTGCGCTTTTCCAAAAAGGCTGAAACACCTTCTTTGTGATCGTTGCTGCCTCCGGCTATTTCCTGGCAATAGGCTTCATAATCAAGCATATCGTTTAGCGTAGCCATTGTGGATTTATTCAGCATCTTTTTAATGATTCCGATGGATTTTGTAGGGGCAGTGGCATAGTAATCCGCATAGGTTTTAACGGCTTCGTCAAGGTGAGTTGCCGGAACAACTTTATTGATCAAGCCAATAGCTTGTGCTTCGGTTGCGCCAACACGCGAACCCATGCTACACATTTCAAAGGCTTTTACCGAGCCTACCATGCGCGGCAGAAAAAACGATGACCCGGAATCGGGCACAAGGCCAATATTGATGAATACTTCTATAAATGTGGCCTCCTCTGCAGCCACAATCACATCGCAAGCCAGTGCCAATGAACAGCCTGCACCGGCAGCCACGCCATTGATTCTGCCAATAATCGGTTTGGGTAATTCACGCATTGCCCTGATAATTGGGTTGTAGCGTTTGTGCAGCGATTGCAGGAACGAACGCCCCTGACTGGCCGCTGATGCTTTTAAATCCTGTCCCGAGCAGAAGGCCTTGCCCTCGCCTGTCAGCACCACCACCCTTACCTGCGGATCGCGGGCTACATTCTTCCATGCATCTTGTAGTTCGAATGTAATTTCATCATTTAGTGCGTTGTAAACCTCGGGGCGATTCAGTGTAATGGTAGCAACACCTTCTCGCACACTGTACTTCAAAAATTTATAGGTATCCATAACCTTATTCGTTTAGTCAGTTATTCAAAACAAAAGCAACATCCCAAAAAAACCAATGGAAAAGCCCGCTATCGAACCTACCAGTACTTCGCGTGGGGTGTGTGCGTTAAGGTGCAACCGTGCCGACATGATAATACCGGCAACAACAAGGGCAATCAGCGTTGCATGGAATATGATGTCGTTATCAATAACCTTGTTCAGTGGCAGCAATATGCCAATAACACCCCAAATGCCCAGGCTGTGGATGCTGGCTTTGTAGAAAAATGTAATCAAAAATGAAAACAGTACCAACACATCAATAATCAGCAAAAAATTAAAAACCGTATCGCCTATGCTGATGTTAAATTTTGTTGATAGCATGTAGGTGAACACCACATACAACAGTCCGATAAGCATAAACGGTTTAATTCTTTCACCACGCTTTTCCATGGCTACATTTTCCACCATGCCCACCAACCGGAACATACCGATCAGCGCACCTGGCAACAAAAAAGTCATGAGAAATAAGAGCATCAGGAAGGCGTTCAGCGATTGAACAAACGGATAGAGCATAGCCGGTGACATCACTGCCAGCAAGGCGAACAAGTACGTGGCCATCAACAACGGATGGAAGATAACTGAAACAATGCGCGACAACGTATTCACGCTTATAGTTCCTTTCGTAACCGGGCTACCGGAATGTTGAGTTGCTCACGATACTTGGCAACCGTTCTGCGGGCAATGTTGTAACCCTTTTCGTTCAATATAGTCTCAAGCTTGTCATCCGAATAGGGCTTGGATTTGTCTTCACTGTCAATGATGTCCTTGATAATTTGTTTTACTTCCCGGCTGCTCACCTCCTCTCCGGAATCGGTGGAGATCCCTTCGGAGAAAAAGTATTTCAACGGATAAATTCCAAAATCGGTTTGAACGGATTTGCTGCTGGCCACACGCGAAACGGTAGAAATGTCCATGTTGATCATCTGGGCTATGTCTTTTAAGATCATCGGGCGTAATTTTGTTTCATCACCCTCCTGAAAAAATTCGTATTGAAAATCCACAATCGCCTTCATGGTTCTTAGCAATGTTTGCTGACGTTGCTTGATGGCATCAATAAACCATTTGGCCGCATCAAGTTTTTGCTTTACGAAAGTCACTGCCTCTTTCAGCTTCTTGTCCTTTTTATCGCCTTTATCGTAGGCCTTAAATATGTCGGTGTACGATCGGCTAATGCGCAACTCAGGTGCGTTGCGGGAGTTAAGTGCCAATTCCAGTTTGCCGTTGTTATTGGTAAGAATGTAGTCGGGAATAATGACTTGGTTTTTCAAAAGGCCGGATGAACTGCCGCTGCCGGGCTTGGGGTTCAATCGCACAATCAGCTCCACGGCATCGCGCACAAACTCTTCATCTTCGGTACCCAATTTCTTTTGAATTTTCTGGTAGTGCTTTTTGGTAAATTCATCAAAGCATTCAGAAATGATTTTTTTGGCGACCGCCACATCAATATCATGGCCATTGTCCATCCGTTCCAGTTGAAGCAACAGGCACTCCTGCAGGTTGCGGGCCGCAATCCCGGGAGGATCAAAAGATTGAATTTTCTTTAGAATACTTTCAACCTCTTCCAAGGAAGTTTCAATGCCTTGTGAAAAGGCAAGGTCATTAACAATGGCCTCCAAATCCCTGCGGATATAACCATCGGCTTCAATGCTTCCAACTAGCTGCTTGCCGATGGATTCCTGGTGATCATTCAAACCCAAATATCCAAGTTGGGTCATGAGTTGTTCATGCAGGCTTGTACCCATCGGGATGGGCATTTCACGATCGTCATCGTCATCCCCACCTCCATCGCTTTGGGTTTTATAGCTGCTGTAATCATCATCACGCAGATAATCCTTAATGTCAATTTCATCCTCTCCGCCCGAGGTTTCCTGGTAATCTTCTTCCGGTTGAATTTCATCCTGCTGCGGTTCATCTTGTCCCTCTTCCAAGGCAGGATTAACCTCTAGCTCTTCTTCAATGCGGCTTTCCAGCTCGGCAGTGGGCACCTGAAGAAGCTTAATGAACTGAATCTGTTGGGGAGAAAGCTTCTGTTGAAGTGATTGGTTTAACCCTAATTTTTGCATTGCCGCTCTTCTGGTTTCGATGTTTCTGTCACGTCATGCAAATTTATCAATTCGGCTTACACCGGAAAATATCAGTACACGGGCGTTTAAAGGATAAGACTTTACGCATTCTTTGAATAAACTTACAAATTGCCGTTTTTTGCGCCTCATTAAGATACTGACATGAACCGCACGAAAATAAAAGAACTGCTTACCACCACACCGGAGGGTCAAACTGTTAACGCAAAAGGCTGGGTACGCACTTTCCGTAACAATCAGTTCATTTCCCTAAACGATGGCTCTACCATACAAAACCTTCAGGCCGTTGTGGCGCTTGATACCCTTGACGAACAAACATTAAAGCGGATAACCACAGGGGCTTGCCTTTCGGTTACCGGATCGCTCATCCCCTCCCCGGCCAAAGGGCAGGCTGTTGAATTAAAGGTTTCGGCCCTCGAAATTCTTGGCGACTGTGATGCTGAAAAATATCCGCTTCAACCCAAGAAACACTCGCTTGAATTTCTTCGCGAGATTGCACACCTGCGGTCGAGAACCAATACGTTTAGTGCAGTGATGCGTGTGCGGCATGCTATGGCTTTTGCCGTTCATAAATTTTTTAACGATCGTGGATTCTTTTATATCCATACGCCCATTGTAACCGGATCGGATGCCGAAGGTGCTGGTGCCATGTTTCGGGTAACAACTTTGGATTTAAACAATCCACCAAAAGATGAGCACGGGCATATTAATTATAAGGAAGATTTTTTCGGGCGCGAAACCAATTTAACTGTATCGGGTCAACTTGAAGTTGAAACCTACGCCATGGGCTTGGGGGAAACGTATACGTTCGGCCCTACCTTCCGGGCAGAAAATTCAAACACTACCCGGCACCTGGCGGAATTCTGGATGATTGAGCCTGAAATGGCCTTCTATGATATTAAGGATAACATGGCGCTCGCTGAATCGTTTGTGAAATACCTGTGCCAATACGCCCTTGATTATTGTGCTGAAGATTTGGAATTTCTTGACAAGCGTGCGAAAGAAGAAGAAATGAGCAAGCCTCAGGACCAACGTAGCGAGCTAGGCTTGCTTGAACGGTTAAAGTTTGTAGCAGAAAATGAATTCCAGAAATTAACGTACACTGAGGCTTTCGAAATTTTGAAAAACTCAACTCCAAACAAAAAGAAAAAGTTTCAGTACCCCATTGAAACTTGGGGTGTTGATCTACAGTCCGAGCATGAGCGCTACCTGGTAGAAAAGCATTTCAAGAAGCCTGTCATTCTTTATAATTATCCGGCTGCCATTAAAGCCTTTTACATGCGCCAAAATGAAGATGGAAAAACCGTTGCCGCTATGGATGTGTTGTTCCCAGGCATTGGTGAAATCATCGGAGGATCACAGCGAGAAGAACGCTATGATAACCTGGTGAAGCGCATACAAGAACTTGGGCTTCCAGAGGTGGAACTATGGTGGTACCTCGAATTACGTAAGTTCGGTTCAGCACCACACAGCGGTTTCGGACTGGGCTTCGAGCGTCTCATTCAATTCGTTACGGGCATGACGAACATAAGGGATGTTATACCTTTCCCACGCTACCCCGGTAATGCTGAATTCTGATTTTGAAATCTAAACAGACTTAGAATATTCAACTACTTGCTTTTGAATGCAAGAAGCGGTGAATTGTTGAGGAAGCTTAGTTGCTTAGTCACACTTGGCTTCATTAACTTTTGAAAGAAAGTATGCTTATGCGGAAACATGGTAAGCATATCCACTTTGATCTTTGTAACATAGTCGCTGATGGGTGGCACAGCTTTTTGATTAACAATCACGCGCACCAAAACATTTTTATAGCCTGATTTTGTCACAACCTTATCAATTTTCTCCTCAGCAACAAGGGCGGCATCTCGGTCTGCGGCTATATGAATAATGTGAATAACCGGCTTCTCACTGCTTATAACTCCAAGGATCAATTTAAATTCCTTCTGAATGTTCAGTAAATCAGAAGCGTAAACTACTGACTTCAATTTTTTAAAGGTTGCATTGGCAGGAATTGCCAGCACCGGAACACTGCTCGCTTCAAGCATGGAGGCTGTGTTGCTGCCCATCACCACCTTTTTCAGTCCTGAAGCACCGTGTGTGCCCATTACAATCAAGTCAGATTTATTACTCTTTGCAAATTTGGCTACTGCATCAACAAATGATGCCCCTTGTTCAATAGCATGTTTTACAGGTTTGCCTCCTTTGTTCATTTTATTCACCTCAACCAATAAACCCTCAAAATCTTCATGGGCAATTTTTACCATTTCGTCAATAAGTGAACTTAATCGCAACCGCATACTGGCAGCATGCTGTGCAATGTCAATCACGTGTAAAAGAGTAACCTTGCCATTCATCTTTTTTGCCATGTCAATGGCATACCTAATAGCAACTTTTGAAAGGTCGGAGAAATCGGTTGGGACTAAAATGTTTAACATTTTGATAGCTTTAGTAGATCCAATTTGCAGAAAAAGGCTGAATTCACCTAACACCAATTGCCAGATTGTAGCCTGATTTATATCAGCGGTGAAGATCCATTATCCGAGTGCCGTACCCCGTTCTTACACTGGGCTTCCTACACATTGGAACTCTTGGATAGTTCTCTAAAAAGATAAAAAAACCCTGACGAATTCGTCAGGGTTGGAGTTTTATCAAGAGAGTCGGATTAGCGGTTTCCCATTTTTTCCATTTCCTTATCGAAGGTCTCTTTGAACTTCTCATAATCGTAGTCAATTTTCAGACGCTCCTCTTTGGAGAGGCTCTCGTTGTATTTGGACACGATATCGCTGGCCGAAAGCTCAATGGCCACATAGGTTTTAAAATTCCCTTTATCGGTTTTCACTTGCTTTTCGCAGATGGTTTTAATTCCCGATAACGTTTGGTTAACGATGGTGCGATTCAATTGCTCAAAGCGTTCCTCAAGTTCTTCCTTGTTGTTGAATTCTCTTGACACAAGGTAGTTGTCGGTTACAGTTTTCACTGTTGACTGGATGCTTGCGGCCAATTCAGCGCGTGCATTATCCATGGCTTTCTTTTTAGAAGCCACCAAGTCCATGCTTTCGCCAAGTGAATTCGCCCTGAAGAATTTGTTATTGGTAAAATAATCAGAACCAGAGCATGGAATGTTAATCTCTGTTTCGCCCTTGGGCAGTTTTTCTTTTCCCTTACATCCGATCATTACTGCACCAGCTAGTGCAAAAAGAATGAGCGATGAATACGATAACTTTTTCATATGGATCAATTTTGGTTTCCTTTTTAATAGTTAACAATTATAAGACCAATTTATACAAAGCCTGTTAATTTATTGTAAAACATTGTTCAATAGTTCACTTAAATGCTCTTTTTCAAGGTTTTCTATTGCTTTGTTGTAAGCATCCTGGCTTGACCGCTCGTAATCCAGTCCGTAGCCTTTTATACGATCAAGCGTAGTAGCGTAAATAACGCGCCCTTCCCGGGCTTCCGTTACACGAATAACACCTGTTAAAAATGTAATGTAAATACTGCCCGACACAGAGCCCTTTTCCGAATCAGCCGAAACTTCCATTTGCAAATCAGCACGCTGCCTGTCGTTGGTAAACTCAAAACCGGCATTTGTCAATAGGTTCTTCAGCCGGTTAGCAATCTGAGTTGAGCTCTTGGTTATCCCAAGCGATCTTTCTGAGGCCATCATATACACTACCGGCCGTTGCACTTTAAGAATAACCTGTGAGCCCGGAGGTTTTAAGGTTGAAGAAATAAGGGAATACACCAATGAGTTGCTGGTGCCACTGATGGCATCCATATTAAGCTTCACACCTACCGTCTGTTCCAACTCACGCGAGGTAATTTTATTGATCAGTATTTTCGCCCGGCCTTGATCATCTGTTATGTAATTAGGATACACTTCACCCTGACCCTTCTCGAAGCTTGCAGTTAACTGAAAATTAGCGGCTGGTTCGCGGGTATCGCTAAAGATCACCTGGGCTATAACCGCTTGCCCATTCACATTCATCCTGCGGTTTATTTCCATCTCTGCGGGCGATACCTGTACCTGGATTTTCGCAAGCAGCGACTTTATAGAAGCGTAAACTTCATTGGTGAGTAATACTTCACGTTCATCAATCTTAACCGGTATGGGCTCACCCAGGTATTTCTCAACACTTCGAAAAGCCTGAAAATAAAAACCGATTGCCTGAAGCCGGGCTCCTTCCGCTTCAGCCTTGCGGGCTTTATGTAAAAAATCCGTTGCCAGCGTTACTGCGTTGCGCTTTTGCTCTTCCTTTATCTGACGGTACCGCTCCTTGGAAAGGCGGTAATAGACCCAATAATTACGGTCATCTTCATAAACACCCGCCAGTTCAAACTCTTCAAGTTCATCGGCCACAGTGGTCTGGATAATCTGCTCATAACGCTCTTGGAAATCCTTGCGGTTTTCTTCAAGGGTACTCAAAATTGAAGTGCTTGAAACCGTAACTTTTATTTGGGAAACCAGGTCATCGAGTGCACTTTTTTTGGCAGCCTGAACGTAATTGTTGGTGCCGTCTTTAAAACTTTGACCAATACCCGTATAATACCGTGGTTCATTCAACTGGCCTGTAAGCCATGCCGGCTTGGTTTCAACAGGCTGAACCTTTGAACTACAGGAAACGGAGATGAATAAAATGAATATAAAATTGCGGATCACGAAATTATTCCTTGGGTTAACACGTTACCATATTACCACTTCTGTGCCAAAAATCGGTTGATTCAGACAAATCTAATCCAAAATGGTTATTATGTTGTTGGCATATGTTTTAATTTAGTATGAAAATAAGAGGCTTATGAGAGTGTTCGCATTGATTTTGAGTGGGTTAGTAATCATGAGTTGTCAGGAGAGCCAGCCTGCGATGTCGGAATTTACCGGCAACGAAGTTACCTATGCCCTTCAGCCTGGTTCAGAATATCCCATTAGTGGTTTAGCAACCTTTAAGGAACGAAAAGATGGTTCAACTTCAGTAATAATTAGTCTTGATGGAACTGAGGGTAATATCCTGCTACCAGTACATCTTCACCTTGGTGACATCAGTGCTGCCGATGCCGATGTGGCTGCATGGCTTAACCCTGTAGCCGCTAAAAATGGAGGAAGTGAAACTCATTTAAACAGACTTGCCGATGAAACGCCAATCAGTTACAATGAGTTGAAGAACTTGAGCGCCTGTATCAAAATACATTTAGCAGAAATAGGCCCCGACCGCGATGTTGTATTGGCCGGTGGTAACATTGGCTCGGCTGTTTCCCTCGATGGCAGCCGGACGAGTATGGGCGTTTGTAAAAGTGAATAGATACAAATAACATATAATTGAAAAGGCCATCTGATCAGATGGCCTTTTGCTTTTTATTCTCCCCCACCTACCTGCCACTCGTATGAACTTATTACCGATGAGTAGTACTCACGATTCATGCGGGCGATGTTGGTAACACTAATTCCTTTCGGGCACTCCGCTTCACACGCCTTGGTGTTGGTGCAGGCTCCAAAACCTTCTGCGTCCATTTGTGCCACCATGCGCTCAGCTCTTTCTTTGCGTTCGGGTTTGCCCTGTGGCAATAATGCAAATTGAGAAATCTTTGCGCTTACAAACAACATGGCTGATGCATTCTTGCAGGCAGCCACGCAGGCTCCACAACCAATACAGGTTGCTGCATCAAATGCCTCATCGGCAATCTTTTTGGGTATTGGAATTTCATTGGCATCGGGTACACCCCCTGTGTTTACAGAAACATATCCTCCAGCCTGTTGAATACGGTCAAATGCGGTACGATCAACTACAAGATCTTTAATTACTGGAAACGCCTTTGCGCGCCACGGCTCAATGGTTATTGTTTCGCCATCTTTAAAGCTGCGCATGTGCAGCTGGCATGTGGTGGTTTGTAACGGACCATGTGGATGACCATTGATGTATAACGAACACATTCCACAAATGCCTTCGCGGCAATCGTGATCGAAGTGAACAGGATCTTCACCTTTTTTGATCAAATCAGTGTTGAGCACATCCAACATCTCTAGAAACGACATGTCGGGTGAAACGTGATCGTGCTGATAGGTTTTAAAGCTTCCTTTATCATTCGAGCCTTTTTGGCGCCATATCTTTAGTGTAACCTTCATAACTTATTTATAACTGCGTTGAGTCAATTTTACATTTTCAAATACCAGTGGTTCTTTATGCAGAACGGCTTGTTGATTGTCTCCTTTGTATTCCCAAGCTGAAACATAGGTGAATTCATCGTCCTTACGCCTTGCTTCTCCATCCTCAGTAGCTGATTCTTCACGAAAGTGACCGCCACAGGACTCGGAACGGCTAAGGGCATCATCTACCATCAGTTCGCCCAATTCAATAAAGTCAGCTACACGATTGGCTTTTTCCAACTCCATGTTGAGTTCATTTCCACTGCCAAGCACATTTACATTTGACCAGAACTCTGCTTTTATTTCCTGGATTTTTTTCTTGGCGGTTTTTAATCCTTGTTCGTTACGCGACATTCCGCAGTATTCCCACATGGTTAAGCCCAGTTCGCGATGGAACTCATCAACTGTTTTCTTTCCCTTAATGGTTAGAAGCTTATTGATGCGTTCGCTGGTTTGCTTGATAGCCTCCTGGAACTCTGGCCGATCGATGCTTACCTTTTCGTTTGACATTCCGGCCAGGTAATCGCCAATTGTATAGGGTATAACAAAGTATCCATCAGCCAATCCTTGCATCAGGGCGCTTGCCCCTAACCGGTTGGCACCATGATCGGAAAAATTTGCTTCGCCCAAAGCATACAGGCCTGGAACATTGGTCATAAGATTGTAATCAACCCAAAGCCCACCCATCGTATAATGTACGGCCGGGAAGATCATCATAGGCGCCTCGTAGGGGTTGTCACCAGTAATTTGTTGATACATATCGAACAAGTTACCGTATTTAGCTTCTATGGTTTTCTTACCATCGCGCTTGATGGCATCGGTAAAATCCAAAAATACTGCAAGGCCTGTTGGTCCTACTCCCTTACCCTCATCGCAAACCATTTTAGCATTGCGTGACGCCACATCGCGCGGCACTAAGTTTCCAAAGGATGGGTATCTCCGTTCAAGGAAATAATCTCTTTCTGATTCAGGAATATTAACAGCATCGGCAGCCCTAAGACCCGGACGTGCCACCTTAGGAACCCACACCCGTCCATCGTTACGCAAAGATTCAGACATTAATGTAAGCTTAGACTGGTGATCGCCAGATACAGGGATACACGTAGGGTGAATTTGCGTATAGCATGGATTGCCAAATAGTGCACCCTTTTTATGAGCACGCCAGGCTGCCGTTACGTTCGACCCCTTAGCATTTGTAGATAAGTAAAATACATTTCCGTAACCTCCGGTGCAAAGCAATACTGCATGGGCACTATGGGCTTCAATTTTTCCGGTTAGTAAATCGCGTGTTATGATGCCACGGGCTTTGCCATCCACCAGCACAACGTCCAGCATTTCCGTCCGGTTATACATTTTTACTTTACCGTTGGCGATTTGCCGGTTCATGGCTGAATATGCACCTAACAACAACTGTTGTCCGGTTTGACCACGGGCATAGAAAGTACGCGATACCTGGGCCCCCCCGAATGAGCGGTTAGACAACAAGCCGCCATACTCACGAGCAAATGGAACGCCTTGTGCAACACACTGATCGATTATGCTAACACTTACTTCCGCTAACCGATAGACATTGCCTTCGCGTGCGCGATAGTCACCACCTTTAATAGTGTCGTAAAACAACCGGTAAATACTATCACCATCATTCTGATAATTTTTGGCAGCATTGATACCACCCTGCGCAGCGATGCTGTGTGCCCTGCGTGGACTATCCTGAAAACAGAAAGCTTTTACGTTGTAGCCCAACTCAGCTAATGAGGCAGCTGCAGATGCTCCAGCTAAACCGGTACCTACAATGATAACATCATACTTCCGTTTATTGGCCGGGTTTACCAGCTTGAGGTTGAATTTATGCTTTGTCCATTTTTCCGCGAGCGGACCTTCAGGAATTTTAGAATCTAACTTCATATCTTGTTTAAGCAATTGTATTAAAAATCAAAAAACATGGCGATCGGGATCAACGCAAACAGCAAAGGAACAATGATTGCGAAGGCTCTTCCAACGAAACTAATAACAGCGTTGTATTTGAGATGGTTTAAGCCCAGTGTTTGAAAAGCACTCTCGAATCCGTGCCACAAGTGAAACGCCAATGCACCCATGCAAAACACATACACGCCTACATACCATGCCTTGGCAAACCAAAGGTCAACTAACGAGGCAAGGTCACGAACTTGCTTGCCATCATAATCCACTACAGGCACTGCACCAAAATGCATTTGTGCCCAGAAATCTTTTAAATGGATAACGATAAAAAGGAGGATGATGGTGCCTAAAATACCCATGTTACGAGAGGCCCAAATAGAGGATTTACTGCTGCTAACAGCATATCGCTCAGTGCCACGGGCATTGCGGTTCTTTACGGTAAGTAACAGAGCAACAACAGCGTGTAACAGAATAAATGCAAAGTTACCCTTCGAGATAAATTGAACGAGGCCATTGGTACTCATAAATTCTGCGTAGATGTTGAATGACTTTCCTCCGTCATCCTTTAACAACTGCAGGTTTCCCGCTAAGTGAACAGCCAGAAATAGAATAAGAAAGATGCCCGTGAGAGCCACTAGGAGTTTTCTGCCAAGTGTGCTCGACAGAAATTTTGTAAACCATGCCATATGAACCTAAGTAAGTTTATGCTTAATGCATAAAAGTACCTCGGTACAAATAATTAAACAACGATGAATACAGTTTAAAGAGAATCTAAATGGTGAGTGTACGTTTTGTTTAACGCAAAACTTCAAACAGGAATACAATCAGGGCAATTACGGCAATCATTACCATCAAGAACCACTCTCGTTTCAGGAATCCAATTACTATGTTCATAACTCGTTTCATTAGGTCTTTCAATGTTTACAATGCAGTAGTACCAATAAACAAGCCCAAAATAATAACTAACTGATTTTCAGTAATATATAAATAAAAAGTTTTATTCATTATGGGATATTTTTCCCGTAAATGAAAAAATGTCTCATTATTGGAATAGATTTAATCTTGTAAAGCGACTATTTTTACAGTTTTCAACCACTACACCAACGCTCTGATGTACCTGATTTTTGATACGGAGACCACCGGGATTCCGCATAATAAAACAGCGCCTATTACTGATCTTGATAACTGGCCTCGTCTTGTGCAATTGGCCTGGCAGCTTCATGACCACCACGGAAAGCTCCTGGCACAGAATAACTACCTGATTAAACCTGATGGATTTAACATTCCATATAAGGCAGAACAAATTCACGGCATTTCAACACAACGGGCCTTGGAGGAAGGTCATGATTTAATTGCCACACTTAACTTATTTCTGAAAGATCTTGAGCGTACTGCCGTACTGGTTGGCCATAATATCGAGTTCGACATCAACATTATCGGAGCCGAACTGATCCGGAAAAATTTTGACCCCGCTAAATTTCTTGAGCTTTCAAAAGTAGATACCGGATTGGCTTCAATTGATTTCTGCAAGTTGCCTGGGGGCATTGGCGGACGATTGAAGATGCCCAGGTTGGTTGAGCTTCATGAAAAACTTTTCGGAAATGATTTTGGTGATGCCCACGATGCTTCCTACGATGTAGCGGCCACTGCCCGATGCTATTTTGGTCTCATTCAGAAAAAGGTAATCAAGCCTTTTGATACAACGCCTCTTACTGAAATTGTTTACGAAGAACCCAAGCTTGACGAAGCCAACTTTGCCAAACGAAAAAGAAAAAAGGAAGCCGACTACTTACAGGCTGATGAAAACAAGAACGTTGTTAAAAGTCCATTTTGTCATCTGCATGTTCACTCTCAATATTCCGTGCTGCAAGCCACACCGGAAATCAAAGCACTGGTATCCAAAGCCAAGGCCCTCAGCATGCCGGCCATTGCCCTTACTGATTTGGGCAACCTCTATGGTGCATTCAAGTTTGTTCGCGAAGCCTTGACGCATGAAATAAAACCAATCGTAGGGTGTGAGTTTTATGTTGCTGAGGAACGTAGAAAGTTAAAATTCACAAAAGACAATCCTGATAAGCGCTATACGCAAGTATTGTTGGCAAAAAATAAAAATGGCTATCAAAACCTGACCATGCTGAGTTCCATTGGATTTACGGAGGGACTCTATGGAATATATCCGCGCATCGACAAAGATCTCATTGCTCACTACAAACAAGATCTGATCGCCACCACTGGAAACCTATCCAGCGAAATTCCTCACCTTATTCTACACGTAGGTGAAAGACAAGCCGAAGAAGCTTTTGCTTGGTGGCAACAACAGTTTGGCGATGACTTTTATATCGAGCTCAACCGGCACGGATTGGCTGAAGAGGATCACGTAAATGAAGTGCTGCTCGGCTTTGCCCAAAAGTATTCGGTAAAATATTTCGGGGCCAATGAAACCTATTACATCGACAAAGAGGAATCGAACGCACACGATGTACTGTTGTGCATAAAAGAAGGTGAATTCAAATCAACCCCAATTGGCGAAGGGCGGGGATTTCGTTTCGGATTACCGAATAACGAATTCTACCTGAAGTCGCAGGATGAAATGAAGTCAATCTTCCGCGATTTGCCCGAGGCCATTGAAACAATCCAGGAAATTATTGATAAAGTTGAGGCTTACTCACTCGAACGACAAGTGGCGCTTCCCAAGTTCGATATTCCTGCTGGGTTTACATCGGAAGATGACTACCTGAAACACCTTACGTACACAGGCGCCAAAAACAAGTACGGAGAAATATCAACCCAATTAAAAGAACGCCTTGACTTTGAACTGGAGACCATCAAGAAAACCGGCTATCCCGGATATTTTTTGATTGTTCAGGACTTTACTTCCAAAGCTCGTGAACTAGGCGTTTCTGTTGGGCCTGGCAGAGGCTCTGCAGCAGGATCGGCCGTAGCATACTGCATCGGCATTACTAACGTTGATCCAATAAAATATGATTTACTATTTGAACGTTTTCTGAATCCCGACCGGATTTCACTTCCCGATATTGATATCGACTTTGATGACGAAGGGCGCAGTAAGGTACTGAACTATGTAATTGATAAATACGGAAAAGATCAGGTTGCTCAGATTATCACCTATGGAACCATGGCGGCCAAGTCTTCCATCCGCGATTGTGCACGCGTGATGCAACTGCCCTTATCGGATGCGAACTTTCTGGCCAAGATGGTGCCCGAACGACCGGGCACAACACTCGATGCGGCATTCAAAGAAGTTAAGGAACTGTCCGACATGAAAAACGGTGCCGACCTGAAAGCGGATGTTCTCAAACAAGCCATCGTGCTGGAGGGTTCCGTACGTAACACCGGTACACATGCCTGCGGAGTGATCATTACTCCAGGTGCTTTAACCAAATTCGTTCCGGTTGCTACCGCCAAGGATTCGGATATGCTGGTAACACAGTTTGATAACAGCGTGGTGGAAAGTGCCGGTTTGCTGAAGATGGACTTTCTGGGATTAACCACCCTGTCCATCATTAACACTGCGCTGAAGAACATTAAGAAAAGCAAAGGCATTGAAATCGACATCGATGCTGTGCCGTTGGATGATGAAAAGACATTCCAGCTTTTTCATCGCGGTGAAACTTCGGGTACATTTCAATTTGAAAGTCCGGGCATGCAGAAATACCTGCGCCAACTAAAACCCGACAAGTTCGAAGACCTTATTGCCATGAACGCCCTGTACCGACCAGGACCCATGGAATATATCCCTGCATTTATCAATCGTAAACATGGACGGGAGCCAATTAAATACGACTTGCCTGTAATGGAAGAGTTTTTGGCTGAAACGTATGGAATTACTGTTTACCAGGAGCAGGTAATGCTTCTGTCGCAACAGCTGGCCAACTTCAGCAAAGGCGATGCAGATGTTTTGCGTAAGGCCATGGGTAAAAAACAGAAGAGCGTTCTCGATAAAATGAAAGACAAGTTTATTGAGGGTTGTAAAGCCAACGGCCACGCTCAAGAGATTTGCGAAAAGATATGGGTTGACTGGGAAGCTTTTGCACAGTATGCTTTCAATAAATCACACTCCACTTGCTACTCGCTTGTAGCATACCACACGGCTTACCTGAAAGCCAACTACCCGGCCGAATACATGTCGGCAGTACTTACACATTCGCAAAGCAACCTCGATAAAGTTACCTTCTTCATTGAAGAATGCCGCAACCAGGGCATACCCGTGTTGGGGCCTCACGTAAATGAATCAGGCGTTTACTTTGAAGTGAATAAACAAGGTCAAATCCGGTTTGGATTGGGTGCCATAAAAGGAGCGGGCGATTCAGCTGTTGAAGCGATTATACACGAACGCGATGCGCACGGGCCCTTTGAAGACATTTTTGATTTTGCCAAACGCGTTAATCAGCGATCGGTTAACAAAAAAACATTTGAGTGCCTGGCCCTTTCCGGAGCCTTTGATTGTTTTGAAGGGATTCACCGCAGACAATATGTATATGCCAAGGATGGTGATTCAAACCTGATTGAAAAGGCCGTTAAGTTCGCGGCAAAAACACAACTGGATGAGCAAAGTTCGCAGGTAAGTTTGTTTGGCGGAACAACCGGAACAACCATGCCGAAACCCCGCATCGATGCCGTTGAACCTTTTAATGAGATCGAAAAATTAAATCTTGAAAAAGAAGTTGTAGGCATATACATCTCCGGCCACCCATTGGATAATTTCCGGTTTGAAATGGATGCTTTCTGCAACACACTATGCAACCAACTGATCGACCTGGACCCCCTGATCGGCCGCGAGACAAAAATCTGTGGTATAGTAACAGCTGTTGAACACCGCACTACCAAAACCGGTCGACCTTTTGGAAAATTTACAATTGAAGACTACAGCGGAAACTTCACCTTTACCTTGTTTGGTGAAGACTACCTGAAGTACAAGAATTTCATGATGCAGGGATGGTTTTTATTTATTGAAGGCACCATCCAGCGTAATACCTGGGGCCGGATGGATGTGGAGTTCAGGATAAAAGGTATTGAGCTGCTTAATGAATTGATTCAAAAACGTTTGCAAGGTTTAGCGTTGCGGTTTCCGCTGCATGCCATCACGGCCGATGTGGTGAATGAACTGGAACGATTGTGCAAGGAAAATCCGGGACAGGCTGCACTTCAGCTTTTTATTAAAGATGATCAGGAATCATTTCAGGTTGAATTACTAGCGCGTGCACATAGGCTAACTATAAGCAATAAACTTGTGCAGGAATTTAAGAAGTATGCAGAAATCGGAGTAATTACCGATAAGGTTCAGGTTCGCTGGCTCACGGATGATGTGCGGGAAGATAACCTTGTGCTGCCTGATGAAGATGGAACAATTTCTCCTACCTTTGTGTTTGATTCAGCAGAACTCATTAACCAATAAATTATAATCTATAGAACATGGGCAAAACTATTGAACTAACCGACTCAACTTTCGATCAAACCATCAATTCCGATAAACCTGTATTAGTGGATTTCTGGGCCGAATGGTGCGGTCCCTGCAAAATGATTGGTCCTGTAGTGGAAGAACTTGCAGGTGAATATGAAGGCAAGGCTGTTGTAGCCAAGCTTAATGTGGATGAAAACCCTCAAACGGCTGCCAAATTTGGAATCCGTTCCATTCCTACATTGCTAGTATTTAAAGGCGGCCAGATAGTAGACAAGCAAATTGGAGCAGTGCCCAAATCGGTATTGGCGCAAAAGCTTGCCGCTCAGGTATCCTGATCGCAGACTACCTAACGTTTAAAACTAGAAGCTATTTCCGCAGTTGATTTCTGTTGAGATAGCTTTTTTATTTTGTTAACGCTTTGGCGCGTTCCACATTCTCCAACCTGACCAGATCCTGAAACAACTCCGCAGTAACTCTTCCTGGTTTTCCATCCCCTATAATATGATCGTCCGTTTGTGTAATGGGCACAATGCGCTTAGATGTACTCGTTAAAAATGCTTCACGCGCCTGCAATACATCATCTAACGTAACCGTACCAATCTGAACTTTATATTTCTGAGCGGCAAGTTTTAAAACATGCTTTCGTGTAACGCCTTCCAGGATATTGTCTCCGGGTGTAACTACAGTATTATCATGCTTTACAATGAAAAAATTGCATCGCGGAAATTCTGACACCTCATCTTTATAATGATACAACACATCGGCAGCTTTCTTTTCCAAAACCTTATTTTGAATCCAGATCCCCACCACATAGTTTATTGTTTTCACATGCGGCTTATCGCGCAGGTATTCATGCGTGATGATTTTTATCCCCTCCGATGGAAATTCGGCTGATGGAAAGCTCATCGCTTTTTGCAGCATAATCAGGTTGGCTTTGTCCGCCAACTGATAACCATCGGGTGAGTAGCCACCTGTAAGAATTACTTTAATGCCCGACAGGGGCAAATTATTCCTTCGGATTAATTCAAAAATTATTTCTTTGAGCTGTGCCGGCTCATAAGGAATATTCAAATGCATTTCCTTGGCAGAAACGTATAAGCGCTCGAGGTAGTCTTCAATAAACAATGGGTAGCTATCCATCACCCGAAAGAAATCAAAGATGCCATATCCACGCTGAATGGAAAGATCGCTGACATGAAGAAATGCCTTGTCTTCCTCAACAAATGAATTGTTTAAATAAGTGTAAATCATTTCTTCAACAGGTTATGTTCTTTCAAAATCCGGATCACCTCATCGTGCGGTAGTGCCTCCACCTTTCTCCCATCTTTTCCAACCATAGTCTTGGCCATTAATAATGAGTTGATGATGGCTTCTTCCGTAGCTTCAATGGTTGCCATAAACAGGGGCGACATCGCATCGTTCCGAACCAACGTTACCGTATCTAAGGGCGAAGGTTTTTCATGCTTTACACGAATGCTTTCTGCTGTAGAAAAAGCAATAGCATAATCACCACTTCCATTCGATGCTATTCCACCGGTCTTGGCCAATCCGAGCATGGCGCGCTGCGCGAGCCGCTCCAGGTTACGCGCATCCAGCGGAGCATCTGTTGCCACCACAATCATGCATGAACCGTCTGGATTATTCTTAAGCTGACCACTCAGGTAAAACTTATTCAACACCTCGCCTACCGGTGCACCATCAATTTGTAAAACCCCACCAAAATTGGTTTGAACCAACACACCCACCGTATATCCGCCAAGGTTTGCCGGAAGCTTACGCGAAGATGTACCGATTCCACCCTTGAAGCCAAAGCAAACTGTACCGGTGCCAGCCCCAACGTTACCTTCCTCCACTTTACCGATATCTGCAACGCTTATCGCATTCAACACATCAGCTTTCGATACATGCCTGCCACGGATGTCATTCAAGTACCCATCGTTGGTTTCACCAACAACGGCATTCACAGATTGTATAGTTTCATTACCGGGCAAGTTCAAGGTAAAATCAATAACGGCTTCTATGGCGGTTGAAACACTGAGTGTATTGGTTAGGATAATTGGAGTTTCAAGATTGCCGAGCTCATTAACCTGTGTAATGCCGGCCAGTTTACCAAAACCGTTGCCAACAAAAATGGCTGCCGGTACTTTCTGCTGGAATAAATTTCCGGTATGCGGAAGTATGGCTGTAACTCCTGTACGGACATTATTTCCCTTGATTAGTGTGGTGTGTCCTACGGTAACACCCACCACATCGGTAATGGCATTGAATTTACCTACCGGTAAAACACCAATGGTTATGCCCAGGTCGCGGGCACGCTGTTGAGCTGAAACTACTGTGGAGAATAGCAGGAAAGTCAGTAGCACTTTAAATTTCATTCTCTGAATTTATATGTTGCACCGTGAAGGTGCGGAGTTGCTAAGATAGTATTATATCAACTTCTTCATTCGCTCCACAATTTCCAGTACTGCAGGGCAAACCAACGTATTTTTATGCGTTAAATCCATGACCTGGATCATCTTTTTGCGATCGGTATGTGGGTACTCACGGCAGGCTTTCGGTCGACTTTCGTACACGCTGCAATAATTATCTTCATCCAAAAACGGGCATGGAGCTGATTTCAGCACATAATCGTTGTCCTCATCCACGCGCAAATACTGCTCAATGAAGTCACCCGGTTTCATGCGCAACGCCTTGGCTACCCGTTCAATATCGGTTTGATAAAATATTGGGCTGGTTGTCTTGCAGCAATTGGCGCAGGTAAGGCAATCTGTTCCTTCAAACACTTCTTCATGAAGGCTGTGAAAAGCATGGTCGAGCTTTCGGGGATCTTTCTTCTTCAATCCCATCAGAAACTTTCTATTTTCCTGCGAAAGTTGTTTTGAACGTTTGTTAAAATCTTTCAAATCAATATTCACAATTCCTCAAGTTCTGGTTTCAATAAAATGATTCACGATGATGCTTGCATGCTCGCGCGAATTCTCAATAAACCATTTGTTGGTTTTTAATCCACCACAAACAACACCGGCCAGGTAAAGTCCGGGAGTCGTTGTTTCCATAGTACTTTCATTATACACAGGTGTGTGAAATTCATCCTGTTGAAAACTTACTCCTGCTTGCTTCATAAAATCAAAAGGTGGCTGATAGCCCGTCATGGCCAGCACAAAATCGTTTTGAAGTTGAAGTTCACCCTCCGGTGTGCGAATGTTTACGTTTTTTTCCTGAATGGAAATGATTTCGGAATTGAAAAAGGCTTTAATGGAACCTTCCTTAATTCGATTTTCGATATCGGGCTTGACCCAATATTTAACACTATCCCTCAGCTCCGGCTCACGAATTACCATGGTAACTTCTGCACCTTTGCGATAAGTCTCCAAGGCAACATCAACCGCGGAGTTGGCCGCCCCAATAACTACAATTTTTTGTCCGAAATAGGGATGCGGCTCATCGTAGTAATGCTTTACTTTCGGCAAATCCTCACCGGGCACATTCAATAAATACGGTAGATCATAAAATCCAAGGGCAAGCACAACAGCCTTTGCTGTGTAACGGTCTTTGTCGGTTACTACAGTGAATTGTTCATTTTCTTTTACAATCCGCTGAACCTTTTCATAAAGTTTAATGGATAGCTGATGTGTGGCGCAAACCCTACGGTAATATTCAAGTGCTTCCGATCGGTTTGGTTTAGGCCCATGTGAAATGAAGGGGACTTCTCCAATCTCCAGGCGATCGCTGGTAGAAAAGAAAGTCATGTTAAGGGGGTAGTGGTATAATGAATTTACCAGACAGCCCTTCTCTATTATAGTGTACTTCAAACCGGCCTTTTTTGCTTCAACTCCACAAGCCAGGCCGATAGGGCCACCCCCGACAATAATCAAATCCTGCATACTGCATAATTACAAAAAGTATCTGCAGCATACATGCATATTTCAAGGAACAGTTTCAATTCTACGTTTATCTTCGTGGCTATGGATACGAAGGGAATACTATCGCATATCACGCGTCATGTAACATTAACCCCGGAAGAAAGGGAGTTCTTTACATCGCTGCTGATACCGGTAAATGTGAAGCAGGGTGATTTCGTAGAACAGTCCGGAGAAGTCACCACCAATTTTATTCATGTGAATTCAGGCTGCCTGATGACATATTTCACCGACCCATCCGCTAATGACCATGTAATCCAATTTTCCACCGCTGGTTGGTGGACTGCCGATTTGCACAGTCTTACCCAGAATCAATCCTCCATTTACTCAACCCGTGCGTTAGCTGATAGTGAGATTTTTATGCTTCCAAAAATACGGTTAGAGGAATTGGTGGATCGCTACCCGATATTTGAACGCTTCTTCCGGATTATGTTTCAAAACTCGCTGGTAACACACCAACAGCGGATTGTTCAGGCGTTTTCATTTACGGCTGAGCAGCGGTATGAATACTTTCAACAAAAGTATCCGCAACTTGAGCAGTTCGTTCCGCTCAAATACATTGCTTCATACCTGGGGATAACCCCTGAATTTCTCAGTAAAATCCGCAGAAAGCGGATGGAAAAATGATTTCTTAATCTAGTTCAAGTCCTTTCACCCTCCTTCTTAACCTGGTTCAACCCTGTGGGCGAATCGTTGACAATACCTTTGTGTTATCATTTTGAATTAATTATTAACCATTAAAAAATAACACTATGTCAACAGCAACAGCAGTAGCAACCCAGTGGAATTTAGACACCACCCACACCGAAGTTCAATTTAAAGTGAAGCACCTGGTAATCGCCACCGTAACGGGCTTCTTCAAAAAGTTTAGCGGAAACGTAGAAAGCGAAAGCGAAGATTTCGATGGTGCAAAAGTAAACTTCAGCTTAGATGTAAACAGCATCGATACCAATCAGGCCGACCGTGATGGTCACCTAAAGTCAGCTGATTTCTTTGCGGCCGATGAATATCCTACACTCGACTTCACCGGAACATTGAAGAAAGAGTCGGGAAACGATTACAAACTGGATGGCGCCCTTACCATCCGCGGCACAACAAAAGCTTTAGTATTGGATGTTGAATTTGGTGGAACAATGGTTGATCCTTGGGGAAATACCAAAGCCGGTTTCGAAATCAACGGAAAAATTAACCGCAAAGATTTTGGATTAAACTGGAATGCCCTTACCGAAGCGGGTGGCATGGTAGTAAGCGAAGATGTGAAAATCCACATTAACGCTGAATTGGCGAAAATTCAATAAGAAAAGAGTCAGTTTTAGGATGAAGGCCCTATCCCCTATCGGGATGGGGCTTTTTTTATGCCGAATACGCTCGGTTAGTTCTAACACCGCTTAAAAAATTCCTGCTACAGGTTTTCATATTAACCTCTACTTTCGGTATTGAAAGTACTAAACCCATACCTATGAAAAATCTTTATACCCTACTCCTCGTTATCCTGGTTGTCGGCTCCACCGTTGCCCAACGTGTGCTGGAGGGCGAATCAGCCGTAACCACAAACAGCACTGTAACCGTAAAGGGAAAAGTAATACCCTACACAGCTACAGCCGGAACGCAACCAATATGGAATGCTGAAGGAAAACCCATCGCCTCGCTGTTCTATACCTATTACGAACGAAGCGATATTAAAGACAAAGCATCCCGCCCGCTTATTTTCTCCTATAACGGTGGACCTGGATCTGCATCAGTTTGGATGCATGTGGCCTATACTGGCCCGCGCATACTCGAAATCGACAAGGAAGGCTACCCGGTACAGCCCTATGGCGTAAAGGAAAATCCGCATAGCATTCTTGATGTGGCTGATATTGTTTACATCGATCCGGTTAACACCGGCTACTCACGCATTTTGGATAAAGATGCCAAGCGTGAAGAGTTCTTTGGCGTAAATGCCGACATTAAATACCTGGCCGAATGGATGACCACATTTGTTTCCAGAAAAAACCGGTGGCAATCAGCCAAGTATTTGATTGGGGAAAGCTATGGCACTACAAGGGTGTCCGGGCTTGCACTTGAATTACAAAACGCCCAATGGATGTATTTGAATGGCGTGATCTTGGTATCCCCTACCGGCCTAGGCATTAACCGAGGCGATCAGGTTGAAGCTGCCAACCGCTTACCCTACTTCACTGCAGCCGCCTGGTATCAAAAGGCATTGCCGGCTGAATTACAACGGAGAGACCTGACGGAACTGCTTCCAGAAGTAGAAGAGTATACTATTAATGAAGTAATACCGGCTATTGCCCGTGGTGGCTTTCTTGATGATTCAAAGCGCAAACAAGTAGCCGCGAAAATGGCTTACTACTCCGGCATTTCTGAAAAAGTAATTCTGCAACATAATCTTGATGTGCCCACTTCATTTTTCTGGAAAGAACTGTTGCGCGATAAAGGATATACTGTTGGTCGGCTGGATTCTCGCTACCTGGGTATTGATCGTAAGGATGCCGGTGACCGACCTGACTATAACTCGGAGTTAACATCATGGTTGCATTCTTTCACTCCTGCCATCAATTATTATCTGCGTGAAGTGTTGAAATACAAAACGGATGTTAAATACAATATGTTTGGTCCGGTACACCCATGGGATCGCAACAACGACAATACCGGTGTAAATCTTCGTCAGGCGATGGCCGCCAATCCGTACCTTAACGTGATGTTCCAGTGTGGATACTTTGATGGCGCAACCACTTATTTTGAAGCGAAATACACGATGTGGCAATTGGATCCAAGTGGAAAATTGAAAGATCGTTTTCGGTTTGAAGGGTATCGCAGTGGCCACATGATGTACCTGCGCGAGGAGGACCTGGCCACTTCGAATGAACACATCCGCGATTTCATTTTGAAATCAACCCCTAAGAAAGGTCAGCCGGCAAAATATTAAGTTAGACTAACTCCTAAAAAATTCCAGGTCGTTCAATACGATCTGGAATTTTTATTTTATATCAATTGGTAGGCTTACACTAAACTTACTAAACACACCGAGTTGCGAATCAACCTCTACGGAACCCTTCATTGGGCGTAAACAACGACTGATAATGTAAAGTCCGAGTCCATTACCGCGTGAATTCTCTGTTCCTTTAAAAAACATGTTAAAAATATTCGGGCGAATGGTCTCATCAATGCCAATGCCGTTGTCCTCCACCATAATTTCAATACGACCATTTTGTTGTGTGATGGAAAGAGTCATGCGCTGTCCATCTACATTCTTCAATGAGCCAAAAAATATGGCATTATCGATCATGTTGGTTATCACGACTTCTAACAGGCTTGGATATGTTTTAAGAAAAACAGATTCAGGACAAAAGAAAAGAACATCGACATGATATTGCGCGATATCATCACTGAATTTGTTAAGAATATTTTGGGCAACACTTCTTAAATCAATAATGCCGTAATCGCTGGGTTGGTTAATCTCACTAATCACGTTCAGGCTAGTCAGTAACCGATCCATACGGGCCGTTGAACTCCTGATCTTCTCCAGGAACTCCTCTTTTGAGATATGATCGACCAGGTTACATAACCCGTAAATGGAAGCAACGGGGGTTCTTAAATCGTGCGATGCTTTGTACAAAAATGTGTCTAGTTCATCGTTGGCTTCACGAAGCATTTTGGTACGTTTGGATACAATGTTCTCAAGGTTAGCGTTGATTACCCTGATTTCATTATTCGCCAGGCTGAGTTGCTTTTTTTGCTTGCGCAAATTCGCACTCAACCGAATCAAAACCACAATCAAAACACTGAACACCATAACAACGGCCAGGATTCCAAAAAGCCGTTGTCGGAACTCTCGTTGCTCTTTCAGGCGTAGCGCTTCACTTTCTGTAAGTTTCGACTCAAGTTCCTGAATATCAAAATACTGAGCCTTGAGTTCACTTAGAATTTGACTGTACTCCCCCTGGTTCTGTTCGAACCGGGTACGGTTTTCACTCAGCAATTTTTCGAGCAGCGCGATGTCTGTCAATAATCTATTACGCTGTTCAGGATCAAGATTGGTTAATCCATCCGAAACTTTGCGACTGAACAGATCAATTTGCCGATCGAATTCAGCACGCTGATACTCCAACTCTTGTCCCTCGCGTGTAGCTTGTTGAATCAGGCGTCTGATGTCTTCAGTCAAAGCAGTAGTATCGGTTACAATTTCACGGGCAGGTCTTTCCGCTCTCATCGATTCCTGCATGGCTCTTAGCAGCGTGTTGAAGCGGGCATCAACAATACGCTTGTCATCCTCTGGTAAATTATTTAAAGGAATGTCACTGATGATTTCGTAAAACGAGGCCAGACCTTTTGCGGTATCCAAACTAGCCAACTCTTTCTCATAAGATTGGCTTGGAACCTCTTGAGCCACCGGAGCTTTTGTTTCAGAAACTACTTGAATGGGTTCAACTGTAAGGGAATAGGTGTTGGCCGTGGCAACCAGATTCACCGGGGTATAACCTGAAATTATAAACTGACTGGCGGAAGTTATACGTTCATCAAGATCAAGAGGGAGGTCAATTTTACCTTCATTATTTGTGCTCAGCTTCAACCTGCGCACACCTGTATAGGTAACTTCCGTTCTTACTAGCGGTTGCTGCTGCCTGCTAACGATCAAAACCGTTACCAGTTGATAGTTTTTCTTGCGTATCGTTATCTCCAGAACACCCTTGCTGAAATTCCACGATGCAGGCTCAAATCCTTCGTTCAAAACTTCAACGGATCGAATCGGAAAATCCCGGGTGGTCATCTCAATAAAATCTGAACCACGCTCACCAGTGTTTACTTTTATTCGCTCATTGATCAACAACTCGATATTCTTTGAGGGGCGTAATTGCTGATCGAAGGTTTTTACCTGAACCCGCTGTACGTTTTGAGCGGATGCGATAAAAGCAATCAGTAAGCCTACAATTGCAACAGAGCACCTACGGTATACCATGATTTTGGCAAGCATCAGAAATATTCCTGAAACTTAATTCTTTAAGGATTGAAATATATCTTTTATGACGACAATTTCATGCACGGTTGACTCTTTTCGTTGGCGGGGAATTTCAAATACAGCCATGTTTTCAACACCATCTTCATCAATAACATAAATACCATATTTACTGAAGTAGGGTATAATAAGTGAAAAAGAACCTTCCTGATCAGAATTAGTTTCATATACGATAGCTTTCCGCACCGTATCCACCAACCGGATGCGTGCATTTCTTAATACACGCACCTCAGAAGAATCACTCCAGTCGTGATCCATTTGTTTAATAATACCGCTTATGGAAAACGGATAAGTTTGCATATCCATATCAAACTCATACACATCATCATCTAATCCTCCACGCTTCCGATTGGAGCTAATAAAACCATGTGTTCCCCTTTCACCGGCAAAAGAAATTGCAAAGTCATCATACGGTGAGTTTAACGGATGCCCTAGGTTTACAGGCTCGGCATTCTCACGCAACTCAATTTTAAAAATATCCAATCCGCCCATGCCTGCATGTCCGTTCGAAGAAAAGTAAAGCTCATTGTTAAACAGGTAAGGATATGCTTCATCGTATGGCGTGTTTATCTCTGGACCAAGGTTTACCGGCTGTGTCCATTTATTGTCCACCCATTCTGATCGATAAATATCCTTTCCGCCATATCCACCATGCTTATCGGATGAAAAATAGAGAACAGTTCCCTGCTCATTTATATGGGGATCATCAATTGAGAAATCCTTTTCATTGTAAGGAAATCCACCCGACACCTGCCATTTTTCTTCTTTCCATTCGGCAAAGTACAATCCTAGCGGCCGTATACCATACTTATTCTTTGTGGCAGCGGTTGCAGCATAAACCATTTTTCTATTGTTGGCATATAGTGAGAATGTACCTGTATTACCCTGAACGTTAACGGCCTTTTTATACAACGTTGGAGAACCGAAAAGTCTACTCCACCCTTCCAGCAAGGTGTCGGGTTTTTCATTAGCTTCGAACAACTTGAAGAAGGCTTGACCGGTGGTGGCGTCAATTTGTTTTACCGGATTTCCTGTATCCCGGTTCGACAAAAAAAGCAATCCCCCATCAACGGTAACACCACCCCATTCAGCTGCTGTTGTATTGATGGAAAGTAATCGCGTAGCAAAGTGAATGGAATCTTCATACAGGTAATGCATGTTCGAAATCCGCCAGAGCTTTTTCTGAATCCACTCATTGTCGGGTTCGGTTTCCAGGATTTTCAAAAAGTAATATTCCGCCTGCTGATAGTTTTTGAGGGTAAGATTGGCTTCTGCAGCATTTGAATAATCCTCACGGCTAAACGTAACACTTCTCGAATAGGCACGCGAATAGGCATCCAGGCAGCGATCATACGCTTTCACTATAAAATACCCCCTGCCTAGTTTCAAATAGTCTTCTCCGCTTTTTTTTAAGCGCTCGTACAATTCCAAAGCCGGTAGTATATCGCCCTTTGCGAAACATTCATCCGCTAGTGTACGATCCGATTTAAAAATTTGTGCGACAGATTTTTGTGCATGGCCATTAAGTGACACAAACCCTGACAGGGTAATTAAAAAAAATACCGATATCAATCTGCCAGACTTCATAAGCGAGGAGATTTAATACCGGAATGCTCCTTGCGAAACAGAAGTTGAACCATAAGTTCGTGCGAACCATTGTTCAACTGAGAAAGTACGCCCACCGGATACTCGTACGCATACCCTACTTGCAACTGAGGAGTGACCCTGATCTTTATTAAGTAACCCATGGAAGCGTCAAAACGATAGCTTACACCGGCCAACAGAATATCCTTATACAAAAACGTTGTCGTCACATCTGCCGATAGCGGCAAATCACTCATATGCTTAAGCAGCACGGCTGGTTGAAATTCCCATTTCGGACTAAGTGGAATGGAATATTTCATGAACGTGAACAAGTTAAGATTCTTCAGTTGAATTGACTCTGCTTCATTAACATCCACTGTTTTAGGCAGAATTTCAGGTGCTGAAATTCCCATATGAAAACGCTTACTGCGAAAGTATACACCTGCACCAAAATCGAAGAACATTTCATTGATCGCCACATTGGCGAGTTTTGGATCAACATTGGTTCCGTTTTGCAATGAGCCGTAATCTGACCGTACATGCTGAATGCCTGCCTGCAAACCAAACGACAAAAACGACTTACTCGCTACCTGAAGATGATACGCATAGCTGGCATTTGCGGTTAAATTGTTATGTATTCCAATTTTATCATTCACTACCAATAAGCCCAAACCGACTTTTTGTTTTCGGTTCAAGGCATGAAGTGAAAGCGTTTGGGTTGATGGTGCACCATCAATACCCCTCCATTGGTGCCTGTCGATAAACATCCCACTGAGCGCCTCATCAACACCGGCATAGGCAGGGTTGATTGTGAGTCCGCTGAACATGTATTGTGTAAAGTGTGGATTCTGTTGGGCGTTGCTCATGAACACACAGGCAAGCATGAAGCACACCATGATGCAATTCCTTACCCATATTTTACCTGTGTTACTCATTGCACTACTTCTATAAAACCTTCCCACCTAAACTTTTCGTTTCCAGTTATCGCTTCAACAATGTAAAAGTAGGTACCCGTAGGAACCAGTGCATTGTTTTTGTTCTGCCCCGCCCACACCACAGATTGATTGTTATAACCGGTAGCCTGGTAAATCACACTTCCCCATCGATCAAATACAGTTACTGAATTGGAGGACGCACGCTGGATATTTTTTATCTCCCAGGTGTCGTTAACCCCATCACCATTGGGCGTTATCAATTTAGGAATTTCAACTTCGAAGAAGCCCGGGCGCACCATTATCGTAAACGAACATTGCGCGGAATTGCCCAACCCATCGGAAGCTGTATAGATAACATCCGTGGTGCCCACATCAAAACTACTTCCTGGCTCATGCGATTTTTCAACCGAAAGTGTTCCGCAGGCAATGGTAAATGTTGGCTCATCCCAGGTTACAATAGCCTCACCATTTACTTCTGCAGTTGTTGTAATGTTTTCAGGACAACTTATTACCTGCGGAGACTGGTTATAAGTAACCACAACATTAAACTGACAAACTGTTTCATTGCCGCGCGCATCGCGGGCAGTATAGGTGACTGCCGTTGTTCCAATGGGGAACTCGCTTCCAGGATTTCGATTGCTGGTAAATGAAGTCACTCCACAATTATCGGAAGCAGTTGGTGGTGTCCAATTTACAGTCACGTTACAATCTACACCCGCTGCTATAGTGATGTTCTGCGGACAATTAGTAATTACCGGTGCTGTATTATCCTCAACAGTTACTGTAAAGTTACGGTTAGTAACATTGTTTGAACCATCTCTTGCCGTATAGGTAACGACTGTAGATCCAACATCAAACTCCTGGCCAGGGTTGTGGCTGCTCACCAAACTCGAAACGCTGCAATTATCGGAGGCTGTTGGAGGAGTCCATGCAGCTACAGCTCTGCAATTCGGTCCGGCTGAAAGGGTTATGTTATCTAACGTTCCGTTAATCACCGGTGGAATATTGTCTGTTACCGTTACCGTAAAAACACAGGTAGCGGAATTATTATAGATGTCCAACGCGGTATACGTAACTGTAGTCGTGCCCAATGTAAATATCGAGCCCGGAAAAGCCGTGCTGGTAAAACTAGCCACTCCACAGTTGTCGGAAACTGATGGAGACGTCCAGCTAACCGATCGGGAACATCCCGAAACCAGCGGTTGGGTTATGTTGGCAGGACAATTGGTGATCACCGGAGGAATCATATCCGTGGTACCTGGTGCACAGCAAAGTGCTCCGCCATTTAAACTGGTTCCGGCAGTAACTGTAAATAGTCCATAAACACTTTTTACAAATGTTCCACCGGAACAAGCTGTTTGTATGGTGGTGTGCAAAAATCCATTGATATATATGGAGAGGGTTGTGCCGGTAAACTTGTCGTTAGGATTTGTACCGGTAAAAGAAAATTCCTGTCCTTCAGACAAAACATCCATAAAAACTTGTGTAGCTCCATCCAGTACACGTACTGTTACACCGGATGCGCCTGTGTAGCGAAGCGATAAACTTTTAAGTCCGCCAACGCATGCTCCACAACTGGCCACCGGGGGACAATCGCAACTTTGGCTGAACGTGTAAAAACGCGTTAGCACAAACAGGAAAACCAGCACACAGTGAACCCTGACTTTCATTACAGTAAAGGGTAGGTAAACATTTCCTTTGCTTAAAAAATCTTTCGTTTTACCTCAATCCCGCGGAAAAAATAGTTGAGAGGCACCAGGATTTAGAGGTACATGCTCTTCTTTCAAAAAAGCATTTAGCGTGAAAGTTCACAAATTTCAAGGTAAAACAAAAGGAATAATCAGAATAACAAGCTGTTTCAGGCGGAATAGGTTCGTAAAAACAGGCCATCTGTAACTAAAATCACCGAAGTTTATGTTGAACAATAATAGCTTTGAGCTTACTTAAATGTTAACCATGAAAACAATTGTTGTAAAATGGTCTATTGGAATTGCCCTTGGGGCGGCAGCCGGCTTTTTATACTGGTACTATATCGGGTGTACCAGCGGAGGCTGTGCCATAACTTCTTCACCGGTTAATAGTACACTTTATGGGGGGCTTATGGGTGGGTTACTGCTGAATACCTTCGAATCTAAAAAACAATCCAAAGAAACCGAAAAAAGGTAGATTAACTCTTATCATCTTCATCCTTATCAACATTGATTTATTGTTTGTATCTTGAGAGACAATCTCAGGTTTATGAACAAGCATTTGCTCACGCTCTTCTACAGTCTGCTGCTTGCCGGTTGTTGTACGGGGGATTTTATTATTCCTTCAATTACCAACGATCTCAGGGCAAACGCGATTGACGTTACCAATCTTTTTGATATTGACTTGGATTGCTCTACGCCAAATCCGATATACTCAACAGTTGGCTCAACCCCTGATGGAGGCATTGCTGATTGTTGGTCCACAAGTTCGAATGCGGGTGACGTGTGGTTTAAGTTTGTAGGTCAGCCACCCTATGGTTATGTGTCCATCTTTATTAAAGTTGGCGGACAAGAAGGAACCCAACGAAATTCTCAACTCGTTCTTTGGGACACTGATGGAATAACCGAATTAGGCTGTGCGGACCACAGTGCAGATGATGATGAACTTTACCTGTTCTATGGCAATCTTCAAATTGGCGAGATCTACTATTTCTCCGTTTCAGTTCCTGATAATCCCAGCAAAGGAACATTTACAATGTGTGTAACAACATCCGACTAAGTGCTTATTTCTATTTGAATTTAAGGCGATAGCCCACCGAAAGCTGGAGCCATCTGTTCTTTGTCGGGGCAACACCTTCAAAATTACTTATGTCGGTTAAGCCGAAGTAGTACCGTAAATCTACCAGTAACCCATTTTGCGCTTCCCATCCTGCTCCGGCCTGAAAACCAAAGTCGGTATTCTTATAGGCCTTGGTGTAGTCCTGCTCATTAAATTTTTCACGGGTTACCGGGTGGAATTCAGACTTTACACAGCACAAAAAACCTACCTGGGGACCCACGGCTAACTGAACGGAAGGAACAATTTCATACTGCAACACAATTGGTATGGAGATATATTTAGTATTAAAATTAAGATCCTCTCCGCCTGCTTCAACACCAGCAACCAGGTTTGAATAAATAAATTCCGACTGCACACTGATCTTGGCTACCCTATACTGCGCAAATGCTCCAACATGATACCCCGGGGCATACGAATAATCTGTGCCGTTATCATCAACGGATAAAGTTGAGTAGCTGAGACCAGCCTTCGCACCAACTGACCACGGGCTTTGGGCATACAAACTAAAAAATGGAAAAAGAAGCAGGATACTGCCAACAAGTGCTAATTTCATAGTCGCTTTTGATATGTACAAGGTACAAATTATTATTGAATGTGTTGCAACTTACTTGTCCGCATTAAACACAAGCAATTACATAATATATCTATTATTTGAATGAGGGCACCTATTTCTATTCTGCTACTCCATGGTGCTGCTTGCTTTCTTGCAAATCAAAATGGAAGGCTCAACACTAAGCACAGCTCCTGACTCCATTTATTTTCACCAAGGTAATCAACTGGTAGTCCTTACCTTTGATACATTGCGAAATTCACTTGCACACGACCAAGCCACCGGGTACGCTGAAGGCGACCTTCGGGGAATCTGGCATGTCATCTTTCGTCTAAACACAATAGACAAAAATTTTAGTGCTGCGTGACAAAAGTCACCGACTGAAAACTTCAGGCTGCTGATCTTTACGTCATGTTTGATTGAAAACCCCAAACGACTATGAAAATCGAGCAGATTTATACGGGCTGTTTAGCCCACGGAGCCTACTACATCGAATCCGCTGGCGAAGCCGCCATTATCGACCCGCTGCGGGAGGTTGAACCCTATATTGAACGCGCGAAAAAAAATAACGCGAAAATCAAATACATCTTCGAAACACATTACCATGCCGATTTTGTTTCGGGGCATGTTGACCTTCACCAGAAAACCAATGCGCCAATTGTTTTCGGACCTGTTTTAATTCAACCGGGCTTTGAAGCACTGATTGCTGAAGATGGTCAGAAGTTTACCTTGGGGAAAACCACAATTACCGTAATCCACACCCCGGGCCATACCATGGAGAGCACATGTTATTTGCTAACAGACGAGAACGGTAAAGATGTAGCGCTGTTTACCGGGGATACATTATTCATTGGTGATGTAGGTCGCCCTGACCTTGCCCAAAAAGTTGTGAAAGAACTTACCCAGGAAAAACTAGCCGCACACTTATACGATTCGTTGCATCATAAAATTATGCCGCTTAACGATGATATCATTGTCTATCCGGCTCACGGAGCAGGCAGTGCTTGCGGAAAAAATATGAGCAAAGAAACTTCCGATACACTGGGCAATCAAAAGAAAACAAACTATGCATTACGCCCAGGCTTAACAAAGGAGTAATTCATACAGGAAGTATTAACCGGATTGATGCCACCTCCAGGTTATTTCCCCAGCAATGTGCTAATGAATATTAAAGGGTACGAAAGCATTGACACCGTGATGGAGCGTGGCACACAGGCCCTGAGGCCGGAAGCATTTGAAGCAGCTGCCAACGAAACGGATGCACTTATTCTGGATGCACGCCATGAGCAGGCGTTTGCCAAAGGATTTATTCCCAACGCCATTAACATTGGTATTGATGGAAACTTCGCACCATGGGCAGGAACGCTGATTCCGGATGTACAGCAGAAAATTTTAGTAGTGGCAGAAGAAAACAGAATTGAAGAAGTTATTACCCGGCTTGCCCGCGTAGGATACGATCATGCCATTGGTTATCTCAAAGGCGGCTTTGAAGCCTGGAAAAAAAGCGGTAAAGAATTCGATACGATTGAATCCATTACACCGCTTGAACTGCATAGCCGTTTACAGCAAAATCCGGAATTAAATATTCTGGATGTTCGGAAAAAGAGCGAATATGATTCCGAACATATTGTTGAAGTCGAAAATATTCCGCTGGATTATATCAACCAGAATATGGCGCAGGTTGATAAGAATAAAACGTATTATGTGCATTGTGCGGGTGGTTACCGGTCGATGACGTTTGTGTCCATTCTTCGGGCGCGAGGCTATACCAACCTGATTGATGTACAGGACGGTTTCAAAGCGATTAAAGAAACCGACAAATTCAATATCACTGATTACGTTTGCCCCACTACTCTGTTGTAGATATTAAAACAAGAATACACTTATGTTAGGATTATTTGGATTTGGAACCAAAAACTATGAAGAACTTCGCGGGACGGAGTTCAAGACGAAATACAATGCAACACCGGGGGCCGTGCTGATTGATGTGCGGACACAGGGCGAATTCCGGTCGGGCAGCATTCGTGGTGCACGTAACATCGACATTATGTCGGCAAACTTTGCGCAGCAGATTTCAACATTAGACAAGAGTAAAGAATATTTCCTGTTTTGTCGCAGTGGCAATCGCAGCGGTCAGGCCTGCAACATGATGGCGAAACAAGGATTTAAGGTACACAACCTGGCGGGTGGCGTTAGCGACTGGCCAGCGTAGTGTTTAGGGTTTGGTTTGAGTGAAAGCCGCTACCGGAAACGGGGCGGCTTTCCTGTTTTAGTAAAAGTGGGTACATTTAGAATAAGTAACCTAAAGGCACTGCACGTACTTTGAAATAACACTAAAATGATAAATAAGATCCGAAACTTAAAAATTGATTGGCCTAATCATGTGGTAGCATTTTTAAGTGCACTGCTTGGTATTTTTATCGCCTTTCGACTTGAGAGTATACGGGAAACCAAACAAGAATCCGAAAAGCTTAAACTGCTTGAACATTCGATCAAGAATGAAATCGCCAACAACATCAAAATATATACTGAAAATATCGATGGACTCACTGACTGGCTTGAGTATAGTGCTTTCATTCAAGAAAAGTTAAATGATAATGGTCAGTTGGTTGCGAGCTCTAACGAAATCAATTACATAATCAAAAAGCATCCTGCCCGGTTCACAGATTTAAAAGTGATTCGAAGTCAAAATGACTCGTTGAATATTTACCAGACGACCTTTGTCATTGATTTTATACCAATTACAGGAGTCTCTAACAACAATTGGAAAGCCGGAATTGCCTCTGGTCTTTTGAATTCCATGGATATAGACATGGTTATCAATCTTTCGAACATCTATGACTGGGTTGAAAAGGACATGGGATTAAATGAAAAGGACTCATACCAAAACATGCTGGGAATAAAGAGTAAGTTTACTGACGTGGATAAAGTAATAGAAGACTATCACACAATAGTTAAGGTATACTCATTCAAGCGTGCCAGAATTCAGGATATTCTTGACAAAATTGAATGGATGAATTAAAGCATTGGTGAGAACACTACCCTACAGTACCCTTTAGCTTAAGGGCTCAGCGTTGTGAGGCACTAGGAGCGTTAACTCATCAATTAATAATCAGGGTACCCTACGGGTGACGCTGATTGAGCAAGAAGAAACTACGTGTTTAATACCAACAGTCGTATGAAAGCACAAAGCAAAACAACTTAACGGTTATTTATTAAAAATTAATAACGAAACGCCTCATTATAACGGAACTCATTAAAGATTTTCACAACCTCACCGATAACAAATCCGCTTGTACGGGCAATACTTGCAGTTATTGGTTTCTTCTGTCTGGTCAAATACCGTTTCCGGATTAAAGAGTTCTTCGAGCAATTCGCGCAGCCTGGCTTCAAACTCGGGCAAAACGGTCTGTACATCGCGCAACTTTTCCTTGCTCATTTTCAATCCAAACTCCGCGTCATCGTCAAACAGGTTTGTACTGTTGAGCAATCCGGGTATTACCTGCACACCGGATGTATTTTTTGTTTTTGTATACAGCCATGCATACATGAGTGTTTGAAAAGCAGCCTTGTTTCGCTTTCCTTCGCGTGCATATAAGGAGGCAATGGATTCAAACTCAAGCTTATCGCGACCGGTTTTGTAATCCACAATGCGCAATACATCTTCCTTCCGGTCAACACGGTCAATCTTGCCGCCTAACAGCACACGGCCAGCAGGCGCGCTGATGGGAAACGTGTACTCCATATTCTGCTCCACACCCTCTAACGTAAAAGGCGTATGCTTTTTGTCGTGTTCCAGTATTTTATCAATGAAGCGTTTTACCACTTCGCTAACCAATATCAACTGTCCTTCGTAAGTTACCGATTCGTTGGGGTCGAGGTTGTAGGTTTCAATTACCTCCTGGTCAAGCAGCATCTGAATCAGTTTTTCCTTCTTCTCTAAATCCTGCCTTTCAATAATCCGCGATCCCTTTTGCTCCACCAACTTCTCGTAAAATTTCTCCATCACATCGTGCACAAAATTCCCCAGCACCCGCGCATCCATGTCCTCTTCAATTTCATCGGCCTCTCTTATTTTGGCTACGTGTCTGAAATAAAATCTAAGCCGGCATTCGATGTAGGCATTTAACGCAGATGGTGACAGTCCGTTAAACTTTCGGTACTCGCTCTGCTCACTTAACTTTTGCAAAGCCTCCAATACAGCTTTGTCCTTTTTAATAACAATGGGTTTTACCTCATTCACCCCAAGGGCATTGTGCAAGGCGTGGTGTTGAAATTTCTTCCCACTCTCAAACATCAGTTGTTGCAGGTAGCGGCTCATTTCACCCTGGCCCAGAATATCGGTTTCGGTGTTGTAGAAAATGGAAACATTTTCGGCACGTTGAATGACGCGATAGAAAAGATAGGCATACATGGCATCCTGGTGCTGCAGCGTAGGCAAGGTATACGCCCTGCGGATGTTATAGGGAATGTACGAACCCTTGCTCCCACCCGATGGCAGCGACCCTTCATTTAAGGAGAGGATGTACACATTCTTAAAATCGAGGTTACGGGTTTCGAGCATACCCATAAGCTGCAACCCCTGTAGCGGCTCGCCACTGAAAGGTATGCGCACGGTGCGAACATATTGCCTGAAAAAACGCAGAAACGAACGCAGATCGGAATATTGATTTCCCAATACTTCTTCCATCCGGTTCAGGGACTTGAGCATTTGAAAAATGTATTCTTTGTCGAATGCATACAGGCTGTCTAGCCCACCCAATAAAGTCAGGCACGTTTTCAGGTACTGTGTGATGTTGCTTACATCGGCCACAACGAACATCACACGATGTAAATCCGTTTCAGAGGCCAGAAAATTTTTGGGTACCGATACCCAATTATGTTTCAACATCTCCTTACGCTTGCCTTGCGCAGCTTTTGAATCGGCTGAAACAGTAAACGGATGATTCAGTAGCGACAACACCGGACGGTGATGAAAATATTCATCTCTACGGCTGATCTGCAGTTCGATCAACAACTCAACAAAATTAAAAATAGGTGTAGCGCTTAACGAGAAACCCATGGTAACATTCAGTTTCTCCACGCTATCGGAAACGCTGTGCAACGCTGGCAACAACAATTTTTCGTCCGGCAGCACAATGAGTGTTTCTTCCGGCAAGGCACCAGCCTCAATATTTCGTTTCAGTTCCTGCCCCATCAGCTTGGCTTGCCCCACAGGTTGAGCCGCGCCATATAGTTTTATACTTTTCTCTTTACGGAAATTAGCGGGTACTTGCGCCTCAAAGGTTTTACCCAATACCTTGTGCTTCTGGTATTCCCGAAAAAATTCTCCTGCTTCCTGTACGCCATTGTTTAAGTAGTATTCATCTACATCCCAATATACCGAAGCACCTCCCTCAACCGCGTGCGCGATAATCACCTCCTCGGCTTTGGTGAGTGCGTTGAAGCCAATAAAAATTTCGCGGCCGGTTCGCAAGGTTTGACCTTGTAAAATTTTCTCTGCCACCTCGCGGTGTACCATGCCTTCAAACGCAAGTTCTTCCTTTAACAACTGTGCGCGATACGCGGCATACACATCATAAAGATGTTTCCATACATCCAGAAATTTCTTTCTATTTTCGGTTTGGTATTCATCAAAATTTCCCCAGAAATCAAGCAGAAATTTCTTCTGTTCTTCGGTGAGGTAATCGAAGCTGGCATCCAACTCCTTCTGGTGACTGAGGTCGCGAAACAGCATTTCAGCATTGACGAGGTATTTGTCAATCTCCTCAAAATCATGCAACAACATTTCACCCCAATAATAAAAGCGATCGAATGACTCGTTTGATTTTACAGTCTCGGTGTAGGCTTTGTATAACCAATGCACCAATTCCAACTTATCCGGAACCTGCAACGTTGAAAAGCTTTTGATGTACTCTTCAATGGTCAACATGGTTGGTGCGAATGCAGGTTTTTTCAACAGCGTTCCCAAATGCTTTCGAAAAAATAGAATTGCCCTTCGGTTTGGAAACACCAGGGTTACCTCCTCCAGCCGGGAATGACTGGCGAATATTTTTTCTGCGGTTTCAAGGAGGAAGGGTGTCATATTAATTTTCTATCAGATTGAATTCTTAAAAATCCATCAATTGCGTGTTATAGAATTGAGCTACTTGAACCACATAGAAACATAGGACACATAGTTTTGAAGTAAAATTTCTATGTGGCTCTATGTGCCTATGTGGTTCAACCATCACAACCCAAGTTCCAACTGATTATCATCCTTCTTCTTCACGGTTTTCACTTTCCCAGCCTTAACCTCCACCACTTCACCCGTGCGCACATACAACACGTACCCTTCCACCACAGTAAAATTCATGTTCCTCAAAATATCCATGTAAGCCAACACCTGATGATGATTCGCATTTGACGGAGCACCCGTTTTAAAATCAATAACAACAGCCTTGTTATCGTTTAGCAACAACCTGTCAAAGCGACTCTCTTCTCCACCTGGTAAAATTACTGGTACCTCTGTACGTACCTCCCATCCTTCATCAAACCATGAAGAAACAAGCGGAGCCTTAAACAATTCTTCCAATTCAACCTTAACCGGTCCTATTTCTGCTGTAGTGAGTAATCCTTCCTGCACAGCCCGTTGTAATGCAGCATCCACATCGCCTTTGGTCTTGATGTACGACAATACACTGTGTAGGTGAATGCCATACTTCACCTTCTCCTCCTTGTCGGAATCGAAATAGGTTTTTCCTGCCTGCCGGATGACCAGCTTATCACGCCAACGCGATACGGGATAGTGCTTGAGCGAAATGGGTGTTATCTCTTCATGATTCGCATCGCTTACTGTTGAAACAGGTTCAAGCGATCCAACTTTCCAGCGCAGTGATGCTTTGTCCCAATTCGCGGTAAGCTGATTATTGGTAATAATACAGTGCTGAAGCAAATCACTTACATCGGATATTCTCGTCAGCTTTCCGGATGGGGCAAAAATCTTCATCCCCAATTCAGCACGGGTAAGCGCTACGTACAGGATGTTTACATTGTCAAGAAATATTTGTGTGCGCTCCTGATGATAGTACGAATCAAAAACTGTGTCGGTAAGTGTTTTACTGTATTTCACTGACAGGTAACCTGCATCTTTAAACATGGGCGTATCCGCCTGTACCCACAAGTTGGGTTGTTTAAAGCCCTGATGATCCAGCGTCCACGAACAAAACGGAATAATTACATACTTGAATTGAAGACCTTTTGATTTGTGGATGGTCAGAATCTCAGCCGCATCAATTGACCCGGAAGTCTTGACCGAAGTTTTATCAGAATCTTTGTTTTCTTCCCACCATTCCAGGAACGCCTGCAAATCATTTCGCTCGCGTGAATAAAAATTCAAAACAATATCCTGAAAGGCCTGCAGATAGGCCAGCTCTTTCTCCTGATCGGAAAGACGGAAAATACGAATCAGCATTTCCGTCATTTCAAAAAGCGGGAGTTTCCGTAGCGATAGTTTTTGTTGGGTGAACTCCTGCGGAAGAAAGCTTTCAAAAACAGCTTCGTTTGTTACGGAAAAAACATCCGATAACGCCATACCCGATTGATGGATGCGTACAAACTCATACGCCAACTCGGCACGCGCCACCACATCCAGGTGGTTGTTGAGGTAGCGCATAGCTGCCAACACGAGGTTTACAGATGCTGCACCGTCAATGCGCAACGATTCATTGGAGATCACATCATACTTACACGTTGACTTGGCTTCTTCCGAGTTTTTATACTTTAACAGATGCGCTACCAACTCCTGACCATCCGCATTGGTGCGGACTAAAATGGCAATATCCTTTAATTTCACTCCGGCTTCCTGCCATTCTTCCAATGTTCTCACCAACTGTTCCTTCGCCTGCTCCTTCCACTTCAGTTCCTTTTCATTCTCAATAAATTGAATATCCACCAGGCCCTTGTGTTCTCTTTTTATCTGTTGATCCACATCCTCATAAGCACTTTGGGCAAGAGCCGTTCCGGTTTCCTGCGAAACAAATTGGGAGGCCGTTTTAAACAGTTGATTGTTAAAAGAAATAATATTGGCCGCACTCCGGTAGTTATCTGAAAGATTAACATGGGCCACACGATCTTCACCTATCTGCTGCTCCAGCCTTTCCTGCAACAAGGTAAGGTCGCCTCCACGCCAGCGGTAAATGGCCTGCTTCACATCACCCACAATCACATTCCGGTTGTTGCTGCTTAAACTTTCATTGATGAGTGGAACAAAGTTTCGCCATTGTAAATTGGACGTATCCTGAAACTCATCGATCAGGTAATTTTTAAAGAATGAACCGGTCTTCTCATAAATAAACGGTGCATCGCTGTCGCCAATAAGCTCTTGTAAAAACTGTGGTGCATCGGCCAACAACATCATGTTGTTTTCTGCTTTGTACTCTTGAAGCTTTTTGGAAATGTCTGCTATAAGTCCGAAGGCATAGAAATTTTCTAACACCACTTCAGCCGACAGTGCACGTGCGTAATTCTGTTCACGATAGTTGAGAATTTCGTCACGCAAAGGAAGCAGGTGTGACGATGCTAGCTTGAATAGCTCATTTTTCCTGTTCGACTTTGGTGCAGGCCAGTTTGCGGCATCTGTCAAGTATTCTGCTACCTGAACACCCGGTTCCTTAAAATCCTTGATCCGGGTCAAGTCGATCTTATCTTTAAAAAACTTATACCCTGCACCACCCTGATATTTGAAGTCGGTAACATCAAATCCACTATCTACGATAAGCTGAAATCCTTCCGCAGCCTTTTTCTTAATTGTACTTATAAAGGAATGCCGGATGGCTTTAAACTGATCCAATAGACCATTTAAAAATTTCTTATCACTGGTTTTCTTAGTAAACTCCTTCTCAATCAGTTTAAAATCATCCCGAAGAATTTCCTTCGAAAAATCGATCAACCCCCTGCGCACATCCCACGGCTTGTCACTCTCCAGGTTCTTTGTGGCAAAGTCCACCATCCAGCGTTTCAGGTCCTTATCCTCGCCAATGTCATCAATCAGGTTGTTCACCACTTCCTCCAGCACCGCCTCATTCTCAACTTCCAGCCGATAATCACCTGAAAGCCCTGCTTCGCGTGTAAACGAACGAATCACTTTTTGAAAAAATGCATCGATGGTGCTGATGGAAAACTGGGAATACTGATGCAGGATTTGCGCGCGCAACTCATTGCAGTTCTCTTTGAACTCACTATCGCTTTGGCCCAATTCGCGCTTCAACTCATTTTCAAGTGAATTTTCACGGCCATCAATGAAATCATTCAGGTAGCGCACGATGCGCTCCTTCATTTCCTGCGTGGCTTTGTTGGTAAAGGTTACCGCGAGCACATGCCTGAAATAGCCGGAACGATGCTTTAAAGCCAGTTTCAGGTATTCTTTCGCCAGCGTACGCGTTTTGCCGCTTCCGGCTGAGCTTCTGTATATAACTAAGGGTTTTTCTGCCACGGTTTTGAATTACGCGAATGACGGCAAAAAAGAAAAATAGATTGACAATTTCTGTCTGTTATACCTTTTTTTATCTTGTAAAGAAGTAGGTTGTGACGAAAGTCGCAAAGACCCAATGCGTAGACTATATCACTTTTTTATTGCCCTTTGGTATTCGTTCCCTTTTCAGTTGCTATTTAACAACTTAAGAAGAAACCACGTACTCATTCTATGCTGGATTATCCTGTTTGCCATGATTACGGGCAACTTTGGGCAATACCTGGGCATTCCTTATCTTTTTCTCGACCCCGAATACCTCAATAAAGTAAACTTCACCAGCTTTTTCATCATTGGCATTTCCCTCGCCACCTTTACCGTTGCCTTTCACATCACAGGCTATATTTCCGATGGTCACCGGTTTTCCTTTGTAGGTGCGCTGTCGCGGCCCTTTACCAAGTTTGCATTGAACAACAGTGTTATTCCATTGATGTTCCTGGTTTTGTATATATTTTATATCCTCAGCTTTCAACTCGATAACCAATACAGTTCCGGTGGGCAGCTTGTCTGGAATCTATCCGGATTACTGGTAGGTTTTCTGTTGATGACGTTGGTCTTCTTTATCTACTTCTGGCTTACCAACAAAGATATCTTCCGGTACGTGGTATGCCGCATTGATGAGAAAATCAAACAAAACGTACAGGTAACACGCGCCAGCGCCATGAAAAAACTCGACATCGCGCGAAAGCGGCAAGTACGTGTTGATTATTATCTCGATTATGATTTTCGCATAAAGAAAGTTGACGATAGCGGATTTTATGACCGAAGTACGATCATCCAGGTGTTCGACCAAAATCATCTTAACCTCGTTATCATTCAATTATTTATTGTTGGCCTTGTGCTGGTACTCGGGTTGTTCAAAGACTATCCGTCCTTTCAGGTGCCTGCAGCAGCAACCTCTATAATTTTCCTCACCATTTTCGTGATGATCTCCGGTGCATTCAGTTACTGGTTTGGTGGGTGGTCCGCCTCCATGGCCATTGTGGTTTTTTTAGCGTTGAATTACCTGGCCGGTAAAGATTTTTTTTCGAAACGTTACGAAGCCTTCGGACTGAATTATCAAACGCAACCGGCTCAATATTCAAACGAAAATATCAAGGCGCTTCACGACAGCTCAACGCTTAAGGCCGATCGGATAGAAACTCTCCAGATGCTCGAAAACTGGCGGCAAAAGTTCCCGGACGAAAAACCAAAAATGGTATTTCTTTGTGTAAGTGGAGGCGGAAAACGTGCTGCGCTCTGGACACTCAATGCCCTGCAGGTTGCCGATAGCCTTACGAGCGGAAGGCTTATGGATAAAAGCATCATGATTTCAGGTGCCTCCGGTGGCTTGATTGGCGCAAGTTTTTTTCGTGAATTGAAGCTCAGGGCCAAACAGGGTGAAGCCATTAACCTGTATTCAGAAAAACATCGAAATAGTCTTTCGGCCGACAACCTCAATCCCCTTATTTTCAGTCTGCTTGCCAACGACTTGTTTGTAGGCTTTTCGAAATTTGAATATGCCGGCAATTATTACCTGCGCGACAGAGGGTACACCTTCGAAGAGCAACTTGATGTGATTACAGAAGGACTTATGGATAAGCCGGTTAAGGCTTATTGGGAACCGGAACAACAAGCCATCGTTCCCATGGTTGTTTTATCACCTACCATTATCAACGATGGCAGGAAGTTATACATTTCTGCGCAAGGAGTATCTTATCTGAACTCTGCCATTATCAGTTCCCCCGATTATGAACTTTCGAAGTTAGGCGGTATCGATTATCAACTGCTTTTTAAAAATCAGGGCGCTGAAAATTTGCGCTTCCTCTCTGCGCTGCGTATGAGTGCAACCTTCCCTTACATCACACCCAATACAACATTGCCCACTGAGCCGGGCATTCAAATTATGGATGCCGGCATATCCGATAACTTTGGGATTTCGGATGCGGTGAGATTTCTATATGCCTTTAAAGAATGGATTGCTGAAAATACTTCGGGTGTCATTATTCTATCCATCCGCGATTCTCCAAAGTTGGGTCAGATTGCTGAACGCAAAAGTCAATCAATACTGGACGCCCTTACACAACCCATCAGCACAGTGTACAATAACTTTGAAAACTTCCAGGATATCGGAAATGACACGTATGTGGGCTTTGCAAAAACATGGTTCCCCAAGCCTATTGAAAGAATTGACCTGCAATATCAGGTTGAAAGCTATGCTCCGATCTTAAGCCAAATGGACAGCCTCAGGCAAAACAATGCAAGGGCTTCGCTAAGCTGGCGTTTAACTACACGCGAAAAGTATGGCATCGTGGAAAACATTAACTCTCCAGCCAACCTGGCCGAGCTTCAGAAACTAAAAAAGTTACTTGATTAATGGTACGGCTTGCGGCACCGATACTCTTTGTGTTACTGACGCTCACGGTGAACGCACAGCGTGATACAGATCAGAAAGTAACAGAATTAGAAGTGCTGGCTGTCAGTAAAAATGCCATTACCCGTATCAATGCAATTAATACATTAGCAGAAGTGTATTACAACCTCGACATCCGTAAATCACTCGATTATGGACAAGAAGCACTTGAACTCGCTCAAAAAGAAGACTACAAACCGGGCATTCAAAATGCTTACAAAATTTTACGCAGGATTCACCGAAGGTTAGGCAACTACACGGTGGCGATTGAATATACCCTTCAAAATCTGCCCTTGGCAGAACAACTGCGTGATACTGCCGAACTGTTGGACGCCTATACAACTCTGGGCAACATTCATTCCTCAATGGGCAATTTTAATGAATCGCAAAAATACCTGAACAAAGCCCGTTTAATTGGCGAAAAAGTAAATGCTCCCACATTATCCAACATTTTAAACTATATCGGCAGAGGTTATGGAAAATCCGGTGAGTATGATAGTGCTATTTACTACATCAAGGCCGCCATGCAGCGTGAACTGGAATACCCTCAACCCGGCTATGGGCTTAGCTATATCTATAATAACCTTGCGGAAGTTTATGTTGATATTGGTAAATACGAAGAGGCTATTCACTTTTATGATCTTTCTTCCAGCCTTGCCGAAGATCGCAAAAGTCCATTGGGAAAAACGTTTACGCTTAGCGGATTGGCAAGGGTATATCAGCGAAAGAAAGAATACGACAAAGCCATAAATTATGCGTTACAAAGCATTAAGCTTTCGACTCAAAACCTTTATCGAGACAAAACCCGTGAGGCTTACGGAATACTTTACGAAATCTATCAGGATAAAAGCGACTATGAAAAAGCATTCATGTATTACAAACAATACAATGTGTATAAAGACAGCATTTTCAGTGAAGACCGGATGCAGTACATTGAAAACCTGAAAATAAACTACGAGCTCGAACGCATTAAGCAAGAAAATGAATTGTTAAAAAAAGACGCTGAGCTGAAAGATTTACAGCTAAGCCAGCAATACACCTACGTTGTTGTCTTTATCATCGCTATCCTGTTCATATTAATAGCTGGGACCCTGGTTTACCGGATAAGTCTACAACGCAAACGAACCAATGCTGTGTTGAACCAATACAACCAAGACCTGGAATCCCAGGTTAAAGATAGAACCAAAGAACTTCTCCATGCCAATCAGGAACTTATGAAACAAAATATTCAATTGGAGCAATTCGGCTATATTATTGCCCATAATTTACGTGCACCCATTGCACGATTACTCGGATTGGCCAGTATAGCCGGCAACACCGAGCACTTCAGTTTACCACGCGATAGTGTTGTTCTGGAGAAAATCAAATCGTCAGCTGAAGAACTTGATACTGTAATTCATGATCTGAACGATATACTGGACGTAAAGAAAGGACTTCATCAAGCTTACGAAACGATTGACCTGAACAAACAGGTTGAAAAGGTTAAAGGTGTATTGAAAGAAAAAATAACAGAATCCAAGGCAGAGATCGTTGAATCCATTGAAGTTAAAAAATGCAACACCGTTCCGGCTTACATGGAAAGCATTTTATACAACCTAATAAGCAATGCAATCAAGTATCGACATCCCGATCGAAAGCCAATAATCATAGTAAGCACCTGCATGAAAGATAACGCACTCTGTATTGCCGTTTCGGATAATGGTATTGGGCTTGATCTCAAAAAACTAAAGAATAAGCTATTCTCACTCTACCAACGCTTTCATCATCATGTGGAAGGCAAAGGACTTGGTTTGTATTTGGTAAAAACACAGGCGGAAGCACTTAACGGACGAATTGAAGTACAAAGCAGAGTGAACGAAGGCAGCACTTTTGAGGTCTATATCCCGGTTAACTAACTTTTAATGCATGATCCCGCAGGCAAAAATATTACGTGTCTTTCAACTTATTGGATTATTGAAGGGAGGCGGCCGAACTATTGAACAATTGGCGCAACAATTGGATACCACCAGCCGAACCATTTACCGTTACTTTAAATTACTGGAAGAAATTGGCTTCATTATCGATCAGGATTTCCATGGACGCTATTTCATTCATCGTGAAGAAGGTGAAAGCCCAGAGGATCGTTTTACCCTTGAAGAAGTAAGCATTCTGCGGCAACTCATTCAAAGCGGGGCCAGCGGACATCCGTTGCGGGGAACGCTGTTGAAAAAGCTTGCCTTCCACTCAGAGGCCAAAGATGTGCCCGAGCAATTTTTGAAGTTAAGGGTAGCAAAGTTGTTTCGTACACTTTCCGATGCAGTGGACCAAAAGAATCAGGTGGTTCTTAAAAACTACCATTCGGCTAACAGTCAGGAAATAACGGATCGTTTGGTAGAGCCTTTCCAGTTTGGTGAAGGCTTTCAATCGGTGTTGGCGCTAGACACGAAAGACAAGCAATGTAAGTATTTTAAACTGGAACGAATTGGTGAAGTTGTTATCCTGGATAAGCCCTACAAATTTTCCAAACTTCACAAAAAATCATCAACCGACATTTTTGGAATCAGTGGCCGAAAGGAAATCTGGGTTTCGTTGCGGTTGAGTTTACGTGCCTTTGTACTGATGCGTGAAGAGTTTCCGCTGTCACAACCTTATCTTGAAAAGGAAGAGGGTGATGAAATAAAAAGCTACATCTTCAACGGACCGGTTTTACACTTTAAAGGAGTAGGCCGGTTTGTGATGGGCCTTGCAGATGAAATTTCTGTTCTTGGTCCACCAGAATTCAAAGCCTACATCAAAGAAAGGATTAAGCAGCAGAAGTTAGTGTAAAAAAACAGACCTCCGATTCCAACTTACTCACCAATTTTACTCTTACTCTGTGCTGCAGCTATTTCACAAAGTTGCACAAGCAATCACGGAGGAACCCCAAAGAATTTTTTGAACTCTGAATGAGACACCTCGTCAAGATTCAACTACTCAATAATGAGGTTAAATCCCCCGCGGACCAGAAAGCGATCAGTCGACTTGAAATCGGCTGCATTCATGATCTCCGACCATTTATTATTGAACTCACCAACAGTCACCTCGATCCGTTGAAAGGTGTAAGCATCCTTCTCTTCGTTGACAAGTTTCAACACGTAGTACTTATCGTCAAGGGAAACTACTGCTTCTGAAGGAAGAACCGGTCGCTGCACACTCGCCACATCAATAATTGCTTCCACATACATACCCGGCAACAAATCGGTGATCATCTCCTCTTCATGAATATGGCCGTGAATGTTTACCGTGCGTGTATCGCTTTCAATCGTTCGGCCCACGAGATATACTTCTCCGGTATGTTTTACCGCTGAGCCGGTAACCTGAAAATTAATTTTTTGACCTTTACGAATCTCAGCCACATCTTTTTCAAACACCCGTAATTCAACATGCATGTGTTCGGTGTCCACAATCTCTACAGCAATATCGGCTGGGGCAACGAATATGCCGCGGGTAATATTCACTTTGGAGATAAAACCGTTAATGGGAGAATAGACGTTCACCACCGGTTCAATCACTCCTTTCTCCAATCGCTCGGTATTGATGTTGATCATCCTCAACTTCTCTTTAAATCCTTCCAGCTTGGCTTTTGCCACCCTAAAATCAGATTCAGCCTTCAGGTAATTCTTTTGCGATGCGATGTTCTCGCTGGCCAGAGCTTTCTGGCGCTCATAATCCGATTGCAAATAAGTGAGTTGGGCTTTTATTTCGAGATAATCCTGTTGGAGTTGGATGTACTCCGGGTTCTCGAGTGTGAACAACACCGCTCCTTGCTTGATTCTATCCCCGGGCAAAATGGAGAGCGACTTAACAAAACCTCCAAACTTTACATTGATGGAAGCCTTTCGATCAGGGGGCACATCAATATACCCGTTTGTACGTATGTGCTTTTCAAAGGCTTGCTGCTCGAGTGAGCCTAGCTTCATGTTACCTGTTGTAAACTGAGCTTTGGTTACGATGATCTCATCCACATGCGGATTCGCACTAATATCGATAGCATCAGCCGGTGCGGATTCTTGCTGCGAACACGCGGTCAGCATCAGGGCAAAGCCGAAGGTTAATAGAACACCAAAATTCTTCACGTCCATATCCATTAATTCATGAGGTAATTCAATTCGATAACCGTGTTATTGTAGTGATAGAGATTCGTCAGGTAATTCAACCGGATCTGCAAGGCCTGATCCAATGCCTGCACATACTGAAGAAAATTAATCTCACCACCCACAAATGATTTTTGTGCAGTGGTAATGGTCTCATCCGCCAACAGTTTGCCGGAAGTATCGTAAAAATCCAATGCCTGTTTGAACCGCTCCAATTCACTTGTCAGGTTAGCGAAGCGGGCTCTTAATACCGATTTGTAGTCGGTAGCCATTTCGTTTACCCGTTGCATCTGAATCTTAGATGCCTGAATACTGGCACGTTGTGCACCAAACCAAAGCGGAATACCCAGGCCGATATTAATGCCGGGGTAGAGCTTATTGTCTTCAGTTGGATTACGTCCCTGAAAATAGGATAAGTGGATATCGGGCAGCAACTTGTTCTTTTCGAGTTGGTTGTTGAATGTCGCAAACTGTTTCCATTGTTCGAAGTACATCATACCCGGATGAGCCGCCAGTTGTTCCGGCAGTAATTCAAAACGCCCAAGTGCTTCATCCTGCACCAGTACAAGTTCTTCGGTTTGCATCCAACGGTAAAGCTGTGCATAGGCAGCAGCAATCGATGACTGCGCCTGATTCATCATCAGCAGTGCCTCTTGTCGTTTGGTGGTGGCTGTCAATTTCTCGAGGTAATTAGTTTCACCGAGTGCGTACCGCCTGTCGGCTGCGCGCGCAAATTCAGTGTAGAGGCTGTCCATCGAAGCAAAGATGCGCTCCTGTTGTTGCCAGTAGACGATGGTGTTGTATGCTTTTGATACTTCATTCACCAGCATGAGGCTGTCGAGGTCGCGCTGGCGTTCCTGCATTCGGGAAGCTCCTTCAAGGACTTTTCGTTGCTGACCGTAAACGGTGGGAAAACTTATGCGCTGCTGAACACCCCACACATTCAGGGCGTCTCCAACCGGAGGAAGGTTTGCTTCATCGCGACTGAAGTAAGCAACAGGACGCTCAATATTATGACCGGTTTTCACCAGTGTTTTGGATTCCTCCACTGCAAGGGTTGAGGATTTATAACCGGCATTGGTCTGAAGTGAAATGGTAATGGCTTCTTCTAAACTGATCTTTCTTGGTGATTGAGCGCTTGCCACAGCAGGCAACATCAGCAGCAACATGAAAACAATGGCAGGACTCATCAACTTTATTCCTTTGCCCGATTTCTCTTCTGCCAAAGAATACAATACCGGTAAAATCAGCAGGGTTAACAACGTAGAGGTGATCAACCCGCCAATCACCACCGAGGCCAACGGCCGTTGTACCTCAGCACCTGCACCGGTCGATAGTGCCATAGGCAGAAAGCCAAGCGCATCGGTTGAAGCAGTGAGAAATACCGGGCGAAGGCGTTCGCGTGTTCCTTGCATAATGCGTGTTTTTAGATCGGTTATACCATTACGTTTCAAATCCTTGTAATGCTCGATTAGCACAATACCATTTAATACCGCGATACCAAACAAGGCAATAAATCCAATACCAGCCGAAATGCTGAAGGGTAAATCGCGCAACCAGAGAACCCCTACACCACCAACAGCAGCGAGTGGAATGGCACTGTAAATAAGCAGTGCATCACGAACCGAACGAAAAGCAAAATATAACAACAGAAAGATCAAGATCAGTGCAATCGGTACGGCAATCATCAGTCGTTCCTTGGCGCGTTGCAGGTTTTCAAACTGGCCGCCATACGTCACGTAATAGCCCGAAGGCAATTTCACATTCTTTTCAATGATTGACTGTACATCATTAACCACAGATTCCAAATCACGTCCCCGCACGTTTATACCAATCACGATACGCCTATGTGTATCATCCCTTGAAATTTTAGCCGGGCCTTTTGAGTAGGTGATGTCGGCCAGTTCGCGCAAGGGTATCTGGCCACTGGTGGGTAATGGAATGTACAGGTTACGAAGGTTATCGATATCGCTGCGCGATTCACGGTCAAAACGTATCACCAGGTCAAAGCGTTTCTCACCTTCAAACACGCTACCGGCTGAAAGACCGGCAAAACCGGCTGAGACAATCATGTTCAAGTCAGCAATGTTTAATCCGTACTTGGCAATTTTCGCGCGGTCATACTTTACGCTCATCTGCGGCAGTCCGACAATTTTTTCCACCATGATATCGGCAGCACCTTCTACCGGACGGATCAATCGCTCGATCTCATAAGCCTTTCGGCTTAACAGGTCCAAATCTTCGCCAAAGATTTTAACTGCTACATCGGCACGCACTCCGGTAATCAATTCATTAAAGCGCATTTCGATGGGCTGCGTGAATTCATATTCGATGCCGGGTATTATACTCAGCGCTTCTTTAAAAACATCTGCCAGCTCATCTTTGCTTTCGGCATTCACCCATTTATCCGGTGGGTGAAGTTTGATGATGACATCCGTTTCCTCCATCGACATGGGGTCGGTAGGAATTTCAGCAGCGCCAATGCGTGTAACCACACGCTCTACCTCCGGGAACTCCATCAATATCTTTTCCATCTGTGTGATGGTTTGTACGGTATTGGTAAGCGTGGTTCCTGTTTTCAATACCGGTTGAATAACAAAATCACCTTCATCCAACGTGGGCATAAATTCACCCCCAATGCTGTTGAACAACAGCATTGAACCCACGAGCAAGGCAGCAGCAAAACCCAGTACCAGTTTTCGCTTTTGCAACACCCACGCCAGCATAGGCGCATGTATCCTCTCCAACCAAATCATCATTCGGACGGAAAATTGTTTCGGATTCGGTGCCGAAGGCTTTAACACCAAGGCCGACATCACCGGAACGTATGTAAAGCACAATATGATCGCACCCAGCAAGGCAAACGAAAACGACCAGGCCAGTGGCCGAAACATTTTACCCTCTACTCCGGTAAGCGACAATACCGGTATAAACACCATTAAGATGATCAGCTGCCCAAACAAAGCCGACTGCATCATTTTATTTGTGCTGCTGATGGTGATCTTGTCTTTGAAATCCAAGAGGTGCTTTCCGGAAAGCTCACGCAGTGATTCATGCTTTGTAGTAATCTGAAAAGCGATGAATTCAACAATAATTACTGCCCCATCGATGATGATTCCAAAGTCGATTGCACCAAGGCTCATCAGGTTAACATCCACCCCAAATACGTACATCATGGTAAGCGCAAAGAACAACGACAATGGAATAATTGAAGCCACCACAAAACCGGAACGAAAATTCCCCATCACCACCACCACTACAAAAATTACGATAAGGCAACCGATAACCAGGTTCTCAGTAATGGTTTTGGTCGTGCGGCTGATCAATTCACTGCGATCGACAATGGGTGTGATGGTGATTCCCTCCGGAAGCGTCTTTTGAATTACCGCTACTCGCTTCTTCACTTCATCGATCACTTTGCCGGAGTTCGCATCCTTTAGCATCATGATCTGTCCCAGCACTTTTTCTCCCTGACCGTTGGCGGTAATGGCTCCGAAACGGATGGCATGCCCGAACTGAACCGTGGCCAAATCCTTCACGAGCACAGGCACGCGATTGCGCATGGTTACCACAATGTTTTCCACATCCTCAAGCGAAGAAACAAGACCTTCTCCCCGGATGTAAAAACTCTCATTCGTTTTTTCAATATAGCCACCGCCCGCTGCGCTGTTGTTGGTCTGCAATGCTTTATAAACATCCGCAACAGAAATGTTGGCGGCACGCAATCGCTCCGGATTAACGGCCACTTCATACTGTTTCAAAAATCCACCCCATGTATTGATCTCGACAACACCCGGAATACCCGATAATTGTCTTTTCACTACCCAGTCTTGCAACGTACGCAGATCAGTGAGTGAATATTGGCTGGCATAGACCGGATCGACATCCAGAATATATTGATAGATCTCGCCCAAACCGGTGGAAATAGGGCCCATAGTTGGGTTGCCAAAACCTTGTGGAATTTTTTCTTCTGCCGATTTAATTTTTTCTGCGATGAGTTGACGCGGCAAGTACGTGCCCATGTCATCGTCAAAAACAATGGTTACTACCGACAAACCGAATTTTGATATGGAGCGGATTTCCTGTACTCCGGGAAGATTGGCCATCACCAACTCAATGGGGTACGTGATGAACTGTTCGATTTCCTCCGTGGCCAGGTTTCGCGAAACCGTAATAACCTGTACCTGGTTGTTGGTGATATCGGGCACCGCACCGATGGGAATATTTAGCAAGGAGTACACGCCAAACCCCACCATAATGGCCGTGAATAAAAGGATGATCAGTTTATTGCGTACACTAAAGGCGATGATCTTTTCCACGGAATTGAATTGATGCGTGAAAGTATCACCAGGTGCCTTAAGTGGCGCTTAATGTTTTCTTAAGATTTGCTTAGGAGTTTACTTCGGAAAATGCAGCGTAAATGCAGAACCCTTCTGAAGTTCACTTTGAACGGTGAGCGTTATGCCCAACTGGGCCGATGCCTTTTGCACCAGCGACAATCCAAGCCCGGTTCCTTTAATGGTTTTATGCTCAAGGGATGCTGATCGGTAAAAAGGTTGAAATATTTTTGCATGGTCTTTCTCGTCAATACCCATTCCGTGATCGATAACCGCGATATAATTATCCGGAACACGACCCGCGTTGATGATAACCGGCTCACCGGAGGGCGAATATTTTACCGCATTGGAAAGCAGGTTCTCCAAAATGATCTCCAGCAAGTAAGGATCTGTTTTAACTGTGAATTCAGGCGGACAATTATTCTGAATAACAGCTCCTGCCACTGACCAATTGTGTTGCTGACGGCTGATCAGCTCTGTGAGGAATTCAAAAACTTTTACCTCAGCAATTTCCGGCTGCCTGGCCGAATGGTCAAACCGGGCGAGTGTAAGCAATTGCTCAACGATATGATGCATCCGGTCGATTTCGCGGATACTTACTTCAACTTTTTGCACATACTCCTCCGGGGTACGTGGTTTACGGATCATCACTTCGAGGGTGCCCTTCAACACCGCCAAAGGTGTGCGCAACTCGTGCGAAGCATCGGCCGTAAATTGCTTCTCGCGTTCAAGTGCCGATTCAATACGATTTAATAATTGATTGATGGAGTTAGTCAGGTGATGCAACTCATCCCTTTGTTCCGGAAGTGGAATGCGTTCACTCAAATTATTTTCTGTAATCCGGTTTGTTGTTTCCAGTATTGTCTTTACCGGAACAATGCTTCGGCCTGCAAGCCAACGGGTAACGCCAAACAAAACGATAAGCACGATCGGGTACAAGCCCAGCAGCAAGCGTTGTAGGGTGGCTACAAGTTGCTCGGCATTTTCGGATGAAATGGCCGTGATGATGTATCCAACTGTTTTTCCCTGATCGAGTATGGGTATCTGTCGTTGCCGTATTCGCTTGCCGTTTAACCAATTATCCAAGTCAACGGGTTTGTTAAACTCCGGCTGCACTGCCAGTTGCCCCTCTTTCAGGTTTGGTGATTTATCCCTTACAATTCCCTGCCTGTCGACCAATTGAATGAACACCGGGTTAACTTCAACTTCACGATGTTCGCGCTCTTCCATTTCGGCACGGTTGATAAAACGTATCCTTCCGCTTTCCACCATGATCTCCTTTTGATGCTTAACCGCTTCGTACGATAAAATATTTTCGAGATCGGTGTAAACCAAGTTCCGGATAACCATGAAAATGGTTACAAAAACCAATGCCACCAGTAACGCAGTAGCTGCGAGGTACGAAAACGCAATTCTGTTTTTAAATGAAATCGTCATGATTCCCGGGCGATATAACCTACTCCACGGATGGTTTGAATATATTCTTCATCCTTCTGGATTTTCATCTTCTTGCGCAAGGCATTGATAAATACATCAATCACACCACTGTCGCTGGTAGCATCCATGCCCCAGATGGTATCCATAATTTTCTTCCTTCGGCAAACCTTACCCTTATGGCGAATCAGGTACTCCAACAATTGAAATTCCTTCTGGGTTAACGAAATTTCCACCTCTTTTTTAAAAACCTGGTGGGTTTCGGTATTCAACGAGAAAGGACCTAGTGTGAATATTCCATGCTGATCGGATACCGGTCGTAATTGTACTTTAATGCGTTCCAGCAACTCTTCAAAATGAAAAGGCTTTCGGATGTAATCGTTAGCACCGGCTTGCAGGCCAAACACAGCATCCTGCACAGTATCGCGGGCAGTAAGAAAAATGATGGGCGTATCTTTATTTTCCTTTCGATAGGTTTTGCACAATTCAAGTCCGGTAAGGCGCGGAAGCATCCAATCAACCAACAACAAATCAAAGTTTTCTGTCAGCGCCTTTTCAAGTCCGGTTTGCCCGTCAACGGCAATATCAATTGCATAGCCCTCCTCTTCCAACCCTTGCTTAAGGAAGCTGGTGATGCCACTTTCATCTTCAACAACGAGAATACGCATACACAAAACTAAGCATTAACAACTTAGGAAAATCTTTCGGGATTCTTAAGATTGGCTTAAGCCTTATGCTTAACTGACAATGCAACCGATCAACCTCAGGTAACAATATTTCGCTTCGACATCAAAACACCAGAAACCATTAACAGCACACCCACTGAACCGAACATAATGTGCAGGTAGTTCACGGTTTGCAGCATGATCATTTGAATTACAATCCAGCCGGTAAGAATAGCGCCTTGTAAAATCGTGTACCGATCGGCATGAACCGAACGGATTATAACCAACACGGCAACGATCAGGCTTAACACTCCGTTCATGACCAGCAGAACAATACCGGGAATAAGGTAATTGGAAAAGGGGGAATGCTCCAGGAATGAAAGTGGCATGTCTAATCCTGAGCCATCGGGCTTGCTGATGAGCATGTAACCACCAAAACATGCCGACACTCCATTAAAAAGCAGCAATAAAACAATCAGTATCCGTGTAGTCTTTATCATATCACAAATGAAGCAGCAAACTTTGCAATGGCCGGATAATCAATCGCAGACCTGGATTTCTTCTCCTTGGTTATCAACCGGACAATAAAACGCTCAATAAAATTCATCTTTTCAAATAAAAACTCACCGCCCAAAAGCCCGTGTGCATGCGCGTGCTTTCGCAGATTTTCAGGAAAAGCCTGATCAAATTCCTTTTGCCTGTGCTCCTTATCCATGTAACACAAAAACAACCCAAGCTTTTTCTTCAGCAATTCATACTCATACTCCTCACAAAACTTTTTTACCGGTGGCTGAATTTCACCAGCATGAATTGAGCCACCGATCAGGATTGTGCTGAACCGCGAAAGATCAGGAACCTGGTTTTGTTGCAGGTTGACAACGGTTGTGGTGGTTTTACCCAATAATTCAGTGAGTTTTCCAACTACTTTTTCCGTAGTACCGTGATGGGTCATGTAAACAATCAGGGTTTCCATCCAGTTTGAATCAATGCCCAAACTATTCCCCCCGTAGTGTTTATTCCATGATGCCGATCACTGTTTTACCTGATTACTGTCATGATCGGCCCAAAAGCATTTAGATTCAAGCTTTTTAATCATACATCCGGTCGATCTCCTTTTGATAGTGCTCCATAAGCAAATGCCGCACGGGCTTTAACGTTGTAGTAAGCTCTCCCGATTCGATGGTCCAGTCCTGATGACACAAAATAAAATCTTTTATCCGTTGATAATTGGGAAACTCTTCATTGAGCAAATCAATTTCCTGCTCGAACTTTTCGCGCACCTTGATATTGTATACCATAAACTCAGGGGCTGTCCAATGAATACCCTCCTGCGTACACCATAATTCTAGCCACTCAAAATTAGGCACAATGAGTGCGGTTAAATACGGGCGTTGAAAACCGATAATCAGGCAGCGCTGAATAAACGATGACTGCATAAAATAATTCTGCAAAGGAAGCGGGGCAATGTATTTACCAACCGAGGTCTTAAAAATATCCTTCTTCCTGTCGGTGATTTTCAAAAAACGTTTGTAAACAAATTTTCCAACATCACCTGTACGAAACCAGCCATCGGGTGTGAATGCAGCTTCTGTAAGTTCAGGACGCTTGTAGTATCCCTTCATCACGTTGTCACCTTTCACCAGAATCTCACCTTCACCTTCTTCGTTAGGTGAATCAATTTTGATTTCCACCCCAGGCAACACCATACCAACGGTACCAAAACGATTCAAGCCCGGCTCAAAACGATTTACTGAAATGAATGGTGCGGTCTCCGTCATCCCATAGCCTTCTACAACAAAAATTCCTGAAGCCGAAAATAATTTTCCGATTTCCGGTCGCAAGGAAGCTGCACCCACTACCATGTAGCGTATTCTTCCACCCAGTTTTTTACGCCACTGACTTAACACCAATACGCGTGCGATGGCCAGTTTTAGCAGTAACATGGGTTTAAGGGTGCCAGGACGATATTGCTTGCCCGCTTCCATGGCCCAACGAATTACCTTTCGCTTGAGCCAATTGCGTTGCAGCGTTTTCTCCAGCATGAAGTCATACATTTTTTCAAGAACACGGGGTACACTGGTGCAGAAGTGCGGGCGCACGGTTCTAAAGTCGTGCGCAAACGTATCTTTATTCTGACTGAAGTAGACAGAAACTCCAAAAGCCATGTATGAGTACGATGCAACACGTTCAAAAATGTGGCTGAAGGGTAAAAAACTCAATGCCTTGTGGTGCGGTTCGAGAGGAAGTAACGTGAGTATGGATTTGATGCTGCTCACCACATTACGATGTGAAAGCATTACACCTTTGGGGATACCCGAACTACCAGAGGTGTACAAAATGGTAAACACGTCATCCTCGGTTATTGCATTCCGTATAGCGTCCAGGCGGATTGAATCGTCATGTACTGCTCTCTCCAGGGTTAACGGTTTGAAGAAACCCTTCTCACCGGATTGCAGGTGATGCAGGTCGGCCGTGATCTCCAATCGGTTTAGTTCAGTGGTGAATTTAAAGTACAATCCCGTATCAGCCGTAATGCAAAGGCGGGCTTGTGTTTCGCGAAAAATAACTTCAATTTCTGATGGTTGTGAAGTGGGGTGAACCGGCACGACTACTAATCCGGCTTGCTGACAGGCCAAATCAAGCAACACCCAATCGGCACTGCCCATAACGGGCACGAAAATAATCTTATCGCCCTTCTGATATCCTTGCTGAACAAACCAACAAGCTATAGCCTCAGCCTTCTCCTGAACTTTAACGATTGAATATCCGTGCCACTTTCCATTCGAATAATAGTTCAACGCCCTTTCATTCGAATACTTTGACTGTTGATACGTGGGGATATCAAATACCCGCAAAAAGTTACCGGATGATTTTCGGGTGAGCTTTGCCATTCATTTATGAAGAGGATACTGGTTTTACATATAGGATTTGATAGAGTTTTTCGAAAAACTCAGGAAACTCGGGCAAATTATTATGTCGTGCTCCTTCAATACTGTGCAGCGTAATCTTTTCAGGATACAAGGCTTTCAACTTCTCGCTTTGCGCAAACGAAATCAGCCGGTCGTGTGTGCCGTGAATAATGTGCACCGGACAACTTACCGATTTAAGGTATTGATCGGTTCGGATATCATATTTCAACAGCCACCGCAGTGGCACAAAAAACAGGTAGCGGTTAACATTGTAGAAGAAACTAAAGTACGGTGAATCAAGAATCAGCATGGCGGGTTTATTCCATGAGGCAATGCGCGCAGCAATACCACTCCCCCATGAGCGTCCGTACAACACAATTTTATTTTCCGGATAGAACTCGCTCAACCATTTATAAATGAACTGCGCATCATTGAACACGCGTGTTTGTGTGCGCTTACCCCTACTTTTACCAAAGCCGCGGTAGTCCATCATAAAAAAATCGTATCCGTTGCTTAAAAAATCCTTGGCAAACTTTCCCCAACCCTTCAGGCTTTTTGAATTGCCTTTCAGGTAATATACTACCCCACGGGAATTGGGCACCTTAAAATAAAGGGCGTTGATTCGCCCGCCATCCTCCATATCAAAATCAAGCTCCTCGAAAGGAAAGGGATACTTATACTGAAATGCAGTGGAAAGAATTTCAGGACGAAAAAATCCATAATGCTGAAAAAAGTAAAAGGCGATGCATATACCCAAATAAAGTATCAGCAAAATGGAAAGGGCAGTGACCATAGTTGGTCTAAGTTACCAATTATCGCGAGACATTTTATATCGAAAACGAAAAGGATAGCTTAACTAGTGAAGCACTTCAGCCAGTGCGCTGTAGTACTCCTTAAACTCATTCAGGTTTTTGTGGCTACCACCTTTAATGATTACAAATTCATCTCCAGGTTTCAAGAAAGGCTTAAGCTTTAAGGCTGATTCAAGCGGCACAATCCAATCATCGGTACCGTGAATAATCAATACCCTGCATTTAACCTCCTTGAGATGTTCCCGGTTGGAGAGCACCAGGCGTTTGGAAAGAAACCGTGTAACAGGTTGAAAAACCGGATGCGCAACACTCCTGATCTCATCGAAAGGTGTCTCCAAAATTAGCTGATCCGTATCGGTTGTTATTGCCAGTTTCGAAGCTACCGCTGCACCCAATGAACGCCCGTAAAGCATCAGGCTACTATATTGAAAATCCTGCTTAACCCATTGAAGTATTTTCTGAGCATCGCTATACATAGTCGCCTCGGAAGGTTCACCACCGCTTTTACCATAACCGCGGTAGTCTACCATTATAACATCATAACCATATTGGGTAAGATCAACGGCATATCGGCCCCAACGCTGCAGGTTATCGGCATTGCCATGGAAATAAAGTATCAGGCCTTTTACAGGCTGATCGGTTTTGAATAAGAGTGCATTAAGACTAATCCCTTCCTGTACTTCGATGAAGTACTCCTCAAAAGGTTCATCAAACTGAAAAGAATAATCGTCTGCCAATGGCTCTGCTTGAAAAACAAAACGCTCCTGAAAGAAGTAAAACACAAACGCAGCAAACACGTAAACGAATCCCAGCAGTGCAGTAACTTTTAAAATGGCCCTGATGGTTTTCAATGTGTTGAATTATTTAACGGGTTGGATCAAATCCCAAAGATTTCCATACAGATCCGCAAATACCGCCACAGTACCATACACTTCCTGCGAAGGCTCGCGCACAATGGTTATGTTGTGTTGCTTGAGATTCTCAAAATCACGCTGGAAATTATCCGTATGCAGAAACAGGAACACCCTACCTCCGGTTTGATTTCCAACACGACTTCGTTGCTCATCGTCTACGGCCTTTGCCAACAGTAGACTGCAGCCATCTGAGCCCGAGGGCGCAATTCGCACCCAGCGTTTTGTTTCACTCAAGGGCGTGTCTTCCAATAATTGAAAGTTGAGTTTCTTCGTGTAGAATTCAATTGCCTGGTCGTAATCATCAACAACAAGGGCAATATGGGCCAGATCCTGCTTCACAGCATCAAAGATATTTTAAAACCAACGATAGGAAAGAAATAAATTTCAGTTGGATATTAAGTATGTGTACCTGCAACAATTCGCATCGTAGAACTTGCCGGAAGTTCATCAATACCTACCTTGTCAATGACCAAATAATTTTTCCGCGATAACGATTGACGGGTTATCAATTCCGCCAAAAAACCGGTAACAAAAAGCTGAACACCAATAACGAGTGCCACCAATGCCAGGAAAAACAAAGGCTGCTGAGTAACATCGCGCTTCAACGGTATCTGTGAAAAGTAAACCGAGTCAATTTTATCCCACAAAATCTTGATCGTAAAAATAAAACCGGCCAAGAAAGAAAGTGTGCCGAGTGTTCCAAAAAAATGCATCGGACGCATTGCAAATCGTCCAACAAAAGTAATGGTCAGTAAATCCAAAAAGCCCCGCGCAAAACGCTCAAACCCAAATTTTGAATATCCGTACTTGCGTTCATTATGCTGCACTACTCGCTCGCCAATCTTTGTAAAACCTGCCCACTTGGCAATCAACGGTATGTAGCGATGCATTTCGCCATACACCGAAATATTCTTTACCACAGATCTATCGTATGCTTTAAGTCCGCAGTTGAAGTCGTGAATATGAATGCCCGATATTTTTCGGGTAACAAAATTGAAAAAGCGTGAGGGTATGGTTTTCGTAATGGGGTCGTTGCGTTTCTTCTTCCACCCGGAAACCAACTGGTAACCCTCTTTGCGGATCATTTCGTATAATGCCGGTATTTCATCCGCACTATCCTGCAAATCGGCATCCATGGTAATCACTACCTCACCTAGCGAAGCACGGAAAGCTGTTTGAAGTGCGGCAGATTTGCCATAATTGCGGTTAAACTTCAGGCCTTTAAACGATGGATTCGTTGCACTGATTTCCTGAATTTTCATCCATGAGTTATCGGTGCTTCCGTCATCAACAAACAACACTTCAAAAGAATAGCCGTGCGCTTTCATCACACGGCTAATCCAATCACTTAGTTCATGAAGTGATTCGTCTTCGTTAAATACGGGAATAACTATTGATAACTCAGGATTTTGCATTTATATCATTTCCGGCTGACTTTTCCGCACAATTAATGCTGAAATCAGCGCCATAATGGCTGAAAAGATAGCAATTGTTATATACGATAACAATGAACCAGAAACAGTAAACTGTTTAGCCGTGTTTTCGCGGGCTTTTTCTAAAGCATCATCCATAGCATCTTCCGGAGTTCCGAACTTTTCCATAATTGCACGGGTGTTTTCGATGGAAGCATCAACCAGCTTCTCTGGTAACTCGGGATCGATTATGTTATACAGCACAAGGCTAAATAACGTTGCCACAAAACCTGATACTGCCAATACAATAAAACCATGTTGCCAGGCTTTGCCATAGCCTAAAAATCCCCCTATAGATTTTCTGTAGTCAATACCGGCATATACTGTAATACTGAAATATATGGCCAAGGAAATAAACAGCACTTTAAGCTGTATCATTACGGTATAGTCGATTGAGTAGAGCAGCATTGTAAGCACCATGCTGACTCCGCCTGTGATCAATGCCCAACGAAGTGCATGTTTGAGAAGTGATTGAGGTTGAGTTGTTTCTTCCATAATTATTCGGGTTTTGGTTGTTTTCTTAAAATAACGGATAGAATTACACTTATAAACAACCCGATTCCAAAGCTCTGTGCCATATATAAGAACGCGAGTTGCGCCATATTAGTAGAAGGAAGCTCAGCTAAATTACGCTCAACTTCCTCTTTTCCACCGATCCGTGTTAATTCCTCCTCGGGAAATGAACGGATGTATTCCGTCATCAAACTGACGTACTCCGGGGTAAAGTTCGTTTCAATCGCACCAAAAATGCGGTAAAGCAAGGAGCCCAACACAGCAGCCGTTGCCACTACCACAAAGCTGCCAATCATACCCTGAAAAAAATGCAAGGCACCGCCATTATGAAAATCCCGGTACTCTTTCAAGCTAAAAAATATAAACAATCCGTAGAGAAACACCCTAAAATCCAGGAAAGGAGAAATCATCATCGGATGCCTGCCCAGGTAAAACATGGTAATATTCAGTGCGATGGAAAGTATAGCTGCTATCGCGCCATACCGTATACCGATAGTTAAAAGCGGTGAGGGCTTTCTCATAATGAACTATCAATCCAGTGCCTTGTGTTGTTGAAAACTGCAACCACTTTTCCCGTTAACGTTTGACCTAACCAAGGTGAGTTTTTGGCTTTACTCAAATTCGCTTTTTCATCGTATAACCAGGTTCGGGCGGGGTCGAGCAGGGTAAGGTTAGCTTTTACATCAACATCAATGGAAGAAACTTCCAACCCGAGTACTTTGCGGGGAGCCACCGTTACCTTCTCCAACAAGGTAGACCAATCAACATGCTTTGAAAGCGATACCAGATTGGCTGCGAATGTTTGCAGGCTAATGATCCCGGCATCGGCATGATCAAACTCGAGGTTTTTACTTTCCTCATCGTGGGGCACATGTCCGGAGCAAATCACATCAATGGTGCCATCGTTAAGTCCTTTAATGAGCGCCTCGTTGTCGCGTTTCTCACGCAAAGGCGGGTTAACTTTATAGTTCGTATCAAAACCCTTCAACATGCTGTCATCCAGCAGGGGTTGATACGCTGTGATGTCGCAGGTTACCGGTAATTTCTTTTTGGCGCTTCGGATAAGGTTTATCGAACGTGCCGATGACAGTCTGGCCATGTGCAGTCTGCCCTCTGCGTAGTGCAGTAAATCGAGGTTACGGTGAACAGCAACTTCTTCCGCTATGCGCGGCATGCCTTTTAATCCCAGCATGGTGCTTTGCACACCTTCATGCATCTGTCCGAACATGTTCAGCCAAACATCTTCCGGGTGATCAATCAGCACACCGTTAAACTTTTGTAAGTATTGAAGGGCTTTTAGAAAAATATCGGTATGCCAGATTGTTTTGAGGCCATCGGTAAAGGCCACCGCTCCTGCCTCGTGCAGGTCGATCATCTCGGTAAGTTCTTCGCCTTTGTTATCACGCGTTACAGATGCCAGCGGATGAACCTGCACCAGTCTGCTGTCATTATTACGGGTGAGGTACTTGATATCGTTTTTGGTTTGAATGCTGGGCACTGTATTGGGCAACAGGGCAAGCTCCGTAAACCCACCCGCTACCGCAGCCTGACACACCGAATTCAGGTCTTCCTTGTGCTCCAATCCGGGGTCACCCGCAAAAGTGCCGAGGTCAAACCAGCCGGGTGTAAGCATCATGCCTTCGGCCCCGATAACCTTGTCGGCCTGATAATTCTTATCTCCGATTTCGGATAAACGGCCGTTTAAGAGAAGTACGTTTTTAGTTTTTTTATGAAAAGGGGAGTTCGGATCGATGATTTTAGCGCCCTGAATAAGTATTTTCATAAATTATTGATCAAGCAAAGAAACTATTTTATTTCGAACCTCTGAAAACTTTCTTGAGTTAACTTATCCGACCTTATACTGAATTACTTTCTTACTGGCCGTAAAAATCCGGTTAGGCCTGACATTACTTTGCTGCTTCAGTTCTCCGAAATCAATCAGTGTCGTACAGGGATATTGAAAATTCATCTTTTACCAGTTGACTGGTGATCTGACAAAGAATAATGTCTTCACCGGGTAAGTTTGCAATAACCATGGCTGGTCTTCTTTTCGATGAGGATAAATCTGAGAAGGGAAATGGAACTACTACAATATCACCCTTCACAAATTTTTCCATGCCTGATCTTCTTCAGTTGAATTCCACTCTTTTAGGGTCTCCTCACTGGCAATATGAGTCATCACATTATCTTCCTGTTGATATTTTCGATACTTCAAGAATAGAATAAAATCGTACAGTTCCTGTAAGAAACTTTCAGGCATTTTATTGATCTCGTCCTTTACTTCATCGCGTGTTATCATAAAGGCATTACTTTAGAAAACGGATCAGGAGTATTTCTATCAACAGGAAGAAAAGGGCAACGATCAACGCATACTTCCATAATGGCTTCCCCAAATATCTTGTTTTTATTTCGTTACTGAAAGTTTCAGCTGAGTTAGCTTCAAAAACAGTGATGTTATCTGCGCCCCCAAGCTGTTGCTTCACTTCCTCAGCGCTCCATTGCTTGAGCAAGGATTCGTTTCGATTCAGGTTAAATGCCAGAAGTCCCGTAGTATCGCGGCCTACCATGACATGGTAAAATCCGGTGTTCATAGAAAACCGGGGCAGTTCAAGCATTACACGATCGCCCAGCTTTCGTTGAGCGGGTATAATTTCCTGCTGACCCGCCAGGCGTACTTGCTGCTCACCGGAAAGACTGTCAATACGAAGCGTGATCAATGTTTCATTAAGGTTATGGTAAGGTTTCCAATCGGCCTTCTTGGCCGATGTTGCAATGCGGTACATCACCGGCAAAAACAGAAAGTTATTATTCAGGTCAGAGAATTCGGGATGTAGTGGAGAAGCCATCAGGAAAATCTTGCCTCCCCGGGTAAACTGCGAGAGAAACGGTTTATCGCTCTTAAATTTCAATATTGCTGAACGGTCGTTGCCCCAGTCAATTACGCGCCTGGCCTTTGGCAATACGAGGCGGTTGGCACGCTCTTCAAAAACATTCTCAAAAAACGGATTCGAAAAGTCAGGGGTTTCCAGTTCAGTAAGCTGCGGCTCGCTTACTGAAGTAAGTGTATTATTGGAAAGCAGCGTGCGATAAGAAACGAGATCAGGTGTTGAAGAGGGTATCACCAACAATGCACCGCCATTCATAATATAATTTTGAAGAAACGAAGTAAGCGCACCATCAATTATATCCAAGCCGTTCAATACAACCAAGTCAGTCTCTTGCAGCACAGAATAATTTACATTCTTGATATCAAATGAACGGAAATTAAAAACCTCCTTATTGCCATAAACTATTTCAACAGGCGATTTGGTGAATGAACTTTTTACCTCGGCTACCTTTACTTTCTCTGAAAAATTCAGGGCGAGAGAAAACTCATTATCAAAGCTTACCGGGTAATCGTTAAAACTTATCACCAGCTGACTGGTACCTCGCTTTGCTGAAACGATATCAAACGAAGTGGATGCACTCCCTTGCGCTGGAATGCCAATTGAACTGGTACCTGTTTGAATACCGTTTACCGTTAACTTCACTAAAAGCTGATCGATTGCCTTTGTTCCGTCATTGCGAAGCTTAACATTCAACGTGTTTTTTTCGCCCCCCACGACAAATGGATTTTCCAGGTAGGCGGTGTCAACAAAAATATTGGCCAGTGGCTCGAACGTAAGCGGAATGAGGTGTAGTCGCTGGGTACTGTCGGGCATTGATTCGGAAAGCGCACCAGTAGTAGATTGCTGAAAATCGGAGAACCAGAAAATTTCATCATGCGCACGGGTTCGATTCGTATTATCGATTCGGTCCTTCACTTCCTTAAAGGAGCGCGATACCGGTGATAACCGAACCTGTGTTAGTAAGTCAAGAACTTCGGCTTTGGTTTTATAGGTGTTGGAAAAGGGAGCAAAGTCGTTGGTGAGCAATTGAAACCGGGCATCCGGAGGAAAAATTTCAACAATCTCGTTTGCCATGGTCAACCCGGCATCCAATGCCCGCGTTCTTTCGCCAACCGGAACAGACATGCTGAGTGAGTTATCCACATACAGGACAATGTTTTGACGCGCAGCTACCTGCTCCTTTGCGGGGATAAAGGGTTGGGCAAAGGCAAGAACCAGGAACAACAAAAAAAATAATCGTGAAGCTAGAATTAAGTAGTGTTTCAGTTTTCGCTTGGCCGAGGTGGCTTCCTGCACTTGCTGGAGAAAGCGTGTGCTGGAGAAATAAATCTTTTGCGTCTTCCTGAAATTAAACAGATGGACAATAACCGGAATAGCCAGCGCGGTTAGCGCCCAAAGAAAAGTAGGATAGACAAAACTCATTTCGGCAAGTTACAAATGGCTAACAACGAAAGTCGAATATAGTCACGAATAATAAGCTGTAAAATTTGACTGGCGGAAAGGTGACTTATTGGGTGGTTAGTGTTTCTGAAGTAAATCCAACACCATGAACCGAAAACACATTTCTGGTCAGCCTGTACTTCAAACTGGTTCGCTGGCTGATATTGCCTTTTTGATGCTTACGTTTTTTCTGATCACCACGCAGATAACCCATGAAAAGGGACTCATTCTGATTTTGCCGCAACCCCTCAACAATACTGTTGCCCCTGTGCATAAGCGAAATTTGTTTACCCTCCAGATCAATTCGGTTGATCGGTACCTGGTTAACGGTGAACTACGAAGTGCGTTAACCGGAGTACGTGACGAAATAAAAACTTTTGTGTTGAATAACGGCCTCAAACCTGAGCTATCCGACAGGCCGGAAAAAGCTGTGATCTCACTAAAAGCTGATCGCGGCACTTCACACCGTGCTTTTATTGCTGCTCTGGATGAAATACAGGCTGCCTATTATGAATTGTATGCGCAACAGGCGGGTATCGATGCAGAACGCTTTCGAACGTTGGATTTAAGCAACCCGGAAGAACGGGTCTTGTATGAAAAAGGTAGAAAAGGTATACCCATGAATATTTCGATTGCTGAATAATTGATCGTAGCAACTGGGGTTAAGAGCCAAAACCCCGTCAATGCAACCGAGGAACGAAAGCCGCGATGTCAGCGCATTAGCATTCATTTTTTGATTTATACTTTGAAAGAAAAAAGCCCGGCCCATTGCTGAACCAGGCTTTCAACCAACTGAAAACTTTATTACTTACCGCCCAGCATCACCAGGTCGTTCACATTGATTTCAGTGATGTAGCGCTTCTCGCCTTTATCGGTTTCGTAATCGCGGTGCACGAGTCTGCCTTCAATGCAAATCTCCTGTCCTTTCTTCAGGTATTTTTCGGCCACACCTGCCAGCTTACCCCAGATTACCACATTGTGCCACTGGGTGTCTTCTACTTTCTCACCTTTTTGATTCTTGTACGAGTCGGATGTAGCGATGGAGAAGGAAGCCTTCTTCTTGTCACCAAACTCTTTCACTTCAGGATCCTTGCCTAAACGACCGATCAACTGCACACTGTTTCTCAAACTTTTCATAACTGTATAATTTATTGGTTTAACATACGATTTGTGAACCCTGCCTGCCGGGGCAGGACTGCCAACCGGTTATTGTCGATTGACGATGCAAAGGTGTGGGGAGAAAAATGGCGGACTCGTATGATAATCGCTTACTTTCGGTTATATTCGTTTGTAAACGTTTATAAACGGATTATAAAAACAGAAAAACCCATAAATCATGGCGAAAACTGAGGAAAAAGTATGTTTGGAGTGTGGCGAAAAAATTAAAGGCCGGGCCGATAAAAAATTCTGTTCTGACCAGTGCCGCATCAGTTATAACAATAAACTCAACAGCGATGAGACCAATTATGTGCGCAATGTGAATAACATTTTACGCAAAAACAGGCGCATATTGATGGCACTCAATCCCACTGCAAAAACACGAGTAAGTCGTGAAAAACTTAATGAAAAAGGATTTGATTTTGGTTACTTTACCAGTCAGTATAAAACCAAGGAAGGCGCGATTTACTACTATTGCTACGAGCAAGGTTATCTGGAAATGGATAAGAATTATTTCCTGCTGGTGGTGAAAAAAGAAATGTAACCATAACTCTGATCCGATGAACCAACCCCTTATCACCAACGATGCCGTAGTACTTGGCATACTCATGATCATCCTGGCTTTTGTTTTTAAAACAGCCAGCAGCGATCAGCCTTTCTGGAAAAAGTTTTACACCTATGTGCCCTCTCTCCTGCTCTGCTATTTTATTCCCTCTATACTTAACTCAACCGGAATAATTTCTGGCGAACAATCAGGCTTATACAAAATTGCTTCGCGTTACCTGCTTCCATCAAGCCTTGTGCTGCTTACGTTGAGCATTGATCTGAAAGCCATTATGAGGCTGGGCCCAAAAGCTGTGATTATGTTCCTGGCCGGAACATTGGGCGTAATTATTGGCGGGCCATTGGCTATTCTTATTGTCTCTTCTTTCGCTCCCGATTTGGTTGGTGGCGAAGGTCCTGATGCCGTGTGGAGAGGTATGACTACCATTGCCGGCAGCTGGATTGGTGGTGGTGCCAACCAGGCTGCCATGCTGGAAGTGTTTGGTGCCAGTGCCGTGTTGTTCTCTATCATGGCCACCGTTGATGTTATTGTTGGAAACGTGTGGACTGCCGCACTACTCTATGGTTCTGGTCGTTCCGAAAAAATTGATAAAATATTTAAAGCAGACTCATCGGCTATTGAGGATGTGAAGAAGCGAATAGAAAACTTTCAGCTCAGTGTCGCGAAGATGCCGAAGCTGGCCGATACCATGCTCATCTTCGGAATAGGCTTCGGGTTAACCGGCCTCTCGCATTACTTGTCGGATTTAATTGTGCCTTTCATTAAAAGCTTGCCAAGCGAATGGGAGCTCGATCGCTTCAGCCTGGATTCTGCATTCTTTTGGATTGTGGTGTTAGCGACAACATTTGGCCTTGTCCTTTCTTTCACGAAAGCACGCGAACTTGAAGGTGTTGGTGCATCACGATTAGGTAGTGCATTGCTTTATGTATTGGTGGCCACTATCGGTATGCAAATGGATTTGAAATCCATCTATTACAACATTGAACTTTTTATGGTTGGCGGAATATGGATTCTGATACACGTAAGTATTCTCTTACTTACAGCTAAATTGATTAAGGCGCCTTTCTTTTTTACGGCTGTTGGCAGCATGGCCAACATTGGTGGGGCTGCATCAGCACCTATTGTTGCATCAGCTTTTCATCCATCGCTTGCACCGGTTGGTGTATTGCTGGCTGTATTGGGTTATGCATTGGGTACGTACGGAGCCTGGGTGTGTGGAATACTTATGCAAGGTGTTGCACCATAACAATAAAAAAGGCACCAAACCGGTGCCCTTTTCCTCCACTAAAAATCAACTCAAATATATTTTCTATACTTCTACTGCCTCCAGTTTCTCAATGGTCATGCCCACAATGTTACCCATGATGTAGGCAAACGTCTCTTCATCGGTAGTCCAGTTTCTGAAATCACCTGTATGTTCATGACAAACAACACCCACCATTTTACCATTAGCCCAAATGGGTACATCCAACATGGCGTTGATGCCCAACGGCCTTAAGTAAACTTCTGAAAATTCAATAGTAGCCGGATCAGTGTGTGCATTCACAGCCGCAATCGTGCGTTGAGATTTCACGGCTTTGAAGTATGCCGGAAAATCTGAAGCATTTAAAACAACACCAGCCGTATGCTCACGTTTCGTACGAACGTACAAATCAACACATTCAATAGCCGTTTCATCATTATTGTATAACCAAATACTGGCACGTTCCACATCAATTGCCTCTACCAATGATTCCGTAATACGCCTGGCGGTTGCCTGCAAACTATCACCATACACAGAGCGCTGGGCGGTGAGGTCAGCAAAAACTGACATCTGCTTCCGTAACTTTTCAGTAAGATTAGCGCCAGAGTCCTTTACCGTAGTGCTATTTGTAATGGTAGCAGTTGATTTACCAAACTCCTTCATTACGGCCTGAAAGTGTGTTTCCAATAATTTTAATTTGTCATCTGTGTCTGCTAACGATTTTGCTTCAGTGGAAGTCATTCTTGACAGAATTGACAAGCGTGTACGAGCCTGTACACCTCCAATTTCACCAGCTTTTAAAAAGAATTCATAAAGTTTTTGTGCCATATCAGGTATTTTTTTGTGTTTAGTTGTACAAATGTAGCGTCACGATTCTCCGCACTAGCGAAACAAATGCACTTCAGCTTATTCGTGTAAGATTCAGAATGAAATTAGAGGAATAGGGAGGACAACTATGAAAACCGATCAGGATCAAAGGCTGAAATATCTATGCTGAGTTCTTCCCGATTCAATAACTCTGTAACAAGTTTTCCGGTTCCGGGGCCAAGACTGAGGCCCATCATGGAATGACCAGTCGCAAGTACAAGGTTGGAAATCTTCTCTGACCTTCCGATATAGGGCAAACCATCCGGAGAACATGGGCGGAGTCCATGCCACACCTCCTCCTTCTTTGGCATAGAAACTTTCATTTCCGGATAATATTTAGGAATAGCTTCCACAATCCCTCTGACACGGTTCATATTAATAGAATGATCAATACCCGTGATTTCCATTGTACCGCCAAACCTCAAGGTGCTACCCATCGGTGTAACGGCTACCCGTTCTTCCAGAAAAATGGAAGGAATTCGGGCGTTCTTCTTTACATTTTGTATCGTAAAGCTGTACCCTTTACCCGCCTGCATCGGTAAGGTAATGTCCAGCTTTGAACTCATGATGCCTGACCATGAGCCTGCGGCCATTACCACTTCATCAAATTCAAAGTCGCCCTGATTGGTTTTGACCACCTTAATCTCTCTGGCTTCCTGTACATAATCCTGTACTATAGTAGATGTTAGAATTTTAACATTGTCTTTTTGCAGAAAAAGAATTAACTGACTTACCAGCGCCTGCGGTGTAATATGTGCATCTCCCGGATAATACACTCCACCCCGAACATTCACCTGGATGTCGGGCTCAAGTTGTTGAACTTCTTTTGACGAAAGTACATGTGCCGCTACACCCAGGGTGTTCGCATAGGCAGCTCCTTCAATCTCTTCATGCTCGGTGTCCTTAGTTTGATAAAGCATGAGTAACCCACGCTCATGATACCCAAAATCAAAAGGTAAATCTTTCGCGAGTTGTTGATACATGGTTTTACTAAGCAGGCTGATTTCCTTCAGGGCTGAAGCTGCAATGTCAACATGATTTTTATTGGCGTGCTTATAAAACTCCCAGCCCCACTTGATCAGTTCACCACTGAGGCGGGGTCTTACGTAAAACGGACTCGTGGAATTAAACATCCAACGCAAACCTTTGGCAACCATACCGGGTGATGCCAGTGGAATAATATGGCTGGGTACAATCATGCCGGCATTGCCAAAGGAACAACCATCCTTCAAATCACTTTGATCGATGATGGTTACGGTATGGCCCGCTTTCATCAAATAATAGGCTGAGCTTAAACCTATGATTCCGCCTCCAATAATACCAACTTTCATGATTCTGGATTCTTGATCTCGGATACTGGATTATGGGAACTATCAGATGATAGCCTTTGCTTTGATGAAAAATTATTATGTTCAGCTTCAACTGCTTTGATAAAGCTATTTAGTTTTCGCCCTAAACGGTGAAGCCGATCATATAAATCATTAAAAAGTTCTTGATCATTCAGGGATTTTGTTTCATGAAGTATTTCAAGATGGTCAATAGTTTCATCATTGGACGCTAATGCGACTACAAGAAAACGAATAAAATCTGACTTATATTTTCTCCGGACCATAGCCTTCTACAATGTTGGATCGAACCGATTTAATTGATCTTCGAATTTGTTGAGCTTCCTCGTATTGCTCAAACTTCGGAAGCTTTAATGTCATTTCATGAATTAGCAAGGAAGCCTCTCTTGCCTCTTTCCATATTTCAAGATTTTTTAACTCATTACTCATTTCTTTTGTAATTACAATCCGAATTCAAATATCCAGCATCAAGAATCCGAAATCCAGCATCATATTACCTGAAACCCATACGCATACGGATCATCATCAGGATCTATGGTGATGGTGTTGAAACCATAAATTTTCGCCCAGCCTTCCACACTGGGAATGATAGCCGACTTTCCGTGTAAATCTGTTACCTCTTCAATCCGGCCAATAAATTTTGAGCCAATGATGCTTTCATGGATGAAATCTTCTCCTGGTTTCAGCTTTCCTTTTGCATGCCATTGAGCCAGCCGCGCTGACGTACCAGTACCACACGGTGAGCGGTCGATGGCTTTATCGCCATAGAAAACTGCATTGCGTGCAGATGAAGTTGAATCAATTACTTTTCCGGTCCATAAAATATGGCTGCATCCGTTAATCGTAGGATTTTCGGGATGAACAAAAGAATATTTATCGTTAATGTTTTTCCGCAACACACGACTCCAACCTATCAACTGATCAGCTGTGAAGTGCTCAAGTCCTGGAAAGTTTTTTTGCACGTCAACAATAGCGTAAAAATTTCCACCGTATGATACATCCAGGGTTAGCTCACCTAAATCCGGACAATCAGCCGTTATATTTTCAGCCGCCAGGTAGGCCTTAACATTTCTGATCTTTACTGATTTTACTTTCTTTCCTTCTTGCTTGTACTCAACCCGAACTAGTCCGGCTGGGACTTCCAGGTTTAAAATACCTGGAGTTTTGGGTGTAACCAATCCATGTTCAATGGCTACGGTAACGGTACCAATGGTGCCGTGGCCACACATCGGCAGACAGCCACTCGTTTCAATGAAAAGAATACCCACATCATTCGCAGAGTCAGCAGGTGGATATAAAATACTGCCGCTCATCATATCGTGACCACGCGGTTCAAACATTAACCCTTTACGAATCCAGTCGTACTCTCGTAAAAAGTGCTGTCGCATTTCACTCATGGAATTGCCCGTAAGCTTGGGACCGCCCTCCACTACAACACGAACAGGATTACCACAGGTGTGGGCATCGATGCACTTAAAATGGTGGATACTGGATGCTGGATGCTGGATGCTTGTCATCGTTTATTTTATCTATGAATGTTTTCTGTTTACTAATTGAGTCAGGAATCCAAAATCTAGAATCAAGAACCGAGAATCAATTCTTACCCCATTGGCCATTCACCATTCGCCAAATCCCTAATGGGTTGCTACTCTTCAATTCATCCGGCAGTAAGTCATCTGAAAAATTTTGAAACGAAACCGGTCGTGCAAAACGTTTAATGGCATCAATACCAACTGCTGTAAAGCGTGAATCGGTTGTAGCCGGATACGGGCCACCATGATTCATGGCAGGACATACTTCAACACCTGTTGGTACACCATTTAAAATCAAGCGGCCTGCTTTCTCGATTAGAACATTGAGCAGGTTTTTATGATTGGAAAACTCGTTTTCATCAGCCACTACCGTAGCGGTTAACTGTCCATGGAGCCGATTGATGACAGCATGAAATTCATCGCGATGCTTGCATCGGATAATCAGGGAAAATGGACCAAATACTTCCTCTGCCAATAACGGATTTTTGATAAACTCTTCCGCTGGTGCAGAGGCTACCAACGGCCTGCCTTGTGAAGTATTACCTTCTTCAGCAGATTGCCCTTCTACTGAAACACCTTTCTGTGCCAACGCTTGCTTAAGTTTTGTTGCATAATTGTCAGCAATGCCTTGATGCAACATATTTCCCGGTAAAACCTTTTCAATTTCTTGCGCCAATGCCTTTGCAAAACGATTCAATCCATCATTTTCAATGGCGATGATGAGCCCAGGATTAGTACAAAACTGTCCGACACCGAGTGTGATGGATCCTGCCAGTTTCGATGCGGTAGTTTCTGCATCACGCTGAAGTGTTTCCGGTAACAGAATTACCGGGTTAATGCTGCTCATCTCTGCAAAAACAGGAATGGGCTCCGGCCGTTGGTTAGCCAAATCAAACAATGCCTTTCCACCCGCAAGCGATCCGGTAAAGCCAACAGCTTTCGTAAGCGGATGCTTCACCAATGTCTGCCCTACTTCAAAACCAGATCCAAACACATGTTGAAATGTGCCTTTCGGCATTCCGGTTTTCTCCATCGCTTTTTGGATGGCGCCTGCAACCATGGCGGATGTTTCTGCATGCGCAGGATGTGCTTTTACAATTACAGGGCATCCGGCCGCAAGCGCTGAGACAGTGTCGCCACCAGCTGTTGAATAGGCTAACGGAAAATTGGCGGCACCAAAAACTACCACCGGCCCGATGGGCACCAGCATTTTTCGAATATCAGGTTTGGGGGACGGCATTCGATCAGGCAATGCGGTATCAATACGGGCTTCAACCCATGAACCATCTTCTACCAAATCAGCAAACATGCGGCAATGCGAAGTGGTACGACCGCGTTCATTAACAATGCGCGCCTCCGGCAAATTCGTTTCCTTCATTGTCGTGTGCACCAAGTCATTGCCCAGCGCTTCAATTTCATCGGCTATAGCCCGAAGAAATGCTGCTTTCTTTTTGCCGGAAAAATTCTTGTACGATAGAAATGCAATATGCGACTCATTCAGTACTTCGCTTGTTTCTTGCAGGGTTGCATCTGTATATTTCATAGTTGTAAGTATAGTGTACAAGTAACAAGATTTATTAACCAGGTCTTACTAGAAGCCATCTCATAGCTTTGGTCGGGTTTTTATTCCTTCACGAATAATCCTGAGTACCCTTTCACGCTCCTCGCCCACCAGAGTTAACCGGGGACCGCGCACCGTTTCACTACCAATACCAGCTTCCTGCTCGGCCAGTTTAATGTATTGTACCAGTTTCGGATGAATATCCAATTCCAGCAACGGCATGAACCAACGGTAAATTTTTAAAGCTTCATTTATACGGCCTGCTTTTACGAGTTTGTAAACAGCCACAGTCTCTTGTGGAAAGGCACATACCAATCCGGCTACCCAGCCATCAGCGCCCAACACCAGTTCTTCCATGGCAAGGGTATCTACTCCGCATAAAATTTTAAAACGGTTACCAAAACGATTTTTCAAACGGGTAACATTGGTAACATCGCGTGTCGATTCCTTTATAGCCTGAATGCTTGGCACTTCGGCCAGTTCATCAAACATTTCCAAGGTAACTTCAATCTTATAATCAACCGGGTTATTATAAATCATTATGGGCAATGAACTCGCTGAAGCTACGGCCTTAAAATAGGTTACCGTTTCCCGGTGATCAGACTTATATCGCATGGGGGGCAACAACATCAGGCCTTTGGCACCGAACTTCTCAGCATCCGTGGCAAGTTTCACCGCTTCGCGTGTGCTTCCTTCGGCAATATTCATAACCACAGGAACCTTACCTGCCACCTTATCTACCGCGAATTTTACCAGATCAAATTTCTCCTCGCTACTCAACACACTCGCCTCACCCAACGTACCGCCCAGGATTACGCCTTCTACACCGGCTTCCAACTGTGCGTTTAGATTTTTCTCAAAAAGTTTAAAATCAAGTTTATCGTCCGGGGTAAACTTTGTGGTTAGTGCCGGGTAAACGCCTTTCCATTGTACCATAGTTAGTTTTGGTTTGTTACGATCAAAGGTAACAACACCATTCTGCGTCCATCCTGCTAAAAATAGTCAATACTAATACTATTTTGACCATATTTAATGCAAAATTCAGCTTATGAACATCAATATATCACTATGAAGGTAATACCTTTTAAAGTTCCTCATCTTCAGCATGAAGCCTTTCGGCTTCAGGAAGACCTGCTACCCCGATTTTACGATAAACTCCACCAGCATCCGGAAACGCAAGTGATGCTTATCCTTAAAAGTGAAGGGACATTAGTCGTTGGAGACCATGTAGGACGGTTTAAGCCGCACGATGTTTTTTTGATTGGTAGCGGTCAACCCCATGTTTTCCGAAACGATGATCAGTACTATGCCTCCTCCGAAGAAAATGCCCATGCTATCTCCATTTACTTCAGTAGTCAGTATGGAGGGCTGGAATTCTGGCAACTGGAAGAGATGAAAAACATACGCGATTTTCTCGAACCAGGAAGAAATTATCAGGCAACAGGAGTTGATAAAGATCAAATTAAGGCATTGCTAATGAAATTACCGGCACATCAAGGAGTAGAAAAATTGATTTCTTTTCTGTGTATTCTAAAAATTTTTGCAACTTCGAATACTCTTACCCCCCTCGGAGTTAGTTCACTGCCAAAAGGCTATTCATTTGCTGAAGAAAAGCGAATGAACGACATTTTGAATTTTACCTTCCGGGAAAGTCACCGAAAGATTTTTATTTACGAGGTAGCCGAAGTGGCAAACTTGTCCACTGAAGCTTTCTGCAGGTACTTTAAAAACCGGACGCGTAAAACGTACTCAACTTTTTTAAATGAAGTGCGCATCAGTAATGCTTGCAAACTTCTCATTGAAAAGAGTGCTGGCATAGAACACGTTTGTTTCATGGTTGGATTTAACAATTTATCACATTTCAACCGCATGTTTAAACGAATAACCGGAAAAACTCCTACAACCTATATACAGCACTAACCAATTTTAGTATGAGCACCAGAAGAAAAATTCAGACACTAAAGTTTCACTCTACTGAAAAGTGGGCAACCCTGAGGGGCTTTAAAGGTGGGGATGGGCAACGGTATGCCATTTCAAACTTTGGCCGGGTAATCGCTTTTTGGGATACCCACGATAACGGATACTTTTTGAAGTACAGCTACATTAAAAATTATCCTGGCATACAGTTGAGGAAAGATGGTGCAAGCAAAGGATTCCTGGTGCACCGTTTGGTGGCCCAACACTTTTGCGAAAAACCGAGTGCCTCGCACCGCATTGTAATTCACCTCGATCATAAAAAGGAAAACAATTATTACCGCAACCTGAAATGGGTAACCTTAGCCGAAGCGCATAAACACATGGTGAAAGACCCTAACTATATAAGGTCAAAAGCTGAGTTCAGCGGCCGTGGGCAAAAACTAACTACCGATCGCGTAAAGTTGATCAAGCGAAAACTGGCCGAAGGAAAAACCCGAATGAAAATCATCGCCAAGCAGTTTGGCATTTCCGAAATGCAACTCTACCGGATCAAATCCGGAGTTAATTGGGGGCATGTAAAGATTTAAGCTACGCACAAAGTTTTCTTGTCCTTATTTGATATTGGATACCAATGGTATATTTGATTGCCTGAATTTTTAACCAGACGATCACACCCTATCATGAAAAACATTCTCACACTCATTCTTTCTTTTGCCTCTGTTACATTGCTTGCACAGGTTTTGGTTTCTGCCAAACCTGAAACTGCCGGACTTTCCGTTGAGCGTTTAAAGCAAGTGGATCAAATGATCAACGGACTTGTGGAGTCACAAGCTATTCCGGGAGCAGTTGTTTTGATAGCACGCAATGGAAAAATAGTTTACCATAATGCTTACGGTTACAGCGATGCCGAAGCTAAAAAACCAATGCAGAAGGACAACATCTTTCGCATTGCTTCACAAAGCAAAGCCATTGCCAGCCTTGCGGCTATGATACTATGGGAAGAAGGGAAATTTCAGCTTGACGATCCGGTTTCACGTTACATTCCGGAATTTAAAAACCCGACTGTACTAAAATCATTCAACGCTGCCGATACCAGTTACACAACCGATCCGGCCGGAAGAGAGATCACCATTCGGCACCTGCTCACCCATACCTCGGGCATTGATTACGCTGCTGGTGTGCCCAGTGGCATTGGCAATGACGGCAGTGTGATTGGCGACAAGATTAAAATTCTTGCCACACTTCCATTAAAGCATAAACCCGGTGAACGCTGGACATACGGACTTAACACCGATGTGATAGGCTACCTGATTGAAATCTGGTCGGGCATGTCCTTCGATCAGTTTTTAAGAAAACGTATTTTCGATCCGTTGGGCATGAACAATACCTGGTTTTATCTTCCTGCGATTCTGCACAATAAACTTGTACAGTTATACTCCGAAAAGGATGGTAAAATCATCAGACAAGTATCACCGGTATATGACAACGTTAATCCGGACTATCCCAAAACCAATGGAACTTATTATTCCGGAGGAGCTGGTTTATCATCAACGGTTGAAGATTACGCTAAATTCCTGCATCTATTCCTAAACTTTGGCAAATACAATGGTGTGCGAATCATCAGCCGAAAAACTGTGGAGCTAATGCTAACCAATCAATTCTATGATCTGAATGCCGATCCTTATGGCCTTGCCTTTGGTTTGGAAACCGTAGAGAATGACCATAAGTCTGTTGAATCCATTGGCACGTTTCGGTGGGGCGGTGCTTTCAATACACACTACTGGGCCGATCCGAAAGAGCAACTTATAGGATTGATTTTTACCAACATGTACAATGCTTCACAATGGAGCATCGGCAGTAAATTCAAAGTGCTCACTTACCAGTCGATCAATGATTGATCAATCTGTAAATAAACTGTCGCAACGTGAAAGTAAACTATATACCATTGCCTTGGCACTGGCCATGTTTACCATTGCCTACAACTTTGCAGAAGGAATTATCGCTACATGGTTTGGCTATGAAGACGAAACGCTAACCCTGTTCGGATTTGGCGTGGATAGTTTCATTGAACTGGTCTCAGGTGTAGGCATCATGCACATGGTCCTGAGGATTCGTTACAACCCAACCGCCAACCGCGATGGCTTTGAACGCACTGCCTTGCGCATCACGGGCACCGCTTTTTACCTGCTTGTTGCCGGATTGATTATCGGTGCAGCAATTGTGGTCTACACCGGACAAAAACCTGAAACAACACGTTGGGGTGTAATCATAGCGTGCATTAGTATTATCGTTATGTTGGGACTTATCTACGGTAAACGAAAAACAGGAAATGCCCTGAACAGCGAAGCCATTCTTGCCGACTCAAACTGTACATTGGTTTGTGTTTACATGTCCGTTATTCTGCTGGTCTCCAGTGGCCTGTACGAACTCACCGGGCTGCCGTACATTGATGCTGCTGGCACCCTTGGGTTAGCCTGGTTTTCATACAGAGAAGGGAAGGAATGTTTTGAAAAAGCAAGCAGTGATAAATATTGCGCCTGCGATCACGATTAGTGTTTCCAGCGAAGTTTGAGCGCCAATAGAAATGATGCCAACACCAGCGTTATTGTATTCGCGATGATAACCGGCAAATCGGCAATTAAAATACCATAGGCCAGCCATAGCAATACACCGGTACAAAAAATCGAAAACATACCCAGCGATAAATCCTTTGCCGAGCGGCTCTTCCAGGTTTTTACCACCTGAGGGATAAACGCTGCCGTTGTACACGATCCGGCCAATAATCCTAAAAGTTGAATCTCTTTCATTTTTGAGAAGTTTTACAATGCAAAGAAACGAGGATTAACCCGCAGGGTTCACCGCATGTAGGATTTTCTTAATCCATGTGGTTTAAATCGATTGCGAAAAATTCGTTGCCGAAGTCGAATCAAGAATCAGAGATCAGCTTTTTTGAGTCGCCAGTAGCTGAAATAATTGAATAAAAATGTCCATACCAAGGCAATGGCTACAGCTTGCAGGCTTACGGAGTCCTGTATCTGCTGAAAAGCATAGCGGGCAAAAGGCATGGGCACCAAATTCATGATCGACTCTAAGGGAAAGAACTTAATCAACCAGGGAACGTAGTCATCAATATTCTCCTTAATAATAAGTTCAATAAGGTATGAGTTGAGTAGTAAAATTATACTCAAGCCACTACGCTGAACAAGTATGCCGAGCATCAATGCGAATGATAGAAAGGCAAAGACTTCCAGAAAGTAAGCCGGGTAAAACTCCACACCATCAAACATATAGTCTATGTTCAGATGACTGGAGTAGATCAAACCCGTAACCAGGGCCACCAAAAAAACCAGCACCATGCTCAACAGGCTTAGCAAAAGGTTGGTGTACACCTTTGATAGAAGAAATTCCTTTCGGCTTAACCCGTCAATAATGTTTTGCCGAATGGTACGGTAAGCGTATTCATTGGTAATGGAAATCACCACCATGATGGCAATCATTATTTTTAATAGGCCACTGCTCCATGCGAGGTTTTGCCAAACATCAGGAAAATGATAGAGCGGAATTCGATTGATGTTTATTGACTGTCCGAATCCTTCAACGGTACGCGCCAGCCATTTCAAAAATTCCATACCACTGGCCGTGGTCATCAGCAGGGTTATAAAATACAAACCACAGATGATCCAGAAGGTACGGTAACTGGTAAGTTTCTTTAAATCAATTTTGAGAAGCTGCAACATATAATTCTAATAAAATTCCAGACTACCGGGCATCTGAAAGTATTTCCAAAAATTGCTTTTCCAGGCTTTTCTTCTTTGTTACCAAATGACTGGCCACAATTCCGCTTTCAAACAAAAAACTATTTAATGCTTTGCCATGATAACCCTCGCGCATGGTTACCTGGTAAACACCATTTTCAAGGTTAACGGATGAGGTGCCGGGAAACGTTAGTAAAATTTCATTAAGATTCTCAACATCCGCATTTACCTCAACTGTCTCCAACCCCTTTCCCACATCATCTACCGGACCGGAGTACACCATGTTACCCTTTTTCAGAATGGCAAAATGTGTACAAACCTTCTGCACTTCATCTAATAAATGACTGGCCAGAATAATAGTTTTGCCATGGGCTGCAATCTTCTTAATGATTTCCCTGATCTCCGCAATACCCATAGGATCGAGGCCATTGGTAGGTTCATCTAAAATCAATACGGTAGGATCGTTCAATAATGCTGAAGCTATGGCCAGACGTTGTTTCATACCTAACGAATAGGTTTTGTACTTATCGTCCTTCCGTTCGGTAAGCTCAACCAAATCAAGTACCCTGGGAATATTTTCTGCTGGGCATTCCTTGATCATGGCGTTCAACTCAAGGTTTTTTTGACCACTGAGGTAGGGATAAAATATCGGGTGTTCCAACACAGCCCCAATTTTTCTGCGCACGTTGGGCGTTGGTTCTTCACCAAACCACAAAAATTTACCAGCAGTAGGATTGGTTACCCCCATTAGCATTCCGAGCGTAGTGGTTTTACCACTACCATTGGGGCCGAGCATACCAAATACCTGTCCTGCCTCAACCGTGAGGTTCAGGTTGTTAACAGCCCTTATTTTGCCAAAATGCTTGCTTAGGTCCTGAATAGCGAGTACAGTATTCAATAGATTAAAGATTATAAGTTAAATGGAAACGTTTTAATCACTACTAAACATACACTCTGTTAATCATGATCATCTCCATCTTTGTCGTTTCCCTTCCGCTTTGCATTACGATCGGTGAAACTTTTAATTCGTTTTCCAACATCCGTGCTATCGTCTATTGCCTTATAAAGGTCGGGGATCTTATTCAACGCAATACTGCCGACCATATCCAACACATATAAACTCGCTGAATCATTGACCAGCACCACTACACCCTTTATTCTATCTGATTTTTCCTTTAACAGTACATCAAAACTGCGGCCTTCAACGCGTGTTGTCATTACTTCTTCAAAGCTTTCGGCTATATATTCCTTCTTAAGCTTTGAATACTGTGCGGCATTAAACTGCGCATCTTTCTCAATCATCAGAAATTTCATCTTTTCGATATCCTTTATCAACTCATCAAATTCCTTGTTTTCGGTTTGATTAAGCATGCGGAGGGTATTCTGGTAAAAATAAAGAGAGAATGATCCGGTGTAGCGTTGCTGCAGATTTTCAGTGGTTTTAGTTTGTGCAGAGAGTTGCAAAGCAACACCCAGGCAAGCCGCAAAAAGAACAGTATTTTTCATGGGATGGAGGAGTTACAAGTAATACGAAAAAAGCAATCATCGGGTTCGATGATTGCTCTTCTGGTCTGAATACAGATTAAAATTAATTTTTCTTTTTTGGTTTATCGTCCATCTTCTCCAGATTCTCTAAACCGTTAACATTCATTTTCTGTCCGATGCGAGAAACCTGCTTCAAATCAATTTCCCCAAATAAGGTCATCATCATAAAATCCTTTGAACTTCCGGACAGCATAACCAACTCACTTATTTTTCCGGGGCTCTTCTCAACGATATAGAACTTCATGTCCTTATCTTTATCGCGCACCGACATAATTTCTTCGAATTTATTCTGTGTAATTATGCCAAACGCCTCCTTGTATAAATTCCGGGCATCACTTGTATTATCTTTTCCCATAATGCGAAGGCCCTTTAGCTTACTAATAGCCTCCAGCACTTCTTTATCCTCCGGGCTATCAACCTCCATGTTTGTAAAGAGGCTAAACATCTTTCCGGATATCGTTACCTGGGTGGTAAACGACTCATCCGTAGCGTATTTGTTAAAAAATTTACTGATGGCTTCATTCTGTGCGTACACTCCCGTACCCAAAGCAATCAAAACAATTAATGTGATTATCCTTTTCATGTGTTAATAATTTATTTTTTAAGGTCACATGGAATTCGCATATCAAAACTTCCCCATCCGAATTAGCACACATATTAACATATGGCTGGGTATAGTTTGGTTTATGCTCATTTCATATTCGTAAATACTTAGTTATTAAAATTTTCTTCTGTTGTTGGTGTTTGAATTTTTTCTTGTGCTTCGTTAAACATGTTTATCTTCCTGGCTTGCTGCTCCGCATTACCAAATCCTTTTGAAATCATTAATAAAGCGCGTTTGGTTTCCTCGAAAGCCTTTTGCGGGTCATCAAACGTATCTTCAACCGCAATGGTATTATCGTTTCTAACTTCCTGGCGTACGAAGTATACCGCGGCCAGCAATACCGCAACGCCAGCCGCTATGCGCATCGTGTTATAAAATAATTTTACAATCTTACCTTTCTTATCGGAGTGCTTTGTTTTTAACTGAAGGGGCATCGTGGGATCAAACTCAACATCCGTTGTGCGGGCGCGCTGCTCATCAAAGTAGCGGAACAACCTGGCCATTTCACTTAACGCATCGGGTATATTTTCTCCCCTAAAGTATTCACGCAACTGTTCCTCCTCTTCCAATGAGGACTCACAATTCCAGTACTTTTGTAACAGTTCTTCCAATTTCCTAGAGTCCATAAGCATTGATTTTCATCAATTTTTCCTTGACCGCGTTTCTTGCCCGGAACAAGCTCACTTTTACCTGATTCATATCCAGTTCAAGAATTTCGCAGATCTCATTATACGTGTACCCTTCCACATCGCGGAGGTGAATAACCTGCCGTTGCTTTTCAGGCAGTGAGGCTATCAATTGGTTAACATTCAACATACTTTCACCCAATTCAATTTTAACATCCGGTGTTGCATCAGTTTGTTTGATATCAAAGCCCTCCGCTATCGGATAAGTGCCCTTTCGTTGCAGCGACCTTAACCTGTCAAGCGAAAGATTTTTTGTTATCCGCATGCACCAGGCTTCCATATTTTGGATCTGGTCCATCTTCTCGCGATTATTCCAAACCCGTATAAATACCTCTTGCAATACATCCTTGGCCTCATCTTCGTTGCCCAGCATACGCAAGGCAAACCGGAAAAGCTTGCTTTTTGAAGATAGAACGCGGTTTTGAAAAGTTTCCAGATCCATTAATCAAAATCCAATAACCAGACGATGGGCTGCTAACTATGTTACAAGGAAAGTTTAATTTTTACCCAATGATCATTTTTTCTTCTTGGCCTTTACTTCCGTAACAAGTTTCAGATCGACATTTTCGCGGGTAATGTGCTCAAAATTCCCCCGGCCGAAGGATGCCAGTTGTTGCAGACTTTTGACAGGACTAGTTGCTTTGCCAAAATTGAATACCGTAATAAAGATGTCATCCGCAGCAAACTTCTTAACCATTTCGTAAGTTGGGTTACCAATCGGGAATTCACCATCAGTAGCCAAGATTATACGGTTATTTCCGCCACGGATGTAGTTTTTATCGGCTACTTGGTACGCTAGCTTTATTCCTGCGATACCATCAGTTTTTCCATCTGACTTCAGTTGTTCAATAACCTGTACAATTTTAGCCTCCTCTTTGAACGATGTAGGCGGCAACTCTACTTTGGCTTTACCCGCATACGTAACAATGGAAACCTGATCTTCAGGACGCATCATCTTGATCAACAACAAAACAGACTTTTTGAGCAGTGGCAGTTTATCGGGGTTGTTCATCGATCCGGAGATATCCAACAACAATACTACATTATTGGTAGCATAACCTTCCATCGACATAAGATTCTCACCCGGAATGCCGACATAAACTGTATCGACCTTCGATATATACACGGTGTCGTGCCGGATGGTTTCAATGCGTATGATATCGGTAACACGAACAGTATCGCGCACAACACCACCAGCAGGTTGCTTTTCCATATATCTATCAGGAGTACTTTTCTTGCCCTTTTGCCGCACTGTCTCTTCTTTTACAACAGGTTCCGGAATAGCTGCAACTACCACTGGTGCTTGAGCCGTGCTCTCATTAACCTTTGCAACCTCTCTTTCCGGTTCAGGCTTACGATGGGGCACTATTTCAAATACCTCCACCTGAAGTACCGATTTTAGTAAGGGTATTTTCGCCAACTCAGCAAATTTATTGTGATCGCGTACCAATAGTTGATTGTACTGATAAAGAAGTTCATTGTAGGGGTGGCGGTAGTATGATGAGGCGGCTTTTCCGGGCTTCATTTTTTTTAAGGATTCAGCAAACCGTTTGGAGTACTCCGCGAAGTCCTCATAAGGCGTATACGGACAATTACCGTTTGAGCGGCCATACTTTTGCAAACCTTCAAGATTAGAATATTCGTTCACAATCAATTCACGAGACATTCTTTCAATATTTTCCGTAACAGCCTTTTGTAATGAGTCGCCCGCTAAAAACTTCTTTGCTTTAAAAAGCTCCTTACGGTTTTCATCCAGTAAGGTCTGCAAATAATTTCCCGAAACCTGCCACGAGCTTTTGGGGTTCGCTGGTTTGTAGGATTCCATAACCCTGCGAACATCTTGATACAGCTTTTCCTTCTTTTCATCGAACACTTGGGCCAGTACCCGATACCGGGCAATGATATCGTAAACATAGTCCATGCTGTCTTTGGTTAACTGCCTGGAAGCCGAGCCAGCCAACAGCACATTGTTCCATTGATTCAGTTCAGTAAGAATACCGTATAATACTTCAAGTTGATCGTTAAGTGGCTTTTGATACGCTAACGGTAGTGATTTGTTTTGATCAACTACGCGTTGGTATAACGTTACCGGCAGCTCAAAATTCTTGTAATGATATTCAAGGTTCATTTTACCGGTTGATTGCAAGCGTATCTTTCCGTGCGAAGCCGAAGTATTTAGACTATGCATCGGGTTCATCAAATGATTAACCTGAGAAACTCCGTCATTAATAAACTGAACATAATCGGAAAGTGCAGTGAACACTGCCGGTGCTATGGGAGATGGTGATGGGGTTACTGTAAAGGAGGCCACAGGTTTATCAGTAAACGGTTTAACCTCTATGTTAATTTTCTTTACAGTTGTACGAATGCTGAACACCGGAACATATTCCAGAAAATATATACCCCGAAAACCAGTTGAAACCGATTGCTTTACAAAGTTCTCGTAAAATGAAACGCCAACATGGTTATAATAATTGATCAGGTTTTTATAAACAGAGTTGCTATGCGCATCGGTATGTTGCTTTTCGTACGTGTAGCCATCAACACCATTTCGCTTGGTGGCTTGCAGCGATTCCATTCCTTCTACAAAAGAGGTGTACATGGATGAGGCGGGGTATTGAATTCCCGTAACACCCTTCTTCAATTCACTCACCCTTCGAACATCATCAAGTATGTGCTTCTCTGCCCGCTCAACAGGCCAACCCGTATGTACCGATTCGTTAACGTTAAAGACACAGGCATCCAGTAATTCCTGCTCAAACATCAATTGGTCATGCATTAGTTTCCCGGCTTTGTGGTATGGGTTCGAGGCATTGTAGGGCTGAAGTTTCTGATAGAGTTTGTCTGCTTCAACCTGCATCTCCCTTACCAGCCGGGCATATTCTTTTACCTGCGTTTCCACATTTCCAACCAGTTCTTCAAACTGTTTGAAATTATCGGTTTCGTAATCCTTCAACCGGAAATAGATTTCAATGGATTTACAAGTACCATCCACGGCCAGCCATGCCGTTCGTGCAGCCTCAGCTTTTGCCATAAATGTTGTCCCTCCAGATCCTAATGCAGTGGATGTTTTGCGCGCTTCGTCAACGTAATAATTCTTCTCCGACAGCTTACATGTATAGGGTGCAATCGTGCGAGGCTTGTTGCGGTATTCCTGCATCGACCGGTAGGGCGTTACCAATGAAGGCCCCAAATCGGATAGCCCAGTGGTTAGCTGATTGACCATGACGATATAATTATTGATCGCTCGTTGTTGTGGTTCCGTAAGGGATTGTGCCTTTGCCGCTGTTGCTGCAATGAGAATCAGTATGCTGTGTCGCCATGCTTTCATATTATGAAGGTAAAAAATCTTCCCAAGCTTTCGACAAAGTATGTGTTTACATTCCTGATAATGAGTATCCGTTTCAGTCCTAAATAATGTGACCGTCATTGCTATCCCGACAAGTCGGGAGAAGCAATGCCAAGCTCCTCGGTTAGTTTTCATTATGTAATGAGGGATTGCTTCGTCACAAAGCGATTTGTATAGTTGAGTAGTCTCGTCAATGTTCCTCGCAATGACATTAAAAATTCAGGACTACAAGCGAATACCCACACTCCTGCTCTTCAATCTTCAGGGTTATCCTTGTATATTGTATGGATAGATTCAGTGCATGAAGGACCGTGACAATATTATTGTATTCAATAGTTATAAAACCAGTATGGAGGCCCATTTGGCAAAAACCAAGCTGGATGCTTACGGTATACCTTGTTTTTTAACGGAGGAAAACTTGGCTAATCTTTATCCGATCCATAATCCACGGTTCAGTGTTCGGCTTCATATCTTCGAACAGGATGCCGCACTAGTGCAGCAGGTATTGGAAGAAAGGACAATACCGGACGATGAGGATTTAATACGCTGTCCGCGTTGTCATTCGGTTAATATTGAATCAGGGTATTCCAAAAAGTTGCATTGGAAAATAACTTCATTATTACTTTCCCTCCTGGTAGCAATATTCCCCCCGAAAAAAGTCAGGCATTGTATGGATTGTGATCATGAGTTTTAGCCACTCCGCCTAACGCTTGTTATCAAAATACACCATCGTATCTTTCCATCATGAAGTCAAAAGTTATGATTGGCGTGATGGGGCCAGGCGAAAACGCAACACCCGAAGAGAACGAACTGGCTTACGACCTGGGCGCAGCCATTGCCAAACAAGGTTGGGTAGTGCTTTCAGGCGGCAGGGAGTTTGGTGTGATGAACGCTGCATTAAAAGGTGCTTCCGACAATAATGGACTGACCGTAGCTGTGCTTCCCGGTGAAACAACGAAGGGCGCATCAAGCTATGCGCAGATCAAAATTATTACCGGCATGGGCAGCGCACGCAATAATATTAATGCCTTGAGCAGCCACGTACTTGTAGTATTGGGTATGGCAGCCGGAACCGCCTCAGAAGTTTCGTTGGCACTACGGGCCAACAAAAAAGTAATACTGTTGGCGCAGGATGAAATCTCAACCTTATTCTTCAAGAAAATCGGTACTTACAAAGTAGTAACCGTATCCACCATTGAAGATACCATCAAGCTGATCAAAGATTATGTCAGCTTGAATCAGATTCGCTGATTAAACCCTAAAAACCTTCTACCAATAATATCTTTGCAGTAGATGTCTCCATCCGGATTTTCTTTGCTTCCGAATACTCCGGTGAGTTGTACCATGCTTTGGCCTGATCGGTTGAAGGAAACTCAAGCACAACTACCCGGCCCGGATCCCAGGAACCTTCGAGTGCTTCGGTTTGTCCACCCCGAACAATAAATTTTCCGCCATACGACTCAACGATGCCGGGTGTTAACTTCTTGTAGTCTTCATACCTTACCGGATTATGAATGTCCACTTCTACGATGATGTATGCTGCCATTGTTGTGAGGTTACAATTGTATCAAAAATGTAATCAAGTTACGTGCACCGAACCTTCCTCCAGATCCCTGCTAAGAAAAAAGTTTAAGTATAAATTTTATCACCGGAAAAAAAGTGAGCATAACCAGTAATGTTATCACTACTGAAATCATCATAACCATTATTCTTCGGTTCTCCTCCCTCATTTTTTCTGCCTGAAGGGAACGAACAAATTCCTGCCGTTCGGCTTCACTCATTTCCACACCATCCTCCAGTTTTGTCGTGCGGGATTGTACACCATCGGTTTTATCAAAGGCTTTGTGGCGCTTCATGCGAAGCATCTCCCTGTTGTACTTCAGGGTTTCGTTCATTTGTCTTATGAAACCTTCGCCTGCCATGTGTGGAATTTCGAAATAGAATAACTCAAATTAATGTTCAGAAAACAATCACAAAGAACAGTTAGCATTCTAGTTTTTTACTACCGTAAACTCAACACGCCTGTTGTTGGCGCGTCCTTCATCGGTTTCGTTGGTATCGATGGGGGCACTTTCACCAAAGCCCTTAGCCAGTAAACGGCTCCGATCTACTCCCTGGCTCACCAAATAATCTACTACCGATTGCGACCTGCCCTGCGAAAGGTTGAGGTTGTATTCATCAGCTCCACGGCTATCGGTATGCCCTTCAATCTGTATTTCAACTTTCGGATTTCGCTTTAAAAAATCGACCACTTTATTCAGTTCAATAAAAGACTCCTTTTTCAATGTGGTCTTGTCAAAATCGAAATAAATATTTTTTAATCGAACAGTCATTCCAATTTCAATGGCCTGAAGTATAATATCTTTAATTACCGGTGTTATCTCTTCACTAATCACTTCAACACTGTCGTAAGCATTGATGTAACCCTCTGCAGATGCTGAAAGCAGATACCAGCCGGTTTTTTTTATTTCCTGCTCATAAGTGCCATCCGTTTGTTGGTTCAGGTTTATCGTGCGGTCTCCTTTCAACTGAACCTGAAGGCTTGAAGACAGGGGTTTCATCGTTTTACTGTCGTAAATGGTGCCCGCCAGCAAAAGTTTTTTCGCTATGGGGGTAAGGTATAAATCTACATACACGATGGTGTCGTTACCCAATACCGGAAGCTCAAGCGTTAGTTCTTTGGGGAGAAAACCTTCCTGAGAAGCTTTTACCGTAAAGCCTGCTACCTCAGGAATTTTGGTTTCGTATTTTCCATCGGTTTTTGTTCGCAGTGAGATAAGCTCTATATCAACTGGCTTAACTTCCACACTTGCCGGAATAGGTTGTTGTGTTTTTTCATTGAATGTTGTGCCTGCCACACGCACCGTAATATCTCGTGGTATCAGTTTGAATAAATCGAGCGTTCCGCCATCGCCAATCACACCACGACTCATAAACACTTGTCCGTTGCGATCGATGCAAAAGTACATTTCAGCACCTGCGGTATTGATAGGCGAACCCATGTTAACCGGATCGCTCCACTTTTGCCAGGTGTCATCCAGTCGGGTGGTTTTATAAATATCTGACTTCCCGAACCTGCCGGGTACATTTCGATCACTGGCAAAGTATAACGTCTTATCATCCGGCCCGATGAAAGGCCCAAAGTCATCGTCCTTAATTGAAATATTTAACTTAACCGGGCGCGACCACTTGCCATCATTACCCAGGTTACTTACATATAAACTGCTTCGCGTACTTGCGGCCATTTCGCTGAAGAAGATGATCATGTGCTTCATATCGGACGACATGCTGGCACCGTAAAACCGCCCCTTGTTCATCTCTGCAAAACCAGGAACAGTAATTTCTGTTAGACCACCGGACGGACTGACGATCGAAAAACCCTTCGTATCCTTTGCACGGCCTCCTTTAATAAAGAGTGAGCCATCCGGCAATGCGGTAAAAACCTGGTTGCTTCGGTGAATATTAAAAGGTGTGTTTAAATGCTGAGGATCTCCCCATTCACCATTCTCACCCAACGTAGACATCCAGATATCATCACTACCCGTTTTGCCCAATGTATTCTGCGGATGGTTATGGATAAAGAAATAAAGTTTTTGGCCATCAAAGGAGATTATGGGAGCAGCATCATGATAATAGGTGTTGACTTCCTTGTTAAGTTTTACCAGCGAATAACGTGGAGAAAACTCCTGCGCATTCAAAACGTAAACAAAAAACAAGAAGACCGCAGAGAGGATAGCTTTTTTCATGATGAACAGTTTTACCGTTCATAAAGATAGAAACATTAAAGAGTAGTTGAAAACACTGATGACAGTCAAAAGCGCATTCTTTTGCTCATCCACTAAAAAAGATTCGGATGAAGAATGCCTCGTCCACTCATGGAGAGCGATAAGATTATCAACGCCAACGCAATCGCATTAAAAATAAACAGGCGTTTATGCTTCAACGTGTCGTCCGACATTCTTTTGGAGGTTGTTCGAGCCAGGGTTATCAATACAATGGATACGATATTGAGCGATATGTGTTCCACAGCCCAGTATCGCAGCTCAGCGTTCTTCATCGTGCCCTCCGTAAACTTAACCCAAGGGCTCACCCAATACAGGATAAGGCCAACCAGCAATTGCAGGTGAGTAAAAATGAACAGGTATAGACTAAGTTTATTATCTAAAGTCGAGAATGGTTTTTTGCCTTGCCATTTTTGAAACGCAACCACCACAACCACCACCAGCATAATCAACACAAAATACCGTAGTAACGAATGCGAGTGCAGTAATCCTGTATACATAATATATAGAGTTTTAAGGCTCGAAAGTAATACTCCTTTTTCAAACTTCCGAAAAACTGCATAATTTGGTCTTCCGCTGTATGAAACATCTCATCGCCTCACTTCTCCTTGTATTTTCACTCACCTGCACTTTTGCGCAGTCGGATGATCTTATTTCGGATGAGGATTCCGTTCCGGATACGGTAAAAATTGGGGCATACATCATTAGCATTCACGATATTAATTTTCAGGACAAGGAGTACACCATAAGACTTTGGCTTTGGGCGTTGTACGATAACGTTGCATTCGACCTGGCCAAGCAATTGGATATTCCCAATGCAAAAGCCATTGATGAGCCGCAGGTAATTGTGGATGTTGTGGATGGAAAAACCTGGCAACTGATGAAATTGCGTGCTACCATGAAACAAGACTGGAAGGTGGCAAACTATCCCTTCGACAAACAACACATGGTAGTACATATTGAGAACACCATCTTTGAAAAGGATCGGCTGATTTTTGTACCGGATAAACTGGGCAGCACCTACGATCGTGAGTTGACTTTGGTTGGTTGGAAAATCAGCAGGTTTGATGTAGAAATAACCGATAATGAATACACCACGGTGTTTGGCGACCCCTCCTCGGATTTGCTACATGCAGAATACTCTTCATTTAACCTCATTATCGATATTGAACGTAACGGATGGGGGCTGTTCCTTAAGCTCTTCTCAGGCATGTACATTGCCTTTATGATTTCGATGATAAGTTTCATGTTAAAACCAACCGATGTAGAACCCCGGTTTGGTTTGCCGGTGGGCGGGTTGTTCGCGGCTGTAGGGAATAAATATATTATCGATTCTTTGCTCCCCGAATCAGTCACCTTTACCTTGGTTGACTCACTTCACTCCATCACCTTTCTCAGTATTTTCATTATCCTGATGGTTTCCGCTTTCGTACTAAAACGTTATGAAAGAAACCAGATTCCGCAGGGCGTAAAACTTAACAATGCTTCTGCCTTAGTTATTTCAGTGGTCTTTGTTCTGATCAATATTATTCTTGTCGTTATTGCCATTTAATAAATACAAATGAAAATAATCAATCGCATCATTATTGGTGTTGTCATCTTCATCATCCTATTTGTGCTGGGCATTTACAGTTATCTGCGCAGCACCGCACCAAAACTTACCGACACCGTAACATTAACCGGCTTAAAAAGTGAAGTAGAAGTTCTTTACGATGAATACGGCATTCCCCACATTTATGCTCAGCACGATGAAGATGCCTATTATGCCCTCGGGTATGTGCATGCCCAGGACAGGTTGTTTCAGATGGAAATGCTCAGGAGGGCAGCCGGTGGTAGGTTAGCCGAAGTACTGGGAGAAGATTTGATAAACGTTGATAAATTTTTCAGAACCCTGGGCCTGAATCATTTTGCCAAAGCCCATGCAGAGAAATTCTTTAACGCAGATACGGCTGCATACCAACGTTTATCCATTGCCTATCAAAAAGGGGTAAATGAATTTGTAAAAAACGGAAAAACACCCATTGAGTTTTCCTTGATGGGCATACCCAAGGAAGAATTTACCGCGCAGGATATTTACCTGGCCGTTGGCTTTATGTCGTTTGGTTTTGCTGAAGGCTTCAATGCTGATCCGGTGTTGCAAAAAATCAAAACCGAATGGGGTGAGCAGTACCTAAAGGACCTGGCCGTTGAAACGCCAGAAGATGCTGTGCTGATTCAAAATTTTAGCGGAGCAATAAAATCAAAAAATAATGATCAACTGATTGCTGCCATTCACCATGCACTGGAAACTTTACCGGTTCCGTTGTGGCAAGGGAGCAACGGTTGGGTGATTTCGGGTGATAAATCATCAACAGGCGCACCCATACTGGCCAACGATACCCACATTGGATATGGACAACCGGCAGTATGGTATGAAGCGCATATCGAATATCCGGGATTCAGCTTTTACGGTCATCACCTGGCGGGTATACCGTTCGGTTTGTTAGGAAACAATCGCTTTTGCGGCTTTGGCCTTACCATGTTTGAAAATGATGATGTTGATTTTTTCCAGGAACAGGTAAATCCTGAAAATGAAAATCAGGTTCAGTTTAAAGAAGAATGGGAGAACCTAAACAAGAGAATCGAAATTATAAACGTGGCCGGAGCAAACCCCCTTGAGTTTGAAGTACGATCAAGTCGCCACGGACCGATCATCAACGGTATTGTTGAAAACGTTTTGGAGGGAGGAGAACCGATTGCCCTTGCCTGGCAATTATTGATGATGGACAACTTCGCAGTAAAGGCAGCGTACCAGTTAAATCACGCCACTTCTTTCGAACAAGCACGTGAAGCCGTTTCGATGTTTTCGGCTCCGGGGTTAAACGTAATGTATGGCGATACTGACGGAAATATTGCCTGGTGGGCTGCAGCCCGATTGCCCGTACGCCCAAAACATGTTCAGAGCAAACTTTTTTTAGATGGCGCAAGCGGCAATGATGAATTTGAAGGGTATTACGAATTTTCAAAAAACCCGCAAGCAATTAATCCACCATGGGGTTACGTGTATTCCGCCAACAACCAACCCGATTCGGTTGATGGTATTCTATACCCAGGCTACTATTATCCAAAAAGCAGGGCCGGGCGCATTGTTGAGTTATTGTCGGCTGATAAAAAGTTTTCCGTTGAAGATATGAAAACCATTCAACTGGATGTTATGTCGCATATGCATGCTGATGTGGCAAAAATAATTGCCGGAGTGCTCCGGCCTGTTGCAACGGATGAAAATCAAAAAGCAGTAGTGAACGAATTATCGCGCTGGGATGGGAAACACCTGGCCACTGAAATTGCTCCGTCCATTTACTACACCATACTTTCTCAAATTATTTATTTATCGATGGCCGATGAGATTGGTGTTACGGCATTGAAATCACTGCAAGCCACATCCATTCCTAAAAATTCATTTCACTCGTTTATTGGCAATAATGAATCGCCCTGGTGGGATAACGTGCATACCCCTGGCAAAAAGGAAAGCCGACAGGATATTTTGGTTCAGGCATTGGAGAAAACAATTCAATTGCTTCAAAAAAACTGTGGCAAAAAACCTGAGCAGTGGACGTGGGGGAAAATTCATACCCTGACACACAAACATGCCTTGAATGAAGCCGGACTTGGATTCATTTTTAATGCAGGCCCCTTTATGGTCGATGGGGGCAGCGAAGTATTGAATAACCTTCATTTCAGCCTCGACACTACCGGGTATTTTCCGGTTACGGGTGGCCCTGCCTTGCGCAAAGTAACTGACTTCAGCAACGTTGAAAACGGAGAAACCATATCACCCTCCGGGCAAAGCGGAAATGTAATGAGCCCACACTATAAGAACCAGGCAGAAATGTTTGCCACCGGAAAATACCGAAAGATGCTCATGAACCGAGATGATATTCTTGCGCATCAGAAAAACAAACTGGTACTAAAGCCTGATTAAAATTCAGGAAAATGTTAACTGATAAAGATCATCCTTAAAACCTGATTGATATTGCTGCATCATTGATCTGAAATACTTTCATTACCATTGATAACCATAATAGATACATATGAAAATCAACATTCAAGCTATTGATTTCAGTCCGAAACAGGACTTGTTGGACCTCGTGAATGAAAAAATTGAAAAACTGGAACGATTCAGCGACCGGATTGTGGAAAGCCGTGTTGTATTGCGGGTTGAAAAATCAGAAAAAAGGGATAATAAAATTTGCGAAATACGGCTGGTAATACCCGGTAACGATTTGTTTGTAAGTAAAAAGTTTGAATCGTTTGAGGAAGCTGTGTTCAAAGCCACCGAAACGTTACAACGACAGATCAAGGAATGGAAGGAGAAGCTCGCATAAAATATTCCTGAAACCTATAAAACCCGGGTGCTTTCATCCGGGTTTTATGTTTGTGGGTACTCATGTAATTCCGGTGGAAATGTCATGTCAGATATCGTACTTTCACTTTTAAGATTTAACCATCAACTACCAATATGAAAAAGTTTCTTTTCCTTTTGATTTTTTTGGGCAGCGTGGCCCTTTTTGCCCAGGATAATCTAACCTACCAACGTCCACCGGAAGAAATAGCCAGTTTGGTGGAAGCACCCCTCACACCGCTTGTAACATTTTCGCCCGACAAGCAATGGATGATTTTACTGGAGCGCTCCGATTATCCTTCTATCGAGCAATTATCCAGACCAGAATTACGCATTGCCGGCATGCGCCTTAACCCCGATAACTTTGGGCCAAGCCGCGGCAATAACTTCATTGGTGTAAAAGCAAAAAAGCTAAGCGGTGGTTCTGAACTGGAAATCAAAAATTTACCGGCAGAAGTGCAACTGGGCAGCCCAGGATTCTCGCCCGACAGCAAAAAGCTGGCAGTACTCAACTACAAGGCTAATGAAATAGAATTGTGGGTTATCGACATGGCAACCCTGACGGCCTCTAAAATAAGCGAACGCAAAATCAACAATACTATGGGCGGTGCATACGCGTGGTTGTCCGATTCGCAACACCTGATCTTCACGGCAGTACCTACAAACTTAAAACCCCTGCCGGCAAAATCGCGGGTGCCCACCGGGCCAATCGTTGAAGAGAACCTCGGACGAAGAGCACCCTCGCGCACGTATCAAGATCTGATGAAAAATCCATACGATGAAGCGGGTTTTGATTACTATACCACATCAGATCTTGTATTAAAAAAATTGAACGCAGAAGAAAAAATAATCAGCGAATCGGCCATTCACTATAACTTTAGTCCCTCGCCTGACGGAAAATTAGTATTGATTGAAACCATTCAGCGCCCCTACTCCTACCTGGTACCAGTTTATAATTTTCCTAAGCTTGTAAACGTGATCGACATCAATGGAAAACTAGTGAACGATGTTGCCGCTACTCCATTAACCGATTATATACCCACAGGCTTTAACGCCACCCAGCGAGAACCACGCGGTCATGGCTGGCGCAGCGATAAACCTGCCACACTGTATTGGATACATGCGCAGGATGGGGGCGATCCTAAAACCAATGCCGACATTCGCGATAAGGTTTATACCTGGGATTTCCCTTTCAAAACAGAACCACAGGAATTAATCAGTTTGCCCTTACGGTACTCCCGTATTACGTGGGGTAATGATCAAGTGGCCTGGGTGTATGAACGGTGGACCAGTGATCGTAAAGAACGTGTATACGCAGTAAACCCTTCAACCAAAACAAAAAAAGTAATCTTCGACAGAAATTACGAGGACAACTACAGCAATCCCGGTATAGTTGTAACTGCACCGAATGAATTTGGCCGTAATGCATTACTGATCAACAAAGACAATACTGTATTTCTTACCGGCACAGGAGCTTCACCACAAGGCGACTTTCCTTTTCTTGACAAAATGGATTTGAATACCGGTAAGACCACCCGGCTATGGCGTTGTCAGGCCCCTTACTACGAATCTGTAGTGAGCTTGCTCGATCCCAAAAAAGTAACATTCGTTACTTCGCGCGAATCCAATACAGAAAATCCTAACTACTACATCCGCACTGCAGGATCGAACAAAACCACACAGGCAACATCGTTCCCGCATCCGTATCCACAAATCAAAGATGTTAAAAAGCAAGTGCTTCAATATAAACGAAGCGATGGTGTTGAACTGACTGCAAATCTCTACCTGCCACAAGGGTATAAAAAAGAAGATGGCCCACTGCCCGGATTGGTGTGGGCCTATCCGCGTGAATTCAAATCGGCTGACGCGGCAAGCCAGGTGCAGGGTTCACCGCATACCTTTACAAGATTGAGTTGGGGCGGACCGATTTATTGGGTAACACAAGGCTATGCCGTGCTCGACAATGCGGCCATGCCGATAGTAGGCGAGGGCGATAAGGAACCGAATGACACCTACATCGAACAACTGGTGGCCAGTGCTCAGGCAGTAGTTGATTATGCCGCTTCGTTGGGCGTACTGGATCCCTCACGCGTAGGTGTTGGCGGGCATTCGTATGGTGCCTTCATGACGGCCAACTTGCTGGCTCATTCCAACATTTTTAAAGCAGGCATCGCGCGAAGCGGAGCATACAACCGAACCCTTACGCCTTTTGGCTTCCAGGCCGAAGAGCGAACCTATTGGCAGGCACCGGATGTATATTATAACATGTCGCCATTTTCGTTTGCCGATAAAGTAAAAACACCTATCCTTTTTATTCACGGTGAGGCCGATAATAATTCAGGAACATTTCCAATTCAGACGGAACGTTTCTACAATGCCGTTAAAGGACATGGCGGAACGGCACGCTACATCGTGTTACCGTACGAAAGCCACGGCTATGCCGCCAAAGAAAGTATACTGCATACCCTGTGGGAAATGAATCGCTGGCTCGAAACTTACGTGAAGAGCGCCAACAAGCAAGCGAAAAAGTAATCTTAGGCTGGATAAAAATCCAACCGTATTGATCCGATCTGTTAACTTGTCGTTATGACTTTAGCGGATCGGATTCTTTATTTCAACAAAAAACTGGAGATCAAATCAAAACTACCTTTAGGCGTGGCCGTGTTGAATCCGTTTCAGGATGCTTATACATTTCAGCTGTGCGAAACATTTTACCACCAATACTATAACGATACTCATCCCCGAAAGCTTATCCTTGGCATTAATCCCGGACGGTTCGGTGCAGGACTGACCGGCATACCCTTTACCGATCCGGTTAAACTGGAACAACGTTTAGGCATACCAAACAATCTTCCAAAAAAGGCAGAACTATCGTCTGATTTCATGCATCGTGTTTTTGATGAACTGGGTGGGGCGGAGTTATTCTTCAAAAAGTTTTACATCAGCTCAGTTTGTCCGTTGGGTTTTACCAGAGATGGTAAAAACCTGAATTACTATGACAGCAAAGACTTACAGGAATCGGTACTTGAATTTGTTATTAAAACCATCCAGCAACAACTTGATTTTGGCTTGGAGCGTGAAGTATGCTTTTGTCTTGGGGAAGGTAAAAATTACAAGTTCCTACAAACCTTGAATACGAGGTTTGGGTTCTTTGAAAAGATTTTACCCTTGCCCCATCCCCGATTTATCATGCAGTATAAGCGAAAAGAGTTAAGAAAATTCATCGACCTCTTTATTTCCCATTTGGGATAGACCAACCCCTTTAGACTGATAAATTTTTTACCTAGCTGCTAATCCTTATTTTTGCACTCCCGATATTTATATCGGTGCATGGCTCCGTAGTTCAATGGATAGAATATAAGTTTCCGGAACTTAGGATGTAGGTTCGATTCCTACCGGGGCTACTGATAAAACAATTAAACCGCTAATAATCAATTTGTTAGCGGTTTTTTATTTCAATTGGTGGATGTATGGGTAGACTTATAACGGTATTTTAGCCCTAAATCCAATAAAAAAGCCTCCCCACTATATACGCGCATAATGATGTTAGAAAAATCTTGGGTTTGGTCTTTTACAGGATGTTTTTTTAGTGGGAAATAAGGTGCAATAAGGTACAATTCGCGCGCGCGTGTAATGACCGCCTGAAAATCTTTAAAAAACAAAAGGCCAGCATTTTGAACTGGCCTTGTCTGACTGGATAAAGCAGCTATTCAAAATCCAATCAAATGTGGTGAGGGTACTCTTTATCCGGTGGCACATGACACCGGGGACATACTGTCTTCCCCTCAAGTTCTCATATTTTGGTTTAGTAGTTTCTGAAAGTGCTCAGCCGCCTCTTTGAATTTTGCATATGGTCCCTGATTATCACAAACAAAAGTTGCCATGTATGAAGGTGCCCCTCTCCGCCTGATCGCATAGGTGTATGGCAGACCAGAAACCCGATCCCGTTTTAGAACCATAACATATTCAGGGGTGGAGGTTATTTGAATATCTTCAATGTCGGAGGGTGCCGGGATATTACTTTCAATGACTGGTGCCGGGGTACCTCCTTGAGCAATTATTTCCGCACGCAACCTTTGCCTTTCCTGGCTATCATGTTTCCATGTGTCATACTCTGTTTGTAGTTGTTCCAGTTTCGCGGTTGCTGTTGCGACTTTCACCCGATCACTCTCATTTGCTATGAAGTCTTTAAGTTCTTGAATTTTTGGTAGTAGATATTCCATATATTTTAATTTTTCCTTTTTCTCGATTTATAACCTATGGGGACAAAACAAACCCAACGGACATTTGTGTAACATTTTTGTAATCGCCTAAACTCAGGTTCGTTCATCTTAACTCCCGATACTTCCCACATTCCTGTGGAGGCCTGATAAAATGCGGTTTTTGTTTCAAGTCTCATTTTGTTGTGGTATTAGTGATTCGTCCCAACATGCTGTTATTTTCAATTCTGTTTCGGGTTCATCAGTACTTACTGTTTGTAATCTTGAAACGGCATAAGGCATGAGGGCCAATAGTACATCAATCTTTTCCTTTGGTTTCAATTTCTCAAACCAGTCGGGGAGTTGTTCAAAGTTTTCACTCAAGAATGATTTGATTTTGTCCCTGAGTAGATTCTTTGAAGTTCCTTTTTTCTTACCGGGGTTTCCCTTTAAAAACCTTCCGGCTGCATCATGCCACTTACCGTTGTGGCCTCCGTTATTATCGGTTATTTCGTTCTCTTCTGTAAGTCCCATCTTTTCCGGTTTTTGATTCTGAATGTTTCAACTTTTGAGAATATCCTGTCGGCTTTGCGCCTCATAAGCTTTCCATCTTTCAGGAATATGCCCGGATAATCGGATCTTAAAATCCTTGCTGTTTGTTGTGTGCCGTGTCCGTGATCGCTGAATGACCTTTCTACTGTGATAAGTCCATGAGCTGAAGCAATTCCTTTCAATTCACTAACTTTGCCTTGTGATATTTTGCAAACTTTAGCAAGGAACCCGGAGGAGGGAGCAATTTGATTTGAGCATCCCTGTTTCCGCTCTCTCACTCCTCTCCGGATTGCCTTTTGTATACCTGTGATTTTTGCAGCAAATAATAAGCTTTCAAATTTTTTCCTCTCCCTGATCTCATGCAATGAAACCCGGAACGCCTGAGTATTAAATCCTTCTTTTACTGTTATGAATTTCCAGCTTCTCAGATAGTAGCTCTTTTCATCTTGCCCGATTAGTTGACTATCGACTAATGATTGAAGTAATTTTTTCAGCGTCCTTTTATCAATGCCATAGGAAAGAGAAACGGCTTTGAGTTTTGCCTTAGGAAAATATCCGGGCTGAAATTTTAATTTCAGGTAAGCCAGTAGCCTTGCCTCCTCATTGATCGGTAGCCCTGCGGGAATTGATTTCATGCCGCTAAGGCCTCCTTCCTGGCTTTGTATAGTTCATCATTCAATGAGCCATCTAAAAGCATTTGACGGGCTTGTAATGGCGTTAAATCGGTATAGAATAGATCAAACGCTAAGCCCTCAGCCTTAAGGAAAATTATAAGTGCCTGTTTGTTGTGATCGCCTAAGAAAGTGTTTGGGGCAATCTTGAAAAGACCGGAAACGTGTTTGCCTTTGTTCACAAGTGTAAAGTCCGGGCTCCGTTTGTGAATGTAAATCGGATGAAGCAGATAAAGCGTCTCTGAAAAAATCGCTTCGCCCTCTGTCAAGACATAAGCCGTTTTATTATCGGGCTTCTTACTGAATTTGTTAAATTTGCACTGCATAAAAAATTTAAAGCCCGGTAGCCTTGAACCTCTACCGGCTTTTTTGTTTTAGTTCCTAGGTTTAAAAAGTTTGTTAAGCTCTGAGGCTTTGATATAGGCCCTCCGCCCGACCTTATAAGGTGTCAGCTCGTTTTTTGCAATCAATTTGTAAACGAATGCTCGGCAACATCCGAGAGTTGCCTGTGTTTCGCCAATGGTTAAAAATTCCTTTTGTGTTTCATTCATGGTGTAAAATTCCATGAATGTTTTCTAAAGTCTATTCGGGATAGTCACTAACCCGAACACTATTTTTTGTAATACTTATTCCAAAGCCGTGAATAAGTTGCTGGAGAAAAATCTAATCCGAGTTCTTCAAGTGCTATCTGGAATTTGCCGAATGACTTTGGATTAATTCGGTCTTTGATATCCAAAAATCTTTTTTCCTCTGGTGAAATTCTATTCCGCTTCTGCGGTCTTTTGTATTTTTTTTGATTCTCCTTTCTCCATTGATTTTCACTTTCCTTCAGCGTCAATCTGACAAATAAATCCCGTTCAAATTCAGTCATATTCTCTAATCCATTTGCTACTTGATTAGACTTGATACCAGCAATTTTCTCTGCTTGTTCTTTCTCTTCATTAAATCTTTGCTGTAACTTAAATTTAGTATCATGGTCAAAGCTTACAGGTTTTGCTCCCTTACTATCCCTGTTATTACTTTCACGTTTTGTAAGGTTTCCAGCCTGTTTTGAGGGTTTCCTTTTTTTCATCTTGCAATCTTTAAAGGTGAATATCCCCAAGCTTTTTCCATCTCTTTCTCTGCAAACTTCTGCGATTGGCTCAGGTAGTGTTTCAATAGTACCGGGATTGTCTTTCCGGTTATGGTGCTGATCGCTGAAACGCTCATGCCTCTTTCAGCCGATAATGTTATGAATGTCCGGATTGCATCGTGTGAGCTAATCAAAGTCCAGGTGTGAACGGTTTTAAATCCCTCCCCTTCCCTTACCTGAATTTTATTCTTTGGAAAACATATCCGGTAAATCTCTTTGATGCCATCATTGATCTTTTGCTCTGAAATTTCAGGGAGTTTGTATTTATACTTTTCAAGTATTGCCCGGATGGCCGGGGTGATGGGTATCTCTACTTTCTTGCCTGTTTTTTTGTTCTCTATGGCAACGCGGTTGCCTTTGATGTTCTTATCCAATCTTTTTAGGTCGCTTATCCTTAGGCCTGTATTGCATTGTAAAACGAATAAATCCCGGACGTGCTCCAAGTTCACATAAACAGTTTCCGTTTTGCCTGAGCGTTGTACCTTCAATGAATTAATGCCTTTGACCGGAGCATCTTTGAAGGCTTCCAGCTCCTCCTCTGTCAGGTAGATTTTAACGCCCTCCGTTTCCTTGTATTTGATTTGTGTAAGCTTAACAGGCGAGTGCCCTCCAAGCTCCTGATAATATTTCAGGAACGCTTTAAAGTGCTTTAAACGCTTTGCAACGGTATTGCCTGAATGATCTTTGTTCAAATAGTCTTGCCATTTAGTAAGGTGCCTGAGCGTGAATTGTTCCGGTCTTAATCCCTCCAGCTTCTCAGCCTTTAGCCATTCCTCTAAGGCTTCAATACTGTTTCTTTGGTTTGAGTATGTCAGGGCTTTTATTGAATTTTTCCGGCTGTTTAAATAGTCCTTCCATTGAAAAATAATCGATCGGGTTAGCTCAGTCTCTGGAAGTTTGGCCTTTTGTGCCTCATAGTATGCAGTACTTACCCGGCTATGTATCGGCTCAATGTCCTGATCTTTCAGCGTGTCTGCGATCTTTTCAATTTTCCGGGCAAAGGATTTGAGAAAGCTATTAATACTTAGCGCCTCCTCATGTCGTTTTACTTTGCCCTGATTCTTATCCCAAAACTTAGGCTCTACTTTCTTGCCTGTGGCAAACAAAGTTTTGCCTTCAAGGTGAATGTATTGTGCATAGACCGGAGCCAGTCCGGAGGCGTTTTTTTTGTCTTTCCTGAGAATGAATTTTACCGTTGCCATGTCGTTTCTGTTATGGGTAGACTTATGGGTAGACTTTACTACTGTCTTTTAGTGTACACAAATGTACCCAAATATTGTCAAAAACGCATTTTTAGGGGATTTGAATGAAAATTAAATTTTCGGTGATTCCTACCGGGGCTACAAAATCAACCAAAAGCCATCAAATTATATGTTGATGGCTTTTTATTTAGTACAGTCCTATCCGTTTTACATCAGCAAGTTAATTCGTAAATTTGGTAATCCCTTATAATTTCATGAGCACCACTGAACTAAAAAATGTATTAATTCACAGGATTTCAGAGATTTCAGATGTCTCATTTCTCGAGGCGCTTAAAACCATCCTTGACTCAAAATCAGAATCAACTATATGCAATCCTTGAATTCTAAGCAGAAAGGAATAAAAGCAAAGCCTATTCGGCCAAACTCTATGAAAAATTTAACAAAGAGATTAAGATGCTAACCAAATATCCTAACCTTGGTATCAAGACAGAAATGGAATCCGTGAGAGGGCTGATCATTAATGAATACATTGTGTACTACGAAACGCGGCAGAGCAGTATCACTATTCATACGATTTGGGATAGTCGCCAAAATCCGGATTCATTGGTGATTAAATAAGGGTGTGGTCTATTGATTACCCAAATTTGTCGTATTTAGAATCCAATGAATTAGATCAGGTTAATCCTTTAATGCAATTTGCTTGAAGAATTTATTATTTCGTTTAATCGATAGTCTGAAGTAATCCTCCCTCAAGCGGTTTCATTATGGTTGTGGAGAAAATAACAAATGCAAAGTTAAAAGTAGCGGCCGTATGTGTTGTTTTCCTGGCCTTGGTGCTTGTTCCTGCACCGTTATTGCCACCACACCGTCTAGCTGAAATTATTCAATCCAACCTCGGTGTAAACTGGAAGTTGGCCTACCTTTTTGCTGCGATTGGGTTGCAGGCCATGTTTTATGGATCTGTTGGAGTCGTTTTGGCTTTGGTGGTGACCCGGTCATCAACCCTGAAAGGACGCATCCTTAAGATTGTAGTACTACCGGTTATCATTGTATTGGTGGGATTGCTCATTCGTTCGTTAAAAATGGGTCATCTTCCTGTATGGATTAATACAGTCGTTCCTATTGTTGCCTGTGTGATTGGAGTTTGGTTAGGGCTTAGCCTACTGTATCAGCGTGGTAAAATATTGCTGCTTATCCTTGCAGCAATACTCGGATCATCGTTTTGGCTTTTATCAGGCGGACCCGATGCAACACTAAGACGTGCCACGGAGGAATGCCTAACCAAGCTGATAGCATCAAGCTCAACGCTTCCCTCCGGTGATGAGCGATTTGGTGCATTGCTAAAGATAGCCTTTGAACCCTTCTCTGAAGAGGTAAGTGTCATTCAGCACCACCGTGCTGCAATACTGGCGTTGGGCATTACATTGGGCCACGAACGACTTGCAAGGTATGTTGGAATAAAAAACGAAAGCGAGGTAAACCACCAAATTGCACAACTACGAAACGGTACAACCTTGCGCGGACGATCAGATTTTCCTCGGCATTTCTGGCTTAGTGCTGCACTCGCTGTGCTGGAAAATCCAATAATAAGTGACGCAGGCGGGTTGATGAAAGAGCAATTGGATGCACTTAACAAAAAGGGAAGTGGTTTTTCGTTCCGCGACTTTGCTGCCAATCGTGCAGGGGTTCGGTTCGCCAATGCAGCCATCCATTCAAGTGAAGATGCTGAAGCTATGCAGGAGTTTCTTATGGGCGAATTTATGGTGGACAACTTCTTACCACCCATTGATGACTTTCTTGAAAATTTAACAGTTAACGAATTTCGCAATGAATTCGGGTCTGTTGGAAGTCGGGCCTACCGTCAGAAACTTATTGAGATTGAGAAAAGACTGGATGATTGTATGGCACTTTCTCCGCTAACGCGACAGGGCATAAATTGATCCAACTAATAAGTTGATTGTCGGGTCATAATCTTTTATCAATATTTCCCGAAAGTTTGAAAAAGAATATATTTGCATCCCAATAACCGGGGGATTAGCTCAGCTGGCTAGAGCGCTTCCATGGCATGGAAGAGGTCATCGGTTCGACTCCGATATTCTCCACTAAAATCTGCTTTAACAGGCAGATTTTTTTTGTCCCTTTACGTCTATATAATAAACTCTTCTGCTTGTAACCGCTATTATGTTGGTCATACCGACTCATTTGGCATGCAGACTTTTTATTTATGCCAACTTACTGCATTTGGTTCTTCTCTATAAAATCCCGAAAGGTCTTCTTATAGCTATCGCTGATTGGCAATAAGGCTTGCCCTATCTGCACATCGTTTTTATACACTGCATCAATAGCTTGTAGGGATATAATATAAGAGTGATGAATCCGGATAAACTGGTCGGTTGGGAGTTGCTCCTCCAATGCTTTCATGCGTTGGAGCGAAGTAATTTTCCTCTGATCGCGGGTGTGAATGGCCACATAATCCTTCATGCCCTCCACATATAGAATGTCGCTGAACCTGATCTTTACCATCTTGGTTCCATCCTTCACAAAAACAAAATCAGGTTTTTCTGCCACTGGCTGATGAGGAAAAGTTGGAACCACAGGCGTTGTCAATCGTGCGAGTGCTTTGTCAACTGCTTTTAAAAAACGCTCAAACGTAATGGGCTTGAGTAAATAGTCAACTACATCCAGCTCATAGCCTTCCAATGCATATTGGGAATACGCTGTTGTAAAAATTACCAAAGGTTTTTTCTGAAGGATCTTTAAAAAAGTAATGCCGGTTATTTCAGGCATCTGGATATCTAAAAATAAAATATCAACCGGTTGTGTGCGCAGTACTTCCATACCTTCCATGGCGCTTGCACACGCGCGCACCAGATTAAGAGACGGAACTTTCTTTACATACTCCGTCATCAGGTTACGGGCCAGTGGCTCATCTTCAACAATAAGGCATGAAACAGTCACGAAAGTGTAATATCCAGTTGTACAGAATAACGATCTGGTTTGTCTTCGGCCTTTAACTGGTATTGTCCCGGATAACTCAACTCCAACCTGCGCTGCACATTTTTCAATCCAATTCCCGATTTACCCTCTTTAGAATCCGCAGCCTTTGGCGCTTTACTATTCTCAACCACATACTGGCATTGCTTTCCATCCATTTTTACTGAAAGCTTAACCCATGCATTGGTACTGATATTGGTAACACCATGTTTAAAGGCATTCTCCAGAAAGGTAATAAAAATCAACGGTGCAATCCACACATTATCGGTTTCACCTTCCACGGCAAAATCGATAGGCACCTGGTCATTCAGGCGTAGTTGTTCCAGGCTTATGTAGTTGCGCATGTATTCAATTTCCTGGTTCAGCAATACACGCTCATGATTGGATTCATAAATCATGTACCGCATCATCTGCGAAAGCTTGGCGATTACTTCAGTTGTATTATCCGACTTGGAATACGCCAGGTAGTAAAGATTATTGAGCGTGTTGAAAAGGAAATGCGGATTGATTTGCGCCTTCAGAAAGTTAATCTCGGCCATTAGCTTTTCATTTTCTACTTCCTTCTTCTTTGCTTCCAGTTCAAACCACTCGGCCGCAAAACGTAACATGCTTACGAAAATAGTTATAAACAGGGCAATGGCTGCTACCTGAACTACATACATGTGGGAAGTGAAAAAATCAGCCCGTGGCGAATCCTCCATCAATAAACGCTGGATATAAACTCGAAGCGCTACCAGCAAAGCAAATGGAATAATAAACTCGAACAGGTATCGCCACAATTTCTTATGGCTCAGGAACCGGGGCAGGAAAATAAAGTAATTCAGGTAGGCTATGGCAAACGTAAAAACAAACTGTATTCCGGTAAACAACAGCCCGCGGGTCCAGTCGTAGCCTCGTACCTGGGAATAAAAACTTGCCGAATAAACATTAAACGACAAGTAAACGCACCAGAAAAGCAGGTGCAGTACAAAAATGCGGTTCCGTTGAAAGTAAGTCTGCATGATATACAAGCGATTAACGCCAAAGTAACGGTAAATGTGCCGGTCATTCAGCCCTCCTTCTACCAATTATCCTCATTTTTCGACCGTTCATGTTCCTCTAACGACACTCTCGATTTTGAAAAGCATTCGGGCATGAGTCGGATATATACCACAGTTGTCGATGGATTCTCAGAAAGTGTCTATTTAATCATTAAGAAGGGAAACATTAACCTTGATTTGCAGTTAAAACCATGACGAATCACATCAAAAACAACGTGATATAACCTTTGAACTGAAAAATGAAAAAGCTTTTATTCCTGCTGATCACTGTATCCTCATTTACCTTTGCCCAGCAACCTGGCGATACCAAAGGAAATGGTAAAATCTCCGGAACGATAACCGATGCCTCCTCAAAAGAGTTAGTAGAGTTTGCTACGATTGCGTTGGTTACTGAAGACGGTAAAACTATTGATGGAGCTGTTGCCGACATGAAAGGTAAGTTTACCTTAAACCGTGTACCAGCAGGTAACTTCAAGCTGATCATCTCTTTTGTTGGATTTGAAACCAAAGAACTTCCAGTTGAAATTTCTGAAAAAAGAAATACTGTTGACTTGGGCAACATTGGCATTAATGCTGAAACCAAAGTACTAAATGAGGTTGTGGTTGAAGGACAGCGTGCGTTAATTGAAGAGAAGGTTGATCGTACCGTTTACAATGCTGAGAATGATGCTACAACAGCAGGCGGTGATGCTACCGATGTATTAAAGCGTGTGCCGATGCTGACTGTTGATTTTGAAGGAAACGTTTCCCTCCGCGGAAGCCAGAATGTAATGGTGCTGATCAACAATAAGCCCTCCACCATCATGGCAAGCAGCGTTGCTGATGCCTTGAAACAGATTCCTGCCGAGCAGATTAAATCGGTTGAAGTGATTACGTCTCCTTCTGCCAAATATGATGCAGAAGGAACAGGCGGTATCATCAACATCATTACCAAGAAAAATACACTGGAAGGTGCAACACTCAACATCAACAGCAGCGCAGGATATCGCGGCTCAAACCTTGGGCTTAATGGAAATTATCGTACAAAAAAACTTGGCATATCACTTGGCGGATGGGGCCGATCGAACTACAACGTGCTCGGTTCTTTCTACAATGAGCAATTAACCAAAGATCCTGATGGCATAAATCCAAACGTACTTAATATTCAGCAAGCCGATACGCGCACCCAAAATCTTTTTGGCAATCTCAACCTGGGTTTCGATTATGATATCAATAAATTCAATGCACTTACCGGATCTGTACGAGTGGGCTCGCGCAGTGGGTGGAATTATCAGGATGGGTTGTTCACTCAACAGTTTATCAACAATAACCTGAACACTTCCAGTCTTCGGGATGTGCGTATTAACGATGTTTCAAACAACCTTGATTTGAACCTGACTTACACTAAGACATTTGAAAAGCCACAAAAGGAATTTTCGGTATTGGGTTTATACAGTCGTAACAACCGTAACAACGACTTTGAAAATCTGATCAGCCAACAAAATGGTATTGATTTTAGCCAAGGTTTCCGAAACCTGAATGACAGCTATAACCAGGAGGCTACCCTTCAAATCGATTATCAATCGCCAATTAACGATAACCAGATGGTAGAGCTTGGTATAAAAAACATCTGGCGTCAGGTCTTCAGCAACTTCTCTTACCTGGTTGATCCTGACGGTGACGGCACTTATGTGGAATCGCCTAATCCGCAACTGACCAACAACCTGAACTACGATCAGAATGTTTCAGGTGCTTATTTATCCTATTCACTAAACACAAAAAACGGGTATGGCCTGAAAGCCGGTGCCCGCTATGAGTACACAACCATCAATGCATTTTCACAAACCGAATCAAACATTGAAGTACCGGATTATGGATTGCTGGTTCCAAGTGTTAACATATCCCGTAAATTGAAAAATTCAACGCTGAAAGCAGCATACAACAGACGAGTTCAGCGTCCATCCATACAGTTCCTTAATCCAAATGTGCAGGCAGCCAATCCATTGAATATTTCAGTGGGTAATCCAGAGCTTGATCCTGAACTCACAGATAATTTCGAATTGTCACTGAGTAAACCGATAAAGTCAGTGTCGCTAAACCTCTCGTCATTTTTCCGCAATACAAACAATGGTATTCAACGCATTCGCGAAGTGCGCGGAGATACAATTCGCACTACCTTTCAGAACATAGGCAAGGAGAACGCTTATGGTTTAGGCATAAACGCCAACATCATGTCGGGCAAATTAACCCTGAGTGGTGGTGGTGAAGTATATTATGCGATGTTGAGCAACAATGATCCTAATCCTGAATTCACCGCCAACAATGAAGGCCTTGTGTACAGTGGTAGACTGTTTGGTGGTTACCAACTTAAAAATAATTGGGCTCTACAGGCATTCGGTTTCTACCGTGGCCGCCAGGTTCAGCTACAAGGCTTCCAGGGAGGTTTTGGCATCTACAGTTTGTCATTGAACAAGGGCTTCAATAACAAAAAAGGTAATGTTGGTCTAGGGGTAGAAAACTTTCTGCAGAAGAGCATGAAGATCAGGAACGAAACGAGTACGGTAACAATAGACCAGCGCGGATTTAACGAATTGTACAACTTCAACATTAAAGTAAACTTCAGTTACCGCATTGGTAAGATGAGTTTCGATCAACGTCCTAAGAGAAGAAAAAGCATCAATAATGATGATATGAAAGATGGCGGTGGAATGGATATGGGCGGAGGCATGAATGAAGGTATGCAACAACCAACCAACGGAGGCGGAATGCCACGGACCGGAGCGGCACCTGCTGCTGCCGTTGCAGCAAAGCTTCCTGAAGCCGCAACCGATACAATCTATCAGGCTGAAGGAAACTGGGTATATGCTATTGAAACCGGACAACCCGGTGGTGGTGGAAAAATCAATATCACCAAAGAGGGTGAAGTGTACAGCGGAACCATAAAAAGTGATCGCATGCCTCAGGAAGTAAAACTCTCAAAAGTAACGGTTGACGGCAACAAGATAGTCTTCGCTTACACCATGAACTTTGGTGGAAACGAGGTGGTGATTGACTGCGCAGCCGTAATTAATGAAAATGAAATGACCGGCACGATGAATATAGGTGGGTTCCGCAGCTTGCCGATAAAAGCGACACGCCAGTAAAATTTTATCGTCATTGCAATCCGACTGTTACGGATTGCAATGACGAAACTATTTTTTAAGTGACTCTACCACCCTTCTCACTTTTTCCACATTGGTAACAAACTTTCCTGCTTGCTCTGGCAGGGAATCCGTAAACCGGATTTTAGATGGATACGCTGAAGCGTGAAACTCTTTGGCAGAAAAATGAATTTCCTTCGCGCCAGTACTTTCAATTACCTGCTTGGCATTTCCCTCATGAATTCTCGAACCGGGCATAATCGAAATTCGATTTCCAGCTTTTACAACTAGCTCTTTTATCAGGTTTAGTCCTTCTGATGCAGTTTCTGCCTGGCCTGAAGTAAGGATACGATCAAAGCCTGCTTCAATACAATCTTCCAGTGCTTCGAACGGATCGCGGGTTACATCGAATGCCCTGTGACAGGTAACCTTCATCGGGCGAGCAGCATCGATTAGCTTTCTACAACGATCTTTATCCAATGTTCCATCGGGTTTCAATATGCCGAGTACTACACCATCCATGCTGGCACGCTTGCACATTTCAATGTCGCGTTTCATGGCATGGTATTCATATGCTGAGTACACAAAGTCGCCACCGCGCGGGCGAATCATGGCAAAAACATCCATGCTCACTGCTTGCCGCACTATTTCGATTACCCCTAATGAGGGTGTTGTTCCTCCTTCGGCCGGATTGTCGCATAGTTCTATCCTGTCGGCTCCACCCTTTTGGGCGTTCATAGCGGATTCTATATTATAGACAACTATTTCTACGGCTATAGACATAGATATTGTATTACTATTTGAGAAATGGTCATTAGTCAATAGTCACTGGTTTATAAACTATCAAATGACTAGTGACCAGTTGTTATTGACTATTTAAAATAACTATCTGATCGGATAACAGAATGTATTTTTTCAGGAGATGTAAGTGTATATTCAAATACATCGTTCGTTGAATATGCCCCAACTTCACCTGTAACACTCAGCGCCAGAAAAGCCACACTCAATTCCTTTGCTCTTTCTTCACCACGTTTCCTGATCAATCGCTTAATCGCCTCCTCGCAAGCTGCCTGTGGTGTTAAGCCTTGCCGCATCAATTCTACTATGCTGTTACTACCTGCTATCCTTATCATTTCTTCGCCTACCCCAGTAGCGGTTGCAGCTCCTACTTCACCATCCACATACAACCCCGCCCCGATAATGGGTGAATCGCCAACTCGGCCATGCATTTTAAACGCCATACCGCTGGTGGTGCAAGCACCACAAAGATTACCATTACTATCCAATGCCAGAATTCCAATCGTATCATGCTGACCAGGATTGTGATAAGGTTTATACTCCGACTTTTTTAGCCATTCCTTCCATGCTTTCTCTGATTCCTTTGTGAGTAGTTTTTGTTTCTTGAATCCTTGCGCTGCCGCAAACTTCTCTGCTCCTTTCCCTACCAGCATTACGTGCTGTGTTTTCTCCATCACGGCACGTGCAATGGAAATAGGGTGCTTATAGCCTTGCACAAAAGCCACCGAACCACAATTACTTTTTTCATCCATGATGCAGGCATCAAGCGTTACACATCCCTCACGATCGGGTAAACCACCATAACCTACTGAAGTATCGTTTGGGTTCGCTTCCGGCACACGGGCACCTTGCTCTACCGCATCCAATGCACGCCCATTCGCTTGCAATACCTTCCACGCGGCAGCATTCGCATCGGGATTGCGCCAGGTAGAAATCACAATTGGCTTGTTTTGCGCTTCGGTAGCAAAGGCGCCAACGTTTGATAATGGAAATGCCGTAGCGGTTAGCGCAGAGATTTTCAGAAACTTCCTTCTGCTTGTTGAATGGGGTGAATTCATATACTCTCCTGGTCAGGCAAGAAAAGTAATAAATATGAATCATTAATCGGGAGGTGTTTGGAAATAAAAGACTGATTGAATACTCCTTTCTTGTTTCAATCAACTTATATCTTTGAACAATTGTTTTGCCTTTCGTATTTTGAACTACCTTTCCGAACTTAATACCATTCAAATCATCCTGGTCATGTTGGTTGCCATACTTATCGGCATGGCCAAAACAGGGGTGCACGGTGCTGGCATGCTGGCCGTTCCGCTACTCGCCATTGTATTTGGCGGTCAACTCTCCAGTGGCATTATCCTGCCCATGCTGTTACTGGCCGATGTATTTGGCGTTTGGTACTATCACCGTCATGCATCCTGGAATCATTTGAAGATTTTATTCCCTTGGGCTGCCGCTGGTGTAGTGTTGGGTGTAGTAGTCGGGAATTACATCAATGATCAGATCTTTAAAATAATTATGGCGTTCACTATTGTGATAAGTCTGATCCTCATGGTTTGGCTGGAACATTTTGGTTCGTCCGGGAGTATTCCAAATAAAAAATCATTTGCAGCGACCATCGGCATAACAGGAGGGTTTACTTCAATGGTGGGCAACCTGGCCGGATCAGTGATGAGTGTGTACCTGCTTTCCATGCGCCTTCCCAAAAATGCCTTCATCGGCACAACCGCCTGGTTCTTTTTGGTTGTCAATGCATTCAAATTACCCTTTCATGTGTTTGCCTGGCACACCATTGGATTAAATACCGCAGTCTTTGGATTGATCACCTTACCATTGATTGTTCTGGGGGCGTGGCTGGGCATCGCTACCGTACGCCAACTATCCGACTCGGCTTACCGGTGGTTCATTATTGTGATGACACTGGTGGCAGCCGTGGGTATGCTATTGTGAGGTCACTCCCTGTCTGCATTAAACTATGTTTTACTTCACTTGCAATCATAAAAATTTACGTTCATATTTACTTAACAAAATATAAGCATATATATGATTAAAGAATATCTCGGTGAATTTGAAGAACTGGTGCTGACCCTTGTAGCGGCCCTGCAGGAGGATGCCTACGGGGCTGCCATTGCCGAAGAAATTGAAAGCCGTCTGAAACGAGAAGTGAACTTTAGTGCAGTGCACGTTACACTCTACCGGCTGGAAGACAAAGGGCTGATAAAGTCTTCCTTTGGAGGCGCTACGAAAGAACGTGGTGGACGCAGAAAACGGATCTACACCATAACCAGTGCAGGGATGGCCATGCTCAAGGCAATGAAGGAAACTCGAGTTGAACTGTGGAAGATGGTTCCGCAGCTAAAAATCAGTTAAGATGGAGAACTCACGTGCCATACATCTTCTGCGTTGGTTCTGTCCACCGCACCTGCTCGAAGAAATTGAAGGTGATCTTCTTCAAAAATTCGAAAAAGATGTAGAAAATTTCGGGGATAGAAGGGCAAGAAGAAGATTGGTTTGGAATACTGTACGGTACTTCAGGCCGGGTATTGTTCTGCGTAATGATTTTGATGTATCGCTAAACTCCATGTATATGTTCAGAAACTATTTCAAAGTAGCATCACGCGTGATGGTGAGGAACAAGAGCTTTTCACTGATCAATATTTTCGGACTCACGCTCGGGCTGTCTGGAGCCTTACTACTCTTTCTTTGGATTGTCAACGAATTCAGCTACGACCGTTTTCACGCAGATAAAGAAAGAATCTACACCGTATGGAATCGCGATGTGCACCAGGGCCAGATTGAGTGCTCTAATCATACACCCCGGGTGCTTTCACCCACACTCCGCACCGAATTCGCAGCGGTTGAAGCAGTGGCCAGCTTTGCCGCGTGGGAGAAGCCTTACCTGCTTACCCACAATGAAAACAAACTGATGAACAAGGATGGTGTGTTTGTAGATGCCGATTTTCTCTCCATTCTCTCCTTTCCGCTACTGAAAGGCGATGCGGCATCTGCCCTTTCGGAACCTTCATCCATCGTACTTACCGAAACACTTGCCAAAAAACTATTTGGAGACAAAGAAGCACTTGGTGAAGAAATCACGCTGAAAGCCGATGGCTATACTATTCCGTTCACCATTACCGGCATCCTGCACGATCTGCCAGCCAATACCGATTTCCGTTTTGAATACCTCCTTCCGTGGCGATTCATAGAGCTTAACTTCGGTGAGGATACATTCTGGGGAAACAACTCGGTAATCACGCTGGTGAAACTGAAAGCAGGAGTTGACAGTGAACAATTCGCGGTACAAATCAAAGACCTGAAAAAGAAGAACCGTCAGGAAGAAACGGCAGAACTTTTTCTTCATCCCATCACAAAGAACAGGCTCTACTCAAAGTTTGAAAACGGGGTACAATCGGGAGGGCGCATTGAAATCATCCGTATGCTGGGCATACTGGGTGTATGCCTCATCCTGATTGCCTGCATCAACTATGTAAACCTGAGCACGGCACGCGCGCAGAAGCGATCAAAAGAGGTAGGTATCCGGAAAGTCAATGGAGCCCACCGTCCTTCCATCATCTTACAGTTTTTGTGTGAGTCGGTGTTGATCGCCATCCTTGCCGGCATCGTATCGCTGGGTATTGTATACATTGCTCTTCCTGCATTCGGTACGCTGGTACAGCAACCTCTTGGATTCGCTGTTGCCGATTTGAATTTTTGGATAGGCATCGCTTTTGTTATTTTGTTTATAGGCATCCTGGCCGGTGGCTATCCCGCGTTTTACCTGTCGGCTTTTAACCCGGTAAGGATATTGAAAGGTGCACCGATCACTTCCTCGGGTCGCAATGTGCTTCGCCAGGTACTTGTCGTGTTTCAGTTCGGTTTCGCAATCACTCTCATTGTTTCGGTGATTGTTGTTCATAAACAAATCGGCTATGTGCAGAACCGGGATGCCGGTTATGCGAAAGACGGTCTGATCTACCAACCGTTGTCAGGCGACCTCCTGGCAAACTACCAGGCCTATAAAAATGAATTGCTTTCATCTGGTGCATCGCTGTCTGTTACCAAATCAGGATCTCCCATTACGGAAGTATGGAGTGGTACAACAGAAATTCGATGGAGAGGAAAAGATCCGAATACAAAAATTGCCATTGAACGCTTTGATGTGGATGGAGACATTGTGGCTACTGCAGGACTAACGCTGCTTGAGGGGCGTGATATTAGCCTGACTGAGTATCCGTCCGACTCAACGGCCGTTCTGCTTAACGAAACCGCCATGAAGGCAATGAGCTTTACAGAACCCATCGGTGAAATCATAGTTGACGATGGCGTTGAATATCATGTCGTGGGTGTGGTGAAAGATTTTGTTTTAACATCCCCTTATCAGAAAATTGCACCTATGGTACTTCAGGGACCGGCCCCTGGAAGAAACCTCTTCGAAATCGTGCATATCAAGTTAAATCCGAATCTGCGTGTTCAGGATAATCTCAAACTGATCGCATCACTTAATTCAAAGTACAACCCCGACTTTCCGTTTGAATATGAATTTGTCGACCTGGAATATAAGCGCAAGTTTGCCGATCTAGAAACCACACTCACCATCACAGGCATATTCAGTTCCATGGCCATTTGTATTGCCTGCCTTGGCTTACTTGGCCTTTCCACGTTCATGATCGAATCGCGTGTAAAGGAAATCGGCATTCGTAAAGTATTGGGAGCCTCCGTAACCGGCATCACCCGACTGTTGTGCTGGCATTCCATTAGACCTATCAGTCTGGCTGTTCTGATCTTCAGCCCGGTGGCATGGTGGGCAATGAACTGGTGGCTCCAGTCTTTCGATTACAGAATTGAAATGAGCTTCGGATATATTGTACTATCTGCATTGGCCTTAATCTTACTGGCCATAGTAACTGTTGTTGGTCAGACCATTCATGCAGCGGGAAGGAATCCGGTAAATAGTTTGCGATCGGAGTAAATAGGCTAATCAATCACCCGCCTCGCCCTTCTGAATCGCTGATCGTAGTAAGATGAGAAAAGGTTGTCCTCAATTACTCCCAAACTGGTGGAGGCGTGAATAAATTTGATATCCTTTCCTGATCGCCTCTCCGTGACCAGGCCCACGTGGGTAATCTGCTTTTTCTTTTTTCCGGTAGCAAAAAATACGAGGTCACCGGGTTTAAGTTCTTCCCGCTTGATTTCCTTCCCGGCTTTACTCTGCCCTTCAGCACTTCGGGGCAACTCGATTTCAATGGCGCGGAAGGAATGAATCGTTAAGGCTGAACAATCCATCCCTGAACGTGTTGTGCCACCGTAACGGTAGGGCGTTCCGGTATAACTGCGGGCAGTTTGAACAACCTTATCAACTTTTTCATCGCGAACCCGGGCTTTATGCGAAGCACAGGAACTGAAAAACAAAACAGCCAGTAGAAAAAGTAACTGAAAAGGTTGCTTACCTTTGCGGTAAAAAAATAGCATCCTATTAACGTTTAAAAAATCAGTGACCAAATATACAAAAGCCATGGCATTTCCTGAAGTTAGTATTGATATCATCAGCGAATTTGAGGCCATAATCGGCAAGGAAAATATAATCCTTGATGAAGACTTGCGCAGTGAATATGCCCATGACAAAACTGAGGACTATCACTTCATGCCTTCGGTTGTGTTGAAACCGGGCACTACCGATGACATCAGCCGTATTATGAAGCTTTGTCACGAAAACCATGTGCCTGTAACACCCCGTGGAGCCGGAACAGGCTTGGCGGGCGCAGCATTGCCTACTCACCATGGCGTAGTGCTTTCGATGGAGCGGTTCAACAAAATTCTTCAAATCGATGAACTGAATCTTCAAGCAACAGTAGAGCCCGGTGTGATCACAGAAGTATTTCAAAATGCGGTAAAAGAAAAAGGCTTGTTTTATCCGCCTGATCCTGCCAGTAGCGGCTCATGCTTTTTAGGTGGTAACCTTTCGCAAAATTCTGGCGGACCAAAAGCAGTTAAGTATGGCGTTACCCGCGATTACGTTTTAAATCTTGAAGTAGTTTTGCCCACAGGCGAAATCATCTGGACGGGTGCCAATGTTTTAAAAAACTCAACAGGTTATAGTCTTACCCAACTGATGTGCGGCAGCGAAGGAACGCTTGGCATCATCACGAAGATTGTTTTCAAACTTCGAGGATACCCGCAGAAAAGTGTACTCATGTTAATTCCATTCATAACCAACGAGGAAGCTTGCCGTGCCATTGCCGCCATTTTCACGGCTGGGATTCAACCCTCAGGTATGGAGTTTTTTGAACGTGAGGCCGGCATCAAAACATTTGAATACTGCGACAAAGTATTGGGTAGTCCGGTAACCACACAATTGCCGGAGGATATGGATGCTTACCTGCTGTGCGAACTCGATGGCAACGATGAAGAAGTATTGATGCGCGATGCTGAACGGGTGATGAATGTGGTGGAGAAATTTCAATCGGGTGAAGTTTTATTTGCAGAAAGTGCCGCACAAAAAGCCGAGTTATGGAAAGTGCGCAAAAATATTTCACCCGCTGTTAACTGGTATACATTAACAAAAAGTGATGATGTGGTGGTGCCGCGCAACAATCTGCCAAAACTTATCTCCGGCATAAAAGAAATCGGCAACCAATACGGTTTTAATACCGTGTGTTTTGGCCACCTGGGTGATGGCAACCTTCATGTAAACATTTTGAAAGAAAGCATCAGCGATCACGATTGGGAAACTAAGATCCCGGAAGGCATTGGCGAGATTTTTAAACTTACCGTAAGCCTTGGTGGAACGCTTTCCGGGGAACACGGCATCGGCATTGCCAAACGCCCTTACATGCCCATTGCCATGAAAGAAACAAACCTGGAGTTGATGCGCGGCATAAAGCGGGTCTTTGATCCGAACAACATACTCAATCCAGGGAAAATTTTTTAAAAGAAAACCCGGGCTTGATCAGGCTCGGGTTCATTTCAAATTCTAATTTTTGATTTCTATTTTCCTTTAAACGAACGGGTTCCGCCAATGACATAATGCAACCCTAGTTGAACACCCACCAGCAAGTTGGCCCTTGCACTTAGCAAAGCCGAACCATTTCCTGATGATACTGTTTTAAAAGCTTCTTCATTGGTCATATCGGTAAGACTGTAGTTCGCACGGATTTGCGCGGAGAGCATAAAATGTTTTGCAAGGTCAATGTCAAATCCAAAAGCTGCAGCAATTTGGAACTCGGTGTTCCTAAAGGCATTTGATGATTTATCAATCTCGGTAAAAAAATCACTTTCCAATTGGTAGGTGTCGGTAGTTGAGCCTGGAATTACCTCGCCACCGAATTGAGCAAAATTGGACTGAATCTCATCAAAGGTCATTCCTTCGGGGATCACATAATCTACACCAGCCTGGGCTTTCAGCGATTCCTGTGCCGCAGTTAGAAAAGAAAACTGCGGACCCAAAAAGAAATTACTGCGAACTTTTTTGCTGCTTCCGTTCATAAATTTGAAAAGCAGGGGAACATTTAAGTATTGCAATTCTATGTTGCGCTGACCGGCAACCTGTTGGGCGGCATCAATCACCTGATAAATCTGACCTTGATTCGATAAGATAGATTCAAGCTGAAGACCAAACTTGCGGCCAACATCTACACCAAAATTAAAACCGACAGGAGCCCAATTATAAGTCATTGTTGAATTATATCGTGGATCATTGCTGATTCCCTCATCAAGAACAAACGTAGCATTCAAAGCAGTTGTAACACCAAAACGCACCTGGCTTTGCGCTAACAATGGCAACAAGGCTACAGCAGAAATAAAAAATAAAGCACGCAGTTTCATAAGAAATTGATTTACCGTTAATTTTCAGCTATATAACACGAGTCACCGAAAAGGTGACGGTGATGTAAGAAATTGGAATAGATTGCACTTTTTAAACAACAATCACTACAAACAATGTTACCTAAATCAATGAAATACAGCTGGTTACTAATTTTCACACTGACATTGGCCTGCCAGCCGGCAAAACAACCCGAGGACTCAACCAATGCTCATTCATTGTTTGATGGTAAAACCCTTAATGGCTGGAGAATCTTTAAGAACAAAGAGAACAATTCGTGGGAAGTAATTGACGGAACATTACACTGCAAGCCTTTTTCAGAAACAGAAATTAATCACCGGTCGGATTTAATAACGGAGGAACAATACGAAAACTTTGAGCTTTCCTTCAACTTTAAAATTGCATCACAATCAAACAGTGGTGTGATGTTTCGGGTAAGCGAAGACTACGAACTAACCTATGCCTCCGGCCCCGAATACCAGATCATTGATGATGATGGTTACCCAGGACAATTGGCTGAGGAGAATAAAACTGCCGGTAATTACGCCATGCATGTACCCGAAGGCAAAACCCTAAAACCAGTTGGCGAATGGAATGAAGGTAAAATTATTGCCCGCGGAAACCACATTGAACATTGGTTAAACGGAAACAAGGTATTGGCGTACGAACTTTACGCTGACGACTGGACAACCCGCAGAGATGCAAGCAAATGGAAAGACTTTCCAGGCTATGCGTCTGTAAGAAAAGGACACATCGCCCTGCAGGATCATGGCAACGAGGTGTGGTTCAAAAATATTATCATTACAGTAGTAGACTGAAACAAAGCATTTAATCATTAATAGTATCTTTAACCCTGCACTAATCCAAATCCCCATGAAAACCTATTTCACTTTAGCAATGGCATTTCTGTTAATGGTGGCCTGTCAACGTAAAACACAGGAAGCACATCAAGATGAACCAACTATAACTGAAAACATGCTAACAGAAGAACAAAAAGCTGAAGGATGGGAATTATTATTTGATGGAAAAACCACGAATGGCTGGAGAAATTTCAACAGCAATAACATTGGTGCGGCATGGGTGGTTGATAATGGTGCATTGCACTTCGATAACTCCAAAACTGAAGGAAAAGGTGACATCATTACCGATGCTGAATATGAAAATTTTGAGTTCAGTATTGAATGGAAAATTGACTCCTGCGGAAACAGCGGCATCATCTTTAATGTAGTCGAAGATCCAAAATATAATTATGTTTGGTTAACCGGCCCCGAAATGCAGGTGCTGGATAACGATTGCCATCCGGATGCTAAAATTATTAAGCACCGCGCAGGTGATTTGTATGATTTGATTTCTTGTTCAACCGAAACCGTGAAACCTGCAGGTGAGTGGAACCAGGCCCGCATTGTGTCAGAAAACGGTAACTATCAATTCTGGCTAAACGGGACCAACGTTGTAAACTTTACCATGCACACTTCCGAATGGGATGCCATGGTGGCCGCCAGTAAATTCAAGGATATGCCCGATTTCGGTAAGGCAACCAAAGGTCATATTGCCTTGCAAGACCATGGTGATAAAGTTTGGTATAGAAATATCATGATCAGGGTAATTGAATAGTGGTGTAATCCTTGAGTATTCGCAACACCATTTTCTTTATATGTTTTCTTGAACTTTTTATTGCTGCACTTGCTGTCAGCAATTTTGGGTTCACACTGGAAGGACTGCAAGCCGTTACACGTTATTCCGGCAGGCTATCCTTAGGCATTTTCAGTATCATTTTCATTCTGCTACCAGGTCACGAACCTAAGGCAACGGGTATTCTGTCACCTAAGCCCTTTCATATTTTTGCACTTGCGCATGGCATACATTTGATTCAATTAATTATTTACGTCTACCTGTCAGGAAACGAACTGATACCCATTCGGCTTGCCGGTGGATTCCTGGCTTACGTATTCATTTTTGCAATGCCTATGCTACATCATTACAATAAAACAGGAGAAGTGAGTGATCAGAAATTTCGATGGGCGCAGTCGGTTTACCTTTATTATGTGTGGTTCATTTTCTTTATGAGCTACCTGCCCCGTGTTCAGGGCAAGCTGACCAATATAGGTGGCAGTTATTGGGAATTTGTTGTACTGTTGTGTTGGGTGTGTATGCTGCTTGGAATGAAACTACCAGCCCTGCTGTTGCAGCGAAGAAAGTAAAAGCATAACCTCCGAAATTAGTAATCAGTCATGTGTGGAATAACCGGAATATTTGCGTTTAATCTTATTGGTAAGATGAACATGATTCATTTAACCAATGCCACTATGGCGCTGGCCAAACGCGGTCCGGATTTCCAGGATATTTACCACGATCAATTTGTTGGATTAGGTCACCGAAGACTTTCCATCATCGATACAAGCTTCGTTGCCAATCAACCCATGTGGGATGAAAACAACCGTTACGCAATTGTATTCAATGGCGAGATTTTCAATTACCGGGAATTAAGGAAAGAACTTGAAGCCAAAGGAATTTCATTTTTCTCCCAATCTGACACGGAAGTATTACTAAAACTCTACATCCTTGAAAAAGAGAAATGCCTGAATAAGCTTAATGGTTTTTTTGCTTTCTGTATCTATGATAAACAGGAGCAAACATTTTTCCTTGCCCGCGACCGATATGGCGTAAAGCCCCTGCTCTATCTGCACGATGAAGATAAATTCATTTTTGCTTCGGAGATGAAATCCATTTTGCACTATGGAATAGAAAAAGCAATCGATTATAATTCTCTCTATACCTATCTTCAACTCAATTACATTCCGGCACCCGATTCAATTTTTAAAACAGTTAAGAAACTTCTCCCCGGCCATTATCTGAAAATTGTCAAGGGTCAATTGTCAGTTGTCAATTTTTATTCTATCCCCTATCAAGCTGACGAAACCATACCGTATGAATCAGCAAAAAATAAATTCAAACATCTGTTAGAAGCTTCTGTACAGCGCAGGCTGGTATCGGATGTTCCGTTGGGATGTTTTCTGAGTGGTGGTATCGATTCTTCCGTTATCACAGGGCTTGCCAAAAAGCATAAACCCGATCTTCATACCTTCTCCATTGGTTTTAAAGACGAAAAGTTTTTTGACGAAACCCATTATGCCCGTGCAGTAGCCAAACACTTCAATACCGAACACACTGTTTTTTCGCTTACCAACAACGATTTATACGAACACCTTCACAATATTTTAGACTATATCGATGAGCCCTTTGCTGACTCCTCCGCGATAAACGTATATATATTGAGTAAAGAAACCCGCAAGCATGCTACCGTTGCCCTTTCGGGCGATGGTGCTGATGAACTCTTGGGTGGCTACAATAAGCACGCGGCACATTACCGGGTTATCCACAAATCATGGAAAGAAAATGTGGTGGCTTCGCTTCAACCGTTTTGGAAATCCTTACCCCAATCGCGTAACAATCCACTATCAAATAGAGCAAGGCAGTTAGTTCGTTTCGCGGAAGGAATGAAGCTGTCATCAAAAGAACGTTACTGGCGTTGGGCAGGGTTTGCAACAAAGGAAGAAGCACTCAAAATGCTTCACCCTGATTTGCAGATTAACTTATGGCTTAATGATTTTTATCCGAGAAGATCTGCCATACTCACATCAATTCCAGATCAGGAAAATATCAATGATATCCTCTTCACCGACACCAAATTGGTGCTTCCCAATGACATGCTCACCAAAGTAGACCTGATGAGCATGGCCAACAGCCTGGAAGTGCGTACACCATTTTTAGATTATGAGCTGGTAAATTTTATTTTCAGTTTACCGGGTGAATTTAAAATCAATAGCACTATCCGCAAGCGTATTCTGCAGGATGCATTTAAAGACTTTCTCCCTTCGAAATTATACAATCGCCCCAAAAAAGGATTTGAAGTACCCCTATTGAAATGGCTTCGTCACGAGATGAAATCACTTATCATAGATAATTTGCTTTCAAAAAAATTCATTGAAGAACAGGGGATTTTCAACTACCTTGAAATAGATAAACTTAAACAAAATCTATTTTCTTCCAATCCTGGCGATGTACATGCGCGAATATGGGGGCTTCTTGTTTTTCAATGGTGGTGGAAGAAGTATATTTAATAATAAATGGCCGGTGTCAGAAAAATAGTAATTGAAGGAAAGGCACTCCTTGAGGTGGATTATTCAGGGGCCAAAGAGGCGGAGATGATTAATTATGTTCTTCAAGCCGCTGAAATACTGAAAAAAGAAGATAAACCTTTACTCATTATCACCATTTTTGGCCCTAACAACTACGCTACTCCATCTTTTATGCGTATGGTGGAAGAGAAACTTTCGGAATATGAACCGCTTATCATTAAACAAGCAATTGTTGGATTGAGTACAACACAAAAAATCTTGCTGATGGGTTTAAACATTTTTTTACAACGAAATTTCAAAGCCTTTAATTCTGTGGAAGAAGGACTTCGTTACCTTCTCGACAAGAGCCTTGAAACAGACTTGCCAGATCATTTCAAGAAAAATTAACTATGAAAAATCTATTACGTATTGAAGAACTCGCCATGTTTGGGTTAGCCATATACCTTAACTCTTTTCTTCCCTTTGAAGGCTGGTTATTTTGGGCACTATTCCTTGCCCCTGATATTAGTATGTTGGGTTACCTGGTGAACACCCAGGTAGGTGCCATTGCCTATAACCTATTTCACCACAAAGGTGTGGCTATTGCCTGTTACCTGGCCGGTTATTTTTTGGTGATTCATGAACTTACCCTGACGGGAGTAGTGTTATTCGGACATAGTTCGTTCGATCGGATAATGGGGTATGGATTAAAGTATTCCGACAACTTTAAGAATACCCATTTAGGTTGGATTGGTGGATCAGACGTAAGTAGTAAGACGTAGGTAGTAAGACTATGGTGTTTTATATAAAAAATATGGTATGTAACCGCTGTGTGATGGCGGTTCAACAACTCTTCAGTAAACACAACATTACTATTGAAAAAGTTGCGTTGGGTGAAGTTGTGACAAGAGAAGATATACAGCCTGAAAAAATTAAACAGTTAGATGATGAATTACTTACTCTGGGTTTCGAGCGCATTGACGATCGAAAGGCCCGGTTGATCGAAGGCATCAAAAATAAAATCATTCAACTTATCCACCATACCGACAGGGTAAACCTGAAACACAATTGGTCAGATATTCTGGCTGAAGAAATACATTACGAATACAATTACCTCAGCAATTTGTTTTCATCCGTTGAGGGTATTACGCTGGAGCAATACATTATCCGTCAAAAAATTGAGCGGGCCAAAGAATTACTATTTTATGATGAACTAAACCTGAGCCAGATTGCCGATCGGTTAGGCTATAGCAGTGTTGCCCACTTATCCGCACAGTTCAAAAAAATTACAGGGTTAACACCATCCGAATTAAAAAAGTCAAGGGAGATTGACAAAGTACGCAAGCCCCTTGACGCTATTCAGTAAATAAAAACCTGAAATCAGAACTTCCCAAACTTTAAGGTGAAGCTGTAATTCCAGTCACTCAGGTCACTATCCGACAAGCCCAATCCTGTGCTGTTGTATGTTCTGCGATAACTTATGCCCGGGCTCATGCGCATCCAACGAAACAAGTTGATCTCAACCTGTGCACCGGGCTCCATAACGAAAGACCAGTTCTGATCGTAGGGTCCGTGAGTAACATTCCAATCATAATTTGGGTTTGACCAATGTTCATACTGATAGGTAAAACCTGCACCGGCAAACATGGACAGCACCAGGTGAACCGGCTTGTTCGATGCCAGTACATATTCGCTCATTAGTCCGGTTTGAACATAGCCATAACTCATTTCAACCCCGGGGTTGCTGCTAAACTCAGCAGGAACCTGAATTTTGTTGGTGGTCGAAAATCCCCCCACACCAATCATCACTTTGCGATCAATAAATACACCGCCATAACCTCCAACAATATTGGCAAAATCACCACGGATGGATGTGAATTTATTGGTGATGGCACCATATCCGGTAACGCGCGAACTTTTAAAAACAGTTTGAATCTCGCCTTGAGCTGAAGCAGCAAAGGTTGCAGATAAGGCAAAAAGAAGGATTAATAGCTTTTTCATGGGTTTTCTTATTTTTTGATACCATGACAATTGACCGGGGGATTACCCCTATCCCTCTTTGAATTATTTTCGGATGATTTATTTCAAATAGTCAAAAAGCTGATTACCAATACCCGGTCTGTGTCAGTACAGAATGGGATTGCTTGCCACAATAAAGACACATTTTAAAGGCTGTTACTCAACAATCGCCTCTGTTTCCATTTCCACCAGGTACTCATCACCAATCAATTCAGCTTTCACCATCGTGTTTGCGGGTTGAATATCGTTAAATCGCTCACCATGAGCGCGGGCAATGGGTTCCCAATCATGAATATTGCGAATGAAAATTTATACCCCCTCAACGTTCACTCGTTAGAGCCTGCCAGCCAAAGGCAGAGCCGTATGGTAGCCACTTATAACAAGTTATGGTGCAAAAGTATACCTGGTTACTCTCATTATGAATACGATGAAGTGCCATGCTGCTTCATATTCGGGTTTTCAAACTAAATTACAAAATCTTCGGCTTCGTACCCTCAGTGTCCCCTTACGGGTGACGCTGAGGGGGCGGAAAAACCTCGCCATTGCATAAGCATTTTGTTGCCAGACGTTAGGTCTTTTCCTCTCTTAACTCGTAGCCTGCATTCATGTTCCGTTAACCTACACCAATCTTTATTAGAAGAGGTGCGGGTGGGGACAACTTTGTCCGCTACCCCGTCCTCACTAGCCATACTTTTTACAGATATCCGTTGCTGTAGGATAACAATCGAATCTGGTTCATTGCCTTTTTCAAATCAAAGTCCATCGCTGCAACAAAGCCATGCATTGCAATCAACCGCCTGTCAACAGACATGGCATCATACTCACACAATTTATCAAGAGCAAGTTTCGCCTGACTGTAGCCTTCTGTTTCTAGTATTTCCAAAACGGAGATTGTGTTTTCTTCTGACGTGATCATCCGCTGTTTGGGCGTGTATCCCATCTGTTCGATTACCGCCTTCGCCACAGCCCATGTTGACCACGGGTTTTGTCCTGTTATCAGATTTCCATCTTTACTCACTTTGTTCAGATACATAAACCCCTCATTAAATGTTGCTCCATTTTCCATGAGTTTGTCTTGCAGTAAAAAAGGAAATATTTCGGCAGCATCCGGAATAAGTAACAACTCTTCTTTATTGGTAAAACTGCTGACTTGACGGTTCGCTATTAGTAATTCTCCATTGCTGAGCGTCACGTTGACAAGTGCGGCAGGGCCATGGCATACGGCACTCACGATTTTACCAGACTCATAATATTCTCTGACGAGCGATTGAATGTATGCATTGTCCGGAAAGTCGAACAACGTACCTTTGCCACCCACAAAATACACTGCCTGATAAGCCTTTGGATCTACGTCTTTCATCGGGATGCTCTGTTTAATCTTTGCTTGCGCGATGGTGTCATTCAAAAAAGCGAAATCATATTCTGTCATATCATCGCCATCAATGACTACGGGGGGCGCACCCCCTAGCGGACTGGCTACATCCACCTCAAAACCATTCGCCTGAAATACATAATAAGCGCGGGACAGCTCTGTCAATTCAAACCCTGTGTTTTTACCACTGTTGCCCATCTGGCTGGTGCTGGTGACCACCGCCAGTATCTTACCGCGGTAGGGAACGATGTTTTCTGTAAGATAAGGGAGCTCCGAAGGAGAAGTAGCCTTGATATTCTTTTCCGATTCAGGTACCAGGGGAATTAAGCTCAGGAACCATATCCCGAACAAAAGGATGGATACAATCAATCCTGCCAATACGATCAGTGACAACTTGATGATTTTTCTTTTACCAGACATAACTTTGTTTGTTTGTGGGGCAAAAGTGGGGCTACGGTATGACAAAGACTCCTCAAATGATCATTTCGAAATGGAAAAAGATCATTTTGACAGTTGCTTGCGGTAAGCCATGGGGGTTTCGCCTGTTTCCCTTTTAAAAGCCGTGTTGAAGCTGGAAAGGCTGTTAAAGCCTACATCAAAAGCAATGGAAGCGATGGTTTGGTTTTTGAATTCCTCCCGGTGGAGCAAGCGTTTTGACTCCTCAATTCTGAAAGCATTCACAAAACTGTTGAAGTTCTTACCACTTTTTTGATTGATCACCTGCGACAGCACCTGCGGGCTTACATGTAGCGATTCACTTAATGATTTCAGGGTAAGGCTGGTGTTTTGGAATTGCCTCTCATCCACCACGAGTTTTAATGTTTTGGCATAGATATGATCACTTTGGTCATCCGAGATGGGGTTTGTTTTGTATTTGCTATGGTCGATCTTTGGAATGTACCCCTTGCTAATGACAATAAAGCTTATGACATAGGCTACAACTGAATAGAGAATAGGCCCAACCACATACGGGATAACATCGTCAAAGAGGTTAAGTACATATACCCCCCAAATGATGAGAAGCCCGTAAAAGAACAGACGTAACAATACAAAGGTATCCACGCTAAGACCCACCATTTTTTGCTGAAGCACATACCAATAACTAAACAACAGGTAAATAAGAAAATGTAGGTAGTAGGAAATAAAAAGTGTTACAAAAATTCCTAGCGGCAAAGTCTTCGTGTGGTGCGCTTCCAATTGTAACCCAATTACCAAGCCTATTACCGCTGGGATAAAGTGGAGAAAGTGTTTCGGAGTCAGTCGAAACGATTTACGTGTGCAGGAGAGTACAAAGAAGTAATACAGCGGGCCAATAGCCATGATAGTACTAAGTCCTACAAAAATGATTTTGATGTCAATGCTATCGGTGAATTCCAGAAGTACCGATTTCCCAACCCTGAAGGATAGAATAATTAGAAGGCCACTTAGTAATTTGTTGGAGAGCGAATTCCCTTTCTTATAACCCCACAGAAACAAGGCTAGAAATATGCCATGGATAACTCCCAATCCACTTATGACAACCAAAATGATATGATATGGACTCATCGGGTGCAAATTAATTCAAATGATGCATTGTGCGGCTATGGCAATGCCAAATGCGCTGTGCAATTGTAGATCTCTATAGTGCACCTCATCAAATTTTCCACTTACTCCCAATTCGTAATACCCCGCACTCGAGTGTGGATACTTTGTAAAATCATCCGCCAATTTCCATTTGCCGCTAACTGGATTACGATGCATGTAGTCCAGCTTCTGCCACACCATTTTGTGGAAAAACTTCATTTCCGGCTTTATCAAAGTAGGAGCAGGTCATGTTCGCAATGGGTTTTGAGCCTATGGTTGCATTCTAAAAAACTATCACCAGTTCATTGAGACAGGGGTAGAATTTCACGGTTAATAAACCGGGCAAAACTTTCGTGTTACATAAAATAGATCAATCCCAATGAACCGCAAATGATTATAATCCATAGGAGCACACCGTAAATCATGGGCACCAGGCCCATCTCCCGCAACGCAATTTTATTAACACCCACACCGATTAAAAATAGTACAACTGTAAATGAACTCTTTGAAAGTGCGGTGATGAAAGTGGTGATGGGTTGAATGTCGGGAAGCAATGTATTGACGATGGCCGCGATCATGAACCACACAATGAAATAAGGAAAAGAAGTTTTTTGCTCGTGTGCCGGATAGAACTGGGCTACAGCCAAGGTGAAGGGAACGATCCACAGTGCGCGGGTAAGCTTAATGGTGGTCGCCAGTGCAAGGCTGGTATCGCCAAACTGGGCAGCCGCGCCCACTACTGAACTGGTGTCGTGTATGGCTATGGCCGACCACCACGCAAACTGCACTTCCGTTAACGCAAGCCATCTGCCGATAACCGGAAAGAAGAGTAATGCCAAGGCATTAAGGATAAACACTACACCCAATGCCACGCTCATGTCTCTGCCTTTTGCTCCCACCACAGGCGACAATGCAGCAATGGCACTACCACCGCAAATGGCCGTTCCAGATGAAATTAACAATGCAATTTTTGAATCAAGCTTAAGCCAGCGCGCCAGCAAAATGCCCAACGCCAGCGTTGCTACTAATGTTATCAAGGTTATCCGCAAGCCCTCCGCCCCGATACGAAAGACTTCATGAATATCCATTCCGAAACCAAGGCCAACAACAGCAAATTGCAAAAGGGGTTTATGAAGTTTGGAGAGAGAAGCATTCTGGAATGGTGAACCCCAAAGCACTGAGAAAATCAAACCGGCCATTAATCCCCACACAGGCGCCAATTCTGCTGCCAACAACACAATTAAAACAATGACAAAAAGTGCTTTTATATACGATGGTTTCATGTAAACTATTTTTAAACCATCATCAGTTAACATGTTGCTGTTCCGCCTCCGATGCGGTTGCCCGCTTACGAGATGCCTTCATTCCTTTATTCCCGAAGTTGAACGTATACGATACCCTAACTATGCGCGGCTCGTTGATGTAGGTTGTTTGCTGAGACTGATTTAAAACCGGATCATTTACCAAGTACCTTGCCGGAGTTGTCCAGAAAATGTCGTTGATGTTTACACTGAGTTTTGAATTGTTTTGGAATTTCTTCTGAACACCTATCGAAACATCAGCCTGGCTCTTTAAAACACTCAACCCGATTCGTCTGGGTGCCACATAAACACCCGAGATTTCAAATGTAAAATTGGATGGCAATGAAAAAATTTGATTGGCACTTATTCGAACAGAAAATTGCTCAAGCGATAATGATACATCATTATACAAGTGTTCAATTCGCTGATACGTAAACAACGTGTTCGTAGTAACTTTCCACCATGAAGTAACTGCAAAGGGCAAACTTGTTGCTATTGAATACAGTTGCAATCGGTCAACATTATCGGTGAATATGTACGTCTTTCTATCTTCCTCATTAAACCGACTTTGATTTCGAACAATGGCGTTTCTATCATAGGTGTATCGCACCGTAAACAACAAGTCGTTGTAAGCATAGGATGCATGAAAGCCATCGCTTATAGTGGGCTTTAGTTTCGGATTACCCCAATAGTAGGTAAACGGATCCATGAAAATTACAAATGGAGCTACATCGGTATAGCCCGGCCGGGTTATTCTTCTACCGTATGACAGTTGCCACGAACTTTTTGAGTTAATTTGATGAGAATAAAAAGCTGATGGGAAGATACTCCAGAAGTCAAGATGAAAAAGATCTTCCTGATTGGTATTCATTTTCATATCGGTACTTTCTCCACGCAACCCAAACTGAAATTGGCCCTTTGTACTTACCTTACCGTTCAGGCTGGCGTACAGAGCCAGTACATCATCATTCAATTTATAATTCTGAGTAAACAGCGGATCAGTCACCCACTCTTCTCCCTCAAGGGTTTCAAGGCTAACCCTATTCTGCAAGCGTGAAAAAGTTGACTTTGCTCCAGCCTCAAGCTTTAAGTTTCTTATCCGTTTGATGTAATCAATTTTAAAAACACTCATGTTAATAGGAGTCTTCTTACCAATGCGTACCTGCTCCTGCCACGAAGTATTTGTGGTCTGATCGGAATAATCATTAACAAAATCATTCGGATTATGGTCGTGGTAATACAGGTAATCGGCATCCATGGTAATCTCATCACCATTACTAAAAACATGACGAACATTTAGGCTGGTCATGCCGTGCTTCCAATGATTGGTTTCAACATCATAAAGCTTAATGCGGGCGGAATCCATACCGGCTTGCGTAACCCTAGAATTGTTGTGCGCTTCCATCTTCCAAAGATTACTAAACCCCGATACCAGCACATTAACAGAAGTTTGCTTATGAATTGTCCACTCAGCCCCTACATCGGCACGTTGAATGGGCCAACGCACGTACCGATCGGAAATAGTAAGTGAATATTGGTCGGGGTTATACACTTGTCGTTCATAATTCCATTGCTGCCAACGCCTGTCGCTGTTGTTGGAATAATTACTGTACAGTGAAATATTCTTGGCTTTATAGTTGACATTAAACGATCCGGAAGGTTTCCAGTAACCTGTATAGGTTCCTTGGCCGATGCCTGCCGTTACCGTTCCATTTACTCCATAATCCGTATTTTTCTTTGTAATGATATTAATAATACCAGCATCCCCTTCGGCATCATAACGCGATGACGGATTGGTGATCAGTTCAATCTTATCCACATTACTGGCCGCCATACCTTCCAACTGCTGCACAACCATACTCAAAGGCAAGCGTTGCAATTTCCCGTTTATCATTACCAGCACGCCCTGCTTACCATTCATGTTCATACTGCCCGACTGCCGGTTAACTGATATGCCCGGAGATTTCTCCAACACATCAAGCACAGTTCCGCCTGTTGATACAAGACTATTCTCTACGTTCACCACCAATCTATCAATACGTTGCTCGAACAATGGCCTATCTGCCTTCACTACAATTTCATCCAGTGCATAAATCTCATCCGTCAAAACAATAGGGCTTAAAGAAAGTGCGGTAGTTTCAACCGAAATGGTTTTGGTTTGATAACCAACCATGCTCACAGTCAATAGAAATCCTCCAGATGGAGCTTCGTCTATTGAAAACTTCCCTTCCAAATCCGTTACCACACCTTTTACCATGGAAGAATCCTGGTGATTTAATAACAGGATATTAGCAAATGGAATTGGGGTCTGGTTAACATCAACCACTTGCCCTGATAGTTGAGCATTGGCTGCTGTTGAAAGAACTAATACAAAGAAAAAAGCTGCGACAATTTTCATGGCCTCAATTATTCTAATCATATCACCCAGCGCAACTAAAATTCCTGCTTGTAATAAATCTTATCGGAGATACTCCATTTACCGTCAACTCTCATGAGTATGAGATAGTCATGGTATGCATGGGTTGAGTACGTAATGATAACTTTTGCTACGGCTATGTTACCCGATTGATCAATGAAGGCAATATCGGCTTTACAGGTTTGCTTTCTGCCAGGCGTGTGGCGTGCAACATACTCAGCGGCTGATGTTGTGATGATGGATTTATTATCCTTATCAACACCTTTCAAGGTAGCAGTCGGAAGAAAAGCATTCGTTAGCCGATCAATCTCGCCATTATTTCTGCCTTCGATGTAATCGGTCACAACTGCCGTTATCAGTTCCTTGTCGTTCGCTATTTGCGAAAAGGAATTTGTTGCAAAGGCTACTACTAAAAGCGTAAGCAATAGTTTCATCTGATTGTTATTTCCTATTGCTCGCTTTAATCAATTCAACCATCAGCTCCGCTACCCATTGCGCTGACGTTGCAAACGCACCTGTAACGATTCTGTTCGTTGCATCCACCACATGGGTGAGCTCTTTATTCGAACGATTGTCTTTTGAGCACACAATCAGATTAGCGCCCCTGCGCGCCAATACTTCTTCCATATCAAAAGGAAGCAACTTTCCGTATTGAGATATATTCATGAATTGAAGTTCGGCCCAATGCGGAAAACACGTGATGGTTTTTCCCTTAACTAGGAATTCGCAGTTACTCAACCGGATGTTAATCAAAGAAGCTGCACCATGGCCCGCGGTACCCAATACTCCGTTACGCTCATAAATACCTGCAGCCAGTGTGGCTATGCGCTCATCATCGATTACATCAAAATATTGTCCGTGTCCCCCGGGATAAAAAATAGCTGCATAATCAGACGTTTTAATTTGATCGGGAGCGAGCGTGTTTTTTGTTCTTTGAATAAAAAGTTCATTCTTTTCGATCTGTGCCAACTCATCGGCTTTTTTACCAACGTGATAAATGGCGGCTTTACCTCCCCTAGGTGTTACAATATCCACTTCATAACCGCTGTTGGTAAAATGCTGAAACGGGTAGGCAATCTCCATCAGGTAGGTTCCGCTTCCGCTGTTACCCACCGAATCAACATTTGTGGAAACAATAAGTATTTTCTTTTGTTGGGCCGAAACTGCGTAAACCAAAGTAACCAGCAGCAAGGCCAGGATAGCATTTTTCATTGTTGATTTGCGTTAGATTTGTTAAAATCGAAACCCAAGTAGTCACGTATTCGTGACAGGGAATAATTAATTAGCTGTCCCGCTTGATTTTCCGGCTCAACAGCAAAATCAGATGAACTACGTTCGTCAGCTGGTTTATGTTGTTGGTCGTGCAAGCCATGCCGATCCGCTAATTTTCTTGGTTACTCAAGGCATAAAAGCAAACTTGTAAGTATGTCAACATTATCAACCACCCTTCCGGCACCAACAGCGCCACAATTGCTAACCCGGGGTGAATCCATAACCTGGATCTCAAAACTACTGACCAACCGAACGGCTTATCACATTCTGTTTTGGGCACTGGTGTTTTTACTCAATGCCGCTTACATAACCTATATAGAACACGACTGGCACATCACACTTTATAACTTTGCCCTACGCACACCATTCATTCTGGCCTGTTGCTACATCAATCTCTATTGGCTTCTCCCCCGGTACTATAATTCGGGTAAAATTTTCACCTATGCAGCCATGGTGGTCGGGCTTATCCTCACGCTGAATGCCTTTAACCTGCTTTTACTGGAAGCGTGCGTGGATACACCCATCTGCCCAAAAACGTATGAAGCCATGGCATCCTTTACCTGGAACAATTACCTGTATAAGGCATTTTATCTTGTAAGCATTGTGGGGCTCACCAGCGGGATCAAACTTTCAAAAGATTTTTTACTGGAGAAACAAAAAGCTGATGCCATTGAAAAAGAAAAATTACAAACGGAATTATCCCTGCTAAAATCACAAATTCATCCGCACTTCTTTTTCAACACGCTTAACAACCTGTATGCCCTGGCATTGAAAAAATCGGACTTGGCTCCGGAAATGTTACTAAAACTTTCGGAGTTGATGAGCTACAGTTTGTATGAAGCTGAAGGAGCTTATATTAGTCTTGAGAAAGAGATTAAACACATTCAAAATTACATCGAACTGGAATCGTTGCGCTTTGGGAGCAAAATGAACGTTGACTTTAAAGTGAAAGGAGCACCAGACGAAAAGCGGGTGCCTCCGTTAATCTTTTTACCTTTTATTGAAAATTGTTTCAAGCATGCTACAGCTAAGGGCCTGGAAAAAACCATCACCATCACACTGGCTGTAGAAGATCACCGCATTACGTTGTTCACACGTAATCCTTATTCCAAAGGAAATAAATCATCCGCACAGAAAGGGGGCCTCGGGTTAAAGAATGCGCAACGCAGACTGCAATTGTTGTACGAAACAACCTACAAACTAGAAACGACCAATACTGGCGATTTTTTTGAAGTTAACCTTCAAATACCCCTGGCATGATACGGTGTGCGATTGTAGATGACGAACCCCTTGCCATTGAAATACTGGAAACCTATCTCAGTCAGATTAAGAATACAGAACTGGTAGCCCGGTTTACCGATTCAATGGAAGCTTTCACCTTTCTTCAACAACATAACGTTGATATCGTATTTCTGGATATCAATATGCCTTTGTTAAATGGGTTGGACTTACTCAGAAATTTAAAAGTTAAGCCACAGATAATTATCACTACCGCCTACCGCGATTTTGCCGTAGAAAGTTTTGAATTGGATGTACTCGATTATTTGGTAAAGCCCATTGCCTTTCCACGGTTTTTAAAGGCTGTGAATAAAGCCACACCTTCACAACCTAACCCCCCGGAATCGCCTGTTAACAAAACAGAAAGAGGCGATACCAACACGCTATGGATTAAAGTGGACAAAAAAATTGTGCCCGTGCAGCCACAGGAAATTTTTTACGTACAAAGCCTGAAAGATTACGTGCGCATAGTAACAGAAGATCAAAAACTAATTACGTACAGTACACTGCAATCCGTGCTAAGCAAACTTCCTGTTGATGATTTTTTGCAGATTCATAAATCATACATCGTTCAGGTGTCGCGGGTAAAATCCATTGAAGGCAATATGGTGCACATCAAGAACGAAACATTACCCATTGGCCGTAATTACCGGAAAGATTTGCTTCGGGTTATAGAAGGCTGATTTCGTTTGTTGATGTACCTCCTTCGTGACCAATGTCACAGTACAAACGTGTTATTCTTGCCACCTTTGCATTATTAATACAATTATCATGACCATTAAACTGACTACCGAAGAATTTAAAAACAAGGTTTTCAACTACGAAACCGACAAGGAATGGAGTTATAAAGGCACCTTACCTGCTATTATCGACTTTTATGCGGATTGGTGTGGGCCTTGCAAAATGGTGGCGCCCATTCTGGAAGAACTTGGTAAAGAATACGAAGGAAAAATTGTAATCTATAAAGTAGATACCGAAGCCGAACAGGAATTATCCGCGGTATTTGGTATTCGTAGCATTCCAACCTTTTTATTTATACCGGTAAACGGTCAGCCTGCCATGCAGCCGGGTGCGCTACCCAAGCATGTATTTAAACAGGTGATTGATGAAAACCTGGTGGGCGAAAAGCAGTTTGGGTAGTTTAACCCAGGTCTACTTATGTGATCTACTCCAAATCTGAAAGCCTTATCCAACGAGAGTGCCTCCAAATTCTATTTTGATTCCGAGGTTGCGCAACAGCTACTGGTGTGGTGTGCCGTGCTCATTCTCAAATCTATTTATTATGTCTGTCAGATATTTTTTACTCTCACAAAACACATATTCATTTGAGTTAAATATTGTGCAGTAATTCATTAAATCAACACCTTTTGTCCCAAGTTTTATGAAGTTAATTCGTTTGTGAATTTCTAACGAGTTTTGATTACTAAGTCCTTTTAAGAGTAATATCTGTTTTGAGTTTATTGGAAAGCCAATTGAGTCAAAACGTCCAAAGTTTGTGTTAAAGACTTTATCCCCTAATAATGTGAACCCTGGATTGTCGGAAGTTATAAAGTAGTCTGAGTTATTTAAGGGTTCAAAAACAAAGAGAGTCATTTTCTTCAAAACGTCCTTAGCATTATTGATTGCATCATTTGCTCCCTTTGCAGTCTCAATTAGTATCTTTTTATGTAATTCAGCAGGCAAATCTTTGTCTTGAAGTATTTGCTCCTTGATTTTACCCATAAAATTGTCGAAATTCTGTCCGGACATTTCTTCAATCCAAGGCTTTAAGTGAAGCATTCGATTAATTTCTTTATCTGTCAATTTTGAAAAGTCTTCATTTTCAAAACTATGTCGATAGAAAAGATTCCTTTGCTTTAAATTTAAGTAGATGTCAATTAAGCTGTCAAAGTAACTTTTATTCAAGTAAACATTTCTATGCTTTAGTTTACTTATTATTCTTGGCAATAATCTCTTTTCATAGTCAAATGCTTTTTTTTCTAAAAAGTCTATGTCGTTTACTTTCGATTGTTCTTTAGTCCTTTCTTTTAAGGTATAAAAGTTATCTACGTAGCACACTTGTTCGGCATGCCTTGGATTTATTGTCTTTAAAAAATTCGGTTTGGGTCCGGCTGCAAAGAAATGTCCTAACCTATTCTTTGAGAACTCATTTAAATAAACCTTAGGGACATAATGATGTTTCTGTTTAATCATTTTTCGTCAGTGCATGGCACACAGATATCGTTTGTGCTTATGCAGTGGTGGGAATAGGAGCGCTACAAAATGGAGCGTAGCGGAATGATTTAGTGCGACCCACACATCACTGTCCACCAAGACCAAACGTGTTTTGAAACTAAAGCTACAAATTTACACCGAACCCCGTCAATGCATAAGTATTTTGTTGGCAGTAGTAGGGCCCTTCGCCACTCTTTATTTGAGCTCTCTCTTTTTTTACCAATTTGTATGGCGAAGTCAGTAAACGGTTGCTGCCGGTTTCCGAGTCATGGTGTAGATAAGGCAAAACGCAAATATCCAAATTAGAACAAGCGTTATCCATCCGATTGGGGAGGCATTTAACGTGAACGGGCTTTCTGATGCTTTCGATGCAGAAGGCACAATATCTTTGGTGTTATTGATAGCTGCATGAAAAACCATGAGCGGTAGTAAATTTCCATTGACTTTCCAGAAAAGCCATGCCATGATTACTGAAAGCCCTGTTACTTGTAACAAATAAACCGGAAATGACTGGTTGAAGGTGTCAGCTGTTGCTATGTAAAATAACGGTAAGTGCCATGTAGCCCAAATAATACCCAACAGAAAGCTTGACATGGCAAGGCCGATTTTTTTTGACATAAGAGGAAGAGCATAGCCACGCCATCCGATTTCCTCGCCAGCCTGAACCCACATGGAAACAGCAATGGCAAACAGCATAACGTACCAAGGTGTTGTTCCGAATTGTGGCCATGAATCATATAGTAAAAAGAAGACAAGCGCTGCCAACCCTTTGATGAGCGCAATGAAGGTAACGGCAAAAATATACCACATTGCCTTGGTGTCTTTGAAAGAAATTTTATTAATCAATAATTTTACTCCCTCGCTTCCCCTTGTTATTGCTGTAAGAGAAACAGCAACCAGCCCAGGAGATATCGCTCCAATAAAAATAAGTAGACGTGAAAGAGTTGAAAGCTCGGCATTATTAGATAGGAGATTGCCGGTTATGAAAAATAACCAAGCGACAAGAAAGGTGATAAGAAAAAAGATTATGAGCATTTGGTGTAAGTTAACCAGAAAATTTAATCTTGGCAGTTCAAAGCATAATCTGTATAACAATCAGAAGGGTCGACCAGGTTATTTTTTAATAATTTTAAAATCCTCATAAGATTGCATCAAGTATAATTTAACATTTTGTGCTTCAACAATATTGTGTTGGAGATTAAGCTTACTTGCAACTATCGCAGATAATTCTCCAAATATATTTCTGTAAAGTGACGCTTTTAAATAGTTATTGATGTGCCTACCACCTGTCCCTAATGAAACAGAGAAATCAGTCTCCGTTCCAATGTACCATTCAATTATTTTCATAAACATAGGCCGGACAATTGTTTCTCCCATTTCCTTGGCGTATGTGATTTCATCTCTTAACAGTCCTTTAATAATGTAAGTAGATACCCACCAAAATTCATTACAAGTGTCAATAAATTCTTGCTCTGTTGGTCTTTTTGACGAGGTGATCAAAGTCACTGGAGTCGGGGAAATTTGAAAATATATTGTCCTTATCCAGCCAAATAATTGCTAAACTTTCAGGACGAAAATCAGTTTTGATTTTATCTTTTGAGAACAGTGTCAGGTCAATTCTGTTTCTGTCTTTAAACAGCATTAGGTAACTGAAACTTGTGCTCTGTTTAGAATTGCTTTTTTCTTCCAGTCCAAAGGTCATTTCATCTGGTAACTGCCAAATTATCCTTTCTCCAAAATAATCTACCCAACTGTGGTCAGTAAAACTTTCAATTTCTGTCACAATGTAAACTATGTCAAAGTCCTACCATTTGTCGGGTGAAATTTTCTTGTTTGCTCTCGAACCGTTTAACAGCACCGCCCTAATTCTTTCATCAGATTTTCCTTTATCAATGATTAGGTTTCTAATTTCTTGCTCAGTTCTCATTGTTGTAATTCGAATGTCAGTGTATAAAGAAACTAATTTATGAATGTAGATGCTTAGATAAAACAAATAGATATCCAATACCAAGTCTTCCTTGAATAAAATTCAGCAATCGAATTCCTGACACCACTCAACCTGACTTTTTTTTGTCACAGACTGAGTCAGTAGGTCTTTTTATTCCCGTCCTTATCAGTCACTGTGAAACTTGCACCTTTATTTGCTAATGCATGGAGGGCCGGATTGGTTTCGCTATCCAAAAGAAGCAAACCTGAGCCTTTTTCATCGGCTCCAAGTTTTACTCGAATAGTTCCGTTTTGGTCTCTTAGTCGAAAAACCACCTCGCCATTGTCCTCTACTTTGATGGACACACGTTTTTTGCCCTTTTCATCGACCAACTCAAATTCGCGAACGCTGATTTTGTCAAAAGTATCTTGGGAAGGTCCTGATGCCAATAGTACAATCGAAACAGCGCATACGATAAATACAAGCATCTGAGATAATTGTTGTTTCATATAATATAATGTTTAAGTAAAACAAAATGTATTTAACTACTTACTAAGTCCGTAACTTGAATTTAGGCTTGTCCGGACACATTTGTCGCCAAACTATTCATTTTTCAAAGACTCAACGGGATTAGTAAACGCTGCCTTTATAGTTTGAAAACTAATTGTCAGTAGGGCAATGAGTACCATTAGGACTGCTGACAAAACAAATCCCGGCAAAGGAACATCAATATGGTAGGCAAAACCCATAAGCCACTGCTTCATTAGAAACCATGATAAAGGAACTGTCAATACCAAAGCCACTAACACCAACTTTATAAAGTCTTTCGACAAAAGGAAAGTTATGGCTGGAACCGAAGCACCCAAAACTTTTCTAACTGCAATTTCTTTAGCTCTTTGGATGGTCAAAAATGAAGATAACCCGAATAGACCCATGCTTGCAACAAGTACTGAAAGGAGGGCAAACAATATGAAGAGTTTCCATTCCCGTTCCTCTGATTGGTATTGTAAGTTAAATTGGTCATCGAGAAAGAAATACTCAAAAGCATTCCCAGGAAATATGCCACGGTAGGTGGACTCAATACTTGCAATTGTGTTTTTTAAATCCTGACCAGTGATCGAAATGGTTATATAATCTTGTCTCCAGGGTATGTAATTAATTATAGTCGGCTTACTAAATTCTTTTAATGATTGCTGATGAAAATCCTTAATTACCCCTATTATCTTCTTTGAAGTTGCTGTCCCAAGTGTCAATTCTTGGTCAATTGCTTGTTCAGGAGTATTTAGTCCAAGTGCTTTTAAAGCTGATTCGTTGATTATTGTAGCACTACCAAAATCACTTACTCTGTCTTTTGAAAAATTTCGCCCAGCTAAAATGGTCATATTAAAAGTTGGGATGAAGTCTTCGTCAACTGCGAGGATGTTAACCAGTTTCCTTATGCTCTCTGGCTCTCCTTGTATTCGAAATTCATTAGACCAAAATATTTCCTTTCCAGGTACCTCTGAGGATGTTGAAACGGAAACAACTTGTGAATTTGTTTTAATTCTATTTTTAAAATAGTCCATTTCATTCATGTAGCTTTCGCCTTTAATTATTTTGGGAGCTCTTACTACCACCTTCTGTTTTATGTTCATTCCCAAGTCCTGATTTCTCATGAATTGCAGCTGTTTGAATATCGTAAGTGTCGCAATTATCAATAAGGCCGAAGCGGAAAACTGAATCACGACCAATAATTTTCGGATGTGAACTCCACTTTTACTCTGTAATACTTTTCCTTTCAGTGCGATTACTGGTTGAAATGAAGATAGGTGGAATGCTGGATAAAGGCCAGAGAAGAAAGTTCCTATTACCATTATTCCAATTGCTGGAATCCAAAACGAGATTTGATTGGGAATAGAAATAACAAGACTTCTGCCGATTAGTTGATGAAAAAAGGGCAATGTGGAGAGTACAATAACAACGGCTAAAATAATTGCTATTGAAGTGATGGTAACCGATTCAACAAGGAACTGGACAATTAACCGTCTTTTGTTGGAGCCCAGCAATTTTCTCACGCCTACTTCTCTAGCCCTTTCGGTAGCTTTTGCTGTTGATAAGTTGATATAATTTAGCCAAGCAATACCAATAATGATGAATGAAACAATAAGCAAAGCCGAAATTGTTTTATAGTTTCCATTGACCTCGGTTTCACTGGAAAGATTGGAATGCAGGTGTATCTCAGACAAACGCTGTAAAGCAAATTTCTCCTGTCTATCTGTCTTTCTTAGCTCATTTCCAAGATACGTCTCAATGACGCTTAAAAACTTTTGCTCAAGATTTGTAGGGTCAATACCGGGTTGTAAAACCAAATAAGTGTAGAAGTTCCACCAGTACCAAGCCCCGTTTTTAAACTGGTTATTATGAAGTAGACCTTCAATACCAATCAGGAAATCAAACTTAATATGGCTGTTGTCGGGTACGTCTTTAAATACGCCCTCAATCAAATAATCTCCCCCTTCCCATTCCGTGGTTAAAGAGATTGTTTTTCCAATAGGGTTTTCTTGACCAAAATACTTCCCCGCTGCCGATTCTGATATTACCAATGAATTCGCAGTTCTAAGCACTTTTGACTTATTTCCCTTAATGAGTTGAAAATTGAAAACCGAGAAAACTGTAGAATCAGAATAGAATGCTTTTTTCTCATGGTAACTAACTGATTGACCATTTTGGGGATGGTAAGTATACATACCATCGGCTCTATGCAATCGAACATAGTTCAGCACTTCGGGAAAATTCTCCTTGATAGCTGGTGCTGCACCATAATAACCTATTGCACTACTGCTTTCTAAAACACTTGATTTGTAACTATCAAACCTGATTCTGTATATATTTTCATTGTTTGAATGAAAGTCATCATAACTTAGTTCGGAGCTTACGTATCCCAACAATAGGGTTGAAGCTGCGATACCGATTGCCAAACCCATTATGTTGATTATTGAAAAGACTTTGTGTCTAATGAGATTTCGATAGGCAACTGTTATCAGGCTTCTTAACATCTTTCGTTGAATTTAATTTAAGCTAATTTAATTCTTTTTGTTCAAGCGCTTAAGTGGGCTTAGCTCTTGCCAGTACTTTGGTCGCGTGTCGGCATGTGTGGACTTTGCATCGGTGTGGTTTTCGGAGGGATGCACTTTTATTCTCAACTCTATTTCGTCAGTAACTTCATTACATATTCTTTTACCGTGTCTTTGCCAGCAATGAAGTCCGCAATTGTTTGATCAACTTCGTGATCAGGAATAACACCTTGTCCCGTTATTTTCTCTGACTGAGGACAACATACTTTTGATTGCCAAGTTGGTACCCTCACGGTTATCCCTGAATTAGGAAGTATTAATCTCGGCATGAAACCGCTGACAAATGAGTATTTCGTTCCTCCGGTTTCCTGCCCAATAATTGTAACGTTACTCAATTGGCTCATTTTTGACGCAAAGTCTGCGCTGGCGGAAAACGTAAATCCACTCACGAGAATATATACATTGCCCTTAAAAAGATATTTCCCTGGATCACTAAATCCGCTACATGGCTCCCCCTCCCACAAAAAATAACCATCAGTTGTCCCTTTAAGCTTGTCAAAATACTCTTCCTTAATTTCCTTCAATGACGTGGCATAAGGAGCGTACGTAAAATCATTGTCGAAAATCGCATAATTGTTTGATTTCACTCTCATGTATTCAAAGAACCTGAAGGCCTTGTCAACAAAGTATGAGTAAAGCATACTCGGATCACAGTCTTCCATGAGTCCTAAATGAGTCCTTAAATCAATAACCAGATTTTGAACTCCCGAATCTCTAATGGTCTTGAAATAATTCTCTATAGAATCAGTTAGGCTTGAAGATTCACGAATATCTAGCCACGCATATTGGTTCTGCGCATTAATTTCCAATTTGTGATCGTAATTTTTAGACATGTCCTCTGAGATTAAGGACTCATAGAACGATTTTAAAGACGTTTGTAGTCCCGGATGCTTAACAATCTTGTTTTCCTGATCTGGCGTAATATATTCAATCGCATACTCATGAGGACTTTCCAAGACAAAGGCAAGGTATGTTGCGTACACAAGGCCAAGCCAGTTGTATTTATAATTTGATCTGAATCCATCTGCCGACAGCAATGGCCATACCTGTCTTCGAATATTTTCAACAAGATGTCCGTTGATGGAGGCTATTTCACTTCCCTTAGGAATCTGCAAGTCAGGGTCAAAACATTCCTCCACAATCAATTTGCCTTGTATGTACTGAACTCTTACGGGAAACACAGCACGTTTCATTTGGTACCACCACGCAGGAAGTATAGCTTCGGTATGGCCGTTCCCAACTTGGGCTATGCTGTAAGAAACGAGTTTATAGAATTCATCCCACGACTTTGGCTCATTCAAACTTCGATACAAACTGTCCATTAACAAATTCCATTTGTCATGACTGATGTAGGCGTTCAGTCCTGTATGTACCTCCTCCAAGATTGTGCGGAATTTTAAGAAATCTGCTTTTGATTCCTGTGGCTTAAGAAGCGTTTTTGGTTCTACGGTTGAACTGATCGAAGCAGTATTGAACTGTTCCTCTAGACTCAACTCCTTCTGCAAGTCACCGAGCAGTTTCTCTTCTATCGGTGTAAGCTGTATGATATTATAGTTATTCCAAAAATTGGCATCATACTTCAATTGCAGGTTGTCAAAGATCGTATTCTCGGTCTGTTCTTTTATGGACGGAAGTACCACATTACGGGTTTGAATGTCGGTAACCAGCAATTGTTGTGTCACAACACGATTATAGATGATATTACTATGATTTAAATCTGCTACTGAAGCATGGACAACAAATTCCAAAAAGAACGGATAGAATTTCCCTTCAATCTCCCTAAATTCCATAGAAAAGGAAACATTTTTCAATTTTGACTTAAGGCTATCTCGATGAATTTTATCGATAATGGTTTGAGATTGGGTCAAGTCTTTGGCGTTCTCAAATCTCTTTATTGCGTAGGTTTCCGAATCGATGTACAATGTTACGGAATTGGGTTCGGGTAATGAAACAATGTAATGTTCTTTTCCCTGCCATTGAACAATGGAATCCAGTTGATAATCCCTTCTTAACAGCACATTGTTGTGTTTAATATACTTTATACCGTTTTGCAATAGCACCCCTTTGACAGGATTGATTTTCACAGGGGGATCAAGTAATGCATCAAACTCCCTGTCAAAATAATCTTGACTTTTCCTGAATTCATTCACAATTAAAACTTCATCCGTAAATTGTTTGCCTGACGGTTTGTGATCTTTTGCATATACATCCACGGCCGCTTCCTGAAGAGAGGCATATTCTCCATTTACAAGCTTTGACTGCCTGTAAAATGATTTTAGTTTGAAAGGAGTTGATGGATAATTTCTCTTTAGATTTTTTCTGACCTGAGAAATGATTTGGTCCGCGGTTGGTAACTTTTTACTTTCCACCACTACCTCTGATATCGTTGTGGTATATTCAGAAAGCGTAATTGTTACGGATTGTTTACTTAAAAGCATTTCGATATTCTCGCAAAACGAATTGTATCCAATGTGAGAGACACAAAGAGTGTCTGGTCTTTGAACAGCCGCCAATGTCAGCGTAAACTTACCCTCTTGATTTGTTATCGTTCCCGTCATTCCCTTATTGATACTCACGTTAGCAAAAGGAAGTGGTTCACCATGAGCATTCGTTACGGTACCGCTCAAATGAATCCTTTCTTGCCCAAATACTGGAAACGTAAGAAGGAGTAAAGTCGATTGAAGTATTAGAGATTTTAATCTTTTCATGAAAACGTTTCTTTTCATAACGGCTGGTGTGGGGGTAAAATTGGCTCTTTTGCTTGCTTTGGTGTCGCGCGGGAATGAGCGGCAAGCAAATGTGCCAATGTGCGGTGGCCGCTACTCTGTCCGCGCGGCATTGTGCATAACGTTTGGGTTTGGGCAGTGGCGGGCTTAGGAGGCCTTAGCAATGGAGCATCGCGGAATGCTAAGGCCGACAAGGTCGTCACTGTCTACCGTGGGCAAACGTTGTAGCGAAGATAATACTTTATACATACACCTAACCCAGCCATTGCAAATAGCTGCTGTTGTGCGCTGGGCGGCTTCGGTCAACCGTTCAACTGTCTCCGCTGTGACATTTATATCGAGGAACGTGTCAATCTAATTGTTTGTTCTAAAGCTGTCAACTGTTCTCATAGTCCATACAGATAACCCATCGTTGCTAGAAATCTTACGGGTTGTCCGTTAATTTGTGCAGGTTTCCATTTAGGCATTTTCTTGAACGCTTCAACGGCAGCTTCATCACATCCATATCCTATTCCCTTCGTTACTTTAAAATCGCTTGGTGTCCCGTCCGCATTAATAATAAACTGAATCATTACCTTCCCCTCAATTTTGTTCTTCCGTGCCTCTTCTGGGTAATAATGATTTTTCCCGTCAACGTATTTTCCAAGTGCTTTCATTCCTCCTGGAAATTCTGGGAGAACGTCAACTTTTGTATAAACTGAGTCTGGATTTATTGTCTCGTTGTCCTGAGCTTTTAATGTTAAAACTGAAAACATCAGAAGTCCAATTGTTAAGGTTAAAAGTTTTTTTGTCATAGTATTCCGAGTTAATATTTATCTCTGTCAATAATGTCTTTATTCGAAGTTGAATCCGTCCTGCCGCCTTGCGCACAACGTCTGTGTTTCTGCGGTGTGGGGATTAGGAGGGCAAAAAAATGAATCCGCCAGCTGGCGGAGGAATGTTTTGCCCGACCATCTCCAAACTGTCCACCGTTACTGAACGTTATTTGAAACACAAACTACGAATTACTCCGAACCCCCACAATGGCGCATACACTTTGTTGGCAGTAGTGCCCCTTCTCCACTCTTCTTTTGTTTTCAAAGTCCGCTATTGTAAAGATGTAAAGGTTTTAATTCTTATTGTGTTGCTTAGTCAAACCAGCCTAGAACGTTCTATTATTTGTCATTTGTTTTCTCAACAACATAGTATGAAATATAAACCTCGTCCTCTGTCATGTCAGCCACTTTGTTCACTTCCATAAAGGTAATTTCTTCAATGAACTCAGGTTCAATCCTAATTTCAACGCTCTCTTTGATGCAATAATCTCTTGCTAGTAATTCCCATTCCATAATAATACTGTCTGAATTTGGCTCCGGCAGTAGAGATATATCGAAGTATCTATTATCCGTTTGGATTAGGGGACTATTGTCTATTGGTCGATATGTGATAGTTTTGTTTTCGTCATCAACATCTTTTATCAATGAAAGATTAGGGAAGAATGGATGATCGTTATCTAGTCTACTTACACCACTTACAAATCTTAGTATAACTCTCCAGTCCTCAATAACTGCTGAACCAATATTTTCCATTACTATTTCAAAATCACACCATGACTTATTGATTTTATTTGATCTAAATGGGAAAAGAGGGTTAAAATCAAGTTCTCCACTTATGGCAAGTGGAGAACTCAATCTATCCAATAGTAGCTCGGCATCAGATTTATTAGTCAGCTTACACCTAGTTATTGTTTTTTCAAATGTTGGTTTCAGAATTAGATGCTCCTGCATATCATTGAACAAAATTCTGAAGTCGAATTTTCCTTTTTGTCCAATTCCATGTTGATACCAATTAAGAATTCCCTGGTTGTCTTCAATCAAGTCAACAATATCTTCCCAACAAAATAATAAGATTTCAAAAGACCCTTCCTTTTGATTCTCAATATCCTTAAGTCTAACAAATTGCTCAATCTTTGAATCCTTATTAGAAGTTGATGCAATAATATAGGTCTTAAGCTTCGGTTGAAATTTTTTAGCTTTTTCAATTTCCTCTGAAATTTCCGTCTCCGTCAATTTCGCATCCGAATAATCATCTTTCCCTTTGGCTTGAATACCCCAATACTGATTTTGTCCTTTAGGAATTCCAAATACGTCTACTCCTGCTTGTTGTTGTCCTAATCTCCCATTCTTTTTAATAGTATTCGGGATACCCCATATTTCACCCCAGAGTTTTTTACAAAGGCTTTCAAAATCTTGCCAATTCTCTGGTTTCCCAAGTGTCTTTTTCATTGGTCATTTGTATATCCGCGAAACTATTTTTTATCTCTCTGTCGTCTATTAAAAAGTTGAATACATGGTGGAATTTTTCCTGGGGTATTACTGCCAACGTTCGTGCTTATGCAGTGGTGGGCTTTTGAAAACATATCTGTCCACCGTGACCAAACGTTGAACGAAGGTAAAAACTTATAGCTTACACATCACCCCACCATTGCATAAACATTTTGTTGCCGGCTGGCCATTTCGTCTGCCCTAACATAAATGGTTAGTCCTATTTATATTTGAATTTCCAAATTGTCCGCGTGCAAAAATCGATGTCGATGTACGCAAAACTCTCCGCGAGCCATGTCTTAAATCAGTTTTTATTTATTTATCTTTAAGCCAATTCTCAGCCTCTGTCGTATACCAATTTTTTGAGAAATTGTGAGCGTTAATAATCTTACTGTAAAATATCCGTGTGCTGTCAGAATTGCTCTTACTTTGATAATAATTTGCTAAATAATAATTAGCATAAGGATTGTCGTTATCAAATGTTACCAATTGCAGTCCTATTTCTTTAAGCTGTTTGTCGAAATTGGTAAAATCGACATGCTCTCTACGCAAAGCTATTGCTTTTAAAAAAATCAAATTGTGCATTAATGTTAAGTCTCCATAGTTTACATAGTCAGGGAACTGTTTAAAAGTATGCTCAAGAATATGTTTACTTCGTTCACTTCTGACCGAATCATACATAGCGAGGAAACTTTCTGCCACGGATTGTGCAATTAGTTTTTTTAAATATAATTGAGAATTATTTTGTGTTACTCTACTTTCTAAAGTGGTTAGAGAATTTTCGTCTTCCATAAGCGGTATGTCCGACATATCAAATACATAATTTTTCAAAAAGCTAATTGCAAATAATGAATAGGTTACATCACCGTAAATTAAACGAGCCGGGTCGCTCATTAGATTATTGTTTGCAGCAATGACAAGAGTAATGTCTTCTTCTGGAACCTTTAGAAATAAACTTGAGTAGCAATCATATTGTCCGTATCCCCAAATCAACTTCTTGTCTTTGAATTGTTGGCTAAAAATACCATAACCATATTGTAACTCGGTTTTGGATGGAGTAAACATTCTTAACTTGGATTCTTCTGTCATGAGAGAATTATCATCAATTGCCTTGCTGAATATTGCTAAATCACGAACAGTTGATGTAATACCAGCAGCGGCAGAAAAACCGTAATCAATGAATCCTTCTTTTGTCTCTCCTTCATAAAAATAGGGCAATGCTATCTTTCTACCGTTATTATGAATTTGTGAAGAGTCCTTTAGTAGATAGGTATTTTTAAGTCCAAGTGGTTTAATTATTTTCTCTTGGATTACCTCTTCAAAAGTCGACTGGTAAGCTTTCTCTACTACCGTGGTCAACCAACCAAAACGACCACTATAATAGAAATTTTGTCCCACGTCTCCTTGAGAAGTATGAGATAGAACATGTTTAACTTTTATAGAGTCTGAAATTTTGTCGTTAGAAACATATTTGTTTATTGGCTCATCCAATGATATTTTCTTATTCTCAACCAATTGCATTATTAAAACGCCAGTAAACATCTTTGTCAACGAAGCCATAGGGATTGTTGTGGATGAATCAATGGCTATTTGTTTCTCCATGTCCGCAAAACCTATATAGTTCTCATAAACCGTTTGGTTACCCTGTCTAATAATGACAGACAGTCCAGGAATGTGAAAGTAGTCTTTGAGTTGAATCAACTCTGTTGAAAAACCCTCATTCTTTAGTTTGTAGTGCTTATTGCTTTTTATGCAACCTGTTAGTATTAAAGAAACAAAAATGATTGGAATTATTTTCTTCATGTCAGTCCGTTAATGGTTACTCCTATCTTGTTCATGGCTTGCCGGCAACGTTTGTGCTTATGCAGTGGCGGGAATAGGAGCGCTAAAAAATGGAGCGTAGCGGAATGTTTAGCGCGACCTACACGTCACTGTCAACCGGGACAAAACGTTGTTTGAAAACTAAAGCTACAAATTTACACCGAACCCCGCCATTGCATAAGCATTTTGTTGTAGCTCGTTGGCGTCCAATGACAAAGTCAACCGAAAATTCTCCACGCAACGAAATCTTGTCCAACGTTACCAAATAGTCCGCGCATCTGCTATTGGTTAAAGTTTAGTTATCAATTGACACAATAACTTTGTAGTCTGAGATTTTATATTCCTTGCTTAAATCGGGGTGGGGAGTTATGTCCAGCAACTTAAATGTCATTCCATTTATAATCGTGTCTCTCCTAAGTTCAGATGATAAATCAATTGTCGCTAAGTTAAATGTATGTCCTGTATTTCCGTCCACAATTAAATCAAATCTTGCTGCGGCAAATCCCGCCCAAATACATTCAGCACCTTTTGGGCATCGTGATTCATTAATTGGATAACTCTGTAATCTAATTCCAGTTTCAAAGTCAAAGTAAATGTCATTTATACCTAAAACAATTTCATTGTTTTCCTTCTCACTATTTATGTTGCCTCTTTGGTAAGTCTTTGTCGGATTTTCTGGAATAACGGTCAACCCGGAAATTTGAATTTTGTCTTTATTACTAAATGTTAAATCGTGGATTGTTTCTCCTTCATTATCACCAATAAAATCAATCGCTATTTTATTGTCGAACAGTCGGTAATTAAAATTCTCATATCGTTCGTAGTCTTTAGAATACAGTCCAAACCTTCCTTCGTTTTTCGAGTAAAATTCAATGAATTGTAATCCAAAACTCTCTGTGTCAATCCACTTTCCAATTAAATCATAGTTTACCTCTTCGTCTGAACAACTTAGTAGTCCAGTCAAAACAAAAAGTCCGAGTGCTATTTTAGTTCTCATAGATTACCTTTTTGCAATTAGACACACATTCACCTTATTTTGTTGTAATGTCGCGAAAAAATCTTAGTCAATTGATCGTCACTGTCCACGAAAACCAATGTTTTTGCCAATGAGCTACAACGTTTGTGTATGTGACGTTGCGGGCTTGGAGGGCAAATGAAGGAGAAACGACTGATTTGCCCGACTGCTCCGAAATTGTCCACCGTAACCGAACGTTGTTTGAAAACTAAACTACAATTTTACACTACACCCCGCAATGGCACATACATTGTGTTGTGGCCAGTTGGGTTTCGTCCGTTGATGTCAGACGTTATCTATACTTTTTGTCGGTCGCTAATTTTCTGACCTACGAGTTGTCGCCTGTCAGTGAAAGCCCAATCAGAATGAAATAAATTCTTTTGGCTATTTAATTTCTGGCAAGTATGTAATCGGGTCTATAGCTTTGCCATTTTTGAGAAGTTCAAAATGCAGATGGACTTTAGTAGACAACCCTGTGTTACCAACAAGCCCGATTTCTTGCCCTTTCTGAACTTTGTCACCTTCCTTTACATTCATCGACTTCAAGTGCGAATATGATGTAGCGTATGTGTCGTCATGCTGAATGACAATTATGTTTCCCCAAGCCTCCGCTAACTGTGCTTTAATTACGACTCCCCCTTGAGTTGAGACTACGGAAACACCTTCTTTAGCAATCAAATCAATTCCTGTATGCAATCGCATAACACCCAAGACAGGATGAAGCCTTTCGCCATACCCACTTTCCATCAGGAAGGTATTCTTTTTATCAATGGGAAGGCATAAGGATAATTGCTCTTGAATAGAATCATTCCCTCCAGACTCTATGACTAGAAAATGCTTCCTTGACGAAAAGGCCATAATAAGGCAAATGATTAAAGGCAGTACAATTGTGTAAGTAGCAAGCCCATATACGGAGGTTCTTTTTTTTGTTAGCATATTGATTCGGTTTTTAATGGATAGGAAATAAAATTCATTAGTCAGTGGAAATGGTATTGCAAGTTCAATCTGTCGTTTAATGCTTATTAAATACTCTCCGATGTCAATGCCACTTCTAATTGCCGTTTGGTCGGCTAAATATTCGTGCTGTTGTTTTAAGGACCGCTTGTAAACAATCATCACAGGGTTAAACCAAAGAATGATGGAGACCAGCTCTACGATTAATAAATCTATCCAATGATACTGTTGGATATGGGCTGCCTCATGCTCCAAAATTCCCTGGTCATCAATGGTCTTTGGCAAAAACACATAATTGAAAAAAGAAAAAGGAACAGAGGTATTCGTTTTGAAAACATTCAAGTTACGATAAACTACAATTTCACCCGACTTTTTGAGTTTCAGAATGCCTTTGATTGAAAGAGTCAATATGCTTAATCGGACTGCAATTCCAAACAAGTAAATAGCTAAAAGAAGAACGCTTTTGTTTAAAGAACCGGAAGATTCACCTGCCTTGGAAATCACCAATTCAGTTTGAGTAACTATTGGTTCCATAAAAGGCAAGTCCGGAGGTGAGTATGATGAAATAGTTGTGAACCCATTGTATAGAGGAAGAACAAATGAAAGTAAAAGTCCTAATACGAGGTAAGCCCTATTCATTTTAAAGAATGTGGTTCGCTTAAGAATCAGAATGAATGGAATGTAGAAAGCCATTACAAACACACATGATTTTATCAGATATAAACTTGTTGAAATCATGGTGTTATTTCCCTTGTTTTAGTTGTTTAATCTTTTCTTCGATAAGTGATTTCACCTCTTCAAGTTCAGAAAGATTTAAATGGCTGTTGGCGAAAAAAGAAGCCAGCTCCCGTTTTGAGCCATCAAAGTAGTTAGTAATGATTGGTTTCAGTTTGCTCTTAAAATGGTCTGTTTTGGAAATAAGTGGATAGTACTCATTAATCTTCCCGTAGGTTTTAAACCCAATGAAATTTTTCTTGACCAGTACACGAATGACAGTCGAAACGGTAGTGTAGGCTGGTTTTGGATTGGAGAAGCCTTCCACAATGTCTTTTAAGAAGCCTTTGCCAAGTCTCCAAAGGATTTGCATTACTTGTTCTTCTGCCTTGGTCAGTTCCTTGTGTGCCATGCGTCAAATGTATAACTATTTATATAGTCATACAACTATTTTGCTAATTATATATTAATGGCATGGAGTCTTCTTCGTCAGTCGAGCATAATTTGTCTCATTCTGTAAAGATTTTGGCTTTCTATCGGCCTGCTTTCTCGGCTTACACCGCCCTGTCCGCGGAGCTAACCCAATTGGCCACAACGTTTGGGTTTGGGCAGTGGCGGGCTTAGGAGGCCTTAGCAATGAAGCATCGCGGAATGCTAAGGCCGACAAGGTCGTCACTGTCCGCAGTGGGCAAACGTTGTAGCGAAGATAAAAATTTATACTTACACATCACCCCGCCATTGACCAAACCTGGTGTTGTGCACAGTTACCCCTTCACTCATTTCCAAAATTCCCACCATTTTTTGTCTGGCGTTTTTGTTGTCGATTGAATTATTGTCTGCGTTGTATTCTCTTCAATCCATTGTCTATTTTGTCCTTTTGTCCATTTTTTATCTACACCGTCAAGTGTTATCACTGAACCTTGTCCATAATCAATAGTCTCAAGCAATTCTTCGTCAAACCAGTATGAGGATTTTAAGTCGTCAAAGTAAACGTTAATGGCAAAGTCGGTCTTTGGTGTTCCAATTACTTCAACGTCCATCATTGAAGGTGTCGTCTGGCCGTGAACGTCACCAGTTTTACCTGCAAGTCCTTTCTCTCGTGTCTCAGGTGAGTCTTTGATTTTTACTTTATTTCCGAATGAGTCAAACATTCATTAGTCGTTTTTGTCTGGGGTAATTGTGCACAACGTGTTGGGTTTGTTTAGTGGCGGATAAATCCAACGGATTTGTCCGCCTACACGAATATAAGTAAACTTGTTTACACTTTCGGGCGACTGTGTCGCCCGCCATTAAACAAACCCGGTGTTGGTAGCTGTGCCCTCACTAGTCCTCTCGTGTTTTGTTGTCAGTCGTTTCATTTGTGTCGGTTTGCGTTATACTTCTTACTAAAGAAAATATGGTCTCCACCTCTTACTCTGTCGTACCCGTATTCATTTATATATTTTTCAGTCAAGAAGTTCTCGTAGTTAAGGGTCTTTTTTTGAAATCTCTCAAGAATCTGTTCTGGTTTAAACTTCTTTGTCCACAAGGAACCGTTGCCGTTGAAATGGTCAGTCATTCTTTTTTCAAAATTTCGAGTAAAGCCAATGTAAAAATGCTTGTCCACCAGCCCAAGAACATAAACATCTCCTCTCATAATGTCGGTTGTAAGATTCTCAGGATAACCCAAAGTATTGAAGAACTTAGTTACAATAAAGTCCACAGCTTCTTTAAATTGAATATTTTCATACTTCATGATAAAACTAATTGGGTCTCCACTGTTCCCACAGCCATAACATCTAAAGGTATTTTTATATGGCATTACATAAAGTCCGTCCGCAGAAAGGCAAAGTGGACAGGTTCCATGAAAGACTTTACCTCTTGAGTTAAGTGTCACGTAATGGTTAACTAACTCAAGGATTGGTAAGTCCTTTTTTATTCGAACTATTTTGTCAGTTAACTCCAAATTGTCCAACGAGTCAGTGTTTGTCGTCATTTTTTCAGTGGAGAATTTGTCCGTGAGGGCATTGCTACCAACGTTTGGGTTTGTGACGGCTTGCGGATAGGAAGGCTTGCTAAATGAGGAACGAATGGCAAGCCCGACCAGTCCAAGCAGTCTACCGTTACGAAACTAAGTAAAGAAACGAAAACTTCATAGCCACACATCACCCGCAAGCTGGCACAAACCTGTTGTTACCGCCAGTACGCGTCCACCGTTTAATTTTTATGACTCGATAGAGTCCACAGCTAACTTTTTTGGACGCGTCTGGCTCCAACCTTACCAAACGTTGTCTGTTAGGTCGTCATTTAGGTCAAAATTGTCTAAAAAAAATTTTTAAGGCGATTTTTCAAAATATCCTTCGCCAAACCTAAAAAAAATTCGCGCTTACGCGCGTTCTCTTTAGTCGCTCGGGGGGCGCTGTCTCGCGTTACTGAATTGTCTGCTGAAACTTTAACCAGGAATTTTGCACCAAGTCAAGAGTTACTTTATTGTCTACGAAAACGAGCAAGTCAAAAGTTACCCGTTACGTCACTGTCTGCGGAAACGAACAAGTCAAAAGTAGCCGTCATTATCTGCGGACAAGTCAATAGTCTATTTATTTTTTGATTCTTGATTTCTCTGTCCGCGTATTGGCGGTAACGGTTGGCAGCTACCCGAAGGTGGCGATTTCGAAGCACAAAACTATCCGCCACCACTGAACTTGATACGAAGCACAAAGCTTCATTTAACGACTGAACCGCCACTTTTGGGTAGGTGCTGTTGGCAGCTGCCATTTATAGTCTTGTTTTCTTTTTTAGTTTCACAAATGTCGTTATGGTGTTTAAAAGGGTGTAGAATATCCATTCTAATTGCTCTTCGTGAGTAAGATTTATTGTCATGCTTTTATTGTGTCGAATGTCAAAACGGTTTACAATTTGAAAGAAGTCACTAACATCAGATGCAGAAAAGAATGTTGCTAAACTATCTCGTAATGGTTCTAATACATAACTCAACGTTTCACAAGCCGAACGTTTGTCGTCAAGGGTTGAACCTGTTTTAAAAAATAGATTTTTAGCGTGATTTATTTTTTCGTCAACTGCAATATTGCCTGTCGAAATCTTTTGGTCAACAAGTCCTATGAGTGGAAGTTGCGGAAGATGTTTCTCAATTTCGTCCATTCCCCACGTTGTCAATTCAACTCCCATATAAATCCGTTGACTTGCCATAGCTCCAATTTTATGAGTTCGGTTAACGTCAATCCAATTTTGCTTTTCTAAATACTCTACAACCCTAATAAATTCTTCTGGTTCTGCATATGCAAGTGGAAAGTCCTTTGTTGAATTTAATTCAAATTTTTCGTTCTCTCTGCCTCCATGTTCATATAGGTATTTTAAAAAACGATGCGCTTTTTCTTTAAAGTCCATTGGTGGATTATGGGATTTGTAGCCGTCTCTGATAAATTGGCTATCAATTAAAGGTGGAGCTTGTTTGTCTTCAAATGCGTTTCTTGTAATTCCTGCGAAAATATATCTTTCAAAATCTCCTGTCATTAATTCATTGTATGCAACAAGAGTTACTTTTACATTTCCAACGGTGTCTTCGTAGTATTCAATAGTTGTGCTTGTAATTGGTTCAATTTTTTGAATATTTCGTCCTAATAGACAGTCTTGTTTAATATCAGTTATCATATTTTTCATCTGTGTTTTATGCCCATGTCGTATAACTATTAAGTTGTGCTAATGAGCCTCTTTGAAACCTTTGTTGTTTGACTGCTCCAAGATTAAATATTTTATGTATAAACTCGTCAATCCACATCATTACATCCTCACAAACTTCAATACATTCAAACTTTGTCTTATTGGGGAAATGAGTGCTTGATAAATGTCCGTCATGTATAATGTCATTTCGCATATTTATCCAATCTCTATTTAATACGGTTATACCTAAATAAGTAGAAACAGAAGTTATTGCATTATAAAAATGTAAGTTATTATTTCCTGTTCTACGTCTCTCGCATTGTTTGATTATCTCTAAAATTGTACATGCTCCTAAAAATAAATTTTCTAAAGACCAACAAGAAAGTATGTCAAGCCAAAATTGAATAATAACGTCAATATGATAGTTCGTTTTGTTTTGTGTAAAAAGAGAAAGCATTTGATTTATTGAAGTAGTCAATTCTTGTTCAGTAGCAATAATGGGGGCTATTCCTGTTATTCCTCTGTCTCTTGGAAATCCGTCACCAACTTGCAGAAAACTTATTCTTGAATACATTGCAGATTGGTTCATGGTAACCGCATTGGATGTCAAATAAGAGAATGATAAGCATAAGAAAATTAATTCGTCTAAAATTTCATCCTCTTTTACAAAACCCAAGTCGGCATGGTCTGCGATATAAGTAACAGCGGCATGAACTCTGGAATTGATTGCTTGTCTATTATTGGCAAAATTTGGATGTTGTCTTATGTCCCAAGTGCCGTTAGTTCCAATAATGGTTAAATTAGTTGGGTCATTAGGTGCAATGAGGTTTACCAAGTTAAATCCAAGAGGTGGTGTCGTTGTAGTTCCTGTTTTTTTTGCCATTTTAATTTAATATTTCATTCGTCAAATTGTCGTTGTTGCTGGGTCTAATATGGTTGCTGCCAACGATTTGGGTTTGTTTAGTGGCGGATAAATCCAACGGATTTGTCCGCCTACACGAATATAAATAAACTTGTTTACACTACGGGCGACTGTGTCGCCCGCCATTAAACAAACCTGGTGTTGGCAGCTGGCGCATTATTTTAACTTTTTAATTTGTCGGATTAATTGTTTGTCCGTCACCATAGTTGTCGGAGTGCAAATACTTGTCTGAATCAGTCCGTCTTTGTCAAAGTAACCAAATACAATATAGTACGTGCCTGTCTTGAAGAATACGTCACAAAGTCCCCAATTAGATTTAATATTTAATTCAATGTCTTTCTCTAGTTTTCCTTTATAAACTTCTTTTACTCTTAAAGTTGGGTGATATCCACCTTTGTCAGTGTACAGTGAGTCTAAAGTGAAATGCATGGTTTCTCTGAAACCCTTAACGTTTTTGTCGTTTAAAGATTGAACTTTTGCATAGAATACTATATCCGCTTTTTTGAATTGTTGCTCAAGAGTCAGAATAGGAAGACACTCACACGCTAATAAATCACACGTTATAATTGTAAGTCCGAAAATTATTAGTAGTTGTCTCATGCGCTTGGTGCCAACATCCATGTTTATTCATTGCACAAAATAAATATCACCCTTTTTGCCGCAAATTCATAGTATCCTGTAACCCAAACCCGTAATTGTGTAAAACCAAAAAGTTGGTTTGCCTGTATTATTGTTAGTAAATGTAAGCAATGAATTATGGCTACTGTAAAGCAATCCTTCCCCGTACTGGAAATGACGTGTGCCGCCTGCGCGGTGAGTGTGGAGTCCATGTTGAAAAACACCACAGGCGTAAAAGCGGCCTCGGTAAACTTTGCCAACCAAACGGCCCTGGTGGAGTTTGATCCGGCCACAGCCAAGCTTCAGGATTTGCAACAGGCCGTGCGCGCCATCGGGTACGACCTGGTGGTGGATGTGGAAGACCCGCAAGCGGTAAAGGAAGCAGCACAACAAAAGCAGTATACAGAAATTAAAAACCGCACCATCGGCTCGGCTGTGTTGTCGGTGCCCGTGGTTATCATCGGCATGTTCTTTATGGACTGGCAACCGGGCACATATATTTCCATGCTCCTGTCGGCACCGGTGGTGTTTTACTTCGGACGCTCGTTTTTTATTCATGCAGTTAAACAGGCGCGCTTTGGCAAAGCCAACATGGATACGCTGGTAGCGCTTTCCACCGGCATTGCGTTTTTGTTCAGTGTATTCAACACATTTTTTCCGGAGTTCTGGCACAGCCGCGGCATACATGCCCACGTATACTATGAAGCGGTCGCAGTCATCATCACGTTTATTTCATTGGGTAAGCTGTTGGAAGAACGGGCCAAGTCCAGCACATCCTCGGCCATCAAAAAATTAATGGGCCTGCAACCCAAAACGGTACGCGCCAAAGTAGATGGTGTGGAAATGGAATTGCCCATCGCCTCCGTTCAACCAAGGTACACGATCATCGTTCGGCCGGGTGAAAAAATTCCGGTAGATGGTGTGGTGACCTCCGGTAATTCGTATGTCGATGAAAGCATGATCAGCGGGGAACCGGTGCCGGTAGAAAAAACAGCTGGCGAAAAAGTGTTTGCGGGTACCATCAACCAAAAAGGAAGTTTTGAATTTGAAGCAGAAAAAGTAGGTGCCGATACGTTGCTGGCGCATATCATCAAGATGGTGCAGGAAGCACAAGGCAGTAAAGCACCCGTGCAAAAACTGGTGGATAAGATTGCTGGAATTTTTGTTCCCATTGTCATCGGTATTTCCATCCTCACGTTCATTACCTGGATGATTATCGGTGGTGACAATGCCTTCACCCATGCCTTGCTCACATCCATAACGGTATTGGTGATTGCGTGTCCGTGTGCGTTAGGGTTAGCCACACCCACAGCCATTATGGTGGGCGTGGGCAAAGGTGCGGAGAACAACATCTTAATTAAAGATGCTGAGAGCCTGGAACTGGCGCACCAGGTGAATGCCATCATCCTCGATAAAACCGGAACCATCACCGAAGGAAAACCGGTGGTAACGGATTTACATTGGGAAACGGATGATGCAGATGCGAAGAAAATCCTGTATGCCATGGAAGCACAATCGGAACACCCGCTGGCCGAAGCCGTGGTGAATAAACTGAAAGAAGAAGGAATACTAGCCACTCCGGTGGATCAGTTTGAAAGTATTACCGCATGCGGGGTTAAAGCCTCCGTAAACGGTACCTCCTATTTTGTTGGCAACCGCAAATTGATGGAAGAAAACGGTGTGCGGCTTGCTGATGCGCAGGTGACCACGGCAACCAAGCTTCAGGAAGAAGCAAAAACCGTGGTGTATTTTTCAAACGCAAAAAATGTGCTGGCCGTCATCGCCATTGCCGATAAAATAAAAGCTACTTCCAAAGTCGCCATTGAAGCCCTGCATAAAAAAGGCATTGATGTATACATGCTTACAGGCGATAATGAACAAACGGCTAAAGCGGTGGCCAGTCAAATCGGACTTACACACTACAAAGCCGACATGCTACCCTCGGGCAAAGCGGATTTCATAAAACAACTGCAAGATGAAGGCAAGGTGGTAGCCATGGTAGGCGATGGCATCAACGATGCGCACGCTTTAGCGCAGGCCGATGTGAGCATTGCCATGGGCAAAGGCACCGACATTGCCATGGATGTAGCGAAGATGACGTTGATTACGTCTGATCTGAATTCCATTCCTAAAGCGCTGAATCTATCAACCAAAACGGTAAGGGGCATCAGACAAAATTTATTCTGGGCATTTATCTATAATGTGATCGGTATTCCCATTGCAGCCGGTGTGCTCTACCCTGTCAACGGTTTCTTACTCGACCCCATGATTGCCGGTGCAGCCATGGCGTTGAGTTCGGTGAGTGTGGTGAGTAATAGTTTAAGGTTGAGGTTTGCGAAGATTTGATTTATCCATGGTCTGTTTCGACACAGACCAGGGATGAAATTCATTTTGATAACCGCCATGGCGGGTTAAGTCTGTTCTCTCCGGCATAGTATAAAATCAATTGGTTGTCATCCAAATCTTTCAACCGGGCCTCTCGCCATAACCAGCTTTTATCACTCGGTAGCTCTTCGAACTCAATTCCTTTATTGATCAACTCCTTGACATATTCATCAAGGTTTTCACACTCAAAATAAATTTGCACTCCATCACCAACAGGCAGTTGGTCAACCCAATGCAACGAAAATGTTGCGTTGCCATCCGTACATAGAAATCTTGCATAATAAGGAAGCGCCTCCACGATAAGCGCTAAACCCAATGTCTGGTAAAATGAAATTGCCTTTGGAAGATCCAGAGAGGGGACAGTAACCTGGTTTAGGTTCATGTTGGATGTGTCAGGTCTTGTGACAGTACAATCATATGCCTGGCCTGAATGCCATTTTCAAAAATAGGCTCAGCATAGTGCTGAATAAAATAGTCGTGCTTTACTTCTATAACTTGAAAACCCAGCTTCTGATACAAAGACAATTGCCGGATACTCGAATTTGCCGTTCCGATGAATACCGTCTTGAGTTTCCTGATGGTTGCATGCCTAACAGCTTCTTCAATCAAATAACTCCCAATACCCTGCCCCTGGCATTCTGGTTTAACGGCAAGATTTTTAATTTCAGCCGTATCATCGGTTAATGGATACAATGCCAGAACACCAAGGATTTCATCTGCCTGAATAGCCGCAAACACTTCTGACTTTTCTAAATATCGATCCACTAATTCTTTTGAAGGATCGGCCAGCAACAACAGATCATAGGGTATTGTGTTGGTCAGGTCGAGTTTTTTGATAATCAGGTTCTGGCGTTCAAGTTTCATTTTTTTCAATGGGATATAAGCTACTGTCTTGCAGGGTAATACATTCAGTAATCAATCGAATATATTTTATCCAATTGCCGATGTTGTACTGATGCAGGCGTCAATCTCAATATTCCTTTCAAAAGTGATTTAATCATACCTGAAGTGTTGGTGACCTGTGCAAATTGCCATGAGGTGTTTGTAATCCAGGCAGCCTTTTTCATTCGTTTGGTTTCAAAGCTTTTGAAGGCAGCTGCTATGTTAGTATTCAAACTTAATTGCCTGGCAATCATATAAGCGTCTTCAATCGCCTGACAAGCACCCTGTCCTAGGTTGGGTGTTGTGGCGTGGGCTGCGTCTCCAATCAAGGCAATTCTGCCGTCTGTCCACCGGGTAACAGGCTTGAAGTCGAAAAGGTCTGTCCGGATAATGGTTTCCGCATTCGCTGATGCAATCAATTGCTTTACAACAGGAGGAAATTCCCGGCACAATTCAATCAATTCATTCCGGAGTGTATTCGGTGTGTCCTTTCCACCGGCTTTTGCATAGTTCACAACAAATACATAGACTTGATTTGGTGAGATGCCTGAATAACCAACCCTCAGCCCTTTCCGGTCGGACCAGATTTCATACATATTATTTTCCTCACCTTCAGGCAAAACATACCGTGTTACAAAGCGCCAGCAGGTTTGTCCTGAATACCGGAGATTCGGATTCGAGAGCATTTGAAGCCTCGCGCTTGATTTTATGCCATCTGCAGCTATTAAGAAGTCGGCTTGCAGTTTTTCTCCATCATCAAACTCTACAACGACATGATTGGATGACTGGCTATAGGATTTGAATTTCTTGTTGAGTATTATCCTGTTTTGCGGAATACATGAAGTCAGTATCCTTTGCAACGTTCCCCTATGGATGGCAACTGTAGTAAAGTTATGCCTCTTGCTGATTTCCGAACCATCAATTACGGAAACAGGTCTATCCTTAAGATCTGTTACCACTATTTTGTTTAGTGAAGTACCCCCCTCAATAATCTTGTCAGCGATACCCAATTGCTCAAATACTTTCAAACCATTTGGAGCCACCCAGATTCCTGCACCTACCTCATTAAGTTCTGCCGACTGTTCATAAATTTCAACATCTATACCCTTTTTCAGCAGGGCAATAGCGGCTGTCAGTCCGCCAATCCCCGCTCCAATTATTACCCCTTTCATTTTTATTAATGTAGATTTTTAATGATCTCGAATTTAAGTATCGACAACCTTGCGCACAACTAGCTTACATAACAATACTTCTGCTCCAGCAAGAACTCCGTCTTCCTGTTTAAGCGGGCAACCAAGTGAAACAGTGGCATCATCAACCGGAGAATGCCCGGGAGTTTCGTTCCGCCCATCGCGGCAAGGATTGACAAGTGTAAGAAATTGCTGGGAATGCCATTCTTGTTCATTTCACCATCCTCAGCCAAACCGTATGCAATGGCCAACGACTTTTCAAAACCAGTATGACCTGGAGTAAGCGTTACCATGAATTTAACCGGCATATCTGTTCTATTTTTGAAGCAATGAAAGCGGTTTGGCTGTACTGTATATGCATCACCTGAATGTAGTGTTGACTCTGCCTTATCCACAGTAAGTGTTAGCTCTCCCTCCAGTACCCGGAACGATTCAGAAAACAGATCGTGAGCATGAACCATATTTCCTCCACCCGGTACCAGTTCAATTTCAATGAGGGAATATTCGCCATTGGTTTCTTCAGCACTTTTTATAAGCGTAGCTTTGTCGCCAATCTGTGGATTTATAAAGACTCTTTTTCGCATAGTTGAAATTTTTTAAGTTTTGTCAGATTTTATTTTTCAGGATAACAATACCCATCCAGGCAGGCCACACAACACCCAATAAGAGGTACACATTCAAACCTATCTCGGCCAGCACAGAAATTTTAAACAGCTCTCCGATACCATCCATCAGACAAGCCATACCTAAAACAAGTGTTACGATTTTCAACGGCCGGTTACGGATAACAAAATATCCCACTCCCATCCACCACACTCCGCCAAGCAAAACTTCCAGGTAATTCCACAGGCCCTTCACCACAACGTTGGTGATCAGCAGAAAATCTGCTTTCAGAATTTCTTTCAGTGCGGGTTCAGCAAGTCTATGCTGCGTAATCAGGTCGGGCCAAACTACCGCAAGTACGGAAGCGCCAATCGCCCCGACCAATACATAGCCATAACCCATAGATGTAAACATAGAGGCCCAGGCTGTTATTTGCGCAAGTTCACGATGCAGAAAAAATATAACGGGCAACAACAGCAGGTAATAACCAAACATATCCAAAATCATGAACCATCTAAGGTGATTCACATTTACAGAAGGCATGTTGAGAATTTTAGCAGGGTTGGCAAACGCTTCATCATCAAATTCCGTAGCAATAAAACCAAGGAGTAAACACGCCAGTGCCAACAGGCCAGCAATGATGGTAATTATCGCTATGGCTTGTTTTTCTTTTTCATTAAAGGATATCATATACATGTTTTATAATATTTATCGATTGAGCACTACAGGCTTTTCAGGTACAGGTACAGGGCTTTAAGTTCCACATCCGTATAATGCTGTGTAATCGTCCAGGGCATTTCTTCCTGCTTAAGCAATTTGCCTTCCGGTGTTTTTCCCGTACGAAGCGTACGGATGAATTCGGCCTCCGTCCATTTGCCTACGTTTCCGCTCGCTGAAATGTCGGCCACAGGAGGAAACCCAGGCGCTACAGGTGACCCACCTTTCATTGTCTTCCGATGACAACCTTCGCACGCCACGGACAGGTATTGGCCAAACTCAACGGTCACTTCCTGTTCAACAAATTTTGTCAGCTGCCTGCTGTGATCCACTTTCTCGGCCGGTATCATGGGTATGGCATCCAGACTGGTCAGCAGATAACCCAAAAAACCAATGCTGGATTTGGGCAACTCACGATCAACCGGTTCTAATTGTTTTCCATATGCAATCAAGGCATTCAAATCCTTCTCCGTAAGCATGGCGAATTCATTTGATGGCATAATCAGCAGGGGTGTTCTCTTCTTGCTGAGGCCATGTTTTAGTGCTACCAACCAGTCGTGAGTACTGTAATCTTCTAAACCTCCTTTACCGTTTGTGAGATTGGGCGTAACGATCAGCCCAAGCATTGGATCATTCAGCCATAGTTTTCCACCCAGGTCTTCGCCATGACAATCGCGACAACCTTTTACGGTCATTAGCCTGCTGCCCTCGGCCAGAATTGCCGAGTCGGTTTCGAGCACAAAGGGGGGCGTGTCAATATTATATACACGGGCAAGCCTTGATTGGGTTGAGAAATAGGCGTACAGGTAAAAGATGAATCCCGACAACAAAATCATCAGGAATCCATACCCTACCCATTTCAAGATTTTTTTCATGCTCTTTTTCAGGTTTGTTAATTATCCTTTGTGCTCAAAAACGAATTGAAGCAGCTATCCGAAAAGTTATTTTGCGACAAAAAGCAGTTACTTTGTACATGCATGCTCAAATGTCCATCATCCGGGATATCATCTACGCTGCCGTTGCGCATGGAGCAGATTTTTACGGCTTGTGTAAGGCTCTTGAAATTGACCCGGCAGATCTGAACGATTCAGAGAAATTGGTTCCGTTTGAACCTGCAGCCCGCGTTTGGGATGTTGCCCTTGAGCAGACCAAAGATCCGTTGCTTGGTTTGCATATCGGCAGAGAAATTAGTGCCACCATATTGGGCATGACTGGCTACCTGATGGAGAACAGCCGCACCCTTCAGGAGGCACTCCTTATGTTTTGCAAGTTCAATAATCTGTACTCCACCATGCTTGAGTATAGTGTGACGGATGGGGAAAACCGAACCCGTATACAGTATCAGCCTCATACGATGTGGGAAAAAAAATTTCCCGAGAGCGCACGTCAGTCGGTTGAAATTTCAATGGCAGGCTTGCTCAGGTTGTTTTACCTGATGGCCGATAAAAAAATAATTCCCATAAAGGCCGAATTGATGTATACCAAACGTTATGTAAGAGAATATGAAAGTATTCTGGGATGCCCAATCGAGTTCGGTGCAGAAAGAAATGCCTTGATATTCAATTCACAGGAGTTATTATCACCGATTAACCGGCATGATGTTTCGTTGTTTTCCTTTTTTAATAATGCCTTACAACAAAAACTGGCTGAACGATCTGCACAAAAGGGATTTACAGAAACTATCCACGATCTGATATTAACCAAATTTAAAGGACGTGTACCCCCCATCGAGATTGTTGCCTCAGCGCTTTGCCTTACGCCCCGATCGCTACAGCGAAAGCTTAAAGAGGAAAACACAACGTTTCGAAACCTCGGTAACGAAATCAAAAAAGAACTCACCACCCGTTTGATGGGCAACACCCCGGTAAAAGTGAAAGACCTTGCCGGTTTGCTGGGTTACTCCGATTCGAGTGCGTTTAGAAAAGCCTTTAAAAAATGGAATCAGGAATCGTAAACACCTCCATGATGAATGAATTAGAAATGTTAATGAAGACCATGGATCACCTGGGGCCGCTTACATCAGAGGCCTCGGCCGACTTTAAAACTATCTGGTCTGAGCATCGCGTAAAGCGAAAGGAAATGATTACCGCAGCCGGTGATGTAGAGAAATACCTGTACTTCGTTACGGATGGTGTTCAACGCATCGTGTATCAAGATGATCAGAATCGTGAATCGACTTTGGTGTTTTCGTACGCTCCATCTTTTGGTGGTGTCATTGATTCCTTTTTTCTGCAAAAACCATCTGCTTATTATTTCGAAGCGCTCACACCCTCATCCTTTTTGCGCGCACCATTCGAAGCTATAAATCAGTGCATGCAAAAACATCATTGTATTTCAGAGGCTATGCGTTCAGGTGTAATGCAAGCTTTCTCCGGCTTGCTGGAACGCATGGTGGAACTGCAATGCTTCACCTCCGAAGAAAAATTCAAGCAACTGTTAAAGCGTAGTCCGCATATTTTAACCTTGGTGCCCCATAAATATCTCGCCAACTACCTGGGCATTGATGCCACCAACTTCAGCAAACTCATCAACTCGGTACGCATCTGAAAATCTTGGCAAATACCAAGAATCATTTTTCGATCAACCTCCACTTTTGTTGCATCAAACAAAACAACATTGCTATGACAACAAAAGTAATTTACCTCACCGCCAGCAAGGGCTTTATCCTGTTTTCGGCCATTAGCCTGCTCTATGTAGCCCTCATGGCTTTTATCAATCCGCAATCGGTTATGGATCTGGTAGGCGTAACCCTCCCCAACACCGATGCCATCAGTTCCATCAGAGGAATTTATGGAGGCGTGGGCATTACGCTTGTGGCACTGCTGATTTACCTGGCCTTTTTTCAAACCATTAACGGCCTGAGTTTTTTAGCCGTATTTTGGGGATCGTATGCGCTTTCGCGGGTCATCACCTGGTTTAACGATGGCGCACTGGGCGAATTCGGAACCAACTGGCTTGTGATTGAAAGTTTTATGTGTGTAGTCGGCATTGTACTGTTGGCCTTCGGTAAAAAAATTAAGGGAAAGTAAACATGTCGCATCAGGAATTTCTTGACACGCTTGAACAACAAGTTGAAGATCAGTTGAAAGAAGCGATCGCGGTCTTCCAGAATCTTCCGGAAGACCGGCTTCTTCAACCAACTGCAAACGGGGGCTGGAGCATAGCCGAATGTTTCTTGCACCTGAACTCGTATGCTGATTTCTATTTACCCCGAATAACACACGCGCTGGCAAACGCTGATGCAATAAATTCTAATGAACCTTTTAAACATGGTTTTCTGGGTAAGTATTTTATTGACATGATGGATGCGGAACGGTCGACTAAAAAATACAAGGCCATGAAAAAGCACCGGCCCGGCAATGCCGTTCCGGCTCACGAAGCGGTTTCCGGTTTTATTGCGCACCTCGAAACACTGCAGGCGTTGGTAAGGAACGCCCGCGGAAAAGCGCTTAACCAATCGGTAAAAACTTCCATCTCTCCCCTGCTTTCCATTAAGGTGGGTGACGCCCTGCAGTTTGTGCTAACTCATAACCGCAGGCATCTGCTTCAGGCGAGAAAAAATTTGAAATCCGGAATTATTGATCAGTAAACACTATAAACATTACGGGCTTTTATATAACCCTACTTTTGAATTTGATCGTTTCCGTCATTCCGAAGGCAGAGACGCAGGATTGCACATTCCGGAATTTATTAATGTACTTGAGGCGAACGATACCGACCAAATCTGTGCGTAAACGAACATTATGATTTAAGATAGTGTGCTCTACAACCCAAAAATGACAATACTTAACATCTGGCATAATTATTATTCCTACATTTAGAGATAATACAAGGAATATTCAGCCATGAAAAATTATCAACTAGGGGAGTTCGAAGAAATCGTGTTGCTCACGGTGGGCATTCTGAATAATGAAGCCTACAGCGTAGCCATTAAAGACGAAATCGAGTCCCGTCTGACACGCACGGTAAGCATGGGCGCGTTGCATACAGCGCTGATACGATTAGAAGAAAAAGGTTATCTGAAATCATGGTCTGGAGACTCTACAGAAGATCGTGCCGGTCGTCCGAGGCGCTATTTTGAAATAACAGCTCTAGGAAAAAAGGCCATGCTATACGTAAAAGAATCTCGCGAGCAATTGTGGAAAGCAATTCCGAAGGCTGTGCTGGAAGCTAAATTCAATTGGCAATAGGCAATGATTAATCAAAGCTTAAAGTTGACATACAGATGGAAAGTAGAAAGCGACAACCACCCCAACTGCCCCTCCGCTTCTTCCGCTGGTACTGCCATCCGAAGCTGCAGGACTACATTGAAGGGGATTTGATGGAGGTGTATGAGAGAAGAGTAAAAGAAATTGGAAAACGAAAAGCGGATATACGTTTTGCAATCGATGTGTTGCTGCTTTTCAGGCCGGGGATTATCAGGCCTCCGGAAAATTATCAATCTGTAACCAATTACGCCATGCTTGCCAACTATATAAAAATCGCCCTTCGTATCATCAGAAGAAACAAGGGTTATTCATTCATCAATATCTCCGGACTGGCCATTGGGCTGGCCGCTGCAATGCTCATATTATTATGGGTGAATCACGAGGCCAGTTATGACCGGTTTTATTCTCATGCGGACCGGATATACAAAATGTATAGCCGTGATGAATTCAATGGGCAGATAAACGTGTGGGCCAATACGCCTTCGCTCATGGCTCCTGAACTCATTCAATCGTATGGAGAAGTGGAAGACGCGACCCGTTTTCAATACGTTTTTTTCCTGGTGAAAGCAGGAGATGAGCGTTTCAATGAACGTGGAGCATTTGCAGACCCTTCGTATCTCACCCTGTTCGATTTTCCGCTTCATGACGGAAACCGGAACGCCCTGACCAACGATTTCGGGATTGTTCTTTCTGAGTCGATGGCTATAAAGTTGTTTGGAAGGACGGATTGTGTTGGCGAGCCGGTCGTTGTAAACGATACCGACAACTTTACTGTAACGGGAGTGCTTAAAGCACTTCCACATAACACCGAATTTCAATTCGAATTCTTGCTCCCGTGGAACTACCAAACCCGTCTTGGCTGGGACAGGTATGTGGACTGGACAAACACCAATGCCATGACTTTTGTATTACTGAAGGATGGAGCATCACACACTGGATTTCAGTCGAACGTGATGGGTATAGTTCAAAGCCATGTTGAAAAAGGAGATGGATCGACACGTGAAATCATTGCTCATCCATTGACCAAAGCGCACTTATATTCCCAGGCGGAAAATGGCCAGCTGGTAAGCGGACGGATCGAAACGGTCAGGATGTTCTCTGTCATCGCAATTCTTATCATCCTCATTGCCTGCATCAATTTTATGAACCTGAGCACCGCCCGCAGTGAAAAGCGCGCACGCGAAGTGGGCGTGCGAAAAGTGGCGGGCGCACAAAAAGGTTCGCTGATTGTGCAGTTCATCAGTGAAAGCACCGTGATGGCATTTATTGCTTTTGTGTTTGCTCTTGTATTGGTGCAGGTTTCGCTTGGCGCGTTCAACCTCATCGTTGAGGCCCCCTTGACGCTTGAGTTCAGTAATCCACACTATTGGCTTTTAGCCGCTGGGCTTATTGTTATCACTGGGTTGCTGGCGGGCAGTTATCCTGCGTTTTATTTTTCCGCATCACAGCCGCTGAGTGTGTTGAAGGGTGCTGTTAAAAATCTTCAAGCGGTTGTTACGCCAAGAAAAGTTTTGGTGGTGATGCAATTCACGTTTGCTATTGTGTTAAGCATATGTGCAGTTATGGTTCAGCGTCAGATCCAATATGCCATGAACCGCGATGCAGGTTACGATCGGCTAGGCATCGTTTACAATTTCACCCAGGGTGATGTCCCAAAAAATTACAATAGCATACGGAACGAACTTTTGAACAACGGAGCAGCCGTTTCGGTTACACGCACATTTGGCCCGGTAACATACATTTGGAACGTGAGCAATGGCTTCAGTTGGCAGGGGAGCACGGAAGAAGACAAGACATCTAAAATATTTAACCAGTTTGGTAGTGATGTGGATTTTGTAAAAACGTTTGGCACCACTATTAAGCAAGGTCGCGATCTTGACATTCATACCTATCCGTCAGACACTGCGGCTATGCTGCTTAATGAAAAAGCCGTGGAACTGATGGGCTTAAAAGACCCGATTGGTGAAATCATCAAATATGAAAACGGACAGCAGTGGCAAGTGGTGGGTGTGGTAAAAGATTTCATTGTAGGCTCCCCTTATCAGGAAGTTGCACCCATGATGATCAAAGGCTGGACAGACCGCTACGGAGCAGTTCACTTTCGCCTAAACCCATCCATCTCACAAGCCGAAGCTTTGCAGAAGGCAGAACTGGTATTCAAAAAATACAATCCGGAATATCCTTTTGAAGCTCATTTTACTGATGACTTCTATAACCGAAAGTTCGGAAACGAAAAGAAAAGCGGAACGCTGGCCAGCCTCTTCGCTGCGCTTACCATTTTCATTTCATGCCTGGGTTTGTTTGGTCTGGCTGCCTACATGGCTGAAAACCGAACAAAAGAAATAGGCATTCGAAAAGTTATGGGGGCTTCGGTCAGCGGCATTATAGTGCTTATGTCAAAAGAATTTGTGAAGCTTGTGATCATCTCAGTAGTTATCGCAAGTCCAGTTGCGTATTTTGCTGTTAGTAACTGGTTGCAACCTTTCAACTACCGTGTACCCATAGACCTGTCTGTGTTTTTTGTAATGGCCATAGCAGCCATTGTGATTGCCATTCTCACTATAAGTTTTCAATCGGTAAAAGCAGCCATGGCAAACCCCGTGAAGAGCCTAAGGTCTGAATGAATCAAGTGAACCTGGGAAGGACAAAACTTAATACACGATTGGTAAACACATCTTAAAGTGATTTTCACAATACAATGACTCACTACCCACCCAAACTCCCCCTCCGCTTCTTCCGGTGGTACTGCCACCCGAAGTTGCAGGATTATATAGAGGGCGATTTGTTGGAGGTGTATGAGAGAAGATTGAAAGAATCTGGGAAACGAAGAGCAGATTTGAGATTCATCATCGATGTGATGTTGCTTTTCAGACCCGGTATCATTAAACCAATAGAAGGCTCTCAAAATTTAAACACGTACGGTATGTATAAGAGTTACTTTAAAATCGGATGGCGGAATCTTGTAAAGAATAAAGGCTATTCACTTATCAACATTGGTGGACTTGCCTTAGGTATGGCAGTGGCCATCCTGATTGGCTTGTGGGTATATGACGAACTTTCTTACAATAAAAACTTTGAACATTATGACCGCATTGCACGGGTGATGCAAAACCAGACGTTTGATGGGGAGGTGGTGACCTGGCAACGCCAGGCGATGCAATTGGCTCCCGCACTTCGAAATAATTTCGGAAGCAGTTTCAAGCATATCGTTTTATCCTCGTCTACAAGAAATCCCATACTTGCTTTTGGTGAAAAGGTGCTTACCAAGTCCGGCAATTATATGGAACCAGGGGCTCCCGAAATGCTAGCACTGACCATGCTCAAGGGGAGCCGCGATGGATTAAAAGATCCGCACACGATCCTGCTTTCAGCATCGGCCTCAAAATCTATTTTTGGAGAATCCGATCCTGTTGGTGAAGTCTTAATGATGGATAATAAGATGGAAGTGAAAGTAACGGGAGTTTATAAAGATCTGCCTCATAATTCTTCGTTTAAAGACCTTCACTTTATTGCACCCTGGGATTTAATGGTAAAAAACGAAAACCTGGAAGAAAGAGTGGGTTGGGGCAACAGTTGGTTTCAGGCATTTGTACAGGTTGCTGACAATGTGGACATGGATTTGGTTTCTTCGGCCATAAAGGATGTCAAAAAACTTAATGTTAGTGATGAAGAGGGCAAAAGATTTAACCCTGAGCTGTTCCTCCATCCGATGGCGAAATGGCATTTGCACTCAGAATTTAAGAATGGTGTAAATGTAGGGGGAAGGATCACATTCGTTTGGTTGTTTGGTATCATTGGTATTTTTGTTTTGCTGCTGGCTTGCATAAACTTTATGAATTTGAGTACAGCACGTTCCGAAAAGCGAGCCAAAGAAGTGGGAATCCGTAAAGTGGTAGGTTCTGCCAGAACACAGCTTATCAGTCAGTTTTTTAGTGAATCCTTTTTAGTGTCAGCCGTAGCTTTTGTCCTATCCATCCTCCTGGTCCAACTTGCGCTGCCTTGGTTTAATGAAGTGGCGGATAAACAAATCACAGTTTTGTGGACATCCCCATTGTTTTGGTCGGCCGGAATTGGGTTTGCATTTTTTACAGGATTAGTTGCCGGAAGTTATCCTGCCTTCTATTTGTCTGGATTCAGACCTATCAACGTACTGAAAGGCATTTTCCGGGTTGGTCGTTTCGCTTCAACACCACGCAAAGTTCTGGTAGTGGTACAGTTCACTGTTTCGATAACATTGATCATAGGGACCCTTGTTGTTTTCCAGCAGATCCAACATGCCAAAAACAGGCCGATAGGCTACGACCGGAATGGCCTTGTCTTTATTCCTATGAAGACCGGGGAAATGCGCGATCATTTTGAGGCATTGAGGAATGACTTACTGGCTTCCGGAGTCATCGTGGAAGCGGCTTTATCGGAAAGTACCATCATCAACACAGGCGTAACCAACAGTGGATTTGAATGGAGAGGAAAAGATCCAACTATGCAAGACGAAATAGTAACAGGGGGTGTCAGTCATGAATTTGGAAAAACAGTGGGTTGGAAAATCAAGGAAGGACGTGATTTTTCCAGGGACTTTGCTACCGACTCCCAGGGCTTTATCCTCAATGAGACCGCGGTAAAATACATGGGGCTGGAAAATCCAATAGGCGAAACGGTCAGAGCTTTTGGCGGAACGTACACCATCATCGGTGTGGTAGAAGATATCGTGACGCAATCACTATATCAACCCGTAAGACAGACAATCTTTTATATTGATGCATTTAACAGAACCGCATTTATTAATATTAAGATAGATCCACACGTGAGTGCCGGTAAAGCAGTAGCCGAAATAGAATCGGTTTTCAAAAAACATCATCCAGCTATTCCTTTTGAATATCAATTTGCCGATGAAGAATTCGCTGCCAAATTTTCGAACGAGGAGCGCATCGGCACGCTCGCTGGCTTCTTTGCCATACTTGCGATTTTCATCAGTTGCCTGGGGTTGTTCGGTCTGGCTGCATTTACGGCTGAGCAGCGCACCAAAGAAATCGGCATCCGTAAAGTGTTAGGTGCTTCCGTTGCGCACCTGTGGCAAATGCAATCCAAGGACTTTGTGGTACTGATCTTCATATCGTGTGTGATAGCCATCCCCATTGCGTTCTCTTTTATGAACAAGTGGCTGCTTCAGTATGAATACCGCACTACTATTTCATGGAGCATTTTTGTTGCGGCAGGCTCCGGTGCATTGCTCATTACGCTCATCACCGTGAGTTTCCAGGCCATTAAAGCAGCGATGATGAACCCGGTGAAGAGTCTAAGGTCTGAATGAATCAAGTGAACCTGGGAAGGACAAAACTTAATACACGATTGGTAAACACATCTTAAAGTGATTTTCACAATACAATGACTCACTACCCTCCCAAACTCCCCCTTCGCTTCTTCCGCTGGTACTGCCACCCGAAGTTGCAGGATTATATAGAAGGAGATTTGATGGAAGTGTATGAGAGACGAGTGAAAGAGTTTGGGAAACGAAAAGCGGACATAAAATTCATTATTGATGTACTGCTGCTCTTCAGGCCAGGAATTATCAAACCAAGTAAAGGAACGGAAAGATTAAACACATATGGTATGTACAAAAGTTATTTTATCATTGGATGGCGGTATCTTCTTCGCTCGAAGGGTTACAGTCTAATCAATGTTGGTGGGTTAGCCGTAGGCATGAGCGTTGCCATGCTAATTGGTTTATGGGTTTGGGATGAGCTCACGTTCAACTCCTACCACGAAAACTATTCACGTCTGGCTCAAGTGTTGCAACATCAAACCGTTGATGGCAAGGTGTTAACGGATTATGCCATACCCCGGCCGCTGGAGAAAGCCCTGCGTAGCGATTACGCAAACGATTTTGAAATGATTTCCATGTCAACCTGGACGGATGAACACATCTTATCAATTGGTGACCATAGCGTTTCGAAATCAGGAAATTTTGTGCAGCCTGAATTCCCTGCCATGTTTTCATTGCGCATGATAAATGGAACACGCCAGGCACTAAATGACCCAAGCTCTATTCTTCTTTCAGTCTCAACCGCGAAATCATTGTTTGGAGATGCTGATCCGATTAATCAAACGCTTCGCATCAACAATGAGCTCGATGTGAAAGTTGCCGGTGTCTATGAAGACCTCCCCTATAATTCACACCTGCAGCGATTAGACTTTATTGCGAGTTGGGAACTCTATGCCTCTTCGCAAGAATGGATGCAGCGTGCTGAAAATCGTTGGGACGATAACTCCTTTCAAATGCTTGTCCAGATCGCACCTCAAACAGATATGGATTGGGTATCACAAAAAATCAGACGGGTGCGTGCCATTCACTCTAAAGACAGCGTTTTTAAACCTGCTATATTCCTACACGCCATGCGCGATTGGAGGTTGCGTTCGAGTTGGGAAAACGGAGTAAAGGCGGGTGGCCAGATTCAATTGGTGTGGATGTTTGGCATTATTGGCGTGTTTGTGTTACTGTTGGCGTGCATCAACTTCATGAACCTGAGCACGGCACGGTCTGAAAAGCGGGCAAAAGAAGTAGGCATTCGCATGACCATTGGTTCCGTACGAAGTCAATTGATCAATCAGTTCTTGAGTGAGTCATTTCTTGTAGTACTGTTAGCCTTTGTAATTGCGTTGGCAATAACAACCGCATCGTTGCAATGGTTCAACATATTGGCCGACAAACAAATACTCATCCCCTGGAGCAACCCATTGCTTTGGGCAACCTGTGTTGCATTTGTTCTGTTCACCAGTGTGCTGGCTGGATCCTATCCGGCATTCTTCCTTTCGTCTTTCCGGCCGGTACAGACATTGAAAAGTTCATTCAAAACCGGCAAGGCAACGTCCATTCCAAGAAAGGTGCTGGTTGTTGTGCAGTTCACTGTATCCATCGTGCTTGTAATCGGTACCCTTATCATATACGAGCAAATTCAGTTTACCAAAAACAGACCCATTGGATATAACCAAGAAGGGCTAATCACCTTGCAAATCAGGACAGCGGATTTTCAAGGAAAATACGATGCCCTCCGCACAGAACTATTGAACACAGGAGCAATTGTAGACGTTGCGGAATCTTCAAGCCCGCTCACTCAAGTGTGGAATAACAGTGGCGGCTTTAACTGGCCAGGTAAAGATCCGCAGTTGCAATCGTCAGACTTTGCCCGAATTTCCGTTACGCATGAATATGGTAAGGTTCTGAATTGGAAGGTAGTTCATGGACGAGATTTCTCAAGAGATTATTTATCGGATTCAAGCGCTGTTGTATTGAATGAAGCGGCCGTAAAGTTTATGAATATTTCAGACCCCATCGGACTGGAGATGACCTGGGGTAAAAAACCACTCCATGTTATTGGGGTTGTTAAAGATGTTGTGGTTGAGTCACCCTATCGGCCAGTGCGGCCCCATATCTATTTGCTGGATGGCAAACATCAACAAGCCAATTGGATCAACATCAGGCTCAATCCAGACCAAGGTGCACAGGAGTCATTGGCTAACGTGGAAGCGATTATAAAAAAATTTGCACCATCTGTTCCATTCGACTTTCGCTTTATTGATGGGGTTTATGCTAGAAAATTTGAACTGGAAGAACGTATCAGCAAACTCACTTACATTTTTGCGGGGTTAGCAACCCTGATTAGCTGTCTTGGACTTATCGGTCTCGCATCATTTGTGGCCGAACAACGCACCAAAGAAATCGGCATCCGTAAAGTTTTAGGCGCTTCCGTTGCGCACCTTTGGCAAATGCAATCCAAAGACTTTGTGGTACTGATCCTCATTTCGTGTGTGATTGCCATTCCTCTTGCGTTCTCTTCTATGAACAAGTGGCTGCTTCAGTATGAATACCGCACTACTATTTCATGGAGCATTTTTGTTGCGGCAGGCTCCGGTGCATTGCTCATTACGCTCCTTACCGTGAGTTTCCAGGCCATTAAAGCAGCGATGATGAACCCGGTGAAGAGCCTAAGGTCTGAATAAAATTAACAAGCACCGTAACTGGAAAACCGTAGACAGGTAACGTATACAACAACAGTGAAAAGTTGCAACGAAACTATGAATAAAACACAAATTGAATGGAGCGTACACTTTTCCAAATCAACTCCCGATTGCTTCTATTACTAACCGGCATTCTGGTGGCAACCTTGTGCGCGCTTATCGTATTATAGAATCCGGAAAGGATTTGCAAGAAATCTTATAAATCGTAAGATAAATTGTACAAATCAAACACGGTCATGCTACGTTTAGTAAAGTAGTTTTAAAATTTATAACTATGGAAACAATAACGTTAACTATCCCAAATATGAAAAGCCCGCATTGCATGATGGTGGTAAGCAGTACGCTAAAAGATATGACTGGAGTATCTTTAAAAAAAGTTACCCCCGGTGAGGCACAAATTGAACTTTCAGGCGCCACAAAAGTTTCTGTACTAGATGCCATTGAAAAAGCAGGTTACACAGTAGCCAATAAATAAACCAAGAATTAAACTAGTCTTACGATGGAAACGATAAAATTCAAAACCAACATCAAATGTTCCGGCTGCATTGCCACTGTTACTCCGCATTTAAATGAAGCCATTGGCGAAGGCAAGTGGGAAGTTGATCTTAACACACCCGCCAAGATCCTGACGATCGCAGGTGAAACGGATGTCGCCAAAGCAAAAGAAGCGGTGGAGAAGGCCGGCTACAACGCTGAAAAGATTTAATCAGACCGGAAACATGAGGTAGATAGCCTCAGGCAAAAAGCCTGGGGCTTCTTTATAAAAAGCCCTCCACGCACCAAAAAAGTGATTTTTGACAATTCTATAAGCCTCTCCCATAATTTTATAAATCCAAAACAGCTTAAATCCGTACATTTGCTTACCCATGAACATGTTCCGCACCATATCTTCCATCCTGCTGGCTGCACTCGTGCTGTTGGCTTCGAGTAGTTTTTATGTGGGCGTGCACTACTGTGGTGGTACTGTTAAAGCCGTTGCATTTTTGAATGATGCCGATGGATGTGGACACAATCAACTGCCACCTTGCCACCGCAAAGCCATGGAAGGGTGCTGTGACGATGAACAGATTACTCATCAATCGCAGGATCTAAAAGCAAATGCAACAGTTGTTTCGCTTACCGATATTTCCTCTTCTCCAATTACTCATCACACGGTATTTCTATCTGAAATCATCCCAACCGTTGAACTAAATCCTGTCTCGTATTTTTCTGATCATCCTCCGGCACTTACGGGAAATGATATTCTCGTTTCGATTCAATCTTTCTTAATCTGATCGCTGTTCTGCCTTTCTCATTCATGAGATGGGTGTGTCTTCTCGTTTCCATTTTCAGGAAGTCAACAGAACAGAACTATGATTAATCGCATAATAAAATTTTTTCTCGAACAAAAACTCGTAACCGTACTCGTGCTCCTGGCCATCGTTGGCGGGGGATTGGTTACTGCCCCGTTCAACTGGAACATTGGTTTTCTTCCGCAAGATCCGGTACCGGTTGATGCCATTCCCGACATCGGAGAAAATCAACAAATTGTTTTCACCGAATGGATGGGCCGCTCACCGCAGGACGTAGAAGATCAAATCACCTATCCGCTTACAACAGCTTTGTTGGGCATGCCTGGTGTAAAAGCCATCCGCAGCACATCCATGTTCGGCTTCTCGTCCATCTACATCATTTTTGATGATGAAGTTGAATACTACTGGAGCCGTTCGCGCATTCTGGAAAAGCTAAGCGCACTTCCTTCCGGATTATTACCGGAAGAAGTGCAACCCAAACTGGGACCTGATGCGACTGCGTTAGGTCAGGTGTATTGGTACACCCTGGAAGGCCGCGATGAAAACGGAAACCCGGCCGGTGGATGGGATTTGCATGAACTGCGAACCATCCAGGATTTTCAGGTACGCTATGCGCTTACCGGTGCAGAAGGTGTAGCCGAAGTGGCCAGTGTGGGTGGTTATATAAAAGAGTACCAGGTTGATCTTGATCCGGTAGCCATGAAGACCTGGAACATTTCCATGATGGAAGTGATGCAGGCGCTTCGTAACAGCAACCGCGATGTGGGCGCCAACACCGTTGAAATCAACCGCGTGGAATACCTGATCCGCGGACTGGGCTATGTGAAGAAACTGGAAGATATTGAAAATGCGGTAGTGCGCGTAAATCAAAATGTTCCTGTACGCATCAAAGACATTGCACGCGTTACCATCGGTCCTGCTGACCGCTCCATGTTAGGGATTTTAGATAAGAGCGGAGCCGAAGCCGTTGGTGGAGTAGTGGTAGCACGTTATGGTGACAACCCGCTTGCTGTAATCAATAACGTTAAAGAAAAAATCAACGAAATCTCCCAGGGCCTTCCGTCCAAAAAACTGGATGATGGCAGAACTTCAAAAGTAACCATCGTTCCCTTTTACGATCGCACACAACTGATCTATGAAACCCTGGGAACACTGAACGATGCCATCACGTTACAAATCCTGATTACGATCATTGTCATCATCGTGATGGTGTATAACCTGCGGGCCTCGTTTCTAATCTCTGCTTTGCTTCCGTTAGCGGTGCTGATGTGCTTCATCTTCATGAAATACTTTCATGTGGATGCGAACATTGTTGCCCTTTCAGGAATTGCCATCGCGATTGGTACGATGGTGGATTTGGGTATCATCCTGAACGAAAACGTATTGAAGCACCTGGAAGAGGCTCCCAAGGAGCAATCGTTATTAACCACAGTTTACAACGCTGTTTCTGAAGTTTCATCTGCCATCATCACCGCTGTATCCACCACCATTGTAAGTTTTCTTCCTGTGTTTACTCTTCAGGCTGCGGAAGGAAAATTATTTGGACCGCTGGCCTACACCAAAACGTTTGCACTGGTAGCCGCATTGATTTTTACACTCATTATCATGCCCGCCTTTTCGCATTGGGTGTTTGGCTGGAAAACCAGTACGGGTAAATTCAGGCTGATCGGCAATGGCCTGTTGGCGTTAGCCGGATTGTACGTTGCCATTGCATACCTGCCTTGGGCGGGAATCGCGTTGATGATGTTCGCGATCAATAACCTGTTGGATCACGTTTATCCGGAAAAGTATTCCCGTTATCATGAAACCATTACCGTGGCGATATCCGTTGCTGCCGTCTCCTGGTTGCTGGCCACTACGTGGTTACCATTGGGTGTGCACAACAGTATTATTCTGAATTTCATTTTCATTCTGCTTATCATTGGCCTGGTGCTGGGTGGCTTCTCCATTTTTATTCGGTTCTACCCACGCATCCTCACCTGGTGTTTAAATAACAAAGTAAAATTTTTACTGATCCCTGCTTTCATCATGCTGCTCGGCCTGAACATTATGCTCGGCTTCAGCAAGGTGTTTGGGTTTGTAGAAAAAGGTTTTGATGCCATCGGCTGGAACATCCGTACCACTTCTGTGTGGAGTTCATTATCCCATACTTTTCCGGGAATGGGCAAAGAGTTTATGCCCTCATTGGATGAAGGCGCTTTCCTTTTAATGCCGACATCCATGCCTCACGCAGGAGTAGAAGCAAACAAACAAGTACTACAACAACTCGACATGCTGGTAACAGCCATCCCCGAAGTGGAGATGGTGGTAGGGAAAGCCGGCCGTGCCGAAACTGCATTGGATCCGGCACCAATGTCGATGTATGAAAATGTGATTCTGTATAAATCAGAATACATCACGGATGTTAATGGTAGAAAACTACGCTTTCAGGTTGATGATGATGGAACTTTTATCCGGGATGAAAAAGGCAACCTGATCGAAGATAACTCCGGTGAATATTTCCGTCAGTGGCGGGATCATATCAAGAATCCGAATGACATCTGGGACGAGATTGTAAAAGTTGCGAACATACCCGGTGTTACGTCTGCACCAAAACTTCAACCCATTGAAACACGATTGGTGATGCTACAAACCGGCATGCGTGCACCCATGGGATTAAAAGTATACGGCCCGGATTTAAAAACCATTGAGTCGTTCAGTCTGGAGCTTGAAAAACAATTGAAAGAAGTGCCCTCGGTAAAACCGGAAGCTGTGTATGCCGATCGGTCATTAGGAAAACCCTACATGGAAATTGATCTTGACCGCAAGGCTATGGCACGCTACGGACTCAACGTAGTGGATGTGCAGGAATACATTGAAGTGGCGTTGGGTGGCATGGGCATGACCACCACCGTTGAGGGGCGTGAGCGATATTCGATTCGTGCACGCTATGCGCGCGAGTGGCGTAGCGATCCGGAATCGATCAGTAAGATTTTTATTGCCACACCAACCGGGGCGCAAATTCCCTTAAGTGAAATTGCCAACATCGTGTACCGTCCCGGTCCGATGATGATTCGCGGGGAAGATTCCTTCTTGGTGGGTTATGTGTTGCTTGATAAGAAGGATGGCTATGCTGAAGTATCGGTAGTGGAAGAAGCGCAACGCTTTTTAAATGAAAAAATTAAAGCTGGAGAACTGATCGTTCCTGCAGGTGTGAGTTATAAATTCTCCGGCAGCTATGAAAATCAGCTGCGTGCAGAAAAACGATTGAGCATTGTGATACCGCTTTCGCTGATGGTCATCTTTTTGATTTTGTATTTCCAGTTCCGGTCGGTAGCTACTTCTCTATTTATATTCTCCGCCATCGCCATGACGTTTGCCGGAGGCTTTATGATGTTGTGGCTATACGGACAGGATTGGTTTATGGACTTCAGCTTCCTGGGAACAAACTTCCGCGAACTGTTTCAAATGCGCACATTCAACCTGAGCGTTGCCGTATGGGTAGGCTTCATCGCGTTGTTCGGTATTGCCACGGATGATGGTGTTGTAATTGGTACTTACCTAACCCAAAGCTTACAGAAACACAAACCCGAAAATGTTGCTGAAGTGCGTAAAGCTGTACTCGAAGCCGGCATGCGCAGGGTACGCCCTTGTTTAATGACCACCGCAACAACGTTGCTGGCACTTCTTCCGGTGCTTACCTCATCCGGAAGAGGATCTGACATTATGATACCAATGGCCATCCCAACATTTGGAGGAATGGTGGTGGCGTTGATTACGCTGTTTATTGTTCCGGTACTGTACTCGTGGAATGAAGAAAGGAAAATTAAAACTGACAATTAATATCGTCATGAAAGCAAAAAAAATTATTAATACACTCCGCGACCTCTGCGCATTCTTTGCGGCCTCTGCGTTAAATTTTTTCACGCAAAGAACGCAAAGACTCTCGCTAAGTGCACAAAGAGGGTTTGTCGTTTATTTGATAATCATCGCTCATGTTGCGCAAGCACAATCGATCGCTGACTATTTACAAATAGCCGGAGCAAACAATCCGGCACTCAAGGCCAAATACAGCGAATACTACTCCGCCCTGGAAAAAGTGCCGCAGGCCGGAACATTACCTGATCCTGAGTTATCGTTTGCCATGTTCATCTCCAAAGAAGGATTGTACATGGAGCGCTTCATGGGGCAACAACTTTCTGATATTTCCGTCATGCAAATGTTTCCGTGGTTTGGGTCTTTAGATGCGGCAAAAAACGAAGCTACCTACATGGCACAGATGAAGTTTGCTTCGTTCCAGGAAGCGAGGATCAACCTCTTTCATGATGTACGCAGTGTTTGGTTCAAACTCTACCAAATCGACCAGGACCTGAAATTACTTGAACAGGAAAAAGCAATACTGAAAACATATGAGCAACTGGCACTCACCCGCTTTAAAACCGGAACCAGCGGAAGCGCCAATCCCATGAGCACTAGCACACCCACGTCAACTACCACAACCACAACCTCTGGTGGAATGAGTGGTATGAACATGGGCAGGAATACAACATCGGCTTCCTCAACCAACACATCTTCCAACTTGGGCGGCATGCAAGGCGGATCATCTGGTTCCATGGTGGATGTATTGCTCATTCAACTGCAGATGAAAGAATTGGAAACACGAATGGAAATTCTAAAAGCCTCACGCAAACCCCTGGAAACCCGCTTCAACAATTTGCTGAATCGTTCCACATCCGAACCCATTACTATAGCCGATACATTAACATCCGTTCAATTACCGGCATCTCTTTCCATCATTCAGGACTCTGTTGTTCAAAACCATCCCATGGTTAAGATGTACGCGTGGGATGAAAAGGCTCGTGAAGCGCAGCAGCGTATGGCAACACTAATGGGGCGCCCGATGATTGGTGTGGGTTTGTCGTACATGGTATTCCGCCCGCGTTATGATGAAATGCTAATGGAAAATATGGGTGGCGATAATATGTTTATGCCTATGGTAACGATGACGTTGCCCATTTACCGTAAGAAGTACTCAGCGCAACGGAAAGAAGCAGCATACTTGTATCAGTCGGCTTCACAAAATAAAGAAGCTGCCAAACTGGATTTACTGAACGAACTTGAACAATTGCTGAATGAATATGATAATAACAACAGACAATTGCAATTGCTGAACGAACAGATTACCATTACCCATCAAGCCATCCGACTGATGACTACCGCTTACAGTACAGGCACTGGTGGCATGGAAGAAATCTTGCGCCTACGGCAAACGCTATTGAATTATCAGCAACAACAAGTTAGTTCAATTACAGAACAACATATAACCGTATCGGGAATTACAAAACTAATGGGAATCGAAAACTGACGATCGGATACACGTATCAATAAGTATCAACAATTAAGAATATGAAATATAAATCAATCATCATCAACCTAACCATCCTGATAATTGGATTAGTATTAGGCTGGTTAATCTTTGGAGGCGAAAAATCTGCATCACACGATCATACATCGGAAGCCTCCACCGAGTACACCTGCTCCATGCATCCGCAAATCCGCCAGCAGGGTCCGGGTAAATGTCCGCTGTGCGGCATGGATCTTATTCCTGTTTCCTCAGCAAGCGGTTCATCAAATCCGAATGTTCATGAAATGACCCCTGAGGCCATTGCGCTGGCAAACATTCAAACCACCAAAGTGAAATCAGTCTCGGCATCCAACGAACTAACCCTTACCGGAAAGGTAAAAATCAATGAACAGCAACTTTCTGTAGTAACAGCCAAGTTTCCGGGGCGTATTGAAAAACTGTTTGTGAATTTTGAAGGACAGGAAGTGCGAAAAGGCGAAAAGCTTGCCACCGTTTACTCTCCTGAATTGGTAACCGCGCAGCGTGAACTGTTGGAAGCCAAAAAGATGGCCACCATTTCGCCACAGCTTTATGAAGCGGCTAAAGAAAAACTTCGCCTTTGGAAAATAAACGACCGGCAGATTGAGCAGATTGAGGCATCCGGCCAGGTTACCACCACATTGGATGTATTTGCCGAAACCGGAGGGGTGGTGACAAAACGCCAGGTGGCGCTGGGCGACTATGTTTCAACAGGAAGTGTGTTGATGGAAATCGCCAACCTGTCGAGTGTGTGGGTAGTGCTGGATGCTTATGAAAGCGACATGCCGTGGATTAAAAACGGATCGACATTGAGTTTTACTACGCCCGCTTTACCGGGCAGTTCGTTTAACGCCACCATTCAATATGTTAATCCCGTATTAAATCCTGAAACACGTTCGGTTGATGTGCGTGCCGTGGTGCCAAACACAGGTAATCAGTTAAAACCTGAAATGTTGGTGAATGCTACACTTCAAACAAAATTAAAAACCACAGAAAAAGGATTGGTCGTTCCGGCAACTGCAGTGTTGTGGACCGGTAAACGCTCCGTTGTATACGTGAAACAGGGTGGCACACCACCGGCATTTGAACGAAGGGCGGTGACCTTGGGTGCGCGTATGAAAGATTTATACATAGTTGAAGGCGGACTGGATGAAGGCGAAGAAGTGGTAAGCAATGGCGCGTTCGCTGTTGATGCTTCCGCACAATTGAGCGGAAACTACAGTATGATGAGCGCTCCTGAAACAAAATCAGTGGAGGCACCCGAAGCCTTTCGCAATCAGCTAACCGAAGTAGCCAACAAATACTTCGAGGTTAAAAATGCGTTGGTAGAATCGAACCCGCTAACAGCAGCTGAAGCCGCCAAAGAAGTTTTGAAAGCCCTTAATTCGGTTGATATGAAAGTATTGGATGGAGAGGCACATAACGAATGGATGGCACTTTTAAAACCGATGGAACAAGGAGCCAAAGGCATCAGCACAAAAACAGATGTGGAATCACAAAGAAAAGATTTTGAACTTCTTTCCGATCACCTGATTGAAGCGGTGCAATTGTTCGGAATTTCGGCTGAGAAAGCATACCGTGCCTATTGCCCTATGGCGTTTGACGATAAAGGTGCGTACTGGTTAAGCGAATTCGAAGACATTAAAAATCCGTATTTTGGCGCTTCGATGTTGAGGTGTGGCGAAAACCGGGAAGTGTTTAGAAAACGGTAAACGACCCAAGCGATTTGAATACTAATTGAAACAGAAATCAAACTTTTAATTTAAAACTATAAACGTAATGAAAACAAAAACCATTTTAATGATTGCGATAGTTGCCGTTTTCCTGGCAGCCTGTGGAAAAACAGAGAAAGCTTCAACGGAAGAACAAACTCAAACTGCTTCTACAGAAACCAACGAAGCGCTGAAAGTTGTACTCACAGGATACTTTGATGTAAAGAATGCCTTGGTGAATGACGATGCAGCCAAAGCTAAGTCGGCCGCTACAGCACTTGCCGCCTCAACCGGAAACTATGCTGAACAATTAAATGAGTACATTTTAGCCATTGGAGAAACCGATAACATCGAAGAGCAACGTGAAGCTTTTGAGGCGCTTTCTATTTCAATGTACGATTTAGCCAAAGAAGGTGGAGCCGGATTAACCGTTTACAAACAATACTGCCCAATGGCATTTGATGATAAAGGTGCTTTTTGGTTAAGCGATGAGAAGCAAGTCTTGAATCCTTACTTCGGAGCATCCATGCTGCGCTGCGGCTCAGTGCAGGAAACCATCAATTAAACATAAATCACAGCGGATGGTGCCCTCAGCATCATCCGCTAAAAACATCATACCATGCGACTTATAATTTACCTTGTCAGTTTTGCAGCCTTACTCAGTGCCTGCCAGTCGAAAAAAGAACCTGCTGAAAATCATGCGCATCATTCCGTTTCGCCCGGAACCGCTGAAGTCGACACGGTAAAGAAAAGTCTTCCTAAAGAAACCCATGCGATGATTGGTGATGCACACATCACCATAAAGTACACTGCACCGGTTACAAAAGGTCGGGTAATTTGGGGAGGCCTGGTTCCCTATAACGAATTATGGGTTACGGGCGCGCACCGCGCTACTTCCTTTGAAATCAACAAAGCCTTTAACATTAATGGGCAGTCAGTGCCAGCTGGTAAGTACGCCATCTTCACCATACCCGGTGAAGAAACCTGGACGTTCATCCTAAACAAAAATTGGGATCAACACTTGGCCGATGACTACAACGCTGGTGAGGATGTTCTTCGTTTCATGGTTACACCAGAAAGATTAGAAGAAAATCAAGAACGCTTACTGTATGCCATCGAAAATGTTTCAGATACAGAAGGTAACTTGCAGATCAGTTGGGAGAAAATCAGGATTAACATTCCGTTGAAATTTTAACCTCTTTTATTTCAGCAAGCGGTTCAAATCCGCTTCCGCTGCAATAAAACCAAAAGCAGCAAACTGCTTTCCTGCTGTTACCTGTTTGAATATTTCAACTGCCCGTGTGGTGTCGCCTTCACACAAATACCAGTTGCCCACGCCATACCCTTGTGTGGCTAATGCCAGGTCAATATCCGTATTACTTCCACTGACTTTCAACAAATCATCTGGTGGCAACATGCCTTTGTACATTTGAAGTCGCAGGTGATACGAATCATTTTCAATGATGTTCATGTCATCACGGATCAACTCCAACACTTTTCCTGCTTCTTCCGGCTTGTTCATTCTTCGGTATGTCATGTACAGCCAATCGGCCGTAGCGGTAATTAAATCATCATTATCCGACACATCTAAACATTGTATGTAGGCCTTTTCAGCACTTTCAAAGTCTCCTTTTAAATAATGCGCCAGCCCCAAGTGATACCATACGTTAAACTGGGTGTTGGATAGAGGCTTATTAAGCTTGTTGGGTTGTCCGTCCGGTTCAATTTCGAGTGGCGCACGTGGCATTAACGATGCAGCCATTTGAAAATCAGCTATCGCCTTTGGGAAATCACGGATTGTAATATACCGATGCCCGCGATGACGAAAGAGTTTGTAGGAGTTTGGATATTTCTCCAGTCCTTGGGTGAAAATTTCAATTGCCTCTTGGTAATGTGATAGATAAGCCTCCCTCCTTCCTAACCAGATGTAATTTTCTTCCGAAGGATCAGCTTCAAAATTCTTCTTAGCCACATTCAGGTTGCTGTCGAGTTTGGCTTGTGCGGCTGCGCTGCGCTCGGGTTCAAAGTATTGCTTGCCGTCAAGCCCGGTGAGTACAGGAACGGGTTCAACTGTCTTTTCCGGAGCTGAGCAGGCTGCAAAGATGATCAGGAGCGTTGAGATTCTTTTATTCATGGAGTTTAGTATTCATATTAAACAAGGGTTATTTGGAGAGGTATTTTTCGGTGATTTTTTTCAGCGCAAGCAACTCATTACGTTGCATCTCCTCGCGCACGTGCAACATCAGGTCAAACATAACCGTTTGATCATAACCCAACCGGGCGGCTACTTCCGAACAATACTTGATCTCCTCCTTGTATAATCGCTCATCAATTTTCATCAACTGAACAAGACTGACGATGTAATCGAATTTTTCCTGGTCAGTCAAATGCATTAACCCTACGTTTTCATGATCCTGACTGAACAACAGCACTATATCTTCCATGGGCACCCCGTTAGCCAGGCCAATGGTGGTGATGTACTTTCGTTCACGTTCGGCAATGTCACCGTCAATACGGGCGAGATTAACCAGTAATTTCAATTGGGATAAGGCCATACACGCATAGTTTTAATGTTGGAAGATGGGGAAATGTTCCTCCATAGTCAATAGTTCGTAGCCAATAGTTTATTAAGTGTTGTACAGACAATGAACTATTGACTATTGACTATTAACTTAACCTCATGAACTTCCTGGCGCATATCAGCCTCTCAGGCAACAACCCGAAAATAATGGTGGGCAACTTCATTGGTGATTTTGTAAAAGGAAGAAATCTATTGGAACAATTTGAACCTGAAATTGCCCGCGGCATTGCGCTGCATCGTGCCATTGATGAGTTTACCGATAGTCACCCGATTGTGACCGTCAGTAAAAACCGGTTGCGACCCACCTACCGGCATTATTCGGCTGTGATTGTCGATATGTTTTACGATCACCTGCTGGCCAAAAACTGGGAACTCTATTATAAAGAGTTCCTCCCCGACTTTGCTGAACGGAATTACCTAATCCTGGAAGAATTCCATACGATTTTGCCTGAAGGAGTAAAGTACATGCTTCCGTACATGACCAAAGGAAACTGGCTGGTAAATTATGCCCGGCTGGAAGGTATTGAGCGCGCGCTTTCAGGCATGGCCAGACGATCAAAGTACGATTCGAAAATGGAGCTTGCCGTAGAAGATCTCAAGAAATACTATGACGAATTCACTCAGGAGTTTTCTATCTTTTATCCGGAACTCCAGGCGTTTTCAAATAACTGGCTGGAACAAGAAACGTAACATTACTTTATGAAAAGATCACTACTAACCTTGCTCGCATCTGTATCCATGATTCTATTGGTTCATGCGCAGAATGTCGAATTGTATTTCTCTTCCTTTCCATGCGTGAGTCCGGATGGACAAACCATTGTGTTCACTTTTGATGGTGATCTGTGGAAAGTACCCGCTCAGGGCGGATCAGCTTTACGCCTCACCGCCATGCAAGGGGAAGAAACACGCGCCAAATTTTCACCCGATGGAAAATGGATTGCCTTCACCGGGTCGCAAAACGGAAACCAGGATGTATACATTATTCCAGCTGCCGGTGGTGAAATCAAGCAACTTACGTTTCATGAAGCGTACGATCACGTAGACAATTGGAGTTGGGATTCACAGTCCATTTACTTTACCTCTTCACGTTACAGTCGCTTTTCAGGTTACAAGATTTCAGTAAACGGGGGCACACCCGTGCGGTTGTTCGATCACTACTTTCACACCGTGCACAACCTGGCTGAACACCCCAACGGTGAATTATATTTTAGCGAAACCTCGGAAAGTAAAAATCAGTCATATCGAAAAGGCTATAGAGGTGCATACAATCCCGATATCCAATCGTGGAACGCAACCACTAAAACGTTTAAAAAATATACCGACTATAACGGTAAAGACATGTGGCCTTCAATCGACAAGAATGGAAATGTTTATTTTATTTCCGATGAGGGAAATGGTGAGTATAACTTATACACCTTTAAAGACGGGAAGAAAACAGCGCTCACTACTTTTTCAACTTCCATTCGCTACCCGGTTGTAAGCGCGGATGGCAGTCGCGTGGTGTTTGAAAAAGATTTTCAGATTTTTTCGTATGACCCAAAAACCAACACGACACAAAAGGTAAACATTCAGGCCATTCTGAACTCAACAGTTGAAAAAGAAAAAGACTTTGATGTAAAAGATCGCATCGGGTATTTCGATGTATCGGAAGATGGAAAGAAAATTGCCTTCGTATCGCGGGGTGAATTATTTGTTTCCGACATCAAAGGAAAAATTGTACAGCAAATCAGCACACATTCACTTGGCCGGGTGTTGGAGGTAAAATGGCTGGCTGATAATAAAACATTACTATACGCACAAACATCATTAAATGGTTTCACCAACTGGTACATCATTGCTGCGGATGGAACCGCAAAAGAAAAACAGCTCACCAAGGATGCACAAAACAACCGCGACATTACCCTGAATGCCGATCGTACCAAAGGCGTTTACCTGAGCGGCCGCAATGAAGTTCGCGTTCTCGACTTAAAAACCTTGCAAAGTGAAACGGTAGTACGCGAAGAGTTGTGGGGCTTCCAAAACTCAACGCCATCATTTTCACCCAATGGAGAGTACGTTCTTTTCACCGCCAAGCGCAATTTTGAAGAAGATATTTTTATGCACAACCTGGTAACCAAACAACTTATTAATCTGACAAATACCGGCATAACCGAACGCTCACCGTACTGGTCGCCTGATGGTAAGTACATTTACTTTACGTCCAACCGTTACCGCCCGGCATATCCTTACGGACTAAGCGATGGCCGCGTGTACCGCGTGGCTTTGGAAAAATTTGCCGATGATTTCAAGTCAGATCAATACACCAAACTATTTGAAGAAAAGCCAAAGGAAGAGCCCAAAAAAGAAGACACAAAAAGCAAAGGCAAAAAGGAAGAACCCAAGCCCGCTGTCCCTCAAATCAAAAGGTATACGCTCGACCTTGAAAACATACTGGATCGTGTAGAACTGGTGAGTCCGAATTTTGGCACACAAGGCAATCCGGTGGTATTTCAGAAAGAGGATAAAACGTGGGTGATTTATCCATCAAATCATAGCGAAAACCGGAATAACCTCTGGCTCACCACCTATGAAAAATTTGAACGCTCCAAAACCGAAAAGATTGATGGCGCCACAACAGGGTCAGCTTTTGTAGTAAAATCGAGCGATAAGTTTTATACACTGGTTGGCAGCAATATCCACACTCTTAACCTGGAATCTAAAAAGACAGAAAAAATCGACATTGGTTATACCTTCAGAAGAAACCTGAAAGATGAATTCAACCAGATGTTCATGGAAACCTGGGCGAACGTGAAAGAAAACTTTTATAACGAAACCTTTCACGGACTTGATTGGGATGCCAAGCGTGATCAATATGCTGCGTTTCTCCCCCATGTACGCACCCGTGCTGATTTGCGCACACTTATTACCGACTTGTTGGGCGAGTTGAACTCATCCCACACCGGCTTTACTTCATCAGGCGATGAGGAAAAAACATTTTATACCACGCGCTCACTTGCCACTGGAATTCTCTTTGATGAACAAAAGCCGTACACTGTTTCCTCTATTGTTCGTTATAGCTCAGCCGATAAAAAAGGAATTAATGTTTTGCCGGGCGATGTACTCACAAAAGTAAATGGCGAACTGCTTGATCCTACACAGAACCGCGAGCAGTATTTTGTTAAGCCTTCGCTCGATCCGGAAATCAGCCTGACGTTTAAACGCGGAAGCAGCGAACATACTGTAAAAATTCAGCCGCAAGGATATTTTGAAGTAAACGATTTACTATACGATGAATGGATAGCGAACAACCAACGCATTGTAGACGAGAAAAGCAATAAGCGTATTGCATACGCCTACATGAAAAACATGGGGCAGGGTGAGTTGAATAAATTTTTAATTGATATGACTTCGGAAGCACACCACCGTGATGCATTGATTCTGGACTTGCGTTACAACACTGGTGGAAACGTGCATGATAATGTGCTGCAGTTTTTAAGTCAGCGGCCATATTTACAATGGAAGTACCGCGAAGGAAAATTAACATCACAGCCCAACTTCACCCCGGCCGGAAAACCCATTGTATTACTGATTAATGAACAATCGCTAAGCGATGCCGAAATGACAACCGCGGGTTTTAAAGAATTAAAACTTGGAAAGGTAATCGGAACAGAAACCTACCGATGGATCATCTTCACCTCTGGCAAGGGCCTGGTGGACGGATCGTTTTACCGGTTACCTGCCTGGGGTTGCTACACGCTTGATGGAAAAAATATTGAACAGGAAGGTGTAGCCCCGGATATTTTCGTGCCTATGGATTTCAAGGACAGGTTGGAGAGAAAAGACCCGCAGCTAGACAGAGCCATTCAAGAAATAATGAAGGAGTTGAAGTAAACTCTGCAAAAAAACAAAGTCTGATCGATTGACTGTGCTGAACCTCTTGTAGAAAGCAATTCAGAATCTATGAATTTTGTTAATTGCTAAATCTTGGCGCTATATACTCCTAAATATAAAATCAGCCTGAGAATAAGGAAAGCTTTTATCATTGTTAAATGGTGAATCCATTTGACCAAAGCCCATTGAAGTTAAGGCATCATTTAATTCATCTTTTGTAGAAATTGGACTTAGAATAAGTCTAAGTATCGTTCGTGCAACCAAAATTTGAAGATATGCATGATGGTCGATAATCTTACTTGTATCTCCTCCATCACCATGAATTATTCGGGATCTATGATCATAAAGTTTACCCAGATTCTTAAAAATTAATTTAGCTCCAGAAATCGAATCACCATTTACTATTGCACAACATCTCTTAATCCGATAAGTTAACTCCGTTTTTCCATTAATTAGTGATTCAATACTTATCCAAAGATTAATAAATGACATAAATCTATCTTCATATAAAAAACTATTTTGATAGTAACCGATGGGAAATTTTAGATAATCATATTCAGCAATTCTCTGAAAGTACAGTCTAATGAAATCATTTAACAATCCTATTTGATGAAGACGAGTAGGACTGGGAAAAGAAGATATCTGCCCAGTATTGTACAGCGATTTCAGACTATAGTACTTACTTTCATCATTTTCAAACTTCTGGTAGGTCACTATTCTGATTAAATTAAACTCCGAAGGATCCAATAGAAGGATTGGATTTAGAATCTCATAGAACACCTCAAAATCAATTGGCCTGTCTATTTTAATGGGTATAGCTAAGTATATCAAATATCCTAAATCTTGATTTCTCAAATCATCAAAGTATGATTGAAGTGAATTAGGTCTTTTTGGTGAAGTGTCGATCTGATTATAGAATAATTCAAACTCCTCCGAATCAATCTGCACGAACTTAAGATTAATAAAGGATAAATCAAGCTTTTCAAAGTCTTGACTCCCATTTAGATAAACTCCTACTCTTAAGTCACTATTATCATCTTTAATCATACTTTTTTGAACCTATTAATCTATCTTATCTCAACAACCACCTCACTGCTATCACTACCACTCACAAACTTTAAGGTGAATTTGCCTTTACCCGCATACTTTAACACTGGCTCGGTTGAAACTGGAGTTTTTGATTTTGACTTTGCCGGAGCGGGTGCAGCTTCAGCAACTTTTACATCCCACGTAAAAGATTGAAAACCATTTGTACCGGATGCAGTGAGCTTACGTACCAGACTTTTCTTCTCATCATATAGTTCTACCGAAATTGTCGGCACTGCCTTACCCACATAATACAACACGTTTACTTTCGGTTCGTTTGTTTCGGCCCATGGGTATTGCTTTTGTCCCCAACGTTCGCTGTGGCGGATGCTTTGTGGTGCAAAAGCCATAATGGCTTTACCCGCATCTTTCAACGACTGAAGCGGTTTAGCATCCGCAACAAAAATACTGCGCCCATGTGTACCCACTACCAGTTCATTATCGCGCGGATGCACCATCATATCGTAGGAGGCTACGTTCAGAAACCCATTAAAGTAGTGCCAGATATTACCATTATCCAAACTCACATAGGTTCCGTTATCCAATCCACAGTACAGCAAATTGGGTTGAACCGGATCCTGCACAATTACGTTGGCTACGGACTCAGGCAAATTACCCTTCACGCTTTTCCAGGTTTTACCATAATCGGTACTCATGAAGAGGTAGGTTTTGAAGTCATCGTTGCGATACCCATTGAGCGACACATAAACCGTGGCTTCATCATGTGGTGATGGCGAAATGGAACTCACCCACCTGTTCTGTGGCAATCCGGAAACAATTTTTTCCCAACTGCCTCCACCATTTTTAGTTACCCACAGATTTCCATCATCGGTACCTGCATACAACAACCCGAATTTAAGAGGAGATTCTTCCAACGCACTGATGGTGGAGAAAGGCACGTCACCCTGCTTTAAATTTTTGGTAAGGTCATCGCTGATGCTCTCCCATGTTTCTCCCTTATTTAAACTTCTGAACACTTTTTGTGCGGCCATGTATACGATATCGGGATTGTGTTTACTCAACTGCAGCGGTGTACACCAGTTCCAACGGTAGGCTGCTTCACCCACATCGTTACGCGGAGTAATGCGCGCACCCGGTTTACCCGGCTCAACACGGAAGTAATTACCAAACTGAAAACCCCAGTACACCAATTTACTGTTGCGCGGGTCGGCTGCCACGTACATGCCATCGCCTCCACCTATTCGTTCCCAATGCTTACTCACGTTGGGCACTGAGCGGGACGAACCCTTTAGCACGCCATTGTCTTGCAAGCCGCCATACACATTGTATGGGGTTTCCATATCAATATTTACGGTGTAAAACTGACCCACCGGCATGTTATTAATGTGTTGCCAATACGCACCTTCATCATAGGTAACATACAATCCGCCATCGTTACCCAACAACATGTGCTTACCGTTACTCGGATTCACCCACAGTGCATGATGGTCAACGTGAATGTTTTGCTCACCCCGCAACGTATCCAAGTGATTCCAGGTAACGCCACCATCATTTGATTTCAGAAGAGGCACACCGTAGATGTACACTTTATCGGCATTGGAGGGGTCAACACGCATTTCGGCAAAGTAGTAACCGTATGTAAAGAACACTCCATCTAAATCATAGCTGTTCATTTTCTTCCAGGTTGTACCGTTGTCATCCGAACGATACACTTCTGCACCAATAATTTTTTTATTGAACAAATTAGCATTGGCATCGCCACCTAGATAATCGTACAAGGCTGCTGGAGTGTATTTTCCATCACTAATCTCCTTCTTAACACGCTTTGCGTCATACTTCTGCGGAAAGCGGTTGGATCGGAAAAACTCATCCAGCTTTTTATCATCAAGTTTCTGGAAATTTTCCTTAGTCATATCTTTAAAGCTATCGGCTTTCAGGCTCCCATCATCTTTTGGTTTTTCGGTTTGCGGAATTTCCCCCTGGTTATCCAGTATAGCATACACTACCGATGGGTTTGAAGTCGAGACATCCAATCCTATACGACCAATTTGTGCGCCTTGCGGAAAGCCCGCCACCGACTTGTACCAGGTTTCACCGCCATCATCCGATTTATAAATAGATGAGCCTTCACCGCCTTCTTTAAAATCCCATGCTTTACGCGAACGATCCCACGATGACGCCAACAATTGGTTTGGGTTTGTTGGGTTAATAACCAAATCAATGATACCGGTGCTGTCGTTAACAAAAAGTGTTTTTTTCCAGGTTTTTCCACCATCGGTTGTTTTGAATACGCCACGCTCATTGTTTTTTGAATACAACGCACCAATTGCTGCTACCCAAACCGTGTTGTTATCCTGCGGATGAATGAGTACACGACTGATGTGTTGCGTTCCGGTGAGGCCAATGTGTTGCCAGATTTTTCCACCATCTGCACTTTTGTACATACCACTGCCGGCATAGCTGGAACGGCTGCTGTTCTTTTCGCCCGTGCCTACATATAAAATTTTCGGATCCGATTGTGACAAGGCAAAATCACCAATACCCATCGCATCCACTTCATCAAAAACAGGATTAAAAGTGATGCCGTTGTTTTCTGTTTTAAAAATGCCGCCTGATGCAAAGCCGAGGTAATACTCGTGCGTATTTTTCAGGTTTACCTCAATATCTACAATGCGGCCGCCTTGCACCGTTGGCCCGATGTTTCGTACCGGGTAATTTTTTAGAATAGATTGCTCAGCCAGTTTTTTTCGGGCTTCAAACGAGGCTTGGATTTCAGCTTCGATGGAGGGTTGACCATACACCGACAGGCATAGGGCAGTCATTAAAAACAGTATAATTGATCTCATTTCAATGGGTTTATGTTCGAAAATAGGGAATTCTTACCTTGAGGGCAGGGAAACATATCAACATATTATTTTAGTGGTTCATTTTTTATAACAATGCACAACGATCCGGAGTTAAGTGGAAAATATTTAGGTACAATATCACAGGATTTTGTGAAAGTAGCTGACTCAATTAAAGAAGCTTCCTATCAGGTACGTAAACGTGGATTTTCAGAATACCCGGTTTTTCCGGTGTGTAAGGAACCACAACCTGTCGGTCAGCTCCTTATTGATAAACACCTTGCCGACCTGCAATGGAATTATTACATCAGCTACATAGACGAGTTTGTGCAACGCGGATTAATTGATGAGGATAAACAGGAAGCTTTTAAGGCTGCCTACAAAGAACCCGATGAATTTTGTTGTTTGTTTGTGGTCGACAAGGAATTTACAAATTTCGTTTTCATACCTTACCCGGAGGATTAAATGCGCTGGTGGCTCTATTTCAGCTCGCTCATCTTTCTGTTTTTACATAACAGAAGCGCAATTTCACAAACACTTCCCGAACAACTTATTTTCGAGCAGGTTTATGTTCCCGGAACGATCCGATCTTCTGAAATAGTCGATATACTTCAAGACCCTGAGGGATTAATCTGGATTGCTGCAGACGGGCTATTTCAGTTTGATGGATTAAACTTTATACGTTTTACCATTTTGCCAGATTCCGGTTCAATTGCCGGCAGAGAAATCAATAGTCTGTTTTACGATAATAAACAAAAAAGATTACTGATTGCTACACGAAACAATGGAGTAGTTGAATACAATTATAACACGAATGGCTTGCGAAAGTTACCTGCTCGCGATGGTATACCCATAGTAAATGAACTTGCTCAAACGCCCGATGGGTTGGTGTGGGCAACCAGCTTTATCAACGGGCTTTTCTACATTGAAAATGACACCCTAAGAAAATTTGCCAATCCAAACGTAAACACCAATACAGCAACCTCATTGATTGTGTATAATGATCAATTGCTGGTGGGAGACTTACGTAAAGTATTTTTCTTAAAAGAAAAGAAAGTGGTTGACTCGTTGTACTTATCGTGGCCCAACACAGAATTTACTGTTTATGGACGTATTACAGCCATGGAAATTGATGGTAACAATAAATTGTATCTGGGTACAGAAAAACAGGGTGCAATTATTTACGATCTGAATACCAAACGTTTTACTAAATACTTTTCACCAGACACAAACCCATTTTACAACCGCATCAACGACATTTTTGTGGATCGTAATCAACTCGTTTGGATACTTACTAAAGCGGGCGGGTTAACGGTTTACAGTTCAACAGATGATAGATTTTTACCCGCTGTTCGCAATCCGCTGTCCTCCTCTTCGTTAAGTGGCGACAATTGTACGTCCATTTTTGAAGACAAAACCGGAATCATCTGGGTGGGGGCTACCGGGGCAATTAATAAATATGATCCCACAAAAATCAAGTTTCAGCATATCACGAACGATCCGCTTAACACCAATTCTTTATCCGATAAAATGGTGCGCGGAATTTATGAAGCAGACAATGGCGATTTATTAATTGGAACAGACGGTGGATTTGTAAACCAGATTAATAGAAAAAGCAATGCCGTTATCCGGCACCGGATAAAACTTCCGGGAGTAGAGAAACCCTGTGTGCCCATGTACTTTCATGATCTGGATATAAACACGATACTCATTGCTTCTTCGGTCGGTGTTGTGGCCATGGATAAAAGAAATTACACCTTTTCGTGGTATAAACCCCTGCAAGCTGAGTTTGTCAATAAAATGACTCGCCAGATTTTACAGCTCGATCAAAAGCTCTACATACTTGCTTCAGGGGCATTATTCGTATTTGATTTGACAACAAAACAAATTACAAAGTTCAGTAATTTTTCGAGCGATCCACAAAAACGCGCCATTAATGCAACTGCACTTTACATCGACAGTAAGAAAAGAATATGGATCGGTGCTCAAGGAGGCGTTTCGCTTGTAAATGATGACTTAACATTCACCTACTATCCAATTGAAAAGAATCCGGTACGGCCGGATGGCTCCTATTTTATGGTGCTGTCGATACACGAGGTTGACAACAACCTATGGATCGGCACATTCAGTTCGGGTTTGTGGCAACTTGACATGGAACAACTAAACGCTCCCGAAGAAGCCATAAAACGAATTGACATACCTGAAATTAACACCAACACCATTTACGCCACCATTCCCGATGAAGAAAATAATGTATGGATCAGCACCAACCAGGGAATACTGAAGTTTGAACCGGGTAGTAAGACCGTTACGCAATTTGCCGTTAGTGAAGGCGTCCAGGATCTGGAATTTAACCGGTTGGCTTACTTGAAAACACGTCAACATGAAATTGTATTTGGCGGAATTAACGGACTGAACATTTTTAATCCTGAAAAAATCACGACAAGCTATGCACTGGTTAAGCCGGTTATCCTGAATGCTTATGGGCTTAAGGATACAAAACATGCGTTCCATATAAATCTTCGGCAGGCCGCATCATTAAAACTTACGCACAATCAAAATCAGGTTTCCTTCAGCATACTGGTACCCAATTACCAGCAGCCACCCACATATTTAACTGAGTACAGATTGGAAGAACATGACGCACACTGGAATATCAGTCAGTCGAACACCATAACCTATAACAATTTAAAACCCGGCAAGTATACGTTTCGAATCCGTACAAAATTCAGAGGAGAAGTTACCGAATCAGACACCATTGATATAGAAATTGCTTACCCGTTTTGGCTGACCTGGTGGTTTATCGCTATCTCTATTGTTGCGGTTGGCCTGGTTACCTATTCAGGCATAAAAGCCTACGCAGCAAAAACAAGACACGACAAAGAACGCCTGGAGAAATTATTACGGGAACGAACTGCAGAAATAGAAAAGTCGAGGGAAGAATTGGAGATACTCAATGAAAAAAAGGATTTAATTTTTTCTATTCTTTCACACGACTTACGTTCACCCCTCACAACGCTTAAAGGATTTCTCTCGATTATTATTGAAAATGTGGATGCGCTCCCGAAAGAGGCTATAAAGAAACACGCCCGCAGCATCCGAAATTCGGTAAGCAGCTCACTCGACCTGATTGATAATACCTTGTACTGGTCTATGTCGCAAACCGGAAGTATTGCGTATACACCGGCTAACTTTTCCATTACCGATGCCCTAAGAAAAATATATAACCTTTATCTACTTACAGCGGAAAAAAAAAGGATTCATTTCCACTTCAGCGTTGCTGAAAATATTGAGGTGTATGGCGATGAAAATATGTTGTATGTAGCCCTTAGAAACCTGGTTTCAAATGCCTTGAAGTTTACAAGCGAGGGAAAAAATGTTCATATCTCCGCATCGCGTAATCATCACAATGCTATTATCAAAATAGCTGATGAAGGTATTGGTATGGATAGCAACTACATCCAAAAACTTATGGCGGATGAACAGCTGTCTCTAAAAATTGGAACGGCCAATGAAAAGGGTACCGGGTTAGGGTTGATTCTCTGTAAAAAATTCGTTCAGTTAAATCAAGGCGAACTAAATATTGTCAGTGTTGAAAGTACAGGAACTGAATTTACGGTAAGTCTTCCATTAGCTACCTGACTTAAAGTGATCCCAACCCTGTGCCCGAAGGGGTACAGCATTTCCATGCTTGGTAACCAGTATATGTTCATTTGGCTTTTCGTGAACGTAACCAATCATATGAATATCATGATGGTTTTTGATTTTCTCAAAGTCATCCGGTTGAATAGTGAAAAGTAACTCATAATCCTCACCACCGTTTAACGCACAGGTAATCGGGTCAATTTTAAACTCAAGTGCCATGGTTTCATACGCGGCCTGATCAATAGGAACCTTATCTTCAAAAATGCGTGTACCCACACCGGAACTTTTACCGATGTGAAAAAGCTCTGAAGCCAATCCATCCGAAATATCAATCATGGCGGTAGGCTTAACTCCCAACTCTGCCAGTTCAAAAACAATATCCGTGCGGGCGATAGGTCTTAATTGCCGGCCTACCATGTACTCATATTTTTCGAGCCCCGGTTGCATATCCGGATTCGCGAGGTAAACTTCCTTTTCGCGTTCTAAAACCTGCAGGCCCAGATAGGATGCACCCAGATCACCGGTAACACAAATAATGTCATTGGGTTTTGCACCAGAACGGTATACCACTTTGTCTTTCGGTACCCGGCCGATGGCCGTGATGGAAAGAATTAATCCTGAACGGGAAGCTGTTGTATCCCCACCAACCAGATCAACCTTGTACTGCTGGCAGGCAGCACGTATGCCATCATATAAGGCATCAACAGCCTCAACTGAAAACCGGTTGCTAAGAGCCAAACTTACCACCACTTGTTCGGCCTTGCCATTCATGGCGGCTATATCGGAAACATTAACCGAAATAGCTTTATGACCCAGGTGATGAAGAGGCATAAAGGCCAGATCAAAATGAACACCTTCAGCAAGTAAATCGGTAGACACCAGTACAAAGTCATTACCACCATCCAGTACAGCGGCATCATCGCCAATACCCACTACCGAAGATGGATTCTGGAGTTGGGTATTTCCGGCAATTCTATCAATAAGGCCAAATTCGCCCAGTTCACTTATTTCAGATCGTTTTTCACTCATGTTATAAATCGGTTGTAACCGTTCATTCACCGTATAGGTAAGCGGTTCGTCACACAAAAGTAAGATTATAACCCAATTTAAAAGATTTGGTGGTGCCTCACCCTGTATCTATGCACAACAAGAAGGCAAACTATGAGAAAGATATCCGTGTTGCTTGTCTTGGCTTTAATCTTTTCAGTGGCATGTTCAACGGTTCCCAAGCCTTACTATGAAACTAAGGTGGGGAAGAAAAAACAGCGTTATTATAACGCCATTCAGTACGGTAAAAAGGAAGTGCCCAATTTTCCCAAGAGTCGCTGATTTTCAACACGTGATCTAAAGCTTTTCAGGGATTATTAATTATTCCCACGTAATCCACATTTTCAGGATAGGGAGCGATCCTTTATCGGCACACGGCTGTACCCGGTTAATGACTTTATTATTAACTTTGAGGCCGGTTGCCGAAACTTTTCGCTTCCGGAAAAAGTTTTAGTCCAGTAGAAAGCAGAAATGGAAACAATCAGCGATATACATATTGAAGCAGCCAAATTGCAGCAGGAGATCAAGAATTACCTCGGATTACGCTCAAGCGATTTGGTTTTTGAGTACAGTACCGTTGATGGCAAGGTGCGCCTAGATCTCATCACCATCAATCCGCGGCATAATCAATCTTTCCTTTTCCATTACGAAACCGGTACAGACAAACTGGATGCACTAAAAAAAATGCATCTGTATGTGCAAAATTATAAGGAGAAGGAGAACAGCTATACCATCCAATGGGTGGCCAAGGGCGGTACAGAACTTCATACTTCGTATTTCCGGGCAGGTAACATCATGGATGCCTTGCAAAAGCTTTATTATGGCCGGGATATGAACACCATTACTGTTTTTAGTGTTGTGTTAAATCCAGTTTCTTAAGTGAATTGTTATGATTACTGTTACTGATAAAGCCAAGGAAAAGATTATCGAGCTCCGTCAAAAAGATGGGAAATCTGAATTGCCCAACATCCGGGTATCCGTGAAAGGCGGGGGTTGTTCAGGATTAATGTATGACCTCACCTTTGACGAACTGACTAACCCTGCAGACCAAATTTTTGAAGATAAGGGGGTTAAAATCCTAGTGGATAAAAAGAGTCTCTTGTATCTGCTGGGAACCACATTAGATTTCTCAGATGGTTTAAACGGGAAAGGCTTCCAGTTCATAAACCCAAATGCATCCCGAACCTGCGGTTGCGGGGAGAGTTTTTCGGTTTAATACCCAGCTTAAAAAATCATCCGTACTACTTTCACGCTTGTCCAGAGGGTGGTGGTTATTGCATAGCTAACCAATACTCCCCAAACAATGACCCGTAAAAGGTCAAGTCCGCGGACGCTGTTTACAAAGAATTTCATGACCATGTGGGGTTGATCCGTAATTAATTCCTTACCAATTCATCCTTAATGTCTTAAATTTAATAAAAATGGTTATTCAACATCAGACAAACGGTTGAAATTTTTACTCAAACCATAAAAATAAGGAGTTGAATGAATCAAGGGTTAACCACCGCGATGCATTTTAACTCGATGGCTATTGGGGTAGGCAGGGCATTTACCTCTACCGTGGTACGGCACGGCTGGCTGTCCTTAAAATACTCCGCATAAACACGGTTAAACGTAGCAAAATCGGCTTTCATATTGGTGAGGAAGACCGTTACATCGATTAGGTTCTCCCAGGCTGAGCCCGATGCCTCTAAAATGAATCGGACATTCTGAAAGACGGAATGGCACTGCTCCTCGATGTTATAGCTCATAATGTTACCCTGCGGATCAAGCATAACACCGGGTATATCTTTGGAGCCCTTCTTCCGCGGCCCCACTCCTGACAAGAACAGCAGGTTGCCCACCCTGCGCGCATGGGGGTAAAGGCCTACTGGATCAGGAGCTTTGTCAGAATGGATTGGCTTAGTCATGGATTATATTGCGCTAAAGTTTATCAATCAGCATAAGAAATTCTTAAAACCCGAAGACAAGACTTGCCCAGTAACTCTGCCAATCGGCACCCTCCTCCTTCGCTGGAACCATTCTTACACAGCTCACCATCCAGGCTCCGGTATTGCTAAGCCGTGTCGTGATGGTTCCATCCTTCATGGTATAGATGTTTTGCGCGAATGTGGTTCCATCCATGCGGTTCCATACTTTCACCATGGTAAAAGGCAGCGGCTTACCTTCATAGAAAACCTGAAAGGAAATTTCATCACCTTTTTTTGCGGTATAAGGGTTATTAACGGGTACTATCTCCAGCGGTAAACCAACTCGCTTCTTATAAGTATCATCAGCTCTAGAACCTGCCTGTAACAATAGCTTAGCACAACGCGCGTAATATTCTTTAGCCGGCTTGTCCAGCAAATTATTTTTCTTCCGATAGGCCAGCACATCCTCTATGCCATCTTCCTCAAGATAAGCATTGAATTTTTCGCCTTCCAGTTCAATAAAAGCATTGTTGCTTTGCATGACGAATAAATGAGTCCCTTCTTTCATAAGCTTAACCTCCAGGTTATTACCTTCCCCGGAATTAACCTGTTCAATCAATCCTTCAGTAGAAGAAGCATGGTGATGATCCAGCCTAAGTAAACGATGCTTGTTAAGATTCCAGCGCTCACCTACAAAATTCTCACCCACCATAAAGTTAATCTGCGCCATTTCACCGATTGAGAATTTGAATTTATGCGGTTGCATCCAGAACTCGTGAGCCTGCAACAACGAAGCAATGAACAATGTACTAAATAAGGCTAAAGCACACTTTCGATTCATGTTATATAATTATTTCGAGTTCATCAAGTCTTCGATCTCTTCCGCTTCTATCGGAATATTTTTCATCAGGTCATGAAGACCCGATTTCTTTATCATCACATTGTTTTCTAAACGAACACCTAATCCCTCTTCTTTTATGTAGATGCCCGGTTCTACCGTCCACACCATACCTTCTTTCATTTTGGCAAACATATTACCGGTATCGTGCACATCAAGACCTAAATGGTGGCCGGTACCATGCATAAAATATTTCATTACCACTGGCTTTTCAGGATGCTGATTTTTTATATCTGTCCGGTCGATCAACTTCAATTTTAATAACTCTGCCTCCATTACCTTCTGCACTTCTTTGTGATACTCAAAATATTGGGTACCTGGGCGCAACAACTTGTAGGCTGCGCGCTTAACACGCAACACAGCATTATAAACATCTTTTTGTCGTTTAGTGAACCTTCCGCTCACCGGGATAACCCGTGTCATGTCAGCATTATAGTTTGCATACTCAGCACCCACATCTAACAAAATTACTTCACCTGCTTTACACGTACTGGTGTTCTCGATATAATGCAGTACGCAAGCATTTTTACCCGAAGCGATAATAGGCTCATACGCAAAGCCGCGTGAGCCATTACAAATAAACTCATGAATGAACTCAGCTTCTATTTCATATTCTTTCACCCCCGGTTTTACAAATTTCAATACCCTTCGAAATGCCTTTTCAGTTACATCGCAGGCTTTTTGCATCAGCTCAATTTCGTAAGAAGACTTTATTGCCCTTAAAGCGGACATCATTGGGGCGACACGCTCGTATCGATGCAAAGGATACTGCTCCATGCAGGCCTTGATAAACCGCGCATCACGACTTTCCACCCTAACTTCAGCGCGATAATGCTCATTGGTGTTTAAGTACACATTCTCAACACCACCCATTAGCATCATGGTATTAAAAACACGATGGAAGTCGGAAGTCCAGCGGATAGTTTCAATACCCGATGCTTCGCGCGCCTCTTCCCGGGTGAGCTTATGACCTTCCCACGTGGCAATCTGGTCGTTGGTTTCGCGCAAAAACAAAACCTCGCGCAACGATTTATCCGGGTAATCCGGGCAAAGCACTAAAATTGATTCTTCCTGATCTACACCGGATAAGTAAAATAGGTCACTGTTCTGCCGGAAACGCATGGTGCCATCCGCATTGGTGGGCATGATGTCGTTCGCATTGAACACAGCCACTGAACCGGGCTTAAGTTCCTTCACCAGTCGTTTGCGATTATTACTAAATAACTGGTTGTTAATTTTTGAGTAGCGCATAAATTCGTTGAATGCATAAAATTAAAAAAACCTGCCGCTTAGTCGACAGGTTCTAATACGATTAAGTTGAATATGAATTCAGCCCTCGTTGGGCTCATCGGTATTGATGTAGTTGATCAAAACAAACGTAACAAGTAGGCCCGAAAACACCCCCTCAAGCGCCACAATGAAAGAAACAATGTAGGGATTTAGAAAACGGCCCATGGGTTCATTTTCAATGATAAACTGCATAAAGGGTACGTCAATAAAAGTAACATAAATAAACAGAAAGGCGGCAAAAACAAGTGAAGCAATTGCACCGGTTGCAACACCTGTTATCAGCGCTCTGAAATAATTGATGTGTTCCCCATGTGTATGCTGAAATTTTTTGAGCGCCATGTAAATGCCCCCAACCAAAATAACAATGTTTAGCAGGCGCAGCTCAACCACATTTAATAACCCGGCAAACTTCATAATCACAAAATAGGCAATAAGCCCACCGGCAATTTTCAATCCGTAGTTAACATGCAATTGATTCGGGTTTGAGAAGACGTTCATGGCTGCAGGATTTGGTTTACCGAATTATTGAATTTTTGGGCAGATAATCAAGAAGTGTGGTGTATAAATTTCCCTGACTTCTTACGCTAGTCACCCCTGTGCCGTTAAAATCAGAGTTTTTATAGCCAAACAGATGTTTGTTGGGTACTGAATTTGTTGTCACACGAATCTGAATCAACTGCTAATTTTCGTCCCCATGTTCTCGTGCACGCACTCGCTCCTGTTTCCATTCATCAAGTTCCTTTCTGCGCCTTGCAAGTTCTTCCTCCGTGGGTTTGTAATCAATAAGCAATTTCAAATCCGGCTGACCAGCATCTACCCACGCTGAGTACCAAAAGTCACCAATGGATTTTATGGATGCACGCATTTGTTGTTCAACCATACCCTTTAACGCTTCGTGATAAGCTTTTGAAAACTCATAGGAATAAACTTTTACAGTTTGTTTTCCGCGGGTCTCAAATGAATATTTTGCCTCACGGAACTTACGGGTTAACTGCTCTTCCAACAGCAGTACATCCTGTAGGTGCTGATGGGTTCGCTCAATGATCTGCCAGGCTGCCAATTGAGGATTTTCTAAGTAGGATGCCTTGCCAACAAAAAAGTCATATTCAGTAGTGAACAATTCTGGCAATCGCGATTCCCAGAACGCATGAATTCCCTCTTGCCCGGTAAGTTGACCGTTATAATTTTCTGTTGTGTGAAGCGGAACATGGGCATCCGCTAAATAATGCCCAAGATCGGCCGAAAGGCTTAAAATCCGTGAAGGATCCTTCACCATGAAAGCATCCTTTAGCCGGTAGTACATTACATTTATGTGCCATGGTAAAATGCCATATGCTTTTAGCGTATCCTCGCCATAGCGCTCAACCGCTTCCTTCCAATAGCGGGGCATGGTATAAATGGCACTATCTCCATAATGATCAATGTCGATGTAATGGCGAGGAGCCTCATCGACAACAGCAAAACGCCTGCGGTCAGCATTAACTGAGGCTTCCGTCAGATAACCAATGTTGGCCTTGTAAAAACCAATCATTTCGGGTGGAAGGGTAAATGCAGCTAACCGGTTTATCAGCCTATGGGCGTGAAAGCCCCAACCCCCTGAAATAAGGGATGCTGCCATCAGGAAAAGACCACCGATTCTGCTGTTCATATGGTAATTTCACAAAAAATGGTTGAAATACACCAAAAAGCCCATTTGGAGACTGATTTATCCATAATTGATTCAAAGCTGACTTTGCAAATATGCTGAATACAGTTACCTTTGCAGTCCTTAAAAAGTAAGGTCAAAAAGTATATGGCAAATCACAAATCAGCAGAAAAGCGAATCAGGGCAAATGAGGCAAAGCGTGTACGTAACCGCTACCAACATAAAACCACCCGTACTTTTATTAAAAAATTGCGTACTACTACAGTCAAATCGGAAGCAGAGGCTCTATTGAAGGAAGTTTCTGCCCTTATCGACAAACTGGCCAAGAAAAATGTTATCCATTGGAAAAAGGCTGCAAACCAGAAATCAAGCCTGGCAAAATATGTCAACAAGTTGGCTTAATCAGCCTTTACAATAAATGCGAAACCCTGACCGTAACGTCAGGGTTTCTTTTTTTCAACGCTGCGCATTCTTTAATTTTCGGTTATGAAAGATGAACAATCCGGCTTTCTGAACATCAAGAAATGGGCAGCAGAAGACAGGCCCCGTGAAAAATTGCTGCTGAAGGGAACCGCTGCTCTCTCCGACACCGAACTGATTGCCATTTTACTGGGCACAGGTACCGCATCCATGAGCGCTGTTGATGTTGCAAAAAATATTCTTAAAAGTGTTGATAACAATCTTGATTCCCTGGCTAAACTCACCGTGAAAGATCTGATGAAAATTAAGGGCATCGGAGAAGCCAAGGCCATAACCATTGTTAGTGCACTCGAGTTAGGGCGAAGAAGAAAAGAAACCACCACACAGGAGCGCCCGAAAATTGCAACATCGCAAGATGCTTATGAATTGTTCCTGGGTGATTTGATCGATATCCCGCACGAGGAGTTTTGGATTCTATTGCTCAATCGTGCGAACCGTGTTATCAAAAAACAACAAATTAGTTTGGGAGGAGTTCACGGCACGGTAGCTGATCCAAAAATCATTTTTAAAACAGCGTTGGAAGAATTAGCGAGCGGAATTATCGTAGCCCACAATCACCCCAGCGGAAATTTATCGCCCAGTCAACAGGATATTGACCTGACCAAAAAACTGAAAGAAGCCGGTAACCTGATGGAGATAAAACTGCTTGACCATTTAATTATTGCAGGGAAGAAATATTACAGCTTTGCCGATGAAGGGTTGATCTAAATGATTTGCTATCGTTTACGAAGTTGAAGCATGAACAAAAATAAAGTCCTGATTATTGTTGCCGGCTTAATTGCCACGTTGACCCTGATCTATTCTTTTACCGGACAGGATGATACAGCCTATGCTTCCACAATTCAAAAACTGCGTGATGATAAAGACCGCTTCATGCGTTCATCACCTGAGTCGCCTTTTGCCGACAGCTCTGCCCTATACACCGGCCTGAAATGGTTCGACCCTGATAAAAAATATCAGGTAAAAGCCAGGCTGGTGCCTATTGAAAACAAAAAGATGATAACCCTGCCAACCAGCGATAAAAAAACAAAGCGCTACATGGAATATGCCTATGCAGAATTCAAACTAAACGGCAGTGAGCACAGGTTACTGATCCTGGAAATCATCGACATGGGGCCGTATAAAGGAACACTCTTCCTGGCGTTTGGCGATGAAACCAGTGCACGCGAAACGTACGGAGCCGGCCGCTACTTGGATGTAAAAAAGCCTCGAGGACAAAATACAATCGTGCTCGATTTCAACGAAGCCTATAATCCCTATTGCGCGTATAACGATAAATTTTCATGCCCGTTTCCTCCAACGGAAAACCTGCTGACCATACCCATTTATGCAGGTGAAAAAATATCCCATTGATTTCAGCATCTTATGTTGAAAGCTTTCGGCAAATAATCGCAGGCTAACGAATCAGGCTAGTCAGTTAGCTAACTACGGATGGATTTCCCCACCTTTTCTGTACTTTTGTCGATTAACCGGCCTTAATCGATGACCATTTCCTATAACTGGCTAAAAGACTATATCAACATCCCCGAATCACCTGAAGAAATCGGGCAGGTGCTTACCGGCACTGGACTTGAAGTTGAACACATTGAACAGTTTTCCACCGTAAAAGGTGGGCTGGAGGGACTCGTCATTGGCGAAGTGATCACCTGTTCTAAACATCCCAATGCTGATAAACTATCCATAACAACAGTTGATGTAGGCGGAAAAGTGCTTCCCATAGTTTGCGGGGCGGCCAATGTGCGCGCAGGCCAAAAGGTAATAGTTGCCCTGCCGGGTACAGCGCTTTATCCTTTCGAAGGTGAGTCGTTTACAATAAAATCTACAAAAATCAGAGGTGAGCAATCCGAGGGCATGATCTGTGCCGAAGATGAAATCGGACTGGGTGATAACCACGATGGCATTATTGTGCTTGAAACTTCACTGCCCAATGGAACACCAGCATCCGTACATTACAATATTCAAACCGATTACAGCATTGAAATCGGGCTAACCCCCAACCGTGCTGATGCTGCCTCGCACATGGGTGTGGCACGCGACATTAAAGCAGCTCTGAACAGGGAAATACTCCAGCCCTCCGTTGAAGCTTTTAGCATTGACAATCATAATCTTCAAATTTCATTAGCAGTAGAAAATGCTGCGGCATGTCCACGGTATTCCGGGCTGACGCTTTCGGGAATTACCGTGGCCGAATCGCCTACATGGTTAAAAAACAGGCTTCAGGCCATTGGCATCGCACCAATCAATAACATTGTTGACATCACCAACTATGTGCTTCACGAAACCGGTCAACCGCTGCATGCTTTCGATGCGGATGAAATCACCGGAAATAAAGTGATCATTAAAACACTTCCGCAAGAAACATCCTTTATTACCCTTGACGGAAAAGAACGAAAACTGCAAGCCAATGACCTGATGATCTGCAACGCGCAGGAAGGCATGTGCATTGCCGGAGTATTTGGTGGATTAAAGTCGGGGATAACAGAAAAAACAAAAAACATCTTTCTCGAAAGCGCATACTTCTCACCGGATTACATTCGTAAAACTTCGATGCACCACGCATTAAAAACGGATGCTTCCTTCCGGTTCGAACGTGGCACCGATCCAAACATGACGGTGTACGCCTTAAAGCGAGCAGCGCTGTTGATAAAAGAGATTGCCGGAGGTGTGATCTCTTCTGAGGTTGTTGATGAATACCCGGTCGAAATAAAAAACAGAACGATACTGGTAAAAGATAAAAATGTTAACCGACTGATTGGCAAAGCAATTCCAAGACAAGAAGTAATTGAAATACTCGATCGGCTTGACATCAAGATAATTGATTCGTCTGACGATGGATATACTGTTTCCGTTCCACCCTATCGGGTTGATGTAATTCAGGAGGCTGATATTGTTGAAGAGATTTTGCGGATCTATGGATTCAACAACATAGAGCTGAAAGAATCAGCGGGCTCAGATTATATCGCAGAATTTCCGATAAATGATATCAATAAATTTAAAAACACGCTAGGCAGCCTACTGGTAAACAATGGCTTTTACGAAATATGGACCAACTCACTCACCAACGAAGCCTGGCAAACCAAACACAAGTTAACTTTTAAGGGTGAACCTGTTCACATCTTAAACAAACTCAGCGAAGAGCAAGGCGTATTACGGCAAACCATGTTATTTACCGGGTTGGAAGTTTGCGCCTACAACATCAATCGAAAGCAAAAAGACCTGAAGCTGTACGAGTTTGGAAAAATTTATTTCAACGAGAATGGAAAGTATCACGAGGAAGAAAAGTTAGCCTTATTCCTTAGCGGGAATACGGAAACCGAGAACTGGCAAAACAAAACTGCCCAGGTCTCATTCTATTCCATGGCACAGTTTGTCTATCAGCTGATCGAAAGGGTTGGTTTAAACGGCATCAAGCAACAAACTATTTCTGATCCATTGTTCGATTATTCCGTGCGACTGAGCATATCCAACCAACTTGTTGGCAAATATGGAAAAGTTAAAACAGCATTACAGAAAGAATTCGGCATCAAGCAGGATATATTTTATGCCGAGCTGAACACACACTTGCTTTTCAACAAGGCAAACCCTAAGTTAGTAGTGACGGAGGTGCCAAAATACCCCGAAGTGCGGAGAGATTTGTCGCTCGTACTGGATAGAAACGTGAGCTTTGAAGACGTTCAGAAGTTGGTGCTCAGCACAGAGAAGCGACTAATACGGGAAATCATTACATTTGATGTATACGAGGGGGATAAAATCCCGCAAGACAAAAAAGCCTATGCACTCGGTTTCACCTTGCTGGATGAATCTAAAACCCTTACGGATGAGGAGATTGATCAAACCATGCAGCGTCTGATGATGGCTTTTGAGCAAAAACTTGGTGCTGTAATTAGAAAATAAAAATGATTGTGTTCTGCCGAAAAATGAAGTGCAACGGCCTGAACAGTAAACCTGAAAACTGTATTTCATGAACCAGGAACTTTTGAAATCCAACCTCAGTGGCTTGGAACGAAAAATTTTGGTGCTGGTAAACGAGCACAAGAAACTGAAAGCTGAAATCAATTCATTAAAAACTGAAAATCAGGAGCTTAGAACGGGTATCCACAGTCGTGATGAGCAAATGCTTAATTTTAAAAATCAAATTAAAATCTCTAAAATTGTGGATAATATAAGTCCGGAAGACGGAAGTGTTTCGGAGCTGAAAAGAAAAGTGGACGAGTATATACTGGAAATTGATAAGTGTATCGCTTATCTAAGCCGATAGTAAACTGTAAGAACATTTAAATGGAGGAACTATCAATACGAATTAAAATTGCGGATCGTGATTACCCCATGAAGGTGAAAGCACACGAAGAGGAAAGGGTAAGAACCGCAAGCCGCCTGATAAATGAAAAATTAAAAGCTTACAGAGAACAGTTCGGCCTTGACGATAAACAAGATCTGCTGGCCATGGTGGCGTTTGACAGTTTAGTTGAAAAAATGAAAACTGAAGAAAATCATCAGGAAATTGACCAAAATGTATTCGAAAAAGTAAATCAATTGAACTACCTCGTTTCCCAGTCAATTCTTTAATGCTCCTCTCCTTCCATACTGTGTAGTACTTCCGGGTATTCATTAACCCATAACAACACGTGTATGTCTGAATTAGCTATAATTATCGCTGCCAGTGTACTGGGCTCCATTGTAATAGGGCTCGGCTTTGGAACCCTGCTCTACAAGCGCAAGTACAACAGGAGGCAGAAAGAGGCTGACGCCAAAGCCAAACTAATCCTGAAAGAAGCAGAAATAGCTTCCGAAAACCTTAAAAAGGATAAGATTATTGAAGCCAAGGAGAAGATCCTCAAGATGAAATCTGAGTTTGAAGAAGAGGCCAACCGCAAGAAGAGCCAAATCATCTCCAATGAACAAAAAATTAAGCAACGCGAGCAACAGGTTAACCGTGAGCTGGAGCAGGTAAAGCGAAAAGAAGCCGATCTTACCGAAACCCAACAAAACCTGGCACACCAGCTTGATCTGGTAAAAAAGCGCAAAGAAGAGCTTGATCGCTTTAATGAGCAAAAAATTGAAATCCTTGAAAATATTTCAAAACTAACGGCTGAGGAAGCACGTGAACAGTTAGTTGCATCACTGAAGGACGAAGCACAAACCCGTGCATCATCCTACATCAAGGACATCATGGAACAGGCCAAACTATCGGCCACCAAGGAAGCCCGAAAAATTGTATTGACAACCATACAACGCACAGCAACCGAACACGCCATTGAAAACTGTGTTTCCGTTTTCAACATCGAAAGCGATGACATTAAGGGTAAGATTATTGGGCGTGAGGGCCGAAATATCCGTGCACTGGAAGCTGCTACCGGAGTAGAGATTATTGTTGACGATACCCCCGAAGCCATTATCATTTCAGGTTTTGATCCGGTTCGAAGAGAAATTGCCCGGCTTTCATTGCACCGCCTCGTGCAGGATGGTCGTATCCACCCGGCACGTATTGAAGAAATCGTTGCCAAAACATCCAAGAATATTGAAGATGAAATTGTAGAAACCGGGGAGCGAACAGTGATCGACCTGGGTATTCATGGGTTGCATCCTGAGTTAGTAAAAATGGTGGGACGCATGCGTTTCCGTTCATCTTACGGACAGAATTTATTACAGCACTCACGTGAAGTTGCCAACCTGTGTGCCATCATGGCCTCTGAGCTTGGTTTAAACGTAAAGCAAGCTAAACGTGCCGGACTCTTGCACGACATCGGCAAGGTATGGCCCGAAGAATTGGAAAAACCCCATGCTATTGCCGGTATGGAGTTGGCCCAGAAATACAAAGAACATCCTGTGATTTGCAACGCCATTGGCGCGCACCACGATGAGATTGAAATGACCAGCCCAATTTCACCCATTGTGCAGGCTTGTGATGCACTGAGTGGCGCACGACCAGGCGCAAGGCGCGAAGTAATGGAACAGTATATTAAACGCCTTCGTGAACTGGAAGAGCTGGCCAGCAGCTTTGATGGTGTGGAAAAGTGCTACGCCATTCAGGCAGGCAGGGAGTTGAGGGTTATACTGGACGCAGAAAAAGTAACCGATGACCGGGCCAGCCAACTTAGCTTCGATATATCACAAAAAATTGAACGCGACATGCAATACCCTGGGCAAATTAAAGTAACCGTAATCCGGGAAATGCGCTCTGTGGCTTACGCGAAGTAAACTAGCAGAAATTTAAACGCACAAAATAGCTTCAGTAACCTGGAGCTTTTTTTATGCTTTATCGAACATAAACGTGCGACTAAACAAATAAACTGCCAGACCACCGGTTACGAACATGATCAAGGAGTAAATGGCGGCAGGTATCGACATTTGCGAATTATTGAGCAGCATACTACTGGTGGCTATGGCAATGGCCAACGTACCGTTTTGAATTCCCGATTCAATAGCCAAAGCTGAACGTTGAGGATGGCTTAGTTTAAATAATTTACCTATTCCATAAGCTAGTGCAAGAATTAAAAGATTGATAAGCAGTGTAATTGAACCTACCTGTGCAAAAAATTCAACCAGGTGCTCCCGTTCTTTCATAATGGCACCGAATATAATAAGGGTAATAAAAATAGCAGACGCAACTTTTACGGGTTTCTCCGCACGCTGCGATAAGGCTGGCGATTTCCATCGCAACAGCATACCTATCGTGACCGGTATAATGGTAATAACAATAATCTGTAGCATGGTTCGGAGAACCGGCAACTCCACATACTTGCCTTCTCCAATAAAATATTCCATGGAGAGGTTTATAAAAAATGGAATCGTGAATACTGTTATCATGCTGGAGATGGCCGTGAGTGTTATCGATAAGGCAACATCCGCTCGTGCGAGGTTTGAAAGCAGGTTTGAAGTTGCACCACCCGGACAGAAAGCAAGCAACATTACGCCTACAGCCAGCTCAGCCGGTAAACTAAAAAGTTGAAGCATGCCAAATGCAATCAACGGCAACAATACCAACTGACAAAACAGTCCAACAATAGTAGCCTTTGGAAAGAGCGCTATTCGCTTAAAATCATCTAGTGTAAGTGACAAACCCATACCCAGCATTATGATACCAAGGGCTATGGGCAGGAACACTTCAGTAAAGATATTGGCTTGCATGAACGGGCTATTTGGTTTTTATTATGCTGAAGATAGAAAAAACCCACGTGTCAGACCAACAAGTTTTGATCGGCAATTAAAAACAAAAGCTCCCTCATGAGGAGCTTCTGATATGTTTGATTCTTCTGCTATTACCGGAATGTAAAGCCTAAGCCAACGGTAAGTGCATTAAATTCCTGAATAGAGTAGTTTCCATACAGGTAAAAGGCAAGGATGTTCATGCGCATACCTAAATCAAGGCGCATGCTATTATGTTTGAACTCTGCCGAATAGGGATTGACCAAATCAAAGCCACCGTTGGATTGGCCACCCAAAATACTATAGCTACCCTTGATATCTGCATTTGTTTTGATGCCGTTGTAACCCACACCTCCAAAAAAGGTAAGGAAGGAAATTTTCTTTGATACAAGCGCTTCGATCAAGAAGGCGTTGAATTTATATATGGCTTCCTGAGGGTTTGTATTACCTTGAATTGGCGGAAACTCTGCATTACCCGACAAATCGGTTACCCCTTCAAATGCGGTATACCCCGCCATCACCGAAAGATCAAACGGCAGCATTTTAATACCGGGTATGTGTTGCTTAATATCATGCTTTAAACCAAAGCCCAACAGCTTCGCAGTACTGTTGCTAATTTTTACTTCTGGGGAGAAACGAATCATTAGGTCAGTGTTTTTAAACACCCCAACACCTAACTGTATCATCGGAGAGCCCACCGGAGCTACATTGATGGTGTTGCGCAAATTCAGTCCTTCAGGTCCGCTGTAGGTAACATCAAAAACACCGTCTTGATCTACATCCGTTGCATAGGTTGTTTTGTCCTTCGGCCCAATAATGCTTGGCGCCATACCGCTGGCAGGTTCAATAATTTGTGTGTACTGGCTTAACCCAATCTCATTTGCGTTGAAAAAATCTCTTGATGATGGAATAAATACAGGCGTAACGGCAATGTTAATATCAAACCCCAACGTTTTATGGGGCTTTGCCGTATGAAACCACGCACCATTCAGGGCATAGGAAAAACCCTCTACAAATGGTGAAACGTAAGCTGTAATCAGTTTGCCTCCATCTTCAACACCGGCATTCAGGAATTTAATAATGTTCTCCTCCCCTTGTGCTTTTACGGTAAACGACAGTGAAGACAATAGCACAGTTGAAATGCAAAAGAATAACTTGTACATAAGCTTCATATACCCTTGGTTAAGATTTGATGTATACATCCGATGAAGTAAAAATTGGTAAGCCCAATTAGTAAAAGTTTCAAAATTATTTGCAATCTGCAAGCCAAACACCATATTAAATGTTCCTATTTTTGAGTTAAGATGTCATTGTTGTATACCCTTGCTATTGGCTTGCTCCGGTTTCTGTACTTTGTTGTCGGCTATTTCGATGCCAAGGCCAACGCTTTTGTTAGCGGAAGAAGGAATTTTTTTAAGCGATTTCAAAAAGCTTTTGCACAGGAAAATGAACCAGTTGTATGGGTACATTGTGCATCACTGGGTGAGTTTGAGCAAGGTCGTCCGGTGATTGAAAAAATTAAAGCTGAATTCCCGAAACACAAAATTCTGCTTACATTTTTCTCGCCATCGGGATATGAGGTAAGAAAAAATTATACTAAAGCCGACTACATTTTTTACCTGCCTTGGGACACTCAAAAAAATGCCGTCCAATTTATTGACATCGCCAATCCCATACTCGTCATTTTTGTGAAGTATGAGTTCTGGAATTTTTACACACAGGAGTTAAAAAAACGAAACATCCCACTCATTTCTATATCAGCTATTTTTCGCACCCAGCAACTATTCTTCAAATCCTATGGAGAGTTTTACCGAAACATGCTGAAAAACTTTTCCTGGTTCTTTGTCCAGAATGACGAATCGGTTCGGCTACTGAAAGAGATTAACATCAAAAATGTCTCACGGGCGGGCGATACCCGCTTCGATCGGGTTAATCAACTGGTAAAACAAGACAATGAAATTCCGATTGCCAAAAACTTCAAAGGAATGGAAAAGGTAATGGTGGTCGGTAGCTGCTGGCGCGAAGACCTTGACGTACTGATTCCATTTATTAACGAACATTACTTCAGTCTGAAATTCATCATCGCTCCTCATGAAGTAACCGAAGCATTTTTAAGTGAGATTGAAGGTGCATTGAACACTAAAAGTATACGCTACTCCCAGGCGATGGGAAACCTGGAGGATTACCATGTGCTGATCATTGATAACGTAGGTATGCTTGGCAGGCTATACCGCTATGGCGAGTTTGCCTATGTAGGCGGTGCTTTCGGAAAAGGCCTGCATAACATACTGGAGGCAGCTTGCTACGGTATTCCGGTTTTCTTTGGCAATAAGAATTACGAAAAATTCCAGGAGGCTATAGATTTGATTAACCGAGGTGGTGCGTTTGAGTTAGGTGATTACCGTGATATGAAGGCCAAATACGAATCGGTAAACGTACCTGAAAACTTCCTGCTGGCGTGCGATGTTACCCGGCTATATGTGGAAGAGAACCTTGGTGCAACCGAAAAAATAATGGATTACTGCAGGCCCTTACTGGTAAAAGTATGAGAGGATTGGTTAAACGATCAGCCGGTCTATGGTACGATGTATACACCGATGACGGGCGCCTGCTGACGTGCCGCACACGGGGTAAACTTCGGCTGGCAGGCTACAAAGAAACCAATCCGGTTGCCGTTGGCGATTATGTAGAACTTGATGACCTGCAACATGAAGGTGTTATTACTGCTATACACGAACGAAAAAATCATATCCTTAGGCAATCCGTAAAAAAAACAGGGCACTCACACGTGTTGGCCGCCAATGTTGATCAGGCTGTTTTAGTAGTAACGATGATTCTTCCTCGTACCTCAACCGGCTTTATCGACCGTTTTTTGGTAACGGCAGAAGCCTATGATATCCCCCAGGCATTAATCTTTAATAAGCAGGATGTGCTGGATGAGGAAAGTGCCGCACTTCAAGATCAATTGATTGCTGTTTACGAAAAAATTGGAATAATGTGCATAAAAATATCAGCTCTTGCGGATGAGATGATGGCCGTAAATCAACTATTAGCCAGCAAAACATCATTACTGGCGGGTCACTCTGGTGTTGGTAAATCAACACTCCTTAATAAACTCTCTCCTGATATCCGGCAATCAACGGGTGAACTCTCAGACTTTTCAGATAAAGGAACACACACCACAACATTTGCTGAAATGTTTAAGCTGGATGAACATACTTTCGTTATCGACACGCCAGGCATTAAAGAATGGGGACTGGTGAACATTTCTCCAGAAGAACTATCAGATCATTTTCCGGAAATGCGCGCTTTACGCGCTGAATGTAAATTCGGCTATCGTTGCCTGCACGCCAACGAACCGGTATGTGCCGTAAAGGATGCCGTTGAGAAAGGTGAGATTGCTGTAAGTCGTTACGTGAATTACCTGAGCATGCTTTCAGGGGAAGACAACCGGAAATAGTTTAGGTTGCTACAAAGGTGATTACAAACATGATAAAACGATAGCTGTAAATCGTAATCAGAAGTGAAGCCAGCACACCAAGTGCTCCAAAAGTATTGCCGATAAACCCTTTAACCTGGTAAAACTTACGAATGGAGCGAATGATGTAATACAGCAAAAACAGGAACAACCCGATAGGTAAAAAGGCTTGGTAAGCCGGCAGCCCGATCCACAAATAAACATTCAAGAAACCGATCCAGATACAGGCTATCAATAACAAAAAGGAAAAGAGATATAATGAATAGACAAAATGATCAGCAAAAAACTTTCTCTTCTTAAAAAACATAGCATAAAGAAATAAAGCCATAACCGGTACATTCAGCACCATCAACGACTTAGATAAATTAATGGTTTTACTATTGAAAATCCTTTCATACGCTTCAAACGTTATGTTGCGTTGATGAACTCTGCTATCTACCAACTTTACTGCCAAAGGGCCATAAGTATTATCGTGCCATCGTAAATGGTCATGCAACGGAAGATTAAAATCGGTTAGGGGGTTAACAAGAAAATAGATCAGGTTGATTAGGAGAAATAATGAAAAAGGAGCCATCCAACGCTTTCGCCTGCCATCCGAATAATCCGCTGCCATTATACCCGGAGAACTCACTAACCGCCAAAGGTTTTTCAGGAAACTGTTTTCAAGAAAAAAGGCCGCACCAAAAAACTGAATAGTAAAATACTTTAGCGTTCGCTCCTTTTGTTCAATAACTTTCTGGCCGCAATGATGGCAGAATGTGCCGTGTAATGTGGCACCACAATTAAGACAACTGGCTGACTGAAGGTTATCCATTACTGTCCGTATTGTTTACGGTTGTTTGAAATCAAAAGTGAAAAAAATTTCATCGCCAGCCAAACATTAAGCAACCGCAGGCTTGCTCGAAGCTCATACAAAATCCGCTTTTGCAAAGCTCTTTGCTCGGCTTTGTTTCGGTTTAGATTCATAATTTTCATACATACACGATACGTGCTGTCCGCATGACGATTGAAATACTTTTGCTGATGACTGCTCAGACTGTTCCGAACCAATCGCTTCTTCACCAGTGTATCTGAAGTATACTGATACTTGCATATCCTTGAGGAACGAATCCAGAAATCAAAATCTTCATAGGCTAACGTTTCATCGTAACCACACAGTTCGTCAATAATGGATTTCCTGAACATAACCGTTGGCGGACAAATAAAATAACGCTGGATTACATCCCTGTAAATATCACCCTGTGGAATGGTGTTATGGGGATGGCTATCCGAGTGCTTTCCTCTATACGCTCCCTTTTCATCGATCAGTTCTGCATCCGAAAAGTGTACACCGTATCCGTTACCAGCATTTTCCAATCCTTCTACCCCGATCTTTATACGGTCGGGTAACAATATATCATCAGCCGCTAAGTCAATTACAAAGTTACCCTTTGCCAATGCCAACCCGCTGTTAAAGGCTTTACAATTGCCCATATTTTCTTTCAGCAAAAGCATTTCTATGTGAGGGTATTGCGCTTTCAATTGATGAATAACTTCCTGGCTCCCATCTGTGCTGCAATCATCTACTACAATGAGTTGTACAGGTGAATAGGATTGATGGATAACGGATTCAACTGCCTCACGGATAAATGGCTTTTGATTGTAACATAAACATATTACTGAAACCAATTGAGCATTCATGCTTAGGCCAGATCCTTGGTAAACGTAAGCTTTGCTGTAGGATGCGCCCCCAGCCGAAGCTTAAAATCGAACAGTGAGAAGTTGGGTTCATGCTCAAGTGCTGAAGTCCCAAGGTCGAGCAAGGTAATTGCATGTTGCTGGCACCAATTATACATGCCATCCATCAGCATAACCACGGGACTCCACGCATCATAGCGGGAGTGATGGGCCGAGTAAAAATTATATAGTATAGTATCAGTAACCCGAATGGCAATACTGGCCGCAGTACGCTCAAAACCTTTCATTACTTCGAAAAAAATGAAACGATCAGGAAAAGCCTCCACCGTGCGTTCCATCATAACCTGGTTCATCGAAAGTGTATAGCCCTTCTCCTTACGGGCATTCAGGATAAATTGAAAAACCTCATCGACCGGGTTTTGTGATGCCGCATTAAAAATAAATTCAGCTTCGCGTGCCTGTTTTAGTTTTCGCACTTCCCATTCATGCATTTTGCTTTCAAGCGACTGGTTATCGATAGTAATTACTGTCCCCAATTCAGCCCGCAGTGTTCGATAGCCGGAATTATTTAACAAAACCTGTAGCATCTGCGAATGGTAATGCTGATATGCATCAGGCGGATTGGTGAAGGTTACATGTTTTACACCCATCGTTTTCAATTGAGATTCTGCGTAAGCAATAAACCTGAACAAAATTTCAGCTGGAAGTGATTCCGAGAAGACAAAGGAACCAAACGATGCTTTCAACGGACTAACAGCTTGTTCATCTTTTACGTGGATATGAACGCAGCCGGAAACAGTTTTATGCTTTTGATTGAGAATGAAGAAAGATTGCCAACCCTGCTCTGCCTGAAGTTTCAAATGCCTTGTCTCGTGAAAGATGGAGGCTTTGAAGTCAACACGGTAATCAGCAGGAGGAACCTGATCCGTAAAATGGTAATCGTTCAATAGGGAATACCGATTTTCTTAAACACAAAATGCATGAGCCAAGCCGGGCCGATCAATAAAAATTGAAGGTCCTTAAAAAATGATGGCTTTTTACCTTCGACCTTGTGACCATAAAACTGACCGATCCAGGCAAGGACAAAAATACCCAGGCAAATAGCCCACAGTGGTGCGAGATTCAACCCAACAATAACCTTAACCAGAAACAGGCATAATGCAGCAAAAAGCATCATGCCAATGCTTAGCGGAATAGACAAGGTAACGTAGTAAACGATGGCAAGAATCAAAACAACTGTTGCCCAATTAGCATAGGGGTTGTCACCTAAAAATCCCCTGACAAAATCAGAAGGAATAGAGGCGACCAGGCCTACCACACTAAAAAAAATCAATGGGACACAAATCCAGTGAATGGCTTTGTTGGTTTCGTTTTGGTGACTTTCACCGTACTCCGAAAGCAGGGCATCAATTCGTCTCATCGTATTACCAGATTAATTTTAAACCAAGGTCAGTGTATAACTTAAAGTTAGCGTCCCTTGATACAATACAATAGTTATTTCTAAGCGCTTTCCAGATAAGCATTCTGTCGAATGGATCCTTATGAGATTCCTTCCACGGCAATTGATATCCGGTAGCTGCATCAATTGGCTCAAGCTGCAAAATTGAAAATTCACTTTTAATGGCAACGGCCAAAAAATTCTCAACCGAATAAACACCTAAATCAATTTTACCGATTGAATACTTTATCGACATCTCCCAAAAGGAAATTATACTAACAAACACATCATTATTCATATCGGACACTACCTCTTGGGCATTTTTTGAAAGCTTTTCGTAATCCGTTACAGCCCAAATAAAACTATGGGTATCCAACAGGTATTTCATGAGCCTAAAAACTCTTCTGTAGTCATTTTAAAATCCTTTGCAAACCTCACACTTGCTTTATTCTTTAAAAGACCCAATTTTCGCTTGGCCAGCTTTTTCTCGCGGTAAGGAGATACTTTAAATATTTTCTTTTTCTTTCGGCCTTTTGTTACAATAAGCGACTCACCTTGCTCTATCTTTTCTGCAAAAGCCGAGAGGTTAGCTTTAAATTCCCCAATCGTTACTGTTTTCATATTTATAAAAATACCTGAAACTTGTCAACTTGTCAAGTTTTGGTTTTCACTTTCACCCAGTCTTTAATCTGCCAAAACACTTTGCCGGTGGTTAAGTGATTGCCTTTAGCATCGTGGATTTTGACTTCACAGGGAACGATCACAGCCTCCTGTGTTTGCAACGGCTGTATTACTTTTTCCTGCAGCCAGGCGGCCGAAATAATAAACTCTGCTGTTGCATCCATTTTTCCCTGGTAGTGATAATCCATTTCTATCCGCTGCATAATGATGCGGTACTTTTTCATATCCAGGCTGCTGAGCAGCAGAAACCCGGTAGTAAATTCTGAGATTGTGGCCAGGCCACAGGCATGCAATCCACGGATGTGATTGAAATTACTTCGTTTATAGGGCATCAATGTTTTCAACCGGAACTCGTCCACCTCCACTACTTTAAATCCATGTGGTTTATTAAACGGGATCATCCGGCTAAGCGACCAATTGAGCAGCATTAGATGGAACTTCGAGGTTCTCGCTTTCAGGAGTATTTCTTCAGGATTGAACATAAGCAAAATGAAGTTTGTACCGGTTAAAGATAAAATTTTTGTAACCCAATCCACCGGCTTCCGTTAGGTGATTTTAAACAGCTTCTGTTTTCGCCTCCCCTACTCCAGCCTATTCCATTTTGATTTAACCACACTGCGATGAAAAAGAGAATTTCATTGATCGATTTTGTATTAATGCTGCCTGCATTAATAGCCTTGCTGATTGGGATTATAAGTTAAGGCTGTATTTTGCGGCATGAAGAAAGTTATTGTTCTTGGTGCCGGACTGGTTGGCAAGGCCATGGCCATAGATTTGGCAAAATCCTTTGATGTTACCGCTACCGATATTAATGGAGACGCGCTGAACAGTGTTGCGGCACATGGTATTAAAACCAAAAAAGCTGATTTATCCGATCTTCAGCAACTCGCTGAACTGATTAAACCATTCGACCTTGTTGTAGGTGCCGTACCGGGCTTCATGGGATTTCAGACCGCTAAAACAGTAATTGAAGCTGGTAAAAACATGGTCGACATCTCCTTCTTTCCGGAAGATCCGTTTCTACTTGATGAACTTGCTAAAAAGAATAACGTTACCATCGTTACCGACTGTGGTGTAGCCCCCGGCATGGGAAACATTATACTGGGCTACCACAACAAACGCATGAAAATCAATAACTATGAATGCCTTGTTGGTGGCCTGCCCGTTGTACGCGAGTGGCCCTATGAATACAAAGCTGTTTTTTCGCCTATTGATGTTATTGAAGAATATGTTCGCCCCGCACGTTATGTTCAAAATAATGCCGTTGTCGTAAAAGAAGCACTCTCCGATCCGGAGTTGATTCACTTCGATGGCGTGGGTACACTTGAGTCATGGAATTCGGATGGCTTGCGATCACTGATCAAAACCATGCCGAACATTCCCAACATGATTGAAAAAACCTTGCGTTATCCCGGATGCATTGAATACCTGCGCGTGTTGCGTGAATCCGGTTTCTTCTCCTACGATGAAGTTGAGGTGAAGGGCATTAAAATCCGCCCGATTGACCTTACCGCCAAACTGCTCTTTCCAAAGTGGAAACTTAAGCCAGGTGAAGAAGAGTTTACCGTAATGCGCATACGTATTGCCGGTACTGAAAACGGAAAAGAAAAAACATATCAATACAACCTGCTCGACCGCACCGAAAAATCTACTGGTACCCTATCCATGGCACGCACCACCGGGTATACCTGTACGGCTGCTGTGCACCTGGTAGCACAAGGCAGCTTCAACCGAAAAGGAATTTGCCCACCGGAATGCCTGGGTGAAGAAGAAGAGCACTTTCAGTTTGTAGTAAAGTACTTGAAGGACAGAAATGTGCATTACTCCGTAACGGAATAAACCAATCGCTTCATTTTCAGGGAAAGTTGAAATTTCTATCTTGCCCTCTTGAACCCGAACGGCATGACAGAAAAGAAAAAGGCAACACTGTTTCAGGCGCTTCTTCCCATACTTGTTCTCATTGCCCTGCTCACGTTAAATGTTACCGTGTTCGGCTCGGATGCTATTGGTGGTGCTAACCAGATTGTGCTGTTGCTGGCCGCTGGCGTAGCCGGCCTTGTTGCATGGCAGTTGGGGTATGGATACACAGAAATCAACACCAGTATTGTTAAGAGCATCAGCTCGGCCATGTCGGCCATAATCATTTTACTCACCATCGGATCTTTGTCTGGAACGTGGCTGCTTAGCGGCATTGTACCGGCCATGATTTATTACGGCATCAAAATCCTTAATCCCACTATTTTTCTGTTTGCCGCATGCATTGTCAGTGCAATTGTATCGCTGGCAACAGGCAGCTCATGGTCAACCATTGCCACGGTAGGTATTGCATTACTGGGCATTGGCCAGGCGCTTGACTTACCTGCAGGTGTAGTGGCCGGAGCCATCATTTCAGGTGCTTATTTTGGTGATAAGATGTCGCCATTATCCGACACTACTAACCTGGCTCCTGCTATGGCGGGTACTGACCTGTTCACGCACATACGATACATGGCTTACACCACTGTCCCATCATTGGTTATTACCCTTATCATTTTTTTAGTGTGGGGATTTACCTTTGATACAACGGCTGTTCAAGCCGACTCCGACACTGTATTGCGTGCAATCGAAGCTTCATTTAATCTGAGTCCACTGCTTTTCATAGTTCCCGCGATTGTAATTTTTATGATTGTGAAACGCGTGCCCGCTGCCCCTGCGCTGTTAATCGGTGCGCTACTAGGAGGAATCTTTGCTGTTATCTTTCAACCCCAGGTAATCAACCAGGTATCGGGTATTGATGACAGTTACATCAAATCATCATTTGTAGCTGTGATGAATGCTTTATCCACTACCATTCATGTTCAAACCGACAATGCACAAATCAATGATCTGCTTACGGGTAAGGGCATGTATGGCATGTTAAATACAGTGTGGCTGATTATTTGTGCGATGATCTTTGGTGGCGTAATGGAATCGTGTGGATTATTAAAACGCATTGCCGATGAAATCATCCGGTTCGCGCACTCCACCGGCTCGCTGGTAACCTCTACGGCTGCTACATGTCTGTTCTTTAATGTTACCGCTTCCGATCAGTATATGGCCATTGCCGTGCCGGGCCGCATGTATGCCGATACTTACCGCAAGCGCGGATTGAAGCCGGAGGTGCTAAGCCGCACCCTGGAAGATTCCGGAACAGTAACATCCGTACTGGTGCCCTGGAATACCTGTGGCGCCACACAAGCGGGTGTTCTTGGTGTTGCTACGGCCGTTTACGCCCCTTACACTTTTTTTTGTATGATCAGTCCGTTCATGACGGTACTTTTTGCTTATTTGAATATTAAGATTCGCAGGTTGGATGACAAACAAGAAGACACCGCACCTTAACGGCAGCGTTACCATTTCGCATGAAGAAATAAACGATCTTCCGTTGCGATCGTTTACCGGAAAAATTGTGTTGGTTCAGGAAGAATCAAAACTAAATAAAGCATTTGATGAAATCCGTGAACATGAATTTATAGGCTTTGATACGGAAACACGGCCCAGTTTCAAAAAGGGCGTTTTACACAAAGTATCCTTGCTGCAGGTGGCCATTCCAAACAAAGTTTTTTTAGTACGCCTAAATCAAACAGGTTTTACCAATCACATTATTGACTTTCTTGAAAATGATGGTTTAACAAAAGCCGGTGTGGGTATTCGGGACGATATCAAAGCCATGCAAAAACTTTCGCGCTTTGAACCTGCCGGTTTTGCCGAACTCTCCACACTGGCAAAGGAAGCAGGTTTACAGGTAGAGAGTGTTAAAAAACTTTCTGCTTTATTGTTAGGTTTCCGAATTTCAAAAGGCGCTCAAACCTCCAATTGGGAAGCACCTACCCTTACGCAAAAGCAATTGGAATATGCCGCTACCGATGCCTGGGTTTGCCTGGAGATTTATAAGAAATTGAAAAGTAAAACGTAAGGTTCGCAGAACTTCAAAAGTCGTCAGGGCTCTCTCCTTTTCCGTTTTGTCTGGCCACGTCAACTATTTGATCGTCCTCTTCAAGCTGGCGATTCACATCATGGATAACTTCATCCAGTTTTTTGGCACTCGTCTGAAGGTGCTGAATAAGATCGCGCGACATGCTCTCATTTCTGGTGTCTGTCAGTAGATTAATAAGCCCAAGTATTGAAGCAACCGGCCCTCGAATTTCGTGGGCATTCATGAATGCAAATTGCCTAAGTTTATCATTTTGGTTTTGAATTACTGCTGTGCGTTTTGCAATGTGGCGCTCAAGATTTTCGTTGATAGAATGAACTTCTTCATTGGCTTGACGTAGCTCTTCAGACTGAGCTTCTATTTCGTGATTTAATACAATTAGCTCTCGCTCATTTCGTCTCTTCATTATAATTACTCTCAAAAAAAACGCAACAATCAAAAGCGCAAATATCAACGCTGTGATAAACCATGTTACATATAATTTTTGTTCTGCCAACTCTTTGTGGGCCTTATCCAGCGCTCGTTCATTTACCAAGTTGTTATACCTACTCTCTAATTCAATAGCATAGCGCTTGGTCTCTTGTGCCTTTATGCTGTCAGATAATCGATATAACGTTTCAAAATAATGCAGTGCCTCTTTATACTTTCCTTGCTTACGATACATGGCTGTTAGGTCAGAGAGTACTCTATATTTCATCTCTGCGGTCTTCTTTTGTTCTGCAAGCTCAATAGACTTTAGAAATGAACTTTCTGAATTTTTATAATCTCCTATTCCCGTGTAGGCATTTCCAAGATTCTGTAGATTATTGATCAACTCAACCGTATCGCTTAATTGCTCATTTAATTCGAGCACTTCCTTTAGTTTTTCTATGGCTTCGAAATAACGGTTCTGTTCACTATAAATAACAGCTATGTTATTTAAATTAAATCTTTCCTGCCGTTTATTTCCTATTTCACGATTGAGTTGAAGCGATTCGTTCAAGCTAACCAATGCTTCCTCAAATCTCCTAAGGTCTTTTTCAGTAACACCCTTATTGTTTAAAATTAGCGCTAAGATGCTTTTAGTTCCCTCCTTTCGGGCATAGCCTTCTGCCTCCACAAAATACTGCAACGCTTTCCCATAATCCTCCAGCTTCTTAAAACTCCAACCAAGATTATTGTAAATCCGCGCTTTAATATCGTAATACGCGGGCTTTTCTTCTGTTGCTTCCAGGGCTTTAAAATAAAACTCAATTGATTGCTTTGAATCGTTCAGATTTAACCAGCAAACGCCAATTCGATTTAGCGTATAGGCCTTTAAAAGGTTACTTTGCTGTTGCTCAGCGATTAAAATCAATTCCTCAAAGTATGCAATGGCCTCATTGGGCGTCTGGTTCATGAAGCCTTCGCCAATTGTCTTGAGCAACTCGATCCTTTTTTCAACAGCCGTCTCTTGCGACAATGCGCTCTTCAGACTATCCAACAATTGAACTGATTGCCCTGAAACTTTTGTGGCTATACCAAGCAGGAGAACCGTCACCACGATTTGAACGCTTACCAAGCAAAAAACCCGTTTAACCCCCATATGCAACATGCAAGTTATCAAGAAATTATATATGAGTCGTGGGGCACGCGTTTCAGTTACCAACATCCACTTTTAAATTCCATTAGACACGGAACTTCCAGGGTCATTATGTCCTCGTAAGCTTATAACATCCTTTTCTTCAAACTCCTTCGCGCCAACATTGAACTAATAATTGTAAGAACCGCACCCAACAACATAGCCGCGCCAGGAAAATAAAATGGAGCCTGGCTTCCCGAGAAATAAGCAAACAGGTTGTTCATAATCGGTGGACCAACAATGGCCGTAAGGCTCATTAAACTGGTAAAGCCTCCTTGCAATTCACCTTGTTCATTTGGAGGAATTATACCCGACATAATGCCCTGCAGTGCCGGGCCTGCAATGCTGCCCATGCAATACACTACCGTAATGGCATACATCATCCAGCCTTCCGTAGCGATGCCGTAAAGAAAAAAGCCAAGTGCATATAAGCCTAGTCCAATATAAACACTGCGCTCTTGCCCAAGCTTGGGTATGATTATCCGGATTAGGCCGCCCTGAACGATGGCAAATACCAATCCCACAACACCCAATGAAATGCCGATGGTGCGTTCCGTCCAGCTAAACTTTTCAATGGTGTAGTACGACCAGTTACTTTGCACCGCATGGGTTGAAATGTATACGAATGCCAACGCGAAAAACAAACCCGCTATCACGTTGTGCCGGAATAAGCTTTTAAGCGTACCTACTGGGTTGGCGCGCCTCCAGTCGAAAGCACGTCTGTTTTCGGATTTGAGTGATTCAGGCAAAATAAAAAATCCGTACAGCCAGTTTAACAATGTTAGTGCAGCGGCAAACAGAAATGGTACGCGTGAACCCAGGTCGCCCAATAAGCCACCGATTACCGGGCCAAGGATAAAACCCAAACCAAATGCCGCCCCGATAATACCGAAGTTTTGTGCCCGCTTTTCCGGTGTGCTGATGTCGGCAATGTAAGCACCCGCTGTAGTAAAGCTTGCACCCATAATGCCTGCAATTATTCGTCCGATAAACAGCCAGCCCAAGGTTGGCGCAAACGCCAGCAGGATATAGTCCAGTCCAAAACCAAACAACGAGGCCAGCAACACCGGCCTTCTTCCGAACCGATCGCTCAATGCACCCATGATGGGCGAACAGATAAACTGCATGATGGCATAGGCCGAAATAAGCCAACCGCCATCGGAAGCTGCTTCACTGAGTGTGCCACTGGTGAGTTCCAGTATAAGTTTGGGCATTACCGGAATGATGATGCCCAATCCGGTAACATCTATGAGTAATGTGACGAAAATAAAACCGAGGGCCGGCTTGCGGTTAAGGGACATGCGAAAAAAAACAGTTAATCCTGCCAAAATACCCATTTTAACCAACCTGCCATACAACAAACACCTACCGTGACATGGGCTGTCAGTAATGGTTTGTTAAATTCGGGTATCGATTAATACATGGAGGACATAAAAAAAGCCCCGTATTGGAAGACGAGGCGGCTTAAATGTTTTCACAACGGAATAATCCTTATTGTGATTTGCTTTCATAAACGATATACGAATGTAAAATAGTTTTGGCTTTAAAGTAAATAATCATGAAAAAAATTTTAGGACTGGATTTGGGGACAACCTCCATTGGGTGGGCTTTGGTAAGCGAAGCCGAAAACAGTAGTGAAAAATCAGCAATCATCAAACTTGGTGTTCGGGTAAATCCCCTAACAGTTGATGAACAACAGAATTTTGGAAAAGGAAAAAGCATCACCACCAATGCCGATCGAACGCTGAAACGCAGCATGCGCAGAAACCTGCAACGCTATAAACTACGCAGGGAAAACCTGATTGAGATTTTAAAAGAACATAAATTTATTTCAGACGAAACCATTCTGTCTGAAAACGGAACTCGTACAACGTTTGAAACCTATCGACTGAGGGCAAAAGCAGCATCTGAAAGCATTTCGTTGGAAGAATTTTCCCGAGTGTTGCTGATGATTAACAAAAAGCGTGGTTACAAAAGCAGTCGCAAAGCAAAAGGAACAGAAGAAGGTGCATTGATTGACGGAATGGAAGTTGCAAAAAAACTGTACAACAATAACCTCACGCCCGGACAATTTTGTTTGCAGTTGATACACGAAGGTAAAAAATACCTACCCGATTTTTACCGTTCGGATTTGCAATCAGAGTTTGACAAAGTATTTGATAAACAATTGAGTTTTCATCCTGAATTCCTATCACTTGAATTGAAAGAAGAATTGCGGGGCAAAAAACGCGATGCTGTTTGGGCAATTTGTGCTAAATCTTTTAAAGAAAAAGGATTTGAGTTAGTCGGAATTAAACGACAAGGAAAATTAGATGAACAGAAAAAAGAAAATTATGCTTGGCGTGTAAAAGGTTTAACTGAAAAAATAGACTTGGAACAATTGGTTATTGTCCTACAACAAATCAATATTCAGTACAACAGTTCGAGTGGGTATCTCGGTGCAATTTCAGATAGAAGTAAAGAATTGTATTTCAATAAACAAACTGTTGGACAATATCAAATGAGTGTGTTGGATAAAAACCCGAATTCAAGTTTGCGCAATATGGTTTTCTACCGTCAGGATTATTTGGATGAGTTTAACACGATATGGGATGAACAAGCCAACCACCACAAAGAACTGACAGAAGAACTGAAAACAGAAATCCGTGATGTAATTATTTTCTATCAACGAAGGCTGAAAAGCCAAAAAGGGTTAATCAGCTTTTGTGAATTTGAAAGTCGACAAATTGAAGTGGATGTTGACGGAAAGAAGAAAACAAAAACCATTGGCAACCGTGTGATTCCGCGTTCTTCACCTTTGTTTCAGGAATTTAAAATTTGGCAAGTACTGAACAACATTGAAGTATATGGTAAGGGAAGAAAGAGCAGAAGAAATACAAAAGATGGTCAGCTTGTTAATCAGACTTCAGAAAATAAAAGACGCGCTCTTTTCTCCGAAGAAAAGGAATTACTAGCCAAAGAACTTTCCATTAAACCAAAACTAACGAAATCCGAAGCGTTGAATTTGTTGTTCGAAAATCCGAAAGAATTGGATTTTAATTTTAAAGAAATTCAAGGGAATATCACACAAGCAAAACTGTTTGAATCTTATCAAAAAATTATTGAATTAACAGGGCATGAACTGGATTTAAAAAAATCAGCAGAAGAAATTTTAAGCAATGTTTCAAGCATCTTTAAAACACTTGGTTACAACACCGGTATTTTATATTTCGATGCCACAAAACCATTGGACGAGCAAGCAATATACAAACTTTGGCATTTGCTCTATTCGTTTGAAGGTGACAATTCAAAAACAGGAAACGAAAATCTCATCAACAAACTAATGAAAGATTTTGGCTTTGATAAAGTTGCTGCAAGCATTCTTGCTAACGTAATTTTTTTAGATGATTACGGAAATTTATCAGCAAAAGCCATTCGCAAAATTTTACCATATCTAAGGGAAGGCAACCAATACCATGTAGCCTGCGAATATGCAGGCTATCGTCATTCAAAATCTTCGTTGAATAAAGAAGAAATTGAAAACAAGGTTTATAAAGCTCGATTGGAGATTTTACCAAAAAATTCGTTACGAAATCCTGTGGTGGAAAAAATCCTCAATCAGATGATTAATGTGATTAACACCATCATTAACACATATGGAAAGCCCGATGAAATACGAATTGAATTAGCACGTGAGTTGAAAAAGAACGCCAAAGAACGCGAAGAACTGTCTAAATTCATTGATGCCACCACCAAGTTGCACGAAGACATTAAAAAGAAACTTCAATCCGAATTTGGTTTGTCAAATGTGAGCCGCAAGGATATTATCCGCTACAAACTCTACGAAGAGCTGAAAGACAACGGCTACAAAACGCTTTATTCCAACACCTACATTCCGCAGGAAAAGCTATTCAGTAAAGAATTTGACATCGAACATATCATTCCGCAAGCGCGCTTATTTGACGACTCGTTTTCAAACAAAACATTGGAAGTACGAAGCATAAACATTGAAAAAGGAAACAAAACCACTTATGACTTTATCAAAGAAAAGTATGGTGAAACCGGAAACGAAAACAGTTTGGATAAATTCCTGATACGAATGGAAGATTTGAATAAGAAAGGAATTCTCTCGCGTGCCAAGTTCAACAAACTGAAAATGTCGGAGAAAGACATACCCGAAGGATTCATCAACCGAGATTTGGGTAACACACAATACATTGCCAAGTATGCCAAAACCATGTTGGGCGATTTGGTGAAATTTGTAGTGAGCACAACAGGCCCTATAACCGACCGCTTGCGCGAAGATTGGCAATTAGTTGATGTGATGAAAGAACTGAACTGGGGTAAATACAATGCACTCGGTTTAACTGAAACACTTGAGAAAGAAGATTATGAAGGCAACAAAATCAGAATCAGAAGAATAAAAGACTGGACAAAACGCAACGACCACCGCCACCACGCGATGGATGCGCTTACTGTTGCTTTCACCAAACGACAATATATTCAATACCTGAATAACCTGAATGCACGAACCAATAAAGGCTCAGAGATTTACGGCATTGAACAAAAAGAACTCTACCGAAACGATAAAGGCAAATTATTATTCAAGCCTCCATTTGTATTAAATGAATTTAGAGCCGAAGCAAAAAAGCACTTAGAAAACACGTTGATTTCGATTAAAGCGAAAAACAAAGTGGTTACACAAAACATTAACACCACAAAGAAAAAAGGCAGTACAAATAAAAAAGTGCAATTAACACCAAGAGGGCAACTGCACGAAGAGTCAATCAATGGAAGTCAAAAACAATACGTAGCCAAAGAAGAAAAAATAGGAACTACGTTTGATGAAGTGAAAATCTTAACCGTGAGCAAACTTACTTATCGTGAAGCCTTACTTAAACGCTTGCGCGAAAATGCCAACGAACCAAAAAAAGCCTTTGGCGGAAAAAATGCACCTGCAAAAAATCCGATTTACATTGATGAAGCCAAAATGCTTATCGTTCCTGAAAAAGTTAAAACCTTAACTCTTGAAACGATTTATACTATACGTAAAGAGATAGTAGGCTCTAATCCTAATTCAAAACAAATTGTTCCTGACGAAAGTGGAATAAAAAAAGTAATAGATTTTGGCATTAGAGAAATTTTAGAAAAGCGACTGAAGGAGTATGGTAATGATCCAAAAAAAGCCTTTTCTAGCCTTGATGAAAATCCTATTTGGCTCAACAAAGAAAAAAACATTTCAGTAAAACGTGTAACCATTTTGGGCATCAGTAATGCAGAGGCCTTGCATAGCAAAAAAGACAAAAGCGGTAATTTGATTTTAGATAAAAACGGTAAAGAGCAACCTGTTGATTTTGTTCGGTTAGGCAATAATCATCACGTTGCTGTGTATCGCGATAATGAAGGCAATTTGCAAGAAACCATAGTATCGTTTTACGAAGCCGTGGCACGCAGAAATACAGGACTGCCTATTATTGACAAAGTCTACAAACAAAACGAAGGCTGGCAATTTATGTTCAGCATGAAACAAAACGAATACTTTGTTTTTCCCAACGAAAAAACAGGCTTTAAGCCAACTGAAATTGATTTGCTAAACCCTGATAATTATTCGTTGATAAGTCCGAATTTGTTTAGGGTTCAGAAATTAACAACAAAAGATTACTTCTTCAGGCACCATTTGGAAACAAATGTGGAGAACAATAATGCTTTAAAAGGCATTACTTGGATTAGAACTGGTTTGAATGGATTAAATAAAATCATTAAAGTTCGGGTAAATCACATTGGCCTAATTGTTTCAGTTGGTGAATACTAGCTCTACCATCATGGAACCCGGAAGATATTATCACATATATACCCACGCCAACGGCAGCGAAAACCTGTTCCGCACCGATGAGAATTTTCGCTATTTCCTCAAACGTTACGAAGCATTTATACCCGGTGTAGCCAAGACGCTAGTGTACTGCCTCATGCCCAACCACCTGCACCTGCTGGTACGCGTTAAAACCGAACCGGAATTGGTGGAGGTTTTAAAAGAAAAATATCCGGAGAAGTTAAACCCGTACCAAGACCAGACAGGTTTTGAAAACCTGTCTGGTCTGACGGTACTCCAATTCAGCCACCTCTTTAACGCGTACTCCAAAGCCTACAACAAAATGTACAAGCGCAGGGGCTCCCTTTTCAATCGTGCATTTAAACGCAAAGAAATTACTTCCGATGAATACCTCACCCGTATCATCCAGTACATCCACAACAATCCCGTCCATCACCGCTTCACATCAACACCCGCATCCTGGCCGTGGAGTTCATTCCACGCCATTGCCCATGCAACCCCATCGTTTGTTGCTGCGCACGATGTCATCCAATGGTTTGGCAATGCGCAAAACTTTTTAACCTTCCACAACCAACTCCCCAACCCCAACACGTTAACCGAAATCCAAAACTCGCTTGCCTATGATTAAACGTACCCTGTATTTCGGCAACCCCGCTTACCTGAGCACCCACCTCGAGCAACTTGTGGTGCGCTTGCCCGAAGTGGAAAAGAACGATACCCTGCCCGATAGCTTTAAAAAAGAAGCGCAGGCCAAAATTCCCATTGAAGATGTTGGCGTGGTTATTTTAGACCACCAGCAAATCGTTATCTCGCAAGCGCTTATGGCCAAACTGCTGGCCAACAATACCGCCTTTATTACCTGTGACAACACACACCTGCCAACGGGGCTCATGCTCAACTTATCGGGCCATACGCTGCAGGCCACACGGTTCAAAAGTCAGCTCGAAGCCTCACAGCCCATGCTCAAACAATTATGGCAGCAAACCATAAAAGCCAAAATCAAAAACCAGGCATTGGTGCTGAAAAAAATCGGTGTTGAATCGGGCAACCTGATGAAATGGTCGAAGGATGTGCTGTCGGGCGATCCGGATAACCTTGAAGCCCGTGCGGCAGCTTATTACTGGAAAAGTATTTTCCCGCAAATTCCGGGCTTCAGGCGCGAACGGGAAGGCGTACCGCCCAATAATTTACTAAACTACAGCTATGCCATTGTGCGGGCTGTTGTTGCCCGAAACCTAGTGGGTTCCGGGCTGCTGCCCACGTTGGGCATCCATCACCACAACAAGTACAATCACTATTGCCTGGCCGATGACATTATGGAACCCTACCGCCCTTTTGCCGATGCGCTGGTACTTGAGTTGGTCCGCAACGGTGAAGATTTTTCAACGCTTGCACCATCGGTAAAGAAGCAACTGCTTGCGCTGCCTACGGTCGATGTACTATTGAACCGTGAGCGAAGCCCGTTGCAGGTAGCCACCCAACGCACCACAGCTTCGTTGGCCAAATGCTTTGAGGGCACCAGCAAAAAAATACTGTACCCCGAACTGCCTGTGTAACCATGCGATTGAATGAATACCGTGTTATGTGGGTAATGGTGTTATTCGATTTGCCAACCGAAACCAAGCAGGATCGGAAAAACTATACCGAGTTCAGGAAGAAGATGATGAAGGACGGGTTTACCATGTTCCAGTTTAGCGCGTACATGCGCCATTGCCCCAGCCACGAAAATGCCGAAGTACACATAAAACGGTTAAAGAAAAACCTGCCGCCCCGTGGGCATGTTGGCATATTGCGCATTACTGATAAGCAGTTTGGCATGATGCAGATTTTTTATGGTAAGGAGGAAAAAGAAAAGCCCCCGATACCCCAACAGCTTGAGCTTTTTTGAAGTATCGGAGGCTTCTTTTGACATGAATGCCTTGGTTTTTGACTGTAAAAACGGCTGTAACTACCTGGTATCCATAGCCCCAACCGTAAATCACATGTCAAAGATCGTTTACTGAAAGCAAATCACAACTGGTCTTGTATTCGGTCTTCACCACCACCTCATGTCAAAGATCGTTTACTGAAAGCAAATCACAACAGTGTAGCAACCGCATACAACAGTAATACCCATGTCAAAGATCGTTTACTGAAAGCAAATCACAACTTGAAAGTCTTGCTCAATTGCTTGTTCGAACATGTCAAAGATCGTTTACTGAAAGCAAATCACAACAAAGTAACCCGCGCTTAAACTTCGATTATGCATGTCAAAGATCGTTTACTGAAAGCAAATCACAACAGATGGGCCATAACGGCATTAAGAAAGACGCATGTCAAAGATCGTTTACTGAAAGCAAATCACAACTAAGCCTACACCAATAGGCAGCAAGGTTGGCATGTCAAAGATCGTTTACTGAAAGCAAATCACAACTCTTCCGAAGCGGGTTGCATCACAATGTCCCATGTCAAAGATCGTTTACTGAAAGCAAATCACAACGGCTCCAGTGGTTCAACCACGTTTTGTTTCATGTCAAAGATCGTTTACTGAAAGCAAATCACAACGGATACAGGTCGATAAAGTACTGTTCGGGTCATGTCAAAGATCGTTTACTGAAAGCAAATCACAACGCAGCAGGTTGTGCAGAAATTGTATTGTTACATGTCAAAGATCGTTTACTGAAAGCAAATCACAACTAGTATACCTCGATAATGAAACGCACCACCCATGTCAAAGATCGTTTACTGAAAGCAAATCACAACGGTATGCTTAAGGTGGCCATCGCCAGTACTCATGTCAAAGATCGTTTACTGAAAGCAAATCACAACCCTTTATGATGCCTTTCACCTATCCACATCATGTCAAAGATCGTTTACTGAAAGCAAATCACAACTGGATTTCAGGTGGACAACACTGATCCTTTCATGTCAAAGATCGTTTACTGAAAGCAAATCACAACCATTTTTGGTTTATGCGTATATGGGTGGTTCATGTCAAAGATCGTTTACTGAAAGCAAATCACAACATCATTCTTGCCGGTGGCTTCACGTACACCATGTCAAAGATCGTTTACTGAAAGCAAATCACAACCTGTGGCAACCCATTTTACATCACCCAAATCATGTCAAAGATCGTTTACTGAAAGCAAATCACAACTTCAGGAGTTGCATAAATTTCAATGTAATCCATGTCAAAGATCGTTTACTGAAAGCAAATCACAACAGCTTGGGCTTCGGCCCCTGTAGCCAACTGCATGTCAAAGATCGTTTACTGAAAGCAAATCACAACAGGATGTTATCACTCCCGAAGCTGTTACTTCATGTCAAAGATCGTTTACTGAAAGCAAATCACAACAAATTGGTGCACGCAACCGCAGCCGGTTTGCATGTCAAAGATCGTTTACTGAAAGCAAATCACAACACCGTTTCTTTATGTATGTAGATGGTGACGCATGTCAAAGATCGTTTACTGAAAGCAAATCACAACTGCCATGCCTGTAGTGTAATCACGCTGCCACATGTCAAAGATCGTTTACTGAAAGCAAATCACAACAAACTTTGCCCTGAGCTTCTACGGTTGATCCATGTCAAAGATCGTTTACTGAAAGCAAATCACAACATTCACTTTAATAACAATAGTTGACACCATCATGTCAAAGATCGTTTACTGAAAGCAAATCACAACATAACCTGTTGGTATTGTTTGGCTTCCTCCATGTCAAAGATCGTTTACTGAAAGCAAATCGGTTTGGGATAATACCGGAAACCACTAACTACTTCCCTGTTCATTAACGGTTACACTAATTTTTACAACCCGTAGCCGCTTTAGTTGCTCCTGCAATTTATCCATTAACCTTAACGGAACCGCCACAAGCAACCTGTAATCACTATCATAATTTTGCTCCAGCACACTAATCCCATACAGCTTTAGCAGCCGCATCACTTCAGGCATGGCCGCATAATCGAACCGGATTTCACAAACAGTACTTACTTCAACTTCCTTAAGGGTGGCCTTTGTCAACGCATCCGCAGCTGCTGCGCGATAAGCTTGTATCAACCCGCTCACCCCAAGCTTCACGCCACCGAAATAACGCAACACCACAATTAATACATTGGTTAGGCCTTGTGAGCGGATTTGTCCCAAAATCGGGTCGCCAGCGGAATGGTTAGGTTCGCCATCATCAAAAGCCCTGTAGCGATCCCTATCTGCACCCAACATCCATGCATAGCAATGGTGGCGGGCATCAAAATATTTCTTTTTTAGTGCGCTAAGTCTGTCCTTTATATCCTCCTCATTGCGTACCGGGTAGGCAAAGGCCAGGAATTTACTGCCCCTATCTTTAAACAAGCCTTCTGAGGGGCCTTCCAGGGTACGAAAACTAAAGTAGGCTAGATGCAACGTAATGAAGTGATTTTGCGTCAAAAGTAAAGGTTGTGTCCCAGTTCGTGCAACCTTTGAAAACACCGGCTGTCTTATAACCCGAAAATGAAACCTTATATCATGCAAAAGCTTAGTATTTTATTCATGGTGCTGATCAGTGCACTCGCATCAGCACAAAAAAAAGAAACCATTAATGTTGACCCTTTTAACCGGATATCCTTCGGTGTTCCAGGTAATGCCTACATCAAGCAGGGTTCTACACAACGTGTTGAGGTAGAGGGCAGCCAGGAGGCACTTGACCGAATTGAAGTAAAGGTAGAGAGTGGCAAGTTGGTCATCCGCACCCGCGATAAATGGGGTGGTTGGAACTGGTCGGGTAGCGACCGAATAACCGTGTACATCACCGCCAAAGACATCCGCGGGCTCACGGTAAGCGGCTCCGGCAACATGGAAACACAAACCAAAATTATTACCGGTGATCTGGATGTAAAAGTTAGCGGAAGCGGCTCGCTCAAAGCCGAGGTGGAAGCCAACAACCTGGACGCTTCTGTTTCGGGATCAGGAAGAATCAAACTGCGTGGTAAAAGTAATAACGTGGAAACCAGCATTAGTGGCTCTGGCGATATTGAAGCGGAGATGACGATAGCCAATGTATTGGATACCCACATTTCCGGATCAGGAAAATTAATTGCCAGCGGAAAGGTTAACACATTCAAAACAAGCATCAGCGGCTCCGGAAGTATACGTGCCATTGACCTTGAAACCGAAATAGCCAGCATAAAAATTGCAGGGTCGGGAAGTGTTGAAATCAATGTTAAGCGTGAACTGAGTGCCAACATTAGCGGAAGCGGAAGTGTACGCTACAAAGGCGATCCGAACCATGTAAACGCCAACTCCAGCGGAAGCGGGAAGGTGAGAAAGATTTCCTGACCTTCAATACTAACCGTTACAACAGCAACCTCAGAAGCAACAACTTGCTTTACTGGGTTGTACGGTTAAATGTAGCCAGGTAATTATTGAACTTCCAAAGACCTAACAAAATGTATCCTGTCAATATTGATCCCGCGATGGAAATTAGGATTACTTTTAAAAGGCTGAAATTTGCTGGTTCACGAAAAGTGGTGAGGTCATCTACCACTTCAAAGTAAGGGTGAACTAACAAGATTTCTTCTATATCAAGAAGCTCTCTATTCAAATTAAGATCTTCCTTGAATACATTGACAGGATCTGTCAGATATTTGTCACTAAGAATTACATTATTGGAGCCATCCCTACGTTGATTGGCCATGGTTTGATAGTTCATAAAAATCGCACTTTTTAAACTGTCCAACTTCCTGGATTCTGACACAAGTTTTGTCTTGCGCGACAATAAGTTTTGGACATTGGCTTCGATTCGCCTTTTTACATAATCGTTTTCACGAAAATGAATAACGAGTGCGGTTTCCAGGTGCTTCACTATATCCGGATCGTTCACTTGTACGCTGATTTGAAAACTTTGATGATTACCAATCTCAATCTTACCTATAACTTTACTTACAAGTTCTTCCCGACCAACGGCCAAGCTATTCAACTGCTCTTTTAATATTTCTATCTCAACACGATCTTTCTCAGAGACAAAATTACTAGCGGAAAATCTAAGGATATTTTTTGCCGTAGCCTTATCAATTTGTAAAACTTCGGCCAAACCTGTCCGATCCTTTTCTGAGCACAGTAAGTTCAATTTTTCAATTGAATTTTGAACAATGCGCATGTTTAGGTATTCGGATTTGATAATCATCGAAGATGTAAAGTACTTCTTTTCAATCAGCTTAGAGTAGAGTATGCTACCGCTAATGGCCACTATTGCCAGAGCAATGAAGAAGAATTTATTATCGATAAATATTGCACGAATGTTGGCCAAGGCGTTTAAAATAGAATAGCCAAAGCTTTTGAAGCCATTTCTAATGAAACGAAATAATTGAGCTAAGTCAAGTTCATCAGTGGGAAGTGTTTTCTTTTCTTGTTCCATGCAAATGTTAAAAGCTGAAAGTTGTGTAACAATGAATTCAGGTGTGGCTAATAGGCCTTATCGCTACCCCTTAGCAGGCTTACTACCGTTAAAAAAACTATTTTTATATCTATCCAAAATGACCAGTTTTCAACATAATATCGATCGAGTCGTACGCGGTTTTCCATGTCTCTCAAGTTAGTTTCTCCCCGATAACCCAGGCACTGGGCAAGCCCAGTAATACCTGGCTTAATATACTGACGAATCATAAAAAGTTCGATTAATTTACGATATTCTTCTGTATGCTTTAGCATATGCGGCCTGGGGCCTACTACCGACATATCGCCTCTTAATACATTGAAAAACTGTGGAAGTTCATCAATACTACTTTTGCGTAAAAAAAATCCAAGTTTGGTAATCCGGTGGTCATCCTTGGTAGCTTGTACAAGATCGGAGTCAGAATTAACCTGCATAGTCCTGAACTTAAAGCAGGAAAAAGCCTTGTTGCCTTCCCCATTCCGCAATTGCTTAAAAAAAATTGAGCCTGGCGAATCAATTTTTATTAGTAAAGCAATAAGTGGTGTAAGCCAGGTCATAACCAACAGACAGATTATCAATGAAAAAACAATATCGAAGGTTCGTTTAAGAAATCGATTAAAGGGATCATCCAAAGCAATTACCGGAATATTTATGCCGGGCATCACATCACTTTTATTCCAAAGCAATTTATTATTAGTAACCCCCGGTTCAATAACCAGTTTAACCTTAATTAAGGAGTTGAGTCCGAATTTAATTAAGCTTTGAAATTCCTCATTAGCCATATCAGAAACACAGCAAAAAATCTCATGAATTTCTATCTGTTCATTACGATATTGTATCAAATCCAACACGGAAGTATCAGCTTCATAGTCAATGTAGCCAATAAACCTATATCGCTCCTCGGAATGGAGTAAATAGTATCGCCTAATTTCATTTGCCAATGAATTACGGCCAATTATAACGTAGTTTTTAAACAGCAAATCTTGAGCAAATACCTTACGTAGGTAAAAGACAGTTATTCTACTAACAAAATAGAAAGCAAAGAATAATGTATAAATAAGTGTTATTAAACTCCAGTGATAACGCTGATTAAAAAAATATACAAGCGAAACTGTAAGCAACAAGTGGATAAATATGAAAGCAAGTTGATTCCTTAAAATCTTAGATAGCCCTAGCCCTTTAGAAACTTCGCTGGGGTTCGAAACAAGAAAAAGAAAAGCCATTGAAAGATTACTGAATCCGAACAGATAAACCGCTTTTGAATCAACATTGGTTAGAATTTCCGCAGAGGCTAAGTGTATGGCCAGTATAATGGACAAATTCAAGTTGACAAAATCGATACAATACAATAGGAATCGTAATATCCGGCTCATAATTAGCTTTCAAGTGAGTCAGGTCGTGCTTTAAACAGTAAATCTATCATGGCGTTTAAATAAAAGTACTCACAGATTTTAATACTCGATTACGCGTTAATAAATTAAAGTCCAACTTGCTATTATCATCCGGGATTGCTTTCTGTGATCGGAATCTTAATTATCTTCTCAGGCTTTACATAAAAATAGAGTAAAACCATGAAAACACGCAAAGGTAAATAATGGAAGAGCTTACAACTTACTTCGGTCATTCTTCCAAATTACAAACTGATGAAGAAAGGAAATAAAAACAATCCCCTGATAGCGCCCGAGAATGACTTCATTGAATCCGTAGACAATCAAGGGGAAAAACAATAACAAGCCTAAAACAAAATAATTCTTTGATGCTGTATACAATGGGCGAATCCATATTATTAACAGTGTTAGAAGGCCTAAAATACCGTGAGTGAGAAAAGTATGGATAAATTGATTATGAGCATTGTAATTTTCCTCGGCAAATTTATCTAGACCATTTTTCAGATAATATGAATTCAATGCGTCCAGGTAATCGCCAGTGCCAACTCCTATCCATGGATTTGTGTTCGTCATAATACCAGCACGCCATAAGTTAATGCGCTCCCAGTAATCTCCATCATTTGATATATTATTATAATAGTAATTTGTATAAATAATCATTAAACTGATTGTCATTACCGAAATAAGTAACACAACCAACCATCTCCTTGCATTAAGAGGTTCAAGAATTGATTTTAATATAAAATAGGAAAAAACCAATAAGAGACCCGCAAACGAAGTTTGACCTGATGTAAGTATGAGTATTACAAATAAAAACAGTACGCCAAATCCAATGAGCAGAGAATAGAGTTTGGAGGTACCATTAAAAATAGTGTCGAGAAGAATAGTTAAACTAAATATAATATAGTAAGCATGGTAGGTTGGATGGGAATTAATTATTTCTGTAAAAGAATAATAATAGAATACATCAGTATCTCCAGATCGTAGAAAAGCAATAAATGATGCAACAAGACATATTAAAGAAGCTAGAAATACTCCTGCAATAAAGTAATGGATAATTGATTTATAGGTTTTCTGATCATCTGGACCAACAAAACTGAGCGCTATTGGAACAACCACCAAAGTAGCCATAGTCTCTACTGATCTGAGTCCCTGCGCAAGGTTGGAAGTCCAAAGTAAACCAACCAAAAGAATCCCAAAAAAAATCCATAAGTCCCATGACCTGCGAAACAACAACCGAAACGAAAAATTTGATCGTTGGGTAATGATACCAATAACTATCGCCAATAAAATCAACTTAATACTAATTTTCTGCCAAAGGGGAATGACAAAGAAGGCTGTACATATAGCCACACGATAAAGCAGCTCAATGGAGAAAATTTTACTGTAAAACTTAGTTAAATGCCGATTGAAAACCATGAAAAGCTTTACTAATAATGCTTGAGCCGATTTTGTGTCAAATATCGGATTTTAGTCAGTAGGGTTTCATTCAAAGTAAGTATTTGTTTTGAGCAGCAATGTAACCCCAACCGTTTGCAGACTCACTCTATGCCAGAATGGCAGACCGGATTGCTGAGAAAATTAAATGGATCATTTCGATTTAAGAAGGTTTACTTCCAACCAGAATCGGTGTGTTACTGCTTTTACACGGTCTTGGTTGCTTAAACAGGCTTTAGGAATGAACGTTGTATGTTGAGTTACCCTGTAAGTAAACCCTAACAAGCCCAGCAGAACTTAGGATAACAGCAAACAATGTATAAAAAGCAATACCAAGTTGACGTTCAAATGTTGATTCCGTAAAGCTGCAAATCGCGAATAGAACAACGAATAAAATTACCAGGTAATTCTTTTCTTGAAAGGCCTTAATAATTGGGACTATGAACAAAGCTAATAAGGATAGCAATCCAACAATTCCGAGTCCGATCCATGTTTGCAAATACTGATTATGAGCATTAAACTTTTGATCATATGAATCAGTAAAACCATTTGCGTAATACTGTTTCTGCAATTCAACCTGAACATCCCCAGAGCCAACACCTATCATCCAATTACTACGAATAATCTCCCAGGAACTAAACCAATTTTGATATCTATACTCAGGGAGTACCCCTGTGGCATTGCCATATTGATTAATCCATTTCGTTTCCTGCGGAATTCCCATGGCGTGAAATGTACGTTCCTTCAGAATAGGGAATTGAAGTAACACTATAACAAATCCACTAAACAACAACAACGAAAATAAAGCACCTCTGAAAAAATTTCCCCTTCTATAAAAAAGTATAGGCAAGCCTACGAATGCCATTGCCATTAATGCAACAAGTGGGGCTCTTGTTGACAACAGGAATAAAAAAAGAGTAAGAATTATAACAATGAACACATCAAGGATTTTTCTGGATATTGATATTGTATCCCACTGATAAGTTAAAAAGATTACCACAATAAGAATTGAAAAAGCACAATATATACCCAAATAAGCGGGCTGGACATCAACAACACGGGTTAACTCAAAATAAGTAAACTTAAACCAATCAATTCTTGTAAATCCTTCAAAATAATTGCTTTGGTAAACAGCATCTCCAAAGCATAAGAATGCTACCAGTATATTGGAGTACACAAATAATCGTAAAAGTACTACAAGCAAATTAACGGTTAAGCTTACTGAACTCAGTATGATCAATGGAAGAATGATCATAAAAAGTTTCTTTTCCAATTGGAAAACACCCTCTTTCATATCTTCAGTAAAGAATAGCGCAATTACATGCAGAAAATAATAAAGTAAGAAAAACCAGAACAATGTTGACGATTGCAACCTTTGATATTTAGCCTTCCAATCCCCTTGAAGTACCCAATTCAGTACCAGAAAAATGGTAATGTAACGCGTAACTTTAAATGAATAAGGAAAGAATAAGGTTAAAGCAACTAATGAAATCAAATAAAGACTTTGATGAAATTCAGCACGCGTGGAGAATTTGAATGTGTTTTGTAACATAGTCCAATTCATAATCAGGAAAGTACATTTTTATAAAACTCAACGAGTTTTATACTTTCGATATCCCAGGAAAGTTGATTCTTTACACGATGATACCCAAATGCACCCATCTCTTCCCTCATTAACGGGTTATCAGCTAGAAGCATGATTTTTTCCGCAAAATCCTCAACATCATTAGGTCGCGCATAAAATGAGGCCTGCTCAGCCGAAACACGCCCTTCTTTCAGGTTAAATTGAACAATAGGCTTTTTTAGCGCCATATATTCCATAATCTTGTTCATCGTTGAAAGATTATTCATCTCAGTGGGCCTATCGGGATTTACACATATATCACACGTGTTGAGGATATGTAGTAGCATCTCGTCATCAATCCTTCCGTAAAAATCGATGTGGCTGTCAACTCCTGTACTTATGGCTAAGTGTTTAATGTTTTCCAATTCTGTACCACCTCCAATTATAGCAAATTGAATGTCATCCCTTCTCTCCTTGATAATTCTGACGCATTCAATTAACAAGTCCAACCCCTCTTGTTGCCCAATTACGCCAACATATCCAACTAGGAACTTTCTGCCTCTTTTATACTCAACCCTGCCATCCATAATTTTTAATCTGTCAAGTGAGGGGCCACTTCTGACGATTGTAACGGCATCAGGATTCATCTTCCCTCTCACAATAGCAATTTCCTTATACGAACCATTTGTTGCAATGCTAAAGTCAGCGGTCTTGAATGTCAGCCGTTCAAGAAGCACCATTAATTTATATAATATGTCCTTTCGATTAAACTTTGCCAGATAAAGTTCAGGGTTAATATCATGGTGATCAAAAACATACTTGACTTTAAACAGCTTGAAGAGTAAAGCAACAATAAAAATTAAATCAGGCGGATTGCAGCCTTGGATTACATGAAATTTTCGTTTTCTGTAAATTTTGATGGCAAGAAAAATTTCCCAGAAAAGGGCAACAGTGTATTCAATTAAATAACCCGTGGCACCTCTTGCTTCGTGTGGTAACGGATGCCTGTAAATATCAATTCCGTCAATAGATTCGAAGGTTTTAGTATATCCCTTCATTTTTGGGCATATTATAGAAACGTACGCGCCATTATGTTTAAGTGTATTGGCCTCCTGCCAAACCCTTCTGTCAAATGGTAGTGGAAGATTCTCAACAATAATCAAAATATGTTTACCAGCAAATGCCAACATAATTACCTGAACTTACTTTGGTTTTATCTATTCTTACAAGATCAATTATAAACTGCTCAGCATTGACCAGCGAAAACACTGTTTTAAACTCAGCAGAGTTATTCCCAATAACTATAACTTCTGACTCCTGACAGACTTCATCAATAGTGGGCTTAATAAGTTTTTCAAAATGAGGAATATGCTGCTCAATAAATTCCCTGTTTTTTCCCATCAGTTTAGAATACAAAACATTGGTATCAAAAAGGGAGATGTTATACCCCTTACCAATCAATGTTTCGATTAACGTTACAATAGGGCTCTCTCTTAAATCGTCCGTTCCTTGTTTAAAGGCAAAGCCAAGTATACCGATTTTTCTCTTCCTGGTTCTAAAAATTAAGTCAAGAGCTCTTTGAATTTGATATTCATTACTTGTTAACAGACTTGACAATAAGGGAGATTTTAAATCAAGCGAATTTGCTTTATAACTTAATGCTCTCACATCCTTTGGCAAACAAGAACCTCCAAAAGCAAATCCCGGTTTCAAATAATAGGGCGAAAGATTCAGCTTTGTATCCTTAACAACAATGTCCATTACTTTATGACTGTCGATAGCAAGTTCCTTACAGATATTTCCAATTTCATTGGCAAACGAAACTTTCACTGCATGGAAATTATTATTTGCATATTTAATCATTTCAGCCTCTTCAGGTTGTAAAGAATAAATTGGGGCATCAATTGCGCTGTAGAGCTCATTCAAAGCATCTGCGCTTCTCTTACAAGTGGCACCGATTACAGTATATGGGGGTTCATAAAAATCCTTAACTGCAGTGCCCTCGCGTAAAAATTCCGGGTTTGATGCAAAGCCAAAGTTATCGTTTAACACCAAGCCGGAAACTTTTTCCACTAATGCAGCACAGCTACTCACCGTTCCTGGTGAAACCGTACTTCGAATTACAATGGTATGATAGGACTGTTTCTGTTTGAGTGCATTGGCAATATCAATACAAATTTTATTAATATAGTTGAGATCAATGTTGCCGTTTGAAAGACTTGGCGTACCAACGCAAATAATTGATATGTCCGATTCCTTTATAGCAAAATTCAGGTCGGTTGTTGCCCTTAACTTATTTTGTTCAACGCCCTTAACAATCAGGTCCTCCAGTCCATCTTCAACAATGGGTGATTTACCGGAGTTTATCAAGTCCACCTTTTGCAAATTCGTATCAACCCCGATTACAAAATGTCCCATATTCGAAAAACATGCACTTGAAACTGCCCCCACATAACCCAAACCTAAAATACTAATATTCATAACTAGTGCTTATTTATATTGAACCTCAAAGAAAGACTTATGCCAAATTTCGAAGGAAAGTAACGCAAAAATACATCGCTGATAATTCTCTTTTCTACTCTGATGTTTAGTCAGCATTGAATTGATGTAATCTAGATTAAAATACTTACGACTAGCCGAATTTGAATCATTAAACAAATCACGAGCAACAGCAGAGAAATCTTTTTGTAGCCATTCATCCATTGGAGTAGAAAAACCCCTCTTCTTTCGATAGATAATCTCATCAGGCAACCATTTCTTTAAAGCCATTTTATGGATGTACTTGTGAGTGTTCTTTTTTAGTTTCAGTGAAGAAGGAAGCGTCTCCAGAAAGTTAACCAGATCTACATCGAGAAAGGGCACTCTCATTTCGATTGAATTTGCCATAGACATTTTATCTCCAAACAAAAGCAAATTATCAGACAAACTCATTCTAGTATCGATATAGAGAATTTTTGAAAGTGAGTCCGACAGCAAATCTGTGTTGCTATAAAGATTCTGGATCAGGCTAAGGTTGGTGTCCCTGAAAAGAGGTAAAACATCCCTCTTGATCAAATTTGACTTTTGTGGGGGTGTAAAAATAGTGTATATGGCAAGGAACCTATCCAGTTCGTTTTGGAATTTTGAAGCATAGGCAGCGCGTTTTAGCCTCTCATTTCGAGGTAAAAACCTGGTAATAAATTCAAGAGGAAGGACATTCAATAACTTGAAGTATCTTTCAATTTTCTGCTCACCAAAATATCTTTTATAACCAGCCAGTGGTTCATCGGCACCCTGACCAGCCAAAACAACCTTTACGTGCTCTGACGCCAGTTTAGAAACATAGTACAATGCCGGAATAGTCATTTCTGCTATTGGTTCCTCTGAGTAGTGGAATGATTTATAAAAAAAATCCAAATACTCCTTCTGAGTGATCGTTGCTTCAAAATGTTCTGAACCTATCAATAACGCAGTCTTTCGGGCATCGGATAATTCATTATAATCACCCTCACCCTCAAACCCGATACTAAATGTTTTAATCTGTTTCGAATAAGATGATGACATTAAGTACGCTATGGCTGCTGAGTCTACACCTCCACTCAAAAGTAAGCCAACAGGTACATCGCTCACCATTTGACGGCTCACCGCTTTTTCCAGCAGGTCCTGATATTGAATGAGGGCATCCTGTTCGGTTATCGCTAAGTTTGTCTGCGGAATAGAATTATAGAAAGGCTTTAATTCTACAGAGCCCTTCTCATCAAACTTCAGGTAACAGCCAGGGCTCAGCTTTTTTACATCTTTAAACAGTGTTTGAGGCGAAGGATTGTAACGAAATGTCAAAAATGTATTCAACGACTCAAAATCCAATTCACGCTGGTATCTCTTGCTTTTAAGTATGGTTTTAATCTCAGAACCAAAAATTAAGTCTCCCTGTTGGAGCGTGTAATAAAGTGGCTTTATCCCAAAATGATCTCTCGCGAGGATGAGCGTGCGCGAAGTTCTATCAAATATTGCCAATGCGAAAATCCCATTTAATTTTCCAAAGGCACTTACTCCGTACTCTTTATAAAGATGGATGATAACTTCTGTATCGGATGTTGTTTTAAACTGATAACCCCTTTTTTTGAGCTCATCTTTTAACTCCCGATAATTATAAATTTCGCCATTAAAGACGATCCACAAAGCTTGTTCAGCATCGCACATCGGCTGACCTCCAGTTGAAAGGTCGATGATACTGAGCCTTCGGTGGCCAAGCCCAACAAAGCATTCCTGATCAATAAACACCCCCTCATCATCCGGTCCGCGATGGTTTATTGAATCGCACATTTCCTTTAATGTCACGTGATCAATTTCACGACTGGTGGCCACACTATATATTCCTGCTATTCCACACATTGCTTAATTCAATAGTCGTTTAGAGTTTCACTTTTGCAGAACGGAGATCACGGCACTCGAAGTATATATTTTCATTTTTGGGCGACTTACAGGATAATTTCTGTATGAAATAAATTGCTTGGCAAAAAAAGGAACGGCCCACTGATAAAATATCTTCAAAGGCTTGAGCAGAGCGGGGGGGTCTAAGAATATCTCTTTAAATTGAAAGCCATATTCGCCCATGTAAATTCTTTGCTTCTCTTGAAGCCCCGAAGGTAAAACTATCCTATTAAAAAAGGATTCAACGGAGTAATGTCTCTGAAAAAAAACAGGCTTATTATCATACTTCTCACCATATACATCCTCCTTTATATAGAACTCATGGTGAAACCCATCATTGACAGGGGTGGATAAAATATAGATGCCTCCCGGCTTCAGAAGTCTTGCTGATTTAGCCATAGCTAAAGAATCAGAAGCTCCCTCAAAATGTTCTATTACCGAAATATTGGTAATAATATCATAGGTTTCAGGCGGGAGTTCCACGGCCAGAAAGTCTTTCTCAACAACATGAAACCTATGTTCATAACGATCCTTATCCATCACCTTTTCAGCAAATGAATGCTGCATTTGCATCCAGGAAAATTTATCCAGACAAGTAATATCCCATTTGGTTTTCTTAAGTAAGAAGGAAGGGAAAGTTGAATTTCCGGTGCCTATGTCTAAATATTTCAGTTCTTGATCAAAATACGGCTCTAGTACTGATAATATATAAGGCAATTCACCGCATCTTTCGAAGCGCATACTGGAATTCAAAATAAAGTTCCGGAAATCAAGCTTTCGAGTGTGCGAAATTAATTCTCTTAATAGAGAAGGGTTAATCTTGTTGATCATTCTTTGGAGAATTTTTCAGGAATTTTGTTAACGAGTAAAACATAGCTGAATTGGCATACCTCATGTAAGGAATTCCATTAAGTCGAATGAAACGATACAACCGAAACCTGAACCATCCAGCCTGAGTTTGGAATTTTTCTTTAGCAAATTGTATTAATCCATGAAGTAGTACTCTGTCAGCAGAAGTTTCAGACAATAGACCAATGCTCTCTGCGAGATCATAGGAATCATACTCAAAAATAGTAAATCGAGGCTCAACCGCGAAAGGTTTTGGTCTTCTTTGTGCATCAAATAGATTCTCTAAATAGTAGCTGTATCCAGATTTAATAACTGTATCCACATCAATCGAATGTTTTCTTAAAATCTCTTTACTCCTTAACAAGTTTTTTAAAACAAATGCGGTATGATAGCAGTCTACAAACGATTGATCCTCTGAATACGGCCACGATCCATCAGGATTTTGACTTGATATGATATAACGTGCAGTTGCAACCCCCTTTCTAGTATACTCTTCATTATCAAACCGTGCACCACCTTCAAGCAGCATGTACATCCGGTAACTATTGGCATTAATTACCCTTCTATTATCGATAGTAGAGTAAGAGCAAACTAACATATCCTCAATCCACCATTCATTAAAATCGTTCGAAACATGCCTGAGAATCTTATCCAGGTAATGCCTATAGATAGGATCATTTGTGAGATCGTACAATCGACAAAATAGCTCAAACGGATATGCTGTTTGAGTGTTACAGGGAGTGTCTATGGGTACCAATCCTTGTATGGTCATCCACTGATGTTTCATTCCCCACCCCAACCCCGATTGAGCCTTTTGTGAGGCCATATCCATTAACTCAGGAACAAGATTGATTGCCTTTTCCAGGTAGGATTGATCTTGTGTGATCTGATGTAAATTTAAATACCCAAGAGAAATATGTGCATGACAAATGGGGAATGCGCGCTTTTTTACAAACCATTTTCTAGCTGCAGGATAGAACAAATCAAGAATGATGAAAGGCGCCACCATTAAGCCCCCTAACACCCTATTCTTAAAATACATAGTCTTCGCCCATCCGCCATATCTTGTTCCCCATATATCCCACCAATCGAAGGATCTTAGCTCCGTAGCTTCCAACCACCTTAACAAATTGTTAAGTGTGCCATTTACTAAAACTGTTATATCATTTTTATCTTCAATCATGCATTTACAGAATTTTCTTATAACCTTCGGCTACAGCCTCCATGCTGAAATTTTCTATAATGAATTTTCGTGGACTGTATCCAGCTATATTTTTATAAACGTCCAAGACCGCCCCCTCAAATGCTGAGTAATCATTCACTGGAAATCGTTCGCCCGAAACTCTTGAGATTACTGTTTCTTGAAACGCAAAAGCATCAGATGCAATCACAGGAACATTGCAAGCCATTGCCTCAATTGCCACTAATCCTAAGCTTTCGGCCCTTCGTAGTGAAGGAAATAAAAGAATATCAATAGAATTATAAAATTCATTCATTCTAGATAAGGGATAAGGATTGTGCCTGACTGTATTGGGATATTTGGCTATTTGCTTTGTGAACAGCTCGCGTTCCTGGCCGTAATCAATAAAATGAAATTCAATTGTTATCCTGGCTCTCTCCTCTATACTTTTCTTTCTATCCAGAAGTGATAGGATGATGTTCAATCCTTTGGAGCCAAGAAGTGCAGAAGCAAACCCAAGCCGAAGTGTGGTGACGCTTTTGGACTGTCTATCAGGCTTAAAAAGATTAATATCAACACCTCCGCTTGGACTTACGAATACAGTTTCGCGCTCTAGCAACAATGTTCTGGCTGCTTCACTCGCAAAATAACTTGATGGTGCAAGATGAATGAAATTTTTGCGCAAAAACTTATATGCAAATGAGTTCAATAATGAGGAGAATTTGGTTTCAGGAAAAATATCATCACCATGCCAATGTATCACTACTCCATTCATTTGCTTAAAATGTAAAATTAGTGGAAGAAAAGAGTATGGATAATTATTGATATAAATGAAATTGTATGCTCCGTACTTTGAAAAGAGAAGTAACTTCAGATAGTAATTAATATATCTTCTATACTTTCCGAAAAAAGATTGATGGTCTGAATTCATTACCAAAAGATCTACAGAATAACCAGCGAGCACCAACGCCCTCTCTATGTTATTCACATATGGGACGTAATTCGGATTCTTAGCAGTAGGGTACCCGTTATTAATGAGAAGAATTCGTTTCATCTAAAATGCATTCTTGTAAACCTTTTGTGAATTATAAAGAAATAATGAAATTAAGCAGAGGTACAATGCGTTAATTACACTTGAAAAGAAATGACCACTCGCAAAAGCGAGTACCATATATGACGCTACGAAGAATAAATTAAACGAGGACAATAGCTTAAACCGAAATATTGTTTTATACAGTAGAATTAAATAAACTACAGAGCCAAACAATCCCATAAATAGAAACAAATCCAAAAAATCCATCTCTGTCATGAATTTTGTCTGATCTTGACCACCAAAAAACAAATTCACAACACTCCAATAATCCAGCACCTCTGGCTTAACAGAGCTTAAGTAATGTGTTCTGCCGGATGAAAACATATACCAAAATCCACCACTTCTTACTTTATCCTCAAAATAGGATAAAACCAATTTCCCGCTTTGTGTTTGTATGAACGATAAGAAAGAAAAATAGCTTCCAACAATAATGAACATGGAATATATTTTTGTTCTAACATTGGAATGATAGATAAAGTGGAATGTTATCAAGGCCAGATGAAAAACATAAATCATTTTTGTGCCTAGCAACAAACTTCCTAACAGGACAACGTAAAACCTTTTGCTTGGCATACCGAGGATAAATCGCTTGTAGTAGAAGTAAGCAAGGGCAAGAAAATAAAAAATTGAAGCCTCATTTTGAACCCATAAAGCACCGCTATAACCATACCTATACGGTTGATTTATATACGTTCGGAACAAATCAATACTAAAAATAAATCCAACTATTGCCAATAGGGAATTCACCACAAATACAACTTCCATCAAACGTATTGCTCTACTAAATTCCTTAAGGTTATCGCGAGCTTTATAAACACCATAATAAATTATGAACACAAAAAAATACTTATTAAACATCAATAGATTTTCACGAAAATTATAGTCGTACTGAATGTTAGCAGCGAAGACAATTTGACCAATCAAGAAAGTAACAAATACAGTCACAAATACAATTAGAAAAGTTACACGTTCTTTATTGGGAAATAATAAAATGATAGTCAAGAAAAATAACTCATAGATTGCTCGGGGAATAATTGAGAATCTTGAGAAGTCATACTGAAGATGAATTAGTAACTTGTTACCAAAATCTGCAATAAAAAAAAAGATGAGTGCTGTAGTACTGATTTTATTAACAAGTGTACTTTCACTCAATCGTATTGGATCTGCAATATTTTGATCAGTTAACCTACTCATTCTTATTGTACCGTGCTACTTAATCAGACAAAAGGTCGTCTTTTAGAAAAATAAGATCGTTTAGTGAATTGCGCTTTTTTCGTAGAAATCGTTGAAAAAAGTAAGGGGTTAAATGAAAAATTCTAAATCTGAGGTATAAAAAAATAGACTTAATCATTAATAGTTTATTGTATTTCGCCTTAATCCCCAACGTCTCATGCCAATGTTTCATCATTAATGTTGAAGATTTTGTCTGTCTATGAAGTCGGAAAAAAGAAATCAGCTCAGGTACATAAAGTATTTCAGATGATTTTGCCAATTTCAATAACAAATCATAATCCATTGACAAATGATATTGCTCATCAAGATAACCTGCACTTTTCACTTCTGAGGTTAAGTAAAATGATGAAGGTTGTGCAATTGCCGGCATTTGTCCGTGTATCAGCAACTTTCTGAAATTAGTGCTCTCACCCTTTCCTTCACGCAACACATTATCCTTTTCATCTATAAAAGTATAGTCGCCATAAACCATTGTGATATTCGGGTTCTGTAAAAAAGCGTCAACAATTTTTCCTACTGCCCCCGGAGCAAGCGTGTCGTCCGAATTAAGGTAAGAGCAATACATTCCGCATGCTCTGTGCCATCCTTTATTAATTGCATGGGATTGTCCTCTGTCCTTTTGAGATTCCCAATAAGCCAGTCTGTTTTCATACTTACGGATTATCTCTATACTATTATCCGTAGATCCGCCATCCATAATGATGTACTCTATATTCGGATAATCTTGATTTAAAACCGAAAGTATTGTACGCTCCAGAAAGTGACCTTGATTATATGATGGAGTTACAATAGAAACTAAGGGTAATTCAGTCATTTTGCTTAACATTCGTTTTTTGGAGAAACCATAGATTAGCCCAAATATTAAATCGGTATACTGAGTAGTAAAAGCATAAAATCAAACCTCGGATTCCATCCAGGAAACCAAGTCTAATAAAATAATTCATGATGAATGTCCTCAGGAAATCAAAAATCATCCTAGCGGCTGAAAATCTGACTCCCTTTTCAAGCTTTTGTTTAGCCTCAACACGGGCATAATAATCTATTGTTTTGTTCACATATTTATCAATTGTAGGATAAGCGTTATGTAGTATATAATATTCCTTTGGCAGGACAAGCCTTCGCTTTTTACCTAATTTACTTAGTGCACTGAAATTCTGATGTACAGTTAATTCATTTTCGGAATAGGTATCAAGGTATACTTGCTTCTTAAAAAAGCGCGTCCAATTACTATTGAAGAAGCCTCCGTGGTATATACTGCCACCGAAATAGTTAAACAACGAAGAAAATGATACCGCATCACATTCATCACGCTTTACTATTTCAACCAATTTTTTTGCTAAAGCATCCGTTAACTGTTCATCTGCATCTAAAACCAGTACCCACTCAGATGATGCCTGTGATATGGCATAAAATCGAGCAGGTTCTACAAAACCTGCGCGTTCAAAAAAAATAACTTTAGCACCAAGTGATAAGGCAATTTCGACAGTCTTATCCTCACTGTGCATATCGCAGACTATTACCTCATCCACCCATTTACTCGCACTGTTAATGCAATCCTTAATATTACTTTCTTCGTTTAGAGTATTTACCACAAGAGAAATTTGACCCATACTCATTTTTTGGTGCGCTGATGAGGTTAACTATGACTTTATTTCAATGAAATGATTAAATGAAACTGATCTTTCAATTTACCTGGAAAAATTAGAAAAATTTTCTCCATTAAAAGGAAGATACTATTGGTAAGGGAGCGTTTTCCTTTATTATAATAAACCAAGGAGGAAAATTCCCTATCCAATTCAGAAAAATTAAATGGCTCAGCAATTTTTACTATTCCTGCTGGAGTGAAATGCCAAAAATGCTGATCCGCTACCCATGCATACCACTTTTTCCCGAGCAATCTTGGAACAATTCCTTGATAGTATGTTTGCACAAACATCAATTTACCTGCCGGGGCTAAATGATTCTTTGCTGACTCCAGAATTTCCAAAGGTTTCTCCAGGTGTTCAAATACGTGCGACATGATTATTAAATCAAAACTCTTCTCTTCCAGTCCATCAGTGGGGAAGTAACCCTGAACTACCTCTAATCCTTGCTCCTTGGCTCGGGTTGCAGCAGTTAAACTTGGTTCAACTCCAAAGGTTTTGTATCCAATGTTATGAAGTTCCTTTAACAAAATCCCTTCTCCGCAACCAATCTCCAGAATGGAGCCTCCTGGCGGCAGATATTTCTGTATTAACTTAATTTGCTTTGCTATTGAATTTTGCCAAGGAACAGGTAGATCAGCTATTTTCCGAATTTCCTTACCCTTTTGCGAAATTTCTTGTTGATGGAAGTCTCTTTCTATGTAATTAATTGAAACAGGCGCAGGATCAGTCCATGCATTAGTGCAGCTATTACATCTAAAAATTGAAAAAGCACTTGTCTTCAGATAGAGGGAATTATCAGATGAACCACAAAGTTTGCAAATACTGACTTTTGCCATATAACAATTTTCAGCCTTTACGTACAAATAAAACATTGCCAACAGAATCCCAATCCATTTCTTCCTTCTCTACCTTAAAGCCATGCCCCTCAAGCCAGCTCCTCACCTCTTGATATAAAGGTGCCCCTTCGTATAACTCTTTTAGAAAAACTTCGGTGTAAATTGCAGTGGTTGTTTTTAGTAATTGCGTTCCGGCTTTTAGTGCTGCCAGTTCATAGCCTTGCATGTCTAGCCATAAAAAATCAACTCGTTCAATGTTATACTCTAATTGCCAGTCATCCGGTGTAATTGTATCAATGGCAATGGTTCTTGAAAAAAAAACACTAGGGTGTTCAGTCAGGTGATCCTTTGGACTTAATAAGGAGCTTGACCCGTCTGAATCGCCAGAGCTTACATGGATGTCTGCCCTTCCCGTTGAACTACTTAATGCTAAGGGGTAGGTAATAACATTACTTAAATGCCTGGTTGTTTTTTGGAGTTCTTTGTAAATATTCGGAACTGGTTCGAAGGCATGAATAGTGGCTCCCGGCCAAATTTTATTAAACTCAAGTGTATCAACCCCTATGTGGGCACCAGCCTCAATGATTATTGGATTCTCTGGAAGATATGTAGCGATTTCCCTTTTTAGAGACAAATTATTCCCTGAGAATAACGAGCTTTTCAAATTTCTTAAAAGTTTTCTCATATTTTTTACGCAATTTTTTCTCCAACCCAAAGAGTATCATACAGGTTTATGAATTTGAAAGAATCTGAACTTAGCAATTTATTCTGAACAACCCACGTGGGTCCAAGGTCAGGTCTCTTGGGGTCATAATCGTGAAAGGCTATAAATCCACCTTTCTTTAAATACGGAGCGTAATTCATGAAATCGAAATCACATCCTTCAATACTATGATCACCATCGATAAACAAGAAATTAATAACCGGAAATTTCCCTACAAAATCTTGTGAGAAACCTTTCATAGGGGTAATATACTCATGCACACCCAACTCCTTCATTCTTTGCTCAAATTGCACTAACAGCGGTGACACTCCTTTTCGTTGTTGATATGTTTCCGCACTTTCCTTTTCACCAGAAGCATCAAAAGGATCAATACAAAATATCTTGCCCTTATGTAATCCCTTGGCAATACAGTATGTACTTTTGCCTTTCCAAGTCCCAATTTCTACAACAATTGCATTATCTGGTAATTTTGATGCGGTGTGAAAAAGACCAACCGCTTCGACTCTCGTTAGCCATCCATCAATTTGACTAAACGCTGCGATCCTACTTCTTACTAAGAAATAGTGACCCAAATTTTTTATTTTTCTAATAACCATTCTAATACTTTACATTATAAGATTTCCAAACTCTGTCAATCTTTGACTTCCATTTATTCAAATCGATAATTCCAAATAAAAATAAACTACTTACTACAACCATCAATAACTCGCAAGCAAGTTGTATTACAGAGGTGCCTAAGCTTTTATAATGAGGCACAAGTGTAATATTCAATATAACAGAAAATAATAAAGTCATCAACGTAGCAAACAGATACTCCTTATCCATTTTAAGATTCAATAACCCTTGTACAGAAATCAGATTATTTAGACCGGAAATAAAGGGCATAAAAGCCATAACCCTCAGATATAACACTCCTGCCAAAAATGAATCTCCAAACAAAAGTAAAATCAATTGCTCAGCGAACAAGAATATAACTGCGGACATTCCAAGTGTAGCAATTGAAACCCACTTTATATACCTATTCAGGGTCTGAAGGCCTTTCTCCTTTGATTCATTTATCCTTCTCGCAAGGTACGGAAATAGTGTCAAGCCTAAGGGTATTACAATCATAGCATGCGTCACTGTTGCAATTTTAAGTGAAGCAGAGAAGTGGCCGTACTCTTCCTCTGATGCAAAAAAGCCAAGAACGATGAGATTGGTGGTTGTGTAAAGACTTACAATTATGTTCGAAAGAAAAACAGAAAGACCACTCTTGAAAGTCTTCTTTAAACTACGAATCGACACCCAAACCAAATGAATTTTATATACTGAAACACAGTAAATAAATGCGGCTAACCCAACAAAAATTTGGGCAATGGCTGCACTAAAAGTGTAAATTAAAAAATCATCTTCCTCCTTTAGTGCTGCAATCACTATAATAGCAAAAAGCAACTTGGTGAAGAAATTAAAAAAAGCTGTTCGGCTAAGCTTCTCAATGCCTTGTAAATACCAGGAGGGAAATAAAACAAACCCTATGTTTATTAAATAAGTAATCCAATATACACTGGCATTCTTTTCAAATTGCTCAACGAATAAAATTGAAATGCTAAAAATTACTGTAGCAAGACCCAGCAATATTAGCTTACATAAGAAGACAGAAGAGAAAATATTTGAAATTTTCTCTTTCTCATTTCTATTTAAGCTAATATCCCGTGTTGCTGTATAATCGAAGCTGTAGTTAATTATCAGTGTAAAATAATATACGAAAGTCTGAGCATACATTAATAGTCCGAATTTAGCCGGACCAATAATTCGAACAATATAAGGCAAAACCAAAAGTGGAATTAAGTAGTTAGCTCCTTGAATGGCCGCCAATGAAAAATAGTTAATAATCAGAACCCTCCTATTTGGATCACCGAGGATCATCTGTAATTTATTCTTCATGTTGACTCATCAATATGCATTTCCTTTTACAAAGTAATGTTTAAATTAACTGGAGTAAATTGGATTTGAACAATAATCTGCAATAGTAGAACGAATGCCTTCTTGAAGCTCAATTTCTTGTTGCCAACCAAAAGCATGAAGTCTAGAAACACTCATCAATTTTCTTGGAGTTCCATCTGGCTTTGAAGTGTCAAATACTGTTTGGCCTTCATAGCCTGTAAGGCTACTTATCAGCAGTGCCAGCTCCTTAATCGAAATCTCTGAACCTGAACCCACATTTATAAACATCGAATCTGAGTATGTTTGCATCAAAAAAAAACTTGCATCCGCCAGATCATCAACATGAAGGAATTCACGCAGTGGAGAACCTGTTCCCCAGACTATAACCTCAGACAAATTATTTCTCTTTGCTTCAACAAACTTTCTTATTAGAGCGGGGATAACATGCGAATTATTCAAATCATAATTGTCATTTGGCCCATATAGGTTAGTAGGCATAGCACTAATAAAATCACATCCATACTGTCTCCGGTAATTTTCGCATAATTTTATCCCTGTAATTTTCGCAATCGCATAGGGCTCATTGGTTTCTTCAAGATAACCAGACAACAAGTATTCTTCTTTCAATGGTTGGGGTGCCATCTTAGGATATATGCAGGATGACCCAAGAAACAATAGTTTCTTAACGCCATGAACATAACTCTGATGAATCACATTACTTTCAATCATCAGATTATCATACAAAAACTCTGCACGGTAAGTGTTGTTGGCTAGAATTCCACCCACTTTAGCTGCTGCAAGAAAAACGTATTCTGGTTTCTCAGCAGCAAAGAAACCTTCTACGCTTGCCTGATTGCGAAGATCCAGGTCCTCGGAGGTTCGCAATACCAAATTGTTGTAACCCTCCGATTGAAGCTTTCTAACAATCGCTGATCCCACCATACCACGATGGCCGGCAACATATATTTTTGAATCCCTTTTCATTACTCGTGGTAGTGAAATATTTTGTGGCCGCCTTCCTTGAGGTAGGAATCCCGTTGGAATAACTGATAGTCGCTCATCACCATATCATCCACCAACCCATCAAGATCATATTTTAACTGCCAACCCAATTCATTTTTCGCCTTGCTTGGGTCACCAATTAAAAGATCCACTTCAGTTGGACGAAAGTATTTAGGGTCAATGCGAACAACTATATCTCCCTTATTTACCTTTACCTTTGAGTTGGTTATTTCCGATACCACGCCCACTTCATCAACTCCCTTGCCCTTGAATTCCAATTGGATGCCTAACCGATTAAATGCTTTAAGAATAAATTCTCGCACAGATGTGGTTTTACCTGTTGCTATGACGAAGTCATCAGGCTTATTATGTTGCAAAATCAGCCACATCGCTTCGGCATAATCTTTCGCATGCCCCCAATCGCGCTTGGCATCAATATTACCCATAAAAACAGTCTTTTGAAGACCTAATGCAATTCGGCATGCAGCACGGGTTATTTTGCGGGTTACAAATGTTTCTCCACGCAATGGAGACTCATGATTAAACAAAATACCATTTGAAGCAAAAATACCATACGCCTCACGATAGTTTACTGTTATCCAATAGCTGTAAAGTTTTGCCACTGCATATGGTGACCTGGGATAAAAAGGAGTCGTTTCAGTTTGTGGAACGGCTTGAACTAAGCCGTATAATTCAGAAGTAGAAGCCTGATAAAATCTGGTCTTTTTTGTCAAACTCAGAATCCTTATTGCCTCCAAAATCCGAAGTGCTCCTATACCATCTGCGTTGGCTGTATACTCAGGCATATCAAAACTTACTTTGACATGTGACATCGCCCCCAGGTTATAAATTTCATCTGGTTGAACCTCTTGAATAATCCGGATGAGATTTACAGAGTCGGTTAGGTCACCATAATGAAGCTTGAATCTTACATCTTCTTCATGAAGATCTCGGTACAAATGATCAATCCTGTCCGTATTAAAAAGCGAACTCCTTCTTTTTATTCCATGCACTTCATATCCCTTTAAAAGAAGTAATTCGGCTAAGTATGCACCATCTTGACCGGTAATACCTGTTATTAAGGCTTTCTTCATTACTCAAAAAAATAAAATAAATTACAAAGATATATTCAATCAACTGTACTCGGAATTACATGGATAAGGTTGGGGCTATATTTCAAAAAGCGATTTTATTGACGGTTGATCGCTTTTTGCCTCAAATTTAAGGAACTACTGACTAAAAATCTATAGTAAAATTTATCTACCGGAGAGTTTAACCCCCCACATTGTCGTTTAAAGAAACAACCGTCAATTCATTATCTAGTTTTTGAACAGGGATTCGCGTCAAATTTTTCTTCGCCCATCGCTTCGTCATTCCAGCAAACCATCCCTGATTTGCCTCATACAGCTTGGTATACTTAAAAAATGTATGACCAGAAATTAGTCTTGCAACAACCAATCCATGGTAACCATCTAACAAACCCAGCTTAAGAAAATAACTTTTAAAGAATGCCCAGCTGGAGTGATAAAAAATATCAAAAAGACTTACAATCTTTTTACCAGCATTAGATTTTGCATACAGGTTGGAGTACAATTCTATCTTACGTAAAGCATCTGAAGCATTCCGATAAGAGTTATGCATTAAGTGCCCACCCAATTGAACAATCCTGATGTCATTATTTACCTCTACCTTTTCGTGCGGATTGCTTTCATTCCATCGCCCTGTATTTCGGTTCCATAATCGAATATGCCTATCGGGGTTCCAACTGCCATAACGAATCCATTTGCCGGCATAACTCGATAACCTGTTCATGCGATAGGCTTCGGTGGTACTATGGTCTTTGATAGCCAAAATTGATCGCGTCAATTCCGGTGACAGGTACTCATCAGCATCAAGTGACAGGATGTAGTCATAGTATGCCTGAGCAACTCCAAAGTTCTTTTGGTCAAAATATGTGGTGAATTTTCGTTGTAAAAAACGAACTCCTCGTTCTCTGCATATGTATTCTGTAAGATCGGAGGAATACGAATCCACCACCACGATATCATCTGCTACAGGCATCAGAGAATCAAGGCAGCGAGCAATATTCTGCTCCTCATTGAGCGTAATGATTACTACACTAACTTTTGCCATAACTGTTAAAGACTTGGTTGCAATTTAGCTAATTTCTTTGTCTTTTCATTAGACACTACATTTCACGCATCCGTTGGAATGGATTTTTGTAAAATTAATGTCGATTTCAGGGTATAATCCAATCATCAATGGCAGATAGGTGCATTTCCTAAACCTATGTGTTTATCTTACTGATGTACCTTCCTTGATTGATTAACTGAATTTTATGTCAGTTTAAGCCCCTGGCACTCCAAAAATCATGTTTTATCAAACCTGTAACTATCAACAATTGTGCGCCACTATACGTGAGCATGATCCAAAACCCTGCCAATTTAATGGGCTCTAAAAATTTATTAACCGCCAACAAGGAGTCAGAGATCATGAACAGTATCGCTCCGCCAAATACGTAAGCGAAACTTGCTGATGACGTTCGACCAAAACGGAATAGGGCATTCAAAACCATCAACGTTAGTACGCTCGCATAAATCAATACCGGCACAGCCAGCTCGCCCAACGCAGGATAGAGCACTACCACTAAACCGGTGCCGTACAAAACAATCGGAAAGGCGAATCGAATTCGTTGTAATCCCTGCAACGAACTTGTCGCATCATCGTTTCTGAATTGCTTGAAAACAAAAATGTAAAACACATGGGCGATGAGAAAAGAAACAAGCCCGAGCATAAAAAAGAGCTCACCGGGTTTCATCAGCAACACATCGCCAACCCATGAAAAAACAAGCGCTGCCATGAGCAGTAATGATAGCGCTACCATTTTACTGCGTGAAGCGAAAAAATAATAACCCAGTAAAAGCAGCAACAAGGCAGGTTTAGTGAAGGTGTGTACATCGGACCAATTGAATAGCTGAGAAAGTAGTTCACCGGCTGAAGCCAGGAGAAATAAAGCCAGAAATATCTTCTTCATAAATCAACGGTTTTGTCTTTAACCCGTGTGTGCCTGATCCAGTGTGTGATCAGGTAAACAAAGGCAAGAAATGAAAGTATAGAGCAAACAAGGAATGTATCAAAGAAACGTGAAGAATCGTTAGCATAAATAAATCCGGATGCCAGTGCACCAACACCAATGCCCATTTCCATAAAGATGTACAAACTGGCTATTCCCCTGCCCTTGTTTTTTTCATCACTTAAATCTACTGCCCAGGCCAACAAGGTAGGTGAATTCATACCGTGTGCTGCACCGTACAATGCTACACCAGCAATCAACATCAATTGAGTTTCCGCCAAGGCAACTAACATCATCGCTACGGTAGTTACAGCCGTTGATACGATCAGTATTCTTCTTCTTCCGTAATAGTCGGACGCACGACCAGATACTAATCTTACTAATATAGATGAGACTGTGAGGTACGAGAATAATACTCCCTTGTTTCGGATGCCGGTGTATTCACCAAAATCAGGAATAACCGTAAACACTGCTCCGTACGAATAGGCAATGAGCAACATTACAATACAGGCCACCAGCACCCGCGGCTCCAGTAAATCGCGTTTATGGATTTTAAACACCTCGGTGGTAAATCCTTTTCGCTCCACCAAGGTTTCGCGCGCTCGTATAACAATAAGAATCGAAGCAATTGCAAAACCGGATGAAGTATAGAACATTGCATCAAGTCCGAAATTATTTGCTACTGCACCACCAATGGCTGGTCCGGCTGCCATGCCTACAGCTCCGGCTGTTCCCATTATGCCCATGGCCTCTCCTCTTCGATTGGCCGGTATAATGTCGGAGAGATAAGCGGTTAAACCGGTTGGTGTAAAGCCGGTTGAAAAACCGTGCACTAATCGCAACAGCAAAAAACCAAACACCGTGGAAATGGCAGGGTACATCAGGCTGCTGAAAAAACACACCAACGAGCCAATGATAATTACCGGAACCCGCCCCACCTTATCGGCCATTTTTCCACTGAACGGACGCGACACCATGGCGGTTAATGTGAACAAGGATATGATCAAGCCTTTGTACTGCGCACCACCTAAACTGGTAAGGTAGCTGGGCAGCTCAGGAACAAGCATGTTGAAACTGGCAAAGAAGAGCAATGAGCTCAGACAGAGCAACCAAAACTGGCGGGTGTAGACAACGGGGTTACTTTCCAATTTCTTCTGCGAGTAAACGATTCAGTTCCTCCACGATAGACGGATCACTCGGACGGGGCGCATCCAGGTTCACAAAATTTCCTTTCTTGTCAACGAGTATATACCGGGGTATGGATTCAATATCGAAAAGCTTTGCAGCATCCGAAGCAGAACCAATCCTGAAATGATTGGCCAGAAAGGGACGTTCCAGGTTAAACTTCTTCAACGCTTTTCGCCAAGCTTCAATGTCATCATCAATCGAGAGATAAACAAAGGCTACCCTGCTCTTGTACTTATCTATTAAATCCATGGAAGCCGGCATTTCACGAAGGCAGGGACCGCACCAGCTTGCCCACACATCGATATACACCGGCCTATGGCCACGAGCCGATTCAAGAAACTTATTGAATTTCTCCTCATCTTCTTTGCCACTGAAATACCGCTCCCGCTCGAATGCTAGGTAATCTGTGAATTGATCCTTCAGGGGTTGGGCCTTTTCAAGATCAGCCACAATGGATTCCTCTAACGGGGTGGCTTTTAAAATATTATAGTTATTCCAAAAAGTTGAGTCGTATTGAATGCTAAGCAGTTCTTCGCGACCAGGTTCTTTCCCCTTAAAAGACTTTATATTTTTTGTAACGATATCGGTTGTAATCAACTCAAGGTGAAAATTATGGATAAACTTTTCGCGGGAATAAAGGTTTCTACCGTCTTTTAATGAATGATATAAGAAATACTTACCGTTAATTTTCTTGAAAATTGAAAATGTATGCACTGTGTCGACAGTAGATAGTCGTGTAAAATCGGATTTCACAATGGCATAGCTCTTTGTGGTGATATGTAATGTGCCGGATTGTTTATTTCGCCAGGGTATGCCGGTGCTGAGTTGCACCGAATCAGTTCTCAGCCGATAGTTTATGACAAACACCTGCTCTCCATCATACTCTGTAATTCCATCGAGGGTGAATTCGTAGCGATTCAAATTTTTTCGCAAGCTGCTTACTTCATACCGGTTAAAAAAACCAAGTACTGATGAGGAGGAACTGCGCACCTGGTAACCTACCGGGTCGACTCCCATAATGGAATACAACGCAATAGGAACATGCCCACTCGAAACTTTGGTATTATCATAACTTCTTCTGAGTTGGTTTACACGAACTTCATCTTTCCATCCCGGAAAGGGCTGCTGCACTTTATAGCCCTTACGCTTGTAAACATCGGCCGCAGCCTCAATCAATCGGCCATATACTGAATCATCCTTACAGTAGTGCCGATAGAAGGTTTGGTAAACAAAAGGCTTGGTGTAGTAATTCTTATTGATGTTGCTAAAGGCACGCTTAACAATACCTTGAGGCGATAGGTCCCTGCCAAACACCACCACATCTTTCAGCATGGTTTTCGACTGATTCATCTGGATGTCTAACTTTTCAGGCGGGTTTTTAACCACTTCATTATCATACCCGACACATGAAATCTTTAGCGTTACATTTTTTGTCCGGTACGAAGCAGGAACACGCAACGAAAAATATCCATCGGTGTTCGAACTCGTGCCAACCGAAGTGCCTTCAATACCAATGGAAGCATATTGCACCGGCTCACCGGTTACAGCATCAGTGAGGCGCCCCTCAATGATGAAAACACTGGCTGATTGCGCACATAAATTACCTGCTACTGAAACAAGAAAATATAACAGGATAAGCCTACGCATTACTTGGCTACAGAATCTTCCTGCATACTGAGCAAGAAACCTTTGATAAAATCTTCAAGGTCGCCATCCAGCACATTTTGTGCATCAGTACGCTCCACTCCCGTGCGTGCATCTTTTACTAATTTATAGGGATGCAATACGTAGTTTCTGATCTGCGAACCAAAATCTATTTTCATCTTACCGGCTTCAATCTTATCGCGCTCAGCATGGCGCTTTTCAATTTCCAGCTGATAGAGTTTTGATTTAAGCATTTGCATGGCACGCTCCCGGTTGGCATGTTGCGAGCGTTCCACTTGGCACACAATAACAATGCCCGTAGGTTTATGCGTTAGCTGAACTTTTGTTTCAACCTTGTTCACATTCTGGCCACCGGCACCACCCGACCGTGAAGTTTGTATTTCAACATCGGCTGGATTTATTTCTATGGTTATGCTTTCATCCACTTTCGGATAGACAAATATGGAAGCAAAGGAAGTGTGCCTGCGCTGATTTGAATCGAACGGTGAAATGCGCACCAGGCGATGCACCCCGATTTCTGATTTTAATTTACCGTAAGCAAACGGACCATCAATTTCAAGCGAAGCCGATTTAATGCCAGCCACTTCACCCGGTTGGTAGTCGATTTGCGAAACCTTGTAGCCACTCTTTTCGCCCCACATGATGTACATGCGGTTAAGCATATCGGCCCAGTCGTTACTTTCAGTGCCTCCGGCTCCGGGGTTTATTTCAACAATGGCACTGAGCTGATCTTCCTCACGGCTGAGCATTTTCTTAAACTCCAACTCCTCAACCGCTTTCTCTGCTTTGGCATATTCGCGGTCAAGTTCCTCATCGCCTACATCTCCGGCATCATGAAATTCATTTAAAACTTCCAGATCCTCCAGCAGTTTGTGAACGCGTTCATAGGAATCTGTCCATACTTTCTTGGCCCGAAGGGCTTTAAGCATAGTCTCAGCCTGTTTGGGGTTATTCCAAAAATCGGCTTGTTGTGTAATTTTTTCTTCGTCTTTTACTTCGATGATCTTACGATCGTAGTCAAAGATACCTCCTCAAAGCCGCTGATCTGGCTTTCAAGTCTTTCAACTGCTCTGTTGTCATGCCTGAAGTTTAATTTAGATTTAACTAGAATGGTGCAAATATACCTAAAGAAGCATGTAAGTTCTGCGGCTAAATTGAATTTTTCCTAATCAGTTATTCTGATAGCTTCGGTTAAGATTTCAATTATTGTCCCCCAATCAAAACATAATAATATGGATTCCTTCCGCCAGTTCTTGATACATTGTTTATTGTTTAGAAGTAAAGAGTCAGTCAACATTATTTATGGCATTGTTACCTGGTTATGCCTGGGCTTATTTAGCTATTCGGTGTATAACTTAATTTCACTCGAGCCCTAAACCTATAGTCGCTCATGAGGATAATCAAAGCAGCAACCAATGCACATTTTCAAAAACAAAAGCGGAATGTCAAGGCTATTCCACTGAACCTTGAGGAGACATATGCTTTGCTGGTGGGCCTGCTTGAGCCTGTAAAGTCTAGTTTCGAAGAAAAAGCGAACAGCCCGCATCATTACGAATTGTGGACGAATCATGTCTTCCGTAGCAAAAGTCAGCTGGCACGCTATAGAAAAGGCTGCATGTTTGCTGCCGTGATGATTTTTTCACGTTACGTAAGCTTTTATTTTTATCCGTTGTACTTAAACAAAGAGCTAAAAGACAATCTGAATACCAACCTGAAACCCTTCCTGGCAGGAGAAAGTTGCTTTCATTTCAAAAGCCCTGAAACAATACCTTTAACGGAACTCAGTAAACTTATAGAGGACGGATTTTCATTTTACAAAGACCAGCAGTGGATATAATTAAACTCACTGTTATTCTCATTTTTATAAAGGTTGTACCCATATCAAGTCCTAGTCAATGTCAGGCCAATCCCTTTATCAGAAGGGGCTTGTTCTAATCGCTATGTGATAAATTTTTAAGACACCTCGCTCCTCGGTATGACAATACATTAAACTTTGGACGTTAGGGAATACCATGATATCATCCTATCAAGCTACCTCCAAATTGATTTTTTGCAATTTGAATTATCCCTACTTTTAGGCCAAGATTAAAGCACAACCATGGCAGCCTCCATTCCTGTTAAGAAAGCATCCTCATCCCGAATCAGCCAGATTGATTTTAACAATCTCGAATTCGGCAAGCACATTGCTGACCATATGTCTATTGCTGACTATAACAAAGCTAAATGGCACACACCACAAATCATTCCATATGGTGATTTAAGCATGAGCCCCGCCATGCTCTCGCTGCATTACGGTCAAGCGATATTCGAAGGCATGAAAGCCTATAAAATGAATGACGGAAACTTATCAATCTTTAGGATTCATAAACATCATGAGCGTTTGAATAAATCATTGAGCAGAATGTGTATGCCGGAAATCCCACACGATTTGTTTATTGATGCGCTAAGCACCTTGCTGGAAACCGATCGCGCATGGGTACCTCAAAAAGATGGTTCGTCTTTATACATACGTCCACTGGTGTTTGCCAGCGAGGCTAGACTTGGCGTAAAAGTTTCGGATGAATACAAATTCATCATCATGACCAGTCCTGTAGGGCCATATTATAGTAAGCCTTTACGTGTAAAAGTTGAAGAGCACTATGTTCGTGCGGCCGAAGGAGGCACTGGCGTAGCTAAATGTGCCGGCAACTACGGGGGAGCATTTTTGCCAACACAACAGGCGCGTGAGCAGGGTTTCGACCAGGTATTGTGGACAGATGCACGTGATCACCAATATATTGACGAGGCCGGCACCATGAACATTATGTTTGTGCTGGATGGAAAACTTGTTACACCGCAGCTTACCTCTGCGATTTTGGATGGTGTTACACGCGACTCCATTATTACACTTGCTAATGATTTAGGACTGCCCGTTGACGAACGAAGGGTTAGTCTAACCGATCTGATTGATGGTTTCAATAAAGGTACGCTTACCGAAGCTTTTGGAACCGGAACAGCCGCCATTGTGGCGCCCATCGCTGTGATTCACATTCATGGCAAAGATTACACCCTTCCTAAAGTTGGCGCAACTAGTTTTCAGCAGCGCGTAAAACAAAAATTACACAACATAAGGATCGGGGCAGAACCCGATGTTCATCAGTGGAATCACATCATAAAAATTAAATGAGCAGTTTCAAGCAAACGGATAAAACATCAATCACCCGCTTATCCAAGCGGGGCACTTACGACCAACACACTATTTATTCCATTCTGGACGAAGCACTCTTCTGCACATTAGCCTATGTGCAGAACAACGAGCCCTTCCAAATTCCCACCGGCTTTTGCAGGATCGACAACAAGCTTTATCTACACGGCTCTGTAGGCAGCTTTTACATGCGAGAACTTGCCGAAAAAAAAATACCGGTGTGCATCAGTGTAACCTTAATGGATGGAGTCGTGCTTGCCCGCTCAGCCTTTCATCATTCAGTGAATTATCGTTCAGTTGTTCTGTTCAGTAAAGCCGAACTTGTAACGGATGAAAAAGAACTCTACAAAGCACTGGAAGTGTTCACCAACAAAATGCAACCCGGCCGGTGGGACGACATCCGGCAACCAAACGAAAGCGAGTGGAAGAAAACCATGGTACTCGCTTTTCCGATTGAAGAGGTTTCAGCAAAAATCCGCACGGGTGATCCGAAAGATGATGAAGAAGATTATGATCTCAACATCTGGGCAGGTGTTGTTCCACTTAAAACCGTGCGCATGCCTGCAGAAAAAGATCCTGCATTAAAGCCTGGAGTTGAACTGCCTGATTACCTGAAGTAAGTCGTTAGTCGCGCTGCCGTCCGTGAGGAGTCTTACTGGTTATATCAACTCAGATTCTACGCTACAGTCATGATCCGTACAGTTGTTGCTATCATTTGATTCATGTTTAGAATCACTTCGATCACTCACTTACAATCCTTCCATCACTCATCTCCACAATCCGATCAGATTTGCGCGCGAATTCTTCATCATGGGTTACGGCAATAATGGTTTGCTTGTACACTTGTGTCAGCTCATCAAGAATATCAAACACCACCTGTGTGTTGTAGGAGTCAAGGTTACCGGTGGGTTCATCCCCCATAATAATATCAGGATCATTTATTAATGCACGGGCAATCGCTACACGCTGCTGCTGCCCGCCTGAAAGTTTGCTGGTGGCCTTCAGTGCCTGGTCTTTCACACCTAAGATGTTTAGCTTTTCATACGCACGATCTTCAACCTCCTTGCGGGAATACTTGCCCAACTTCAATGCAGGGATCATCACGTTTTGCAGCGCAGTAAACTCGGGCAACAAATAATGGAACTGAAAAATAAACCCAATGTGCTTGTTGCGAAATGCAGCAAGGTAGTTTTGATCTTTTCCGGTAAGTCGTTCACCCGAAATTTCAAGTTGCCCCTCATAGTCGGTATCCATGGTGGAGAGCACGTACATTAACGTGGATTTTCCGCAGCCTGATTTACCGATTAGCGATAAGAACTCTCCTTGTCTTACTTCCAGGGAAATTTCATCGAGCACTTTGAACTTTTCAGGTTCATAAAAATATTTCCCAATGCCTGTTGTCCGTAAAACGAATTCCATCGCTACTGTCCCCGGATAATTTCAATCGGATCGACCTTTGCTGCTTTGCGCGAAGGCATATAGCCTGCAAGTGCCGTTGTAAGCACACCAAATACAATACCCGTAATGTAGTACTTCGCATCAAAGTTCACCGGAAAATGATCAAGACTAACCATGTCACCGCCATCAAACGGTGCCTGCGAAATCAAATAACTCAGCACATACCCTATGCACAAGCCCGCACCGCTTCCAATAAATCCAATCACCAGCGACTGAATCATGAAAATGAGGCGAACATCCCTTCCGGAAAATCCCATGGCTTTTAAAATAGCAATGTCTTTCATCTTGTTTATAATCGTCATGTTCAGAATATTATAAATACCAAAGCCTGCCACAATCAGCAACGTAATGGAAACTGAATACGTAATGATGTTACGGATAACAACGCCTGTTAAAAATGTTGCGTTAGCTGTTTCCCAATCTTCGGCCTTGTACCCAAACATGGCCTGAAACCCAGGAGCGATGGCTTTTGCCAGATGCAAATCATATAGCTTAATGTTGATATCGGTGATGTAGGATTGATCTTGCTGTAAAATGGTTTGCACTGTGGAAATGTTGGCGTAACTGCGCACATTATCAATGGTGCCGATACCGATCTGAAACAAGCCTACGATTTTAAGCGTCATGGTATGGCCTTGCGGAGTAGTGATGACAATGCGATCGCCAACCTTTACATTCATTTTGCGAGCGATGCCCGTACCGATAATGATCCCATCATTATTGGCCAGTAAATCTTCCAACTGCCCGGCTTTCATTTTCGATCGCAGGTCGAAAAGTTTATCCTCTTCAATAATATCCACACCGGATATAGAACCCGGAAGCTGCACCGGTCCGTAATTGTAAAACACCTGTGAGGATAGTGTAGGCGCAACACCCAGCACCCGAGAATCCCGCCTTATCATCTCAGCGATCTGTAAGGCGTTACGAACCTTAGCGGTTTCTTTCTTTGGTTTTTGATTGTATACAATACTGATTCCATTTGCATTCACTTCTTCAGCAATGCTGGTACGGCTTTCCGTTATATCATTGTAAATGTGGATGTCGGGCGAAGAAGTCATGGTGAGTTCTTCGGTAAAATCGTTAAGGCCCGTCATCAGGCTTACCAGGGCGATGAACATGCCAATGCCAAACGTTACGCCCAACATGGCTACAAAAGTTTGCTTCGGCTTTGACACCAAATGTGTTTTGGCTATTTCAACAACAAGCTTCATGCTTATGGTTTTATTTTTAGCTCACTGCTTGCCGTAAGGCCATCAACTACCTCAACTTCATCTAATGTTGAAGCACCACGGATAATCCTTATTTTCTTTTCACCACTCCCTGAACGAATAATAACTGAATCGCCCGGCAACAATGCCGATTTTGGAATGACCAACGCCTGCTCAGTTTGACGGATAACAATATTGGCTTCGAGTGCAAGTCCGGAAAACATGCCCGGCAATGCTTCGAGTAACTTCGCATCAACCCGTAAAGACTGCTGTCGACTATCAACCAACGGATAAATTCGCATTACCTCCGCTTTAAAAATATGCTGTGGATAAGCATCAATTTTTACCAACACCTGCTGGTTAACTTTTACCCGATGAATATCCAACTCATCAACATTCAACTGGAGGTAAAATGTTTTGTCGCTTCCCAACACGGCCACGGCTTCCGTTCGCCTGATCAGCTCTCCTTGCTCCTTCATCGTTTTAAACACAACACCATCAACCTGGCTGCGAATGGTGTACCGATCGGATTCATCGCGGGCAATACGGTATTGGTTTTCTGCATTGATTAATTCGGCCTGTAGCTGGCTATGCATTTTGCGGTATCGACTAAGCATAAGCAGGTAATCGTTTTTCGATTGTTCAAAAACCAATTTTGCCCGATCGTACTCGGCCTGTGTGGTGGCCTGCTTGGTAATTAAATTAGTGAATCGAACCAGGTTTACCGAATCATGCTGCATTTTGGTTTGAGCCGTTTTCAAGGAAGCCTTTAATTCCATCAATACCGGTGAATCGTCACTGAAATTTTGTTTCGCCAGCGCATAATTCTCGCGTGCGATGCGATATCGTGCACTTTGCTGATCGGCTTCGATAATGTAAAGCGGATCACCCTTTTTAACGGCATCACCGTCCTTCACCAGTTTCGCGGCAATGTATCCATCTACCTGTGAAAAAGCCTGGTACTCACTTTCCGACACAACCGTTCCGGAAGCATAAACGGCTTCAAGCAGAGGTTTTGTAACAGGGTTAACAAAGTCGCTATTTCGCGAACAGGATACAGCTAAAAGAAGCGCAAAAGAAAAACGTAAAAAACGCATGATGAACAGGATTGACATTTAAAAATACGTAGCCCGAAACAGTAAGTTCACCCTTTACGCTTTTTTATCTGCGCTGAGCTTGGCCTCTCGCTTAACAAGTTTATCGAGCGTATCTTTTTTCAACATTTCAACGGTAGCATTTCGCACCTCCATAAAAGCAAACCGGATCGCACACGTTGCTTCATCCTCACATTCATCACAAGGCTCGTAATACTTATAGGTTGCACAGGGTATGGCGGCAATGGCGCCATCGAACAAGCGCACAACTTCTGCCAGGTTTACCTCTTTCGGTTTTCGTCTTAAAAAGTAGCCACCGTTTTTACCCTGCCTACTGCCCAAAATACCTGATCGTTTTAATTCAAGAAGAATTGCTTCCAGAAATTTTTTCGGTATGTGGCAAGCTACGGCAATATCCTTAATCAGGAATTTTTCATCCGGATCTTTGGCCATATGCACCAACGCATGAATGGCATACTTGCACTTTTTCGATAGCATGGTCGCACAAGTTATAGTTTTTATTTTCAATTTCGTACCTGGAAACATACTGTAAGCCGAGATAGCTCAGGGGTAGAGCAGCTGTTTCGTAAACAGCAGGTCGTGAGTTCAAATCTCATTCTCGGCTCGATGCTGACCGGCATAGAAAACAAATCTTTCTATCTTTAGCACATGATAAAACTTTTACTTGTTGCATTGGGGGGAGCTTTAGGATCAGTAGCGCGTTATAGCACTGCTGGATTTGTGCAACAAAGAAATATTGGTGTATTCCCCGTAGGGACTCTTACAGTCAATCTGGTGGGCTCGTTTCTCATTGGTATACTTTGGGGCATTGCTGAAAACTCCACGCTTAGCCCAACCATCCGCACATTCTTGTTCGTAGGAATACTCGGTGGCTTTACAACATTTTCAACCTTTTCCTTGGAAACGCTCAACTTACTTCGCGATGGAGAATTCAAGGTTGCCTTAGTTAATATACTGCTTAGCAACGTTCTAGGAATAGTGCTGGCATTTACTGGTTTGTTCATCGCAAAATATTTCAGCGCATGAGATTTCCCTTCGTCAAAACAAAGAAAAAACTAACCGATGAATACATCCGAAAATGGCGTGATCCTACGCATCTACATTAGCGAGTCGGACAAACTCGGTGGCAAACCACTTTATGAAGCTATTGTTCTTAAGGCTCGCGAACTAAACCTGGCGGGTGCAACCGTGCTACGAGGAATAATGGGGTTTGGTGCCGCAAGCCGTATTCACACGTTAAAAGTTCTACGGCTCTCGGAAGACTTGCCATTGATAATTGAAATCATAGACACCGAAGTAAACATTAAGAAGATCATACCCTTTTTGGATGAGGTAGTAAAAGAAGGCTTGATTACATTGGAAGAACTAACGGTTATTAAATACCGACACAATAAATCCTGAAAAGAGAAGCTTAGTGAGTATTGGTGTTTTAGTGATTTCGTGGCTTGAAGTGATTTCTCTTGCCACTAAAACACAAAGACACGAAATTGTTAGTAATCAAGTACCGAAGGCGGGACTCGAACCCGCATGTCTTACGACACACGCCCCTGAAACGTGCGTGTCTACCAATTCCACCACTTCGGCATTTCTACTTTAGTTTACCAACCTACCTATGCCAGGCAGGTTCCAATACTTCGGTATTTCAATTCAGTGCCCAGAACTGGATTCGAACCAGCACACCCTTTCGGGCGCTACCACCTCAAAGTAGTGCGTCTACCAATTTCGCCACCTGGGCATAACTTTAAAGAACGGCCTTGCTGATAGGATTATATCCTTTTAGCAAGGGGTGGCAAAGGTAAAAAGCTTTGCGAATTTTACCAATTACGGGGTTTCACAAACTGATAATCCCTGAAACTCTTCTCCTTTTACTCAAAATCATTAACTTACTTAATCAAAGTACCAAGAAAATACCCTCAATTACCAAACCGCTTTAATCATGAAGACTCTACTTACCCAGATCAAGTCATCTTTGCGCTTAATGTCTATCTTCATAGCTGTATGGTTCATTCATACTGAGTCATGGGCCCAAAATGAAGTGGCCATCGGATCGGCTACCACCAAACCAAATGCTATTCTCTGGTTAAATGGCAATGGCAGCCAGGGATTAATCCTCCCTACGGTTACAAATAAATCCGCGGTATCCAGTCCGGATGAAGGGATGATCGTGTATGATAACTCAGACAAAAAGTTATGGTACAGAAACAACAGCGCCTGGGTTGAGGTTGGTGGTGGTTCAGGAGGTGGTGGTACTTTTCACCTGGAAGTTTCCGGAAACCTGTTAAGATTACTAAGTGCCCCAGGCGGAACATTGTTAGCTTCAACCAACATTGCCGGAGGCACACAAACAAATGGTTCCTTTTTAGTCTTTGAAAGCGGAGCCTGGCGTTTTGCAACACTGAGTGGAGATATTACTGGCACCAATGGTAATCTGCAACTTAAAGGTAAGGCCATGGCCAATTTGCCTGCGTCAACTCAAGTACTGGCATATGATCCTACTGCGAACAGTGGAAACGGAGGTTGGGTATTTCAGGCTGTTGCAGGTGGTGGATCGGTAACCAATGTAACTGGAACTGCACCCATAACCGTTACCAATCCTACAACAACTCCACAAATTGGAATTGCTGCCGCAGGAATTACAAACGCACTCATCGCTAACGATGCAATAACAACAACTAAAATCTTAGATGCCACCATTACCGGTGCTGACATAGCCAACACAACAATCACGGCCAATAAACTTGCCCAATCCGGTGCAACGAATAATCAAATACTGCAATGGAACGGAACCAACTGGGTACCCGTAACACTGGCCGGAGGCGGCTCCGTAACCAACGTGGCAACCGGCACTGGATTAACCGGAGGACCCATAACGACTACAGGTACAATAAGTATAGCAGCCGGTGGTGTTGGTACTACCGAGCTTGCAAACAATGCAGTTGATGCCACTAAGCTGGCAGATAATGCAGTGACCTCAGCAAAAATTACAGACGCAACTATTACCGGTGCAGATATAGCCAACACGACTATCACAGCCAATAAGCTTGCTCAGTCCGCAGCAACCAGCGGACAAGTACTAAAATGGAATGGCACCAACTGGGCACCTGCGGCTGATGATGTAGGCGGTGGTGCTACACCAACCTTAAGCAATGGCCAGATTCTGATTGGTGACGGATCGAGCAATTCAGCTGCTGCACTTTCAGGAGATGCAACCTTATCGGGCGGTGTATTAACTATTTCAAACAATGCTATCACCACAGCAAAAATTAACAACAATGCTGTAGATGCAAATAAGCTTGCCGACAATGCCGTAACATCAGCAAAAATCTTAGACGCGACTATCACCGGTGCAGACATTGCCAATACAACTATCACTGCCAACAAACTTGCCCAATCAGGTGCAACCAATAACCAGGTATTGCAATGGAATGGTACCAATTGGGTACCGGTTACCCTAGCAGCCGGTGGGTCGGTGACCAATGTGGCTACGGGCGCAGGGTTAACGGGTGGACCTATCACTACGACAGGTACGATTGCTATAGCCACCAGTGGTGTGGACAATACCATGCTGGCCGACAATGCTGTGACCTCTGCAAAAATATTAGATGCAACCATTACCGGTGCTGATATAGCCAACACAACAATCACTGCAAATAAACTTGCCCAGTCAGGTGCCACCAATAATCAGGTGTTGCAGTGGAACGGAGCGAACTGGATTCCTGTAACTCTCCCCGGAGCAAGCGTGGATGTTACAACACAAACTGGAGTGTTGCTTGGGGATGGAGCCACTATCACAGGTACTACAGCTGGGGCTGGTATCAGGGGAATTCTGGGAAGTAACAATAATACAATTGGTTGGGTATCCGGAACACCCAATCAATTATTGGGTACAGATGCTGTGGGGGATTTGCAGTTTACCGATAAAAGTAATTTTCAATTCACCATAGCAAACGCAGTTCCGAGAGGCACTGTAACAGGTCTGGTTGCTTCTACTATTCAGGATAACGGTACGGTGACTGCCATTGGAGGTGCCCCGGTAGCTACCAATAGATTAACCGTTAGTGCTGCCACACAGGATAATGTAATTCAAGGAACTACCACCAGGGTTGGGGCTGGTTCAAATACAGCTCTTCGCGGAGATGCCAGCGGATCCACAACTTCTAACTTCGGAGTTTACGGAAATTCATTCGGTGCCGGATCAACAGCTGTTGGGGTTTTTGGTTCAGCCGGTACTGCCACAACGGCATCCGGTGTATCCGGATTTGTTGGTGGTGGTGGTATAACAACAGCCTACGGTGTTCAGGGAACAACAACAGCCACCGGAACAACGAATTATGGTGTCTATGGATCAGCAACAGGAGCAACCACGAATTGGGCCGGATATTTTGCCGGCAATACAGCCATTACCGGAGCTTTAAGTGTTGGAGGCACACCAAGCTTCGGCACAGCCGGTCAGGTTTTAACATCTGCGGGGCCTGGTTTAGCGCCAACGTGGGCAAATGCGGGTGGAAGTGGCTGGAGTCTTACAGGCAATGCTGGTACAAACCCGGCCTCTAACTTTATTGGTACAACTGATAATCAAGCGTTTGAGTTTAGGGTAAATAATACCCGTGTATTGCGTTATGAACTGAATACCTCTCCTTTTACAACGGGCACACTTTCGCCCAATATAATAGCAGGTTACTTTGGAAATTCTGCCGCAGCAGGGGTAAAGGGCTCTGTTATAAGTGGAGGAGGACTAGAGAATGCCAATTCTGTTGACGGAGATTGGGCAACAATAGGTGGTGGTAGGGATAATCATGCTGGTTCATTGACTCCCTATTCTGCCTACTCCACAATTGGTGGCGGGGCAAGTAATTATTCAATCGCTCAGTGGTCAACCGTTGGTGGCGGCAGACAAAATATTGCTCGCGGAAATGCAACTGTGACTCCCGGAGGCACCTATTTAATCGCAGAGTCCTTTGGCTCAACTGTGGTTGGCACAGCCAATCTGGATCCAGCCGGCTCATTTTCAACGACCGCATGGGTACCGACTGAACCAATTTTTATCGTAGGAAATGGCCAGGTAAATGGAGCAAACTTGATCGGACGATCAAATGCCATGACAATTTTAAAGAACGGAAGCATTGGCTTTGGAACAAGCAACCCTTCAAACTTCCTTCACGTAGCCGGTGATGTGGGTGGTGCAAGTACTATTGCAACACTAGAGGGTCATTCTGCTACTGCTACTCGCGGTCCAGGCATTTCCCTTCTTCGATCCAAAGGAAGTGTTGCGGCACCTGTTGCTGTTGCTGATGGTGATTACCTTGGTGGGTTTTCGGTTAGCGGACGTACTGCCTCAGCTTATAACCTAAGCAGTGGCATTGATTTCCATGTAGATGGAGCTGTAGCAGGAACCAGTGTGCCGGGTAGAATAACCTTTTCAACAACATTTGTTGGCCTTTCTTCCCCAGCGGAAAGAATGCGGATTACCAATAATGGAAATGTGGGTATAGGCACAACGGCTCCAAACCAACGGTTGGAAGTTTCATCTTCTATAAATTCACGCATCCGGGTTACTACAACAAGTGCAGGAGGCCAGTCAGGCATTGAATTTCTTGATGGAACTAACAGTTGGCGTTTGACAACGAATGCAATCTCGGACGGGTTTCGAATGGAAGAATCAACGGATGGCTTCGGCACTGCAAACATACGCTACAACTATACAACAAACTCATTCTATCCGGGGGGTGATGGAACGCAAAACCTGGGCCTGTCAACCAACAGATGGTCTACAGTGTTTGCTTCCAACGGCACCATTAACACATCCGACCTGCGTCTTAAGAAGGAAATACGGGATCTCACTTACGGACTTGATGAAGTCCTTAATTTAAAGCCTATGACATTTAAATGGACCAATGAAGCAACCGATAGCCGAACACACATCGGGCTGATGGCTCAGGATGTGCAAAGGATAATTCCTGAGGTGGTCGTGATTGGTAATGATGAACAACAGCCGCTCGGGTTGTCGTACACCGAACTAGTACCCGTACTGATTAAAGCCATTCAGGAACAGCAACAAATCATTGACGACCTGAAGGCTAAAAATGCTTCCTACGCAGATGAATCAGAAAAGATGGCTAAAGAAATCGATGCCATTAAAAGGGTACTGGGAATGACCGCTAAAAAAGAAGACTGATGAAAAGCTCATTAAGAATTCTGCTTGTGGGATTCATCGCCCTTACGATGAGTGCGAATGGCCTTGCCCAACTCACCATTGGCTCCACTACCGAGTTTGTTACCAGTTCATCAACTGTATTGACTACAAACAACGCCATTCGCAATTCCAGTAATCGCTTCAATTTTCAGGGCACCATTGAACTAACCGGAGCCAATCAACTGCTTACCTCGTCCGTGCCGGTTACCGTGGGTGGTCTAGCCCTTGCCGGAAGTGGCAACAAAAGTCTGGAAGGCGAATGGACCATTACCCGCACGCTGCAGTTCAGGCAAGGTATTTTGGCGCCAAGTTTTGCAGCCGTAAATGGAGGCAAGATTGTTTATACCGGAACAGAAACCTTATCGGGCACACCAAGTTCATACGTAAACGGAACACTCTACCAACGCGGCACAGACATACGCTTCTTTCCGGTTGGTGAGGGTAGCACGTATTTACCCATGTCGTTTACTAACGTTATTGATGGGGCGGTGGAGCTTGGTGTTCGGGCTTTTAACAGTGGTGTTTCGCTAACCCTTCCGCTGGATGTTGCCGAAGTAGCCAACAACCGACATTGGCGGGTAAGTACCAGTGGAGGAGAATTTCGCGGAAGCCCGGTATCGCTATACGTTCCCAGATCATCGGTTGATGGCTCCGGACAATTAGTAGCCGTTCATGCCGATGACACACCGGATGCCAATGCCATTAATCTTGGAGGAGGAATTATCGGGGATTTTGTCAGCAGCTTTCTGCCCGCTAACAAACCCATCCTTACCATAGGTATTGGTGAGCGGGTTGACTTGCGCATCTTCGACCTCATCACGCCTTTCAATGCCGATAACATCAACGATCAACTGCACATACTCAACATCGAATACACAGCCTCCAACAAAGTAACCTTGCTCGATCGGTGGGGCGTACCCGTAAAAACGTGGAATAACTTCCGCAACTACGATGATCCGGTAGAACCTAATCAGGATAATTTTGACTTTACACGATTAAGCCCGGGCAACTACATCTGCGTACTGGAGTATCAGCTCACCCCGGACTCCCCCACTGAGAAAGTGACTCAAATGATTACCGTATTAAAGTGAACGCTATGAAAAAAACTCTACTCATCATTTTCTTGTGTTCACTCCTGAGTCTTTCTGTAGTGGCACAGGATATTCCGCTGTTTACCCAAAAGCTTACGAACTCATTTATTTACAACCCTGCGCTTGCCGGGCACACCTTCGGATCGCTCACCTACTCGTATCGGCAGAACTACTCCAACGTACCGGGTGCACCACAAAATCATTTTCTGAGCATGCACACACCGTTTGCCAAACATAAATTCGGCACTGGTATTAACATGTTTCAGGAAGATGTAAACTTTATTCGCAACACCTATGTATCCACTGCCTTTGCCTATCATCTTCGCTTTAGCAATTACAATATATTGTCGATGGGTGTTTCTGGTGAATACAATATTTCACGGTTAAACGGAACCTCTAATACCACCGCATTCGAAACCGATCCGGTGCTGCTACAGCTTCAAAATGGTGAACCTACTTTTGATTACTCGTTTGGTGTGCATTACCAAACCCGGTATGCAAAAGCAGGGTTTGCCATCAACCGTTTATCAACGGCATGGATCAACCAAGAGGGAACTAATCTTTCCAACTACCATTCAGGTTACGTGCAGGGGATGATTCCGGTGCGCGGTGGAGAAGACTTGTTGGAACCTTACATGGCATACAGGAGATTCTCGGAAACAAACGATACATATGACATCGGGTTGTATTACACCTTTAACAACAAAATTCTCGGTGGCGCAGCCTTTCGAAAAGGCAACGTGTTTAATGCCACCCTGGGCTTTAAACCTTCAAAACATTTGCTGATTGGATATTCGCGTGAAATGATTACCAGCAGCATTGGTGGATTTGTTGGAGCCGCCAACGAAATAACCTTGCGGTTTGATTTTAATGATCAGAGCTACCAGGAGCGCTTTCGTTCGGATTACAAAAACTCCATGGCGTACCGGAGAAAAACACTTAGTCCTGCTGCAAAATATTCTGCACGAAACCCAAAACAATTAAGCAGCAAACAGAAGAAGCTTAAGCCCTATTCACCCAATAACCGCTACCAGAGCGTAAAGAAGCTCTCCATGAATCAAAAAAGTAAAGCACCTGCTAAGCGAAAGTACACCGGCAAACCCGACAACCGGAAGACCACAGTATATAAGCATAAAAAGCGCAAGCCTTCCAGACGGAGATAGTAACATAAGTGTCCTACACCTTAAAGGTGTAGGACACTTATTCCTTATTTTTTGATGATTGTAATCGGGAAGTCATTACCAGTGATGTATCCTGTTGGATACTGGGCCTTACCGCCATGCTTACGGGTTAACTCGGGAACGCGCTCTTCCATATAGATTTTAATCTCGTTCACTGTAATTTTTCCGTCACCGTTATCGGCTTTACCGTCCAGGGCTTCCAGCAGTGCATAGGTAAAAACACCATGTTTCAGTGTCTCAAACTCTGTTGCAAATTGTTGCGTGCCGCTCGATGCCATCATCACGACACCTGAACTGCGCGCCAATTGAACAATGGCCTTTTCATCAGCTGCTGCGGCCCGCACGTTCAAACTCTTTACGGCTCCACCAGAATGACAGGCATCCATTAATATAATCTGCTTTTGTGCCTTCAACGCAGTGAGTTGATTTCTCAACTCCGTAGCGGAGATTCCCTTTGCTTCCAGTTGTGTCGGATCGCCATACAACTTGGTTACATCGGTAGGAACGAGGTAATACTCATTATTATTCTCCTCATCAAGTGTACCGTGCCCGGCATAATAAAATACAAAAACATCTTCCGGGCGAGCCCGCATCGTTATCGACTTAAATGCTGTGAGAATATTCTCGCGGGTTGCATCGCGGTCATAAATCTCCATACGGTTCAGTGACTTGAAAATGCCTTTCCCGTTCTCCATAATCTTCTCCGTAAAGCTTTGCGCATCGGGTTTGGCATAATTCAGGTTGTAGGAGGAATTATGATATTGATTTATGCCGACAGCCAACACATACAACGAGGAGGTAGCGATTACATCACCGGTATATTCAATCGGTAATACATCTGGCCGGGACTCAATTTTCTGGTAGTTGATTACCTTCACTTTAAACTCATTCATTTCATTCACCATTTCTACCGGATAAGTTTTTACAACTTTCTCCCCTTCTCCACTTGTCTTTATGTTCTTATCGCTGATGATGAGTTTATCATTCTGGTATATGTTAACTTCTTTAACCCCTCCTCCACCATCATAAATTTCCACAGTCAGGGGCATGGTACGCGCCTGGGTTATGAATTTACCTTTATCATAACTCAATAAATCGGTCGACTTCATGGTTACCGACACATCAAAGAAGCCAACAGAAGGCCGATGTAATTTGCCCAAGTCAAAAATCCGCTGCCCGGATTCACGGAGGATATCCTCAACCCTCTTGCCTTGAATAATGCTCTTACTCATTTCTTCTTTGGGCCGGAAGAGCACTTCAAAGTACTGTTCAGCCGAAAAGAAATCAGCTAACTTTTCAATACCCCTGTTAATATGCCAGCCAAAGTATTGACCTCCGGAAGATGAGCAAGTGAAATATCCACGTGGGGTATAACAAACCCACTCATTATCTTCTGTAAGAAACAGCGTAGCAAAGGGAATCAAAACCTCGCCTAATGATTTGTATTGAGCCTCCACTTCTTTTACCGCCTTTTGGCCATTGGTCTTCATAAAGGCAATCACTTCCTGCCACGCTTTTTTTGTCGGCTCTTTGGTTAAGGAATCAATGGGCAGGGAATTAAAATAGGATACCCACTCTGGGGTGTCGAATATGCTGCGCATACTGGGAGCAAATCCGCTTTCCGAAAGTTTCCAAAGTATAATAGATTGATCTTCTCCACCGGAAGCCACATACTGACCATCGGAACTCACGGTTATTGTGCGTACCGAACCGGAGTGGCCAACAAACTCTTTATTCAAGTAACCATTTCGATCGAACATCTTAAGTGAAAAGTCGCTGGCCACTACCACGCTGCCATCGGATAAGACAAGATAATCCAGAATGCGACCATCTTCTGCTTCACGGGTTTGCACCACCTTTCCCTTCGGCAAAGCAATGGTGTTCACACCGGTTTGCACTACATCTTTGGGTTGATTTCGTTGAGCAGGAAATTGCACAGGATTTCGGTTCACAGAGAAGGACGCAAAATCAAAACTGCTGGTAAATTTTGGTTTGCCCGACTTGTTGAATTCACGACTAATAAAAAGTTCATGACCGTTGCCAAAGGCCAAATGGTAGATGGCGCTGCCTTTTCCTTTAATCTTTTTTACAATCAAACCATTGATGGGATTCCACAGAAAAATTTCATTGTTGCTGCCACCCGCTGACGCCACAACATAATTGCCCGTTAGAGAGGGTGAAAAGGCTGCACTGAACACTGTATTATCGTGTGCAAGAAAATCAGTAAAGCGTGTGCCTCCGGGAACGGAATAGCTTACACCTTTTCCCGTTACATCAAGAACGGCCAGTATTTTAGCATCGTTAGAAAACGTTAGGGCATTTATCGGATCTTTAATGTTGTTGAATTCTTTTACAACAGTTCCTTCTGCACTCCACAGAATTAACTCACTATCAAAACTACAGCTGGCCAGGTACGAGCCTTCCGGTGAATACATAACCTTGTTTAGCATGCCTTTGTGCTTCTTCCAGGGTTTAGGAACAAACTTGGTTCCCCCACGCTCAACACCCTGCAACCCGTAAACCAATATATCCCTGCTTTCGGCCGCTACGGCCAAATCCTGCGTTCGGGAATTGAAGCTCAAACTTGTTACAGCCGATCCAACCGGAATGGTGGCAATCGATTTCAGTACCGGAGAATCATCCATCTTCCAAATGCGCACGGTGCGGTCATCGCTTCCACTGGCCAGGTATAAACCCGAGCCACTAAACGACAAACTATTGATAACATTGGTGTGGCCGATAGCCGTTGCCACCTGAATTCCTTTTACGATGTCTATTACAATGATGTAATTCTCCTTTTCAGTACTTACCGGATAACCACCCACAGCCAACAAGCTTCCATCGGGCGATAAAGCCGAAGCATAGAGCATGCCTTCCCATCCATCACCAATTTGTGATTCAAATTTTTGTAGCATTTCACCGGTATCGGCATTCCAAATGCGTATGGTTTTATCTTCCGAGATCGAGATGATTTTGGTTCCATCGGGAGTAAAAACCAGGTTATGTACTTTGGCCGAATGGCCCATGGGATTGATGACAATCCGGGGTGCCTGAGCAAGTAGGCTAATCGATGCAAATGCCACTAGCCACAAAAACAGATACCGCTTTACCATAACTGTAGATTTTTGGTATTAGTAAAATTACCAAAATTTTACGGCTCTGTGGAAAAAGGTGAATTTGGAGCAAAAAAGCCTAAAATCGGCTCTTTTTGAAAATCAGGATAATCCCTGGGCGTCTTTGGTGATCCTCCTGCAGGTGGGACTCAGTTGAGGATTTATTCAGGTGTACTGATGAGTAAAACAGTATCCCATAAAAAAGTGAAACAGTCGTTGCGGCAAGGTATATCATATGGTCTCCCCCTCTTGATTTGGCTTCACAAAGTTGCCGATACCTATGATCTGTTGAATTTGAAAGTAAAAGCATCCATCACAGAAGTAAGATTTGGCATGGTTTTATCAACGAATTCAACGCATTAAAGCGCGAGGAAATTAACATCATAACTTTTACCTTGCGCGACTTAACACTTGTAAATCAATCATCTATGTTAAAAAAAATTTGTCTAGTGCTCATTGTGTTGTTGAGCATTTCTGCAGAAAAGATACACGCATTTCAAAGTCAAGAAACCCTTTCGGATAGCACAAAACTGCCCAAAAACTGGTTTTTACTCGACCCTGAGACAGACCAAATGCAAGGTGTAAGTGCCGAACGCACCTATGCTACCCTGCTAAAAGGAAGACCCTCCCGCACCGTGGTGGTTGCCGTTATTGATTCGGGTGTCGATATTTTTCATGAAGACCTGAAAAATGTGATCTGGGTAAACCCCGGTGAAATTCCGGACAACGGAATTGATGACGATAAGAATGGCTACATCGATGACGTTTACGGATGGAACTTTATTGGTGGCAAAGAGGGCAACGTTAATGAAGACACCTATGAACTTACCCGGGAATATGCCCGGCTGAAACCCAAATACGAAAACATTGATGAGAAAAAGGTGCCCAAGAAAAGCCAGGCCGAGTTCGCGTACTATAAAGACCTGAAAAGCAAATTTGAAAAGCGCAGCCAGGAAGCCAACCAAATGTACAACCAGTACAATACCATTTTCACCAACATCAATTTAGGTAACGATACACTGAAAAGTATTCTTAAAATTGATAAGGTTACAGTTGCGGCTATCGATACCCTTAAGCCAACAAGCCCAATCGTTGCTTTCTCCAAAAATGCAGTATCCATCATTTTTCAAAATTTCGGCCCCGATGCGGATATTGATGAAGTGCTGGAGGAATTTAAGGAAGCGGTAGACTATTACCGTGTACAGGCACTATACGGGTATAATATCGATTTCAATCCGCGCAGCATCGTGGGTGATAATGAAAATGATCTGTACGAAAAAGGGTATGGAAACAATGATGTTAAAGGCCCCGATGCCGAACACGGAACACACGTAGCCGGTATCATTGCTGCCGACCGAACAAATGACTTAGGCATAAAAGGCATTGCCGATAATGTGAAGATTATGTCAGTGCGTGCAGTACCCAATGGTGATGAACGCGATAAAGATGTAGCCAACGCCATTCGCTATGCAGTTGACAATGGCGCACACATTATCAATATGAGTTTTGGTAAATCGTATTCACCGCAAAAAGAAGCTGTGGATAAAGCCGTGAAGTATGCCGAATCAAAAGGTGTTTTGCTGGTGCATGCAGCCGGTAATGATGGTGATGATATTGACGTAAAGAAAAACTTTCCTTCGCGGTATTTCAATGATGGTAAGGAAGCAAAAAACTGGATTGAAGTAGGTGCTTCATCGTGGGGTGCTGATGAAAACTTTGTGGCTTCTTTTTCTAATTACGGAAAAAAATCGGTTGATCTATTCTCACCAGGTGTTGAAATCTATTCCACCATTCCTGAAAATGGGTACAAAAACAACCAAGGCACCAGTATGGCCAGCCCCGCGGCTGCCGGTGTTGCCGCCATTATCATGTCATACTTTCCTGATCTAACAGCCAACCAGGTGAAAGAGATTCTATCACAATCCACGCGTAAGTTCGATGGGCTCAAAGTTATTGCACCCGGTGGTAAAGAAGCAGTTGACTTTAATAAATTGAGTCGCTCGGGCGGACTTGTAAATGCTTACGAAGCGGTAAAGCTCGCCATGACGATGAGCAAGTCATTCGAGAAATAATATTCGTTACCCCTCAAAAGAAAAGCCAGGCTGAAATCAGCCGGGCTTTTTGTTTCACTTGTATAACTTCAAATCAGTCAGTCACTACCGGGTTACCTTTGTTGATCCACTCGCTCATACCACCACTGTAGTTCTTAATATTGCTGAATCCATTACGGGCTAAAATCGAATAACCAATGGAAGAACGATCGCCAGCCTGGCAGAACACCACCACCTGTTGATCTTTGTTGATTTTATCAAGGTTCTTCTCCAAAGTGCCCACAAAAACATGGTCTGCTCCTTTAATATGACCCGACTTATACTCGGCCTCACCCCGCAAATCAACATATTGCGTATGGTTTGATTGCATAATTTGCTTGAACTCGGATTCCGTGATCACGTTTGCCTTCTCCAGTTGATTTCCAAGCGTTTGCCATACGGAAACACTTTCCACATAGCCGTAAATTCTATCCAACCCAATGCGCATTAATTTTCTTGTCAGATCATCGAGTTTGCCTTCGTCAGCAATTAAAATAAAAGGTTCTTCGTAGCTCAATATCCATCCACACCAGGTAGCAAAGGAGTTGTTGCCCTGGATGTTGTACGTGCCGGGTATAAATCCTTCGGCAAATTCCGTCTTCAATCGGGTATCAATAACTTTAATGCCTTTGTCAAAAGCTGATTTAAATTCGTCAGCACTTAGCTTCTTAAGCTTTGGCACCTCCGTCAACAAAGGCCTATCTACTTTGTTGAGTTTTTTCATCATCGCAAAATATTTCGGAGGCTCGGGCTGATCTTCCAACAGGTATTTAATGAATCCATTCTCATCGCGCTCGTATTGAAAAGCCCAGTTGCGGATTTTTTCATAACCTACCGTTGAACTGGGTACAGCACCTAACGCTTTACCGCATGCTGAACCCGCACCATGACCGGGCCATACCTGTATATAATCCGGTAATGCATTAAAACGCTTAACGGATTTATACATTTCTTTTGCACCGGCTTCCTTTGTGCCCACAACACCTGCGGCTTTCTCCAACAAATCCGGGCGGCCAACATCACCCACAAATACAAAATCACCGGTAAACAACATTACCGGTTCCGGACTGGCCGGAGTATCCGTTAGCAAAAAGCTGATGCTTTCAGGCGTATGGCCAGGGGTATGCAATACATCAAATTTCAGGTTGCCGACCATAAAAGAATCACCATCTTTCAAACCGTTGTGCGGAAATTCATATAGCCATCCATCACCTCCCTCATCGGATAAATACAGTTGCGCTCCGGTTAGCGCAGCCAATTCACGTGAGCCCGAAAGAAAATCGGCATGAATGTGCGTTTCCGCGATGTGGGTGATTTTCATTTTGTTCTGCGTGGCAATTTCCAGGTACGTGTCAACATCGCGCTTGGGGTCAATTACGATGGCTACGCCCGCCTTCTGGCAGCCGATAAAGTAGCTGGCTTGTGCCAGGCTTTTGTCATAAACATGTTGAAAGTACATAGGCTTGTCTGTTGTAGTTACAAATTATAAAAAATAGAAATACAATTGATTAAATGTTTCGGATCAATCCTACCGGTGACTAAAATGGCTTAACTCATCACCGGTTCGCGATAAAATTGGTGGATGACCTGCTCAAGTTGATTGGCGTTTAGTACACCGGATTGCCTCCACAGCACTTCACCCTTTCTGAACAACATGAGGGTAGGAACACCCTGGATACGGTATGTACTCGCCACCAACGGATTTTTATCCACATCAATTTTAATAATGGAAGCTTTACCGGAAACCCTGCCAGACAGCTCTTGCAGAATGGGCTGCATCATTTGGCACGGTCCACACCAGGTAGCGAAAAAATCAACCAAAACAAGCTTTTCGCTGCAAATAAGTTCACTGAATGTTTTCTTTTGCTCCATACCGGAAGTTAAATTCTGTTACAAAACTACAACAGAATGAAATTAGTTTCTGTGATTTTGGTTACACGATAATTCCCTGAACAGGCAAAATCACAACTTGATGATAGCCTAACCGGGGAACGAATGACCGATTAAAAAAAGAAATACCGGATAAAACCGATAATACCAAGACACAACAATACCATGCCTGGGATCATCCGTATCAGCCGATTGTCTCTGAAAGAGGAAGCTACCCGATGCGCAAGAAAAATAAGCAACGAAAGCAACACAAAGGCACCAACTGAAGTGCCTAGTACATAACTGTGCAGTCGCCATCCTGTACTAATGTCAATCCAGCCCTGATATTTCAGGTAAGCTGTGAGGGCTATCCAAAAAGGAATAGCTTGAGGATTTAGAATGCTTAAAATAATTCCCCTTCGAAAACCACTCTCCTGTAGTTTCACAGAAATGGCCGTTGGTTTTCGAACTGTCCACAGGCTAACGATTCCAATAACGGTCATGATAATGGCTCCCCATAACTGCAAATTTTGCATCACCACAGGCGATGATGTAATGAGTTGTTCAAACTCAACAGCAATCCATGCATAGGGATACTCAACGATAGCAACCGCCAGTGCAAAACGAAGCGCTGCTTTTATTCTGTGCTCCAGTCCCATTTGAAGCACCAAAAGATTGAGTGTTCCCGGAGGTATTGAACCTAAGAAACTAAAGACCGCCCCAATTATAAAAACCTGTAGAATCAATGTGCTGAAGATTAAGCTAAGCAATTAACGGAATTCATAACCATATCCCATCAGTTGGGTAAGCAAGGTATTGGGCGCATCGGTGGCAGTGGCCCGGCCTTCAAGCTTTGGTGCTATGGGCGAATGTTTAGCCAGGTACTCTTCAATAACAGTATGTAATGTGGCGCCCAGTTTAATGGGTTGGGCCACGTTATCAACCCGACAAATGGTAGTGTCCGGATCGCCTTCACGTTCACACGCAACAAAGGTGTAGGTTCTATTAAAATCAACGGGCTTGCCTTTTACCTTTATCCAGTTTACGCGTTTGCCGGCCTCGTTACCAATAGTAAAATTTACTTCCATCCCCTTGAACCGAACCACCCATCCGCCAAAGCGTTTAGCCGGATCTTTGGCAAAGGCATTGTGCAATTCTTTTTCCATCCAATCCCACAATTGTTTTCCGGTGATGGTGCCACGCTTGGCTTCGCTGTCAACCGGAAGCATGCTCCATAAATAATCTTCCGTTATTTCAGCAACACCTGTTTTAGGATCAGGAATAAGTGGCGGGCAAAACCGAAAACCATTACTCAATGCAATGTCGGGCTTGAACTTCCACATAATGGCATCGGTAATGAAATTATCCATGGGCGTTTCAATAACGTAGTAGCGCACCAATGGTGTTTTAGTTTTTCCGATAACACGGTCCAACCGGTTACGATACGGTTCGCGCGCTGTCGCAACCAACGCTTTCATTTCCTCATCTTCTTTGTACTGGTCAGGATCAACATCCAACAATTGATACGCGTGATCTTTTACCGCACCATCCTCTATAGCAATGTCGAGACGTGCCACAAATGAACCGAATGCACCAGGTTCAGTAACCCGGGCATATTTTCCGGCAATAGGCTCACGCACGCGTTCGTGTGTATCGGCTCCAAGAATATAATCAACACCCTTTATTACCGGCATATCGGCCAAACCGATTTGCTGAGCAAGCCCCATGTGGGTTAACAAGATCACAAATTGACAGCCTTCATATTCCCGCAAGATCTTTATGTACCGCTCAACATTTTCCTGAGGATGTGCAAAACGAATTCCTTCGCTGTACGCAGGCGATTGCCGCTTTGGCGTGAGCGGATCGTTGTACCCGATAAAACCAATCTTAATGCCTCCAATGTGTTTAACATAATACGGAGGAAATATCAATTCACCATTAAAGGAATCATCCGTACTGTGAAACATGTTGGCACATACCTTCGGACAGGTATAGGCAAACATATCGCGCATCATCATTTCCTTGCCGTATACAACTTCCCAATTTCCCGGCAACATGATGTCGTAGCCAATGTTATTCATTAAGGGCACTATGGCACGTCCTTCTGTAAGTGCCGCAACGCCACCGCCCTGAAAACAATCACCACCATCAATTAAAAGTGTATTTGCAGGATTCTCCTTCCGCAACGAATTGATCATCGATTTCAATGTGGCATATCCACCCCGCTTCCTGTAAACCGGCTTTCCGTTTTCGATAAAAAATTCATCGTGCGTAAGCAATTGGGCATGAATATCGGCTGTGTGTAAAAGTGTGACGACAGAAGTTTTACCGGCTTTTACTGACTTGTTACTAAAAATTTCGGAATGCCTTGATTCACCGTCACCATCATTCATGGCTGAAGCCGCTAGTGGCGAGATTAACCCTCCTCCAACACCCAAGGCCAAACCCAATCCACTGGCCTTCTTAAGAAACTCGCGCCTGCTGGCGTTCGAGATTTGTACATGCAACTTCCTTTCCTTTTCAGATACCGCTTCCGCCTGACAAGAATAACATGTACAATCACGCCAATGATCCATGATGAATTTTTTTAAAATGTTAAATGGTTGCTAACAGGAATCAGCGCTGAACAGGTTTACGAGCCGCTGTCCATGCATTAAAACCACCCTGTAAATCGTAAATCTCCTTAAAGCCTAGTTGCGTAAGGATTTTTACTGCCTTGTCACTTCGTACACCAGCCGCGCAATAAACAAATACAGGCTTGGTTTTATCCAATTGATTGGCCTGGTTCTTAAAATCACTACTGTAATAATCAATTACAGTTGCTGTTGCCAGATGACCGGACTTGTATTCGTCCTTTGTACGAACATCCAAAACAATTTTATCGCTGGTTGCTGCCAGTTTCTTTTCAAAATTATCAACCGATAGCTTTTGAACTCCGGTTTGACCATCACATCCAAATGCAAAAACTACCAATGAAATGACGTATAAGAGCGTATTAATTTTCATAATCATCAACGTGTTAAAATCCCAGTTTTACATAAATCCAATTTTCCTGTTGCTTCTTTACAATATCCACCAGGGCATACGGTACTGTACTTGCATAAGGCACTAAATCATTTTTTGACAGATTTCTCTGCTTCATCGTAAACTCACAACCAATAAACGAAACGTTGGTTAACTTCATTTTTTCAAGCCGGTTAATGTACGTTGATTTGGTGTTCAACAAAAAGTCCATACCCGGACCATGACATACCACTGCAATTTCAGCATCCGGAATTTCCTTTTTCATATTGCTGATTTGATTGACGATGGAGCGATGCACCAACGTATCATTCGACTGAAGGTGCATGACAACCCGAACAGGCTGCTGTGCCTGCACGGACTGAACCAAGCCGAGCATGGCTATAAGTGTAATCAGATATCGCATAATGAATTCTAAAAGATGGTAAAAATTGTAAAAAGACAGCTCAAGTTAAGTAACGAAAGTTACAATTGATGCTGATCAGGTGTTCAATGCCTCTTTTGTAGCTAAAAATAGTAATCGAGCACCAGGCTTAAATGGTGCATATCAACTTTGTTGTGATAGTACTGGGGTATTTCTTCCAGTCCGCTAACCATATTTCCCTTGTATAAGTAGAGAAAATCCGCCTGAAGTCCTTGAAGGAACCCGGTGAACTTATACCGCATGCGCATATTCATCTGATAAAATGAGGGAAGTACGTATTTATTAAATCGCGCATCATCTAATGACGGCAAAACATACATTCCAAAACCGGTTTGCAAGGAGAGGTGCTTTTGCTTGTCGAGCATCCGGTTATTTTGAACCATCATGGCGTGCACATCGCCCATACCTTCAATCCGTTCGCGCTGCATAAAGGTGTAGAACGATTCAACCCCCCACTCGCGTGGAAACAGAAAACGACCATGTGACGTGATGCGGGTGTAATTGAGGTTCCACTCCTGACTCGTGCGGTTATTCAACACGCTTGCCCGAAAACTTAAGCTATGCGATTGCTCATCTTCACCAATATATTGTTTCTCTACACTGAGCGTATCATTAAATACTGAATTTTGCCATAAATATTGCATGCCGCCCATCCAGGTATGTGTGGCTGTTTTCTTGCGGAACTCTGCCTTTTGAAGCGCGAGGTTAAAAAGATTATCAGCGTAGTAATTCCATAGCTGATAGTTTACACCTTTTAAGGGTATTAGTTCAACCTGACCGATAAAAACATTTTGGGTAGATACATTGCCGGCATAATCTGCTCTTTCTCCATTAACCGCACGTCCCATCGGATATACACCAACGGAATTTCCAATTCCATACCAATGGATCGTGCCGCGTGGAGAAGTTCTCCACAGCAATCCGGATTTGAATTTTATTTTCTCCCATTCATTCAACTCCAACCAGGCACCTTCCTGTAGGTTAGGTCGCATACGTCCATCTTGTAAATTGATAAGCGGAGTCCTTAAGTGAAATTTACCTACCTGGAAGTACGATTTATTTTCTTGCGATATGTAGTAGCGGATATATAAATCCTCCAATCTGTCAAGATCTTCATGATTATCGGGATTGGTTACATCAAAAAGCCCTACTTCGTAACGATTAAAAAATGGCGGCTGTGGCGACAGGTTTGAGGAAGCCATGTTATAAATAATAAACCCTGACATCCCTACCTGAAAATTTTTAATAATGGGTGAGTAATAGCCAAGGCCTCCACCAATGCCCCACGCAAAGTAATCGGGGAAATCCTGATGATTTATGGTTGACATAAAAAAATTACGAACATGTCCCTCAAAGGTGCCCAGCTTATGTAACACATTACACAAACTATCATTTTCAATGCACTGTTGATTGATGATGGCTCTTCGGGCAGACCAACTTGGATCCTGATGCTGGGTTCGTCCAGCAAAAAAATGAAGCAGCAAGATCAACGTAAACACCCAACGCATTCGCACCATCAATTATAAGCGACAGCCTGATTCAACACTTTTCGCTTTTCAACAATCGGTTTAAACGGGCCATACTTATGCTGCTCATCCGAAAAGCCATCATGAAACGGACCGAACGGATGATCAATCGGTTTTTTAGAAACATCCGGCCAATCACCTGACAAATCTTTTGGAGGATGATACAATGAATTAACGTAGGCCGCCACATCCCATGCTTCTTCATCGGTGAGTTGCGGAGCATCGTAAGTTGAGCCAAGGGGCATATTTGCTTTTACATAACCGGCAAAGCGCGATAGCCGGTATAATCCTGCACCCTGATTATAACTTTTCGATCCCCAAAGTGGCGGATATTCCCACGATGTTCCATTACTGTGAAGAACACCCTCACCATTTGCCCCATGGCAGGTAACACACTTTTCCTCGTACACAAGTTTTCCTTTTTCCGGACTGGCCGATCGATCGAGATAAGCAAGTTCAACAAGACCAGAGCCTTTTGGGCTTTCACCTTTAAGAACATCTTTGCCCAGCCAGCTAATGTATGCTACGATGGCTTTCATCTCCCTGCTGTCCGCTTCTAATGGTTTTCCATTTAAGCTTCGCTCAAAACAATCGTTCACGCGTTTCTCAATGGTTTCATCCGTACCGGAACGAGGCCTGTACTTTGGATAAGTTGAGAACACAGCGCTGTAATTATTTCCATAAGGTTTTGTGCCGGCATCTAAATGACAATTCTGACAGTTCATTCCATTACTTTTGGCTGCCACCTTTCCATTCGGACCAAGGTATTCGGCTGTATGTGCAATCAATTCCTTTCCGTACCGGATTAAATCACCTTCATCGTTTTGTGGAAGGGTTGACTCATCCGGAGCTTGCCATAAATCCGGAAGCACAGGAAGATTTAGTGTAGTTAATCTAGTAGACTTAGTCTCTACACGAGTATACCAGGCCATAATCTCTGATGAAAAAAGTAATGATCCGGTCGTAAGCACTACCAACACGAGCATAGCAAAGATCAGCGTTACAAGTATTCCGGTAAGCTTTATCAAATTGGAATCCGATGATGGATTGTGCTTGCCCATGAACTCACTGTGTTAACAAAGGATATTCACTCAATGAGGAAGTCTTTCGCGCACTAACCCGTAAACCCATGTACCTGCAATTGCGCTGATGAAAGTAACCAACACCACCAGAAAACCACTTCCTATTTGAGCAAACAAAGGACCCGGACATGCACCGGTAATGGCCCAGCCAAGGCCAAACATGGTGGCCCCAATGATGTTGCCCCAATGAAATTCCTTCTTATGAAATACCACTTGCTCACCCTGCAAGGTCCTGACCTTAAATTTTTTGATCAGCCAAACGGAGAGCATCCCTACTACCACAGCAGTACCGATTACACCATACATATGAAAAGAGTGTAACCTGAACATCTCCTGAATACGGTACCAGGAAATAATCTCTGCTTTCACAAAAACAATCCCAAAGATGATGCCCACCACCATGTATTTGATGTTGGATGCAATGGGCGTCTCGCGGGTTAACTGATCATTAGGTGCTTCGCATTCAATTGGATGCTCAAGCACCAATGGGTTCGTAACAAATTCTTCTGTTGTATGCTGCATAATAAGTTGAATCAAAGGTTAGAAAAGTTTCATCAGCCAGGGGAATACCAGGTGCACCATGGCAAAGCCTCCTGCCATAAAGCAGCAGGTGGCTACCAGCGAGGGCCATTGCAATGTTGAGAGCCCCATAATGGAATGCCCCGAGGTGCACCCTCCGGCATAACGGGTTCCGAAGCCAACCAGAAATCCGCCCAAAACAAAAAATACAAGTCCTTTTAGACTGAACAGATTATTGAAGCTGAAAATAGATGCCGGCATTAGTTCATTGTCGACAACCACATGAAGTGCCTCAAGATCCTGAACGGTTTTTTCAGACACCACAATCGGATCGGGATTACTTAACAATTGTGTCGCGATAAGTCCGCCAAACAACACACCCACTACAAAAAATAAATTCCACACCTCCCTGCGCCAATTGTATTTAAAGAACGGAATATTGGCAGGCAAGCAGGCTGCACAAATGTGGCGTAACGATGAAGAAATGCCGAAGTGCTTGTTACCCAGCAGCAATAAAGCAGGTACCGTAAGCCCAATAAGGGCACCGGCCACGTACCAAGGCCAAGGTTGACGAATTAATTCTAACATATGGACAGTATAGTTTTTACCAAGTAACTACAAAAATAGAAGAGGATTAACAGGGCTTCCGTAACTTTTGTGACAATAGCCTAAAGCGCTAGAAAAAAAGCTCTTTTCCCAAGATATATACCCCCATTACCAACACAAACCAGCCGAAGGCAGGCTTTAACTTTTCATTAGAAACATAGCGAGTGAGGTAACTTCCCACCAGAATACCTACCATGGCAAACGCAGAAAAGATAAGCATGAAAGAATAATCGATAGGCATACCGGAACCCAAATCTCCCGTGAATCCCAGCAGCGATTTCAAGGCGATGATCAACAAGGATGTGCCCACAGCTTGCTTCATCGGCAAGCCCGCCAACAACACCAATGCAGGGATGATCAGAAAACCTCCGCCCGCACCAACCAAGCCAGTCATACCACCAACAATTAGTCCTTCCAGAAAAATGATGGGAAAATTATACTTCTTCTCCTTTGTTTTAGTTGTCTCGCTTTTGGGTTTACGGATCATCGAAACAGAAGCCACCAACATGAGCACGGCAAACAGCACCATCACAAAAACCCCTTTGCTTACTTCGAAATTGCTGACCGTAAATACCGGGTCAGGAATTGCGGGTAAAATAAATTTCCTGACCGCATAAACGCCAGCGATGGACGGGATGCCAAACACCAGGGCTGTTTTTAAATCAACATTTCCCTTTTTGAAATGGCTTACCGAACCCACAGCACTGGTTAACCCTACCACAAATAAGGAGTAAGCAGTAGCCAACACAGGATCTACATTAAAAACATAAACTAAAATAGGAACCGTTAGTATTGATCCTCCCCCGCCAATCAAACCCAGGGTAATACCCATGATAACCGAAGCTGCAAAGCCTAAAATTTCCATTCGTAAAAAGTCTTAAAATTCGTGCAAAAATAGGGCTGTGACTCCTTATACAACGTAACAAAAGTAACGCTGTAACTCTTTGATCAGCAATCCTTATTGTAAACTTCAATAAGAGGCAAATCGCATTAATTTCTGAGCGAAAAATAAAATACCGACCCTTTACCCTCTTCACTCTCTACCCAAATACGACCACCATTCTTCTCAACGAAATCTTTACACAGTATTAATCCAAGGCCCGTACCTTTTTCGTTGGCCGTTCCGGGTGTTGAATGCTTGGCGTCAAGCCTGAATAATTTTTCCTTTACGGTATTACTCATGCCCACCCCGGTATCGGCAATGGAAACAATAACCTCATTACCGCTTTGCTCTGCACTAAGTTTAATAACACCGTTAGCCGGGGTAAACTTTATGGCGTTGGAAATAAGGTTTCGCACAACCGTGGTAATGGATTGTTGATTGGCTGTTACCATCATTGGGCTGACCTGTTCGTGGAGAATGGTAATTTCCTTGGCAGCGGCCTGCGCGTGCAAAAGCTCTTTATTTTGATTGAGTACTTCAACTACATCAAACGGTGCTGGAGTAAAATCGATGTTTCCGGTTTGAGAGCGTGCCCACTCCAAAAGATTGTTCAGGAGCGTAAAAAGGTTTTTCAACGATTTATCAAGATCACGGGCAACAGTCTGGATATCTTCCTTGCTCAAGGCTTCAAAGTGATTGATCAGCAATCCGGAAAAAGAAGTCAGTGAGTTTAACGGCCCTTTGATGTCATGACCAATAATGGAGAAAAACTTATCCTTAGTATTATTCAGTGTTTGCAACTGAACATTCTGCGCTTCAATCCGGGCATTAATAACCTTCAATTGTTTATTTGATCTCCGCTTGAGCAAATAGAGGTACAGTATTAACACTGCAATCACGATTCCAAGAGCAGCCATGCCATACAAGTACCGTTGAATTCTCTTTTGCTCAGCCAGCTCCCGCTCACGGTCCATTTTAACCCGTTCGAGTCTATCAATCTCCACTTCCATTTGTTGCAAAGCGTATGCACTTTGTTTTTCCAGTAATTTCTGATTATTGCCTTCTTCAATAATTAAATCACGGATATTCAACTGGTTGCTTTTATAATGCAAAGCACGTTCGAAATTATTCAGGGCTTTGTACGCCATGCTTAAATACTCATAACTGTTAAGCATGGCCTCTTTTGAGTTTGCAGCCTGACCTGCCATGGCGGCAAGTTCAAGGTTGGCTATTGCCTGAGCATAGTTTCGTTGATCATAGTAGTATTCACCAATATTATTGTACGCTTCTGCTATACCCTTTTTATAATCGATACGTTGAAACACTTCCAACGCTGCTTTATAATTGGCGTAGGCCCGTTCCCGATTATTCATCATGCTATACAGGGCGCCAATCTCATTCAGCAATTCACCTTCTTCCTGACGTTTGCGCTCCCTTCGTTGAATGGTAAGCGCTTGCTTGAAATAGTCCAGTGAGTTTGTGTAATCCTTTTGCCTTCTGTACAGTTGCGCTAAATTCGATAATGCTTCTGCTTCAAGCACAGGGTATTGAAGTTGCTCCTTCAATTTCAATACTTCATTGAAGCTTTCAAACGCATCGGCTATTGAATCAATGGAAGCATAGGCCCTCCCTAGTGCATTTAATACAAAAGCCAAATGATCGGACTGGTTGAGGCCGGGCGCTAACGCATCAGCACGCTCCAAAAACTGAAGGCCTTTCTCCTTATTTCCGGTTTCGCTGAACACATGGGCAATAGAAAGGTAAGCATAGAATTGACCGATTGTACTCCCATCAGAATCCGCCTGGTTAAGCGCTTTCAGCAATACGTCAATTGCTTCTTCGTATTTGTAGGAAGCTGCCTGCAACATACCGCTCTCTACCAGCAGGAAAATACGCGCAGAATCATCGTGCATTTCTGCTGCCTGTTGCAAGTCCTGCTGCTTTTCCTTCAAGCGTTTTTCGATGGTTTCATCGATAGCCTGTCGTTGGAGGTTACTGTACCATTGTATCAAAGAGGCAGATTCCTGTTGTGCCCTGACGGGCTGAACAAAAATCGATGCACAAAAGAAAATGAGCAGCAATGATTTCAAGGAGAAATTACCGAAAGCAAAGGATACATTCACCTTCTAAAAATACGATTCAACCGGAACATGGGAGGCTAATAACCCTGAATTTGTGTAATTGCCTATAAAATGCTGAAATCACCTTCGGCACCAAAGGGTGGAGTTCATGACCTATCAAAGCAAAAAAAATCCTTGCTCATGATCTCATAAGCAAGGACATTTATCATTTGGTGATCCCGCTGGAAATGAGGCAGTTATGTTAAAAAATACCTCTATACCTTTCATGATACCGGGAGACGCCTTTTGATGATTTATATAAATTTTTCTCTACCTCATTGCCCCACTATCTCCCCTGAGTTCTTCCGTGAGTTCCTCAAGGAGCGTATGAAATTTAGCAATTTTGCGTGTAGGCTCTGGATCACAAAAGTTCGCTTAAAAACTGGTTAGCGGTTTTGTCGGAGTAAAATAACCCCCTGTGTTCGGGTTCGGATGCAATTTTCTCTCGCAGTCGAGTAATGTAGGGTCGCTTGTAGTTTTTGGTTATTTTTGGTTTTGTCTTGTCTATTTTTCCTAAGTCAGGGGTTGGGGGTTTATCATAGACTTTTCTTCCTCCGTTTCTTACTGGTTTTGAATCATACTCGATTTCCGTTGGTAAAATTCCGGCAGTGACTAGGATGAATGCCAATAAGAGGGCTTCTGGGTCTGAAGGAAAATTCTCTTTTATGTCTTTGTAGATCACCTCTCTCAAGTATGGTTCGGAGATTTCCTTTAGTACAGTAATAATTATCTGAGAGTCGAAGTCTAACTTTGCATTCAAGTCTTTATGCATGTCGATTCTGCCTGTGAATTTCTCCACCAACGAAGTCAGGTCCCTTATGAATTCCTCATGAAGTGATGGAGGTAGTTTAAATTTTTCACCTCTAACGATAACCACTCCCTCTTTCTTGTCATTGATTAATTTCTTTGGTTCCAGTGTTATCGAAATTCCGTCTAACAAATCGTTGCCTTTATCATATCCAAACTCCTCTAAGTAGTAAAGCTTATGTACAAAATCGAATGCCTTTCTTGAGTATTTCTTTTGAACTACATAGTCATCATGGTTTAATAGCTTAGATTTTTTGAATCGAAACTTCCTTCGATCTGTAATGTCAATTGGAGAATCTGCTGAGGGCTTAAATTTCAAACAGTTCGTTGCGAAGGCTTGTATGTAGATTGCAAGTTCGCTTAGCTCTTCTGCAAGTTCTTCTAAGTCCGCATCATCGTTTAGTGATAGTAAGTTCGAATTTTCTACAAGAATGGAAAGGAGATGGTTCTTTCCTCTAACGATTTGTTCTCTTGGTAACTCTTGATCAAGTCCAAGTTGAATTAGGGTTGAGAAATGTTTATTCAGATTGGTTGATGGCTTCTTCATTTGTGTTCCCATTGGTAAAGCTCCACGCTTTAGTAACTACGTCTTTTAATCTTGGCTCAGAATTCTTCACATATTTAAGGAAAGTTTTTGTGTCTTTATGAAGTGTGATCTTCATAATATCAGTTATTAGGAGGCCCCGATCAAGCGATTGGCTGGCGAACGTCCTCCGGGCACAATGACTTGACACTTTCGTCCAAAACTCAACATATTCCTTAACAATTTTGTTTCCGGGCCTCTTTGTGATCTCAATTAGTTCTGTAAGTCCAGCTTTCTTTGCGATTACTTTTAAATCTTTATTGAAGGTGTGCGATGCTTTCGGTAGTCCATTTGGGTATTTTTCAATAATGCCCCTTGAGTAGTCGTTCAGTGGTATTCTGATTTGCTCTCTCGTTTTATTCACGAACTTAGTAAGAAAGTCCCCCTTAATATTGGCAAGTTTGATTTCTTTGAAGTCTGAAAATCTGAATCCTGAACTACAGCCTATCATGAACAAATCACGGGTTTCCGCAATCCTCTTATCTGATGATAAGTCCAAGTGGTAAATCTTATCAAGTTGTTCAATTGAGAGAGCTACTGAAAAAGATTCACAATTCGGCTTCTTGAACTTCTTGAATTTTAAATTTGTCGTCAATTCTTTATCAAGCGCCCATCCCAAGAAGACCTTCAATTGTTTTATGCGATTGCCAACTGTGTTCGGATTGTTTTCCAAGTGGTCATACAAATAGAAAGTAAAGTGATCATAGAAGTTGTTGTCGATCTTATCAAATTCTAATTTGATTCCAGCAAACTCTTCAAAATCTTTTAGTGTGGTTAGCGTGGCGCGATACTGTCTTACCGAACCAGCGCTCACTCGCCCTACTTTTATTTTATTGTCGAGGAATTCGGGCCAGTAATCGAGCATGTGCTTATGTTCTATCTTCTTAGACTCCGGAATTTCAGTTTTTTTGAAAGCATTTCGAATTGCATCTACAGTTGGTTCGATTCCTTGTGTTTGTAGTTTGAGTCTGAATTCATCGATTTCCATTTTGCATTTTTGCAAATAATTGTTGAGGCTTAAAGCGCCTTTGAACGACCTTCGAACCTGCTGCCCTTTCGCATCCCAGTATTTCGGTTCGATCATTTCTTTTGTTGAAAAATCTATCGACACATCCTTGTGACTATAGCGAGTGTAGATTACAGTCTTTCCCTCTCGATTAACTGCGTTCTGTCTAATGAATTGTTTAGTCTTTCCCATGATTTCAAAAAAAAGTATTGAAATACTATCAACGCAATTATTGATTATGAGCAGACTTTCGGAACATTTCCGTGTGTTGTTATCTTCTTGAATTCCGGCCTCTTTTAACCGGCATAATTACAGCGCATCTGCCACTATCTAACACAAGGTCGTGGCCATTGTTGCGGGAATTTTCGTGTGTAATTATCCTATCAAAGTTTGCCACTTTCTGCAATGGATGGCTACAGCGCGTTTGATAGACACGCTTGACTGCCACCTGTAATTTTGCATCATAATAATTTGAACAAGCAATGCGAAACAAAGACAACCAATCCGATCCGTTAGTTGAAATGATTCAACAAAGGGAATATGAAAAGAACAAGCACAACTTTGAAAGTTTTCTAAAGGAGAAAAATCTGATAGTGACGACTAATCCGGTAAGCGCTATTGAGTCAGTGCAATTATTATCAACGGATGACGTATGTGAAGCATTGAAAGTTGATCGTCATTTCGTGTACTCGATCGCTGGGACTTCACTACCCGGCTTCAAAAAGAAGGGATGGAAGTTTCGATTGGAGGACGTGAAAAAGTATATCGATGAAATGGTTACTGCCAGTTCATTGAAAAACGATGATTAATCCACTTAAACCAACAGGGAGTATGGAGTCACAAATGGAAATTAAGAAACTACGAAGAAGAGTCAAGACGACCGACTTGTTATTGCGGTTATTGAATGAGAAGCAAATCAATATTACTTATCCACTGGATGCTAATATGGATGAGGTACTTACTACAAAAGAATTATGTCGCAGGTATCTGCTTGAACCGATAGCAGTCTATGACTTGATTGAAAGCGGTGACTTAGAGGCGAAAAAGAGTAACGGCTGGAGAATTTCGGTCTGGTCGATGAATGCTTATCTCTTCCGCATAGCTAATGATTTACCATTTTGAACTAATCCACCGGCCAGTGGATACCATAACCATAACGCGTATTGGTAACAAGTCTCTTGTCGCGGTGACTTGTATGGGTGAAGCGACAAATGGTGGTGTTTTTCATGGGTGTACGCCACTTGGAATATGAACCCTGTTAATAATGTAATGCTAAAGTTGAATTCCATGAATATAGGAACAATCAACCTTGCGACTAGTCGGCTTAGCAAAGCAGCTTCGTCATATCCAGCGGAAACCCGTTTGTTCCTACTGGATGATTCGCGGATTGTGGCTGATATCGAATTGAAATTTAAACTCCTTACGCTGACAATGCATAATGAGGAGTTACTCAACCTGAAGACTGACCGGTTTATCGAGATGCAAATCGACAAACTAAGGTCAGCGTTGGAACGGTTGGAGATTCCTTTCGATCCGGGAGTTGATCCTTTCGCGGCTATGGTGCAGAAGAAAGCCATGAAGGCCGATGAATTGGTTAGCACTCACAGCCCGAATTCAAGATCAATCGAAGTAAGCTTGATTCCTGAGTTAGTACTTCTCGTTTCCAAATACGAATTCTTCAAAAAATTGCGTACCACGAAGCCGGAATTATTTTCTGCAGCAGAAACAGCGATGAGTGATTACGCTCGTAAACATCGATTAGCGCTCAGACTGACCTCGAATGCTTTCCTTTCTGATGAAGAGAGGGACATGAAAAAGAGGAAAGAAAAGCGCGAAGCAAATTTTGGTGTATTGCGAAAGTTCAACACTGATCCTGACAAGATCGATTATTAGGTCGCGTGAAGGGGAAGCACCTGCTTCCCCTTTTTAAAACGTCATCCAATGTTTTTGAAAGAGCAATTAGAATTATCGAAATACTCATTATTTCTAAGCGAGGCAGTCGAGGTGACTAAGACCCATTTGTTTATTAACCTTGATCGTGCTGAATACTGCTTTGATTTAGCGTATGAATATCGGTGGGAAAAATTGAGACGGCAGTTCGAAAAGTACACTCTGAATAGAGACGCACTTTTTGAATGGTACCCAGATGACGCTCTTGCAGGAATCCTTGGATGTGACTTCACCGGCTATCTTTGGCAGTTTGGTGATCCGGGAATTTGGTTGGCTGGAAAATATCTGGCGCACATTGATGCTGTCCCTGTTAGAGAACAAGTAACGCAACACTTAGCGTTTCGATCAACGCGGGAAATTGAAACCATTTTCTACGCATTTATTGACCACTCCTTTCTACTTCGACAGGTGAAGAGGAATTATAAAAAAATTAAAACAAGTAAAAACAGGTTGGATGATTTGCTCCAAAAGTTTGAGAATCGCCAACCGCTAATCTGAAAATGAAACGTATGATAAAGAGATTTATTAAACAGAAAGGTATGACAGTTACACAGGCAATTAATCGCTATGGTGAATCGTGTAACGCTATCAGGACGAGAGTTTTTGAAGAGTGCTATTGGCAGTCCGCCCAACATTTTAGATATCAAATGAGTGTCCGTTATCAGGCTTATTTACAGATGAGTGATGCGCACTTAGCTCAGGTTCATATCGAGCTTGAGAAACGAGTTGATGGCGACCGCAAGGTTGAGCCAGTGCAGACCGAGAACTTTGGGGTTACACTACTTGAAAAATCGATTGTTACGTGTGACCACATTCGTGGTCGTCATGGTGATTTGGAGCATTGCATTCCACTCCCCAACGATGGCATTTTACACTTAGCACATGACGTCATCGTGTATGGTGGCGAATTCCAATGGTGGAAAAAACACCACCTACTCATTCCCTTTGGGAAGCCGCTCTATTCAGATTTCGTTAAGAAAATGGAGGAAGTATTTAGAGGAAGGATTCCCGGAAGACAGGCATGGCACAGACCTAAAAAATAGTTTCTATGAAGGATAAATTTACGCTTGACTTAGATAATAAAAAGTTTGAAACCCGTGTATCGTTCTTTCCCCGTCTTGTTGGTACTGATAGTAGCACTGTTACTAGGCCTTATGAGGATATGATAAACGATTTTCTGCTTAATCCAGTCCATGGTGAGAAAGTAGCTGAAGCAAAGCGAATACAGGATAAGGATGCTCTACAGGAATTCAAAAATGGAATAGAGTCATTCATCGCGCAGTGTGTAGTAAAAGGTGGTGCTGATAAAAAAGACATTGTCCTTATCAATAGCATCATCAAGATTGATATTGATTTTCCAAACGAGACGCTAGTTGAAATTGCGTTCCCTGTTCTCAAGACCCTTATTGGCACATATGCTCTATCCATTTACAGAACGATTTCCGGGTGTGGCTTGCAGGCGGACGTTCTAATTAGTGACATAGAAAAAAAGGAGGAGTATTACAGTAAGCTATCGGCAATCCTCAAGTCACACCATTTTCCCGTTGACGATTGCTTTAAAAATGAAGTCCAAAAATCCGTGCTGCCATACGATCCGAATTGCTACTGTAACAGTACCCCAAAACCATTTGATGGAATAATTGATACAGAGGTGGAAAAGCAGGTGCGCGAACTCACAGGACGACAGAAGAAGAGCAGAGGTGGGGATGATGACGAAAAGGAATCTCCCAAGCAAAAGGCAATGAGATTCATACCAAGCCGCTACAAATTAACTCGAAACCTGCTAACATACGAAGTTGAATTGAACGGTGTACCAATTTCAGATTATGAGATTAATTCTATCACCATGGATTGCAATGAGGCAGGCATCAATGTGGATAAGACGTGGGTGGCAGCATTTCTCGGTAGCAATAAAGTTAAATCGTATAACCCGCTTTTAGAAATCGTTGAACGAAATAAAGATCGGGATGACTTCAAAGGTACAATTGACAAAGTAGCCGATTGTGTCGTTATGGAAGATGGAAATCGATTGGATCATAAGGTTTTCTTCAAGAAGTGGCGTGTCAAGGGTATCGCTCAGGTCTTCGAACCTAATGTAACGAACGAATACTGCCCCGTTTACATTGGTCCACCGGGGATAGGAAAGACATATTTTCTTACAGGGCTCTACGATGGGGAGTTGGAACGGTACACTGCAGTCCTTCCAATAGTCAAGACCACTGACTTCTCAATCGAACTAATTAATAATCTTCAAATAACTGATGACGAATATCGCACGAGGAAATTAGATGATGAAAATTATTTCAAATCTGTTCTCAGCCTAAGAAAGGTAAAGGTTCGAAGGCCCTATGACATTACTCCTGTACACAGAAAACGGATCGCTTCCTTTTGCGCTAGTTCTAATGATACAACAATTCTCAAAGATGAAAATCGCAGGGTTATCCCGTTTCTTGTTAAAGGATTCAAATGGGAGGAATTTAATCGAATTTCCAAGACCCTTCTTTTCCTCGACAGTTACTATTTGTATAAAAGTGGATTTGATTATAACCTGACGAAAGAGGAAAGTGAATTGCTCAAGGAGGTTTCAAAAGATTTTGAGATAACCAATGTTGAAGAGGAAGCACTTCTATTGTTCTTTCCAAAGGCACACTCGTTGGAGGCGGCTGATGAATTTCTAACAGTCTCCCAAATGATCTCACTGGCTAACGTTTATGGAAAGGTGAGTTTAACACCTCACCGTGTCACGCAAATTCTAAACCGTCACCGGTATCACCACAAGACTATTACAGTTCATTCCAGCAAAACAGGTGAAAAGACTTCCAGACTCCGGGGATGGGCCGTAAAGCAAGTTGACTTCGTGAGTATTGCTCAATTATTTATGGCAAAGGATTTAACTGCGCGCAAATACACTGATCTCAGTTGAGTGTATTGTTGGACTTAATTGCTGGGTCAGCTTAATGAAATAACATGATCATTCAAAAATCAAATTCAAAACACTAATTCACAATAAACTAAAAAGACTATGATGGACGTTCTCTTTGACCGACTATGGTACCCCACAGAGGTTCTTGCCACGTACGGTCGCGATGCAATCATTTATACCGGTGAAGCAATCTTTCAAGCTGCGCCAATCGGGGAAACACAGGCAATGCTGAAGTTTTACAAAGGACACGCTGCTGAGGTTCCTGACTTCGACATACGAATTAGAAAATTACAGAGTTGGCTACAGATGTGTATGAATAACCTGCCTGATACTTATCACTCCAATTTAGCTGGAGCAAAATTTGATGCGTTTACCTTCATGGACGGAACAGCAGTTCGGGTCGATGACTATTCTGCGGATATCGATGGCTTTGCGTTGTGCTTTCCGCAAACATTGAAGCATCGATTGGAACCCTATTTTGGGGCTTATTGCGAGTACAGATTCTATGAGCGCTACAGAAATCAAATTCCGGGTGGTATTGAAACATTTCTCAGCCTGCTACCCAGAGTGAAATTGCTTATAGAAGGGGCAGGCATTTATGACTACTTCATCTGGCATGAATTCAATATCGAACCCAGAGTGGAGAAAGAAAAAGCCGAGCTACTCAACGCAGTGCGATCGGATACCATTTGGAGTAGGGACAACACATGGCTTTTGGATTATGAGGTAGTTCAGTCTAAAAATCTAGCGGAGCCTGATCCGGAACCCTTCTAACGGTATCCAGTGATCCTGTCAGGATCACGTTGTGTGCCCAAGGAGTATTTCTCCGGGGCACAACAAGGCAAGAACTCACGGTTCGATTCACGGGAAGGGTATTTCAAAATAATCTTTGGATACTCTCTTGGGATTACTTCAGCCTGATTGAGTCGATCAATGACAATTGATTGTGGTAATTACTTCTTTCGATCAAGAGTGAATGTTGATCTGGCAGTCTTTTATAAAGATTGAATTTGCTACTTTTAATTTTACATCAGTGTTAAGCTGCGCATTCATGCTCCTTTCTGGAGTTTTCCCATTTGAACTAAGAACGCCAGATTCTATTGCCAGCCTTGTGATTTCAACTGACGATAGTGGCCTTTTTGCCTCTAGAAGATTTTTTTCGGCAGATGCAAGAAATTTATTCATACCCTCTTTTTTGTATTCTTTGTTATAACCTTATCAGTAATACCAAACGCGAGAACTGGGCACCCACCACTTCTTCCGCCTTCAAGTCTAGGGATTAATTTACCCCAATGAGTCGTGCTAGCCCCATACTTCGCTGCGTACGCTTTGGTCTTTCCATTCTTCTTGTAAGTTCCCAAAGATTTGAAAAAGGAAACTAGATTCTTTCCTCTTGTGACGATGATAGCTATGTCGATTTGTCCAAATTCAAAAAATGCCCGGAATGCATACAGGTCTCGATCATAAGTTTGATCCTTACTATTCCATTCCATGTCAAGGGCTACTTTGTTCTTAAAAAAATCTATAATGTGAGTTGAGGAATTGGAGGTAGTAACTATGCCATTTTGATCAGTGGCGGTTTGGTTTATTTTCAATTTTTGCTTTTTCCAAAGTGGCAGCAATTTGGCCAGCTTCTTTGGCATCTCACTTTCATTTCCTCCAGCTTTTTTAATATTATCCGCAGTCAGTCTAAAATTTCTAAGGGCGTCACAAATCTCTTTGTACTCTTTTGGAAAATCGTGTTTCAAAATAGCAGCTGCGTGTTTGTAGTCAAACACATCATAAAGTGCTAAAATATCAGAGGGAATATGTTTTTGGGCCATGTCTTGAATTATGAAAATTCGAGAAAAAACGGCATAATTTCCTCTAAAAATTGTAGATTTTGCTTCCTTTTAGTGTTAGCAACCAAAAAATAATGGCAGGAATCAACGATCTACCCGAATTTGTTCGTAACAACTATGAATTCCATCAGTATCGTCATTCATTGGCAATTCTTAAAGAAGATTTCCCCCATGAACTCGCTGACATCTTTGCTGTACTGTCTGGGTTCACCTTGAAGAAGTCCAGCGTCATTGCTAAAGGGGGCAGAAAAAGTCCGGTGGCTAATGAGCTCGATAATGCATTCACCGAGAGGGGTTGGGTTGAGAAAGGATTTGACACCAGTATATTGATCGATGGTGTAGAGCATAGCTCCCCAACTCACAAGGTGGATTGTTTCAAGAACAGGATCGCACTTGAACTGGAATGGAATAATAAAGACCCCTTCTATGATAGGGACTTGAATAACTTCAGGTTGCTCTTTGATTTAAGGGCAATAAGTGTGGGTGTGATAATAACGAGAGCCGATGAGTTACAGGGTTTGTTCCAAGAATTGGATAAAGGGGCTTCTTACGGAGCATCAACTACTCACATGAGCAAGTTGCTACCTCGCATAAAAGGTGGAAGTGGTGGTGGGTGTCCACTCTTGGTTTTTGGAATCAAAAGAAGTTTGTTCGATCCTGATGCTTAGACCTTTTTAGCAATCAAAGCAGCTTCTTCGACATCTCTTGATTTGTCTTCTTTCCTGCCCATTGTGCTATGCTGATAAGAAAGCACTCTCGTTTCAAAATCATAACCCTTTCCTAATTGCTTTCTCATTAGTGTTTTGAGGGATTCTAAATCAATCATTCCGGTGTCACTATAGCTTAATACAAGACTGGATTCCTTTTCTTTTATTTTTTGAAACATGTCAATAAATGCCCCTTCAACCTTAGTCTTTATGCAGAAGGGAGATTGATGCCGGTCTGTTCTGTAACGTCCTTTGTATTGCACCTCAGGGTAGTCGTATCGTACTAAAGTTTCCAAAGCATGGTAGAACCTTGAATAATGAACAAAACAATACGGAGGATCAGCGTATACAATTGACTTTTCACTTATTTGGTTAAGGCATTCGCTGTAATCTAATGTGCTTGTCTTGAAGGAATACTTGTTTTCATTTAACGTGACTTTTAGATCAGCAAATTTTCTTTTGAAATACGGCAAAAATTCACGTTGCCTGTAGATCAATATATCCTTCATTGAAGACTTACTTGTTGCATCTCTATATTGAGCATAGTGTCCAGTGCTCTGGGAGTTGTATGTCATCGCAAACATTAGGCTTGCAAGAATTACAAAATATAAATTTGTGTTCTTGTATTCGTCTGCGACCTTTCTGATAGAATCGATCCAAAGACATTGCTCGTAATTCCAATAAGTTCCGGAGTAGTATTTAGTAAAAAGATGGTAGTCTTGGTTTGCAAAATCCTTTTTGTAAAGGTTCCGCTGTTTTGCCTCTACTTTTGCAAGCGCGTCTATTGAATTGATCTTTGAGTAATCAAACTTTAGATTGTTAGATTTCTTATACGTTTCAAATATTTCACTGGCTTGATCCACAACGTGATCGGCTATGCCATTATAAGAAATCCAGTCATAATTTGATAGGTACAGACTTGCTAATATGGCCGAGTAAGATTGTATATCGTTAGAATGGATTTCCGCTTGATTTCTTAGTGCTCCAGACAAAATAGAGGACCCCGCAAACAGATCGACAATTGTTTCCTTGCCAGTATAAACCTCATTTAAGGATTTGACTATGAAATCAATGAGGTTTCGTTTCGAGCCCATGTACTTTGTTACATGCGGTATTTGCTCGTTAAGTTGCAGAGGTCTGGTCTCAGTAATTTTTTTAGTAGTTCGCTTCATTATATGGGGCAAAGCATTAATCGGTTCTTACAAGTAGGCGTACCTACAAAAAAAATATTTTCGATTTAAGAGAGCAATATATTTTCTTCTATTTGATACTGAAGAAACCAAGATTCACCATTCTAAATGTCATGGCTTGCAAACTTACATTGAACAGTTTTGCAAGTTCTTTCATAGCTGATTCATCACCTAAGTCAAAATTGTGCTTTTTGATTTCAGTCAATAAGAGGTCTTTGGGCATAAGAATAGCCGCTGCAAATGCATTTGCCTGCAGTTCTTGAACATCCTGGCCTGTTGCCGAATTTTCGTCCCTGAAATGAACTTGAAATTGCTTGTCGACAAAGACATCCTGTGTTTTCTTGTGAAGTAGTAGATGACCAAGTTCATGGGCAATCGTAAATCGCTGCCGAACCATTGACTCAGTTGGGTTATAACTGATGATTCCTTCACCATCTTTGATGAACAGCATTCCAGAAATGTTTTCGCCTAATTCATAGGGCTTAATAGTTGCCCCTTTCTTCTTAGCAATTGTTTTTATGTCTACAGGCGCGCTCTTGATGTTTAATTCAGATAAAATTGATTGTGCGAGGTTCTCAATTCTCTTGATTAACATGTTTATGATTTGTTTAGGGTTTCAACGAATTGTTCAATTTCTTTTCTGACGGCATCTTTTTCTGATTCTGTAGTAAATGAATCATCAAACTTCATTCGCTGCATTTCGATTTTGGTCGTGGATTGTTGACCAAGTCCTTCAGTAAAATCAGAAAAATTTGTGTTTAGCAGGGACGCTATTTGCCACAGGGTATGCATTGTAACATGCTGGCGGCCCTTCTCAATGTTTACAACCGAAGCGCGGGATAATCCTAGCATTTCAGCCAGGACGTGTTGCTTCATACTTCTTTTTTCTCGTGCTGCCCTTATGTTTTCCCCAATTTTGGAGTAAAAAAACGCTTTTTCTTGATCAGTCACGTTTCTTAGTTGGTGATACAAATCTAATCTAAATGTCAAATATTACAAACGTTTATAATACAAACAATTAAAAAATGTTTGTAATACTTGCATGGTTCGGATGAGCGGCTATATTTGCTTACGAGATGCAAATGAATATGAGACTTATAGAAAAAAATGATATCAAACCCGGAGATGGTTTGATTCGGAGTAAAAGCTTTTTGGGAATAATTGACCATTATGGATTGTATGTTGGCCAATCAATGATTATCGAAAATCATCCGTTGAATGGTGTTCGACTTGTCTCTTTGTCGGAGTTTTTAAATGGTCGGCCTCTTTTAAAGGTCAAGCCCTATCCAGGGCTTGAGTGGACCAGAAATACTGCTGTTAACAGAGCATATGAAATGATTGGTACGCGGTACAGTGTTTTTGATTTCAACTGCGAACACTTCGTCAACTACATTCATCAAGTTGGAGTAAAAAGCGGTCAAGCGGATGTGGCGAAAGGACTGCTGTTCGGTCTTTTGGCCTTCGGGGTGGTTGCCGCTATATCGGGGAAGTAATTTTAAAAAAGTAAACAATAACGAATATGGCTAAGTAAAGAGTTAACAAAAACACGCAATCACCAAACTACGATCACGAAGTTCATAAAGAAGGATGTGCTTGGTGGCCAACTCAGAACTACATCGATTTGGGTGAACACAGTTCATGTTATACAGCAGTAGCTGCAGCAAAGGCTCACTATTCTGATGCCAATGGTTGCAAAACCTGCTCAAAAGACTGTCATCGGGGATAATCATTTCGGATCATGAGAAGTAATATCTGGATGGCTGTGACCATGGTCATTGGTTTTCTATTCGCAATAGGAATTGTTTGTGCTACTGTCCTTCAGCTTAAGAAGCTTGAATTTGCTCATCAAGAAGCAATGGCTGACAAGGATTTGGCTAAAGAAATCTTAAAACAAAAACCAATGGAGATAGCTCCTTTAAATGGTTGGAACAATTTTAAGTCAACATTAAAAAAAGTTGCAATCGAGATTTGCCCTTCCTTCATAACTAAGTTCCTTGGGTTTTGAATCGTAGCGTGACTAAGTATGGGTAGATGGGAAGGAGTCGCCAAGAGTAACGAATGGTATACGCCTAAATATATCTTTGACGCACTTGAATGCGAGTTTGATTTGGACGTGGCGGCACCAGTTGAGAGAAAGCATTGTCATGTACCCGCAAAGGCATTCATAACTGAAAACTCATTGTTGGTGGATTGGTACGGGTTCATCTGGATGAACGCCCCGTTTGGAAATAGGAATGGGCTTGTACCTTGGTTAGACAAAATTCGCCTTCACAATAATGGAATTGCACTTGTGCCGGATCGCACTAGCGCTCCTTGGTGGCAAAGGGCCGCCAAACAATGCGATGCCATTTTTTTCATTAATCACAAAGTCAGATTTGTAAAACCCGATGGTACAACTGGCGATTCTCCAAGCTGCGGAACAACTTTGTTTGCTTATGGGGAGATAGCTAAATGCGCGTTTATGAAAGCCCAGGCAAATGGGCTTGGAATAGTATTGAGGCGGAAGCTTGGATATTCAGATAGCGGCAATTCCCTCATCGCATATGAACCATTCACATTCTATTCTTCTGATCAAGCTACTAATACTCTTGGGATAAGATGGAAACAACAATCAGAAAGCCCGACAATGATTTCAGTCGGGAGATAGTTTGCACTTACAAGGAAGAGCGTTATTCAGTTCGGGATAATGGGGCTGTGCTCAAGCATTGTCGTGAGAGTAAGCGACCTCGCCCAACAGATAATCAATGGACTTTTGGTAAGGCAAATGATTTGACCGGCTACATGGAAATTGTGTCTGTTCGTGTTCACATTATAGTAGCAACAGCATTCCATGGTGAGCGATCAACAAAAGTGTATGTTGTTGACCATATAGATACAAATCGCAGAAACAATCGCCCAGAAAATCTGCGTTGGGTAACAAGATTAGAAAATGCTATGTCGAACCCCGTAACGCGAAAGAAAATTGAATTCGTTTGCGGCTGTAGTGTAGAAGAATTTCTTTCCAATCCAAAAAAATATCGAGATCGATTCCAAGAGCAAAATTTCGGTTGGATGAGAACCGTTAGTGAAGAGGAAGCTAAAGCATGTTTGGAGAACATGACTGCTTGGGCAAAAAGTGATAAACTTCCCTCTGGTGGCACATTGGGTGAGTGGGTTTACAATCCTATTTTACAAGAACCGAATATTGAACCAGTCCCCGAAATAATACAGTCAAAAACTCTAAATGCTGTTCAGTGCAACTGGCGTGTCCCTTCTGAATTTCCTTGTTGTCCGCAAGAATACATCGGAGGCGCAATTGCAGCGTATGCGGCAAAACTAAAAACTGGTGCTACATTCTGTCGTAATGAAGTTTATTCTTCTCTGGTATCAAAGAGTGCATTGGCATCCGATGGTTTATCGCTTTATGTGATGACTCAATCAGGAGAACTTGACAACGCAGTCAAGGGTTGGGCTCTTGCTAAGGTTACTTATGAAGATGATCTTTTCGTGCACACGAGCCTTGGAAATTTCTTTACTGAAGAGGGTGCCGAAAAACAATTTTGCCTTGCTCAAGGTCTCGAATGGACTGGCGGGGATTCCATTGATGATTATTGTTGAATATGATACTGTTTTCAAAAACCGAATCCTTCTTGGAAGCCATAACAAGTATGGCGTTAGCCTCAATCAAACCAGATCAAGCTTATCACGTAGTCGTAGCTATCAGAATAATAACATTGCTCATACATTTGACGATCTGCTCTGGCGTCATCCTTGAACGGATAGAACCAATCATCCGCACTCACTTTTTCGATACCTGTATACTTACTATCCTTTTTTGTATAAAATTCTCCTGCTACTGTTGTTGGTGGTAAAGTTCCGTGAACCTTAAATCGAAAAGGCCATTGAGGGAAATCATCACATCTTGCATACCATTCAACTATATTGTTACGAGAAAATACCGCCATGATTTCATGCGTGCCCACTTCGGAGAATCTAATGACGGTGGATACAATGCTTGCCTGAAATGCATCCGACAAATCTGTAATAGTGGCCAATGAGAATTTCTTCGTTAAGGCTGAACGAGTCTTAAATTTAGTTTCTGGCATTAAAAGACAACTCGCGAAATAGTCAGCTTCTAATTCAATCAAATCCTTATCCTTCAATTCCGTTATCGATCCGTGGGGCTGTAATGTTCCCGATTTCAATCCAAGCCTATGCTCGTCAATAAAGAAATGCCCAAGTTCATGTGCAAGCGTAAATCTACCTCTCTTGGAATTTGGATGATTACCTTTCGTATGATTGATATGAATATGAAAATCCTTGCTGTCGTATAAGAGCATGCCATCAAAGGCATTTTCATAATCATCATAGTAAACAGGAAGCTCTTCTGCTTTCGCTAATTCATCAAGTTGAGTAATGTTGCTTGACGAAAACAATTGAGTTAACTCACCTGTCAGTTTAATTATCTTCCTTTTCCGAAGGTCCGTTATCATCATTTCGTTTCTTGTTCTGATTTCTTTTCATCTTGTCAAGAATATGCTTTGGAATATCGTTACCATTTCTCGCAGCCATTCTGTATTCAGTGAAATCACCCGCATTTATGGTTGGTTTTATTTCAACTGTCTTTGCTGAATCCAAATCCCCCTTAATGATCTTGTCGGGATCAATTTCCTTACCAGTTATTTCTTCAAGACTTTCCTCATAAAGTTTCTCAAAGCGAGCTAACTCCAATTCATTTCGCGGGAATATGAAGCCTGTGGATGCAAGCCATTCATCAATATTCTCCGGGGTGATATGTTTCTTATCGTGAGCCATAAAGTTTTAAATATTCATCGACTGTGTCATAAGCCTCTTTCTTGTATACTTGAATAGATGTCTGGGCTAGTTCAAGTTCATCTCTTAATTGCTTCAGCAAACCTCGTGGCAAGGTGTGCCCCTCCTGTTGGTAGGTCTTGTAGGTTAGGTAAATAATTTTGTGTTTTGGAGTTAAGCGAGCGAGTGCTTTTTCAATTATCTCTTGTATCCGTCTAAGCTCAGCCCTTTTCTCTACCGAGCCTTTTACTGTATCAATGTTAGGGAACTCATATACAATCTCTTCGTCACCCGTGTAGGGATTCAGGTCGGCAGATTGTTCCTTTTTATACTTAGAAAGTTCCCGTCTTGCAATCTTGTACAGGTACAATTTAACGGCAGTGTCTGTATCTGCAACATTGGATTTGCTCTTGTCAAATTTTCCATACTTCCAATACCGTGCGAAGGTCCTCTCGGCAACAATGTCGCCCACGTGATTATCATATCCCCAGTTGGTAGCTATCACGCGGCACTTGTGTGTGACATCCTTCTGAAACCGAAAACAAAATGCTCTGAAGGCGTTTTCAGCCACCTCTACATCCTCCGGATTCTTTCTCCATCGAATGTACTCCACAAGGTCATCGGTTGTTTCGGGTTCAAAATCTTGCCAACTCATCAATTAGGTCCGGGGGTTTGCTACATATACCAAATTCCATTAGTAACCGGTATACCAAAAACCGTTAGTAATGTCTTTGATACTCATCGTGTACAGATATCAGTACTAATATGAGTAAAATCAATGAAAAAATGACTCCAGACGCACAAGGTGCGGATGACGTAGTCGATGTCGAGGCCTACACCAAGGCCGACAAAAAACCTCCAATCGGAAAGAAATATAGGGTAAAAATTGGAGATGAACCCTTCGTTTTCGACCATCATTTGGTTACAGGTAAAGATTTGCTGGTTAAGGCAGGTAAAACTCCTGTCGAGTGTCATTCCCTGTATCAGAAATTTAAAGGGTGTGATTTCGAGAAAATCAGTCTGTCCGAAACGGTTGACCTGTCAAAGCCGGGAATCGAGCATTTCGTGGTTAAGGCCCCTGAAGTTTTCCACTACACCGTAGATGGCGAACCTGAGACTACCGATGAGAAGTCGCTCACACCAACCCAAATATTGGAAGCGGCTGGCGTTGAACCCGTGACCGACTATTACCTCGTGCTTGTAAATGCCGATGGAAGTCAGGTTTCGTATAAGGATAAGCTGAATGAACCAATCGAGATGAAGTGTCCGGGGTCAAAGTTTATCTCTGTATACAAAAGTGCAACCGAGGTAGCATAGGTATGGCAGCGATAGATTTTATTAATCAGGTAAAGGCTCTTGGGTTTGAAACCCAGGAGCCCTCTTCTGACAAAGTGTGCTTTGAGTACACAGTCGAAGTTGGCAGCAACAAAGGTAAGAAGGTGCTGTTAGGTTTTGAGAACCTCAATGACTTTCCTATGAATGCACCACATGGCCCACACTTCAAACCGATTGATGCTGGTTGGACAAACCCTTCTGGTGGCGTTCATGCAAGTAATTTTGGAAGTGGGTGGGTACACTGGAGTAGGCCATTCAAAGAATGGAACAGAACTAAGCGAACTGTAAAGGAGTATTTGGCTCACATAAGAAATTTATTGATGGCAGTATGAAACATTTCAGCGCAGTAATGACCTATGAACTGCATAAGCAGTTAGTCGGTCACCTGATTCGAGAAGACGATCAGGAGGATTTGTGTTTCGCTACATACAATCCGGGTACCGGTACATCAAGACAATCCGGAATAGTTAGTTCGATAATACTTCCTGAAGAGGGAGATAGGGAAGTCCATGGTAATGCCGAGTTTAGTCCACAATATTTGGAACGAGCTATTCGTATCGCAGTAGAGAGAAAAGAAGGACTGGTTTTTCTACATTCTCACCCTTTTCCGGGATGGCAAGGCATGAGCGATCCTGATGTTGTGGCTGAGACTCGGATTTCACCAGCCGCATACGGTGCGACTGGCTTGCCGTTAATCGGTATGACCATTGGAAACGATGAAGCTTGGAGTGCCAGATTCTGGACCAAACATCCTATTGAAAAGCGAGTATATGAAAGACAGTGGTGCGAGTCAGTTCGTGTTGTAGGAAAGCAATTGAAAGTAACATTTAATGACAGGCTTCTAAAGCCTTCATTTGATTCTGGCAAACAGTTGAGGACAATATCAGCTTGGGGAAGGAAAACTCAGGAGGATGTTAGTCGACTCAGAGTAGCAATTGTTGGTCTCGGAAGCGTTGGAAGTATCGTTGCTGAAATACTGGCAAGAACAGGTATTTCATACTTCCTGTTAATTGATTTTGATTTAGTCGAATATAAAAACCTTGATAGAACACTCGGTGTCTTTGACTCTGACGTGGGAAACTCCAAAGTTGATGCTATCAAAGAAGCGATTAGTAGAAGTGCCACATCACCCAATGTTAAAGTAGAATGCGTTCAGCACAGCATTTGCGAGGAACGAGGTTTTCTTGAAGCACTGAATTGTGATGTGATTTTCAGTTGTGTTGATAGGCCATGGCCAAGGCAAGCGCTTAATCTTATAGCCTATGCGCATCTAATACCTGTAATTGATGGTGGAATAAAGGTCAGAACCAATAAGCTCAATACGAAAATTATAGGCGCGGACTGGAGAGCACACACTGTCGGGAGCGAGAGGATTTGCTTGGAGTGTCTTGGCCAGTATCGATCAGAGATGGCTAAGTTAGAAAGTGAAGGCTATCTTGATGATCCAGATTACATTGAGGGTATGAGCGAGGCCTTTAGAGAAGCCCATGAAAATGTATTTCCATTCAGTGCGCACTTGGCTGCAATGGAAGTATTGCAGATGCTAAGCTTGTTTATTGCACCATCAGGAATTGCTGACGTAGGACTTCAGAATTATCACTTCGTATCTGGAAGAATGGATGTCGAGGAGAGCGCTCAGTGTCAGGAATATTGCTTTTTCCCAACCATAATTGGAAAGGGTGATAACTGTGGTGTTCAAGTTTGGGGCAGACATCCTAAAGCTGAGGAAGCTAGGGCACGTATTTGAATAAGGATTGGCGTATGTAGTGACAAATAGTGTCATGTCTTATAAGCGAGCAGTGCTATTCTTGTTTGGATTAGGTAAATTCATCCACAAATATTTCAGTTACCGATATGGGAGCTAGAAAAATTAAACTTGATGAATGCCACGTAGTGGCTTTAAAGGATGGTGTTGAAATCGACATAGGCGATGCTCAATCCGGCAAAAAAGGATATTCTTGCATTGGATGTGGAGCAGAAATGCAGGCAGTGAAGTTTCAAGATATAAATCACCTGTCCTATTTCAGACATCATCCGCAGGGTGTAGATAAGCCCAGACTCTGCACATGGACAGATACAGCCTATCGGCATGGTGTTGCACGTCAAATTTTGCTAACTACAAAATTTATAAAAGTGCCTGCCGTAAAAATCTTTCCACCAAAGGAAATTGAAGGTCCAGCAATGGTAATCAAGAAGGCACATACTATTAGGGCACACAGAGCCGAGTTGGGACTATACTTCTTTGAGAATGAGCTTGGGCTTATACAGTCAGCATCTAAGGAACCTACGGGCAATGTTCATCATGTTTATAGACCTGATGTAGTCTTTTATGACAGCGAGAATACTTCAATCCTTTTCATAGAGCTTGTTGACACTCAAAAGAAGGAGAACACTAATCTTGCTGATTTCAAAAGATTAGGTATTGATGTTGTGCGCGTTTCCGTCCCTAAAAACAGTAGGATTGCAATAGAAGAAACATTTAGTAAGACTCATAGAACAAAATGGCTTTATAACAATGAAAGAGAGAGAACAAAATACATTTCAGTATCCGGAGGAGATTCAGAAGATGTACATGACTTTGATGGAGTGCAGAGAGGACTATATGAAGAAAACGTCACATGCTGGGCAAACCAAATTAACGGCCTTATACGCTCAATTAAGAAATGCCTGGGAGCAAAATCATACACTTCAATTGAACAAAGAATTAGAAATGAAATCTCAAGAATTAATGATGATCTCCAAAGCAATCGAATCAGATTTGGAAGTAGAAAAGAAGACATTGAGAGAGAAATACGAGAACAATATGAGTCTCAGGCGAAAGAACTTGGTCAACAAGAAGACGAATTTAGAAAACGAGAGATTGAACAACATAGCCTTATTGCAGAAGCTAGAGAGTTGGAAAACAGAGGGTGGACGAGAAACAAATCAGATTCGGAAAGAAGAGAGGAACTCCATTTTGAAGTCGAAAAAGGAAGAGTTGAGTCAGATATTGGAAGAGGAAAGGAAAGAATTAATGCTGTTAGAAAAAAGCGAATTGGATTATCAGAAGAGAGTTCACTCGATCAAGACCCCTCTATCGAACGACTTAGAAATGACAAGGAAGAGGAGGAAGGAAGCATCACGAAGCTACTACAAAACCTTGAAGAACTTCCAGAACGATTTAGAGGAATACGAAAAGAAACTTCAACAAGATTTGACCGACTTCGAGCAGAGACTGAAAGAAGAATTGTTACCAGAAGAGACGGATTCACTTCTGCAATTAGAACAGGGGATATTGAAAGAGTTGCAAAATTTTCCAATGGAACTCTTGAACTACTTGAAATCAAGGGACAAATACTCGATCTCGCTGAAAAGGAACGCGCTTGCCAGAGACTTTACTTCGCTCTCAAAAGCCTTAGATCGGGAGCTTACAAAGCATGGGTTGAATGAAAACTATTACCTGTCTTTGGTCGACAGAATTTTAAGCACTGAAGAGCATCAACAAGCCTAAATGAAATCAGGGGGAGTTATCCTTCAGTTTCATTTTTCTCATCTCAATCAACAATTTCTTGAATGTAAGTCCCTTATCTTTACAGATTTGATTGAATTGAAAAATTGTAAAGATTTTTGTTTTGCTGAAATTTTGAAGACGGGTTCGATGAAAATCAAACGTTGAATAAGTCAAATAAAATTGATCTGTACCAAAAAATGCCCCACTAAGTCTCCGTGATTTGATCTTTGTCCAAATAATTAACTTGACAGCGATCAGATTCTTGAGATCATTTAAGTCCACATCAAACATGGAGCATATAGCCTTGTGATACTGCACAAAGAATAGCTGTCTCTTGTTAAGAGAGAAGTCGTTTATGAAGTTTATCCAAATCACAAGAAGAGACGTCCTCTTACTCTGATTTTTTGATATCCAATCTACATACAGGGACTTAATCTGACTGTCATCAACTAGCAGCCCTGTCTCGCCAACCAAGGCATCAATTATGGGCTTTGTCATGTTATCCAGATCAGAACCTTTGTCTGTCTCGTGTCTATCTTGATGAGACAAATACCAGTGAAGCTCTATCGAAACAAGCCCAGAAATCAGCCATTCGTATTTCGAAAGTTCTTGTCTGATACTATTTGTTAGGGTGTCCTTCTGTGCTTTTGGAGATTGTAGACTTACAATCGTTTCCAACTCAATTTCCAATTCTACCTTACCATCACCAGATTCATTGACTAGGTAAGGAGCGGAATAACTACAATTTTCAAATCGAGATTCTATTTTCATCACAAGAAATTTGGCCCCCACAATTTATGGATACTTGTGTGACAATTTCCGGATAAATTTTTTTGCAGGATGAAATTTATCCCTTTTGTACTCTCTCTAAGGAGTACCATCTCCTTGGGCTTCAGTTTCACGTGGACTCGAATGGGGCCTGAAATACTTCCGAAACACTCCGGATGCAAGAAAGATACCTTCCTGGGCCTCGGAAATATATTCCTTCATGATCCAAATTCCCTATGATACTTTAATCGATACACATGAGTTCTGGACTACTGCCAGAGGATGGATTTCACCATCCTCTTTTTATTTCCCCGGTACCTTACCTATACCAGATTACCTATCGAACCAGTCGGAAATTCGATCAGGTAATTTACTACACCTCTCCACATGAGGTAATACTAAACCTATACTGCTTCCGGGATGATGATAAAGTCATGTACCGGGATAAGACTACCGAGGAAGAATTATTTACTATCCCGGTGGATCGCTTCAAACTGGTGATTGCCGAATCCCTATTGAGCGCCACACAAGACAAACTCGAACTGCTCTATATGCGGTTAGTTCTTACCAACAGGTACTCCAAATCAATTCCAGACAGGGGTCGGTTCAGACAGTATGACTATACCCTCAAGAAGTATCTTTTGACAATAAGGGGTGGATACGACTGTTATTTGTCAGCCGAAAGGGGTCGCACAATATTCTATATAAAGGTTAGGAGACTATCATGTCTACATCTTCTGGCAGTCATTGATCATTGGAACCAACAGAACGACATCTACCTGAACCATATTAATCTACCCACTACTATGACTAAGGAAAACCGGGGGTTGGTCTACGAATGCCTCCGTGTTATGCTATCCGAGAAGGGTTTCCGTCTCTATTCATACACACCAGTCGAGGAAGACAACATAGTCCAGACTGACATATCCAGAGAGATCATTCAAGTTATTAATCAACTAATCAAATAAAATCATGACTAAATTTTTTGAACAAATCGGATTTGCTATCACCAGCATGGCAGCCGTTATTTTCGTTTTGATCCTGACATTGTTAGGGTTGCTAATGTTTACCCATACATTGTTCTTTGAAGTACTGCCTTCAACCATCACCGGTTGGGAGAGGTATGTAGCAAGTTGGATGCTAGCGTTGGGATGGGAATTCACATTATTAATAACTACCTGCAATACACAATTCTTGAATCGCAGAATTCCTGTCATTGCAGCTATAGCCTCGGGGATAATAGTTCTGTTCTTCATCCAAGCGTTTGAATTCAATCAGCCCATAATTGAACTGTTCAAAAGATGGTTCATCGGAATTTTAGTTGCAACCATCAACTTCATCTACACCGAGCTATTCTATGCAAAGTGGAGTCGCCTGCAGAAGCAACGTAATTTTGAAGAGAGGATATCAGAATTAGAATCACAAGTTGTGGCTAAGGACAACGAGCTTGGAGCAACTTACCTAAGGTTGGAAAAAGCTAACGCTGATGTGGAAAGATTGGTTGATTATGTTGCTGAGCTGGAAGTATTCAAGAAGAATGAAATGGACAAGGTGACATGTAGCTTCTGCAAGCAAATATTCAAGAGCGTTTATCATCTGAGCAGCCATCGCACTAACTGCGAAATGAATCCGAAGAAGGGTGAAAGGGATTCTGTGTTCGAGGCTGTAGTGTAGTTTCAGAAATCTATTCAGAAGGGGGAAATTCCCCATCCCTATAATTTTGTCTAAGAGGGATACTTGTGTGAAATTTATCCGATAATTTTTTTTGTAGAGGGGGACGGGTGCCAGAAATCTTTTCTTGGTTAGCTCCGAACACTTCCAAGTCATTTTTTGAATGGCTTTTTTTGTGTCAAAGCTTTCTCCGCAATGGGCGGGGAAAGCTTTTATAGTTTATAGCCGGTGGCACCCGTCCCCTTAATAATTGGAACTATTGAACAGTAAGTATTTCGGTAACTCATTGGATTTGTTCAAGTACGATATCCTCACACACATTCTGACAAAATCAGATGGGTTGAGTCTATTCTATATTCCGATGATTACTTCGCCACTACCGAAAGAGAGGAATTCCAAATATGTCACTTACGAGGTAGGTGTGAAGAATAAAATGCTTTTTCAAATGCTTCGGACAGAGTTTGAAAAGGAGTACTCTGACATTAGTTTGATAAAGTCTTATTTCGTTAGCCGTGGTGTTCACCTTTCTATGTTGAAACCAGATGGCCCAGAATGTGAGGGTGAAATGACGTATTTTGAGGAATCCAATCGTAAGGAATATTTCAATCAAGCGGTTCGCCACTACAAAAGCCTTGTGAACAATACGCTGGTCTACATTGATCCGGATGTTGGATCAGACGTAGGTATCACAAGAAGATTTCGGTCAAACAAAAACATGTACGTAAGAAGGCAAGAATTGATTCAGCTAAAGAACGGCCTGAGGTCAGAAGATTTCATTGCATACTTCCAGCACTTGGGCAATTCCAACTACACCGTTGAACAAAGGTTAGAGGATTTACAAAAGAGCTTTGGAGAGTGGGTATTGTTTATTGGATATGCAAGGATTCAGGCGGGTATGGTATTGATATTTAATGATCAGGAGTCCTATGTTGTGAAGCGAAAATTGATAGAGGATTACTTCAGAGACTATGGGCATTTAAAGCACCGGGATAAATTCATAATTCAAGGGAAACCACTCACATCGAGTGGTTTTCTTGCTTTATAGGGGTTGGCACCCGTCCCCGGTTAGGAAGGATTCAAACATAAAAAACAAATACTATGCAAATACTACTTCTTATACTCTTTGGCATCTGGGCCATTGGTGCCTTGATCATCGGAAACAAACATTCCGAAGAAACCATACTGTCGATATTCAAGCTACAGTCACCTCGTACCACCTTCAAAGGTTGGATCTACCTTATACTCTGGGGTGTTGTGATGTTCTTCATCATTGGCTTGGTTGGAATGGCCGCAGGTTACTAACTATTAAAATCTATAACCATGAAGAATCAATTAAGAAATATTATTGCAATACTATTCATTGCAGCATTTGTTACGTCCTGTTCAGAAGACCCTAAGCTAGTTGCTAAGCGTTTGACTTCGATAGTCATCCAAGAGGGTGGTAAGTACACAATAACGTATGGTTCAAATGGCGAAGTAGAAGAAATTCAGGCCTTCTATTCTGATGATCTAAATACAGATATTATCACCTATACATTTGATTGGTCAAGTGACAAACACGAGTTGACGGTGACGGCTGACCGTGGCGACAATGATCTTATCATTAGTACTTTCTATTATCTTGATGTACTGGTAAACGGCAATCCTAAGACCGTTGTCTATAAGATAGTTTTTGATGATGAGGGCGATGGTGGAAAACTATTACTAGTTAGTTACAATAGTGCACCCGGTGAATCGATTCCAAGCATCATCGAAGGACTCCATTACAAAATGGGTGATGAAAGTGAATGGGGCGATGCAACTTGGACAGAAACAACTAATAAAATCACACTCGGTTATTCCACCAACAGTGAGGTTATTGAGATTAACTTTAACAACACCATTGATGCTTGGTGGACAAAGTTACCTGCTGAAATTCCGGCTGTATTGTTTGAGAACGAATTTCATAATCAATTTTACTACCCATATTTTCTTTCATTAAAAGAAGTAACATCAATTGTCAATACTTACGGGGTGAAAGATACACCTGATTACAATGATACTTTCCAATATCAGTATGATAGTGATGGAAACATTTCCAGTATTAAGACCAATGACAACACCCTGACCTTTATGTGGAAATAGAGACCAGATTGGGTTGATTAGCAAGAAATAACCAGAACCCGTTCCGAGGGTGGGGACTCAAGTTCTCACCCTTATTTCATTATTGGTCCTTTTTGAAAATTTCTCTCACAATAGTTTTTTACTACCCCTGATAAATATTGCATAAAGCAATATTCCAAGTTCTTGGGATCAAAGGTACCCCTATAGCTTCCAGATAATACCTGTTCCTACCTCAATTTCCCCTGAGTTCTCCCGTGAGTTCAAAAAGCAAAAAGGCCCCAGAGAATATCTCTGAGGCCATGTTTGTGATCCCGCTGGGTTTGTCACTGATTTTCAGATACTTACCTCGTATTTACCCTACAATAATTTCTTAGCCCAATACAGGCGAAGTGTTCAGAACACCAATAACAGTTTTTAACCAAGTTTATCGGTTCTCACTTGACCTCTTGCTTGACCATGTCAAGGTCGAATTAAATACTCCCTGCCATCCAGGAGGGTAAAATATTTTTGACTGCAAGTAGAGATCAATGGGGAATCTCATGCAGAAAATGGCAACAACCAAAGCAGTCATACGAAGAAACAGGGTCAACGAAATGGGGGCTACACCCATTTACATTAGGTACACCCACAACCAGCGTTCTATACTTTTCGCGGTAGGTCAGATGATTAATCCCGACCATTGGGACGACATCGGTTTTGTAAAAAAGTCGATGCGTGGATACACGAATATCAATGCATTAATCGAGAAGAAAAAGAGAACAATCGATGATCTTCGGATCAACCTACAGCTCACCGATGTGGAGCCCACCATCGAGAACATCAAGGAGGCCTTTAACAAAAAGCACAGCAAGGGTGTGTTTGCTGTTAAGATGTCACCATATTTTCTCGATTATTGGGATAAATTCGTTGAATTCCAGGTCAACATCACAAAAATAAGTTCGGGCACAGTACGGCAATATAGGGCGGCAAAAAGCCGATTGTACCATTTCGAGAAGGTAAATAAAGTCCGACTAACCTTTCAAAATATTGACCAGTCTTTTTATGAGAGCTATCTTTACTACCTCTATTCCGTAAGAAGCTGCTCACCAAGCACCGTAGGAGGGCAAATAAAATCCATCAAAGCCTATACTAATTGGTGTTTCACCAATCAAAAAATACCAGTAAATATGGCCTACAAAGAATTTACAAAGCCTAAAAATCCTACTCAAATCTTCACCCTCACTCACGAGCAGTTGGATAAGCTATTTCTGCTTGATCTTTCCTTGGACGCAAGGCTGCAGATAGTTCGAGACATGTTTTGCTTGTGTTGTTCGACTGGACTTCGGTATTCCGATGCTGTTCGATTGGAGAGAGCGAACATCAAAGACGATCACATCATCATCAATACTAAGAAAACCAACGACACCGCGATCATTCCTTTGAATGACTATTCAAGAACTATTCTGAATCGTTATCCTGACAAGCTACCAAGAATGTCCAACCAAAGGATGAATGACTATCTGAAGGTGCTGGGCAGGCTCGCGGAATTGGATGAAGAGCACGAAGTGATCACCTATAAAGCGGGCGTAAAGGAGGTTCACAAGAAACCTCTCTATGAACTCCTTACAACCCATATGGCCAGGAGGACATTCATCACTCAATCCTTGGAACGTGGGATGTTACCAAGCACTGTAATGAAGCTTAGTACACATAAGGATGTTAAATCTTTTAATCTCTATATTAACACTACTAAAGCGCGGCTAAAGCAGGAAGTAGATCAAGCATGGAATACGTTGTCCAAAGACTAGTGATTATCCTTCGGTAGACTTTGAAAAGTTTGTTAGACAATTGTCTTTGAGTCAATCTTTGCCTTAATATAATTCTTGAATTCAGTCGGCTGAATAACTTTCACCTCATCTAATAAGCCAAGTACAAATCGAGCAATGCCATCGAAGTTGTTAACAGGCCCATGAAACAGATACTGGCCGTCTTCGCCTTTTTCAAAGTAAGGGATCGATAAGGGATGATCTTCTCGTAGAAGTAGATAGGCCCGCATTTTTAGCTGCAGGGTAATCCAGATAGAAGTTTTTCCAGTCATACCAAAAATATCTGCAGTACTCCGTTTATGCAATTGTTCAAATTTGTATTCCTTATTCATTTCTATTACGTCACCTATTCGGTCAAGCTTGAATTGTTTACATTCCTTGTCCTTAGTATCAAGTGCCATTATTGTTTGATAATTGTCTCCAAACTCAATGGGTTCAATTAACCGATCCTTGATCTCATTGCTATTAGCTGAATGATAGTCTTTAAGGACGGCTTGCTTCTTGTTCCGAATACACTGAGCAAGTTGATCAACCAATTTTCCAAGTCTTGCTTTCACAATTATCCGAGGGACTTGATCCATTTCCGAATTTAATGAGAGCTTTTTAAGGAGAAGTCCCTTCAGTGGATTATTCTCAACTTCAGTTTGGATAAGCTTTTTAATGAGCTTCATCTCTTCTATCGTGAATGCAGATTTAGTAGGTTCGTCCTCCGATGATTGAATAAAATATAGATTATCAAACCCCTTTTCCACCGGAAAGTCAACAGTCTCTAACAATTTGATGTATCTGTAGATGGTCCGGTCACTTGCATCAAATCTCTGAGCGATGCCCTTTATTGACCATCTCCCCGTCTTGAGCAACGATATGATCTGAAAAAGGCGGAGAAGTTTCGCCTGAGGAATGATTGATTCGGGTTTCTTGAGCTTTTTCTTTACAGCCATGGTATTAAAAATAGGGTTTTTGGCTTAAAAAGAAGCTTTGACAGTCGTTGTCAGCCGAAACCATTTAATTGAAGACAATTTGAAGGGACAACTAACCTTCCAGATAATTGCAAACAATAGTATTATGGACACATTACTAAACATACGAAGATTCTTTGATGCTTTCAAGAGTCTATCTCTTTGGCAACGTCTATTCTCTTGGGCTTCCATGAGAACTTTAAGTTATTCCGCCTATGAGGAGGCGATACAATTAAGCAACAGTCTCAAAAGCTTAATGGCCGAAGTTGAGGCGATAAAGAAAGACAAGGAATTATTACTACATGAAAGAAATTCCCTATCACAGCAATTGAACGACTCTAAATCGAGCTTAACCAAAGCAGAGATGCGTCTGCAACATTTTGATCAAGAAACAAAGCGATTAGAAAGTGACAACAATTCCCTTCAGAAGAAACTTGTTTTCTTTGAGCAAAGCGAGGATCAGCGGAAAAGGGAGCATGATAGCCGTATTCAAAGGGTAATCGGATTACAAGACAATCTTGAGAAAGAAAAACAAGCTATAAACGCGAAACAACTTCGTGAAGCGCAAGAAAGAAATGATCTAATGAAAGAGACCTGGAGACGACATGAAGATCATGTCATGAACCATATCAAGTCTATTTGCGAACGAAATGCAATTGAGTATGTCGATGCTGTTCCATTCAAAGGAAAGCCAGATAATGTGATTAAAGTGTGCGATGAATTTATTGTATTTGACGCGAAGAGCCCAGCATCCGATGATTTAAGCAATTTTAACACCTACATACGCTCACAGGCAGAATCAGTAAACAAATACACTACCGATGATTCTGTTCGAAAGGATATCTATTTGGTGGTACCCTCTAACACAATTGATGTTTTGAAGAAGTTGAACTTTCATCAAGGCAATTTTAATGTATTTGTTATCACTGTTGATGCTCTGGAGCCAGTAATTCTAAGTCTGAAAAAGATTGAAGAGTATGAATTTGCTGAACAACTAAGCCCAGAGGACCGACAATCTATCTGTCGAATAATTGGAGGGCTTCTTTACACGAGTAAGCGAAGAATCCAAGTTGATCAATTCTTTAATAGTCATATTCTTGATTTACTTTCTCAAACGCAAAGGGAGATACCAGAAATAATGCAGGAAGAAATTGCAAAGCATGAAATGGCAATGAAATTAAATCCTACTCCTGATAGACGTTCAAAAGAAATTAAGCAAGAATCACTTGAGAAGGTTCAAGCTCAATTGAAGGGGCAGTCGAGAATTTTCAGAATTGCCACTCCGGAAGATGTTCATTTATCCACAGCAGTTAACGAATAACATATGTGGCCAGAAATCAAACTCATTTATTCAAAGACAGATGGCTGCTGCCATCTATGTGGAAAGAAGCACAGACTCAGCGACTATGCTGTAACATGGCAAAGGGAGCATCACATTCCAAGAGCGAATGGAGGAGGGGATCATATACGAAATCTTTTTGTAGCATGTATAAGATGCAACCTAATCAAGGGAACTCTTCCATCTAAGGTAGTTCGAAAGCGGATGGGGCTAAATCAAGTTCCGCTCTCTCGCAAAGCGAAACTTAGGATTAAGCGGGACCAGGAATCAAATAATACGTTGATATTTCTATTGATACTATTCTTCTTAATGTTATTCGGAATGTACCAGCAGAATCTACTGGAGCAGCAACAGAAAAATCTGTCCTAGTTTCCAAAATTACTCAGGCCTTCAAATAGCATAACCATCGCAAGTGTATCCAGTTGGCAGTACTTCAGAAGTGCTTGAGTAATTTGTTGTCTTTCCTCGTCACTCATCTGTGAGAATTGCATTAGGTTATATGCGCACATAGCTGCGCCTCCATCTGAAATATCATCATCATCCATTAGTGGTTCAAGTGTTAATCTATCAAGATTGTCAAATACTGGTGGTAATAACTTATAAGGATTAATTAAACTTCCGTCTGCAGCAGGCTTTATCCAATCCGGATACTTTTCACGTACGAACTTGCTATCATTGATAATAGCGGGCAATACTGTTTTAATAGAGTTCGACCCCTTCATAATTGGTGAGTAGTAGAAATCCATTACCCAGTCTTTCATATCAATCATTTTTCGGGTGCCGGACCAAACACCCCTTATATCATCATCAGACCAGGTTATGCTTTTGATGAATTCCATTAGCTCGCCTTTATCTGGTTCGCTGGATGCGGACAAGTAGTCATAAATACCAATGAGTACCGAATTTTCATAGGAAGAATAGATTAGGATGCTCCCTGAGTCGTTGGCAAGTTGATTCCTCAAATTTCGAACGAAATTGAAATTCGGATAGAGACCCCTTACAGTTTCTAGCCATTCGCCATGACTCACTTTTCCAGAGCTTTCAATCGTATGACGCGAGAATTGGAATGCCAATTGCGAATAAGGCCTTAATCCTTTCAAATAAGGGATTGCATTTCGTGTAGCTTCGAAATCAATAAAGTGTATTGGATATTGTAGCTTTTTGAATTCAACTTCCAAACCTGCCTTGTCATAATATGAACCTAAGCAAGGGTTATGTACACGTTCTACTTGAAGCCATTGGCGCTCATGGGGCGGTAATATCCTTTTACTTGATGTTTTCTCAACTTCAAAATCGGTTCTGCTAAGATCGGTGATGAAATATCTGCCCTGATCAATTAATTCTGAACTTTTTCTAAAATTCCAAATCTCAAAAATATGCGGCTTAACAAAGTCAGCTTGATTAATGTGGGTCTTTCCAATCCAACATTCTTCGAAGCCAGATTTCAATCCAAGCTGTCTTTGTTCTTCCGTTATCTTGTACTCACAGTTTTTGCATTTTGCGGATACAGGTGCGTTCAATTTTGTATCAGTCGCGTAGGATTTTGACAGTGCTTCAACGTAGTTGGCAAACCCGATAGAAGTTCCAAGTAGGTTCTCGGTGCCAAGTAGAATGTCATCAATCTTATTACCTAATTCCACCTTATGTAAAATTGGGTCTCCGACTTCTATATTGGGATTGGAAATCACCCTATATCGTCCCTCAACTTTTTTAACTAAGAATTTTTGGTACAACCCTTCAACCGTGCACGGAAGGTTCTTGTTAATCAGAAATAACGAGCCATTAACAGAATAATTCGGGAAGGCTTTTCGTGTTACAAAAACTTGGAAAGCAATATCGTAAACGTAAGGTTTCCATTTAGCGGTTATACCACCTCCCCGCTTCTTGAAAATCTCGTCTTCGTTAGAATACGATTTTGACTTAGCTTCATAAAGATTCAAAGCGTTTCCCTTTTTTTCAAGTACATCTACCCGAGCAAGTAAATTCTCAAACACAATTGCTGCTTCAAAGATTATCACATTATCTTGTGTCATCAATTCCTGTGTCCTGGCTATTGCGGATTCAATTTCAAGCGTTTCCACCTCAACACCATCTGGAAAATAGCATTTAGCAAGCTCTCCTACTTGGATACCCCCTTTGGCCAGTTCCTTTAGAAATTCATTCTCATCACGACTATCAGCGTATTCCTGCTTTTTTGCTGTATAGTAAAGCTTGTCTGGGCATTCCAGTGCTTGTTTGAAACGAGATTTGGTTAAGTATCGGGGCTTGCTCATAAGTCTAAGGTAATGAACAGTTGACTTCGATCGAAGCTTGAACACTTCAGACCAGTAATTATCATAGAAGTAGTTGACAACGGCTGTCAATTTTCGTCTGAAATCCGGGCAATTGCATTGGTAATTTGCTTTTGACAGCCGTTGTCAATGGATAAGTCGAAATTAGGGGTACAGAAAGGACGATCTTTTCAAATAACCTTAAACAAATAACAATATGGCTAAGTACCGAGTAAACAAGAACACACAATCACCCAACTACGACCATGAAGTTCACAAGGAAGGGTGTGTCTGGTGGCCCACACAGAATTATGTTGATTTAGGTGAACATAGTTCATGTACCACAGCCGTTGCGGCAGCAAAAGCGATCTACCCAGACGCCAATGGTTGCAAAACATGCTCTCCGCAGTGTCACAGAGGATAATTAGTGGACAAAGACCACCTCGCAAGGTGGTCTTTTGCTATTGCACCTGGTAGTCAGGTAGGTACACAGGCCCTAAAAAATGAATTTTAAGTATCTTAGATGGCCTTCTTGGAACTTAATCATTAGAGGTCGTCACGCGAATATTAAACCAATGTAAGTATCGATCAATGCTGAATCGTATCATCGTTTTAAATTCTACCACTTACGGCAAAGCCATTGTTAGGCTGGACGATGCTGACTCCATTCAATTGGTCGGTCCGAATAACATTGGAAAAAGCACTTTGGTATTTGCATTAAATTTCCTATTCATCATTGATGGAAAAAGAATGTCCTTTGTTGACAATAAACCTGGCGATAAAGAGACAATTCATCATTACTTCCCTTCTCCCACAAACAGCTTCATAATTTTTGAAATCTATAAGCAGAGGCATTACTGCATACTTCTAAAGAGAAACAACGAAGGTGAAGTGGAATACTATCGGATTGACCATGAATACCGAGAGGAGCTGTTTATTAAGACCAGCGAAAACCAGCAGACCGTAATAAAATTTGAAGAACTATATTCCAAATTAGTTACTTCAGGCATTACTATTGAAGGCTTCAGGGAGAAAAGAGATGTCTTCAATTTTGTCTATCAACGTGGAAGAAGAACCAATGCAGTTGTTTGGCTCGAAAACGCAGTAACATCAGATGGTCTAAGCAATAATTTTTCGAAGGTTTATCGCTATTTGATCAACTCCAAGCTCATAACCAACAAGACTCTTAAGGAAGCGTTGATCATTGCTGACAATAGAGACAAAGAAGCACTCAACTTTTCCCAAAAAAGCAAGAAAGACATAAATGATCTTCTGAGAATCAACGATGAAATTAAGGTCATATCGAGTATTCAAAAGGACTTTTTCGACTTTCGAGAAGTAATCAACCTTTATAAAGCCAAAACAATTATCCTTTCGCAACTACTTTTTTCATTTAATGACCAATACACAGCAAACTATTTAGATAACGAAACAACCTGGATACAGAAAAAAAATGAACTTGAAGCAGTTCAAGTAGAATTAAATGAACGCCTGATCCCTCAAAAGCAGACGCTTGACAGAGAGATTGGCTCAAAAGAGAAGGAGCTAAGTCAAATAGTCTCTACTCAGAAAGAAATACAGGACAAAATTGATGAAGCTGTTTCGTTTGAAGGATTGGACTTTCTCAAACAGAGTCTTAACAATCTGGATGAAAGAAGAAGAGCACTTGAAGCAAGTATCACAAGGATTCAAACTTTATCAGTCAACGAAATTGAGGAGCAAATCAAGGAAAGAGGCGAGCAATGTAAGAGACTTGAGTCGCAAATAACTGGGTACTCCAATCAGCTCATACACAGACTTTCATCTAACCAGACAGATAAAGAGAAATTAAATCGCATACTCTCTTCAGAATTTTCGAGCCTACCCAGTGAGCTAATTGAAAAGCATATAACCTCTTTAGAGACATCAATGAACCTATTTAATGGCAAGATCAGGCTTCCAAGCAACCTCCTTGGCAAGCCTATTGCGTCTATTGAAGATTTATCACAAAAAAAAGCCTTATACAAAAAGGAATTGAATGAGTATATCGCATTGCTACCCATTGCAAAAGACTACGAGAAATCAGTAAAGGAACTGAGCGAACTAAAAACTCAAATCTCAGAAGTAGAGAGTAAGATTGGTAAGATTGAGTCATTGCCAACACTCCGTGCTCTACTATCAAAACAAAAGGAGTTATATCTGTCGGTCAGCCAAAGTAAGAGCGAAACTGAGAGTGCCCTTTCCTTGTTAACTGAGAAAATAAATCTAAAAGCAGCTTCCATTCCATTGTTGACAAATAAAATCAAGGACTTGGATCAACGAATAAAGGAATTGAAGAAATGGAAAGAAGAAACAGAGGAAATTGCGCTTGATCCAATTCCGAATGAATCGACCGATACCCTAAATCAAATCTTCGCTAAACTCACAGTCAACAAGAATGACAGGAGCCAACTGAAGTTCAACAAGGACAAGTTGTTCGAGAACCTAAAGCAGAGGGTGAAAAGCTTAGAATCCGATGAAGACGCTTTTGTTAGATTTATTGAGGATGAAATAGCTTGCATTTCTGACAAACAAAGGAGTGTTGAAACGATCTTGCAAGCCATTAGCACTCAATTTGCTAACCCCGCTCACTTACTTGTAAAGCGCTTTGAAGAGTTTAAGGAGTTTATAAATAACAAATTCAATACGAAGCTCTCTAAAACCAAAATCTCAGATATAGAGTCTCTTAAAATTGTATTGAATGAGTCGACTCGAACAATTGAAGATTTAAAACGTATTAGTTCGATCCAGGAAATAGCTCCTCAAATAAGTTTTGATTTTGATCATTCAATAAATCTTAAAACTTTAAACAACTATTTAGATTCGGGCAAGAAGATTGAATTTGAGGAACTGTTTGATATTGAACTCCATCTCACCAAAGGAGGCAAGGAAAAGAGAGTTGATCTTAAAGAGCAAGTCGAATCAACGGGCACCGACATCATGATCCGGATGGTAATTATTACTTCAGTGATTAACAAGTTGGCTGTAAATGACATTGGTAACCGAGTTCCGATAGCCATTGACGAGATTGCAAGAGTGGATGGAAAGAATCGACTCGAATTGTTTAAGTTTTGCAAAGAGCATAACCTAACGCCCCTCTGCACATCAACCGAAGAAACGATCCTTGACGGCTTTGACAAATACATTATGCTTTTCCGTCCAACATCAAAGGATAAAATCAATATTAATGAAGGGTCTCCTAATGTGATGAGACAAGAACCTATTGACATGCAATGAAGGAATTAGAATATAAAGTTTATAAGGAACTTAAGATGAATAATGTTCCGTCCGCTCAGATACCAAAGAGTGTTAAGAATTCCTTGCTATTTAAGAATTTACAGCAAGCAAAAATTCTAGATACAAGAAGAGCCGGGAGAGGTTCAATTGTTTTTGTGAAGGATATAGAAGCGTACGATACATTTTTTAACCAACATTTTTCAGAAGCAGACAATGTCATAATCACAAAGGCTTCAAATATTTTAAAGTTGCGAGACTCTAAAGCCAGGCATGTAGAGTCCAAGCCCTTGTTTTTACTTCGTGGTTTTAGTACGGTGACCGTGAATGAAAACGAAGTCAATCTGAAGTTCTTCACTGAAACGTATGGCCTCTTTTCAATTCTTAGTCCGGCAATAAAGACTTCCAAAATTTGTTTTGTAGAAAATTTGGAAAGCTTTCTAAAGGCCGAGAAACTTCTAGGTATAGACTACACTTACGTTCATAAGTATGGTAGGATTGGAATTCGTTCTCTTTCTGCATTTGAATGTAACGAGGTCATAGTATTTGTAGACTATGACTTTAATGGTCTCGATGAATACCTTCGAATCAAAAGTCACTTTCCAGGTGCGAAGCTATATCTGCCTGACAATTTTGATGAACTGTTCAGCAAAAGCAGCAAGCCAATTAAAGGTCAGCAGAAGCAATCAAAACGCGTTTCCGAATCTATCCTTCCCGAAGTTATTAAGATACGCGAGCTTGTTTCAAAGAGAAGTTATTTTTTAGAGCAAGAAATACTTACGCATGATTAAGGCAGAACCTAAGACTATACTGCACTTTATGTGGAGCTATTTTGATGTGCTTCGCGAACTGTTTGATGTGCAGCACAAGGATGGGCTTATTAGAAAGGAGACACTCGCTACTATTCTCCAAAGAAATAAACGAGATATTAAACCACAGCTTATTGAATATAAACTCCTTCGCAAGGTAAGTGACGACTATGAACTGAGAGATGTTTATTATAAACTAATTGAATTTGTATTATTTGAATTTAGACCATTGCTTCCTGAAGAGATTGAAAAATTTGGGGTCTCTATTTCGGATTTATTCAGAAATATCAAGGATGGTATTCATGGAGACAAGGATATTTTGATAGATCGGATAAGAGGACTCTCATCACAGATCAAGGAATTTGCAGATTCAGTGGAGAAGAACTCAATTAGACTTCTTAATGAATGCAGAGAACTCAAATCCAACGTAAATCAATTGGATTATCGAGAAAAAATTCAAAGAGCATCATTTTGGATTCAGTACTATATTCTTCCTTTAAATTCAATCCTGGATGTTAATCACTCGGAATCCATAACAAACAAAATGCTGGGCATCTCTGAGTTTGCAAACCAAAAGCGATTAGCCTTCACAGATGAAGGCATTCGTCAATCTTTCGAAAAATTATACTTTCAACTAATCCAGACAAATGATGATCTTTTGAAGCAATCAAAAGTATTAACGAACGAGTTACTCCCTTTAATCGACAGGATTAGAACAGAGTCTCTTATTTTAACGGGTTGGATAACATTTTTACAATCTCATAATAAAATCCAACCACCTAAACTGTTAAAGTCAAAGAAAGGCAATCCATACTCTAAACGTGTTTACCTGAATACCAAAGAGTATTTTGAGCAATTTAAAGCAGATGAAGAAGCAATAATAGTTGATGATGATCAGGAATATGAGACTTGGGTTTTTAATAAAACCAAATACAAGCGAGAGCTTATCAAAAGCCTTCCAATTGACAACTTCTTTGACTGGTGTCATGAGCAGTTGAAGGATGAAACAAGTGAAATCACAAATGAAAAGGTATTCGCGCTTACTGGGCTCTTGTTTGATGATGAGATTGAAGTTAACGCCAACCCAGAAATGAAATTCGTAAGCATAAAAACAAAAACATCAAAATTATCTGTGCCAATCTTAAACGCTAAGAAAAATGGAATATCCTGAAATGCATAGGCAAATAGTTGATGAGTTACTTGATGGAAAGTTCGTCCTTTCGAGAGAGCGGCACTTTGATGAGATCAAAGAGAACGAGGGATTCTACATTGATTTCTTTAAAATATCGTTTAACCACGAATTGGAAATAAATAACGAGTTTGCACGTTTAATTTCGGATGAAACAGATGAAAATCTATCAAGAGATATAAGTATATTTTTTGCGATCTTGTGCTATGAATTGGATAGACAGGGTAAGAATTTTTTAGATGCTTTGCAATATTCTGAATTTTCTATGGAGGAGATCAACTATTTGTTTGATAATTCATCGTGGATAGACTTATTGCAAAGCAACAAACAGTTAAGAGATTCAGATACTCGAAAGCGTTTTATCTTTAGTTCAATGGGCAAAAGAAATATTATTGATAAAGTCAGTGACGAGAGATTTTATTTTACCCCAGCTTACAAAGTGTTCATTGATTTTGCCAATGAGCTTGCAGGACATACGCTTAACAAATCACCCGGAGATTCAGATAATGGAAATTAATTGGTTCGCCCGGCCAACACGTGTAAAGAAGGGCTGCAGACCCTGCAGGCCTGCAGCCTCTCCAGAGGCCGTCTACGCAGAAGTAGCAGGAACAGGCACCGTCTTTGATCTTTTCATTATTGTCTTCATTCGATTATGGAGATAGTCTCTATACGGAATAGAAACATCTTCAGTCTTGATTTCAAATTTCCGCCAACGACTTTGGCTCTTTACCTTCACATACTTTCTTGTTTGCCTATTTCCTCTTCCATATTGTCTTCGGAATTCATCATGGCCAGATGCTTCAAGCAAGAAGCCAATAAAAATTAACGCCTCTTTTTGATTCACAATTGATTTATGTTTTCTTAGCCAAGGTAACAACCTTTGTATCCAAGTCATGTATGATTGGTTATAAACGTTGTACTTCCTTCCAGCAGTTTCGTTATCAACTACAGAGCCCATTCGTCTTGCTTTCCTCTTTTGATTTTTCTCATACTTCATTACCATTTCGGCAAAGCTATTGGCGGAAGCACTTCGATCTAAGTCCGCAAATCCCATGTTAAGGAGCTCGTCAAACATTGCCAGCGCAATTACCCACAGGGTACCAATTTCAACCTTGGAAAATCCTTTGTAGTCATTCGTAACCAGGAACTGCTTGAAGTCTTGAAACCTGGGGTTCGATTCCAAAAGGCGTTGCTCGAAATGATATGTGTGATCATGACGCCAATTATTAGTACCCTCAGCATAATTGATAAAATCTTCAACCACGATAATTCCAGTTGACTGACGCAGGCGGAAGATTTGCTTAAATTCTCCCTTTCTATAAAGATGCTGAATTTGCTTAAAATCTCTCTTGAATATTGCTCTTAAGGCAATCCCATCATAGATTATCTTTTCCATATTTTCTTGGTTTAAAATGTTTTAACAAATATGAAAAAAGTAACAATTCCAATTTTTCACTGCTCACCGGTCATTATAGACATACCGGCTGCTCGTAGACGCATCAAAGAAGTGGATGACGTTAAAGTCATTTTTTTGGAGTAATTGTTTCGTTGATTTCACTCTCACCCCCAAAACCACTGTCAAAATGTCGAGATATACAGTATTGAATTTTCTGATCCAAAATGCCAAAATCAAAGCCCCCAACTTTATTTTCATCCAGGGACTCGAACCGCCCGAATTGGCTCAAAATCCAATGTCTTGACAAAAGTAGATGTCTCATGACATGTGTCGAGGGGAATTTATTTCGCCTAAGGGAATCGAACCTCTTTATTAAGCAATGATGTTTAATTAAATACCTTCCGCTATTGCCCCACATTAATTGACCTTTGATCCAAGATCAAAAAACAATGCTTATGAAAATGAAAAACGTAGAAAACAAGGATTCAATCAACAAAGGGATAATGCTGGGACTCATCTTTTCAATGGTACTTTTTGATGATTACTTCAAATCAGAGTTTCAAAGAAAACTGAACCGTGAAGCTCCTTTAAAAGGCATTTTGCTTTTAGTACTTGCTGAAATGCTGGTTGGAGGTGACCAGGAACGCGGATTAGAACTCTTTGATTGGGCTGCAGGAACACACCTAGCTCTTGCTGATGAGGTCGGCCCAGATTTGATTGAAAAATGTATCCAGGCAATTGATCACTATAAGATCGTCTCTGATTAGCATAACGATTATTAAGGGTGGCAGTGCCACCCTGCACAAAAAGCGGCTTCGAAAAGGGGTTCCTGACGGAACCCCTTTGTGTTTTCTATCAAAAAACTATCCCAATCGTCCCTTCAAGTAGTATAGGGGGAATTATACCATTCGAAATAATTTCTGAAACTCAACTCACCAAGGTTAATTTGACAGTGTTTGACAAAACATTTGCCGATAATTAGAAGCTAAACAGAACAAGACCATGCACTTTGCACTAATTGACGGCAAACCAACAGCAGCCGAATCTGGATTGAAGGGCCTATGTCCCGGATGTTATCAGCCTGTTATCGCAAAATGTGGAACACAAAGAATCCATCATTGGGCACATCTCAAAAATAAGTCATGTGACAATTGGTGGGAACCCGAAACCGAATGGCATCGATCATGGAAGAATAACTTTCCATCAACTTGGCAAGAAATCTTTTTGCCTGATTTGCGAACTGGAGAAAAGCATATTGCCGATGTTAAGACAAGCAATGGATTGGTGATTGAATTTCAACATTCTCACATTGATCCCCAAGAGCGAACCACACGGGAAGACTTTTATCAAAACATGGCTTGGGTTGTTGATGGAACCCGCTTGAAAAAGGATTATCCCCGCCTGCAAAAAGCAATACCATCCTTTCGTACCATACGCACTGGAATTTTTCGTGTTGAAGACCCAGAGGAGTGTTTCCCTTCGGCATGGCTCGGAAGTTCAGTGCCAGTAATTTTTGATTTCCGAGGCAACGAATCAATTGGTGATCCTAAAGACTTGAGGAATAGTCTCTATTGCTTGTTCCCTATGAGGATTGGAAGCGATGCAATTGCTGTAGTGTTATCTCGTAAGGCTTTCATAGATGCTGTGATTAACGGTAAGTGGACGCAGTGGGCAAATAATCATATGAACAACATACGTCAAGTTAGTAAGGAATGGCAGGAACAAATGAACAGAAACCAACGCCAACAGGATGCCTTGAATTTCGCAAGGTTTACCAGGGCAGTTCGGTACCAAAAGGGTAGACGTTTTTGAATGCCCATTATGAGAAATCAGACAAAGGGTGACGATATAAACCGCCACCCTTCGAGCACTGGATTGGGCTCCGCTTATGAGTCACAATATTCAAATTGTTGATTTTCCAATTTAGTTCTATTGCCACACAAAGTTTAATGTGTTGTCATTGGTCTTAATACTGGAAATGTTTCCATCACTATCATACTGATATTGGAAAGTATCATTGTAGTCAGGTGTATCTTTCACCCCGTAAGTATTGACAATTGATGTTACTTCTTTTAATGCAAAAAAATATGGGTAGTAAAATTGATCATGAAATTCGTTCTCAAACAATACAGCCGGAATTTCAGCAGGTAACTTTGTCCACCAAGCATCAACTGTGTTGTTAAAGTTAATCTCAATAACCTCACTGTTGGTGGAATAACCGAGCGTGATTTTATTAGTAGTCTCTGTCCAAGTTGCATCGCCCCATTCACTTTCATCACCCATTTTGTAATGAAGTCCTTCGATGATGCTTGGAATCGATTCACCGGGTGCACTATTGTAACTAATTAGTAATAGTTTTCCACCATCGCCCTCATCATCAAAAATTACCTTATAGACAACGGTCTTAGGATTACCGTTTACCAGTACATCAAGATAATAGAAAGTACTAATGATAAGATCATTGTCACCACGGTCAGCTGTCACCGTCAACTCATGGTTGTCACTTGACCAATCAAATCTGTAGGTGATAATATCTGTGTTAAGATCATCAGAGTAGAAGGCCTGAATTTCTTCTACTTCGCCATTTGAACCATACGTTATTGTGTACTTACCACCCTCTTGGATGACTATCGAAGTCAAACGCTTATCTGGCTTCGGATCGTCTTCACATGATGAAACTGATAGAATCACTATTGTCACTGCAAAAAATTTAAAAAGATGTCTCATAATTATGGTTTTTAAGTGTGAAATAAATCTTAAGGCTACATCAATAGGAACTTATTTCGATGATCGATGTGACTGTATTGATCAAAGTAGTTTCGAATCAATTTGTTCTTTTCATTGTACTCCCTTTCAGTATTAAAAATGAAAACTAAGGAAGCTTGAATTCTTTGGTATCCAGCAATGAAGACCCACTCGCCCAGATTTGATTTCAAATCTTGTAACCTTTTTTCGAATGAATACTTTGAATTACCGGTGTGCTGGAAGTAAACGATATAGTCATTCTCACTAATAGAAGACTTCATTAACTGAAGCTCATCACCCTTGAGATACATGTCCTTTTTAGATCGAAATCTTCGAACTATGCCTATGTCAGCGCCAACGTCCGGGTCTACAAATACTAATTTCTTATCCGAATATGAATGGATGGACTTAATGGCTCTTGCAAAATAATCTCCCCTCGACTCATCGGTGAACCATTCGACATCTCCGAAAATGTTAAAACGAATATTGGCTCCCAAAAAGTAATCCGCTATTTCTGATGGTTGAGAGTTGGGGTCTGAAAACCGAGCCTTTAAGAAATTGGTCAACGACTCGTTTTTTGTGCCAAGTTCATAGGTTAGGTATTTGAGATCAATCTCTTTCTTTCGGGTAAGTGTTAGCATCGGAACATAGAATATCTCCCGTTTATCACCTGATGCCAGATAGGATAGAATATCCCACTTCATTAAGTCGGGGGCATTAGCCCAGTACGAATAATTCATAGTACCACGTTACCTAATCAATAAAAAGGAGGGCCAGTGCCAGACCCTTAAAAGCTAAAAAAGCTTCCCCCGACTGAGTCGGAAGAAGCTTTCAAAGCCTTCGCTTATTCAAAGAAAACAAATTCCGTCTTACTACACAATTAAGAAGGCCCTGAAAGTGTAGTATATGCCGTGCCGTAAAAATCTCGGCAAGCCAAAGAACTTATAATCCACCGGCCATCCCTACCAGACCAATGATAAAGAACATCACAATGGCCCAAAGTATCAGGTAAACCCATCCCCTGAAGGTTGTTCTTGGGGACTGTAGTTTAAAGATTGAAAGAATGGTTTCCTCGGAATGCTTGTTTCCGATGATCAGAGCTCCGATGGCCCAGATTCCGAATAGTATTAGTGCAACTGTTTCCATAATAATTAATTGGTCTACAAGAAATATTGCCCCTCTTGGACAAATATTATAAGCTTTGTTATGTGCAATTTAAGCCGTATTTCAAAATGTGCAATATATGCCGTAACGTAAAAATTTGAAAAAGTATCCATTTGTTGGATGGGGAAATCCAAGAAAACTGAATCCGACAAATGGGTACTCATGATCTCCGAACGGCTCAAAGAGTTGAGGAAGGAGTTGGGGTATACCAGCTACGAAACCTTTGCCACCGACCATGACCTCGACCGTAAGCAATACTGGCGAGTTGAGAATGGTGCGAACATAACAATCAAGACGTTGATCAAGATATTGGCCATTCACAAGATGGACTTACCAGCATTCTTTGGTGAAATGGAGGGAGCCAAAAGGAAATAGGTTCACAGCCAAATCAATGGGGGATGGGGAATTTTCCCCCTCTCGGCAGATTTCAGAAATTATACCACGGCTTCAAACACAGAATCTCGTTCACCTTTCTTTGGATTCATTTCACAATTCGTGCGATGGCTTGCTAAGTGGTAAACACTTTTAAATACCTGATGGCAAAAGCTACACGTTACTTTGTCTAATTCCTTCTTCTTAAACACTTCTAATTCAGCTACGTAATCGACCAATCTCTCCACATCTTGCTTTGACCTCTCCAAATCCTTTTTCACACTTTCAAGTTCCAGGTTGCTTTCGGTATTCTTCTGGTTTAAAATCTTGATCTGGCCCAGGAGATCAGTTTTGTATTTCTCATCATTATATTTCTTCACAAACAATTCACTATAAACGTAATTCACACCGGCAACCAACAAACCAATGAACCAGCGAATTGCCAAGTCGATTACTGGCTGGTTCATGTCAAATGCCTGAATGAAGAACAGTACGATGAACCCGGAACAGATTGCAAAGAACACCGGCAATTGCCGACTGCTGAAGTATTTTACATTACAAGTGATCACCAGTACCGTTGTCTCAACTCCGAAACTGAGCACCCAGGCAGCGACATCTGCTTGCCAGGGTGCCATGTTTTTCAGAAATACCTGATAGTAGAGTCCATGACCAACAAAAATCATAGCGATGACGGTCATTAGTAATACAAAGATCACCGTACCCAGACTGGTGATTAGGTTTGCGATTTTCTCAATGATTGGATTCATAGTTATTTGATTAATTGATTGATGACAAGAATTAGCTCCGAACAGATGTCGGTTGTTAGGATATTATCCTCCGGTACGGGGTCGTATGAGTAGAGTCGAAAGCCCTTCTTAGTCAGCTCTACGCGGAGACATTCATAAGCCAACCCCCGGTTTGCCATAGTGGTGGGTAGATTTATATGGCAGAGATGGATGTCGTTTTTGGTATTCCAGTCTTGGATAATGGCCAACGTATGCAGTGCCGATTCGCGTCTGGCCTTTTGGTATAGGATTGTCTGTAAACGCTCACACGAAAGGTAGATGTCGTGTCCACCCTTGATGGTTAAAAGGAACTGACGGAATATATGATCTAACTGGCGAAAGCGACCCCTATCTGGAATGGTCTTACTGTATCGGTTGGTCAACAGTAACCGCATATACAGCAACTCCAACTGTTGGGGAGATGCCTGAGTAATAGACTCTGCGATCCTATACTTGAACTTACCTACGGTGATAGTGAATACCTCCTGTTGGGTATCCCTATCGAAATAGATTATCCTATCATCATCCTTGAAGCAATACAGGCATAGTATGATCTCATGGGGAGAATTATAATTAAGTACTTGATCAACCTTCCGGGTAGTCCGGTAGATGATCTGGTACTGGTAAGGGGTTGGGGAAATAAAAAGAGGATGGGTAATCCCATCCTCCGGTATCTGATCAGCGTTCATAGTATGGTTTAGGGTATCAACATATAATTGCGGATTGAAGAAAGGTATCTCCGAAGTTCAGGAAGGCATTCTCCTTGAATTCTGACCTATTCAGAAATATTCCAAGCCCAGTTCGAGCCTTGTGGAAAGGAAAGCCAAAGGAAAAAGTCAGGTATTGAAAATAGGTGCTGGGAATAAATTTCATCCCTGCAAGAAAATCATCCGAGCAGCACCGCGCAAGTATACCACTAACACTACCTTAGATAAGGGTTGGCAATAATTAAGACGTAATAAAAGTTGAAAGGTATTTTATCGTATTCTCCAACTTCCTTAGAGCAGAGGGATGGTTAATATCCTTATTATGTTCCTGAAAATTCCTGGTAATGTTGTTTTTAAGATTCTCAAAGGCCACACTATTTAATCCACCCTCAACAATTTTAAGCGCGTATTCTTGCAGAGTCCTCCCTTCCTTGTATGGAATTGAGTATTCTTTTGCAAAACGTTCAAGAGTCATCGTCAAATCCGCCCTTTCGTCTTTCATGAAATCAATTACATTCTTGTCGATTGCAGTTCCTGCCCAATCAAGAGTTTCAGCTTTCAAATACGCATCAACAATTCCCTTTCCGTAAACGCTATTAACATTATAAAGGCCTTCAAAAGCGCTTCGTTCTCGAAAATCTGAATGGAATATTTCACCGTAGAATAGAGCGCCCCTTACCGGAAAAGTAAAAAGGTTTTGCCGCCAATTAAAGACGTAGCTTGTTTCAAGTAAGTCAACTAGTGAGGCAAGAGAGTTATCATTTGTCCAAAACACAACAGTGTCAGAGAAATTGACACAACTAATTTTTAGATTACTCAGATCGGCTATACGACCGTATTTACCGTCCTTTGTTTTTCGTTTACTTAGCGCTAGTTCGATGTCTCGATAAATGAAACGCATGACTTGCTTTTGATAGTCCAGGTCATTTTTCATTATAAAATCCTTGAACCCCAAGTAGTCAAAATATGCAATAAAAGTTTTCATGGTTGGCGCTGAAATATTAATCTCATTTATTTTTTAGATCGAATCATGGGGTTGGAAGTACTGGTGCAAAAGGATTTACGAATACAAGCTGTTCAACGATGTCACGAGTCAACTTAGACAAAGGTCTTTTAAAATGATGGGTTTCATCAAAATAATTTCCGAATGCTAGTTTATACAACTCATCAATAGTGGCTAGCTGGGGGAACATGTTTCTTAGATTCTCCAGATATCGACCATTTGAAACATGATGTTTATAAATAATGTCTGCTATTTCATTGTTATGACTCTCTTCATATAATTCTTTTAACCGGAAGAGAGTAAAGCTTTTGTCACATCTTTTTGCTTTATCCGATGAATCTAAGATAATTTCTATTTCATAGTTATCTCTTATACCAAGAGCACTGTCAGGGTCGAGAGGTTTATAATTTATTTTCAAGCTATCACCAAAACCCTCTTCATACGGATGAATGTATTTACCATATACAACTTTTTGCTGACCTTTTATAGTTCGATTGCAAACCAAACAACTTGGAATTAAGTTGTAGAATGACAGTGAAAATAAAGGATATTGTGACTTTGGAAAGAAATGGTCAAAGTCTGGACGCACGATTTGCTTTTTTCCACGTTCAACTGTTACTGTATAATTTCGGTTACAGTAGGGGCAGGTGTTAACCTTTAATTTTCTAGCAAGTGCATAAGCTCGGTACTCAGTGTCTGACTTTGCAGAGAACTTTTTATAGTTGAATACATAAGCAAGACCTCTGTTATAATTTTTAAGAGCCCCGCGCCCTTTTGCCGTGCAATAATCTTTGTACTCCTTTCCTAGTCTAAATAGATCAGCTGGCTTACTTTTTAGTATATCATCAATGTTAGATGTAATAAATTGTGATTGTCTGATTTTTAACTGCCCAACTTTTAGAAGAATCCCTGGCTTCAATAAGTCGCAATGTTCTTGGTTAATATTATCCAGGTTACGAAGAATATCACTTTTTATTTGAATCATTTCCTATTTCTTTAAGTCGTCTGTCAATCTCAGCTCTTTGTGAGCGAAGTCTTGCTGTTTCAGTATTCTCACCAGTTTTAGCTGCAATCATTTCCAAAAGCTTATACCTAATCAGCGGTTCACCAATTATTTTCACTAATGACTTGTAGTAAACTATTTTCTTTTGGTTTGGGCGTTTATTAGAGTTGCACCAATCCATCAATTCATTGATTTTGTTTTTGGCGAAGTCGCCCATCAAGCCATCATGAATGAAAAAGGAATTACTAAATAACTCGTGAATATTAGCGCCAAAAGTTTCGCTTTGAAGCTTTTCATCAGCTACTACGCACTTGCCATCTCTCTTTGTAAGAAAGATGAGATTCTGTTTTGGTAAGTCAGATACTATAAATGGTGAATGTGTTGTCAGAATTATTTGAACGCTCTTGTTATGAAACAAGAAGGATATGTATGTAAGTAAATTGTCTAAATAGCCTTTTTGCCATTGCGGATGAAAGTATAGGTCTCCTTCGTCTATTAAAAGCCAAAGTGTATCACTCTTGATTCGAGACCGTATGTCATTTAACCTAGAGAAGTGTTTAAGGAAGGCTTCTTCGCCACTGCTGAGTCCACCATTCCACTCATAATCTATAAAGGTTATAGCATCAACATAACTTAGGTTGTATACAGCAGACAAGACCGGCCAAAGTGAATTGTTAATTTTAAATTCAAATCTGGATTTTTGATTCGGCCCTCCATCTGAGATGAACTCTACCTTTTTTAGACTGTTATAAAATTGATCACTGATAACATGTCTCGTTACATTGATTCCCGAAATTGTAGAGCGCTTGGGGACCTCGACCAAAATCCTTTGTAAGTGTTCGAAACTAAATTGATTCGAAAGATTTTCTAAAGCAGGAATTTGATTCTCTAATATTGAAGAGCGTCTATCTTTCATATTCCAACGAACGTAATAGTAGAGAGTACATAATAGGATTAAATTGTAGAAGCGTTCGATTTCGTTTTTTTCCTGAAAAATAATCTTAGACGATTGTTCGTGAATTTTCTTGATGGTATTCGACAAAGAATACTCCAATGACCCTTTGCTTATGATTGACTCATAGTCATCAAAGTTGAAATTTACTATAATCGATTTGGGCAAATCTGGGATTAATCCCTTTTTCCTTCTATTAGCATACGCCAAAAATCTAAGCGTTGACCTCACTTCAAGCTTATGAAATTCGGCAATGTGGGAAGGCCATAAAGTGATTTCGCGCTCTTCAGTTTTCTTCCTCTTTTTTTCCTTTTCAATTTCCCTTCTTAGATATGTTTTTAAAAATTCATCAATCTTATAATTGCTTGATATGTTAATTATCCCGTCATAAATCACTTCTCTATGACTGTCAAATGAATTGGAATAGAAGCAAGTACTAATGTCTTTAAAGTCAAAATCCAAACCATTTATGGAGCCCTTTTCACCCTGGAGTCTGTTAATTGAATATGGCTTTGCTTCAGATATAACAAATTTATTACCAAGAGCTAGATCAGGTGCGACTATTGAAACATTCAATGGCAACATTTCTTTAATACCACCTTCCGAATAATAATAAGTCAAGACGCGATTTGTCTTACGATCAAGAATTGAAAAAATTAGAGGACTCGTCAATCTTGCAAGCTGGCCAGCCATCAATTTCAAACAGTGAAGCAAGGATGACTTTCCCGTGCCATTCTTTCCAATAATACCAGTGATATTTGAAATGTTTTCGGGGAAGAGAGAGACAAATTCAGAATTAGGATTCACTTCAACAATGTAACTCGGACGAAGTTCACTCGAATCACTTGCGACTTTTACAGTAAAGTTCAGTATAGAGCTAAAATTAAAGGGCTGTTTTTCAATACCCCTGAAGTTTTCGATCCATAGGAATAATAATTCCATACTTACAAGTTAATTAAACATAATAGCTATCAATCAGCCTAGAACGTTCACTGATGTTGTTATTTCAATTTCAAAATATCCGGCTTCGTAAAATAAAACCAAGATTTATATCGACTGGACGAAATTGAAGTCCTCAAGCGAATTTGCTCTGACAATTCAATTCCACCTTTCCGGTTAGGGAATAGATTTCTCTTCTCTACTTCTTTCGCTATCTCTTCAAACGTGGCTGTTCTGTCAGGCTTGCTGAGTAAGACAACGGCAACTGCTTCATGCAGATATAATAAGTTCTTCATAGTTCTACTCAAACTTAACCTTCGGCAATCCCTCAACAATATCCACCGTCTGCACACTTACGTTGATAATGCTTAACAGCAAGTCCAAAATGTAGCTTGGCTTCTCCACTTCACGTGACCAATCATTGGGATCGTTTTTGATGCCACTATCTTTGTGTACTGTTACCTGGTAACGCTCCATGATCCACTCGATGGCGCTCTTGCCATTTACAACATACTCGTATGCTTTTGCAGGTATGTTCTCTATGCGAATTCTGCTGTTGTAGAGAATGGTATCCTTCTGATCTTTCTTCGGGAAACGCATCTTCTCTACGGAGTAGAATTCATACGCATCCATTTGATATTGAATTTCTGGTAGAATGACTTTGGCTTTATCGTATGGCTCGACACTTTCATAGTTTATATGTAGGTCTGCCAGTTTACGACCAGCCTTGCTGAAAGCCCAGAAGTCACGAACGTCTTCCACTAAAGGAAGACGTGGGAGCATTTTCTTTAGATCGTTCGCAAATATCTCGCGGTACTCTGCACTATGCAGGAAACCATACACGTAATAGAATATATCTTCCTTGGTTACGGTCTTTCCATACCGTTTCCTTGCTGATTCAAAAATAAAATCACTGACTCCGTCTCTCCTTAAATATTCCGAATCACCATCATCATCGAATAAGCTCTTGCTCTGTTTGGCCCTTTCCTCATAATAGTATAGTGGAAAGCATTGAGATTTACCGGTCAATTCTTCATCGGGAGGTGTGTCAATAATTAATGCGGAAAATTCTTTCGTTACACCGATACCTGAAATACAAATGCAGAAGTTTCTATCTTTAGAGTTGAAAAAGATATCAGCTATCTGTCCACTTCGGTGAATCATTTTATCACCGTGATATAAACACTGTTTGAAAAATGGTCGGTATAATTCAGTCCGAATTTTTTTTGGTTCAAAGAGCGCCTTGTTACCCCTTTCCAAATGTGCAATTAGACTACTCGACCAACTAATTTTACTTGGGTCGGTCTCGATAAAATCATTGATACTTGAAACTCTTCCCTTTTTTCGTTTTTGTGCAAGAATATCTACTTGCATATTGTAAAATTCAACCATTCGTTTCATTGACGAATGCACAACCTTTTTTGAGGAATTCACGACCCAAGCATCTCTTCTTGTTCCCAAACCCATTGAATTAAGGCAAAAGAACGAATTGGTTCTTTGATCAAACTTCTTTTCGGGAGCTAATGGAGTCAACGATTCAAATGAATTACTTCTTTGACTAATCCAATCACCATACTCATTGGGAGCTATTAAGGTGAAGGGCAACTGTGGATTAGTTATTGACTCAAATTTCTTGATGATAGTAAGTTTCTCTTCGCGACTTAAATAATCCCCGATATCATGATAGAAGATTTCAGCTTTATCATTTTTATTGTTCGGGTTCTTGACCAGCAGAGTTATTGCAATCGGTGTCCTGGAGCCTGAACCGAATACGTTTCCAGCTTCCTTTCTCCTTATCTCTCCTTGTGAGCGAGCATTTCCACGCAAGTTAAAAACGTATATGGCACTAAACTCACGCTCCAAACTATTCCTGAACCCATCTGAACTGTTCCCATCAACCCAAGCGCCATTAGAAACAAAACAGATAATTCCTCCATTTTTGTCAAGCCTATCTGTACTCCATCGAAATGCCTTTATATAGGAATCATAAAGCGAATTCTTGTTTACAGCCTGAGTTAAGGCAGCATAGGTAGCCGAAATCCTTCCATCAAGCTTTTCGTACGGTTGATTCTGAGAATTATCATTAGCAGAACGTTGGCCAACGGAATAAGGTGGGTTACCCATAATCACGCGGAGAGGAGCCTTCTTTTGTCGCTGTACACGGGCGGAGTTCTGCGGAAACATTTCTGAGAACAGCTTTTCGCCATCGTCAGTCTCTCCAAGTTGAAAGGTATCAGTCAAACAAATGCCCTCGAATGCTGTGTAATCAGTTTCGCCCATCGCATCATGAAAGGCATTCTCAATGTTTACTGCTGCGATGTAGTATGCGAGTAGTACAATTTCATTTGCATGGATTTCATTCTTGTACTTGTGTGGTAATTTTTTCTTATCAATCAGTCCGCTTTGAATCAGTCGGGTAACAAAAGTGCCAGTGCCTGTAAACGGATCAAGGATGTGAATATTCTCATCTCCAATGCTCCGGTCAAATTCTTTTTTCAGAACATCATTCACGGAATGCACAATGAAATCCACTACCTCAACCGGTGTGTACACAATACCAAGTCGGTCAACCATCTTAGGTAGCGCAGTCTTGAAGTACTTCTCGTACAATTCCAGGATGATACGCTGCTTGCCTTCTGAGTTGTCGATTCCCTCAGCACGCTTGCGCACACTGGCGTAGAACTTTTCAAGTGATTGGGTATCCTTTTCCAATGCCTGTTCTTCCAATAGCGTAAGCATGTTTTGCATGGCTTTGGATATCGGGTTGTTCTTTACAAAGGAATATCCTTCAAACAATGCTTCAAAAACGGGTGCTGTAATCAAATGTTGTGAGAGCATTTCAATGGCGTCTTTCTCTCCAATATTCGGATTGATGTTCTTCTGTAGACCCGTAAGGAATTTTTCAAAGGCTTGTTTGTACTTCTTATTCTCAGCGATCAGTCTGTTAATTCTTTCCTCGTGTCGCTGCGCTATCTCGGCTACGCTCTTTGCCCACTGTTCCCAGTAGCGCTTGTCGCCTACCTTCTGCACCATGCGGGCAAACACCACGTTTTGTAGCTGCTCGAACTGCAGGGCAAGCTGTTGGCTGATGTCTTTGTTGCCGTAGCCAGCCTGGTCGTCCGCCACCACGGGCAAACCATGGTTGTCGAAAGAGTACTCAGGTCTGCCCACCAAAATTTGCGATGGCCGTTTCCGGTTTAATTCAATTTTATTAACCGTAGCATTAAAGCGATCGTCATGCGCACGGAGCGCATTAAGCACTGTCCATACTACTTTATAGCGCTCGTTATCATCGAGTGCTTTTTCAGGCTCCACATCGGAAGGGATAACAACAGGAATAATAATGTATCCATAATCCTTTCCAGGTGCCCTTCGCATTACCCGACCAACTGACTGCACAACATCGACCTGAGAGTTGCGTGCCGATAGAAACATGACAGCATCTAATGACGGAACATCGACACCTTCACTTAGGCATCGCACGTTCGTCAACACGCGGCACTCACCATCTTCAGTCTCCTGCTTTAACCACCCAAGCAATTCATCGCGCTGTGGTGCTGACATTGTTCCATCAATATGCTTCGAACCAACAGAAACCATTTGTTCCTTCTTTTCTTCGGGAAGCGAACTGATATAGGCATCGGTAGCGGTATTGAAAATCGAAGTGATCTTGCGAGAGACAGCAATGCTCTGGCAAAAGGCAACTGCCCTGCGCATGGGTGCAGGATCGCTCTCCTTAATTATCCCATGATCACCAAGTATTTGCTTTGAGAGTGCATTGATGCAGCCTATTAATTTTGATGCATCATCCGTATTGATCTCGGTTTCCCTATCGGCAATCATTTTCTGAACTGCCGGAGGAACATCTTTATCGCTGAGTGTAAGAATCAGAACCTTGTAGTCAGTAAGAAGGTTCCTGTCAACCGCCTCGCCAAACCCAATCCGGTAAATTTCCTCTCCGTACATGGCGACATCATCCATGGAGCAAAGAATGGCTTCAGCTTGTGCTGCCTTGCTTTTCGCGTCATCACTGTACAATCGTGGCGTGGCCGTCATGTACAAACGCTTCTTAGCAATCAGAAATTTATTATCATGTACTTTGGTGAATGCCGATTCGTCCTGACCTGAGATTGTTACTCCCGTAGTTCGGTGCGCTTCATCACAGATGATCAAGTCAAACTCATCTATCCCGATTTTACTCTTAATCAATTCCTTCTGCGCTTTGGCAATAACTTCGATAGACTGGTAAGTGGAAAACACAACCGTCATTCCCTTGTGTCCATTCGCTTTGATGTGCTTGTATTGGCTAACAATATCCTTCACATCTGTAGAGGCAGGCAACGCAAGATCAACTACGCTGAAGTTATCGCTATCATCATTTTTCGATTTCTTCTTTGATACTTCCGGATCGGAGCAAATGCAAATGGCATTGATTGGTTCCTTTGCAAATGCCGTCCACTCACGAAGCGTTTGGCCAAGCAAGGCTATCGAAGGAACCAGGAACAAAATGTGTCCTTTACCCTTTGTTTCATGTTCAGCAATGCGGAGGGAATTGAATGTTTTTCCCGTACCACATGCCATGATCAATTTCCCGCGGTCAAATTTCTTAAAGTGCTTGTTGGTTTTCTCCAGCGCCTCTTTTTGGTGCGGTCTTAATTCACGATCAGTAACCCGCGACTGTACTCCGCTTATGCCCTGATCAAGTTTCTCCCAATCAACTGGCGCTTCTTGCAGTTCGAAAAGATTCAACCGGGTTACCGGTGGATTCTGATTCTTGATCGATTCGGTAGCATTAGGCCCCCACTTATTGGTGGTTGAAATCCAAAGGCGTTGGGAAAATTTTGTAGTCTTTAGATTTTCACCACGAAATTCCCTGGATGAAGTTGATAGGAACGAGTCAACGGCAGGCTTATCTATAGTCGTGGTTTCCTGAAAGCACTTGCACTGTATGGCCCAGTAGTCACCGTCATGAGTAAGCGCAACCAGATCAATTCCGGTATCACCACCGCCCAGATCATCTTTCCCTGGGAACTCGTTCCATAACCACACCTTCTTAAACAGGTAGGCATATTTTGGATCAGTCTTTAGATACGCCTGCATCAACCGTTCGAAACGGTCGCCTTTGTCGCGTTCAGAGAAGGAGATTTTGCGATACTTATCAAGTACTTTTTGAAATTCCATTTAAAAATCGAGGTAAGGGTGGCAAAAATTGCATTACAATATAAGTTAATCCCTTGAAAATCCTTCATTTTCAGACCAATTAGGGCGCTTTTGGTTTTCAAAATGGAAGATCATACATCGAGTGATTATAAATCACCTCCCGTTCCTTCCTACCGGAGAAGTAAGCGATAATCGTTTCCTTATCGACCTCAAGGGTATGGATTACCTTTTCATGATCCTGGTACCTGGCATAACGCTGATACTCGTACGCGAAAAATTCCGCCACTTTCTTGCTCAACGTCCAGCTGATACCGAATTCACCGGACTCTCGCTCTATGGTGGTCATCGCTCTGTAGATTGTCACTTTTTTGGGTAGCGAGTCGAGATATCTTCGCTCCGCGCTTGTCATTAGGTATTCTCTGAATCGCCTATGGGAACCAAAGAATCCACGTTTATCATCGTTGGTATAGTTGTCCGGCCAATCACTACCACTGTATGCTTTGCCCAATGCATACCAATATCCTTTATCTGATAGAAGTTTAGATAACCTACTGAACATGTGGAATCTCAATCCACTGTCAACAAGAACCAGTATTCCATCTATGCACCGCTTCTGTCTCTGAAACTAAGGCTATCTACAAGCACCAATTTGTTTCTTCCTGAATCTGTAATTATTGTTTCCATGATTTGATTTTTTTAATGAAGGGAACTGCTGAGTACGCAACAGTTCCCAAATAGGCTTAACTAACCTATGGCGGATAGGGACTTTCGTCTTTCTTCCTGTAAGAATTCAATCCAATCCTGACCGACTTTTAAATATCCGGCCCCAATTTTCTGGAGAAAAAATTCCGCAGCAGGAATGTCCGAGTTGTCATAAGCAACCCAGGCATCCCATAAGGGTTCTCCGTTTGCGATGGCTTTAAGGCCAATTGTTCTTAGAAAACTGAACAATCGCTTTGGTAGCAATCCAACCTTTTTTGCGAGTGCCCGATAATCGATCGGTTTGCCAGTTGCTCTCACGTAGTCGATGATTGTTTGGATAATCAATTCCGTCTTTATCATAGCTTTTTGAGTTTAATAATTAATTAGACGGTGACAATTTGGAATGAATGGTCGGATTGAGAGCAGGTATTTAAATGGACCTTCCTGATTTCGCATCAGGAATTTACCGAAAAGGAGAACCCCGGCTCCCGCAGAACGGGCGGGGCGCAGGGTTGCCGTCTTTGCAGAGTTGCTGTGTTTCTCCCCATAAAGGAGTCACGGCTAAAATTCAAATCCCTTTGTTATTCTGAATTGTTCACGAAGACCTGGCAAAGGCAATTTCTCCAATCGGATATACTTCATCCATTTATCTTGCGGCAAGACATCTGACACCTTCAAAGCATTGTGCATCACCAATACTGTTGACGGGCAAGCCTCTATTGGTGTAGCCGCTAATTCCCTGAACTTCGCCTGAAGAAGTGAGTATTTTAATTTGATACAGCCGAGTAATTCCTCACACCTAACTTTCTGTGATGAACAAAGTTCACCTTCAGATTTCAGCACATCCAATTCGCACACTACGTTCACTTGCATGTCCGCCAATCCTCGAAGCAAATTAGCATTATGGTTGATGCATTCAGGAACCACCCACGCATCCTTTCCATAAATCTTTATAATGTCTTCAACTTCCTGCTTTGACAGCGCAAGATCAGAGTTCCGGTAGCTGTTAAGTGGCCATTTAATATATTCATCGACAATTTTCATTGGTGTTTTGGTCTGATAGAAAAATTCGTAATGGAATTTGGGCGCATCTTTACTTTCAAGCTGCGTGGCATCCTTGGTCTCCAATAAATTCCGAACAAATTCTTCACATAGTAGCCCGGAAAGCTGTATACATTCAGTAAACATTCCAAACCTCTTTATCGCTACGGATGGTTTTTCAAAATAAGAGATCAACATTTGATCATGCCGCGACAGCCCTGTAGCTTCAACTTTCCCAAATGGGTATTTCTTTGCAAGGTATGTTATGTACAGATCAGCAATTCTAAGTATTTCATTTCGCCAATTTGCAATAGCCTGTTCTCCTGGATTTTTATAAACTGATTCTATCTCTTCATTTTCCAATTTGTGAACCAAATGCTCCATTCCTAACATGTCACGATGTGCGCAATAAACGTCCACTGGAATGATCCAAATTGAGTCGCCAAAGGTTTTAAAAAATTCATAGGCGGTCATGTTTTCTAGAAATGCCAGTTCTAAGTCATTACTGTCATCATACGGGTAGTCAAGAAAATGCTCTACTATGTCAATAGGAGCTTCATTTTTAAAGTACATATTTTCCTTTTTTAACTGTTTATTTAGATTTCTTTGTCATACGCCCTGCAAGGCCTGCAGGGTCTGCGCGGTTCCATTTGTTTGGAACCGTACGCTATTTAAGTCTTCGATATTCCCCATAGCCCGTTTGTTCAAGGTGCTTCGACTTGCATAGTGAAGCCAGGTAGTCGCCAACGGATCGCTCAGAAACTTTAATGGACAATCCGATCTTGATTGCGTCTTTGGTCTTGAATGATCTGCCTTCCGGCAATGCATTGAAAAATCGAAGTGTGTTATGGCTTTTCATGTTCATTGGTTTATTCTTAGAATTGGCATCAATGTTCGCCATCATCAATAAAGAATGCTGTGAACATGTTTGGATGATGTCAATGACGATTTCCATGGTATCGTCATTCGCAATAAGAGTAGAACTGCTAAATAAAGTCCCTTCTTCAAATGCCTGTACGGTTGTCAACACCATACCAAGCCTGGTAGCTGCAAGCATATGCCGAAGAATGACAGAGTTTGAGCTTTCCCCGTACAACTCATGCACACTTTCGAGCATTTTATTAAAGTGTTTGTAAAGCTTCTCTGATTGCTGCGATGTCCATTGAAATTCTATTTCTTTGTCGAGCTTGCTTAGCTGAGAGTATAACCTTTTTGCAAGGCTTGCTGATTCCTCTATAATAGTATCAAAAAAGTCACTGTTATCATTCGTAAACGGATTCAGTAAATTAATCCGCTTTAGTTGATAACAATAGATTAGAAATCTACTGAACAACCCATCCTCGGTGGATCGAAACAGGCTAAAGAACTGACCATTCGTACCACCCAGCACCATCGCAATTCGTGGGAACTCCACAAATAAGGGTTTTTTAAACCCCTTTCTATCAAGCAAGTGAGACTCATGGTGTGTGGCCTTTCGATTTAAAACAGAATAGTTACTCCATTCCTGCTTGCCCGCATTAACGAAGCTGTCAATTTCTGTTTCAAGCATCAACCCGGAGCCATCGTTCGCCTCAAGCTGTTCGAAAAGTGCAATGAATGAAGTATCCGTTGGCAATTGAATTGTCCGGAGTGCAGGTGGTGCTGGCTCTTCATCAATTTCACCATTCTTAAATTTAGCTAAGTCGGTCTTGTACTGCTTTAATTCAAGATCAAAACTTTCCCGAAATTCCTTTTCAATCTCTCCGATGACGGCTGCAGTATCTGCGATCACCCCCTTGCCAGAGGCGGGAGGTGCGGTAACCACCAGGTACAAGTGGGCCCAGATTTTTTTGCTCCGGTGCCTGCTTACAATGTTGGGAATGATACTACTCATGACAACTATCGATGACAACAGCGCAACATCTTTTTCCCGTACCGGGCTGTATTGATCTGCGTACCTTTTAAAGAACTTTGGCAATTTGGAGTAAACTCGGAGCGGAATTAGTGGTGTTTCAATGTGGTCTTTAATTTCCTTACTGAGGGTCTTTATTTCGCTCTCTTCTTCCTCCTCAATGAGTTTGTCCACGTCAATGAATTCTTTAATCGCCTGGAGAAATTGTTTGTACTCTATTTCGAACGGAGGCTCATCGAGAGTTGGCTCCTTGGACAACAAGATTTTTCCAGATTCATCAACAATTGTGACTACACGAAATGTGCCCGCTTGTGACGAGGTGAAAACGGCTTCAGCAATTGGCTTTTTGAATTTCGCGTCTGACAAGGAAAATTGCCTCGCACGATGAATCCTTAGGATCAAAGTAAACTGATCTTGTGATTTAATCGACCATCCATAATCAGGATGGAGCCCTAGCTTTGAGTATAGACTTTCAATTAATGAATAGTCAGGCTTTTTGAATTTTAGGGCTTTTATATCATAGTGTTCAGTCGTTATGGCGAGGACATATGAATCATGACGATCAAAAATGCCTAATTCACCTTCCGAGGAAACATGGGCGACATAGGAACTTTTTGGTTCATTGGTAATGCATAACACAGATAATGACATCCTAAGCTTTAGTATTAATTGGGCAATTTCTTTCATGGTTTTTCTATTATGATTTGTATGAGGTGGAGAGAATACTCCCCCTCATTATTTGTTCAAGAAGATTACTCAGCAACGTTCTCCGGTGAAACTGCAAAAGACTCCGGTGTTACAGTATCTTTTGGTTCGGGCAAGGTCCTTTCCGGAATAGTCACCTCCACACCACCTTTGAAAAAGGGATTATCTCGTCTCTTGGACTTGTTGTACTTAAACCGAGCCGGTAGGCGGAACTCATGTCTCAAAGTTTCAAGATTGGTGCAAACAGCATTGTAGTCGTTCTCCAATACCGGGGACTTATCACAGTTGTTTTTAAGAACCTCGTAGCGGCAGAAGTAGTTAACCAAGAGTTGAATCTTAGTTATTGGACCGAAGTCTCCAAACAACTCCGGACTAAGGCCAGTCAGTATTTCCCCCTCAGTGCCTTCATCCTCTTTCCCTGGATGAAAGTGACACACTTCGCACAAGTCATTCAATGCTGACTCATCCTTCTCTGAGAACCGAAGTCCAACAATACTCTCTCGATACCGTTTTAAGTGAAACAATTGCACTGCAAGACAAAACTGGTTAAACCTGGTTAGGTCAACGTTACCTGCTCTTAGAGTGCTCTCTACTTTCTTGTACATGACACTAACGAAATTTGGCATTTGATAATTTGAGTGTTTCATAATTTTTAAAGTTTTAAATGTTATGAAGTCAAAAATCGGGGATGCCCTGCTGAACGCATCAGGTATTTAAATGTTCATCGATTTCCTTGTAAGAATTCTCAATAAGCCGATTGACGTCAGCCCGTCTGAACCGAAAATCCTGATCGAGTAACTGTACCGGCTTGATCTTTTTCTTTTCCCGAATTAATTTGTATACGGATGGTTTTGATAACTTGAGCTCAGCGCAAAGTTCATCCATCGTCAACAGTTCATTTTGGTTAGTTAATGAGGATAGTCGGACAATCTCTTCTCGCAGGCGTTGAATCTCCTGCTTCAATTCGACAAAGTCGTCCTGAAAGATTCTGCGAATTGCAATCTTTAAGATTTGATCCTCGGTTATGCCGGTGTTGTTCATCAGGGCTACGAAATAGACCCCTACATTATTAGAAATTTTCCGAGCCGCCCCAGGTATTTAATTGCCCTTGCAAGCTTGACTTTGCTGTATTTTTTTTGTTGTGTTAAACAGGCGTTAAAAGTGTACCAGGGCTCACTACCCAAAAGGGATGCGAAGGCAGTCTGAAAGTATCCGGGGATATTTCGAAAGGTATTGGCACTTGACCTCTCACTTGACCCGGAAATAAAAGAGGCCCCGGAGAGTATCTCCGAGGCCACTTGGTGTGATCCCGCTGGGACTCGAACCCAGGACCCATACATTAAAAGTGTATTGCTCTACCAACTGAGCTACGGAATCGTTCAACTAATCAAATTTGCCTGTTTTGTAGGCATTTCCGTTATTGAGGGCACAAAAATAGCAGAAGGTGGCAACTATGCAAAACAGGCTTTTAAATTTTGTCTTTTCAACATGTCTGTTATTCAACTTGTTTAGCGCTAGCACAACACAAGGCCAGTCGCTGCACTATCATCTCGCGAAAGCTGATTCGCTTTTTGCCCAAAAGCGCTACACACAATCCCTGGACTTGTACCGCTCTATATTTAAACAACAGCAATACACACCGGCCATGCTTCTAAAAATGGCCTATATAGAAGAGGGTTTAGAGAACCTGGCGAGTTCATTGTATTACCTGAACCTATATTACCGGATAACGCGCGATGAACTGGCGTTCCTTAAAATCAAGGAATTGGCTGATAAATATAGACTTGAAGGATACGACCTCTCAGATCGTGAGCGCCTGCTATCGGTTTACACTGAAAATCATCAAACTATTTCTTATGCCTTGATGGCTTTTGCTGTTTTCCTACTTAGCCTGTTTGCTATATTGCGAAGGCGAGGACAAAAGACTATTGGTGCGTGGGGTGTTCTGCTGATCGTCTTGATTATGATGTTCGTACATACAAATGTTTCGATCCAATACAAAACAGCGATCGTTTCCTCTGCCAACACCTACCTGATGACCGGCCCTTCAGCCGGATCTTCAGTATTCCAAATTATCAATGAGGGACACCGGGTAAATGTTCTTGGCGAGAAAGATATTTGGGTTCACGTACGGTGGAACAATAAGGAAGCCTACATAAAAAAAGACAACCTGTTGCCGGTTTGGCTTTAATACTTTACAGACACCGTTCCTTTGTATTGGCGATGGGTGTATGTTAAAAAATAGTAGTAAACACCTGAAGCAGTTCCCTTGGGCATCCATTTAAAGTCACGATCTGAACTCTCGTACACCTGCGATCCCCAACGATCATATATCCGGATATTAACGAAACTACCAATACAATTATCTGCCGGAAGGATGCTGACGTACTCGCCATTCTCCAGCTTCACCATGGCAAAAAACTCATTAATGCCGTTACCATCCGGTGTTATCAGGTTGGGTGGAAGAAACTCATCATAACTTGCTTCCTCATCTTTTACAATAATATTGATGTCAATGCTTTCGTCTTTTCCGGCAAAGCACCGGCCATCACTTACCGAAAAGGTAAAAATGTATTCGTTCACAAAAATATTATTCTCGAAAACGGAACAATCCGGAATCCAGGCGAATACCGATTCAATTAAACCAATACCTTCGGTTTGAGGGAATGAATAGCCTGAAGGTTGAACATTACCGGTTGTGCCAATCAGCGAAAGTCGGATGAGATCTTGTGGTGATGTGTCGGCATCCTGACCGATAACTTTAAATTTTATTTCTTCTCCACGAGTGATGGACATTGATCCATTGATCAATGGCTGATCAGGATTAACACCTTCAACACTAATGGTTGGCGGAAGATTGTCCGGGGGCTCAACATGCACAACCACCGTCAGGCTATCAGCTTTGTAAAACCGGCACTTATTGGCATTGTCAACAACCAGAAAAAGAAACTCAAAAACTTCTTTAGTATTGATATTAATTTTGTCACAGTTCAGGTTCCACAGAAACGGAGAAGCCACTGAACCGAAACCATCGGCTCCGGGAAAAGAAACGCCATAATCAGCTGGTTTAAAATCCTTACCCAATACCGATAGTATTAAGAAATCATTGTCGGCATCATTCCCGAAAACTGAAAAATCCAGCGTTTCATAAATCTTCTTCGATACTTCAATGTACTTCTCCTGATTAGTCTGCAGGGTTGAACTGATAATCGGATCGGCATTACCCGGCAAACGAATACTCAGGTTGAACGTAAGTGTATCCGGACTCGCGATTAAGCACTTATCGCGATCATCAACAATAATCTGAATTTTAAATTGTGTTTTCTGGGTAAAGTCGAACACATCACAACGTGAATCCCACGTAAATAATCCATTCATTAAACCGGGCTGCGAAGGATCAAGATCAAGTGTCATCCCAACATGGGGCAGTAAAAAGCCATCCACCATTACAAAAACATCAAGTTCATCCTGATCGGCATCAACAGCTTGAATGGGTATACTGATTAACGGATCACCTTCATTGATATTGAACGTTTGGTTGGTCGTGATGAATTGTGGCGGATTGTTTGGAGGGGGCTGAACAAAAACATTCACTATCAGGGTATCAGAAAGCGGCAGACTACAAGCATCGTCAAAAGCTATAATACCCACCTGAAAATGTCCCCCAGGAACCAATGGGCAATCTGGAAAGCAAATCGTAAAATCGGCAACACTACCATTAACTAATGTTGCTGTACTAACCGAAGGGAGTAATTCATTCAGGTAACGGGTAGAGTTTTTAAAGTTCAATGGTAAAATCCTGATGAAGACTTTCTCCTGAAAACTATCTACTGGCTTTTCAGAGTCTTTATCGGAGACCTGCACCTCCACACACCGCTCTTCATCAGTAAGCGAATTACTAAACGTAACCGATAATGTCTCCTTTGGCTGGCTAAACGCGGGTGTGCCTTTTTTCCGTCCTACAATTTGCGGAGGCTCAGCCTGCGGGCAAGCATCTACTACCAACATTTGGAAGTCACGTCTTACTTCACCAATCTTAACCCCATCGCGAAACTCTTCGCACTTCACGGCAAATACATATAACGCCACTCCGGTAAGGGGAGGCGTTACTGTAAGGAATCCATCCTGACTGATCTGTAAATCGGGTGAACCACCGGTTATGTTTTGCAAGCTGTAACCAGGTCGCCACAACACATTCGGATATGGCCCTGGCCTTGGCAACCCTCCCGGTGGAAGTGCATCCGGTGTAAGTGTATTCAACGGAGTAACTAATGAGTAAACCAGCGAATCGCCATCATCATCTGTACCACCAAAGTCAACATAGTACTTTTTTTGCGGGCATGCGTAATCACTTAGTGGCGGAAACAACCGCGGGGAAGAGTTAATAAAGGGCTCTCCATTTTTAACTACCGGAGGAAATTCAAGGTAGAACGTTTGGCCTGCGTTGCGATTACTAAAAGATGGATTTTCACTGTAGATGTTAGCTATCTGATAGTTCCGGCAGCAACGCTCCCACGAAACATAATAACCCTCCGGATCATTAAACACATTGGCCGGTAACGTAATGGTATTGCTATAAATAATTTTTGAAGTTTCCAGTTCGCCATTCGAGCAAGATGGTTGAGTATATTCTACCGGACTAAGCACAATCCATGATAACCTGATGTTGTTGTACATGATGGCATTATCCCGTTTCCTGAAAATGCGCACATCAGCAAAAGAATCTTTGGCACCTTGCAGTCCGTTTAACTCATCAAAATAAAGAATAAGATTTAAACGATATGTAATGCCTGCAATATGGATCAGTTCAAATTCACCCCCTACAATATGGGAGGCTCTGGCCGGCAAAATGGCCAAAAGAATGAGAAAAGAAAGAATAGCAACTCTCATAACAACAACACGGAACGAAAGATAAGAAAACCTGTAAAATCAGAAAACAGGAAATGACCTACATATTGCCATTATCAAACCAAGCCCTTGAATTGGTTACCTTTGCGCGATGAAAAAAGGAGATGTACTGGAAAATGTGTTGATTGAGTCCATGGGTGCTGAGGGCAAGTGTGTGGCACGGATTGAGGGCAAAGTTCTATTTCTCGAAGGCGGGGCTCCCGGTGACACGGTTCATGTTGAGGTCACTAAAATCAAAAGCAACTTTCTGGAGGGACGCGTTAAACAAATCATTAATCCTTCTGCAAACCGGGTTACCCCTTTCTGTCAGCATTTTGGATTTTGTGGCGGCTGTAAATGGCAACACATTAATTATGATACACAGCTTCACTACAAACAGCAACAGGTAGTCGATAATCTGGAACGAATTGGCGGACTTACGCTTCCCGAAATAAAACCCATCATCGGTTCGGCCAGCATACAGCACTATCGCAACCGGCTTGACTTCAGTGCATCTGCTCAACGCTGGCTGACCCGCGAAGAAATGAATTCAGGTGTTCCGTTTGGCGAACCTGCACTGGGTTTCCATGTACCTAAAAGTTTTGACAAGGTTTTTAATGTAACTGAGTGTCATCTTCAACCGGAACCAAGCAACAGCATTCGGTTGGCCATGCGCGAAATTGCTGTGCGGGAAAACATACCCTTCTTTGATTTACGAAAACAAACCGGCTACCTGCGTACAGTAACCATTCGTACAGCCACTACCGGTGAAGTAATGGTGATTGCACAAGTGGCTTACGAAAATCCTGAATGGTTATCTATTTTAATGAACGAAGTGGGCAACCGCTTTCCGCAAATCACTTCATTATTATATGTAATCAATAATAAACGCAACGACACCTTTCATGATCTCACCATCCACACCTGGAAAGGTAATCCTTACATTACCGAATCGATGATGAAGCCGGATGGCAGCGGTTCGCTTCAGTTTCGTGTAGGTCCGAAATCATTTTATCAAACCAATTCTGAACAAGCCTTTGAATTATATAAAGTAGCCTGGCAACTGGCTGAATTAAAAGGCGATGAACTTGTTTACGATTTATACACCGGAACAGGCACCATTGCCAACTTTGTGGCGGGGCAGGCTAAAAAAGTAATCGGGTTGGAATATGTGGAAGCAGCCATTGAAGATGCAAAAGTAAATTCATCAATCAATAAAATATCCAATGCCGAATTCTTCGCTGGCGATATGAAGGATTTGCTTGATGAGAGATTTCTTCAACAACACGGCAAACCCGATGTAGTAATCACTGATCCTCCCCGGGCCGGCATGCACGAAGATGTTTGTAAGATGTTGCTAAACGCTGAGCCACAGCGCATCGTGTACGTTAGCTGCAACCCGGCCACACAAGCCCGCGATTTAAAAATCCTTTCTGAAAAATATTCCATTGTTGCCGTTCAGCCGGTAGATATGTTTCCGCATACGATGCATGTGGAGAATGTGGTAAGTCTTTCCTTAACCTAAGCGTCATTGGTCAAGGGCTATTGGTTATAGTCAGCGTCTGCAGTAAACGATTGCAGTAGGATAAACTACTACCTAACATTCGTTTTTATAAAATTTTTTATTGTCCAACTATTGAACAATAAAATATTATTCCCCACTATTGCAGTATATCAATAGAAAATGAAGTTATCAGCACATATTATATCAGGCATCAGCAACCCTATCGGTAGGCTGACGGGTATACTTATGCTAGTCATTATTGTCATTATTAACCGGGCATCGGGGCGATGGTGATTTGACTATAGAAATAGAACCAAACATGAACCGCCTCGATGAAAATCGGGGCGGTTTTGTTTTGAATAGATGGATACAAACTAACAGTTGTTTAAACATTATGTACTACACCAAGAACACCGTACTCTACCTGAATGGTAAGTTTATTAAAGCGGCTGATGCCAACACCGACTTGTACAGTCAAACCTTACACTATGGTTATGGAGCGTTTGAAGGCATACGCGCCTACAACACCACACAGGGCACAAAAATATTTAAGGCATATGAACACTACGAACGCCTTCGGCACAGCTGCGTATCCGTGGGCATTCCATTCGATTGGGATACCGAGTCACTCATCCAGGTAACGTACCAACTGCTGGAGAAAAATAAATTGAAAGACGCTTACATCCGTCCGCTGGTGTATTGCAGCCCCAACATGTCGCTTACCGCGCCTAAAGAAGTCTTCATCATGATTGCTGTATGGGAATGGGGAAAATATCTGGGCAGCAACCTGCTTAAACTTTGCTTCTCATCTTACCAGCGTCCTAATCCCAACTCCGTAAAAGTAGATGCAAAAATCACCGGGCACTATGTAAACTCCATACTGGCTACCAGCGAAGCCAAGGTGCAGGGTTACGATGAAGCCTTGATGCTCGACATGCATGGCCATGTTGCAGAAGCCCCGGGCGCAAACTTCTTTCTTGAAAAAAATGGCGTGCTACACACGCCCCTGCAAGGGCATATACTTCCCGGCATTACCCGGCAAACCGTCATCAACATTTGTAAAGAACTGGACATACCCGTTCAGGAACGCAACATCAAACCCGAAGAACTTCAGGATGCCGACAGCGCTTTCCTATGCGGTACTGCTGCTGAAGTAATCGGCATTGAATCAGTAGACGCGAAACCATTTGCTAAACCCTGGAAAGAAACACTTGGTGCTATTATCCAGGAAGCCTACCAGGCACAAGTACTGGATAAGTCGTTTAGTCATGTGATTATATAAATATAGTTGTTCGTTGTCGGTTGTTCGTTATTCGAAACACGAAGGGCCACCAACGAATAACGAACAACAATATACGATGCAGTTAAACAAATACAGTCGTACCATCACACAAGACCCTACCCTACCGGCATCGCAAGCTATGCTCTACGGCATTGGCTTAACGGAGTATGACCTTACCAAGGCACAAGTTGGTATTGTCAGCACTGGTTTTGATGGCAATACTTGCAACATGCACCTGAACAAACTGGCGGAGGAAGTGAAGACTGCTGTTTGGGATAATGAACTGGTGGGATTGATTTTTCATACCATTGGCGTAAGCGATGGCATAAGCAACGGCACCGAAGGCATGCGCTATTCACTCGTGAGCCGCGAAGTTATTGCCGACTCGATTGAAACCGTGTGTGGCGCACAATACTATGATGGACTGATTGCTGTAGTAGGTTGTGATAAAAATATGCCGGGCTCACTCATTGCGATGGGCCGGTTAAACCGACCCGCGATAATGGTATATGGCGGCACGATTGCCGGAGGAAACTGGAAAGGAAAAGAACTCAATATCGTTTCAGCCTTTGAAGCTTTGGGTGAAAAACTTGCGAACAAACTCTCGGATGATGATTTCAAAGGCATCATTCAAAATTCTTGTCCGGGAGCCGGTGCGTGTGGTGGCATGTACACGGCCAACACCATGGCATCGGCTATTGAAGCGCTTGGCATGTCGTTACCTTACTCTTCTTCGAACCCTGCGCTGAGCAAAGAAAAATCAAAAGAGTGCAGTGATGCCGGTAAAGCAATCCACAACCTACTCAAGCTCGATTTAAAACCGCGCGACATCATGACGCGCAAGGCATTTGAAAATGCGTTGACCATTGTAATGGCATTGGGTGGAAGCACGAATGCCGTATTGCATTTGATTGCCATGGCAAAAGCGGTAGGGATAAAAATCACACAGGAAGATTTTCAAACCATTTCTGACAAAACCCCGGTGCTCGGAAACTTAAAACCGAGCGGTCAGTATTTAATGGGCGATGTGCATCGCGTAGGCGGTGTACCTGCAGTAATGAAATACTTACTCCGCAAAGGCTACCTGCATGGCGATTGTATTACCGTTACCGGAAAAACTATCTCCGAAAATGTTGCGACTGCAGCCGACCTGAATTTTGATGCACAGGATGTTATCGCTCCGGTTGAAAAACCGATCAAACCAACAGGCCACATTCAGATTTTGTACGGCAACCTGGCCGAGAAAGGATCGGTTGCCAAGATCAGCGGAAAAGAAGGTGATGCTTTTAAGGGAAAAGCGCGCGTGTTCAACGGTGAGTTTGAACTCATCGAAGGCATCCAACAGAAAAAAGTGAAAGAAGGTGATGTGGTAGTGATCCGCTACGTAGGACCGAAAGGCGCACCGGGCATGCCTGAAATGTTAAAACCAACATCGGCCATTATTGGTGCGGGTCTTGGTAAAAGTGTTGCCTTGATCACCGATGGAAGATTCTCCGGTGGTACACACGGCTTTGTAGTGGGGCACATCACGCCTGAAGCCTTTGATGGCGGAACCCTTGCACTGGTTGAAAATGATGACTGGATTGAGATCGATGCCAAACAACACCGCATCAATTTGCTGGTAGATGATGCCACCATCGCCAAACGCAAAGCTGCGTGGAAACAACCAGCCCTTCGTGTAAAAAGTGGAGTGCTTTTAAAATATGCCAAACAAGTAAAAACTGCAGCCGATGGATGCGTTACTGACGAAGAATAAACCACTAGCAAAAACAATCGATCAACCGAAGAAACAAATCTCCGGGTCGGAAGCATTGTTGCGTTGCCTGGTAGCCGAAGGTGTTGACACCTTATTTGGCTATCCCGGTGGTGCGATCATGCCGGTGTATGATGCACTGTATTCTTACAGCGATCGGTTAAAACACATTCTTGTTCGTCACGAGCAAGGCGCCATCCATGCAGCACAAGGTTACGCACGTGTATCCGGCAAGGTGGGTGTGGCCATGGCAACATCAGGGCCAGGGGCAGCGAATCTCATCACTGGGCTTGCCGATGCACTTATCGATTCAACACCGGTAGTATGCATTACGGGCCAGGTAGCTGAACATTTACTGGGCACCGATGCTTTTCAGGAAATGGATGTGATCAACACCACCATTCCGGTTACGAAGTGGAATGTTCAGATCAGTAAAGCCGGTGATATTGCCGGGCAGGTAGCCAAAGCATTCTACATCGCACGCAGCGGAAGGCCAGGTCCCGTGGTCATTGACATTACCAAGAATGCTCAGTTTGAAATGATCGATGATTTCAGCTATGAAGTTTGTAAAAGTGTTCGTACGTATTCACCTAAACCGGTTCTTGATCATGCTACTGTTGAAGAAGCTGCCGATTTAATCAACGCAGCAAAACGACCTTACATTTTGTGTGGCCAGGGAGTGTTATTGAGCAATGCACAGAATGAATTACTTGCCGTAGCAGAAAAAGCAAATATTCCCATCGCTTCTACCCTGCTCGGTTTATCAGCAGTGCCTGTTAATCATCCCTTGTACGTAGGCTACCTGGGTATGCACGGTAACTATGGTCCGAATATACTTACCAACGAATGTGATGTCTTGATAGCCGTAGGGATGCGGTTTGACGATCGTGTAACTGGAAACGTAAGCAAGTATGCTAAACAAGCTAAGGTCATTCACATTGAGTTGGATAAAGCAGAAATCAATAAGATTATTCCTGCGGATGTAGCGGTTCATGCCGATGCAAAAGAAGCACTGAGCGCATTGTTACCATTAGTTGCTAAGAACAATCATCACGACTGGTTTCAAAAATTCAGGGAAGCAGAACGTAAGGAGCATGAGAAAGTAATTCAGTTTGATATTTATCCGGTAACAGAATCCATCAAAATGAGTGAAGTGGTGTTTGAACTGGCCGGGCAAACCAAAGGCGAGGCAATCCTTGTAACGGATGTTGGGCAACACCAAATGGTAGCGTCACGGTATTATCCATTTAAACATCCACGCACCAACGTTACATCCGGTGGTGCCGGAACGATGGGCTTTGCCTTGCCCGCTGCTATCGGTGCGGCCTTGGCTCAACCCGAAAAGCAAGTGGTGGCTATTATTGGTGATGGCGGATTCCAAATGACGCTACAAGAATTGGGCACCATTATGCAATACAACATACCGATGAAGATCATCATCCTGAACAACAACTTTTTGGGCATGGTGCGGCAGTGGCAGCAATTGTTTTTTGAAAGCCGGTACTCCTTCACTGAAATGCAAAACCCTGATTTCATCAAACTGAGTGAAGCCTACAAAATTCCAGCATTAAAAGTAGAACAACGTTCGCGGTTAAATGCTGCCATACACAATCTACTGAATATACCGGGGCCATTTTTATTGGAAGTCGTGGTGGAGAAAGAACAAAATGTTTTCCCGATGGTACCCACAGGCGCAGGCGTGGCAGAAATTTTATTGGAAGCCCAGGGAACGAGACATCAGTAGTAAGACATTAGTAGTAAGACGTAAGTAATAAGACATAAGTAGTAAGGCAAAAGATTATTTGAACATGAAAAAAGATTACACCATCGAAGTATCAGCGGACAATAACTTTTCCGTGCTCAACCGGATCATCAATGTGCTGAACCGCAGGCGCGTGCGCATTAAGCAACTGGTTGCGCATGAAGATGAACATGATTTCAGGAAAGGCGGAGCCACCATGCTGCTGCATACCACACCGGAGCTGATTGAAAAAGTAAAACATCAACTGGAAAAACTAATTGAAGTAGAAAGTGCCAACTACTATGAAGGCAGCGAAGTATACATGGAACTGAAAAACAATCAAAAAGTAGCATAACATAGCAAACCAACAACGATTAACCATCAACTAACAACTAATAACAAACATCATGGCACAGATCAATTTTGGAGGAACCATAGAAGAAGTAGTAACCCGCGAAGAATTTCCAATGGACAAAGCATTGGATGTGCTGCGCAACGAAACCATAGCCATCCTGGGATATGGTGTGCAGGGACCTGCGCAAGCGTTGAACTTACGCGACAACGGCTTTAACATAATTGTTGGCCAACGTAAAGGCAGTAAATCCTGGAATAAAGCAGTTGAACACGGCTGGGTTCCGGGCGAAACATTGTTCGACATTGAAGAAGCAGCAAAGCAGGGAACCATTCTCCAATTTTTGCTTTCCGATGCGGGTCAAATTGCATCCTGGCCAACCATTAAGCCTTATTTAACCAAAGGCAAAACACTTTACTTCTCACACGGGTTTGGTGTTACCTTCAACGACCAGACAGGCATTGTACCACCAAAAGAAGTTGACGTAATTCTCGTAGCACCGAAAGGATCCGGCACATCCGTGCGTAGATTATTTCTTCAGGGAAAAGGCATTAATTCCAGTTACGCTATTTATCAAAATGCCAGCGGACAGGCAAAAGAAAAAGCCATTGCCCTGGGTATAGGTGTAGGCTCTGGATATTTGTTTGAAACAGATTTCAAAAAAGAAGTATACTCCGATTTAACCGGAGAACGCGGTACACTGATGGGCGCCATTGCCGGCATCTTTGAAGCACAATACGAAGTGCTTCGTTCTAAAGGACACTCCCCTTCTGAAGCGTTCAATGAAACGGTGGAAGAATTGACGCAAAGTTTAATGCCGCTGGTGGCCGAAAACGGCATGGACTGGATGTATGCCAACTGCTCAACTACCGCACAACGTGGTGCATTGGATTGGAAAAAGCGTTTTAAAGAAGCAACGCTTCCCGTGTTTAAAGAACTGTACGAAAGTGTTGCCAGTGGTGCAGAAGCAAAACGCACCATCGATACCTGCAGCAAACCCGACTACCGCGAGAAGTTGGGCGAAGAATTAAAAGCACTCCGCGAAAGCGAGCTGTGGCAAGCAGGCGCTGCTGTACGGCAGTTGAGACCGGAGAAAGCTGGCGTGGAAGAGAGTATGATAAATTAAATCGCTGTTCGTTGGTCGTTATTGGTTGATCGTAATACCTGATTAATCACAAACGAATAACGAACAACCAACAACAATCAACGAGATGAACACCAATCTCCAACAGTCATTGGACATCAATAGCGCACACGAAACGCTCAAACACGTGGTGCTCAAAACCCCCTTGCAGTTTCATCGTAAACTTTCCGAGCGGTATAAGGCTGAGATTTATTTGAAGCGCGAAGACCTTCAGGTGGTACGCTCCTATAAACTACGCGGTGCATACAATCTTATACAGGGGCTAACGGAAGAAGAAAGAACCCGCGGTATTGTGTGTGCCAGTGCCGGCAATCATGCGCAAGGTGTTGCCTTTTCGTGCAAGCTGCTGAACATTCATGGCACTATCTATATGCCTAGCATTACGCCCAAACAAAAAATCAACCAGGTAAAAATGTTTGGTGGTGATCAGATTGATATTGTGTTGATAGGCGACACGTTTGACGAATGTCAGGAGCATGCGCTGCAACATACGCACGAATCAAACAAAGTATTTGTTCCGCCTTTCGATCACAAAAAAATAATTGAAGGCCAGGGAAGTGTAGGCATTGAAATCGGGGAAGAGTTGTCGGGTATTGATTACATCTTTACGCCAATTGGTGGTGGCGGTTTATGTGCTGGCGTAGGCAGCTACTTTAAAACATTCTCACCCAAAACAAAAATCATTGGTGTTGAGCCACAAGGAGCGCCTTCTATGACGGAGGCATTGAAAGCAGGAAAGCCGGTAACGCTGGATTCCATTCAACGGTTTGTTGATGGGGCATCGGTGAAAAAAGTTGGCGCCATTACCTTTTCGTACATCCGGGATTTTATACATGATATGCTGCTGGTGCCCGAAGGCAAAGTGAGCTCAGTTATCCTTCAACTCTATAATGAAGATGCTATTGTTGCTGAACCCGCAGGCGCATTAAGCATTGCTGCCCTGGAACAATACCGCAATAAGATCGAAGGCAAGAAAGTAGTGTGCATACTGAGTGGCGGCAATAATGATATTGATCGCATGCAGGAGATTAAAGAGCGATCACTCTTGTACGAAGGATTAAAACATTACTTCATCATACGGTTCGCACAACGACCCGGAGCATTAAAGGAATTTGTAAACCATATTCTCGGCCCAACCGATGATATTGTACGTTTTGAATTTATACAGAAGCATAATAAAGAAACAGGACCTGCACTGGTAGGTATTGAAGTGAAGTCGAAAGAAGACTTTGAACTGCTGCGCGCCCGCATGCACGAGCATCAACTAAACTTTACGGCTATCAATCAACATGAAAATCTATTTGAATACATCATTTAAAAATTAGAATTTTTGGATATAAACTTAAAATTAAAGTACTTCACCACCATGTTAACGCAAGCAACCATTATCATCAATACAGTAGCCATTACGGCTACAGCTTGCACACGCACTACCACTACGGGGTAACCCGTCATCACAACCATATTCCCTATTTATCAGGGCTTCTCCAGGAGTCGCGCTGCTTCATAATTATTTTTCAAAGTCTTTAATACTAAAAGCATTATGAACATCTTAAAATTCGGAGGTTCATCCGTAGGAACCCCGGAACGAGTCAAACAGGTAATCGAAATTGTAAAAAGCAAATTGCCAGGCGAAGTGGCGGTTGTCTTCTCTGCCTTTGGTGGCGTTACCGATCAGCTCATTCATTGCAGTCAATTGGCGCTGAACGGAAATCTTGAATACAAAGCAGAGCTGGCCAAACTGGTGGATCAACACCTGAATACTGTGCGGGAATTAATTTCCATTTCAAAACAAAGTGGAATTCTTGCGCAGGTTACCATTCAGTTCAACGCCCTGGAAGATGTGCTGCACGGTGTTTACCTGGTAAAAGAACGCACACCCCGCACATTGGATTATATCATGAGCTTTGGCGAACGCATCAGTGCCTACATCATCAGCGAAGCCATGCGTGAACAGGATGTCGATGCACAGTTTCTGGATGCGCGGCAAGTGATTCGCACTGATGATCAGTTCGGATCAGCGCAGGTGGATTTTGAAATCACCAACAAGCGCATTGCCGATCATTTCCATCAACATAAAAAAGTACAAGTCGTTACCGGTTTCATTGCTTCTTCCGAATCAGGAGAAACCACAACGCTGGGCCGAAGCGGTTCCGATTATACCGCGGCAATAGTAGCCGGTGCGCTGAAAGCGGAATCACTTGAAATCTGGACCGATGTGGATGGCATCCTTACGGCCAATCCAAAGCAAGTTAAGAAGGCGTTCACGGTACCTGAGTTGAGTTACGAGGAAGCCATGGAACTCTCCCACTTTGGTGCCAAGGTAATTTTTCCATCCACCATGCGGCCCGCCATGGCGTACCAAATTCCTATCTGGATAAAAAATACCTTTAACCCACAAGCCCGTGGTACGCGCATCAGTGCACAAAGTACCAACGGTAAATTGATAAAAGGCATTTCATCCATCGACACCATTTGCCTGTTGAACATACAAGGCAGTGGCATGGTGGGTGTAGTGGGTGTATCCATGCGGTTGTTCGGTGCGCTGGCACAAGCTAAGGTAAGTGTAATTCTGATCAGTCAGGCGTCATCGGAACACTCCATTTGCCTGGCAGTTGAACAACAACAGGCAGCAAAAGCAAAAAAAGCGATTGAAAAAGAATTCGAGTATGAGATCAGCACAAAACGCATTGATGGCATCGAACTGAGCGATAACCTGAGCATCATTGCCCTGGTGGGAGATGGCATGAAGCACCATTCCGGTACGAGCGGAAAAATGTTTTCTGCCTTGGGCAAAAATGGAGTCAATGTTGTGGCCATTGCACAGGGTTCATCCGAGCGAAATATCTCTGCTGTTATTTCCAGACACGATACAGCCAAAGCGTTATCAGCATTACACGATGCATTTTTCTTATCGAACACAAAAACCATTCACTTGTATTTAATTGGCACCGGACTGATCGGCAAAACATTACTTCAACAAATCCATCAGCAACTGAACAAACTGCTTATTGCCAACAATCTTGAAATCAAACTCATTGGACTTACCAATAGCCGAAAGATGCTGCTCCATGAAGATGGCATTACCGTAGATAGTGCTGTGCAGAAACTTAGTGAACAGGGCAAAGAAGCTAACCTGCAAGAATTTCAAAAGACGATCATTCAATTCAATCTTCCCAACAGCATTTGTATCGACTGTACCGCCAGTGAAGAGGTGGCTACTTGTTATGAACCGCTATTAGCAGCCAATGTGGCTGTAGTAGCGCCTAATAAAAAAGCCAATTCAGCTGCATATGATTCCTATGCATCGATTCGAAAAACTGTTCGCGATCATGGGGTACAGTTTTTGTATGAAACGAATGTGTGTGCAGGCTTGCCGGTAATCAACACCTTAAACGATTTATTGCTAAGTGGCGATTCCGTGCAACGCATTGAAGCCGTGTTGAGCGGCACATTGAATTATATTTTTTCTTCGTTCACATCAGACAAACGATTCAGTGAGGTAGTGGCAGAAGCGAAAGCTTTAGGCTACACCGAGCCCGATCCGCGCGATGACCTGAGCGGAGTGGATGTTGCCCGAAAGATTTTGATACTGGCACGCGAAACCGGTTTAAAGATTGAATTATCCGATGTTGTAGTTGAAAGCCTGGTGCCTGAAAACTGTACGGGCGAACTCTCATCGGATGAATTTCTTAAAAGATTAACATTATCGGATGACCATTTTGAAAAACTTCGATCGGAAGCAGAACATCAGCAGAAAAAACTCCGTTACCAGGCCTCGTTAAAAGATGGTAAAATCAGCGTTGGACTTACTGCCGTTGAAAGCGATCATCCTTTTTATTCCTTGTCAGGAAGTGATAACATCATCCAGTTCATCACCACCCGCTACAGTGATCGCCCCATGGTGATACGCGGCCCCGGAGCCGGGGCAGAAGTTACGGCTGCAGGTGTCTTTGCTGATATCATTCGGATTGGAAATAACATTCGATAACCATGAATACGAACTGGATAAAAGCCTTCGCCCCTGCTACCGTTGCCAACGTGTCGTGTGGGTTTGATGTATTTGGTTTTGCTTTACACCAACCCGGTGATGAAGTGGAGATTCGCCTGAACGATTCCGGCCATGTTACTGTCACGCAAATTATGGGTGATGCTAATTTACTTCCTCGCGAAGCCCACCTGAATACTTGTGGTGTTGCGGTACAGCAATTCCTTCACGCCACAAAACTCGCCCACGGTGCTGAAATTAAACTAACTAAGAATCTACCCTTGGGCAGTGGCATGGGTTCGAGTGCTGCGAGCGCAGTGGCGGCACTAGTGGCTATAAATCACGCTACCGGAAACAAGCTCTCCAGAAAAGATTTATTGCCTTTTGCTGTAGAAGCTGAACGAATGGCCTGTGGCTCAGCCCATGCCGATAATGTTGCGCCTGCGCTAATGGGTGGTTTTGTACTGATCCGTGATAAAGAAACCCTGGACATTATTAACATACCAACTCCTGCTGAATTAATCGCTGTTGTTATTCATCCACACATTGAAATTAAAACCAGCGATGCACGACAAGCCATGCGTAAAACACTTAGTCTCCATGATGCTGTAAAACAATGGGGTAACACGGCAGCCCTTGTGACCGGACTTATGAAAGAAGATTTTGATTTAATTGGCCGATCATTGGAAGATGTAGTTGCTGAGCCGGTGCGTTCCATTTTTATTCCCGGTTACGATCGTGTTAAACAAGCGGCCCTAAACAACGGGGCCCTAGGCTGCGGCATATCCGGTTCGGGACCATCCATGTTTGCGCTGTGCAAAGGTGAAGCATCTGCACAACAGGTTGCCAAGGCTATGCAGGAAGCTTTTCAAGACATACAACTCAAAGCTGACAGCTATGTATCAGGTATAAATTCGAATGGCGCGCAAGTAATATCCTCACAATAACTAAACGGTATCATGAAGTATTACAGCTTGACAAACCCATCGCGTAAAGTTTCTTTTCAGCAAGCCGTAGTGGAGGGTCTTGCTCCTGATGGGGGTCTATACATGCCGGAACAAATACCTGCATTGCCAGCTGATTTTATTCAACAACTACCAACCCTATCAAAAACAGACATAGGCTTTACGGTTGCACGACCGCTTGTAGATGAAAGTATTTCAGATGCAATACTCCGAAAGATTGTCGAAGAAACTATTGATTTTGAATTTCCGCTGGTGGCCATTGAAGACAATGTGCATGTACTGGAATTATTCCACGGGCCAACACTGGCATTCAAAGATGTTGGTGCACGGTTTATGAGCCGAACACTCCGACACATTGCACAAACCATTCAACGCGAAATAACCGTACTGGTAGCCACTTCGGGCGATACAGGCAGTGCCGTTGCACACGGCTTTTATAAAGTAGAAGGCATTAAGGTTGTAATTCTATACCCTTCAGGTTTAGTAAGTCCACTGCAGGAAAAACAATTTGCCACCTTGGGTCATAACATCCACACCATAAAGATCAATGGAACATTTGATGATTGTCAGCAGTTGGTTAAACATGCTTTTCAAGATCAGGAACTTCGTCAGGCTAAATTTTTAACCTCCGCAAACTCGATAAACATCGCCCGACTCATTCCACAAACCTTCTATTACTTTTTTGCCTGGGCTCAACAAGCACATAAGCATACTGTATTCAGTGTGCCAAGCGGAAATTTTGGCAACCTAACGGCTGGAGTACTGGCTAAAAAAATGGGACTTCCAATAAAATCATTTATCGCGTCAACCAATGTAAATGATGTGGTGCCAGAGTACCTGCATACAGGTGAGTTTAATCCGCGCTCATCGCAACAAACCATCAGCAATGCCATGGATGTTGGCAATCCTAGCAACTTTCCACGTCTATTGAAATTGTATAACAACAACTGGCAATCCATCGCAAAAGAAATACACGGTTATTCCTTTACCGATGAAGAAACCCGGAATGCAATGCTGAATGTTTACAGAGAAGCCGGTTACACACTTGATCCACACGGGGCTGTGGGGTATGCTGGTCTTAAAAAATATATGGAGAAAGATCCCGATGCATTCGGTGTTTTCCTGGAAACTGCCCACCCTTCTAAGTTCCCAGATGTTGTAGCGTCAGCCATTCAAGAAAAAATAGTGTTGCACCCCAGTCTAACGGAACTACAAAATAAGTCGGCTCAATCCATTTCTTGTTCAACCAATTTTAGTGAATTTAAAAATTTACTGTTGGAAAAAATCTAAACAGCTACTACCAAACACTCGTGAGTCAAAAACTTTTTTACGAATTAATTTATATTAATTCACGGTAACGATTATGTTAGCAACTGATTAAGATATCAAGTAATAACAAACATAATCAAGCCATTCAATGGGATCCGCCTCGGTGAAAAACACCGGGGCGGTTTCATTTTAATAGCTTATCAACTAACTAACAGTTGTTCATGACTAAACCGAAAACGCTGTTCGATAAAATCTGGGATGCACACGTAGTAAAACAAAAAGAAGGCTACCCGGATGTGTTGTTTATCGATCGCCACTTCATTCACGAAGTTACCAGTCCGCAGGCATTTGACGGATTGCGTAAACGGAACATTCCGGTATTCAATACAAAGCGCACAACGGCAACAGCCGATCACAACGTGCCCACAAAAGATCAGCACCTCCCCATAAAAGAAGCCTTGTCGCGACATCAGGTGGAGACCTTGCGTAAAAATTGTGCTGAATTCGGTATTGAACTTTATGACCTCGGTCATCCCTTTCAAGGTATTGTTCACATCATTGGCCCAGAATTGGGATTAACCCTTCCGGGCATGACCATTGTTTGTGGCGATAGTCATACTTCAACACATGGCGCCTTTGGAAACATTGCGTTTGGTATTGGCACCAGTGAAGTTGAGCAAGTGCTGGCAACGCAATGCGTTCTTCAATACAAACCGAAAACCATGCGCATTGAAGTGAATGGCAACCCGGGCAGGGGTGTGCTGGCGAAAGACATTATCCTATACATCATATCCAAAATTTCGGCCAGTGGTGCTACGGGCTATTTTGTAGAATATGCCGGAAGCGCCATTGAAGCGTTAAGTATGGAAGCCCGCATGACCATCTGTAACATGAGCATTGAAATGGGTGCGCGTGGCGGATTAATTGCTCCTGATGAAACTACGTTCAACTATATCCGCGGAAGAAAATTTGCACCTCAAGGCGAAGCTTTTGAGCAACAGGTAAAGCAGTGGAAGCAATTAAAAACAGATGAAGGTGCCGCATACGATAAAGTATTAACCTACGATGCAGCCGACATCGCCCCGATGATCACGTACGGAACCAATCCGGGCATGGGCATTCGGGTAACGGATCGCATCCCAACGGCAGAAGAACTGAAAGAGATCAGCGAAAAAACATCCTTTTCAAAATCATTGGAATACATGGGATTAGAACCGGGCACATCGTTGCTGGGCCAACCGGTGGATTATGTATTCATTGGAAGTTGTACGAATGCACGTATCGAAGATTTGCGCTTGGTGGCTTCTATTGTGAAAGGAAAAAAGAAATCACCTAATGTGGAAGTGTGGGTTGTACCGGGATCAAAACAAGTAGAAGAACAAGCACGGAAAGAAGGGCTGGATAAAATTTTTGAATCGGCTGGTTTTGAACTACGCAGCCCTGGCTGCTCGGCATGTTTAGGAATGAACGAAGACAAGATACCGGCAGGCAAATATTGCATCAGTACATCGAACAGAAATTTTGAAGGACGGCAAGGACCGAAATCCAGAACATTTCTGGCAAGTCCGCTGAGCGCAGCTGCTGCTGCGATTACGGGAAAGGTAACCGATGTGAGAGAACTACTATAATCGTTGGTGGTTGGTGGTTATTCGTTGTTCGGAATAAAGTACAATGAACAATCCACGACAACTAACAACGATGAACCAATAACGAAAAGAATGAGTAAAGAAAAATTTATAACACTTCAATCAACAGCTGTTCCGCTTGCGGTGGAGAACATCGACACGGACCAGATTATCCCTGCGCGCTTTTTAAAAGCTACTACACGAGAAGGCTTTGGTGAAAATCTGTTTCGGGATTGGCGGTATGATGTTGACGGAAAACCAAAAGCAGAATTTGTTTTAAACAAGTCAACCTTCAGTGGAAAAATATTGGTGGCCGGTAAAAACTTTGGTTGTGGAAGCAGTCGTGAACACGCAGCCTGGGCTTTGTACGATTACGGCTTTCGTGTAATCATATCTTCCTTTTTTGCAGATATTTTCAAGAACAATGCCCTGAACAATGCCCTGCTTCCGGTACAGGTAAGCGATGCATTCCTGAAAAATATTTTCTCAGCGATCGAAAAAAATCCATCGGCCATCATTGAAGTAAACCTGGAAAACCAGTTTGTAAAACTTCCTGATGGCGCTAAAGAGTCATTCGAAATCAATCCATACAAAAAAGCATGCATGATTAACGGGTATGATGATATAGACTACTTGTTGAGTTTGAATAGTGAGATTAAGGAATTTGATTTAACACAATAAAAAGCTACTAGCTTTTAGTTGCGAGCTACGAGTTGCTCGACTTGAAGCTCGCAGCTAGAAGCTAACTATCATGAAGAAACGCATAACCATACTCCCTGGAGACGGAATCGGTAAAGAAGTTACCACTGAAGGAAAGAACGTGCTTCAGCACATTGCAGAAAGCTTCGGACACGAATTTATTTTTACCGAAGCGTTGATCGGGCATGATGCCATCGAACAAACGGGCACTGCCCTGCCAGATGAAACACTTGCCACCCTTAAAAAATCGGATGCGATTTTATTTGGTGCGGTAGGTCATCCGAAATACGATAACGACCCCACGTTGAAAGTTCGTCCGGAACAGGGCTTGCTTAAAATGCGCAAGGAGCTTGGTCTGTATGCCAATCTGCGTCCTATTAAATTATTTGATGAGTTGCTGCACGCTTCCAGTATTAAACCGGAAATCTTAAAAGGTTCAGATATTTTATTCTTCCGCGAATTAACCGGTGATGTATACTTCGGTGAAAAGGGAAGAAAGGATGAGGGGAACACCGCGTATGATTTAATGATTTATCAGCGCTATGAAATTGAACGCATCGCACACAAAGCGTTTCAGGCTGCTCGCACCCGCAAGAAAAAAGTAACATCGGTAGATAAAGCGAATGTATTGGAAAGCTCACGTCTGTGGCGGGAAGTAGTGCAACAGGTGGGAAAAGAATACCCTGACATTACGCTTGAACACCAGTTTATCGATGCCGCTGCAATGAAGCTCATACAAAACCCGCGCAGCTTCGATGTAGTACTAACCGGAAATTTATTTGGTGACATTCTTACTGATGAAGCCTCTCAAATTGCAGGGTCTATGGGCATGCTGGCTTCCGCTTCTGTGGGTGACACCGTTGGCTTATACGAACCCATTCACGGTAGCGCACACGACATTACCGGTAAAGGCATAGCCAATCCGTTGGCTTCAATTCTATCGGCTGCCTTGCTGCTGGATATTTCTTTCGGATTGAAAGAAGAATCGGAAGCCGTGATACAGGCTGTGGAACAAACTCTGAAAGCCGGCTACCGCACGGTAGATATTGCCGATAGTACAACACCAAAAGAAAAAATCTTAAACACGAGTGATATAGGCAGAAAAGTGATTGAGCAATTAGCGCTCGTTTCCATCCCGATAACCAACAACGAATAACCAACAACCAACAACATAGATAACCTATGAACAACAAAGTATACATTTTTGACACTACGTTACGCGATGGCGAACAAGTACCTGGCTGTCAGTTGGCTACAGAGGAAAAGATTACCATTGCACGAGAGTTGGAGGCACTTGGTGTAGATGTTATCGAAGCCGGCTTCCCGATTTCCAGCCCCGGGGATTTTCTTTCGGTGATTGGTATTTCGCGTGCGGTGAAAGAGCCTGTCGTCTGCGGACTAACACGCGCCAAACAAGAAGACATTGATGTAGCCGCAGAAGCGTTGCGTTATGCAAAACGTGGTCGTATTCATACTGGCATTGGATCCAGCGATGTGCACATCAAACACAAATTCAAAAGCAATCGAGAACAGGTGTTGGAACAAGGTGTGTGGGCGGTGAAGTATGCGAAGTCGAAAGGATATGAGGTTGAGTTTTATGCTGAAGATGCCGGCCGTGCCGACCTGGCGTTTCTGGCTCAGATGATTGAAGCCACCATTGCTGCCGGTGCTGATGTGGTGAACATACCCGACACAACCGGATATTGTTTACCGCATTTGTATGGTAAGCGGATACAATATTTGTTTGATCACGTGAGTAACATCGACAAGGCCATTGTTTCGGTGCATTGCCACAACGATCTGGGAATGGCTACCGCCAACACTATTTCTGGTTTGATCCATGGTGCGCGACAGGCCGAAGTTACCATTAACGGTATTGGTGAACGCGCGGGTAACACATCGTTGGAAGAAGTGGCCATGACCTTAAAGACCCATCAGGATTTAGGATTAACCACCAACATCAAATCGGAAAAGATCTATGACCTCAGTAAACTGGTCAGCAAAATGATGCGCATGCCGGTGCAACCCAACAAGGCCATCGTTGGAGCAAACGCATTTTCACATTCATCCGGTATCCACCAAGATGGTTTCCTCAAGCATGCTGAGAACTACGAAATCATCAACCCGGCTGACGTGGGAGTTTCATCTTCTTCCATTGTACTAACAGCCCGAAGCGGAAGAGCTGCATTGAAACACAGGCTGGAAGTGTTAGGTCATAAGATAGAAGGCGCAGAACTGGATTTGGTGTATGAAAACTTCCTGATTGTAGCCGATGAGAAGAAACATGTCGGTGATGAAGATTTGGAAATATTGGCCACTAACATACTTGTGCTTTCCCGATAGCAGAATACAATAGTAATAAAGCCCAGGGTGTTAAACTTCTTCCGTTTTGAAGGGCGCAAACGAATACCCGTCCTTCAAAAAATTCGGAAAGATGAGCAAATGCTTTTTCTTCACTTCTTCAAAAAGAAGCTGCTTTAGTTCGAGCATGTTTAACCCGGTTTCGGCCGAAACAAAAGTTACCTGTGTAAATCCGTGATCGTTATAGATTTTCTTCATGGATTCCAGGTCAACCGGATCCTCCGTGTGTTGCTTTAGTAGTAAATCAGCTTTATTAAGCACCAATACAACCGGGATATCCGAAGCGCCAATCTCCGTAAGGGTTTGGCTCACCACCTCAATGTGGTTGTGATGAAACGGGTGTGAAACATCAACAACATGCAACAGAATATCAGCCTCGCGTACTTCATCAAGCGTAGATTTAAAAGACTCAATCAAATGATGGGGCAGCTTGCGGATAAAACCAACCGTATCGGACAACAAGAATGGGATATTTCCAAAAGTAATTTTGCGAACAGTGGCATCCACCGTAGCAAACAATTTATTCTCAGCTAATACTCCGGAGCCCGAAAGCTTGTTCATAAGGGTTGATTTACCGGCATTGGTGTACCCCACCAAGGCTACCCTGACAATATTATTTCTCGACTTGCGTTGGGTTTTGCGCTGACGGTCAATTTTTTCGAGTTCATCCTTTAGCAAGGTAATGCGGTACCGGATATTTCTCCGGTCGGTTTCTATTTCACGTTCTCCGGCTCCACCTCGTGTTCCGGTTCCTCCGCGCTGCCGCTCCAGGTGGGTCCATAAGCGGGTAAGTCGTGGTAATAAGTACTGATTTCGAGCCAGTTCTACCTGGGTTCGAGCTTGTGCGGTCTGGGCACGTTTGAGGAAAATATCCAGAATAAGCAAACTACGGTCATATATCTTAATACCCGTCTCAGCGTCTTTTGTATTGAGTGCCATTTCAAGGTTGCGAAGCTGCGAAGGTGAAAGGTCATCATCAAAAATGACTGTATTCACATGGTTCGCTTCGACAAAGATTTTTAGCTCCTCAACTTTGCCTTTTCCAATAAAAGTTCGGGGGTCAGGGGCATTAAGGCTTTGTACCAACCTTCCTACTGTTTCTATGCCAGCCGTTTCAGCCAGAAAGGCAAGTTCATCCAAGTGTTCCGTAGTAATCTCCGGCTGACGTGAATCTCCCAAGGTCACCAACACGGCCATATTTTTATTGCTTCTTCGCATACTTTGTCACAAAGGTAACATCATTAAAATGAGTTTTTCAGAGCGGTTACTTTTATATAACTTTGGCCATTCAAAGTGATTTTTCCCGTTTATACCGGATTTATCTGAATTCCATAGAATGGCTTAATCTGATTCATGAAAGTTGCGATCGTACTGAACACCTCATGGAATATTGTTAATTTCCGTCTAAGCCTGATAAAATCACTTCAGGAACTGGGACACGAAGTACACACCATTGCCCCTCTAGATAACTACACAGAAATCCTAAAAAATGAAGGCTGTATCCATCATGCACTCAAGATGGATAGTCGGGGGGCTAATCCTTTTAAAGATATTGCACTTGTTTTTGAGCTGTTCACCCTCTATCGATCTGTAAAGCCTGATGTTATTCTGCATTATACCATCAAGCCGAATGTTTACGGCACCTTTGCTGCAGCTTTATTAAGGATACCTGTTGTAAATAATGTTTGCGGACTGGGTACTGTTTTTCTTAAGAAAGGGCCTCTGTCGTTAGTTGCAAAGCTTTTATACCGCACAAGTTTTCGATTTGCCCGTAAAGTTTTCTTCCAAAACCCTGACGACCTCAACTTATTCCTTCAGGAAAACCTTGTGCCTAAAAATGCAGTTGACCTAATCCCTGGCTCGGGAATAGACTTGAAGAAATTCTCCCCTGCTCCTTATAAACGAAATTCAAAATTCACTTTTCTCCTTATATCGCGTTTAATAACTGACAAAGGTATTCTTGAGTATATCGATGCGGTTAAAAAACTAAAATCAGAGGGTTTTGAAGCGCGCTTTCAGGTACTGGGTGCCATGGATCCGGAACATAAACGTGGAATTAGCCCTGAACTGATTCAGTCATGGATAACCAATGGCACAATTGAATACTTGGGAACCACAGATGACGTACGACAATTTATTAACGTTGCTGATTGCATAGTTTTGCCATCCTACCGCGAAGGAACTCCGCGAACGCTTTTAGAAGCAGCCAGTTTATCAAAACCCATAATTGCTACCAATGTTCCGGGCTGTAACCAAGTGGTTGAGCATGAATTAAACGGATTACTCTGCAACCTGAAAGACTCCAACGACCTAGCCGATAAAATGAAGAGGATCAGCTCCATGAACGATAACCAGTTGGAAAATCTTGGAATCAATGGTCGCAGAAAAATGGAGTCGGAATTTGACGAATCACTCGTTATTAATAAATACCTGCAAACCCTTACCGAGCTAGAAGCCGATTCTATACATGCAGGTAATTAAAACCCACATTAAAGATTTAGTTGAGATTATACCCACCCTTTACCATGACGACAGGGGTTGGTTTATGGAATTCTACAAGGAGGAATCATTTCATCCTGCCGGGATAACGTACCGCTTTACACAGGAGAATCTCTCATTTTCAAAAAAAGGAGTAGTCCGGGGACTTCATTTTCAACGTGAACCTTTTGGTCAGGCAAAACTGGTTGCTGTGTTATCAGGCAAAGTGATTGATGTGGTGGCCGATTTGCGAAAAGGGTCGGAAACTTTTGGGCAAACTTATATGTGTGAGTTAAATTCAGAAAAAAGAAACATGCTCATGGTACCGGAGGGGTTTGCACATGGTTTTGCTGCACTTGAGGATTCTCTTTTCATGTACAAGACCTCCAATGCCTACAACCGCGAATCGGAATGCGGTATAGTTTGGAATGACCCCGACCTGAATATTGAATGGCCCGTAACACAACCTATACTTTCGGACAAGGACAGGAAACTCCCCACACTCAGTGAGTTGTTAAGAAAATCGTTAATTTCACGGGATTAAATTCCTACAGCATTGAAGCATTCTTTTATACTAGTTAGCCTGGCAGGGTTATTCCTGTTTTTGGGCAATTCATGTGCTTCCTATAAGCAAAACATAATGTTTAAAGTAGGCGATAACACCATCATACAGGTTAAAGCCGAAGAAGCAGAAAAAAATTATGTTATTCAGCGAAACGACCTCCTAAAGCTTAAGGTATTCACGAGCAAAGGCGAGTTGATTGTCGACCCTGATCTTAAGCTTTTGAAAGATATTCCCGCACAAACAGGAAATCTGCGACCAGACCCTGAATACCTGGTCAACATCAATGGTATAGCCAAATTTCCGATGGTAGGGGAATTAAAGGTAGAAGGCCTAACGATACGCCAAGCCGAAGCAATACTTCAAAAAGCTTTCACCGAGTTTTATTCAGATCCTTTTGTAATTCTAACCTTCACCAACAAGCGGGTGATTGTGTTGGGCGATCCAGGAGGACAGCTAATTCCATTGGTAAACGACAATGTGTCCTTGGTTGAAATACTCGCTGCAGCAAGTGGATTAACCAGCAATGGAAAAGCACATAATATCAGGGTATTGCGGGGCGAACAAGTTTATGTTGCTGATTTCAGCACCATTGAGGGGTATCAGAAATCAAACATGATCATGCAACCCGGTGATATTGTATATGTTGAACCTATTCGAAGACCCGCCAGCGAGGCCTTACGTGATTATGGTATAATTGTGAGTATGTTCACCAGCCTAACCACATTGATCATTGTAATTTCAAGTTTATAAATTCTGAAATTTTTTGAAAGACAACGTTCAAATACAAAATTTTACAAGCTCGGCTGAGAGTATTGATTTCAATAAACTGCGCGTAATCTTTCGTCATAAGTGGTTTTGGATAGTGCTCATTTTTATTTTATCCAATCTTGCTGCATACCTGGTTGTTCGGTATACCAAAGATCTTTATCAGTCTGAATCAGAGATTAAGTTGGATGTTAAGCAAGACGCGTCTGATTTAGGAATTAGTGAGCTTTTGCCGGAGCGACAAAAGATTAACATGATCTCAGGTGAAATCGAAACACTGCAATCAAAGTTATTTCTCAGCAGGGTAATTGATTCCCTGAATTTACACGTAAGCTATTTCAGCATTGGGCAAATTTTAAATACTGAGTTATATACCTCCTCGCCCTTCGTTGTTGAGTATACTTTTACCAATTCTTCCTACTATAACACTCCATTTTACATTGAACCCATCTCCACAGGAGAGTATGAGCTAACCATAGGCAACAAATCTTCTAAACCCATACAGGGTAAATTCAGCGATTCTTTATTCCTGGAAGGCATTACGCTGGTGATCAAGGTGAAGCCGAATGCATCATTTGTACCCGACAATTCATACTCATTTGTAATCAATAGTCGTGATGCTTTGCTGGATTATATAAGCAAAAATCTTACTGTTGAACCGATTAAGTTTGACGCTAACACTATTAGGGTTTCTTTCAAGGACAGCAACCCGTTTAAAGCGCGTGATCTGGTAAACGGAATTGACTCCATTTACCTGGCGTTTAGTCACGAACAAAAAAATCTGGCGAACAAACAAAAAATTGAATGGTTGAGCAACGAACTCGGTGCACTGGAGAAACAAATGGAGGCTTATGAGCACTATTTTGAGAATTTCACACTGGTTAACAGAACCAGCGATCTGGAAAGTGATTTGAAAAGAACCATAGAGCTGATTCACAAAATCGACTCCCAGCGATTTGATGTATCGAGACGACTAGTCGAATTAAACAGTCACCTTGACGCGTTATCAAATCCTGAACTTTTTCTCCGCCTGAATCAACAAAAGATGTTTCCGGAGTACATCAATAGAAACCTGGAAAAGCTTCAGGAATTGTATTTCGAAATGGATAGAATGAAACTATCCTACAACGAGAACACATTTGCTTTCAGACAAAAGCAAAGTGAAATCGAAACGCTGCGTAACCGGGCATTTACACAACTCACCGAACTAAAAGAAGGATTGCTAAAAAAGCAGCAGGAGTTGAACCAGTCGAAAACGAAACTGGAGAATGACTTTGCTTCCATGCCCGACAAAACCACCCAGTACACAAAAAAGCAGCGGTTTTACAAATTGTATGAAGAGTTCTATTTAACCCTCATGCAAAACAAGTCGCAATTTGAAATTGCACAGGCAGGCAGCACACCCGATTTCAAAATTCTTTCAACAGCCAACCTGCCGTCTAGCCCTATTTCACCAAACCGGCCAATGATTTTTGGGGTAGGCTTTGTTGCCAGCATTGTTCTTAACATTTTTTTCATCGGTATCCTCTACCTGGCGAATAACAAAATTAATAGCCTTTATGAAATTGAGCGACTCAGTGTACCCTTGTTAGGTGCCGTGCCTGCCCTGCGAAATAAAAACGGCATAGGCTTATATATTCAAAGTCATCCTAAATCCATGGTTAGCGAAGCTTTACGAACCCTTCGCACAAACCTCGATTTTTTCAATGTTCATGCAGCGAAAAGAGTAATAGCGGTTTCCTCAACTGTATCCGGTGAAGGAAAATCATTTATTGCCCTAAACTTATGTGGAGTTATGGCACTGTCCAGAAAAAAGGTCTTGTTGCTCGATCTGGATATGCGCAAACCAAAGGACAACACTTACTTTCAAAATAAAGATAAAAGCAAGGGCATTAGCACAATCCTCATTCGAAAAAATACCTGGTCAGAGTGCCTTGTTAAATCTTCCATTGATAATTTCGATTTTATTCCTGCTGGTCCACATCCCCCCAATCCATCCGAATTACTGCTTAATGGCGAATTCTCACAATTACTGGAAGAGCTTAAAACACAATACGATTACATTATTATGGATACGCCACCGGTTGGTATTGTTACCGATGGGATTATGGCCATGAAAAATGCTGACATCACAATTTATATTTTCCGTGCCAACTATTCGAAAAAGAGCTTTATCGACAATCTGAACAGAATCATCCGGATTAATAAATTTGATAACATCACCTCTGTTCTCAATGCAGTTCCCTCCTCTTCAGAAACTGCTTACGGATATGGGTATTATGAGGAGCAACCTGTAAATTGGCTCACATCAATTTTCAAACGCGGTGCTTAACTGGTTCAGGAATAAAAGACCTCAACCTGTGAGCAATGCAGTTCAGGTTGACATTCATTCCCATCTCCTCCCAGGATTGGATGATGGTGTCAAAACATTTGAGGAATCCGCTTCAATCATTCAACGATTTGTTAATCTGGGGTACCGCAAACTGATAACAACACCTCATGTAATCAGCGACACGTATCGGAATACTACCGAAGGAATTTTGCAAAAGCGTGATGACCTAATCGATTTTCTAAAAGCCGAAAACATTAATATTGAATTAGAAGCAGCTGCAGAGTACTATCTCGATGAGGAACTCTTTAAAAACCTGCAAGAAGGAAATCCCTTATTGACCTTCGGGAATAACTTTTTATTGTTTGAGACAAACTTTATAACTGAACCCTTTATCCTAAAAGAGTTCATTTTCACCGCAGCAACGAAAGGTTATAAACTGGTGCTCGCACACCCCGAACGATATGCCTACCTTCAACTCGATGAGGCCAAAATGGAAGATCTGATTAATCGGGGCGTCTACTTCCAGATTAACCTCACATCATTAACCGGTTATTACTCCCGCGAATCACAGCGAGCAGCGCAAAAGCTTATAGACAAAGGATGGGTACACTTTTTAGGAAGCGATTGTCATGCTGCTCAACATATATCCCTTATTGAAACCATAAAAAGCAACCGTTACTTTCAAAAAGCTTTAACTTTGCCGCTGTTAAATAACGCATTATAGTCTACCCATGATTGCAGTTACCGGTGCCACAGGCTTATTAGGTAGTTTTATAATCAGAAAACTGATTGAAACCGATACGCCATTCTTCGCATTGAAAAGATCGAACAGTGACACATCACTACTCCGCGATATCGAATCTAAAATTACCTGGCGCGAAGCCGACATCTTAGATCTTGAATCACTGCACGAAGCACTTGCAGAAGCCACAGGAGTAATTCATACTGCAGCCATGGTCTCCTTTAACCCGCGCGAAGAAGAAAAACTATTACTGGTAAATGTTGAAGGGACAAAAAATATTGTTAATGCATGCCTCACATCTGGTATAAAAAGATTGTTGCATGTTAGCTCAGTTGCAGCACTCGGCAGACAGAAAGATCAAACCTTAGTGGATGAAACAAATGCGTGGATTGATAGTCCGGCAAATACAGCTTACGCCTCATCAAAATACAAAGCTGAACTGGAAGTATTCCGCGGACATGAAGAAGGATTAAGCACCGTGATTATAAACCCTTCATTAATTCTGGGACAAGGCGATTGGGAAAAAAGCAGCACGAAACTATTTAAGTATGCCTGGAAGGAGCGTCCATTTTATGCTGATGGCACATTGAACTATGTGGATGTTCGCGATGTGGCTGAAATTATTTATCAATTATACCATTCAACCCGTGAAGGCGAGCGCTTCATCACCAATGCCGGAAGCACAACCATCAAGGACTTTTTTTTGCAGCTCTGTAAGCACATGAATAAGAAACCACCGGGTGTCAAGCTTTCCAAAGGAATACTTCAGGTGGTTGCCAAACTAGAGCTGTGGCGATCGTACGTTACAGGCTCATCACCATTAATTACAAAAGAAACCGCCCGTTTAGCCGATACAAGCTTTACCTATGACAATCAAAAGGTTAAAAAAGCGCTCAATTTTCAGTTTAAAACGTTTGACGAAACGCTTTCCTGGTGTGCTGAATTTTATCGAAAACAAACCGAATTAAAAAATTAAAATTGGTGGTAGTTTTGAGCCATAATTTTTTCTACCTTAGGCAAACCCGTTAAACATGGCGAAAGAATTCCGCAAACGAGAAGATGAGGGTAACGAGCTGATCAGGCGATTTGAAGACCACCTGCGTAAAAAGAAAAGCGATTTTTTTGATCTGGATGCCTACGAAGAAATCATCGATTTCTACATGATTCGTTCCAAGCATCAAAAGGCACTTCAGGCGGTTAACCTTGCTATTGATCAATATCCTTACTCCATTGAATTGATTGTTATCAAAGCACAAATTCTTTCACACCTCGAAGTTTACGATGAGGCGCTTGAATTGCTGGACTACGCAGAAAACCTCCAGCCTAACGATGCAGAGATTCTGTTCACAAAAGGTTCAATCTTTTCTGTAAAAGCAAAATATCCCGAAGCTATAGATTGCTACGAGCGCGCCTTACAACTCACTGAAGATAAAGACGAAGTTTATTACAACATTGGGCTTGCGTGGCAAAATCTTGAAAAATTTGATCAAGCCATCGAGGCTTACAAAAATGCAATTGAATGCAATCTCAATCACGAGGGCGCTCTATATGAATTAGCCTATTGCCTCGATGTAACCGGCCAACTGGAAAGCAGCGTATCGTATTATAAGAAATTCATCGATGAAGATCCCTACTCGGCTGCAGCCTGGTATAACTTAGGAATCGTTTACAATAAGCTTGGCATGTTTGAAGAAGCGCTGAATGCATATGACTACGCCATCACCGTAGATGACACCTTTGCTTCAGCCTACTTTAATATGGGCAATACACACATGAACACCGGTGAGTATGCCAAAGCACTGGATTCATTCAAGAAAACTGTTGAGCTGGAAGGACCCAGCGCTGAAGTATATTGCTCGATTGGTGCTGCATACGAAAGCCTTGAACAATATGACCTTGGACTGAAATATTTTCAAAAGGCTACCAAGCTTGATAATATGTATGACGAAGCCTGGTATGGCGCTGGGGCATGCCTTGAAAAACAAGAAAAATGGTACCAGGCGTTGCACTTTTACAACAAGGCATTAAAACTTCATGTAGAAAATCCGGAATACTGGAAATCCATCGCACATGCCGAGTTTAAAGTGGGCAACGTAGTTTCAAGCATGGATGCCTATGAAGAAGCCAGCAAACTGGATGCGCAGGATAAAGAAATATGGCTTAATTGGTCGTTTATATATTATGAACAAGGCGACTATGAAAAAGCCATTGAAGTGTTAAGTCGGGGCTTCGATGAAATTGCCGCTGACGCAGAGCTGTTTTACCGAATGACTGTTTATCAGATAGAAGCCGGTAGGTTTAAAGAAGCCTTCAATTATTTGGAAAATGCATTAATTTTGGACTTTGATGCACATGCCACCCTGTATGAGTTTTTCCCCCAACTCGAAACACAAAAGGCATTGTTCAAAATTATTGAGCAGTTTAGAAGAGATAATAATTAATCAGAAAACCCATTCAACAACACAACTTCCAAAATCGATCGGAAGGTTTTATGTATTTAACCAATTGCTTTATTAATGAACTATGAGTTAAAAAATTTGCCGGAGCGCACAAAGAAGCCCAGGCAATACGGCTTTACAATGGCCATGGATAAAGGACTAAGCGTACGCGAAGCCGAAGATTTTGTAAACACTTGTGGCGATCACGTTGACATTATCAAATTAGGTTGGGCAACCTCATTTGTGACGCCTACTCTGAAGGAAAAATTAAAAGTCTACAAAGATGCCGGTATCCCGACTTACTTCGGGGGCACCTTATTCGAGGCCTTTATTATTCGCGATCAGTTTGATGATTACCGAAAGGTTTTGGATAAATACAACATGACCTTTGCAGAAGTATCCGATGGCTCAATCGACATGGATCACGATAAAAAGTGTGATTATATCAGTAAGCTATCAGAACAAGTCACTGTTCTTTCCGAGGTAGGTTCAAAAGATGCTGATAAAATTATTCCTCCTTACATGTGGATTGACCTGATGCAAAAGGAATTGGATGCAGGAGCCTGGAAAGTAATTGGTGAGGCACGCGAAAGTGGAAATGTGGGGTTGTTTCGCGCAACAGGTGAAGTTCGTTCGGGATTGGTTCAGGAAATCCTGACAAAAATTCCTTTTGAAAAAATTATCTGGGAAGCACCTCAAAAAGCACAACAAGTATGGTTTATCAAGTTATTGGGCGCCAACGTAAACCTCGGAAACATAGGACCTAATGAAGTTATTCCATTGGAGACTATACGACTGGGCTTACGCGGTGATACATTCCTTCATTTTCTTGGCATTGAACGAAAGGTGGACAAGAATACCCCGCCATTTTATGTTGATTGACCTTGAGAAGAATTAAGGATTATATTCTTCTGTACTTCAAAGGCATGGCTATGGGCGGTGCCGATGTAATACCGGGTGTGTCAGGCGGAACAATTGCATTCATCACCGGCATCTATCAGGAACTGCTGACGTCAATCCGATCAATTGATGTTGAAGCATTAACGTTACTCCGGAAGTTGCGCTGGGCAAACTTCTGGCAAAAAATTAATGGCACCTTTCTTATTGTATTGTTTGGGGGCATCATCACCAGTCTGCTTTCGTTAGCAAAACTCATGCATTGGTTGCTCGATACCTACCCTATTCAGGTATGGTCATTTTTCTTTGGATTGATCCTTATTTCTTCTCCACTCATACTTCGCGAAATCAAAAAGTGGCATGGTGGAATTATTTTGACATTTCTGGCCGGGATAGTTATTGCGTATTCCATTACCATCCTCTCGCCTGCACAAACTCCAAATGATTTATGGTTCATTTTTCTGGCTGGTGCATTGGCTATATGTGCGATGATATTACCCGGCATTTCTGGTGCATTCATTTTATTGCTACTCAGTAAATATGAGTATATGATTCAGGCCATAACACAGTACAATTGGCCGGTGATCATTGTATTTACGTTTGGCTGTGCAACCGGACTGATAAGTTTCTCGAGGTTATTATCTTGGATATTAAAGCACTACTATAATCCAGCACTTGCTTTATTAGGGGGCTTTATGCTAGGCTCTTTAAACAAAGTTTGGCCATGGAAAGAAGTTATCTCCTACCGACTCGATAGTGCAGGAAAACAGGTACCCGCATTTGATAAAAGTGTATTACCTTGGGACTTTCTTGCAAAGACCGGAAACGACCCTCAGATTATCCAGGCTATTGTAATGATGGCGCTTGGAGTTTTTATAGTTGTATTGATTGAAAAGATTGCAGTAAGACTAAAAACTAAAATTTAAATGGAAAAAATCTATGGGCTTATTGGCGCAACCGTTAGCCATTCCTTTTCGAAATCATACTTTGATGAAAAATTCTTTCGTGATGGTTTACGTGATTATCACTACGAACTATTCCCGCTAGAAAAAATTCAGGAAATTGAAACCTTACTTGCCAGCACCAAAGGACTAAGTGGTTTAAACGTAACGCTTCCCTATAAGGAACAAATTATAAGCTATCTGCATGAAATTGATCCTGCCGCAAAAGAAATTGGCGCAGTGAATGTAGTTAAAGTACAGGATGGAAAACTCACCGGATATAACACCGATGCTGCAGCCTTTTTTGAGACACTAGAGAAATGGTTGCCAAAGGATAAATCATTTGATGCACTGGTATTGGGTACAGGCGGTGCATCCAAGGCAATACGGCAGGCACTCGCTAAACTTAGCATACCATTTCAAACCGTTTCAAGGGATAAAGGAAAAGGTGATCTTACCTATGAAGACCTGAAAAAAGATCACGAGATTATTAAGAAATTTCTTCTGGTAATAAATACTACACCGCTGGGCATGTATCCGCAAGCGGAAACCTACCCGCCCATCCCCTATGAGTGCCTGACCAAAAATCATTATGTCTACGATCTGATTTACAATCCGGCACGTACCGTATTTCTTCAAAAAGCCGAAATGCGTGGCGCAACAATTAAAAACGGGTTGGAAATGTTGCACATACAAGCAGAAAAATCCTGGCAAATCTGGAATAATTAATTTCACTAGTTGTTGGTTGATGGTTGTTCGGCCGATGTGTTTATATTTCGAACAACTAACAACGCTAATCAACAACACAGTTGGATTTCAAACTCACCAGCGAGTACACGCCCACAGGCGACCAACCCAAGGCCATTCAGCAACTGACTGAGGGCTTGCAACGAGGCGAACTGCACCAAACACTATTGGGCGTTACGGGCTCTGGTAAAACCTTTACCATGGCCAATGTTGTGGCACAAGTACAAAAACCAACCTTGGTGTTGAGTCATAATAAAACGCTGGCCGCCCAACTTTACGGGGAATTCAAAAATTTCTTTCCGGAAAACGCAGTTGAGTATTTCATTTCATACTACGATTACTACCAACCTGAAGCATACATTCCTTCCTCAAACCTGTACATCGAAAAAGATCTCTCCATAAACGAAGAAATCGAAAAACTAAGGTTAAGCGCAACCAGTTCCTTACTTACCGGAAGAAGGGATGTACTTGTGGTGGCTTCAGTGTCGTGTATTTACGGTATTGGAAACCCCGATGAGTTTGGAAAAAATGTTATCAAACTAAAAACGGGCGAAACCCTGGTACGCAACCGACTTCTATTTGCTTTAGTGGATATCCTTTACCATCGCACAGAAGCAGATTTTAAACGAGGAACCTTTCGGGTTAAAGGCGATACGGTTGACATTTTCCTGGCTTACGCAGATTATGCCATTCGCATTTACTTCTGGGGCGATGAAATTGAATCCATTCAGCGGATTGATCCGGCCACCGGAAAAAAAATATCCGATGAAAAGATCGTTACAATTTTTCCTGCTAACTTATTTGTAACCGGAAAAGATTCACTGCAACAAGCCATTCGTGAAATTCAAGACGATATGGTGATGCAGGTACAAATGTTTGAATCTGAGAAGCGCCACCTTGAAGCCAAGCGCCTGAAAGAGCGAACAGAATTTGACCTGGAGATGATGCGAGAACTGGGATATTGCTCGGGCATCGAAAACTACTCACGCTATTTCGACCGAAGAATCCCCGGTGCACGTCCGTTTTGCTTACTTGATTATTTTCCTGACGACTACCTGATGGTAATTGATGAAAGTCACGTGACCGTTCCGCAGATCAGGGCCATGTGGGGGGGTGACCGATCACGCAAAGTTAATCTGGTTGATTACGGTTTCAGGCTTCCGGCTGCACTCGATAACCGTCCGCTCACATTCAACGAATTTGAATCGATTGTAAATCAGGTTATATACGTAAGTGCAACACCGGCTGAATATGAACTCCGAAAGTCAGAAGGGGTTGTTGTAGAGCAACTCATCCGGCCAACGGGCTTGCTGGATCCGGAAATCGATATACGACCGAGTCAAAACCAAATTGACGATTTACTGGAAGAGATTGATGAACGCGTAAAGAAAAGCGAACGGGTACTGGTTACCACATTAACCAAACGCATGGCTGAAGAGCTTACAAAATTTCTGGATCGGGCAGCAGTAAAATGTCGCTACATTCACTCAGAGGTGGACACACTGGAACGTGTGGAGATATTGCGCGAGTTGCGTCTTGGTGTTTTTGATGTTCTGGTGGGCGTAAACCTGTTGCGCGAAGGGCTTGACCTGCCCGAGGTTTCGTTGGTAGCCATATTGGATGCGGATAAAGAAGGCTTTCTTCGCAACCAACGATCACTGGTGCAAACCATTGGCCGAGCAGCCCGAAATGTAAATGGCCGCGTAATTATGTATGCCGATACCGTCACAGAATCCATGCAGATGGCTATTGACGAAACCAATCGCAGAAGAAAAATTCAGGCCGACTACAACAAAGCTCATGGCATAACACCAACGACCATCATCCGGTCGAAAGAATCAATTTTAAGTCAAACGAAAGTAGCCGACTCTAAAAAATCAACCCGGAATTATTACATCGAAAATGAGGATGCTTCCTTGGCAGCTGATCCAGTGGTGGCGTATTTGAGTAAAGATGAACTTACTAAAATGGCGGACAGAACCCGCAAGGCAATGGAAAAGGCAGCCAAAGAACTTGAGTTTATTGAGGCTGCACGCTTACGCGATGAGTATCTCGCCTTGCAAAAGTTAATTGATGAGAAAAAGTGATGGGTTGGTTATCTTTGAACAACTTTTTAATATTATGATGAAGCGTTTACTTTTTCTTTGTCTGCTGAGTCTTTCCGGATCGCTCTACGCACAAAGTTCACAAGACTTTATGATTGGTGGCGCACTTGACTTTTTAAAGACTGACAACCAGGATTTATTTGGGAAAGCACAGATCGGCTTTGAAGCAAACTACTTTGTTATTCGCAAGTTTACCGTAACCGCAGGGGTTGATATCTGGACCAACCGGGATGCAAGTTTTGTGTTCGGTTCGCGCTGGTATCTGGCCGATAAATTCTTTACCCGCTTTCGCGGATTAATTGGTGAAAATGATTTCTCGATCGGGGCTGGTGGAGCCATTCCCTTTCAAAATAACTGGCGCTTCGAAGTAATGGGCGATTTTTACTTTAAAGGCGATTTTGCCGTGAGGGGTGGAGTGGCTTACATTATTGGGAAGTAAGCTTAACAACCCGGTGGTTATCGGCTGCAAAGACAAAGTAATTTTTGGAACTAAAACTTGTAACGAAGCGATAAGCCTGGGGCACCTTGCGAAGGTGTTAAGATTAGTATGTTATACCGGTCAATTCCTTTTTTAAGCTGACTGTGCGCCACAATATCAAGCGTAATATCAATACCAAATATTGCGATTACCATCCAGAAAAAAGTTTCTGGATTATAAATGTTCCCGGAATTGGTTACTCCGCCAATCAGGTAAACCAGTGGTACAATAGCCAGAAATTGACCTGCATTGCTTAAAAATGTGAATTGCTTGTACCGCTTGGTTACTTCTTCATCATTTACGGAAGACAAGGGAATTTGTAAAGCATACGGTGTATTCACCCGCTTGCCATCATAGAAATATCGCCAGCCGTCTTTGTGAATGGGCTTAAGCTCAACCGTTCGAAAACGTTGTTGCGCCTGCAGGTTGGATGACAATAGAAAGAGTAGAATTACAAAACCACAGAAGAGAGGTTTTTTCATACATTTAGTATCGTTTTGGAAACAGCAACTATCAAAAGTTAATTGAATATAGTAATCGAAAATCAATAAATAAAAAATCCCCAGCCTTTAAACCGGGGATTTCGATTAAGATACATCAATGATTTAGTTATTTCACAGCAAAGCGCTTAGCTACCTCACCCCAGTTAACCACATTCCACCAGGCAGCAATGTAATCCGGTCTGCGGTTTTGGTAATTCAGGTAGTAGGCATGTTCCCAAACATCGCAACCTAAAATGGGTGTGCCTTTAACTTCAGCTACATCCATCAACGGATTATCCTGATTGGGTGTTGAGGTAATTTGTAGTTTACCTGAACCATCTACAATCAACCACGCCCAGCCTGAGCCAAAACGGCTGGCACCGGCAGCAGCAAACTTGGTTTTAAACTCATCGAAACTTCCGAAAGCACTATTCATGGCATCGGCCAATGCTCCCGTTGGTTCACCACCGGCATTCGGCCCCATAATCGACCAGAACAAGCTGTGGTTATAATGGCCACCGCCATTGTTGCGAACAGCCGCGGGGTACGATGAAATATTCTTGCAGATTTCCTCAATGCTCAAGTTTTCCTCTGGCTTTCCTGTTACGGCATTATTGAGGTTGGTTACATAAGCGTTGTGATGCTTGCCATGGTGGATTTCCATGGTGCGTGCATCAATATGAGGTTCGAGGGCATTAAAAGCATACGGTAAATTGGGCAATGTAAACGGCATATTGGTAATGGTTTAATTGTTTAACATGAAAGGCATCAAATATACAATGCTAACAACGGGGATAAAATTAGGTTCACTAGAAATTTTCAAAATAGCCATAAGCTAATCTCACTCCCTGATTCGTTTAAAAAAACTATCGATCAATGATTTTGCCTCCGTAGCAAACACTCCGCTTACGACTTCTGTTTTTGGATGCAAAACCGGTTGTTTTATCAGGCTATAGCCGCGCTGAACATCGGAAGCACCGTACACCACTTTACCAAGCTGCACCCAAGCCAGGGCTCCACCACACATCACACAGGGCTCAAGGGTAACATAAAGCGTACATTCGTTCAGGTATTTTGAGCCGAGGTAATTTGCAGCTGCCGTAATCGCCAACATTTCGGCATGCGCGGTGGCATCGGTTAATTTTTCGGTCTGGTTGTGCGCCCTGGCAATTATCCTGTTTTTAACAACCATCACGGCTCCTACCGGTACCTCCCCGATTTCAAAAGCTTTTTGCGCCTCTTTCAAGGCCTCGCGCATAAAATACTCATCGGTGTACAACTCCATCATTTCATCTGTTAATAATTTTTTTTAAGGTCAGACAGAATTCGCATATCAAGACTTCCCCGCCAGAATTAGTACACATATCAACATGTTGTTGGGTATAGTTTGGTTTATACTCATTTCATCTTAATGCTGGTCATCATCTTACCGGCTGTTTCCTGCCATTCGGAACGGATTCTGCGCGGACAGTTAAAGGAGAAAACCAATGTGCGGCCGGGTTCTACCAGGTATTGAACATATGTGTAGTTAAGAATGGGGTCGCGTTGTGACAATTCGCGCGGATTTCCCTTCACACGTGATTCAAATTCAAAAAATATAAATGACTTGCCGCGTACTTCGTGTATGCCTTCGGATAAAAATTCAATATTATCAAACAAATACGCCAACCCGGATTTGAAGAACTTCTGGGCTAATTCAATGTCCCCATCAGGCCATTGTGTAGCCGATACATTGATGCTGAAATCCACCATCCGGTCGGGGTTGGTATAGGCAGCCAGCGGCTTACGCACCGAAGGGTAGCGCTGCCCGAAATCCAGGTCATCCATCGGACGGAAGTCCTTCGGCAAAAGCACGGAAATTTGGGGGGTGGCCTTCGTTCGCACCAACTTAATAGGTGTATCAAAAGCACAAAGCACAATAAGCAACCAGGCAAGGAAAACAATTCGCATAGACTATTTTTTATTCGTTAAGCGCGGGACTATTCTTAACTTCGCCCCCTCAAGAAACGCTCTAAAAACAATTATCGTACAAAATTAAGTAAATCGAGTATGTTACGAACACACACGTGTGGTGAACTCCGGATAAATCATGTTAATCAATCGGTAACGCTAACCGGTTGGATACAGCGGGTACGCAATAAGGGAAGCATTTTGTGGATTGACATGCGCGACCGCTACGGCATTACCCAACTCATCTTCGATGAAAGTTCTACGGATGCGACCCTTATGGACAAAGCCCGGTCGGTTGGTCGTGAATATGTTGTCCTGGCGAAAGGCATGGTTTCGGAACGGCTCTCTAAAAACGATAAGATGGCCACGGGTGACATTGAAATAAAAGTTAGCGAACTGGTCATATTGAATGCGGCTAAAACACCGCCCTTCACCATTGAAGATGAAACAGATGGTGGAGATGAATTGCGAATGAAGTATCGCTACCTCGATTTACGCAGAACACCCGTGCGGGAAAGCTTGCTGCTCCGTCATAAAATGGCGCAACAAACACGCATCTATCTGGACGGGTTGAACTTCGTGGAAGTGGAAACACCTGTACTGATCAAATCAACACCCGAAGGTGCGCGCGACTTTGTGGTGCCTTCACGCGTACATCATGGTGAGTTTTATGCGTTACCGCAGTCGCCACAAACCTTCAAGCAATTGCTGATGGTTTCCGGTTTTGATCGATACTATCAAATTGTAAAATGCTTTCGCGATGAAGACTTGCGGGCCGATCGCCAGCCGGAGTTTACCCAGATCGACTGCGAGATGGCATTCATCACGCAAGAAGATATCTTATCTACTTTCGAAGGGCTGATCAGGCATTTGTTTAAATCGGTTAAAGGAATTGAACTTCCATCAGTACCCCGCATGACGTATGACGATGCGATGAAGTACTACGGATCTGACAAACCCGATACGCGCTTTGATATGAAGTTTGTTACCCTTAAAACTCCCCTCCTTGACAAAGAGGGGTCGGGGGTGGTTGATCTTACAACCGGAAAAAACTTTGTGGTATTCGATAGTGCCGAGCTGGTGGTTAGTATTTGTGCCAAAGGCTGCGCTGAGTACACCCGCAAACAATTGGATGAACTTACCGAGTATGTTAAACGCCCACAGGTTGGCGCTAAAGGATTGGTTTATGTTCAATACAAAGCAGACGGGACGTTTAAATCTTCTGTAGATAAATTTTACTCAGCGGATGATCTTAAGAAATGGGCTGAAGCCTGTGACGCACAACCCGGTGATTTGCTGCTGATCATGGCTGGAGAAACCAACAGCACGCGCAAGCAATTGAATGAGTTGCGCTTATTGATGGGTGAAAAATTGGGGCTGCGCGATAAGAATACTTTCTCTGCACTGTGGGTTCTTGATTTTCCGTTGCTGGAGTGGAATGAAGAAACAAACCGTTACCACGCCATGCACCATCCATTTACATCACCAAAGCCGGACGATATTCCGTTGTTGGAAACCGATCCCGGAAAAGTGCGTGCCAACGCTTACGACATGGTGCTAAATGGAAGCGAGATCGGTGGCGGCTCTATACGTATTCACGATCGCGCCACACAACAGATGATGTTCAACCATTTGGGCTTTACCGAAGAAGAGGCGAAAAAGCAATTTGGCTTTTTGATGGAGGCTTTTGAATATGGTGCGCCTCCGCACGGTGGCATCGCCTTTGGTTTCGACAGGCTTTGTTCTTTGTTTGGCGGGTCAGAGTCCATACGCGACTACATCGCCTTCCCCAAAAACAATGCAGGCCGCGACATGATGATTGATACACCTTCAACGATTTCGGAAGAGCAGTTAAAAGAACTTGGGATTCAGATAAGGAACTGAGTTAACAGGTATTCAGTTAAGCAATAAGTGCTTAAAAAATTGTAAATTCGAAACATGAAAACGATAACGATCAACATACCCAGTACGGTAGACCTTGATGACAAAGAAGCCCTCATGACAATAGCCACAAGGTTGTACGAAAAGGGTAAACTTTCATTAGGGCAAGCGGCTGAATTAGTTGGGTTATCAAAAAAGGCATTTATGGAAATCCTAGGGACATATGGGGTTTCGGTATTCAATTATCCATCTTCCGAACTTGACCGGGATGTAGAGAATGCAAAACGTTATAATCTCTGACACAAGCTGTTTAATTCTTCTCGATAAGATTGGAGAATTAGATCTTTTAAAGAAACTCTTTGGAGAGATTATTATTACGAACGAAATAGCCCTTGAATTCAAAAAAGATCTTCCAGACTGGTTTATAGTCAAAGAACCAGCTAACAAGACTTATCAGAAAATTCTTGAAGCTTCATTAGATAAGGGAGAAGCAAGTGCAATAGCATTTGCAATCGAACAAGAAGATTGTCTGCTTATAATCGATGACTATAAAGGAAGAAAGTACGCTGAACAATTAGGTATTAAAATTACCGGGACCCTTGGAATCATTGTTAGCGCTAAGCTGAGCGGACAAATAAAATCGGTCAAACCCATTCTAAATAAAATCAAAAAGACAGACTTCCGACTAACGAATGAGCTTGAGAGAAGAACGCTTGCAAAATCAAATGAGGAGTAATTAGTGATGGTGACTGTTCTAGGCATTCCATTAGACGAAAACTCATCCTTCATGGAAGGAGCAAAAGCAGCTCCGGAAGCCATTCGCAACGCTTTTCAATCACCATCCACTAATTACTGCACGGAAGCAGGACTTGATCTAAGCCTTGACAAGCGCTGGAAAGACGCAGGCAACCTTATGCTTTCGACTATGCCAGAAGCAATTAGTGAAATTGAATTGGCAATAAAAAACCAGGTTGAATCTGGAAATAAAGTTTTGTGTCTGGGTGGAGATCACTCCATCACCTATCCTGTTGTAAAAGCCATTGCAAGTGTTCATAAAAACCTGAACATCCTGCACCTTGATGCACATGCAGATTTATACGATGATTTTGAGGGGAACTCACACTCACACGCCAGTCCGTTTGCGCGCATTATGGAGCAAGGCTTGGCAAAACGATTGGTACAGGTAGGCATCCGAACACTTAATCCGCATCAGCGGAAACAAGCAGAACGATTTTATGTTGAACGTATCGAAATGAAAGATTGGCAAGACTCGATGCGATTTACCTTTGATGGCCCTGTATACCTCTCGCTTGACCTGGATGCACTGGATCCGGCTTTTGTTCCGGGGGTTTCGCATCATGAGCCCGGAGGTTTTACTACGAGACAGGTGATTTCCATCATTCAAAATCTGAAAGCAAACCTCGTGGGTGCCGACATTGTAGAACTTAATCCTGTTCGTGATATCAACAACATGACCGCCATGGTGGCAGCCAAATTATTTAAGGAGGTCTTATCAAAACTCCTTCCGACATGAGCCAGAAAGATTATTTTTCCGGTCATGCCAAAATTTACGCTGCATTCCGGCCCACGTATCCGAAAGAACTTTACGACTTCATTTTCAAGCATACAAAAAATTTTGATCGTGCCTGGGATTGCGCCACGGGCAACGGACAGGTAGCGACAGTACTCTCCAAATATTTTAAGGATGTTTGCGCCACCGACATCAGTCAGCAGCAACTTGAACACGCTGCAAATGCAGATAATATAACCTACACGATTCAGCCGGCTGAGAAAACAAATTTTTCTGATGGCCAATTTGATTTAATTACTGTTGCACAGGCGTTGCATTGGTTTGACACGACAGCTTTCTACGCTGAAGCAATCCGTGTAGCTAAACCAGGTGCAGTGCTGGCCCTATGGGGTTATGCCGTTTGTAATATCAACCCGGAAATCGATAAACATTTTTATCATTTCTATCGTGAAACCATGGGAGCCTATTGGGATAATGCACGAACGTTAGTGGAGAACGAATACCGGGACATATCCTTCCCTTTTGAAGAAATTCCTGTTCCGAAATTTTCCATTCAGGTACAATGGACAGCCGATGATTTTGCCGGGTACCTGACATCATGGTCGGCTACACAAAAGTTTATAAAGGCCAACGGGTACAATCCGGTTCCGGAGTTTATGAACAAGATTGATTGGATAGGGCTGAAAACTGTAACTTTTCCATTATTCTTACGATTAACCAAAACGCTGGAAATATGAGAACACAGTTATCAATCATCTTATGGTTTGTTTTTCAGCTTGGTTTCAGTCAACAACGCACACCAACTGAATTAGCCGACCTTCAATTAAAAGGTTATAACGAACGAAATATCGACCTGTTCCTGGAAGCCTATAGCGACTCCGTGAAGGTTTTCAATTTTCCAGACAAACTTCTGTACACAGGAAAGGAAATCATGCGCAAAGGTTATGCAGATATGTTCGCCAACCTGCCCGACCTGCATTGCACCATAAAAAGCCGGATGGTTATTGGTAACACGGTTATCGATGAAGAGAGTGTACTCTTTACCAAAGGACAACCCTTGCTTCATGCCATTGCGATTTATAAAATTGAGCAGGGTAAGATTCAGGAGGTATATTTCATTACCAACCGGTAACATTTTAGCTGTTTCTCAGACTCATAAGGAAAAGCAATAACCCTCACGCTGACTCATGAAAGCCTCAACCCGAACAACCTACGGCTCTCCCGATGTGATAACCGTAAAAGAAGTTGAAAAGCCTGCACCAAAAGCCAATGAAATCCTTGTTCGTGTTCATGCCACCACAGTAAACCGTACCGACTGTGGTGCCCTCTGGGGAAAGCCTTTTGTATTCCGATTCTTTATTGGTCTGTTCAAGCCCAGAAATTCTATTACCGGAACCGACTTTGCAGGAGTTGTTGAAGCCGTTGGCGAAAAGATTACTTCCTTTAAACCCGGAGACCGCGTTTGGGGATTTGATGATAATACATTGCCCTCACATGCCGAATACATGGCCATTGACGGCAAGAAACCCATTTTGAAAATCCCAACCGGCTTTACATTTGAACAAGCTGCGGCCAGCGCTGAGGCAGCCCATTATGCATACAATTTTCTGAATAAGGTTAAGCTTGAAAAGGGAAGTAAAGCATTGGTAAATGGCGGAACTGGCGGAATAGGTTCAGCGGCCACGCAGTTACTAAAAAGCATGGACATTTATGTTACAGCCGTATGCCATTCCCAATATGATGAACGTGTTCGGGCTTTAGGGCCGGATCGTATCATCCATTACGACCAAGGAGATTTTACACAGGATCATGAAAAGTATGATTTTGTTTTTGATGCTGTTGGCAAAAGTTCATTCAAACCCTGCACAAGAATTTTAAAGGATAACGGTATTTACATTTCTTCCGAATTAGGACCTGGTGCTGAAAACCTGTACCTACCTTTTATAACTTCTATTAAAGGAGGAAAGAAAGTAATCTTTCCACTTCCAATTGATATTTCAAAAAGCCTCGCTTATGTTGCTGACCTGGCGGAGAAAGGGAAATTCAAACCGCTTATTGATCGCACCTATTCATTAGATCAGATTAAAGAAGCCTTTGAGTATGTTAATTCAGGGAAGAAGATTGGGAATGTGATTATTAAGATGCCAACTTAAAATGCAGATTCAGGATACTGGATGCTGGTTTCTGAATTACCTTAATTCAAGTATCCAGAATCAAGCATCCAGTCTTACATCCCCATCATCACAAACGCGCCCCAGTAATAAGGCTCTTTGTATTTGGTCATGAGTTGGAGTTGGGCTTGTTTAAATGCCCGTTGCTTGTTGCCCAGCTTCAGCCAGTTGGTGTAAAAGTTCGTCATCAGCAATTGCGTTGCGGCATCGTCTACTTTCCACAAACTCATAATCATCGCATCGGCACCGGCTACAAGAAAAGCTCGTTGCAATCCGTAAACACCTTCACCTGATTTTACGTCACCTAGTCCGGTTTCACAGGCACTAAGTACCACCAGATTGGTTCCTTCCAGGTTCAGGTTCATAGCCTCATAGGCGGTGAGCACACCATTGTCATTGCTGGATATATCAGTGTCTCCACCGCTGATGGAGTGCCCTGCACCCGCCAAAATTAAACCAGAACGCAACAATGGATTGTTTGAAGCATTCTCGGCATTCACCCCAAACACGGATCCGGCAGCATCTTCAACATCTTTCAAAAAGTACCCATGCGTTGCAATGTGCACTAGCGATGGTTCGCTCAATTTTTTTACACTGGATTCAGTGGCTTGCTTTTCCATCACTTGTGTTACTTGGTATCCAGAAGCCTTCAGAAGTTTTGCTACTGCATCCACTTCCGTTTTAGTACCCGGTAAGGATGATATCTCAGTAGTGGCATAATCTGGAAAACCCAACAGAAAAGCACTTTTCCTTGGTGTTCCGGCCTTCTTTGCTTTCAACGCAAGTAAATCTTTTGAATTACCGATGATAACAAGATCGTATCGGTTCAGGATATAATCACCATCAGGCTTTTTCAAGGTATTTAGGTTTAATTGATTGTAAACACCATCGGGTGAAAGGTAAACCATTTTCCGGTTGCCGATCTCAGGCTCAATTCTACCCCAGTACTGTTCGTAGGAATAGGCATCAACCATCTTTTCATGAATAGCATTGCGATAGAATTTTGCATAACGGGTCTCGAGGTGATTGCCGTTCTCCAGCACCACCAGGCGTGGCATCTCAAGCCCCTTTTTCAGTACCAGCGCTACATAGCGTACATCCTCTGTAAAATCCTGACTAAATCTGCGAACGCGAACAATGTCCACCACAGCTTCCGTATCGGTTAACAAATCCAATACTTGTTTATAACTGATTTTTTGTGATGAATATCCTGACGAGAAATCTGCCGAGCGTTCCGACAACGAGCGCTCCATGGCGTTAGCCTTGCGCTCTAAATCTGCAAGGTCAATTTTTTGTTCTTTAAGTTCTTCTTTTGAATAAGCGTACAGCCTGGCCAGTTGCTCCTTCTGATCAAGCCAGTGCAAATAATCCTTCTTCAAATTTTCATCTGTTCCTTTCAGAATATTCTCTTTTACTTTGTTGGTAGCACTCAGCAGAATTGCCTTTGTGGCAATGTGATAGTCATAAAAATCCTGGATAACCGAGCCGTGTTCAAGGTGTGCCTCAATGGCGAAGTTATAAAAGCGTTGAAAGCGCGGTGAGGTAATGTCCCAATATTTGGTCTTCTCTGCCTCACTCATCGGAGGGAAATACTGATTGATGAAATCGATGGTCTTATCCATCACATCGCGGTACATCATATAAGCTTTATCCAAACGACCGGTCTTCCAATACAGAATGGCCATATCTTCCTGCGAACGTGCATAATCCGGATGGTTAACACCTAGCGTACTCTCGCGTACACTCAGCGCTTTATTCAACAATGTCTCAGCTTCCGCGTTTCGGCCTTGCATCCGGTAAAAGTTCCCCAAGTCTGCTGTTACTTTAGCGAATGATGGGTGCTGCTCTGTATATTTCTTTTTGTAAACATCAGAAGCTGTTTTAAGTAGTGGTTCCACCTTATCCATTTTACCCATCTGAATGTAAAGGATGCCCAATTGATTCAGTACGTTAGCATACTCCGGGCTGCCTTTCTGCAACTTATTCTCATAAATGGTCTTAATTGAAAGATAAGTTTTCTCTGCATCCTCATACTTGCCCGCAGCCTGTAAAACGCTGGCCTGGTTCGACAAAAACTGGCGGCTCTCAAACGATTTCTTTCCCTTTATAATATTTGTTTCCTTCAATGCCTTCTGTGCAACAACAACTGATTTGTCTACTTCACTTATCGCCTCATCAAATCTCCCCATAGTTTGATAGAGCATGGCTTTATTATTCAGAAGAATAGCATATTGCAGGCTTTGGTCGCCAAATCTTTTTTCACCCAATGCCAGGGCTAAGTCAAACGTTTTCTCCGCATCATTATACTGACCAAGTTGTTGCTGCAGTTTAGCCTTACTATTGAGATTTGAAACATATGCTGCACTGTTGGTGCCACGTGTGTTTTCGGCCGATGTGAGTGACCAATCAATAAATTCCAATGCCTGCTGAAACTTTGATTGCTGCAGATATACCAATGCCATGGTTGAAACACAACGCAAATAAATTACCTCTCCGGTGAGGTAGTTGCTCTCCATAAAATACTTTGCATTCTCAAACTCCAATTCAGCCAATAGATACCACCGTGCACTGTAATACGAAATTGCGCGCTCGAGAATATCACGTGCCTGATCTATTTTTGATTTTGAGTTTTCATCCTTTAGCGAATAAAATCCACGAGACCAGCCCTCACCTTTTTGCTCCACATCAATAAAGCCGGCATTTTCATTAACGGAAATGGCAAACTGAAAATCGATTGAATCAAGTTTGGCTTTCGATTCTGCACCCGCATCGCCCAACGCTTTGGTGAGCCAATCCTGGGCAGGAAGTATAAAAGAAACGCTAATCAGGGAAATAATGATGACACTACGCATAACAGAGGGTTGAGAGTTGCTTTATAACCTCTAAATTACTTCGTTTACAAAATTATTCCATGTTAAACTGATGAAATTAACCCGCCCACAGGCAGAAGCGATTGTTCAGGTTCTAAAAGAAGTGCTTTTTAACGGTCGCTATGCCGATAAAGCCCTCGAAAAGGTTTTTAAAACAGCAAAGACACACGAAAATGATCGGGGAACTATTGCCGAAGTGAGTTACGATATCATTCGCTTTTACCGGTTGCTAACCACCATCAGCAAAAGTGAAAGTTTATGGAAAATTCTTGGCGCATGGATGATACACGGTCACTACGAGTTAAGCGCATGGAAGGAATTCGGATCATTAAACCCTAAAGAAATCCACCAACGGTTTGAGGCAGTAAAAACAGAACGGAAAATCAGTCAATCAGTATCCGATTGGCTGGACGATTTATGTGAGACAGAATTAGGGGATACATGGAGTGTTCTTTTACCGGAATTAAACCAAACACCTCCCATTTCAATTCGTGTTAATACCTTAAAAATTTCCCTTGCCGATTTACAAGCCCAACTAAATCAAGAAGGCTTTTTCACTGAACTAAAAAACGAATTTCCTGAGGGGTTAATGCTTCGTGACCGAAAAAATATTTTTCAGTCCAAAGCTTTTCAGGATGGACTGTTTGAAGTTCAGGATTTCGGCTCGCAAAAAATTGCAACCTTCCTTAACGTTGAGCCCGGTATGCGGGTAATCGATGCCTGCGCAGGAACCGGTGGAAAATCGCTGCACCTGGCAACGCTCATGCAAAATAAAGGAAGGCTCATCAGCATGGATGTTGCCGCCTGGAAATTAGATGAATTTAAAACCCGCGCACGAAGAGCCGGTGTTCATAATTTCGAAACCCGTACGATTGAATCACCCAAAACCATTAAACGTCTGCATCAAACAGCCGACCGACTGCTGTTGGATGTTCCTTGTTCCGGTTTAGGGGTATTGAAGCGAAATCCAGATGCCAAATGGAAATTGAAACCGGAATACATCACTAAAATTATAAACGTACAGCAATCCATCTTACAGGAATATTCTTTAATGGTGAAACCCGGTGGCAGACTGGTGTATTCCACTTGCAGCATCTTGCCATCTGAAAATGAGCAGCAGGTTCGGAGGTTTCTTGAAAACAATTCCACTGCTTTTAAAGTTGAAGAGGAAATGACCATTGCGCCATCCCTGTACACCGATGGCTTTTACATGGCCCGTATAATTCGTTTAGGATAACTTGATTATCTTACACGCTAAAATTTTTTAGTCTTGAAACTCCTTGGCAAGCTTTACACGTTTTGGGTTGTCCTTGTATTCAGTGTATTCATGATTCTATTGTTGCCAGGAATAATGATTCCCTTTCTGCTGGGGAGCAGGTTTAGCTGGATCGGCTATAAATTTCTTTCGATCTGGTCGTGGATATTTAGTGTCCTCACTTTTATCCGGTATAAATTCCATGGAAAGCAAAACATCACAAAAGGCAAGTCATACATCTTTGTCAGCAACCACACATCCTTTCTGGATATCCCGGGAATCTGTTTGACAATCAACGGTGAATTCAGGCCTATAGCAAAAAAAGAACTGCTGAAAATTCCGGTGTTTGGTTTCATTGTAAAGGCCGCCACCGTTGTGGTTGACAGGAGCAATGCGGAAAGTCGAAGAAAAAGTGTTGAATACGCACGAACTATTTTGCAACGCGGTGTACCGATGTTGATTTTTGCCGAAGGCACACAAAACCGTACAAAAGAATTACTACAACCCTTTAAGGATGGGGCATTTCGGCTGGCGCTTGATACCAAAACACCCATTTTACCTCTTGTTGTTATCGGTGCCGGCAAACTTATGCCTCCGGGGGCACTGAGTCTCAAGCCCGGCATAATACATATAATAGTTGGTGAAGAAATTTCAGTTGAAGGATTGACAGCTGAGGATAAGGATAAGCTTAAACAGAGAACATTCGCTGATATGAAGCAAATGTTAGCACAAGGGTTGTCATCCAATTTTAATTGAAGTCAACTTTACAAGGGTAAAGTTCAGTTATAGGGGTACATAAACTACTTTCTTGGTTTCGAAGAATTCCTCTTGAAAATAATCAGACAAGCTATAAAGGGCATAAGGTTTTTTCAACTCTGCCAATTCTTCCTCCAACGCTCCGCCCTTAAGGTAAAGTATTCCATTATCCAATGTATGGGTTGACTCTTTCTTTGCCTTGCGACTAACCCAACCATAAAATTCCTTCAAGCGGGTTACGGCACGACTAACAATAAAATCATATTCGCTTTTAATCTGCTCGGCACGTATTTGCTCACCTTTAACGTTGGTTAATCCTAAGCTGGAAGCAACTGCGTTTACCACGGTTATTTTTTTTCCGATTGAATCCACCAGGTGGAAATTTGTTTCCGGAAACAGGATGGCCAGGGGTATCCCCGGAAAACCACCACCCGTGCCAACATCCAGGATATGCGCTCCCGGATTAAAGTTTATAACCCTGGCGATTCCCAGTGAATGCAACACATGGTTCACATAAAGATTATCAATGTCTTTCCTGGAGATTACGTTAATCTTTTCGTTCCACTCGCGGTATAATGAACCCAGTTGAGCAAACTGATGTTGTTGATTAGTCGTAAGATTATTGAAGTAATGGTTAATAATAGCAGAGTCCACCACGAGAAATATTTCTAAATATGGTCGCGTTTATTCTTCACCATATCAAACATCAATTCGCGCGCACGGTGCAACTGTGCCTTCACCGTGCCAAGGGGCGCTTCAATTTCAGCGGCAATCTCCTCGTAGGACAATTCATTAAAATACCGGAGCCTGACCAATTTTTGATATTTGGGCGGAAGCTTATCCACAAAAACCTGGATTAATTCTTCCTTTTGTGCCTTGATCGCCTCTTCCTGTGGGTTCAGGTTTTCATCTTCTACATCAATCGAAACCCCCTCGCCATTATCATCCGTAAAGGTATTGCTGATGCTAAGGGTGTTCAGTTTTTTCTTGCGGATGTGGTCAATGGTATTGTTCGTAGCAATGCGAAATAACCAGGTAGAAAAGGTGAAGTCCTTTTTAAACCGATGCAGACTTTTAAATGCCTTGGCAAACGATTCAATGGTAAGGTCTTCGGCATCATCCACATTACGTACCATTTTCAGGATCATATGGTAAACAGGCCGCTTATACCGCTGCATCAGCTTGGCGTAGGCTTGTTCATCGTTATTGTCAACAGCCTCGTCAATCAGCCGGAAGTCCTCCAGTGCTTTTGATGAAAAACGGCCTTCTAGTTCTTCCATTGTACCTTTTTGGTTACTAACGCCACTGTACCCGTTGAAATATAGTAAATCGTAAAAAGAAAATCTAAAAAGGGTACACCCCAGGTTTCAAAGGGTTGTCCTACCTTTTTGCCGAACAGGTAAATCGTTCCAGTTGCAACAAAAAGCCTGAGAATCAATGCTGCAGCTACCCACCACAAGTACTCAGGAAACATATACATGAGCAAGAGCCCCAACAGCCAGCTTACCAAATGCGATATAGTGAATAGCCCTAGAATAAAACGATGTTTGAATCGGTAGAATTTGCCAACACTCAAGTGCCTGACTTTTTGCTTTACGAATTCCCGTAGGGTTTGTTTCGGTTTAGAGATCGTGACGGATTCAGGATTTATCATCACCATCGTATTCCTGCCTGTGGCATGACGGTTAACAAAAATATCATCATCACCCCCGGTTAACCCCAGGTATTTGTTGAAACCTTTGTTCTTCAGAAAAAGGGACTTGCGGTAAGCCATGTTGCGGCCCACGCCCATATATGGATTACCTAATCGGGCAAAGGAAAGAAATTGAATTGCCGCTAATATGGTTTCGTAGCGAATAAAAGCATTAAGTATTCCGGGAAGTTTCCGATATGCCGAATACCCGAGTACAAACTGGGCTTGTTCAGTATTGCCCGTCATCATGGATTGAATCCATGTATTTCCTACGGGTACGCAGTCAGCATCTGTGAGCAAAATCAAATCATAATGAGCTGCCTTGATGCCCAGGGTTAGTGCATACTTCTTTCCATCAGCATGAGCAGGCAAATAGTCAATCTTTACAACCCGTAACCGTGGGTCCTTAACGGCCTCCTCACGCAAAAAATCAAATGTTCCATCATTCGACCGATCATCTACAACAATTAACTCATAATTAGGGTAATTTTGAGAAAGCAAATGCGGAAGCAACGCCCGAAGGTTTTCTTCTTCATCGTGCGCACATACCAATACAGATACTGACTCCTGAGTAATGCTTGACACCGGTCTGTCACGTTTTGTAAGTGCCACCTCAAAAACGAAAAAGAAAATGAGTTGACAAGCAACGGCAGCAAAAAAAACAACAAGGAGTATATACAATGGTGCGGGACGGTTAATTACTTCGCGCAAAGATAAATGCGGATTTACCGCCTGAAAGCATTTTACTTTAAACGCCCAACAAATTTTACCAAGAGGTTTTTTAGCCGGATAGCGGTACTTTTGCGCCTGTTTGTACACGCGCGCGTTTATGAAATTTTCGGTCATCGGTAAAGATTCTTCTTCATCAGCTCGGGCTGGAGTGCTTTCGACCGATCATGGCGATATTCACACCCCTATTTTTATGCCGGTGGGCACTGCAGGCTCAGTAAAGGCTTTACACCAACGAGAACTGGAAAATGATGTTAAGGCGGAGATTATTCTGGGAAATACCTATCATCTATACCTAAGGCCCGGCACGGAACTGCTTGAAAAAGCAGGTGGATTACATGCCTTTATCGGTTGGACCAAACCCATACTTACCGACAGCGGTGGGTACCAGGTTTACTCCCTTTCCGGAACCAGAAAAATCAAGGAAGACGGAGTGACTTTCAAATCGCATATTGATGGATCGAAGCACACGTTTACGCCCGAAAATGTAATGGACATACAGCGCTCCATCGGTGCCGACATCATCATGGCTTTTGACGAATGTACACCCTATCCATGCGAATACAAGTACGCTAAAAAATCAATGGAGCTTACGCATCGCTGGCTTGACCAGTGCATCCATCGGATAAACGAAACCAACCCTCGCTACAGTTATCAACAATCCTTATTTCCAATCGTGCAGGGAAGTGTGTATAAAGACCTGCGCCTTCAATCAGCTGAATACATTGCCTCAAAAAATATGGATGGCAATGCCATTGGTGGCTTATCCGTTGGCGAACCTCATGAAAACATGTACGAGATGACATCACTGGTGTGTTCGGTTCTTCCACAAGATAAGCCCCGTTACCTGATGGGTGTTGGTACGCCTGAAAACATTCTGGAGTGTATTGCGCTGGGAATCGATATGTTTGATTGTGTAATGCCCACCCGAAATGCCCGCAACGGCATGCTCTTCACCACAGAAGGCATTATTAACATCCGGAACGAAAAATGGAAAAACGACTTAACCCCCATCGATGATGCGTTGGGTGGATATGTAAGCACGTTTTATTCTAAAGCTTATTTGCGGCATTTAATCATTAGTAAAGAAATTTTAGGCGCACAAATTGCTTCTATTCACAACCTTACATTTTACCTGTGGCTTGTAAAGGAAGCACGGAAGCATATTCTAAATGGAACGTTTATAGACTGGAAAGTGGGTATGGTTAAAAAAGTGAGCACACGACTATAATCAAAAAAAACAGTGAAACTGATAGACCGATATATTCTGCGGCAATTTCTAACCACCTTCATTTTTGTGGTGCTGATGCTGTTGGCGGTCATTACCGTTATCGACCTCACTGAAAAAACCGATAAGTATGCAAAGGCAGGTTTAAAGTGGACGCAAATCCTTGGCTACTATGCCGATTTTGTTCCATGGATAGCCGGGCTGGTTACGCCCATAACTGTTTTCATTGCTGTGGTTTACGTAACCGCTCGTTTGGCCGGCCGAACAGAGATTATTGCAATTCTCAGCAGCGGGGTAAGCTTTCGCAGAATGTTGTTACCCTATTTCACAGGTGCTATACTAATCGCCTCTATAAGCTTTTGGCTTAACGGCTGGGTAATTCCCAATTCAAACAAAACACGGTTGGCTTTTGAAATCGCTTACCTGAATAAAAACACAAATCCGAACCTGCGGAATATTCACCTGCAGATTTCACCCAACACATTCATTTATATTCAAAGCTACAACAGCTCTACCGACAAAGGCTATCAATTTACGCTTGAACGTTTTGATGACCGAAAGCTCATCGAAAAACTAACAGCCAGTCGGATTGAATGGGACACAACCAAATCAAAATGGACACTGCGCGATTGGAAACTTAAACGCGTTGAACTTGTATTCGAACAAACCAATGCCGACTCGATAAGAGAAAAAATAACCTCTGGCCTGGCCCTGGACACAACATTGGTAATCCATCCAAAAGAATTCAAAAATGATTACCGGAAGTTTGATGGACTTACCATTACTGAGCTCAAGGATTATATTGCCATGCTTCGCTTCCGTGGATCGTCAGGCATTGAAACCTACGAGGTAGAATTGTACACACGCTATGCTTCACCCTTTTCTATTTTTATCCTCACGTTTATGGGGGTTATTGTTTCCTCCCGCAAAAGTCGGGGAGGTACAGGGCTTCAGATTGCCATAGGGTTTGCCCTGTCGTTTATTTTTATCTTGTTCTTTATCCTTTTCCGTTCATTTGCTGAGAGTGGTGCCTTACCGCCCCAAATTTCCGTTTGGATACCCTCCATTGTTTTTGGGGTTATTTCCGTATTTATGTACAAATACGTTCCGCGTTAATGGCTACCACGGCTGATTATCTTAAACTTCATTTCATTGTATTTCTGTGGGGATTCACGGCCGTACTCGGCTTATTGATTTCTATTCCCTCGGTGGAAATGGTTTTGTACCGTACACTGTTGGCAGCGTTTGGCATGGGGGCATTCATGGCGTGGCAAAAGCATTCGTTTCAGGTATCAAAAGCCGATGGTGTTAAACTTTTACTGATTGGCTTTATCGTTTGCCTTCATTGGTTGGCATTTTTTGGATCGGCTCGCACCTCAAATGCATCCGTTAGCCTGGTAGGTTTTGCTACCAATTCCCTTTGGGCGGCATTACTCGAACCCTGGATGAACCGGAAAAGTGTTAAGAAATTTGAACTGCTGCTCGGACTCATTGTAATCGCTGGTCTTTATGTAATTTTCTCCTTCAGCTTTGAGTATAAAATAGGACTCGCACTAGGCATAGCTTCAGGATTTCTGGCAGCGCTGTTTTCAGTTTTGAATGGTAAAATGGTGAGGCGAATTAGTCCTTATACAATAACTTTTTATGAAATGGCTGGAGCCTTTGTTGCCACAGTTCTGCTACTACCGGTTTACAAGTTTACAGTTGCACCACGGGGAGAATTACAACTCATTCCCACATTAGTGGATTGGGTGTTCATTGCACTTTTAGCGTGGGTTTGTTCGGTGTATGCGTTTTCAATGGCAGTTAAACTAATGAAAAAGCTCTCGGTTTTCTTTATCCAGTTAACACTTAACCTTGAGCCACTTTATGGAATCGTTATGGCGCTGCTCATTTTAGGGGATACCGAAAAAATGGGTTTGAATTTCTATGCAGGTACACTCATCATCATCAGTGCAGTGCTCTCGTATCCGTGGTTAAAGAAACGGTTTGATAACCCGGAGTTTATGCGCTAAAGCGTTCCCGACCAATACACTGCCTGTGGAAAAGAATTTCTCAATGCGACAGGCTCCTCAAAAATCCCAAATACACTCGAACCCGAACCACTCATGCTGGCATAGGTTGCACCAGCGTTGTACAATGAATTTTTGATTGAGGCGACCTCCGGATACTTTTGAAATACGGAGCACTCAAAGTCGTTGATAAGCCGGTCGCGCCACTCCTTAACCGGTAAAGACAAGACTTCATTTAGCCTTTCATTCGGCCGTGCAGGTTTCACCATTGCATAGGCATCAGCGGTTGATACATGTATCTCCGGTTTTACAAGTACCAGAAACTTACCTTTCATGGAAACGGTTGATTCAGTTAAAATCTCTCCTCTTCCTGAGCCAGTCATGGGTTTGTTTTCAATAAAAAAAGCGCAATCACTACCTAGTTGCGCAGCATAGAATTTCAATTGATCGTTAGAAAGATTCAGCTTAAACAACTTGTTGATCATTACAAGTACTGAAGCCGCATCGGATGAGCCCCCGCCCAATCCGGCACCCATTGGCAAAATTTTATGCAGATGCATCTGAACATCGCTTATAATAAAATCCCGTTGAAGTAAACGGTAGGCTTTAACACATAAATTCTCCATCATGCTTGCCTCAGGAATGGGGATGCCTGTGCAGGTAAACGAAAAAGATTGAGTCGGAATAATCTCTAGAATATCCGTCCACGGAACCGGATAAAAACACGTCTCAACATCGTGGTAACCGTCAGGTCGCTTGGACAGGATGCGTAACCCGAGGTTGATTTTACAAGGAGGAAACGTAACCATAGTTACCGGCAGGTGGTTGCCGGTTACCGGCAACCTAAACTTTTATTTTGTAAGTCTTTCGATCAAGTCTTCCGTAATACCCGTAGACGAAAATCCGCCATCATGCATCAGGTTTTGCATGGTAACCATTTTTGAATAATCTGAAAACATCAGCACAATGTAGTTGGCACAATCTTCTCCGGTGGCATTACCCAATGGTGACATCATTTGAGCATAATCATAAAACACATCGAACCCTGAAATACCTGCTCCGGCTGTTGTTTTAGTAGGCGATTGCGAAATAGTGTTAACCCTCACCTTCTTCGACTTGGCAAAACGATAGCCATAGCTTCGGGCAATAGATTCCAGAACAGCTTTGGCCTGAGCCATGTCGGAATAATCCGGGAAGGTTCGTTGTGCTGCAATATAAGAGAGTGCTAGAATTGAACCCCACTCATTCATGGCATCAGTCTTTTCTGCAGTTTGTAAAACTTTGTGAAACGAAAGCCCTGAAATATCGAGGGTCTTGAGGAACCAATCGTAGTTCAGGTCTCCATAGGCTTTGTCTTTACGAACGTTGGGGCTCATACCAATCGAATGAAGTACGAAATCGAGTTTTCCTCCAAGTACTTCCATGGATTTGGTAAACAATGTATTCAGGTCTTGCTCGGAAGTTGCATCGGCAGGGATAATCTCGGCATTGCACATTTTGGCCAACTCATTGATTTTTCCCATGCGCATAGCAATGGGGGCGTTAGTCAGTGTAAAACTTCCCCCCTCTTCCTTCACTTTAACAGCAGTTTTCCAAGCAATTGAATTCTCATCAAGGGCACCGAAAATGATGCCCCGCTTACCTTTTAGAAGATTATTGGCCATAGCAAAAATTTTTCTAAAAGTATTCTAATTCTATCTCTCAGACAATAGGTTGTGAACCCATAAAAACCCTGTAAATATTGTATTCGCTTAGGATTTATTGTTAATTTTAGCTACCCTAAACCCCACGATTTATGGATATCCCTCATCAATTTCTCGATTCCTGGAATGAGTACATGTATTTGGGAGCAATAGCCTTTGTTGTACTCGGTTTCCTCATTTTAGGCTATCACGAATTCAGGATCATTATCATTAAGGATTTAAAGGAGAAGTATGATTATGTAAACCTTAATGAGATTAAGTTCTTCTGGTTTGCCATTATGGCTTTTATCATGGCCGGCTTCATGTTCTTTAATACGTTTGCTACAGACATGATCCACAAAAGCGGAATGACCTGGTTTTATGTAAGGTTGTTCATCACGACAAGTTTTGCTGTGATATTTTATTTTATTTCGTTCAGTTCGATACGCATTTATTATCCTCGATTTGTTGAGAAAAGATTAAACAAGATTCGAAACAAACCTCGGGTATCCCCTGAAGGTAACATTATGCGAAAACTTTCTGAACAGGAAGAGGACGCGCACCTTGAACAAAGCATGATTGAAGAGGAGTTATTTCATTCCATCGACTACGATGTATGGATTGATGAGAAAACCGGCCACAAAAAAATTGAAAAGTACTTTGCCTATCAACATTCTGAAGAATGCCCGGAGTGTGGCTACTACACCTTTAAGATTGAGCGTGAGGAGCTTGAGAAGGTGCCAACCGCTGATAACACCGGCTTGTTTATTAAGCACTTCAAGTGTAGCTATTGTGAGCACCGCGAAGCCCGCGAACAAGTTCTCGCCAACTTAGCTTCGAACATATAGAATCTGATCTCAACTTAAGTAATACTGCCTAAGGAAGGTTTTCAATGCATGTGTAATTGTGTACTGAAACGTTTTAAAACTGCGGTAAACATTTAACTTGCCGCAGTTTTATTTTATGCGCCCTTCACCTGAACAACCAATCGGAATTTTCGACAGCGGAATTGGGGGGTTAACAGTGGCCCACGCCATCCGCGAAGCATTGCCAAATGAAAGCATTGTATATTTTGGAGATACCGCCCACTTGCCGTATGGCGATAAATCAGAAGCAGCCATACAGGCTTATTCAGTAAAAATTGCGGATGTTCTACTTAAGAAGGGATGCAAAGTAATTGTTATTGCCTGTAATTCGGCAAGTTCAGCCGCTTATGAATTGTTAAAGGAATATGCCCGGTATATCAAAATCATCAATGTAATTGATCCGATGATTGAACTGTTGAGCAATGGCCTTGCCAATAAAACTGTTGGCCTCATTGGTACCAAGAGAACTGTACAATCAGGGGTATATAATCGAAAAGTTGAAGAGCTTCGACAAAATATAACGCTGCGCTCCCTGGCAACGCCTCTATTGGCACCCATGATTGAAGAGGGATTTTTTGATAACAAGATTAGTCATGAAATAATCGGACAATATTTGTCTGACCCAGAGTTACAAAACCTGGATGCCCTCATACTGGCTTGCACACACTATCCACTCATCAAGGCAGAAATCAATGAACATTACCACAGTAAAATGACTGTATTGGATTCTTCACAAGTTGTTGCTGTTGCATTGAAAAAGTATTTAACAAAAGAGAATCTGTTAAATAAGTCAGGATCCGGCAATGATGAGTTTTTGGTATCCGATTTCACAGATTCTTTTGAGGCCTCAACCCGTATATTTTTCCAAAAAGCAGTTCATTTACAACGCTATCCCTTATGGAAATGACACATTACGATGTATTGTTTTCTTTAATCTTGAGCTAAAAAACTCGATTTTAATTGTCAACTTTAGGGATTCATGAAAAGACCTTAAACCTAAATAACAGCCAATAAGGATTTCAAATGAAACATTTTTTCATCTATAGCATTGTTTTAATCTCCTTCATTAGTGCACGATTTACCAAAGGCCAGTCAATAGCTTATTTGGACAGCCTGGAGGGCCAGCTGTCCGTCAAAATGCCGGATACGGCCCGTGTAAGTTTATTGCTAAACCTTGCCGGTTCTTATGCTTTTAAAGACTTCGCCAAAAGTCTTAATTATGCAAAGGAAGCAGCCAGCCTGGCTGAAAAAACCAATGAAAAATTTTACATGCTACAGGCTAACCGTGAGCTTGGCCTTATCTACAACTTGGGTGGGGACTATACCACAGCCCTGAGTCTTGAAACGAAATCGCTCGAAATAGCGATTGAATTAAACGACTCAACCCAAATCGGCAGAAGTTATAGCAATATTGGCAGTCATTACTATGAAATAGGGGTTTATGATGACGCTTACTTTTATTTAACCACTGCATATGGCATACTAAGCAAGGGTGAAATTTCATATGAGGACTCACTACAGATCAATATTGTGATCCACAATGTTGGAAGGGTCTTTAAAGATATGGGCCAATTCGAAACGGCTTTGCAACACTTAAGGTTATCACAGAAAGTCAGCCGTGAAATAGGAGACAGAGAAGGAAATCCATATGCCCTTGACGAAATAGGCGATGTTATGTTGCGCATCGGCAAGTACGATTCGGCCCTGTTGTACTTAAAGCAAGCCAAGAATGAAACCAATGAATTGTTAAGACAGGAGCCCGAGAGCTTTGTAAAAGAGCTTCGTACTAAAACACTGATAAAAATTGCGCGTGTATACTCGCTACTAAAGGAATACGATAATGCGCTTGCCTATTATGACTCCACTACCCGTTTGCATGAGCTTACAAACAATCAGTACGGAATTGCTGAAGTAGAACTAGGTCGCGGCTCTCTGTTTCTTAGTCAAAAGAATTATGTTGAAGCTGAAAACCATATTGACATTGCGCTTGAAATTGCCAAAAGAATTAATGCCCGAATTCTTGAAATCAATTGTTACGCTGAGTTGGCCAAACTGTGGGAGGAAAATGGTGACCACAAAAAATCATTGGAATACTTCAAAAAGCATAAATCATTGAACGATAGTCTTTTCAGTGAAGAGATGCAACAAAAACTCTTCCGTGACCAGGTTCGTTTTGCTACGGCTTCCAAAGACGAACAAATCCGGTCGCTTACAAAGTTAGAAGAGTACAGAAAACTGGAAATCAAACGCCAGGAGTTTATAAGAAATGTACTGGTTGTTGTAATGGCGTTAGTTGTAATCTTGTTGATCACCGTTTATCGTAGCGGGCAACGCGGAAAAAGAATCAACGGGCTATTGTTGCAGCATCAGGAAGACATGGAGAAACGAAGTGCCGAGCTTGAACAACTCAACCAGGTAAAGGATAAATTCTTCTCCATTATTTCGCATGACCTGCGATCACCGATCAATGCACTTTCCGGCCTTTTAGACTTAATGGACAAGGGTGCCATCCACAGCGAAGAACTTCCAATGGCTATCCGGGAGTTGAGAATCAGATTCAATCACACCCGCACGTTGCTTAACAACCTTCTGGATTGGACACTCCTGCAGATGGATAAAATGAATTTACAACCCGCTAAAATAAGTCTGAAAAACCTGGTGGATGAAAACATTGACTTGATACAATCAGTACAATCAAAGGAAATTAACTTAGTAAACCAGGTTTCTCATGAGGCCCATGCCTATGCCGATAGCAACACCATTAACCTGGTGATCCGCAACCTGATTGGTAACGCTCTAAAATTTACGAATGCAGGGGGGGCTATAACGGTTTCTTCTGAAGCCCGTGAAAAAGAATGGGTGATCTCTGTAAGCGACAACGGAGTTGGCATGAAGCCCGAAATTGTGGCCATGCTTTTTGATAAAATTAACCCCTACAGTACCCGCGGAACCGCAAACGAAAAAGGAACCGGCTTGGGCTTGATCCTTTGCAAGGAATTTGTCGAGAAAAATAATGGACAGATTTGGGTTGAAAGTATCGAAGGACAAGGGAGTACCTTCTGGTTTTCGCTGCCAAAAGCCTGAAATTCAAGCATCATCATTTTGGCTTCATAGGTTTGCCTGAGTGTTGATGCGATGGCCGAATAACCGTAACTTTGTGCCTTAATGGAGCACCAATGAGTGATCAAATCCTTCACGAATGCGGCATTGCCCTGATCCGCCTGAGAAAACCCCTGTCCTATTACATTGAAAAATATGGTCCGCTCTATGGAATGAACAAAATGTTCATCCTGATGGAGAAACAACATAACCGTGGGCAGGATGGAGCCGGTGTTGCCAATATCAAAATCGATCTGGAAGCTGGGCGCAGGTATATCAGCCGCTACCGTTCCATCAAGCAACAACCTGTCGCGTCCTTATTCAAGAAAATAAGCAAAAAATACAAAAAAGCTCAAAAGGAGGGCAAGGATAAATTCAGGGATGAAAAATGGTTAAAAGAAAACGTTGCCTTTACAGGAGAACTCTGGCTTGGCCATCTTCGGTATGGAACGCACGGTATCAATAATATAGAGAGTGTTCATCCCTTTCTTCGCCAAAACAACTGGCGTAGCCGAAACCTGGTTATGGCCGGCAACTTCAACATGACTAATGTTGATGAACTCTTTGAACTGTTGATCAATATCGGCCAGCATCCAAAAGAAAAGGTTGATACGGTTACTGTGATGGAAAAAATTGGGCATTTCTTAGATGAAGAAGTGCAAAGCCTGTTTGAACTATACAAAGACAGATACGGCAATCAGGAGATTTCAGAAATCATCGAAAATGAAATCAACCTGCACCGGGTTTTGAAAAGGGCTTGTAAAGATTTTGATGGAGGCTATGCCATGGCCGGTTTAACGGGTTCAGGTTCAGCTTTTGTGGTTCGCGATCCCAATGGCATTCGACCTGCTTATTATTATGCCGATGATGAAATTGTAGTAGTGGCTTCAGAAAAGCCAGCCATTAAAACAGCCTTTAATATTGACTACAATCAAATTGAAGAGGTGAAGCCTGGACATGCACTTATTGTTACAAAGCATGGAGAATACGCCCAACATGAAATTATCCCACAAGGAGAAAAGAAATCATGCAGCTTTGAGCGTATTTATTTCTCTCGTGGTAATGACCCTGACATTTATCAAGAGCGCAAACAACTTGGGCGCCTGCTGGTACCTCAAGTGCTACGCGCAATTCAATTCGATCTGAAGAATACCGTTTTCTCCTACATTCCTAATACAGCTGAAACAGCTTTTTATGGTTTGATGGCAGGAGTGGAAGATTATCTAATCAACAAGCAAAAGGAAATAATCCTCGAAGGAAAACCTTCGGTTGATCCGATTGAAGATATTTTATCGTTCCGGCCAAGAATCGAAAAAATTGTGCTGAAAGATGCCAAACTCCGAACCTTCATTACGGATGATCAGCACCGTGATGAATTGGTGGCTCACGTATACGATACCACCTATGAAGTTGTGAAGCGCGGAAAAGACACGTTAGTGGTTATTGATGACTCCATTGTGCGTGGCACAACGCTGGAAAAAAGTATTCTTACACTACTGGATAAACTGGGACCTAAAAAAATTGTCATTGTTTCTTCTGCTCCACAAATCCGTTTCCCCGATTGCTACGGTATTGACATGAGCCGAATGAGTGATTTTGTTGCTTTCCGTGCCATGATTCAACTGATCAAAGATCAGGGTAAAGATTATCTGCTTGGAGAAGTGTATGATAAATGTTTACAATCGAAAGGCAATCAAAATCATGTAAAGGAGTTGTATGAACAGTTCACCTACGAAGAGGTGTCCGACAAGATTGCTGAAATTATTCGCCCTAAAAATATCCATGCCGAAGTAGAAGTTGTTTTCCAAACTGTTGAAAACCTGCATAAGGCCTGCCCTGCACACCTTGGCGATTGGTACTTTACCGGTAATTTCCCAACCCCCGGGGGAATGAAAGTTGCTAATCGTGCGTTTGTAAATTATATGGAAGGAAAATTGATACGAGCTTACTAATAGGCATAACAATAATCCCGGTAAACAGGTATAATTACATAAAGAGTCAAACACTACAGCATGAATTACTGGCTGCTTAAAACCGAGCCCGAAACATTTTCATGGGCGAATCTTGTACGCGATAAAAAAGCAGTATGGGATGGCGTTAAAAACTTCCAGGCCCGCAACAACCTAAAAGCGATGAAATCCGGAGACATGGCCTTCATTTATCACACCGGTTCTGAAAAATCCGTTGTTGGTATTGCCCGAATTAAAAAAGAAGCATTTCCTGATCCGAATGATCCTGAGTGGTTGGCGGTAGAAATAACCCCGGAAAAAACATTGAATACTCCTGTTACACTCGCCTCTGTTAAAGCTGACAAAAAATTAGCTGCTATGGCATTGGTAAAATATGCCCGTTTATCTGTTCAGCCTGTAAAGCGTGAAGAATTTGACAGGATACTCGAACTCAGCGAGACAAAATGATTAAGTCTCCTACTTTTGTGAAACTTATCATCACCTGCTTTTTTGTATCAGGCTATAGCGTACTGCTCGCCCAAATTTTACAACCCTACCGCTACGAGAAAGACCATAAATCCTCTGACGAAGATTACACCATCATTTCCTTAAGGGAAGATGGACTTGCCTTGGTTCGCGATAAGAACAAATACAAAAGTGGAATCAAATCATGGGAGCTGATCTTGCTGGATACAGCGCTACAGGAGAAAAATACATTGGATCTGGATGTTGATCAACGAAAAAATCTTACCGGGTTTGAACACACTACAGGCACCCTCTATTTGCTTTTCAAAGCAGGAGACAATTTAAGATCACCATTGGACCTGGTTGCTGTGGAGCTGGAAAGTGGTGAGACCATCCGACATGAGATAAAAACTGAATTAAACTTTCAGCTTTCCCATTTCATCAAAGTTGATCCTAACTTCGTTCTGGGTGGATACGTAAACAGTGAACCGACTGTGTTGATTTACAACACACAACATGATAACACCAAGGTATTGCCGGGTTTCTTTCAAAAACAAACCGAATTGGTTGATTTACGCCCGAATCAGAATCAAACCTTCAACGCGATACTGATAGATCGAAGCGATCGCGATCAACGAAAATTGTTGTTTAGAACATTTGATGCTTCCGGTAAAGAACTGTTGCAAGTTTCCACTCCCATTGAAGACCGTTATTTATTGCAAACTAGCATTAGCAGCACACTCATTCATGACGACTTGCTGGTACTCGGAACCTGGGGCTCAAGAAATGCCAGCCAATCAAATGGATTCTATTCCCTGATAATTGATCCATACAATGACAAATCAATAAAGTATACGGCATTTGGTGAGTTGAACAGTTACCTGGAAGAGTTGTCCCCGAAGCGCGCAAAAAAAATTAAAGAAAAAACCCAAAGCGCGATAAATCAAAAGCGTATCCCGGATTTTGTGAACTATGTTATGCCTTACCGGATGGAGGAGCGTGAGCACTACTTCGTATTACTTGCCGAAGCATACATTCCCTCCAGCACGATAAATCGATACCCCAATACCAATCTGTACAATACCCCCCATCCATACTACTCACCTTTCTGGGGCTATTATCCAGGGACCTATAACAGGCTTTTTAACCCAAACTACAGCAATGGGCCTGCCGGAAGGACAAACGATGAAATAAAAAGTGTACAAGCGGTAATTATGGCGTATAGTCCGAAGGGAGCTTTGGTGTGGGATTATAGCCTCAAACTTGAGGATATTCGCAGCAGCACATTGGAACAAACTTGCGACTATTATGTAGACGGCAACAAATTAACTATCCTATATAAGAAAGAATCTGAGTTAAAAGGTAAAACTGTTATTTTAGACGAAAACCAATCAGAAGAAATCGTTCAAAAAATTAAGTTGAAGAATGATTCGGATGAAGTTCGCTTTGAAAACAAGGCATGGGGTTATGTAAGAAGCTGGTACGGGAATAATTTTTATGTTTGGGGACATCAAAACTTATCGAACAAACAAAAGGGTGGTGAAGGCAACCGACAGGTTTTCTATATTAACAAGATCACTATTCATTAATATTTTTCTTAATGGTATTTTATTTTCTGCAGGCGCCCAGCTTCAGTATAATGAATTTATACAGATTCCAATAACACGAAATGAGGCGTCATTTAACCTTGCATCAACCGGCTCAGAGGGGTTGATATTGCATCGCCAGTTGATTCAACCTTTGCCTGCTGTTCAGTTTATTCTCTTAGACACAGTATTCAAGCAACGGTGGTCGGGAATTGTACCACTGGACAGAAAGTATGTTTATGCTATGCATACGGTTAGAAATTCACATGCATATTTTCTATACCATCACCGTGAATTTACCGATATAGGATTTCAGGTGATTGAATTGGAACTTTCCACGGGAAGAATGATACAACACTATATAAGAAACTTCATCCCCTTTTTTCCAACACTTTTCGAGCCCACCAAAGATGGATTATTGATGGGTGGGTACTTTAATGGAAAGGTTCCCGTGGTTATTTTCTATGACTTTAAAACCTATAAAAGCAAAGTGCTACCAGCACTACTAAACGAGCCCGGAGAACTTATCCAGATATTCTCTGCGAATGAACAAACCTTCAGCATTATCATAAGTTCAAGAAATCCACAACGACAAAAAACACTCTGGATAAAGAACTATACCTCGAACGGGGATTTACTTCAAAACAAAATACTTACCCCTTCAGAAAATCGCGGATTGCTGTTCGGCAAAACAATTTTGCTCAACGATGGAACCCAACTGATTGCGGGCACATACGGCAATCGAAATTCCGATTTTTCAAAAGGCTTGTTTGTTGCACGTCTGGACGATGATCCGGAAAACATCCACTACTATCCTTTTACCGAATTGGAAAACTTCTTTTCTTTTATGAAAACTCAACGGGCTTTTCGGGTTAAAGAAAGAGTTAAGCGAAAAACAGTGAAAGGAAAAAAAGTACGGCTGCAATACAGATTTCAGGTTAATGAGTTTGTCTCATACAACAACGAATTTGTCCTATTAGGTGAAGCCTTCTATCCGGTATACAAATCGGTAGACCGCAACTATATGGGAGGAGGGCTTGCCCCGGGGGCTTCAACCGTATTCGATGGTTATAAATACACCCATGCGGTGATAATAGGATTCGATCACACGGGCAAATTAGTTTGGGATAATAGCTTTGAAATCAACGATGTGAGGTCATTTAATCTGAGCCAATTTGTAAAAATGAACCTTCGCCCCAATAAGATTGTGCTCTTATACCTTTATGAGGATCGGATAAGGTCAAAGGTTATTCTCGATGATCAGATACTTGAACCGAAAGGCTATACCGCCTTAAGGATTGCTTCCGAACTTGCTGATGAAGAGGAGAGTTTCAGTACACTAGACTATTGGTATGATGGTTATTTTACCGCATCGGGCACTAAAAATTTATCCAGCCGATGGTTGGGAAAACAAAGCAGCAAGGTATTCTATGTGAGTAAAATCAGTTATCGGTAAGTGCATGCAGCGTAAATGCATTATATTTGCACTCGGCATATGCAGAAGAAACTCATCCTCGACTCGGACCTTCTAGACATCACCCTTAGTCGTCTTTGCCAGCAACTTATTGAAAACCACCAATCTTTTGATGAGACTGTGATATTGGGGCTTCAGCCTCGTGGCATTTTCCTGGCCGATATTATTCATAAAAAGCTTGAAAAGCTGATCAAGAAAAGCATTCCAATCGGGTATCTCGATGCTACTTTTCATCGCGATGACTTCAGAAGGCGGGAAATCCCTGTAAAAGCCAGTGAGGTGAGAATACCCTTCATCATTGAAGGCAAGAAGGTAATATTGGTTGACGATGTGTTGTTTACCGGTAGAACGGTGCGGGCTGCACTGGATGCCATGATCGCCTTTGGCCGCCCGGCCAAAGTTGAGCTGTTTGTACTGATCGATCGCAGGTATAGCCGGGATTTGCCAATTGCCCCGGATTACGTAGGACGTATTGTGAACACGTTATCGACACAAAAAGTACTGGTTGAGCTAGAAGCTCAAGGTCATGAACAAAATAAAATCTGGTTGATTAATAACAAGGATTAGCATGTCTAAACTAAGTCAAAAGCATCTGCTGGGAATAAAAGACATTACACCTCAGGATATACAATTGATTTTTGAAACGGCTGATACCTTTAAGGATGTTCTGAACCGACCGATTAAAAAAGTACCCTCGTTGCGCGACATTACCATCGCCAACATTTTCTTTGAAAATTCAACCCGTACCCGTCTTTCCTTCGAACTTGCTGAAAAAAGACTTTCAGCCGATGTTGTGAACTTTTCTGCATCATCAAGTTCGGTAAAGAAAGGTGAGACCTTATTGGATACTGTAAACAACATACTGGCCATGAAAGTAGACATGGTGGTTATGCGCCACGCAAGCCCCGGTGCACCACACTTGCTTGCGCGCCATATTCAGGCAAATATTATTAATGCAGGCGATGGCACTCATGAGCACCCCACGCAAGCTTTGCTGGACGCCTACTCAATCCGTGAAAAGCTAGGCAGTATTGCCGGGAAAAAAGTGGCCATCATTGGCGATATACTCCATTCGCGTGTAGCTTTATCGAATATTTTCGCACTGCAAAAATTAGGTGCGAGTGTAATGGTGTGTGGTCCGCCAACGTTGCTTCCAAAATTCATTGCTCAAACCGGTGTAAAAGTTGAAACCGACATACAAAAGGCACTTGCCTGGTGTGATGTGGCCAACGTGCTACGAATACAACTGGAACGCCAACAAATAAAATATTTTCCCTCCTTGCGGGAATATGCCCTCTATTATGGTATCACCAAAAAAATACTGGATAGCTTAAAGAAACCTATTGTACTGATGCATCCTGGCCCTATTAACAGAGGTGTGGAATTGAGTAGCGATGCAGCTGACTCAAAGCATGCTATTATTTTGGACCAGGTAGAAAATGGGGTAGCCATCCGAATGGCCGTACTTTATTTGCTGGCAGGGTCTGCCAACTGACGAATTCTTTTAAGATTCTGCGTTTTTCATACATGCCCAAGCCCACCGGGCAGTTTTTTATAACTTTGCTCTCACCTTTATCCAAAATTCCATGCAGTACTATAATTCCATCATCGAAACCATCGGAAATACACCCTTAATCAAGCTTAACAAAATCTTTAAAGGAATACCGGGTACTTACCTGGCCAAGGTTGAATACTTCAATCCGGGCAATTCCATGAAAGATCGGATGGCCATTAAAATGGTTGAAGATGCCGAAAAAGATGGACGACTTAAACCTGGTGGTACAATCATTGAAGGTACTTCCGGAAACACAGGCATGGGGTTGGCACTCGCGGCAGTAGCAAAAGGTTATCGATGCATTTTCACTATGGCCGATAAACAATCGCAAGAAAAAATTAACATATTGAAAGCTGTTGGCGCTGAAGTAGTGGTATGCCCTACCAACGTTGAACCGGATGATCCAAGATCCTACTATTCGGTGGCCCGAAAACTCAATAAAGAAATTCCGAATTCATTTTATCCTAATCAATACGATAACCTATCGAACACAAAAGCTCATTACGAAACCACCGGGCCGGAAATATGGAAGCAGACAGACGGAAAAATTACACACTATGTAGCCACTGTTGGAACCGGTGGTTCGATGTGCGGCACGGCCACATTTCTGAAAGAAAAAAATCCGGGTATTGCTTCAGTAGGCATTGATACGTATGGCTCTGTTTTCAAAAAATACAAGGAGACAGGAATTTTTGATGAGAATGAAATTTATCCGTACCTGACTGAAGGATTTGGTGAGGACATTCTTCCAAAAAATGTCAACTTCGATGTGATTGATTTATTTATAAAAGTTACCGACAAAGATGGTGCATTAATGACGCGCAGACTAGCGAAGGAAGAGGGATTGTTCGTGGGTTGGTCGTGTGGATCCGCTGTGCATGGTGCATTAGAATATGCGCGGGAACATATGAAGCAGGATGATGTTATGGTAATTCTATTACCCGATCATGGAACACGGTATTTAGCCAAGGTGTATAATGATCAATGGATGAAGGACCATGGCTTCCTGGACACCAAAACTTTCAGCACAAAGGCCAAAGACATCATCAGTTCCCGTAACGGAAAGGACAGCTTAGTTACCATACAGCCTAAAGCAAAAGTGAGCGATGTAATTCTGATGATGAATCGGGAAGGCATTGATCAGATACCGGTAATCGAAAATGATCAGTTTATCGGCAGTGTAAGTGCATCAAGCCTGCTCGAAAAAATGATTGAGGATCCATTGCTTAGAGAAAAAGTGGTGGGTGATGTTATGGATAAGCCCATGCTTTTCGTAGCACCCGATAGCACACTTGATGTTCTCTCCTCTCTTCTCAATAAAGAAAACAAGGCTGTCTTAATACGGGATGAATCGCAACGTGTACACATCATTACACAGCATGACCTGCTGCGTGCCATGACAAGCTAAAACCGGCATTACTATTTTGATCATGAGGAGGGGCGGGAAAATTTTTGGGTTAATTCAACTTTTGCTTGTAGTCGCCTTACATGCCCAAACACCCCTACCCGATAGTTTGCAACGCTTTTCAAAAATACCTCGTGATACCAACTATATCATATCCTTGAATAAGCTGGCAACGGAGTCGATGCGCCATAATCCGTTAGCCACCCGTAAAATCGGGCAGCATGCTTCCGAGGTAGCACAGGCTATCAATTACCCGAAAGGATATGCACGTTCATTAACCGTTATTGGCAATTCATACTGGGTAGAAGGTGTGTTCGATCTTTCTCTTGAGTATTATTTTAAAGCCGCCCGCGAATATCAAATGGCTGGGGACTCGGTAGGCTGGGGGCAAACTTACAATAATATCGGTGAGGTTTACAAACGCATGAATGAAACCGATAAAGCTCTTCAGTATCTGTTACAATCCGTTACACTTAAACGGAAAGATTTATCGACTCGTGCCATTACCTATTACAATATCGGTGAACTCTATTACCTCCTGGGCGATTTAAAAACAGCCACCTCATACTACGAAAATTCGCTATCGCAGGCCATTCGCGATAACAATAAACGGGTCATCGCCTACGACTATTCCGGATTTGGGTTAATTAGCCTGAAGCAGAAAAAACATGAAAAGGCCTTGGAATATTTTACCCGTGCAGAAAAAATACTTAAAGAAACTGGCGAAATCCGAATCCTCATCCACGTATATCAACACTTCTCAGACACGTATATTGATTTAAAACTCTTTGAAAATGCTGATCGATACCTGAAGCTAGCCAATGAAATGGCTGCTTTCATCAAAGCTACAGATTTAATGGTTATAAACTACCAGAAAAAATCCGGGTTGGATTCTGCCCGAGGGAATTATAAAAATGCCTTATATAACCTGTATCAACACAACGTTTTGAAAGACAGTGTTTATAATCTCTCAAAATCTGAACAAATTGCCCGTCTTCAAATGGTTTATCAGAACGAAGTTCAGGAGGCAGAAAACAGACAACTGCGAATAGAAAAGGAGTTTCGTGAAACAAGGTTGAGGCAACAACAATTAATTATCATTGTCATTACTACAGGACTTGTTATTGCCGGTATCCTTGCCTGGATTTTATTGCTTCAGCGAAGAAGAATTCTTACAGTGAATAAACTTTTAAAAAGTAAGAATGAAGAGATACAAAGCCAGAAAATGGCTATTGAATTACAAGCCGAAACCTTGGCTAAACTCAATGAGGATTTACATGAACTCAATAAAAATCTTGAAAACAGAATAGATGAAAGAACTCGCCAATTAACAATACAAAATCAAAAACTAACGGAGTACACATTTGTTAATGCCCACAAACTTCGGGCTCCGGTAGCCAGTGTTCTGGGTTTGATTGATTTATTGCATCAGGTTGATGCAGAAGAGAAAGAAATAATCTATCAGCACCTTAAAAAATGTGCACAACAGTTGGATCAGATAACGCGGGAAATCAGCCGAGCGCTGGAAGCCGGTATTGTAGAAAACAATTAAGCCCTCTTTCGAGGGCTTAATGCTTTTTAATTCTCCAGGATTTCTATCTCTACCCGCACATTATTTTGTGCCTGGGTGTGAAGTTTGTCCACAATGGGCTTCTTACCGCCCCATGCCTTAACATGCATGCGCTTTGAGTCGATGCCGTTGGCAAGAAGGTAATCACGTATTATTTCAGCGCGCTCCTCCGATAGTTTCTTGGCCGATCCGAAACCTTCCTTGGTATCATTCAACGAAAAGAAATTATCTGATTTCTCACTCTTCGAAATAATTTTTCCTGCTGCACCGCCATTGGTGTGCCCGTGAATTTTAATCTTATAATTCGGATTTTCATTAAGCATCTCCAACAGGTTGTTCACTTCCCATCGTGATTCGGGACGCATAATAGCAGCATCTTTAAAAAAGTACACATTGTACATCACCGCTATATCACCTTTTTGTAAACGAACCAAATCAAACGGAACGATTACCGAATTATTCTCAAAAGAAATTTCATCACCTTCAGGACGATTAAAATTCAAATCCTTTTGGGTTTTCCGGTAACCAAATACTTCGCAGATCAATGAAACATTACCAGAATTATTTCCAGGAGATGCTAAACGAACATCCTTGTTACCAGCATAAGTGCCCAGTTTTTTAACACGCTCAGCATCTATAACTGCTACTTCACCTTCAATGGTTTTCCTGTTATCGGCACGACTTAATTTGAAATAAAAGTTCCTGGACTTATCATCCGAAGCTGCTACCGGTACGGATGTACTTTCTTCTGATACTGATGAAGACTCTAAAGCAGGTTCCGAACTTATTGCGGGTTGAGTTTCCTCAGGTTCTACACCCGCCTCAGACTGAGGCGCTACCAGAATCGTTAATGATTGGTTAGCCGGTGTATCAGCCACCGTAATATTCTCTATAGTTTGTTTTGTGGCAGGATTAATGTCCTTACCCGCAGTAACCGCGTTTTCCGCTGCACCCAATGGACCACTATACACCCAAGTATCATTATATGGAGAGTTACTTTGCAAACGCAACGCTTCTTCAATCGCCTGCTTCTTATCGCTTGTCTTTAGAATGTATACATAATAGAGATTGCGGGCAGGGTTTATCTCATAACTAACCGTAAATTCTTTTGATGCCTGATTCGAGAATTTGATAGCATTCTTTTTGAACTCAAAAGCCCCGATTACAACATAATTGGGGTATTGAGGATCGGGTAATTGTCCGGGTGCTTTAAAAGCTGACTGAACAATCAGCAACGCAATCAAAGCAATAGCATAGCACGTTTTCATTTTGACAGGGTTTATTAACAGGTGCAAAGGTATACCCTGTTAAATATCGAATTAATCAAATCTTTTTAAAACCTTACATATCAGAGATTTATCACTTTGATAAAACTTCAAAACCGACTTCCAACGTCTCTCCCGCATCATCAACAAGGGTTAGAATATGGCTTCCTTCGCCCGGATTTAGTTGAAATCGATGGTTTTTGAGGGTATTGCCAAGATATTGGCCGTCCAGGTGCCAGTATATGGTAGCCGATGGATTTCGGTGAGCTAATTCAAAAACTGAGCTTCCGGGTGTACCATCAAGGTCGCGGGGAATAAAAAGCCGGGCATTTTGTTTGGGATAGATCACCTCCATGGCACGCAGTGCAGTAACCGACTCACATCCAGGCTTGAACGGGGGTAGGGTTTTGTAAGAAATGTTCCGGTTCTTGAAGTAATGTTCCTGAATGGGCGGCAAGATAAACCAGCTTTTCGCCACCATCCTGCTTTCTTCCTCGCAGTCGCGATGAACACGGTACCGGTTATCAGCAGTTACATATACCTTTCTATGATAGGTGCATGACTTTACATCAAGACCTCTGGGGCTTACCCAAACCGTATCGGCCGATTCACAGAATTCTGAAATACGCAGGCCACTCTTACTGCACACTGGTATTTGCTCCATTTCCAAATATGGCTCCTGAAACCAGGCATTACCGGGCAGTTGCGAGAAAATATCAAATAAAATTGGTGCTGCGGTTTCGGTTCCGGTTAAGCCCGGCCGGCCCTCGCCATCAGCATTTCCCACCCAAACCCCCACCGCATATTGAGGTGTTACTCCCACTGCCCATCCATCACGAAAGCCAAAACTGGTTCCGGTTTTCCAGGCAATTTTTTTCGCACTATAGAAATTTCGCCATCCGGTTTCTTCACCGGGACGATAAACCTCTTTCAGCACATCAAAGGTCTGATAGACGGAAGCAGCGCTAAATAATCCCGATGCTGAAAGAAACTGTTCTTCCTGGTTTATGCTTTGACTTTTTAAATACGTTGGAGCATGATAGTCAGCCACAGCATATTTATTTTCGGGTTGCCGCTTAAAATATCCATTCAAGGAACGCGCCATGGAAGCATACATCCCTGTAATGTCCCATAATTTTCCTTCGGCCCCTCCTAGTATCAACGCAAGACCGTAATGATCCGGAGGCTTGCTTAGCGTTGTCATGCCTGTATGCTTCAGCAGGGAATGAAACTTTTCATACCGGTATTGCTGAAGCATAAACACGGCAGGAATGTTTAGTGAACGTATTAAGGCTTGATCAGCCGGAACAGCGCCATCAAATTCATTCTTAAAATTTTTGGGAGCGAAGCCGTTGATCAAGGTTGGAACATCGGGCACAAGTGATTTACGTAAAATCTTTCCTTCATCCAACATAGCGGCATAAAGAAAAGGTTTTAAAATACTGCCGGTGCTTCGGGGTGAACTGATAATGTCGACTTCCTCACCATGATAACCCAAGTTATCGGAATGGGTGTTGCCAACATAGGCCACTACATTTCCGGTTTCAACATCCAACACCAACGCTGCAGCATTGAAGATTTGATTTCCGGCCAGCCGTTTACTATGATCATCGATAATTTGCTCAACCCTTCGTTGCACAGCATCGTCAAGGGTTGATCGCACACGCGTATCACCTAAACCATCACGAACGATCCGTTGGATTAAATGTCGTGCGTGACGAGGTAAAGGTGTTGGTTGATCCGGAATTGCTTCTTCTTTAGCCAGGCTACAGGTGAAATCATCCAGCACGCCAACCTGTTGAAGTTTATCGAGCAAGGCGTTGCGTTTAAGCAATAACTTCCCACGGTTCTTTCCCGGATGAATGAGTGCCGGGGCATTCGGTAACACGGCCAGCATGGAAGCTTCTGCCCACGAAAGGTCGTAAACATCGCGACCGAAATAACGCCAGCAGGCAGCTTCAAGGCCAACCACATTACCACCAAACGGAGCATGTGATGCATAGAGGGCGAGGATTTCGCCTTTGGTATACCGAAGTTCAAGGCGTGTAGCCAGTAAAATTTCAATCAGCTTTTCAAAATAGGTTCTGCTTTTTCCTTTCCGGGATAAACGGATAACCTGCATGCTGATGGTACTGCCACCACTGACAATTTTTCCAGCCCTGAAGTTTTGCTGAACAGCCCGTGCAAAAGCACGTAAATCAATTCCTCCGTGGGTAAGGAATCGTTTGTCTTCATACTGAATAAGTGCTTGTTTGAATTTTTCAGGTACAGTATCCAATTGAGGAAACCGCCATTGCCCGTCTTTTGCAATAGTGGCTGAAAGCAATTCGCCCTGCCTGTCTTCGAGAACCGTGCAGTAAGGATCAGGAAACAGATTTTCGGGCAACGCAAAATAATAGGCGATGAACAGGAAAATCAGCACACCACTTCCAACAACAATTTTCCTTTTACCGCGAAGCATTTTCCTATGGCAATCTGTTAGCGTGACGCGATGCCAGCAACCATTTCTTTTTGTTCAGCACATACACTTCTGTGTACCTTAAGCCTAAGTCAAAAGCATTACCGTTATTGATTCCCGAAAATTTTCCAGTGCCGGTAACAATAGCTGTGTTCTTGTATAACCTTACAGTAGCTTCGTCCACCTGAACATTCTTATAAACCAATCTACTTGATTTCAAATTGTCCAGTAACTCCGGTTTGGATTCCGTCCATCCGTTTGAATGTGTGTACTTGACCCTTTCATCCAGCATCATCTCCAGTGAATCCAGTTGTTTGTTAATCATCCACACAAATTTTCGTTCCGATAAGTGCAGTATTTTGTTTTCAAGGGTGCCCTGTGCAAACGAAACAGTAGATGTTATAAGTAATAAAAAAATCAATCGCATAGTTCTATACATTAAATTCCTGAAGCTTTCACTACCTCTACAACCTGACCCTTTCTGCGGGCGTAAATCGAACGATCATACATAGCTTCACAACTTACCGCTGGCAAATAGTACGAGCCTGCATAGCTGGCCGTCAGCATGACCTGAAACGTTTTACGCTGGTTAGTTCCCAAATCAAAATAAGTATACACCCGATCATCGCGAATGTCCTGATACGTAGGAACATCTCCTCCTAACCTGCTCTCGGCTTCATCCAACCGTAAGTTGTTGATCTCCCAACCAGAAGGAAAAATCTGGTTAAGGGCCAGGTTCTTATACGGGCCGCGTATGCCCGGATTTGAAACTGTAACAGAGGCAATAAATTCTTTGCCTTGCTCCAACCGTGTAGGGTCCAGCATGCGGCCGTCCACATCGGTATATACAATGGACAAATTTAAATTACTTGATTCTTCTGTTTCCTCACCCCGGGCCGGTATGCCTTCGGTAATCAACCGCACGAACAAGGTGCCGCTGCTTTCACTCACCACCTTCAGTGCATTGGATTTTACGCCATCAACCTGTATGGGCACCTGGGCTATGGGTAATTCCGTGGTGGCCGAACTTTCCTTACCGTTATAACTGTAGTTGAATTTCAGTGCTCCGCGTTTCTCTGTTCCGGCAAATGATCCTACCGATTTTAAACACCACGCTATTGTTTGGGTGCTCATCCAGTACGATGTGTTGCTCAATGAAGCGGAAATATCTTTCAGGATTTCAAACCCTTTGGTGCGTTCGCCCAGCAAGACCAACGTTTCCAGAATAATGGCTTTGTCACGGAGGTCTGATCCATAGGTATACGCCATCTCCTGATAGGGTTTAATCGTTGTTGAAATATTGGCCACCAATGCTCTTGCCGCTTCCGGCTGACCGGCTTTGGCATAGGCTGCTGCCAACATCCACGCTGCCGTTGCCGGTAAATTCGTTTGCTCGCGCAACCTGTTCATGGCACCCAACTCAGGATCCCCCGCAAGAGCCAGTGAATACAAGCGATACGCCTGAATCAATTCACTGCTGTAGGCCTCCTGATTTCTTCGCCAGGCTTGGGCTTTTGTCCGCTGATATTTCTTCCATCGCTTTAGCATATCATTCGGAACGAGATAGCCTTTAGCTTCTGCTTCAGCCAAAAAATGTCCGGCATAAGTAGTCGACCAACTGTCGGCATTTTCGGCACCGGGCCAATATCCAAAACCACCATCACGCTGATGGAATGATTTCAGTCGTTCAATACCAGCCTTCACATTCGATTGAATCATAGAGCGTTCGCCATCGTTTAATGCTTTAACCTGATCCAAATACAACTGGGGGAAAACCGAAGAGGTAGTCTGTTCAATGCAACCATACGGATATTGCAGCAGATATTTCATGCGCTGCTCCAGGTTGATTGGAGGCAGGGAAGAAATTTCCAGCGTTGCTGTATTGGTTCCAGTCATGCCTGCACCAAGAACATTTGCCGTCCACGATTTTCCGGCTTCCAGTATGGTTTCCTGAACTTTTGTTACCGGAGGATTCGGATTGCGTATGTCAATTTCAATTACATCGCTGGCCTTAAAGTTTCCGGAAGTGGCCACAACTTCAACTTTGCCAACACCAAGCGAACCAAGCACCGATAAATCAAACTCCACGGTTTGGTCAGCGTCAACCATGTTTACGGTTTGTGAGCTTTCACGAACCTGCAATGGGCCCGTTGTTTTTATTTCAACTTTTACATTGCGGATATTTTTATCCATAGTAAAGAGTGTGACCGGTAGCTTTAATTTCTCTTCCGGACCAAGCACACGTGGAAGTGTTGCCAACACCATGAGCGGCTTACGAACAGGCGTTGCCTTTTCAGCAGAGCCATAAGCACCTTCGAAGCCCGCAACCACCATAGTTTTTACTGAGCCGATGTATTGCGGCATTATAAACTTATGTTCATTGCTCCCTCCCGTTAAGGTAAAGGGCCCAAGAAACTTCACTACGGGTTTAAAGCGATTGGCTTTGGCATCATCTTCCTTACCGGCCATCAAAGCCATATCACCACCCACTGCCAACAACCTTTCAATGCGCGAACCGAAAGCGCCCATCACATAGTCGTATAAATCCCAGGTTTTTACACCCAGTGCTTCGCGGGCATAAAAGCGCTTCCACGGATCGGGTGTTTTGAAACGCGTGAGGTCTAATAAACCTTCATCCACCAGCGCAAGAGTGTATGTCATTTTGCGTTTCGACTTTTCAGAAACCCGGATCACTACCTCCTGTCCAGGTTCGAGTACATCGGGCATGGTAAGTATCGGTTCAAGATGTGTTTGTGGGTCTTCCACACCAATGGGTATAACGCCATACATACGAATAGGCGAATCGTTAACGGTTTGTGCATGCGGTTGGATTTGAGTTACATGAACAAAAACATTGGGCGTCATATCACGGGTAACCGTGAAGTTAAAAGGTGTATCGCCCTGCTTTGTATCGACCCAATAATTTTCAATAACACGACTACCATTTTCGATGCTCACCAAGGCACGACCTGTACCACTACCGGGAATCACGATGCTTGCCTTCTCACCAATGGTATAGGTTGACTTATCGGATGAAAAGGTAAGCATGGTCGCGCCCTCACTTCCACCACGCGCGCGTCCGGCCCAACCCGGCCAATCAATGTAAACAATCTTTGCTGTACTGTGACCAGATATTGGGTCAACAGCTTTTACCAGATAGCGACCCCATTCGGGATATTTGATTTTGAAATTCCATTGGCCTTTACCATTAGCTGTACGCACGGTTCCTTTACTGACCAATGTTGCATAGTAATCACTCATGTACACCGGGCTTTCTTCAGAAGTATCCCACCACGAACGCCAACGAAGTTTATGAATCGACACCTCCACCCGATCGCGCGAAACAGGATTTCCTTCTGCATCAACCGTAACTACATCAACTGTATGTGTGGTGTCGGTAAGAAGCATGCCACGCGCTTTATCACCCAATGGCAACCGTATGCCAGTAAAAGAGCGGTAGGGGTAATACGGAATACTAAACCGATCGATGGAAAAATTCCCGCTCTCTTCAAAAACCTTTCCTCGAATCAGCGCATTGAGCGCTCCTGGTGCAGAAGTGGTGGGCTCCAGTGAAAAATTAACACGGGCATTTCCTTCGCCATCGGTATAGCCACTAAAAATAGTTTGCGCTTCACTGTAAAATTCTTTCGAGGGATCTTCAAACGTATACTCCGGATATTTTGAAAATTTAGTTTCAGCCTTGGTGAGCAATACCTCAAATTCAGCCATCAGATTTTTGCCCGGGGCACCGTGTAACCAATTCACATTCAGGTTTCCCGATATATTGTTCGTGCCGACCGTGATTTTATCCACACCAAAATCAAGGTTGATCTTTAACCGGTTTGGCTTTACCGTTTCGATTTTTACAGCTTGGGTAAATTCCGTTCCGCCAACTTTTACACGCGCCATCCAATTTCCAGTGGGGGCATCGGATGCTGTGAGGGTAGCGAATTTGTAAAATCCATTTTCACTGCTGGAACGCACCAACCGGCTCGTAACTTGTCCGAAAGGATTTTGAAGCTCAAACACCACAGGGTGTGATGGCGGTATGAGTTTCAGTTTGTCTTCCAGCATAAACGTGAGGTAAAGCGAATCGCCTGGCCTCCACACACCACGTTCACCATAAATAAATCCTTTCAGTCCTTTGTTAACCCGCTCGCCTCCAACATCAAAATTGCTTAACGATAACGACTCTCCATCGGGTAACCGTAAGTATCCGCGTTGCGAACCGCTTTTGGCCACAAGCGCGAAAGGAATTTCCTTGGCACTAATCGTTGCCTTTCCATCATTACCGGTTGAAGCCGAACCAATAACTTGCTGCTGATAATTATAGAGTTCCAATGTTACACCCGAAAGCGGCTGAGTGGTTTTTAAGTCGTTAACAAATACTACGGTACTTCCATCGCCTCCGCGTTTAGCGATTAGGCCCAGATCAGAAGCAATAACATTCTTCTTGATGTTGCGTTGTCCTGTATAGTATGACGAGTGGCAGGGATTATCGCGCTCTTGCCAATCGTACTCGTAGCCATAATAATAGTCATCATACGAATCCCAATAACTGTATTCATTTTCTCCGCCCGACCAATCTTCCTCGTGATCAAATCCGGATGAGGACTGCTCTTCTCCTTCATTACAGGCTAATGCCGTGTGTGATTTTTTAATGTTGATCCTCACCTGGTAGATCGCGCCAGGCTCTGCATTGATCAAGGTGGCGAGGTCGAGTGTGAAGCGGTTCCACTTGCCCAAATCCGTTACACCTGAATTTTCAAGCGAAATAATTTTCTTCAACACCGGCTTCCCTACCCTTCGCAATTCCGAGCTGCCTTCATAATTGTTTACCTGTAAAAACTGAACGATATTATTTTCAAAAATCCTTACGATCTGTACCTCCACCATCTTCAGGTTCACAGCTTCAAAAGGAAGTATCAATCCATCGGAACTTGGTAAGATGTTGCCTTTACCGGTAAACCGAACCGCAGGTTTCAGCTCTTCAAATTGAATATCGAACGATCCTCCCTCCTTCATGCGGAAGTTCAAAATGTTGCGGATGCCTGCTTCGATGGTCATTGTTTTGCTTCCGGTTTGCCGAACGGAAGGATACACCCGAACCTCGTTATCGCGCACTTCAAAATCCAAACTTGATAAACCGCTGATGCGGATCAGGCCATCCAGGTTTTGCTTTTCGCTGAGCGGATCTGAAAACTGGACAACAACATGTTGAGTAGAGCCCTGGTCGACCCGAACATTCATTACTTTGAAATCATTTAAGGCGGGTATCTCAATCTCCTGGATTGATGACTGGCTAATGCCAATGCCATCACCATTTACCGTAACAATTACTTTGCTGGCTTCTTCCTTACGTATAACTTCTTCAATACTGAACGTATGTTGTTTGCCTTCACTACTATGACTCCACGTTACCGTTAAGTTCTTTCCCTCCTGCTGTGCGCTGAGCAACTTTTCAACAACAGCGCCATCAGCAAAATCAGAAGTATATAAAGCCCCTTCAATTTTTTGACGCGTTAACTCTGACTTTACATAAGGCTTTATGTTATCGATGGTTAGTTCATAGTGCTGAGGCATAACCTGAAAAGAGTAAACAAAATTTGATAGTGTTGAGGGTACATCCACCAGGCGAGACAAATTGAAATTCACTTCGTACCGTTGTCCGGAAACCAATCGTCCTTCCGGACGAAACTCTATTGTGTTTTTATCCAGCCAAACTGCTTTGCCTTTTAATGCAGGGCTAAATGAAAATAATTTAACTGTTGATTCACTGCCTACCGCATTATCATCAACGGCCGGGTTTACCAACACGATGCGGATGCCCGATACCGAGCTGACCACACCGGAAGTATAAGAAGAAATATATTCAGCGAAAGCGGGATTCAGGTAGCCCTTTGGCTCACGTGTGCCTTTGCTGGTAATACCGTAAAATAAAGCAGCAGCAAAAATGCCCACACCGACCACACCGATGGCGATCTTTTTCCAAGGAAGGTTTTTCATAAAGGGTAAAGGATTTAGGAAATGAAATTTCGAAAAATTAACGGACAATCATGGCACGATTGTATTAATTCTTGGGTAAACTTTTTACTTTCAGTAGTATAGGTTAGAAATATGACGCAACACGGTAATGTCATTGCAAGGGAGCCTGCCTACCGCAGGCAGGCTCGCAATGACGTGGTTTTTAATGAGGTCCGGTGAACAAATTTTACGTTTTTAACCACTAAATCGGGGGCTAAAAAAGCAGTCAGTGATTACCTTTACTACGGAAACAATTACAGGTAAAAAGATGGAAGAAATTCTCGAAAAAACGTATTTCAACAACACCGTACAGGAATATGCCATTGCTACCGCCATTATCGTAGGTGGTATTTTATTGTTAAGACTTTTCCGCAAGAACCTGCTTAACCGGCTCAAAGCACTTGCCGACAGAACCGATAATAAAGTAGATGATTACATCGTACTGGGACTTGAGCGATTTGGCTTACCTATCCTGAATTATGCTATCTTCTACTGGGGTGTTCACTACCTGCACCTCTCCGACCGCATCTCGCGATTGGTTACCGTAGTTACGTCAGCGGTTATCCTCTACTTCGTTATCCGCATTATCCTCACCGTTATCCGTAAAGCACTGGAGACCTATGTGTTGAAACAGGAAAACGGAGAAGCCAAGCTAAAGCAGATCACCGGTATTATGGTGGTGATAAACATTGCCGTGTGGGCACTGGGTGCTGTTTTTCTTTTTGATAACCTGGGTTATGATGTTACTGCTATTATTACCGGGTTGGGTATTGGTGGTATAGCCATCGCCCTTGCTGCACAAAATATTTTAGGCGACTTGTTCAATTACTTTGTGATCTTTTTTGACAGACCGTTTGAGGTGGGCGATTTTATTGTGGTAGATGACAAAAGAGGAACGGTTGAATTTATTGGTATTAAAACCACGCGCATTAAAAGCATATCGGGTGAGCAATTGGTCATTTCAAACAGCAACTTAACCGGCTCACGTATCCATAATTTCAGAAGGCTGGAAAAAAGACGGGCACTGTTTAACGTGGGCGTGGTGTACGGAACACCACTCGAAAAACTAAAACGCATACCCGAGATCATTACCAGGATTGTTGAAAGTGAACCCCTAACCACACCTGATCGGGTGCACTTCGCAACCTATGGTGACTTTAGCCTGAACTTTGAAGTGGTGTTTTTTGTAGAAAGTGCCGACTACAAACAATACATGGACATCATTCAGGATGTGAACTTCAGGATATACGAGGCTTTTGAAAAAGATGGAATTGAGTTTGCCTATCCTACGCAAACAATTCATTTACACAAACCTGCGTAAGTGCATCAGTAAACCATTACTTACAAGCCACGCCATCAACATAGTTGACGATCACATCGAGCTTGGTTGCGGTGTCACTTCCGAGAAAATCTTTAATGTCGGTTAGTTTGATGGTGTTTTTGTAGGCCTCTAATAATGGTATGGAGAGCGGTGTGTAAGACCAATGCCAGCGTTCTTCTTCATAGCCGGTGCGGCCGTTTACTTTGGATGTGTAGGGCTGGCAAAATCCATACTCGTGCGCATGGGCTTTGAGCCATTCATATATTTTTAATCCCTCACCGGAATCAAAGTATTCATTATTCAGGTCGTTGAGGTCCATGTCCGTTCCCCAATGGTGGCGTGATGTCCCGGGCATGGATGAGAACAATAAAATTTTACGAGCACGTTCGGTTTCATTTTTAACGGAAGCTTCAGCAGTCCATTTTCTTTCCCAAATTGCTTTTTGCTGAAAGTAATTACGGGTTGCTGAAATAATCACCAGATTAACACCATCGGCTTTGGCTGCTTCGGTCATGCGCACAAAAGCTTCATAAGTTTCCTTGCGCAAGTAAGCGCCCTTTGCCGCCCCACTGGTGTGCTGGTCATCCAATTGCACAAACCGTTGATCCTGGTGAGGGTTGAATTTCCCCAACAGGTAATTCTTGTCAACTTCCTGCGCTGCCAGTGAACTGCAAAAGAGCGCAAGACATAAAGGCAATACATTGAGCTTCATAGGCATGTTTCGTTACAAAAAAGAAGCCTAAAGCTAAAACTTTGTAGTAAAAACAGAAACCCTAAACCTTCACATCTGCTTTATTCATTATCTTGGTTTGCACTTGTATCGACTCCTGGTGCACTAGTTTGAGCATCTCGCGCGAAAACTCTTCACTCAGACCCATGGCCAATCCCAATGCAACACGTGTGTGAATGATTTCTTCCCAGCGGTTTACTTGAAGAATAGTTACCTGGTTTTCCTTTTTGAACTGACCTATCTTCTCCGAAATTTTCATACGGGCTGCAAACTTCTGCATGATCTCGTCATCGAGCTGATCGATCTGCTCGCGGAAAACACTTAAGGCATCCTTCACGCTTTTATCTTCCGCTGAAGGCGTACGTGCTATTAAACCGCTTACTATTTTAGCAAGTGATGCCGGGGTTACCTGCTGCTTCGCATCACTCCATGCCGCATCGGGATTGATGTGACTTTCAATCATCAATCCGGCCATGTCAAGGTCTAATGCTTTTTGAGCAATGAACGGGATCAATTCACGCGTTCCACAAATGTGGCTGGGATCGCAAATGATATCTAACTCAGGTATCCGCGTTTTCAATTCTATGGCCATATCCCACATAGGCGCATTGCGGAACGGACCTTTTTCAAAAGAAGAAAAACCGCGATGAATGGCAGCAAGCTTGGTGATGCCGGCCTTGTTCAAACGCTCCAACGCACCAATCCACAATTCAAGATCGGGGTTAACCGGATTCTTGACCAACACCGGAACATCAACACCCTTGAGCGCATCGGCAATTTCCTGAACCGAAAACGGGTTAACGGTTGACCTTGCCCCTACCCAAAGAATATCAACACCAAGTTTTAAGCAAGCCTCCACGTGTGCTGCATTAGCAACTTCTGTGGCAACAGGCAGCCCCGTTTCTTTCTTCGCCTGTATAAGCCAGTTTAAACCTTCCAACCCCATCCCTTCAAACTGACCGGGGCGTGTGCGTGGTTTCCAAATACCTGCACGCAACGCATGCACACTGCCTGTTGCAGCTAATTGCTTTGCTGTTGTGATGACCTGTTGCTCGGTTTCCGCGCTGCACGGTCCGCTAATGATTAACGGGCGATTTGTAGTAGGTGCCCAGGCACTTATTGGTTCCAGTTGTAATTCCTTTTTCATCTGTTAATAATTTTTTGTTTTAGGTCAAATGGAATGCCCAAGCCTGACTCATTCCTTTGAGTATACTTTGCTGATGGGCATTTCATGTCTTAAATCGTATATGAGGTTTGTTCTGTTTTTTGTGTTATGTCGTTTACACTTTTCTCTTGCGCGGGGTTTTCAAATCCATCCAGTATTCTTCGAATATGATTTGCTTCCGTCATAATCCTGTTAATTTCTTTTGTATCCCGTTTCATCAAGTGATATTGAAAACGCTGTAGGTGTATGATATACTCTTGCAATGCCTGGCTGAGGTACTCCATATTCTGTTCAAAAATAGGAGCCCACATGGTGGGTGAACTTTTAGCTAACCTAACGGTTGATGCAAACCCGCTACCGGCCAGGGCGAAAATATTTTTCTCATCTTTCTCAATATCCAACACGGTTTGTCCCAGTAAGAAAGAACTTACATGCGAAAGGTGTGATACATACGCTACATGTTTGTCATGTTCTTCTGGTTGCATATAGATCACATTCATCCTAAGTGCATCAAACATTTTTAATACACGATGCAGTGTTCGGTCGGCTGATTGCTCACGATCACAGATAATGGTTGTTTTGTTGGTGAACAATCCTGAAAAAGCTGCATCCGGCCCGGAGTTTTCTGTTCCGGCAATAGGGTGTGCAGCAACAAACTGATTCCGCCTGGCATGTTGCACAACTGCTTTACAGATGCGGGCTTTTGTTGAACCAACATCCACAACCACAGTATTATCATTAATGTTATCCAATACAGTAGGCAACAATGCCGCTACCGCATTAACCGGAATGCATAAGAGGATTAAATCCGAGGATGCAAGAGCAATATCTTCGCGCTCCAGCTTGTCGATCAGGCCGAGTTCGAGTGCGCGGGCTGCATGCGCAGGATTTAGGTCCACACCCAATACTTCCGAGGCAAAACCTGCCTTTCGAAGATCGATTGCCATCGATCCTCCAATCAATCCTAACCCAACTATGGTTACCCTCATGCGGCTATGGATTTAGTGTTCAACTGTGAAGCTTTCCATTTTTCGATGCGCTCGTGGGCAGCTTTAAGCTTCTCCTCCGGTGAGCACAACGATAAACGGATGTAACGTTTGCCGGAATCCCCAAAAACAAAACCCGGAGTGATAAAAACTTTTGCTTCATGCAAAATCTTATCAATCAAAACACCAACATCCGAAAGGCTGTCAGGAACTTTTGCCCAGACAAATAATCCTGATTGATGCGGTGAGAAAGAACATTCCAGTGTTTTCAAAATGGCGTGTGCCCATTCTTTTCTTTGTTTATAAACATGGTTCAGCTCATCAAACCACTGGCGGTTGTGTTTCAATGCCTCTACGGCTGCGTGCTGTAAGCTTAGAAACATACCCGAATCCATGTTGCTGCGCACGCGTAACACCGCATCGATGTATTCTTTTTTTCCGGCCACCCAGCCTAACCGCCAGCCGGCCATGTTGTGCGATTTGCTCAACGAGTTCAGCTCAAGCGCTACCTCTTCCGCGCCTTCTATGGAAAGCAAACTCAGCGGATGATCATTCAGGATTAAACTATATGGATTATCGTTAACCAGTAAAAACTTGTGTTGACGCGCCAGGGCTACCAGTTGTTCCAACTCGGCTATTGTGGCTATTCTTCCCGTTGGCATGTGTGGGAAATTAATCCACATGATTTTGACCTTTGATAAATCTTGTTTGCTTAAGGCCTCCCTATCAATACCCCAATCCAACTCCTCCTTTAATGCATAGGTTCTCACCTTCGCCCCTATCAGGTTGGTAACGGAAGCATAAGTTGGATAACCCGGATCGGGAATGAGCACTTCATCATCATCGTTAAGAAAAGCCATGCTGATGTGAAGTATACCTTCTTTTGAGCCCATCAACGGAAGTATCATAGTCTCCGCATCAAGCGTTGTGCTATATATACTTTTATAGAATGCTGCAATGGCTTTACGCAACTCCGGTATACCCTTGTAGCTTTGGTAGCCGTGATGTGAAGGATGCTGTGCCGAAGTGATTAATGCATCAATGGTGTTTTGTGCAGGCGCCAAATCCGGACTGCCAATGCCAAGGTTTATGACCGGAAATTCGGATGTATCCAGCGATCGTACCTCAGCCAGCTTCTTGCTGAAGTAGTATTCTTCAATGTTATTAATTCGCTTTGCAGTGGCAATCATAGTCTCAATTTTCTAATTCAGTTGTACTCAATTTTTGCTTTCCTGTATTCTCCAAGCACACTCAGGTTTTTTACCTGGCGCAATACCAGCTTCAAGGCATCATCGTAATTTTTTCTGCGGCTCCACTCCACATCAACATGAATGGAATATTCATTTGGTTTACCGATAACCGGTATGGATTGAATTTTCGTAAGGTTGATGCTTTTGTTCTTCAAAATCATCAAGGCATCGGCAAGGCTTCCCACTTCATTGGCTACCTCAAAGCGAAGCGAAGCTTTGTTGGCTTGCTTGTTTTCGGTTGTCTTACGGCTCAACACCAGAAAGCGCGTAAAATTCTTCTTGTGTGTTTCAATGCGCTTCTCGAGAATTTGCAATCCGTACTTCTTGGCGGCCAGTTCATTGGCAATAGCCGCAGTATTCTTCAGTTTCAATTCCTTCACCCGTTTTGCCGACAATGCTGTGTCGTCACTTTCACGAATGTCTATTCGGTGACCATTGGTAGTAATACCTTGCAGAAATTCTGTACACTGGCGCAACGCCATCGGGTGCGATTCAATGGTGTTAATGTCTGACAACTTTACACCGGGCAACACCATCAAATGCATATGAATGGGCAGGTATAACTCCCCGATGATTGAAAAATGATATTGCTGTAGCAGAAAATAATTGGGCAAAATGCTTCCGGCTATTGAGTTCTCAATGGCCATTACGGCATAATCAGCTTTACCTTTCGCAAGTATCTCACAAAGCTCATGAAAGGTAAGACACTCCATCACCTCAATAGTTTGATCAAAATAGGTTTGTGCTGCCACTTCGTGAAAGCTGGCGGCTAACCCCTGAATTGCTACTTTTAATTTCTTTTGTTTTGGCATTTCTTGTTAATCATAAAAAAAGTCCCGGCTATTCACCGGGACTTTTCTGAGTTCTCTGTTATCGCTTAGTTCAACAACATACCGCTACTCGTTCAAATCCCGGAAGGGCTTTAAAATAGTAATAGTAAAACCAAAAGTATGCGTTGAATCTTTTCATCTCTTATTCAATGCTCTAAATAAAGATGAAATTCCAATACCAACAAAATTTTCGGTAAATCTTTTTTAAAACCTAATCAACGTTAGGAAGGTTGATACACCCTATATAGCTGTATCTTTGAGCAACGTAAATAATAGAATCATGAAAAAATCACTCATTCTATCCGCCTGCTTTATTGTTCTAATAACCTCGTGTAACCAGAAGAAATCGGAGCAGGACACCAATAAAATGCTGTATAACCAAGTAATGGATGTTCATGATGAAGTAATGCCCAGCATTGACGAGCTGATCAAATTGAAGAAAATATTGCAGGAAAAAATTGAAAATTCCCCGGATTTAGTCGCGGAGAAGCGTGAAGAACTTGAGCAAACTATAGAATCGATTGAGGCTGCCAGGCGGGGCATGATGAGCTGGATGCGCGAGTTCAGGCCGGAAGAATTTACCGGTGATGAACTAACCAGTTACCTGGAAGAAGAAATGAAACGTGTGCAAACCGTGAAAGATAACATGCTGGATGCGCTCGAAAAAGGAAGAAAAAATGCGCAAGAATAATCCGATCAGTACGTCTTGGTCATATCCGAAGGGATACAAATAATGAAATCAGCGGTGAGTTTGTGCTCATCTGAAAGCTTATCAATTGATTCCTGCTCCACCGAGTGAATCGTGCTGATTTTGAGGTTAGGATTAGCCCTTTTCAAATACCAGTAAATGCCCTCATAATTTTTGGAATGGTAGGCTCCATGATAGTGGATAAAAATACCTCCTCTTAAATTCCGGAGTATGAAATGTGCCATGGTTGCATCCTTAACAGCCTGTGCACGGGCTATATTGTCAGCGCTGCCTGGGGTACCATGACTGCCCATCATGCTGATCATACTTGCATAGCCGGGCAATTGCAAATCGATTTCGATTGGTAAGGGTGCCATGAATTTCTTGCCTTCATCATTGACGTTAGCCAACGTCTCTATTCCCTTTCGTGAAACCAGGTTTGCATAGCGTCTGGGTACATTCGTAGCGATGGCCGGTAACGTATTCGTCTTGGCAAACTCAATCAACGGTTTGTAATCGTTCTTATAATTATCCCAAACTTTTGCTTCGTGCAGCAAATGTCGTTCTTCAATGATGCCGTTCAGGTATTCATTCAAAACCAATTGATCATCGGCTTCAAACATTTCGAATCCAAGCGTAAGGTTAGGATTAATTTTATATAAGTCTTTCGTTACCTGAAGCTGAAGCCAGTGGTCAATTGCGTTATCATGTAATTCCCCAAATAAAACAACATCGGCCTTTGCCAGCTCACTAATCATTTTTTGATAGCCTACTTGCTTACCCTCTTTATTGTACAACTGATAAGCTACCTTGTCTTGTGCAAGTAAGGATGAGCTGATGCAAACAAATGCAATAAAAATTCTGTTCATGGTACCTTAACGTATTTTGGAAACTTCAATCGTAGCACGTTTGCATTTACCCCCAATAGGTGGATTAATTTTGGAAATCCGAAGTTCAACAGATTTCACCATTGGCAATTCAAGAAAAATATCGTCCACTATTTTTCCGGCAACTGTTTCAAGCAGTTTGGAGGGTTTCTCCATCTCATCTCTGATGATCCGGAATAGCGATTCATAATTTACCGTTCCGGTTAGGTCATCGCGAAAAGCGGCAGCACTGAAATCCGTTTCAACGGATATATCCACTTCAAACCAATTTCCGGATTCCCGCTCGTGCGGATACACACCATGAAAAGCATGGAATTCCAGACCTTCAAGCGCAACACGACCGGTCATCCAATCTCGTCAAAAAAAGAAGTCACTTTTCGCGTTTGGGCTTCAACAACTACAAGCTCCTGCTCCACCAAAATGGAAGGCTCAGATTTGGCAGCTTGAATTACCGGATCAGGAATTGCCACTGGTTTGGGCTCTTCAGGCTTTTTGAACACCGGCTGATGATCGTTGTTGGGGAAGACCGCCTTTTTGATCTCGGCCCGGGTTTGCGATAAATGCTTTTCTGCATCAAACCCCTTTTGATTGCTTTGAATACGTTCTACGCGCTCAATGCTGTCTTGCGATATCCGCTTAAGTTCCAGTAATAAATCATCGCGTGTAGATTCCAGTTTCTTATAGTTTTCCACCATGCCGCGCAATCTTTCCTCCATATCAGCCAATACTTCTTTTGCCCGTTGCTCGGACTCATCAATGGTGTTGCCTGCTATCATTTTTGCTTCATTGAGCATGGCATCGGCCTTCAATTGTGATTCGCGCAGGTGTAAATCGGCAGCCTGGCGAGCCTGTTCAATAACATTAGCTCCAGTATCTTCAGCTGTTTTAAGTGTCTTATACAAAGAACTTTCAACTTCACGGAGTTTAGTCACTTCACGCTCAGCGGACTCAAGTTTAATACGGAGTTCTTTTCCTTCATCGACTAAACGCTCCCACTCGGTTGATAGCGTTAACAGAAAGGCGTTAACTTCATCTTTATCGTATCCGCGAAAATGTTTCTCGAAAGTTTTTTGTCGGATTTCAAGCGGTGTGATTTTCATTTCATTACGGGTTAAGTTTAAAAAATACGAGCCGATAAAAAATCAGGTATCAAGGCTCAGATTAAAATCTATTTGCCATACGGACATTGTCCTGTCATCACTTGCACTTACCAATTGCCTGTTGTGGTTTGTCCACAACAGTTTGTTGACCGAAGTTCCATGACCGGCATGCCGGCCTCTATCAATCACCTTCAACAACCTCAGTTCTTGTAAGTCCCAGACTTTTATGGACTTATCCATGCTACAAGTTACAAAATGTTTGGAATCGGGGCTAAATTCAAGGTGATTAATTGCATACATGTGGGCGACAACCTCGGTTACGGGTATATAGCCAGCGTTTGCATCCCATAATTTTAGACGCGCATCACGCGATCCGCTCAGCAGGAAATTGCCATCCGGGGTATAGCGAAGGGTGAAAACCGAGTTTTTATGTGCCTCCCATTCATACTTTAGATGAAGGTCAACAGCATCAAAAACCCTAATGTAGCAATCACTGTATCCAACGGCTATATCGTGGTTAACCGTATTGATGGCCAGCGCCCGGGCACTCTTTTCTGCTGCCTTTACCTTATTTGAAACTGACAGGTTACGCAAATCAATTTCAGTTAGTGTTCCACTTCCATCCGCTACGAACAAGCGATGATCCAACGATTGCATATCAAAAATGGCAGCGGTTGTCATCTTCAACGAACCACCTGCCTTTTTATTTCTCCAATCAATCAGGTGAATACCATCGTAATTATGGCCAACCAGTAAAAACCCCGAAAGATGATGTTGATGCAAGGCATAGATGGAATGTGGTAATTTGGCAATCAGTTCGCCTTCGTCAGGCTTCTCCAGGTCCCATAGTACAACCATGCCATCACCTGAACCACTGAAAAAAAGATTTGGCCGATCGGCCTGCTGGAGGGTATAAACTGAGTCGCGGTGCCCGGTAATATTATGTAATCGCTTTACGTCAACACTATACATGTACCAATAACTGCGAGAAAGTTCTGAAAGTTTACTCGACTTTATAGTAAAATTGCTTCGCAATTTACAAATTCTACAATGGCTCTGCTAGATCAAGAAATTTCCGAAACGCGTGCCTGGGGGCTATGGAAAATTGAGGAGACCGAAACCATGCTTGGTCAAAGGGCGGGAACCAGTACCATACCAGAAGAGATCAGGCACCCAGAGAAGCGATTGGAACATCAGGCCGTGCGGGTATTGATTCATTATTTGTTGCAGCAATGGGGAGTTGGCTTTAAAGGGCTAACCAAAAATGAGCATGGCAAACCCTTTTTGAAGAACTTAAACTTCCATATTTCACTTAGTCACTCCTTTCCGTTTGTAACGGCCATAATCGACAAGGAAAAAACAGTGGGGATTGATCTTGAACATATCAGGCCCAAAATGATAAACATTGCACCCAGAATGCTTCACGATCTTGAGCGCTCCGATGCAGGGAGTAATCTGGCCAAACTTTGCCTTTACTGGTGCGCTAAAGAAGCCATGCTCAAAATACATGGAAAGAAGGATTTGACGTTCAGCAAAAATCTATTGATTGAACCCTTTAACGTGCAGGATACCGGTCAGCTGATTGGCCGGATTATTGTCGGGGATAAAGAAACAAGGCTTACCTTACACTACCAATTAACAGATACCTTTGCCTTTGTGTATAACCTGTAGAATTATGCGACCAGTTTTTATTTTGTTCTTGATGGCCAGTCTTGCTGCACAAGCACAAACCATCAATAATTTTACCCTCACCAATGTTACCAACAATAAAAAAGTTTCTCTTGCAGACTATAATTCCTCTACTGGAGTGCTGATCATTTTTACCAGCAATACCTGTCCGTTTGATCGGTATTATACTTCGCGCATTCAGGCAATAGCCGAAACCTACAGCAATAAAATTCCGGTGCTACTCATCAATTCGTATACTGAAAACGAGGAATCTATTGCTGCTATGAAAGCCTATGCACAACAGGAAAACCTAACGCTACCATACCTAGCCGATAAAGATCAAGCTGTACTCAGTCAATTTAATTCCCGTAAAAGTCCTGAAGCTTTTTTGGTAAAGAGAATATCCGGAAAGTTTACGGTTGTTTATCGTGGAGCAATCGATGATAATCCACAATCTGCTGAGGATGTAATCAACAACTTCCTGAAGGATGCTATTGATCAATTGTTGGCTGGAGAAAAAATTGAGAATGCCGAAACGCGGCCGGTGGGTTGCAACATCAGGCGAAACTAAACGCCAAGGTCAGCACCATCGGCAATAAGGAGCAATAGCTCCTTCACTTCTTCTGCCTTTTCATGTTCACCCATTTTATCAAACGACATAATCAGGTTTCTGAAAACCCTGCGGATGATTTCCAGGTTGGAGCACGGTTCAAAAAATGAAGGTTGAGGGGTAAGCTTCAGTTCGTGAATGTAGTTTTCAATGTCTTGCCGGGAAAATATAAGGCCTTTATTGAAAGCATTGATGTAAAAAGAATCCTTTCCATTCTGATACGTCAGCACAAACAAGTTTGGAAGATTCACACCATACACCGGTAATTTCAATTTTTGCGCTACCATCAGGTAAATAACACAAAGCGAAATGGGATTGCCTTTACGGATTTCCAATACTACGTTAATCATGGAGTTGCCCGGAGAATGAAAATTTTTTGTATTAGCGGCAAACTTCAGTTTATTGAATATCACACTATTCAAAACTTTAATCTGATCAAACGGATAGAGGTCAGGTTTGAATTCCAACCATGCCTCGTAGTATAATTGCTCAAGATCTTGCCGCAGCTTCTCCAGCGTTAAGTCAGGGTACTGATATGTGGCTATAAGCCATAATCCAGTTAATAAATCCTGATCTTCACTAGCATACCACTCCTTTATCCGATGTTTGATTATTTCATATTGAAGGTCATGAATCAATCCTTCAATTTTCTGCTGCACTTGGGGATTAAAACTATTTTCCCACTGCTGTTCGAGGTAGGGAATTACTTCTTTGCCGAGTGAACGTATCTTATCCGTAACGTGAGAAACAACCTGATCATCCTCATCGTCCAATAACGAAACGAGCGCTTTCAATTCTTTTTCCGTCATCATGTTTGAATAACCCCCACGTTGAATCGTTCCACTGTAGCATGATTGGCCGCTTCAATTCCCATGGAAATGACCTTCCGGGTTTCCAATGGGTCGATAACCCCATCAACCCATAATCGGGAAGCCGCATAATACGGACTTAATTGTTCGTTATACCGGGCGGTAATTTCATTCAGTAAAGCACTTTCTTCTTCTTTCGAAATACTTTTGCCTTGAGCCTTTAATGCATTCACCCTGATTTGAAGCAATGTTTTTGCTGCAGATGCACCACTCATTACTGCAATTTGAGCCGATGGCCAAGCAAAAATCAATCGGGGATCATATGCCTTACCGCACATAGCATAATTGCCAGCTCCATATGAATTACCAATAATCACAGTGAACTTCGGCACCGTTGAATTGGCCATGGCATTAACCATCTTCGCTCCGTCTTTTATAATGCCACCATGCTCAGCCTTGCTGCCCACCATAAAGCCGCTAACATCCTGAATGAATAACAACGGAATTTTTCGTTGATTACAATTCATGATAAAACGGGCGGATTTGTCCGCAGAATCGGAATATATCACACCGCCCATCTGCATTTCACCCTTTTTTGATTTAACCACTTTGCGCTGATTGGCCACAATACCAACTGCCCAGCCGTCAATGCGTGCTGTTCCGCACAGAATGGTTTTACCATATAACGCTTTATACTCATCAAACTCCGAGTCATCAACCAGGCGCTTAATGATCTCCAGGGTATCGTAAGGCTTCACGCGATCGGAGGGTAATAAGCCATAAATCTCTGTTGGATCTTCTTTGGGCAATTTGGGGGGAGTCCGATCAAATCCCGCCATTGTTGTGCTGCCCATCTTACTCAATATCGAACGAATATAATCCAGACATGCCTGATCGTTCGAAAACTTATTATCCGTTACACCCGAAATTTCGCAGTGTGTAGTAGCCCCTCCCAACGTTTCGTTATCAATATCTTCACCAATAGCGGCCTTCACCAGGTACGAACCTGCCAGAAAAATTGAACCTGTTTTGTCAACAATCATTGCTTCATCCGACATAATCGGAAGATAGGCTCCGCCCGCAACACAACTTCCCATAATGGCAGCAATCTGCACTATGCCCATCGAAGACATCTTTGCGTTGTTTCTGAACTGGCGTCCGAAATGTTCTTTATCCGGAAAAATTTCATCTTGCATGGGCAGAAAAACCCCGGCACTGTCAACCAGATAAACAACAGGCAGGCGATTCTCCATCGCAATCTCCTGTATCCGCAAATTCTTTTTTGCTGTTATCGGAAACCAGGCACCGGCTTTAACCGTGGCGTCATTGGCAACAATAACACACGGCCGGCCATGAATATAGCCAATACCGGCAACAACCCCTGCGGATGGGCATCCACCATAGTCAAGGTACATTCCGTCACCTGTGAACAAGCCGATCTCGAGAAATTCCGATCCCTTATCGGTAAGGTATTGAATACGCTCACGTGCTGTAAGCTTTCCTTTTTGATGTTGTTCGTCAATTTTTTTTTGTCCGCCACCAAGCCGGGTTTTGGCTTCGCGGTTACGCAACTGTTGAACGAGTTGCTTGTACCGATCTTCATTCTTATTAAACTCAAGATCCTTTGCGGGCATGAATGGTTTATTCGATTAATTACTCTTCTTCTTTGCGCTGCTTTTCCAATTGTCGTTCAATCTTCTTCCGGCTTTTGCCCAAAGGCGCCATGAAATGTTTCGGGTTTTCATTGAAGTGTGTGGCGAGGGAATCAATTGAAAGAAGCATTCTATTCAAATTAACGTAAAGCGAATCTTCTGTCATCAACTTACTCACCGTATTATCGCCCGAACTAAATTTTGAAAGCATCTCATTGATTTTTGCCAGTGTCTCTTTAATACTATTGAGAGACCTGTTCACTTCAACTGAGCGTAACGAATCGGAAATGGTTTTAAAATTCTGAAGTGTGGGATCCAGTTGCCTAAGAGTGCGGTTAACATTAGTCGTTAAGAACTTAATACTATCCGTTAAACCTGTCAGGCTACGGTTAGCGTTGTCGATGGTATAGTTTATTTTCACGGGTGTTGCCTTGAAGTCTTCGAATATTCCATCAATTTTCTGAGTGTTCCTGGAAAGATTATCCAATACGGTGTTGAGCTTTCGCAAGGTAGATTGAAGGTTATCGGCCACGGGTGCAGCACTTTCTTCCAGGAAAGCGGTTATTCCTTTCGCCATTGAAGACCGTAATGTATCTTTTGGTTCAAGCGGTTGGGATATACTGCCTACAGAAAGCTGAATAAACTTTGTACCCAGAAAATCACCATTCAAAATAGCTTCTGATGAATCGCCCAGTATCACATACGAGTCAATCTCCAACTCAACCACAACTCTTTGCCTGGCTTGTTGAATTTGTATTTTGCTCACCCGGCCAACAGAAACACCATTGAGGTATATTTGGTTGGAGGGCATCAGTTGATCTACATTTTCATAAATCGCATAATACTTTTTACGGGAGGAGAAAAAATCAATGCCCTTTAAAAAGTTAAAACCGAGGTAAAGTAATACCAGTGACACGACCATAAACAGGCCAACGCGTACTTCTTTCGATATTGTCATGGGGTATTGTTGAAGCTTAACTAATTGAAGACCTAATTTAGAGATTTTACCTTGTTTTTATAGTCACGAATGGCCCGGAAAATGGCTGAAGCAATATACTCCTGAATCTGCTCAGTGTTTAGTTCCCTTTCTTCCTTTGTGTTGGACAAGTATCCGACTTCAACTAATACGGCTGGCATGGCTGTTTCCCAAAGTACCTGAAAGCCCGCTTGCTTTACGCCACGGCTTTTACGTCCAGCTTTTTCGCCAAATTGTTTCTCTACAAGATCGGCAAAATAAATGCTGGATTCATGATTGGCCGACTGGGTTAAGCTGAATAAAATATAGGATTCTGGTGACTTTGGATCAAAACCCTGGTACTTCTCCTCATAATTTTCCTCCAATAAAATTACCGAGTTTTCCCGCATAGCCACTTCAAGACTTTCTTGTGATTTATGAAGTCCCAGAACATATGTTTCGGTACCGAATATGGATTGCCTTTTTTGATCAGGTGTACTTTCTGGCAAGGAGTTGGCGTGTATGGACACAAACAAATCAGCATGATTATCGTTGGCCACCTTCGCCCGCTCTTTAAGACCTATAGTAACATCGGTTTTTCGGGTATAAATCACCTTTACATCCGGCATGTTCTTTTCAATTATCTCGCCCAGTTTGAGGCCTAGTTTCAGTGTGATGTCCTTCTCTTTGGTGAACTTGCCAAAAGTGCCTGGCTGTGTCCCTCCGTGCCCCGGATCGATGCACACCACAAACTTTTTATTGGCGCCATTGGAGTTTTGCTGGGCGCTGACTTGAAAATTTAGCAAGGTTATTGCTAACAAAAGCACAACTAATCCGGGAATCCTCACAGCCTTTAAAATGTTCAGTCGATTTGCAATACCTTTGGGCAAAACTGCGAATTTTTCAGCAAAATCTAAAGGATTGACCATTACTCCTGTGGTGCGACTTCGGCATATCATTGTTCTATTTCTTATTCTCATAGCAGGCATCAGTCAAAATTTACAGGCCCAGGAACCAGCGCCAAGAGATACAACAACTGTACCCGTTACCCAACAAGCCAAAGAATTAATCAAAAACCTTGCCGACAGCATTGTTCAAAAGAAGAGCGACATTGAAACAACTATTCACTACTCTGCTCGTGATTCAATCCGCTCCAGTATCGATGGGCAATTGATATGGCTTTATGGAGCCGCTATGATTACATACGGAGCCATACAACTGGATGCCGAAGAGATTACAATTGACTACGCCAACAGTACCTTAACAGCACATGGTTTGCGCGATTCATTGGGCAGGCGAGTGGGTTATCCTATCTTTAAAAATGGGGCTGAAGTTTACGAAACAAAAGACATCACTTATAACTTCAAGACAGGCCGTGCCCGGATATCGGAAGTGGTAACAGAACAAGGCGAAGGATTCCTGCACGGGGATGTAGTTTATAAAAATGAAGATAATGAATTGCTGAGCATTCGCAACCGTTACACTACCTGTAACCTTGAACATCCACACTTTGAAATCATCTCCACCCGGGCCAAAGCCATACCTAATGACAAAATTGTATCGGGGCCTTTTTATATGCGCTTTAATGAGATACCCCTCTATCCGTTAGGGTTTTTGTTTGGGATGTTCCCAGCTCAGCAAGAGAGTGCTTCCGGAATTTTGTTTCCTTCGTTCGGTGAGGACCGCACTCGAGGTTTCAGCATGCGCGGACTCGGGTATTTTCTGGATGCGAATGAGTTTGTAAAAGTCAGCATGCGGGCAGATTTATACTCCAAAGGGGATTACGTGCTTTATTGGGATATGCCTTACAACTGGCGCTACCATTTTACCGGAGGTTTTAACTTCAGCTTCTCGAAAACAAATAGCTCTACACAAATTGAAAACAAACAGTTTGTCAACGACTTTAGAATTCGGTGGAATCATTCACCACAAACAAAAGGCACCGGACGTTTTGCTGCTGATGTTAATGCCGCCACTCAAACCTATAGCTCTAACAACAACCTTAATTTCGGAGCACCGCAAAGCATAAACTCACCTGCCTTCAACAATACCAGCAGGAAAATGAACTCCAATATTTCATACAACAAAACATTTAAGGGAACTCCCTTTGCAATGGGGCTCAACTTCAGCCATAACCAAGATTTAGTAACGCAACAGGTGGACCTTACAGCACCATCGCTAACGGTAAATATGCAAAATCTTTATCCATTTCAGCGTAAAGATGGAACACCGACCAAGCTTGATAATTTCTCGTTGGGCTACAGCATGTCGGCAACGAATCGAATCTCAAATAATTTGGGAAGAATAGGGAGCGATCCAACACAAGATAGCATTGCCCCTTTTACCATGAGTAATTTGGGTAAATTTATTGAGAACGGAAGAAATGGAATACGCCACGCTATGCCAGTAGCCTATTCTTTCAAGGCCTTTCGATACTTTACTGTTACCCCATCCATTTCATATGAAGAACGTTGGTATTTTGAAAAATTGAATTGGGAGTATGACATTATAAATAACACACCCACACTTGTAGCGGCTGATACTATAAAAGGCTTTAACCGGATTTCCAATTATAGTTTTAGTGCCGGCTTCAATACCCGTCTTTTCGGTACCTACTTTTTTAAGAAAGGAAATGTAAAAGCAATTCGCCATGTGGTAAATCCTAATATTTCCTTCGGTTATACACCCGATTTCACACAAAACGATAATTACTTTCAGGCCATTAACATAAATGATCAGATCACTTACCGTTCCCGACATCAGGGTTTTATTTTTGGCGGATCTACTCCCGGAAAAAGTGGCTCAATAGGTTTAAGCCTGGGCAACACGGTTGAGATGAAGGTGCAATCAGCAAAGGACACTGTTGCACGAAAAGTAAACTTGTTGAACAATCTGTCACTTAATACTTCTTACAATATAATTGCCGATTCGTTTAATCTTGCCCCGATTTCAATTGCTGCCAACACCAATATACTTAATAACATGATCAACATTAACGCGAACGCGACACTTGATCCATACACCTACATCAAATTATACGACCCGGACGGAAACCCGATAAGAAATCCAAATGGAACAATCAAGGAACGAAGAATAGACCAACTGGCATGGAAAGGTGGAAGTTTAGGCAGAATTACTACGGCAACATTGGCCATTGGCACCAACCTAAATCCACAAGCGCGGGAAAAAAATCAGGAGACTCGCGAACGGATTGCACAATCGGATTTACCGGAACAGGACAAGCAGTTTCTCATGGCAAGTCCTGAGAATTATATTGACTTTTCTATTCCCTGGAGCATTCAAATCAATTACAGTCTGCAGTACACCAGGCCTTTAAACAGTGAATTCTTGATTACACAGTCACTGCAATTCTCAGGGGATTTGTCGCTTTCGGAAAAATGGAAAGTCACTTACAACTCCGGGTTTGATCTTGAAAAACTGGAGTTCACAACAACCAACGTAGGTATTAACCGCGACCTGCATTGCTGGGCACTCAGTTTTAATTGGGGGCCTTTCGGAAAGTTTACCTACTATGATTTTCGCATCTCGGTAAAGGCATCAATGCTTCAAGATTTGAAGATTGATCGCAGAAAACCCTTTTACGATACAATACGATAATCTATCGTAACGATTATTTTAACCAGCCCTCAACCTCCTCCATCGTTGGATTTTGCACTGTCTCCAGCTTCATCTTCTTGCGCAAGCCGCATACATCATTGAATAATTTTGAGGCTTTCATGGATTTTAATTGCTCTACCGATTGGATTCCCATCTTCTGAAAGATAGGGTAAAGCTCTTGGCGGATACCCAATTGTTCTGCATCACGCTCGGTAAACCCACCACCCGCCTTTTCCGGCTTCATCTGCGGGAAAAACAAAACATCCTGTATCGAAGGTGAGTTGGTCATGATCATACAAAGCCTGTCGATACCAACACCCAGCCCTGCCGTAGGGGGCATACCAAATTCCAATGCACGCAGAAAATCCTCATCTAAGGTCATGGCTTCTTCATCACCACGCTTACCCAACTCAAGCTGCTCTTCGAAACGCTTCCGCTGATCAACCGGATCATTCAATTCCGAAAAGGCATTGCAGATCTCTTTCCCGTTGCAAATAGCTTCAAAGCGTTCTACCAATCCGGCCTTGCTCCGGTGTTTCTTCGCCAATGGCGACATCTCCACCGGGTAATCCATAATAAAGGTTGGTTGAATGAGGAGTGGTTCACACTTCTCACCGAATATCGCATCAATGAGTTTTCCTTTAGCCATGGTTTCATCTACCGGAACATGAAGCTTGGTACACGTTTCACGCAAAGCGACTTCTTCCATAGCGGAAATATCAATTCCAGTAAAATGTTGTATGGCTTCAAACATGGTAAACCGCTTCCACGGCCTGCGGAAATCAATCTCATGTTCTCCCACTTTTACTTTCGTTGTGCCGTGAAGGTCGAGGGCAGCTTTTTCAATCATCTCCTCCACCAGGTTCATCATCCAGAAATAATCCTTGTAGGCAACATACAATTCCACTTGCGTAAACTCCGGGTTGTGGAACCGCGACATACCTTCGTTGCGGAAATCTTTTGAGAATTCATACACACCGTTGTAGCCGCCAACAATAAGGCGTTTCAAATACAACTCGTTGGCAATGCGCAAGTACAGGGTCATGTCCAGCGTATTGTGATGCGTTTTAAACGGCCGTGCGGCCGCGCCTCCGTATAACGGTTGAAGAACAGGGGTCTCGACTTCCAGATATCCCTTATCATTCAGGTATTGCCGCATGGAGTTAACTAGTTTTGTTCGCTTAACAAATGTTTCGCGCACTTCGGGGTTAACGATTAGATCAACATAGCGCATGCGATAACGTTGTTCCGGATCGCTGAAAGCATCGTGCTTGTGCACCACACCTTGCTCATCAACTGTTTCCTTCACCACCGGCAAAGGCCTGAGCGATTTCGACAATATTTTTAGCTCAGTGACATGAATGGATATTTCGCCTGTTTGCGTAGTGAAGCAGTAGCCCTTCACGCCCACAATGTCACCAATGTCAACCAGCTTTTTAAATACCGTATTGTATAGGGTTTTATCCTCGCCCGGGCAAACATCATCTCTTCGAATATAGATTTGAATGCGACCGGTTTCATCCTGCAATTCAGCAAAGGAGGCTGAGCCCATAATCCTGCGGCTCATGATGCGGCCGGCAATAGAAATCTGGCGATAGTCGCTTTTGTGACGCTCGTAGTTTTCAAGTATCTCGGCAGCAGAAGCATTTACTTCAAAAAGCTCTGCCGGATAGGGATCAATGCCCAGTTTCTCCAATTCTTCTTTCGCCTGTCTGCGTATGATTTCTTGTTCGCTTAAATTCATATTAGTTACGCTTCTTGATAATCTTGGTTATTTCAACTTTTAAAGCGGGAAGTTGATCATTTATTATTTGCCATACTTCTTCCGCATCAACCCCGAAGTAATTATGGGCAATAATATTTCTAAATGCCTTGATTTTTGTCCACGGCACTTGCTTCGTTTCTTTCCTTAGGGGCAGACTTAGCTTTGATACGGTTTCTCCAATAATTACGAAATTCATCAATACTGCATCAAACGCCTGCTCATCATCATAAAATGAATCAGGGTTATCAAATTTTGAAGTAAACCTGATTATTTTCTTTATGGAATCAATAATGGCTTCAAGATTAGCGAGATCCTTTTCAGACATAGATGGCATCCTTAAGAATCCGTTTTCGATAATAGGGCTTCAGGTATTTTTCCCGGCAAATTTCCACTTTTCGCTCAAATTGTTTTTCCATCATTCGCCTAAGCCTGGCTTTCAGTAAGTACAAATCCCGGGTACCCGGCTCAAATTCAGCAATAAGATCAATATCGCTTTCTTTATGCTGTTCATCCCTGGAAAAGGACCCAATCAGACCTATCCTCTTTACATGAAAGATCTGTTGGAAAAGCGGTTTGTTTTTCCTTAAGTAATCTAATATGTCGTCTTTACTTTGCACACCCCGGTTTTTCTGCAAAAATAAGGGAAATAACGGGCTGAGAAACCCTGTACAAGTAAATCGTACCCGTAAGCAGCAACGGATAAGGATTTACTTACCCTTGGTGATTAGGGCATGGAGGTTCCCCATATAAGATGGAAAAATGCTTAACCTACTCCTTTTTGAACCGATAGCGGATGTCCCAGCTTCCGCGCAAGATAAGGTCATCGGTAACAAAGGGTATTAATTCAATGTGGAAGCCAAGTTTCTTACGCTCAAAAGGATAAAAATTGAAGCCCACAGGAAACACCAAACTTTCGTAATAAAAATTTAAACCACCACCTACATAAAAGGAATAATCAGGCTTTGCCAGTATGTTATAATTAACTACACCCTAAAGTTGCTCAATGTCCCAATAAACATCCGTTAGAATCCGCAGCTCCGGTCGAACCCTTTCTTTAATCTCATAATTAAAACTCACAAAAGGTATTGCAGATTGATGATAGGCTACACCAAATTGAGCGAAGGAAATAACCGGAAGCATAAATATGCAGAGGATAAAAAATAATCGCATAATTTCTTTTAATTTTTGTTCAATAAAAATCCAAAGCGGTAGGTTGTCATCAGAAAGTAGCCGTAATAATTATCGAAGGAGTAGACACTGATCAAAATTGAAGATGACTTAGTATTACTTCTATTATTACCCCAACCCAATGCCAGGCTTGTTACAAATCCAAGACGTCTGTGATTCTCAATTTCATAATCATAAATCCAATGGTTATTAACATTCTCCGCATAGACTTGATACGTGCTGGAGCCGATTTGAAAAGAGGGGCCAGCTTCCAAAGCAGTGTAGAAGCCCTTGTTTGTTTTAAACAAATTATATATAACTGAAAGTCAGGTTTGTGAAAAATCCCGAATGTGTATTAAAATAAAGAACACTGCTCCGCTCTAAATCGCCAAGCGACTGGAAATATGTTACAGAGGCATTAAGATTCGCTCTATTATTTAGATTAAAACTAATCTCATTTGTAAAATTAATAGCAAACAAGCCAACATTACCCTCTATCGCTGGCCCCAAACCTATACGATATTCAACTTGCTTACCTTCGTTTTGGGCTAGAATTTTAAAAGTAAACAGTAGCAACAAGGAGTATATAGCAACTGATTTCATGATGTTTAAGAAAGATCTCAAAATATTCTGATCTAAAAGCCGAATAGATGCTTTACCGGGTGGTCATCTTCCTCCTCTTCAACTCCTTTTTGATAAACGTCAACTCCCTGCTGCTTTGTCCGGCCACCGAAGTATTTTCAGATGCCCTGCGGAATAAATAGGGCATCACAGAACGTACCGGTCCATAGGGAAGATACTTCACCACGTTGTAACCAGCCTTGGCCAGGTTAAATGAAATGTTGTCGCTCATGCCATACAGTTGGGCGAACCATGCACGCTTATCATCATGCTTCATGCTGTGCTTTTCCATCAGCACGGTGAGGTAATAGTTGCTGTATTCGTTGTGTGAGCCGCACATTACCGAGACACGTTGCTTGTTGTCGATGCAAAATGCAAGCGCCTGGTTAAAGGCTTCATCAGTAGCCTCTTTATTGGGGTGGATCGGACTGGGGTAGCCCATCTTTTCGGCACGTGTCCGCTCCTTTTCCATGTAAGCGCCCCGCACCAGCTTTGCGCCAAAGAAAATATTATTCATTACCGCTTCGTGAAAATGATTGCGCAGGTTGGGCAAGCCTGCAGTACGGTAAAGCTGGTAGGTATTATACACAATTGCTTTTTCACGATTGTATTTTTTCATCAGGTCCAATACCATCCGATCAATCGGGGCCTGATACCAGGAGTCTTCTGCATCAATCATAATCGGGATACCATATTCATAAGCCTTTCGGCAAACACGGTCGAAGCGCTCAATGGCACGTTGATGGGCAGCTTCTTCTTCAGCGGTAAGTTTTTCTCCGGCCTGTACCTTGGTCAACAACTCAGCCGAAGCAAGGCCGGTGGGTTTGAACACACAGAACGGAATATTTTTTTTGCTATGTGCTTTTTCGATTGTACGAAGTGTTTCTTCAGCGGTAGCTTCAAATCCAGCCTCTGATTTTTCTCCTTCCACAGAATAATCGAGAATGGCACCAACATGGTACTGGCTCAGCACCTCAATGGCATGAGCTGCCTTGTCAATACTTTCTCCACCGCAAAAATGAAAGAACACCGTTTTCTTTATGATTCCTTCAACAGGCAACCGTAGTGTTAGTGCTGCTTTAGCCAGTGTGGTGGCCATGGCCGAAACCCAGGGGTGGTTTACAAGGGAAAAAATGAAGTTGGCTTTCTTTAGTTCTGCATCCGGCTTATACGCAAAAGCGGTAGCGGTATCTTCAAACGAAATTTTTGGATCGGCTTCCATAGTTATTGGCGTAAAGATATGGAGGGGTTTTTAAGTTACAAGGTTAGCTGAGCGTCTGAAGTTTTTCGCTGCAGAACAACTAAACTTTAACACCGGATTTTTGTTCCGTAAGTACCATTGGATATATGTTCCGCCTTTCATTAATTTTCAGACATGTTAGCGTTAACGGATTGGATTTCGGGTTTTAAAAAAGCAAATCAACCTCTTGTGATTGCCGGGCCATGCAGTGCAGAAAATCCGGAACAATTGCTCACCGTTGCCACGGCTGTCAAAGCCATGGGCATTTCCATTATGCGTGCCGGTGTCTGGAAACCCCGAACACGACCCGATGCATTTGACGGAATGGGCAAGGAGGCTATAGGATGGATCAAAACAGTAAAGCAGGAAACGGGTTTGGTCTTCGCCACGGAGGTTGCAAATCCTTACCATGTAGCATTAGCCTGCGAAGCCGGTATTGACATCTTGTGGATTGGTGCACGCACCACCGTAAATCCCTTTTTGGTTCAGGAGATCGCAGACGCTTTAAGAGGAACGGATAAAATTACACTTGTTAAGAACCCGATTAACCCTGACTTGTCGTTATGGATAGGCGCATTGGAAAGATTAAATCGGTCAGGCATCTCAAGGTTAGGCGCTATCCACAGGGGCTTTTCATCTTTTCAGAAGTCGCGATTTCGGAACCAGCCGCTTTGGCAAATTGCGCTTGAACTAAAAACCCAGCACCCGCACTTACCGCTAATTGCCGATCCCAGTCATATTACCGGCAATCGCGAATTGATAGCTGAAGTTTCACAAAAGGCACTTGACCTTGACTATGATGGCCTGATGATTGAAACCCACCCCGATCCGGATCGTGCACTAAGCGATGCACAACAGCAGGTAACACCCGGAACACTGGCGGAAATACTCGGTGGGCTTCGGGTAAGCGAGCGGGCATCCTCCAATGCAATGTTCATTAACCAACTGGAGGCTTTGCGTGAAAAAATTGATCACATGGATCAGGAGTTAATAGAGGTGCTTTCAACCCGTATGAAATTAACAGAGCAAATCGGAGACTATAAAAAGGAAAATCACGTAACGGTTTTTCAACTGGAGCGCTGGAATGAAATTATGCGCACCCGCCCGGAGTGGGCCAGGTTGGCGGAACTGTCACCGGAATTTATTCGTGAACTCTATAAAATCATTCATGATGAATCCATTCGCATTCAAACCGAAATCATGAATAAAACTTCAGAACCTGAGAATTGATGCTGCCTGCCAATCTTAAAATAACCGATAACCCAGGGCCGTTCCTAAATCTCTACCTTCAAAAATGGTCGTTCAGTAAAATTGTGGTATTAACGGATGAGCATACACATAAGCATTGCTATCCGCTTCTTCAGCAAAATCTGCCCAGTCATCATACCATTACGGTAGCCAGCGGAGAGGAAAACAAAACTTTAAAAACCTGTGAACAGATTTGGGGTGCGATGACTGATCTGTCCCTCGACCGGCATGCTATACTGATTGTACTGGGTGGTGGTGTACTGGGCGACATGGGTGGTTTTTGTGCGGCCACCTATAAACGCGGCATTGAATTTATTCTTATTCCAACCACATTACTGGCCATGGCCGATGCCAGCATTGGGGGCAAACTGGGGATAGATTTCAATCATTTCAAAAATCACATTGGTGTATTTAAAGAGCCAAAACTCACCGTTATTCATAGTGAATTTTTAAAAACACTGCCTGCAGAAGAACTTCGCTCCGGTTTCGCTGAAGTAATCAAGCATGCCTTGATTTCCGACCGCACATTATGGGATGAGCTTCGCAGCAATGAATTGAGCAGCCAGCCTTGGGATGTTTTGTTGCGCCATTCGGCAGAATTCAAATCTTCCATCATTCAGCAAGATCCAACCGAAAAAGGTATACGCAAGATTCTGAATGCCGGGCACACCATTGGCCATGCCATAGAAACATTCTTTTTATCTAACGGGCAAAAAATCCTTCATGGCGAGGCTGTAGCCGCAGGCCTCGTTGCGGAATCGTGGCTGTCGATGAAAAAAGGGCTGCTAACGGAGAATGATCAACAAGAAATTTTCCGTTACATACTAAAGGTATACGGCAAAATCAGCTTCAGTGCATCAGATTTCAGCAGTATTGCAGCATTGTGCACTCAGGACAAGAAAAATATAGGCAATAAGACGTTGTGCGTGCTTTCCGAAGGAATTGGGAAAGCCCGGTGGGATTGTGAGGTTACTGAGCGAGAGATCGTGGATGCTTTGGCATTTTACGTTTCGAATCAGATGTAGTGGGCTTCCGAATCATCGAAAGACTCAATCTTCTTCTTGATGTTACGTTTTAAATCTTCAGCTTTTTTAGCCAAGTAGTCCGTAGTTTTCTTTTTCCTTTCGCCCGAAAAAAGCCACGCGGCCAAAACAGCTGCCGAAGCAATACCCAGTCCCAATGTTATTTTACTTGAGGTATTCATATAACAAAGTTAACTGGATTTCTGCTTCAATTGTTTCATCGGGTTGAAGAAATCTTTACCTAATTTGCACAGCAGACCTAACAAGTATTCGTAAACTGTTGAGCTCCTTCATTCAAATTCGCAGAACACAGCACCTTTCGGGCACCGTTCAAAACCTGCCGGCCTCTAAAAGCATAAGCAACCGCGTGCTGATTATAAATGCACTTGGCGGAGGAAAATCGCAACTGCACAACCTTTCAGAGGCGAATGACACTGTGCTTATGCAGCGCATGCTCAACGGTACGGATCCTGTATTGGATGTTGAGGATGCAGGCACAACCATGCGTTTTCTTACAGCCTTCCTGACGATAAGCAATCAAAAAAAGATTCTAACCGGAACTGAACGGATGAAACTCCGCCCGATTGGAATCTTAGTAGATGCCCTTCGAAAACTAGGCGCCAACATCAACTACCTGGAGCAGGATGGGTATCCTCCACTTGAACTTTTGGGCTTTGAAAATCAAAAAACCGATAGATTATCGGTTCGGGGCGACATAAGCAGTCAGTACATATCGGCACTTATGATGATTGCGCCCATGCTCCCCCAAGGACTCACCCTTACCCTCGAAGGTAAAATCGGAAGCCGACCCTACATAGAAATGACTGCTGCGTTAATGCGCAAATTTGGGATTGAGGTTCATGATCAAGGTTCAGAAATACAAATTCCCAGTCAGGTTTATAAGCCTATTCAATATTCGGTAGAAGCAGATTGGTCAGCAGCAAGCTATTGGTTTGCATTTACTGCGATTGCCTCCCAGGCTGAAATTGTTTTACCCAACATAACCATCCGTTCCCTTCAGGGCGACCGGGTAATTGTTGACATGATGGAACATTTGGGTGTAAAAGCTGAGCCACGGGGAAGCAACCTTCTGCTAACAAAAAAAGATTTTCAAACTGAATTCACATGGGACTTCACCCATTGCCCTGATCTGGCCCAAACGGCAGCAGTAGTTTGTGCGATTAAAGGTATTGTTGGTCACTTTACAGGATTGGAGAGTTTGCGCATCAAGGAAACAGATCGCATTGCAGCGCTGGATACTGAACTTCAAAAATTTGGAGCTCAACTGATTTCTACGGGGAGCGAATGGAAACTCATTCCAACAACAAAATTACCAGGCACAATACCCCCCATTAAAACCTATCTTGATCACCGCATGGCCATGGCCTTTGCCCCACTGGCCTGTGTCACAGATGTTACCATTGAAAATCCTACAGTGGTAAAAAAATCATACCCTGGCTTTTGGGATGATATGCGCAAAACGGGGTTCACCCTAACTGATGGCGAAGGGAGTTAACATAATCCGCAAACAGTAGCATCCGGCTGCCATACCAGGAAAAATATTCACCATCAACCAACATTGTTTTAGTACCGGGTAGCATCGTCTCGAGTTCGAGCTGATGTTTTTCTTTAAACGGATAGGGTTCAGATGAAAGGAAAATCAAATCGGGTTGCAGTGACCGGATGTCTTCATCCGAAAGTTCAGGGTACCTGCTATGCCCACTCAGGCAATTCTCTAAACCGCATAACCGTAGCATGCCATCGATAAAAGTTTCTGAGCCAACGCCCATCCACGGCTCTTGCCAGATTAGGTACAAAACACGCAAGGTTGGGAGTTTAGCCATCAGCCTCCATGAATGTTGAATATTAGCTATCAGGTCATTTGCTCTTTGCGCTCGGTTGGTAATTTTTCCAACCTCATCAATCATGCTCAAAGCGTCTTGCGGTGAAATAATGTTGCTCATCCAAACCGGAAAATCAACGCGGAGCCGTTCGATTACCAGCTTTTCATTTTCTTCTTTGCTGCCAATAATCAAATCGGGTTGGAGTTGTTGAATCCTTGCAACATCAACATTTTTTGTTCCCCCTACTTTGGACTTTTTTTGCCTCCATTCGTCTGGGTGTATGCAAAATTTTGTGATCCCCACAACTTCATCATCCAATTCCAGGCTTGCCAGTAGCTCCGTTTGCGATGGAACAAGCGAAATAATTCTTTTTGGCGGAAATGGTGCTCGCACGGTTTCGCCCAACATATCGGAAATAATTTTCACGCCCATGTTCAAAAGTAAAAGAGCACCCTTTGCGAACAAAGAGTGCTCTTGAATGAAAAACGCACAGAGTACACGAAGAAAGACCCTCTCAATAAAACTCCGTGCCCCTGCGCGTTATGTTTCAGTTAAAACGAACCAGCAATAAATTTGGTTTCGTCAAAACTTACCCCCCAACCGGGTCATTAGAGGGCAATATTTTATTCTCTTAGATCAGAATTGACATTGAACTCAGCTGGTTTGAAACCTTGAGGTTCGCGTTGCTGAACGTTGATTGGTTAAGCTCCCACTTCAATTTACCGTCAATAACTTTGAAGTTAATGCAGCTACCTTTTTGGCCAAGTCCGTTACCATCGGTAACAGTCAATACAGGCTTACCACTTACTGTATTTTTTACGGTCTCAAATTCCTTGCTCTTGCTCTTGCCGATGTACACCACCTGGCATTCACCAGTATCGGCACCGGAAGAAAGTTTTTTGATGACATACTTCTTGCTTCCTTTAGGCTTTCCATCATACCATGTTTTCAGGGTATTGAACACATCGTCTTCACCGATAACACCTACCACAAAATCTCCACCCGCACCGTCATCAGGCCATTGCACATACTTAATGAAGTTAAAAAGCATGGCAGCATGAATTTCATGGTTCGGTCTTTCTTGTGCAAAAGAGGCAACACTAAATGTGATTGCTACTAGAATTAAGCTTACTTTTTTCATAATAGAGAGGTTTGAATTATTGTTTAATGATTTTTTTTGTTCAACCTTAACGATACAAAAGTAGGCTGCCCTTTAAAATCAGTATTTCCTAAGCCTGTTCTTATCTTTCTGATGTAAGGTTTTTACCTACTTTTCTAAACATCCCTGATATTCAAAATTGGTGCAAAACCGACCTCGGGAAGCACAAAACTTCGAAATTCCTTCAAAATCAAAGAAATGATCCTCAGAAAACCATTATTTCATCCAAAATTGGGAATGTTCAATCCGGTTTTGAAAGAAGGAATTCTGTGAAAAAGTTAAAAAAGCACTGATTATTTGATGTATCGGAAGTCGTGACCGGGTTTTACCTGGAGCAGAACCTCGTAAATGAGTTTAATTACATTCTCTACATCATCCTTATGCACTGTTTCTACAGTGGTGTGCATATACTTTAATGGCAAAGAAATCAGTGCTGAAGCCACGCCTTCGGCTGAATAGGCAAAGGAATCAGTATCCGTACCAGTAGACCGACTCACAGCCTGACGCTGAAAGGGTATCTTTCTTTTCTCAGCCGTTTGGATGATCATTTTGAGCACATTATTCTGTACTGCAGGGCCATAACATAAAACAGGGCCAGTACCACATTTAATATGACCTGTATCCTTTTTACTATACATGGGCGAGCAGGTATCGTGTGTCACATCAGTACAAATGGCCAGATCTGGCTTTAGTCTACGCGAAATCATTTCCGCGCCCCGTAACCCAATCTCCTCCTGAACAGAATTCACAATGTAAATACAGAACGGAAGTTTCTTTTTATTTTCTTTTAGCCTCCTGGCTACTTCCGCAATCATAAAGCCACCCATACGATTGTCTAATGCACGACCCACCAGGTAGTTTTTATTCATTTCCACCAACCCATCCTCAAATGTGATAACGCAGCCAACATGAACACCCAAGGCTTCAACCTCCTTTTTGGATTCACAGCCGATGTCTATAAAAATATTTTTTAATGACGGTGGTTCTTCTTTGGCAGCATCACGTACATGTATGGCCGGCCAGCCAAACACTCCCTTCACAATACCCTTTTCAGTATGAATGTTTACACGCATAGAGGGTGCAATCTGATGGTCCGACCCGCCATTGCGCTTCACATAAATATACCCATCATCGGTTATATAGGCTACGAACCATGAAATTTCATCAGCATGCGCTTCAATAACTACTTTGTATGCTCCCTTCGGATTGATAACTCCTACCACAGTACCATACACATCCACAATATGATCATCGATGTACGGCTTAAGGTAGTCTAACCAAATCTGTTGGCCGGAGTGTTCAAAACCAGTGGGAGAAGCGTTGTTGAGGTATTCAAAGAGAAAGGATTTACTTTTTTTGTCCATACAATTTATTGTGTTAAAGTGTTTTTGTGTTTAAATGCTCAAGTGTCCAGGTATACAAACGTAAATACCTAAACACATAAAAAACTTTCAAAGTGGAATATTTCCATGCTTCTTCTTCGGCAACGTAGCTACCTTGTTCTCCAACATCGCAAAAGCCCGAATTAGTTTCTCGCGGGTCTGATCCGGATAGATCACTTCATCAATATACCCGCGATGCGCAGCCCGGTAAGGTGTCGCAAATTTACGAGTATACTCTTCTACCTTCTCGTTCAGTTTCGCTTGTGGGTCAGCAGCCTCCGCTATCTCTTTACGAAAGATAATCTCAGCCGCACCCTTTGCGCCCATCACGGCAATCTCAGCCGTTGGCCAGGCATAGTTCATGTCGGCTCCGATGTGCTTGGAGTTCATCACATCATAGGCACCTCCGTATGCTTTACGGGTGATAACGGTAACGCGTGGCACAGTGGCTTCAGAAAAAGCGTAAAGCAACTTGGCGCCATTTGTAATGATGCCATTCCATTCCTGATCGGTGCCTGGTAAAAAGCCGGGTACATCTTCAAACACCAGCAACGGAATATTAAAGCTATCGCAGAAGCGAACAAAGCGTGCACCTTTTACACTGGCGTCAATATCCAATACACCGGCCAACGCTGCCGGCTGGTTGCCAACAATACCGATGCTTCGCCCTGCTAATCGCGCAAAGCCCACAACAATATTTTCGGCAAAGTTTTTATGCGCCTCAAAAAACGATCCTTCATCCACTGTTCCCGTAATCACCTCGCGCATATCGTATGGCTGATTGGGGTTGGATGGAATTATGGTATTGAGTGCTTCCCGCTTTTCATTTGCCGGAGCATACGACAAGCGTGGCGCGTCATCCTCGCAATTTTGAGGCAAATAGCTCAGCAATGTTTTAATCTGATTAATACACTCCACTTCATTTGCACACGCGAAATGTGTTACACCACTTTTTGTGCTGTGGGTTTGCGCTCCACCAAGTTCTTCGGAGGTTACGTCCTCGTGGGTAACAGTCTTCACCACATTCGGACCGGTAACAAACATGAAGGAGGTGTTCTCCACCATGAAAACAAAATCAGTAATGGCGGGTGAATACACAGCTCCTCCTGCACACGGCCCCATGATGGCAGAAATCTGAGGAATTACACCGGAAGCGAGTGTGTTCCGGTAAAAAATATCGGCATAACCACCCAATGAAACTACACCTTCCTGAATGCGTGCGCCACCCGAATCATTCAATCCGATTACCGGTGCGCCATTCTTCATGGCGAGCTCCATAATTTTCACAATCTTCTCGGCATGTGTTTCGGAAAGCGAGCCGCCAAACACGGTAAAGTCCTGTGAGAACACATAAACCAGTCGGCCATTAACCGTTCCATAACCGGTTACTACACCATCACCAAGATAGTGTTCCTTGTCAAGCCCAAAATCTTTTGCCCGGTGCGTTACAAATTTTCCAAGCTCCTGGAAAGAATCTTCATCCAATAATAATTGAAGGCGTTCGCGGGCGGTTAATTTACCCTTTGCATGTTGTTGATCAATGCGCTTTTCGCCTCCTCCCAACAACGACTCTTTATTCTTCCGCTCTAACTCATCAAACTTTTGCTGAAGGATGGCATCGGTAAGTTCTCGCTTTTCCATGACCTGAATTTAGGTTCGAAATATAGTTAAAGGAAGTATTAAATTGACCTTGATTTATTATGAACAGCCGGCTTGCCATAATTGATTTGGGCACCAATACCTTTCACCTGCTTATTGCCGAAAAGCTAGGCGATTCGTTTCATATTGCCCACCGCGACCGGCAAGCGGTTAAGATCGGCATGGGGGGCATAAACAAAAATATAATTCCCCCGGACGGACTGGACAGGGCAATAAAGACGCTCAATTTCTTTAAAAAGAAAATCGACTCACTGCAAATTACCAATGTGTTTGCCTTTGGTACGAGTGCTTTGCGAAATGCCACCAATAAAGACGAAGTGCTGTCGAAAATAAAAACTGAAACAGGCATTTCAATATCCATCATTTCGGGCGATCAGGAAGCAGAGTTCATTTATCACGGTGTTTGCTCTGCCGTCAGCTTGGGTGATAAAAAATCATTGATCATCGATATTGGCGGTGGTAGTGTAGAATTTATCATTGGCGATGAGGTGAATATCTACTGGAAGAAAAGTATTGAGATCGGAGCGCAACGACTTCTTGAACTGTATCATAAAACTGATCCGATTACATCAACTGAAACTGCAGAGCTGAATAAATATTTCAGCCATGCGTTATCACCCCTGTTCGAAGCACTGGCCATGCATAAACCAGAAACGATGGTTGGCTCCTCCGGAACGTTTGACACGTTAAGCGATATATATTGCTTACAGCATTCCATTTTTAAAAATGATGATGACCGCGAAACTCCCCTTTCGCTGGATGGCTTTGACATGATTTTTCAGGACCTGATCCAGAAAGACAGGACGGAACGTTTAGCGATACCGGGCATGATTGAAATGCGCGTAGACATGATTGTAGTGGCTTGCTGCCTGGTCCGCTATATACTGGACCATCACCTTTTCGCTGACATTCGCGTTTCAAGCTATTCCCTAAAGGAAGGCGCACTTGTATACGTGAGTAAAATTGTCAACTGATACCCAGTTTCTTTTGAATGTCCTCAAGTGATATTCCTTTTGTTTCCGGGAATCTTGTAAGCACCCAAAGCAGTTGAAGCGTCATCATGCCGGCAAAAAATGCAAAGATGATCCACGGATCGTTACGCAACAGGCCCTTTGATTGATCAAGGAAAACAGGAGTGATCAGCGTGATTATGGCGGCAAATACCCAATGCACACTGCATCCAAAAGATTGCCCATAGGCACGGATGGTGTTTGGAAAAATCTCGGAAATAAAAACCCAGATAACAGAGCCTTGGCCAATGGCATGTGAAGCAATAAAAACAAGAAGGAACGTCATCATTAAACCAGGCCCAGCCCCTGAATAAAAAGAATACGATACAACTGAAAGACTAATGATGTACCCTAATGAACCTGCAACGAGCAAACTTTTGCGTCCTGCACGGTCAATCAGGTAAATACCAACAAACGTAAAAATGAGATTAACTCCCCCGATCGCTATGGAATTGAAAAGCGATTCTTTGGCGGCAAGTCCGGCTCGCTCAAGAATTTCCGGAGCGTAGTATAAAATAAAGTTTATTCCGGATAGCTGATTGAAAAAGGCAATGAAGAAAGCCAGGAAGATTAGCTTGCTATACTTGCGGCTGAAGAAAGGTTCGTGATGCTGTGGGCTTTCTATGCGTTCATTCGCTGCTTTAATCGTTTTGATGTCTTCCGCAGGATTAGCCGACCCAAGATCTGCTAAGACTTTCTTTGCCGTTTCCGCATCATTCTTTTTGGTGATTAGCCAGCGCGGACTTTCCGGAACACGCATAACCATAACCGTGTACAAAATTGCCGGTATGGCTTCAACGCCCAACATCCAGCGCCAATCGTTTGCTCCGTCAAATCCTTGCAAAAAATAATTTGAGATAAATGCGATCAATATGCCAAAGACGATATTGAACTGGTACATCGCGACCAATCTTCCGCGCATGCCTGATGTTGAAATTTCTGCGATATAGGTTGGTGCTGCAATGGAAGAAACCCCAACACCAATACCCCCGATAAAACGAAAAAAGGAAAATGTGTACGGATCAGGAGCAAGGGCAGAACCGACAGCAGAAGCTGTGTACAGTACTCCAATCCAAAACAACACCTTCTTCCGGCCATACTTCTCGGTTGGCACTCCACCAAACAAAGCGCCTAATACGGTACCCCACAACGCCATCGACATGATAAAAAAGCCATGAAACCAGGGTGAGGTATCCCACAGGTTTTTGATGGGAAGGTTCGCTCCGGAGATTACCACCGTATCGAAACCAAAAAGGAAACCGGCCATGGCGGCTACAAGGGCAATAAAAAATACATTATTCTTCATGGAAGCAGAAAAGTTAAGTCGGTGTTACACCATTTGTGAGTATCCGATTATAGTCATAAATATTTAACGTTATGCGAGCGGTGGCGAAGCAATCCCAATTTCAGCATATTAATCGAGATTGCTTCGGTCGTACTCCCTCGCAATGACGGTCAATTATATTTGAGTACTGTAAATGGATACTCATCTACCACCAATTTTTCGAAGTTAACCGATTATTACGTAAACGGAGAAATTTATTCTTTCAGAACTGTTACCTTAAATGCATAAACCTAATACCATGAACTTCAGAATTACTGTTTTTGTCTCCATTTGTTTGTTCCCCATCATGCTGCTCGCACAGCAAGTTGATGAGAACTATAATCAAAAGATAAAGGAGTACACAACCGACCCACGTTTCCTGCCATCCTCGGTGCTGAACGTTGTTGATCACCCAACTATACCCTCACCACGAAAAGTTTTTGGTGAAATTATTGGTGCCCCGGGAATCATGCATCGCACCACAGAAGTATACGACTACTTCAAGCGCCTGGCGGATGCCTCTCCGTACCTGAGTATGGAGCAGGTTGGGACCTCAGAAGAAGGACGGCCCATTCACCTGGTCATCATTGGCAGTGAGGATGGTATCAAGCGACAAGATCATTACAAAAAACAACTTGAATTGCTGGCCGATCCACGCAAAGTAAATCCTGCGGAAGTTGAAAAAATCATCAGCGACTCAAAACCGGTTTACTATCTCAATGGGGGCATGCACTCACCGGAAATGGGTTCGCCTGAAATGCTGATGGAACTGGCCTATCGGTTGATCACCAGCGAGACAGAAGACATCAAATTGATTCGCGATAATGTTATTGTGTTGATCAACCCTGTATCTGAACCAGATGGCCGCGACAAGCAAGTAGACTGGTATTACCGCTACACCAAAGCACGCGACAAGTTTGATGATGGCTTTCCGCGATCTGTACCCTATTGGGGAAAATATATCTACCACGACAACAACCGCGATGGATTACAGGTGTCACAAGCTATCACCAAAGCCATCTTTAAAATTTTTTACGCGTGGCACCCTACCGTAATGCTCGACTTACACGAATCGGTTCCTTTGCTTTACATTTCAACCGGTACAGGTCCATACAACGAACAGGTTGATCCCATCACCGTGGGTGAATGGCAAACCATGGCCAATCACGATATAACAACCCTGGCCGCACAAGGAATACCCGGTGGCTTTACGTGGGCATTTTACGATGGCTGGTGGCCTGGCTATGGTATTTGGGTAGCCAATAACCATAACTCAACCGGAAGGTTTTATGAGACCTTCGGCAACGCAGGCGCCAACACATACTTGCGTGATCTTTCCAATCAACGCTATGCGGGTGACCCTGCCACCACCAAAGAATGGTACCGCCCTGATCCGCCAACCCAGGAAGTGTATTGGTCGGCACGGAACAATATAAACTACATGCAGGCCGGAGTATTGGCATCGCTTTCGTACGCTGCCAATAATGGTAAACTTTTGCTGCGTAATTTTTATCAGAAAGGGGTTAACAGCATCCGAAAAGGTAAGGATGAAAAGCCACGGGCCTTTATAATCCCCAAACAACAACGCGACCCTGCCATGGCAGCCTACTTAGTAAACCAGTTACGCGCACAAGCCATAGAAGTGCATTATGCTGAAAAAGGAGATAAACAAGGCGACTACGTGGTGTTACTGGAACAGCCCTATCGTAACCTGGCCGTTTCATTGCTCACCAAACAAAACTATCCGAAGGACGCCAAGTTCCCTCCGTATGATGACATCGCCTGGACGCTTGGCTATTTGTATGGTGTTGATGTAAAGCAGGAAGATAGTGTGAGATATTCTTTACAGGATTTAAAACTGCTTATGCAGGATGTAAAGTATCAAGGGAAGACTGAGGGAGAAGGTTCAACACATATAATCAAATACAAAGCCCAGAACACAGTACTGTCTGCACTGTATTGGGCAAAAGCACAGAATAAAAATGCACAGTTTGTTGTGCTTGATACTACCAACATAATTGATGGCGATACCCTACCGGCCGGATCGGTGGTGATGAGGGGATTAACAACTGCACAAGCCAAGACGATTGCATCGCAGTTTAGCCTTGATGTGAAAAGTACAAAAGCATCAGCCGATGGAAAGAAACAACATACCGTTACTTTGCCCCGTATTGCCCTCTACCATACATGGTATAACACACAGGATGAAGGCTGGTCGCGCTACACTTTTGATCAGCGTGGCATCCCCTATACCTATATTGACAAGGATGATTTAAAGGCCGGAAGCTTGCGTAAAAAATTTGATGTAATACTGGTACCGCGGGCAAGAGGTTCAGTCAGCGAATTCATTCATGAGATCGACAAAAAATTCGGCCCCATGCCGTACACAAAAACGGCTTCGTTTCCATCGCATGGATTTCCCGATGCCACCAACGACATGACCGGTGGTCCCGGATTCGATGGCATTGATAACTTAAAAAAGTTTGTGGAAGAGGGCGGTGTATTAATTACACTCGATAATTCAACGGTGATGGCTGCTGAAACCGGAATTGCCCAAGTACTGAAACCTTATAATGCAGCAGGCCTGTTCCATCCAGGATCTGTTGTTACGGTTAAAGCACGAAAGCCACATCACCCTATTCTTTATGGTTATCCTGAAAACTTTCACATTTTCCGTGGCAACGGACCACTCTACCAGGTTGAAAAATACAGTCGTGATATGATGTTGCTGCAATACGGTACCAAGCCGCTTAAAGATGAGGAGCCGTATACCGGCCCTATTATGGGCATGCCGGATAAAAAAGAAACCAAAAAAGAAGAAGCAAAAACACCTGCCAAAGAGCCTCCTTATGTTTTATCGGGTATGGTGCGAAACGAGCAAACCATAATCGGGCATGGCGGTATTTTTAATGTACCGGTAGGGAAAGGAAGAGTAATTGCCTTTACGTTCGATCCACTGCACCGTTACCTGAACCACCACGATGCTCCGCTGGTGTGGAATGCGCTTATTAACTGGGATCATCTTGGAGTGAAGTAAAAAAATTGTCCTACACCTTAAAGGTGTAGGACAATTTTAATCTACAACCCACTAATCTGTCTGTCCTTCGGGTATTTCACTTCATATTTGAATACCACCTTCCGGGTTTCGTTTGACTGAAGGCTCATCACCCATTCCAGCTTACCGGTATCTTTATTGTGCTTTGCTCCGCCAACATCCAATACAGTAACTTCAATCTGGCTGTTTCTGGAAAGCGGTAACTGATCCTCTACAGTAATTTTCACCGGCTCATTCCGTGTATTGCGCACTGAAATCTCCCATGCATATGCTTCACGCTGGCTGGAAGCTATTGTTCTGCGGGTGGTGAAATCCTTAATCTTTTCACGTTTCACAACAATGCGCTTGTCCCTGCCCAACGAAACCGCGAGTGTGTCTTTCAGATTATTCGGATCGATAAAGGTTTTGCCAACAAATGTTCCTTCAAAAAACACATTGGCCTCGCCCGGCAGTAAGTTGAAATCTTCCCAACCCACAGCCTTGGCCATCAAAAATGCATCTACATCAAGTTTGGGTGCTACCGCATAGTGATACACCGCATTCATATCATGCTTTTGAATATCCACTAACGTGGGCTTGGAAGCAGAGAACACTGTATACGGTAAACTGATGTCGAACTCAGTGTTGAGCGAGTTCTGTATAGTTTGGGTGAAGTCTGCGCTGCTCCGTGCTTCATCGGCCACCTCCATGCTAAGTTCAACCCTATCTTCAGCAACAGGCATAGCACGATGTACTGCCCCGGTCGCAACTGCTTTTTTGTAGGCTTGAGGCATATAGAAATCAAGGTACCAGCTATACAACTCTGGCTTTACTCCGCCCAAGCTTGGGTTAGCCGTGGAAAGCTTTAATCGAACATTGTTCCACTCTTCACCCGTGCTTTGAAAAACATTCGCTTTGTAATTCAACTGCACCGGGGCTTTGGTGTTGGTGGCCCTTAAATCATAAACGGGGTACCAACCTGCATTGCCAACAACATAATTCACCTCCAACTCAACATTCGTGGCACTCTCGGCCGAAACGCTGATCACAATTTCGCTTGTATTGCGACTGTACAACTCGTTTTGCTCACGTATCTGCTGGTTGAGTTTAGTGATGCGTTCATTGATCTCCTTGATTTTATCATCCGTTTTCATTTTAGCTACACCAATCTCGCCCAGGCGGCTCCGGTAAAAATCGGCCATAGCCTTGAGCTCGTTCACCGAAACGTTTTGATTAGCTCCACCTATTTTCTGATTGCTCAAAATCATCTGCTCTTCCTTTGTGAGAATATCCTTTTGATGTTGTTCCTGGGCAAGCTGACGTTTATAAATCTCAAGTGAATCTCTTAGTACAATTAATTTCTTCGGCATATTAAACTCACTCAGGTAATTCTGGTTATGGTTTATACCCAGAATAATGATGTTGCCCTTTCCGGAAACCTGAACACTTTGGTGGTTGAGTTGCGAAGTCAGCCCAGATAAAATGAGGTTTGTCCGGCCAGTCTCTACGCGGGTTTTGAGTTCACGTGTTACCTGGGCACGGTTCAAAAAAACCGTTACACGGCTTATTTTGGAATCAACTTGTTTTTCACTTTGTGAAAATGCCGGGAACATGGCCACCAGCAGATAAAGAAAAATGGTTCGCTTCATAGTATGTTTAGTTTATTGCCAGATGCAACGATCAGGCAAATTCCATAACGAAATTAACGTTAAAATTGTGCTGCACCATGAAATGACTTTAGGATGCTTCAATTGCAACTATCTTTGCACCTATGAAAAATGAGCATGTATTTCCGGTTGAAGCCCTTCGGCAATTCGGTTTTGATATTTTCAAAAAAATCGGATGTTCCGATGATGATGCCAACCTCGCCTCTGAGGTATTACTCTCGGCCGATCTTCGGGGTATTGATTCGCATGGCTTGGCCCGGCTATCCGGATATGTACGCTTATGGGAAGCCAAGCGGATAAATGCTACACCCAACATCAAAATTGTTCATGAATCGCCCAGCACAGCAGTTGTGGATGGTGATGGTGGGCTGGGCCTGGTGGTGGCGCCTAAAGCCATGGAAATTGCCATAGCCAAAGCCAAAACAGCCGGAACCGGATGGGTGGCCGTGAAGAACTCAAACCACTTTGGTATTGCCGGCTACCACACCATGATGGCCTTGCAGCACGACATGATTGGCTGGGCCATGACCAATGCAAGCCCTTTGGTAGCTCCTACATTTTCCGTTGAGCGACTGTTGGGGACAAACCCAATTTCCCTTGCTATACCAGCCGACAAGCAACCGCCTTTTGTTCTCGACATGGCCACCACTACGGCAGCCAATGGTAAGCTTGAAATTCTTCAACGAAAAAATAAAGAAGCTCCATTGGGCTGGATCCAAACCAAGGATGGAGCACCTTCTACCAACCCACATGAATTGAAAGATGGAGGCGCGTTAATTCCGTTGGGCAGCGACTATGAACACGGCAGTCATAAAGGGTATGGACTTGGCGCCATGGTTGATATTTTATCGGCTGTACTTTCGGGTGCCAACTATGGGCCGTGGGTTCCACCGTTTGTTGCCTTTTTACAACCTCCGGCTGATCCGGTAGGTGAGGGCATTGGTCATTTTTTAGGTGCCATGCGCGTAGATGCATTCCGCCCAGCCGATGAATTCAAAAAACATATGGATAATTGGATTACGCGTTTTCGTGCTGCTACTACTGTGGAAGGAAAAGAAAGAGTCTTAATTCATGGCGATCCGGAACGAGAAATGAGCACACGAAGAAAAGAAGAAGGAATACCTCTCAATCCGAAAGTGGTTGAGGATTTAAAAGATCTTGGTAAAAAACTAGGTGTTGCGCTCTAGAAAATAAATCCGCCCACATTTACCCCCACTCTAAAAATCCATGGGCTGTAATAGGGTGCAAATTCATTTTGTGCCGGGGTTTGAAAATTGAAGTTGTACAGCGCCATCGCAAATAAAGCTGCATTTCTGCCCATGGGCTGAATATATCCTGCGCCCCCCAGAAAACTGTTAAAAGCCTGACGCGATGTTTCCAATGATGGATAATTAATAAACTCATAGTTTAAGTGCTCATACTCAGTCTGGAGGAAAAAACCCTGCACGACATTAAAACGCAAAAAAGGATTAATTCCAAAGTTATGTGCATTAATGTCTTTACCCGGAATAACATTCTTGTACTTAACAAACTGATAGGAAAGACCCACACCTCCCATGAACTTTCGGGTGAAAGAATATCCAACTACAGGTGACACGGAAATAAAGTCCTGGAAATTATTAAATCCCATTCCAAAGCCACCACCCGTAAATACTCTTTCTTTAAATGGAACATCCTTCAAACTATTGGCTTCACCTTGTGCCCAAATGGCACCAGCCGAAGCAATCACAAGCAAGAAAATTACAAGGGCTCGCATAATTAAATTTTTATTCTTCAACGATGACAAACACATCTTCGTTTTCCTTCTTCATCAAATATTTTTCGCGGGCAAACTTTTCAAGCGATTCACGATCACCGAAAAGCGCCTCCCGATCCTTTTCAACTTCTTTAATCTTTTCAAGATAGTATTCCTTGTCATTCTCCAATGAACGAAGTCTGGAGGAAAGTTTATACCGGCTCATAATATCATTAGAGTCAAGAAAAATCATCCAGGTCAAAAATATGATTGCAGTAACGGTATAGAAGTTACGAAAAAATGGAGGTATACGTTTTAGCATTTCGTTTAAAAAGTAAATCGAAGATAGGAAGAATTGAGAAAAAGAAAAAAGCCCCGGTTTGCGGGGCTTCATTTACTAGAATTTCTTACCGGGGAAATAGGCTACTTCGCCAAGTTCCTCTTCAATCCGGATCAGTTGATTGTACTTTGCAATCCTGTCGGAACGAGATGCCGAACCGGTTTTGATTTGACCGGTATTCAAGGCCACCGCCAAATCGGCAATGGTACTATCTTCTGTTTCACCGGAACGATGTGACATCACACACTTATAAGCATTGCGTTTAGCCAGGTTTACGGTATCAATAGTTTCTGTAAGTGAGCCTATCTGGTTCACTTTTATTAAAATGGAATTACCGATACCCTCATCAATTCCCTTTTGCAGGCGCTTTACATTGGTTACAAACAGGTCATCGCCTACCAATTGTACCTTATCACCAACTTTTTCGGAAAGTGCTTTCCATCCTGCCCAATCGTCTTCAGCCATACCATCTTCAAGCGAAATGATCGGATACTTCTTACACCAGTTGGCCCAGTAATCAGCCATTTCCAACGGCTTCAGTTTTTTACCTGACGACTTCTTGAAGTGGTAAACTTTTGCTTTGGAATCATAGAACTCGGAAGCGGCAGGATCCAACGCAATAAAAATATCAACCCCTGGCTTATACCCTGCTTTTTCAATGGCCTTCAATACCACTTCAATAGCTTCTTCATTGGATTTCAGGTTCGGTGCAAAACCACCTTCATCACCCACGTTTGTTGAAAGTCCCTTATCGTGTAAAACTTTTTTTAACGTATGAAAAACTTCAGCACCCATTTGCAAAGCTTGCGAAAAGCTTGATGCTCCCACGGGCATTACCATGTATTCCTGAAAATCAATGGCGTTATCCGCATGACTTCCTCCATTGAGAATATTCATCATCGGCACAGGAAGTGTATTGGCATTAACACCACCGATGTAGCGATACAATGGGAGACCAGCTTCCATTGCGGCCGCTTTAGCAATGGCTAAAGAAACACCTAATATTGCATTTGCACCCAACTTACCTTTGTTGGCTGTTCCGTCAAGCTCCAGCATAATTTTGTCCAGCAGGTTCTGTTCGAACACGGAAAATCCCACAACTTCTGGAGCAATCTTGTTATTTACATTATCTACAGCTTTCAATACACCTTTACCCATGTATTGCTTTTTGTTTCCATCGCGAAGTTCAACAGCCTCATGCGTACCGGTTGAGGCTCCTGATGGAACAGCAGCACGACCATAAGCTCCGCTAGCCGTTACCACATCTACTTCAATGGTTGGATTACCACGACTGTCAAGAATTTGACGTGCGTGAATGCTTTCAATTAAGGACATAACGTTTTATTTAAGAGTTAGAACTAATGATTAATTATTGATCGTCTGCAATTGCTCCTGTCTGATCATTGCTACAAATTCATCAAACAAGTAGCGTGAATCGTGCGGGCCTGGAGAAGCTTCCGGATGGTATTGAACAGAAAAGGCTTTCTTATCCTTTACACGAATACCCATAACGGTATCATCATTCAGATGAAGGTGCGTTACTTCAACCCGGCTGTAGTCAATGCCCTTATCACTCACCGCAAATCCATGGTTCTGGGATGTCATCTCACCCAAACCCGTGATCAGATTTTTTACCGGATGGTTCAATCCGCGGTGACCGTGATGCATTTTGTACGTTGATAAACCGTTGGCCAAGGCAAGCAACTGGTGGCCGAGGCAAATACCAAAAACCGGCTTACCGGTTTCGATAATCTGCTTAACGGTAGCAACGGCATAATCCATAACGGCTGGGTCACCAGGACCGTTGGAAAGAAAGTATCCGTTCGGTTCCCAAGCCTCAAGCTCTTCTATACTGGTTTTAGCCGGGAAAACCTTAACAAAGCACCCACGGGAAGCCAGGTTGGTTAATATGCTTTTCTTAATGCCGAAATCAAGCGCTGCCACCCGGAATGGGGCAGTTTCCTCACTCAAGGTATAAGCGGTTTTCGTTGATACGATGGAAGACAACTCAAGCCCATCCATGGAGGGAACCTTTTTGATTTCTTCCTTCATTTGATCGGGAGTTAGCTCCGATGAGATCAGCGCGTTCATTGCGCCTTTACTCCGGATATAACGCACCAGCATCCGCGTATCGATATCGGAAATGCCGGTAACATTATGCCTTTCCAGGTAAGCCTGAAGGCTCTCCTGGGATGTTTTACGACTGAAATCCTCTGAGAAATCATTCACCACCAACCCACTGATTTTTGGTGAATCCGACTCTTGTTCAGCATCTACCGTTCCATAATTGCCAATATGGGCAGTGGTATTTACAATGATCTGACCATAATAAGACGGATCGGTGTAGATCTCCTGGTACCCGGTCATGCCCGTGTTGAAACATATTTCTCCTCCGGTGGTACCCGGCTTTCCAATTAGTTTCCCCGCCATCAGGAACCCATCGGCAAGAAGTAGGTAGGCTTTTTTGCTCACGTGATTAAGTGGTTTCACAAAAATAAAATTCAAGGGGTTATACTATGACTATTACCTGAACTTTTTCACAACAATCGATTTCATCAACGGATTGAAAACAAAAAAGGATTGAACCATGTCCAATCCTTTCCCATATGAATCAAATCTATCACTATTCGTTACCGGCTTCTTTCTTCTCAGTCTTGGCCTTTTTCGCGGGCTTTTTAGCCTTCTCCTCGGCTACTGGCGCTTCCGATGCTTCGGCTGCTTCTACAGACTCATCAGCCTTTTTACCTTTGGCAGCACGACTTCTTCGGGTTTTAGCCTTCTTGGCAGTACCTTCTTTCTTGTAGATGTCGTTGAAATCAACCAATTCAATCAGGCACATTTCAGCATTATCGCCAAGACGTACATCACCCATTTTGATGATGCGGGTATAGCCACCCGGACGCTCAGCTGTTCTGGAGGCTATTGTACCGAACAACTCCTTTACAGACTCCTTATTTTGCAAGTATGAGAACACTGTTCTGCGCGAATGCATGGTATCGTTCTTCGCCTTTGTAATGAGCGGCTCAACGTACTTCCGCAACGCTTTTGCTTTTGCTACCGTAGTAGTAATGCGCTTGCTAAGAATAAGCGAAGATGCCATGTTCGACAGTAAAGCACTGCGATGACTGGCGGTTCTTCCAAGATGATTTACTTTCTTACCGTGTCTCATTTCAATTAATCTTCTTCAAGTTTATACTTAACCAGGTCCATGCCGAAGGTAAGTCCTTTTTCAGCTACCAGTTGTTCCAACTCAGCCAACGACTTCTTACCAAAATTTCTAAACTTCATCATGTCAGAAATTTCGAGTTCTACCAGGTCACCCAAGGTTTTAACATCGGCTGCTTTCAAACAGTTGTAAGCACGAACCGATAAATCAAGGTCATGCAAAGGTGTTTTCAACAGCTTTCGCATGTGCAACAATTCCTCATCAACCTGCTCAACTTCTGCATCTTTTCCGGTCTCCAACTCCATGGATTTATCGGAGAACAATGCAAAGTGCTTAATCAAGATATGCGCTGCGCCTTCCAGTGCACGCTCCGGATGAATAGATCCATCCGTTTGAATTTCAAGGACCAGTTTTTCGTAGTCAGTCTTCTGTTCAACACGCGTGTTCTCAACGCTGAATTTTACATTTTTAATTGGTGTAAAGATTGCGTCAATCGGAATGAAGCCGAACACTTGTTCAGCAGGTTTATTTTCTTCTGCCGGAAGGTATCCTCTTCCTTTTTCGATGGTTAGTTCAATTTCAAAATTTGCAGATTCATCCAGGTTACAGATTACATGATCCGGATTCAACACTTCGAAAGCTGAGGTGAATTTGGTTATATCACCAGCCTTGAACTGCTTCTGCTTTTTGATGTTGATGGTAACCTTTGAATCGAATCCATCTGTAATCTTTCTAAAACGAACCATCTTCAGGTTAAGGATGATTTCTGCAACATCTTCTACAACCCCTTCGATGGTGGAAAACTCATGCAATACACCCGGAATTTTAATACCTGTAATGGCGTAACCTTCTAATGAAGACAAAAGGATTCTGCGTAAAGCATTACCGATGGTAACACCATAGCCTTTTTCCAATGGTTTGAAGGTGAAGGTGCCGTGAAAATCATCGGCTTTTTCCATTACAACTTTATCCGGAATCTGAAATGCTAATATTGACATAATGCGTTCTGGTTAATAGTTAGAATTACTTCGAGTACAATTCAACGATCAATTGTTCATTGATGTTCTCCGGGATATCCTGGCGTACCGGAAGGTGAATAACCCGACCTTCCATTTCGCTGCTATCCCATTCCAACCAGGGGTATTTCTTTGCACCTTGAATAGACAAACTGGTTGTTATTGCCTCAAGGGATTTTGATTTTTCACGAACTCCAACTCTATCGCCTGCACGAAGGGTATAAGAAGGAATATTTACCAGTTCCCCATTTACAGTAATGTGCTTGTGGGAAACTAATTGGCGGGCTGCCCTTCTTGTAGGGGCTATTCCCAAACGGTAAACCATATTATCGAGCCTGGCCTCCAGCAATTGCAAAAGAGTTTCACCCGTAATACCTTTCTTACGTGATGCTTTGTCGAAAAGCTTGGCAAACTGGCGTTCCAGCAATCCATAGATGTACTTAGCCTTCTGCTTTTCAGCAAGCTGTACTGCATATTCGGACTGCTTTCTTTTTTTGCCTTTGCCATGCATTCCGGGTGCATAGTTTTTCTTTTGAAGAGCTTTGTTGTCGCCTAAAATCGGCTCACCAAAACGTCTTGAAATTCTAGCTCTGGGACCTGTGTATCGTGCCATTTCTATTGTTTATTTTTTGATCGTTGCGTTCAGTTTAAAACCCTGATTCGTCAATCGTTAAATGCTTAGTTAAAAATTATACTCTCCGCTTTTTAGGAGGTCTGCAACCGTTATGAGGAAGTGGAGTAATATCCTTTATGGTAGTTACTTCAATTCCTACAGACTGAATGGTGCGTATGGCCGACTCGCGACCGGAACCCGGACCCTTCACAAAAACTTCGACCTTTCTTAAGCCAAGTTCGAAAGCTTTTGAAGCACAATCCTGAGCAGCTACCTGAGCAGCATACGGTGTGTTTTTCTTTGAGCCTTTAAAACCCATTTTACCAGCAGATGCCCATGTAATTACCTGACCGGTTGAGTTGGTCATGGAAATAACAATGTTATTAAAAGTAGCGTGTATATGTGCCTGGCCTGAGGCCTCGACCTGTACTACACGCTTTTTTGCTTTATCTTTTCTTTTTTCTGAGGACATTGTTTCAACTATTTATATCCAGATCAATGATTAACCTTTCGTAGCCTTTTTCTTATTCGCCACTGTTTTGCGCTTACCCTTACGTGTGCGCGCATTGTTTTTTGTGGTTTGTCCGCGAACCGGCAAACCCTTACGATGGCGAAGGCCACGGTAGCATCCGATATCCATAAGACGCTTAATGCTTAATTGAACTTCCGAGCGAAGTGAACCTTCTACGCGAATTCCCTCAGCAATGATGGAGCGGATTGCATTGGACTCTTCATCCGTCCAATCTTTTGCTTTTTTGCTCCAGTCCACACCGGCACCCGTTAATATCTTTTGAGCTGTCCGCCTTCCTATACCATAAATATAGGTCAGGCTGATTTCACCTCTTTTGTTATCCGGAATATCGACACCTTGTATCCTTGCCATGTTATTATATTATCTGTTTCTTTTACTAAATAATCAGGTTACCACAGGAATTACCCTTGTCTCTGCTTATAGCGAGGGTTCTTCTTGTTAATCACATACAACTTGCCCTTGCGTCTGATAATTTTGCAATCAGCGCTACGCTTTTTTATGGATGCTTTTACTTTCATTGCTCTCTATAGTTTTTGCGCCCGCAACGTTTGCGTTAGCCAATTATTTATATCTAAATACAATTCTTCCTTTTGTCAAATCATAAGGTGACATCTCCAACCTCACCTTGTCGCCCGGCAAAATGCGGATGTAGTGCATTCTCATCTTTCCGGAAATATGCGCCAGCACTTCATGTCCGTTTTCCAACTGAACACGAAACATGGCGTTTGATAACGCTTCCGTTATCGTTCCATCCTGTTCTATCGACTTCTGTTTCGCCACTTGTATGCGTAATTTTCCTCTATATACTGATGTGTTGTTAACACTTCTGTTTTATCCTTTCGAATCGCCACCATATGCTCAAAATGAGCTGATGGTTTTCTGTCGGCTGTCCGAATTGTCCACCCATCGCGCTCCTGAACAACACTTCTTGTTCCCATGTTGATCATTGGCTCAATGGCAAACACCATCCCTTCAGCCAACTTCACTCCCTTTCCGCGTTTACCAAAGTTTGGTACCTCAGGGTCTTCATGTAGATTCTTGCCTACTCCATGACCTACCAACTCGCGAACCACACCATAACCAAACGCTTCAACATAACTCTGAATGGCAAAGCTCACATCTCCCATCCGGCCACCTGCCTTTGCCTGTGCGATTCCCTGAAACAAGGATTCGTACGTGCGGTCAAGCAGAAGCAGTGTGTTTTCATTCACTCCTTCCAACGGATAGGTGTATGCTGAATCGCTATGAAAACCTTTATAAAAGACACCGCAATCAATCGATACAATATCGGTTTCACGCAATTCATAATTGCCTGGAAAACCATGAACAACCACATCGTTTACTGAAATACAAAGTGAAGCAGGGAATGATCCGTTGTAATTCTTGAAGGAGGGAACTCCTCCATGATCACGGATAAATTCTTCTGCCACTGAATCCAGTACCGAAGTTTTTACACCAGGCTTTACCAGCTTGGCTATCTCACCGTGGGCTTTACCCAATAATTGGGCACTTTCCTTAATGAGATGGATTTCCTCTTCAGTCTTTAAGTGGGTCATCCAGCACTAAGCCGCAGCAAATTGAGAACGTCCTTTTACACGACCAGACTTCATCATCCCTTCGTAGTGACGCATCAGCAGGTAACTTTCTATTTGCTGAAGTGTGTCGAGAATAACCCCAACCATAATCAGCAAAGAAGTGCCACCATAAAACTGAGCGAAATTCTGACCGACACCAGCCCGCACTGCAAAAGCAGGAAGAATGGCTACGATCACCAGGAACAAAGCACCCGGAAGTGTAATTCTTGATAAAATAGTGTCTATAAATTCAGCGGTTTGTTTACCCGGCTTTATGCCCGGAACAAATCCACCATTGCGCTTCAAATTATCTGCGATGTCATTTGAGTTAATCGTAATCGCAGTGTAAAAGAAAGTGAAAATCAAAATCAATGATCCAAAAAGCAGGTTGTACTGCCATGAGGTGAAGTCGGAGAAAGTAGAACCAATATAGGCTCCAATATCACTGTCTCTCCAAATACCGGCCAGCAATGCGGGAATGAACATTAATGCCTGAGCAAAAATGATAGGCATTACACCAGCTGAGTTAAGCTTTAATGGAATGAAATCGCGCTTGCCTCCGTATAGCTTATTACCGATAACTTGTTTGGCATATTGAATTGGAATTCTTCGGGTTGCCTGGGTAAGCATAATCACGCCCATCACAACAAAGAATAACGCGAGCAATTCAATAATGAACAGAAGTGCTCCTTGCATACCACGGTTATTCACAGCCTCATCGATGATGGCGCCCGGAAAACGGGACACAATACCAATCATAATGAGCATTGAAATACCATTTCCAATTCCTTTGTCAGTGATGCGTTCGCCCAACCACATGCAGAACATGGTACCGGCAATCAGAATCACGATGGATGAAACATAGAAAAACAATCCCGGGGTAGTGATCGCCTCGGTGGGGATCGTTCCGCGGATATATCCATACGATTGAAATCCTGTAATGAATATGGTGAGTACGCGAGTAATTTGATTCAAACGCTTACGACCCGATTCACCTTCCTTCTGCATCTTTTGGAAATACGGAACCGCAAATCCAAGAAGCTGAACAATAATGGATGCCGAGATGTAGGGCATAATTCCCAACGCAAAAATGGATGCACGGCTGAAGGATCCACCTAAGAATGTATTGAGGAGATCAAAGATTCCACCAGAAACTGCGTTTTGTTCCAGAATAACAGGATCAACGCCTGGTAAAACGATGAAAGAACCTAGTCTGAAAATAATCAGGAATCCAATAGTGTTCAGAATCCTGACCCGCAGATCTTCTATCGAAAAAATATTCCTTATGGTTGTAAAGAATCGCTTCATTATTATTTCACCGGGGTTGCAGATCCACCTGCTTTTTCGATCGCTTTAACAGCTGTATCAGAGAAAGCATGTGCTTGTACGTTTACTTTTGATTTCAATTCGCCTCTTCCCAAAACTTTTACCTTATCGGCTTTGCCTACAATTCCATTATCAACCAGTGTTTGAACACTGATGTCTGCTGATTTGATTTTTTCGGCTAATGTTTCAAGAACGTCAAGGTTTACAGCTTTAAAGTACACCTTGTTATTATTCTTAAAACCGAACTTCGGAACCCTGCGCTGCAATGGCATTTGACCGCCTTCGAAACCAAACTTCTTCGAATAGCCTGAGCGCGACTTGGCGCCTTTATGTCCGCGACCTGCTGTAGTTCCACCAGAACCCTGGCCACGTCCTAGACGCTTGTTGGTTTTTACTGAGCCTTCAGCTGGCTTTAGTGTATGTAACTTCATGGTATTAAAGTTCTGTTACCGTAATCAAATGATTTACCTTATTAATCATGCCGGCAATCTGTGGGGTCAACTCCACTTCGACCGATTTGTTTACCTTACCCAAGCCCAACGCACGCAATGTGCGTTGCTGCCGTTCAGGTCTCTTTATATCGCTTCTTGATTGTGTGATTTTAACCTTAGCCATGTTCTTATCCGTTAAACACTTTGGACAATGAAACTCCTCTGTTCTTTGCTACTGTGAAAGCATCACGCATGTTGGTCAATGCGTTGAAGGTTGCCTTTACCACGTTGTGTGGATTAGACGATCCTTTAGACTTAGCCAATACATTGTGAATACCAGCACTTTCCAGCACCGCACGCATAGCACCACCCGCTATTACACCCGTACCAGGCGAAGCAGGCTTAAGCAGCACAAGACCACCACCAAATTTGCCGATGGCTTCATGTGGAACTGTACCTTTTGAAATCGGCACTTTTACCAAATGCTTTTTGGCGTCATCAATTCCTTTGGTGATCGCATCGGTTACTTCATTGGCTTTACCAAGTCCATACCCAACTACACCATTGCCATCGCCTACCACTACAATGGCTGCGAAGCTGAATCTACGACCGCCCTTTACCACCTTGGCTACACGTTCAATGGCAACGACTTTCTCCTTAAGATCAATTTCGCTTGCTTTTACTGTGCTGATGTTGCTAACTGACATATCTTAATTTCTTAGAATTTCAAACCACCCTCCCGAGCACCTTCGGCCAAGGCTTTAACATTTCCATGATACAAATATCCGCTGCGATCAAACACAATCGAGCTTACTCCGGATGCAAGTGCCTTTTCAGCAATCTTTTTTCCAACGCTCTTGGAGCTCTCCAGATTAAGTCCGGATTTCTTGCCCAAATCATTAACTGAAGCAGCTGCGATCGTGATGCCTTTTACGTCATCAATAATCTGAGCATAAATACCCGTGTTGCTTCTGAATACAGATAGCCTGGGTCTTTCGGATGTACCGGAAATTTTCTTCCTTATCCCGCTCTTTATTCTCGATCTTCTTTCTCTGTTCTTGCCTGCCATAGTAATTCGTTTCTATGATGCTGTTAATTATTATTTAGCAGCTGCTTTACCAGCTTTTCTACGTATTTGCTCGCCCGTAAAGCGAATACCTTTTCCTTTGTAAGGTTCAACTTTACGAAGTGACTTAATCTTGGCAGCTACCTGTCCGATTAACTGCTTATCGATTCCTTCAAGAATGATGGTAGGGTTACTACCTTTTTCCTGAACGGTCTGTACTTTTAACTCGCTGGGGATTGCCAGGAAAATATTATGAGAATAGCCAAGGCTTAACTCAAGCACGTTAGCCTGTGCATTGGCCTTGTAACCAACACCAACCAATTCAAGCTGTGCCTTATAGCCATTCTTAACGCCTTCAATCATGTTGGCGATAAGGGCACGGTATAAACCATGCATAGCCTTATGACGCTTCTGCTCAGTAGGGCGCTCAACAATCAGTTGACCGTCTTCTTGCTTGATAACAAAGTCAGGATCAATAGCCTGTAAAAGTTCACCCTTAGGGCCTTTTACAGAAACTGTATGACTATCCTTGTTGAAGTTAACAGTTATTCCTTGCGGTAATTCGATGGGTAGTTTTCCTATACGTGACATAGCTTAATCGATTAATACACGTAACACAATACTTCACCACCCACATTTAATTTGCGGGCCTCTTTATCCGTAACCACACCACGTGAAGTTGAGATAATGGCAACACCTAAACCATTCATTACTCTGGGTAAAGAACTGGTGCCGGCATATTTCCGTAGGCCGGGTGTGCTTATTCTTTCAAGCCTGGTGATGGCCGATTCACGGGTTTCCGGGTTATACTTCAAGGCAATTTTAATTATGCCCTGAGGGGTAGACCCATCCTCAAATTTGTAGTTAAGAATATAACCTTTGTCGAATAACACCTTGGTTATCTCCTTCTTCAGGTTAGACGCAGGAATTTCGACCACCTTGTGGTTAGCTTTGATTGCATTCCGCAACCTTGTCAAATAGTCTGAAATAGGATCAGTCATTTTACTATTTCTTTACGCTCGTTTTAAAAAAGCAAGCCCGTTCTTTTAAACGGGCTGCAAAGATACCTAACAATTTTTGTTATCCAAACTGTTACCCGGTTTCGTATTGAACGACCTCGGTACTCAGCAACCTAATATGTCAATTTCGCGCTGTTCTACCAGCTAGCCTTGGTCAAACCAGGGATTTTACCCTCAGAGGCCATTTCGCGCAGAACGTTACGGCAAACGCCAAACTTTCCTACATAGCCTTTGGGACGACCCGTCAGTTTACACCTGTTCTTCAGGCGTACTGGAGATGCATTGCGCGGAAGTTTATCCAACGCTGCATAATCTCCTGCTTCTTTCAGGGCCTTGCGCTTCGCGGCATACACTGCCACAAGCTTCTCTCTCTTGGTTTGCCTTGCAATTACAGATAATTTAGCCATAGCAAATTTTTAGTTCTTATTAGCGAACGGCATCCCGAATGCCTTCAGGAGCTCGTAACTTTCTTCATCCGTTTCAGCAGAAGTCACAAAAGTGATATCCATTCCGCTGATCTTATTTACTTTATCAATCGATATCTCAGGGAAAATGATTTGCTCTTTAACACCAAGGGTGTAGTTGCCCCGTCCATCAAAGCCTTTTGGGCTGATGCCACGGAAATCGCGCACGCGAGGAAGAGCAATGCTCATCAAACGATCCATGAATTCATACATCTTGTCACCGCGTAAAGTAACTTTCACACCAATAGGCATGTCTTCGCGCAACTTGAAATTTGAAATCGCCTTTTTAGATTTGGTTGAAACAGCCTTTTGGCCAGTTATCGAAGTGATTTCTTCTAATGCAACATCAATCAACTTCTTATCGGTTACGGCAACGCCCATACCTTTGTTGATGCTGATCTTTTCAATCTTAGGAACCTGCATAACAGATTTGTACTGGAATTTCTCTTTCAGAGCCGGTACAATTTCCTTGATGTACTTGTCTTTTAATCTTGGAGTAGCCATTATTTTATAAATTCTCCGGTTTTCTTTGAGTAGCGCTGTAACTTCCCCTTTTCATTCAGCTTTCTGCCGATGCGTGTAGGGTTTCCACTGGCGGGATCAATCAACATTAAATTGCTCAGGTGAAGAGCCGCCTCTGTCTTTTTGATACCTCCCTCAGGTTTTCCAGCAGAAGGTTTTTCGTGCTTGGTAACCATATTCACCCCCTCTACGAAGGCTCTGTTCTTAGCTACCAATACTTCCAACACTTTGCCGGTCTTTCCTTTGTCATCTCCGGCAATAACTTTCACCATATCTCCTTTACGGATGTGAAGTTTAGGCCGTTTGTTATAATTTCTTTCCATGGTATTAAATCACTTCAGGTGCCAATGACACAATCTTCATAAACTGTTTTTCTCTGAGTTCGCGCGCAACGGGTCCAAAAATACGTGTGCCACGAGGCTCATCTTGTGCATTGAGAAGAACCGCTGCATTATCTTCAAAGCGAATGTATGACCCATCTTTGCGTCTGATCTCTTTGGTAGTTCTAACCACCACTGCTTTGGATACCGTACCTTTTTTTACCTGGCTCGATGGCATTGCCGACTTAACAGTTACAACAATTTTATCGCCCACTGTAGCATAACGCTTTGAGCTACCGCCTAAAACGTGGATACACAGTACTTCTTTCGCGCCACTGTTATCGGCTACCGATAATCTGCTTTCGGTCTGTATCATAATTACTTCGCTTTTTCGATAATCTCAACTAATCTCCAACGCTTGTTCTTGCTCAGCGGACGTGTTTCAGAAATAAGAACGGTATCACCAATACCGGCTTCATTCTTTTCGTCATGCGCCATAAACTTGGTTGTTTTGTGAACAAACTTTCCATAGATCGGGTGCTTAACCTTACGGTCTACGGCAACAGTAATGCTCTTTGTCATTCTATTGCTGACAACTTTGCCAATTCGTTCTTTTCTTAAATTCCTTTCCATAGGACTATTTTTGTGGTTCTTTCGCACGCAGTTCGGTGTTTAACCGCGCGATCAGTCTTTTCGTTTCCCTAATTTTCATCGGGTTCTCTATCGCAGAAACCTGATGTGCAAACTTCAGCTTGCGTAACGCTTCTTTTTCACTGCCTATTTTTTCACGCAATTCGATCACGCTTAAATCTTTAATTTCTGTACTCTTCATGGCTATGACTTATTCTACGTAATCTCTTCTTACTGTAAACTTTGTTTTGATGGGCAACTTACCTTCCGCAAGGCGCAACGCTTCTTTAGCGGTAGCTATATTTACACCACCCGCTTCAAACAGAATGGTTCCGGGTTTTATAACCGCCACCCAATATTCAGGAGCACCTTTACCCTTACCCATACGCACTTCAGCAGGTTTTCTTGTGATTGGCTTATCCGGAAAGATTCGAATCCATACCTGGCCTTCACGCTTCATAAAACGTGTTACGGCAATACGGGCTGCCTCAAGCTGACGGGATGTGATCCATCCGCCTTCAAGGCTTTTAAGTCCGAATGAACCGAATGCAAGTGTATGCCCACGAGTGGCGATACCCTTTACGCGGCCCTTCTGCATTTTTCTGAACTTCGTTCTTTTCGGCTGTAACATGGTTACCTATACTTTATACTTCTCTTAACTATCGTTTATCTCTGCGATTCTCTCCACCACGACCACCGCGGTTTCCACCTCGACCTTCGGATGGCCTTCTTCTTCCACCACGATCGCCAGCACCACCACGTTCTCCACCAGTTCCCTGGCCACCTGCGGCATTGCTTACGATTCCAACATTAGGTGACAGATCACGCTTACCGTAAACTTCACCTTTGAATATCCATACTTTAATACCAATCTTTCCGTAAACAGTTTGTGCTTCGGATATTGCATAATCAATGTCAGCACGCAGCGTATGCAAAGGAATCCTTCCTTCCTTGTACTGCTCGGTGCGGGCCATATCAGCACCAGCCAAGCGTCCAGATACTTTTATCTTAATTCCTTCAGCACCAACCCGAATGGCAGAAGCAATAGCTTGCTTCATGGCACGCTTATAGGAAATACGGGCTTCAATCTGCTGTGCAATGGATTCACCAACCAGTTTAGCATCCAACTCAGGGCGCTTAATCTCATAGATGTTAATCTGAACATCCTTGCCAGTGATTTGCTTCAACTCTTCCTTGATCTTATCAACCTCTGTTCCTCCCTTGCCAATAACAACACCGGGACGAGCCGTGTGAATGGTTAATGTGATGCGTTTTAGCGTACGCTCAATTACAATTTTGGCGATACCGCCTTTTGGAATACGGGCGTTAATGTATTTTCTGATCTTTTGATCTTCAACCAACTTATCAGAGAAGGTATTACCACCGTACCAGTTAGAATCCCAACCTCTAACGATACCTAAGCGAAGCCCTACCGGATTAATCTTTTGTCCCATTATTCCTTTGTTTCTATTGCTGTTGTTTCAACTTCCTGCTTGCTCTTTAAGCTGTCCAATACAAGCGTTACATGATTTGAACGCTTGCGTACACGGTGTGCGCGGCCTTGCGGAGCCGGACGAAGTCTCTTTAAAATTCGACCACCATCAACCCAAACATCCTTAACAAATAAGTCAGCTTCTTCAAGCTTGGCATCCTGGTTTTTGCTTTCCCAGTTTGCAATGGCTGATAAAAGTAGCTTCTCCAATTTGAAGGAACCTACTTTGGGCTCATACTTCAAAATATTCAAAGCCTTGTTCACACGCTCACCGCGGATCAAATCAGCCACCAACCTCATTTTGCGAGGAGATGTCGGTACGTTCTTCAGTTTCGCAACTACAGGGCCCGTTTTTGCAGCCTCTTTGCGTGCATCACGCTTTTCTCTTTTTACTACTGACTTTTTAGTCTTCTTCTCTGCAGCTTCCATGATTATTAAGCTTCTTTTCTGTTGCCGGAGTGACCTCTGAACGTGCGGGTTGGAGCAAACTCTCCAAGTTTATGACCCACCATATTTTCCGTTACGTAAACCGGTATAAACTTATTGCCATTGTGAACGGCAAAAGTGTGGCCTATCATTTCAGGAATAATTGTTGACCTGCGCGACCATGTTTTGATCACGGATTTCTTACCGGATTTCTCGGTTGCTTCCACTTTCTTCAGCAGCCGGAAGTCACAATACGGTCCTTTTTTAATCGAGCGTCCCATTATTTTTTCCTCCTGGATATAATTTGTCGATCTGAATACTTTTTCGGGTGACGTGTTTTCTTACCCTTGGCAATCAAGCCTTTGCGTGAACGAGGGTGTCCTCCTGACGCACGACCTTCACCACCACCCATAGGGTGATCAACGGGGTTCATCGCTACTGGACGGGTACGCGGGCGCTTTCCTTTCCAACGGTTACGACCTGCCTTGCCAACACTTTCGTTCATGTGATCAGCATTTGAAACTGATCCCACAGTAGCCTGGCATACTTCCAGTACATTTCTCATTTCACCAGAAGGCATCTTCAACGTAGCTACGCCATTTTCGCGTGCTAAAAGTTGAACAAAAGATCCGGCACTGCGCGCTATTGCACCACCTTTTCCTGGCTTCAACTCAACATTGTGCACAACAGTACCCAATGGAATTTTAGAAAGCGGAAGAGAATTACCCACTTCAGGGGCTACATCTGCTCCGGAAACTACCTGCTGACCTACTTTAAGACCCGATGGGGCAATAATGTAGGATTTAGCACCATCTACATAGTACAATAATGCAATACGGGCAGAACGAGTCGGATCGTATTCAATTGATTGTACAGTAGCAGGCACACCCGCCTTGTCACGCTTGAAATCAATCAAGCGGCTCTTTTGCTTGTGTCCACCACCGATGTATCGCATGGTCATACGACCATCGCTATTACGTCCTCCGGTTTTCTTACGGGTATTCACCAACGACTTCTCGGGTTTTGATGTCGTGATCTCATCAAATGATGGAGCGAGTCTGTGTCGCGTTCCTGGTGTTACCGGCTTTAATTTTCTCAACGCCATTGTTCAACTATTATACGTTGCTATAAAAATCAATTACTTCGCCTTCAGCCAATGTTACAATGGCTTTCTTATAATTTGGCTTACGACCTGTGAGCACGCCTGCCTTTGTGTATCGCGACTTTTGCTTACCCATTACACGCATGGTATTCACACTTTCAACCGTAACGCCATATTGCTTTTCAACAGCTTTCTTAATCTCAACCTTGTTGGCTTCAATGTCAACAATGAAGCCGTATTTGCCCTTCTCATTCAAGGCAGACACTTTTTCTGTTACCAAGGGCTTCTTTAATACGCTCATGACTCTTTATTTAATAGGTTCTCAACCTTGCTCACTGAGCTTTCAATGAAAATCACATTATCAGCATTCATTACATCATATGTATTGATCTGATCTGCTGTTGTAATCTTTGCATGCTTCAGGTTACGCCCGGCCAACACAACATTCTTATCAACTTCAGGCAACACAAGAAGTGTTTTCTTGTCGGCCAGGGAAAGTGCGCTAAGCATGCTTAAGTATTGCTTGGTCTTAGGAGATTCAAAGTTGAAATCTTCCAACACAGCAATGGCTTTATCTTTAGCCTTGTACGTGAGGGCAGATCTACGAGCCAAATCCTTCACCTTCTTATTCAGCTTAAATGAATAATCACGAGGCTGGGGTCCAAATACTCTTCCACCACCCTTAAATTGAGGGTTCTTAATATTACCCGCACGAGCTCCACCCGTACCCTTTTGCTTCTTGATTTTTTTACTTGATCCAGCAATCTCGTTCCGCTGCTTGGACTTATGTGTACCCTGACGCTGATTGGCCAGAATGCTCTTCACATCCAGGTAGATAGCATGGTCGTTGGGCTCAATGGCAAATACGGCATCAGAAAGATTTACTTTCTTGCCAGTTTGCTCTCCACTATATTTTAATACGCTAACTTCCATTACTTCTGAAGGATTATAGTTGAATTTTTAGCTCCTGGAACGGAACCACTAATAACAATCAGATTCTGATCAGGCATAATCTTCACAACCTTGAGGTTTGTGAGCTTAACCCTATCGTTACCCATACGACCAGCCAAACGCTTGCCTTTAGGAACACGGGATGCAAACGAAGCGTTACCCATTGAACCCGGTGCACGCAAACGGTCATGCTGACCATGGGTAGCTCCACCCACACCGCTAAAACCGTGACGCTTTACTACACCTTGGAAGCCCTTACCTTTTGAAGTACCCACAGCATCAAGGAAGTCGCCCTCCTTAAATACATCCTGCACGCGAATCTCCTTGCCGAGTTCTACAATACCATCAAACTCTACGCGGAAGTCGCGAAACTCTATCAAGTTTCTCTTGGGGGTTGTGTTGGCCTTCTTAACATGGCCGATGTGAGCACTGGTAGAATTCTTCTCCTTCTTCTCACCGAAAGAAAGCTGAACTGCACGGTATCCGTCAGTTTCTACATTTTTTACTTGTGTGACTACGCAGGGACCTGCCTCAATAACCGTACACGCGATGTTCTCGCCTTCCGGGCCATAGATGCTCGTCATTCCTACTTTACGTCCTATAATTCCAGGCATGGTTGAAACCTTTTTATGCTGTTTTTCAGGATTTTGCGCCTTCTTGACGCAAAAAGGACTGCAAAGATAGGAGATAAAGGGTAGTTAACAAATCCGCGATTTAAAATTTTATAGGAACTAAAGGCTTGGATAGGAAAGGCCATGCTTTTTGGCAGTAAGGGTTAAAAAAGCAGGTTTTTAAGTATCATTGCCCACTCGACTTTCCAATGAAGAACTTTCTGCTTCGACAGTACTGGATGCTCCTGATCGTGCTTATGATCGCACTCTTTCTGATCAATATATCCGTAGGGAGTGTTCCTATTCCACTTAAAGACTCAGTAGTCACACTTTTTGGGGGTAATCCAGAAAATCCGGTATGGAGAAACATTATAATAGACTTTCGGCTAACCAAAGCCCTAACCTGTATGCTGGCCGGGGGCTCCCTGGCGCTGGGTGGATTACTCATGCAAACACTCTTCAGGAATGCACTGGCAGGACCTGATGTGCTGGGACTTAGCTCTGGGGCAAGTTTGGCTGTGGCGATGCTTGTAATGGCCGGAACATTTGCAACCTCGCTAATCACAGGGCCATTTGCAATAGCCTTGGCGGCATCTTTTGGATCAGGCCTTGTGTTGTTATTGGTTTTAGCGGTAGCCCACCGGATAAAAGACAATGCTTCGCTGCTGCTGATTGGAATAATGATTGGTGCCGCGGCATCATCCCTGGTGAGTGTGTTGCAGTTTACCAGCCGATCGGAAGATCAGCACTATTTTTTAGTTTGGACTTTCGGCAGCATGGGCGGGTTAAGCTGGCCAGAAATTGCTATGCTGGGAGCGGTGTTCTCAGTCGGATTTATACTCTCGTTAGTTCTTGCCAAACCATTAAATGCCTGGCTACTCGGAGATAATTATGCTACTGCCCTTGGCATTCAAATCGGCAAGGCGAGGATACTTATAATATTGTGCACCAGTTTTTTGGCTGGATCCGTTACAGCCTTTTGCGGCCCGATAGCATTTATCGGATTAGCCGTTCCTCACCTCGCCAAACTTTTGATCAACACAACCAACCATAAAATTCTGGTGCCGGGTACTGTATTGGCCGGGGCATCGGTCATGCTGCTATGCGATACCGTTGCACAGATGCCTGGCAGTTCATTTGTTCTGCCAATCAATGCCATTACTTCACTGATTGGGTCACCGGTGGTTATTTGGGTTATTGTCCGGAATAAAAAGATTCGCACATGAAGCCCCAGCAAAACCACAGCGATACAGCGGTACTCCTCGTCAATAATCTCACGGTTGGCTACAAGTCTGGCTCTACAACTAATGTTTTACTGGAAAACCTGAAGCTTGTTTTACATCAAGGTGAGTTGGTGTGTTTTATGGGGCCGAACGGTATCGGCAAATCAACCTTGATCCGTACACTAGCAGGATTACAACCTCCAATCGCAGGATCAATTCTTACCCCTTCGCAATCAACCAACTCCAAAAGGGAAGAGATTATTTCAGTTGTACTCACGGATAGGATTACTGCACTGAACATGACCGTGCTCGAACTGGTAACGTACGGACGCTATCCCTACCTCGACTGGAATTTAAAGCTAAATGATCATGATGAGGCTTTTGTAGAACAGGCAATAAAGCAAACAAGAATTGAAACGCTTATTGAAAAAAAACTCTATGAACTGAGTGACGGCCAGATGCAAATGGTCATGGTTGCCCGCGCATTGGCCCAGGATACTCCTGTTGTTTTATTGGATGAGCCCACCGCCCACCTCGACCTGAACAATCGTGTGGAGATTATGAACCTGCTGCGAAACCTAGCGCATGATTCCGGGAAAACAATACTTGTCGCGACACATGAATTGGACCTTGCCCTCCAAACCGCAGACACCATTTGGCTCACCGGCAAAAACAAAGAGATCATCACCGGCATTCCGGAAGACCTTGTGCTGAACGGAACCTTCGATGAAATATTTCAATTCAAGGGATTTGATCTAAAAACCGGAAAGGTTTCACACAGTGCGTGGCGAAATACTGTTATCGCGCTGAGCGGTGATGGACATGCCTATTTATGGACTAAAAATGCTTTGGAACGAAACGGGTACGTGCTGGATGAAAATAAGGGGCTCCCGGTAAGTATTTTCTCATCCGGTGAAGGGATAGTCTGGACTTTTAATGACACTACACATACTTCATTGCAACAACTGCTGGCCGAATTATCACGCTAAAAGTTTCTTCTCAATCGTTTGCATTACTCATTCATAAATACTTCGAACTGAACTGCTCCTGATTTGTTAGTTTCGCAGTTTCCAATTCAAGCTTATGTTCGACCTGACCAACCTCTTCCCTTACAAATTCAGTAAAGAATATTCAAAACCGGTAGCTTACTTCTCCATGGAGTTTGCCATCGATCAACCCCTGAAAATCTATTCAGGTGGTTTAGGTTTCCTTGCCGGCTCACACATGCGCAGCGCCTATGAGCTAAAGCAAAATATGATCGGCATTGGTATTCTTTGGAAGAAAGGTTACTACGATCAGGAACGAAATGAAGATCAAACCATGCGGGCAGGTTTTCGCAATAAGGAGTATTCATTCCTTACCGACACAGGTATCCTGTTTCCGATTACCATTAATAATGCAAGGGTTTACGTAAAAGCCTTTCTGCTCAAGCCATCGGTTTTTAAAAGCGCCCCCTTGTTTTTATTATCCACCGATATTGAAGATAACGATCACCTGGCCCGAACAATCAGCCACCGGCTCTACGATCCAAATGAAGCAACGCGCATTTCACAATCTATATTATTAGGTGCAGGAGGCGCTAAACTCCTTGAAGTGTTAGGCCGTGAAACGGAAATCTACCACATGAATGAAGGCCATGCGCTGCCGTTATGCTTTTACCTGCTCGATAAATTCAAAAATCTGGATGAAGTGCGCAAACGTGTTGCGTTCACCACCCACACGCCCGAGAAAGCCGGCAATGAAGAACACAACATTACGCTATTGGAGAAAATGAGTTTCTTCAACGGGTTAACGATGAAGCAGGTTGAGGAATATGTCTATCCTGAGAACGGAACACTAAACTATACCCTTACTGCGCTACGCATTGCAAAAAAAGCAAACGGTGTTTCGCAACTTCATGGCGAAGTAGCCCGAAAGATGTGGCAGGATTATTCAGGTATTTGTCCGATTGATGCCATTACCAACGCACAAAATAAAACGTATTGGCACGACTACATGTTGGAGAAGGCCTTGGCGAAAGACGATGACGAGAAACTGGTGAGCCGTAAAAAAATGCTCAAGAAGAAACTCTTTCGTGTGGTGGCTAACCAAACCGGAAAATTATTCGATGAAAATATATTGACCATTGTTTGGGCAAGACGCTTTGCCGGTTATAAGCGTGCAAATTTATTGTTACGCGACTTCAACCGGTTCACAAAAATTGTAACGAACAAAGAGTTTCCGGTCCAGATTATCTGGGCGGGTAAACCCTACCCCGAAGACTTTGAAAGCATTAACATCTTCAATGAAATTCACTGGAAAATTCAAGGCTTAAAAAACTGCACCATTTTAACGGGTTACGAACTTTGGCTTTCAGGCCATTTGAAAAGAGGATCGGACGTGTGGCTGAACAACCCACGATTGTACCACGAAGCATCGGGTACTTCCGGCATGACGGCCGCGATGAACGGATCAATCAATTGCTCAATTCCCGATGGATGGGTTCCGGAATTTGCCAAGCACGGAAAAAATGCTTTCATCATTCAACCTGCTCCGGATGAACTTTCGGTTGGTGATAAGGACAAAGAAGAAGCCAACACACTTTACGACCTGTTGGAGAATGAAGTAATTCCGATGTATTACAGCAATCCAAAAAAGTGGAACAGCATTATGAAAGCCGGAATGAGAGAAGTTGTGCCGTTCTTTGATTCTGCCCGGATGGCGGATGAGTACTACAAGAAATTATACAGCTAAAAAATAATCCATCCGGAATTAATCTTTTTTCTCCCGGTAGAAATTAAGCGATAAGGAGTTAACGCAGTACCGCTTTCCGGTAATGGTGGGGCCATCATCAAATACATGACCTAAGTGTCCTCCACAGTTGGCACACATTATTTCAGTGCGTGTCCAACCGTGTGATCGATCTACCTCGTATTTTATTTTCCCACCCGCCATAGCCTGATCAAAACTGGGCCAGCCACAATCGGAATCAAATTTCATATCGGAGGTAAACAGCTCGGCATCACACGCTGCACACGTGTAAACACCTTTATCATTAGTCTTATAGAATTTTCCGGTATATGGACGCTCAGTGCCCTTTTGACGCAAAATCTGATATTGTTCAGGTGTAAGTGTTTTCTTCCACTCGTCTTCTGTTTTAAAAACCTTTTGTTCTGCCACTACCGGCTTTTCTTTTTCAATAATTTTTGATTTCATGTCTTGTCCGAACATACAGGAGTAAAATAGGATGGGTAAAAAAATCAGGAATTTGTTATTCATGCCATTGAAGGTATTGCTTTATAAACACTTATTATCCGGTAAAGTTTCACAGGCGAAATGGAATTTAATAAGTTCGTGCGAAGAAAAATAATAAACATGCCTGAACTACACCTGAGCGAAATATGGATTTATCCGATTAAGTCATTGGGGGGCATTCGTCTTCCACTGGCAAGGGTTATGGAAAAGGGTCTGGAATATGACAGGCGTTGGATGCTGGTGGATGAACAAAATCGGTTTATCACACAGCGTGAACATCCGAAGCTGGCGCTTTTTCAATTAACAATGAGCAATGAACAATTAGCAATTCAGCATCAGACCAATGGAGCATCTGTTCAGTTCAACACAAATACCTTTTCCATGCATGAAGAAACGGCAACCATCTGGGATGATAACGTTCAAGCGGTTGAAGTGGATAAGCAGATCAGCGAGTGGTTCTCTGACCAACTCACTATGAAATGCCGGCTCATGCACTTTCCAGAAACAAATTCACGACCCGTTGATAAGAATTACGCCATCCACAATGAACAAGTAAGCCTGGCGGATGGCTACCCATTTTTAATCGTTGGCCAGGCTTCGCTGGATGATTTAAACGGCAGGCTTCAGGAGCCCATTACCATGCAGCGCTTCCGGCCGAATTTTGTGTTCACGGGCGGGCAATCCTATGAAGAAGACCAATGGAAAAATTTTTCGATTGGTGAGGTGCAGTTTGTCGGAGTAAAAAATTGTGCTCGCTGTGTGCTCACAACCGTAAATCCGGAGAAAGGAATAAAAGGAAAAGAACCTTTACAAACACTAGCGACCTACAGGCAACATAACAATAAAATTTATTTTGGGCAGAATGTACTTGCACACTCAACAGGAGTAGTACATGAAGGAGATACTATCTACTTAACTTATAAATAGGCTTCACGATGTTTCGTAATTTCTTTGTTCCACCATAACATAGGTTCATCTGGCTAAGGCATGTTGTATCGAATGGTAATACCAAAGGTTCGCTGATCGCCCAGCACTGCCGCATAGTGGCCTGCATTACCAGCGCCCGGCAGTAACTGTTCAAAGTAATTAACGTTCAGCAAATTCCGGCTCCATATAAATAAGGTAACACCTTCTGCGGCTCGGTAGCCAAGCCTGCCGTTCAGCAACGCATAGCCATCAATATTCAGGTATTGCGATGGTGACGGACTGGAAGAAAAGGAAGATCGATAGAAAGCATCTAGCCCAACAAAGTAATCACCTGATTGTCCTAAAAATCTACCACGAACAGCCGATTCTGCACCAAGTGTTGCGGCCCACCGGGAAATGCCGGGCAGTTGTCCACCTGAGATATCTTTAAATGTTTCTCCACCGGTACCTTCCAATGGCGGTGGTGCGTTAGGAAACGAAACATAAGTGCCATCGGTAAAACTTAAGGCGCCATTTAAGGCAATTACTTTTTTGTACCGGTAACTCGCATCTACTTCCACACCACGCACCCGTACTTTTTCAGCATTGGCAAGGAAACCACGATTTACGGCTAAGTCTGCCACCTGCACAAGCGTTTGATAATCGCGAATGTCGGTGTTGAAAAGAGTAAGGTTGAAAATAGCGTTGGCAAATGGCTGGGTTTTAATGCCTAGTTCAACATGGTTCACTTGTTCTGGCTTGATAACGGCAAGCTCTACCAACGGCTGACCAGCAACGTTGGGCAAGCCACCCAGGTTAAGCCCAATTGGTTTAAAGCCAAGGGCATAGGTAGCAAAGGTTTTAATAAACTTGCTGACCTTATAGGTAAGGGTTAATTGTCCCGAATAGTTGGTCTCGTCTGCATCGGCTACAAAGGCCTGGTCGTTGTACACCGAACGTTTAATGGCGATCAGTGCCGGATCGTCTGTTTCCAACCCGCCATAGGTTACCCGCGAAAAGTCAACTTTTTTCGTGTCGTAGTTGATGCGGATGCCGGGCAACACTGAAAATTTATCGGTAACGGCCCAGTCGAGCTGACCAAAAACAGCCCCACTGAAATTTTCAAATAACTGCGTGGTCTTTATGCCATAGCCATCGAGCAAGCCCGGTGTTGCCCACAAATTACTGGTAGTACTTTGTGAAAATCGCCACTGGTCTTTACCGGCTTCTTCTGTATGAACAGGATCGGATTTAAGATTTTGGCTGAACAGAAAGACCCCAAACACACCGCTCAACTTTTGTGTGAACTCACCGGCATACCGAAGTTCCTGCGAGAGCTGGTAATGTTTGGATGGCGCCTGTGATAATCGTAAACCTTGCAGCCCTGTAAAATCCCTGTCGTTAGACGGATCCCACGTCCAGTACCGGTAGGCCGTGGTAGAGGTGAGTTTGCCTTTACCCAAATCAAAATCAGCATTCAGCGAAATACCGCCCATATCTTGTCCCGACTTCCACGGTGTATCATGATCAATCACCCGGTCAAATGGGTTGCGTGTGGGTAAGTCATAATTCAAATCGGTTATGATGTTTTCAAATTGGCGATAGGCAGCTCGCTGTGTTGGAGCCACACCGGCAAACACCTGAGCATACCCATCAGGGCGCTGGCGGGTATGATCTACTGCAAACAATACTTCAATTTTATCAGTAGGGAGATACAGGAGTTGCCCGCGTACGCCAACGTTATTTAGCGTGTTGACATACTTCTCCGTTCGCTCATTGTAGACCAATCCATCGCGGTGCGTACCGGTAAACGATAAACGCAGTGCGAGCTTGTCTTCTACCAGTGGTCCTGTTACCGAAGCCTTAGCTTGCGTAAATCCGAAATTACCGTAGCTCAACTCAACATTACCGCCCGATCTAAAACTTGGCTTGTTTGTAGTAATGTTAAATGTTCCGGCAGTGGTGTTTTTTCCAAACAAGGTTCCTTGCGGTCCGCGAAGAACTTCAATTTGTTCGATATCAATAAAGTCGATGGTAGTCGCAGCTGGGCGGGCATAGTAAACACCATCAACATAAAAGCCTACACCCGGATCAATACCATCATTCGTCAGTCCGAACGTTGAACCTATTCCGCGAATATTAATGGTGGTGTTACGTGGATTTGATGAATAGAGTTGAACAGAGGGAATAAGTTCTTTAACACGGTTAACATTAAACGAAACCGTATTTTCAATTTGTACTGAGCCCAGCACTGTAATAGGAATGGGGATATCCTGCACTTCTTCTTTTCTTCTCCGCGCAGTTACCAGCACTTCCGACAGTGCAGAACTGGACACTACCAGCGAAACCGACAGGTCGCTCTTTCCGTCCACCACCACTTCTTTCGAATCGTAGCCTACATACGAAACGCGCAGCGTAACCGGGAAGTCGCCTGAATACTTCAGTTCAAATTTTCCATCTGCACCGGTGGCCGCCCCGGCATTACTTCCCTTTACGGATACGGTCGCGCCAATCAGGGGTTCGTTGGATGAGCCATCAAACAATTGACCTTTAATTAGATGTTGACCTAATACTTCAGGGGAAAATGTCAAAAGTATTAGCGTTGACATCAGTAAAAAGCTTGATTTTCTGAACATCATAGAGGTTTTAAGTTTAATAATCTATATTATCTATCGTTTTAGTAGATTTTACAAGATTACATATTATCTGACTTACCCTCCAAATTTGTTAAGTGATTTTTTTAATTACTTAAGCGGAGTTTGCTCAAGTAATCAATAAACAGATAGAACATAGGACCTCGCGTAACATCAATCTGTGTTACATTGTTGCGAACGTTAAGCTGGTAAATGTAGCCCACTTCAACGCGGGTCCAATCCCAGAAGCGAACCCCCAAACCAATGTAATTTCGGTTTTGGCTTAGGTTATTTAAGCCGTAATTCTTACCAAACTCGGCATGGAGCTCAGAGTATTGCGAGATATAAATCGTTCGGTTGGTATAGAAGTAATTTGTATTGAGGGGTATCCGGGTACGAATCCGGTAGCGTATCCGCCAATTCTGTACCGCACCATCCTCATCGTCAATACCCCGCCAACGCGACTCAAACCGCAATCGGTGTGTAAAATTGAAACGGTTAAAGTACGTAGAGTGATTGATTTGCAATGTAGTGCGCAGTTCCCGCTCAAAGGGTCTATTCAGATCAGATTCGAGAGGATACCGCGGAGCGGAATTAAAAAGACCAATCGGGTTAAACGATATACGGGTATACTTCGTGGGTTGATAGGCCAACCAAGCACGCACGCTAAAACGCAATGGATTTTCAAGGGTATTAATAAAGCCTCTTTCCCCCAACGTTGATTGCCTTCGGTTAACCACATCAAGATCCCATCCCCATTTGCTACCTTCTTTAAAGAAGTCATAAATGGTAAACTTTGAATACACCACACGATTATCCAACCTGTCACGTTCTACCTGACCGTAAACAGAAACCGCCATCAGGCATAAAAAAAATACAAGAGATGTTTTAGTCAGTGAAATCATTCTTTAGCATTTCTTTTATACTCCTAATAGTCTTCGTATACGTTCAGGCTGGTTCTCTCTTCTTATTCTCGCGTTTAACCGATTGGTTTCCTGATCATCGGCTTCTGCAAGCTCGCGCAACCGGGCATCCAAGCGGAAGATCGCCTCAACTTTATCCCGCAAGTCCTCAGCGGTTGAAGTCTTCTTTAATTCTTCAATCATGTTTGGCAACAGCACTTCAGCTCCCTTATTGTAGATTCCGGTTTTTACGCGAGTTTCAAGATCCCTGGGAAAAAAAGGGTTGGGCGTGTAGCGGATAAATGCTTTGTCAAGCTCGCCTTCCAATTGGGGTATTCGTTCCAGTTTTGGATATACTTCGATTAATGCATGAATAATATCAAGAATCACTGTGCCGCGTGTCAACCTCAAATTATAATCCTGGGTGTCTACATATTCCTGCATTTTGCGTTGCAAAATATTGCGCGTATAGCGTTTGAATATTTCCAGTTGTAAATCGTTAATATCCTTTTTGCTGCGAAGCACTTCATCGGATTCATTGTATACAAGTAATGGATCACCGATATAGGTTATAAAAAGAGTATCCAACGATTTTATAATTGTCTCATCTGATTTAGCAAGCCGGCTCTCTTGCAGTAGTTCGTTAAGCCTGGGGCTTACCAAATCATAATACTTTGAAATGTAGGCATCCAGACCAATGATGTAGCGGTATAAATTCAACACCAGGCTATCAGGCGAAACTACTTTATCGTTAAGCTCCAGCATCCAAACCACCGACCTCCCCCGATGGGAAAATTTTACCGAATCAATTCCATCTAATCCCAGAACTCCCAACCGGTAGAAGTTATCCCTGAATTCGTAATCAAATTTTCCTGACTCAACCTCCGCAAGTACTTCCCGTACAACGTCTATTTTTTCAATTCCCAGCCGTAACAGGGTTGAATAATAAGCCAGTGTATCGTAACGCTGTTGATTGAGTCGCAGCACTGGCTCATTCCAGATAGAGTCATACTGATGTTCCATTCTATCCATAATCGGATTCAGAATTTCAATCAACTCATTTTCCTTTTCAGGATAGATGTATTGAAACCTTCGGGTAAATCCGGTTTCAGGACGGGTAAATCCGGGCATAGAAAAATAGATACCGGAAGAATCAATAAAATTATTCAGCACCAGCTGCAACACATGGTTACCAGTTTGCTGTGCCGTTATTTTCTCATCACTTTCTGTATACCCGTCATTAAACAATACACCAAACTTCCGATCGCCATAACCCAGGGCATTTTCGTGTTTTTGAGCAATCTGGTCAAGCTTAAATTTTACATCATCAAATGAAATCGAGTAAATAGTTTCTTGAGTATCCCTGTGCTTCAAGGCCAACGTCAAAAGAAAGCCCGATAAATATTCACGGTTCTCCTCATACTTAACATCATCGTGAGTATAAATCATCTTCCATTGACCATCAAAATATCCCTTCTTATCAAAACCACCCTCAATTTGCAAAGGCGCATGGCTCACCGGATCATTGAAAATAAACTTATCCGTTGGGTTTCCGTTCACAAAACTCATGCTTGCTGTTGAAAGCGGTGGCACCGGCTTACTTTCCTTTACACGCTGCACAGTCAATGTCCAGCGTCCATCGGCAAGCCCATCATTATACTTTGCCCGCAGTTTGTGAATAGTGCCATCAAGTATTGACTCTGCAGAAGTGCCTGTTATACGCTTGAATTTAATCACGAAGTTGCTCGTTTCGTATGACCAGTCACCGGATTTGTTGCCCCTGCGATAGGTTCCGGAAATATTCAATTGACGAATTTGGTCGTCTTGCTGCATTACATCCGAAGTAAATGAGAAACGTCCGTGAGGCTGATGTTCGCCATCGGGCATTACATAATATGTATAGGTTGCATTACCGGTTGTCGATCCGTTTAGCGAATATTTTCCACGAAAAGTTTTCAACTCCTGGGCATGAAGCAATACCGGGAGCAACGTCAGCATGACTGTAGAGAAGAAACTATGCGATTTAAAAATCGTCATGATGGCATGATAAATTCAACACCCATAATATCGCGCAAATATATGCGATACGGGCACTAAAGTGAAGTTTGATTTGATGAACTACACGCGTCTGCATTATAATTTTCTAATTTAAACGCACAACCATGCAGAGGTTTAAGCTGCTGTGCGTAATTTTGAAAGTTGATGTCATACTATCTTCTGCGTGCGATAAAAGTCTGGTCGCGCAAAGCATGTTGATAATGACTATTAATAATCCGTATATGCTTTTTAAGAACTGCAGTTTTATATTAATTTTTTGTTTGTTCTTTTTTCTGATTGGCCATGTCAATGCGCAAGAAGAATCTGTTGCTGACACTTTAGCATCAGAAACAAAAATCACACCTACCGACACCATTCGTAAAACCAAGGACAAGTCGAAAGTTGGAAAACAGGGGCTTCAGATAAATTGGAATAACCTTCCCTACTCCTTCGATGATATTGCTTTTATGGTAGGGGTAACAAATTCAAGTCTGTACTATTCAAACTATTTCCGTGAATTGTCCTTTACACCGGGTTTCATCATCGGTGCTGAAGATTTCTTTCCGGTATTCGACAAAGCTTTTCTGCATGTTGGATTAAAGTATGCCCAACTGGGCTTTGAGCATACTCCCTACAATGTTGTATTTACAACCCATAACATCGATATACCATTATTCTTGTCGTATGAACTCCCCGAACTGCGGTCGTTCGACCTGCGATTGTTATTCGGTTCGCGGTTTCTTTTTCGAACAGGATCAAACACTAAAGGTACATACCCAACCTCTCCGGAGATTTTCCGGTTTAACCCCACCCAATTCAGCAATTTTGATTTCGGGTTTGTATTTGGGTTGAGTGCCGAATACAAAAATTTTTATTCTTCAGCACGGGGTTACACCGGATTCATTAAACTTATACCTTCCGATACCGGCATGAATAACTCTTTTAGTTTGGAGGTAGGCTATTTCATCTTCAGAAACCTCAGAAAATAAAAACTACCTTTAATCAGAAGTTTTACTTTGCAAAAAATAACTTTCAGAATGTTCTCATTTTATAAATTATCTCGTCCAGCGCTTGCTCTAATTATTCTATTGCCGGGATGTTGGTCTAAAAACAAAGATCAAGGTAAACTACCTGTGCTGGGCTACCGCGAAATTGTTGCGAAAGAAGTGGACGGAAAAAAAGTAATCGATACCGTTTATCATACCATTGCGTACTTCGAGTTTGTCGATCAGGATAGTGGCATGGTAACAAACGAAACCTTTTCAGGTAAAATTTATGTAGCTGATTTTTTCTTTACTTCCTGCCGCACCATCTGCCCCGTCATGAAAACACAAATGCTTCGGGTGTATAATGTCATTCAGGATATGCCCGATGTGGCAATACTTTCGCATACCATTGATCCGGAACACGATACCATTGCCTTGCTTCACGATTTTGCCGATCGACTGGGCGTGAGCAGCGATAAGTGGCATTTCGTTACCGGTGAGCAAGATAAAATTTACGACATCGCACAAACGAGCTACTTTGCTACCGCCATGGTTGATAAATCTGAACCCGATGGCTTTATTCACAGCGGTGCATTTTTACTAATCGATAAGCACCGCAGGATACGCGGAAAATACGATGGCACCGTGGAAGAAGATGTGAACCGGTTGATTAAAGATATTCAGCGCCTCAGACTGGAGTCCCTACCAAATTGAATTGCTCTGTTCTGGCCATGCAACACCTTTTCTTTTATTTAGCTACAGTTGCCCTTTCAGTCGCAACCATCTGATTATAAAAAAAATACTGCGACAAATACGCCTGATTTTCGAATAATACAAAAGGAATAAACCGCTCATCCCCACTAGTCCCAAATAATCCCAACCGGGTTGAACTATTTGTTTTATCTGTTGTAATTTAACCGTGCTTTAGTCTTAACCTGGAACTGGTTTTCCTTTCACAATAATTAAAACAACCTTCTGCTTATGGCAACTTTCAAACTACACGTTAATGGAAAAACCCGCGAAGTGGATGTTTCACCCGACACGCCACTGCTCTGGGTGCTGCGTGATTCACTCGACCTGGCCGGAACCAAATATGGCTGCGGCATTGCGCAGTGTGGTGCATGCACGGTACACCTGAACGGAGAAGCCGTGCGCTCGTGCGCCCTGCCGATTTCGGCAGTAGCCGATGGAAAAGTTGTAACCATCGAAGGCCTTTCTGAAAAAGGCGACCATCCTGTGCAAAAAGCCTGGGAAGAAGCCGATGTGATGCAGTGTGGATATTGCCAGTCAGGTCAAATCATGTCGGCAGCAGCCTTACTCAAGAAAAATCCTGCGCCTAGTGATGAGGAAATTTTTACTGCTATGAATGGAAACATCTGCCGTTGTGGTACCTACATGCGCATTCGCGAGGCCATTAAAAAAGCTTCGGCAATGAGTTAATTTCTCCCCTGGCTAAACCATTAAACTACACATCATGGAAATTATTAAAACGCACTATAACAGACGGTCTTTTATCAAAGTGTCAGCGACTGCCGGTGGCGGACTTGTAGTCGGCTTTAACTGGCTCATGTCATCCTGTTCGCCCGGAGATGAAAAGCTTGGTGGACTTGCATTACCTGATAATTGGTTTGATATCAATGCCTATCTGAAAATCGGAAACAATGGAGTCGTTACCATCTACTCACAAAATCCCGAAATCGGCCAGAATGTAAAAACTGCCATGCCGATGATTGTTGCCGAAGAACTGGATGTTGACTGGGGCAAGGTGATTGTAGAACAAGCTCCACTGAATTCAGAAAAATTTAATCGTCAGGTGGCTGGCGGAAGTCAATCCATCCGGCAGGAATGGAAAGCGTTGCGTACAGCAGGGGCAACCGCCAGGCGCATGCTCATGGAGGCAGCAGCACAACAATGGAACGTTCCGGTAACAGAACTCACCACCGAGAACAGCACCATAAAACATTCATCCGGCAAAAGCATTGGCTATGGTGAGGTGGCATCGCTAGCTGCTACACTGGAAATGCCGGAAGAAATTGAACTAAAAGATCCGAAAGATTTTAAGCTCATCGGCCGACCAACAAAAAATGTCGATGGAAAAAAAGTAATAAAAGGAGAGCCCATCTTTGGCCTTGATATCAAACGTGACGGCATGCTTATCGCGATGGTTGTTCACGCTCCGGCTTTTGGCATGCGTCCTAAATCGGTTGCTGATAGCGAAGCCCGCACCATGCCGGGTATTAAAGATGTGTTTATCATCAACTCATTCCCCGAAGGTGTAGAGCGGCAGTGGGCCGATGTTAGCGCCTTCCCTGAATTGGTGGTAGTAGTTGGTACTAGTACCTGGGAAGTAATGAAAGCAAAAAAGGCGTTGAAGGTTGAGTGGGAAACCACTTCAAAGCCAATGAATACGGATGAATATGATCAAGCCCTGTCTGCATTGCTCGATAAAAAAGCAGAAACACCTGCGCGAAAAGATGGAAATCCGGATGAAGCATTTAAGAAAGCAGCAAAAGTAGTGGAGCGCACCTACAGCGCACCTTTCCTGGCGCACAATACCATGGAGCCCATGAACTTCTTTGCGCACGTTACCGCTGATCGTGCAGAGCTGGTCGGCCCTATTCAAACTCCGGCAGCACTGCGCACATCTGTATCGCGCGTATTAAACCTGCCAGAAGAAAATGTTACGGTTGATATGACCCGGCAGGGCGGTGGATTTGGCCGCAGACTTTATGGAAACTTTGGTGTGGAAGCTGCTGTAATTTCAAAGCGGGTAAATGCTCCGGTGAAACTGGTATATACCCGTGAAGATGATATGACACAAGGCACTTACCGACCAGCCTACAAAGTAAAATACTCAGCCGCACTCGATAAGGATAATAACCTGATCGGGTTGAAAATTCGTGGTGTTGGTATTTTGGAAAGTCCGGTGTTCGCCAACCGATTTCCGGCAGGTGCAGTAGATAACTACCTGGTTGAAAATCATTCCCTGGAATCTAACATTACTATCGGGGCATGGCGCGCACCCCGCTCTAATTTTATAGCCGTTGCCGAGCAGAGCTTCCTGGATGAAGTAGCTGAAGCTGCCGGTAAAGATCCCATTGATTTCAGGCTTGAACTGCTTGAACGTGCTACCACCAAACCGGTGGGCGAGCGAAACGATTACGACCCGGCACGGTATGCAGGTGTATTGAAACTTATTCGCGAAAAATCGGGATGGAACGGACAGAAGAATGGATTGAGCCGTGGTGTATCTGCGTACTTCTGCCATAATTCCTACGTAGCCCAGGTGGTTGACCTTGAAATGAAAGACGGCAAACCGCTCATTCAAAAAGTTTGGTGCGCTGCCGATTGTGGCATTGTGGTAAATCCTGAAGGCGCCATCAACCAAATAGAAGGTTGTGTGGTGGATGGCATCGGACATGCCATGTACAGCGCAATGACCTTCAAAGAAGGTGTACCCGATCAAAGCAACTTCCACAATTATAAGTTGATCAGAAACAGCGAAGCACCACGTGAAATTGAATGCTTCTTTGTTGAGAACGGAATTGATCCAACAGGTTTGGGTGAACCCGGCCTACCCCCTATTGGAGCTGCACTGGCCAACGCCATATATTCAGCCACTGGAAAACGTTTAACTACACAGCCTTTTGCCCAGACAGATCTTGTAAACATCGAGCGAATGTAATTTTTTAGAACTTGGTTAAATTTCTCCAGCGCCCAGGCGCATTTCTGATCATTATTTATTTAGTTTCCGGTTGCGGTCAGTTCAACACTGACCGCAACACTTCAAACAAATTCACCCAATACTTCCGTCAGGGCGAACTTCTTTACGAAAAGCATTGCAGCAACTGCCACCAATCAACCGGAACAGGACTTGGCCGGGTATATCCTCCACTAAATAAATCGGATTTCATGGACAATAACTTCGAACAGGTGCTTTGTGGAATGCGGTTTGGAATTAAGGGTGAAATCAATGTGAACGGCATTCAGTACAACCAACCCATGCCGGGCATACCCACGCTAACAAACTTGGAAATTGCTCAACTTGCAACGTACATTTACAACGCATGGGAACACGATAAAGGCCTGATTGACGTTATGGAGGCAGAGAAAATTTTAAACCAATGTGGGCAACAGTGAACAGGCATAATTGCCTTAAAGGAACAATATATTTTATCGTACTTTTTCCTTTCACGGCTTACACCCAACATGCTAATGCTTTTGAAGAAGGTTTGGCGCTGGAAAAAGCTTTTAAAACCGAAAAGGCACTTAATAAGTTTGAACAGGTCATTAAGGAAGATCCAAAGCATCCAAAGGCTTACGCACACGCAAGCCGCATGGAGGCCAACATCGGTGGAAGAATACCCACCAGTAAAATGGAAGAAAAGCGCAAGCACCTGGAAAAGGCAAGGAGCTATGCCAACCGCGCCATAGAAATTAGTCCTACCGATCCGGATGCACGGCTTGCGCACATTATTTCGTTAGGCTTGTTATCCGAAATCTCCCGGAATCCGCGCGAAAAAGTTCTCGATGCCAAATTAATTCACGCAGAAGCAAAAACAATAATTGAACTCGATTCACTGTATGGTGAAGCTTACTTTGTGTTGGGCAAATGGCAACTGGAATTATCGCGGCTTAACTGGTTGGAGTTGTTGGCCTGCAAAGTATTGTTTGGTGGTTTGCCAGAAGAAATTTCTAGAGAAAATGCACTAACCTACTTCAATAAAGCATTGACAATTAATCCAAACAGTATTCTGTATCTGTTTGGTCAGGCTTCGGCCTATGCCGACTTAGGAAAAACAGAAAAGGCTATCGCCATTCTGCAAAAGGCACTAAAACTGCCATTGGCTGAACCCGATGATGAACAGCGTAAAGAACGGTGCAGAGATTTATTGAAGGAGTTAACCAAGTAGTTTCCGTAAGCATAATTCCGATAGGATGTTCCCGGCTTCTTCAGTACTTTCACCATAACCAAACATGAAAGAACTTAAAACCATACTGGAGGCTTTCAAAAAAGTTGATTTATCGCAACATAAAGCAGCATTGGCTACCGTAGTGAATGTTAAAGGTTCATCGTACCGCAGCCCGGGTGCACGCATGCTCATTACCGATGACGGAAAATGGGTAGGCTCCATCAGTGGCGGTTGCCTGGAAGGAGATGCCCTGCGAAAAGCGCGTAAAGTCATGATAGAAAACAAACCCATGACCATTACCTACGACACACGCGAAGAAAGCAACCAAAACCTGGGTATCGGGCTGGGTTGTAATGGAGTAATCGATGTATTGATTGAACCCATTGATACCGAAGCCAAATCGAATACCATTACGCTGATCGAACAAATTGTATCGCAAAATCAACCGGTGGCCTTGGCAACACGGGTACACGGAGAATTTGCCGGAGAAAAATATTTGTTGGATCAAAACCAACAGATTCAGTTTGAATTTTCGGATGCCGATTTAAATAAAAAAGTGTTTCATGAATTGGTTGATGTATTTCATCACCACCGAAGTGAACCAAAATTCATTCAGGAAGAAGAAATATTTATAGAGTTAATTCAGCCTGTTATTTCCTTAATCATTTTTGGTGGCGGATTTGATGCACGGCCTGTAAGTACATTAGCCAAATCGTTGGGTTGGAATGTGCAGGTAACCGATGAATGTGTGTCGCATATTGCGCCAATTTTTTTTCCAACGGCCGATAAGTTATCGCTTTGTCAACGCGAATTCATTGACTGCGATTTTACCATTACACCCTTCACCGCGTGCGTATTGATGTCGCACAATTATGAGTACGATCGTGATGTACTAAAAAAACTTTTGACTACTCAAACACCCTACATCGGCATACTCGGTCCGCGAAAACGGTTTGATAAAATGCTGGCTGAATTTGAATCGCAAGGCATTACGTTATCCAAAGAAGATTGGCAACGGATTCACTCACCCATTGGCTTGGATATTGGTGCCGAAACTCCTGATGAGATTGCGCTTTCCATTCTGGCCGAAATTCAAAGCAAGTTTACCAATCGCTCAGGCGGATTTTTGAAATACCGCAACGGCCCTATTCACGAACGCAAGGGAGAGCAGGTATTTAAGCAAGTCTATCTTCATGATGAAGACCAGCATCAGTCCGCAAACGGATAATGATCTAACCCTTCAGAAAGAAACAGAATTCCTGAATGGATAACGCTGAAAAAATCAACCCTACCGCAAAAGGCAGGAGCCTAATCACTACACTTATTCTTGCTGCAGGAGCCTCCACACGATTAGGACAATCCAAACAACTGCTTGACCTGAATGGCTTGCCCTTACTTCGAAAAAGTGTACAGGCCGCTATAGCATCAGAAACCGCTCCGGTTGTTGTTCTACTCGGGCATCAGGCAGAACAACATCATCAGGTCATCAATGATTTGGCTGTAGATGTTTTTGTTCATAACCAGTGGAACGAAGGGATGGGTAGTTCATTGAAAGCAGGTATCGGCTACATTTCAAAAAAGTACTCAACTACGCACGGCATTCTTGTTATGGTGTGCGACCAACCCTTCATCACCTCCACACATTTAAATGCCTTGATCCGTTTATTTAAACAATCAGAAGCGTCCATCATAGCTTCTTCCTATGCTAATACATTTGGGGTGCCGGCAGTATTTGATCAAAGCTTGTTTCAAGAATTGCTTGGCCTTGATGATGAACAAGGAGCAAAAAAGATTATTGAACGTCACGGTAACAATCTGGTCTCAATAGACTTTCCGGAAGGCGAAACAGATATTGATACACCTGAGGATGTAATGCGTTACCGGAATGAGCACGAAAAAAACTAAATCACCCAATAAGCACATCCATTTGCCCGTTGCATCCCTACCCTTATCTTTGAACCTTTTATGAAACTGATTTGGTTGTCGATACTGCTGATCACTACCGGGCAGCAGGTTTTTTCCAATCCTTATTACACTTTTAATGAAAACGGAAAGGTTGGGTTAAAAGACCAGCAAGGTACGATCATCATTCCGGCCACATACGATGCGTTGGGCTGGAGCGATGGCTCTTTTTCGATTGTTGATAGGATTACCGGATACAAGCTCAACGACCAATGGGGACTCATCGCGATTTCCAACCAACGGATTACAAAAGCCGACTACGCATCGCTATTACCTGCGCCACCAGGTTTGTTTATTGCCAGCAAACAATCACCCTTATCTCTTCGCATGAGCACGGGTTGCATCAATGCCGCAGGGAAAGCCATCATTCCTTTTCAATATGCGGGAATAAAAATCCATCATTCACGAGCCGTAGTATACACACTTGATGGAGGCGTACTTAAATATGGATTAATCGATATGGAACATAAGCTTCTGATTCCTCAGGCCTACCAGAATATTTATCCACTCGGAAGTCTCCGTTTTGGTGTGCAGAATTTTCAGAACAAGACTGCATTGTTTACAGAAAACGGAAGACAAATCACAGCCTTCGACATTGACAGTATCTCACCCATTCAAAATAACCTGGCCATTATTTATCAAAACGGCAAACAAGGGCTTATTAACCGGGAAGGAATTGTAATTCAGGAGCCAACGTTTCGTGAGATTAACCTTACCGGCTCCACACCCCAGGTCCGCAAATCGAATGAGTGGCATATCCTTTCGGCTGCTAATTCAGTGCATAAAAAAATTGAAGCAGACTCCCTACTGCCCATTGGCAACAATCGTGTTAAAAGTATAACCGCCTTTGGAACATCACTGCTTGATGTTGATTTTAATCGTGTTGGGAATGTACAGGTTGATCGACTTCAACCTTTTCAAAACGGGCTTGCAGTGTTCACTCAAAAAAAACGTGTAGGTGTTATGGATGAGCATGGTGCCATTCTATTGCCGGCTACATTTCATCATTTAACTATTCATCCAGGCTATATAATCACTTCAACCTTAACCCAAGGCAAAGAATTCTGGACATTGTACAATCCGCAAGGTAAACGCTTAACTACAAAAGCTTACGACCGGATTGAGCCCTTCAATGGCACTGTTTATCCTGTGCAGAAAAATGGTTATGACGGAGGCATTGATACTCAAGGAAAAGAAATCATTGCCTGTGTATACGACAGTTTGCTGGATGCCTTCGAAAATCTGGTGGCCATAAAATTCAAAGGAGCTTACGGCATCATCACCATAAAAGAAGAATGGAAAATCACGCCACAGCCAAATCCCATTAAACTGCTAAACAGTGAACGATATTTTGAGTTTGCCGATAACCTCACATTTCTGAAATCGATTAACGGCTCAACCATTTATTTCACTTCCAACCCAATTGAATTTAAAGATAACAATCTCGTAGAGACAATATCCTCCGGTGGAAAATGGATCATTAACCTGGACGGTCAAATCATTCATCGTGAACAACCCCACGCAGAACGCAACGAAGAAATTTTCCCTGCGAGTGAAGGGTATCGTGGAATAAAGAAAAACGGCAAGTATGGGTTTATAGATGACATGGGCAGGCTAAGGATTGCCAATCGGTATGAGGATATTTTGCCCTTTCAGGAAGCCCTTGCAGCTGTTAAGATCAGAGGTAAATGGGGCTATATCAACAAGGAAGATAAGATCGCCATTCAACCTGTATTTGAAGAAGTGTCATCCTTCACGAACGGCTATGCCTTGGTGAAGCAGAACGGAAAGTATGGGCTTTTACAAGCCGATGGTAAGTTGGCCCTGGATGCACGATACAATCATATTATTGTACAGGATAATGGCCGGTTTAGAATCTCTACAACCAATGGTGTAGGATTATCCGATTCAAATGGAAATATTTTGCTTCAGCCTAAGTACGAATGGATTGATGACCTTAACAATGGGTATGTTATTATTAAACAAAACAACAACTACGGATTGGTAACCCTACAAGGTATAAGCACCATACCACTTCAGTATGACTTGTTGCTATATGAAAAAAAGCGAAATGTATACTTCGGTCTCAAGAGAAGTGAATTCAGGGAGTTAAAACTTTGATAAAAGAAGCTGAAAATTGTTTTACCGCCTACGTTGATCGTATTGTCACACCGCGGACGAAGTGTCTCATACTATAATTGTGAAGTGCTTAGAAGATGCATCAACTGATACATCGGTACCCATTCGGATCAAAGGCATTTTGCAATGGGCCCTTTTGCTTGTTAGCAGAAAAGAGAAAAGGCCTTGCGGCCTTTCCATTATCGAATTCATGATTGTGTTTAATCTCTTTTCGGAGCATTGCTCGGGCCTGATCCTTTACCTGAATCAGAAATGGCCTGACGCATGCCTGTATCAGCTTGTACATTTTGCATGCGGTAATAATCCATTACGCCAAGATTGCCCTTAACAAACGACTCAGCAATTGCTTTAGGGATTTCCGCCTCGGCCAAAATTACTTTGGCGCGTGCTTCCTGAGCTTTTGCTTTCATTTCCTGCTCTTCCGCTACGGCCATCGCCCTGCGCTCTTCAGCTTTTGCTTCTGCTACTTTTAAATCAGCAGAGGCCTGATCAATTTGAAGTTTAGCTCCAATGTTTGCGCCAACATCCACATCAGCAATATCAATGGATAGAATCTGGAATGCAGTTCCGGCATCCAATCCACGCGACAATACCAGCTTTGAAATCTTATCCGGATTCTCCAACACTTCTTTATGCGAAGATGCTGAACCAATGGAGGATACAATACCCTCACCAACACGGGCGAGAATGGTATCTTCACCAGCACCACCAACCAATTGCTGTATGTTAGCCCTTACGGTAACCCGTGCTATAGCAATCAATTGAATACCATCAGAAGCAACGGCCGCTACCTTCGGGGTGGTTATCACTTTCGGATTTACTGAAATTTGCACTGCCTGAAACACATCGCGGCCGGCAAGGTCGATAGCAGTAGCCTGCTTAAAATCAACTTTAATGTTTGCTTTATCAGCGGATATCAATGCACGGATAACATTGGGCACATTACCCCCGGCCAGGTAGTGCGTTTCCAAATCACTAACAGTAAGTTTCAAACCGGCTTTGGTTGCAGTGATGAGTGAATTTACGATAACACTGGGTGGAACTTTTCGAATGCGCATGAACACCAGTTCGAACAACCCAACCCGAACACCACTGAATATGGCGGTGATCCACAGGTTAACGGGTACGAAGTATAGAAAAATGAAAAACAGGACAATTCCTGCGAAGACCATAAAGAGAAGCATTGCACCTTCCAGTTCCATAAAGTGTTGGGTTTAATTAATGGGTTCTACAACAATATCGTTTATTTGAATTTGAGCTATTTTAACTCGAGTACCTGCCGCAAGATAATCGCCATTGGTTTTAACTTCAACGAATTTACCATCGAATTCAGCGGTACCCATTGGGCGTAATGCCGAAAAAGCAATTCCTTCTGCACCTATGGTTAAGGACTCAAGCAAATCCTCATTTACTTTGCTGTCAATGGCCGATTTCAGGGCAAACTTCTTCCAGGCTCCTTTTCGAAAACTCAGGTAAATTACTACCGCCAAGGTGAGGAGGGTGCCAAGTAATAGCCATGAGCCAGCCTCACTTCCAAACTCACTGTAACCAAATACTAAACCGACTATTGTAAATACCAAACCCAGCAATCCAACCACGGTGGTTCCAGGAATAAAAATCACCTCAACAATTATCAGCACAATACCGGCAAGAATTAACGCTGCGATGGCTAGCCACATGAGCATATGTAAGTTTACAAGGATGTCAAAAGTACGAAAAGAAGGTTCAACTATTCCGCCTACCCTGACTTTATAATTTAGTCAGTTACCGGGCACTGAAACCTTCAATTAGTTTAATACGCCCGGGCAAAAAGCACACGCTTTGCCGATGGCTTTCCGCTATAAATACATGAACCATTTTCCTCACTTGCATCCAGCGGAATACAACGAATAGTTGCCTTGGTCTGTTCTTTTATCTGTCCTTCAGTTTCGCTGGTGCCGTCCCAATGGGCCAAAACAAAACCTCCTTTTTCATCCAACACTTTTTTGAACTCATCAAAAGTATCAACCCGGGTTATCATATTGTCTCGGAACGACAACGCACGATTGTAAATGTTTTCCTGTATGGTGTTCAGCAGCGCAGGTATTTGATGCGACACCTGATCAAGATTCATGACCTGTTTCTCTCGGGTGTCGCGTCTGGCTACTTCAATGGTACCATTTTCAAGATCGCGAGGGCCAATGGCCAATCGCACAGGAACGCCTTTTAATTCCCACTCGGCAAACTTAAATCCCGGCTTATGGGTATCACGTGAATCAAATTTCACTGATAAACCCTGTTGGCGCAGCGCCTCAATTACCGGATTGATTTTTTCTGTGATTTTGGTCAATTCATCATCATTTCTAAAAATCGGAACAATCACCACATGTATTGGAGCCAACTTGGGTGGCAAGATCAAACCATCATCATCGGAATGTGCCATGATCAAGGCGCCCATTAACCGCGTACTCACCCCCCACGATGTTCCCCAAACATATTCAAGCTTACCATCCTTACCGGCATACTGAACATCAAATGCCTTAGCGAAATTCTGACCGAGAAAATGAGATGTACCTGCCTGCAACGCTTTACCATCCTGCATCATGCCTTCAATGCAATACGTGTCGATCGCACCCGGAAATTTTTCGCCTTCCGATTTTTTTCCCTTTATCACCGGCACCGCCATGTATTGCTCTGCGAAGGCAGCATAAACATCCAGCATTTGTTTGGTCTCTGCTATTGCCTCAGCGGCCGTAGTATGAGCTGTGTGTCCCTCCTGCCAAAGAAATTCAGCCGTGCGAAGAAACAACCGCGTGCGCATTTCCCAGCGTACAACATTTGCCCATTGGTTTATAAGCAATGGCAAATCGCGATAAGATTGAATCCATTTTTTATAGGTGCTCCAGATGATAGCCTCACTGGTAGGCCTTACAACCAATTCTTCTTCAAGTTTTGCAGCAGGATCAACAATCAACTTTCCTTTTTTCTCCGGATCATTTTTTAATCGATAGTGCGTTACAATGGCACATTCTTTGGCAAAGCCCTCTGCGTTTTGTTCCTCAGCTTCAAACATGCTTTTCGGTACAAACAATGGGAAATAAGCATTTACATGGCCTGTGTCTTTGAACATCTTATCCAAGGCTTGTTTCATTTTTTCCCAGATGCTGTAACCGTACGGTTTAATAACCATGCAGCCCCGCACATCGGAATGTTCTGCTAAATCTGCCTTCTTCACTAACTCATTGTACCACAATGAATAATCTTCTTGACGTGAGGGAATTTCCTTGCCCATAATGGTATAATTCTTGTTACTTTAATTTTGGCGCAAATATAGTCCCGGATGCGTCCCGAATAACGCTGAATTGGGCTTTTTATAGAGAATAAGGGATATTTTCGTACATTTATTGAACACTTTGTCAGGGTTTGTACGTTAATAACCTAACCTGTTGAACCATTAAATTTACGCTTATGAAAACGAAATTGATGATTGGAATAGTGACTTTGTTCAGTGCGGGAGTGTTTGCACAGGAATTTGATGATATGTATTTCCGCGCCAAGGACAGGGTCAGCACGCCTAAGGTTAACAACACCAATGAAGTTTACGCAAGCAGTAGCTATGAAACTTTTAAACAGAAGAATTTCACTGATCCTACTATGTTGGATGAGTATAGAAATCCTACCGATACTTACTCGGCCCGTAACATAAATCCCGAATTCATTTCGCGCTCATACTCCGAACAGGCTAGCGAAGACGAGCAAAACTATTTTGTTGAGGGTTACGCATCTGCTAATGCCGCTAATACATTCAATTACAACTCAGGCTATTATTATAATGGATGGAATTCAAACCCGAATACAGCTATGAACATGTATAACCCTGGATGGTACGGCCCTGGATTTAATTCCTGGAATAATCCATGGGCATGGAACGATCCGTGGATGAATCCTCGCATGAACTCATGGGGTGGTGGTTGGAATATGTCGATGGGAACAATGTGGGGTAATCCCTGGAACTCTGGCTGGAACATGGGGCTTGGCTATACATGGGGCAACCCTTGGAACTCAGGCTGGAACATGGGGCTTGGCAATTCTTGGGGATGGAATCCTTATGGTAGCATGATGCGCTGGCCATCCAATTTATGGTATTGTCCAATGGGAACGACTATGGTTGTGAATGATTCCAGAAGAGCTACTTATGCCAAACCTGCAGCTCGATCTGGAAATTACGCAGCATACAACCCCGCTGCTAGTTCCACGCCAACAACAAATGTTTACAGGCCTTCTAACAACAATACCGTGATTAACGGAAGAACATCTGCTCCTCAACAAGTGGATGAACACTACAATCCGAGAAGGAGAGCTGCCGTTCAAAATGAACAATGGAGAAACTCTCAGAGTGGTAGCCAATCTTATGGCGCCAATCGCTCAAACTCATTTAATAATTCCAATTCAAGGAACAATTCATCATCGTCCTGGATGGATCGCGGAAGCAGCACCCCGAGCCGTTCTAACAGTAGCTTCTCCTCGGGCTCATCAGGCGGTTATTCAGCACCTGCACGCTCTTCAGGTGCAGTAAGCACTGGAAGATCAAGGGGCGGTAATTAAGCCTTGTGATTTTATGATGAGAGCTTTTGGAGTTTATACAAATCTCCTCACAATCATATTGTGCATGCATTTTGGTTCTGGGTTCGCACAGAACTTCATTCAAAATGCACTACTTTTTAGTTCAACTCAGCCTGGGGGAAGTGCCCGCATTCAGGGTATGGGCTCTGCTCAGATAGCTCTTGGCGGTGATTACAGTCTTGCTTACTCAAATCCTGCAGGTTTAGGAATGTTTAACCGATCAGAGATCGCCATTTCCATGGCCATGAACAGTAATCAGTTTAATACAGCTTACTTTGGCAATTCATTAACTGAAAGCAACTCGAAATTCAATATTCCCGGTTTCAGTTTGATCATTAACTCTCCAAAAAATAATTCTGGCTTTATCGGTGGAACATTTGGATTGACCATGACCCGAACCAATGATTTCAACGGAACCATGCAATATGTTGGTGAAAATCCGAGTACATCCATTATTGATTACTTTATCGATCAGGCCAATGGCCGAAATACCAGTCAGTTTGACGAGGGGCAAACTAATTTCAATACACCAACCGGTTTGGCATATTTTAATTACTTAATTGGGCCTCAAAACATTTTGGTTCCGCCTGGGCCTGGCGATTTATATTTTACGGATGTATTGAGCATTCCGTTGCAGCGAGAACTCATCACCACAAGTGGCGCCACGAATCAGTGGAGCATTTCGTACGGAGGAAATTATGAGGATAAAATTTTCTTTGGATTAGGAATTGGAATCTCTTCACTTCGTTATGAATCTACAACTACCTACACTGAACAATTCCAGCAAGATGTGTTGTTTGATATGAAGCTTGATGAGCAAGTTTCCATTGACGGAACTGGAGTCAACGCTACGTTTGGATTAACGGTTAGGCCGATCAATAACTTTCAGATTGGTGCTTCATTTGTAACGCCAACTTTTTACCAGCTAACCAATGTATACAATGCCCAAATGAGGACACGTTGGGATTCGTTTGATTATTATGGTGATGGTTCAGTTATTCTTATGGATGAATTTGCAACAACCGATCAGGGTGGCGTGTTTGTAGACTACAGCCTTACTACACCCTTTCGATTTTCAACAGGGGCTGCTGTCTTCTTTTCAAGTGGGTTCATTACTGCCGATGTTGAATTTACAAGTCCTGCAAATGCCAAATACAGCAACGCAGCAGGGATATCCTTCTCAGAAGAGAATTCAGTAATCGAACAAGCGTTTCAATCTGTGGTTAACCTGAGATTAGGGGGCGAATACCGCATTAAGAATTATCGCATAAGGGCAGGTTTTGGAACGCTTGGAAATCCCTATAGCAATGAAAATATTGATTACTCAAACAACTATTGGAGTACTGGTGCCGGTATAAAGAGCAAGAAAGTATATCTGGATGCTGCTTTTATTTCCCGCACAAATGATTCGTTGTATTTTCCGTACATCCTCTCCAGCGGATTTGCAAATCCGGTATCGGTAAATGCCCGGCTAAATACCATTATGCTTACGGCTGGCTTCAATTTTTAGTGAAGCCTTTGCAGAATTTTTTCTTGAAGATCAATTGCCTGGATGTTATCTCCTGCAACAATAAGTTTTGCCTGATGATAAAAAGCTTTTCTATTCTGGTAAAGTTGCTTTAACGATTCATAAGCATTTAGTTTTTTGCCAGCCAACAACGGCCGGTTTGAAGTTGCAAATGAATCAAGCCGTGCAACAATAATTTCTATTGGCACATCCAGTAACACCGTTATGCCGATTTGATTCATAAAACCAATTCCCTCAAAAAAACATGGAGCCCCTCCGCCTGTTGCCATAACAAAGTTAACCTTGCTGCTCGAAAGCTTCCGAAGGAGTTCAGCTTCAACTTCCCTGAACTTATCCTCCCCTTCCTTTTCAAAGATTTCATGCACAGGCTTTGCACAATGATACTCAATGGCCTGATCCAGGTCGACAAACGGAAGATCAAGTAATTCCGCAAGGCTTTTGCCCAACGTACTTTTGCCTGACCCGGGTAATCCTATCAGAAAGATTTTCAACTGTATCAGATTAATTCCAACACTTTTTCAGCCGTTGGGGTATCACCGTGATGCCACATGCCTTTAACCGTTCCGTTAACCCACAACGTTAGCCCTGGGTTAGCCCTAACAATTGTTTTCAAAACGGTAGCATCTGCAAAGAAGTAAGGTGCTGCCCATTGGTGCTCATGACGGAACGATTCGACTTCGGTTGATGAAGATGAAGTAAGCATCAGCACTTCAACACGACCCTCCAGCTCGGCTATCAGTTTGGATATTTTAGATGCATTTTTGGTTGAGGCGCTGTTAACATTATGAAGTACAATCAGCAACTTGGCTCCTTCAAACGTATACTGTGTATAATTTTCACCCTCCACGCTCTCCACGCGATAATCAATAATCTTCGGTCTGTCACCCTGGCGTACTACTTTGTCGATGCGATCAATAAATATATAGGTTGAGTCAACCTGGCTTAATTGATCCATGGTTAGCTCTTTTCGAACACCGGCCTGTTCGTAAACAAAAGTCATCACCACACTATCGCGCTTGGCGTTTGGCGGTAACTTCATTTGCTCGGGAATATTGTTACCAATTTTATAAGCGCGAAAATCAATAAACGGTAAATGACGAATGGCGTAAATGCCAACGAAAAAACTGATTAACGTTGTCATAATAACAACGGCATGACCTTCCATGGTGCGCAACACCGGATCGTAGGACTTTCGGTACCAAAACAAATGCAGGATAAAAACGATTAGAACTAAATCTTTATAAAACGATTGCCAAGGTGTTAATTTAATCGCGTCACCAAAGCAACCACAATCCGTAACCTTGTTCAAAATTGCAGAATAGCCTGTTAAAAAAGTGAAGAAGATAATGAGCAATAACAACACGGTTGTGGTTAAGCGCATGCGATAGTTGATCAACACGGCTACACCCAACACAATTTCAAGTACAACCAGAATAAGGCCAATAGGCAACGCATAGGGAATGAATACCTGAAAAAATGACCCGAAATCGGTGGCGAAAACCTCAAAGTATTCTTCCAGTTTGATTTCGGTACCTACTGGATCGTTAAGTTTTATCAATCCGGAAAAGATGAACAATCCGCCCACAAAAATCCGGGAGAATCCATCAATGTATTTTCTCATATCACTACGTTATTCTCGTTTAGTTTGATCAGGCAAAACACCGCATAATTAATCATGTCCTGATAGTTGGCCATTACACCTTCACTCACCAATGTTTTGCCTTCATTGTCCTCAATCTGCTTTACCCGCAGCAGTTTCATCAAAATAATATCCGTCATTGATTCAACACGCATGTCGCGCCAAGCCTCGCCATAATCATGATTTTTGTTTTGCTGAAGGTTAAATGTTTCCTCAATTATATGATCGTACAAGGGCTCAACTTCTTCTACCGTTAGCTCTGTATTTTCCGATTCGCTCAATTCCAATTGGATAAGCGCTATAACACAATAATTTATTATGCCGATAAACTCATCCGAAACGGGATCATCGATGCGTTGTGCCCCCTTTTCCTGAATGCTTCGGATGCGCTTGGCTTTAATGAAAATCTGATCGGTAATTGCAGGTAAGCGAAGTATCCGCCAGGCGGTTCCGTAATCCTTTGTTTTCTTGAGGAAAAGTGCTTTGCAGGTGGCAACCACCTGCTTATATTCGATCGTAGTTTTTTCGTGTGTCATGTTATCAGCGGGGCAAAATACAGCATTTTCAACAAACAAAACACTAAACCTAGGTGGGCGGTTGATGCGCCTCAACACCCCGCTGATCATGGGGATAATCAATGTAACACCCGATAGCTTTTTTGCAGGCAGCCGGAAAGTTGATGAGCAGGAGATCCTTTACCAAGCGGAAAAAATGCGGGCGGAAGGCGCAACACTCATCGATATCGGTGGCTATTCATCACGCCCCGGGGCAGCAGACATACCCGAAGCTGAAGAAGAAGCACGTGTATTACCGGTAATAAGCATGATCAAAAAAAACTTTCCTGATGCTTTGCTATCCGTTGATACATTTCGGGCAGGTGTTGCAGAAAAAGCAGTTGATACCGGGGCTTGCATGATCAATGATATTTCGGGGGGCGAGCTCGATGAAAAAATGTTCAACACTGTGGCGAAGCTTAATGTACCGTACTGCTGCATGCACATGAAAGGTACCCCTCAAACCATGGCTAACTTAACCGACTACTCAAATTTCATTCACGAAATCATCACTTACTTTCATCAAAAAGTAGCTTCCTTGCAAAACCTGGGTGTTAAAGACATCATTATCGATGGTGGATTTGGCTTTGCAAAAACCATTGAACAGAACTTTCAACTAATGCATTCACTTGAATTGCTGAGGTGTATTGGTAAACCGGTACTGGTTGGTGTCTCCCGAAAATCCTTGATCTGGAAAACCTTGCAAGCAACTGCTGATGAAGCATTGAATGGAACCACCGCACTAAACATGATGGCTTTACTAAAAGGTGCTTCCATACTTCGGGTACACGATGTAAAAGAAGCCGTTGAGACGGTGAAACTTTTTACACACGTCACCCAAGCTGATAGTAGAGTTTAGTACCTTTACAACAATGATTTTTTTATTCAAAATAGGTTTTCTTGATGTTACATGGGTTGATCTGGTAGATATTGGCCTGGTGAGCATCTTACTGTATCAGGTGTATAAACTGATTCGGGGAAGTATTGCGGTAAACATCTTTTTAGGCATACTGGCGCTTTACCTCATTTACCTGATTGTGCGCGCAGCACAAATGGAATTATTGGCTACCATACTTGGCCAGTTTATGGGTGTGGGGGTGTTGGCCATGATCATTTTGTTTCAGCCTGAAATCAGGAAATTTCTTCTGGTTATCGGAAGAGGTACCGAGTTCCGCGACAATTTTTTAAAAACCTTGGCCAATTGGCGGGGTGAATACAACGATGAAACCGATGTTCATCAGATCATTGAAGCTTGTAAAGTTCTTAAAGGATCAAAAACAGGAGCTTTGATTGTATTTTCCCGCGACACGGCCCTGAAATTTTATGCTGAAACCGGTGAACCCCTTGATTCTGAAATCAGCAAATCATTGATTGTTTCAATATTCAATAAAACCAGTCCGCTACACGATGGCGCAATCATTATTCACAAAGGTAGAATCAAAGCCGCCCGCTGCGTGTTGCCTGTAAGCGAAAACGATAATTTACCCGCTCATTTCGGCATGCGCCACCGAGCTGCAGTAGGTATGTCAGAAAGCACCGATACACTGGTGCTGGCGATTTCAGAAGAATCCGGCCGGTTAATTTTGGCACGTAATGGGAAATTCATCAAAGCACTAAAGTTAAAACAGGTTGAGCAAAAAATACTGAGTTACCTCCACAACACTGAGCCAACCAATTGGGAAGAATCAATACCCGAAATTGAAACAACCGTTAAAAATGGTGTAAAAGCCTAGGGACTGTGCATACTATCTGAGCATCAGTTTTTCCAGATTGCACCAACACCGGCATCCCAGAATTTTTGATTCATGGCTGGAATATCCTTCTCCAACAATTCCTTTGCCCGATTATGCAATGAATTCCATTCCCGCGTAAGCTCATCCAATCGATCGAGTGAAGGTTTATTGACACGCGGAATATCACTCTCTGTTTGATTAATCAGAAACAAGTAATTAGCGGTGAATTTATTGGGGAAATTCTCAACATCATCGTACGCTTTTGATTTACGCTGCACCATATCTTCGTCCCAACCCTTTAGCTTCTCAATTAATGCCATTCCCTCGTTTCTAAGCACTTTAAATTTTTCATCTGCAGGAAGCGTAGTCACCAATTGATTTAATTGATTTTGCTTTTCAAAAAGTGTATTAACCAGCTGGTGCATAACAAATACTTCCTTCTCCATTCTACTCATCAGGCTGTGATACTCCTGATAAGTAGCGGCATCTGTTGGATACAATGGATTAGGAAGAATTTGAAACTTGACTGTTGAAGTTTGGTTTCCTGCCTTCAGCGTTGCTGAATACTTTCCAGGACTAGCTTTATGTCCACGGTAGCTACTCTCAATGTAAACACCTTGTACACCCGGCATAGTGGGGTAACGCATATTCCAAACAAATCGGTTCAACCCCTTTGTTTTTGTCATCACCGGTTCAGCCGTAGGGCCACCATCATAACTCTTAAAAGTTGAGTCTTTTACAGAAGAGTAACTGCGAACCAGATTTCTTGCTGCATCTCTAATCTCCATCGATAGCTGCTCACCTTCCTTCAATTCCGGAAGATTATAGTACAGCACTACACCGGTTGAAGGATTAACACCGTAATACGGATGTGTTCCATCAAACTCCGGATCGTTGCGGTCCAACTGACTTGAGCCATTCACCAAAACCGCATCAGTAGGTTCAAAAAAGTTAAATGAATTTATTTCGCTCTTAAACTGGCGCAATAAACTTAAATCATCGAGAATCCAAAATGATCTTCCAGAGGTGGATGCAATTAAATTACCTTGATGAACTTTTAAATCAGTAATGGGTGTAATCGGTAAGTTTAGTTGAAAGGGATGCCACTCTGCACCACCGTTCCATGAAATAAACACACCCAATTCCGTACCGGCAAAAAGTAATCCTTTGCGTACATCATCTTCGCGCACTACACGGGTAAATGCATTATTCGGTATACCTTTTGAAATGCTCGTCCAGGTCTTTCCGTAATCGGATGTTTTATAAAGACCGGGCGCATGATCGTTAAACTTGTACCTTGTGGTGGCAATATAAGCTGTCGCTGGATCGTGTGGAGAAACTTCAATGGCATTGACCAGGCATTCTTTCAATCCGATTGGCGTTACGTTTTTCCATGTTGCGCCACGATCGCGTGTCAGGTGAACCAAACCATCATCACTACCCGTCCAGATCACTCCTTTCTCATGTGGTGATTCAATTACATAACTTAACGTGCCGTAATTTTCTGCGCCAACCGCTTCGTTCGTGTACGGTCCACCCATTTTACCTTGCTTTTCTTTTTCATTGCGGGTTAAATCAGGCGAGAGTTCCGTCCAGGTTTTTCCCATGTCGGTGGTTTTCAACAATACTTGTGCACCGTGGTAATAGGCATTCGGTTCATGCTTCGACCAGATGATGGGAGCATTCCAATTGAAACGATACTTCATGTCTTTTGAATCACGACCCAAATACTGAATAGGTCCAGCCATGATGTTGGTGCCCGCTTTGGCTTTCGTATCCAGCACTTCAATCGTGCCTAAGTAACTACCCCCTAATACATATCGCGGATCATCGGGATTAAATGCGAGGAACGCACTCTCACCGCCAGCCGAGGCCGTCCAACTCTCACGGGTTATTCCGCCACTACCCAACTCACGACTGGCAATTACCACCGAAGAATTGTCTTGCTGGCCGGCATAAATACGGTAAGGAAAAACATTATCTACGTTAATGCGATAGAGTTGTGCCGTAGGCATAGTGCTTTGAAACGACCACGTTTTGGCATAGTTAAAGCTAATGGTTGCGCCACCATCATCAGCCATTACCATATTCTTCGGATTGCTTGGATTTATCCATAGGTCATGATAATCGCCATGTACACCGGGTAATACTTCCCAGGTTACACCACCATCCAATGAACGAAGCGAGGGAGCGCTCAACACGTAAAGTGTAAGTTCATCTTTAGGATCAATGTACAGCTCAATATAATACCACGCACGTTGCACCAATCGGTGATCGTTGCTTACTCGCCTCCAATTCTTTCCGGCATTATCCGAAACGAATAATCCACCAAGCTCTTTGTCGGAATCACTTTCAATCAGCGCATATACCTTTTCTGAATTGGAGCGGCTAACCGCAATGGCCATCTTGCCTAATTCCTTCGGAAGGCCTTCGTGAATTTGCGACCATGTCTCGCCACCATCAACTGATTTATATAACCCACTTCCCGAGCCACCACTGATCACTTTCCAAGGTAACCGGCCATGTTCCCACATGGCAGCATACAATACTTGTGGGTTATTGAAATCGATGGAGAGTTCAGCACAACCGGTTTTGTCATCTACATACAAAACTCTTTTCCATGATTTTCCGCCATCGGTGGTTTTGTAAATTCCCCGCTCGGATGATTTACTGTACAACGCACCTTGTGCAGCCACCCAAACGATGTCAGGTTTTTTCGGATGAATAACTACCCGGGCAATATGCTGCGTTGCCTCCAAACCAAGTTTGATCCAGGTCTTTCCGGCATCATGCGATTTATACATACCATCACCATGATGCGTCATCACACCGCGAATGGCGTGTTCGCCCATACCCACGTACACAATATTCGGGTCACTCTCAGATACAGCGATTGCACCAACTGATCCGGTTTTCATATAACCATCGGAAACATTCTTCCATGTAGTTCCGGCATCATCTGTTTTCCATACGCCACCTCCGGTTAAGCCCATGTAATAAGTGGCGGGATCGCCAACAACCCCACTTACAGCATTGGAACGGCCTCCGCGAAACGGCCCGATACTTCTCCATTTCAAGACGTTAAAATATTCGTTAAAGTCGGTTGAAGGCATTGCCGGAGCAGGCTGCGATTTTGAACGTTGTGCTTCCGCTGAAAAACAAAGAATAAAAAGAAGACAGAGTGCGATTAACTTTTTCATGGTTTAAGTTTTGTGCCATTCAAGATAAGCACTTTCAATACCTAAACCATGAACTTTGATAAGTGGAAAAAAATATTTTGGAACACCTTACTTTAGTCTATGTCTCAAACCATACGCTTATGCTTACCTCAGGTCTATGTTTCACAGACCTTACGCTGAATAAAATTCTCTAACTCGATAACTATTTCAAAACACCCAACTCCTTGCCCACTTCTGTAAACGCTGCAATCGCCTTATCAAGGTGGTGCTTTTCATGCGCTGCAGAAAGCTGTACACGGATGCGCGCCTTACCTTTTGGAACCACCGGGAAGAAGAAACCGATTACATAAATACCTCTCTCCAATAATTTCTCAGCAAACTTCTGCGCCAGTGGAGCCTCGTACAACATAATCGGAACGATTGGGTGCTCACCCGGTTTAATATCGAAACCCGCCTTTGTCATTTCACTGCGGAAGTATCTTGTGCTCTGCTCAAGCTTATCGCGCAACGCAGTTGTTTCCGAAAGCATGTTGAAGACTTCAATAGAAGCACCCACAATGGAAGGCGCTAACGTATTGGAGAACAAATACGGACGCGAACGCTGACGCAGCAGCTCAATAATTTCTTTTTTGCCCGAAGTAAAGCCACCTGATGCTCCGCCCAATGCTTTACCCAATGTACCGGTAATAATATCCACACGATCCATCACACCACAATATTCAGGAACACCTCTACCGGTTTTACCCAAGAAACCCGTTGAATGACATTCATCGGTCATCACCAGGGCTTCATACTTATCCGCCAGGTCACAAATTTTATCTAATTGTGCAATGGTACCGTCCATTGAAAATGCACCATCGGTTACAACCATAATTTGCCTTGCACCGGCAGCCTTTGCATCCTGAAGTTGTTTTTCCAGATCGGCCATATCGTTATGCTTGTAACGATACCGCATGGCTTTACACAAGCGGACACCATCAATAATTGAAGCGTGATTCAATTCATCTGATATAATTGCATCTTCCGCTCCCAGCAATGGTTCGAACACTCCACCATTTGCATCAAAAGCAGCAGCGTACAGAATGGTATCTTCCATGTGAAGGAATTCTGAAATCTTGCGCTCCAGTTCTTTGTGGATATCTTGCGTGCCACAGATAAACCGAACAGATGACATACCAAACCCATGGGTATCAATGGCCTGCTTGGCCGCTTCTGTTACTCTTGGATGGGAAGAAAGGCCAAGGTAGTTGTTCGCACAAAAGTTGATAACCTCTTTGCCCCCCTCAATTTTTATATCGGCTCCTTGTGGGGAAATGATAACGCGTTCCTTCTTGAACAATCCGGCTTCTTTAATAGTGGCCAGTTCTTTTTCCAGTACAGGTTTTAGTTTATTATACATAGCTGAATCAAATGGTTTTGACAGGCCTGGCTGCCGTCAGGCAGGTTCAACCTGACATTAATTGTGAGGACGCAAAGTTAAACGCTTCCTCGAAAACTGAGCCTAACAACTGATAGGAAAAAAGCAAAATTCTGTAACTTTCGGCCCCAATCACAACCATGAAGAAGCACAAAATTTTAGTTATAGGCGCAGGCGGTCAATTAGGATCTGAACTTACCCAAGGACTTTGGGCCCTGTATGGAAAAGAAAATGTAATTGCTACTGACATAAAAGACCCTCAGGGTATACTTGCTCAAGGCAATTTTGAAATACTGGATGTACTGAAACAAAAGCCACTGTTTGAATTCATCAAAAAAAATGAAATCACACAGGTGTATCATTTGGCAGCCGTACTCTCCGCCACCGGGGAAAGAAATCCAAAGTTTGCCTGGAACCTAAATATGGATGGCTTGATTCACGTACTGGATGCAGCCGTTGAATTCAAGCTCGATCGTGTGTACTGGCCAAGCTCCATTGCCGCCTTTGGGCCTACAACCCCTAAGCAAAACACACCACAGGATACCACCATGGATCCTACCACCATTTACGGCATCAGCAAACAAGCAGGCGAACGTTGGTGTGATTGGTATTTCAGGAATAAAGGCGTTGATGTACGCAGTTTACGTTATCCTGGCCTGATTGGCTACAAAACAAAGCCGGGTGGCGGCACTACGGATTATGCCGTGGATATTTTCTTTAAGGCATTGACGGATAAAAAATTTGAATGCTTCTTAAAAGAAGATACCTATTTGCCCATGATGTACATGGACGATGCGGTGAAGGCCACACTTGATTTAATGGAAGCCCCTGCTGAAAAGATAAAGGTCCGTTCCAGTTACAACATATCTTCCATTAGCTTCTCGCCCAAAGAGATTGCCGCGGAAATCAAAAAACATATTCCTGAATTTACCATTACCTATAACCCTGATTTCCGGCAAACCATTGCCGACAGTTGGCCACAATCCATTGATGATTCTGCTGCCCGTAACGACTGGGGTTGGCAACATCAATTTGGTTTACGTGAGATGACAGAGGAGATACTCACAAAACTTCCGGAGCTATTGGCACAAAAAGCTTAGTGCACGTTTTTTATTTGTGCAGATTATCGCACGAGCATACGCTCAGTGTGTTTGAATCCTTGCGAATAGTATGTTACCAAGTAAATTCCAGGCTTCAATTGCGTTGAGAACTCAACATCATTTTCAATACCGGATACCATCGTTTCAGTAATTAAAGTTCCGGTCAGATCACTCACCTGAATTTTTGCAAGGTGCAAAGGCTCGAAGTTTAATTGGGCGGTTATTCTGCTACCATCAGAAGGATTCGGATAAATGCTCAGTTGTTTATCGGATTTAATTTGTGCAAAAACGATGTTGAAGTATTCAAACGAGCCATCCAAATCCACTGCCTTCAGGCGATAGTAATTTGAACCGTTAATGGGATTTGAGTCTGTGAATGCATAACGCTGAATGGTTTCAGTGTTGTAACCGGCACCTTGACGGGTACCCAACGCAATAAAATCATAACCATTTGTTGAGCGTTCAATTTCGAAGTAGTCGAAATTTTGTTCCATTGAAGTCGCCCATACTAATTGAACGCTGGTGGTTTCAATCTTTTCAACCTGGAAATAAAGTAATGTCACCGGCATCGGGCTGTTTGGCTGCGATGCCACCCAGGTAAAAAAGTCGGGGTTTGTATCTTGCATGGTCTGCTGGTCGCCCATGTTTGTGGTTACCGATCCACCTCCACCCGATGACGTTGCTGTTCCATTTACATATAAACCATAAGGGCTTGTCGTATTATTATTTTGAATGGAACTTCCGCCACCCGAGTACGTAATGTTTCCATGCACATAAGCCTGACCACCATTGTTAACCTGAATGAAGGTTCCACCTCCGCCACTGTCGGTTATATTTCCAAAAACAGCAAGTCGCCCATTCCGGTTAATGGTAACATCACCACTGCTTTGTTGCACAAGATTCTGATAAATGATCATGTCGGCATACGGTGGTGGGGCTACAGCAGTACCAATGGTTAAATAGGTTGAACTAACCACGGTTACACTCCCTTCAACAATCACCTTACCACCGGGATGGATTCTTAGATTTGCGTTTAAGCTTGCATTACTTGCAATGATCAAAGTACCATAAACATTCACCGTTGCGCCACCACTTACAGCAAAATTGCCAGTAGTCGATACAGTACCATAAATGTTGGTTGTTCCGTTCGACACCGTAAAATTACCAGAAACACTGATGGAACCGTTTATATTGGCTGTGCCGTTGGAAATAGTAAAGTTTGCGTTGGTGGTTATACTAGCACCTGCCGCTACATTAAAACCTGAACCACCAAACGATGCCGCACTGGCAATAGTCATGTTGTGGTTAACGTTAATTGTGCCGGAGGTATGTGTAAGTGGAGGTGTTGCACCGCCCCAGCCTGAAGTATTATTCCAGTTGGCAGCGGTAGTCCAAGAACCGGCATTTACCGAGGTGTAATTCTGAGAAAATGAGATATGAGCCATAAGCAAGAGGAACACCAAACTTGCCTTTACCAGATTGCTACGTTTTGCCATTGATTTCATGCTGGGGTTGAAAAGAATATTTAGTAACCCAACACGATGCCACTGAGAAGTGACATTATAATATTCTAAGCAATTTGGCTTTTGCAGAATTAAATAGATGCGATCTGTTTAAGCAGCAAATTCACTGTAGATTGTAGTGATCTGCTTTGATCAGCTATTCCCAGAATCTATTGTGCGATTCTTAATTTGAGATTCAAAAGCTACCGAATAATGAATTTTGTTGTTTCTGAAAAATCCGGAGACGAATACTTTATAAGGTAAATACCTGGGGGAAGACTTTCCAGTGCAACCCGGTTTTTATTCTTTATTTTCAGGATTGATATCATTTCGATACCCTGGGAATTCAAAATAGTCAATCTTGAACGTTCAACCGGATTGAAATTAAATTCAACATTTATGAAATACCCAATGGAAGGATTTGGATAAACATTAATAATTTTTCGTCCGTAATAAGACTGAACAATTGGGCCAAAGTATTCATACGAACCGTCAAGATCTACTGCCTTAAGTCGATAATAGTTAGCACCATTTAATGGGGTGCTATGTGTGTAGGCGTACTCTTTATAAGATGCTGAATTATAACCGGCACCGGATAACACTTCAATCGATGAATAATTGTAACCGTCCACTGCGTGTTCCAGATCAAAGTAGTCAAATCTTTCTTCCTTTGAGGTCGCCCATCTCAGTTCAATGTTTCCACCCACAACTTTCGAATGAAAAAAAATCAATGTTACTGGCAATGGGCCATTTTCACCAAAACCACCTCCTGGTGTGCTGGAGTCGTATCCACCTGGGGGCCAAGGTAATGTACCGGCTGGTGGCCCCGGTTGACTTGTGATGATGGTTGTACCGCAAATAATTAGCCGATCACTGGCATCCGGTCCGGCCGGTCTTGTTAAAACACCACTATCAAAAATCCGAAGGGTATATCCACAACCTGAAGTTGTTCCAAGGGTTAGCTGGTTGTCTAGAAGTAGTGTTCCTCTAACTTCAACATTGGCATTCCAGGTTGTATTGTTATTGATAGTGACCGTAATGCCAGCAGGAATCACAATGGTTCCTGAAAAAGTATTAGGGTTACCGCAACTCCAAGTAGCACGATCACCGGGAGGTCCTCCGCTCCAATTGCCACTTGTAAGGGCTGTACAGACCTGTGCTTCCGCACTTATACCTAAAAAGAGAATTGCAAGAATCTTTACCAGACGCATGGTGCATTTCATTTAGTAAAATTTAGCGATTTCATTAACAACGAGATTCAGTCAAAAAAATAGCCTAACTTAAAAAGTCAAAAAAATACTGATACCCTTCAAATATCAGTTATCAGAGACTAAATACCGAGCAAAAATGCCAAATTTGGAGCAGAACTAGAACCATTTTGGGAGTTTACATGAGTTCAATAAAAAAACTGGCAGGTGATACAATAATATATGGTGCAAGCAGCATCCTTGGCCGGTTACTTAATTACCTGCTGGTACCTTATTACACCTACGTTTTTGCAGCGGGTGAATATGGTGTGGTAACTGAACTATACGCCTATGCAGCGTTTTTCAATGTGTTGTATACCTATGGAATGGAGACGGCATACTTCCGGTTCGCTACTTTAAATAAGGAGAGTGCACAAAATATTTTTAACCTGACCACAAGCTCCATTCTGGCAACAAGCTTCATCCTCTCCGGCATCCTTATTCTTTTGGCAACACCCATAGTCAATTACCTGGAGTATCCCGGCAAGGAAAACTACATCATCTGGTTTGCTTTTATTCTCGCCATTGATGCTGTGCTGGCCATACCTTTTGCCAGACTTCGGCTTGAAGGGAAGTCAAAGCAATTTGCCATCGCTAAACTTGCAAACATCGGACTGAACATCGGATTCAATTTGTTCTTCTTAAGCTTGTGCCCTGCTATTTTACGTGGCGATGTTTTTACTTCACTTAAACCATTTATAAATACCTTCTACAATTCTTCATTTGGTGTAGATTATGTTTTCCTGTCTAATCTGTTAGCCAACGCTGCACTTGTTTTATTGCTATGGAGTGTTTTGCGCAAGCTAAAAATTACGTTTGATTGGTCAGCGATAAAGCCATTGATGATTTATGCCTACCCCATTCTGTTCGCTGGCCTCGCTTGGGTTACCAATGAAATGCTTTCGCGTTGGGCGTTGCGATTTTGGTTGCCCGAAAATTTCTATCCAGGTTTCACCAGCGAAGAAGCCCTGGGAATTTTTGGTGCGGTGTATAAATTTTCGGTGTTCATGACCTTGGCCGTTCAGGCATTTCGCTATGCCGCTGATCCCTTCTTCTTTTCACGCGCTGCCGATAAAAACTCACCCGAATTATTCAGTAAGGTCTCGCATGGATTTATTCTGTTTGGTTGCATCATTCTGCTGGCGGTGAGCATAAACCTGGATATACTGGAACACGCACTCAGACGGACTGAATACCGAACCGGCATGCATGTAGTGCCCATACTCTTACTGGCCAATTTATTTCTGGGCATCTACTACAATGTTTCCATCTGGTACAAGCTCACCGACAAAACATACTACAGCACGTGGATTGCTGTGGGCGGAGCGTTGCTTACCATTGTATTGAATTACGTGCTGATTCCTATTGCTGGCTATGAAGGAAGCAGTTGGGTTACATTAATCGTATATTTTCTGATGGCAGCCGTGTGTTACATCATCGGCCAACGACATTACCCCATTCCCTACCCTGTGGTAAAAGATTTAACTTACATCGCGTTAACATTGTTGTTGATTTTTGTGCTCAATCGCATTGAAATTCCCACGCTGTGGCTGGCGCTTAGCGTAAGGCTTCTCATCCTACTACTGTTCTCCGGTATGATTTACGTTTTGGAGTTCCGAAGGCTAATGCCAAAAAATAGATAACCTATCCCGTCATTTATCCGGTCAAACACCGTATCAACCAACTCCAGATTAACCCCATCCAGTTCATAAAATTCATTAATTTTGAGATCGTTATAGCCAAAAAAAATTGAGCGCGAAAATACTTTATATACTTCTGCTGATTGCGGGTTTTCCATTAACCCTATCAGCCCAGAAGAAAAGAAAAACCGAAGATGTATCGGCTCCAACCAGTCTGAAATCACGGGAAGCTGAATTCTATTTTACAGAGGGTGAAAAGTATTATATGCTGGAAGATTATGCCAAAGCACTGGTGTATTACCAGAAAGCACTCGACATTGTTCCCACCAATGCAACCATTCATTATAAAGTTGCAGAGGTATTAGCCTTGGGAAACAAACAGGATGATTTAATCCGGGCATCAATTAGTATTGAGCAGGCATTGAAGTACGAGCAAAAAAATAAATTCTTCTATTTATTGGGTGCCAGCATTTACACAAACCTCACACGGTTTGATCGCGCAGCACAACTTTACGAAACCATGCTACAGGAAGTGCCCGGAACAGAAGAATACCTCTACGAATTAGCCATCATTTATCAGTATGCGAACAAACCAACGGAAGCCATTAAAGCATATAACCGGGCTGAAGCTGTTTTTGGAATCAACGAAACTTCCTCCACACAAAAGCAACGCATTTATTGGGAAATGGATAAAATAAATGATGCTGTTGAAGAAGGTGAGAAATTAACCCGGGCTTTTCCTGACGAGGAACAATACGCTGTTAGCTACGCTGAACTGTTGGCGCAGCAAAGCCAGTTGACAAAGGCTATATCTTTTCTGGAAAAATTCATTGAAGAAAATGAATCATCACCTAGTGCTTCTGTAATGCTGGTGGGACTGTATCGCGACACCAACCAGGAAGAAAAGGCACGCAGGCTGCTGCATGATATTTTCGATGATCCTGAAACGGACTACAGTACTAAACTAATGGTGCTCAGCACCTACAATGCCGAACTAAACAATACCAAATCAAAAGGTGCCACTGATCTTGGCAAAGAACAATTTGCCATTGAATTACTGGAAAAGCTGGAAGAACAATACCCAGACGAAGTGAATACGTTTGTATTGGGAGGTGATCTTTACCTTTCCATAGGCAAGAACAAAGAAGCAGAGAGAAAATATTCCCAAGCCATTGCTACAGGCGAAGTAAATTTTGAAGTATGGCAAAACCTGCTGTACCTGCAAACACAACAGGAGGCTTTTGATGATGTTATCAAGTCCTCCGAAAAGGCGCTTGAGTATTATCCAAACCAAAGCATGTTATACTATTTCAACGGACTGGCTAACTTACGCAAACGGAAGTACAAAGAAGCCATCACTTCGTTGGAGCAGGGCAAGAAACTATCGGGCAATAATCCGGGAATGGTCAGCGAAATCAACGCCATGCTGGGCGATGCCTACAATGCAATAAGCGATTATGAAAAATCAGACAAGGCCTTTGACGAGGCCCTTACTTTCAATCCGAATAACTACATTGTACTAAACAATTACAGCTATTACCTGGCCTTGCGAAAAGCTTCACTCGATAAAGCCGAAAAGATGTCTGCATTGCTAATAAAAAATAATCCCGATAACGCCTCGTTTCTTGATACGTATGCGTGGGTGCTGTACATGAGGCAGAAATATAAAGAGGCAAGAAAAATAATGGAGCGCGCCATTGCAACCGGTCAGGCCAACGCCACGCATTTTGAACACTATGGTGATATTCTTTTTCAATTGGGAGATGTTGACCAGGCTGTTAAACAGTGGGAAAAAGCGAAGGGCATGCTTAATGCGAGCAATGAAACATTAAATAAAAAGATCGCCAACCGCAAAATTTATGAATAGACTCAACGAGCTGTTAATTCTTATGGTCGCTGTGGTTTTTGCTTCCTGCAGTAAAAAGGCAATACCTCCTTCAACAACCGAGTTGGCACCAAAAAAAATATTGGCCATAGAAGAGATTGATTTTGACTATTTCCAGGGTAGGGCAAGAACTGTGTTAAAAGACGGAACCAAAGAGCGCGAGGTAAAGGCGGTTATCCGCGTACGAAAAGATAGTGTGATCTGGATGAACTTCACCGTAATTGGTGTGCAGGGCGGACGCGTACTGATCAACAAGGATTCCATCACCGTCATCAGCAATGTAGATAAGGAGTACTACGTCTTTGATTACGTTGAGTTATCGAAGCGCTTCAACTTTGAAGTTAATTATGGTGTTATTCAGTCTGCTTTTCTGGGCAACCTGCTCATGCAAAGAAAAGAAGAAGATGAAATTGATCAGAAAAGTCTTACGTACTTATTAAAGCAAACTTCGGGCACGGTTGAGGTGCTCAACTACATCAGCGCTACGACCATGAAAATCCAAAAGGTTGAACTTAAAGAAAATAACACGCACAATTCGATGACAATTACCTACGCCAACTTTCAACCCGTTAGCGGTAAGTCATTTCCGTATAATGCCGCTATTTCACTCTTGTACAAAACTTCAGCGGGATTATTGAATACTTCGGTAATTTTTGAATACAGCAAGGCTGAAGTAGGCGATAAGGAATTGAAATTCCCGTTCAGCATACCCAAAAAGTATGACCGCAGGTAAGTTCTCACTGCCATTTGTTTTCCTTTTGTTGCTTTCACTGGTCGCTTTTGCCCAACAAAAAACCAAAGCCCAGCTTCAAAAAGAAAAACAACAAAACCTCGAAAAAATCAAAGAGGTTGAAAAAATCCTGAATGAAACCTCCGACAAAAAAAAGAACTCAATCGGTGAGCTTAATGCTTTGAATCTGCGCATACGCATTCAGGAAAATTTAATTCAATCGATTAAATCAGAGGTCAGTCTGCTGGACAAGGATATAGCAGACAACAACGGTTTTATTGCCGCGCTTGAAGATGATCTGAAAAAATTGAAAGGAGAATACGCTGCCATGTTATTTGCTGCGCAGAAGGCAAACAACAGTGCCACCAGGCTCACCTTCTTGTTTTCTGCTGAGTCTTTCGATCAATTAATCATGCGTCTTCGGTACATGCGACAATATTCGGAAAGACGCCAAATTCAGGTTGAGGCGATACTGCAAGTACAAACTGAATTGGCCACCCAGGTAAAGCAAATTGAAACAAAGCGTGCCGAGAAAAATGAATTGTTAAACCAGGAAATTTCGGCCAACAACAATCTTGTAAATCTTAAGGCTAAACAAAACAACCTGGTAAAGGTGCTGGAGAAACAGGAAAAAACATTAAAAAAGGACCTTGAGGATACACGAAAGGCTCTTGCCGTGCTGGATAAACGGATTAATGAAATTATCCGTGAAGAAATGGAGCGTGCCGCACGCGAAACAAAAGGAGCAGCCAATGCCGCCTCAATCGCTTTGTCGAGCTCATTTGCAGAGAATAAATCAAAATTTCCCTGGCCTGCTTCGGGATTTGTTTCTCAACGTTTTGGCAAACAAAATCACCCGGTAATAAAAGGCATCGTCATTCAAAACGATGGCATCAACATTCAAACCAAGGAAAACGAAAAAGTAAAAAGCATTTTTGAGGGGGAAGTTCGATCTATCATGCACTATCAGATTATCGGCTATGCTGTCATTATTGGTCATGGTGAGTACTTTACTGTATACTCGGGGTTGAAAGAGGTGTACGTTAAAAAGGGACAAAAAGTAAACACCAACCAGGAGATCGGTCATGTGCTCTCCAATGCCGATGGTATTTCCGAGTTGCGGTTCCAATTGCGCAAAAACACTACCGCGCTTGACCCCCAACAATGGCTCAGAAACTGATTTTTGCCTTTCGTTTAAAGGAATTCCCGACAGTTTAAGTGTGTTTTTTAGAATCAAACCCAATACCCTATCTTTACGCTGAAACAATAATACCATGAATTCAATTTTTTTGATCGGAATGCCGGGTGGAATGGAATGGGTTCTCATCGCCCTTGCTGTCTTGATTTTCTTTGGAGCAAAAAAAATTCCTGAATTTGCCCGCGGGGTTGGCCGTGGCATCCGTGAATTTAAAGATGCCGTGAAGGACGTTAAGAAAGAGGTGGATGAGGCAGGCAAAGAAGTTCCTAAAAATATAGAGGAATAGAGTTTGAAAGATTACGCGACTCTACGCGACATTCAGCTTGACCTCTCCCGCAACGCCATTACGTGCGAGGATATTGTAAAACACCACCTCAGCATAATAAAGTCACAAGCCCACCTCAATGCTTTTTTGAGTGTGTTTGAAACTGAAGCGCTGCATCAAGCAACCCTTATTGATAAAAAAGTAAAAGCAGGCACAGCCGGGAAATTAGCTGGGCTTGTTGTGGGCATTAAGGATGTACTTTCTTATCAACATCACCCGGTGCAAGCCGGCAGTAAAATTCTTGATGGGTTTATTGCTCAGTACAATGCAACCACCATTCAACGACTGCTCGATGAGGATGCCATTATTATTGGTCGGCAAAACTGCGATGAATTTGGCATGGGTTCATCCAACGAAAATTCAGCCTTTGGTCCGGTGCTAAACAGCATCGACACGCAACGCGTGCCGGGTGGATCTTCGGGCGGATCAGCCGTTGCCGTGCAAACCGGCATGTGCAGAATTGCTTTAGGATCGGACACAGGCGGATCAGTTCGTCAACCTGCCGGTTTCTGCGGAGTTATTGGCCTAAAACCAACCTATTCCCGCATCTCCCGATACGGATTAATTGCCTACGCTTCATCGTTCGACTGCATTGGAATTTTCGGAACACAGGTTGAAGATGTTGCCCGGGTATTGGAAGTGATTGCCGGCCCAGACGAATACGACAGTACCGTATCGCAAAAGCCAGTACCGAAGTATTCGGATGAAATTCATCAACCATCAAAAAAAAGATACCGCATTGCATACTTTAATGAAACCAGCAATTCATCAGGCATACAAGAAGAAGTGAAATCAACTTTATTCAACACGCTGGACAAGCTCAAGGAATCCGATAACACCCTTCACGCTATTGATTTTCCTTTGCTTGAGTACACGTTGCCAACTTATTATATTCTGGCTACAGCTGAAGCCAGCTCAAATCTTTCACGGTTTGATGGTGTGCGTTACGGATACCGGAGTGCAGCAACTACTAATCTTGAATCGCTGTATAAGAAAACACGCACGGAGGCGTTTGGCAAAGAAGTGCAAAAAAGAATTTTGTTGGGAACCTTTGTGTTGAGTGCCAGCTACTACGATGCCTACTACACCAAAGCGCAAAAAGTTCGGCAGCTCATTCGAAACAAGATTAAAGAAATCTTAAGTAATCACGACTTTATCATCATGCCTGTATCGCCTACCACTGCATTTAAATTGGGTGATCACACTACTGATCCGTTGGAAATGTATTTGGCCGATTTGTTTTCGGTATTGGCCAATGTTGCGGGGGTTCCGGCTATTTCCGTACCTTGCAGTGTGGATAGCCTTGGTTTACCCATTGGGATGCAGGTTTTGGCTAACGATTTTGAAGAAAAAGAACTCTTGCAGTTTTCAGATTACCTGATGAAACTGAATTAATATGAAAAGTGCGCTGGCCATACTATTTGTTTTGATTGCGCTGATTCCGTGCTTCGGACAGGAGAACGAGCCAGTTGTAGTTGATTCCCTTGAAGTAGTCATAGATGAGGAGATACTGGCGAAAGAAGATTCAACCAACTTTTCAACTTATGCCATCGCATCAAGCGTTGAATTTATTCCAGGCGATGATCGTCCGGCAGTGATCAGGGATCGGTTAAGCTGCATTGAAAAAAACATCCCGCTTCACTACAACGATCGTATTCACTCGTTCATAAATTACTTCACCGTTCGCGATCGAGAATACACCCGCATGGTTATTCGCAGAAAGCGTCTTTACTTTCCGGTTTTTGAAAAGTACTTATCGCATTACGGTTTACCGGATGAACTCAAATACTTATCCATTATTGAATCAGGTCTAAATCCAAAAGCCATTTCACGAGCTCGCGCTGTTGGGCTTTGGCAATTTATGTACGCCACAGGCCGGCACTACAACCTGAAAGCCGATTGGTATATTGATGAGCGGATGGATCCTGAAAAATCAACGGATGCAGCCTGCCGTTACCTGCGCGATTTATATGGGATGTTTAACGATTGGGAGTTAGCCCTTGCAGCTTACAATGCCGGCCCCGGAAATGTAAAGAAAGCCATTCGAAGATCGGGCTATAAAAAAACTTTCTGGGAAATTTATCCTCACCTTCCACGCGAAACACGATCATATGTGCCCCAGTTTGTTGCCATGATCTACACCATGAACTACCTGGAAGAGCATAATTTCATTGACGCAGAAAATGAAATGCCAATGCCGTACGATACACTTCATGTAAACAGCTACCTGCACCTTGAAACATTTGCCAACCTTACCGGGGTGTGCCTGGAAGACATTCAAAAACTGAATCCCTCCATATTGCGTAATGCACTGCCCGATGCCACAAAAACGCACGTCCTGAAAATTCCTTCCATTGCTATTGAGCAACTTCAAGAAAACCGATTAGCCATACTTGACTCCGCATCAAAAGTGGGCAAAAAGGAACTTGAGGTATTGGCCCGCAACACGGAAGGAAGTACCTATGGCCGCGACAGGATTATTTATCGGGTAAAAAGTGGCGATGTGCTGGGTTCAATTGCCCTCCGGCACAAAGTGCGTGTTGAGGATATCAAGAAGTGGAATAACCTTACCTCCAACACAATTCATGTAGGCCAGTCGCTAACCATATGGATTAATCCTCAGGCACAATCAACTTCAACAGCATCCGTTGCACCGCCTAAACCTGTGCAGCCCATTCCGGTGCCTGACTCCAAAACCTATGTAGTGCAAGCCGGTGATACCCTATGGGGTATTTCTAAAAAATTCGAAGGGCTTACCATTGAAAAAATAAAAGAGCTCAACAAACTCTCCGACAGCAAAATTCAGCCCGGTCAAACCCTGATTATCTCGCTGTAGAGCAACATCACCGTAAGGCTAAAAGACGCATCAAATTTTTCTGTGACGATTGCCTCGATTTCTGCATTATACTTTAAACTTGCAATATGAGATGGTTAATCGTTTGTTTTGTTATCCTCACGGCATGGGCGTGCACCACATCGGAAAAAGCCCGTATTGAAAATTTACCGGCCGCTACCGGAAAACCCGGTGACATGATACTTATTCTTGATTCGGTGCAGTGGAAAGGCGAACTGGGTGACGAACTACGAAAAATATTTAAAGCAGAAGTACCCGGCCTTCCACGCGAAGAACCGCTTTTCAATCTCATCTATGTTTACCCCCGAAAAGGATACACACTCCTTACCCAGATCAGAAACCTTGTGTTTGTTTTTACATTAGATCAAAATTCCTCAGGGTCAAAAATCATGAAAGAAAATTTCACCGATGAGACACTTGAGCGGATACGAACAGATTCTACTTTCTTTATGGTAACAACTAAAGATGAGTATTCACGCGGGCAGGAAGTATTGTACCTGTTCAGCGACTCGCAGGAAAATCTGATAAAAAAGTTACAGCAAAACAATAGGCGAATCCAGGACTATTTCAATTCTGTAGAAAAGAAAAGATTACAAGTTGCCCTTGAAAAAACAACAACAACCCGTGGAATTACAGAAGCCCTTCGCAAAGAATTTGATATTGACATCAAGCTCCCATTCGGGTTTAAAATAGCAGACAAGCAAGAGGACTTTGTGTGGCTTCGCCTGATGGATAACCGCGTTGACAAAAATATTTTTATCAGTTGGAAGCCTTACGAAAGTGAGTACCAGTTACTGCCCGATAGCCTGATTATCTGGCGAGATGAGATTGCCCGCAGGTATTTGTTCGATGACCCGGATAATCCGGAGAGTTTTGTAAAAACGGAAACATCAGTTCCATTCAAACCACTCAAGGCAACACAGGTAAATTTCAACAATCAATTTGCAATGGAGCTACGGTGGCTGTGGAAAACAAACAACAACTCCATGGGTGGACCATTCATCAGCTATGGCTTGGTTGACGACAAGCAGCAACGCATGTACTACATTGAAGGATTTTGCTTCAGCCCGGGTAAAGACCAACGTGAAACCATACGTGAGCTGGAAGCTATTCTCTGGACATTTAAGTCGGGCGTAGGTCAAAGTAATCCATAAAGATTTTTCGTCTGAACGTTGCAGATTGTTGGTTTGCTGAAAATCTGCTACGCGTAGCTTAATTTTTAAGGTAGGCGTAGAGTAGTATCTTTGATTTCTTAATCCACTCTTATCCATGTCATTAAAAATCCGAAAACAAGATGCCCTGAACTATCACATGCAGGGACAGCCTGGTAAAATTGAAGTTGTGCCCACCAAGGTGCTAAGCTCTCAGCATGATCTGGCGTTGGCCTACTCACCCGGTGTTGCAGAACCTTGCAAAGAAATTGCCGCGAATAAAGAAGATGTGTATAAGTACACCGCAAAAGGAAACCTGGTAGCTGTTATCTCCAATGGTACTGCTGTACTGGGATTAGGCAACATCGGACCGGAAGCATCTAAGCCTGTTATGGAAGGCAAGGGTGTTCTCTTTAAAAAATTTGCTGGCATTGATGTTTTCGATATTGAAATTGATGAGCAGGATCCGGATAAATTCATTGATGTCGTTAGAGCGCTTGAACCAACGTTTGGCGGTATAAACCTGGAGGACATTAAAGCACCCGAGTGTTTTAAAATAGAACAGGCACTGCGCGAAAAAATGAACATTCCGGTAATGCACGATGACCAGCATGGTACAGCCATTATTTCCGGTGCAGCGCTGTTAAATGCTTTGGAGCTGGTACATAAAAAAATAGATGAAATTAAAGTGGTTGTTAATGGCGCTGGTGCAGCAGCTGTGAGCTGCACGCGCTTGTACCTTAGCCTTGGCGTTCGAAAAGAAAATATTGTGATGTGCGACAGCAAAGGAGTAATTCGCGCAGACCGGACAGAATTGGATGATATAAAAAAGGAGTTTGCTACAACGCGCAATCTTAACACCTTAAGCGAGGCCTTGAAAGGATCCGATTTTTTCATAGGGCTTTCCATTGCCGATATTCTCACCGCTGAAGACATTCAGTCTATGGCGAACGATCCGATCGTTTTTGCACTCGCCAATCCAAATCCAGAAATCGCGTATGATCATGCCAAGCAATCGCGGCATGATTTGGTTATGGCGACAGGCCGCTCGGACCACCCTAATCAGGTAAACAACGTATTGGGCTTCCCATATATTTTCCGAGGTGCGCTTGATGTTCGCGCCACAGAAATTAACGAAGAAATGAAACTGGCAGCCGTGCACGCAATTGCCGATCTGGCAAAAGAGCCTGTGCCCGATAGTGTTGTTAAAGCTTACGCCACAGAAAAAATTTCATTCGGAAGAGAATACCTCATTCCCAAACCACTTGATCCGCGTCTCATCACTTCCATTTCACCGGCTGTGGCAAAGGCTGCTATGGAATCTGGAATAGCCAAACAACCAATTACCGATTTTGATGCTTATCATCAAGAGCTTTTAAATCGAATTGGCATCGACCAAAAGCTAATGTCGCGGATTATCGATCGGGCAAAACAGAATCCTAAACGTGTAGTATTTGCCGAAGCACATCATATTAAAATTCTTCGGGCAGCGCAACACCTACAGGATCAACAAATTGCCAAACCAATATTATTGGGCGACAAAGCTGAAATTGAACGTTTGATTAAAGAGCACAAACTGGAACTCGATTGCCCTATAATTTATCCGCGAAAGGAACATGCCAAGATTGATGAGTATGCCGCGATTCTGTATAAAAAGAGGCAACGAAAGGGATTAACATTTAGGGATTGTCAGCAATTAATGCGCGACCGAAATTACTATGCAGCCATGATGGTTGAAACCGGAGAAGCGGATGCTTTGATTTCGGGACTCACGAAGGACTATCCGAAAACAATTTTGCCTTCTTTGCAGATTATCGGCATAGCCAATGATGTACACCGGGTTGCCGGTATGTACATCATCATGAATAAAAAGGGCACCTATTTCTTTTCAGATACCACGGTGAACCTCAATCCAAATGCACAGGAACTGGTTGACATTATTACGCTTACTGCACGCGGGGTTCGCTTCTTCGACCTTGAACCACGTATCGCTGTACTGTCCTATTCTAATTTTGGATCATCGCGTGGAGAAGTTCCTGAGAAAACGCGTGAAGCGGTCCGCCTGGCACGACTAAAAAATCCAAACCTGATTATTGATGGCGACATACAGGCCAACGTTGCCCTAAACACAGAGATACAAGAGGAAACTTATCCTTTCAGCAACCTGGTTGATGGAGGAGCTAACACGCTTATATTCCCCAACCTGGCTGCAGGAAATATTGCGTACAAACTACTTATGGAAATTGGTGGAGCCGAAGCCATTGGACCAATTTTACTGGGAATGAAAAAACCTGTACATGTATTGCAATTAGGAAGTACGGTTAGGGAAATTGTAAACATGGCTGCCATTGCTGTAGTGAATGCACAACTTCACGAACAAAATGATCACCTTTAGAATTTACGATTATAGATTTAGGATTTGAAGTCGATAAAATAGTTGAAATAAAATAATCTTAAATCTAAAATTACAACGCTAAAATTATCATGATTTCATTTCTTAAAGGCAGGCTCGTTCAAAAAGACCCAACCCATGTGGTAATTGATGTTAACGGTGTTGGCTATCACGTAAGCATTTCACTTCAAACTTTTGCTGAAATCAAAGATCAGGAGAATACACTTATTTATGCGCACTTGGCCATACGTGAAGATGCCCACCTTTTGTACGGATTCAGCAGTGAAGCTGAAAAGAAGCTCTTTCAACTACTCATTTCAGTGAATGGAATCGGGCCAAGCACCGCCATTGTTATGCTCTCTTACCTTTCATCCGATGAACTAAAAAAGGCCATTGCACAAGAGGATATCACAACTCTGCAAAGGATTAAAGGCATTGGAGGCAAAACCGCCCAGCGCGTCATTATTGAATTGAAGGATAAGATCAAGAAAGACCTTTCTGAAGATACCCTTCAGGGTATTCCGGGTATAAAACACAATACCTTGCGAAGTGAGGCGTTATCTGCACTAATCACCCTTGGAATAACCAAAAGTGCGGCTGAGAAAAGTGTGGATACCGTCCTTAAAAAGTCGGGAAATACGCTTACTTTGGAGGATTTAGTTAAACAAGCTTTGAAAAACGCCTAAGCCTGCGTGACGCTTAAAACATTCTCGTTACTCCTACCCGTAGCGATTATTCTGCTTCTGGCAGAGCAAGCTGCTGCTATAGATGCTGAAACTTTCTTTCAGCAGCAGGCAACGCATGCTACACAACAGGATACTACCCGTCAATCTTACCGGCCAAGTCGAAGGCCCACTTTTCAGGTACGTGACCGCTATGGCGATCCATTTTCAAATACCGGTACCGAATCGCCTTTATTCCTTAAAGACCCAACGAAGATCAATTACGAAATTGAACTTGACTCAAGCCTTAACTATACGCTTTATGAGCGAATTGGTGAGCTGAATTTTCGTCCAATAACGACTATGTCATTCAATGATTTCAAGGCCTACCAGGACCGCCAAATGCTTAAGGGTTATTGGCAGGGCAAATCGAGAGGTCTGGATGGCGAAAGTGCGATAACCAGCCGAGGGCTCATACCAAAAATTTATGTTAGCCCGGTGTTGGATAGGATCTTTGGCGGTAGTTATGTCGAACTGGTACCGCGTGGATTTGTAACCCTCGACTTTGGTGTTGCATTTCAACGGATTGATAACCCCAACATACCCATCCGCCAGCAGCGTAACGGGGGCTTTGAGTTTGATCAGCAGATTAACATGAGTGTGATCGGAAAGGTGGGCGAAAAACTAGCGGTAAGCGCCAACTTCGATAACAACAATTCATTCGACTTTCAAAACAACATGAAAGTTGAATACACAGGTTTCAAGGAAGATATTCTCAAAAAACTGGAAATAGGGAACGTTAGCCTTCCGCTAAACAATACACTTATCCAGGGTTCTCAAAATTTATTTGGAGTAAAGGCCCAGCTGCAGTTCGGTAAACTGTTTGTAACTACTATAGCATCAACACAACGGGGCAAAGTTGCATCAATCGATATTCCTGGTGGCAACAGCGGCCAGGGGCGACCCTTTGAAATCATCGCTTCCAATTACGATGAAAACCGACATTTCTTTTTAGGTCATTTCTTTGTCGACAATTTTGAAAAATGGCTGGCAAACCCTCCACAGATTTTCTCCGGCATCAACATTACGCGTGTAGAAATCTACATCCTTAACCGGAATAACGATACACGAACATTACGAAATGTTGTGGGCCTGATGGACTTGGCAGAACCACAACGAATCTACAATCCATCGGTAACATCATCCAATCCAAATCTTCCTAATACTAACGAAGCAAATAATTTGTTTGCTGAAGCAAGAACATTTAACCGCGATGTAAACGAAATCAACAGCTCACTCGACAATTTTTTTTCGGGCTCATCTAACAACGGTACTGATTACGAAAAAATTACCGGTGCAAGAATTTTAAGCCCTACAGAATATACCTTTCACCCACAACTGGGGTACATAACCCTAACCCGAAAACTTCAGAATGATGAAGCTCTAGCGGTTGCCTACGAATACACGTACAATGGAAGAAGTTACAAAGTTGGTGAACTGTCGGAAGACTATGCCAGCCGTCCCGACAATGAAGTTATTTTTCTGAAAATGCTACGCCCGCGAAAAATTAGCATCCGCGATCAACAGAGAAACATCATTCCTACCTGGGATTTAATGGCAAAAAATATTTACTCGCTAAATGTTAGCCAGCTTACTCGCGATAATTTTCAACTGCGTATTGTTTACCGCGATGACCGCTCCGGCATTGACAACCCGCAACTCCAGGAAGGACTAGATGTGCGTAACCGGCAGCTTATTGAAGTGTTTGGGTTGGATAAACTAAACCCTATGAATGACCCGCAACGCGATGGCAATTTCGATTTTGTTGAGGGCCTCACCATTAACACGCAAACCGGTGTAATCATATTCCCATTTTTAGAACCCTTTAACACGGCCCTTCGTGAGGCCTTCCGCAATGATCCTCAGGAGTCGTTTTTAGTTCAGAAATACGTGTATGACACACTTTATCGTACAACCCGGGCTCTTGCAGAACTGGTGGCCGACAAAAACAAATTTTTTCTGGTCGGTACTTACTCTGCAGGGTCATCCAAAGAAATTTTAATTCCCGGTTTTGGTGTCTCCCCCGGATCGGTACGTGTATTTGCCGGTGGCACGCCACTCATGGAGGGCACTGAATATACGGTTGACTACACCTTTGGTCGTGTAACCATACTCAGTGATGCTATCTTAAACTCCGGTAAGAATATCAGCATTCAGTATGAACAAGCCGATCCGTTTGCTTTTCAAACCCGGTCACTGCTTGGCACACGATTCGACTATCAGTTAAATGATGATATAAGCCTAGGCTCGACAGTACTTTACTACAATGAGCGACCTTTAATTACCCGTAATGCTATAGGTACAGAGCCTGCGCGCAATCTTCAATATGGTTTTGATTTTAACATGCGCAAGAACAGCCGACTGCTAACAAAAATTATCGATGCCATACCCGGGGTTCAAACCAAAGAAATGTCGACCATTAACTGGAGTGGTGAATTTGCGCAGCTACTCCCAGGTACATCGAATATTGTAGATGGTGAAGGCACCGGATACATCGATGACTTTGAGAATTCTGCCACGCCCTATTCACTCATGAGCCCACAAGCCTGGAAGTTAGCATCTACACCAAAAGACATACGGTACGACCCCAGTAATGGTGCGCTTAATGATATAAGGGCTGGGGATAAGCGTGCACGACTTGCCTGGTATATTGTCGATAACCAATTCTATCGTAGCGGAGGACAATTTAGGCCCAACAACATAACAAATGCTGACCTCGAGAATCATTACGTCAGGGCCGTTGCACCAACCGAAATTTTTCCTAAGCGAATTCCTCCTCAAGGAAACTTTTTTGAACCCGTGTTGGACATCGCATATTATCCATACGAAAGAGGTCCCTACAACTACAATTCAAACCTAACATTCGATGCATCAAAAAATATCGTTAAGCTTAATAATTCACCCAAAGAAAACTGGGCCGGTTTAACAACTGCCATTCGCACCGAGGTTGATTTTGAAAAAGCCAATATTGAATATATTGAATTTTGGATGCTGGATCCATTCATTAACACTTCTGATCGGGGAAAAATTATTGATGGTGTATTCGACAATTTCAATACAACAGGAGGAAAACTGATTTTTCATTTGGGTAGTATCTCAGAAGATGTGATTCGCGATGGACGACACGGTTTTGAAAATGGTTTACCCCCTGATGGAGATCTGTCAACCGCCATTGAAACCAATTGGGGCTTTGTGTCAAACCGCCAATACGTTACCAATGCATTTGATAACTCAAGCACTGCGCGGGAAAATCAAGATGTTGGGTGGGATGGGATTGCAAACGCAAGGGAATTAGAGAAATTTGATTCCTTCATTGGCTCATTGAGTGGCTCCGTTCAAAGTATTGTACGAAACGACCCTTCTGCCGATGATTTTCAATTTTACTTTGGAAATGACCTTGATGCCAAAAATGCCAAGATACTGGAACGATACAAGCTCTATAATGGACTGGAGAACAACACCCCCATCAACACAGGAAACGACATACCTCGCTCCAATGGCTTCCTGCCCGACAACGAGGATCTTAATGCCGATAACACGCTCAGTGAATTAGAAGAGTACTACGAATATGAAATACAATTAGAGCCAGGTAAACTAGAAATCGGCAGGGAATTTATCGTTGACAGGATAACACCTACCGAAAACAATCCCGATCAGGCTACCTGGTTTTTGTTTCGTGTACCTGTTCGCAACTTCCAAAACCGGGTGGGGAATATCGAAGGGTTCAAATCCATACGCTATATCCGAATGATTGTCGCAGATTTTGAAGAACCGGTGGTGATGCGAATGGCTAATTTCAGGTTGATTGGTAACCGTTGGAGACGCTACCTGGATAATCTTGAAGAAGCCGGCCTGGTGCCCGACCCAGAACCCGACTTCGATAATTTTGTGCTGTCGGTAGTAAACATCGAAGAAAACTCCGCACCCGATCCCAACAATGGTAAACCTCCCTATGTACTACCTCCTGGTTTTATTCGCGACCGCGACAATACCTCTGCGATTTACCGTGAATTAAATGAGCAATCTATTCAGCTTTGCGTTGACAACCTTAAGAACGGTGATGCACGCGCGATCTTTAAAATGGTTGATATGGACTTTTTTAATTACGGACGCATCAAAATGTTTGTTCATGCAAATAGCCCTACCGCACAAGATGATGACCTTAAAGTATTCATGCGGCTAGGCACAGACTTCGACCTGAATTATTACGAAGTAGAGCTGTCCCTTAAAATCACCCCACCTACGGCCACTGCGGATACAGACATTTGGCCATCAGAGAATGAATTTGATTTCTTTCTTCGTGACTTATACGGCTTAAAAGCTCAACGCGACCGGGAAGGATATTCGTTAGATGAACTCTACCCACGACAAGGACCAAAGCAAGTGGGCAAACACAGCATACGTATTAAGGGGCGGCCAGACTTGAGTAGTGTTCAGACAATTATGATTGGAGTGGGCAACCCGCGCACTGCCAGTAGCCGCGCACATTCAGTATGTGTTTGGGCAAATGAATTACGGTTAACCGACTTTGACCGCGAAGCCGGATGGGCAGTGAATACTACCCTTAATGCGAAACTGGCCGACTTTGCTGTAATTACCGGGTCACTTCGATACATGACCTTTGGGTTTGGAGGCATTAGCTCAAAAATAAGTGAACGTTCACGCGAAGAGACATTTGCCTATGATTTAACGGCAAACGTGAATGTAGATAAGTTAATACCGGGTAATCATGGCATCGCCATTCCTATGCTGGTGAGCTATCAAAGCACAACCATGAATCCAAACTATGACCCTGCCAACCCCGATCAAAGGCTTGATGCAGCACTTGCATCTTTTAACACACAACGGGAAAAAGATGATTATATAAAACTCATCCGCGATACTGAAATTCGAAGAAGCTTAAATTTTATTAACGTGAGGAAAACCAAGGTCAACCCACAGGCCAGGTCAAACCTCTGGGATATTGAAAACTTTGCGTTTAGCTACCGGTACAGCGATAATACGCGACAAAATTTTACAACTGCTGAATCGATAAGAAGAGATTTTGGTGGCTCAATTGCCTACAATTTTTCTCCTAAAGGAACAGGCATTGAACCCTTTAAAGATTCAGAGGGGCTTAAATCGCCCTATTTAAAATTTATTAAAGATTTTAACTTTAGTTTGCTGCCCTCCAATATTATGGTTCGTGGAGACCTAGATCGCTCATTTTCAAAAATTGTTTATCGAAATTCGCTTTCTAACTCTGAGCCCAACTTTCTAAAATATTTCACTTTTAACCGAACGTATAATTTGCAGTGGAATCTTTCTAAAAGCCTTTCACTTAACTATGCTGCCCGTACCGTTGCCATTATTGATGAACCCGAAGGCGATATAAATACCCAGGAAAAGCGCGACAGTGTTTTAACAAACCTCAAAAACTTTGGGCGAATGAGAAATTTCGATCAGAGTGTTACCGCAAACTACGTTGTTCCGTTGGACAAGTTTCCCATTACCGATTGGGTAGGGGCAGAATATCGATACCAGGTTAACTATGGCTGGAAAGCCGGCCCCGTTAACCGTCCGGATTTACCGAATGAAATTCTTGACCTTCCGGACGAGCTTGATTTTAAAAACACCATTCAAAACAACCGCGACCAAACTTTGTCGGGCAGGTTGGATATGGTAAAGCTCTACAACAAAGTTGGCTTTTTTCGAAAAATCAACAATCCACCACGGCCGGCAACCACGCAGCCTAACCAAAAAACTGATACCGTTAAAACCCAAACCACCCCACCCCTTATCAAGGGCTTCATGCGGTTGCTGATGTCCGTGCGCTCTATTACCGGTACCTACAATATTACAGAGGGAACTATTCTTCCCGGCTTCGAACCAGTAGCACATCTGTTCGGTTTAGATAAAGGGTTCAATGCACCAGGGTGGGATTTTGTGCTTGGTAGCCAAAATCCGAATATCCGCTTCAGGGCAGCAGAAAACGATTGGCTTGTAAAGACGAATGCCCTTACCCTACCTTTCACACAAACCTCTACCCGATCCATCAGTGGCCGCGCCAATGTTGATCCTTCCGCAGATTTAAAAATTCAGCTCGATGTTAAAAAAGATATCACGGATGGATACCAGGAGATTTTTCGTTATGATGATTTACTAAATGATTATATATCGCTGAACCCAAGTCGTTACGGGAGCTATAAAATTTCTACAATCGCTATCCGAACAAGTTTAAAACCCGACAACAACAATCTTGAATCGGTAACCTTTAAACAGTTTGAAGAAAACCTGCTTACTATTCAAAACAGATTTCGCGCGGTCAATCCCGGCTTTGAATATGATTCCATCAGTCAGGATGTTGCTATTCCTGCCTTCATTGCAGCCTACACCGCAAGCAGTGCAGAAAAAATCGGCTTAAGTCCGTTCCCTAAAACACCATTGCCCGGCTGGCGCATCGATTACAACGGACTAAATAAAATTGAAGCCTTCAAAAACATCTTCCAATCCATAACATTATCGCATGCCTATACAGCAACTTATTCGGTACTCAACTACTCAAACTCCCTTCAATACGAAAACCCGAACGACCTGACCCTTAATGTACCCATCCAAAACTATAACAGAGAAATTTTTTCCAACCTGACCAACGATGATGGCAGACCTGTTCCTATTTTTATTATCAGTCAGGTGTTGATTACTGAATCGTTTCAACCATTGATCGGGGTGAATTTGCGAACTAAAAAACGATTAACCGCTCGTGCTGAATATAAGACTAAGCGCGAACTGGCGTTGAACATCTCAAATGCCCGGATAACTGAAGTTAGCAGTAGGGATTTCTCCACGGAGCTTGGCTATACCAAAAACAACATGAAGCTCCCCATAAAATCGCAGGGACGAACAATTGTCTTAAAGAATGACGTCACCTTCCGGATGAATATGACCGTGAGCAACCAATCAACCATCTTGCGGAAAATTGACGACCTTGATGTGCTTACAAATGGTAATGTAAACTTTCAGCTTCGGCCGAACATCAGTTATGTGGTTAACCAAAAACTTAACGTACAGGCGTATTTCGAGCGCACCATTAACGATCCTCAGGTATCAAATTCCTTCCGCAGGGCTACAACGCGCTTTGGCTTTCAGGTGCGGTTCAGTCTGGCCCAATAATTAATGCTTATCGGACCCCTGCCAATTAACTATTCTGCTAAATTTGGGGCTTAATAATTAAGCCTTATGAATATCCCATCCGATTTAAAGTACACCAAAGACCACGAGTGGATAAAACTTGATGGAACTTCTGCCACCATTGGCATTACCGATTTTGCGCAAGGCGAGCTTGGCGACATTGTTTATATCGATATTAATACCGTGGGACAAGATGTTAACCAAAATGATGTATTTGGTACTGTCGAAGCGGTAAAAACCGTTTCTGATCTTTACATGCCTATAAGCGGAAAAGTACTGGAAGTAAATTCTGTACTGGACGGAAGTCCTGAAAAAGTAAATGCCGACCCGTATGGTGAGGGCTGGATGGTTAAAATTGAAGTGAAAAGCCCGGCTGATATTGATGCCTTATTATCAGCCGATCAATACAAAGAACTTATCGGGAAATAATGTGTTTTATAAGTTCAGTTTATTCCAACTGAACTTCGGATAATCATTTATGATTGAGTTGCCCACGATATCACCGGAACAAACCCGCAAACGCAAGCCCAACTGGCTTCGGGTTAAATTGCCCGTAGGCCCGGAATATGCAAAAGTGCGCAGGCTTGTTGATGAACATAAACTGCACACCATCTGCGAAAGCGGCAATTGCCCTAACATGGGTGAATGCTGGGGTGCGGGTACGGCAACCTTTATGATTTTGGGTAATGTGTGTACACGCAGTTGCACGTTTTGTGCCGTGGCTACAGGCAGACCAAACGAGTACGATACGGATGAACCCAGGCGTGTTGCAGAAGCCATTAAGTTAATGGGCGTTAAGCATGCTGTTATCACTTCCGTGAACCGCGATGAGTTGAAAGACCGCGGGGCAGAAATCTGGTATCAAACGGTAGTGCAAACCAAACAGGTAAGTCCCGAAACAACCATCGAAACGCTTATCCCCGACACAAAAGGAAACTGGGATGCCTTGCACCGAATGATTGAAGGCGGGCAGGAAGTGGTAAGCCATAACATGGAGACTGTTGGTCGTCTTTACCGCATTGTGCGACCACAGGCAAAATACGAGCGAAGCCTTGAACAAATAAAACGCACACGCGAAGCAGGCAAACGAACCAAGTCGGGCATTATGTTAGGACTTGGTGAAACCCAAGAAGAAGTATTTAAGGCCATGGATGACCTGGCGGAAAACGGATTAATGATCCTGACGCTCGGTCAATATTTACAGCCTACTAAAATGCACATTGAAGTGGCCGAGTTTATTCACCCTGAAACATTCGATATGTATCGTGAAGAAGGACTGAAGCGTGGATTAAAGTATGTGGAGTCAGGTCCGCTGGTACGCTCCTCCTATCATGCCGAGCGGCATGTGAATGTGCCAATGGACTAAAAAGAAAAGTTTCAACGAATTTCTTAGCGGACAGGCTTCAACACCACACCATTGCGCACACCGGTATGTATTCCTTTTTCGGCCGTAATCTGGCCGTTAACTATAATGTATTCGAATCCCTCCGAATACGCATGCGGTTTATCAAACGTAACACGGTCGCCAACTTTGGCTTTCAAAAATCACCACATCGGCCGCCATACCTTCCCACAACAATCCCCTATCGCGAATATTAAACCGTGATGCAGGCAGTGATGTCTTTCTACGAATAGCTTCTTCCAAATGAATAATTTTAAGATCGCGCACGTACTGACCAAGAACAGGTGCATTTGTTCCGTATGCACGTAGGTGTGACACGCCTGTACCATACCGGCATCAGAAGCAAACATATTGAATGGGTACTGTAATATTCTGCGTAGATCAGCTTCATCCATACTAAAGTAAACCATCTGCACACGATCAGTAGAAGCAATAAGATCCAAAATGGTTTCTGCCTCCTCCATTGGCTTTGTTTTTCTACCCTTCAATTTATTTACATCCGTAATCGTTTTACCGTTATAGGTATTGTCAAGCGCATAACGCGCAATCAAAGCATAGTCATAATTCTTTAACTTTTTGCTTTTAAGCGTTTCTGTCATTTCCTTTTTGATCTTCTGCCGTGTGGGTTTATCGTTTGACCGCCACAGCACAGAATCCCTGCCACCTGGAAAGACCCAGCTTGGAACGGTAGTGCTCAAGGTTGTACTGCTTGCCACATACGGATATTGATCAATAGTAACATCAATACCACGCAAACGCGCGGCTTCAACTTGTGCCAGCGTGTGCACTGATCGTCCCCAATTCGGTTTGTACGTTACTTTAAAGTGTGAAATTTGAACGGGCATATTGGCTACTTCTCCAATGGATATGGCTTCATCAATGGCTTCTGTGACCTTGTCGCCCTCACTGCGGATATGTGAGGATGGCTTTCTCAACCAACTGCTCCATTTGCAGTTGCTCTTCGACAGTGGGGTCGCGTTGGTATTCACCGAGCACAGCGCTGCGTACGGTATTATGACCAATCAGCGTAGCAATGTTAATGGATGTTTTTACTCTATCGATTTTGCGGAAATATTCTGCTACATCCAATGAAGAACCTCCGCAGTTGCCTGTTATTACTGATGTTACCCCGTCAAGAATAAAATTTCCTGCCGTGGGTATTCATTTGCGGATGAGAATGTCATAAAAAGATTGTGCCATACCCACCATTGGGGAGTATGGCAACAATCAGGATTAATAGATATTGCTTGCTATTGTTCGCGTATATGCTGCTTATTTCGCATCAGGAACAATTCGTTTCTCGCGATTTGCAATTTCCCAGGCTGTATAAAAAATCAACTGTGCGCGCTGGGTCATTAAGTCGAATTCAATCTTATCTACCTCATCACTGGGTTGATGGTAATCTTCATGAATGCCATCAAAATAGAAAATGATGGGTATGTTCTTCTTTGCAAAGTTCCAATGATCGGAACGGTAGTATAAACGCTCCGGATGATTCTGATCGTTGTAGGTATAATCGAAGATCAGGTTTGTATACTTCTTATTAACATCCTCGCTCAGGGTATGCAATTCAGTCGAGAGCTTATCGGAGCCAATAACATAGACATAAGGAGCGCTGTCTTTATGCTGCGGATCGCGCCTGCCCACCATGTCGATGTTCAGGTTCACTACGGTTTTATCCAACGGAAAAACAGGATTTGTATCGGCATAGTATTGAGATCCCAGCAACCCCTCTTCTTCACCGGTTACGGTCATGAATAAAATACTTCTGCGAGGCCCCTTTCCATCTTTCTTTGCCTGGGCAAAGGCTTTGGCCAGTGCCATTACACTTACTGTACCTGAGCCATCATCATCTGCACCGTTATAAATCAGGTCACCTTCACCGGATGAGCGCATACCAACGTGATCATAATGCGCGGTGATTACAATCACTTCGTCTTTTTTATCGGTACCTTCTAAAAAACCTAAAACATTATCCGATTTTATCTCCTTGTGTTTTTGCGAAACAGTAACAGCCAAGGTAGATGGCTTTACTTTGGCAAGTGCCTTGTCGTCTGCCGATTTTTTCAATTTCTCGGGCGTTGACTTAAATATCTTTCCGGCTGCAGTAGGAGAAAGTAAGAATAACCCAAGATTAGCGGATGCAGATCCTTTGGTTAAGCTCATGCGTCCACCGGCAAACATGCGCAACTGACCAGCCATTGTTTTGAAATCTTCGTCACTATTCATCACCAGAACCACTAATCGGGCTTCCTTTTCCCGCAGCCTGGCCATAGTCGGGTTATTGCGTAAGGAGGCATCTGCTTCAAGAAATGCAACAGCCGCTTTTCCCTTTACATCCACCTGACTTAAATCTCCCTCAGCCCCACGACCTGCAAATACCAAGGGCAATTCCAACAGGCCACCGGTATCACCCGATCCGAAATACGCAAACTCATCGTTCTCTTTTAAAGCAGCTCCGCCCGTAGTAAAAGCAACCTCAGGTATTCCGGACGTGTAAAGCGTTACGGGTTGGAAGTAACTGCCGTTTACAGGGCCCTGCAAACCGTGCTCTTCAAAATGAGCGGCAATGAATGCCGCAGCCATTTTCTGACCACGCGAACCGGTTTTGCGGCCTTCCAAAGCATCGGAGGCAATGATCGTTAAATATTCTTTTAAATCGGCTGCCGTTACCAGCTGGCCATACTTTTTGACTGTCGAATCCTGGGCATTTACGCCCGTTAATACCAACAGTAATAAAAACATGTATGCTCTCATTTTTAAATTGGGATATGGTTTTTTCAAAGATAGGGATCAATGGACAATAGAAAAGTCCGGCTTTTTAAGCGGTAACAAAACAGTTTGGTAACAGCTAAACCAAATGACAGAAATCAGGGTTTACGATGTAGAATTGTGTTCGCACTATTAATACCTTTGTGGCCGAAAATTCCTTCCAAAAGCGATTAGATATTCCATAAACTTATGACCATTAATCCATTATACTCCGAAAAATTTGAAAACCGTCATAACGGGCCCAATGAAGCACAAGTTGCCGAAATGTTGAAAACGGTTAAGGCTTCATCTGTTGATGAGTTAATTAACCAGACCGTTCCCGCGAACATACGCCTCAAAAAACCACTGAATCTTCCTCCCGCTCAAACCGAGCAAGCTTTTCTAAAAACGTTCAAAGCTCTTGCCTCCAAAAACAAAGTTTACAAGTCCTTTATCGGCATGGGGTATTACAATAATTATACGCCAGGGGTAATTCTGCGCAACATTTTGGAAAACCCGGGATGGTACACAGCCTATACACCTTACCAGGCTGAAATTGCACAAGGCCGTTTGGAAGCACTCATCAATTACCAAACCATGGTGATTGATTTAACAGGTATGGAAATCGCCAACGCTTCTTTATTAGATGAAGGAACTGCTGCTGCCGAAGCCATGCACCTGCTTCATGCTTCACTCAAGCCCGCCAAGAAAAACGCATCGAAATTTTTTGTTGATAAAAATACATTTCCGCAGACCATCGATGTATTGAAAACCCGTTCAGCCCCGCTGGGCATTACGTTGGTGATTGATGATCTGACCAAACTGGATATTACCGATCCGGATTTATTCGCAGTATTCATTCAATACCCCGATAGCACTGGTGCCATTGCCGATCATACGGCTTTTATTCAGGCTGCCCATGAGAATAATGTATTTGTTGCCATGGCTGCCGATTTGCTTGCCCTTACATTAATAAAGTCACCCGGTGAAATGGGTGCCGATGTTGTCGTGGGCTCAAGCCAACGTTTTGGTGTGCCAATGGGTTTTGGCGGGCCGCACGCAGCCTACTTCGCCACCAAAGAAGAATTCAAACGCCAAATGCCGGGCCGCATTATCGGTGCGTCCATTGATGCACAAGGAAAGCCTGCATACCGCATGGCCTTGCAAACGCGCGAGCAACACATTCGCAGGGAAAAAGCAACTTCCAACATTTGTACAGCACAAGTATTACTGGCGGTAATGGCAGGCATGTACGGTGTATATCATGGGCCTGAAGGATTGAAAAAAATTTCAGGTCGCGTTCATGGGCTCACCAAGGTTTTGTTTGATGGTCTGCTCGCCATAGGTCTTCAACCGGTAAGCAACAATTTCTTTGATACCCTTACCGTTGTCGTTAACAACAAAGCCGCTCTTGCGGAAGAAGCTGAAAAACGTGGCATCAATCTGAAATATTTTTACGACAACCAGGTTGGTATTGCCCTTGACGAAACAACCACCAAAGAAGACGTAAATGAATTACTGGAACTATTCCGGTCGGCTTCTCCCCTTCTGCAACACAAGGAAATTAAAAACGCAGGTATACCAGCAGCCTTGCAACGTACAAGCGCCTTCATGACACACCCCGTGTTCAACAGTTACCATGCCGAACACGAAATGCTGCGGTACATCAAGAAATTAGAGAATAAAGATCTGTCGATGGTGCACTCTATGATTTCGTTGGGATCGTGCACCATGAAATTAAATGCCACTACCGAAATGATTCCGGTAACATGGCCTGAGTTGGGCGGCATTCATCCGTTCGCTCCGGCTGGACAAGTAACCGGCTATTCAGCAATTTTGAAAAACCTGGAAGCATGGCTTGCCGAAATTACTGGCTTCACAGGCGTTTCGTTACAACCGAACAGTGGCGCACAAGGCGAGTATGCCGGATTGATGGTTATCCGTGCTTATCACCAACATCGTGGAGACCATCACAGAAACATTGCGTTGATTCCTGCTTCGGCACACGGCACAAACCCGGCCAGTGCAGTAATGGCCGGCATGGAGGTGGTGATTGTAAAGTCAGATGCCGAAGGAAAAATTGATGTAGCCGACCTGAAAGCAAAAGCTGAACAACATAAAGAAAAACTTTCGTGCCTGATGGTAACGTATCCATCCACGCATGGTGTGTTTGAAGAAGCCATTACGGAAATCTGCGAAACCATTCACGCCAATGGCGGCCTGGTGTACATGGATGGCGCGAACATGAATGCACAGGTTGGGTTAACGTCACCGGCCAACATTGGTGCTGATGTGTGTCACCTTAACCTGCACAAAACATTTTGTATTCCGCATGGTGGTGGTGGCCCCGGCATGGGCCCGATTTGCGTAAACGATAAGTTGAAGCCTTTTTTGCCCGGACATGCCGTGGTGAAAACCGGAGGTGAACACGCCATTAATGCAGTATCCGCTGCACCGTGGGGAAGTTCCAGTATCCTCGCAATTTCATACGCCTACATTGCTATGATGGGCGGTGAAGGATTAACGAACGCCACGAAAATAGCCATCCTGAATGCCAACTATATTAAAGACAGACTGGAAGGTCATTACAAAATTTTATACACCGGTACTAACGGCCGTTGTGCACATGAAATGATTGTGGACTGTCGTGATTTTAAGAAGGCAGGTATTGAAGTGGAGGACATTGCCAAGCGTTTGATGGATTATGGTTTCCATGCGCCAACCGTTTCATTCCCCGTTGCCGGCACACTCATGATCGAACCAACTGAAAGTGAAACCAAGGAAGAACTTGATCGTTTCTGCGATGCGTTGATTGAAATCAGAAATGAAATCCGTGAAGTGGAAGAAGGCAAAGCCGACAAAGAGAATAACGTACTGAAACATGCACCGCATACCGCATCGGTCATCACGGCTGATGTTTGGGAGCGTCCGTACAGTCGTCAGAAAGCTGCTTACCCGCTACCCTATGTTCGCGATGCAAAATTCTGGCCAAGCGTTAGTCGCGTTGACAACGCCTATGGCGACCGCAACCTGGTGTGCAGTTGCTTGCCGCTCGAGCTTTATGAAAAGGCTGAAGCAACAGTAGCTTAAGGAATTCGTTATTTACTCATAAGCTTATCACAAAGAACACTAAGAAAACTTTGTGTTCTTTGTGGTTTAAAAATCAGCTTCAAGAAATTATCGAGCCGACATGAAAAAACTTATATTCATATTATTACTCTTACACGCTAGTGGGTTGGTTCAAGCTCAAGGAAAAAATAAATACCAGGGCTTTCCATCACTGGTGTGGCCGAAGCTGTACGACATCCAGTATGAAAAAGCTCATGATGATAACGGTGAATATGAAAAACCCATCTTCAGCGAAGCAGCAAAATCGTTAGCAGGAAAATCAGTTGTACTGCCTGGTTATATGGTTCCCTTCGACAACGGAACGAAAGGCACCATATTTATGCTTACCTCACTGCCGTTAAATGCTTGTTTTTTCTGTGGTGTGGGTGGACCCGAATCGGTAGTGCAGGTATTTTTAAAAAGTGCGATTTCCTATACCGAAAAACCCATTGAAGTTAAAGGAGTACTCCGGCTTAATGACAAAAATCCTGATCAGATGATTTACATATTAGACCAGGCTGAGTTTTTAGGGATGATTGATTTTTGATTACCCGATCAGGTAATAGCCTGCAAGAAAAATTATCAATGCCAGCAGTGTGCCTACGACTACTTTTACAATTACCAAATCAAATCGATCAGTTGATCGTGCAATCCGCCTGATGCGCTCCCGCACAAAACTTCGCTTTTCTTTTTCTGATTCCATGATCGTAAAGAATTACATCTTAATCTGAGAGGCAGATTATCCGTAACCGGTGTGCATGCAAATTAATCTATTTAAGCCCGTATTGATCGATAAGATAAAGTAAAGCTGCCATGGAGGCAGCCCCTAACTCGAGTTCACGTTTATCTACTTTATCAAACGTATCTTCCGGTGTATGGTGATAATTAAAATATCGCTGTGAGTCGGGCAGGTAACCCATTAAAGGAACACCCTGCGGTGCGAGTGGACTAATATCAGCACCTCCTCCTTCCTGACTAAAATCAGAAAGCCCATAGGGTTCCAACAACGGTTTCCAGATTCTTATTTTCTCTTTTGCCTTTGCATCAGTTGGTAATGTAAAACCACGTGGGGTAAAGCCTCCGCGGTCAGACTCCATCGCAGCAATATGTTTTTCGTTTTTAAGTTTTGCCTGATTGGCATATTCTACACCGCCACGCAAACCATTCTCTTCATTCATAAACATAACTGCACGGATGGTTCGCTTTGGTTTATAACCTATGGCCTTAAATAAGCGAAGCACTTCAATCGACTGCACACAGCCGGTGCCATCATCGTGTGCGCCTTGTCCCAAATCCCAACTATCAAGATGCCCGCCCACTACAATTATCTCATCGGGGTGCTGTGAGCCCTTCAATTCACCAATCACATTAAAAGATGGCGCATCGGGTAAGGTTTCACAATGCGTTTCAAAATAAAACTTCAGGTCTTTGTCATCCTTCAATAAATTACTCAGCAACTCAGCATGACGAGTAGCAATGGCAACAGCCGGAATTTTTGGAACATTCAAGGCATACCGTAACGAACCTGTGTGAGGATAATCTTCCAGGTTAACACCCATCGAACGAACAATCACACCAATCGCTCCAAGTTTAGCAGCCTCTGATGCTCCGTTGGCTCGTTGATCAACCGCTCCGCCATACGAACTGAACATGGGGATCACTTTCGGATCCATAGGGCGGTTAAAGAAAATGATCTTTCCTTTTATGCCTTTTTCACCCAGTTGCTTTAATTCATCCCAAGATTTTACTTCCACCACATTGGCCAACACTCCGGTCGCTCCGGTTCCTACCGAGCCTCCCAGTGCACAGATGTTCACCTCTTCCGATCCTAATTTTTTTGAATTGACGATGCGGCCAATCTCCTTTTTGCCCCGCACCCAATGCGGCACCATTACCGGTTGCAGCCATACCGAATCAAAACCATACGCCTGCATCACCTGCCGGCTCCACTCCACCGCGGCCGCGGCACCCGGTGAACCACTTAGTCGCGGACCGATCTTCGTGCACAGGTGTTCCAACATTTCATACGACTGCCCCTTTGCCAACGCCTCATCATAAATTTTGCGAATGAATTGCTCATCAGTCGATTGAGCTCCTGACACCAGACAAGCGAACAATAAAACAACACACAAAATGCACCTCATATATTTTCAAATTTTCAAATCAACTCATTTTCAAATCTTCAAATTAACTCATCAACGAATCAACAAATCATTCAATAAGTTTTGCGTCTTTAATAATATACATATGATGATCCGGATCGGATTCATTTAAAAATAAAATCCCTTCCATAGTAATCTGGCGTGTTACAAACTTGATACTCTGTTTGGTCTGCACTTCAACCACCGTTTCAGGGCCTGCACCTCCGCAGAAATAACACTGGTTGAACGGAAGTGATGACAGCATGTATTCATTCCGGCCTCCAAGTTCAGCCATGGGAATAAGGTAACCTTTAACCCGAACAACCTTACCGTTGTAACTCCACAGTCGTTTACTGAATTTAGGAGATTCAATTTCGAAACCAGTTTCACGGCTAGGCTGTGTTTCGTAACCCACTTCCGACAACACCTGCCACACGTCAACGTCCTGAGCAAGGGAGATTGTGCCACAGAAAAGGAACAGAATGATAAGTTTATTGATCATTGACATTAACTTTGGAAATATACTTTGTTTCCCGCACTTGATGATTGAAAATTTACTTTTAGCGTTGGCTGGCGTGGCTGGTGGTTTTATTGCAGGACTTACCGGTATCGGCACGGGCTTTATGATGCTGGCCGTTATTCCCCTGGTGCTCTCCCACTTTGGGGTGCCTGATCACTATGTTGTCAGCACTACCATTGCCAACTCCATCTTTGCAACCATGGTTTCCTCCTTTGCCAACATGGCGACCACCATTAACCAAAAAAAGTTTTACCTGAAAGAGACAAGTTGGACAGCGCTGGGCGCGGTTGTTTTTTCATTCATTGTTTTTGAAGGAGTGGTTAAATCAGGTTTCTATTCCCGTAATCTTTTCAATGTGGTAGTGGTGCTGTTTATGTTCATCATCATCTTTCAAACTTTTAAAAAACTAAAGCTATCCAACCCAACGGATGAACACGTGACTAAATTCAGGTTATTGACAACCGGGGGAATTGCGGGATCAGCCGCTGCGCTTACCGGATTAGGCGGAGGCACATTGATCATTCCACTATTGAACCTCTGGCAAAAGGTTGACATCCTGAAAGCAAAGTCAATTTCCTTTGGCACCATCTTCGCCATTGCGCTCTGGTTATCCATCAACAACCTGTTCTTTGAACCTGCCAATGAAATCCCCAACAGTAAAGGCCTTATTATACTCCCCCTTGTTTTGCCGTTATCCATTGGTGTGATCATCGGTTCACCCATTGGGGTGTTGCTGAGTCATAAGATTTCATCCCGTGCCGTAACCATTCTTTTTCTGATTATCATCAGCCTGGTGGCTATTCAAAAAATTGCCGAACTGGTGTGGCTAAAGAATTGAAAATTCTCCGTTTTGAAATAAGTTTGTGAGGAAGCTTTAAGCGCTTCTGATCTTACGTTATGAAGTTTCGTTTACCAACCATTAGAACCGAAGTTGCCGTTGCCTTTGCGGCCATCTTCGTCAGTACAGCCACCTTGTTTGTGTACATCTACCAGGCACGCATTATGCAAACACAACAACAAGTAGCGGTGTGGCCGTACGTAGAATGGCTGCCTTCCTGGGGAGATCACGGACTTTACGTAGAAGTATCAAACAAGGGAATAGGACCCGCGTTGGTAAAGAAGGTAACGATCAGGTTGGATGGTAAAGAATTACAAAGTCTTTCCGAAATGTTCAACATGCTGACTGATTCTACTTTCCGGGACTATGGTTACAGCACCATTCAAGGCCGGGTAATTGCAGCAGGTGAACAGATGAGGATATTTGAAATTCAGGATAAGGCTATTGCCGACCGTATTCGGGTGGAGCTTATGAAAAGAAATTTCGAATACGAAATCTGTTATTGCTCGGTGTTTAACGACTGCTGGACTTCCTCGGGAATGGAGATTACTGAAAGCGCCTGTGACTGATTTTTTCTTTCGTACCTTTGAATAGGCTTCGGCCAGGTACATAAATAAGAACACCGAAGTCTCAACATTTTAGCCCAAAATTTTATGGCTTTCCTCTTTGATTCATTCGCGAACTGGAAAAAATATGCAACCGACAACAACCTGTCGCTGGTGCAAGTGGTGCTTGAATATGAGCAATCACAGAAAGGGCGAACCGAACAACAAATATGGGATGGCCTGGAAAAAGCATGGACGGTAATGAAAGAAGCCGTAGTAACCGGGCTCACCGAAGACATGACCTCGCGCTCGGGTATGGTAAACAACGGGGCCAAGAAAGTATACAACCATTCGCAAACCGTTCTCGCAAAAGAATTTCAAAACCTGATTTCACGCGCACTGGCTGCGAAAGAAGTAAACTCGTGCATGGGGCGCGTGGTGGCTGCACCAACAGCAGGTGCCAGCGGCATCATGCCGGGTGTGCTGTACACACTTCAGGAAATTCATAACGTTGACGATAAAAAAATTCTTGAAGCCATGTTGCTTGCTGCTGGTGTAGCCTTGATCATGGAACAGAAAGCCAGCATTGCCGGTGCCGTGGGTGGTTGCCAGGCCGAAACCGGAACAGCTGCCGCCATGGGCGCTGCCTCCATTGTATTTTGTTTGGGCGGTAACACCGACCAGATTTTTAATGCCGTTGCCATAACGGTTCAATGCATGCTTGGGTTGGTATGCGACCCCGTAGCCGGACTGGTTGAAGTACCCTGCATTGTGCGCAACGCGAGTGCCGCAGCCATTGCCTTTAGTTCCGCACAAATTGGGTTGGCCAATGTAAGCAGCGTAATACCGGTTGATGAAGTGATTGAAGCCATGGGCGAGATTGGCGCCAGCATGGAAACGCGCTACAAGGAAACAGCGTTAGGCGGACTGGCCGCCACCAAAACCGGGCAAGCCATTGCCAAAAAGGTATTGATTCACGATATTGAGATGTTGCCGGATGAGGAGGTAAAATGATCGACTTATTAAATTAATGACTAAGAAGTTCAAATACAGACCGTCATACGTACTTTTACTACTTGGAATCGGTGGTATAATTGCCTCTACTAAACTCTTTAAAGTTGTTGGAATGGATGAAGTTGGATTTTCATTTTTAGTCGCTGTATTTGGCTTGGGTAGCTTAGCGCTAGGCATCACATTCTTAATTCAATTTGTTAGTCACTTTGGCTCTGAAGATCTTAAGATCACTGAAGATCATATTGAAATCCCAGGGAGTTGGAAGAAGAAAACGATACTGAATTTTAAAGACATTAGAAATATCGATTCGCTGGACTCGTGGGATAGAGTGATCAGAATTTCAAGCAAAGTTGGTATCTATTCAATAGATGGGAAATTGATGAAAAGAAATGACTTTAACGAAGTCAAGGAAATCCTGATGAGCAAGATTTAAAGTAGTTGTCGGACATTAAAAGAGAATCATTCCCATTACATTAATAAACAATACATGAATGACATTGAATTATCCGATCTTGAGATTTCTATTCTGCAATGGATGAGGAAGAAAGAGCTATTTAGCGCGATAGACGTTATTTCAGAATATATGTCAAGAGGTTATGCAAAGGAAGATATTAGACGAATCCTTCTAAGATTTGAAACAAATAAATGGACGGTCAATGAATCATACAATCATAAAAAACTAACTGATATAGGATTTGACTTGCTAAAATCTATTCAGAGAATAGAGATCGATAAAATGGAAGAAGGCGATAAAATTCATAAACTGTTAAAATACGTAGTTGAAACTGACATGGAAAGATTTAGCTGGTCAGCAAGAGAGTTAGTTTCAGCTTTTGATGAAACCCTAACTGAATATGAAGTCCAGTGTCTTCTACAGAAACTAATTGATAATGGTGATGGAGTTGATTGCTCTTCTAAGGACGGGTTTAACATAGGGATAAATGAAAAATCAAAAGCATCATTTTACAGTAAGAAATACATAAAAAGCACTAATCAAAACTACATTAATCCGCAGCCAATAATACAAATTGGAACCATTCAACAAGTAGTTGAGAGTACGATTCATGGAGGAATGATTCAGTCCTCAGGCGCATCATCTTCAAAAAAAATTGAAAGGAAGACGATCAGGCAGGAGTCGAGCATGGTAAAAAAAATTATTATAAGTGTTATCGGTGGACTAATATTAGCCTTGATTCTATATTACATTTTTGGAATAAATCCATAGAGCTAATTTTTCAACTGTTTATGTCTCCCCAGATTTTCCCGCGAAATCAAGATTGCGCGGTGGCAGTGACGCTGATGGTTTATTGATACTTGAGTATAACGATCAAAATACAAACGAAAGGAATGAGTTCAGTGGACATATTGACTTACATAACATGGGACATAGACCCGGACATTTTTACCATTCCGCTTATAAATCATCCGGTTAGGTGGTATGGACTACTTTTCGCGGTGGCATTTCTCAGCCTTTGTTGGTGTTCTTCACCAACAAAGCATCTACAACACTACATCTTGTTGGAGAAGATTCTGTCCGCTGCAAGCTGGCTCCACTAAGGCGAGGTAATTAGGTAAGAAGTTTTTGAAGAGCAAAGTCACAGATGATTATCTCCTTCTCTGTATCCAAATACGCCACAACATACTTTTTTCTGAAATTCGCACATCGGTAACCCTCCTCGCGCCATGCCGTGAAGCTACAAGGTCTATGCTTCATCCTGCTGTTTCCAAGCTTTTGGAAAAATGAGAAAGCTTCATTTACAAATTTTTTAGCAGTCTCAGGAAGCCCTTTTGATTCTATAAAATAAGCAACATAGGCAACCTCCTCAGCGGCTTTATCGAGGATGCTTACTTTTCTTTGTGCCATTTGTCAATAAGCTTGTAAGCCAGTTTCTTACCTTCAGCAAGGCTCAATTTTCGGGCTGTCTGCTTTTTTGATGCGGCTTTTTCTAAAAGTTTTTCGTACTCGTGTTGTGCTACCAGTACATATTTTTTCTTGTCAATAACCAGCTTGTTCATACTTCCCGAATTATACTTTAAATGTAATGAATCGAAAGTAAACATTCAATTCCTTCTGAGTATCCTGGAGATTGTAAAGTAGAATCTAAGCCTTTGATTTGTTCTTCACCAACAAAGCCTTTACCCACTAATCTTGTTAGAGTACTCCTACGTAACAAAATTCAATTGCTTACTTTCGTGTAACAAACTGAAGACTCATAAGTCTTCGGTAAAACTCACCCTATGTTTCGGAAACTATTCAATTCCTTCGCACTAGCCTTTGCCAACATCCGGTCGAACGTACTGCATACCTTTCTCTCCGTTTTGGGCATTGTCATTGGCGTAGCCGCGTTGGTTTCCATTCTTTCACTCATTGACGGCATGGAAGAATTTGCCCGCGACCAGATTTCGCAAACCACCTCACTCAACGCCATCATCATTCAAACGGAAGCCTACAAGCGGGTAAACGAAGTGCGCATCCGCAAAGACAGTATCAGCGTAATTGACTATGCACGTTTCAAGCAGCTTACTGAAAACCTGAGCAAGTCGGCTAAACCTCATATACGTTCCACATCTTCCGGTGAAGCTGAACTGGCTCCGGGTAAAAAAATAGGAGCATTGCTGCTGGCCACCAGCGCAACGCTTGAACCCACCTGTGTGGTCTCAACAGGTTCAACCTTTACAGAAGAAGATTTAACCGAAAGAAGAAATTATGCTGTGGTGAATCATGCTTTTTTAAAAGCTGCTGAGTTGAGTGAAACCACTGCGCTGGAAACCACAATCATCCTGAACAACAATCCACACACCATAACAGGCATCCTTCAAGAAGATGAAGTAAACACACCTAAAATTTATTTTCCGATAACCACGCTGAGCGAAACCGAACTACAAGGCGCACCACCGGAAATTATCCTGGAAGCAGAAAAGACGGAAGAAATTCCTGCACTCAAAACCGACATCAACACCTGGCTGGAGGAACACGATCCAGATGCCAAACAAAACTTCCGCATCATCACCAACGAATTTCGTATTGAGCAAGCCACGAAAGGATTTTTGCTGTTTCGGGTAATCATGGGGTTGATCGTAGGCATTTCCGTTTTGGTGGGCGGCATTGGCGTGATGAATGTGCTGCTCATTTCCGTAACGGAGCGCACAGCCGAGATCGGTATACGCAAAGCCACGGGCGCCAACAGGCGCGACATCATGCTGCTGTTTCTCTCCGAGTCGATAACCGTTTCAGCATTTGGCAGTTTTTTGGGATTGGTATTGGGTGTGCTCGGCACCATGATCATCGTTCCTATCATCAAAGCCATTACTGAAGTTCCGTTTTACGCTGCCTATACATGGAACACGTTCCTGGTAATCACAACACTCTCCATTTTAGTGGGTATTGTTTTCGGTACCTATCCGGCCATTCGCGCTTCACGGTTAAATCCGGTGGAGGCGATCAGGCATGAGTGAAAAACTCTAAGTTATAATTTTCTAATCACTTTCTAATCCCACAATACCAACAAACACCGCTCAAACAGCGTATACCTTAAGGTATAACCGTTAAACTGTTTCGTTATGAAAACCATACTGTATGTATTGGTGATTGTCACGCTAGGTTCGTGTGCGGTCATCCGCCAGGGTGAAGTGGGTGTAAAACGTAAGTTCGGAAAGCTTGACGAACGGGAACTGGGGCCGGGTATGTATTCCGTTAATCCATTCTTCGCACGCATGCTAAAAACCAGCATTCAAACCGAGAACCTGGAAGTGCGCTTACGACTGCCCAGCAAAGAAGGGCTCACCATCAATTCAGAAATTTCAATTTTGTATAGTGTGCAGAAAGAAAAAGTGCCACAAATTTTTTCGGAGCTTGGATTGGATTATGAAAGCACCGCCATTCTTCCCGTGTTCCGGTCAGCGGCTGCTGATATCTCCTCTAACTTTATGGCCAAGGATATGCACTCTGGTCAACGTTCCGCAATTGAAGCTCAGATCAAAAAACGGATGGAGGAAGTACTGGCGGGTCGTGGCTTTACAATTGAACAGGTACTTATGAAGAGTATTGAACTGCCCAGCGAACTTTCGCGCGCTATTGAACGCAAACTGGAAGCCGAACAGGAGTCGCAACGTATGGAGTTTGTATTAGACCGTGAGCGCAGGGAAGCCGAACGCAGAAAAATTGAGGCCGAAGGTACGCGCGATGCACAGCAAATTCTTTCGCAAGGCTTAAGCAAAGAAATTATTGAACTGCGCAGCATTGAAGCGTTTCGCGAACTCGCCAATTCACCCAATGCCAAGATTATAATTACAGATGGTAAAACGCCTTACCTGATTCAAACAAAAGAGTAAAGTAAAAACTTGCAATAGCTATCCGAGGCAATCATTCGATTGCTTCGGATTTTTTTGCTCTAAAAGGTAGGACGGAGCGTTTCCGGAATTACCGCTTCGCCAAAGCCATAAATAGCGGCCGAGAACAGCACGGCAAATACAGAAGCGCTTATTAACATATAGAGCAATATTTTTTCTTTTGGTGCCCCGAAACTTACGGCTATTACCGTTCCGCCAATGGGCGTAAGCAAAATCGGGGTGAGTACGGCTACACCAATTAATCCAAAACGCTGCCAAATTCGTACGGCCCTTCGGTTAACCGGACTGAACTTTTTACGGTTGGCAATCCATCGCTTCAATACTTTGGCGCGCAGCCAGTCACCAAAATAAGTAAACGCCACTACACTGGTCATCATGCCCAATATCGTGGTGAGGATGGTGGTGATGATGTGAAGCCCTGCTCCATACCCGGCTATCGGGCCAACAATAAACTTAAAAAGACAAAGTGTATAGATTGACAATGCCTTTACTATCTCTTCAATCATAACCAGACGATCATATTAAATAAACCGGATCGCAAATGCTTATATCTTTTCACCGTAACTCAAATCTCCTGCATCACCCAGTCCGGGTACAATGTACGATTGCGCATTCAGCTTTTCATCTAAGGCACAGGTATACACCGAATACGGAAGTTTAAGTTTTTCCTTCAGGTATGCAATTCCTTCAGGCGCGGCCACCAGTGCGGCAATGTATACATGAGCAGGCTTGCCGTACCGGAGCAATGCTTCAACAGCCTTTACAAATGATTTGCCAGTGGCCAGCATGGGATCAATCATAATCAACTGCTTGCCTTCCAGTGCAGGTGAGGTAAGGTAGTCAAGGTCGATGGTGATGGCCTCACCGTTTTCTTTACGTTGAGCGCCAACAAAACCACAATCCGCTTGATCAAAAAAGTATTGAAAGCCCTGAAAGAATGGTATTCCTGCACGCAACACCGTAATCAACACCGGTTGCTCCGACAACACCTGGATTGTGGATGTTCCCAACGGGGTTTCAACGTTCTCGGCTTTATAGGGTAGATGTTTTGAAATCTCAAAGGCAAGAATGGAGCCCAGTTTTTCAACATGTTGCCTGAACCGTGCACGGTCTTGCTGAAGATTTTTATCCCGCAGTTCTTTCAGCATGTTGTTGGCAATGGAGTTGGCCTGATTTAGAATGAACGTCATGATGCTACGTTTTAACAACCAAAATTTAGGATTAAGTTGCATACCGAATACTATGCCGCGAAATAAAAAAATCGAAACCGCCTCCGGAAGCGATTACCGCTTGCTAAAACAACTGTGCGAAGTGCATGCTCCTTCTGGTGAAGAATTTGCCTTGAAGGAATTTTTGCTGAAATACATCAGCAAAGCAAAAAAAACATGGAAAACCCAACCCGTTATTATTCATGGGGAAGATGAATTCCAGGATTGCCTGTTGCTAAAATTCGGCAAGCCACGCACAGCCATCTTTGCCCATATGGATAGCATCGGGTTTACGGTTCGGTATTTTAATCAACTGTTACCGATAGGTAGTCCGGAAGCCGAAATGGGCACCAAACTCGTTGGCCGCGACAGCAAAGGACCCATTGAATGTGAGCTCGAATACGATAAAGAAGATCATGCCTTCTACCGCTTCGGCCGTTCGATTGATCGGGGTACCTCGCTAACCTACAAAATCCACTTCCAGGAAACCAGACAATACATTCAATCCGCTTATCTCGATAACCGCCTTGGAATTTATGCAGCATTAAAAATTGCCGAAACCCTGAAAGACGGGGTGATTGCATTTAGCTGTTGGGAAGAACATGGGGGTGGCTCAGTACCCTATTTGGCAAAATACATGAATGAACAATGGGGCGTGCGCCAGGCGTTAATTGCCGACATCACGTGGGTTTCGGATGGCGTAGAACCCGGTAAAGGTGTGGCCATTTCCATGCGCGACAGGAACATTCCAAGAAAAAAATATGTGGAGCGCATCATCAACATTGCACAAAAACATAAACTCGATTTTCAATTGGAGGTAGAAGGCATGGGCTCCAGCGATGGACGCGAACTGCAAACCTCAAACTATCCATTCGATTGGTGTTTTGTTGGAGCCCCGCAGCAAAATCCGCATACACCACACGAGCGTGTACACAAACACGATATCAAAAGCATGATTGCTTTATATGAAAAACTGATGAAAGACTTGTAGCCATGAAAACCAATCGCAGAAAATTCATTCAAACTACAGCACTGGCCGGTGCAGCTTTCTCAATCCTCCCCTCCTCTTCCCTGTTTGCACAGGATAAAACACAAAAGGTGCGGCTGGGATTTATTGGCGTAGGGTTACGTGGACAAAACCATCTTGATCTCGCGTTACGGAGAAACGATGTTGAAGTAGTCGCGCTTTGCGACATCCAGCAACGCATGATGGATATGAGTTTGAACATGGTTCAAAAGGCAGGTAAATTAAAACCCCAAGTAATCCTTGAAGGGCCTTATGGCTATCGAAAATTATTAGACAATAAAAATATCGATGCTGTCATCATCTCCACTCCGTGGGAATGGCACACCATTCAATGCCTCGATGCGATGAATGCTAAAAAGATTGTTGGCTGCGAAGTGATTACCGGAGGTACCCTTGAAGAGTGCTGGGAACTGGTGCAAACTTCTGAGCGCACCGGCATGCCGTTGATGATGCTGGAAAACGTTTGCTACAGGCGCGATGTAATGGCCGTGTTGAACATGGTGCGTCAAAATGTTTTTGGTGAACTGATTCATTTACAGGGAGGCTATCAACATGATTTGCGTGAAGTAAAATTCAACGATGGTATAAAACCGTATGGCGGTGGTGTAGAATTTGGCGAAAAAGGATTCTCGGAAGCACAGTGGCGCACGGAACATTCCATCCATCGCGATGGCGACTTGTATCCTACGCACGGCATTGGCCCTATCGCCATGATGCTCAACATTAATCGTGGCAATCGTTTTACAGAGTTGGTTTCGTACTCATCAAAAGCACGCGGGCTGCACGATTACATTGTAAAAACAGCTGGCGAAAATCATCTTAATGCAAAAATAAATTTCAAATTAGGTGATGTTGTCACCACCATGATCAAATGCGCCAACGATGAAACCATTTTGTTGCAGCACGATACAAACCTTCCCCGGCCGTATTCCCTTGGCTTTCGGGTACAGGGCACTAACGGCATATGGATGGATTTGAACAAATCCATTTACATTGAAGACCAAAGCAAACAGCCCCATCGCTGGGAAGATGCTCAGCCCTGGCTGGACAAATACGATCATCCGCTCTGGAAAAAATATGCCAACGATGCAGCCGGTGCGGGCCATGGCGGCATGGACTGGTTTGTGTTGAACGCTTTCATTGAATCCATCAAACGCAAAACACCTCCGCCCATGGATGTTTATGATGCCGTAACGTGGAGTGCCATTACACCATTATCGGAAACATCCATTCGATTAGGGGGCGAAACACTGCCTTTTCCTGATTTTACCAAAGGACAATGGATGCTGCGCAAGAATACATTTGCACTGGATGATTCGTACTGAAAACAATTATCTTTGCTGCCCTTTTGAACCTTTATGAAAATCAAAGACCTCACGTTTAAAAAATTTATCAGCGAAGAAAAAATTAAAAGCACGGTGGAAGATATTGCCCGGCAGATTAATGAGGACTATCACGGCAAGACTCCCTTGTTTCTCCCAATCCTTAACGGCTCGTTTATTTTTGCAGGTGATCTGTTGCGGAGTGTCACATTGGAATGCCGCGTGTCATTTGTAAAGCATGCATCATACCAAGGTACTGCCAGTACGGGGCAGCTTAAAACACTTATCGGACTAAGTGAGAGTATCTTTAATCAGGATATCATTATTGTTGAAGATATTATGGACACCGGTTTAACGCTGAGCAAAGTAGTGGAAGAGTTACGGAGCCTGGGTACGCGATCGACCGAAGTGGTTACGTTGGTGCGCAAAGCACCTGCGCGTGAACATGCCGTGCAACCAAAATACATTGGCTTTGATATCCATGATGAATTCATTTTAGGTTATGGATTGGATTACGAAGGGCTTGGAAGAAACCTTAAAGACATTTACAAAAAAAACTGATGCCCGGGCTAGACAAATTTATCTCAGGTTTAATCTAAAGGATTATTTAAAAATAAGATCATTATCTTGCGAACCGCTAACCAAAAAACATCATGATTAACCTTGTATTGTTTGGCCCACCGGGTGCCGGTAAAGGCACACAAAGCGCAAAACTTATCGACAAATATCAGCTCATTCATATTTCCACAGGCGATCTTTTTCGAAAACATCTTAAGGAAGGCACTGCACTTGGCAAGCTCGCACAGGAGTACATGAGCAAAGGTAATCTTGTACCCGATCAGGTGGTGATTGATATGGTAGAAGATAAGATCAGGAGCAGCGGTTCAATAAATGGAATCATCTTTGATGGCTTCCCAAGAACAGTAAAACAAGCCGAAGCACTTGATGCACTGCTAGCAAAAATGAATACCGGCATTACAGCGTTGGTAGAGCTGATGGTTGACGAAGATGAGCTAAAGAAACGCCTGGCGGAACGTGCACACAAAGAAAACCGGCCTGATGACGCCAAGCCCGAAGTAATTGAAAACAGAATTGCTGTTTACAAAGCAGAGACTGTTCCGGTTGCAGAATACTACCAGAAACTTGGAAAATATTCAGCCGTAGTAGGTGTTGGCGACATTGAACAGATTTTCACAAACCTGTGCCGCCAAATTGACAAACATCTATTGATGAATTGATCCGTGTCTTCTCCCAATTTTATTGATCACGTAAAATTCTGTTCACGCTCAGGCTCAGGCGGGGCAGGATGCCTTCATTTTCACCGCGAAAAATTTGTGCCCAAGGGCGGGCCCGATGGTGGCGATGGTGGTCGTGGTGGACACATCATCCTGCGCGGCAACAAACAACTCTGGACATTGCTTCACCTGAAGTACCGAAAGCATATCATTGCCGAATCAGGCAAACCCGGAGAGTCACAAAATTGTACCGGGGCAGAAGGTAAAGATGAAATTATTGACGTGCCCCTCGGCACGGTTGCCCGCGATGCAGAAACCGGTGAGGTGCGCATAGAAATCACGGAAGATGGTCAGGAATATATTCTTACTCCAGGCGGCCGTGGCGGAAGCGGGAATTTATACTTCGCGACATCAACCCGACAAGCACCAAACTTTGCACAGCCCGGTGAACCCGGCCAAGAAGAGTGGATTGTTCTTGAACTTAAACTCCTTGCCGATGTGGGCTTGGTTGGTTTTCCGAATGCGGGTAAATCAACACTGCTCTCTGTTGTTTCAGCGGCTAAACCAAAAATTGCCGACTACCCGTTCACAACATTAACACCAAATCTTGGCGTGGTGCCCTACCGCGATGAAAAATCGTTCGTGATGGCTGATATTCCCGGCATCATAGAAGGCGCAGCAGAAGGTAAGGGGTTAGGCATTCGCTTCTTGCGGCACATCGAACGAAATTCGGTGCTACTGTTTATGGTACCGGCCGATGCGAAAGACATCCGGACCGAATATGAAATTTTGCTCAATGAATTGAAAAAATACAATCCTGAGTTACTGGACAAAAAAAGATTGCTGGCCATCTCCAAATCCGATATGCTGGATGAGGAATTGGTAGAGGCTATCAAAAAGGAACTCCCCACCGGATTGCCAAGTATTTTCATTTCTTCGATGACCAACAAGGGAATTGTAGAGCTGAAAGACCTGATCTGGAGAAACCTGCACTGAAAAGTCACCGGTCATTGATCACTCACCAAAATAACCAATGACTAAGACCACTTTATGTCACTCTGGCACCAATAAGGCAATTGGCAGAATTATTGACAAATTGCAGGAGATTTTAATAATAAGCGCTGTTTACCATGGAAAACAACCCGCAAACTGAACAGGATTTGCATCAGGAAGGCTTGCCGCAAGGAACGGAGGAAATTGTGCCGGAAGATTCCCCGGAATCTTTTGAAACCCTGAATGGATCAGATGAGCCTAAATTTCAGGCCGAATTAAAAAAATTACAGGACGAATTGGCAGAATCAAAAGATAAGTATTTACGGCTCTATTCTGAGTTTGAAAATTTCAGACGGAGAACAGCCAAGGAAAAACTAGAGTTGATTCAAACCGCCAGTGAAGGTTTAATCGTTTCCTTACTTCCAGTTATTGATGACTTCGAACGCGCTGAGAAAGCCTTGATGGGAGCCGAAAGTAAAGAGTTGGAAGGCTTTCAGCTTATTTACAACAAATTCAAAAAAGTGCTGGAGCAAAACGGTGTCAAAACCATGGAGCTAAAACCCGGTGCCGACTTTAACACCGATGTTCATGAAGCAATAACACAAGTTCCTGTTACGGAAGAAAAGCTGAAAGGAAAAATTGTTGACATTATTGAACCTGGTTACTTATTAAAAGAAAAAGTAATCCGCTACGCAAAAGTAGTAGTGGGCGAGTAACGATGTTGTTATGGCAAAAAGAGATTACTACGAAATATTAGGCGTTAGCAAAGGCGCAACTGCTGATGAGATAAAAAAGGCTTACCGTAAGGTAGCCATTCAATTCCACCCGGATAAAAATCCGGACAATAAGGAAGCGGAAGAAAAATTTAAAGAGGCTGCAGAAGCATACGAAGTATTGAGCGATTCAAACAAACGTGCACAATATGACCGCTATGGGCATTCGCGTGGAAATGGTGGCTTTGGTGGCCACACCATGGATATGGATGACATCTTCAGCCAGTTTGGCGATATTTTCGGAGGTGGTGGCGGACCATTCGAAAGCTTCTTTGGCGGGGGTGGTCGCAGGCGTCAGCGCAAAGGATCGAACCTTCGGATTAAATTGAAGTTAACGCTTGAAGAGATTGCAAACGGAGCCGAAAAGAAAATAAAGGTAAACCGCCTGATCCAGGCTGAAGGAGTTACCTTTAAAACCTGCACAAGTTGCCAGGGAACCGGCCAGATGCGTAAAGTGGTGAATACGATGCTCGGCCAAATGGTTTCTGCCACAACCTGTTCGCAGTGTAATGGTTCAGGTCAATTGATTGACAAACGTCCATCAGGTGTTGACAGTTCAGGGCTAACCTCTAAGGAAGAAATCATAAACATAAAAATCCCAGCAGGAGTGAGTGATGGCATGCAACTCTCCATGTCGGGCAAGGGAAATGAAGCCCCTGGGGGTGGCATTGCAGGTGACTTATTGATTTTGATTGAAGAGCAAGAAGATAAGGTTTTGAAAAGAGATGGTAACAACCTGATCTATGACCTTCACATTAGTTTTATCGATGCGGCTTTAGGCACTTCAGTAGAAGTTCCCTCCATTTCTGGAAAAGTTAAAGTTAAGATTGAGCCCGGCACACAAAGTGGTAAAATTCTGCGCTTACGTGGAAAGGGCGTTAAAGACATTAATGGCTACGAAACTGGTGATCAACTGATTTACATAAATGTATGGACTCCAAAGAGGCTTAGTGCTGAAGAAAGGTCTATTCTGGAAAACCTGAAGAATTCACCCAATTTTACGCCCCACCCGGATGCCTCCGACAAGGGTTTTTTTGAGAAAATGAAGGAATTTTTCCATTGATTTTCAGAACCTGTCCCTGAAAAGCACCGTATACAAAAGGGTTAAACAAAGCTTTTTTAACCATTTTATAAATAATCTTACAAGCTGCAACCCTGCGGACTGTAGCTCGTTTTATCCTGCATGCAGAGAATTATAGGTTTTTTGGGAGGGTTTATGCTTCTTTCGGGTCTGGCAACCGGCCAAATCAAGAAGCAATTTGCGGTGGAGGACAATTCTGCTTGTGAAACTGTTAAGCTCCGACTAAAAACAAGTAGCGGTAACTGTTATATCAAACCGAGCCATAATCCTGAATTTTTAAGTGTTTTCAGTAATCTGGAGTCCGGCTCATATACCCATCAGTTCAAAAAAGAAATCAACGGCAAGGTTTGCGACATTTCGATTTCGCTTGAAGACATCGCCAGCAAGGGAATAAGCCAGTCGATATCCTATAAAGTTTTTAGCTCAGAAAAACCTGCGTCAGATAAAATATGGAAAATGTACCTGACGGATAATAAGCCCTATGATCTTGAATTTTCATATGGACTTGGCAGCGCCAACATGGACTTGTCAGGTCTTGCTATCAAAAATTTGAAAATCAATACTGCAAGTGCTGACGTAACAATTGGGTATTATAATGGCATAGATAACCTCATATCCATGGATACCCTCGCCTTCAAGGTTGACCTCGGAACTGTTAATGCTAAGAATATTAACCTTGCCAAGAGCAAATACATCCTGGCTGATGTTGGCCTGGGAAATATAATGCTCGACTTTAGCCATGGTGAGGTGTCTGGAAATCTGATTAAAGGAAGCGTGGGTGCCGGTAACCTGGTAATCGTGCTACCTTTTGCAGACCACGTTCCTGTTTCTGTAAAAATCAAAGAGTCATGGCTGTGTAGTGTTAAAATGCCCAAAAGCTTTAAAAAGCTTGGTGATGGTGTATATGCTAATGAAGCCTTCATAGCTGATCGCAACAATGCCCTCACCTTCGACCTTGATGTGTCCATGGGCAACATAGTTTTCAAACACACCAAACAGTAAGCCATTATTTGTAATTCCTTTCTATTTTGCGACACTAATTTTGTGTCAAAAAAAATAGAAACTCGTGGAAGCACTCGCTGCAAAAAATGTAACCAAGCAATACACACAACACCGCGCGCTGGATGATGTGTCCATTACCATTCCTGAAAAAAGTATTTATGGGTTGCTTGGTCCTAACGGAGCCGGTAAAACAACCCTGATCAGGATTATCAACCAGATCATCGATGCCGATAGTGGCGAAATCACCATTTTCAACGAAAGATTAAGTGCCCGGCATATCGGCACTATAGGATACCTTCCGGAGGAACGAGGGCTTTACAAAAAGCTGAAAGTTGGAGAACAACTGTTGTACCTCGCACAGCTTAAAGGGATGAGCAAAGCAGAAGCCCTGGATAAACTAAAAGTTTGGCTTACCAAGTTTGAGATCAAAGACTGGTGGAACAAAAAAGTTGAAGACCTGAGTAAGGGAATGGCGCAAAAGGTTCAGTTTGTGAGCACGGTGTTGCATGAGCCAAAGCTGATCATTCTTGATGAACCTTTTTCGGGTTTTGATCCCATCAATGCACAGCTGATCACGAACGAAATACTGGAATTGCGTGAGAAAGGATCAACCATCATCTTCTCTACACACCGCATGGAAACAGTAGAGTCATTGTGCGATCATATTGCGTTGATCAATAAATCAAAAAAAATACTGGAAGGCCGAAAGAAGGAAATTAAAGATGCCTACAAAACCAACACCTTCTTAGTGGAGCATGTGGGCAACAACTTTACACTGCCTGCCGATAAGTATGATCTGCTCGAACAACATAAAATTGAAGATAACTATCATCACTCCGCTATTCGTATTCGTGGAGTTGTAAGCCCGAATCAACTCATACGGGATTTAGTGGAGATCACAGAAGTGCACAGCTTTACTGAGAAAATCCCTACGATGAGTGAAATATTCATCAGCCTTGTAAAAGAAGACGCAACCGTATAACCTTTCAACTACCCGAATTCCTATGAATAAGATATGGCTAATTATGCAGCGTGAATTTCTGAATCGTGTTCAGAAAAAGTCGTTTCTCATAGCAACAATCCTTGTGCCCCTGATTTTCCCGGCTGTTATTGGAGTAATGGGCTTTATATTGGCAAAACAGGAAAAAAGCGCGGGCACTTCCGTTGTTGAGGTGCTGGATGAAAGTGGAAAAATAAAGTTGGAGAACACTCAGAAATTCGAGTTTATATCCCTTACCGGAAACCTGGACCAAGCCAAAACCGCATTTAGTCAATCTTCTCATTTCGCTTTACTGTACATTCCCTCATTCGAACTCGCCCAACCCGAAGGTATGATTTTGTATACCAGGGAAAATCCCGGTGTACGAAAAATGGGAGATCTGGAAAGCATGATTGAAAGGCGAATACACGATTTAAAACTCGAACAGTTTAATATCGACAAGGAAACTATTAAAAGCCTTAAAACCTCCGTTGACCTAAAATCCATCAACCTTAGTGAAGGTGGTGTTGAGAAAGACAGTAACACCGGCATGCTATACATTCTCGGATTTGCCCTTGGCGTTTTGATATACATGTTTGTATTGATTTATGGCATGCAGATTATGCTTGGAGTTATTGAAGAGAAGACCAGCAAGATTGTTGAGGTTATTGTGTCTTCGGTTAAGCCCTTTCAACTCATGATGGGTAAAATTCTTGGGATAGCTTCTGTAGGATTGTTGCAGTTTACCATTTGGGTTTTATTGATCAGTGTGCTTTCTACAGCAGCACTAAGCTTATTCGGATTAAATAATCCGCAACAACAAGCCATGGAACAGGTTATGCAACAAGTTGATGACCCGGAGGTTGCCGAAGCCATGCAAAGCAATCAGAAAGTATTGAACATTATTAAATCTGTCAATGAAATTCCCTTCGCATACATCATCTTCAATTTTGCTTTTTACTTCCTTGGCGGATACTTGTTGTATGGTGCCTTGTTCGCAGCCGTTGGCTCAGCGGTAGACTCACAACAAGAGGCTCAACAATTCACTTTTCCGATTACATTGCCACTGATTATAGCTTACTTCGGCTTATTCATGTTTATCCTTAATGATCCGCATAGTACAGCAAGCTTTTGGTTTTCCATTATACCCTTTACCTCACCGGTAGCCATGGTGGGCCGACTTGGGTATGACCCTCCGCTGTGGCAACTTATTCTTTCACAGGTATTGCTAATCGGTGGCTTCATTTTTACGACCTGGATTGCCGGAAGGATCTACCGGGTAGGTATTTTAATGCACGGAACAAAAGTGAACTATAAAGTTTTGGCCAAATGGTTCATGATGAAAGGCTAGTGGGTTAACCCAAAACCCTATACAGGAATAGCGTATGTCATGCATCCGCTATTTTTGTTTAATTTTCATCACTCATGGCCAGGCGATCCACTCCGTCATCAGAATTCTACGAAAGCAACACCAATGTAAAGTGGGTTGTGTTGATCGCCTCTGTGCTTATCAGCGTAGGTTCAATCTATTACACCAATGTTTTGGTTGATCAGCTAAAAAGCCGCGAGCGCCAGCAAGTTGAATTGTTTGCCAGAGCCATTGAATACACCCTTAGCAATGAAGCGGAGAACCTGTTGTTTGTAACAGACGAAATCATTTTTAAAAACAACTCGATCCCCACCATTTACATCACCGGAGAGAACAGCTATCAGTACAGAAACATAACCATCAATGAATCGTGGTCGGTAAAGCGAAAGGAAGAATTTCTTCGCAAGCAGGTTGAAGAAATGAAAGCCTTATACGATCCCATACAAATGACCTACCGTAACGAAGCAGGAGAAGTTGAAATACTGGGATATGTGTACTATAAAAATTCATTCCTGCTCACGCAATTAATTCTGTATCCGTACTTACAACTCTCCGTGATTGCCATTTTTGCTTTCATTGCTTACCTGGCATTTAATTACTCCAAGGCCGCTGAACAAAACAGGGTTTGGGTAGGCTTGGCCAAAGAAACTGCGCATCAATTGGGCACTCCAATTTCTTCCCTAATGGCATGGATTGAAGTATTGCGCGATGACCCAACGCTAAAACAAAAAGGGATAATTGCCGAGCTGGAAAAAGACATTAAAAAACTTACGGTAGTTACTGAACGGTTCTCCAGTATTGGTTCAGTGCCTACATTAAAGGCCGAAAATATTGTGATGTTAGTGAACAACGTTGTGAACTATCTGCGGCCACGCATATCATCAAAGATCAGTATTGAGGTGTTTACGCTATCGGAGAATATACAGGTAATGGTTCATGCACCCTTGTTCGAGTGGGTGTTGGAAAACCTCTGTAAGAATGCTGTGGATGCTATTGGAACCTCCGGAGCAATAGCCGTTAAAATTTTAAGGGGCAGTGACTCAAAAGTTTTCATCGATGTATCGGATACCGGAAAAGGCATTCCCCGATCAAAAGTATCCATGGTATTCAGGCCGGGTTTTACTACCAAAAAGCGTGGATGGGGACTAGGCCTGGCGTTGGCTAAACGGATCATTGAGGCCTACCACAGCGGAAAAATATTTGTGCGGACTTCGGAGGAAAATCAAGGCACTACTTTCCGCATTTCATTGAATGCTGTTACCGTGCAAACCGAGTTAGATAATTGACTGCAAAAAACAGCATTTGCCGAATAAAAACGGGCTTTTAGGGCATCATCGGCCAATCTTTTCCTGCCGGAATAATTCATGAAACAGGCTTTGTACTTCCTGCCTAATAATCTACTTTTGCGTGCGAATTTTTACAGGTCAAAAAGCTCATTAACTAATCCTAAAACATGGCAAATATTGGTAAAGTAACCCAGGTAATCGGCCCCGTTGTTGACGTTGCCTTTGATGAACCGGGTTCAAAGCTCCCGAACATTCTCGACTCATTGGAAGTAATAAAGACTGATGGCACCAAAATCGTATTGGAGTGTCAGCAACACCTCGGTGAAGACCGGGTGAGGACCATCGCCATGGATGGTACCGAGGGTTTGGTTCGTGGTATGAAAGTAATTGACACCGGTACGCCTATTGAAATGCCCATCGGTGATGATATTAAAGGTCGCTTGTTCAATGTAGTTGGTGAGGCCATCGATGGAATAAAGCAGCCTAAAGGCGATAAATCACTTCCCATTCACCGCCCGGCCCCAGCATACGAAGACTTGTCCACTTCAACAGAAGTTCTGTTTACAGGTATTAAAGTTATTGACCTGATTGAGCCCTACGCAAAAGGGGGTAAAATCGGATTGTTTGGTGGTGCCGGTGTAGGCAAAACCGTATTGATTCAGGAATTGATCAACAACATTGCTAAAGCCTATTCAGGCCTTTCGGTATTTGCCGGTGTGGGTGAACGTACGCGTGAAGGAAACGACTTGTTGCGTGAAATGATTGAAGCCGGTATCGTAAACTACGGTGAGGACTTTTTAAAGTCACTTCACTCTGGAGGCTGGGATCTTTCGAAAGTAAGTGAGGATGATCTGAAAGAGTCAAAAGCCACATTCGTGTTTGGTCAGATGAACGAGCCTCCCGGAGCGCGTGCCCGTGTTGCCCTTTCAGGATTAACCGTTGCAGAATATTTCCGTGATGGTGACGGAACCGGTAAAGGACGCGATATCCTTTTCTTTATCGATAACATTTTCCGCTTTACACAAGCAGGCTCTGAAGTATCGGCCCTGTTAGGCCGTATGCCGTCAGCCGTGGGCTACCAGCCTACGTTGGCTACCGAAATGGGTGCCATGCAAGAGCGCATCACGTCAACGAAAAACGGATCTATTACTTCAGTACAGGCTGTATATGTGCCTGCCGATGACTTGACCGACCCTGCCCCAGCTACAACTTTTGCCCACCTCGATGCAACAACGGTTTTGAGCCGTAAGATTTCCGAGTTGGGTATTTATCCTGCGGTAGATCCATTGGATTCAACTTCAAGAATTCTTCGAGCTGATATTGTAGGCGAAGAACACTACAATTGTGCACAACGCGTAAAGAGCATTCTCCAGCGCTACAAAGAACTTCAGGATATCATCGCCATTTTGGGTATGGATGAACTATCCGATGAAGACAAGCAGGTGGTGCACCGCGCAAGACGTGTACAACGTTTCTTGTCACAGCCATTCCATGTGGCCGAAGCATTTACCGGATTAAAAGGAGCCCTTGTCGATATTAAGGATACCATCAAAGGTTTCAATGCCATTATGGATGGTGAATACGATCATCTACCTGAGATGGCCTTTAACCTGGTGGGTAGCATTGAAGATGCCGCAGCAAAAGGCGAAAAAATGCTGGCAGAAGCCAAGGGATAATTAATTCGTTAATGTGTTGATGATTTAATTCGTTTATCCATCAACACATTAACGAATCAACCAATTAACGAACCAATCCTATGCATCTAGAAATATTAACACCCGAGAAGAAAATATTTGAAGGGGACGTGAGCATTGCAACCTTCCCCGGTGCCGATGGTTCCTTTCAGATTATGGACAACCATGCCCCGCTTATAAGCTTGTTGAAGGAAGGCATGGTTGAATATCAAGATAAAGGAACACGACAACACCTCCAGATAACCGGAGGTGTTGTAGAGGTGCTTAGCAATAAAGTTATTTTACTGGCAGACGGGGTTGTCGAATAAATCTAAGGATCAGCATTAACAAAAAAGGTTGTTCAAATTGAACAACCTTTTTTATTTGGTTGAAGTGTCCCAATTTCTACCATCACTGGCGCACAAGCCATTTAATAAAGAAAATTACTGCGATAATCCAAGCCACTGCACTGATCACCCAAAATACATCACCGCCAATAATAGCGGTAACTATACCAACCGCTCCAAAAATCGCAGCTAATTTCAAATCCTTATCCATAGCCTTAGCCATTTCAGCAGCCTTATCATTTTCGCCAGCCTTTATAGCCTTTGCATACGCCTTTACAGTCTGCAAGGCCTCTTTTCTTAATTCCTTCTTTTCGCTTTTGGAAAGTGAAGCTACCACGGCTTTTGCCTCATCCATAGCTGCATTTTCCTTGCTGATTTCATTCGTCTCGGCCAGATAAGCTGGCTCTTGAGAAATGCTTGCAATCAGTTCCTGTTCAGGCAAAGCGAACGAAACTTCGTCAACCTGACTTGCCTGTTGAGTTTGTGTCAGTGATTGTTTCTTACCACTATTGTAATCATAGTGATCGAAATAGTAAGCATACTTGGGGGTTGAGCAGGACGCTAACAGCAGAACGGCACCAAAAAGTAAAAGTAGATTTCTCATAGTTGTTTTGAATTTAGTTTGTCGGTCATTTTCTCCGGTTTACGATGCGTGTAAAAAAACGCTTCTCAAAATCCCAAAAAAATCTGAATTGTCCGAAAATGAATCCATAAAACAACAGGAAAATATTATAAACAGGCAAAATCAAGATAAAATAGAGAACTGTGGCCCACAATGGCTTCTCCCCATCCGGAAACCACCAGGCAAACAAAGGGCGCTTAATCAGCAATATGGTAGTTCCTGTGCACGCAAAAACAAGGAGCACAATGATTACCTGCCAGGTGTTTTTTAATTTCCACCGATCCTTAAGCCTCTCAATCCATTGTGCCATAGCGCTACTCTTCAAAGGCGACAAAGTTAGGCCATAAGCCCGTAACCGGAAGAGTAGCCGTGACTTTTAAAGACTCTTTTTTTACCGGATGAATGAAGGTGAGCGAACGCGCATGAAGATTAATGCTTCCGTCAGCACTGGGCTCAGGAAAACCATATTTCATATCGCCAACAATAGGTGTGCCCATACTGGCTAGCTGCACACGAATTTGATGCGGACGACCGGTTATGGGTGTAACTTCAAGAAGATAATAATTCCCTCGTTGTCCGATCACCCGGTACGATAGCTCAGACCGAAGTGCATCATTGGTTTCGCGGCTAAAGGCAGTGGTTTTATTTTTTTGTTCATCCTTTCTCAGCCAGTGAATCAATACATCTTCCTGCTTGGGTGGTTTTGAAGCTACTATGGCCCAGTAAACCTTTTCTGTTTGGCGATCACGAAACAACGCATTCATCCGCTCAAGCGATTTTGAGGTTCGTGCAAAAACCACTATCCCACTTACGGGCCTGTCGAGCCGGTGAACAACACCCAAAAAAACTGCACCAGGCTTATTGTATTTCTTTTTTACATAGTCTTTAGCCAATTCAACCAACGGTTTGTCACCGGTGGCATCACCTTGCACCAACACACCTGCAATTTTATTGATAATCAACAGGTGATTGTCTTCGTATACTATTTCCAGCAATGACATTTCATCAAAGATATTTAAATGAGGAAAGGAATGATTGAACAGAATGGCTATTTTCGATATTCATAAAACATCACATCATGCGCTACAGTATCCTTCTGCTCATTTCGGTCCTTTTTGGCTGCAGTAAATCTTCCCCGCTCGAAAGTCTTAAGCACGAGATCAAAAAGGAGTTTTCCAAAAATGAAGGAACCTTCGCAGTGGCGTTCAAGGATTTACAAACCGGAGATACATTGCTAATCAATGCCCGTGAAAATTTTCATGCGGCCAGCACGATGAAAACCCCAGTAATGATTGAAGTATACAACCAGGTAGCCGAAGGTTTATTATCGCTTACAGACTCAATTGAAGTTAAAAATGAATTTCACAGCATTGTGGATGGCAGCATCTACAAACTCGATTTGGGCGATGACAGCGAGCAGGGACTCTATACCGTTGTAGGCACTAAACGCACCTTGGCCGATCTGGTTTATGATATGATTATTGTAAGTTCAAACCTCGCTACCAACCTGGTTATTGAGCTGGTGGATGCAAAAAGGGTTACCCAAACCATGCGCAGCCTTGGCGCCAACGACATTCAGGTCCTTCGCGGAGTAGAGGACAGCAAAGCCTTCCAACAAGGCTTGAACAATACAACTACAGCTTTCGATCTGATGATAATCTTTGAAAAGTTAGCAACCGGTAACGTGGTGAGTGCCGAAGCGTGCGATGACATGAACCGCATTTTACTCGATCAAAAATTCAATGAGATCATACCGGCAAAGCTACCGGAAGATGTTAAGGTGGCGCATAAAACCGGATCCATCACAGGTGTTCGCCATGATTCAGGTATTGTTTTTCTACCGGACGGCAGGAAATATGTATTGGTGCTGCTTTCAAAAGAAATGACAGCACCAAACGCAGGCATAGAATCGATGGCTACAGTCTCGCGGATGATTTATGATTATGCTACCCGAAACTAACTTTTAAATTCAGATGTAAAATGAAAATGGATTTCGGGGAAATTCTCCTGTACCATTTGCAACCACCCCTTCGACTCGGCCATAAACACAAGCTTGCCATCTTTATCACGGGCAATGTGGCGTTGTTTGGAAGCTATAAACTCATCCAGCTTTTTTGAATCCTTGCTGCTGATCCAGCAGGCTTTATAAATATTCTGTTGCACAAACTGAACCGTGGCACTGTATTCATTTTTCAGGCGGAACTGAATCACCTCAAATTGAAGGGTGCCCACTACCCCTACCACCTTCTTATTACCTAATTCATAAGTAAAGAGCTGCGCCACACCTTCTTCCATTAACTGCACCAAACCCTTATCCAATTGTTTGGTTTTCATGGCATCCAGGTTTTGCACTTCCTTAAAAATCTCAGGTGAAAAACTCGGGATGCCCGTGTAAATCATTTTTTCACCTTCAGTTAGAGTATCGCCAATTTTCAGGTTACCGGTATCGTATATGCCCACAATATCGCCTGGCCAAGCCTCATCAACCGTTTCGCGATCCTGCGCCATAAATGCCGTTGCGTTTGAAAACCGAATGCTTTTTTCCTGGCGCACATGAAAGTAATTGCTGCCACGCGCAAATTTGCCAGAGCACACCCTTAAAAAGGCAATGCGGTTCCGGTGCTTTGGATCCATATTGGCATGGATCTTAAAAATAAACCCGCTGAATTTAGGCTCATCCGGTTCAACCACACGCACGGTGGTTTCACGATGAATGGGTGGTGGTGCAATGCGAATAAACGTATCAAGCAGTTCCTTTACCCCAAAGTTATTCACCGCGCTGCCAAAGAATACCGGGGCGACTTCTCCAGTTAAATAATCTTCTGCTTTGAAATCGGGGTATACACCCTCGATCAGTTCTACATCATGCCGAAGCTGTTTGGCATTATTCTCTCCAACCAGCGTATCAACTTCGGTACTGTTTATATCCTTTATTTCAATTCCTTCTTCAACCGTAATCTTACTTGCTGTAAACAGATGCAAACTCTTCTCATATAAGCTATACACACCTTTAAAAGTCTTGCCCATGCTTATCGGCCAGCTAAGCGGGCGAACTTTGATGCCAAGTTTATCTTCAATTTCATCGAGCAATTCAAATGGATCGCGCCCTTCACGGTCAAGTTTGTTGATGAAACAGATTACGGGAGTGTTGCGCATCCGGCAAACTTCCATCAGTTTTTCGGTTTGGATTTCTACACCCTTCACACAGTCGATTACCATAATTACACTATCCACAGCAGTAAGGGTACGATAGGTATCTTCGGCAAAATCCTGGTGACCGGGTGTATCGAGCAAGTTGATTTTTACATCTTTATAATTAAAGCCCATCACGGAGGTGGCCACAGAAATGCCCCGCTGCTTTTCAATTTCCATCCAGTCACTTCGGGCGTGGTCTTTAATTTTTGAAGACTTAACCGCACCAGCCTTTTGAATAGCTCCGCCAAACAATAGCAGCTTTTCAGTAAGTGTGGTTTTTCCTGCATCGGGGTGGCTGATGATGCCGAAGGTTCTGCGCTTATTGATCTCTTGTTGTAAATGCATTATTTTAACTTTCTGTTATAAACAGGGCGCAAAGTAAATGAAAAAGCAAGGATTAAGCTTACCGGATCAGTTGACAATCGTACGACTTACGTGGCTTATTGCCATTTTTTTCTACTATACCTCCGGTTTACAAGCTTTTGCACAAGGAAGATTCTCCAAATTTTTTAGTCCGCAATTAGGACCCCCGGTCGACATCAAAGAATATTTGGATATTCCTTTCAAATGGAATCTCCCCGGAAAAACGCAAGCTTATTTGAATTCAGGAATCACAGAACTAAAAGAGGGTAGTGTACAGCTCGCCATTCAAAACTTTACGGAAGCTATTGACCTAACACCACACTGGGCCGCATATTATTACAGGGGAGTGTGCTATAAAAACGAGCAACGGTTTAAGGAAGCAAAGGCTGATTTTCAGCGAGCAGTCAAACTAAATGGTGAGCTTTATCAGGCGCATCTGGCTATTGGCATTATCACATTCGTGGAGGAAGGGCATTTTTCTGCCGAAAAGCATTTCACAAAAGCTATCAAGGTTAATCCTGAATCGGAACACGCCTATTATTTCCTGGGCAACAACAATTTTTGGTATGACCAGAAGAAAGCTAGAGAAATGTACCACAAGGCCTTGGTTATTAATCCCAATTTTTCAAATGCACACTTGGCATTAGCTATTCTTTCTATGACTGCTGATCAACCAAATGATCTAATCATGGAATATCTTAATCGCGCTGTAGAATCGGATAGTACCAATCAAAAAGCACTTTTTTGGCGAGGCTTCTACCTTGCCAACAACGACCTGTATGAAGAGAGTCTTGCCGATCTGAATGCACTTATCCGTTACTCAAGAATGAATCCGCTATTCATCTACTTACGCGGAATACTGAATGTGCTAAGACGCGACTTTGTTGGAGCATACAATGATTTAAAGACAACACTTACCCTTACCGAAGAAGATGAAAGTAGATTTAAAGGGCAACAAACCACTTTAGACAAGAAGATTGATCTCCAGTCGATCATCTATTACCTGGATCGGGATATCTTCGGGTTTACTGACTATGATATTGAGCAGATTCAACGAGGCTTTTGCATGTTGTTGCTCAGAAACTATCAAGAAGCCCTCAACTCGTTTTATAGAGTTCAAACCAACACCGGACTCATTAATTACTTAATTGGTTTAAGTTTCGAGCACGCTGGTGCTCACAAGCTAGCCTTCGATCACTATAATCAAGCATGTAATTCGGACGCTGAAATACATGATGCTTTTAAAAAAAGAGGAATTTACCAGCTTGAACTAAAAAGATATCAGTATGCAACAGCTGATTTCACTGAAATGATCCGGTTGCAACCCTATTCAAAAGGTGGCTATAAATTAAGAGGAACAGGCTATGCTTTAGATGAAAAATTTCCGGCCGCAATCCAAGATTTAACTGTATTTATTGAATCCGACTCCACCGATGAGAATGCATTTTCAACAAGAGCTTATTGTTATGAAAAAAATAACCAATGGAAACTTGCCGCCTCCGACTCTGAAATTGTATTGAAGTTCAAAAAAAATGAAGAAATACAACTCAAAAACACCATAATCAGATACTATGAGCAAGCAATCGCCCAAGATCCGGATGATCAGGAAACCCAATTCCGATATTCGAAATTCTTACTCTCTCAGTATCAAAGTAAATCTGCTTTAAAGCAAATGAGTACCCTTGCTGCAAGCGGCTATAGTCCTGCAGTGACCTATATGGCTGCCTACTCTAAAGGAAAATAAACTGTCATTGTGTCACCCTTTTGCCCCTAAAGACCCACTGGCATAACCATTGATAAGCGTTATCTGACTTAGAAATTCAGAATATTTAAAATACAGCATATCATGGGAAAAATCATTGGAATCGACTTGGGCACAACCAACTCCTGCGTGGCCGTAATGGAGGGAAATGAGCCCGTTGTAATACCCAACAGCGAAGGACGCAGAACTACACCATCCATTGTAGCCTTTTTGGATGGCGGTAAAGGTGAACGCAAAGTGGGCGATCCGGCCAAGCGCCAGGCTATCACCAACCCGAAAAACACGGTGACGTCCATCAAGCGCTTTATGGGCAAAAAATTCAACGATGTTAGTGAAGAGAAAAAAATCGTTAGCTACCAGGTAGAAACTGGTAACAACGACACCATACGTGTTCGCATTGGCGATCGCCTGTATACACCACAGGAAATTTCTGCCATGGTGCTTCAGAAAATGAAAAGCACAGCAGAAGATTACCTGGGAACAACGGTAAGCGAAGCGGTTATTACCGTTCCGGCCTACTTCAATGATGCCGAACGACAGGCAACTAAAGAAGCCGGTCAGATTGCAGGCCTGGATGTTAAGCGCATTATTAATGAGCCCACTGCGGCCGCATTGGCCTATGGCTTAGATAAGAAGAACAGGGACATGAAAATAGCTGTGTACGACCTTGGTGGTGGTACATTCGATATTTCCATTCTTGAATTAGGTGATGGTGTGTTTGAAGTTAAATCAACCAACGGTGATGTTCACCTGGGTGGTGATGACTTCGACATGAAAATCATCAACTGGCTGGCCGATGAATTCAAGGCTGAGCGTAACATTGACCTTCGTAAAGACCCGATGGCACTTCAACGCTTGAAGGAAGCTGCTGAAAAAGCTAAAATAGAATTATCAAGCTCGCAGGAAACTGAGATAAACCTGCCTTACGTCACCTCCATTGATGGCGTACCTGAACACCTGGTGAAGAAATTAAGCCGGGCTAAATTCGAGCAACTGGTGGATGACCTGGTGCGCAGAACATTGGAGCCTTGCCGGAAAGCAGTTGAGGATGCAAGTGTTTCAGTAGGCGAAATCGATGAAGTGATATTGGTGGGGGGATCAACGCGTATACCCCGCATTCAAGAAGAAGTTGAAAAGTTTTTCGGCAAGAAACCCTCTAAAGGCGTTAACCCTGACGAAGTAGTGGCAGTTGGAGCAGCTATTCAAGGTGGTGTATTAACCGGTGAAGTAAAGGATGTTCTGCTGTTGGATGTTACTCCGCTTTCCTTGGGTATCGAAACACTGGGTGGTGTATTTACCAAACTGATTGAAAGCAACACAACCATTCCTTCAAAGAAATCGGAAGTGTTCTCCACCGCGGCTGATAACCAACCTTCTGTTGAGATACATGTGTTGCAAGGCGAGCGCCCTATGGCGAAAGATAACCGTACAATCGGTCGCTTTCACCTGGATGGTATTCCTCCGGCACCGCGCGGTTTGCCCCAAGTTGAAGTAACCTTCGATATTGATGCCAACGGTATCCTCCACGTTTCTGCAAAAGATAAGGGAACCGGCAAAGAACAAAAGATTCGTATAGAGGCCTCCAGCGGATTAACCGATGCAGAAATTGAAAACATGAAACGCGAAGCACAGGCTAATGCCGAAGCTGATAAGCAGGTTAAAGAGCGTGCTGAAAAGATTAACCAGGCTGATTCATTGATTTTCCAAACAGAAAAACAATTGAAAGAATATGGCGATAAGCTTTCCGATGGAAATAAAAATGCCCTTAACGATGCCTTAGGTAAACTGAAAGAAGCGCACAAGAATCAGGACATCGCTGCTATTGATGCGGCTATGGCTGCTCTTAATGCTGCCTGGCAGACCGCTTCGCAGGAGATTTACCAGGCACAGCAACAAGCAGGTGCAGCACAACCGGGTGCCGATGCAGGAGCCTCAGGCAGTGCAAACGATGCTGGCAATGTATCGGATGTTGAATACGAAGAAGTAAACGACAAGAAGTAATTAACTTCATTCGTTCAAGTATAAAGTCCTGATGGTTCTCATTAGGACTTTTTTATTATGATGCCTTCCCTAACTTTGTCGGCTCAATTTTCACAACTATGCTAGTACTAAAATTCGGTGGCACTTCGGTAGGCAAGCCGGAGCGCATGAAAAAAATCGCCAACCTTGTAACCGAAACTCCGGGGCAAAAGGTTGTGGTGTTGTCGGCCCTATCGGGCACAACCAACGCGCTTGTAACCATTGGTGATTTTCTGCTAAAAGGCGATTTGGCTTCGGCCGAAAAGGAAATTGCTACGCTGGAAAACCATTACCAGTTGTTTATAAGTGAACTTTACGCATCTGATAACTTCAAAGCCATTGGCCAGGAAACAGTAAGCAGGTTTTTCATTTTCATGCGCCTACTGGCAGCCGGACAGTTTGATGACAAGAGTAATCGTGAACTATTGGCACAAGGCGAACTGATTTCTACAGAACTGTTTTATCAGCATTTACAGGAGCGAAAAATAAATGCCCGCTTGTTACCGGCCTTGTATTTTATGTCAATCGATGAAAATGAAGAGCCAGAATTGGAAAAAATTTCGCAACGTCTTAAACCGCTGCTCAGGTCGTTACAACATATTGACCTTATCATTACGCAAGGGTACATTTGCCGAAACCATCGAAACGAAATCGATAACCTGAAACGGGGCGGAAGCGACTACACAGCCTCGCTGATTGGCGCAGCCATAGGTGCAGAAGAAATACAAATCTGGACCGACATTGACGGTATGCACAACAACGATCCGCGTGTAGTGAAAAAGACCTTCCCCATTTCGGAGCTTACTTTTGATGAGGCCTCCGAGTTGGCTTATTTTGGCGCTAAGATTTTACACCCCTCTACCATTGTGCCTGCTCAAAAGTATAGTGTACCGGTGCGACTGAAAAATACCATGGACGAGAGGGCCCCTGGCACCATCATCAGCGATAAAGAAACCGCAAGTGTGTTTAAAGCTGTAGCCGCCAAGGACGGCATTACCGCCATTAAAATAAAATCATCGCGCATGCTGATGGCTTATGGTTTTTTGAGAAAGGTTTTTGAAATCTTCGAGCAATTCAAAACACCAATTGATATGATCTCTACTTCCGAGGTGGCCGTATCACTAACCATTGATAACAACGCAAACCTCGATAAAATTATAGAGGAACTTACTGTGTTTGGAAGTGTTGAAATTGACAAAAATCAATCCATCATTTGTGTTGTAGGCCATCATATCGGCCAGCAAAAAGGTGTGCTGGATAAAATATTCAACTGCCTGAAGGACATCCCCATCCGCATGGTGTCCGTAGGTGGTAGCTACAACAATATTTCCATTTTGGTTGATTCCCGTCACAAGGAAAAAACACTCATTGAGTTAAACCAAGGTGTTTTTAATCTTGACTAAACCAGTCTTTAGAAGCGGAAAAGAGCATCCAAACTACCTTACCCGGTAAAGGTTATTCCGTTAATCACAAATTAATTTGGTGATGCTGCCACCATGCATTAATATTAGTGCATTGATATTAAACCTACTGGATTAATGGAACTGGTCATCATTCTCATCTTCGTCATCGGGTACCTTGCCATTGCCCTTGAGCATCCCATTAAAATAAATAAAACCGCTTCTGCTCTTCTTACCGGAGTAATCTGCTGGACACTTTTCATGGTAGCCGATTCACCGCAAACCTTGTTGGACAGCTCGCACTACACCCATTTTCTGGATGATCTCAAAAGAACCACAGCGAATTTTAGCGCACTTTCAACAGGCGATATTCATCGTGAGTTTGTTCTTGAACAATTGGGTGAACACCTTGATGAGATTGCACAGATTCTGTTTTTTCTGATGGGCGCCATGACCATTGTGGAATTAGTAGATGCCCATCATGGATTCAAATTCATTACTGACCGCATCCGCACAAAAAGTCCAAAAAAATTATTATGGATCGTGTGCGGTGTAGCTTTTATTCTTTCCGCCATACTGGATAACCTAACAACAACCATCGTTATGGTATCGCTGGTACGAAAGCTCATACCCAACAAGGAAATGCGATTGTTTTTCGCAGGTATGATCGTAGTGTCGGCTAATGCCGGTGGAGCCTGGTCACCCATTGGTGATGTTACCACCACTATGCTTTGGATTGGCGGTCAAATCACCGCGGTGAACATTGTAAAAACATTAATCCTTCCTTCTATTGTCTGTGCTGTTATTCCGCTTATCTATCTCAACTTTAAACTGAAAGGCGAGTTAGGTGAGACACCCAAAACAAAAGAAGATGATCAGCAATCGAGCGGTGGCGGAACGCTGATGCTAATTGTTGGTGTTTGTGCACTTATTTCAGTTCCCATTTTTAAAACCATTACCCACTTGCCTCCTTACCTGGGCATGATGCTTGGCTTGGGAGTATTATGGGTGGTCTCGGAACTCATCAATCCGGATATGGATGAAGCTTCGAAAAAACAATACACAGCCGCTCATGCCCTTAGTCGAATCGATATGTCCAGCGTACTCTTTTTCCTTGGAATTTTGCTGGCCGTTGGATCGCTTGAAGCCATGGGCACACTGCATAATTTTGCTGAATATCTTACCGAGAAGTTAGGCAACATCAGCGTTATCATTACCCTGATTGGAATTTTGTCATCCATTGTTGATAATGTTCCGCTGGTGGCCGCCAGCATGGGTATGTACGACATGAATGTTTACCCTCCTGATCACATGATTTGGGAGTACCTGGCGTATTGTGCAGGAACTGGTGGCAGTATGTTGATTATCGGATCGGCTGCAGGTGTAGCCGCCATGGGTATGGAAAAAATCGATTTCATCTGGTATCTGAAGCGTATTACCCTTTTGGCGTTGATGGGCTATTTTGCAGGAGCCATCACATACCTGTTAACCTATCCGTTCTTTTCAGTTCACTAAAGCAAAGTCGTTTAAATCAGTTGACGCATAGCAATCTCGAAAGAAGCTTGTGCAATCCCCGTTTTGGAAGAATGAACCTGATGGGTTTTCTCTAAGGCACGTTTTATGACTGTGGAAATATCTTCAAAGATTGACTCGTCATCCATGCTTACTTCCCGTTCCATAAAGTGGGCAAATACGCGTGCCATTCCACAGTTGGCAATGAAGTCAGGTATAACTGAAAATTTTTCATCGGCATATACACCGGTTGGCCCAAAGAATATTTCCGGGTCGGCAAAAGGAACATTAGCCCCGCAGGAAAAGACTTCAATACCTGAAGCAATCATTCGGTTGACCTGATCTTTTGTGACTAGACGTGAAGCAGCCGCGGGAATGAAAATTTCAAATTGTTGATCCCAAATTTTTTGCTCGAGTTCCTCATAAGGAATAAGCTCAACAGAAGAAATTTTGTTGTTGACACGATCCACAACAAGTTTTATAATCTCTTCTGGTGTAAATCCTGTATTGCGAATTACGCCACCGTCCCGTGTAATAACGCCCACAATCTTAACACCCATTTTAGTCAGGTAAAAACCCGCTGCTGCCCCCACATTGCCCCAACCTTGAACAACGGCACGTTTACCGCGCAACTCACCACCCCAAATGTTATAGTAATGCTTGATTGCCTCTGCTACACCATATCCGGTGCACATGTCTGCTATTGTGTATTTCTTTTGCAATGATGGTGTGAAACGCTCATCCTCTATCACTTTTATCACGCCTTGCCTGAGCTGACCTATTCGGTTTACTTTCTGCGCTTCGCTTGGCCGATAGTGTCCGGTAAATACACCTTCCTGCGGATGCCAGATGCCAACATCTTCCGTAATGGGAATTACTTCATGAATTTCATCTACATTCAAATCCCCTCCAGTACCGTAATAATATTTAAGCAATGGCATAACTGCGGCATACCAACGTTGCAGCACACCTTCTTTACGAGGATCATTCGGATCAAAATTTATTCCTGACTTTGCGCCTCCAATGGGCGGACCGGAAACGGTAAACTTCACCTCCATGGTTTTAGCCAGCGATTCAACCTCATGCTTATCCAAACCCAATCGCATGCGTGTGCCTCCTCCTGCTGCACCACCCCTGAGGGAATTTATAACCACCCAGCCTTCCGCCTCGGTTTCAACATCTTTCCACTCAAATACAATTTCAGGTCGTTTATTTTCGAATTTCTTGAAGAGTTCCAGCATAATTAAAAGTATGGCGGCAAAGATGGTAAACCCTTAGAAACCAATCAACACGCCACCGCAGCTATCACGTGCAGAGCCGGTAACACTCGTAAGGCAGTTGATTTCTCCGCGAACACACTTCACGCCCAGAAAAGCAAAAATCAATGCCTCCTTGAACTTTACAATATCTGAATCGGGCACAATCAAATCAGCCTTGTTGCCAAGATGTTCCATCAATCGATAAATCAGGTATGTGTTGAATGCGCCACCCCCCGTACACAGCACCGACATTCTTTTTTTATTGTGTTGAATTGAGTCTGCAATTTGGGCAGCGGCAGATTCAGTGAAGGTGCTCATCCGATCATACAATTCAATCGACTCGACATCAAGCACAGGCATTATATGCTTCTCGAAAAACTCCCGGCCTAACGATGGTCTTTCATGTTTTATTTTGGCATAGATCGTTGAAAGTTTGCGCATCATATTTGTGTTAAGCGAACCCTTGGCAGCCATAGCACCATTCCGGTCAAACGATTTGCCCGCTTTTTCAGCCAGGTAGTTCAAGCCCATGTTAACGAAGCAAATGTCATATGCTTGGCGCTTGTTTTTTAGCTGTTGCGAAAGGTTTGCAATGCCACCGAGGTTCAGGCAAACATCATAATCTGCAAAAAGAAAACGTTCACCAGCAGGAACAAGCGGAGCGCCTTGCCCGCCCAACGCAACATCCATGCTTCTGAAATCGCATACTACTGGTATACCTGCAGCGACATGTAAGGAATACCCATTGCCCAATTGAAATGTAAATCCACGTTTCGGTTGATGAAAAACAGTGTGGCCGTGTGAGGCGATAAAATCAACTTTTCGTAGGTCATACAACTGTAAAAATTTCCTGCAGAGTTTCCCCAGAAAATTTCCATAGTCATGGTGCATTTGCAAAAGCTCTTCAGCCGATGTTGAATGAGCCTGCCTAAGCTTCTTTTTCCAAGATGCGGAATAGGGAACAGTAATGGCCTTTTCGATCTTGTAGCTCCATCGGTCATTCTTTAGTTCAAGTATACAGATGGCCACATCAACACCATCCAGCGAAGTGCCCGACATCAGGCCAAGCACTTTATATTTTTGTTTTGAATCCATACATTTATTGCTTGCTAACGACTCAACCATGAATCTTGTAATTGATTCCGGTAACTCATCAACTAAAGTAGCAATTTTCGAACATGAAAGGTTGACAGAGAAACACGTATTCACTTCCTCATCTGAATTGAAGAGCTATCTTTCTAACGCAAAGGCTACTAATGCTATTGTTAGCTCTGTAAAGGAGGACATGGATGAGATGCTTTCATGGGTTGCTCACGCAACGCATAAAATCAAACTTCAACATCAATTACCGCTGCCGGTAACCATACGGTACAGTACTCCTCAAACACTGGGGCTTGATCGTATTGCCAGTGTGTGTGGCGCTATCCAACTCTTTCCTGCACAGGATACGCTGGTTATTGATGCAGGGACTTGCATTACCTACGATTTTGTTGATGCGCACAAAAATTATCCTGGTGGTGGAATTTCTCCCGGACTTGCCATGCGATTTAATGCTGTACATACGTTTACCGCCAAATTACCGTTAACCAAACCAATGGAATACCCCGAATTGATCGGTTCAACTACAGAACAATGCATTCAAAGTGGAATTGTTTTGGGAACAATTGATGAATTAAATGGCGTAATTGAGCGCTATCGGATAAAATATCCCCACTTACAGGTGATTTTATGCGGTGGCGATACATCATTTTTTGAAAACAAGCTTAAAGCTTCCATATTTGCGTGCCCAAATCTGGTGCTCATTGGTTTAAACTGCATTTTACTGCATAATGTCTCGTATTAGTACGTATTTAATTACCCTCACACTTTCGCTATTTTCGTTGGTTGCCATGGGGCAAGCTGCAAGATCGCCTTTATCAACTTTGGGTATTGGTGAGCCTTATGGTAGCGCCTTGATTCAAAATCAGGCGATGGGTGGAGTTGGCGTAAGTCAGCCACAGTTCTGGTTCATCAACAATCAAAACCCCGCATTGCTTGTGTATAACTATTACACTGTTTTTCAGGCAGGGATACTGCTTGAATCAAAGACAATAAAAGGCGACACTACTAACGTAAACAGTACAAATGGCAATCTGAATTACCTCGTTACCGCATTTCCTGTTAAGCCAGGAAAATGGACAACATCAGTTGGCCTTATGCCTTTTACAAACGTCAACTACAAATTAGACTATTTTAGTTTTGTAAAAGAATCCAATCCAACAGATACCATTTCGGTTTCTGAACAAGGAAGTGGGGGACTGTCGCAAGTATACTGGTCGAATGGAGTGAAGCTTCATGATAACTGGTCAGTAGGGTTAAAGGCAGCATACCTTTTTGGTTCGGTTAATAATGATTACACCAATGTATTAATCACATCACCTCAAACTGTGCGTTATATCATTGCAGTGAATGAGCAGACCTATATTAAAGACTTTCAATTCACAGGAGGCTTATCGTTTAGCCAGGATTCGATAGGAAAAAGAGATGATTACCGCATTAGTGCAGGCTTAACGTATTCATTTGCAACCGACCTGAATGCATCGAACAAAACAATTTTTGAACGCAGGTCATTAAGTGGTGTGCCCGTTTCATCCGATACACTTGAGATAAATCGCGGAAGGGTCTCAATACCCTCAGTACTAACGGCAGGGGTATCACTTAGTAAATCTTACAAGTGGTCGGTTGGTGTTGAGTTCAAAGCTCAGGATTGGTCGCAGTATAGCGGTATCAATGAAGAACCTAACGAGAATTTAGGAAGATCCTATCGATTCGCTGCAGGTGGTGAAATGACCCCGGATATCCTTGCGGATAATTTATTTGAGCGAATTACCTACCGAATGGGGGCACATTATGAAAAGTCTCCTTTTTTAACAAATAATATTCAGCTTAACGATTTTGGCATTAATTTTGGCTTGTCAGTACCAGCAGGCCGTTCAAGTCTTGATTTAGCCATTGGCACAGGAAAAAGAGGCAATAGGCTAAATAATTCTTTAGAAGAGACTTATTTCAGGGTTTATTTCGGCATGACATTTAACGACCAGTGGTTTATTAGAAGAAAGTTTGACTAGAAACTCGAAAAATGATGAAACAGTATTTTGTAACCCAGTTGATTTTCGCATTGTTAATGATCAGCTTCTCTGCGGCTTTTAGCCAGTGTAAAGAGTGGAAATGGCCTGAAGATGCCGAACAAAAAGCAAAAGCTGAAGAAAAGGTGTCGTTGTACGATGACTACCGTAAGAACAATGAATTTGCAAAAGCAAAACCGCCCCTAAACTGGTTGCTTACTAATACACCCAATCTCAACACCAGTATATACATCAATGGCTCTGAGATTTATCAAAAGCTGGCCACTGCAGAAAAAGATCCCACAAAGAAAAGTATTCTTGTCGATTCCCTGCTGACAATCTACGATTTACGTATCCAATACTGTGGTGAAGAAGCCAATGTGATCAACCGCAAAGCCTTGGCCGCAGCAGCCTTTTGGGCCAATGAAACCGGTAAAGAAAAGTATGTGCTGGATTTAATGGATCAGGCATTTAAACTGAATGGTAATGATGTGCTTGACGGAACTATTATGCCCTACATGCAAGTGGTGAGAATTAATAAAGTAAAACTCAAGAATCTTACCGATGAGCAGGTTCTTGAGCGGTACGATATTGTTATGAACGTGTTGGATGCAAAAATCAAAGTTGCTTCCAGCCAAGGTAAACAAGATTTGGTTACACGTTATCGCTCATGGAAAGACGAAGTTGATAAAATTCTAATTAGCATTGTTAAAGTGGATTGCGACTTTGTGCGGACTAACCTTGGCCCTAAATTCAAAGCGAATCCTTCCGACATCGGATTGGCAAAAAAGATATTCGCTTTTATGCTTCAGGATAAATGTACTGATGATCCGCTGTGGATAGAGGCTGCTGAAGCTGTAAACAAAGTTGAGAAGGATTACGGTATTGCTAAAAACCTGGCGATACGTTACCTCGCATCCGAGAATTACACTAAAGCAAATCAGTATTTCAAAGAAGCATATGAATATTCTTCTACAGGCTCTGAGAAGGCTGACATCCTGATTTATCAGGGAGCTATTGAGGCGCGTAAAGGCTCAAAGTCAGCAGCGCGCGATCTATACCGTCAGGCATTAACAGCTGATGGAAGTAAGAAAGAAGCCTATGAAAAAATAGGCGACCTTTATTACCAGAGCTTTCCTGATTGTGCCAAGAAGGAAAGCATGGCAGAAGATCGACTCGTTTACCTGGCAGCGTATGATATGTATCAGCGTGCAGGAGAAAGTAAAAAAATGGCTTCGGCAAAAGATCAGTTCCCTTCAAAGGAGGATATATTTCTCGTAAACTGGACGGCCGGAGACACTCAACGTGTCGGATGTTGGATTAATGAATCCGTTACCATTCGCACACGCGATTAAATTACACAGTGAAACATTTAAGGCCATGGTTAAACTATGGCCTTTTTCATTTTTATGTATAGGCTATTTTATACACTTGCGCTTCCACTTTTACTGCTCATGGCTTGCGATAAAACAGAAAGCACACAGCCATTAGAATATGATGGTCCCTATAGAGAAGGAGAACAAGTGGAAATGCATTACTCTGAAAATGAAATTGTAAAGGTGAGAATGCTAGCCGATGTGGTGTATGAATATCAGGTGGGTGATCGTGAGTTTCCAAAAGGTATTTATATGGAATTTTTTAATGAAGAGGGCGTAATGTCTTCAAAACTAAGCGCCAACCACGCCTACTATTCGAAAAAGGATAATACCTGGAAAGCCACTGGCAAAGTGGAGGTGATAAACCTGGAGAAAAATGAACAACTGAACACTGAGGAGCTTTTTTGGCGACCTGATAAAGAACAGATTTACACCGAAAATTTTGTCACTATACGCATGCAAACCGAGGTGATTTACGGTGAGGGCCTCGAAGCCAAACAGGATATGTCATCGTACACTATTAAGAAACCTCAGGGCGAATTTACTATTGAAGAGGGGCCTGCTCCGGTTCGTGAGTAACTTTTCAAAATCGTTATCTTTGTACCGCCTATGAAGTTGCCTGATATTCTTTTGCTGTCAGTATCCGTTGTTTTTCTGATCATTGGCATACATCAGATTATGACACTAGGATTAGGCCATGCCTACTGGGCCATCATGCTATCCATAGTTTGCTTTTTTATACTTACCTACCGAAAACGGAAATAGCATGGACCCTGCCCTCGGTGTTTTGATTTTTGTTTCACTGGCCTTTTCATTTTTCTTCTCCGGAATTGAAATTGCCTATCTATCGGCCAACAAACTGCAACTGGAATTGCAGGGGAAGCAAGGGTCACTTCCCGGAAAAATTTTTTCCAAATTCATTAAAAAACCTTCGCTGTTTATCGGCACCACACTGATCGGGAATACTATTGCATTAGTTCTCTACGGAATTTTTATGGCGCAACTGCTTGAGCCTAAATTGCAGGTGTGGCTACCGGAATTTCTTCAACATGAAGCTGCCATCTTGATCATCGAAACACTGTTTGCAACTGTGCTGGTTCTGTTTACAGCCGAGTTTCTTCCCAAGAGTTTATTCCTGATTAACCCTAATCTCATGCTTACGGCCCTGGCCGTTCCGTTTAACATTTTGTATTACATATTATCACCACTGGTCATCAGTATCGTTGGTCTTTCAAAATTTGTTATCACCAAGGTCTTTAGAACAGAATATTCAGACGAAAAACCGGTTTTCGGACTTACCGATTTGAATCACTACCTAAAAAATATGCTCAGGGTAAAACATGAAGACGAAGACATTGAGCTTGATAAGAAAATATTCCACAATGCCCTTGAATTTAAATCGGTACAGGTGCGTGAATGCATGATTCCTCGCACAGAAATTGTTGCCGTAGACATTCAAGATGGAATTGAGCAATTACGAAAAGCTTTTGTGGAGAGTGGTCATTCAAAGATTTTGATTTACAAAGATTCCATCGATGAAGTAATAGGTTATTGCCATTCGTCAGAACTGTTTAAAAAGCCTGGCCGCATTGAGGACATTCTTACCTCGATTATTATCGTGCCCGAGACTATTCTGGCAAATGAGCTGATGATCAAGTTCATCAATGAGCGAAAAAGTCTTGCGCTTGTAGTAGATGAATTTGGTGGCACATCAGGCTTAGTAAGCATGGAAGATGTTATCGAAGAAATTTTTGGGGAAATTGAAGATGAGCATGATGAAGACGACCTGGTAGAACAACAACTGGATAAAACTACCTGGTTACTCAGTGCCCGTCATGAAATTGATTATCTCAACGATACCTATAACTGGAACCTGCCTGTAGGTGAATATGAAACACTGGGGGGACTCATCCTTAGTTACCGGGAAGATCTGCCCCAACCCGGAGAAACCATAGAAATGCCCCCATTTACCTTCACCATCCAATCTACCCTTGACAACCGCATCGACACTTTGCGCCTTACCTTGGCAAAAACAGGAGACTGAGCTAAATGGCCTTTAACTTATTGTTCTTCAATTCGTTACAAGATTGAATCCTGCGTCATTTTATTTCTTGTTCATATTTTTCTAATCCATAAAGCAGGTTAAATTTGCGGTTCTTTAAAAACTAGATGTATGGCATTTATTGGAACCTTGAGGAGTAAGATGGGCACCTGGGTGGTGGTGTTTGTATTTGTAGCTATTTCCGCATTTGTATTGGGCGATCTGTTCAGCAATAATTCATTTTTATTTAACGATGATTCCGTAGGCGAAATAGCTGGGCAAACCATTTCCCTCAAGGAGTATCAACAAGCGGTGCGTGAACGTGAGGCAAACTATATGATGTATTTCAATCGTCAGCCTGGTGATCGCGAAATGCCAACGCTTCGTGAGCAAGCCTGGGAGATGTTGATTCTGAGGCATGCCATCGAAAACCAATTTGAAAAAGTTGGTGTAAAAGTTACCGATGATGAATTGGTAGACATGATTTCGGGAAAAAATATCAACGAAGGCATCAAACAATCCTTCGTTAACCCGCAAACCGGCCAGTTCGACCGTGGCATGCTGGGTACTTATATTTCGCAAATCAAACTTGCACCGGAAACATCACAAGAGCGCATGCAATGGGAAATCTTTCAGCGTGATCTAAAACCAGGACGCGAGCGGATCAAATATGAAAACTTGCTGATCAAAAGCGCTTACGTTACTACTGCCGAAGCAGAAAAAGAATATCATCTTCAAAACGATGTTGCCGAAATACAGTATGTATTTGTGCCCTACTATGCCGTTAGCGACACTGCTGTAAACGTTACAGCCAGCGACCTGAAAGCCTACTACAACAAAAACAAGGAGAAGTTTAAAAGCGAGCACACCCGCGATATGAAATTTGTAGTGTTTGCAATTGATCCTTCTGCCGATGATTCTTTGTCTTATCGCGAAGAGTTAATGCGTCTCGTGTCCGACTTCAAAGGTGCGCAGGATGACTCAGTTTTTGCGATCATTAACTCTGATGTCGCAGAGGCTTTTACAAAATTCAATATCTCCAATCTCCCCGATTACATTTCTCCCGAAGAGTTAACGGTAGGTGAAGTTAAAGGGCCATTCCTCGATGAGAATAGTTATAAGCTTGTAAAAGTATCCAGCATCGGTAAAGACACTACTTATACTGCACGGGCAAGCCACATCCTCATCCGCTGGGACAACGATACGGATGCCGCCAAGAAAGAAGCAAAGGAAAAGGCAGTATCCATTTTAAAAGATATTAAGAATGGCGCCAGCTTTACAGATAAGGCTCGCGAATTCGGAACGGATGGAACAGCAACACAGGGTGGAGACCTTGGCTGGTTTAGTACAGGAGCCATGGTAAAACCTTTTGAAATAGCGGTTTTCTCTGCCACCAAAAAAGGGTTACTAAACGATGTTGTTGAAACCGACTTTGGCTATCACATCATTGAAATTACCGAAGTAAAAGACAACAGCTTTTACAACATTGCCGTGATTGAGCGTGAAATTTTGCCCAGCGATGCCTCCATTAACGCTGCAATCAGAAAAGCCGAAACGTTTGCCAGTGAACTCGGTAGCTTGAAAAATTTTACAGAACGTGCCGCACAGGAAGGATTAACTGTTTATGAGGCTAAGAATGTACGACCTGCGGACAGACGAATAAATAATCTTGGTGAAGCAAGATCGGTAGTGCAGTGGTTATTCCGCGATGCAAAAGAAGATAAAGTTTCAGATGTGTTCGATCTTCAAGATCAATATGCGGTAGCGGTGATGACGGGCGAAATTGAAGAAGGCTATAAATCGCTTGATCTGGTTAAAGATGAAATTACACCAGCTGTCAAAAATGAGTTAAAAGGAAAACTTATTGCCGATAAACTAAAATCAATGCAGGGTTCACTGGATGAAATTGCTGCTGCTTACGGAAAAGATGCTACCGTTTACACTAACAATAGCGTACGGTTGAATACCAACTCACTAACATCAGTTGGTTTTGATCCTATTGCAATCGGTCAGGTTTTTTCGCTTGAGAGTGGGGTTCGTTCACAACCTTATGCAGGCGCAAATGGTGTAGTAATTATTGAAACCAAAACAAAGACACCCGCACCTTCCATTGGTGAATACTCCATGTTTAAAATGCAATTGCAACAAAGTGCGGTAAACCGAAATTCTTCGAGCATTGCAGACGCTATAAAGCAAGCAGCGAGCATTGAGGACAAGCGTTATAGATTTTATTAAGAAATAATTACCACAAGCCACGGGCGCTTTGGGAATTCCCAGGCGTCCTGTTTTTTTAATGGACCAGGATTCGATAAACTTATTTCGCGATAAGCTCGACCAACATTATCAATGGCCGACCCTTTATACATTTAAATTCATCGTTCCTAAAGGCAAAGAGCAGTTAGTGAAGGATTTACTACCGAACCATTCCGTATCGGAAAAAGCATCACGCGAAGGAAATTACACCAGCCTTACATTTCAAATCATGGCTCAGTCCAGTCAGGTTATTATCGACATTTACCAAAAAGCATCGGCCATAGCAGGATTGATTGCCTTGTAATGGCTGATTTCTTACTAATTTCGTCCTTAACCAAAACATGGTTTCTATGTGGATCGAGGAGAACAACAAACTTACCAAGACCTTCACATTCAAAGATTTTTCCGAAGCTTTTGGTTTCATGACCCGTGTGGCACTTTTAGCCGAAAAGCTGAACCACCACCCCACCTGGACAAACACCTGGAACACGGTAGCCATTGAATTAAGTACGCACGATGCCGGAAATATAGTGACCGAGAAAGATAAGAAGCTGGCAGAGGCCATAGATGCACTACTGTAATGGAGTTGAGAGCCTCATTGTATATCGTTCCTACTCCCATCGGAAATCTGGGTGACATTAGCCTGCGAGCACTAGAGGTATTAAAAGCGGTTGACCTTATTCTGGCAGAAGACACTCGCACCTCTGGAAAGCTGCTTAAGCATTATCTTATAAATAAGCCATTACAAAGTTTCCACAACTTTAACGAACATAGGGTTGTACATACATTGGTTAAACGCTTACAGGACGGTGAGAAAATGGCCTTAGTGAGTGATGCTGGTACACCCGGAATTTCAGATCCTGGATTTCTTATTGTTCGTGAAGCGTTGCAGGCCGGTGTTGAAATCGATTGTCTGCCAGGCGCCACAGCCTTTGTTCCTGCGCTAATAAAATCCGGCTTGCCTTGCGACCGGTTTGTGTTTGAGGGATTTTTACCGCATAAAAAAGGACGGCAAACCGCAATGAAAAAACTGGCCGAAGAAGAGCGCACTATGGTGTTCTACGAGTCGCCTCACCGGCTCATCAAAACCCTTGAACAATTCGGAGAAAATTTTGGGATTGAACGAAGGGCATCTGTATCAAGGGAATTAACCAAGCTTTATGAAGAAACGGTTAACGGGACGCTTCAGGAAATTCACCATCACTTTTCACAAAAGGAAGTAAAGGGAGAAATTGTAATCGTTGTAGCCGGCAAACCGGGTTAAACTTAATTTAACTTCGCTTCAGGTTTAATGTGAGAGTACTATATTCACACCATAAAACCGATACACCATGGATCTTACGGCTATTGAGCTGGAAGTAATTGAAATCTGTAAAATTGTAGGAGGCTTTATCCGAACGGAAGCGCAGGCCTTTGACCGTTCGCGGATAGAATTCAAACAAGGATTCAACAACCTGGTATCATACGTAGATAAAGAAGCAGAGCAGCATTTGGTTCAACAGCTTCGAAAAATTATCCCCGATAGCGGTTTTATTGCAGAAGAAGGAACAGGATCAGCCTCTGCCAACGGTTACAACTGGATTATTGACCCGCTCGATGGGACCACCAACTTCATGCACGGACTTCCACCTTATGCCATTAGTGTGGCCCTAGCCAAGGAAAATCAAACCTTAATTGGTGTTGTTTATGAAATCACGAAAGAAGAATGTTTTCATGCGCACTTGAATAGTGCAGCGTTTTGCAACAAAACAGAAATTAAGGTTTCACCGGTATCTGATCTGCAAGAAAGCTTGCTGGCCACAGGCTTCCCCTACTACCACCTGGATAAGAAAGATGTGTACCTGGATATTATCAAATTGTTCCTTGAAAAAACACATGGCATACGAAGGCTGGGCAGTGCATCGGTTGACTTGGCCTATGTTGCTTGCGGGCGCATGGATGGGTTTTTTGAATATAACCTAAACGCATGGGATGTAGCAGCCGGAGCCTTTATCGTTCAACAAGCCGGTGGCCACGTTACCGATTTTTCAGGTGGGAATAACTTTCTTCATGGGGGTGAAATTATTGCCGCGGGCGCTATTCACCCTGAAATGCTAGAAATTATTCATCAGCATTGGTACAGTTAAGTCGAATAGCAATAATGTATGTGGATACGAAGGAAGATCACGATAATTCATTGTTGGCGGATGACGTAGGGGCTTTAATTTCAAAAGCTTTACCCATTATTGACAAAGTGGCCCCTAAGGAAAAAGGGCTTGAACTTCAAATTCTGGGAGGTAGCGGGCTTTAATTGAGTCCGCTGTATTCCCACACGCTTAACATTCTAAATATTAGTTATTTTTGCACATGATTCAGAATATACTGATTGTCGTTCTATTCGCTAGTGCAACGGTGTATTTAGGGATGGCTGTTTACCGCTCTTTCAAAGCTAATTCATGCGCTACGGGCTGCGGTAAATGCGGTGCATTGGATGTGGATGCAATTGAAAAGCAAATACGCTTAAAAGGTTAGCGTTTCCTCAACTATAAATATTCATACAACCTTTAAAAGAATTCAATATCTTGAATTCAACCTGATCCACTATGAACAGAATTCTCATCTTAATTTTCGCACTATGGTGTGGAGCCACAACCGCGCAAAACCTGAAATCCGGAGGCATACTCAAACCGGAACAAGCCCTCATGGACATACGGCACTACAAAGTCGTACTCGAAGTTGACCCTGCCCAACAAACCATTGATGGATATACTGAAATATCACTCATTACGAACAAGCCTACGGACATTCTATTGTTTGATTTGGTTCATTTAATGAATGTAAGAAAAGTGTGGGTGAACAAAAAAGAGCAGCCTTTTACACACGAAAATGATTTGATAAACATTGCCTTGAATAGCACCATGCCTGCAGGCAAAGTAATGGTTAAAATCGAGTACGGAGGAAAGCCCGGCATTGCTGAACGGCCTCCCTGGAGCGGAGGTTTTACGTGGACAACCGATTCGTCAGGTAATCCATGGGTAGCAATAACTTGCCAGGGTGAAGGTGCTAAAATCTTTTTCCCCTGCAAGGATCATCCAAGCGATGAGCCAAACGAAGGCGCTGAAATGATTATTACCGTTCCGGAAGGATTATACGTTGCCGGACCAGGCTTACTTCAACGAAGTACTACCAAGTCTGGTAAATCAACCTACCAGTGGAAAACGAATTACACGATTAACAATTACAGCATCCTATTCAACATTGGCAAATACAAGGTGGCTACACGCACCTACACCACGGTGAACGGAAACAAAGTACCCATGCAAGCATACCTGTTGGAAGAACACTTTGATAAAGCCAACGGCCTGCTCGACATCTTTGAACGCTCGGCCCGCGTGCAGGAAAAATATTTCGGAGAGTATCCGTGGGTGAAAGAAAAGATGGCCGTATGCGAAAGCCCCCACTTGGGAATGGAACACCAAACACTGAACGCGTATGGAAATAAATTCAACTACACCAGTGTAGGGGGCAAGGATTTCGATTGGTTGCTTCATCATGAATTTGGCCATGAGTGGTGGGGAAATAAAGTAACCGGAATAGATTGGGCACACATGTGGATACAAGAGGGCATCTGCACCTTTGGCGATCACTTATATACACGGGATTACGAAGGGGAGGAAGCTTACATCAAGCGAATGCAACAGACCGCACGAAACACTCAAAACAAATTTCCCATTGTGATGGGGGAACAGCTAGACACTGACACGGTTTACCACGGTGATATTTATGGAAAAGGTGCCTTCTTCATGCACACCCTTCGGTATGTCATCGGTGATGAAATTTTCTTTCCTACATTGAAAAAGCTCGCCACCGACTCTAAATACACTTATAATAACCTTGTACACACGAACGATGTAGAGGAATTATTCAGCGGTGCATCAGGACAAAACCTAAAACCACTATTCAACTTTTATTTGCGCACTATTCAAAAGCTGGAAGTGCAGGTACGCGATCTGGGTAACTCATCCTACCAGGTAAGATTATTAAATTATGAGGGTGATTTGCCATTGGAAATTGTAACCGGTTCAGGATCGCAACGAATGACACTCAACAAAACCGGTGTACGCGTTACCAGCTCAGTCTGGCCGGTGATTGATCCGAAAGTTTATTATCTTAAAAGGGTGATCTTGGAATAAGTCAGTTGTCCTACACCTTTAAGGTGTAGAACAACTATAATGCATCGTGGCTAAGCCCACACCTTTGTTCCTTCCGTACAGTTTTTGCAGATTTCTATTTCCTTTCTGGACTTCAGCAGCGAAGAACGAAAATTATTGTACGCTTCACCAAACCAAATTTCTTCAAAAGAATTTTTGGTAAGATCGCCCAGCACAAAATGGGCATCCTTATCAAAACAACAGGGCACCACTTTTCCGTCCCAGGTAATGACGCAACTGTGCCACATTTTCCAGCAATGATTATCCAGGTTGTTTTTGATTGAGTATTTTCCACTTCCGTTTTTGCGATACCTGGAGTACTTATCTTGTGTCGGTATCAGTTCCGAACCCTTTTCAAAATCGTAAATCTGTGCAGTCTTTAGTACAACCTCATCGACCCCCAGTTCATTAGCGAGTTTATACACATCCGGTATTTCGTGCTCATTTGGTTTAACTACTAAAAACTGGAACACCGTATGGGGAGTTTTTGAATGAAGTTTACGTTTCCACTCCAGTATTTTTTTTGTACCTGCAATCACTTTATCCAGACTACCGCCCACCCGATAGGATTTGTAGGTTTCTTGAGAAGTTCCATCAATAGAGATAATCAACCGATCAAGTCCAGATTCAATGGTTGCTTTCGCAGTTTGATCTGTAAAATAATGTGCGTTTGTAGAGGTGGCCGTATAAATTCCCTTACTACCGGCATAGGCTACCATATCCAGAAACTGTGGATTCAGGTAAGGCTCACCTTGAAAATAAAAAATCAGGTAACTGAGTTTTGATGCCAGTTGATCGATAACATTTTTAAAGAGCTCCTGCTGAAGCATCCCGGTAGGGCGGGTAAACGAGCGCAAACCACTGGGGCATTCGGGACAGCGCAAATTACAGCTGGTGGTGGGCTCAATTGAAATGCTGATGGGTAAACCGCTGATGTGGGGCTTTCCAGTCAATTTGGATTTATGGTAGCTTGACCAAATGCGTGCAGCGTTTAGTACTCGTTGAGGTGAGGACTTTAAAATTCCATTTCTTATATCACTCAGGCTCGCCATTACTGTTCAGGTTGTACCGGAATTACAACAAAAAAAGTTGTACCCTCACCAAATACAGAGTCAACCCGAATGGTTCCTTCCAGTTTGTCAACCATTTCCTTAACAATATATAAACCAAGACCCGATCCGCCCGCGCGATCGCTGGCTCGGTAAAACATATTAAATATTTTATCCCTGGCTTCGTCCTGAATTCCCACCCCATTGTCCTTAACGGTAATCGTAATGTTTTGACTGTCCTGCATTACCTGGATATCAATAAATGGATTGTCTCTTCTAAGATTGTGGTATCGAATGGCATTTGCAATCATATTTGACAGAATCACTTTCAACCGACTCTTGTCTGAATAAATTTCAGGCACTGTACTCTTCACATTGAAAGCAATCTGACCAGAGCCCTCAACATACTTCAGGTTTTCAATTATTTCCTGAATCAAAGGCTCAGGCGAAAACATTTCAAAGTTTCGCTCCGTTCTGGCATTTCGTGAATACTCAATGATGTCGCGGATAAACTCATCCAGTTTTACCACACGATCATTGATAAGTTTGAAGTATTTCCTATCGGTTTCATGTTGCGCTTCATCCACCGCAATTTTGGTGAGTCCTTGTATTGAGACTAATGGCGCACGCAAGTCGTGCGATGCACTGTAAACAAACCGGTCAAGCTCAGCATTGATCTTTTTCAACTCCTCATTCTGGCTTTGAATATAGGCTGCCTGTTGTTTTAAATTTTCTTCAGCCCTTTTATTGGTTCGGATCAGAAAATCGATGCAAAAAGTAATCACCAAAACAACCACAATTAAATTAATGATCATATTAAGCTGGCCCAGTTCCGAAACAGAAAGTTGATAATCCCAAAACAGTTTAAAATCGGTGAAAACCAAAAGGAGTAGAATGATTGATGATAAGCCTACAAAAAACTGACGGTGCAACTTTTGTTCATCATCAAAAACCACAAACGCTATAATTATTAGTGGAAAAAAATACAGAAAGGAAAGTCGTTCAAACGGAACAACCGAACACACCAGTGCGATTACTACATTAAGTAATAAAAGGAAGATTGCTTTCGATATAACCGGATACCCATATTTATTCAAAAGAAAAGCTATAATTACTACGAGAAGTAAAATGAATACGGCAAGTGGCACAGGAGCAAACCCCTGGTCGATAAAATCCTTAACAAACGTGAACAAGATGGCTAGCCCGGAGATTATCAGAATACGAGCATATAGCACCGTTCTGCGTGTGGTAAAAAATATGGTGGCATCATCCGGATGGTCGATTTCGAGCCATGTTACCAGTCCTTGAAATATCTTCTTCATTCAGCCCTGCAAAAAGGCAAATTATTAAGATGTTTGAAACAAAAACAATTATATTAAATCATCTTTCTGTATTATGAAAAAGCGTTCCGGCTTCACACTCCTATTTAGCTACTTCCTCGTCACATATTCCTTAGCACAACAACTTTCAAACGAGGCAGAAATTTCGGTAATAACCTGCGGCCCCGGGCAAGAAGCTGTGTTTACCGCATTTGGTCACAGTGCGTTTCGCGTATATGATCCGGAAAATGGAATAAATGCTGCATTCAACTATGGTGTTTTTGATTTCGATCAGCCGAACTTCTACCTGAATTTTGCCCGAGGGCATAACCGGTACCGTCTGGCGGTTCAGGATTTTGAGCGCTTTGAATACGTGTACCAATACTATAACCGCTATGTGCATGAACAGGTTCTAAACTTAACCCTGGAGCAAAAGCAAAAACTTTTCGATTACCTGATATGGAATGCAAAGCCTGAAAATCAATTTTATTTTTACGATTATTTCTATGATAACTGTGCCACCAAACTTCCTGAAATTGTTCAAAAAGTGTTTGGTGAGGAGGTGGTGTTTGATGGATCCTATATTATCAAGCCCCTTTCCATACGGGCGCTTACTGATTTGTACCTTAAATACCAACCGTGGGGCGACTTAGGCATTGACCTTTGCCTCGGTTTGCCAATGGATAAAATCGCCACACCCTATGAACACATGTTTTTACCCGATTATGTTGAGTACGGATTTGATCATGCCTCCCTTAATGGTGAGTCCCTTGTAAAACAAAAGGTAATCCGCTATGAAGCAAGGCCTGAAACTTTCAGCAACGGCATATTCCAACCCGTTTATGTTTTTTCTTTGTTTGCTCTGCTAGCTTTGGCATTAACCATCTACGATAGTAAACGCAAGAAAATTTCGAATTGGTTTGATGCTTTGTTCTTTGGCCTCATCGGATTGGTAGGCCTATTGTTATTTCTGTTATGGGTGGCTACCGATCATCGTGCAGCAGCCAATAACCTGAACGTTTTATGGGCATTGCCTACTCACCTTGTAGTTGCCATTCTTGTTTTTAAACCACGTGAATGGGTAAAGAAATACTTCCTGATTGTAGTGATCATTAATGCCGTGTTGCTCATCTCGTGGGCATGGCTTCCACAGATGTTACATTTTTCACTCGTGCCCATTGTAATCGCGCTCACTGTCAGGGCGTACATCCAGTTCAGGCGTTAAGCCATTACATATGCAAAGGCCGGTTGGCTGTTGCCGCCAGGCAAGCTTCTTTTACTGCCTCCATATAGGTTGGATGCGCATGCGACATACGCGCTACATCTTCCGCAGATGCACGATACTCCATAGCCACCACTCCGGCAGCAATCATATCGGCAGCGCGGGCTCCAATAATGTGCACGCCCAAAATTTCATCAGTGCTTTTATCAGCCAGAATTTTTACAAGCCCATCGAGATCCATGGATGCCCGTGCACGACCAAGCGCTTTATACGGAAAGCTTCCTACTTTATAAGCCTTGCCATCTTTCTTTAATTGCTCTTCAGTGTAGCCAACACTGGCTACCTCAGGCCAGGTATACACTACTCCCGGTATAAGCAGGTAATTGATATGTGGCTTTTGTCCGGCCAATTGCTCTGCCACCATCACACCCTCTTCTTCGGCTTTATGGGCCAGCATAGCACCACGCACCACATCTCCAATGGCATAGATATTATCAACTTTCGTTTTCAGGTGATTGTCAACAGGAATCATACCCCGTTCGGTTTCAATACCGACTTTGTCGAGCCCTAAGCCATCGGTATACGGTTTACGACCAATACTTACCAGGCAGTAATCGCCTTTGAGTTCAATTTGCTTACTCGCTTTATCTTCAGCTTTCAGTATAACCTCCTTACCCTTACTCTCAATGGCCGTTACCTTGTGCCCCAGGTAAAAATCCATTCCCAATTTTTTAGTAGCCTTTTGCAATTCCTTACCCATGGTTCCATCCATGGTGGGTATTATGCTGTCAAGAAATTCTACCACTGTTACTTTCGATCCAATGCGGGCGTAAACCGAGCCTAGTTCCATCCCAATAACCCCGCCACCCACAACAATCAGGTGCTTGGGGATTTCTTTTAGCTCAAGTGCTTCGGTGCTGGAGATAATTCGTTTTTTATCAAACGGTGCAAACGGCAGCGGAGTAGGTTTTGAGCCTGTCGCGATAATTATTTTTTCGCCCGTAATGGTTTTCGTCTTACCATCAGAAGAGGTGATTTTGATGGTGTTTTTATCAACAAACGAACCAACACCGGTATGGACATCAATTTTATTTTTCTTCATCAGGAAAGCAATACCATCTACATTGGCTTTTACCACACCGGCCTTCCGCTTAATCATTTGCGCGATATTGGCTTTGGGTTTTGAGATTTCAATGCCATGCTCTTCAAACGTATGACCGGCATTGTAAAAATGTTCAGATGAATCAAGTAAAGCCTTTGACGGAATACATCCCACATTTAAACAGGTACCGCCCAGTGTAGGATACTTTTCAATGATGGCGGTTTTCATGCCGAGTTGTGCACAACGTATAGCGGCAACATAACCACCCGGACCGGAACCAATTACTATTACCTGATAATCCATAACTCAAAGTTTAAACGAGAGATTTCTTTTTAAGTAAATTTTTTTTGCTGCCACGCAGTAGAATTTTATACACCCAGTATCAATCTTCCCGGATCTTCCAGCATTTCTTTCACACGAACCAAGAAGCTCACAGACTCACGACCATCAATAATACGGTGATCATATGACATGGCCACATACATTACAGGTGTTACTACTACCTGGCCGTTTTTAACCACGGGCCGCTCTACAATGTTGTGCATACCCAAAATAGCCGATTGTGGTGGATTAATAATTGGTGTTGATAACATTGAGCCAAAAACACCTCCATTGGTAATGGAGAACGTGCCTCCGGTCATTTCTTCGATTGAAAGTTTTCCATCGCGTCCACGTGCTGCCAATCTTCCGATTTCCATTTCAATCTGATCGAACGAAAGCGATTCGGCATTTCGGATTACCGGTACTACTAAACCACGTGGAGTGGAAACTGCTATGGATATATCGCAATAATCATTAAATACAATTTCATCGCCATCAATCTGCGCATTTACAGAGGGCCATTCTTTCAATGCCTGACAAACTGCCTTTGTAAAAAAAGACATGAAGCCAAGACCTACACCGTATTTTTCCTTAAACTTATCCTTGTATTTCGCACGCATGTCCATAATCGGCTTCATGTCTACCTCGTTGAAGGTAGTGAGCATGGCCGTTTCATTCTTCACCGCTACCAATCTCCGTGCAATGGTCTTACGCAGTGAAGTCATTTTTTCCCTGCGTTGATTACGCGATACACCTGAACTGATAACCGGAGGACCTGATGGAACACTGGCTGGCTTAGCAGGCTCTGCTTTCGAAGTGCCGGGCTGAGCCTTCTGTGCATCTTCCTTGGTAATGCGGCCACCAACGCCTGATCCTTGAACCTGGGTCGAAGCAATGCCCTTCTCATCCAAAATTTTTGCAGCAGCAGGAGATGGATGCCCGGCCGCGTACGATTTATCGCTCGCTGCTGGTTGCGCAACAGGCGCAGCTGTTGATGTCTGTGCCTCACCAGGCATACCTTCCATTACTTCAATTTTACAGATCAATCCACCGATGGGTAGCGTATCCCCTTGCTTGGCCACAATTCGCAAAATACCATTAGCCTCTGCCGGTAATTCAAATGTGGCCTTGTCTGATTCGACTTCTGCAATCACTTCATCCAGTTTCACAAAATCACCATCGTTCTTCAACCAGGTAGAAATGGTTACTTCGGTGATGGACTCTCCCACTGCAGGCACTTTCATCTCCTTAACATCACCTGTAGCTTTTGGTGATGAAGGTGCTGATTCAACTGCACCAGGTTTGCTTTCTGGTTTAGGAACACTTCCTCCTGCAGACTCTTCAATCTCACAAATCAATTCACCAATGGGTACCGCATCTCCCACTTGTTTTTTAATGCGCAGAATACCCGCAGCAGGAGCTGTTAGTTCAAAAGTTGCTTTGTCTGACTCCAGCTCGGCAATAACTTCATCCATCTGCACAGCATCGCCATCTTTTTTTGTCCAGTTGGCAACTGTTACTTCGGTGATGGATTCACCTACCGTGGGCACTTTTACTTGTATAGCCATGATTTGATTTTAGATTTATTGATTTTAATTGAGGGTCTGGTATTATATTTCAAATGCAAGATTGATGATTTTTTCCTGCTCCGCTTTATGCACTTTTGAGTACCCCGTTGCTGGCGATGCACTCGACTTACGGGCAACTAGTTTCAGGTCAACATCGGGCATGAAACGCTGAACATATGCCCGGTATCCCATGTTGTGAGGTTCTTCCTGCGCCCAGATCAATTCAGCGTTCTTATACTTTTTCAAAACAGTATCCAATTGTTTTTTCGGGAAAGGATAAAGTTGCTCCAGGCGAACTAATGCGGTGTTTTTGATTTTCTTCTTTTGCTGATGTTCTTGCAAATCAAAAAATACTTTACCTGAACAAAGTACCACACGCTTTATATCCTTTGCGTTTGCGTTAGGGTCATCAAGTACTTCAACAAATCTCCCTTCCGTAAATTCTTTCACTGGCGAAACAACAGCAGGGTGACGCAACAAGGACTTGGGTGAAAAGACAATACAGGGCTTTCGGAATTCCCATTTTACCTGGCGTCTTAACAGGTGAAAATAATTAGCTGCTGAAGTGAGGTTAGCCACTACCATGTTGAGTTCTGCAGCCTGCTGTAAGAAGCGCTCAGGCTTGGCACTGCTGTGTTCAGGCCCCTGACCTTCATACCCATGGGGCAGTAGTAACACCAAACCATTCTGGCGCTGCCATTTTGATTCGGCACTGGTAATAAACTGATCAATAATAACTTGGGCACCATTTACAAAATCACCGAACTGAGCTTCCCACAAAACCAATGCATGCGGTGTTGCCATGGAGTATCCATATTCAAAACCCATCACTCCAAATTCAGAGAGCAACGAATTGTAGAGGTGCAACTTGGACTGTTCTGGAGAAATATTATTTAGGCCTGAATACGATTGATTGGTGTTAATGTCCCAGAAATAGGCATGCCGATGTGAAAACGTTCCTCGCTTAACATCCTGCCCTGACATTCGCACAATACATTTTTCCGCCAGTAAAGACCCGAAAGCGAGCAATTCAGCCTCTGCCCAGCCCAGTTGTTTTTCTTCAAAGAATGAAGCTTTGCGGTCCTTTAATAGTTTCTCAATCTGCTTGATTGGCTTAAAACCATCCGGTATAGTGGTTAACGCTTTGCCAACTTTTTCAACCATAGCCTGCGCAATAGACGTGTCGGGCGATTGATCAAAATCTTCATTTACCGCTTTTCGCATGGATGCCCATTCTTCCTCACTCTCCTGAAACTTATAGGGTAGTGGCTTTTGCTTTACTTCGTTGAGTCTGTCCTGTAACTGATTACGGAAGTTTTTGTCCATCTCCTCGGCCAGCGCAGCATCCACACCACTATTGGCTAATTTCTTTACATATACTTCGCGTGGGTTCGGATGCTTGGCAATAATGTTATAAAGCTTGGGCTGTGTGAACTTTGGCTCATCACTTTCGTTGTGTCCATGCCTACGGTAACATAGCAAATCAATAAAAATATCTTTGCCAAATTTTTGTCTGTATTCTACGGCAAGGTTAGACGCAAAGGTTACCGCCTCAGCATCATCACCATTCACATGAAGCACTGGGGCATCAATGATTTTTGAAACATCTGTACAGTAAATGGCTGTTCTTGCATCGTCATAATCAGTAGTAAAACCTACCTGGTTGTTTATAACAAAATGCACGGTGCCTCCGGTTGTATAGCCGGGTAATCCTGACATTTGTACTACTTCATAAACAATTCCCTGGCCCGCTACTGCTGCATCGCCATGAATAAGAATGGCCATAGCTTTTTTCAGATCACCACCAAACTCATCATCAATTTGTCCTCGGGTATAGCCGAGTACCAACGGATCAACCGCTTCAAGATGCGATGGATTCGGAGTTAGCTTCACATATATTTTTTTGCCCGATGGGGTATCAATTCGGCTGGCATACCCCAGGTGATATTTCACGTCACCATCACCCATGGTAGCATCGGGGTTTACATTGCCTTCGAATTCAGTAAATATTTGTTCGTAGGTCTTTCCCAGAATATTAGAAAGTACATTAAGACGGCCACGGTGAGCCATACCTATTACTACTTCTTTTACATCCAGTTCTGCAGCCTTGTTGATGATAGCCTGTAAACCGGGAATAGTATTCTCTCCACCCTCCAATGAAAATCTCTTCTGTCCTAAAAACTTTGTGTGCAAAAAGTTTTCAAACACAACGGCTTCGTTAAGCTTGCTTAGAATCCTCTTCTTCTCTTCAAGATTTGGATTGTGATTGTAGTATTCATTCTCGCACTTATTGAAAAACCATTGACGGATTTCATCATTGCGGATGTAATTATATTCAAAGCCTATTGGCCCCAGGTAAACCTGTTTGAGTTTATCAACAATGTTGCGCAGGGAAGTGCGGTTCATTCCGATTTCGGTAGCCACATCGAACTCGGCATCGAGATCGGACTCCGTTAAACCAAAAAACTTCAGATCGAAATGAACATTGTGATTTCTTCTCTCCCGTACGGGATTTGTTTTTGAAGCCAGGTGCCCAAAAGAACGATAGGCAAAAATCAGGTTTCTAACCTGCGTTTCTTTGATGGCCTGCGAATCGACAGCCCCACCAGCAGATCCATTCTCGCCAAAGCGCTGCTGGGAGAACTCATAGCCTTCAAAAAACTTCTGCCAGGTAAGGTCAACGCTTGATGGATCGCTTTTGTAATTTTGATAGAGTTGATCCAAATAACTAACATCAGCATTTGAGAGGTAGGAATATTTATCCATAGCTTTTTACGATAAGGGTACCAAATGTATTGAACACTCTTAGTTTAAAAAAATTGAATAATCGATTATACAAATATTTATTAGGGCACTTCTAAAATATCATCATTAACCAAACGATTTGTGGCACAGGAAAATCTGCTATATTTGCACCCTTATTAACTAAACCGGACGAGTTCCGACACATAAACTGAAACAAAATGGCAGTTAAAATCAGATTAGCCCGCAGAGGCCGCAAAAAACTGGCGAAATTCGATGTTATTATCGCTGACGCCAGGGCACCACGTGATGGTCGCTTTATTGAGAAAATTGGTACTTACAATCCGTTAACCGTACCCGCCAGCATTGAGCTGGATGAAGAAAAAGCATTTACTTGGTTGATGAATGGCGCACAACCATCTGACACCGTTAAGGCCATGTTGTCTTACCGCGGTATCATGTTACGCAAGCATCTTCAGATTGGGGTAATAAAAGGTGCCCTTTCGCAGGAAGAAGCTGACAAAAAGCTGAACGAATGGAAAGAATCAAAAGAGGCGAAAATTAAGGGTCGGGTCGATACGCTCGCGCAAGACAAGCAAGCAAAAGCTAAAGCACGTAAAGAAGCAGAATCCAAAATTAAAGAAGCCAGGGCTGAAGCCATCCGCAAGAAAGCTGAGGTTGCTACAGCACCTGCTGCTGAGGAAACTGCGGCTGAAGCAGAAGCGCCTGTGACGGAAGCACCGGCTGCTGAACCTACTTCAGAAGCACAAGCTTAATAGGCCTTATACTTATTCAAGATGCCAGTGCTTTACAGCATTGGCATTTTTATTTATTGATTGTTTGTACAAATGAAGAAAGAACATTGCTACAAAGCTGGCTTTATCATGAAACCTCACGGTCTGAAGGGTGACGTAACAATATTCCTCCATCCGGATTCACCAGCAGATTTTCGAGGGCTAAAAACAATCTTCATTGAAAAGAACAATGCACTGATTCCCTTTTTCATTGAGAACGTTTCTGTGCGAGACGAAAAGGCATTTATCAAATTAGAAGATGTCTCATCGCCTGATGAAGCTTCACGCCTGAAAAATTGTTCCATTTTCCTGCCGAAAGACTCCCGACCAAAATTACCTGCTGGAGATTTTTATGATGATGAAATTGCTGAATTTGAGGTAATTGATGAGAAAGAAGGCCCGATTGGCATGGCAAAATTAGTGGAGCGTGCTGGCCTTAATCGATTTATTATTGTGGATTATCAGCAGAAGGAAATCATGATTCCGGTAAAACCACCGTTGTTGAAAAGCATCAATCGGTCGAAAAAAAGAATCACTGTAAATTTGCCGGAAGGCTTTTTGGATATTTGACATGCACATTTCCATTATTACCTGTCTGCCTAAATTAATTGAGAGTCCGTTCAATGACTCCATATTAAAGCGAGCACAGTCCAAGGGGTTGGTTACAGTCGATATTATTGATCTGCGAAACTATGCAACCGGAAAACATAAACCCGTTGATGACTATGCCTTTGGTGGTGGAGCTGGCATGGTGTTGATGATTGAACCAATCGACAAGTGCATTGCCGATTTGAAGTCAAAAAAAAGTTACGATGAGATAATCTACATGAGCCCCGATGGCGAGCGATTCTCTCAAGTCATGGCGAATGAACTCAGCCTCAAGCAAAATCTCATTTTATTATGCGGGCACTACAAAGGTGTAGACGAACGCGTACGCGAACACCTTATAACCCGCGAAATCAGCCTGGGCGATTACGTTCTCTCCGGTGGCGAACTAGCCGCTGCGGTGGTGGCGGACGCCATTATACGTCTGATTCCCGGGGTACTTTCCGATGAAACCTCTGCCCTTACAGATTCCTTTCAGGATGGGCTTGTGGCTCCTCCTGTTTACACACGTCCGGCAGAATATAATGGCTGGAGAGTGCCTGAAATCCTGCTTTCGGGACACCAAGCTAAAATTGAGGACTGGAAGCATGAACAGGCATTCGAACGGACCAAAAAAAGGCGTCCGGATCTACTCAAATAAAGTCTAAAAGCGCATTTGCTTTAAAACTTAGCCCTGAATCTTCAGAAATCTCAATTCTTTCCATACATTTGCAGTCCATTTTTGAAAACACGCTGATATGGCCGATTTAATTAAAGTAGTTGAGCAGGAATACGCTGCAGCACGCGAAAAAATGCCTGATTTTAAGGCTGGTGATACCGTTAATGTTCACGTAAAGATCCGGGAAGGAAACAAGGAGAGAATCCAGCAATTCCAAGGCGTTGTGATTCAGCGCAGGGGATATGGAAACAACGGGGAGACCTTCACAGTACGTAAAATATCAAACGGCATTGGCGTAGAGCGTATTTTCCCAATTACATCACCCAGTATTGACAAAATAGAGGTAGTGAAGCAGGGAAAGGTAAGAAGGGCAAAACTTTATTATATGAAAGGTCGTCAAGGCAAATCTGCCAGGATCAAAGAAAAAATCTGATCTGTCTACACAATATTCACAAAGCCATCTGGAAATTTCCGGATGGCTTTTTCGTTTAAAAAGCTCGCTTTTTGATGCATTAGCATACATTCAAATATTTAATAACTTTGCTTCCTTACTAAAAAATATGGCAAAAGTGGCTAAACAAAGCATTTCAAAGATCCTAGGCAAAGACGCTAAATTTCTGCTGGATCATAAAAGCAAAACAATACCAACGAGCCAAATTCATACCCCAGGACCCAATTTCGTGGATCAGGTATTTGCTCAGTCCAATCGAACACCTCAGACCTTGAGAAGTCTTCAAACCATGTTTGATAAAGGTCGTTTGGGTGGAACTGGTTTTCTTTCCATACTCCCAATCGATCAGGGAATTGAGCATAGCGCAGGGGCATCTTTTGCTAAAAATCCTATTTATTTTGATCCTGAAAATATTGTAAAACTTGCAATCGAAGGCGGATGTAATGCTGTGGCTACAACCTATGGTGTATTAGCCATGATGTCGCGTTCATATGCACACAAAATTCCATTCATTGTAAAAATTAATCACAACGAACTTCTTACCTATCCGAATAAGCATGATCAAATCATGTTTGGAACAGTGGAAGAAGCCTGGAACCTTGGAGCCGTTGCTGTTGGAGCAACAATTTACTTTGGTTCCGATAATTCAACGCGTCAAATTCAGGAAGTAGCCGCTGCATTTGAACGTGCCCATGAATTGGGTATGGCAACTATCCTGTGGTGTTATATTCGTAACAACGCTTTCAAGCAAGGCGGTAAGGACTATCATGTATCGGCCGATTTAACCGGGCAAGCCAATCATTTGGGCGTTACCATTCAGGCCGACATTATCAAACAAAAACTGGCCGAGAACAATGGTGGTTACAAAGCATTGAATACAGGTGGAAGCAGTTATGGTAAACTTGATGAACGTATTTATACCCATCTCACATCAGAACATCCTATTGATCTTTGCCGCTACCAGGTAGCAAATTGTTACATGGGACGTGCAGGTTTAATCAATTCAGGTGGTGAATCAAAAGGCGCAAGCGATTTGGCCGATGCCGTACGCACTGCTGTAATTAACAAACGCGCAGGCGGAATGGGATTAATTTCCGGAAGAAAAGCTTTTCAACGCCCAATGAAGGAAGGAGTAGAAATCCTCAATGCTATTCAGGATGTTTACCTGGATTCAAACATTGATCTGGCATAATTAAACTCAAAAGACATGTCGTGGTTTAACCGAACTGATAAAGGCATTCTCACGCCTACCGAGGCAAAACGGGAAGTTCCGGATGGGCTTTGGTTCAAATCCCCTGGAGGTAAAATCATCCATACACGAGAATTGAAAAACAATGCCTTTGTTGTTCCGGAGGAGGACTATCATGTTCGCATCGGCTCGATTGAATATTTTGAGCTTCTATTTGATAACGGTGAGTTCACTGAGCTTGATCCTGAAATGGAATCAGCTGACCCATTGAACTTCAAAGACACTAAACCGTACCCCAAGCGCATAAAAGAATCGCAAGAAAAATCGGAACTGAAAGATGCTGTTCGAACAGCATTTGGAAAAATGAATGGGTTAGAACTGGTTATAGCAAGTATGGATTTCAGTTTTATTGGCGGTTCCATGGGCTCTGTGGTAGGAGAAAAAATTGCCCGCGCCATGGATCATTCCCTTAAACACAAGAAACCATTTTTGATGATCTCCAGGTCAGGAGGTGCACGCATGATGGAGGCTGGACTTTCCTTGATGCAAATGGCAAAAACATCGGCAAAAATTGCTTTGATGGATGAAGCCAAAATTCCGTACATCTCCTTGATGACCGATCCTACAACGGGTGGTGTTACTGCTTCTTACGCTATGTTGGGTGACTTTAACATAGCTGAGCCTGGTGCACTAATCGGTTTTGCCGGCCCTCGTGTAATCCGCGAAACCATCGGCAAAGATTTACCCAAAGGCTTTCAAAGTGCTGAGTTTGTTTTGGACCATGGCTTTCTTGATTTCATTATCGATCGGAGAAACCTAAAAGCCAAACTTACTACCTTGCTCAGAATGCTTCAAAACTGATTGCAACCTTACTGTATAAGTTTCTTATACGGGAGTCCTTCCGCTACTTTGCGCAGGTATGTTGAAGATTGTTGGTTGCTTCCGGAAAGATGCAGCAAGTACCGGTTATTAATACTTACGTACAGTTGTGCATCCTTTGTCTTCTTGGTAAATGATTCCCACGCCTTATACCCGGACACTGTCAAAACTGACATCGAATATTCATCATTCTCCTGATTCAGTGCTTCCGTCCAGGAGGCTGTAGCTCGATCAATAACTTCAGGCACAGTATTGTAATCAAAAATGATCATAGTGATCGCAGCATCATTCTTCTTATAACTCTTAGATGCCATGGTGTAGGGCTTACTGTTGTACTGAAGATATGTGCCTACGGCACTGCCGTCATCCAACACATACTCACCAATCGAAACAGGAAGCCAGTCACGTAAAAAGCTGGGTTCCCTGCTAACCGGTTGCGCATTAGCCAGAACATACACGCCAACCAGAATAAACATTAACCATTTAACCATAATACAATATTGCTTAAAGTAAAAATAACGAATACTTATCAGAAGCTATTTCAAAAATATTTTAGTTATCACCCGAATCCTCGGGCGATCCCTGAAAAGCTGTGAATTAAGAAATTCCAGCTCAAGGCCAGAATAACATATGAATGTGACTGGATTTTTGAGATGGCCTTGTTACGCCAATATTGAGGTAAGCATCGCTAGTGTGTATCAGATAATTTTTAGGAAGAAACCTTGTTGTCTCGTGTGACGGTATTAAGTCAGTGGTTCAACAAAATGTTACTTGACTGCTGGAAATTATTCAGGATAGCATTGAACAAAAAAAGGCTACCACAATGTGGTAGCCTTTTACTATTCATTACTTCTTACCACTTACAGCGATAGCGGAGGCCAGTTGGTAGCATCCGTACGGGTAATGGTAGAAGTGCCTGACTCTGGAGGCCATGATGTCTCCCACTGAAGGGTTAACACCGGACCAGCAACACTTACACCAAGCATGGTGAAGTTATCGCCCCAGGGCGAGCTGGCAAAAGTATTAAATGCAAGCTTACCACAAGCATCAGTAAGACGAAGACCATTTGCACCGCCAGGAGGTGCTGTAGCTGCACCATAGCAGGCCCTGTATGCACCAAATGAAAAATCCTGAACAAATGCTCCATCAAGCTCAACTTCAACGATGTAAGTACCTGCAGTTGTACCTGCCACAAACCGTACATTACCGTTAAACACGTTACCGCAAAAACCAGGGGTAGCCGTAGAAACAGTATAGGTTCCAGCCAAGTTACTTGGGCAAATTACTGGCAATCTGTAAAAGAAGGGAGACCTGTAATACGCCCCACCCGATATATCAGGAGACAGATTAAGGTTCGAGAACCTTCTACCTTGAGTGTCCAAAAGGTCAAGTCTGAACTCAAAGAAATCTCCACCATTTACATCAGCATTGGTTAATCCCATGGCCGTCAATGCTGCCTGTATGGTAGTTGAATAGCTCGCGCGCAAGTACTTGGAGGCTGCTGACGAAGCAAAGGCCGACTTTGGAAGTGTGGCTATTTTAACTTCGGGCGTTAGCGTTTGACCGCGCCTCTTAGCTACGTAAACATCAACTTCCTGCACTGAATTACCACCCTGGTCATCAACTGCTTCAATCTCCAGGTTAAAAGCAGCCGTATTCAATTCAAAGAAATTGATATTGGGAGTACTCGCAATAGTGCGCAGATAAGTAGCCGTATCAAAGCCATTGTAAGGAATGGCCGGATCCACGAAGTCCGTGCACGAGTACACGTTGGCTAACAGGAAGAATCCTAAAATATATTTTATCTTATTCATAGTTCGTGTCATTTAATTAGTTGATAAACCCGGGAGGATTGTTATCCCAGAAAACCCTTACATCATGATCAGGCTTCTGATTGGCCTTGTTGTTCTGAACCACATGGTCGTTCGGGTAGAAGAACGTTCTCGGGAACTTACCAAAGCTCGGAATCTGACCGGGTTGCATATTATCGGGTTGTCCGGTTCTGCGGTAGAGGTTATAGGCCTCATTTCCATTACCAAACAAAGCAATCCAATATTCACGAGCAATGATTCTCATTCTGGCTACATCATTTGCGGCAGCAGCATACTCAGCATTAACCTGGTTTACATAGCTGGTGGTTTTGGCAGCATGGTCAGCGTTTGAGCTGAATGCCAAAATGGTAGCTGACTCAAGCGTTGTCAATGACCAGGTTCTTACAAATCCAATATGCTTTTCCATACCGCTGGTCAATAAAGCTCCAGCGTTTCCGATTCCCAACGTTAAAGCAACCTCCGCCAACATAAAGTCAACATAGGCTGTGAGCATGATTGGTTGGATACCGGCACCACGGTTACCCACCTTGGCTGCACCCATCGGACCAGGGGTATTGTTATCGAATGAGGCACCACCCGGATATAAACCATAGAGTGTACGCCCCAGGTTATCGGGAGGAATACCTTGAGGATCCAGGTGATCACGTCCCCAATAACCTCTGGTTCCCGGTAAGCACCATGCCATATCAACGGGATAGTGTGCCGGCTTGAATTCACCAATGCAACGTACCTCCGATTCCAAGGTAGGATTTACACCACGTTGGCGGTAGAAGTAATAGTGTGCACGTGGATCCGGTGAGGCAGTTCCATCACCCGGTACACTTGCACCGGTTTTTTTAGCCTCAGTAAGATGCCACATATAAAATGTTGACTGATAGGCTCCTCCGCCATTCGGGAATTGACCTGCAAAAAACGGATGGCGACTATCCGGATCAGTTTGATTGGTTCCGTAGCGGAACACGAAATCGCTGGTAATAAAGTTGTTTGCTGTTACCAGTGCCTGAATTGCTGTGGTTGATCCAGCTTGATCGATTAACCTCCTGTTCAGGTGGTAACGCAACTTCAGGGTATTGACTAACCTAACCCAGTTAGTGTAATTGCCTCCGTAGAAGTAATCATTTGGTGCACCAATCGAAGAGGCCCCAAAATCTTCTTCAGCTGAGTTCAGTAAGGCCAATGCAGCAGCATACACTTCTGCACCTGTATCTTGCTTCGGGTTGAAATTGTTAGGATCAAGCGCCTCGGAATAAGGAACATCACCGAATTGATCCACCAAAGTCATCAGAATATAGGCTTCCAGGGTTTTAGCTATTCCAAGGTGTCTTCTGAAGCCTCGCTCTTGGGCAATTTCCTTCAAGGCCTTAATGTCGACAAGCATATTTGCATATGCATTCGACCAGGTTCCATTTTGGTTAACCGCCTGATGCGAGATTTCATAAGTATCAGAAGCCTGGTGAAACATACGGGTTACCCGACCACCACGACTGCTTGTGCCATTGAAAAAGCCGGCAAAGTCAATCTGAATCCGGTTCAAAATAAAATTCGGGTCGGCACTGCTTAACGTTACATCATTGGGGCTTTCCAGGTAATCCTCCGTTTCGCAGGCACTGAACAAGAACACCCCGATTAGTACAAAAAGTTTAATTATCTTTTTCATGAGTATAAGCTTTTGAGATTAGAATGTGAGGCTTATCGTACCACCAAATCTACGTGCACTCGGGCCGGTTAAGTAATCAAAACCAAGTCCGTTTCCAACACCGGTGCTAAGCACATCCGTATCGAAATTCACACCCTTCGGCATGTTCAGCGCACGGAACCAAATGTTAGACCCGGTTAACGTGATGGAAGCTGCCTTAAATGGTGTTTTGCTCAATGCTGATTTGGGCAACATATACGACAATGAAGCTTCCCTAAGGCGTGCTGTACTGCCATCAAACGTAACGGCTTCATCAGTAAAGAAGTAGTTATCAAAGAAATAGTTCGAAGCGGTTACTTGTACATTATTCTTTGTTCCATCTTCCTGTACGCCTGGCAATATCAATGTAAGGGCACGATCCAGCTGATCGGTATCGTTGCTCAAGCCTCTGGCCAATACACCCTTTACTGTATTACTTACAATTACACCCTTATGGCGATACTCGAACATAAACGATAACCTAAAATTCTTATAGGTTAAATTGTTGATGATTGAGGAAGTGAATGCAGGGTTTGGATCACCCAGTTCTACAATAGCAGCTGTTTCTTTATATCGTCCGTTTGACAATACAATTTTTTCACCGTTGGCGTGGCGCTCAATTCCAATACCTTTGATAAGCCCGTACGGCTGGCCTGGAATAGCGAAGTTTCCTAAGTTGGTGAATCCGGAAAACACAACTTCATCCAGCCCTGAATCACCCAGGTCCTGGATAATGGAGCGATAGCGACCAAAGTTAACGATGGCTTCCCAGGTAAATCCACTACTGGTTTTAACCGGTGTACCGCTAACAATCAAATCGATACCCTTTGTTTCAAGGCTACCAATGTTAATACGGGTTGAGGTATATCCTGTTGCAGGGTCAATCGGAGCACGTGTTATGAGGTCTTTGGTTTCGCGCTGATACAATGAAAGATCCACTGACAACCTGCCCTTTAGCATAGTGCCTTCGACACCAAACTCAAATTCTTGTTGGAGTTCAGGCTTCAGGTTAGGGTTACCCAACAAGTCACCAATGGTTTGCGAAATTGTTATGGCTCCGGCAGCATCGGCAAACGCCCTGGTATTCTGTGACAAAATGTTACGAGTGCTGTAAGGAGCCGGGAAACCAGCCGAGGTACCAAAACCACCGCGTACTTTCAACATATCGAAAAAGTCGGGCATATCGAATGCTGATGTGGGAACAAAGGAAACACTTGCGCCCGGATATAGTATTCTTTGATTTTGCGTCTCAACTGTCGATGTCCAGTCGTTACGTGCCAGTAAGTTCACGTATAGGTAATCGGCATAATCCAAGGTAACGTTACCATAAAAACCTGCCCGTCTTTCTTCCTGCAAAAAATTCATTCTGCTACCATCCAGAATGTTTCTGGATGACGATGTTCCAAAGTTGGAGTGATTAAACAACCCAAAAGCTACCTGGCCAGTGCTTGATACGCCAAATTGCTCATACTTATCGAAGCGGTTATTGGCACCCACCAATGCAGAAAGTCCAAGTTGGTCGGTCAGTTTGGTTTTGTAGCTTAGCATAAGGTCATGGTTCCAAATGGTGTTGGTAATGGACGTACTGTTATAAATACCGCCCAGTACATTTATGTTCACACCGGCACCACCACCCTTATTGTATTTCACTTCCTGTACTTCGTTGTAAGTATCTAAACCAAGGCGATAACTAACGGTAAACTTCTCGTTAATATCATAGTTAAAGGAAGTAGCGTTAAAGAAACGGTTTACAACACTTGTATTTGCATAGTTCCGCACAAGCCAAAGCGGGTTGGTAATGTCATTACCTCCCCTGAAGTATACTGAACTTTTGTCAACCGGGTGCTCCCATGGCAATCCGCCCAAGTCAACATTTCGAGGGGTATACAGTACGTTAGCATATGTAGATGGAATACCAGCATTTGAGTTACTACCAAAACCCGCATTAAGTGGTGGAGTAGTCATATCAGTGTTGGCATATTGGAATGACGACTTAATGTTGAACTTGTCCGATATGGCGGAGTTAATACCCAAACCAAAGTTGATTTTCTCAAGATCATTATTAGGTGTAAAACCTTCTTCTTTGGAATATCCTATGCTGGCGTTATAGCCGGTAGTTCCTCTTGAGCCCGAAACCTGAACGGATGTAGTAGCCACGTTACCTTTACGGAAGAAAGACTCTCCGATATCAGGGTACGCTATGTTATCATAGTCAACTACGTTTGCCAGTGAAGCGGCCGGGGAAGGTCCCCAAGGCTGAGAAGGATCAATTGCAAATTCAGGAAAGGCATTGCGGATAAAAGCAACAGAAGAAACACCAATCGGGTGCTTGGTTGTTGGCTGATCGGCAAAATTTGCACCCCATGTACTAAAAAACCATGCCTCGGGTGTTAATTGCTGGAAACCACCACCGTAGTTATTCTGGAAACGGGGTAAGGAAGCAATTCGGTTCTGGAAAAAAGACTGGGATACAGTTACTTCTGCCTGCTTGGCTACTTTTCCGCCAGCTTTGGTGGTAACTAAAATTACACCATTACGTCCTTGGTCACCATATAACACAGTTGCTGAAAGTCCTTTCAGAACACTAACGGATTCAATGCTGTTCGGATCAAGATCAAGCATACGGCTTGAGGTAGTAACACCACCTGCCGCAAAACCAGTTTGTGAATTAGTGTTTGAATTGAAAGGCACACCATCCACAACAAATAAAGGCTGGTTACTGCCCGTAATAGAAGAATAACCGCGAATGATAATGTTGGTACCGGTACCCGAAACACCGCTGGTGGAGGTAACGTTAACACCAGGGATTTTACCCTGTAAAATACGGCTTACATCCTGTTCAGGTCGGTTAGCAATCAACGTGTTGTCGATTGTGGTAACCGCGTAGCCAAGCGCACGTTTTTCCTGTTGTATACCTTGTGCCGTAACAACAACTTCACCGAGTTGTGTAACATCCAGTGCAAGGCTTACATCCACGGTAGAACGATCTCCGATCGGCACATCTTCAGAACGCAATCCGATAAAAGAAAATGTCAGCACTCCACCGCTTTGAGGTACAGGCAAGGAATAACTTCCGTTTGCATCTGTAACCGTTCCAACTGAGGAGCCCTTGAGCAGGACGTTAACACCCGGTAGCGGGGAACCGTCCTCTGCAGATGTTACTCTGCCATTCACTGTGCGTTCCTGTGCATACACGGATGCAACAAACGCCAGTGAGAAGCATAATAGTAAAAACTTCTTCATAGAGTTTTGGTTTAGGTTAAAGTGCTAAAGTAAAAGATTTTGAACCGAAAGAAAACCGGAGCTAGAGAAAATTTCAAAAATTAAATTTCAATTCATGATGCTTTAACAGAATAATCTACTGAGGTAATGGTTAGTTCAAAAAAAAGCCCCAGGCTGGATAATACCAACCTGGGGCTTTAGATATAAACTAAATTAATTGTTTAGGCCTCCACTTGTGGGATAACCGAAACAAATGACCGGTTTTCACGACTTTTCTTGAATACTACCACACCATTTGTTAAAGCAAAAAGTGTATGATCTTTGCCCAAACCAACATTTTTACCGGGATGATGCTTGGTGCCGCGCTGACGTACAATAATATTACCTGCAACCACTTTTTGGCCACCAAATATTTTAACGCCCAATCGTTTGCTTTCCGATTCCCGGCCGTTCTTTACTTTACCTTCACCTTTTTTATGTGCCATAATCTTCTAATTACCCAATACTTTCAATCTGAACCTTGGTATACTGTTGGCGATGACCATTTTTTACAGTATATCCCTTTCTGCGTTTCTTTTTAAAGACAATCACTTTGTTGCCCTTTACGTGCTCCAGTATCTTACCCGATACCGTTGCGCCTTTCACGGTAGGGGCGCCAACCTCTACTTTCCCATCGTTATCCAGCAGCAGAACTTCGTCAAAACTAACGGCTGATCCTGCTTCTCCTTCTAATTTGGGGGCGTAGATGTATTGGTCTTTAGCCACCTTAAACTGTGTTCCGGCAATGTTTACTATAGCGTACATAGCTTTTCAAAAATTGGACTGCAAAGGTAGAAAAAGAATTCAGATTTCAGAACCTTGAACCTGGAAAATGGCCAGTAAACTCCTGAAATGAGTCCCTTTTAAGGGCCAGAAAAAAATAAAAAAAATTTTCAGCCCTGTTTTAAGTGAAAGCAGAGCATTGAAAGGCTCTATCAATCGCCTAAAACACAACCATTTATAAACCTTCGAAATATGCAAATTCAGCATGAAAACTGAATTTTTGGCCACAAAACATCTTTTGATTTGTAGTAGTCATTTCAAATATTTGTACGCTTACACAGGCCGGAAAGAGGTGAGTCTTGTTTCCGGTTAATACAAGTAATTTTTTTAGATTTTTTAACCTGGCAACCACGGTGGTACATGCCTCGGCCCACCGTCCGTGGAAGTCTGAATTAATATTATAAACAACCCTAAAACCCAAGGAAAGATGACCCATTCTTTACCGGAAGAACCTATTTTGAAGGAAAACAAAGACCGTTTTGTACTCTTCCCTATTCAACATCACGACATCTGGAAATTCTATAAACAAGCTGAAGCCAGTTTTTGGACCGCTGAAGAAATTGACCTAAGCCAAGACCTTACTGACTGGGAAAACCTGAATGATGGTGAACGTCACTTCATTAAACATGTGCTCGCCTTCTTCGCGGCCAGCGATGGAATCGTAAATGAAAACCTGGCTGAACATTTTGTAGCTGAAGTACAGTACACGGAAGCAAAGTTTTTTTATGGATTCCAGATTGCCATCGAGAATATACACTCCGAAACCTACTCCTTATTAATAGACACCTACGTAAAAGATCCTAAAGAAAAAGACTCACTCTTTCACGCCACTGAAACGATTGACTGTGTCAGGAAAAAGGCCGACTGGGCTTTGCGCTGGATATCAAACGGAAGTTTTCAGGAACGGTTAATAGCCTTTGCCGCTGTTGAGGGCATATTCTTTTCAGGCTCCTTTTGTTCCATTTTCTGGCTGAAGAAAAGAGGACTGATGCCCGGATTAAGTTTTTCCAACGAACTGATTTCCAGGGATGAAGGGCTGCATTGCGATTTTGCCTGCCATTTATATATGCAACATGTAGTAAGCAAGTTGCCAGAGCAAACCGTGATTGACATTATTAAGGATGCAGTAGAGATTGAAAAAGAGTTTGTTACCGATGCACTTCCGGTTAACCTGATCGGGATGAATGCCGAATTGATGAGGCAGTACATCGAGTTCGTAGCAGATCGATTGTTGAATGAGTTGATTGGCAAAAAAATCTACGGAGCTACCAATCCATTCGATTTTATGGATATGATTTCGCTGCGTGGAAAAACCAACTTCTTCGAAAAACGAGTGGCTGAATACCAGAAAGCCGGAGTGCTGAACAGTTCGGAGAAAGATTCGGCACCTAAGTTTTCACTGAATGAAGATTTTTAATATCTTCAAAACACTTTTCACCATTTTTTAAACTTTTTAAACAACCCTATTTGAAATGCTTGTCATAAAGAGAGACGGACGCAGAGAGTCCGTAAAGTTTGACAAAATCACCGCTCGCATTGAAAAGCTCTGTTACGGACTGGATATGAAATATATCAGTCCGGTGGAGATTGCTATGAAGGTGATTAACGGTTTGTACGATGGCGTAAGTACCATTCAACTGGACAACCTGGCAGCAGAAATTGCGGCCACCATGACCACGAAGCACCCGGACTACGCTAAGCTCGCTGCCCGCCTGGCTACATCCAATCTTCACAAGGTTACGAGCAAGTCTTTTTCCAACACCATGAAGCGCTTGTACACTTATGTTGATCCGAAAACCGGAGAGAACGCACCACTGATCTCAAAAGAGATGTGGAAGGTTGTGCATACCCATGCTGCAGAGTTGGATGAGGCCATTCTCTACGACCGTGATTTCAGTTACGATTACTTTGGTTTTAAAACACTGGAGCGCTCCTACCTGATGCGGATTGATGGAAAAGTGGTGGAACGACCTCAGCACATGCTTATGCGTGTTGCGGTTGGTATCCATGGCGAAGACATACCTGCTGCCATTGAAACCTATAATCTGCTTTCAGAAAAATGGTTCACGCATGCCACGCCCACGCTATTCAATGCAGGCACACCCAAGCCACAATTATCATCATGCTTTTTGCTTACCATGCAAGATGACAGCATCGATGGTATTTATGATACGTTAAAACAATGTGCTAAAATATCCCAATCAGCCGGAGGCATCGGATTAAGCATCCACAACATTCGCGCTAAGGGCTCATACATTAAAGGAACCGGTGGAACATCAAACGGTATTGTTCCCATGCTCCGCAATTTCGACATGACAGCACGTTACGTTGATCAGGGTGGTGGAAAGCGCAAAGGAAGTTTCGCCATTTACCTGGAGCCCTGGCATGCTGATGTATTTGATTTTCTGGACCTGAAGAAAAATCACGGTAAGGAAGAAATGCGCGCACGCGATCTTTTCTATGCCATGTGGATTCCGGATTTGTTCATGCAGCGTGTTGAGAACAATGAAATGTGGTCGCTCTTCTGCCCGAACGAAGCCCCTGGACTAGCTGAAGTGTGGGGTGAAGAATTCGAAAGGCTATACGACAAGTATGAAAAGGAAGGCCGGTATCGCAAGCAAATAAAAGCACAAGATTTGTGGTTCGAGATTCTTGAATCACAGATCGAAACCGGAACACCTTATATCTTGTATAAAGATGCCGCCAATCGCAAATCAAATCAGAAGAACCTTGGCACCATCAAGTCGAGCAACCTCTGCACGGAGATTATAGAATACACTTCAAAGGATGAAGTTGCTGTTTGTAACCTGGCTTCACTCGCGCTGAATAAATTCATTACTGAAGATGGTCAGTACGATCATCAGAAGTTATATGAAATTACCAAAGTAGTAACCCGTAACCTCAACAAGGTTATCGATGTTAACTATTACCCTGTTGAAGAAGCCCGCAACTCGAATATGCGTCACCGTCCGATCGGACTTGGTGTGCAGGGACTTGCCGATACCTTTATTATGCTGCGCATGCCGTTCGATTCAGAAGAAGCGCGCAGGCTGAATGAAGATATCTTTGAAACCATCTACTTCGGTGCCATGGAGGCTTCTATGGAGCTGGCGAAAGTTCATGGCCCCTACGAAACATTCAAAGGGTCACCGGTTTCAAAAGGTATTTTCCAGTTCGACATGTGGGGCATTAACCCTAAAAGCAGCCGTTGGAACTGGGAGCAACTGAAACAGGATGTGAAAAAGTACGGAGTTCGCAACTCCCTGTTGCTGGCACCGATGCCAACAGCATCCACTTCGCAAATCCTGGGCAACAACGAATGTTTTGAACCCTATACCTCAAACATCTACACCCGCAGAACGCTCTCCGGTGAATTCATTATTGCCAACAAGCATTTGATGAAAGACCTGATTGATCTTGGTTTGTGGAATGAAACCATGCGGCAAAAATTAATCGCCACAAACGGTTCGGTACAACCCATTCCTGAAATTCCGCAAAACATCAAAGACATCTACAAAACCGTTTGGGAGATTTCCCAAAAGGCAATCATTGATATGTCGGCTGATCGTGGTGCATACATCTGCCAGTCGCAGAGTTTGAACATTCACCTGAAAGATCCAAACTTCGGTAAGCTTACTTCCATGCACTTCTATGCCTGGAAGAAAGGGTTGAAAACCGGTATGTATTACCTTCGCTCAACAGCAGCTGCTGATGCCATTAAGTTCACACTGGATAAGACAGCCATGCAACAAACTGTTGGTGCAGAAACAGCAGCAGTTGCAGCACCGGTAACGGCCACAAAAACAGAACCGCAGCAGGAGTTGGCTTATACTAAGGTTGCTGACTATGAACAAAAAATGTCAGACATGGCCTGCTCACTGGATAACCCGGATGCTTGCGAGGCCTGTGGAAGTTGATTGAAAAATCCCTCTAGCAAAAGCCCGGCATCAACCGGGCTTTTGTTTTTTAATCCAATAGAATGATTTACCTAAAATACTAAGGATGAAAGTTGTATTCTTCAGCACACAGCCTTATGACAAGAGCTTTTTCGATCGACACAACGAGCGCTTTGGATTTACCCTTGAGTATTATGAAACTGCATTGAATGAAAAAACAGTAAACCTGTTGGGGCATACCGATGCAGTTTGCGTATTCGTTAACGATCAGGTTAACCGTAACGTACTGGAACAACTTTCAAAAAAGAACATCAACATTGTTGCCCTGCGCTGTGCCGGCTTTAACAACGTTGACCTTCACGCTGCTAAAGCACTGAACATTACACTCGTTCGCGTACCCGCATACTCACCTTATGCCGTTGCTGAACATACTGTGGCGATGATCATGACGCTCAACCGTAAAATACACAAGGCGTACAACCGGGTAAGAGAACAGAATTTTTCATTAAACGGTCTGCTTGGGTTCGACCTTAACGGCAAGACGGTAGGGATAATCGGAACCGGCACCATCGGCCAGGTATTCAGCCAGATTATGACAGGATTTGGATGTCGTGTATTGGCTTATGATATTCATCCTGACCCTAAACTATCCGCCAGAGGTGTTCAATATGCTTCGCTACAAGAGCTCTTTGCACAAGCTGACATCATCTCACTTCATTGTCCGTTAAACGATAGTACCCGGTACCTGATAAACAAGGAGACGATTGCGCTGATGAAAAATGGTGTGATGCTGATTAACACCAGTCGCGGTGCCCTCATCGATACCCGAGCCGTAATTCATGCACTCAAATCAGGAAAAATCGGTTCGCTGGGGATTGATGTTTACGAACAAGAAGAACATATCTTTTTCCATGATCTCTCCGATCAGATCGTAAAAGACGATACCATCATGCGCCTTAGCAGCTTCCCTAATGCACTCATTACCTCTCATCAAGGCTTTTTTACGCACGAAGCCTTAACACAAATTGCATCAACCACGTTAATCAATCTCAAACAACTTAACGAAGGTAAACGCTGCGGGAACGAAATCACCTCACAAGGATAACGCTACTCGAATTTAAAAAGGTAAATCATCGCTTGAGTTCGTATCCGGCATAAACGATTGATCCGGAGGTGGTGCCATTTCGCGCTGCTCCTGCATGCTTTTCTGTACCTTCCATGCACGAACATCCGTATACCAACGGCCATTATATTCCCGGCTTTCAATGTTGATGGAGGCGGTGATTCTATCGCCTTCCGATAATCTGTTTTCATCTACTTTATCACCCCATAACGACAAGCATACTTTTTTGGGGTACTGACCGGGTGTCTCTAAAATAAATTCCTGCTTCTTCCATGTTCCGTTTTTCCCTTGCCCTGTTTGCAAAGGCAAGAGACTCACTACTGTTCCTGTTATTTCCATAGTTTAACTTGTTTACCTATCAATATCTAAATTGCCCCTGCTTTGATTTCATCCACTACCGAAGGGTCGAGCAAGGTAGTAACATCTCCCAAATTGGAAGTATCTCCCTCGGCAACTTTTCGCAGAATTCTTCGCATAATTTTTCCTGATCGGGTTTTGGGCAGCCCACTTACAAATTGAATCTTATCGGGTTTGGCAATCGGGCCGATAATTTTGGCTACCAGTTCCCGAATTTCGTTGCGCAACTTATCTTCTTCATGGGGCCTATCGTAGCAAATTACGTAGGCATAAATGCCTTGACCCTTAATGTCATGAGGATAACCTACTACAGCAGTCTCGCACACAGCTGAGTGCTCATCAATAGCGCTTTCAATTTCGGCTGTTCCCATGTTATGACCCGACACGATGATGATATCATCTACCCGTCCCGTAATACGATAATAGCCTTCATCATCACGCTTGCATCCATCGCCTGTAAAATATTTTCCCGGAAAAGTGGAGAAGTATGTGTCTTTAAACCGCTGGTGATCGCCATAAATGGTTCGAGCCATTGACGGCCACGGAAAACGAATAGCCAGTCGGCCCTCAACACCATTGGCGAGCAGCTCATTACCATTTTCATCCATTACCGCAGGCTGTATGCCGGGCAACGGCAACGTTGCATAAGCCGGCTTCAGTTTTGTAATGTTGGCAATGGGTGAAATCATAAAGCCCCCGGTTTCAGTTTGCCACCAGGTATCAATTACCGGACATTTCCCATGCCCGATATTTTCATGATACCAATGCCAGGCTTCTTCGTTAATGGGCTCTCCCACAGTACCCAGTACTTTTAGCGAATGCAAATCATATTGCTTAACAAAACTTAAAGGCGCTTTCTCCAACGACCGGATGGCGGTTGGTGCAGTGTAAAAAATATTTACGCGATGCTTTTCAATCACGTGCCAAAACCTGCCCATATCCGGCCAGGAAGGTATGCCCTCAAACATCAGGGTAATTGCACCGGCCGAGAGCGGACCGTATAGAATGTACGAGTGCCCGGTAATCCATCCTACATCGGCTGTACACCAATACACCTGGCGTTCCTGATACTGAAATGCTGTACGAAAGGTATAATTGGTAAACACCATATAACCCCCGCAGGTATGTACCATACCTTTTGGCTTACCGGTTGAGCCAGAAGTGTACAGTATAAAGAGTAAATCTTCAGCATCCATTTCTTCAGCAGCACAACTGTCGGTTACTTTTTTTACTTCATCATTCCACCACACATCGCGCCCTGGCTTCATTGCTACTCGTGACATTGTACGCTTTGCGACAATGACGCGCTCAACTGTTGGGCACTTTTCAAGGGCTTCATCAATAATCGATTTCAGGCCAATTACTTTGTCGCCACGGTAAGCGCCATCGCTGGTCAGCACCAGTTTGCATCCGGCATCATTGATACGATCAATCAACGAACCAGCTGAAAATCCGGCAAACACAACAGAATGCACGGCACCTATTCGGGCGCACGCTAACATCGCATAGGCCACTTCCGGAATCATGGGCATGTAAATACACACCCGATCACCTTTCTGGATGCCATTTGCCTTTAACATATTAGCAACCCGGCAAACATTCACGTAAAGCTCCTGATAGGTTATATGTATGGATGCTTCTGATGGATCGTTGGGCTCCCAGATAATGGCGGTTTGATTAGCGCACGTTGGAAGATGGCGGTCGAGACAATTCTCAGTGATATTCAGTTTACCGTCTTTAAACCACTGCACTTCAGCTTTATGGAAATCCCACTCCAGCACTGAATCCCAATTTTTTCGCCAGTGAAAATCATTGGCCACTTCGGTCCAAAATTCTTCTGGGTTTTCGATGCTCCGCTTGTATTGATCAATGTAACTCGCAAAAGAATGAATTATTTCCATAAATTGTGAGCAATTAGTGCTAATTATACAACTCTGAAATTAAATTTGCGTTCTATAATATGCTACAGACAATAAAAATATGAAGAAATACACAGCATTTTCCTCGCTGTTTTTAGTTGTGGGAATAATCCTTTCACCGGAAGTTATTTATAGCCAGGGATATGATCAACTGAAAACTCAATTGATGTTTGAAAATTACTACGGCACTAAGATGCGGTCAGCCAAACAAACCAATGAGGCTGCCGGATCCGAAACATTGATTGACGATTGGCACCCCCTTGAAGTGACTTTCGCAAACGGCACTGCATATTTTGATCAAGGTAAAATCAACCTTTCCAGTATAACGGCCGAGGTTATTTATAAAGAGAAGGAAATGTTCATTGGCCCTCAGAACATTAAATTGCTTACCCTTCCTCACCTTATTAACAAACGATGGTTTCTGCCGGCTTCAAACTACCTGTATAATGATGTTTCGTTGGAAGGATTTGTTGAAGTGTATGAACCGGTTTTAGAGATACCGTGTATCATGACACAGCACTATATTTATATTAAAAAACCAAACTCAAATGGTTATATCAATGCCGGAACAGTTCAAGACAGACTGGTAAAAGGTTCGCGCATATTCCTTTATGATGGCAACAGCCTTACTTTGATCAAAGGGAAAAAGACACTTGAGAACTTTTACGTCAGTCAAAAAGCAGATTTTACAAGTCTTTCCAAAGAATTAAAGACAGACTTCAAAAACCCACAGTCCATAAATAAGCTTGTCGTGGCTATGAGAAAAAAATAGCCGGAAAGGTTGACTCTATTATAACGTATATTCGATAGCCACTGCAAGAAGCGCACCGAGAATCGCCACGGTTAGTTTTCTTGCGTTGAACCTATGCTCCGGACTACTTTCAAAAACAATGGTAGTAGAAATGTGAAGAAAATTACCACTGACAAGGGCGTACAACAAAACCAAACCCGATTGGGTAAGTAGCTCTGCTTGCACAAGGTATGAACTGATGAGTAGCCCAAGAGGGGCTGCTATTGAAAACACAACCAGGTGCGGTATTGCTTTATTTCTTGCTTGCAACTGAAACGTAAGCACGGTCATCAAAGCAAAAGCAGCCGGTGCACGGTGTAGGGCTATACCCAGCAATATAGCGTTAGCATCATAGTGAAAGCCCATGTGTGCCGGCTGGGCCAGCATGGCTCCTTCCAAAAAAGCATGAACACATAAAGCCATTAGTAAAACAAACGCTGACACTGGTTGGTGATGATGGTGTGAATGTCCATGATCGTGTTTTGATTCATGCAAATGAATGTGCCCATGCTCAACACCCGAAGTGAAATGTTCCAATACTTGTTGAAGGAAAAAACCACTTAATACAAACAGGCCGATGAGCTCAACATTTCCATTGCCACGATAAAGCTCCGGTAGAATATGAACCACGGTAATTCCAAACAGGTAAGCCCCGGCAAAAACAAGCAGTAACCTGAAACTCTTTACCTTACCAGCGGGGATAAGATAAATCAACAAGCCCGAGAGAAGGGGCGTAAAGAAAAGAACAAGGAGCTTGGTGGTCATGTCATTGCTTGTTTAACACCACAATTTTTTCAAGACCCTTTGACATATAAACCTCCGACCCACCATCTTCATTGGAGTATACCAGTATTCCTTCCAGATCATTTCTACTTTCCAAAATGGCAATGGCTCTTTCATGACCCATTACCATAAAGGACGTGGCCCAAGCATCGACAGTAATAGCATCACTGGCAAAAACAGAAGCACTCAGCAGTTCCTTTCGGGCAGGATAACCCGTTTTTGGATCGATCGTGTGCGAAAATTTCTGTCCGTCAACTTCCCTGTAGTTAAAATAATTTCCCGAAGTGGTAAACGATTGATCTTTCAGCGCGATGTAGGCAATGAAAAAGAGATTATCCCGGGTTGATGCAGGGTCAAGAATACCAATCTCCCATGGCTTTTGGGTTTTAAGATTAATACCGCAAGCCATTCCCTCTCCCCCAAGTTCAACCAGCATATTAACAATGCCCTTTGCTTTTAAAAATGCAGTAACCACATCTGCACCATAACCTTGACCGATGCCACCAAAATCAAGTTGTGTTCTCGGATCAGATTTCCATACACTGTCGCGGTTGAACTGAACCTTATCAAAGCCTATAAAATCACGAATAGAGTCTACCTGAAGGTTGCCAGGATTCAGCGGCTCAGCAGGACCAAAGCCCCATGCGTTAACGAGGGGCATTACCGTAGGATCGAAAGCACCCGATGATGCCATGAAAACCTCACGTGACTTTTCAAGAACGGGTAGAAAATAAGGAAGTTTAAAAGTAAATGCAGCTCCGCCTCTGTTAAATGTCGTTATTTCTGAATCGGGCAGGTAGGTGTTAATGCTTTGGTTTACTACTTCCAGTAATGAATCTACCGATGTTTTGAAGTTCCGTCCTTTATCGTCAAAATAAGTGATATGGTATGAGGTACCCATCGTTTTGCCTTCAATCCTTACAGGCTCCGGCAATTGGTTTTTACGATATAACCACACCACGAAAACCGAGGTGATTAAAAGAATGCTATAGATGATGTTCTTTTTCCGATTGTCCATCCCCAAAAAATGAAGGCGCAAGTTATGCAAATTACGCTAATGCAACAGTGTTGCTTTAAACAAAATCGGTTGAATTGAGTACCTTCGCGAAACACCCAACTCTTCATGCGCGAGGATTATTTGCAGGGCAGTCCAGAAAACCAGTCAACAGCCGAAAAAGAATTTGAGAAAGCGCTCAGGCCATTATCCTTCAGCGATTTCACCGGTCAACAAAAAGTTGTCGATAACATCAAAGTTTTCGTGCAGGCAGCTAAACAGCGCAGTGAACCGCTTGATCACGTGTTGCTCCACGGTCCTCCTGGTTTAGGCAAAACCACCCTATCGTATATTATTGCCAACGAACTGGAAACGCATATAAAAATCACTTCGGGGCCTGTACTTGACAAGCCCAGCGACCTGGCCGGTTTGCTGACTAATCTTGAAACACATGATGTTTTGTTCATCGATGAAATTCACCGGCTTAATCCGATTGTAGAGGAATACCTGTATTCAGCCATGGAAGATTATAAGATCGACATCATGCTGGATACCGGTCCGAATGCACGATCCATTCAAATCGGGTTAAATCCCTTTACACTAATCGGTGCAACCACACGGGCTGGTTTACTCACCTCTCCATTACGGGCACGCTTTGGTATTAATGCTCGTTTGGAATACTATGATGCAGCCTTGCTGAATAAAATCATTCACCGCTCGGCCAGCATCTTAAACACTCCGCTTGACGAAGATGCTGCTTTTGAAATTGCAAGAAGAAGTCGCGGCACACCTCGAATAGCGAATAACCTATTAAGACGCACCCGTGACTTTGCGCAGATAAAAGGCGATGGAACCATAACCTTGGGTATTGCACAGTTGGCGTTAAACGCCTTGGATGTAGATGAGCACGGACTAGATGAAATGGATAACCGCATTCTGCTAACCATTATTGAAAAGTTTAAAGGCGGTCCTGTTGGATTAACCACCATTGCCACCGCTGTGGGCGATGAGGCGGAAACCATAGAGGAAGTGTACGAACCCTTTTTAATTCAAGAGGGGTACATCAAACGAACTTCACGTGGACGTGAAGCAACAGAATTGGCCTACAAACACCTAAAGCTCGCTCCGCCCCAATCGAAAAGGCCGGGATTGTTTGATTAATCAACATGACGCTTCCAAACTGGATAAATGCCCGGATCGATATAACAAAACTTAAAAATTATGTTTTGAATGATGGTCATCCCACAGGAAAGTTTAAAGCCAGAGTATTCCTTTCCGCACTCTCCTTAAAATCATCTGATGCAGAAAAATTAAGAAATGAGATACTAAAAGGGTTAGGGCAAGGCGAAGCTATTACTGGCCATAACGATTACTATGGCACTCGATATTTTGTTGATATAAATATTAGTAACTTTAATCAAAAGGCTACTGTTCGAACGGTTTGGATTAGTCTGAAAAACGAGGAATTTCCAAGGCTTATAACGTGTTATGTTAAAACCTAAAAGTATGCAAGCTTTTAAAATATTAGATGTTGTTGCGCTTCTTAATGATGTGCCTGAAAAAAAACTAAGTAAGGGACAAGTTGGGACTATTGTTGAACAATTAGATGACAATATTTTTGAAGTGGAGTTTACTAACAAGAATGGTGAAACGCTTACTATTGAATCATTCAAAGGATCAGACCTTATGCTGCTTCATTTCGAATTTGAAAAAGTCTAAAGGTTGAAATCATCATCGCCAAAAACCCAAACGCACTTCATAAAATCCACAGCGGCAAAACTCGGTTTTAGTTTTTGCGGCATCTCAAAAGCTGCCTTTCTGGAAGAGGAGGCTGACAAATTAGAAACCTGGTTATCGAAAGGCTACCAGGGAAAAATGAGCTACCTCGAAAATCACTTCGATAAACGTCTTGATCCAACCAAACTCGTAGAGGGAGCAAAATCGGTTGTAAGCCTGGTATACAACTATTATCCCGAAAAAGACCTGGCCAACAATCACAACTTAAAAATTGCCAAGTATGCCTATGGCGAAGACTACCATTTCGTGGTCAAAGAAAAACTGAAGGAGTTCATGAATAAAATTCATGAAACCATTGGTGAAGTAAACGGGCGTGTGTTTGTTGACTCCGCACCGGTGATGGAACGCGCATGGGCTAAAAAATCAGGTATTGGGTGGATTGGAAAAAATTCCTTGCTCTTGAATCGTTCAATGGGCAGTTTTTTCTTCCTTGCTGAATTAATCCTCGACCTTGAGCTTGAGGCAGATGGACCCATCAAAGATTACTGCGGTACATGCACGGCCTGCATGGATGCCTGCCCAACGGATGCCATTCCACAACCGTACGTTGTGGATGGAAGTAAATGTATTTCCTATTTCACTATTGAATTGAAGGAAGAAATACCCAACGAAGTAAAAGGAAAATTCGAAAACTGGATTTTCGGATGCGACATCTGCCAGGATGTTTGCCCGTGGAACCGTTTCTCACAACCACATAATGAAAGTCGTTTTAAACCACATGCTGAACTGGAAAAATTGTCGGGGAATGATTGGAAAGAAATTACAGAAGAAGTGTTTCAGAAATTTTTTAAAAAATCAGCGGTAAAGCGTACCGGCTATTTAGGGCTGGGGAGGAACATAAAATTCGTTTCAACGTAAATTCTATTTACACGTATTTTCACCGCGTAGCCTCTCTTAAATAAGAAATGATTTCCTTTTTATTTTTAACACAGTAAAATTTATATTTTCTTTTTTCATTGGTAATGATAACCAGTGCACTTCTGAAATTGAAAGGGCTGAAGTCAAATCTCCTTTTAACATATTTAATAGTGGGGTTCTTAATACTCAGGTCATTGATGTATTGATTAAAGTAATAGAAGCTGTTTTCTGAGAGGAACACACTATCCCTTTGCACACTGAATACAACACTATATTCACTAACGAATAATCTTCCGCGTACTCGAAGGTTTGTCAAATTTGAACTTGATAAGGCATAATCAGCAACTCTGCTTAAAGTATCTCTTTTTACGATTGGTTGAGATAATACAGCGTGGGTTAAGCAACTAAGGATAATTATTAATAACTTGAATGTTAAATTCATTTTCTTCAATTGGAAAATCAAGCCAAAGAAAATCACATTCTTAGTTTTATAAATTCAATAATTTTCAGTTTATCATCAACCGATTGAAATAAATAACTAATGCCATCACTTTTCGTAATTTTTATCTGATAGACTGGGATTACCCAGAAAAGATACCCTCTTTTTATCTTATTAATTTCATTATAGTTAATTCGAATATCCTTGATGAATTGCTGATTTTGCCAATTTTTAGAATAAGGTTTTAACTCATCATCTACATAAACATGAAAAATGAGATGATCCTCGTAAAGGTTAAGTCTACCTTTTACAACCATAGATTTTGCTGCATCTCCTAAGGGAACAACATTATAAAGAATCAATTCTACTTCTTTACTAAAAGTAGGCTTAAGTGTTGTCTCTTGTCCTTCGCATTGGATGGAAATTACTCCTAAAATTAAAAGCAAAAGAGAGATTATACGATAATTCATTACCAATTACAGTCTTCCCAATCGATCAAAGGAATGGATGATTGAAACCATCCGGAAGCCGGACATTGATTATCCAGTACTTGAACCATACCTACGATTACACCGACTCCAGCACCAATAGCTGCTCCTATTAAAGCCGCTGCCGAATAGATTTCTTTAAAAATAAAGTAATTTCCTTTTTATCCTTAATACGATAGAATTTGTACTTTAACCTATCATTGGTAACAATAACCAGGACGCTGGTGAAAGCGGAGGGATTAAAATCAAAACTTCTCTTTACCTTATTAATATCTGAAGTGTGTAAAGTTAAGTTATTAATCTGATGGTTAAACTGGTAGAATCTATTTTTTACCAATGAACTGTCCTTAGAGACTCGGAAAATTACAGCACCCTCCTTAACTACCAATTTGCCTCTCACCAGAAACGTATTCCATGTATTATTCAATCCCAAATGCGCATCTCTATATACTGAATCAGTGTTTATGATAGACTGAGACATCACTATCCGTACCATAAACAAAAAAAATAATAGCTGTAGTATGGACTTCTTATTCACATTTTAGTCTTATTTAAAACTTAACCTTTCCTTCCAATCACATTCGTTCCTTTATAAATTCAATGATTCTAAGTTTTTCATTTGCAGATGCGAATCTGTAACAAATGCCACTCTTTATTTCGATTGTCATATGACCCGTTGGAACAATTAGCAATATATAGTTCCTTTTCATGGACTTTATCTCAGAATAATCAATTTTGAAATCCTTCACTAAGTACTGCTTCTTCCAAATTTTTGAGTACGGCTTCAATTCATCCCCAACATAAACATGGAAAATTAGATGATCATCAAAAAGGTTAAGACGACCCTTGGCAAGAAAGAATTTTGATGCATCATCTCTTAATACTAATCTATTATGAAGAACAAAATCTAGTTCTTTGCTAAAAATTGGTTTGCTTCGTATTTCCTGTGCCTTCGTTGAAATGATTCCCGAACCCAAAAATAGAACTGCAAGAGAAATCCTAATAATCATACGAAGTTACAATCTTGCCAGTCAAGTAATGGAACAGAGGATTGAAACCAGCCCTCTGCCGGACACTCACCCCTGCTGATTTGAACAACACCCAAAACTACCCCTACACCAGCACCTATTAATGCCCCTATTGCTGCGGAAGCTCCCACAACTCCAGCTATAGCCAATCCATAACCAATTACACCACCCACAATCATAGCTGCCGCAGTTGTTGCCACAACAACAGCAACGATCCTAAGAAACCTCCTCCATGACCACTGTACCCGGCTTCCTTCCTCTCCTTCTTCCAAGGTAATAGCCAAATCAATGAGGTCAGGTAGGATCCCACGCTGAAATTCTATATTCATTAACATGGTTTGTGCTTCCATCGTGGTTAAAGCATAATTATTTTCAATGCTTCTCTTAAAGCTACTCAAAATTTCATCGAGTTCACGTTGCAAACCTGCTTTATCGTACTCAATATCACTTGTCAAAGGATATGATATTGTTTTTTGCTCCACGGAATAATGGAATTCATGCATAAGTCGACTAACTTCAGGACTGAAATTAACAACATCGTCAACATTCTGCTTATGATCCGCTTGAAGAACTAATCCAAAACCTGGATGCCTGATAATTTCCTGGGCAAATATTTTTTCATTCTGTGAAAAGAGACCAAGGTAATTGTCTACAACATCATGAGCGATTATGTCATATCGACTCATGTTGTAAAACTCAGTTGCTTTAACTTTTGAGAGAGCTTGTTTAAACCCAACACTGTATTGTTTAATAGTTTCCTTTACATCATAAGAAAGTTGATGAATAGGCATATGAATCTCCTCTTGATTCATATTGGCGCAACCTACCGTCATTAAAACAAATAATGCGATCATTATTTTTCTGATTTTCATAATAGTGGGGTTTAGTTGGGGGAATAAATCATAGGTGAATTTACCCCCCCCCCATATGAAAAAGTCAAGCAGAATTTTTACTATTTAAGCGGATTTACTCCAAACGCCCACTTCAAAAACTCCGGCATGGCGTGCTTCCAGGTAGTTAAGTTGTGTTCGCCATCAGGCATCTCATAATACTGGATGTCATGAAAAGGTCGGTAACCTTTTTTCGTCAACTCAACAATCAGGTCCAGCGTATCATCAATCGAATCAATTACACCATTCTTATTTCGATCGGCTGCCTCATCCAGCAGGCCGGTTTGAAACCAAAATTTTAATCCGGGTTTATGTCGGCCTTTACGGATGACGTTGTGCATAATCCGGTCGCGTGTATCGGAATACAACCGGCTTTTCGCATCGCGTTTACGCCACCAAAATGATCCGCTAAATGCGCCTGCTTTCCCAAAATAATCGGCATGATGCCAGGCGATGTCAACGGCTGAAAGTCCTCCCATTGAAAAACCGGCAATCGCCCGATCGACCACCTCATCAGAAATAGAGTATCGGTAATGAATATAAGGTATCAGCTCTGCCATGATAAAGCGCGTATAATCCTTTGCCTTTTTCCCACGCTTTTTAAAGTCGGAGTGACCGGCCACACCATACTCCTGCATGCGGTCACCGGCATGCACCGCTACAACTACCACATCCCTGATCTCTTTGTTCAGCGTGAGCGACTCCAGGGTGTCTTTCAGGGTTATGGCCTCTCCGTCCTGTCCATCGTTGAGAATCAGCAGCGGAAAGGGTTTTTCGGCCTTTTCAAACTGGTAAGGCAAAAATATATCTACTATGGTGTCCCGATCAAGTAGTTTAGAGTGAACATCTGTAAGGCGCTCGAGGTGGTAATGATGTTTGGTTGTCAAACGAATTATATTTATCGAAATGCTTATTTTAAAGCAGTAAAAATATAAGTTTACCAACAACCTGATTTATGCCCCACGAACATTTCCACAAATGGTACAGCCCCAACCTGGGTAGAGAAATTGGAACACTGGCCTTTGGCACGCGCGGATACCCGGTGATACTGTTTCCAACCTCCATGGGCAGTTATTATGAGAATAAAGATTTTAAACTAATTGATAGTGTTGCGTGGTTTTTGGATGAAGGCTTAGTAAAAATTTATTGCCCGGATGGGATTGACTCGATGAGCTGGTATAACAAAAACATTCATCCGGCTGACCGGGTTAAGAATCACATCTGGTACGATCAATTTTTGAAGCACGAACTTGTACCCCTGATGCAACGCGAAACCGGGGTGCATCGTGTTGCTACAGCCGGTTGCAGTTTTGGTGGTTATCACGCCACAAATTTTGCATTTCGCCATCCAGAGGTAGTAAAATATGTTTTCAACATGGGTGCCGCTTTTGATATTAAAGATCAACTGGATGGGCATTATGACGATAACGTATATTTTAATAATCCTCCTGATTTTATACCGAACGCCCAGAACCATCACTTCCACAATATGTTTGTGGTATTGGGTACCGGCACACACGATATGTGTTGGAGCGCCAATGAAAAGATGGCAGAAATTTTACGTAACAAGGGCATCAACCACTGGTTGGATGTGCGGCATGAACACCCGCACGATTGGCCTGCATGGCGCGAAATGTTTCCGCATTACCTCTCATTAATCAAATAACGAAATCATTATCACTATGAAAAAAATTGGAATACTACACGGCATGGAGCGCTCATTTCCTGAAGCCTTTGTTGAGCGTATTAATAAAATGGGGTTAAAAGATATCGTTGCCGAACCGGTGATGATCGATAAAGTTGAACAAGGTGAGGCTTCGGACTATGCGGTAATTATCGATCGCATTTCACAAGACGTTCCCTTTTACCGAGCCTATTTAAAAAATGCAGCCATCGGTGGTGCAGCCGTTATCAATAACCCTTTCTGGTGGAGTGCGGATGAAAAATTCTTTAATAATGCATTGGCCGTTAAGCTTGGCGTACCCGTACCGAAAACCGTTATTCTTCCTTCGCACGATAAACCCACCGATACCAGTGATGAATCGTTTCGGAATTTAAAATTCCCTTTATCGTGGGAAAAGATTTTTGAATACATCGGCTGGCCTGCTTACATGAAACCACATTCCGGTGGAGGGTGGAAGAGTGTTTATAAGCTCAACAACATGGATGAATTCTTCACGGCATACAAAGAAACCGGGCAACTGGTGATGATGTTGCAGGAGGAAATTATTTTTGAAGAGTACTTCAGGTGTTATTGTTTAGGCAGAAAATATGTACGCGTAATGCAGTATGAACCGCGCAACCCACATCATTTGCGGTATGTTATCAACGGTCCTCCGGCTTCTGAAAAACTCGTTAAAAAAGTGCATGACTATGTGCTGGACTTATGCAATGCCCTGGGTTATGATTTTAATACGGTTGAGATGGCCGTGCGCAATGGTATACCTTATGCTATAGATTTCTGTAACCCAGCCCCCGATGCCGATGTACATTCAGTTGGTCAGGAAAATTTTGAGTGGGTGGTTGAACATGCCGCAAAAATGGCCGTGGAACGTGCGCAGCAACAAAAACCTGGTAAGGACAATCTTACATGGGGCACGTTTATAACCGACTCCGTTGCAAACTTTGTGAAAGGATCGGTCGCCAAACCTGCTGCCAAACCAAAAGCTTCTGCAAAAGCAAAATCAAAATAATCGATTCATCTATCGGGGATTAAGTGGTTTATGGAAAAGTTTACACTGGGAATTGAGGAGGAGTATATGGTAATCGATCCGGTTACCCGCGAGCTCACTTCACACGATCAAAAAATTGTAGATGCCGCACAACATGTGCTTAAAGACCAGGTAAAAGCGGAAATGCATCAGGCCGTTGTAGAGGTGGGCACAGGTATCTGCGCCAATATTTACGAAGCCAACAACGATATCCGCAATTTACGCAAGGTAGTGTGTGGCATTGCCCAAAGTATGAACCTGCGGATTGGCGCAGCGGGCACTCATCCGTTTTCACATTGGTCAAAGCAGTTGATTACGCCCAATCCGCGCTACGATGAAATTGTAAACGAAATGCAGGAAGCCGCTCGCTCCAATTTAATTTTTGGTTTACATGTACATGTGGGTATTGCCGATAAAAACATGGCGATACACATCATGAACACGATACGGTATTTCCTGCCACACGTATATGCGCTTTCCTGTAACAGTCCGTTTTGGGAAGGAAGGAACACCGGCTTTAAATCTTTCCGTACCAAAGTGTTTGATAAGTTTCCCCGCACAGGCCTGCCTGATTTTTTCAGCGACTGGGATGAGTATAAAAATTATGTAAACCTGTTGATTAAAACCGGTTGCATCGACAATGCAAAAAAAATCTGGTGGGATGTGCGTGTCCATCCGTTTTTCGATACCATTGAATTCCGGGTATGCGATGTACCCACGCGCGTAGAAGAAACCGTGGCTATTGCGGCAATCTTTCAGGCACTGGTTGCCAAGCTGTATAAGCTGCGCAAGCAGAACATGAGCTTCATTGTATACACCCGCGCCTTAATCAACGAAAATAAATGGCGGGCAAGCCGTTACGGCATTGATGGTAAATTGATCGATTTTGGCAAACAAGCCGAAGTAACGACTCGAGAATTAATTAAGGAATTACTGGAGTTTATTGATGATGTTGTGGATGAACTTGGAAGCCGCGAAGCCATCAATTATGTTTACACCATGCTTGAGCAAGGCACCGGTGCGGACCGTCAATTGGCTGTTTTTCACCAATCCGGAAACCTGGAAAGTGTTGTTGATTCTATTATTGAGGAAACAAGTAAATGCTAGGCATTATCACATTAATTAAAAAGTTAGAACGTTGACCTCCCGGGAAAGTATACGGATTGCCGTTTTGGATTTATATGAAGGTATGCCCAACGAAGGCATGCGTGGTATCCGCCAATTGATCCAGGAATTTACCGCTGATTCACACCTACCTGTTTCGTTCGAAATTTTTGATGTACGTCTTAATTGTGAAGTACCCGGTATTGAATATGATATCTACATCAGCAGTGGCGGCCCCGGAAGTCCTATCGAAAGCGAAGGATCGTTGTGGGAGAAAAAATATTTTGCCCTGATGGATGCCCTCCATGAACACAATGCCACGCATCCACAAGAAAAAAAGCACGTGTTGCTGATTTGCCATTCCTTCCAGCTTTACTGCCGGTATTATGGTTATGCAAAAGTTACCAAGCGAAAGAGTACATCGTTTGGTGTTATGCCTGTGCATAAAACCGATGCGGGAATGCACGAGCCATTGTTCAGAAGTCTGAATGATCCTATCTGGGCTGTCGATTCACGGGATTACCAAATAACAGAGCCAGCCCTTACCAGGATACACGAACGCGGTGGCGAAGTACTTGCCATTGAAAAGTATCGTCCGCATGTTCACCTCGACCGTGCAGTAATGGCTATACGGTTTGATGATGCAATTATTGGCACGCAGTTTCACCCCGAGGCCGATGCACCCGGTATGCGCATGTACCTGCTGCGCGAAGACAAAAAAGATTTAGTAATCCAGAAGCATGGTGAGAAAAAATACTGGGATATGCTGGATCATCTGAGTGATCCGGATAAAATTATGGCCACCTACCATGCGGTTGTTCCCCGTTTTCTGATGATGGGTCTGCAAACACAGTTATCCTCCGTTTTATCATGATCGATCCGGTCAGGCGTGAATACAACAAGTTCTTTTCAGACGAAAAGTATAATCAGTTTATTAAAGCCCTTAATCGCTACTATAATTTCCCGATAAAATTTCGGGTAGCTGAAACTCCAGTATTTGTCGATCGTGAATTAAAACAAAAATTAATTCATGCTTCGGATAGCATCGTTGATCTGTTGGTGAGCGATGAACTAAAGAAAAAAACTGAACGGGCCATTCCAAAAAACCTCTATGTGCCTAATGAAGATGATCATACCCTCTTTCTGGCGCTTGATTTTGGTATTGTAAAATCATCAACCGGTGAACTGCAACCTCAGCTCATTGAGATGCAGGGTTTCCCTTCATTGTTTTGCTGGCAGGATTTTCTATCCAATCGCTATCGCGAGCACTTTCCGATTCCTGAAAATCTGAATTCACATATTGGGTTGAGTAGCGCTGAATATCAGCAGTTGATAAAAAGAATATTACTGAATGACCATGATCCGGCAGAAGTAATTTTGCTGGAAATCGATCCGCTTCAACAAAACACGGCAATCGATTTTGTGGTAACCAAACATTACACTGGCATTGAGCCTATACACATTGGTGATCTGAAGCGGGAAGGTAGAAAATTATTTTATTCCCATAATGGAATGAAAACCCAAGTGAAGCGCATCTACAATCGTGTAATTTTTGATGAGCTGAACGCCCGTAAAGATTTGCAGCTTGACTTTAACCTGACAGAAGAAGTGGATGTGGAGTGGGCCGGGCATCCCAACTGGTTTTTCCGCATCAGCAAATTCACCATGCCCTTTATCAAAAACGAGTATGTTCCTGAGTGCAGGTTTTTAAGCGACTATGCTCACTTTCCTGATGATCTGCATAACTATGTATTAAAACCCCTATTCTCTTTTTCCGGCAGTGGCATCATCTTTCATGTTAAAAAGGAAGACCTAACAAGTATTTCTGAGGGAGAACGTCACAACTTCTTGCTGCAGCGCAAAATTCAATACGAACCTGTTATTCAAGCACCCGATGGAATGGTGAAAACCGAAATCAGGCTATTGTTTATCTGGGAGAAGGGAGAGGCTCGTCCACGTTTAGTCACCAACCTCGCCCGGTTAAGCCGCGGAGAAATGATTGGCGTAAAATTTAATATGAATAAAACGTGGGTAGGCGGATCGGTGTGCTTCTTTGAATAGTGCCTTTGAGAAAATATTTCGCCAAAAATTAAAACCCCCTCGTAAAACACAAGGGGGTTTGATTTAACCATTAAGCTGCAACAAAACAGCGATTCAAAATCGCCTCGTACTGATTCCCAAACCGGGTGTAACACCACTGTTTGAGCTCCCGGATGTCATCGCCAATCAACATTTTGATGGCTTTTCGAAGCTCTTTTTCAAAGAGCTGAGCGTCAAAACTCACCTTGGTGAGCACCTTCTTTACGTAGTTTAGCATAGCAATAAAGTAAGGAACGGTTAAAAATAAGTTACACGTAAGACAGTTAAATTTACCAATGGGATACATCAACTGAAAGAACATTTTTAATTTTAAACGTTCATTTTGGTATAGCGATTGATATGAGGCCGGATTTTTCGACAAATGTTCTTTTCACGCTTTTATTAACCTGTTTTGCGTCAACGTTCGCAAACGGACAGAATATCCAGATTACATTAGGACCGGATGAAATCGGGCAAAATCAGGGGTGGACCATTACCGTGTCCATTCAAAACGACCGCCTAAAAAGCATTGACAACTTTCCCGACATTGAAGGCTTCAGCAAGGGCGGGCAGTCAACTTCCTCGCAAACCAGTATGATCAACGGGCAGATTTCATCTTCCCAAAGTATCATCATGAATTACATTCCAACCCGCCAGGGGGTGGTGAATGTGCCAGCCTTTAAAATGAAGGTGAACGATCAGGTTATCTCCGTAGCCGGAAAAAAAGTAACGGTTGGCGCCCCTGTAACACAACCCCGGCAATATGATCCCTTCAGGAGCTTTTTTGAGCGCGATAACACCTATGGCGCTCCGCCCACTGAGTTCATCGACATTAAAGAAGACGCCTTTCTCGCGCTCTCCACGAACAAAGACGAGGTGTATGTGGGTGAAGGATTCAATGCCGTGCTGGCCTTTTACGTTGCCGAAGACAATAAAGCACCGCTCTACTGGCACCAGATCAGCAAGCAACTTTCGGAAATTTTGAAAAAGATTAAACCCGCAAACTGTTGGGAGGAAAACTTCAGCATTGAAAATATTGAGGGTGAGCGCATAAACGTTAGCGGGAAGATGTATACCCGCTACAAAATGTACCAGGCTAACTTTTACCCTTTAAACACAGAGCCGATCGTATTTCCCAGTGTGCCACTTGAAATGTTGAAATACAAAGTAGCCAAGAATCCTTCTTTCTTTGGTCAGAACCGTCAGGAAGACTTCAAGACTTTTTATTCGAAACAAAAAACGGTTAAGGTTAAAGAGCTCCCTCCGCACCCGCTCAGTAAACAAGTTGCTGTGGGTGATTATCGGTTGGAAGAAAAGATAAGTTCCACTGCATTGGAAACCGGAAAAAGTTTTTCATACGATTTTATTATTTACGGTGAGGGCAACGTTTCGTCCATCGAAAAACCTGTTGTAAAGAATACACCCAACTTTGATTTTTATGAGCCTAATGTGCGGCAGAACATCAGACGTGAAAATAACCGGGTTACCGGCAGCAAAACATTCAGTTATTTTATTATTCCGAAGGAACCCGGTGAGTTTAAGCTGGGAGATGATTTTAAGTGGATCTTTTTCAATCCAACAAAAAAAGTATACGATACACTAAAAGCTAAATCGGCTGTTGTTGTGCAGGGCGAGAGTTTAAAAAATGAAACGATAGAATCTGTTGATGCCGGCTCATTTTACGATCAGATTTTCGATGCCGACAATTCTTTAAAAACTGTTACCGACAATCGGTTGATGAAAGTGCTAACAAACCTGTTCATTTTCTTGATGCTGGCTGGATCAGTGTATCTTTTGTTCAAGAAATAATCTTGGGTATTAAACCTTCAAAACTTTGAACCCTGCCAATAAATTTTGAATATTGGTTGTTGAATCATTCATGAATACGTACGGTAAACTTTTTCGCATTACTACATTTGGCGAGTCGCACGGGCCGGCCATTGGCGTGGTTATTGACGGCTGCCCTGCCGGTTTAGCCATTGATGAAAATTTTATTCAAACTGAACTTGATCGCAGAAAACCGGGTCAGTCGAAAATTACCACACAGCGAAAGGAAGACGATACATTCAACATACTCAGCGGAGTATTTGAAGGAAAAACAACCGGTGCGCCCATTGCCATCGTTATTGATAATCAGGATCAGCGAAGTAAAGATTATAGTCACCTGGAAAAAACATTCAGGCCTTCGCATGCTGACTACACCTATGAAGCAAAATATGGTCTTCGCGATTACCGTGGGGGCGGAAGGAGTTCAGCCCGCGAAACAGCTGCTCGTGTAGCAGCAGGAGCAATTGCCAAACTGTTGCTCAGAAAAGAATCCATCAACGTTCAGGCTTATGTCTCCCGTGTTGGCGATATTCAGGCTCCGGCCTATACTACCCTTGATCTCTCTAAAACAGAAGACTACATCGTTCGTTGCCCGCATCCGGAAACAGCCGAAAAAATGATTGCACTGATTGATGAAACCCGCCTTAACCGGGACACGATTGGCGGTGTGATTACGTGCGTGATTAACAATACCCCAACCGGCCTGGGAGAACCTGTATTCGATAAACTTCACGCTGAATTAGGCAAAGCCATGCTCAGCATAAATGCCGTTAAGGGTTTTGAATACGGCAGTGGCTTTGAGGGAACAAAACTCACTGGCTCACAACATAATGATGAGTTTGTAAACAAAGGCGGAACCATCAAAACCAAAACCAATCACTCGGGCGGAATACAAGGTGGTATCAGCAATGGTGAAGACATTTATTTCAACGTGGCCTTTAAACCCGTAGCCACCATTATGCAGGATCAGCAAAGTGTTGATAATGAAGGGAACGAGGTAACGGTGAGCGGCAAGGGAAGGCACGACCCGTGTGTAGTGCCACGTGCTGTGCCGATTGTTGAGGCCATGGCCGTACTGGTGCTGGCCGATTTTCTGTTGCGCGCAAAAGTCTCGCGGATATAAATGAAGCACAATCTCGTAGTATTACTGACGAGCCTTTCGCTGTCGGTATTGGCACAGGTGTATACTGTAGAAACCGTACCCAACACGAAGCTGGTAAATAACAGTTACGTAAGCGATCCTTCAAAAATTCTGCACGATACTACCTTAAACAGCATTAACCTATTGCTGGGTGGTTTGGAGAAAGCTGCAACCGCACAAGTAGCTGTGGTGATTCTTCCCTCCATTGGCGAGGTGGATCATGTTGATTTTGCGCAACGCCTTTTCCGGCATTGGGGTATCGGCCAAGCCGGCAATAATAACGGTTTGCTTATTCTGCTAATCATGGATCAACGCAACGTCCGCTTTCACACCGGGTATGGCGTGGAGGGGGTTTTGCCTGATGTTACCTGCAAACGCATCCAGCAACGCTTTATGGTTCCTCACTTTAAGGTTGGCGACTACAATACCGGTATGTTGGAGGGAATAAAGGCAACGGTTTCAATTTTATCTCAGCCGGAAGCGATTGAAGAATTGTTTGCACTCGATTCATCGCAGGATCATTATGCCTATTTAACCCTTGCGGGATTATATGTAGTGGTCTCACTTATTTTCTACCTCGTCATTATCCGGTCACGCAAATTCAAACCCTCAACCGACTATCCTGCCGTTACACTTACTCGCGCCTACTGGTTTGTTTTATATTTTATTGTACCCCTGTTTCTATTCTTCATGGCTTATACTCTTAAATGGTCTATCGGATTATTTTCGCTCGCATTTTACTCACTCATTGCATCCTGGTTTATTGAACGGCTTATCAGGGTTGCAATGATCGGGGGGAAATTTGCACGTATTGGCCGGCAGCAGGATGCTTACAACTTTTTGAATGGACAAAAAGGTTATTGGATAACAGCTGCCGTTTTCTTTTTTGTACCCATGATTTTGGTTTACCAGTTGTTTCGCATTAAACGCAACAGCTTCAGAAATTATCCAAGGACTTGCAGGAAGTGCAAGGCTCAAACCACAAAACTTAGTGAGGCGCAAGAAGATGAGTTTTTAAAAGATGGACAGATTGCAGAAGAACGTGTTGGTACGATCGATTATGATGTATGGAAATGCAATGCCTGCGGTGCAATAGAAACACTTCGTTATCCTACAAAAAAATCCAGGTACACAACTTGTCCTAAATGCAATTTTCACACCTATCACCTTGGTGCAAGACGAACTATCGAAAGCGCTACCTACACAGCAGAAGGCTATGGCGAAGAAGAACGCACGTGTCAGCATTGCGGCCATCGTCATGTTGACCGGTATGTTATTCCCATGCTGGTTGTTTCCTCATCTTCTGACAGTAGCGGCAGCTCTTCCTCCTCAAGCGATAGTGGCGGAAGTTGGGGCGGTGGTGACTCCGGTGGCGGAGGTGCCAGCAGCAGTTGGTAATTAGGTTGATGACTTTCCACAAATGGAAAATAAGGGGTGCATCTTTTGCAAATACTCTTATTTTTAGCCCATGAAGAGAAAGCTCCCCCTGTACGGTAAAATCCTCATCGGTATGGCCCTTGGCATGATCTGGGGTTTGAGTGCAGAAAGTATGGGCTTATTAGAGTTTACCAATAACTGGATTAAGCCCTGGGGCACCATCTTCATCAACGGATTAAAGTTAATTGCCATTCCGCTCATCATTTTCTCTTTGATTGATGGGATATCAAACCTTTCGGATGTTTCCAAATTATCTCGAATTGGTGGGCGCACCATTGGGTTGTACCTGGCTACCACGGTGATTGCCGTTACTATTGGATTATTACTGGTGAACATCATCAAACCCGGAAAATTTCTCACGGAAGAAAAACGGGAAGAACTTGGCCGGGCTTATGCCTCCGATATGGACAGCAAGATTACATCGGCACGCGAACTGAAAGATGATGGCCCGCTGCAAGTGCTGGTGGATATTGTTCCCGAAAATCTTTTTGGAGCCGTATCAAACAACACCAACATGCTTCAGGTAATTTTCTTTGCCATGCTGTTTGGTATTGCCATGATACTCGCCAAACCGGATAAGGTCCGCCCGGTAAAATCATTCTTCGATGGAGCGAATGAGGTTATTCTAAAAATTGTTGACCTGATCATGAACTTTGCTCCGGTTGGTGTATTTGCGCTGCTTGCCAGTTTGAATATTGATCTCGACCTGATGAAAGCCCTTGGCGTTTACAGCTTAAGTGTTGTATTAGGCCTTGCCATAATGGTGTTTATCACGTATCCGCTAATCCTTAAAACATTTACCAAGCTTCCTTACCTCCGGTTTGTGAAAGGCATTTTGCCTGCCCAGGTATTAGCCTTTTCAACCAGTTCAAGTGCGGCAACACTGCCCGTTACAATTGATTGTGCAGAAAAGAATCTTGGAATATCCGAAGAGGTATCAAGTTTTGTATTACCCCTTGGTGCTACCATCAATATGGATGGTACCAGCATTCATCAGGGCGTTTCAGCAGTATTCATTGCGCAAGCCTTTGGGCTCGATCTAACACTTGGTCAGCAATTAACCATATTAATGACGGCAGTCTTATCTTCTATTGGTGCAGCGGCCGTTCCTGGAGCAGGCATTATTATGCTGATTATTGTATTGGAAGCCGTGGGACTCGACCCAAGCGGGTTGGCACTGATTCTTGCTGTTGACCGACCACTGGATATGTTGCGCACCGTAGTAAATGTAACCGGTGACTCAACCGTTGCCTCGGTGATTGCCGGTACAGAAGGTGAATTACAAGTACCTCCGGCAGATGCTGAAACTGCATAAATAATTCCCGCATTGCCCTGTTTTTTTAGCAACGCAAACTCATAACTTGCGCGGATATGGTAACCACGATATGAAGAAATTTCCGCTGCACATCCGCATTTTCATTGGAATGTTTCTGGGAATTGCGTTAGGCATACTATCCATTTTCTTTAACCTCGGTCCGTTCATAGCAGATTGGGTAAAACCTTTTGGAACCATCTTCATCAACTTATTAAAACTCATTGCCATTCCGCTCATCCTGGTTTCACTAATCAGCGGTATCTCAAACCTGAAAGACATCTCAAAACTTTCGCGCATTGGTGGTAAAACAATGGGCCTTTACCTCATTACCACAGTAATTGCCATAACCATTGGACTGGTAACGGTAAACACCATTAAGCCTGGAAATTTTCTTTCAAAAGAAAAGCAAGTTGAACTCTCGGCCAAGTATGCGCAAGATGCCAACCTGAAAGTTTCCGATGCCAAGAAACTAAAAGAATCAGGGCCATTACAAGTTATTGTTGATATCGTTCCGGATAATATTTTTGGTGCCGCCAGCTCAAACCGAAATATGCTTCAGGTTATTTTCTTCGCCATACTTTTTGGTATTGCGCTGATCATGGCCCCTGAACAAAAAGGCATTCCGGTGAAAGGATTTTTTGATGGTGTAAATGAGGTCATCCTAAAAATTGTAGACATGGTTATGCAATATGCACCCATTGGTGTTATGGCATTACTGGCCGCGCTGATCGTAGATGTGGCAGGAAATAATCCGAAACAAGCGCTTGAGTTGTTCAGTGCGCTGGGTGTTTATGCCATCACCGTGTTGCTTAGCCTGGCGTTAATGGTAATGGTAATTTATCCGTTGGCCATGCAGTTGTTTACACACATTAAGTACAAAGCTTTTACCAAAGGTATTTTGCCTGCGCAAATCATGGCGTTCTCCACGAGTTCGAGCGCTGCAACCTTACCGGTAACCATGGAGTGTGCCGAGAAAAACATCGGTATCAAGGAGGAGATTTCAAGCTTTGTGCTTCCGCTAGGCGCCACCATTAACATGGATGGTACCAGTATCCACCAGGCCGTTTCTGCGGTTTTTATTGCACAAGCCTTTGGCCATGATTTAACCGTGGTCGATCAGTTGATTATTGTACTTACGGCTACCCTGTCTTCCATCGGGGCCGCAGCAGTACCCAGTGCAGGCCTGATTACCCTCGTTATCGTGCTTGGCGCGATTGGAGTGTCTCCTGAAGGACTTGCGCTTATTATTGCCATCGACAGGCCCCTGGACATGTGCCGCACGATTGTAAACGTTACCGGTGATTCGGTTGTGGCCAGCATTGTGGCTACTACCGAAGATGGCTTTCGAAAAGAGCCTTCGATGAACTAAATTTGCAGCTAATTGTTCTCTAAACAATTCACTTGAAATCCATGAATACAGTACCTAAAAATATTTCCATTTACCTGGAATCGAACCCAAATCCTAACTCATTGAAGTTTGTTGTGAATGAAATGCTGGTGCCTGAGGGCATGAGCTTTGATTTCCCGACTCGTGAAAGTGCCGGGCATGCACCGTTAGCGCAGGAGCTGTTTGACTATCCTTTTGTTGAGCGGGTATTTTACATGAGTAATTTCATTACCGTTACCAAGCAGGAAAATGTAGAATGGCTGGAAATACAAAATATAATTAAGGATCACATCCAGAAATTTCTCGAATCAGGTCAGTTCATTATTGAATTGCAGGATAGTCATAACAATAACGAAGCCGATGAGTCTGACACCGTAAAGAAGATCAAAGCCATTCTGGATGAATACATCCGCCCGGCTGTGGAACAAGATGGTGGTGCCATCACTTATCATTCATTTCACGATGGCATTGTAAAGGTGAAGCTTCAGGGATCGTGCAGCGGTTGTCCGTCCTCTATGGTAACACTTAAAGCCGGCATCGAAAATCTGTTCACCCGAATGATGCCCAACGAAATAAAAGCCGTTGAAGCCTTCTAAAACCGGCTTCACATAGATTTAATCTAGCGGTTATCGGTAAGTTCGGTAACTTTAACCATGCGAATTATAGCCGTTATTTTAGGTTCAGTTTTCTGGAGTGTGGCTATTTCACAATCGGTAAAAGTAATGTCCTATAACATCCGGTTCGATAATCCGGATGATGGAGTTAACGCATGGCCTAACCGGATAGATAAGGTTGCAGCCCTTATCCGCAAATACGATCCTGACATTATCGGTGTACAGGAAGCCTTGAACCATCAGCTTCATGATCTTATACGCGTTCTCCCCGACTATTCATTTGTTGGCGTTGGCCGCGATGACGGAAAGGAAGAAGGTGAATACAGCGCCATTCTTTTTAAGCATAGCCGTTTTGGATTACTCACCAACTCAACCAAGTGGCTTTCCGAAACACCCGAAATTCCGGGAAGTAAAAGCTGGGATGCCGCCATTACTCGAATCCTTACGCTGGCACGATTCTATGATAAAGAACTGAAACAGGACTTTGCCGTACTGAACACGCATTTCGATCATGTGGGTAAAGAAGCCCGAACCGCCAGCGCCCATTTTGTAATGGGTACACTAAATGGGTTGCGTTCACGTTTTGAAAATATTCCGGTTATAGTAACCGGTGATTTTAATTGCGAGCGTACAGACCCCCCCTATGCCGTGCTAATAGAAAATGGATTACTGTTCGACACAAAACCCGCAAACGATAAGACCGGAACGTTTTGCACATTTGATGTCGGGGCAATAGCGTGCAGCGCCATCGACTTTATTTTCCATACCAAAGAATGGGTTCTCCGAAATTATAAGGTTATTGAGGATCATGACGGAAAGCATTATCCTTCCGATCACTTACCCGTGTTTACGGAGTTTGAGTTGAGTCGGGAGCATTGATTCCAACATGCTGACCGGGCAAAAAATCCCGTTCAAATTCACCCATCTCAATAGAAAAATCATCGGCATCTAGGTGAGCCGGAAACTTATCGCGGAATGCCTGCAAGGAATGAGCGTTGAGCTCAACCGTTCGTATAGCCTCCATACCTTCTGAAATAAACATGAGTTCACCCTTCGGAGAGAAAATAGAGGAGTGCCCGCTGTACTCAATACCGTTTCCATCCAGACCCATACGATTAACACCCACAGTGTAACTCAGGTTCTCAATGGCACGGGCTTTCAGCAGAGCGTCCCACGCATCCACACGGGCGGTAGGCCAGTTGGCAACATAAATCAATACATCGTAGTTCAGGCGCTTCGATGTTATGTCGTAGGTATTGCGACTCCATACTGGAAACCGGAGATCATAACAAATGAGCGGACAAATTCGCCAGCCCTTCCACGTTGATACGAGTAAGCTCTCACCAGCCGAATAGGTATTGTGCTCAACAGCCATCCGGAACAGATGGCGCTTGTCGTACGTTTTGTAATTTCCTCCCGGCTCCATCCACAGCAATCGGTTATAGTATCGTTCGTGAACCGTAACAATATAACTTCCGAGAATCAAAGCACCGGTCTGATCGGCCATCTGGCGCATCCACTTGAATGTGCGCATGTTCATGTGCTCGGCAAGCTTGGGGGCATTCATGGTAAAACCTGTAGTGAACATTTCCGGCAACACAATCACATCCGTATCCTGTCCGATCTGCCAGATTTTTTCCTCAAATGAAGAAAGGTTTGCATCAATTTCTTCCCAATACAGGTCGGCTTGAATAAGGGTGATTTTTAAATCTTGCATGGTGGCTGTTTCGAAACGCAAGTAACGAAAGAAGTGAGCAATTGACAATTAACAATGATCAATTGGGAAAATTGACTGGTCGTCTACTTGAATAGATTAAATTTTTCTCAAAATCTCCATGGCCTGATCCAGTGTTTGCTCACTTTTGGCAAAACAAAAACGCAACAGCTGGTTATCGGTTTTATCATGATAAAACACTGACGCGGGGATGGAGGCAACTTTATGCTTAATGGTTAACTCCTCCGCCATCCGGATATCTGACAGGGAAGCAATATTCCTGTAGGACAGCGACTGAAAGTACGAACCATGGCACGGCATCGGCTCAAAGGATGAGCCTTTTATTCCCTGCAAAAAGTAATCACGCTTTTGCTGATAGAATGAACCCAGGTGCCGGTAGTGCTCAGGGTTTTGCATGTACTCGGCCAGCGCCAATTGAATAGGGGTGTTAACCGAAAAAGTAATGAACTGATGAGTCTTGCGGATCTCTTGAGAAATGTGGCGAGGTGCCACAGCATAGCCCACTTTCCATCCGGTGGCGTGAAAAGTTTTTCCGAATGAAAATACCGCTATGCTTCTGGCAGCCAGTGCCGGATAATGGAGCACGCTCTCGTGTCGCTTGTTATCAAAAATTATCCGTTCATACACTTCATCGCTCAGTACAATGAGATTGTGCGCTTCTGCCAATTTTTGAAGCATCATTAAATCATTGGCCGATAGCACCGCGCCACTGGGGTTGTGAGGCGTGTTCACCATAATCATGCGCGTACGTGGAGTAATTCTTTTCTTTACCTCATCCCAGTCGATTGAAAAATCAGGATATCGCAGGTTGATGTGAACCGGCACACCACCATTCAAACGAATTGTAGGATTGTATGAGTCATAGGCCGGATCAAATACAATTACCTCATCACCCGGATGAACACACGCAGCAATAGCAGCGTACAGAGCCTCGGTTGCGCCTGCGGTAATGGTAATCTCATCCACTGGATCAACATCTCTTGAGTAGGTTTTACTGATTACATCGGCAATTACCTGCCTGAGCACAGGAGTACCCGGCATGGGAGCATATTGATTGTTCCCTTCCCGCATAAAGCGGTAGATCAGATCGATAATGACAGGATCCACCTGAAAATCGGGAAAGCCTTGTGAAAGATTTATTGCACCCTGCTCACTGGCCAGCTTTGACATAACAGCAAAAATGCTGGTGCCGATATCAGGAAGACGGGATGCTATGTTCATAGTAAGCAGTAGGCAAATTGCAGTTTAACATCATTTGCATATTGTCTACTTTCTTAGCGGTGCTAAAATACGGTACTCGGTTTTCACATCACCCCGACTAATATCATTCAGTTTGCCCTTGAGCAAGCGCTTCTTCAAAGGTGTGAGGTAATCAATAAATAACTTGCCTTCAATATGGTCATACTCATGTTGAATGATACGGGCTTTCATGCCATCGTATTCCTCCTCTTTCAGATTCCACTGTTCATCAAAGTACTTTATCTTGATCGTATCCTTTCGGGATACTTTTTCGCGAATGTTGGGGATACTTAAGCAGCCCTCTTCAAAGTCCCACGGAGTGCCTAGCTCTTCCAGCATCACCGGGTTGATAAAGACCTTTTTGAAGCCCTCCATTCCCTCCTCAGCTTCGTCATCATCTTTATCGAGCACTGTTCCGTCTACTACAAACAACCGAATGCCTTTACCAATCTGCGGTGCCGCCAAGCCTATTCCCTGTGCATTGTGCATGGTTGCGTACATATCCTCAATTAACTGCGACAAATCCGCTCCCTGTTCAATATCCTTTGCGCGTTGTCGCAAAACGGGATCGCCATACATTACAATCGGGTAAACCATGTGCTTTAGAACTGTTTTCAAGTGCAAAATTAATTATTATTCACACCTTTTTAAATTGATATCGGCTGAGTTTGTGTAGTATTGAACATGCGCACATTATCTATTGTTACTGTGTTTTCGCTGCTCTTCTCAGCAGCAACACCGCCCACTGAAAAGGAATTCCTGAGTAACCTGAAAAAATTTTGCGGTCAATCGTTTGAAGGTGTTGTCCGGTTTCCGGAAGGCGATAAAAATCCTTTCGCAGGAAAAGCCCTAAAAATTTATTTCTCGGTCTGCAACGATACTGAAGTTCAAATCCCCTTCCATGTTGGAGAAGATAAGTCCAGAACCTGGGTACTTAAACTGGATGATCAAGGCTTGCTGCTGAAACATGATCATCGGCATGCCGATGGAACCCCGGATGAGATCACCTGGTATGGTGGTTATGCTAAAACAGGTGGCACAGCGTTTTCGCAAGCTTTCCCGGCTGATGAACACACCGCCAAACTCATTCCGGCTGCATCTACCAATGAGTGGAGCCTGGTGTTTGGTCCCGATAAAAAAACACTGAGTTATATTTTAAGTCGCGATGGGAACATGAGGTTTCAGGCAGACTTTGATTTGAGTAAACCCCTTTAAGTTATCTCAATAACTTATCCATAAACGCCTGCAAAATCAGCACAGCACTCACTTTATCTACATTACCCTTCACCCGTCTATCCTTCTTTTTCATACCGCCCTCAATCATGGCACGTTGGGCAATTGAACTGGTGAATCGCTCATCCACTTCATGAACCGGCTTTTCCGGAAAAGCTTCTTTAAGTTTAACGATAAACTCACGCACCATCGGTGCGGTTGCCGAGTCTTCATTCATCAGTGTTCGCGGCATCCCGATTACAAACTCATCCACAGCTTCCCTGATCGCATAATTTTTCAGGTAACTGATCAAATCACTTGAAGGAACTGTGTCGAGTGCAGTGGCAATAATGCGTAACGGATCGGTCACGGCCAGGCCGGTGCATTTCGTTCCAAAATCAATGGCAAGGACTCTGCCCATGAGGCTAGTTGTAGCGTATGCGCTCGATGAAAATCTGCTTCACTTTCGTTTCAAGCATCATGGCTTTCGGAAAAAGAATCTCATTCTCAATGCGGGCATGGGTAATCAGGCTGCTTTCAAAATCCTTCAGCTCATGATAAATAACCTTTACCCGTAATGGGGCATTGGCATCAACGGAGTAGTTGTTGGTTATTCTGCGGATACCCTTCATCTCATCATCGTGAACTTCATGTTCGACTGCAAATTTCTGCACCGAAAACCTTTCCATCAGTTGGTAAAGCCGGGTTGGGATATAGGAGCCTTTGGAGGCGCGATCGAGTGCCCTGATGTAGTTGAAGAGGGTGTCCTCCTCCTCATAGATATGATGAATAAAATCTTCTACAAACAAGGGAAACACAATTTTCAAATCGCGCTCAATGGTTTGATAGTCCTGATGCGATGCTTTGAAATCCTGAACAAGTCGGGCGATGTAGGGGAGCTTGTATTTAATGAAGAGAAAATGCGAATGCTTCAGGTATTCTAAAATCAAATCAATCGGATAAGAAATCAACGGAAGCTCCGATTCCCGAAGATGGGTGGGCGATTCAAGTTCCCGTGCAACCTGATCAACATTCAAACCTTTGTCCCGACAGGCTTGTTCAAGGGTAAATTCCGAGTACTCATCGAAGCGGATGCCAAAGTAATAAAGCACATAGGCATGTACGTAGTTCTCACTAACAAGCTGACTGATGCGTTTTACCGGATATTCTGAATGACTCATTGGAAGTCAAATATAGCTAAACCATCAAAAATGCACCACCCCCAAGTTGACTGCCCGATCAATGATGTATTTTGCTGAATTTTACACCGGCAGAAAAATAAACTAACCTTAACATTTGCTATTCTTGACCGTTTAAAAGAACAATCGATAATCAAATTATGAGCGAAAAGCCCCAAAACACGCCTTATCAGATAAAATTACCCTTGGTGCTCTGCCTTGGACTTGCGGCAGGTGTCTTCATCGGCACCAGCTTCAATACCCGCAAGCCTTCCCGCGATGTTACCAAGGATGTACAGAAACTAAGAGAGGTGTTGACCTATATTGATACCAAGTATGTTGATGATATCAAGACGGATAAACTGGTTGATGAATCCATACGTCACTTGCTGTCGAAGCTTGATCCCCACTCACACTATATTCCTGCCAGCGATCGGATTGCCGCCAACGAAGAATTGCGCGGCAACTTTGACGGCATTGGTATTGAATTCAACATTTTTCAAGATACCATCGTAGTGGTTACACCCCTCAGTGGCGGTCCGTCTGAAAAGTTGGGGATACGCTCGGGTGATAAAATCGTTTACGTTGATGATGAAAATGTAGCCGGTGTTGGCATCACCACACAGGATGTGATGCGCAAATTAAAAGGGCCGCGTGGCTCTGAAGTAAAAGTTACTACTATGCGTGGCAAACAAGTTCAGGATTATACCATCATCCGCGACAAAATTCCTCAATTCTCCATTGATGTTGCCTACATGGTTACTGACGAGATTGGGTACATCAAGCTGAATCGCTTTTCTGCCACTACCTACGAAGAATTTGGTAAAGCGTTAGCCAAGCTCAAGGAAAAAGGCATGCAAAAGTTAGTGCTCGATTTGCAAGGTAACGGAGGGGGCTACATGAGCATGGCCATTGATCTTGCTGATGAATTTCTGTCGGCTAACAGTAAAATTGTTTATACCGATGGAAAAGATAAACGCTTAAACACCAATGCCTCCTCGACTACCCGGGGAAGTTTTGAAACGGGTGATTTAATTATCCTGGTGAACGAAGGCAGTGCTTCGGCTTCAGAAATTCTTGCGGGTGCGTTACAAGATAATGATCGCGCACTGATTGTAGGCCGCAGAACATTTGGAAAAGGCCTGGTGCAAAATCCGTTTGACCTGAGTGATGGCTCCGAACTACGCCTTACCATTTCACGGTATTATACACCGAGCGGGCGCTCCATTCAAAAACCGTATGACGATGATGAAGCTTACTCACTCGACATTATTGAACGGTATAAGAAGGGAGAATTCTTTTCAGCCGATAGCATTAAACTTAACGATTCATTAAAATATAAAACCGCTAACGGCCGAACCGTTTATGGCGGTGGTGGAATTATGCCCGATTACTTTGTTCCACTCGACACTTCAATGAATAGTCATTACCTGAATTCATTATACTCTTCTTTATCCATTTACGAATATGCCTTTAACTATGCCCATCACCACAAGGATGAATTGGAAAGTAAGGGGCTTGAAGAATTCCGGACTAAATTCGTAGTAACCGAGAAGATGTTGAACGAACTAGTCAGCATCGGGCAACGCAACAAGGTCAAGCCCGACTATAAAGACCTACAACGCAACAAAAAAATATTTCAGCTTCACGTAAAGGCGCAAATCGCCAGGCGGATATGGGGTAATGAAGGGCTATTCCCCATCATCAACGAAACCAATGAAATCTTTTTGCAGGCCATCAAATTGTTTGATCGGATTCCGGAGCTGAACCGGTCGGCTATGTAAGCTTTGTTATCATCGTTGCCAATCTAACTGATTGCTTCCTTCAGGAAATCATTTAATGGTTTGATGGCATTGCATGCAGCTGCAACTTGCTTAACGAAATTCTTGTCCTTTATCTGTGTGTCGCTAAAATAATGAGACACCACGAAACTTTTATTCTTCAGCAAATCAATATGGGGATGATCTTTCGGATAACCCTTTGGTGCAGTTTTCACCTGATCAAAATCGTCTAATCCATTAAAGTACTTCTTAAATTTTGCGGCTTTCAATAATTTCAAGAACACATTGGCATTGTAATCAATTTCCTGCCGCACCTTTGAAAGATTCTCAGGGTTTGGCATGTACAAGCCACCGGCCACAAAACTTTTTCCTGGTTCAATGTGGATGTAGTACCCTGGTTCCTGCTCCATTTTACCATGCGCAGAAAATCCGGCACCCATATTAACTTTATAAGGTCGTTTGTCTTTGCTGAAACGTACATCACGGTAAATGCGAAACCCTTGCTTGCGCGGGTTCAATCCGGCAAGACTTTCATCAAATTTAAGCAACTCCTTGTGCAAGGCTTCTAAAAAATCTTCATATAAACCCTTTGCCTCAAGATAACGAGGTTTATTCTTCTCAAACCACTCCCGGTTGTTGTTCTTTGAGATGTGTTTCAGAAATTTTAAGATTTTATCGAATTGCATGCGTTTAGAAAGTTTATAATCAGATCACATCCATTACAGCCTCGAGTCCAATTCCCCTAGAGGCTTTCACTAAAACAACTGCATAGCTGATGGGGTTTTGTTTAAGGTATTCCACTAAGGCCTCTCGTTTATAAAAATGCTTCGCCTTTGGAAATTCTTTTACAGCAACACTCATTAATTCTCCGCACAGTAATACATCGGTAAAGCCAAATTCAAGAATCAGTTTACCGATAGTTCGATGCTCGGTTTCAGCTTCATCTTCCAGTTCAAACATATCCCCCAAAATCAGCACCTTATGCTCAGCTTTTATTGAGGCGAGGTTTCGGATAGCTGCTTCCATCGAACTCGGATTGGCATTGTATGCATCCAGTATGATGGTGTTGGTGTTTTTCTTGATTACCTGCGAACGCATATTGGCCGGTTCATAATCTGCAATTGCTTGCAGGGCCTGTGCTTGATCAACTTTAAAATACTTTCCGATGCACAACGCTGTTGCAATATTTTCAAAATTGTAAGCGCCAATAAGCCGGGTTTGAATTTCTTCGCCCGCTTCTGTTTTGATTTTCACGTAGGGATCTGCCCCAACAAATTCGCATTGGAAGTAATCGCCTTTGGCCGGGTAAAACAGCGGGTTCTTGAACCGCTTGGCCATGTTGTGGAGAATCGGATTTTGTGAATTAATAAATACTATGCCGTTGGTATTAATCAGGTGCATGTACAATTCAGACTTCCCCCGAATGATATTATCAAATCCACCAAACGTACCAATATGCGCCTTACCAATGTTGGTGATGAAACCATGCGTTGGATTAGCAATCGTGCACAGCTGAGCAATTTCGCCCACATGGTTGGCGCCCATTTCAATCACAGCAAGCTCAATGCTTTTGTCGATTGACAGTACCGACAACGGCACCCCGATATGGTTATTGAGGTTTCCCGGGGTAGCAAACGTTTTGAATTTTCTGGAAAGAACAGCATGGAGCAATTCTTTCGAGGTGGTTTTTCCATTTGATCCGGTAAGGCCGATTACCGGAATGGTTAATTGCTCACGATGATAGCGGGCCAGTGCCTGCAACGTTTCCAGTACATTACTAACCACTACGTAGCGCTCATCTTTGGCGTATTCGGCTTCATCAATCACGGCCAATTTGGCTCCCTTGACAAGCGCTTCTTCTGCAAATACATTGGCGTTGAATTTTTCACCCTTTAGGGCAAAAAAGATTGAGCCTGATGCAACCTGCCGGGTGTCGGTGGAAACTTTGCCGCTCTCCAGGTAGTTTTGATATAAATTCCGAATATCCATGATTATCTTACCCACCAAGATAACAGCAGGACTAACGCCAGCGTTAAATCCATAAGCAAAAAGTTTTCATGCGCCTGATTACCGTTTTAATACTCACTACTCATATTGCGCTGGCGCAGTTCACGTACACATTTCATCATCAGGTTCCCGTAATCATTGACAATGATACGCTTCAAATGCCGTGGGCGGGTGGATTAAACACCGCACAGTTTAATACAATTGATCTTAATGGAGACGGTATTGATGACCTGGCCTTGTTTGATCGAATGGCGAATCGGGTGATTACCTTTTTGAACGTTGAAAACTTCTGGCAATACGCTCCAGAATATGAGGTTTTCTTTCCGGAGGAAACAGCTGGCTTTATGCTGCTTCGCGATTACGATCTTGATGGCCGAAAGGACCTTTTTACCAAAGATGTCCAAGGCGTAAAGGTTTTCAGAAACATCACAGAACCAGGGCAACCACCCCACTGGCAACAGCTATTTTTCTACACAGGATTTCCCGGGCCCAAAAGTCCGGTTGTACTAACAAAAGGATTTTCAGGAAAAATTAACTTGCAACTTCAGGCCGATGACATGCCTGCCCTCCTGGATGTTGATGGCGATGGTGATCTGGATGTTTTAAATGTGAAGTTTGTTGGAAGCAGTACCATTGAATTTCACAAAAACTTCAGTATGGAACGTTATGGAATACCTGATTCGCTGGACTTTGAACGCATGACACAAACCTGGGGCGATGTTGAAGAATGCCAGTGCGGCATCTTTGCCTTTGGCGAACCCTGCAACACCGGTGGGCGCCTTAAACATGCCGGAGGCAAAAGCCTACTGGCCCTCGATCTCAACAACGATAATGCCCTGGATATTCTATACTCCGAAGCCGAATGCTCCCGCGTTTATCAGCTCACGAATACAGGTACTACTGAAAATCCTTCGTTCTCTTCCGTTAATTCTTTTCCATCTACAACGCCTATCACCATTCTGCAATACCCATCGGTTTATCATGAAGATGTTGACTTTGACGGCCGCAAAGATCTGATCGCTTCGCCCAGTCTTTTTGTTCGGGAATTTCTTCAAACTGATTTTAAACGATCGACATGGTTTTACAAAAATACCGGAACTGATCAGCAACCCGAATTTTCATTTCAAAAACGAGGCTTTCTCCAAGATCAAATGATCGATGTGGGCGATAATGCGGTTCCTGCCTTCTTTGATGCCGATGCAGATGGCGACCTCGACATGTTTGTTGGAAATTTCGTTAATGGAACACGTGCATCAATTTATTACTTCAACAATACCGGGTCACGCACCAACCCTGTTTTTGAATTGATTACCGAAAATGTGCTTGACCTTGCCTCCATGGGTTTCACCAACATTAAGCCCCAGTTTGCCGATATGAATGGCGATGCCAAAATGGACCTTGTATTCACGGCTTCCAACTCCTTTGGTACCAATACAAACCTGTACTACATGGCCAACCTGAGCAGTGTGGGGCTGGATTTTCAAAATCAACCGATCAAGTCGCTCAGCTTTCCAATCTTATCGTCCGAGAATATTCTGGTCACTGACGTCAATAATGATTTTCTCCCTGACCTGTTGGTAGGCAGGCGTGATGGCTCCATACAATACTGGCGAAATACTGGAACAGCAAGTACTCCCTCCTTTACACTTGCTGACAACGCTTACCTTGGACTTGGGCCAAGCATATTAAGGCAAAACCTGGCTATGGCTACCGGAGATTTGAATGGGGACGGGTTGCCTGATTTGATTCTTGGCGATCAAAACGGACGCCTAACCATTATCTCAGATTTTAAGAATGTAGCTAGTGCAAGTGGTGCAGTAAGTAATATCATTTATAACCCGTTCGATGAAACGTTCACCAACCAAAATATGGGCGGCCGGATTTGGCCGGTTATTGCCAACCTTTTTAATACCACCAAACCTGCCATAGTTGTCGGTAATACATTGGGGGGAATGCACATTCTAAAACACGATGAAAGTGTGGCCTTGCCGGAAGCACCTCAAATCACCATTTATCCTAATCCGGTTACTAAAGACGTTTCCCCCATTGTCAACATCAGCATTGACCGACCGGCAATTGCCTACGTGCTCTCCACAACCGGGCAAGAAGTGGGTGAACCATTATTGCTTCATGGACAGCAGGTATACCAGTTTCGTGTTGATACCCTGTCGGCCGGAATGTACATTATGCGATTTATTGTACAAGGAAAGTCTTATGCCAGAAGGTTCATTGTTCATTGAGCCTAAACGGTTGATTTTCAAGGCGCTTGCTTTGTTTTAGTGAATTTCGGAATGGACTTGGATAATTGGGGTGGTTTTCCCGATATTTGCAGTCCCTTTTTGAGGGGTAAAATACTGAAGTATGGCACGAGTTTGTGAAATCACTGGAAAAAGGCCTCAGGTTGGCAATAACGTTTCCCACGCGAACAATAAAACTAAGCGCAGGTTCTATCCGAATCTTCAAAAAAAGCGCTTTTTCGTTCCTGAGGAAGGCAAATGGATTACTTTAAAGGTGTCTACCAAGGCTATTAAAACCATTAACAAGCTGGGTATTTCAGCTGTATTGAAGGAAGCTAAAGCAAAGGGCCATCTGGCTAAATAAATACTGAAGAATCATGGCAAAGAAAGGCAATAGGGTTCAGGTGATTTTAGAGTGCACAGAGCACAAGGCTACCGGTATGCCCGGTATGAGCCGCTACATCACCACTAAAAACCGCAAAAACACCACCGAACGTTTGGAGTTGAAGAAATACAACCCCATCCTCAAAAAAGTTACTGTTCACAAAGAAATTAAATAATCATGGCAAAGAAGGTTGTTGCTACATTGAAAAAAGGTGACGGAAAGAATTTCGCGAAAGTAATCCGCGCCATAAAATCAGAAAAAACCGGTGCTTACACCTTTAAGGAGGAAATTGTTCCTGCCGAAATGGTGAAAGAAGTGTTAGCCAAAAAATAAGTGGCTATTTAACGCAGCATGAAAAGTCCCACACGGGACTTTTTTTATATCCTCAAGTTAATCATACCACAGCAGTGGTAAGAATTTTTACTAAGTTGTGTCATGGCATTTTTAGGCGGACTCTTCTCTAAAGAAAACCAGCAAGCTGGTAAGGAATCACTCAACAAGGGTCTTGAAAAAACTTCCAGCAATATTTTTACCCGGTTGGGTAAAGCCCTCGTTGGGAAATCAACCATTGATGATGACGTGTTGGATAACCTGGAAGAAATTCTGGTTTCATCGGATGTGGGGGTTGATACCACGCTGAAAATCATTGACCGTATTCAACAGCGCGTTGCCCGTGATAAATATTTAAGCACCAACGAGCTTGATAAAATCTTAAAAGAAGAGATCGCTTCGCTGTTGTCCGAAAATCAGGTAGGCAACTTATCAGTGTTCGAGATACCGGAAGGAAAGAAGCCTTATGTCATTATGGTGGTTGGCGTAAATGGCGTTGGAAAAACCACAACCATTGGTAAACTTTCAGCTCAATTTAAAGTATACGGAAAATCCGTTGTGCTTGGTGCTGCCGATACCTTTCGGGCTGCAGCCGTTGATCAATTGAAGCGTTGGGGCGAACGTGTGGGTGTGCCCGTGATCAGCAAGGGTATGAACACCGATCCTTCAGCAGTAGCCTTTGAAGCTGTTCAGGAAGGTGTGGATCGTAGCGCAGATATTATCATCATCGATACTGCAGGGCGCTTACACACCAAAGTAAACCTGATGAATGAGTTATCGAAGATCAAAAGGGTAATGCAAAAAGTTATACCGGATGCTCCACATGAGGTTTTGCTTGTGCTGGACGGAAGCACCGGGCAAAATGCAGTAATTCAGGCTCGCGAATTCACCAAAGCCACCGATGTTACTGCGCTGGCCATTACAAAACTTGATGGCACGGCCAAGGGTGGAGTAGTGATTGGAATATCCGATGAATTTAAGATTCCGGTGAAGTACATTGGAATCGGTGAAAAAGTTGAAGACCTGCAGGTGTTCAACAATGCGGAGTTTGTTGATTCACTTTTTAGAAAAGGTTAGCGAATCAACCAAAACGTTCTATTTCCATTTTCCTTCAAACGGCAAACGTACCATCACGTAATAGGAAAAACCCCAGGTTGTGTTCTTAAAAGTTTGACCGTAGCCCGGAACATCATAGGGAAATAGTCCGGAAGGCGCGTTGGTATTTAATGCGAACTTATAGCGAATCGTGTAACCCATCCACAGGAATCTCCACATTTTAACCCGTAAGCCAGTAGTTAATTCAGCCCATGAGGCATTTACATTCTGATGGGCAAATGTGTTTGATCCGATACCAAACACGGGATCATCAACAATAATGGTCAACTGTTCATTGAAAGTACCCGATCCGTATCGAAACCCTAAGAAGAACATATTCTTCTCCGGATCATTCTTTAAAAAGTTTACGTCAACACCCGCACGCCAGAAGTTGCCGGTATTGGAATAAATATTCGTTTCTGTAACGATGTCGCGCGACCAGGAACCAGCTTCTAGCACCAGAAAATACCGGTAAAAATCAACATCTACGCTTCCTTCCCAGCCACTAAAATTATCGCTAATTGGTGTGAGAATAAGGCTTACCAGATCAACACCAGCGCGCACTCCCGTAGGTCGGTAGCTCTTTTTGAGTGAATCAGCTTGCTGAGCGCCCGCTGTAAACACAATAAAGAATAGCAGTATGTTACCTGTATATCTCAATGTTAACCAATCGATTTTTAGTTAGCTCTGTGTTAACTATCCGCACAGAATCGAATTCCGTTTCCAGAACCTGCAATGCCGAATAAAAAATTTCACTTCCACAATCCTCCGATATTAAGCGTGCTTCTCTTGTATAACCAACCTTCAGGGTTCGTTCAATTCCGGGAAAATAAAATGTATAACTCGTTTCGCTTTGAAATGGGTTAACAGAAAGTAACGCTGCAACACCCCTTAGTGTATCCGGCTCATTTCCGGGAGCATAAAAAACGCTATCGGCTCCTTCAGCAATTACCTGAAACAATACTACCGTGTCCTTCTCCCCAGTTAAAAATTTCCGGAATTCAATAACCAGTGCGGTATCCGAAGTGCGCACACAGTCAGGTTGATCGAGGCAGGAGTATAGTGGTAGAAGGAAAAGCCAAAATGCGTTTTTCACAGCTGTAAAGATAGTTTTTGATGAACAAGCCCAAACGCTGTGCCAGCTTATTTTTAGTACTTTTGCAGATTCTTAGCCGTCATACGTGAAAACAAAAGGAAACAGAAAGACCAAGGTTAATATCGTAACACTGGGGTGTTCGAAAAACGTGGTAGACTCAGAAGTATTGTTGACCCAGCTTCGGGGCAATGGCATTGATGCTGTTCATGAATCAAAAGCTGATGATGCCAGCGTAGTAGTAATCAACACATGTGGTTTTATAGACAATGCCAAGCAAGAATCCATCGACACCATTTTGCGTTATGTCGATGCCAAAGAAGAAGGCATTGTTGATAAAGTTTACGTTACAGGTTGCTTATCGGAACGGTACAAAACAGACCTGGAGAAAGAGATTCCCGATGTTGATGCCTGGTTCGGAACACGCGACCTTTCACGCCTACTCAAACAATTCAGAGCTGATTACAAGCAGGAGTTGGTGGGAGAGCGGATTCTAACGAATCCAAGTCACTATGCCTACATGAAGATATCAGAGGGTTGCGACAGGCCCTGTTCGTTCTGTGCTATTCCACTCATGCGTGGCAACCATATTTCACGGCCTATCGAAGAACTCGTTCTTGAAGCAAAAAATCTCGCAAAAAACGGAACGAAAGAACTTTTATTAATTGCTCAGGACTCAACTTATTATGGTCTTGATCTATATAAAAAGAGAAACCTGGCCGACCTGCTGAAACATCTCTCTGATGTAGATGGCATTGAATGGGTTCGTTTGCACTATGCATTCCCTACCGGGTTTCCGTTAGATGCGCTGGATGTTATGGCTGAACGAGACAACATATGCAAGTACCTGGATATTCCTTTGCAACATGGCTCCAGCCGTATATTGCAGTTGATGCGAAGGGGAACGACACGGGAAAAAACAGAAGAACTTCTCCAAACTATTCGTACTAAAGTTCCCGGAATTGCCATTCGCACTACACTGATAGCCGGGCATCCTGGCGAAACGGAAGCAGACTTTGAGGAGATGCATAGCTTTGTGGAAAAATCACGATTCGACAGGCTGGGCGTATTCACCTATTCACACGAAGAAAATACACACGCTTACTCCATGAATGATGATGTCCCTGCTGAGGTTAAGCAGCAACGCGCAGATGAAATCATGGAATTGCAACAAAGCATTTCACTTGAACTCAATCAGGAGAAGGTTGGTAAAACATTTAAGGTGCTGATTGATCGCAAAGAAGGCGGTGAGTTTATTGGCCGAACAGAGCATGATTCACCCGAAGTAGACAATGAGGTGGTTATCAGTGCCAGCAAAGAATACCTAAGAATTGGCGATTTTGCCAACATAACCATTACTTCAGCAACAGAATTTGACCTATACGGAGAGGTTCAGTAACCTCATGTAAATTCTGTGGAACAGAAATACAAAAAAAACGTTATTGCCAATATGTTTTTACTCACGGCTTGTTGTTGTTAGACTATGCAAATCCAGAAAATATCCTTTGAGGCTACCCGCGCGTTTGCTCCGTTTTTTCTGGATTATATCCACCAAAAAGAATCGCTTCAATCCTTTTACAATCGATTTCCAACAACTAAAAATCTCCATAACCAACTAAGCGATAAAGCAACTTCATTTCCAGAATCAAATCGCAGTATATTAGTTGAATCCCTCGAACAACAATACAAAGATTTTGATGTATCTGAACAGGTGAAATCTAACCTGCAAAAACTAAAACACAAAAACACTTTTACAGTAACCACCGGACATCAATTAAATATTTTTACCGGCCCGTTATACTTTATTTACAAGATTGTTACGGTCATCAACACGTGTAGAAAATTAAAGGAAACTTATCCGCATTACGACTTTGTACCCGTATACTGGATGGCCTCTGAGGATCATGATTACGAGGAGATTAAAAGTTTCCGGTTGTACGGAAAGAAACATGTTTGGGAAACTAATCAACAAGGCGCTGTAGGAAGATTTCACACCAATGATTTTAAAAACCTTCTGGCTGAGGTTCCGGGTGACATAACCATCTTTAAAGAAGCCTATACCAAACGCAAAAAATTAAGCGGTGCAGTTCGGCATTATGTAAATGCCCTATTTGGAAACGAGGGTCTGGTTGTTGTTGATGGAGATGATCACGCACTGAAGAAATTATTCATTCCCGCCATTGAGGGCGATCTTTTCGGGCAACTTAACAAACCTCTGGTTGATCAAACAGACAAGGCATTAGCAGCAATTGGATATAAAACACAAATTCATTGTCGCGAGATAAACCTGTTTTACTTGGAGGATGGTTTAAGAAGCCGGATTGAAAAGACTGGAAATAAATTTACTGTTGTTGATTCCGATATTTCATTTACTGAATCCGGGCTACGGGAGTTGGTTCAGAAATCGCCCGAAAAATTCAGTCCGAATGTGGTGTTACGCCCACTCTACCAGGAAATGATTTTACCCAACCTCGCCTATGTGGGTGGTCCTGCCGAACTTGTTTACTGGCTCCAACTCAAAGGTATTTTCGATTCTCACAAAACTCCCTTTCCTGTGCTCATGCCGAGGAACTTTGCTTTGGTAATGGATGCCCCGTTAGCCAGAAAATTCGATAAAGCAAAACTAAATACAGAAGAACTCTTTCTTCCAAAAGACAAGCTGTTTAATCAGGTGGTGCTTAAAACATCTACTGCTGACCTAACCTTGAATGGTGAAAAGAAAGCCATTGAAGATTATTTTATGAAGATCAAAGAAAATGTATCGAAAATTGATATAACGCTGGGACCATTGGTTGGCGCTGAACAACAACGTGTGCTCAAAGGATTGGAAAAAATTGAACATAAAGTTTTACGTGCCGAGAAGCGAAAACATGACAATCTGTTGCGCCAGGTTGAATCGGTGAAAGATGCTTTATTTCCGAATGGAAGTTTACAAGAGCGAACAGATAATTATTTGAATTTCGCACAAACCGATCCAGAGTTTATTCAAAAACTTATTCGTTCTATTGACCCTTTCGATTTCCGGTTTTCCATTCTGCGGTACGCATGACCAAACAGGAGCTACGCAAACTTTATCTGCAAAAGCGAAAAGAGCTCAGTGAAGCTGAGTACCTGGTATTGAACCAGCGCTTGACAGACATGTTCTTTTCCTCTATTGATCTCTCTTTCATCAAAGTGGTTCACACATTTCTTCCAGTTATTGAAAAGCGTGAACCTGATACCTGGCTGATTATCGATCGTATTCGCAGGGAGTTTCCACACATACGCTTAAGCATTCCAAAAGTAAACCCAGATTCCAATCAGCTTGAAAATTTCTTTTTTGAGGGGTTGCACCAACTTAAGGAAAACAACTGGGGTATACTTGAACCGCATCAAGGAGTACCCACGCCATCAGAAAAAATAGATATGGTATTAGTGCCCCTACTTGCATTTGATAAGGAAGGGAATAGGGTAGGGTATGGAAAAGGTTACTACGACAGGTTTCTTAGTGGTTGCAAAACTGAGGTAAGAAGAATTGGATTATCCCTTTTCGATCCTATTTCTTACGTGCCAAGTGATCGGTTTGATGTGACGCTGACTAACTGTATTACACCAATAAAATACTACACCTTTCAAATCAGTTACTAAACGTAACCTTAAAATTTTCTTCAATAACAAAAGGAATACCATCAGCGGTAAGTCCTTCAATCCGAATGATATACTGCCCGGTATCATCAGCTGTGCTAAACCTAAAAGACACCTTACCATTTGCATCCAGCAACTCTGTTGGCTTCCATAACAACGTAGGTTTCGGTCTGGGTGATCGCTCATTGTTACGCTGCCATGCAGCTAGTTGAGCAGGAAATTCCAATGCCTTGGTTAAACCGTTAACTGCAAGATAGGTATTGTCGACAAGGAGCTTTTTACTATTATGTTGAATTTTAGTTTCAACCAACACAAAGCCGTTCAAACCCAATACCCCTAGTTTATTCAGCTTCTGAACCGACTGCACGAGTTTGATTTTGTAAACATCAGCTGGATTTAGGGACAAAAAATACTCGTAGCTATCCGTTATTACGCCATCAATCATAAACATTGGTGGAGCACTTATTTGCTGTGGATTCTCCGGCAAGTAAAGGTTCACGGCCTCTTTACCCTTCATTTTAATGTTTCGTAAAAAAGGCACAACCTCAGTCAGTGTTTCCTTCATTGTTGGAAACAGTGTATAATCGTCCAGAACAGTTTCAGTGTCTGCCCGACCAATAAACTGCTCCATAACCCGATTTGGGTTTTGTGCTTCCTTTGTTAAGAGTTTTTGTTGGTCATCAAAGAACTTATAAATCTGTACAAACTCATTTCTGCGTTTACTGTACGCTCCATACCTACTTATATCATCAGCACTTGAAGAAGTCCGGCTTGCATGCCTCAGACTTGCCGGTACAATTTCGATTCTCGCACTTTCAATTTTCCTGAAATCTCTCTCAAAATCAATAAAATAATAAACACTTTCATTGCCATAATAATCAAACAAGAAATGTGCATCAAACTCACCGCTATCATTCGTTAAAGTCCTGAATATCTTGCCCACTCCTGAAAAGTAAAATGTAATACCAGCAGAAATTTTTAAAGGTTCTCCTGTTTGCTTATCGACCAGTCTTCCTGATAAAGACTGATAATCCCTAAAATCATAAAAGGATTTTATCGGTTGCCTGAGCACCTCTGTCCAGGTGTACCATGGCCACTTTTGAGTTATGAGGTGTGTATCCAATGTAGATGTTGTGGCTAATTGGCTGGTATTTATGCTATGGTTACAACAACTGTTGCTTTTCAACATTAATTGTTCAGTGATTGATGTGAATCCAGATGGATCGGAAAATAAATCAGAACGAAACACAGAAGCAGAAATTCGCGCCAGTACTGGTTTCTGATCAGCATCTGTAACCGTAAGATCGACCACAACTTCTTCACGAACATTGAAATCCTTTTTGGGTAAATACAAAACCGGTTGTACCGAAGTACGCATAGCGTTATTAAACAACCGGGAAGCCAGCACTTCGCCTTCCGTTGTATTCACGGACAGAAAGCAAACTCCTTCTGGCAAGACAGCCGGGTTAATATTTACTGCAACAAACTCCCTTTCATTAAATTTGAAGAGTGCCGAATAATAAATTTTATCATGCTGAGTAATTACGATTACCAGTTCTTTTCTTCGTAAAGTTTCCCCTGCACCTTGTAATACTAGTCGATGCTGAGCTTGCATTGTAATGGAAGGGCTAAACATCAAAACTACACCTTCATCCACTGACTGAATAGCAACTTTACTATCCCTAGTGGACACGGTATAGGTCTCATTAATTTCAGGCTGAAGATAAAAGTATCCATACCCCCTTTCATCTGTAATGAATTCATTCAGCGTTGCTTCTCTGCTGTTCGATACTTTTACAGCAGTGAGCGGAGGCGCAGTCACTACAATCTTGCTTCTCAAACCTGCCACCAACTTGCCGCCTTCAGGAAACGCACTTAGTAGGTTGTAAACTTTTTGGCTGCTGTTTTTTTCCGGACCTAAAATCGTAAAGTCAGCTTCAAAGACAAGCGGTGAGTCAAAATTTAGCATCCAGTCATTAAAAGCAACTACCCGGTAATTGCCGGGTCTGAAATCCAAAGGGACATAAAGCTGATTCCCAGACCATCCATTATTCATGCGGAATTCCTGCGAAAGCTGTACAATACCAGAATTGTCAATAACATTCAGTGTAATAATCTGGTTGCCTTTTATGGGTGTGTGGTCAGCTGCCATTAAAAATGTTGCCCTGAAATATGCTGTATCACCGGGAGCATAGGCTGGCTGGTTAAAGAGAAGATGAAGTTTTACAGCAGGCTTATTTTTATAGAACAACGACAGCTTTCGCTGCCAGTCATCCTTCAGTGTGGTTTGTGCAACTGCATTTACCGATATGCACAAGGTTATAATTAGTAATTTTCTCATATCATCCTACCAAAAGGGTGGTGGTTCAGTGGTTGATGTTTCATTATAATCACGGCAATCAGCAACAATAATTGGTAACGAGGGTTTGTTTCCTTCTATGTCATCCTGATAGATAAACATCGAAGCTCGTGTTACAGAGGCAAACGAGACAACACCTAAAACCAATTCTTGACTATCGGTAACATTACGCACGTTGCCCCGCATACGAATAACATTGGGTTGAAAAATGTTGGTGGCGCCAGATTGCTGTGCATTTACCAGCTTCCAAAAAGTATATGATGATTCATCCAGACTTAGCTGCTCAACTTCGATGTAATATTTGTTGTAAAACCGTAAGCCGTCAACCGGGATTTTGGCAATCTCCACACCCTTAAACTGGCTGGCATTTGTATATTCATTTTCTGAAACAAGCGCCTGCCTGCTGAATTCTGTAACCCAACAGGTACAGCACGTGCATGGATTTACAGGCACAAGGTCAGTATTGAAGCCGCTGCACGGCAAAGGTGCAGGAACCAAACAACAACCTGGAATAGCTGCTTGAGTAAGCTCAGGGCGGGTAAAAATCTCATAGGTTCCCCGCCAGCGCCAGCGAAATAAATTGGGCAGTTCAGCGCTGCCTGATGTATTGGCATAAGTAAGAAAGGCATCTTTTTCATTGGCCAAATCACCAGCATTGATGGCATTTCTAGCATAGGCAAAATAGAGCGAATCAATACTTCCTGCTTCATAAATCAATTGCTCGACAGATTCATATTGCCGGCCATCTGCTAAAACTATTCTCAATCGATACGATCTTCCAAGCTGTGCCTGCCATGATACAGGCGTTACCTGGTATTCTCCTCCACCGATATCGTTTAGGAAAACCACATTGCCCAGGTCATCTAAAATACTAATCGCTGCGCCTGTCACTGGATACCCTTGCAATTCATTGAGCGAGAAGGATGATGTTAGTTTTACTTTGTGAGGTCCCGGATCTGTGGTGATCAATCCATCAACAACCAATTTAGGGGCTCTTTCTAAATCGGGCACCTTAAATGGATCAACACAGCTGCCGATAATCAAAATGATCAATACCACTCTATATGCTTTAAATACTGCCATCAAAATTTGAAGTTATACGTAATGGAGGGAATGATTGCACCGATAACAGATAACTGATAGGGCTTCAAAATACCTTGCTCGTTTTGTTGAAAGAAAACAGAATATGCATTCCTGCGTCCGTAGGCATTATACACAGAGGCAATCCACGTTCCTCCCCACAACTTTTTGCGTTTATGATTTCCTTCAATTATAAAAGCAAGATCTAACCGGTGATAATCCGGCAAACGGTAGGTGTTACGCTCCTGAAAGTTTGAAATGGCGATACCATCCACATGAAATACCTGTGCTGGTAATGAAATCGGCCGACCAGTATGATAAGCAAATGACCCGCTAAAGAAATGCCTACGGGTTAAGCCAATACGCCAAGTAGCATTTACAACATGGGGCTGGTCAAAATTTGAAGGATACCACATTCCGTTGTTGATCTGTTCGCTGTCGAAAGCACCATTAACCTGGCGTAGCGAACGGGACCAGGTATAATTAAGTGAACCTTGAAATTTACCTATGAACTTTGCCGCAGAAAGTTCAATGCCGTACGCTTTTAATATTCCTGGCAGTAAAGCTGTCTCCAACTTGTCGTTTAAGATCAATTGTGCCCCATCTTTAAATTCAAGCACATTGTCAATGTGCTTATAAAATAATTCCCCGGATAGCTCAAGAGTATTATTTTTCAAATTCCTAAAATATCCGGCTGCAATCTGATCGGCACGTTGAGGCCTGAAAAAAGGATTGCTTAGTTGCCACACATCAACCGGAGTAATGGCCGCAGTATTGCTGATCAAATGTAAGAATTGATGGATCCGGTGATATCCCAGCTTTACTGAGCTGTTCTGATCGATGGCATAGCGAATGGCAACACGAGGTTCAAGTCCGTGATAGAGCTTTACGATTTCTCCAGCTTGATAAAGAGTTGAATCAATTATATTCCGTGGCTCAAGGGGCTCGTCTGGTTTGTATTGGTAAACTGTAGCTGGTCCCAACCGCGCAAATAATACATAACGCATTCCGGCATCAATATAAATGCGATCGCTTAACGTAAAGTTTTCACTGTAATACAAAGAAACTTCCAGTGCATTCTCATTTGCAATATCTATTGATCTAATGGAGGATTCTGTTGAAGTTGGTTGAAGTGTTCCCGGGTTTAAATTATAAGCAGTTGCGTGCACCCCAAATGAAACCGGTCGCTTTTTGGTATAATTAAAATCTGCCTTCAGTGTCGGATAAGTAATCCGGTAGGTTAAATCAAAAGCCTGAAATTCCTGTGGTTCCTGAATCAGGTAGTGATACCCACCAACACCCAGCGTTATGCTGTAGTATAAATTATCTCGGACTGTTCTATCCCAACGCAACGAAGCAGCAAGATTGTTCCATTGGAAAAGTGTATCGGTGGTCAGGCGCATTTTATCCTGACTCATATATCCTGAAAATGTAATTTTTGAGCGGTTCGAAAATTTATGGGCTAGCTTAACGGTGCCGTCATAAAAATAAACGGAGCTGTTTACTAAGGAATTATATTCTGAGTTAACCAGGTTAAGCATCCAGTTGGAATAGGTAGTGCGAAATGAAGCGAGAAAAGAAGTAGTGTCTCTTTTGATTGGACCATGAACAGTTGCGTGCGAAGAAATAATCCCGATACCGCCACTGCCTTTCCAATTGTAGTAATCACCATCTCTAAAACCAACATTCATAACGGATGAAACACGGCCACCAAATTCGGCAGGGATACCGCTCTTATAAAACGATGCCTGGGTAATAACATCGGTATTAACGGCCGAAAAGAAACCCAATGCATGAGCTGGATTAAAGATCTGGATACCATCAAACAAGATGAGATTCTGATCAACCCCACCACCCCGTACATTGTAGCCCGCAGCCACCTCACCAACCGTAGTAACTCCGGGTTGAATTTGCACATGCTTGATTAAATCAACCTCTCCTAAAAATGTTGGAGCTCGTTTCAGGTCAGGCATCTTTAAATTCATTTGACCGATTGAGGTATTCATAATTGCCTGATCGGAAACGATAACCTCGTCTAACATAATTGCCAGTTCCTCCAGTTCAATATTCAGTTGCCCACTCGAATACACCTGTAGTTCAATTACTTTCTCTGTATAATTTGCATGACGGTAGCTCAGAATATGTTCACCCGGTGTCATGACCAATTCGTAATATCCCAGCTCATTACTTGTTGCTCCGGCTGATTCATCCAACACTGTAATAGTTGCGTTGTTTACCGCTAAAGAAGTTTTCTCGTCAATAATTGTTCCTCGCAAGGTTATCCTTTTTGACCGGTCGTAGTTTTCCGGATTACCGATTTTTACCTGTTGAATTTTCTTTCGTTCGGCAATTGCTTTAGACAATAGTTGTTCGAGTACCAAGGCATGGGCGGGGTCTTTCAAAAGCACAATACCGTAATCCTCAAATGTTGAATAGGAGATTTCAGTATCGGCTAAAAGTTGATCCAGAACACTCCCCAAGGGCATGTTGCTGTATGCCCTGTTCACTTTCAGGTAGCTGGTCCATCCAGGATGAAAGAAAAATTTTACACGATGTTGCCTTTCCAGTCGCTCAACAAATGAATTAAAAGGAAGTGGTAACTCGTGCTCCGAAATTGTTACCGCAAAATCAAGGACATTTTGCTGTGCGTTTGATTTAACAGCTACAATGCCAACGAGAAGAAGACACAAGCAAAATATTCTCATTTAGAGATTCTTTGTTTAGGAATTCCGAATTTACGGATTATTGAATAGTAATTAAAATTAAAGATCAGGTTCCTCTGACTCAGGTGTTCCAGAGAAGCTCCACTCATTTAGCTTGATATTTTAGCCGTCTGCTTATCTTTGTCCCCCGCAAACATTCCTTGAAACATGAACAAGCAACAGAAAATAAAATCATTCGACCCCAACAGTGTTGGTAATCTTAGCAACAACATCTTTGGCCTGCCCTTTACGACCGATGAATCGGAAGTTGTATTGATACCGGTGCCGTGGGAAGTGACTGTATCCTATGGCTCAGGAACAGCCAACGGGCCGAAAGCAATTTTTGATGCGTCTTTTCAAATAGACTTGTTTGATGCGAAAATACAGGATGCATGGAAAATGGGCATTGCTTTGGATAAAATTCCAGCGGCCATTAAAGGCAAAAGCAACAGGTTGCGTAAAAAAACTGAGGCCTACATAACTTTATTGGAACAGGGTAAAGATGCTTCATCCAATAAACGCATGAAGGCAATTGCACAGGGAATTAATAAAGCCAGCCGCGAACTAAATGCCTACGTAAAAAACAAAACCAGTCATTTCCTGGCCAAGAATAAAACCGTTGGATTGGTAGGCGGAGATCACAGCACACCGCTTGGTTTTATGCAGGCGCTTAGCGAACAACATACATCTTTTGGCGTTCTGCAAATTGATGCTCATGCCGACTTGCGCAATGCTTACGAAGGCTTCGAATTCTCGCACGCCTCAATAATGTACAATGCTTTGAAGATTAATTCCATAAGCAAACTAGTTCAGGTGGGTATTCGCGACTATTGCGAAGAAGAAGTTGATGTAATTAACAAAAAGCCAGACCGAATAATAACCTACTTCGATCGTGATATTAAGAGAAGAATGTACGAGGGTGAGACATGGAAGAAAATTTGTGACGAAATTGTAAAACAACTTCCAGAAAAAGTATACCTCAGTTTTGATATCGATGGACTTGACCCAAAACTTTGCCCGAACACAGGAACTCCGGTTGCCGGAGGCTTTGAGGTGGAGCAAACGCTTTACCTGATTGAACGTGTTGTTGAAAGTGGAAAAACTATTATTGGTTTCGACCTGAATGAAGTAAGCCCAGGTAAAGATGAATGGGATGCAAACGTTGGCGCACGGCTGCTCTACCGGATAACGTTGCAGGTTGCACGTTCACAAAAGAAAATTTAGCTTCTGGCAACTGTCCCCAACGACTCATCCTTCGATTCAAGATGCGATTCGCCCATAAGCCATGTATCGACAGCTTTGGCGGTTTCACGGCCTTCGGAAATGGCCCATACAACCAGCGACTGGCCTCTGCGGATATCACCGGCTGCAAACACACCCTTCTTTGAAGTCATGTAGTCATGGGTTTGAATGTTGCCACGCTCATCCAGCGCGAGTTCTAATTCGCTCACTAAACCGCCTTTTTCTGCGCCTACAAATCCAATTGCCAATAAAGCCAACTCGCACAGGATAGTACGTTCCGATCCTTCTATTTCCTTGAATCCTGTCTTTCCATTTTCCAACACGCTCCATTCAATATCCACCACTTTCAATCCGGTTAAACGGTTCATGTGATCTCCAACAAATTCCTTTGTGAGTATGGCCCACTTGCGTTCCACACCTTCTTCATGTGATGATGATGTGTTCAGGATCATTGGCCATGTGGGCCAGGGATTGGTATCAGCATTTCTCGATACTGGTGGTTTTGCCAGCAACTCAATCTGTGTTACAGACTTTGCACCCTGACGGTTTGATGTGCCCACGCAATCGGAACCGGTATCACCACCGCCAATTACCAACACATTCTTTCCTGTTGCCGTAATATCGCCCGAAAAAATCCGATCACCTGCAACGCGCTTGTTTTGTTGTGTCAGGAAATCCATGGCAAAGTGAACGCCTGAGAAATTTCTACCGGGTATCGGCAGGTCGCGTGGCGCTGAAGCTCCTCCACACATCACTATTGCATCAAATTCATCCTGAAGGAATTGTGCACTCACATTCACACCAACATGGGAGTTTACGCGGAAGATGATGCCTTCCTGCTCCATTAACTTCAGCCTGCGGTCAAGCACCTTCTTCTCTAATTTGAAATCCGGAATGCCGTAGCGAAGCAATCCACCAATTCTATCACTGCGTTCAAAAACAGTAACCCAATGCCCGGCTTTATTCAATTGTGCTGCGGCTGCCAATCCCGCAGGACCAGACCCTACAACAGCAACACGTTTGCCCGTTCTGACTTTGGGGGGTTGTGGCTTGATGTACCCCCGCTCAAATGCTGTTTCGGCTATTGACTTCTCGATATACTCAATCGTGACGGGCTTATTGTTGATACTCAACACACAACTTGCCTCACATGGTGCCGGGCAAATTCTGCCGGTGAATTCCGGGAAGTTATTGGTTGAACTTAAAATCTGTATAGCCTCTTCCCAATTGCCTGCGTAAACGGCTTCATTAAAATCCGGAATGTTGTTTCCCAGCGGACAACCACTGTGACAGAAAGGAACACCACAATCCATACATCGCGCGGATTGCTGGTTCACATGATGCTGATCAAGTGAAGGATAAATTTCTTTGTAATCCTTCAACCGCTCTTTCGGGTCACGGGTCTTTGGCATCTCCCGATTGAACTTCATAAAACCATCAACTTGTCCCATACTTAATGTGCGGTATTTTCTACAACTTTTACGGAGGCCTTCTTTTGTAATGCCGCTTTATAATCTCGTGGCATCACTTTAATAAACATATCGGTAGCAAGTGCCCAGTTTTCCAAAATCCAATCGGCTGGGTCGCTTTTGGTGTACGTAAAATGTTTTTTGATCATACCGTAAACTTCAGCTTTGTCATGATCATCCATTTTTTCCAGGTCAACCATTTCAGGATTGTACAACTCCTTTAACGTTTGCTCCGGATCAAACACATAAGCAATTCCTCCACTCATGCCTGCCGCGAAATTTTTGCCGGTCTTGCCCAGAATAACTACGCGCCCACCCGTCATGTACTCGCATCCATGATCACCAACGCCTTCCACCACGGCCTTTACGCCTGAGTTGCGCACGCAGAATCGCTCACCGGCCTGACCGCGTATGTAAGCTTCCCCTGAAGTAGCACCATAAAATGCAACATTTCCGATAATGATGTTATCCTCGGGCTTAAACGTTGCTTCCTTGTCGGGATAGATGATGAGTTTACCACCCGACAAACCTTTTCCAAAATAATCGTTTGCTTCTCCCTGCAGTTCGAACGTTATGCCGGGGGCAACGAACACGCCAAAGCTTTGTCCTGCGGATCCTCTGAAGTGAAAACAGATCGTATCTTCAGGAAGACCACTTCCTTTGTAAACTTTCGAAACTTCATTTGAAAGTAATGCACCAACTGAACGATTTGTATTTTCAATGTTGAAAGAAGCCGAAACTTCATTACCATCCTCCAAAGCATTTCGTGCGGCTTCCACCAATTTCCAATCGAGAACTTTTTCCAATTCAAAATCCTGCTCAACTTGCTTGTATTGTCCAACGCCTTCAGCTGTTGCTTCACGATAAAGGATTGGTGAGAAATCCAGCTTCTTTACTTTCCAATGATCCACATCTTGCCGAACGCGAAGCACATCCGTCCGACCAACCATTTCATTGATGGTACGGAACCCAAGTTCTGCCATCACTTCACGTAAGTCTTCTGCAAGGAAATAAAAGAAGTTTACAACATGATCCGGATTACCGGTGAATAATTTTCTGAGTTCAGAATCCTGAGTCGCAATGCCTACCGGACAGGTGTTAAGATGACACTTGCGCATCATAATGCAACCTTCAACCACTAATGCTGCCGTGGCAACACCCCATTCTTCTGCGCCAAGCATTGTTGCCATGGCAATATCCCTACCGGTACGAATCTGTCCATCAGTTTGTAATGTTACACGACTTCGTAGATTATTTTTTACAAGTGTTTGATGTGCTTCCGATAGTCCAAGCTCCCACGGCAACCCGGCATGCCGCACTGAACTGATTGGTGATGCGCCTGTGCCGCCATCGCCACCTGAAATCAAAATAGCATCTGCTTTTGCTTTGGCTACACCAGCTGCCACCGTGCCCACACCGGCTTGCGAAACGAGTTTCACATTTATCCGCGCACTGCGGTTGGCATTTTTTAAATCGTAGATAAGCTGTGCTAAATCTTCAATGGAATAAATATCGTGATGGGGTGGTGGAGAAATCAATCCAACGCCTGGAGTTGAGTGCCGTACACGACCAATCCAATCATCCACCTTATCGCCCGGAAGTTGGCCACCTTCACCGGGCTTTGCGCCTTGTGCCATTTTAATTTGAAGCTCATCGGCATTGGTAAGGTAATAACTCGTAACACCAAACCTTCCGGATGCAACCTGCTTGATTGCCGAGCGCTCCCAATCGCCATTCGGCTTCTTTTCATATCGAATTTCATCTTCACCCCCTTCACCGCTGTTGCTCTTACCGCCAATGCGGTTCATGGCAATAGCGAGTGTAGTGTGTGCTTCAAATGAAATGGAGCCAAACGACATAGCCCCTGTGGCAAACCGCTTAAAGATTTCCTCGACAGGTTCAACTTCATCAATTGGTATCGGATTGCGTTTTTTAAATTCCAGCAATCCACGCAGTGTTAGTTGATCTTTTGTCTGATCGTTGATTTTCTGTGCGTACTTTTTGTACAACGCATAATTATCGGTTTTGGTGGAGTGTTGGAGCAGATGAATAACCTCCGGGCTAAACAAATGCTTTTCGCCTTTTCGCTTCCACTGATAAATACCGCCCACGGGTAACGATGAATCGTTCATCGTAAACGCATAGCGATGCCGTATCAGCACCTCAGTGGCAAGATCATCAAAACTCAAGCCTTCTATGCGACTAATCGTACCGCGAAAGCAAGTATCAATCACTTCAGGGCTTAATCCAATCGCTTCAAAAATCTGAGCCGATTGGTACGATTGCAATGTGCTAATGCCCATCTTCGACATCACTTTCAACAATCCATTACCGATAGCTTTTTGGTAATTGGCAAATAACTGGTCGGTGCTGAGCTTGCTGTTTAATTCCTCATTTTCGTTAAGTGCATGTATTGTTTCCAATGCCATGTAGGGATTTACTGAACTTGCTCCAAACCCGATGATGGTTGCAAAATGATGAACCTCCCAGGCATCACCCGCTTCAACCACCAAACCAATATGCGTACGTACCCTTTTCTCTACCAGGTAATGATGAACCGTACCGGTTGACAGTAAGGATGGAATGGGGGCACAATCCTTGCTGACTTTTTTGTCTGAAAGAATAATGATTCGCTTGCCTGACTGAATAGCCTGCTGCGCTTCAGCACAGATTTTTTTTAGTGCTTCCTTCAGTCTGCCCGGCTTTCCATCGGCCTTAAAAACACAATTGATTACGGTATAGTCGTACCCCCGATTCACAAAATTTTTCAGCTTGGCCAAATCAGAATTTAGCAACACGGGCTGAGAGATATGGATTTGTGCTGTGTGTTCTGCACTTTCTTCCAGCACATTAAGACTGGCCCCAACGCGCGTGAACAACGACATCACCAACCGCTCGCGGATGGGGTCGATTGGCGGATTGCTGACCTGGGCAAAATGTTGTTTGAAATAATTTGAAATGTGCCGGCTCTCCTTCGATAATACCGCAAGCGGTGTATCATCACCCATGGAACCTATAGGTTCATAGCCTTTCTCAGCCATGGGTTTTAAAATGGTTTTAATGTCCTCGCGGGTATAACCATAGGCTTGCTGACGTTGCAAAAGGGTTTCGAATTGAAAAGACTCATCAAAGTTTCCGGGGATCGGTTCAAGCCTGAGCTTAATTCGCCTTTCAATTATCCACTGATAATAGGGTTTGCCTTCATAAACGGAACGCTTCACCTTTTCGTCATCAAAAACTTTTCCTTTCTCCAGGTCAATCATCAGCATTTTACCCGGTGTGATGCGACCTTTCTCCAATACATCTTTCGGATCAATTACCAATGCACCTGCTTCGGATGAGGCAACCACTCTACCGGAACGAGTAATGCAGTAGCGAAGTGGACGGAGTCCGTTACGATCCAAGGTTGCGCCAATGCGGCAGCCATCGGTAAACACCAGGGCTGCGGGGCCATCCCAAGGCTCCATCATGGAAGCATGATATTTATAGAATGCTTTGCGATGTGTGTCCATCAACTTGTTGTCTTGCCAGGCTTCCGGTACCAGCATCATCAATACATGGGGCAACGTTCTGCCCGAAAGCACCAGCATTTCAACCAAAGCATCAAGATTAGCAGAATCAGAACCTTCCGGATTGGTAATGGGCAGAAGCATTTTCAATTCATCATCGGTAAAGTAAGATGATTTAAAAAGTGCTTCCTTCGATTTCATCTTGTTGACATTGCCACGGATGGTGTTAATCTCACCGTTGTGTGCGATGTACCGGAAAGGCTGCGCCAACTTCCAGTTGGGAAATGTATTGGTAGAAAATCGTGAGTGAATTAAAGCAAGAGCCGTTGTAACGCGTTCATCCTGCAGATCAGCATAATAGGTTCGCAACTGATCCGTTCGTAACTGACCTTTGTACACAATGGTGCGTGTTGAAAAGCTGGCGATAAAAAAAACTTTGTCGGCACCCTTTACTTTTTTAGCGATAGTATGCGAGGCAAAGTTTCTGAATACGAAAAGTTTTCGCTCAAGGGTTTGTGCATCCCATGTTTCATCAACCAGCTTAACAAATAGTTGCTCAATTTGAGGTTCTACTTCAGCAGCGCCAGGGCCGGGAACGGTGTGATCCACCGGCACCGGACGATACCCAATTAAAGACAACTGAAGTGTATGGGCAATGTTTTGGAGTATCTCTTTGCAAGCCTGTAACAGTTTTTTGTCGCGTGGGAAAAAGATCATGCCCACACCGTACTTCCCCGGCTCCGGCAACTTTAGTCCGCATGATTCTGCTTCCGCCTTAAAAAAATCATGTGGTATCTGGAAAAGTACACCTGCACCATCACCTGTTTTAGGACTGCTTCCTCTCCCGCCCCTATGCTCCATATCCTCCAGCATGGATAGTGAATCGGATAATACCTGGTAGTTTTTCGAACCATTAATGTTGGCGATGAATCCGATACCGCAGGCATCATGCTCCAACTCGGGCGTATAAAGCCCTATACTGGCTGTTTTTCTCATTATCCGTGGTTGTAGATAATTCTGTTAGAAGGTAGCTGATCAAAATAATATTTTGAAATAACCACATTTTAAGAAATAAAAACAGAACAAAGTCCAATAAATTACAACAAACGTTTGCTGCAATCGTGTTCGGAAAAATTTAATTCAAAATATCAGCTTTGGGCAGTCTGCAACAAGCACAGATTGACTAAGGTTTGAAGGCTCTGATCATCTCACGCTTGCCGGGTGGGCCCGGTGGCGATTCAACAGTAAGCCCAAGGCTTTTTAAGTCGCGTTTAACCTGACCTTTGGCGCAATAAGTAACCAATACTGCTCCCGGCTTCATGGCGACAACTACTTTTTCTAAAACTGCTGGCAACCACATTTCAGGTTGCTTCTCCGGTGCGAAAGCATCAAAATAAACAAGGTTGAAGGTTGAAGGTTGAAGGTTAGCCTCCTGAAGCGTTGTGTGCAACTTCGTCAACTCAAAACCCGGCTGGAGTGTTACAGTCTCATTCCATTTTGCCTTATGAATGGATGCAAATAATTCCCTTTCCAAATCATCGCTAGCATAATTCAATTTCAACCAGGTTGATTCCTCCAATGGAAACGACTCAAGGCTTATATACTTCACCGGTGTAGAAATCCCTTGAATATGTTTGGCCGTAAGCCATGCATTAAGCCCCGTGCCAAAACCGACTTCAAGAATGGAGATTTCTTGCAATGTCATCCCAAGCACAAACTCCAATCCCTGATTGATAAAAACATGACGTGACTCCTGCATAGCCCCATGAATGGAGTGGTAAGTTTCATTCAGACTGACATTTTTCAACGTATGCGATCCGTCTTTCGTAAAGATGATTTCTATCATGTTCTCTGTTCCGGGCTTACGTTACATTGTACTGGTGAAACTGAAAGATAGCACACAGTTATCGTACCTGACGATACTTCAATATATCGTTTTTAGCGGGGTAATTCTTTACGTTGGACGACCACTATTTATTCCACTTTCTTTCGCGTTGCTTATCAGTTGTATCCTTTATCCTATTTGTATCTGGCTGGAGCAACGAAAAGTTAAAAAAATGACCGCTATTATTTTGAGCCTGTCATTGATTGTTTTGCTATTAGCGGCAATTCTATTCCTATTCTTTCAGCAACTCATCAGCTTCTCCAGCGAGTGGCCAGCGCTTCAATTGAAATTAAGCCAGGCTTTTTCGGAAATCAGTAGTTGGATCACCCATAAGTTTAGCATCAGTGCAGAGCGTCAAGCGGAGTGGTTCGAGAACGCTTCCCGTCAATCGGGCTCCGATGCAATGGGATTTGTACGGAAAACTATTTCAGCAGGAACAATTTCCGGAGTATTGTTTATTCTGATTCCGGTTTATGTAGTGCTGATATTGTATCACCGCGAACGATGGGTTGAGGTACTCTACCACATTTTTCCAACACAACGAAAAGAACGCATCCGCGAGATTCTTCACCTCAGCATAAAAGCGTATTACAACTTTATCAAAGGCATGTTACTGGTTTACCTGATTGTTGGCGTACTGAATAGTTTGGGATTGTATTTACTGGGTGTTCCACATGCCTTCCTGTTCGGCTTCACAGCTTCCATTCTAACCTTCATTCCTTATGCTGGAATCGTAATTGCTTCATTGCTTCCCATCACCCTGTCGTGGGTAATGTACAACTCCATTTGGTATCCTATTGGGGTGATTATTATTTTCTCCATGGTACAGTACCTTGAAGCCAATGTGATTTTTCCTTTAGCCGTAAGCAGCCGCTTGAAAGTAAATGCACTCGTAACGATTGTGGCCATTGTAATGGGCGGAGTGCTGTGGGGAGTTGCAGGATTAATTCTTTTCATCCCCTTCCTGGGCATCGTGAAATTAATTGCCGACCGAACCCCGGGATTGAAAACATTGGCTATTATACTGGGTGGCGACTCAAAAGAATTTAATCCTTAATGATCAGCGCAACGGCATAGGCATTCACCCCTTCATCGCGACCAACATAACCCAGCTTTTCGTTGGTGGTTGCTTTTATAGAAACATCGTCCTGGTCAATGTTCATTAAAGGCGCCAGCACTTTTTTCATTTCATCAATATGCGGATTGATCTTTGGATGCTCCAGGCATATTGTGCAATCTACATTACCGATTTTCCAACCCTTTTCCTCCAACATACGCGTTACCTCCTTCAGAAAAAATTTACTGTCCATACCGCTCCAACGTGCATCCTTGTTTGAAAAGTGAAAGCCAATGTCGCGAAGATTGGCAGCGCCCAGCAGTGCATCGCAGATGGCGTGAATTAAAACGTCAGCATCGGAGTGGCCGGTAGCGCCTTTCGAGGAAGGCAATTTTATCCCCCCCAACCAAAAGTCACGACCCTCCTCTAACTGGTGTACATCAAAGCCCAGGCCTACACGGATCTTCATACTTCAATTTGATTTAGCTTTATAATACATCACGCTGGCGTTTTCATCTTTCAAGATAGTTTGTGCCATGCGATGGATATCCGCTACAGTAACATCATCCATCATCTTACGTTCGTGGTTAACACGTCCGGTATCTCCGGAAAGTGAAGCAAAAGCCAGGTTCATCGCCCTGTTCATCACTTCTACTTCGTCAAACTCAAACGTTGTCTCTGATTGATTTTTTACCTTTTGTAATTCGCTTGCATAAATTGGCTCACTGATCACTTGCTGTACCACACGATTTACTTCTTCTTCAGCCTGCACAAGTGAAACGCCATCTTTTACTCGTCCGCTGATTACTATTAACCCGGGATCAAGGGTACCCATTACATACGATGACAGCGCGGTGAATATTTCCTTCTCTTTAACCAGTTGCTGGTATAACCTGCTCGACTGCCCCCGGCCCAATACATCGCTTAACAAATCTGCAGCAAAGTAATCCTCGTGGAAACGACCCGGCATATGATAGGCTTTATAGAATGCATTAGCCGGAACTTCAGCCTCCACCTCTGTGAATCGTCTTTGGGCTTGAACGGGCTCAGCCGGTAACTTACGGACTTTCTTTTGCCCGCCCGGTATCGGGCCAAACCACTTTTCAGATAAAGCCTTTACCTGCTCAACGGTTATGTTTCCGGCCACTACAAGAATGGCATTGCTGGGCACGTAATGAGTAAAGAAAAAATCCTTCACATCATCTATCGTAGCATTCTCAATATGGCTGATTTCTTTTCCGATTGTTGCCCATTTATAAGGATGCACGTGGTAAGTAAGCGGGCGAAGTTTCAGCCACACATCACCGTAAGGTTGATTCAGGTAACGCTGCTTGAATTCTTCAATCACCACTTTGCGTTGAACCTCCAATACATTCGGGTCAAACGATAAACTCAGCATTCGGTCACTCTCCAGCCAAAAGCCGGTTTCAATATTAACGGCCGGAACTGTCAGGTAATAGTTGGTGATGTCGGTGTTGGTAAAGGCATTGTTCTCCCCCCCCACAAGTTGAAGGGGCTCATCGTAATTGGGAATATTAATCGAGCCTCCAAACATCAAGTGCTCAAACAAATGTGCAAAGCCGGTTTTGTCTTCGCGCTCATCGCGTGAGCCCACATCGTACAAAATATTCATCACGGCAATCTGTACGGATGGATCTTCATGCACAATTACACGAAGCCCATTGTTTAAGGTAAATTCAGCGTAGGAAATCATAAAGGCCAAAAGTACTCACTATTTGTCCTGCCTGTCGAAAAATTCGGAGAAAAACTCTGTTACCTTTGACGAGATTCTCAGCACCTTATGCAATTTCAAAAACACGATTTCACTGCCATTCAGCTTAAGCACCTTTACGAAGCCATCCTTCGTCCACGCCTGATTGAAGAGAAGATGCTGATCCTGTTACGGCAGAATAAAATCAGCAAGTGGTTTAGTGGCATTGGGCAGGAGGCCATAGCGGTTGGCTTAACGGAAGCTCTCGAAAAAGATGAATACATTTTACCCATGCACCGCAACCTGGGTGTATTTACTTCACGCCACATGCCATTCGACAGGTTATTTGCACAATGGCAGGGAACGATGATGGGCTACACGAAAGGCCGCGATCGCTCCTTTCATTTCGGTACGAATGAACACCACATTGTTGGGATGATTTCACACCTCGGTCCACAAAACGGAGTGGCCGATGGCATTGCACTGGCAACTAAATTGAAAGAAGAGAATAAAGTAACAGCTGTTTTTAATGGCGATGGTGGAACCAGCGAGGGCGATTTTCACGAAGCGGTTAATGTAGCCGCTGTATGGGATCTGCCGGTGATCTTTGTGATTGAGAACAACGGCTATGGATTATCCACACCCAGTAATGAACAATTCCGCTGCAAAAGTTTTGTCGACAAAGCAATTGGCTATGGCATTGAGGGTGTACAAGTCGATGGAAATAATATCCTGGAGGTTTACGCTACGGTAAAAAAGATTGCAGAAGAAATACGAAAAAATCCCAGGCCCATATTGCTCGAGTGCATTACGTTCCGCATGCGCGGACATGAAGAAGCCTCTGGAACCAAGTACGTTCCGAAAGAGCTGATGGACATGTGGGGCAAAAAAGACCCAGTGGAGAATTATGAAAAGTTTCTGATCGCAGAGGGCGTGCTGAGCGATAAAGAAGTCGAAAACATCCGTAAGAAAATCAAAAAAGAAATTGAGGCGGGATTGAGTGTTGCTTTTGAGGAAACCCACCCTCAACCCAGTACGGAAACAGAGTTCAACGATGTCTATGCTCCGCACCATTCAGTATCACTTGTGCCTGCAACCGATAAGCAAACTGAAAAACGTTTTATTGATGCCATAAGCGATGGACTTCGCCAAAGTATGGAACGCTTCCCCAATCTTGTTTTGATGGGGCAGGATATTGCCGGGTATGGTGGTGTATTTAAAATCACCGATGGTTTTGTGAAACAGTTCGGCAAAGAACGGGTGCGCAATACGCCTATTTGTGAATCGGCCATACTGGGTGCAGGGCTAGGCCTTTCGATCAAAGGAATGAAGGCGATGGTGGAAATGCAGTTTGCTGATTTTGTATCGGAAGGCATAACACAAATTGTAAACAACCTGGCCAAGACGCATTGGCGTTGGGGACAAAACGCTGATGTGGTAGTGCGCATGCCTACGGGTGCCGGTACGGCTGCAGGTCCGTTCCACTCACAAAGCAATGAAGCATGGTTCTTTCATACACCCGGTTTAAAAATTGTTTACCCGTCAAACCCCTACGATGCAAAGGGTTTGTTGTGCGCTTCTTTTGAGGATCCAAACCCGGTGATGTATTTCGAACACAAACTCCTGTATCGTTCCGTAAAAGAACAAGTACCTGATGATTACTACACAGTGGAAATCGGCAAGGCTAAACTTGTTCGTGAAGGAGCTGATCTCTCCATCATTACGTATGGAATGGGCGTACACTGGGCCACTGAAATTCTTGACTCCATGAATAGCATTCAGGCTGATGTTCTTGATTTGCGAACGTTACTTCCGTGGGATAAAGAGGCGGTTGAAGCAACGGTTAAGAAAAGTAATCGCGTGCTGATTCTTCATGAAGACACGCTGACCGGAGGCATTGGTGCAGAAATTAGTGCGTGGATTACGGAACATTGTTTCAAACACCTGGATGCTCCCGTGATGCGTGTGGCCAGCCTGGATACGGCCATTCCCTTTGCACCAACCCTGGAGCAAAACTTTTTACCGAAAGGGCGATTAAAAAGTAAGATCGGGGAACTGCTGGCGTTTTAATACCCGGCAATAGCCCATTCGCCACAAAACAGCGATTTTTACTATCTTAGCACATTTCTGTGGAAATTTTTTTGAGTCTGAGACAGCGGCATAGCATCCATAATTCATCCGGCCTGATTTCCTTAGGCCTTGTGATTTTTTTGTCTGTTTTGTACTCACCAACCGCTGCACAGAATACCAAAGGTGATCAGCCCTCAAAACCATCGCGTGAAGCCAGGTTTAAAACATCACCTTCCAAGGGCAAATCAAAAGGCATAGGAAAACGCGTAACCCCGCAATCCAAATCAAGAGCCGCCAGCGCAACGAAGCGTGGTGAAAAAGCTGGCAGACCATTAAATCCGATTTACCAGGCAAAGCAGCCTATGGGAAAAGAGCGCGCATGGAAGGGCGATATTACCGGTCGGAAAATTCCGGCTACACGCTCCCAAACGAACCAGGCGCGAAATGTTTATCCGCAAAGCGGAAGATACATGGGGCAAAAAGGGCCACCTGAAAAAGATCCGCAATTAAAATGGAGAGCCGTTGAGCGGCAACGGGTACAGGTTCGCTCTGCTACCGGTAAAACACGAAACGTTTATCCGCAATTCAACAAATACGTTAACAATCCTTCGCGCAGACCACAGTCTGTTGAGCGACCTGTTTCAAACGCACCACAACTTGCCAAATTGAAGAAAATGGGAAGTCAGCCGCAGCCTCCCGATCGTAAGCGTGTTGTGCCCGCAACAGCCTCACGACCTTATATTTCAAGAAAGAGCATTAATCCGTATGCCGGATTTTGGAATCAGAAACAAAAAGGCGAGCGACCCTATACACGTGATATATCGGGCAGGAGACTTCGAACCATTAATTACCAAACTCCCCCGCAAAAAGTAATGCGGCCAACCACTACACCGTATTACGGAAGGAAAGGTGTTGGCGACAAACCATACAAAGGACCCGCAGCCGGTAGCTACCGAACGGCAACGTCATCCTCACGGGCATGGAAAGGAGATATTTCTGGAAGAAGAATCAGAGGCCGTAACTTCTCAAGCAAACCCGGCACAGAAGGTGCTGTTATGTTGTCGCGGAAACGTCAGCCGGGTTATGGTGACAAAGCCTATAAAGGAATGATGCCCGGTGGTGGTTATCGATCAGCCACCCAATCCGCTGAACAGCGAACCGGAAAAGCACCTTTACCGGCACGGGCACCTGGTATTGGGGCAAAAGGTATTGATACGTATTCCGGCAACATTCGCTTTCGTAAATCATTCAACTCACAGGGTGCAGGCTACTCCGGAAACATGAAAGCTCAAAAACCTTTGCAGGGAGGCGGAAGTGTAAGCGGGAAAATGTGGAATAACCAAGGCCGTGCCATCACCGGAAGATATCCTGGCAAAGGAGCTGAACAGATTGCTACTTACCAAGGCAACTTACGTTACCGGAAAAGTTTTGAGGATGCAGGCGCAGGATATTCCGGGCATATCAAAGCACGCAAGCCTGCAACGGGTGGCGGAAGCGTCAGTGGCAAGATGTGGAATAATAAAGGCCAGCCTGTACTGGGAAGATCCCCAGGTAAAACCGATGAACAGATGGCAACCTATCAGGGAAATCTCCGCTTCCGAAAATCCTTTGAAGATGCTGGCGCTGGTTACTCAGGAGATATGAAAGCGCGCAAACCTGTTACCGGTGGCGGAAGTGTTAGTGGCAAGATGTGGAATAATAAAGGCCAACCTATACTGGGTCGCACTCCCGGCAAAACCGATGAACGCATGGCCTCCTTCTCTGGAAACCTGAAAGGGAAAGCTCCTGAAAAAGGTGGTGGCAGCATCAGTGGCAAACTATGGAACAACAAAGAACAACCCATACCCGGCAGATATCCGCCCGGGAAAAATGATGAGCGTATGGCGGCCTTTGGAGGCACTGTAAAAGTGAAGAAGAAAGAGCCAAGTAAGGATATCGGGGGCTTCCCCGAAAAGATTATGGAGTTTGATCTTCATCCTGACATGCGCGATCAAGGAGAAACATTTACCGGCTACACACGATTATCGCGCTTCAAGAAAAATTATGTGCGCAACCCCAATGCTGATGCACTGGCACTAAAAAAGCAACGCCCTGGTGAATCAACCTACAAAGTTGAAGGCCTGCAGGTGAAGGTGAAAGAAAAAGACTATAGCAAAAAACCAAATGCTGCTGACGGATCATTGCCGGGCATTGGACCTACCAAGAGCTCAATAAAAGCCAGTGAGTATGCCCGCGGAATTAAAATGGATTGGCGCTATGTACGCAACCCCAACAGTGCTGATGATGCCTTGAAGGTAAGAGAGCCGGGTAAAGCATTCGCCAAGGTTACCGACTATCAGGGTAACATTAGAATGAAGAAGTATGAACTCTCGAGGAATAAGAATTTACATCCCGATGCCCAGTTTGTTAAGACTAATCAGAACAACGTAAAAGAAGAAAAGAGCATGCTCACGAACTTTAAACTGATGTGGGCGCGTTTATTCAAGAAAAGCGATACTCAACCCGACCATCTGAAAGAAAAAATTCAGAAGCCCCGCTACGACAAGCGAGAGCAAGGATTGTGGTACGATTAACGAATGATGTATGCAGTGGAATGAACTTACCGAGTTAAGTCAACTCGATGCGCTGAACCAGGAATCAATACACCAAAAAGTCATGATCTATAAACACAGCACACGATGCTCCACAAGCAGTGCTGTGCTAAACCGGCTTGAGCGGGCCTGGCAAGAAGAAGATTCAAAATTGATTAAGCCGTATTTTCTGGACCTCATTCGCCATCGCTCGTTATCCAACGCTGTGACCGAAAGATTTAATGTTGAACATGAGTCTCCGCAAGTGCTGATATTGGATAAGGGTCAATGCATCTATCACAATTCGCATTTCGGAATTAATTACACTGAAATAAAGGAACGGGTTAAAACTCAAACTCAACCGACTGGATAACTGATTCGTGAAGGCTGAGTGCTACCGGACAGTTTAAGGCAATGTTTTTTAATTTTTGCTTTTGTTCTTCGGTTGCGTTGAAATTTTGAAGCGATAACTTGACTTTTATTTCTGCAATTTTTCGCGGATTGGATGCCATGATTTTGGTGACCTCCGCCTGCATGCCTCTCATATCAATTTCCTCTCGCGCAGCCCAGATACCCATAGTCGTAAGCATGCAGGTGCTGAGTGCCGTACAGGCCAGATCCGTAGGACTAAAAGCCTCACCTTTGCCCTGATTATCTACCGGTGCATCAGTAATTAATGTATTTCCTGATCGGGTATGGGTTGACTGTGTGCGTAAATCACCCTTGTAAATCGTGGTTAATGTTGTCATGCAGAATAACTTAAATTTGTAATTTGTGTTACTTTGTGGCACAAAGGTATTTCAAAGATGGCTTGAATGCGCGGGCAAGAAAAAACATTATGGGTTGTGGTGCTGATTTTTGCAGTTCAGTTTACTGTTTACAGTCAAACACAGGATAGCTATGAATACCAATCGGAGTTTACATGGGGCATCAATAAAAACACTTCCAGTGGCCTTATTGGTGGTTTTACCTTCAAAAAGGCGCGAAAAATAAACGACCGTGTTTTCGAAACCTTCGGGCTAGAAATCATGAATGTCAAGCACCCGCAGGAAATCCGCAGGAACTCAATCATCACCGGTAACTTCTTCATTTTAGGAAAGAACAATTATTTGTACTCCTTCCGCTTTCAATACGGAAGAGATGTAATTCTTTACAAAAAAGCACCCTATCAAGGTGTAGAAATAAAAGGCGTGTTTGCCCTGGGCCCCAGTTTAGGCATTATAGCACCCTATTATGTTGAATACTCACCCGATGGCGGTTTCCGAACGTTTAGGGAACAGTATCACCTCGGGATACCCCCCGACCAGATTTGGGGAACGGGGTATCTTTTCCAGGGATTGGGCGAATCCGGGGCAGCCATTGGCGGAAATTTTAAGGCCGCATTAAATTTTGAGACGGGCACCGTCAAAAGTTCCGTGTTGGGGTTTGAGGTAGGTACACTGCTGGATGCCTACACAAAACCAATTGAGCTAATGCCTTCAACCGTAAAATATAGCGTATTTCCAACGCTTTTCATTACAGTATTCTTCGGAAGCCGCAAATAACATTTTTTATTTCTGTATTGTGACCTTTTCCTATCTTTGGGATTCTATTGCAAATTAATTGAGCCTATGGAACCTAAAAAGACAGAAAAAGCCGATTTAACGAACAAATCATGGTTGTTCTTCAACATCGGATTGGTGATTACCCTGCTAATCGTTGTAATGGCTTTTGAATATGGCGTGAACGATGATGACGCTAGTAAAAACCTCGTGAAGAATCAAAACATTGTGGATGAAATACTGGAAGTTCCGCCTACAGAACAGCCACCTCCACCTCCTCCAAAAATTCAGCAACCTCAGATTATTGAAGTCCCTGACGAAGAGGAAATAAAAGAAGATATAAAAGTTGAGTTTGATGTTGAAGTGACGGAAGATACCAAAGTTGAAGAAATTGTTATTGCGCACGTTGAAGAAAAAGAAGACGTTGATCAGATTTTTTTAGTTGTAGAGGAATCGGCTACGCCTAAAGGTGGAATGGCTGCTTTTTACAAATATGTGGGTGATAAAATGAAATATCCTGCTCAAGCCAGAAGGATGGGCATTGAAGGAAAAGTTTTCGTTGAATTTGTAATCAATCGCGATGGCTCTATCACCGATGTAAAAGCAATTAAAGGTATTGGTGCAGGTTGCGATGAAGAAGCTGTACGTGTGGTACAAAGTGCTCCACCCTGGAATCCGGGTAAACAGCGCGGTAAGCCTGTGCGTCAACGCTATGTTGTGCCTATTACATTCAAGTTAGGATAATAGTAACTCAGGTTTTTAAAATTTAGAAACCCCGCAGCAAAGAGCAGCGGGGTTTATTTTTTGCGGAAAATCCGGTTCACAGTCTGCTTTGCGTGATACTGATGGGGTGAGAAACTTCACTGGGAAACCGCGCCAACCATATCATGAAAATCATTGAAGGTCTATATTAAAACAGGTTAAGTTTGTACGGTTTTGTGTTCGAACCAATTAATATGAAGGTGTGTCTAAATAGGAGAAAGCAATATTATAAGAAATATTGAAATGACTCAGGATTGTTATTGATTATGGTTTGTCAGTAACATTGAGTTTTACAATTAATATGAAGAAATACGATTAAAATTAAAGTAACAAACAAATAAAAGATCATGAAAAAATTAAGCATTCTTGTCGTTGTCAGCATGTTGTTAATGGCGTTTCATTGTTCAAATGAAATACGCCAAACTGATTGTGGTTGTGAAGGAGAAACGACTGAAACTATTCATGAAGTCGAGGCAACCGTGGACTATCCACCCAACGGAAATCTTAGAATTTTCCTGGTGAACAGGCCGACAGTAGCACTTACTCCCTGCAGCATAGAAAATGATTTAAAAGACAGATTATCAGTTAACAAATTAAAACTTAAAATTAGCGGGGATATTAAGGTTCTTTGTCCCGATACTCGTTATTCAGGAAAACCCTTTGTATTCAAAAATATTGAAGTGATTGATACAGAGAATTCAAATTGATTATGAAATAATATGTACCAAAGGCTAAGGTTTTAAAATCGTGAAAAAATTAAGCATTCTTGTCGTTGTCAGCATGTTATTAATGGCATTTCATTGTTCAAATGAAATACGCCAAACTGATTGTGGTTGTGATGCCCCCCCTGTAGTATATATGGGGAGATGGTAATGGAGCGTGTTCGGGGTCAGATGAAGTCGTAGATACACCAAATCAAGCAGAGGATACCTGGGGCAATCCTACTTTTCCTTTGCTTGATGCCTGTTCCTCCACTACACCAGGTATTATGTTTATGAACTATATGGACTACACAGACGATGTTGGCATGAATATGTTTACGTATGGCCAGAGGCAAAGAATGAGAGCAAACTTCAATCCTGGAGGTTTTAGAGAAAATGCTGATTATGCAACTGGAATTTCAATTACCCCTTCCATCATCTGTACTACTGATACTTTAGAAGTACAAAATCAGCCTGCCGGAACAACCGTAACTTGGTCAAGCAGCAACCCCAGTGGACTTAGTGTAAATTCTACAACTGGTATCGCAATAAGAGAAGGCAATTTTAACGGAGAGGTTACCATTACAGTAATAATAAGTGGTGGTGCTTGCGGGGCTGTTGATATAGAAAGAAATGTTTGGGTCGGTGTACCTGTTTTTGAAGGATTCCACCTCACCGGGCAGCACTTTGATTACAACCCTAACGGAATGATTATCACCAGCTATTCGGTTTGTCCTTCCGAATGGTTAAGCTTCATCCCCCAAAGCTACAATTATGAGTTTCTTGAGCACGAATGGACAATATCGGGTTTGTACCAGCACGCAGGTACGCTTAATATTCCTCACCTGTTCGTAATCTCATCCAACCAGACAGCCCAATTCTTTGAGGTTAACTACCGTGCGCGGAACACCTGCGGATGGGGCCCCTGGCGAACGGGCAGCGCCACTACCATGAACTGCGAAGGCGGTGAAGAACCTGACTTCGTTTATCCCAATCCTGCGAATATGAGTATCAATATATCATTGCAGGATTTTGAATCATCTGAGTTACGGCTCTATAATGAAAAGCAGGAGCTTGAGTATTCATCAAAGCCTAATGCAAAAATCACCACGATACCGGTCAGCAACCTTCCGGAAGGAAACTATTACCTGAACATTATTTATAAAGAAGGTATTATTCAAAAGAGGGTAATAGTGAAACATTGATCCGGAACAAATTCCGTCCCAGCGGGGTCTTCGCCTCGATACCCTGCGCATGTTCAGGCAAACCTTTGCGTTACACTTTTACGCAAAATCCGGTACTCACAATACAATCAGCTTAAAGAATAAACCCCAATAAAAATCCGCTAATAATAATAATCGGGGCGGGGATTCGTGTGAATGCAAGGATACCAAACGTGCCAATGGTAAATGCAAAATTCATAAACGAATTATCAAGCGGTTGAAAAAGAATGATGGCGGCCGCAGCCACCAAGCCTGCACTGGCAGCAGTAAGGCCCTCAAGCGAGGCACGTACAACCCTGTATTTTTTTAAGCTGTCCCAGAATCGAATTACAAAAAATATCAGGAACGTACCCGGCAAAAAAATCCCAGCTGCCGACATCAACGCGCCAAGTAATTCACCAAAAACGCCATAATCGCGCATGGAAAGCGATCCGATAAATGCACTGAAAGCAAACACTGGTCCGGGTAATGATTGTGCCACGGCATAGCCCGACAAAAACTCATCATGGTTCAGGTATTCCTTTTTTCTAAACTCAACTCTTCTTCGCGGTTCAGCCTCCTTCTTTACAAATTCGGTGTAGAGCAAAGGGGTTAGCGCTTGTCCACCACCAAAAATCAAGCTTCCGTTACGGTAAAAATTTTCAAACAACAAAACGGGACGTGCCTTGGTTATTCCGCCCAGTACTGCAGCCAATACCAACACGCCAATCCACAATAAAAAATTTGACCACTTTACTTCAATTTTCTTTTTTATCTCCCTGGGGTGATTCTTGAATTTCAGCGCTGTAGTCAACCCGGCTACCAATAAAATAACCGGATATACAAATGGTGTTTGAAGAAAATAGGAAACCAAGGCCGATGCAATCATTACCATGATGCCCGTTTTAGTGTGGATGGTTTTTAAACTGATTGCATACGCGGCATAGCTTACAAAGCCGACCGCAATGGGTTGTATAAAGCGAGTGAACTCCAGGGATAAATCCTTCTCCTGGATATCCGAAAGAAAGATGCCGGTAAAGGTCATGAAGAGTACCGATGGCAGTACCCATACCAGCAACGTTAAGTAAGCCAGATTTGGACCGCCAATCTTAAATCCAATGGCTGTTAAAGTCTGTGTAGAACTTGGCCCCGGAAGAATCTGACACAGTGAATTCAACTCCATCAGTTCATCGGCTGAAAGGTAGTTGCGTTTATTCACCAGCACTTTTTGAAAGTGTCCGATGTGTGCTTGTGGCCCACCAAATGTGGTGAGTGCCAGCCAGAGCACGTCTTTTAGGAAAATGTAATATCGGACTCGCCTGAACAAGAGCGCCCCTGATGATTATTTTTTCTTTAAACCAATTTCGGCCAACCGTTCATCTAAAAATTCCCCCGCTGTAATGTCAGGCCACTGCTTAGGGTGCTCTGCATCCACACATCCGGGTAGTGCGGCAAGACTCATCTCGCTTCGAGGGTGCATGAAGAAGGGGATAGAAAACCGGGGTGTATTCATTTTCTCTTTTGGAGGATTGACCACCCGGTGAATAGTAGACTTAAGTATCTTGTTGGTATGGCGCTCCAGCATATCGCCAACGTTAACCACAAGTTGCTCAGGCAACGCTGTTATGGGAATCCATTTGCCATCTCTGCGAAGCACTTGCAATCCATCAGCGCTGGCGCCCATTAACAAGGTAATCAGGTTGATATCGCCATGTTCGGCTGCACGCACAGCATCAGCCGGTACAGCTTCGGGATTTTCAATGGGGAAGTAATGTATGGGTCGTAAAATGCTGTTGCCATGACGAACCTTTGCATCAAAATAATTTTCAGGTAAACCGAGATAAAGCGCAATGGCACGTAACATGTGTACACCGGTTTTTTCCAGTCTGCGGTAAACCTCCAACCCGATTTCCTTGTATTCAGGAATTTCATCGGGCCAAACATTTTCCGGGTATTCTTTTTTTATCGGATCGTCATCTTCCACTTCCTGGCCAATGTGATAAAACTCTTTCAGATCGCCTGTATTACGACCTTTGGCGTGTTCTTTTCCTTTGCCGATGTACCCACGCTGACCGGCCAAACCCGGTATTTCATACTTCTGCTTTACAGCATCCGGCAAAGCAAAAAACTTTTTGATCACACCGTATAATTGAGTTGATAAGTCATCGGTGAGGTAATGATTTTTAATGGCCACAAAGCCGATGTTGTTGTACGCTGCACCCAAATCGGCAACAAATTTTTTCTTCCTCGCTTCATCTCCACTGGTAAAATCTGCCAGGTCAAGGGAAGGCACTTCATCGTAAAGTATTTCGCTCATACCGTTGGTGTTAAGATCATCAGCAAGCTACGTATTTTTAAGTAAATTTACCTCTACCCGAAATTTTCAAAACTGAGATGTATTTACACCAAATGCTATTGCCATGAAAAAAACCAATCGCAGGAAATTTGTACAAACCGCAGTGAAAGCAACCGTATTGACCAGCATGGGTGCACCCGCCATTTTTTCTGCGGCCTGCGCTACCAAATCAACTGAAGAGACGGATGAGGATACTGCAACTGCTCTTGCAGCCCTGTCGTTTGCGCAGGTAAAACTGCCATACGACTATGCTGCGCTGGAGCCGAACATTGATGCCACCACCATGGATATACATTACAATAAGCATCATGCCGCTTACATAAAAAATGTAAACGATGCCATTGCCGAAGAAAAAATAGCGTTTGGCACGGAAGCTGAATTCTTTGCCAACACTTCGAAGCTCTCAGCCAAGGCACGCAACAATGGTGGCGGTGCATATAATCACAATTTCTTCTGGCAGGTAATGAAGCCCGGTGGCGGAGTGCCGCCTGGTAAATTGGCCGATGCCATCAACGGAAGTTTTGAATCGTTTGAAAAATTCAAGGAACAATTTACAGCTGCCGCCATGACCCGCTTCGGTTCAGGCTGGGCCTGGTTGGTAAATGACAATGGAACGTTAAAAATTGGTTCAACCCCAAATCAGGATAACCCGCTGATGGACAATAGCGATTTTAAAGGCACGCCTCTGCTTGCGCTAGATGTTTGGGAACATGCATATTATTTGAAGTACCAGAACAAGCGAAATGAGTACGTAGCAAATTGGTGGAATGTGGTGAATTGGGATGAGGTGGCGAGTAGATTGGAGTAAAGCTCACATAAAACGATCTGATAACTTATCAATATGGCAAAGAGAAACACTAATACGGAGCAAAAAGAAATTTTAGAGCAAAGAATAAAGCAAGCTTCAGAAACTATTGGGAATTTAAATTCAATATTCTCTAGCGCGGGGACCTTTGCAGGGATTTTAATAGTAATAATAATAGCAGTTGTGCCGGTAATAAGCTATTTCTACATAGTAAAACCTCAAAATGAATTACAAGAGTTAGTGGATAATAATATAACCTCTTACATCAAAAACAACACTCAACAAAGAATCGATAGCGCAATTGCAAATCTCGAGAGTGATGATGTAATTGTAGCCTATAGGGCAATGAAAGTTTTAGAATATTATCAGCCTGCTGCTTTCAATGATTATCAGATACTTCGCATTATAAATATTATCAGAAAAACAAAAGACCCAAAAGATAGACGGCTATTTGAGAATCAATTAATTTCATTACTAATCTTTCAAGAATCTTCCCTTGTAAAGGAATTCTTTAAACAGGATTTAAGCCGGGAAGGGTATAGAGATGCGGCCTTTCTCTATTTTTCAAGAAATGAAAACAGTCACGAGCTATTAGATGTCTTTATAACACAGAATGATAAAATTGAATTTTTTACTGAATTATTAACAGCACTTGGCGATCAACATAAGAAATTTCGATTAAGAATTTACAACAATCAAGAATTTATTGACATCTTATTAAAAGATCTAAATGTCCAACAAATCAAAATGTTGTATCAAAATGCTAATAACAGTTATGAATTCAATGACATAAAGTCAACTTACTATTACAAGCGTATCACTGAAGTACTCAATAGATAACTCACAAAGTACTTTGGATTTGCAAAAAACTAAAACCTTCCTACAAGCCGAATGGCGCAAACTGGCGATGGCGAACTACGCAGTTAAACCCGAGTCGCTCCTGCCGTTCGTTCCCGCCAAAACAGAACTGGATTTTTGGAACAACACCTGCTACGTGAGCCTGGTGGGGTTTATGTTTTTGAACACCCGCGTGTTGGGTATTCAGGTTCCGTTTCATGTCAACTTTGAAGAAGTAAACCTGCGCTTTTATGTTCGTTACCAGGATGAGGGAGAATGGAAACGAGGTGTAGTTTTTATTAAAGAGATTGTGCCGCGGGCTGCCCTAACCTTTGTAGCCAATACGCTGTATGGCGAGCACTACGAAACCCTGCCCATGCAACACACCTGGAAAACAGAAGCTAATAAGTTAAAGGTTGAATACCGCTGGAAGAAATCATTGTGGCATACGTTTTCTGTTGAAGCGGACTCAAAAGCCGTTCTGTTGGAGGCCGGAAGTGAAGCTGAATTTATCACCGAGCATTACTGGGGCTACACAAAAATCAATGCCCAAAAAACTTCTGAATACCAGGTTGAACATCCGCGGTGGGAAATTTACCCAATCCGCAACTACGCGGTTGATGTAGACTTCGGAAAAGTGTACGGAACGGAGTTTTCATTTCTCTCAACCGAAAAACCGGTTTCGGTATTTCTGGCGGAAGGTTCTGAAATAAAGGTAAAAGCGGGCAAAAGGATTTAAGTATTTCATAGCCACATCCTTCTCAATCGCGTATAATAGTTATCAAACCCCACATTCATGAAAATCGTCCGGCTTTTCCTTATCGTGTGTAGTGCCTTACTCACTGTATCAGCAACAGCACAAACCAAAACAATCCCTGAACGCATTGACGAACTGTTTGCCCCATGGAACAATCCTGAAAAACCAGGAGCCGCTGTAGCCGTTGTTCAAAACGGAAAGATGGTGTTCAGCAAGGGCTACGGTATGGCCAACCTGGAATATGGTATTCCCAACAGTCCGACTACCGTTTTCCATGTTGCTTCCGTATCCAAACAATTTACCGTTTATGCCATATTGCTACTGGAACAAGATGGAAAACTTTCATTGGAAGACGATATCCGCAAGCATATTCCTGAAGTTCCGGATTTTGGCAAAACCATTACGTTACGGCATCTCGCCAATCACACCAGCGGCCTGCGCGACCAATGGAATTTACTTACCCTTGCGGGCTGGCGCATGGATGATGTAATCACCAAAGAACATGTGCTGAAACTGGTGAGCAAGCAGAAGGAACTCAACTTCAACCCCGGTGATGAATATGCCTATTGCAATACAGGCTTTACCTTATTGGCAGAAGTAGTGGCCCGTGTTTCAGGAAAATCTTTTGCTGAATTCACACACGAACGGATTTTCGAACCACTGAAAATGACCCAAACTCTTTTCTATGATGATCATCAGAAAATCGTAAAGAACCGGGCATATTCCTACTACCGCGATGGTGAGGTATACAAAAAAAGTGTGTTGAGTTATGCCAATGTTGGAGCCACCAGTTTGTTTACCACCGTTGAAGATCTTGCCCAGTGGGCCTTGCATTTAAACAATCCACCGGCATCAGTGGCGTCACTCGTTCAGCAAATGAATACAAAAGCCACATTAAACAACGGCCAAACCTATGGTGGCGCATTAGGCCAGTTTGTGAACGATTATAAAGGATTGCCTCAAATTCAACATGGTGGTGCCGATGCCGGATACCGCACATACCTGGGGCGCTTCCCCGACCAGAATTTTGCGGTGATTGTATTCAGTAATGACGCGTCTTTCAGTTCGGGCAGCATGGCCTTAAAAGTGGCGGATGTATTTCTGGAAAATAATTTTGTTAAGGCTGAGACGCCTAAAACCAAAAAAGAAAAACCTGTAAAAACAGTTAAACTGTTAAACAAGCAACTTGAATCCTTCTCTGGAAATTATTGGGATGATGTTGCAAAAAGCTCGCGAAAAATCTATCTGAAGAATGATACACTATTTTATTATCGGTCAGATAACAACGAAAGTGCGATTATCCCCATCAGCGTCACCGAATTTAAAATGCTAAATGTACCTGACGACTTGCGGATAGTCTTTGGAAAAAATGGAGAAAAATCAACCATGACGGTTAGCATTGATGGAAATGACCCCAGTTATTTTGTGGAATATGAACCGGCCAACTATACTGCGGATCAATTAAAACAGTTTGAGGGCACCTACTTCAGCGAAGAGCTAAGCACGTTTTATGATCTTGTTGTTAAAAACGGAAAATTAACAGCTGTACATCCTCGACTAAGTGATATTGAATTTACACCTATCATGGCCGACTTGTTTTCCGGGAATCGGTTTTTCATGGGGTTGGTGCAATTTGAACGCAACTCACAAAAGGTAACTGCCTTGAAAGTTTCCAGCGGCCGCGTCAGGAATTTGCGATTTGCAAAGCAGTAGTAGATTTTTTGTAGTTTAAGGCGAGATATGCTTCAAAATCAATCAAATCGAGGTTCCTTAATTCTTCTTGCCGGGTTCCTTCTTGTTGGATTAATCGCTATTGGTGGAGGCACGGTTTCTGTTAACCCTGGCGTAAAAATTCCGCCCCAAACAGAAATCAGGGTTTTTCCAGGAACCCGTGTCACTTCAGTTGTTTCATTTTATCAGTTTGAAAAACCAGATTTTTTCAATTGTAGTTCTCATCTTTCTCAACTGCAAACTTATACACTACAAACGTGTTTAACCTATACCCTTCATAAAAAGAGATTGTCTTCACCACGCGTCAGGATTACGCCATACACACCAAGAAGTAAAGCTGACTCTTTTCTGCACAGTCTGCCCCTTCAAGGCTAGACTTACCCTTTCGGGAAGTTTCCATAATTAATCATTACAAAGCATGGCTTGTACCATCGTGTACAAGTCTTAACTGTATTTTCTATGAGCCGTTTAAAAAAAGTCCTGCGTATAGCAGGGCTTGTGATCCTTATACTATTGGCAGCATCAGGTCTTGGTTTCGGGTTTTTCTTTACGAACACCCGGCATCGTTATCATGACAAAGAAACCAGAACAGAACTCGTTGATAAAAAATACAACAACGAGCAAACAAAAATGGAAGAAGTTAAAAATTCGTAGACAACATCTTACCGGATCTGTGAGACTCAGATCCGGTAAGATTATAATCAGTAGTTCTTATAAAACTCCCGCAACTTCGTAATCAGTTGATCATAAATCGGACGGGTAAACTCGATGAATAACTCTTGTGGCTGAGGCGGCAGTTGCTCCCTTTGCTTGCTGATTTGCAATTGTTTGGGCGTTAAAGCACGCTCATCACCATTAAAAGTTGCCCATTCTGAAACCCAAACAAATTCACCGGGCATTTTTTCAACCGCCAGTATGCGGTTGGATGGCAATTCAACTATTTGAAAATTCACCAATCCCTTTGAGGTGGTTGTTTTGCGGGAATAATAATACGTGGCCTTTACCGAACCATACACTTTCACTGTGTCGTTCGAAATATACAATCGACCATTTAATGCTTCCGCAATATTAAATAGTTCTTCAAACCGCACGGTTGATACGCTTTGCGCGCCACCGCCTCCTCCGGACTTCCCTTTATTGTCGTTCTTTTTTTCCGTATTGCCCTTTCCCTTTTCATCCTCACATTTACCCATCACATCGCCATGCGCCAAATGTGCCGCCAATGCATTTCTTGATATAGTAAGCGTATGCCGGGCTGCCGGATTTCCCGGAGGAATATGGCATATTGTTACGCGATCTTTTTCATCAATTTTTTCTTCGAAACCATCGTCACCCGGAAGTGGGCCTTCATCCCTGGGTTTATCATCTTTGGGTTGATCGATTGGCTCATCCTTCTTCTCGTCAGCAGGTTTCTCGTCTTTTGGCAGATCCTTCGGCTTATCTTGTCCATCCGCTGGTTTATCGGTTACGGGTACCTGAGCAATATAGGTTGCCATTACAATACTATCCTTCACCAGTACGTATTCCTTCTCATACAAAAACACTTCACCTACTGAAAATTCATCAAACGAAATTTTCACCACATGATCCGGAGCAAGGTTGATCGTCTGAGCTTCTTGCGGTGTAAAAAATCTTACGAATTCATTAATGGTGGTGTTGTGCAGAAACTCTGAAACTTTATCGTTAAAAAAATCAGCACTTACACTGATGTTTCTTGTCTGGGCCGGGATGGACTCTACCAACACCTTTACCGTAGCTGCCCACAAGGCTGCCGCTAACATATCCTGAACATCCCTATATCCGGGAACAAAAGTCTCTACCAGTTGAAAATGGCGATAAGCCTCTTTTGCCTTATCACGATTATTTATGGCCAATGCAGCCACACCAGCATTGTAGCGCTCGGCAGCAGCCTGCTGCTTTGCATCGGCCAGCTTGTCGTAATAGTTTACCGGATTCGGAATAACACGCAAGGCTCCGGGCGAACGTCTGATCTCATCATACATTGTATTTATGGTGTTATAAGCATTCACCACATTCGACCATTTGAAGGGTTCATTTGTTGCCAATGCAGTCTTTGCCTGATCGTCATAGTATGCCACAGCAAGTGGGTACGCTTCGCGGAGGGTTTCTACGGATTTCTTATGATCCTGATCTCTTCTCAACCTGTTGGTGGAGGTCATTACGGCATCATAATAATTGCCACGTACGAAGGATTTCTTACCCGATGAGCAGGAATCAAAGACCAGCAATGCCATTAGCAAAAAGCCAGAGAGGATTGGTAAAAAGTTTTTCATAAGCGCGAATTTTAATATGAAGGTACACAATTCGGGTCTGTGTCGATACATCTCCAAATTTCTTAAGCCGAATTTCGCGCAGCGTTAATAATGCCAAACATGCAGCGCAGTACAAGCTTCTGGTATTCGCGTGTGTGCTTTTTATCACCACCGCTGCGAAGTTGTTGCAATGCAAATTGTTGAATGACGATAAGCGGCATAACAATGCGTTCACGAAGTTTTACTGATGAACGGTTGACCGGATTGTTCTCCATTAAGTTATCCAATGAAGTTACTTCCAACACGCGCTTGCGTGAACGTTCATACTCTTCGAACATCATATTCCAGAATGCACCAAATTCCTGATCGTGTGCAAGATAACGCGTAGCGGGATAGTATGTTTTCGTCAGCGACATCATACTGTTGGCCAGTAGCGTGCGGAAGAAAAGAGATCGCTTGTAAAGATTTTTGAGCTTGGTGAACTGTCCCTGACTTTTCATTTCCTCCAGTGCAGAACCCACACCATAAAATCCCGGAATATTCTGTTTCATCTGTGCCCAGGCGCCTACAAAAGGTATAGCCCGGAGGTCTTCAAACTTCAATCCATCCGATGCATTTCGCTTTACCGGTCGCGAGCCGATGTTGGTCTCGCCAAAAAACGAAAGCGGTGTAATTTTCTCGAGGTAGGGCACAAACTTTTCATGTAACTTCAGCCCGAGATAGGCACGGTATCCGGCATCAGCAAATGAATCCAGCAAAGCTTTGTCTTCGGCTGTGAGGTCTTCCGATTCTTCACCGAACACATCTTGTTCAATTCCTGCGGAGAGCAATTGCTCAAGGTTAAACCGACAGGAAGTAACCTTACCAAAATTTGAACTGATGGTTTGCCCCTGTACGGTAAGCTGTACTTCATGATCTTCAATGGAACTTCCCAACGAGGCATAAAAGTCGTGCGTGTTTCCTCCGCCCCTTGCCGGTGGGCCTCCCCTGCCATCAAAAAACAAAACGGTAATGCCATGCTTGCGCGAAATGCGTGTGAGGTTTTCTTTCGCGCGGAAAATCGACCAATTGGCACGCAGGTAACCGCCATCTTTCGTGCCATCTGAAAATCCGAGCATAATGGTTTGTCGATTTCCACGCTTCTGTAAATGCTTTTGGTACTCTGGTATCGCGTACAATGTCTCCATCACCTCCCCTGCATTTTTCAGATCATCAATGGTTTCAAACAACGGCACAACATCCAATGCCAATCCTTGTTTGGTACCAATGGCCAATCGTGATAATTGAAACACATTGATTACATCGCGTGCACTGCCACAGTTACTGATTACGTAGCGGTGGCAGCCTTGTATCCCATTTTCTTTTTGGATTTTTTCAATGCTATATACCGTCTCAATCAATTCGCGCACAAAGGGATCTTTCACCTTAACCTTTTTCAGGTCAACTTTAGTCTTGAGGATTAATTTGATCTTCTGCTCCTCTGATAGGGACTCAAAATTTTTCACCTTAGTGATTCTCAACAACTCATCCCATGCCTGTTGATTCTTGCGGCTGTCCTGCCGAATATCCATACTGGAGAAGAAGAACCCGAACATGCTTACTTTAACAATGAATGAATCGAGTTGATTGAGGAAAAGTCCTTCATGCTCATCTTCAAGAATCTTGCGCATGCGCAACAGGTCATCCAGCAATTCATCAGCTTGCTCATATCCCTTCCCATCAAAATAGATGGCCTCGTATACTTTTCGTTCTGCTTCTACAATCAGGTTATCCACTCCGCGGAAAGTAAGCCTGCGCCTGAGCACACGCAAATCGCGATGATAGCACTTAAGTATCGTCTCCTTCAGACGAGCCGCCACCTTCAGGGTAATGTCGTGCGTTACAAACGGATTGCCATCACGGTCTCCACCGGGCCAGAAACCAATGCGGAACAAATTGAAGTTCTTCCAGTCTGGAACGGGTACTTGCAATTCCCTGAGCAACCGACTCACAATCTGGGGCGCTGCATGATAGAACACATTTTCCAGGTACCAGCACAAGCTTACAGCCTCCTCATAGGGTGTGGGTTTCTCGCGGTTGATGATGGGCGTTTTACCAAGTTGCTGCAACAATTGGTTGATGCCGGCCAGATCATCTTGTCGGATGGCTTCTTCCAAATCGTTAATAATGGCCAGCACATTGCCGGGGTAAAATTGCGTTGGGTGTGCCGTCAACACCACACGCACACTAAATTCTGCCAGTTTCTTTTTAAGTTTTGCTTTCTTTTCATCAGACGCTGCCCGCATCAGCAAAGCCGATACCGTTCCTCTTCCATTCAGGTCGTTTACTTTGTCGAAAGCTGCATCCTCGATAGAATCGAACAACACCACCTGGCGTTCGGCATACTGAATGAAGCTGAAGAGCATTTTGAAGCGTTCTTCAGGCGATGCCTGCGGAGCAAAGTCGCTATAGAATTGCTCAGCAATTTCCTGTGGATCCTTTCCCTGATCGAACCCATCTTCTGCATATTGCTGAACGAATGGTAACAAGGTGCCGGTACGGTAAATGTTGCTGAAAGGAAGATTCAGAAAAAGACTGTTGTAGATGTGGTAGCGTGTAGAAACGATTTGATCAAAAGCGGAAGTCATGAACAAATCTACTCCCTCTTTAACAGATAATCCAAAAGAAACGGGCGCTGTTTTGGCTTTAAAAAGAGATCGCGGCTCAAGGCCGCGATAACTCAGTTGAATTGATTCAAGAAAATTATTCCACTACCTCACCTTTAATGGTAAGCTCCACAGTATTTTCTATAGTGTTGGCTGTAATGGTAACCGTTTTAGAAAACACGCCAGCTTTGGCGGCATTATAGGTTGCCTTTACAAAACCTTTTCCTCCGGAAGGAATCGGATCTTTCGTGTATTCGGTTACGGTGCAGCCGCATGATGCCTGCACGGTAGCAATTACCAGGGGCTCATCGCCCGAGTTGGTGAACGTAAACTCATGAACTACTGGTTCATTCAGCCTGATCTTGCCAAAATCATGAACGATTTCATCCCAGGCAAAAGCAGCGTCTGCTATTCGAACAATGGGAGAAGTGTTGGTTGATACGGCCAATTGTTGGGCCACGGCTACCATAGCTACTACGGTGGCCAGCATTAAAACGATGGTTTTCTTCATGGGTGTTAATTGATTGAGTTGAAACATTTATTTCCGATCGGTGTCTCAAACCACGGCATTCCTTTCGAAATCACTTGTTAACAGGTTGCCAATAATTGTTAATGACTTGTTAAACCTCAACGACACGAAGTGTTTTCTTGTACTTTTAGGTTGTGAAAAGTTCTACCATCCGTTTTATTGTTGTGCTGGCTACCATCAGCATCATGGGTATTTCCATTACACAGATATACTGGGTAAAGCGTGCTTTCGGTTTAAAGGAGGCGGAGTTCGACCGGCAGGTAAATACCGCTCTATTCAACGTGGCTTCTCAAATCTTCTCGATTAATAATACGTCTTCTCCAGCCAACAATCCGGTGAAGCAAATCTCAACCAATTATTATGTGGTGATGGTTAACGGTGAGATTGATGCAAGCCTGCTGGAGTTTTTGCTTCGCTCTGAATTTGAAAAGCGAAACATACAAGCCGATTTTGAATATGGTATTTACGATTGCACCCATGAAAAGATGGTGTATGGAAATTATGTTAAGCTTAGTGATAAAATCAGCAAACGTGAACAGAATCCGAACCTACCCAAGTGGGCGAATGCCGGCTATTACTTTGGTGTACAGTTTCCCAACCGCGAAGCTCAAATTTTAAACCAGATGGGCATCTGGTCATTTTCTACGGCAGTAATGCTGATTGTAATTATATTTTTTGGATACACACTGTTTGTCATTCTCAAACAAAAACGGCTCTCAGAAATCCAGAAAGATTTTATTAACAACATGACACACGAATTCAAAACGCCAATCTCCACCATTGCCGTTTCTACTGAAGTATTGAAAGATGCTAACATTATTCAGCAGCCTGAACGATTATTGCAGTATGCCACCATCATTGAAAATGAAAACAAACGACTGAAACAACATGTTGAACGCGTACTGCAGATGGCCAAACTTGACAAGGAAGATGTTGGGTTGAAAAAGGAAACCATAAACCTGCATGAAATTATCCGGGAAGTTGCGCAAAGTATTGACCTTGCGTTACGCGAAAAGCAAGGCACCGTTCAACTGGTGCTAAATGCTTCTTCAGCCGAACTTCAGGCCGATAAGCATCATCTTACCAATGTAATCGTTAACCTGCTCGACAATGCCCTAAAGTATTGCACCGAAAAACCATCCATTACCATCAGGACAGAATCAAAGAGCGATATGCTTTCATTAATTATTGAGGACAATGGCATTGGTATCAGCGATGAGAATAAAAGGAGGATTTTTCAGAAATTCTATCGTGTGTCTACCGGAAACGTGCATGATGTAAAAGGTTTTGGACTTGGACTGCATTACGTGAAACAAATTGTGGAAGCTCACCGTGGAAGGATTACTGTAGCGAGCCAACCCGGAAATGGCTGCGCATTCACCATATTATTGCCAACCGCATGAGTAAGCCCGCCATTCTTGTTGTTGAAGATGACCCGAACCTGGGATTTGTAATACAGGATAACCTGAACGCGCAGGGCTATGCTGTTACCCTGGGGCGTGATGGTGAAGAGGGATTAAAACTATTTCAAGAACAGAAATTTCAACTTTGCATTCTGGATGTGATGATGCCAAAGAAAGACGGTTTTAGCCTGGCACGATCCATTCGTGAGCACGACCGCGAGGTGCCCATTTTATTTCTTACGGCCAAGTCGATGACAGAAGATAAACTGGAGGGCTTTAGCACAGGGGCAGATGACTACATCACCAAACCCTTTAGCCTGGAAGAATTATTTTGTCGTATTGAAGTGTTTTTGAAACGTGCAAAATCTGCGGCAGCGATTGAAAAAACAATCATGCTTGGCGCATACCAATTCGATTACACAAACTTTAAATTGAAGAACCATCACAGTGAACGGACACTCACATCGCGTGAAGCATCGGTACTTCGGTTACTATTCGTTCATCGCGATCGCGTACTCAAGCGCGATGAAATTCTTAAATCAGTGTGGGGGGATGATGATTATTTTTTGGGCAGAAGCATGGACGTATTCATCTCCAAGCTGCGCAAGTATTTAAAAGATGACCCCACAGTTCAAATTGTGAATTATCACGGAGTTGGATTTAAACTGGAAATTGCTGAAGGTTAACCCTTCACTTCGCGGATAACTTTTCGCAACCGCTCCACATCCACAGGTTTTGAAACAAACGACCTTACACCCGATTTCAGCGCCATCGAAACCACCTCTTCTTCACTGTCGGATGAAATCATGATTACCGGAGTTTTCTTTCCCTGCTCGTTATGAACAAAATTAAGCACAGCATCACCATTGGCATACGGCATGTGGATGTCGGTTATGATTAAATCGTACTCGTGCTGCGCCAGTAAATCCAATGCTTTTTGTCCGTTGTTAACCAACGTGGCTTCTATGCCTTCCTCCGCCATAGCCACTTCAATTACTTTCAACACAACCTTATCGTCTTCACAAACCAATGCTTTCATAATTAGTTATTGTTTCCGGCCTGACAAATTACGTGAATATTTCCTTCAAAACCGGCACTGACTTAAACTCACCCAGCGTATCCAGGTGATCTTTATAAAAAATCAAAAGCGCATCCAATAAGTCCCTACGTTGTGAAACCGTCATGGAAAGGCTTGCCGTGTATTCCGCCTGTAACAACCTCTCCAGCAATGCTTCCAGTGAACTATCCATCATTCTATGGCCTGTAACCTCTGCTAAGTGGTGCGCACCAAAGCCCAGCAACCGACTCAGTTTCACCATAAACACCAGGTGAAAATTTTCAAAGTCCTTCCCGGCATCATCCAATGTGATGAGTGAATCAGCAATAAAAGCATACAATTCATGGGCATGGCTCTCATCCTTTACCGTCTTGTTCAACAATTCAGCAATAAACATGGCAATAGCCGATTTCTTCACATCAGCATATAAGCTGTGATACTGATGCAGGCACTTCACTTCCTTCATCCGCTTCACCTGTGCATTCTCTTTGTAATACACCACCATATCCAATAACGTGAGCGGCTGATAGAGCGCTATTTTTCCCTTGGCCGATGCGCTGCGCACGCTGTTAACGATGTAACTCTGCAACCCGAAGGCTTCTGTGAAAACATTTACAATTATGGATGTATCCCCAAATTTGGTAAAGCGAAAAACAATGCCGGGGGTTTTGTGAAGCATGGTTCTATCAGTTCACGACTGCAATCTTTCCAACAATACTGTCCTGCCCATCCTGCGCAATGGCGATGACCAAATACATACCCGTGGCTGCGCGTCTGCCCGTATAATCGCGCACATCCCAGGTGGCAGTTCCACCATTGGCAAAAGTTTGCCAGACCATCTTGCCAGACACATCCGTGATTTTAACGGTGGCGTCAGTTGATAATCCGGATATGCTAACCCTGCCTGTAAAATCAGCCGTTACTGGGTTAGGAAAAATCTTAACCTTATCAAATACCGGCTGGCTCATGGTTGCATCCGATCGGTATGAAACCACGTTGTGGTCTGTCAGAAAAAAAACTTCACCGGTTATTGGATGAACCGCAATGTCGATGAACTGATCGGAAAGCAACGGACTGTTCGGCACATTAAACTGCTGAAGATGTTCCTCGCCAAACGCATTAAATAACCACACGCCACGCTGGGTACCAATCCATTTTCGGTTGCCGCCATCCACAGCAATCGCGGTTGATGTTTCATCGCGCAGCAAAAACCTGCCGTTAAAAATAGGCTTCACTGAGTTTACATTTCCGCTCAACATCTGGGAAGGATTGGGAAAGTAAGCAACACCGGCATTGGTGCCAACCCAAACCTGGCCGTTGCGATCGGAAGCAATTGAAAAAACTGAACGACTGGGCAGCGAACCGGAGCCGGGCTGTTCGTTCAAATAAACATGTTGATTGGTGGTACGGTTAAACACTACAATGCCTCCTCCCTGCGATGGATTCAACACCATCCACACTTGTCCAAGCCCGTCAACCACTAGCTCGGTTGGAAATGAGGCTGCAGCAATCGGAAAAGAAAATGATTCCCAGGTGTTGTTTGATTTCAAAAGATGTAATGATAAGGATGTACCGTAGTTGGTAACCCACAAACCATCATTCGAATAAGCAAGGGCTGTAATGCGGTTGGTGGATAGCGGACTGTTGCTGTTGGTATAGGTTACACTTGTACCATTGCTTATGGCCTGTAAACCAGCACCAAACGATGCAACAAATGTGGTGGTGGAAGAAAAATCAATATCGGTTACATCGCTTGTTAAGTATGATCCCTCAGTCTTCCACTGTCCGTTGTTAAATGAATTTACTTTCTCATTTTTTCCTGCAGGCGTAGTACCGGTATACCCTCCAGACACAGCAAATAATTGATTCGTGTTATTCAATGCAAAGCGGAAACCGCCAGAAAAGGTTGGGCCGTTGGGAAGATACGATTGAAAGCTTCCGGACCTATCCGAAAGTAATCCGTTGTTTGCATCACCAATCCAGTATTTGCCCGCTGCATCATGTACCGCATACAGCGGCTGAGTAATCTTTTCATCCTGAAGCTGAACCAGCGTTCCGGAAGCATTCATCATCCAAAGGTTAGAACCTTCGATGATAAACAAATGACTGTCGGCAGTAAGTGTATTAAAATCTGCTCCGGGAAAATGTTCCAACGTCCATGATCCATTTATTTTTCGATATAAGCCGGCTCCATCAATCGCAGCGAAGATGGTTCCGTTGAATGAGGATACTGATTCAACGGTTGCGTTGAAAGCACCTTGATTGTAGCGGGTCCAGTTGGCAAAATCCAACAGGTTATCGGTTAACAACCCTGCCAAAACACCTTGTTGGGTAGCTAAAAAAATACTATCACCCAAAAAATTCGATTGTCGAATGGCGAGTACTTGTCCTGCTGGGCCAAGGTCGCGCCAGGTCTCTTTAACCTGCAATTGGTTCAGATCGAAAACCACCACCCCATAGTCGGCTGATAGATAGGCTAGTTCACCTAAAAGGTTAATATGATTTATTCTCCTTGATCCGCTGATGGTTGGTGATTCCTTGAGTCCGCTGAAAGAAATAATCTCATTAGAATGCACGATATCCAACATGCCATCGGCATAGGCAATGAGCAATTGATTCCGGGTGGCATCAACCGCAATGGATGTAATATCAACACCGCTCAAGCCATCAAGTTTGGTAAGGGTAGTAAGGCTATTATCTGAATTTACAATAACAAGTCCGTTGGCTGATGCTCCATATACCGTACCCGAACCAAAGGCTATGGTGTGAATTGAGTTGTAGGAGTTGTGCATTCGCCATGTGCCCAAGGGTATTTCTTGTGCATAACAATTGACAATCAACAATTGACAATTGACAATTGACATCAACAGTAAACAGATGCATTTACTCATCAATTTCATTACGCTTTTTCATGCCGTTAACAAAACTTCTGCGGCTGCGCGCTTCATATTCTGCCTTTTCGCCTAGCATTACTTGTTCATTATTTTGGGTTAACCGGTAAGAAAACGAAGCAAGCTCACCGGTTTGTGCGCAGATGGCGTGGACTTTTGTTACAAATTCAGCAACGGCCAATAAGAAAGGCATCGAACCAAAAGGCTTGCCTTCAAAATCCATATCCAAACCTGCCACGATAACGCGCTTGCCGCCATTGGCTAATGTATTGCAAACTTCAACGATAGCCTCATCAAAAAACTGGGCTTCATCAATGCCCACAACGTCACAATCACCTGCTAACAGCAAAATATCGCTGGCAAAATTTACCGGTGTTGATCGAATTGCATTTTCATTATGCGATACAATATTCTGTTCGTGATAACGCTTGTCGGTAGCGGGCTTGAAGATCTCAACTTTTTGTTTGGCGATTAATGCACGGTTAAGTCTGCGGATAAGTTCCTCCGTTTTTCCTGAAAACATGCACCCACAAATTACCTCGATCCATCCCGTGCGACCGGAAGGCTCCTTTCTGCCTAAATGAGGTTCAATAAACATGGTTGCAAGTTAACAGTCCACAGCGGATAGTCCACACGTAATCCTGTGCTTCAGGAGCGGTACATCATGTGCGGGAACTTTCCGGACTCAGGTACTTCAATTACAATATCTCCCTGAACTTTTACCTGACAGGCCAACCGGTCGCCTGGCCGAAGCAACCCTTGCTTTGTATAACGTTCCTCAGCTAAGGTGTAGTCGGTCAGGTTACCCGCACCTTCAAGAATCACAGCCTTACAGGTAGTGCATCGCCCTTTGCCCCCACAGGCATGCATCCAATCGATGCCTTGGTCATGGATTAATGTGAGCAAGGGTTTTGAAAAATCCGCTGATTCAAATGATTTTCCGAGATTCTGTATCACAATTCTTGCCATCTTGCGTTCTAGGGATAGGTTGTAACCCTTATTTTTACCGCTAAGTATACACGATTAATTGATTACCAACCACTATGGATGAAAAGATCAGTCTGGAGGCAATAGAACTATACAGCACGGCATATGCTGATAAAATGCTGACGAAGTTCTTCGCAAATAAAAAACGGATTACCGGGCAGGAAATACTTGTCTTCTCCGATATTCAGCAAATTAATCTCTTCATCATTAATGAGTTATTCAAAACCTGGAAAGAAGAAATAGAAAAACTGAAGAGCCCGTATTTTGATTATGAGCGGGCTGATGTTAAAGAGGCGCTTGAAACCTTCATGAATGTGTTGTCCAAAAACATTTCCATTGAAAAGGATCATTTCGCACCCTTGCTCAAAAACGCTACTTACCAAACGCTGCTGCTGATCTTTAACCCATACGATTTCTTTTCCACGATGGTGTCAGGGGCCAACAATCATATCCGTGTAACGGATTTCCGCGATGAACTAAAATACCTGCGCATCAACAAAGCTCCCCTGGAGAAACTCCTTCAACACTTTGAAGAAAAAAAGATAAGTGAACTTTCCGGCAACGAAGCGTTTGCCATGCTCGATCATATTTTAGAGGAGGTTAATTTTGCTCCGGAAGATGTAGACTCATTCATCTCCCGGTTTAGCGCTGTCGAACACCTTGATCCAGAAAAACTTTATGTAAAAAAGGCTGAGCCATTACCTTCCGCCAAGCCAGCCCCGGCAAAACAGGAGAAGAGCACACTACACGATTCACTGGCACAGGAACCCAAGTCAACGTTAGCCGACAACTTCAGGAAAATTGACCGGATAAAAGACAGGCTTACCATCAACCAGAAATTTATGTTCACCAAAGTTCTGTTCCATGGTGATTTTGAATTATTCAGCAAAGCAATTGACGACCTCGATCGCTTGCAGGATATGCCCGCAGCACTAAAGTACATGGAAAAGCTCTATGATGAATGGGATCGCGAAAGCGAAGAGTTTTATGAGTTTATGGAGATGGTAGAGAAGCGCTTTAGCTAAGGGTGTTTCCCAATGCAATACTAAAGTCGCTGCAGCATCTGGCTTCGATGCGCATCAAGCTTCAATAAAATAAATAACAGGATTGTAAAACTCCACAAGGCTGACCCTCCGTAGCTAAAGAAGGGCAACGGAATACCAATTACAGGAAACAAACCAATGGTCATGCCGATGTTCACGGCAAAGTGAAAGAAGAAAATGCTGGCTACACTGTAACCATACACGCGGGCAAACCTGCTCTTTTGTCGCTCCGCCAGGAAAATGATGCGAAGCAGCAACGCTACAAACAAGACGACTACAATCAGGCTACCCAACCACCCATGCTCCTCACCAATGGTGCAGAAAATAAAATCGGTGCTTTGCTCGGGCACAAAATCAAACTTTGTTTGTGTGCCTTTTAAAAAACCCTTGCCCGAAAGGCCACCACTGCCAATGGCTATTTTTGATTGCGTTACATTCCAACCAAATCCCAACGGATCGGCCTCGGGATTAATCAGCGCTTTCACCCGGTTTTGTTGGTGTGGCTTCAATACATCGGTAATGATGTAGTCTACACTTTCTATAACGCCCACAATAAGCAAGGCTCCTATGGAAAGCAAGGCAATCCTTTTAAAGGTTTTACGTCCTAACAAAATGGCTACTACTAGAATAACCGCAACGCCCCCATACAAATAGAACTCATTTTCAATAAGCAGGGTAAGGATAAAAATTATTGCAGCTGCTAACCCTACCAAAATCAAAAAAGGCGACATCCCCTCCCTGAAAAATACGATCACAAACACGGTAAACACCAACGCTGTACCGGTATCCTTTTGAAGGAGTATCAACGCCATCGGTACACCAATCATGATGAACAAAATAATCTGGTTGCGCAGTTTGTCCATTTTAAAACCTACGGTGCCAATAAACTTGGCAACCGCCAATGCCGTGGCAAACTTTGCAAACTCAGAAGGTTGAACACCAAACGAACCAATGCCCAACCAGGCTTTATTCCCGCCCACTTCCTTACCGATAACCGGTACCAGCAACAGCAAAAAAAGTATAGCACCAAAAATGAGGTATGCAGCAGCTTCATAGAAGCGCATGTCAACAATCAAAATGGCGATAATAATTATGACTGAAGCCGCAATGAACATTAACTGCCGGCCTGAGTTTAGCGAAAAATCAAAGATGCTCTGATGCGCTGTTTCATCATAAACGGCTGCAAAAATGTTAAACCAGCCCAGCAACACCATAACCATATAAATCAACACCGTTACCCAATCCATCTTGTTCGATATCGCCTCTTCCCTTCTCATTCTGTATCCGAATCCGTTGAAACAGGTTGGGCAGCCGGGGTTGCGCGAACTACGGGATCAAGAAATTCACCCTTTAACACATAAGCCTCCAATGTTTTACGCTTTACTTCCCCTGTTAAATATTTTTCTATCATTAAACTGGCGATGGATGCTGCCGACCGACCGCCCCATCCGGCATTCTCAACATACACCGCGATGGCAATTTTTGGATTATCCTTTGGCGCAAAGGCCATGAATACAGAGTGATCGTAGCCATGAGGATTCTGAGCGGTACCTGTTTTTCCACATAACTCAATACCGGGTATGATGGCCCGTTGAGCCGTACCGTAAATCGCATCGCTCATAGCATCCTGCACAAAAGAAAAATATGCTGAATCAATTCCCGTTTCGTGCCGCACCTTGAATCGGGGATCAATGCTGCCACCCTTGACCTCCTTTACCAAATGAGGTGTATAGAAGTATCCTTTGTTAGCCATAATGGCTGCTATGTTTGCCATCTGTAGCGGAGTTACCAACATTTCTCCCTGACCGATACTAAGCGAGTAAATCGTAGAGAACTTCCAGCGACCATCGCCATAAATCCGGTTGTATAAGTTACTGGTAGGCATTTGTCCTCCTTTTTCGCTGGGCAAATCAACGCCTAACGGGGCACCAAGTCCGAAACGACCTACGTACTCGCGCCAATTATCCAATCCGATACGCGAGTCAGTGAATGTGTTTGGCGATTTGTTTTGATTGATGATTCTGCGAAAGGCCTGATGAAAATATGGGTTGCACGAATATTGAATAGCGCCATGAAGATTTGTTGGGTTAGGATGACCGTGACAGTTAACCAGAGAGCGATCGCATGGGAAGCGAGTCTCATACGTTAGCACACCTTCCTGAAGTCCGATCAACGATTGAACGATCTTGAAAATTGAACCCGGTGGATACATCGCCATCAATGGCCTGTTGAATAATGGCTTGGTGGTATCACTGCTTACCAACATAAAATTCGTGCTGAACTTTCGGCCGGTGAGCATTGACGGATCATACGATGGCCCCGAAACCATCGCGAGCACTTCACCAGATGAGGGCTCAAGCGCTACGATGCTCCCAACTTTTCCGTGCAGTAAATATTCGCCATACTCCTGCAGTTTCAGGTCGATGGTGGTGATTAAGTTTTGGCCAGGCACGGATAAGGTATCAAAGGCACCATCTTTAAAAGAACCCTTTTCTATGCCTTTGACATTGCGCAACTTGTACTGAACGCCCCGTTGACCACGCAAAAATGTTTCGTAGTACGATTCGATTCCGCTCTGCCCAACGTAATCTCCCTGGCGGTAAAGCTTTGAGGAATCCCGGTCCAGTTGAGGTTTACTGATCTCACTCACATAGCCAACCGCATTAGCCAAGGTACCTGTAGCATAGGCGCGCGATGTACGGGGTTGGATATAAAAGCCTTTGAACTCATCGAGGTGCTCCTGAATCTTGGCAAAATCATAGTTTGATAATTGCTTGATAAAAACTGTTGGCTTGTAGGGTGAGTATTCCTTGCGGGCACGTAACTCCTTAAACTTTATATTCAGCTCGTGCTGCGTCATATCGAACACTTCGCAGAATCGCGCTGAGTCAAGGTGAGTGACTTCACGCTTCACAATCAACAAATCAAACTCGGGTGAATTATAGACCAGCAAATTTCCGTTTCGATCATGAATCAATCCCCGGAAAGGATATTCAATATTTTTCATGATCGAATTGCTATCCGCCAATTGCGCATAGCGATCATCCAGCAACTGAATAAAGAAGAGCTTAACCAGAAAGACTATTCCGGTAAGTACAATAACAACCTGCAATATTTCTTTCCTTCCTTCATTCATGATCTTCTCCCTGGAAAGACGTACTCAACAATAAGCATGACCAGCAGCGTATACCCTGAACTGGCAAAAACCTTTGTAAGGGTATGCCAAAAATAATCAAACCCGCCTGCTTCTGTAAAAAATAAAATTGTGTGATGTAAAAAAATAGGGGGCAATACATAGGTTATAAACCATTGTACGCCATTATTAGCCACGCTGGGCAATGCGTTGGCATCATAACCGCCCTGAGGGGTTAGGCCGGCCAGCCAATAGTTACGAACATACATAATGAATACGCTTGATAGTGCGTGAAGCCCGAGGCTGTCATAGAAAACATCTACCGAAAAGCCCAACACAAAACCAAGCGCCATCAGGATAAGCGGATTTGTTTCTACCGGCATAAGCAGCAAATAACCGATGTACAAAAAGCAAAATGCGACATGAAACATAACCGCATTCTTGAGAATCAACACCTGAAAAAACAGGTAGATAAAAAACACCAGTACTTGTAAAACAATCGATCGGTTCATCGCTTCAAATCTGGTATTTGTAATTCGAGTGAGTCAAGTTCATGCAGCAGGTTGCTCTTTACAACCGATACAAAAGAAAGTTTGCGAAAGTCCTGTGCCAGCCTAACACGCATCTCATAGAAAGGAGCCTCCTCGCGCAAATCAATTTCCTCCACGGTGCCAATCAATATTCCCTCAGGAAATACACCGCTATACCCCGAAGTGATTACCGTATCGCCAACCATTACCTTTACATGCCGCGGAATAAATTCAAACTCCACTACCTGCGGATCGCGGCCATCCCACTGAATGGTGCCGAAATGCCCGGTTCGTTTAAGCAACCCGGAAATGCGCAGATCAATATTCAGCAAGGAAGTTACTACACTAAAATGACTGGAGGTCATTTTAACTTTGCCCACCACACCCTGTGGGCTGATAACCGCCATACCGGCTTCTATTCCTTCACGACTCCCTTTGTTGATGGTGATAAAATTTGTGTAACGATCGGTGGAGTTATTAACCACCTTGGCGCTGATGAAATCAAAGCGGGGTACTAAAACTTCATCGGCTATTGTGCCTGAAACGATGATCTGATTTCGAAGTTCGAGGCTCTTTCGCAATCGCGCATTTTCTTCGGCCAGCACCGAGTTCACCTCGCGCAACGAAAAATAATCGCGCATGTTTTGCGAAAAATTATTGAGTCCGCCTACCATGTTGTTTGATGAATTGAAGAAACGAGCGCCATGGTACTGATTATTTTGAATGATCAGCCAGGCACAAAACAATTCCAAAGCAAGAAAAGTAAAGAAGGCGCGGTATTGATAAAGAAATAAAAATATCCGCTCCATGGAATCATGTCATCAATACAGCCCTGTATTGGTGTAAGCTCTTTAAGGCTGCACCGGTGCCACGAACAACAGCGCGCAGCGGGTCTTCAGCTGTGTGAATGGGCAATTTTGTTTTCAACGCAAGGCGCTTGTCCAGTCCGCGCAACAATGCTCCACCACCGGTTAGGTAAATACCGCGCTCATAAATATCAGCCGAAAGTTCAGGCGGTGAGGTTTCCAATGCCTTAAGCACAGCCTCCTCTAATTTTGAAACAGACTTATCCAATGCAAAAGCTACTTCGGAATAGGATATCTTAATTGTCTTGGGAATACCGGTCATCAGGTCGCGGCCGCGCACTTCATAATCATCCGGTCCGTCATCCAGTTCAGTTAGGGCCGATCCAACTTCTATTTTTATTCTTTCAGCAGAGCGCTCACCAATCAACAAGTTGTGCTGGCGTCTCATGTAATCGAGTATGTCTCTGTTGAACGTGTCTCCGGCCACCCGAATGGATTGATCGCAAACTATACCGGATAGTGCTATTACCGCGATGTCAGTAGTACCTCCACCTATGTCTACAATCATGTTACCGATTGGCTGCTCAATGTCAATGCCTGTACCGATGGCTGCTGCGATAGGCTCATAAATCATATAAACTTCTTTCGCTCCGGCATGCTCTGCACTATCACGTACCGCACGTTTCTCCACTTCGGTAATTCCGGAAGGGATACAAATCACCATTCGATAAGATGGCGGAAACAAGCGCTTGCCGGTATCAATCATTTTAATCAAACCGCGGATCATCAATTCGGCTGCCTGAAAGTCGGCAATTACACCTTCCTTCAATGGCCTGATGGTCTTGATGTGATCGTGTGTCTTTTCGTGCATTTGCATAGCCTCGCGGCCAATGGCTAGCACTTTGTTCGCGGCCTTATCCAATGCGATGATGGAAGGCTCGTCCACAACAATTTTGTCCTTGTAAATAATGAGGGTGTTTGCCGTGCCAAGGTCTATAGCAATGTCGCTGGTGAAAAAGTCAAAAAAGCCCATGTATCGGTTTAAAAAATTGGTTTATAGATTAAGGTTTGAATTTACCAAAATATTCATTGGGTGCCCTGTTACCGTAATATTTTAACTGCTTTTTCGTGATTTTGGCGATCAATGTTTGAAATGACGGATGCCTGTAAAGACCATCGCCATTCCGTGGGCATCACAGTAGTCAATCGAGTCCTGATCGCGCACCGATCCACCGGGTTGAATGACCGCTTGTATACCCTGCTGATGGGCAATCTCCACACAGTCGGGGAAAGGAAAAAACGCGTCCGATGCCATCACCGCACCCTTCAAGGTGAACCCAAATGCTTTAGCTTTTTCAATGGCTTGCTTGAGTGCATCAACCCGTGAGGTTTGACCAACACCACTGGCCAGCAGCTGACCATCAACCGCCAGCACGATGGTATTCGACTTAGTGTGCTTGGCAATTTTGCTGGCAAACAACAGTGCTTTAACCTGATCATTCGATGGCGCACCCTGGGTAGCAACCTGTAGGTCCTTTTCCGAATCGGTTTTCCAATCCACATCCTGCTCAATTACACCGTTGAGTAAACTCTTGAACTGAATTTTCTCCTGTAGGGGTTGCTTCTGTAAAAGAAGCATCCTGTTCTTTTTTGATTTAAGTAAGGCAAGTGCATCATCATGAAACGCTGGTGCAATCAATATTTCGAAGAAGAGTTTATTCAATTCTTCTGCGGCTTTAATGTCAACCGGTTTGTTTGTTGCCAGTACGCCACCAAAAGCCGAAACGGTATCGGCCTGAAAGGCTTTGAGGTAAGCACCTTTTACCGAAATATCAGTAGCAACCCCGCAGGCGTTGGTGTGCTTGATAATCACAAAAGCTGTTTCTCCATCAAACTCCTGCAACAGGTTAACGGCAGCATCAACATCCACCAAATTATTATACGACAACTCCTTGCCATGAAGTTGCTCGAACAGCTCATCGAGGTTACCGTAAAATTTTCCATGCTGGTGCGGGTTCTCACCGTACCGTAGGGTTCTGCCCTGCTGAACACTCTTCTTAAACGAAGCAATGGATTTATCCTGATTGAAATAGTTGAAGATGGCTGAGTCGTAATGCGAGGTTACATCAAAAGCCATGGCAGCAAATGCTTTCCGATCTGCTAAATCGGACGAACATTTTTTTGATTCAAGGAGTTGTAGCACTTGTGCATATTGCTTGCGCGAGGAAACAATAAGTACATCACTGAAATTTTTTGCCGCCCCACGAATTAAGGAGATGCCTCCAATATCAATTTTCTCAATGATATCTTCTTCCGATCCGCCTGCAGCAACGGTTTCTTCAAAGGGATACAAATCAACAATAACCAGATCAATAGCTTCAATGCTATGAGCCTTTGCTTCAGTAAGATCACCGGCTTCGTTGCGCCTGAATAAAATTCCACCAAAAATTGCCGGATGCAGCGTTTTAACCCGTCCACCAAAAATGGAAGGATAGCCAGTAAGGGTTTCAACCGGAATAACCGGGTATCCTAATTTTTCAATGTACTGTTGTGTGCCTCCGGTAGAGACAAATTCTACTCCCGTCTTCCCAAGCAGGTGCACAATCGGGTCAAGGTTTTCTTTGTTAAAAACAGAAATAAGTGCGCGGGCAATCTTACGATTGGACATGTTGAGGTAAAGGATAGTTAGCGAAACCGCAAAAGTAGAAGTAATGGCTTAAGGTTCAAGGCGAACCGAAAAATTTTAAGCCTTCTTACGATTGGCCAGGTAAACACCACCAATAATAGCCGCCATTCCAATATAGTGCCCAAGATATAAGCGCTCCCCGTCCAACACGCCCCACATCACTGCCACAATGGGCATAACGTAGGTAACTGAACTGGCGAAAAGAGGTGTACTGATCTTAACCAATCGGTTAAATAAAAATGTAGCAATGGCCGTGCTCATCATGCCCAGCAATACAATGTACCCAAAGGCTGCCCAAGCGCCTTCGTGTTTTGAAAATTTATCGGTGAAATCTGTGAAGCCAAAAAGATAGATGAGTGCCAGTGGGCCAATCATCATAAGCGAACCGCTGGTGATGGCCAACGAGCCCAGGTCTGCAATTTTGAACTTAATAAAGTTCAGGTTTGAGCCATACAAAACACACGCAATAACAATCAACAAGGCATAGAGATTAATACCTTCTACTTTCCCTTCCGATCGCGAAAGCATGAGCATGAACGTTCCGGCAAATCCCAACACAATACCTACCACGGCAATTATCCGGAAGCGTTGGTTAAACAATGAAGCACCAATAATCATGGTGAAGATTGGCGTGAGCGTATTCAGGATTCCTGCAATGGAACTATCCATTCGCGTTTGTGCTACGGAAAAAAGAAAAGCGGGAATAAAAATGCCCATTAACCCGGACAACAACAGCCTTGGAAAGTGCTTCGATTTAAGCTCGCGAAACTTTAACAATGCAGCAGGCAATAAAAATAATGCTGCCGCTGATACACGTAATGCTCCAACCTCATCCGGATTAAAAACTTTTAACCCTTGCTTGATGAGTATGAATGACGTTCCCCAAATGATGGAACAAACGATCAACAAAAAAATGGCTGTGCCTTTGGTAGACTCGGACATAAGGAATTCGGCAACAAAGATTGACAATCAGCCAACCATTTCAAACCTGTTTTCTTGCGATTCTTATACTAAGCTTGTTATCCCCGAATAGGTTTCGCTTACTTCATCGAGTATGGCAAAGAGTTCAGCCACATCAATGGTTTCCACCAGGCGCATGCGAAATGGCTTAAAGTCCGGAATGCCTTTAAAGTAATTGGTGTAGTGCCTGCGCATTTCAAATACACCGGTTTTATCACCCTTCCAACGAATGGAAAACTCCAGGTGCTTTTTCGTTACGCGAACACGCTCTGAAATATCCGGTGGTAAAGGTCGTTCGCCATGTTGAAGGTAATGCTTGATTTCATTGAATATCCACGGATAACCAATGGCTGCCCGGCCGATCATCACACCATCTACACCGTATCGGTTTTTATACTCCCATGCCTTTTGAGGAGAATCAATATCACCGTTGCCGAATATCGGAATGGTAAGCCGAGGGTTTTCCTTTAATCTTCCAATCAGTGTCCAGTCGGCTGCGCCCTTATACATTTGTACGCGTGTCCTGCCATGAACGGTAAGCGCCTGTATCCCGATATCCTGAAGGCGCTCGGCTACTTCGAGAATATTCTTTGTGCTATCGTCCCAGCCCAATCGGGTTTTCACCGTAACCGGAAGGTGCGTGGCCTTCACCACGGCTTCAGTCATCTTCACCATTTTCGGAATATCCTGAAGCAGTGCAGCGCCAGCACCACGGCACGCTACATTTTTTACCGGGCATCCATAATTGATATCAATCAAATCCGGTTGAACGGCTGTAGCAATTTCAGTCGACTGACGCATATGGTCAACATCACTACCGAAAAGTTGTATGCCAATTGGACGTTCGTATTCAAAAATGTCGAGTTTTTGTTTGCTCTTGGCAGCATCGCGAATCAGTCCTTCCGAAGAAACAAACTCCGTGTACATCAAATCGGCACCGTTCTCCTTGCATACAGCACGAAAGGGCGGATCACTTACATCCTCCATCGGTGCCAGCAGCAGCGGAAATTCCCCCAGTTCTATCTTGCCGATTTTGACCATCACGTTAAACTTATACTTAGTCAAGCCTCCCCAGTCTTATAAATCTTCGAGGTTTGGCTACTTAATTAAACCACAAAGATAATACGTATTTGGAAGGATTTACTGATTTTTGGGCACCCTCAACATGAGGAATCCATGAAACCCGCAATTGTATCCGACAGGCATCCGCTACTCTCGATTTTGTTCATTGTAATAATGGTGGGTATCGGGTTTACACTGATCGGACCCGGAATTGGCCTTGCCATTACTTCCTTATTTTATGATGGTGATTTGGTCAGTGCGCTTACCGGTGAACCTGACTATTCCATTTTTCTTCCATTAATGGTCACCCAAGGTATCGCCAGCTTTACCGGCTTAATTCTGTTTCCCATTATTTATATAGTGCTCTTCGAACGCAAATCACTGACTCCATTTTTCTCCTTCCGGGAACCATGGATTATTATCATCCCGTTGGTCATCATGATAGGCCTTGGTTTTCTGGTAGCCCTTACTCCGATCACAGAATGGAATATGCATTTTCAATTTCCGGAATTCCTGAAAGGCTTTGGAGAGTGGGCACGCGAACGTGAAGATGCATTGATGGGGCTCACCAAAGTCCTCACTGATTTTCAGTCGCAGCGCGATTTGATCATTGCATTTGTGGTCGTGGCTTTAATTCCAGGAATTGGCGAAGAGTTGGTATTTCGCGGATTGATTCAAAATGAGCTTGAGCGGGGAACACGCAATCCGCACCTCGCCATATGGATAGCTGCTTTTTTGTTTAGTGCCATCCACACACAGTTTTTTGGGTTTGTTCCGCGCATGCTGCTGGGTGCATTATTCGGGTACCTGTATCATTGGTCGGGAAATTTATTCATACCCATGTTTGCTCACTTTTTCCATAATGGATTTACCCTTTTCATGCTTTACCTGTTTAAACATGGTTTAACCGATCTTGATGTTGACAGTGAAGAAGCTGCTCCATGGCCATGGGTTACAACCGCACTCATTACTACTATTGTACTTTTAATTTATTTCAGAAAGCTTTATACTTCCAGAAATCTATCCTTATAGTGTCAAAAATTTTAGCAGGTTATAGCAATCTTACACAACGCCTGGTTACTGCCTTATTCGGTGCTGCAGCGATCATCACCGGGGTTGTTTACAGTGAATGGACCTATTTTGCTGTGCTTTTCGTCATATGCTTTTTTTCGCTCCTCGAGTTTTATAAGCTGGCGGGGCTTGATGGTTTAATTCCGTTAAAAACACTAGGCACCCTCAGCGGTATTACACTCTTCACGCTTTCCTTTTTTATCGAACGCCACACCATTTCGGCACGGTATTACCTGCTCATTTTTCCGCTTATTTCACTGGTCTATCTTGTGAAGCTTTATAAAAAGACTGAGCGAAAACCGTTTACTAACATTGCCTTTACATTTCTTGGCATCTTTTACATCGCTGTCCCATTCTCGCTGCTAAATCATGCCGCTTTCGAAAATGGCTATTACAATTTCGAGATCATTCTTGGCGCCCTGCTTATTTTATGGGCCAGCGATACCGGAGCTTTTTTTGCAGGCACCCTTTTTGGCAAAACAAAATTGTTTGAACGCATTTCACCGAAAAAATCGTGGGAAGGATTTTGGGGTGGTGCTGCGTTAGCCATTGCCATGACTTACGGATTAAGCCTTTACTTTGAAAGCCTGACGGTTGTTAACTGGCTGATTGTTGGCGTGCTCATTATTATCGGAGGTACATTTGGTGATTTGGTGGAATCGCTTTTGAAAAGAAGCATAGAAATCAAAGATTCAGGCAACAGCCTGCCCGGCCATGGTGGTTTTTTAGACCGGTTTGATGGCCTGTTTATTTCCGCACCTTTTATCGTTGCCTACCTGGAGATTTTTTGAACCAAACCCTAAGTGATTGGAATTTACTTTATCTTTGCAACCGTTTTAGATGCGATTAATCCTAGATTTTTACCTGACAGATTAATTCATCATCAATACTGAAATTAATATACCACATACAGTATGGCCTATATTGAACCCGCACCTTTAAAAGACAAAGAAAATCCTTTTGAAGCGATGATGTCGCGCTTCCATGAAGCGTCACAATTGTTAGGACTTGAAGAAGAAGTTTACAATGTATTAAAATCACCTGCACGACAGGTAATTGTTTCGTTGCCGGTAACCATGGATGACGGCAGCATTAAAGTTTTTGAAGGCTACCGTGTAGTGCACTCCAATATTTTAGGCCCATCAAAAGGTGGCATCCGGTACGATCCACATGTAAACCTTGATGAAGTAAAAGCACTCGCAGCCTGGATGACGTGGAAGTGTGCCGTAGTGGATATTCCTTACGGTGGTGCCAAAGGTGGTATAACCTGCAACCCGCGCCAAATGAGTGCCGGTGAAATTGAGCGTCTTACGCGTGCCTATACCAGTGCGATGATCGACATTTTTGGTCCAGATCGTGATATCCCCGCCCCGGATATGGGAACAGGTCCTCGTGAGATGGCTTGGTTGATGGATGAATATTCCAAAACACAGGGCATGACCGTTAACGCGGTAGTTACCGGCAAACCGTTGGTATTGGGCGGCTCTCTTGGCCGTACTGAGGCTACCGGTCGCGGGGTGATGGTATCTGCCCTTTCGGCAATGGAAAAAATGAAAATCAATCCCTACAAAGCAACATGTGCGGTGCAAGGATTCGGTAACGTTGGTTCATGGGCTGCCCGCCTGTTGGCTGAGCGCGGATTGATCGTTCAAGCGGTCAGCGATATTTCAGGCGCCTATTACAACGAAAAAGGAATTGACATTGAAGCGGCTGTAACTTATAGTGCACAACACAAAGGTTCGATGGAAGGGTTTACGGGAGCCGAAAAGATTAAAGGTGAAGACCTGCTTACCTTACCGGTTGATGTGTTGGTACCTGCTGCTACCGAAGATGTAATCAAGGCATCCAATGCACCAAACATAAAGGCCAAGCTGATTGTAGAGGGTGCTAACGGACCAACATCCTCAAAAGCCGATGGCATTATAAATTCAAAAGGCATTGTGGTTGTGCCCGATATTCTTGCCAATGCGGGTGGTGTTACGGTTTCTTATTTCGAGTGGGTTCAAAACCGGTTAGGCTACAAGTGGGAGGCTGAGCGTGTAAACCGCAGGTCGGACAGGATCATGAAAGATGCTTTCAATAATGTATACAAAATATCCAACGAATATAAAGTGTCCATGCGTATAGCAGCCTATATGGTAGCGATCGACAAAGTAGCGAAGACCTACAAGTACCGCGGAGGATATTGATCTATCGTATTCGCAAGTACATCAGGCAGTGAGGCAACACCTCACTGCTTTTTTGTTTTCAATAAAACTAAATGACGTACCTTTGCATCGCTTAATATAATTCGAAACAACCACACACATGACTATTCACAAAGAAGGACGCACGCTGTTATTTGTTCTGTTGATCCTGTTCGTGGGCATTATCTGGGCCTTTGATTATTTCTTACCGGAAGCAAAACTCATCCGAAACATTGTTATTGGTGTTTGTGTAGTGTTTTATCTGATTGTGCTCCAGTTTTTCAGAAACCCAATTTTCACAGTTCAAAAAAATCCCAAGCAGGTTATTGCCCCTGCTGATGGCAAAGTGGTTGTCATTGAAGAGGCTGAGGAAACTGAGTACCTTAAAAGCAAACGTAAACAAATCTCTATTTTCATGTCGCCCATTAACGTGCACATTAACCGTATGCCCGTAGGCGGAAGCATTAGTTACTATCGTTATCATGCGGGTAAGTATTTGGTAGCCTGGCATCCAAAATCCAGCACAGAGAATGAACGCACCACTGTAGTGGCTAAAATGGACAATGGTGTTGAGGTGCTGTTTCGTCAGATTGCCGGTGCACTTGCGCGCAGAATTAAATGCTACGTTACCGAAGGACAAAAACTGGAGCAGGGCCAAGAGTTTGGGTTTATTAAATTCGGTTCACGGGTTGATATTTTTCTTCCCCTTGATGCGAAAGTAAAAGTCAGCTTAGGTGAAAAAACTACTGGCGGAAAGACTATTCTGGCAGAATTCTAAATTCTGATAACATCATTTAAACTCTCCATTTGCCATTTATAAATATAAGGCAGACTAACAGGCGTTTATCAGTGCTTTGATGCTTATCTTTGAAGATTCGATCCAGTACATTTTTGCCGTAAATCATGAGTAGAGCTTCATCCATAAAATTTCCACACGCACGTCAGGATTTCTTTATTACGCTAAATCAACGCGTAAATGATTACTTTAAAACCAATGGCATAAGCAAGCATGCAAATGCTGAGATGGTTGTCAAAACTTGTTTCATGTTCGCCCTTTACTTGGTTCCCTATGCACTTATTATTTCAGGTACAGTAACAACAACATGGAGTGTGTTAGCGCTTGTAGTTGTTATGGGTTTTGGTGTAGCCGGTATCGGCTTGTCTATCATGCATGATGCCAACCATGGTGCATATTCAAATAAAGCATGGATCAATAATTTAATAGGATACTCTTTAAATCTTGTTGGGGCTAACGCCTTTAACTGGAAAGTGCAGCATAATGTACTGCACCACACCTACACCAATGTGCATGATGCTGATGAAGACATCAGTCCACGCGGAGTGCTGCGAATGCATCCCAACTCCGATTGGAAACCCATGCACAAGTTTCAACATATGTACGCCTGGTTTCTGTACGGACTGATGACGATTGTGTGGGTGTTGGCGAAAGATTTTGTTCGGCTGGTGCGCTACCAGAACGAAGGGTTAGTAAAAAAACAAAAAGCCAACATTGTTACCGAATGGTTGATTTTATTGGGTACAAAAGCTTTTTATGTAGCCTATATATTTGTTATTCCTGTTTTGCTATTGCCATTTGCCTGGTGGCATGTTCTTTTGGGTGTATTACTGATGCATTACATTGCCGGATTTATTCTGGCCATCATATTTCAACCTGCGCATGTTATTGATGGTACGGAATACCCTGAACCCGATGAAAAAGGAATGCTGGAAAATACGTGGGCCATCCATCAATTGCATACAACTACCAACTTTGCAAACCGAAACAAAATACTTTCGTGGTACGTGGGGGGATTAAATTACCAGGTTGAACACCACTTGTTTCCGAACGTGTGTCATGTTCACTACCGGAAAATTTCAAGCATTGTACAAGAAACAGCAAAAGAATTCGGGCTTCCCTACAAAAGTGAACCAACGTTTATAGGCGCCCTTGCAGGCCACGCCCGACTGTTAAAAGAGTTAGGCAAGCAACCGGTCACTATGACAATTGCTTAAAAGTTTTAAGACAGCTTGTGAATTATCCCACAACTTGATCAAAAGCTTTTGTAAATCCTTTCATCTCATCTAGCGTACCAATGCTTACGCGGCACCATTCCTTTCCCGCATAATCCCAAACGCGTATCTGGAAACCTTTCTTCTCGGTTTCTTCAAGAATTGTTTTTCCGTCCATTGGGGCAGGAAAGAAAACTACATTGGCCATTGATTTTCCATAAGACCACTTCTTACTATCGAGATAATTGAAGAGATGTTGACGCGCCTCCGTGTTCTTCTTGCGTGTCATGGCCACAAACTCTTTGTCCTCAAGGCTGGCATTGGCAGCAGCAAGACCCGCCTGGTTGTTTGTTCCCCAAACTTGTTTTTCGGCCATTTTCCTCAGGGTATCCGGCTGGCCAATCAAATACCCGATTCGTAATCCGGCTAAGCCGTAGACTTTCGAAAACGTGCGTGATACAATTACATTGTGGCCTTGCTTCACCAACTCCACCATTGATTTCTTTTCTGGTTGATCTAGAAATTCAATATAGGCCTCATCTGCAAACACGGTGGCCTTCTTTGAAACATCCTGACAGAAGGATTTCAGTTTATCATGGTCAACAACAGTTCCGGTTGGGTTGTTGGGGTTCACTACAAAAACTATTCGTGTATCTGATTTTACTGCGGATGCCATAGCTTCTAAATCGTGTACCATGTTGGCATCTAAATCAACCCGATCCCAACGGGCATTAAATTTTGTAGCATAGTCCATCAGCAAGCGAAATGTTGGGAATGCCGAAAGTACTGCACCTCCTTCCAATCCTGCAGTCATGCCTGCAAGGCATAACAACTCCGATGACCCACAGCCCATCAGCACAAATTCAGGCGCTACACCTTCACGCTGTGCAATGGTGTTTCGAAGTTCTTGTGCAACGCTGTGTGCATATCGATTACCTTCCGACATACTCTCAACAATGGCCTTGCGTGCTTTTTCTGATGGTCCGTATGGATTCTCATTTGAACCCAGCCGAACAAGTTTACCGTTTACGAGAGGTTCAATACCATGCCATCGCTCCGCCCGGCTAACCGGTGTGGCCATCAGTTGATCGGCCAATGTTAAACTCAAGGGTAATCCTGCACCAGCTGCCAATGCAGATTTCAGCCATTGTCTCCGTGTAGTCATCTCTCTTCTTTTTAAATTATTGCCACCGTGGTTTTTGATATTGCGTTACATACGTTTCACCGTCCAGCACAATCATGGGATCGTTGTTCTTCGGGTGATTGCGTTTTTCAAGAACATATGAACCAGCGCCCCGACCCATTTGTGAATTGTAATAGACCCTCACACCATCGTAGGTCCAGGTGCCGCGATCGCTGCTTTGTGAATTTGTTCCGCCATAAAAAGCATTGGTGTTCACGCTCATCGAACTCTCTGCCGCATACTGATAGGTGCCATCACCGTTAAAGGTAATACAACGCTCTGAAGTTCTTCCGCCTGAGTTGGTAGACGTAACATTAATCCAGCACCACTTGCCAACAAGTTCCGGGGCAATACGCCTGTTGGCCGATGCCGGTTGAGCCTGACCAGTCGCACCTGCTCCTCCACGTGAGTAAACAGATGTTTGACCGTTGATAGAAAGCATGAGTTCATTTCCGCTTAATACGTAACCCATGGATGCACTGCCTTGAGCCGATTGAATTGTTATGGAACTACCGGAAACCTTATAGGTAAAGGTTTGGCCGCCATATAAACATTGGCCATTCTTATTAAACTCGATGATCTCATTACTTCTCGTCCAAACACCTACAATATCTGTTGACCCGGTTCCGGTTGAAGTCTCAGTATTTTTTTGTTGGGCAGAAGGAAGACTTGAGGTGGGGGCAGCTTTCTCAGTTCCGCTTTTTGAATACGTAAAACTTTGTCCGTTGGCCGATAGCGTTAGTTGATTTCCGGTTAATACATAATTCATTGTTGCGTTGCCTTGAGCAGTTTTAAGTATAAGAGCATTGCCCGAAAGCTCATAGCCAAGAGTTTGGCCTGCATACAAACATTCGCCATTATTTTTAAACTCGATGGTTTCGCCATTGCCACTCCAAACACCTACGATGCCTGCTGTTTTACCTCCGGCACCACCTTGTTGAACCGTTGGAAGATTTGCTGATGCCGGCTGTGCCGGAGTTGTCACCGGCCCCACTCCCTGACGCGCAAAGACGATGCTACCGTCAATATCACCACCAGAAAGCGTTAAGGCATTGTCCTGCAACACATAATTGTATGGTGTTGAAACGCCCGAGAGATTCAAGGTTAGTTTACTTCCTGCAACCGTGTACTTCATAGGCTCGCCATCAAACTCACCGGAACCGTCTGTGTTTAACTTTAGTGTCATCTGGTAGCCAAACTGATTGTTTGTCCAGGTACCGTGAATACCTGATTGTTGTTGAGCTTTTGAGCCGATTTGTCCAACTACGGCAAACGAGCAGAGTATCAGTGCTCCTGTAAAAATTTTCTTCATAATTGGCTGCGTTGAGAAGGTTCACTAAAGTAGCAATTGTGCCTTCTATTAAAAAGCAGATTTTACCCGATTGGCATTAAACCCCATGCTTATGGGGGAAAACGGGGGTGGTTTAAATGAACCGTTCAACCATGCGCATAACTGCGTCCAGGTATTTTTCGTCCACTGCATCGAAGTCATTCAACTTATCGCTGTCGACATCCAAAACCAGAAATACTTCATTGCTCTTAAAGGCAGGCAAAACAATTTCAGATTTTGATGCCGAACTACAGGCAATATGCCCGGGAAATTCATCTACGTTGGGAACGATAATGGTTCGCTTCTCTTTCCAGGAGGTCCCGCACACACCTTTACCAAGTCCTATTCGTGTGCAGGCAATAGGCCCTTGAAAAGGGCCGAGCACAAGCTGATCATTCTTAACAACATAAAATCCTACCCAGAAAAAATTCATCGTTTGTTTGAGCGCAGCCACTATGTTAGAAAGATTGGCAATAAGATCTGGCTCACCTGAAACGAGGGCTTCAATTTGAGGGATTAGCGTTTCGTAACGCTGCTGCTTATCGGTAGAGTTTGAGATAATAAGTTCTTCAGCCATAAATTAAAGTCGCTCAAGTTTATGTCGTGTTCTTTCGTTTTCAACATTACCCGTATTTAAGGTAGAGGCTGGTTCGAACAATAAAACCTCTACTTCTTCCTCGGCTATGGGTTTATGCTCTACACCACGCGGCACAATGATAAATTCTCCTTCATTAATCTCTACAACCTTGTCACGAAAGGCCATTTTCAATTTTCCCCTTATAATCAAAAAGAGTTCATCTTCATGTTCGTGATGATGCCAGAAAAACTCACCTTTTAGTTTAGTAACTTTTACTTGCTGTCCATTGAGTTCACCAACGATGCGTGGATTCCAATGATCAGCGAACTGACTGAATTTTTCGTGAAGATTAATTTTCTCCATATACAGGGTGATATGTAAACAAGGTATCGTTCATTACGGTTTCGGTGGAAGAAAGTTTTGCCTGCAAAACCGGTGCAGAAATTCCTTTTTGGAATGTTCTTGGAGAACTGAAAATGCGGGCTTCATCCCATAACCCGGCATCCAGAAAGAATTTCAAGGTTTGTGCCCCGCCCTCAACCATTACCGAGTGGATGCCGCGTTTATGTAAATCCTGCAAAAGCTGAGGCAGGAAATCAGCTTCATCTACCCGGGCAAGAATCAACTGGTTGTGCTCCTCATGTTTCAAAAGATTATAAACAATCGTTAATTGGCGGCCATCAAATACATTTAACTTATTGTTCAGTTTTAAAAACCGATCGATTACAATCCGCACCGGATTTCTGCCCGTCCACTCGCGCACATTCAACTGCGGGTTATCATGAAACACTGTTTTTGTGCCCACTAAAATTCCATCTTCCTCACTGCGCCACTTGTGCACCAACTGGCGCGAGTATTCATTACTGATCCATTTTGATTCGTAGTTAGCCTGGGCGATAAACCCATCAGCCGTTTGTGCCCATTTCAAAATAATGTAGGGCCTGCTTTTTTCAACTGCTGTGAAGAATCGCTTATTCAGTTCACGGCCCTGTTTATCCAGTATTCCGGTAATGACTTCAATACCCGATGTTCGCAATTTCTTAATTCCCTCGCCCGATACTTTCGGATGGGTATCCAGGTTGGCAATGACTACTTTCTTTACCTTGTGCTCAATCAGCAGATCAACGCACGGAGGCGTTTTTCCAAAATGCGAGCACGGCTCAAGGTTAACATACACGGTGCTTTCCGAAAGTAAGTCTTTATTTTCAACATTGTGGATGGCATTTACCTCGGCATGTGCCTCTCCAAATTTTTTATGCCAGCCTTCTCCGATTATTTTTCCGTTATGAACAATAGCACAGCCCACCATTGGATTTGGACTAACCGCTCCACGACCCAAAGCAGCCAGCTCCAGGCAGCGCTGCACAAAAAGTTCATCAAGGTGGTGATCGTGCCTCTTCATCATTACTTTTACAAGCGGGTATAAACTTACAACACTTTTCGCGAAGAAAGATTTGCGACCATTTCCATGAATGCAAAAAGGCTTTATTCGGATTTCATTCAAAAAATCAACCTGGAGGAATCACCGGATGAAATTCAGCAACTCACCTTTTTGGTAATGGAACATGAGCTCGGGTTATCGCCAACCGAAATTTTGATGGAAAAAGATGTACAGGTGCCCGAAAGGTTACAAGCCAACCTGAACATCATTGCGAATCGGCTGAATCGCCATGAACCTATACAATATATATTAGGCGAGGCCGAATTTATGGGTAAACGATTTCTGGTCAATCCTGCGGTTTTGATCCCTCGCCCGGAAACAGAAGAATTGGTAAAACATGTCCCTCTACCGGTATCACATGAAGCACAACCCATTCGAATACTGGATATCGGAACAGGCAGTGGATGTATTGCCATCGCATTGAAATCCTTAATGCCACACGCTGAAGTTTATGCCACTGACATCAGTGACGAAGCCTTGGCTATTGCCCGTAAAAACGTTGAGCGGCTTGAACCAAACGTAACGTTACTCAAACACGATATTTTAAATGAGATTATCCCACTATCAGATCTCGACATCATTGTGAGCAATCCACCATATGTTGTCCAACATGAAAAAAAATCCATACAGCAACATGTGTTGGACCATGAGCCGCACCTGGCTTTATTCGCTCCTGATCATGATCCGTTGATTTTTTATAAAGCCATTGCTGCACGTGGAAAGCTTGTGCTTAAGTCGGGGGGAAACGTACTGGTAGAAATCAATGCATTGCATGGAGCGGAAACTGTTTCTGTTTTTCAAGCGGAGGGCTATTCAGATGTCGTTCTCATTAAAGATATAAATGTTAATGATCGATTTGTATGCGCAACATGGAAACCCGCATGAATCCTGTTCTCTTACTTCATGGAGCCCTTGGCTCAACCACTCAGCTTGAACCATTAAAGCACAAGCTGGAAAGCAAGGGTAAAAAAGTTTTTACGCTTAACTTTTCGGGGCATAGCGGTGAGCCTTTTCGGGAATCATTCGGTATTGAAACTTTTGCTGAAGATGTCTTACGATTTCTTGATCAACAGCCGCTTGAAAAGGTTGATGTTTTCGGGTACAGCATGGGCGGCTATGTGACGGTGTGGCTGGCGCTAATGCATCCGCAACGCATCGGAAAGATCATAACACTGGGCACTAAATTCGATTGGTCGGTTGCTTCTGCTGAAAAAGAAGTGCGTAAACTCAATACTGAAAAAATCCTGGAGAAAGTTCCGGCTTTCGCGCGTATACTGGAACACCGACACGCACCAAACGATTGGAAAGAGTTATTGAAAAAGACAGGTGACATGATGCTCAGCCTAGGAAACAATCCGCAGCTAACAGCGGAAAATCTTAAAACAATCATCCATCCTGTTACTATTTACCTTGGGGATAAGGACGATATGGCCGATCGGGATTTCTCTGAACAGGTGGCTGATTGGTTGCCAAACGGATCCTTTCACTTGTTGCATGATACGGCTCATCCCATAGAGAAGGTTGACTTGAATAAATTGGAAATCTGAGATCTGCTTCAGGCCCTGGAACTCTTTTGCTAAAACTTACTTTACCGCGCGGAGGCGCTAAGACGCTAAGTAATCGCGAATATTATTTGTTACTGATTTAAATGCTTGGATATTAAAAAGCTCAAATCTTCTCACCAATCCAAAATGCCAAATCACTTTTTGCTTTTACAATACCATCCTTCACGGCATAACCGGCCGCATCAATTCCCTCAACGGAAATCAGCTTCTCCGGCAATGTAAATGTTGTACCCTTGGTTACCCATTTCTCAAACTTTCCCTGCCGTGCATACACCCACCGCTTTCCACCATGGAAAGTCACGATATCGATTTGAGCAGTAAATGGTTCAAGTATTGAAGGTTCTATTCCTACAACGTTCACAGCTTTATATTTGCCTGCTACAAAAAACATCATCGCAGTGTTTACCGGATGATCATCGGTGTGATGCCCCAGGATTTTTACAGGAGTTTGATCATTTAATAAATCAACAAACTCACGTACACGTCCCGGCTTTGTGATCACCACGTCAAGCTTAATCCCGAGATTTCTTACCGCCTCCACAGCTGAATCAAATACCGTTACTGTAGGACTCCACTCCAGCAACTGCTGCAGCCATTCAACAGGCAAAGCACTCATGTCCGCAATGACCAATGCAGGTTCTTGATTTTCCCGTACAATGTGGTGCGATGACATAAAGCCGCGTGTTTTATGGGGAAGGTGAGTTCCAAATTAACTAAATTGCATCAGCTAATTACACACTATGCTCAACGCATCTGAATGTTATACGGTTTTTCAACAAAGCATTGCCGACTACCATGTGCACGACCATGTGGATACTCCCATCACCAATCCGTTTCCTGCAAACAGCTTCGAATACCTGTTATACCTTAAAAATTGGATCGACACGGTTCAGTGGCATCTGGAAGACATTATCCGGCTACCGGAAATAAACCCCACGGAAGCCGTGGCTATTAAAAGGCGCATCGACAAATCAAACCAGGACCGAACGGATACGGTAGAAAAAATGGATGATTTTTTCATGGAGCAATTCAAGGATGTTGTACCAAAGTCTACCGCCAAAATCAACTCCGAAACCCCGGCCTGGCTGCTGGACCGTATGAGCATTTTAATGTTGAAGATTTACCACATGAAGGAGCAAACCGAGCGTAAGGATGTTTCGACCGACCACCTTGCCAAATGCGAAACCAAACTTCATATACTGATGGAACAAAAAATGGACATGCATATGGCGTTCGACCAACTTATTGACGACATACGCAATGGCGATCGAAAAATGAAAGTGTATCGCCAAATGAAGATGTATAATGACGCATCGCTTAACCCTATGCTTTACCAGAAGAAATAATCTTTGATAAATTTCACAGTGACACAAAAAGGTTGAGTGTCATACTAAATGTGTTGAACGTGGCCTGAGGCTTATGAAAAAAATCCTGATTCTTCGTTTTTCCGCTATGGGCGATGTGGTGTTGCTGGTGCCGGTCATCCGTTCCTTAATTGCTGCCCACACCGATGTTGAAGTTAAGGTTGTAACCCGGCCAAAGTTTGCTGCCTTCTTTCAAGGCATTGATCGGGTAATCGTATATGAAGCGGATGTCGATAAAAAATACACCGGTTTTTTCGGTCTCCGAAAACTATTTATGACCCTGCTCGCCCGTGCCAATTACCATGTCATCATCGACATGCACGATCATGTGCGCACCATGGTTTTACGAAACCTATTTAAGCTGGCCGGGAAGAAAGTGGTGGTTTTTAAAAAAGGTCGCACGGAGAAAAAAGCGTTTGTCAGAAAGGTCGATAAAGTTATCAAACCGCTGCCCCACACGGTTGAACGCTATCGCGAAGCATTACAACGTGCCGGTTTTGATTTTCTGATGCTCAAGGCACCCTACCTCAATCCTACAACGGAAGCAAAAGAAAACCTTGCTCACTGGTTAACCGAGAATAAGCTTACCAAACATGAACGTTGGATAGGCATCGCTCCATTTGCGTTACACAAATCCAAAATCTGGCCAATATCCAACTACCCAACACTAATTGATTTTCTGATCAAAAAACATTCGGCTAAAATTTTCCTTTTTGGTGGTGGTGAAATAGAGATTGATTATTTCAATGACCTTCATGAGCTTTTTCCAAATCACTGTGTAGTGGTTGCCGGCCAATTAAAAATGCAGGAAGAGATCGCACTGCTGCATCAGCTTGATCTGATGATTTGCGTTGACTCTTCCAACATGCACCTCGCTGCACTTTGCGGAACACCCTTAGTTTCGATTTGGGGTGGCACACATCCCGATGTAGGTTTTGCACCATACGGAAAACCTTCGAAAAGTATTATTCAAATCCCGCGCGATGAATTACCCTGTCGCCCGTGTTCTGTGTTTGGAACAGAAACCTGCCATCGGGGTGACTTTGCTTGCTTAACTAAAATTCAGGCTGACGATGTGCTGAAACGCGCTGCTATTCTTTTGGAGCAAGCTGAATAAATTCTCTACAGGAATTTGAAGTCGACCTACGTTTACTGATCAAAGTCATATTTTTCCAGCATCATAGTCATGGCATGCGCAGAAATTGTCGTCTACTTTTCTGCTCTGTTCATTCGTTGGGTTATGTGGGTATTGGTCACGGTACTAGTAGTTCTTTTATTGTTGCTGATCAGTTTTCTGATCACCCCGATTGTATTGTATATCGATAGCGAGAAGCAACGGTATGAGGTATACCAGTTTCCAGTACTCAAGTTCTTTATCGACCCAGGCACGCTAAAACCTCGGCTAAACATTCTTGGCCTTGCCGTTCCTATTTCTTCAGGAAAAGGTGAAAAAAAGCCCCCTTTTAAGAAAAATGAAATCCACCACAAGGAAAAAAAGTCGGGTGGAATTTTCTCCAAATCGGTTCACGCCTGGAGGTTTTTAATTCAAGGTGCTATAAAAAGTTTTAGCGTCAAACGCTTGATATTGTTACTGGATACGGATGATGTTGTTCTAAATGCCAAGCTTACACCTGTTTGCATGCTGGCTACCCGTGGACCGTATACCTTGCAAACCAACTTTGAAGGACGGGTTTACTTCCACCTGGAAATCCTGAACAAACCGGGCAAATTACTATGGATTTTTCTTCAGTTTCTAACTAAAAAATAAAACTATGGAAATGAACTTTGAAAAACTTCTCCAGCAGTTGACTGAATTCATTCAACGGGAGGCAAAAACTGAAACGGTTGTTGGTGAATCATTTCAGTTAGGCGAATTCACTTGTGTACCGGTTATCCGGGTAGGGCTTGGTTTTGGCAGTGGTGGCGGTGGTGGAAATTCTCCAAAAGAAGGACAAGGAGAAGGTGGCGGTGCCGGTGCTGGTTTAGGTATTGATCCGATAGGTTTCCTGGTTACCCGTGGCGATCAAATTACCTTTATCAATGCACACCAAAACAAAGGGCTGTCAGCTGTATTTGAAAAAGTACCTGACCTGCTTGAAAAATTTATGACGCATAAAAACTAGTCTGTTTGAGGTAGAAAGGCCTGTTTTTTAGCAGGCCTTTTTTAGATTACCTCAATCACTTGTCCGGTGCCAAATCCCTCCACACTTTTTACATATCCCTGCACAACCTTCCACATGGGCACAGGCACATGACCCGGAAAATAAGAACTTAACTGGGCTGCCGAATCCTCAACCAATCCAGGGCTTACCGCATTAATACGCACGCCTTTCTTCAGTTCGATAGCAGCTCCTAAAACAAATCCGTGAACGGCATTATTGACCATACTCAATGCCACACCTCCCCGCACCGGATCGCGATAAAGAATGCCGGTAGTTAGGGTGAACGATCCGCCTTCGTTGATTTTATTTTTTCCAAGCATCACCAGGCTGATTTGTCCCATCATTTTGCTTTTGATGCCGACATAAAAGTCCTTCTCTTTCATAGCATGAAACGGGCCGAAGTAGGCTGTTCCCGCGGTGCACACTACCGCATCAAACTTTCCCACAAACTTATACATGCTGCGAATGGAGGAAGTCGAAGTGATGTTAACTTTTAGCGGACCTTTGTTGGCGCTGGCACGAATGACTTCATGGCGCTTTTCGAGTTCGGCCGCCACATGACTGCCAATGGTTCCGTTAGAGCCAACAAGGATGATGCGCATTACTTTTTATAATTCAGCACAACCTGCTCAATAATATCACAACACTCATGAAGCTGATCTTCCGTAATCACCAGCGGGGGTGCCAGGCGAATAATGTTGCCATGGGTAGGCTTGGCTAATAAACCCTGGTTGGCAAACTCCAAACAAATGTTCCATGCGGTATCACTTTGTGGGGTGTCGTTAATTATAATCGCGTTGAGCAAACCCTTACCGCGTACGAGTGTTACTAACGTTGATTTCTTAATCAGTGCCTGCATACGCTCGCGGAAAATTTTTCCTAGCTGATCAGCACGCTCTGCCAGTTTTTCATCTTTCACTATTTGTAAAGCCTCCATGCACACCACGGCTGCCAGCGGATTGCCCCCAAAGGTTGATCCATGTTCACCCGGTTTGATCACCAGCATAACCTCATCATCGGCCAGCACTACTGAAACAGGGAGCACACCTCCGCTCAACGCTTTACCCAGAATCAATAAATCTGGACGGACATCTTCGTGTTCACTTGCCAGCATTTTGCCTGTGCGGGCAATGCCGGTTTGAATTTCATCCATCATCAGCAACACGTTGTGCTGCTTGCATAATCTTTCCGCAGCTTTCAGGTAACCCTCTGCAGGAACATAAACACCGGCCTCACCTTGTATCGGCTCAATCCACAAACCACATACGTTGGGGTTGGCCAACGCCTTTTCAAGTGCGGGTAGGTTATCGTAATCAATAATTTCAAAGCCCGGCATAAACGGACCGAACCCCTTGCGTGCCGAAGGATCTGTAGAAGCTGAAATGATAGTAGTGGTTCTTCCATGAAAATTTTTCTTCACCCCTACAATCACCGCTTCATTTTCAGGAATGCCCTTTTTTGTGTAGCCCCACTTGCGCGCCAGTTTAATGGCTGTTTCATTGGCTTCGGCACCGCTGTTCATAAACAGTGCTTTTTGATAGCCGAATGTTTCGCAAACATATTTTTCAGCCACGCCCAGTTTATCGTTGTAAAAGGCGCGTGAGGTTAAAGTAAGTTCTTTGGCTTGTTCAATCAGCGCATTGATAATGCGCGGGTGGCAATGCCCCTGGTTAACGGCACTGTATGCCGACAAAAAATCGTAGTAGCGTTTGCCTTCCACATCCCATAAAAACACACCTTCACCCCTGCTCAGCACCACCGGCAGCGGATGATAGTTATGCGCTCCATATTGATCCTCCAACAAAATAGCTTCCCGGCTGTTCGCAATCGTTTCTACCATAAAACAAGGTGATTTTTTATTGATGAAATCGCTTGCAAGATACCAAATAAGGTGCTGAAAGCCAATGTGTTCTTCCTACATTAAAGCCAATGACACGTTTTGTCAGTTGGGGTTTTAGATATTGGCCACAGCATCGGGATAATTGAATTACCTTTACACATATGGATAGTGGCATAGACAACATTAAACGACTTTTTGACGACCTGAAAACATTCACCCTGTGGGACAGGTTGTTTCACTGGGGAAGAATACGTGCGTTGCTGGTTGAAACAAGTGCCGAACTTCAAAGATTGGTATCCGGTATGAGCGCTTTGCAAACCGAAAACCGAAAACTTGAAGGCTCTATTGAGCGAATAGCAGAGGATAAGATCAATTTTCAAAAGGAAATCAGCGTACTCAAGGAAAAAAACGATAACTACTTAAAGCGCGGAACCGAACTGGCCAACGAAATTGCCGCGATAAAGCAAAAGCTGGAAAGCCTCGAATCAGAGAACCGCAGATTGCGTGATGAAAGTTCACAATACAAGGCCGTTGAAGAACAAAAAAGGCAAGAACACAACAAGGCCATTCAAAGCATTCAGAAAATCTCCGAGCAATTAACAAACGAACGAAAAGAAGAGAAAGAAAAGCGGATACAGCAGGAGATTGACCGGATAAAAAAAATGAAGGAAACCTGGGTGAAGCATGAAGAGAATGTGGCCAACCGCATTAAACTCATTTGCAACCGGCATGGTGTGGAGTATATGGACAAGGTGCCGTTTAAAGGAAAACCGGACAATACATTGAAAATAAATGATGAGTTTATTGTGTTTGATGCGAAGAGTCCGGCAGGCGAAGATTTGTCGAACTTTCCGTTATACCTGAGAAACCAGGCCGAAAGCGTAAGCAAGTATGTAAAAGAAGAAGGCGTGAGGCGCGAAATTTTTCTGGTGGTGCCTACCAACACGCTTGATGTGGTGGAGCAGTTTGAGTATAAACTAAGTGACTATACGGTTTATGTTATTTCCATTGATGCGCTCGAGCCGATCATTCTTTCGCTACGTAAAATTGAGGATTATGAATTTGCTGAACAATTAAGTCCGGAAGAACGCGAAAATATTTGTCGCGTAATTGGCAAGTTTGTGCACCTGTCGAAACGGAGAATTCAGATAGACGGATTTTTTGCCAAGCAGTTTTTTGAATTGGTATACCGCAGTGAAGCCGATCTGCCCAAAGATTTTCTTGATAAGGTAATTGAGTTTGAAAAGGCAGAGAAACTCAATCCGCCTATTGAACGCAGGGCGCGGCAGATCAGCAACAAGGAACTTGAAATTGAAATACGTGAGCGTAAAACCGATGCCGAGCAAAAAGGCATTGAAATGGATGAGTCGCTGCTGACCAAAAACCTGAACAAACTTCCGCTGTACACTGATAAGCCCAAAGAAGAAACTCAGAAGGATTTGTTTGAGTAGTAAATTGACTTTATACAAAAAACAAATGCCGTCATTGCGAGGAATGAAGGCTGCATGGGCGCAGGATGACGAAGCAATCCCACACTATATAGTGAACCGTATGCGTAAAGATTGGGATTGCTTCGCCCCATCACCACCCCAACCCTTCCGCTCGCAATGACGGGGATTCCCCGCAATGATGGACTCCTTTATTTAGTTTGCCTTTTTCCAGCACAATCCAGTATCTTAGGGAAACCCTAACTAAATAATTTCCATGAAAAAGATTTTCATGCTTATGCTGGTGACCGTACTACTGGCCGCCTGTACTACAAGCCAAAAAACAACCACAGCATCAAAAACAAAAGCTCTAACACCTGAAGGACAATGGGAGTACTCAATTACCGACACACCGGAAGGAAATTTCTCCGGCATCATGACGATTTCCAAAAATGGTGAAGGTTACCAGGCTTCATTAAATGCCAACGGTGGCGACCTTCCATTTGAATCCTTTAACTGGAATGAGAGCGAACAGAAAGCGACCGGAGAACTTTATTATTCAGGAACATCGGTACAATTTCAAGCTGCCATGAATGAGGACCAGATGGAAGGTGGCCTGGCGGCTATGGGTATGGTGTTTCCGTTTAAGGCGGTGAGGAAGAGGTAAATACAGCAGAAAAAACTTAACAAATAGACTTTAATAAGTCAAACAAAAAATAAATGAATGAAACTTAAATATTTAGTCACCGTTCTGCCCTTACTTTTTTCCACTACAGTATTTGCGCAATTCGAAATGAGTCTTAAGGGCGGTGTAAACTTTGCAACGGTAAGGACCACCAATATCGAAAATGCCGATAACCTGGAATATGAATCAATAACTGGCCTTGTATTTGGACCTTCTGGAAGGCTTCATCTGAACGAAAAAATTCACCTTAACTCAGATTTTCTTTTCTCTACCAGGGGCTATTCAATCTACACTTTCAAAACGAAGATCAATTATCTTGAAATGAACTTACTTGTTTCTTACAATGTCATAGACAATTTTGATATTGAAATTGGTCCTGATTTCGGGTTCAAGATATTTATTATTTCTGATCAATCGAATCTCAGCAACAGGTCTTTCAACGTTATGGATATAGGGGCAACTATGGGGATCAGGTATACCTTGGCGAATAAATTTATTCTATCCGCTAGATACTATCACGGACTTAAGTCTATTGCTCAACTTTATAGAACATCCACCTCGGAATCAAAAACTTTTAATCGTGCTATTCAACTGACCCTTGGCTATAAGATTCTCTAGCCGTTAACTCAAACACCCCAATCGAATCTGAGAATGAAGGCTATATATTCTTAATACTATAATTCCCTAACACACCTATTTTTAAACCTAATCCTTATGGACGCAAAAAACGTATTCTGATGCCGTTGCTTTTATGAAAAAAGAAAGATGAGATTTCCGAGGAAATCGAAGACATGTCTCCCAAAGAAGAAATTGAATATTTCAAGAAAATGGCCGCTGGATCAAAAAGTGGAGCCAAAACTCAGTGAAGCATTGCTTTAAATAAGATGAAGGCCAGAAGCCACGCAGCAGGCATCTTATTTATTTAACTATATTTACTCAACCGGCTATGCTGGTTTTGGCATACAATCACTTATCAATCCTTAACCAAAAAAACATGAAAACCCTACTCCGTAACCTCATTATTTTGCTATTGCTTCTCTCTCATACTTTGCCCTCACAAGCACAAAAGGTATTATCTGACATTATTAAAAGTGGTGAGATAAAAATCGGGATGACGGGTGATCAACCACCTTTTGCGATGAGAGCTAAGAGTGGAGAGTTAATCGGTTTCGAGGTTGATTTGGCTAATGCACTGGCTCAAAGTATTGGTGTAAAAGTTAAGATAGTCGAAATTCCATTTGCCGGGCTTATGGATGCACTTAAGGCAGGCAAAGTTCATATGGTAATGTCAGGCATGACCATAACGGCCCAGCGTAACCTTCATGCATTGTTTGCCGGTCCGTATATGCTCTCCGGTAAAACCATTCTAACTAAGTCCAGGCTAATTACTGAAATTAGGGCTGCACAGGCTGGAAATTCGCAAGACAAAAAATTTAAAGTTGTAGCACTAAAGGGATCCACAAGTGCTGATTTTACTCGCGATAACATGCCAAACTTCGAATTGATCCAAACTGATAATTACGATCTCGCGGTTGACATGGTTCTTAATGACAAGGTGCATGCAATGGTTGCGGACCTGCCAATCTGTGTGGTTTCAGTGCTTAAGCATCAGGGTAAAGATCTGGTGGCCTCTGAAAATCCCATGACCATTGAGCCAATCGGGATGGCACTGTCTCCTGATGATCCACAATTTTTGAATTTGGTGAGCAACTATCTGGCTTCCCTTGAACTCAGTGGCTTTTTGAACTTATTGCAAAAGAAATGGTTCGAAGACGGAAAGTGGTTGATAAATGTTAATTAGTTCTACTCACGGGACATAATTTAATTCATAGGCAAATACAAGCTTCGCCTCGTCTTGCCTTAATGTAACGTGTTAGTCTAAAACCCTTAGTCATATTTAGACGCAAAAAGCTTGTTCTCATGCCGTTGTTGGTGTTTCTCACCAACAACGAATTTGAAACACCTCCTCTGTGAGCAAGTGGTCTTGGAAAAAAACCTGGTTCTCAAAAATTCCCTAACTTCCCTATCGTTAAACCTAAACCTAATCCTTATGGACGCAAAAAAACGTATGCTTGCAACCCTTGTGGGGTTTGTTGTGCTTTTCGTGTTGGGCTGGATCTTTTACGGTATGCTACTCATGGATTTTTACATGGCCAATTCCGGCTCGGCTTCCGGGGTACACCGGGCCGATGATGACATGGTGTGGTGGGCGCTTATTGTGGGTAATATCATGCAAGCTTACTTGCTGGTTTACATTTTTGGAAAGTGGGCTAACATTTCCACATTTTCTGGTGGTGTAATGGCCGGAGGAACAATCGGATTTATCTATGGTCTTGCCTACAGTCTTATTATGTACAGTACCTCTAACTTATATAATCTTACTGCCACATTAGTCGATCCATTTGTGGCTGGCATTATGATGGGCATCACCGGTGGTGTAATCGGCTGGATGCTGGGAAGGAAATAATTTTAGTAATAGTCGATAGTCTTCAATAGTTAGCTACAGGTTTTATGTTAGTTATCGATTGTAGATTATCGACTCTCCTACGCCAGCGGTTTCCGCTTCAATTTATTCGTAAGGTCAACAATACGTTCATTCATTTTGTTAAAGAACAAATTGCGTTCTTTCTCTGCCGATGCGCTGATTAAAACTGAATTTTTGATCAGGTTATTGATATAAACTTCGGTTTTCGTACAAAAGGATTTTTCGATTGTTGTGAGTAAACTAAGGGTATTGTAGTTTACAAAAGCAATCTGCTTATTATCCCGTTCGGCCAAAATCGTATTGTTGGCAATAAGTAATTCGTTTCTATAAAGATGAAACGCTGCCTTATCTTCCTTTTGCCCTAACCTTGCCTCGGCTTTTAACATGTGAAGAAGTCCGGAAAATTTCTCGCAGAGAAAGGATGCGTCCCCGGTATTTTCAAAGTAACCACATTCGTAGCAAAACTCGATTTGCTTTAAGGTTTCATTGATGGCTTCATCGCTCCATATCTCCACGCAGGGAACCGAAGAATAGAGTTTCCATAACTTGTTGGCATTCTTTACAACCTCATCCGGCAGGACTTTAAAATGAAATCGTTTAGTAGCATAGGCTGGATCCCGTATGATGGTTTTCAGCCAAAAAAACATTTTAAAGGATGCCAGCTCTGGAAAACGGAACAGGTAAAATATTGGAATATCCCGTGCTGTAAATAGTATTCTTTTGTCAGCGCATGAAACAATGTGCTGCAGGTTTTTCGCTACGGAAACCAGCCATCGTTCAAGGGTATAGGTTGTGCTCAACGCACGGTGATGAAACACAGAGGTATTGCCAGACTGGGTAAACAGGGCATCCAGCGATAGCGTGAAATAATCACATAGTTTTTTTGCCTCATCCAATGAAAGTACAGTATCGCCCCGTATTCTTCGGTAGGCTCCATCCCGACTGGTTCCCAGCAACTGGGCCAACGTATCGACAAAAGAAACCTTATCAGTCAACCTGCTTTTGATCTGACTCAGAAATTCGGATTGAATATTATTTGTTGATAGTGACTGAGCCATAGCAGTTGTATTACACAATACTTAGTTTACACGCCTCAATTTTTGATTCAATTTTGCTGAAGAATCTATTTCTCTCCTTTTCAGCGGTGGTGCTTATGCGTGAAGAACTGTTGATCAGATTTTTCATATAAGCCTCGGTTCTTTCACAAAACGATTCCTGCTGCGAACTCAATAAATCCATCGTGTTGTAGTTAATATACACCCTGCTCTGATTATTCATTTTCCCAAAAATGGTGTTATCCGGAATCAAAATTTCATTGCAATAAAGTTCAAATCCACCGCCCGCACTCTTCTCCCCTATGGATGCGTCTTGTCGTACTTCCTGTATAACGCCAAGGAGAGCATCTAAAATTTCCTTTACTATAGTGTTGTCATTAAAATATGCACATTGATAATAGAATTGAATTTGCTTTAGCGTTCCAATAATAATCTCATCACTCCATATCTCTGTGGTGGGGATTGATGCGTACAACTGCCAGGCCTTTTGCGAACCATAAAGAATCTCTTTATGAATAGCATCAGCATCAAAAAGCATATTCTCGTACTGAGGATCCCTGATTACAGATTTTAACCATACAAAAAACTTAAAGGCAGTAAGAAGTGGAGAGCGGAAATAATGAAAAACCGGAATGTCTTTGGCGGAAAAGATCAACTCAGGATTGGTTGACGACTTTACCAGCACCAACTTCTGTATCAATGAGCTTAACCACTCTTTTAACGAGTGATTAAAATCCACTGCCTGATGATGGATGAGTACCGAGTTAGATTTTGGTGATATAATGGAGTCAATTGAAATTGGGTAATGCTTAAAAATCCGGTTAACCTCATCCAATGATAGTGGGGTTTCTCCCCTTATCCTGCGATAAGCACTGTCCCGGCTGATGTTTAGGGTTTCGGCCAATTCATCGGCAAGGGATACCGTTGAAGGCATAATGGTTCGCAGTTGCTCTATGAACAGCGCCTGAACGTTGTGGGGCTCGGTCTCTGCTTCCATTGATGCTAATTGTAAATAATAATACTCTAAAAATGGCTCATTTGCAAAAAGCCGTAAGCCAAGGGAACCTGCACCATACTGATTCAAAAAGTTCAAAAAAAGAATTGTGGCCCATGCAAAGAATGAAAATTCAGTCTATAGCTCCGCAAATACTTTTGGATAAAAATATATCGCTATGGAAACAAACATCTATGCCTTGTTAACGCCAATTGCCCTGGGCTTTATTGTGTTGGAAATTGTGGCCTGTTGGTACTATAAAAAGAACTACATCTCCTTTCAGGAAGCCGTTGCAAATTTTGGTACTGCGTTGGGTAATCAAACCATGAATGTGTTGGTTGCCTCAGGAGTATATGTTGTATACGGTTACCTGTGGAACAACTATCGGTTAATCGATACTATTGAGATGAATATTGTAACATTCATCTTGCTTCTGTTAGGAATCGATTTCATTTTCTATTGGGTTCATCGTTGGGGGCACCATATCAATATCATGTGGGCTGCCCATTCTCCCCATCACTCTGCAGAAGAGATGAACTTTTTTGTAGCCCTTCGGGCCAGTGTTACCCAACGCTTGTGCTCATTCTTATTCTTCTGGCCGCTAACCATTATTGGCTTTAAACCAATCGACATTTATGCCATGACAGGACTTCATTTATTCATTTCATTTTTGCATCACACCGAGCTAATACCCAAATTATGGCGATGGATTGAGTTTATATTCACAACACCTTCGCATCACCGCGTTCATCATGGAATTAACTTCGCATACCTGGATAAAAACTTTGGTGAATTTTTAATTATCTGGGATCGGCTTTTCAGCACGTATGCAGAAGAGGAAGAAAAAGTAATTTATGGTATGTACAGCCCTCCTCTTTCGTGGAACCCCATTACCATAAACTTTCATTACTATATTCTATTATGGAAGGATGCTGTTGCTGCACCGTACTGGATCGATAAGTTTAAACTTTGGTTTATGCCTTTGGGCTGGAGGCCTCGCGGTCTACCGCCAAAACCAGAACTGAAAGAAGTAACACAGCACAATCAAATTCGCTTTCAAACCAAAATGTTTTATGGAGCCAAACCGTACTTGATTGCACATGTTATATCAGGTATCGTGCTCATGTTGCTTATTATTGATCCCCAATCACCCTGGGGAACTACTGAACGGTGGATTGGAAGTCTGATGCTTTGGCATATGATTGTAAATTGGAGCGGGATAATGGAATCCAAGGAGTGGTTATTCTCTTCAGAAATTATCCGATTGATCTCTTCGTGCGCCTTATTGCTCTATTTTGGCAATAGCCCCTTATTAAGTTATGTCAATGTGCTCTTAATTGTTTTTACCGTTGCTTCCATGATTTGGACAACGCGATATTTCCGAATTTACCTCCCGTTGAAATATAACATGCAACCCTGAAACAGTAATAACCTGGACCGGCTCAAACACCGGTACCAGGTTTCGTTACATGATATTGCGTTACTGCTTAGCTGTTGCCGGACTGATTTGTGCGGAAAGCTCACTGATGGAGTTAATCGGGAAGCCACCTTTTTCAGCATGTTTTTTCAGCAACTCTTTGTCGGTGGTGCGATACACGCAGTACACCTTGTTTTCAGTTACGTAGCTGTGCAACCATTCAATGGATGGGCCCATCTCATTCAATACGTTGCAAGAAGTTTGAGAAATGCCTTTTAGCTCATCGGCCGTTAACTTGCCGGCTTCGGGTATTTCGCGCTCAATCACGTAAGTTTTCATGGCAGCTGACGCTGCGCTTTTTTCTTTTTCCTTCTCTTTCTTTTGTGCCATCGCGGGCACAACAAATAGAAACATCATCGCCACAACAAACATGGCTTTTACGGTTTGAAGAGTTTTCATAGGTATTTGGGGTTTTGATTTGTTTAATCAAATGTATGACCGATGATGTTGAACCGATAAAACAAAACGACCAGAGAATGGCAAAATTGATTCAGGCTTCCTGGGTGGCTTTCAAATAGGCCATAGGTAGTAAACCAAAGCGCTTTTGAAAACATTTTGAAAAGTATGACGGGCTACTGAAACCCGTTTCAAATGTAGTCTGTGCTACATTTCTGCCCTGTGAACGCAACAACGCCAACGATTGGTTAAGGCGAAACTCATGAAGCAATGCATTAGGCGACAGCCTCGTCAACTCACGACAAGCCCGGTACAACGTTGATTTACTCATGCCCATCAGCCGGCCGAATTCAGCTGTGTCGAACTCACTGTTCTGCCATGAGCTTTCCAACACCTCCATCAACTTGATCAGTGTAAGCTCTTCACTTGCCGTTAACCACCGTACAGAAGTTTCCTGCAAATGCTCCCGTTTATAAAAATCGTGAATGGTTGACGAAAAGGAAATCTGGTTTCTCGCACCCGTTCGGCATAAGTATTTGCTTAGCTTTATGGTATTGCCGAATAATTCGGTATGGTCTTTAACCGGAAAGCCCGCATGCATGCCCATGCGTAATTCAAGTTCATCAGCCAATCCTGTCAGTGCTTGTTGAATGTTATGGGCACATGCTATTGCCTGCTTAATGGAAGCAAATGAACCGGCAATGCTTACGCCACCCAACTCAATATTTAGACCCTGATGGCTGCGAATCTGCTGATGAACGATCTGGTTAAAGTGTCTGAATTTTTCAACCGCAACCTCCTTCCCGGTTTTGTGTTGAAGTAAAATATAATCCAACACTTCAAGTATCAGTATCGCGCGAAAAGCCGGATCGCTGAATACTTTTAAATCATCTTCAGTATTTTCATGTGCACTTTCAGGATCGTGAATTCTACCGAGAAAAGCGTTAACCAAGTCCGTGCTCACTTCAATAATTTCATGGGGCACCAGCCCGTGGGCCTGTTGATGCATCTTTATAACAGCGTTCTTGTCTGGCGCTTCAATCAAACAAAAAACATTGCCGCGGTCTTCATCAATCCAATACGTCATGCACTTACACGCATAAAGCCCCTGGATGGCCAGATCCTCCCGATGAGCCTCTGCTACAGCTTTCGCATTGGCCTGCGGTACAAAATGGCGATCCATGAAAATTGGCATAGTTAAAACTAACCACTTTCATCTGTTCTTTGCAAGTCTGCCCAAGGCGAATTAGCCGGCATGGCCAGTATTAGTGGTTACGGGGCGGAAATAATTCTGGTAAATAGTCGATAGCGCATAATCAATAGTCCATGGTCATCTATCGACCATGGACTATTGACCATCATAAGATGGATACTGTTTAGTCAGCGTTACTAATCATCTGCTCCATCTTGTTGTGCACGCTCAATCGTATAAGCAGCTACCGCTCTTCCTTGCGCTAACCCAACTTCTGCATCAAACCGGTAGTGAATGCCACCATAAATCCGTGATTCTCCGGCTTCATCAGCCCACGCACGAACGGCATTTGCCTCAGCTGGAAAAATGTACGCCAATACATCTGCCGCTGCACCCGAAAATGAACTGTGCCCCGATGTATACGCTGGAAAATTAGGTGTACCCAAAATTGTTTTAAAGCCCGGTATGGTTTGTATCGGTCGCGGATAATGATAGTAGTATTTGGCATCCCAACAGGCAATGCCGGCATCCATTACAGCCATATTCAAATAAGCAAACGTGCGGGCCGAACGAAGCGGATTCATCTCATACTTAATGATGTATTCTTTGGTGCGTCTGTTCCAGTGCCCGGGTGGTGTGTAGGTTCCCAAACCATCCGACCACCAGTTGGCAATCTTGCGTTGCTTTTCGGTAAGATTTTTAGCGAGATCCTTCAGTTCATTGGCTGCCACCTGAAACTCAGCCGAACCTGGAGCCGGAGGTGGGCCTGGTCGAACATCTTCAACATCCGGAACACTCCACATGGTAACCTGGCCAAACAAAGGAGTAAGGCCTACCGGTCGTTGGGGAACCTCCATGTTATCCCATGACCAACCGAAGCGATCAAACGCCTCTTGCTTGATCGCATCGGATACCGGCTTTGGTGTTTGTGCGGCACTCATCTTGTCGGTTGAAGCACGCGCTAATGCAGTTGTTTTAATAGCCGTACCAATGGCCACACCTGCTTCAATGTCGCTGCTGGTGTTTGAACCCGACCACGCCAAGCTATTCAGGTGTTCTTCTGCTTTTGCATTGAGGTATTCATGCTCTAATGGAAACATGGCCTTAAGAATATCGCGCGACACCACTGCTATTACTGCACCATCACTCGGGTAAGATGGAAGCGTATTCTTTTTGTACGCATACGGTATGCTGCTATCCGTTACATAAGGTGCGGGTCTATTGTATTCATACTTATAATGCCATGCAGCAATTAATCCATCAAACTGTGCTACACTTAAGTACGCAAGCATGCGGCACGTATACGGTGGATGGGCAAATGGAAACGGAGGCGGTCCTTGTGGGTTAGCCGGTGAAGGTAACGTGTACGTACCATCCGGGTTTGGAGGCGGAATCAGGTTGTACTTGGCAGCAAGTTCCAGGGCAATCTCGTTCCAACGAATCAACGGATTGTTGGTCCAGTACTCCACCGCATCGGCCTGGCTTCCGGATAAATTCTGCGTTGCTGATTTTAAGGTTGCCAACTCAGCCTGGTATTCTGGTGAGCTAACTGCTGCCGGTGCATCAACGACTATATCGGTAGCACTTGAAAACAAAATGGGTTGCCAACTGCCGCCATCAACATCCAAATTTGAAAATTCGTATGCGGTAAATTTAAAAAACGTGGGCAGGTCATTTTCACAACCTGTTACTGCTGCAATAAGCAATACAACACTCAGACTGATGGTAAATATTTTTTTCATAATAGTAAAATCAAAATGTAAACTGATAGGTAACGCCTCCACTGATGTTTGTGGATTTGCCCATGTTTCGGCCCTCCAATGCCTGGTTGAAAGTAGCCATAATGCTAAAGCCCTTCAGCGGTTCAAGGGCTTTCAGGTAGTACTGTGCGAAAAAGCCTGCCTGTGTTATCTCCATCCTGTTGGTGGGTTGCGGCATGTTCCATCTTCTGATATCATCACCGCTTACATTATTCAACATGGTGTATGTAGCTTCAAGGCGAAGGTTATGGTTCAATGCCCAGCCTCCCACAATGAGCTCGTAGTTTACTGCACTGGGCACATCCATGTAGGTGGTGTAGTAACTTCCATTATTGTAATAATAGTTTCGCTCGGCTTCAGTTTGTCCGCGCCATATATAAGCCGCTGAAGCTCGCACATAAATCATCTTGTTAAACTCATACTGGCTGATTACACGACCGGCAAATTGCTGTGTTCCTAAGCCAAGACTGTAGGGCAAATAATCCGATAGGTAGTTTGTCATCGGTGTAGCAAACTGAACTGTGGCGAGTGCAGACACACGATGTTTACCGAAGTCCTTTTTAAAGGCTTCATACTTCAAGCCAATGTTCACATCCTGAAATCCCTGCATACCGGCCAACTGGCCACCGGTTGACATCGTCTCTACATATGGGGTAACAAGCAGCACATTTAATTTGTCAGTAATACCATAGGCTATCATGGGCGCATAGGTATTGCGGGTAAAGGTTCCAATATTTTCATTTGATATGAGCGTAGTTCCTTCCCAGTATTGATCCCATTTGCCCTGATCAAACATAAAGGCAAAGCATATCTCTTTCTTTTTCATCATAATGGCATCAGCGAATGTCTGGCCATACATGGTGCCGGCACAAACAAGGCCTACGCCAAGCAGTATAATCTTCTTCATTGGGGTACTAGATTTTATTTAATGTCAATTAGATTGCCTGATGACAGACTTCATGAACAAATTATATTCAAACAAGTCGAACATCAATGCACACAACAATCCTGAAAGTATCAGGATGCCTATCCGGATCGGACTAAAGTAAAATCAGGCTTGAGGAGGCGGATTGATTAGCGGAATGCTTATAGATTCAAAAGCATTGGTGGCGCTGCCTTGAAGCAAATCATAGTTCCATCCCATGTTGATTGATTGCAACGTGGTAGAGGCAGCCATAAAATCCTTAATGAGGTTTTGTAAACCCTTGGCTTGATTCTTCTCATTGAAAGGTGTGTCGGAAAAAGATTTCACGTAATCCGCTAAGGTTTGCTTCAATGCCTTGGTGGTTAAATCCTTGACACAAACAATATGCAAAGTATCGCTTTGTAATTTTTGCTTTACGATCCGGTAAAATTCTCCATTGTGTTCAAACTCGCCATCAACACGTGTAAAATCTTCCGAATCAGTGGCATAAGGTATAGTAATGGGCACTTTAATGACCACTTCATGGTCACGATCATAATCATCATCATCAAACTGAGCCAACAATGTTTTAATGTGCTTTAGCTTCAAACCCATTAAAACGCCATAATATCCCAGCACGTTGAGCATGAACACCAGCAGCATGAGTATGGCAAATAGCTTTTTCACAATCGAAAAGTATGAAATTGCTCGTTTATCAGCAAACTCTGCTTTTAAACGTGTTCTTACGGCATCAAAATACTTTACTGCTGTTGCTGCATTTGAAGATAGGCCATGTAGGAATTTCGGGGCGCCCCGCCCTGAATGGTACCGCTAACAAATGTGGGTAATGGATCGTCAAGATGTTTTTCGGAAAACGCCTCAGCACCAAACTGAACGGTAACTTCCAGCTTATGTTCGGTCGCTCCTTTATACGTTCCTTTTACAGGTGTGCAATCACTGAAGTTCCTTCCTGATGCCAGCCGCACATGCCGTTCGGCTGCAATACATTTATTTGTGGGATCAATGCCCACCCATCCAGTATCGGGTAACCAAACTTCAGCCCATGCATGTGTTGCCCCTTCACCGCGCCATGCATTGTGGCCCGGACAAATGTAACCGCTGATGTAGCGGGCCGGAACACCCATTAACCGAAGCATGTAGAGCAACAGGTGAGCAAAATCCTGGCATACTCCCGCACGCAACTTCCAAATTTCATCTACACTTGTTTCAATGCTGGTTACACCTTTCGTATAGGTGAAGTTGTCATAGATGTAATCCGATAGATCAATAATCGTATCGAGCGGATGCTGCACCTTGCCAAGTATTTCATGAATGGCTTGCTGAATTTCCTGTTTACTTTCCGCCTCTTCAGCTTTCAAAAAATCATGATAGCGAAGTTGTACGGCTTCACCAAGAATCTGCTTCCAAACCTCGGAAGGATCAAGAGTTTTTACCGGTTGAGGTTTAGCAAACATCTCAACTTCCAACAAGCTGTCGATTGATAATTCTTTATGAGGAAATAAAACTGTAAAAAATCCAGTACGATTGCCAAAGTAATCGGAGATTGTGTGCACGATTGGATTGGCCGATACCACCAACCGGTGCTCGCTTACTTTTTGGCACTCATCATTTATCGGATATAACTTCACTTGATTGGCCGAGTCAATCACGAGGCTTGAATAGATGTAATGCGTTCTGTGACGAATGTGAAATAACGGCATACGTTCAGTTATGAATATCCGAAATATAAAATAGCCAGCTTCTGACTCAGGGCCTTGATCTCCGTTCGCGTATTATCGATAAATGGTTTAATGGTTGACGTAGTGGATTTTTCGGGTGATCCGTAGCGTAAATTGCTGATGGCCCTGCCCAGCAAAAATTCCATCTCCTTATAATTTTCCGGCAATGAAATTACATCCAACCTTTTGAAATACCGCTCAACCTGCAGCAAACAATACAACACCGAATGCGGAAATTGAAGGTTCATGAAAATCTGATGAATAACATTTTCAGTAGACAGGGCATTCCGGTAAAATTTGGTGTGAAATTCATAACCCGATAAAGCATACAACAGGAACTTCCATTGCACGGCTTCGCTCTCATGGTTTTCCATTTCTTTGATCTTCAACTCCAGAATATCAAGAGCCCGCAATAATCGCTCTGTGTATTTACCCAGATTTAAAAATGTATACCCTTCACCCCGGTTCATGGTAATGTCCACCGTGCCGTAGAATAATGTACTTTCACGTAACAGGTCATCAAACGCGGTAACCGGATCGCCATGCATAATCAGTTGTTCGGTACGTTTATCGCGAATCAAGTGGTAGTAGTCATTCATACATTGCCAGACTTCCTTCGTTACATAGTCCTGTACAGACCGGGCATTTTCACGGGCACGACTGATATAGGTAAGAACCGATGTGTCGTTTTCCCTATTCAACATCAGTTCATACAATGCCTCGCGATACGTGTACTGCTGTGCAGAGGGCTTCGTGTTAGCGCCCAGTCCATCAACCCATAGCTTCCAATTGAAATGTTGAATTTCATCTTGCGAAGCAATATAGTTGGTGCGGAGTGCGCGCAAAATGTTGTCGGTACGCTCCATATAACGGGCCATCCAGAAAACAGCATCGGCAACTCGGCTTAACATAATCGCTTAACTTAATATCCAGGTATCCTTACTACCGCCCCCTTGGGAAGAATTAACTACCAATGAACCTTCTCGCAAGGCAACACGGGTAAGGCCACCTGGCACTATTTCAATTCCTTGCGGACCATACAACGCAAACGGTCTCAAATCAACATGACGAGGTTGAATGCTGTTGTTGATAAAGCACGGCACCGAAGACAAACTGATAATAGGCTGTGCAATAAAATGTCGGGGATGTTTTTCAACCTCCTCACGATATGCCGCTATCTGTTGGTCGGTTGCTGAAGAGCCCATTAGCATTCCGTAACCACCGCTCTCGTTGGTTTTCTTGATTACCATTTTATGGATATTCTCAAACACGTGCTTCAGGTGTTCAGGATTTTCCATGGCATACGTGGGCACAGTTTTTAATATCGGTTCTTCGTTGAGGTAATACTTAATCATATCCGGTACAAACGGATAAACCGCTTTATCATCAGCCACACCATTACCGGGTGCGTTCACAATAGCCACATTTCCCTGTCGGTAAGCATAGTATAGTCCGGAAACACCCAGGATACTCATCGGATTAAAAATCAACGGATCGATAAATTCATCGTCTACTCTCCGGTAAATTACATCAACCTGCTTTAGCCCCGCTGTGGTTTTCATATACACTTTGGCATTGTCTACCACAAGGTCACGGCCTTCCACCAACTCAACGCCCATCAGGCGCGCCAAAGTTGTATGTTCGTAATAGGCAGAATTGTAAATGCCGGGAGTAAGCAACACCACCGTAGGCTGACTGTTCTGTCGGTTGCTTATGGCAAGCAAATTTTTCAGCAACAAATCGGGGTAATCTTTAACCGACTGTACGTGGTTGCTCGGCACCAGGCCAGGAAATACACGGTAGGTCATCGAACGGTTCTCCAGCATGTACGATACTCCCGAGGGCGTGCGAAGATTATCTTCCAGCACATAAAAAGATCCATCGCTGTCGCGGATAAGGTCGATACCCGATATGTGTGTGTAGATATCAAATGGCACCTGCACGTTAACCATCTCACGCAAAAAATTAGAGCAGGAATGGATGAGTGCCGCGGGGATCACTCCATCTTTAATAATGAACTGATCGTGATAAATGTCCTTAAGAAAAATATTAAGTGCCTTGATGCGTTGTTTAATCCCTGCCTCAATGTGGCGCCACTCTGCCGCAGTGATGATACGGGGTATGATATCGAAAGGAAAGATTTTCTCAATACCCTCACCATCGCTATAAACGGTAAAAGTAACACCTTGGCTCATAAAGAGTTTTTTCGCCAGTTCATCCTTTCGCACAAGTTCGGCTGGCGATACCTGGCTTAAGGATTCAAAAAATACCCTGTAGTGATCCCTGATTTCCCCTTGCGCACACATTTCATCCCAAACGTTAGGCCGGGTGGTGTATTCTGCAAGCAACGAGGTAAAAGACATTGCTTAAATATACTAATGTGATTGATGCAGACAACACCTATGATGATCAAGTTTATGTTGAAAACGATTGCGCTTTAGCATATTTAGCTATCCAGGCTGAGTCCTGCGGGCTGTGTTGAAGGTTACCTGTATAAATTCGTGGCTTTAAAACTATAAAGTCTGTAACCAACCATAGTAATGAGGTGTTAGTTTTGCAGTATGAAACTTACAGCCGATAACAAATTGAAGAAACTGATTGTGGTGGGCGATCGGGTACTGATTAAACCCGCCAAACAAAATGATAAAACCGATAGTGGACTCTACCTGCCACCGGGCGTTCAGGAAAAAGAAAAAATTCAAAGCGGTTACATCACCAAAGTAGGCCCCGGTTATCCATTGCCGCTGCCGGCAGATGAAGATGATCTGTGGAAGGGAAAAGAGGAGCAAGTAAAGTACCTCCCCCTGCAGGCGCAGGAAGGTGACCTGGCTATCTTTCTGCAAAAAGGTGCCATTGAGGTGATCTATGAAAATGAGAAATACTACATCGTTCCACAATCCTCTATTTTAATGCTGGAACGCGAAGAGGAGTTGTAATGAAAGGCTTATCATTCGATGTCTTACGTGTGGGCAAAAAATACAAACTCATCAACTACGGTGAGGTCAATGAGTTTGTTGTGGAACACATTTTAGGCAATGGCGACTTTAAGGTGAAGAACATTCACACCTTAGAACGCTACCTGCTAAAAGACCTGATCAAATTCGGTCAGGGAAAAGATTTTGAAATTCGCGAACTGGAATAATCTATACACAAGTGGGGAACTAATCCTCACGCAAACTGATGGTGGGGTTTACGGAAGTAGTTCTAAGGGTATGGAATAGAATCGTAACGCCTAAAAGTGCAATAATCAACAAAAGCGTTACGCCATAATACCCCCAGAAAATATTAACACGATACGCATAATCGCTTAGCCAGGAAGATACGAACGTATAGCTTAACGGAACAGCAATTAGTGTTGCGATCAGCATTACCGCCACATACTCCTTGCTAAACAATTTTATAATACGCATCTGACTTGCGCCAAACACCCTGCGAACAGCAATTTCTTTGGTGCGGGTTTTTAATGAATAGGCCACCAAACCAAATAATCCTAAAAATGCTATAATGATTGTCAGACCACTGAACGTAAACAAAACATTGAGCTGGGTTCGTTCCTGTTTGTAAAGTTTGTCGAAGAGTTCATCTAAAAACACATATTCAAAAGGATACTGGGGAAATAACGCATTCCAGGTTTTCTCAACTTCGGCTACATGCTCACTGATTTGATTTGACGAAAGTTTCACTAAAAACGTGCGCAACCATAAAGGCTCAAATACCATAACCACCGGATCGACCGCATTCTTCAGTGTTTCCTGATGAAAATCTTTTACCACACCAACAACGGGGCCTTTGTCCAGGCTGTAGGTTCCTTGCGTCCAGCTAATCTGCTTCCCAATAACCTCATGCGGATCGGTCCAACCCAATTTATGCATGGCAGTCTCATTTATAATGTATGCGCGCTTTTTGCTGATGAGGTAATTTTGAATGGATTCAGTACCGGTAAACTCAGGCAACGGATCATAGGTTAAGGTTTTTGACAGCGACTCTCCTGCCAACAACTCCAATCCCATCACATCAATAAAGTCATGATCAATTACCTGGATGTCCATTATTGGCGCTTCAATCACGGGCCCTGTCATGCCTTCATACCAAACATTACCACCATCGCGGATTTCACGAGATGGAACTTCAAGACAAGCGGTTACTCCTTCAATGCCTGATTTACCGGTAAGCTCATCTTTAAATGTTTTGAATTTATCTTTTACCGTATCGGGCACTGCAGTCAACGCCAAAACCTGTTCCTTTTTCATTCCCAGGTTTTTTTCTTTCAGGTAAAGGAACTGTTGTCGGCCAATAATAGCGCTGCCAACCAATAGAATACAGATGGCAAATTGTGCTGTGACCAAAGCCTTTCTAAAAGTTATGCCGAACGAATTTCCACTCATCGTTATAGCTTTGGTGTTCTTCATTACATTCACCGGCTTTACTGCGGATAGGACAAAAGCCGGATAAAAACCTGAAATAATTCCTGTTATGAGGGTAACACTGCCCAAGCCGATCAACATAACCTCCCAGCTCAGCAGATTTAAAACATTCAACGCCTGATGAAAATAAGGAAAAACCAAATAGGTAAGTCCGGCTGCGAGTACGGCTGCAATAGCGCAAAGGACTGTAGATTCAGTAAGCGAATAGAAAATCAATTGACGAAGTCCGGAGCCCATTACTTTACGGATACCAATTTCTTTCGCACGGCCAATGGCAATCACGCTGTTCAGGTTAATGAAGTTGATCATGGCCAATAGCAAAATGAAAACACCAACGCCTGTAAAAATTTTAACGTTTGCCACGTTTCCATTTGGTATTACTTCGCGTGCCAGGTTGGAGCGCAGATGAATATCCTTCAGCGGCCATAACACGTATTCCGTTCCGGCTCTGCTTTGCTCACCTTGGTTTTTCACCATCAGGTCTTCAATTTTTTCTTTCAATCCAGCAACAGTCGTATTTTCCTTCAGCAGTAAGTAGGTATATGCCCACCATCCCCGATCCTCCTCATTGCGAAAAGAAAAGAGCATATCAACCGGAAGATGCGTATGACCTGGAAGGTCTTCCATAATACCGGTTATCTTATACACCTCTTCATCTGTATTCCAATAACGTGTTATGATCAGTTCGCGGCCAAAGGCATCCTCATCTCCGAAATATTTTTTGGCCATGGATTGTGTTAAGACCACGGAGTAAGGTTGAGCAAGCGCGGTTTTGGGATCGCCTTTCAACAAGTTGAAATCAAAAACATCAAATACATACGGATCGGTTGAATAGGCATGTTGCGGAGTGAATTTTTCATTATCAATTCGTATAAACTTTGGTTCATGATTTTGAAAGCGAACCAACTTCTCTACTTCAGGAATTTCATCAGGAATCGATTTAGTCCAATCGGCATCCACACGGGCAAAGTGCGTATCATAGCCAGTATCGGAAGTATAATGAACAGTCAGGCGATAAATCCGATCGGCCTGCGTATGAAAATTGTCAAAGCTTGTTTCATAAACCACGTAGATTACAATTAGCATACAGGCCGTAAAGCCAATGGCTAAACCACTCAGGTTAAGAAAATTGAATCCCCGGTTTTTCGAAAAACTTCTGACAATGATTTTGAAATAGTTTTTTAGCATGACCGATCATTTGCGTTCTCGAATATAAAAAAGTCAGGAGAGATTCTTTGTGATCAGAAGAAAAATCAACTCTTAAACTTTCGTCTTCTTCCAACCACCCCGTGTAAAAAGCCACAGCGTAAACAACCCAACCGATGTTTCGGAAATAAACACGCCCCAAAACACACCGGATTGTTGCCAGTTCAGTTTGATAGCCAGGTACCAACATAATGGTATCTGAATCATCCAGAAAAAAACGAGATTAATTTTTGTAGGCGTTTGCGTGTCACCCGATCCGTTGAATGCCTGGGTGGCCACCATCCACCAACCGTAAACAAAAAATGAGTACGAGAGAATTTGTATCCATTCTGCACCCATCGCAATAACGATGGCATCGTCAGTAAAAATATTCATCAACTCTTCATTGAACACAAAATAAATCACCGACACCCCAATCAGAAAAATCATATTGTACGATCCGATCTTCCACACACTCGACTCCGCACGATCAGGATTGCCCGCGCCCAGGTTTTGGCCAACCAATGTTGCCGCTGCGTTGGATAAGCCCCAGGCTGGCATCATGGTGAACATCATAATACGAATGGCAATGGTTGCACCTGCCACAGCTTCACTTCCTACATTCGATAAAATGCGCATCAGAAAAATCCAGGAGGTCATGGCTACAATCATTTGGCCAATGCCCCCCAACGATGTTTTGAAAATGTGCAGAATGGTTTTCGCATCCCAATAAAACTGGGTGAGGCTAGCCTGAATGTGTTTACCTCCTTTGAATAGCAACCAAAGTTGAACAAGCACGCCTATACCGCGACCAACCGTGGTGGCAATGGCTGCACCCTCAATACCCATGGCCGGAATAAATTCCCATCCAAAAATAAACAGCGGATCAAGTACGATGTTGATGCTGTTGGAAATGATAAGAATGCGCATGGCAATGGCGGCATCACCTGCACCGCGATAAATCGCGTTAATTACAAACAGCAACATGATTACTGCATTGCTGCCCAGCATCCATTGTGTGTATCGATAGCCCTCGTTGATCGCCCATGCATCTGCACCCATCAACTGTAGTAATTCTTTCGCGAAGAAAATGCCGGCAATGGCAAACGGTACAGAGGCGAGTAAGCCAAGAAAGATTGATTGAATCGCAGAAAGACCAGCATCATCAAGATTTTTTTCACCTACCCTTCGCGCGATAATGGCCGTAACGGCTGTTGCCAATCCCATGGCAATGGAGTACAACAAAAACAAATACGTTTCAGTAAGGCCAACCGTGGCCACTGCCGATGCGCCCAACCTGCCAACAAAGTATATGTCGACAACGGCAAAGGTTGATTCCATCACCAACTCCAGAATCATAGGCACAGCTAACAAAAAAATAGCGCGCCTGAGGCCGATCTGGGTGTAATCAGCTTCGGTGCCGCGAATGGCGTTGCCCAGTTCCTTCCAGATGGAAAGTCGGGATTCAGATTGTAAAGCAGGTGGATTTTCGTTCACGAAAGTTGTTTTGAATTTGCAGGTTTAAAATTGTGTTTCATCTCATATTTGACCTAAGCCTCGCAAATTGACTTGAGTTTATTCAATGCCTTTGGCCAGGTATCGCTGAAGTAGTCCATATATTCATAATTCGTATCAACTTCAACTGTCATTACCGTAGTATTTCTACGCTGTGTAAAACTGTAATTCTCAAGTGCTCCGGCCCATCCTTCAACCTCAGGGCCGCTAGTAATCTCCTTACCATTACCTATTACACCATAGTGTTCAATAGATATGAATTTATTCGGGATATTTTCCTTAATACGTGCCACCATACCGCCAATCTTACCTTCCTGATCGGTACCGAGGAAGAGAATTTTTGATCCCTTCTCCCATGATCCTTCAAACCTTGACGTTGGATTAAACTCGGCTGTCCAGGCAGCATAGGTGCCTTCTCCAATAGTAGTGCTGTAAACTTTTTCAGCAGACGCATGGATGCTGATTTCAAATTTTGTCTTCTCCATATTGGGCGATTCTTCAACATACTTTTTAAAGTTATTGAGAATGGCTTGCCAACCATCACGCTGCATGTCAGTCGGATTCATCTGCTCTGCCTCAAATGTTTCCGCTATCTGTGTTGCTTTATCATTCCGCTCAAACACTATGCTGACCTTGCGGCCATCCGAAATGGTATAGGAAATTTGCTCATGCTTTTTTACTTCATAATAAGTACCTTCAAAGTCGAAGCCCATGCTTCCATCGCGGGCTTCCATGCGCGACATGAATTTTCCGTCTTGACGTAAATCGTTTGTTGCACGCGGAGTGTGCCAGTCGTCTGATGCATTGTTCCATTTCACAATGTGTTTGGGGGCAGTCCAAAGCGCCCATACTTTTTCAACCGAAGCATGGATTGTTGCCTTAACAGTGATCATGGTTTTTTCTGCTGTTGTCATAATTTGGGGAGTTTACGATCTGATTTGTTAATACAAACCTACGGTGTTCATTACAATGAAAAGAAGTACAAAACCGACAAATGAAGGGTTATACGCGACAACTCACTATTCTCCCGGTTTTGGTACTATACGCATCAGAAATTTACCCGTAACCAAACCCAGAACCAAACCGCCTGCAAAAATGAGTGTCAGGTTTAAACCGAAGAGCACCAGGTTATTTTTCGAAATCAGGTGAGTATAGTCGATACTAAAAACGGTAATGGCCGCACAAATCCAACCCAATGAACTGACCCAGAGCCAGTGCCACCCATGCGTTGAGAATTTTTTGAGATACGTATACTGCCAAAAACTGATGAGGAGACTACCCAATGAAATACAACCGGGAATGTAATACGATCCCAGAGAGAAATTTCCTAAATGTGTAAGCACATCAACCAGCGCAAAGGGAATCCCCATTCCGCCAACCGAGGTCAGCAACCATGCGCCATTTAGTTTGCCATTGATGCGCAGAACCCACGCCTGCACCAACCCAACACCACCACCTGCACCCAGCCCGATGTAAAATTGAAAACCCTCTAGCCCGATACCATCAAATACTCCTGAAAGCAACAGGATGAAGACAATCCCCAGAAACCAACCGACAAAGGTTGCCTTGACCCATTGCGAATAGGAAGCAACTACAGGAATGTGATTCACATTTGGTGCTAACGGAATTGAAGGCTTTGGGTTGGCGAATACTGGCGATCAAAATTTATAATTCAGTTTAAGCCCGAACAACGTCTGCTTAAAGTCGTTTGTGAGGAACAATTCAGGTATAATATTGAGTTTTGGACTTCCTATATCCGATTCAATAAACAACTTCAGCGTTTTACCTGTAAACATATCGGAACGGTTGTTCACCAGCAATCCGGCACCAACGCCTGTCCACCTGGGCCGGTCCTTTCTGAAATTCAACGCATACGAAACCGACACAAAGCTTGCCGGCCATGAAAGATATTCTCCTTCGGGCGATTTGCCGGTAAACAGCTTAAGTTCATAATGCGCAGAAATGCGTTGAAAATTTTCCCTGTACCGGTTGGCCAGGTAAAACCCGGTCATGAAACTAAACTCCGGATAAAATTTATCCTGCAATAATCCAACACCTGCCCCGGCATGCAACCCAAGCATATCATTTGGCGAACGATGCGAGACCTTGTCGATGAGCACACTATTATTACTCATGACAACTCGTGAGATATCTCCAAACCGCTTCTGCCGATGCATTTCAGGATTTGCATCGAGTTGCTGAACTACCGGCTCAAGATTTATCTGCGTAAGCTCCTTTAACTGTGCCAGTCTGGGTGCATACACATGAATCTCCGCTTCTTTCATTTTAATGTTGATCTCCCAACCCGGTGGCAACAATTCAACCATCACATTCTGACTAATGATGGCTTTCGTTTCAGGCGTTGTTACATCGGTGATGCTTAACGTATAACGTTCAACATCATCGTCATCTGTTGCATAAACAAATGAGATACGTTTGGGTCTATCCCGCTCAGCTTCTGGTATGCTGCTTACAACATGCTTAAGTAAATCATTTAGCTGTGAGGGGAATTCTTTAATCAGCGATTTGTTTACCGAATATTGGCGCAACTCAAACGTAATGATGGATTGTTGATCGGGAAGTTCAACCCGTATAGAATCAGGCAGAGGCTTGGGTTGAGCCATTACGCCAAGTGAACAAAGGCATAGTAATAGTGTGATGCGTTTTACTGACAGCTTCATAGTGTGTTTTTTAGAATGGATAGGTTATTTTATTCGAGCGATGACAATAGTATTTTGAGGGCTACCGTCAAATTCATTTTCAATAGATTCAAGTTTGTGTAATAGTTTCTTTCGTTTTGGTTTTACAGAGACTGTATTATTGACAGGAACCAGAATTACACCAATGATTGGTTGAACTCCTTGATTTAGAGTAACGGTTTCAACCGTATTTGCAATCGGATCATCCAGTGTAGGTTGAATACTAGTTTCGTCAATTTCATGGTCAAAGTCCACGGTTTCATTTTTCACCATTACTGCTACAGGAATTTGATGCTCATGTTTGATAGGATCAGGTTGCGTATATGTTATATTATTGTAGTCTATCACGCGCGTTTCAGGTGCTTCATTTTGATTTTCTACACGATTCAAAGTTGGAAAAAGTTGGCTATTATCCTGAATCAATTCATTACCAATCGTTAACTTGTATACATTAAAGAACATAAAAAAGATTACAGCGGCTGCATAGTAATAAAATCTGTAGCTTTTTTGGGTGGTTGAAATTTGCTCATGGATTGCAAACCAGACTTCAGCCTTTTTCCAATGAACAGGTTTTTGTTCAACTGTTCGGATTTTTTGAGTAAGTGTTGTTTCAGGTTCCATAATGAAGTCCCTCCTGCTTGATTTTTCTTATTAACAACTGCCTGGACTTATACAACTGCGATCGCGATGTGCTCTCTGTGATGTTTAACAGTTTGGCTATTTCGGCATGATCATATCCTTCAATGGCAAACAGGTTAAAAACTGCTCGGTAACCATCCGGCAATTCCAGAATCAACCCATACAGGTATTCCGCATCTGCCTGTTGAAAGATTTCTGAATCGTGTACCGGGTTCTCAACATCAAGCGTTTCAGTTAAATAAAAGTTGTGTTTCTTTCGCAAAGCCATCAATGCTTCGTTGATGAGAATCTTGCGCATCCATGCCTCCAAACTTCCTGCATCCTGCCAGGTGAATTTTTGGAGGTTGGTGAAAATCTTCACAAAGGCCATCATCACAACATCCTCAGCCTCTGCCTGATCTTTCACATACCGGAAAGCCAACCGATAAAACCGATCTGAAAAAAGATCATATAGCCTCTGCTGGCTTTTAAGATCTCCTTTTTTACACTGTCTGACCAGCTCTGCTTCGCTCACATGGAATGGTTTGGTATTGTTAAAATGCATGATGGCCGCATTTCGTTGCCTGAGGTAGAATTATTTTTTTAGTATCCGCATGGTGTTCTAAAAAAAATCTATGGCTCGCGTCCTCACGAACCACATCAGATTATGTACTTTCGGTCTGTGAAGACACGGACCGGAGAGCGTTTTAGGACTTAAAGCGGATACTCACAAATTATTTTTTAATACCTGGAGATGTAGTGGATTGGGCTTTAGTTTTGAATGAACTAAGATTCATGTTGAGTATTTAAAGTGGATTCTAAGGATTTTTAACCCACAATTGCTCGATGTCTGTAAGCTCACCCATAAAATCCTCCCATTCTTGATCATTAAGGGCTCGGTTAAACACTTCCTCACCCTGGCAATTGTATGCTATGAATCCGCAAATGGCTAGCGATGAAGCTGGATTTGTAAAGTAGAAAACCTTACCTCCTTTGTACATCCCGGAAAATATTTGTGCGCCCGCATAAATTGTACATTGTTTCCTTCCAATCACGACACCATTTTTTACAATTGACTTCAACGCCAGAATTTCTTCAAGTGGCTTGGTAATATCAGCACATTGCTTTGCAACATCTCTTTCATCTAAACAAGAAGCAAGCAGGACTAATATGAAAGTAGCTATGACAAATGAGGTGCGCATAACAAGTTTTGATTCTAAAGTTAGAAAATATTCACCTATTTCATCTCCCTGATCCATTGCTCAATCAATCTCACCCCCTCTTCGTGCACTAGCTTCTTCCCCAACTCCGGCATCATCACACCGGGGTCATCGGATTTGATGCGGTAATACAAAATGGATTGATCGGGTTTGCCCGGCACAATGTCGTAATTCAAACCACCTGAACCACGACCGGCAGCAACAGGTGGCTTGCCTACGCCTAACTCAAATGGATTTTTTGTATCAGCCAATAAGTGAAGGCCACTGGTTTTTGCAGGGCCGTCCGGGCGGTGGCAGTGCGCGCAGTTTACCTCCAGCCAGGCACGGGCACGTGAATCAAGCGCTTCTTCAGTATTGTCGTAAGATGCTAATCGAGCAATTTTTTCTATGGGAGGAAGGCCGGTTAGCCACCCGTTTGTCGTCAGTTGAACGAGCTGGTTATGATCATGTCCTTTGATGGAGCCGTTGAGTTGTCTGGCTGTTGGACCGATGGGCATTATTTTATCCCCTCGGAGGTGACAGCCTTTGCATTGATTCATATTGGGCACGGAATAGTTTACGGTTCGCACGCTACCATCATCATGCATCCACTTTACGTCAATATTTTTCCCGCCTATTTCCAGATACGCTTCGGTTTGTTCGTCATTCCAGATGTACGGCAATGCTTTCCACGTACCGATTTCCAAAATCAGTAGCCGTGTTTCGAGAATGCGGATGTCTTCATCAGGTTTTCTGAAATCAGCCGGGTAATAAAAATTCTTGATCAACACTGTGCCTTCCGGAAAATCCAGCACATCATCCGAACTAAAAACAGCGCTTGTGCCTTCCGGAAATTTTATGAATCGCTTTTTAAAGGCATAATCGGTGAAGAGTGGGGCGTTCAATTCATAGTGAACCACACTGTGAACCGGTTCCAGGTTTTTCAACTCACCCGTGAAGAATCCATAATCAGAAAGTCTTTCCTTTCCGATCGCTGACGATTGAATGCCCAGTGAAACTTCCTCTACAACAATAACTTCCTGCTGCTTAGGTTGACACGCCAACATGACGATCGACAAAACACTCGCAATAATCAATCGCACCATAATCAAAAACTATTGACAGCTATACCGCGAAACATCTTTTGATAAATTCTTGAAATCATTACCTGCATCCAGATCAACAAAAGTTATTTTTCTGTTCTCTCCGATGCAAATGTTGCGCTCTGAACGATCGGGGTCAACAATACCGTCATAAACAATATCCGGTGGATTAAACATGGATTTCATCAACAACAACTTTCCAATGTCGCTTTCAAGTGTTGGAAACCAATGTTTGTTTGAAAAGTTGTTATTGCGTATGGCGACATTATACGGATACGGATTATAGAGCGAGTCTTCACGAAACCTGTTATCCACCGATTGTACCCCTCCAATAGCATTCTCCTGCTCTTGCTCACCCTCATTTAATGCAGCCACCAATTCGTAGCTTACAATGGCAATACCCACCGAACGATTATTGATAAATTCATTGTCGTAAATATCGATGGTGTTGGTGGCCAGAATCATCATGCCCGAGCCCGGAGGAATGCTTGCCACCACATTGCCCTTTTGCGCAAAGTTGGTGTGGTTATTACTGCGTACAATGTTTTTATAAACTTTCGTAGTATGTCCGTAGGTAGTGAGACCGGGTAAATCGAACACCAAAATGCCTCCGGTATTTTCGTAGGCTTCGTTGCCGTAAATCTCCACCCACTTGGAGTTTTCACTTTCAATGCCTGCCACGTTCCAATAAGCTTTGTTATTGCGGATGATGACGGAATCGGATTGCCCCACATAAATGCCGGCATCCGATGAGCCCATGGCGATGCATTCTTCCATTAACACATTTTTACAGAGCACCGGGTAAAGGGCATAGGCTCCGTTTTCTGTTCTCGGACCATCAGCCCATACCGAACGGATTCTGCGTAACACAATGCCATCCGTATCATTCACCTTCAGGTTATCGCCTTTGGCATCTTCCACAGAAAAATCTTCCAACACAATATTTTTTCCATTGCTAATCTGCATCCCTTGCGCTCCTTCCGTTTGATTTTTCCAAGAGAAAATGGTTTTGTCCATGCCCTTACCGCGTATGGTAATGTTTGATTTGCCATCCATACTCAGGGTGCGGGTAAACATATAGTTACCTTCAGGCAGTTCAATGACATCCCCATCCTGGGCCATAATAAATTGTGCCTGTAAATCCTTTTCGATGGATTTCCATACTATGGGTTTCTTCGGGGCTTCGGTACATGCCGCGAAGAGAACCAAGGCAAACAAAACAAATTGAAATTTTTTCATAGCGGATATGAAGATAGAGAATTTATTCATAACAGATAGTGGGCAGTAACTACTTAACCGCTTCAACAACCTGAAGGAAAATGCTTTTCCAACTCCCTACATTTCCTAAATCTTTCCCCATGCGCACAATGATCACACCTTCATCAGGAAAAATATACAAGTACTGCCCCAAATGCCCCCAGCCGGAAATAATATAGGCATATTCATGGTCTTTACTGTGCAGCCACCAAAATTTTTCGTAGTGAATCTCATCACCAAACTCCGGTACATGATTTTCCTGTGAAACAACAGCACTGGTACCAATCCAGCTTTCTGGAATAACCTGTTCATTATTCCATTTCCCTTTATTCAATACCAGTCGACCGAATTTGACAAAATCAATAGCGCGAAGATTAAGTCCGCTCTCCATTTTCATCATGCGTGACTCATCGCTATCCATACTCCACGAACCTCCATATTCCATGTCCAACTTATCCCAGATACTTTTTTCAAAGTATTCAGCCGGAGAACACCCACATGCTTTTTCCAGCACCATGCCGATAACTATTGGGTTGTAGGAATTGTATTTAAACTCACTGCCCGGTTCATACTTTACAGGCAATTCCGTTATGCGCTCGCGCAAGCACGGATGGTAGTACGCCTTGGGCTTGTCGCCCCACGGCAAATCATGGTCTTTAAACTGAATGCCACTGCGCATGTTCAGTAAATGCAGCAGCGTGAGTTTTTCGTAACGTATGTCACGATTTTTCAATTCAGGCAAATAGGCAGTTACCGGATCGTTAACCGATTGGATAAGTCCATCATCAATAGCTTTGCCCAACAGCAACGAAGTGATGGATTTGCCGACTGAAAACGAGGTGTTGATCGACTCGCGTGAATAGCCGCTAAAATATCCTTCATACAACAACGAATCATTTTTAATAACCAGGAATGCTGTTGTCTCTGATGACTCAAGAACTTTTTCTAAAGGCGTTTTGCTTTTTTTGGTTTCGATCAGCAAGCCTGGAAGCCGTGAATCCCTGGCTTCAATAAAAGAAAAAGGCTGGGCGGATGCGGGAAACGGATGATTCGGAAATTTCTCGTGATCGAGAATATCCGAAGCGCGCCACTTCATCCAGCGACCCATATAGGTTTTAGTGCTGCATGAAAAAAATGCAATACTTATCGTGGTGACTAAAATCAGCGCTGTATAGATGACTTTATTTTTCATGGTGGCTCGATTTAAGCTGCCTTTCTAATCTCTCCAGATTCATTTAAAACAACTTTTTTCTTCGGCCTCATCCCAAACAAAAACCTCATCACATTAAATGGTCTGATCAGCAACAAATAAAATCCCACGCAACTAATCAGCGTAAGCATGGCTATCGACCAATACTTGGCGGCAATACTCCACTCCAGCTGGCAGACATAATACCCGATAGCTATAATCACGGTTTGATGCAGGATATAAAACGGATACAGCCCTTCATTGAGTTTGCTGATCCACGGATGTGGCTTGTTCAAATAATATTGTCCATAGGCGATTACGGTGAGCACCGTAAACCAACTCATGAACATGCCGGTGATATCAAACAACGTTTCGATGGTATCTTCCGGCCAGGGAAACGTTACGATTCCGCGAAAATGAAAGTACAAAAGATAGAACGGTATCAGTACAAACAAGGCAGCCACTAACAAGTGCTTTCTGTTTTGTCCGATGGACAGCCAAAGATTTCTATCAGAATAAAACAACACACCGAAAAAGAAGAAACACATGTAGAAAACAAAAAATGCCAGGTCGGTGAGGTCGTGTGTTTCATCCGGAAAGTAGGGACGCAACACGGCTTGCGTAAAAATGTTGATGACGGACGGAATCAATAACATGCCTGCCGGACTTGATAACCAACGACTAACGTTAACTTTAAAATTAGCCGAACGCTCCGAACGGATGTACCGGAAAAAAGAAATAAGGATTAACGAATACAGAAGCAAGTATAGAATAAACCACAGGTGGTGCCAGCTAAAACTTCCCTTGGGGTAAGGAACGAAATTGAATACTGTTTTATAGAAATCGAAGTAGCCGTTGTAATCATTAATGTGTTCGTAATAAATCTGTGGAGGAACAACCACAAACATGCCGAACACCAATGGAATAAAAAGCCTGCGAAAACGCTCACCCGCATATTGCTTAATGGTGCGCTTACCCAACGCCATGTACGTTCCGGCACCGGAGATAAAGAGCAGCAGTGGCATGCGCCAGAAGTGCAGCCAAATCATCCAGTACCGGAAGCTGCCGCTGAGTTCATTGTTCTTCACGTGCCAGTCCCACGGGTTAAACCACATGCCGGTGTGGAAGAACAGCAGTATTAAAATGGCGATGATCCGGAGCCAGTCGAGGTCGTGCCTGCGTGTTGATTGGGGGAGAGTTGTTTCCATAGTTTTTTTTGCCCAAAGAAACAGGCACCAACATCTAAAATACGACTGTTTTTATAAGCTGGAAGGACGATTTTATAAAGTCGAACGGACCTAACCCTGTTTTACTGCACAATAAGATGCATATATTCGTAATCGCTATTCTAATTCCATGGCTAATATATTGCCTGCTTTACCCGAAGACGCACCCGAACTCAGTAAATTAGTCAACTCCGCTTACCGTGGCGACACCGGCCGGCAAGGCTGGACCACTGAAGCCGATTTGATTGAAGGTTCCCGCACAGATGCCGAACTGTTAAAGGGAGTAATTGAAACTCCTGACAGCATGATTCTCAAATATGTGGAGGATGGAAAAATTATTGGCTGTGTGGAGTTGCGTAAAGAAAATGACAAACTCTACTTGGGCATGCTAACGGTTAATCACACCATACAGGGAAAAGGCATTGGTAAGACGTTGCTGAAAGCATCGGAAGAAGAGGCCATAAAACAAAACTGCAACGCCATATTCATGAATGTACTCACTGTACGAAAAGAACTGATCGACTGGTACATTCGTCACGGTTATTATGATACCGGTAAACGAAAACCGTTTGCTTTTACAGATCCGCGTTTTGGCTTCCCCAAAGTACCGCTGGAATTTATGATTATGGAGAAAAGTTTACTGTAACCCCAGCCCTATTTTATTTTCGTTTCGCCAGAAAGGTCCCATTGGGTTGAATAAAAGTTGCCTCCGTTATTTTTCCGTCAGTCTCACTGAATTTTACTTTGAAACCATCCAGATTTTTGATCACAAAAGCATGCTTATCGGTTGCCAGCAATTCATACTCCGGTTGACCGGGCACAAAAAGATATAGAGTAGCCCCTTCTTTTAAGAAAAATCGGGCCGTCATTCCGGCCAGTTCATACTCACCTACATATGCCTGAAGCGCCTCTTTATCTATGGCAAGCGTCTTTGGCGTCCGTTTGAATTCCAGTGGATCAATGGCCGGTTCCAACTTTGCAGCCAGGGAAGAAATTTCACCCGAATCATTTGTTCTGAAGTTAAACCTCAGGTTGGAATTCTGGGTTGTGTCAATCTTCCCGTTCTCCACTTCAAATGGCATGAATACATCGTAGTGATAATGTTTTAGCCAGAGTGTTTTCAGTTTTGTTTTCGCAAACAGGGAATCACGCTCTACCATCAATTCAAATTTTCCATAGCCTGGATGCTGGTACGTTCCGGTATAATCATATAGCGCATGTGAGGGCCTGGTGTTTTTTTGCTGCGTTGAATGTGCTGTTGCTTTCGCAGAAGCTTCCTGCTTTTCAGCATCTTCCCTGCGCTTGGTATAAACCTTTTGCCAGTCGGTTGCTCTCACGCCCAGCATACGGTCGCTGATGATGTTTCGAATCATTGAGGTAAGGACAGAACCATTCTGATTAACCAATACCACAATGCCAATGCTATCCGTTGGGAAAAATGAAACGTTGGCCGAAAAGCCATCGATGTTTCCGCCATGATCAACACGGTAATGGCCTTTGTAGGAAGAGGTGAACCAACCGTAACCATAGTTGCTCATGTAAACATCAGGAAACTCGCTGTCTGTTGGCGGCTCAGTATTGATAACCATTTGAGAACCCATGGCCTCTTTTACATACGCTGCCGGTAAAATTTGCTTGCCCTCAAACTTACCTCCTTTAATCCAGGTGATGACCCAATTGGCCATTTCACTAACACTACTGTTGATGCTTCCTGCCGGCCCCATGGCTGCTATATCATAGTAGTCCATTTTAGCAATCTGTGTTTTGTCTTTTACACGATAGCCAATAGCGGCCTCAGTTCCCTTTCTTAGTCCGTCAATCCGGGTAGTCGAGTTGGTCATCCGCAGCGGCTTGAAAAAATTTTCCTCAATGTTCTCTTCCCAGCTCTTTCCGGTTATGCGTTCGGCAACTACACCTTGTGTAAGGAACATGAAATTGTTGTAGTACCACTTTTCGCGCACCTTGGCAAAAGGTTCCTGGTGCTGTATGCGAAGCATCAGGCTGTCGCGTGCATGTGTTGGGAAAAGATACCAGCTGTAATCGTGGCGTGGTAAGCCGGTACGATGGGTCATAATGTCTTTAATGGTGACCAGGTTATTTAAGTCTGGGGTGTTGAATCGTAATTCCGGAATATATTTTATCGGGCTATCCTCGAATGTAAGCTTTTTCTCTTCGCGCAAAAGGCCCAGCAAGCCGCAGGTAAATGCCTTGCTGCTTGAGCCGATGGCAAATTGTGTGTTGGGCGTAACGGGTAGCTTCTTTTCATAATCGCGATAGCCAAAACCTTTTGAATAAATAACCCTGTCTTTCTCAACAATGGCTACGGCAAAACCGGAGGCATACCACGGTGCCAGCAGTTTTTGCAATTCTGCATCAAGGCCCACGAGGTGCTTGTCGGCAGAAGCTGGCTTTTTTTGCGCCATTAAAGCAATACTGAAAATCATACAGGCAAGAAGGAAGAAACGTTGCATAACCATGGAGTTTAGGTGAGTAAGGTAAGAAAATTCCGGATGGACATGGATTGCACTCAAGTAAAGACTCTTCCCGGAACCATTTTTTTATTGTTTATTTATCGAAATTCTTCATTTATGAAATACCGCTTACTCTTTCTCCTGCTGATTGCAGGCTTTACAACAACGGCTCAAAACCCCGATATGCCAACGGATTTCCTGAGCAAGGAATGGCATAAGGAACGCAGGCAAAAACTCCGTGAAAAATTACCCCCTAATTCAGTGGCTGTTTTCTTCGCCAACGCTGTGCGCAACCGCAGCAACGATGTCGACTATATTTACCATCAGGATCCCGACTTCATGTACCTCACCGGCTACCGCGAACCCAATGCGGTGCTGCTCATCTTCAAAGACAAGCAAAAAGGAACAAGCGGAGCATCCTATGATGAAATCGTGTTTGTTCAACCCCGCAACCCCGTGATGGAAATGTGGACCGGACGCAGGCTTGGAAACCTGGGCACGAAAGAACAACTTGGTTTTGAACAAGCTTTCAACAACACAGATTTCAAAGACTATAACGTTGATTTCTCTTCTTTTGATCAAGTGCTGTTTCTCGATTTTCATAACGATGTGCGCGATGATGCCCGTGATAAAGGCGATCTGTATGATCTGATTGAACAATTTAAAACAAAGGTAAACTACCCACGCAAAGATGCGCTAAGCGTTCAACGCGAACAGCCACAAAACAACCTGAATACAAAAGCATTGATTGAAATGATGAACGATTTACGCGGTATCAAAACCAAAGAAGAAATTGAACTCCTCCGAAAAGCGGTAACGATCTCCTGCATCGGACAGGTGGAAGTAATGAAAGCCATGAAGCCAGGCATGAGCGAACGCGAAGTACAGGGTATTCACGAATACATTTTCAAAAAATACCAGGCTGAAGATTTGGGTTATCCTTCCATTGTGGGCGGTGGGCATAATGGATGTATCCTCCATTATATAGATAACTACAAGCCCGCACTCAGCAGCAAGGAGTTGATCCTGATGGACCTGGGTGCCGAATACCACGGATACACTGCCGACATTACCCGTACGATTCCCGTAAGTGGTAAATTTTCAGCGGAGCAAAAACAAATCTACGATTTGGTATTGGCCGCACAGGAGGCTGCTATGAAAATTTGCAAACCCGGTATAGCGTTCAGCGATTTGTACCTGGCCACGGCAAAAGTCATTAACAATGGCCTGAAAGAATTGAACATTATTGAAAACGAAACCGACCGCCACTTGTATTATCCCCATGGCTGTTGCCATCACATCGGGCTTGCTGTACACGACCGGGGCAATTATGATGTGTTGCAAGAAAACATGGCCATCACCATCGAACCGGGGATTTACATTCAGGAAAACACAACCAAAGACCCGAAGTGGTGGGGCATTGCCGTGCGGATTGAAGATGATTACCTCATCACAAAAGATGGTTGTGAGCATTTATCAGCGTATGCACCACGCACCACAGCCGACATTGAAGCGATGATGAAACAACCGAGTCCGTTGGATAATTTCAAATTACCTGAACTGGATAAGATTAGTAGGCCAAAAAAGTAATATTTTATTCAGGCATTCGGTAATAAATTTAAAGGGGCTGCTTAGCCTCTTTTTTATTCCCAATTCCATGGTTTGTATCGACTTGCGCCATGGGAGACTTTTGATTTTCTATTCATCAACAACTTTCTCAACGATAGAAAGTGCAACCTCTACGCCAACGGCACTAAAAGTGTTGGTAAGAAAATTAACGGGAATCAGCAACAAAGGTGTTGGCCGATGATGTTATTCATGGTGGTTAACGAATGTACAATTTGTTACATTTTGCCTACTACGGAGGGGGAAGAAATACGTATATAATTACCAAACTAGCAAAATGAAAGCTGAAGTTCGTAAAAACCTGACCACCTATTTCATCCTCCTGATAATTGTACTGATTGGAATATATTACGGAAGATCAATTGCTGGTGATTATCGTTTCTTGCGGGTTTGGGATTTCTCCAACCTGATGATCATGGCTATAGGCATTCCTTTTCTATTCTTTCAATCACAGGCCAGGTTGCCGGAATTTTGGAGCTCCTTTGTTTCTTCCAAGACAAGGATAGTTGTTCCGCTGGTCATCGGCATGGTGTTCGGCATTCTTGATGTGTTTGTCTTTAAGGTAATTATTCACCCTGAACCCTACACCGAACTACCTCCTTTCCTGCAACCATTTCCATATTCAGTGTTCCTCTACCTTTCAGGAGCCTTTGAAGTGGAGGTCTTTTATCGCATGATCCCGCTTACGATTATAATGGTTGCCGGCAGCTGGTTTAAAGAAGGCAAACACTATAGTTCCATTTTCTGGATCGCCTTACTACTTACTTCATTGCGTGAACCAATTGAGCAGTTGCCTGATGGAAATTTGACATTAGTTCTTTATTCTTTGCTAACCGGTTTTGCCATGAATTTTCTGCAAGGTATCTACTACAGCAAAGCAGGATTCATCGCCTCACTTTTCCTGCGGTTGGGTCACTACCTGATCTGGCATATTCTGCTTGGCGTGTTCGTTGAATATGTTGAGTTGCTTTGAAGAGAATCATTGCTTCAATGAGGCCGTATCAATCACAAACCGATACCGAACATCACTCTTCACCATGCGTTCATAAGCTTCATTGATTTGTTGCATCGGTATAACCTCCACATCAGCCACGATATTTCTTTCTGCACAGAAATCCAGCATCTCCTGTGTTTCCACAGTTCCACCTATCATCGAGCCGGTGATGCTGCGCCTGTTCTTAAGCAAGTCGAAAGGAGCAACACGGGGTTCTTCCGCTGGTAATCCTACCACCATCATCCGGCCGTTCATGCCCAGCAACTTTAGGTAAGGAGCATAATCATGGTTGGCAGATACGGTATTCAATACCACATCAAAGTAACTACTGAATTTCTTCATCTGATTCTTATCGGAGGATAGCAAAAAGTTATGTGCACCCAATCGTTTTGAATCAGCTTCCTTTGATGGTGATGAACTGACCAACGTCACTTCTGCACCAAAGGCGTGCGCGAATTTTAAACCCATGTGTCCCAAACCGCCAAGCCCCACAACCGCTACTTTGGTTCCTTTTGTAACACCAGCATACCGGAGCGGGGAATAGGTAGTAATACCCGCACATAATAATGGAGCCGCACCGGCCAGGTCAAGCTTTTCGGAAAGTCGGTAAACAAAGCGCTCATCCGTAACGATGTGTGTAGCATAACCGCCTTGCGTAATTGTTTTTCCATCCCGCTCGTAAGCATTATAAGTTCCCACAGCACCTTCATCGCAATACTGCTCAAGGTGTCTTTTACAATTGCTGCATGTTCGGCATGAGTCAACAATTACGCCTACGGCTGCCAGATCTCCAGGTTTAAACCGGGTAACAGCTGAGCCTACGCTTAACACCCGGCCTACAATTTCATGACCGGGAACCATAGGGTACATTGATCCGCCCCATTCATCGCGTACCTGGTGCAAATCACTGTGGCAAACCCCACAGAAAAGAATCTCTACATGTACGTCCGCTGGCCGAGGTTCTCTGCGCTCAAATGAATAGGGTGCCAGGGGGCTCTTTGAGTTGAATGCTGCGAAGGCTTTTGTTAAAATCATATATGGATTAGGTAATATCTTTCTTTAATAATTGTCAAGATAATGGATCAACAAGGAGGGTGCAATGATTTTAATCACTGTTCTTACTTCTGAACTCGGAGGGTGTCATACCGGTAAATTTTTTAAACACAGTGTTGAACGATGACTTGGAATTATATCCCACCTGCTCGGCTATTTCTTCGACTTTAATGTTGATCTGGTCGATTAATATTTTCTTTGCTTCCTCAACCCGGTAAAAGGCCATCAATTCAAAAAAACTTTTGCCCAGCCCATCATTTATAGCTTGCGAAAGCACATGAACTGAGACCCCGAGTTTTTGCGCGAGGTCCGGTTGAGAGAAGTCGGCCCGAAGAAAGGGTTTTTCTGCTTTCATCAGGTATTGGAGTTTGTCAATCAAGATTTGTTGTTGCTCCTGTGTGAGGGATGAACTTTTGTATTTCTGTTGTTCGGAAAGTGATGCCTGCTTAAAGAAGCCAGAACCCCGCATAACGGAAATGCTGGTGGCGTAAATGATCAATGAGCCGAATGCGGCAAACAGATGATCACCGGTGTCATCTTCATTCAGCAACTTAACCACCACAATTAACAAGGTGAACAAAGCAATTTGAGCCACCCCATTTCGCAGCGTTATCAATGTTTCTGATTTAGGACGTATGAATGATTCTTTTTTTTCGCGGAAAGCCCGAATAATTACTCGGCCACTGAGGATCAGATAGAAAATCAAACTCACCAAAACCAATTCCGTGTGCCAGTCGGATAACCAAAAAATCCAGGGATCAAACGTCTGGCTTACTTCCCGGTAGGGAAGGTTGGGATGATATGCCCCTAACCACGCATTGTATTTTACATCGGCAGAAGAAATCAAAAATGGAATATGGGTAATAAAATATGCAACGGGAAAGTAAAGGTGTAACCACGCCTTCGGTTTTGAAATTCGTCCCCGCAGCATAGAAAGAATGTATAGGTACAGAAATGGCCCGATCAGCAACCCAAATGTCTCCGAAAAATCCACTAGGTGAAGAACATGAATGATATAGTCTGTGTACATCAGAAAAATCTCAAGCGAACAGGCCGCGACAGCAACTAAAAAACCCCCGTAGAATAAATTCGCCTGTATTGACCGGTTGTTGCCTGAAAGGAAAAATACAGAAAGAAAAATGGCCTGTACGATCCCCAGAAATATGAACATGGAAAATAAGTCAATCCGGTAAGCCATGCCCGAAGTTATGATTTTTTAAACGGTAGATATAAAGTAATCCATTGCTGTATCTTTACCGCCCAATGAATTTAGATATGAAGCGCACCCTATTCCTTCTTGTAGCTTGCTGCACATTTGCCTTGACCTTTGGTCAGCGGTTTGATGAAGCCCGGATCAAAAAACACATTAAAATATTGGCCAGTGATTCGCTTATGGGCCGCGGAACAGGAACGGATGGCGAACGGATGGCCGCTGCGTACATTCAAAGTGAATTCAAAAAGTTGAAGCTAAAGCCATATGGCAATTCGAAGTCCTATCTCCAGCCATTTGCCTTCAAATCGGGCGCGCACGGTGAAGGCCCGGGGGGCACCGCCAATAATATAGTCGCTTATTTAGACAACCAGGCCTCCGCTACCATTATTATAGGTGCTCACTATGACCATTTAGGCATTGGCGAATTTGGAAACTCGCTTGATGCCAATCCTCAGGGGAAAATACATAACGGTGCCGATGACAATGCCTCAGGGGTAGCCGGAGTTCTGGAACTGGCCCGGTATTATGTTACCAACAAAGTGAAAGAGAAGAACAATTTTCTATTTATCTGCTTCTCTGGTGAGGAGATGGGCTTGTATGGCTCGAAATATTTCACTGAAAATCCTACGCTGAACCTTGAACAGGCCAACTTCATGATCAACATGGACATGATCGGAAGGCTTGATCCGCAAAGCAAAGCATTGATTGTGAATGGAACCGGCACAAGTCCGGTGTGGGAGCCGCTGCTCAAAACGTTGCAGCCCGAAGGCTTTAGAATCTCCACTGATTCATCAGGCATTGGCCCTTCCGATCACACTTCCTTTTACTTAAAAAACATTCCGGTACTTCATTTCTTCACGGGCTCACACAGTGACTACCACAAACCGTCAGATGATTGGGATAAGATCAACTACAGTGGACAGGCAGAAGTACTAAGCTTGATTGCAAAGGTAATTAACATTCTTGATGCTGAGCCGAAGCTTACATTTCTCACCACCAAAGCGAAACCCATGGCCAGTCGTTCTGCGTTTAAAGTAACATTAGGTGTAATGCCCAGCTATACATCGGATGGCGCAGGCGTAAAGGTTGATGGGGTAACCGAAGGAAGGCCGGGACAAAAAGCAGGTATATTAACCGGAGACGTCATTGTTCAAATGGGTGATATTGAAATTAAAGATATTCAGGATTATATGGGTGCTTTGGGCAAGTTTGATAAGGGGCAAGTGGTTGAGATTACCGTAAAGCGAGGTGACCAACTCATTAAAGTTACCGCTCAATTTTAAGTAGGGAATAAGACAATAAAGTTTTTTGGAATGAAGCTCTCTAGAGTATGTACACTCCTGTTCATTTTTGGTTCTTTACAATTAATAGCCCAGGTCAAAACCGTGCCTTTAAAAGACGCGTTCAATAAAGTCGAAAAAAACCACCAGGTAAAATTCTTTTATAAAAACTCCTGGATCAACGAGATCACTGTTGATGAATCTTCTCTTAAACTACAACTCCCGGAGTTTCTTGCATTGGCCCTTGATAACAATGGACTGCCGTATAAGCACTATGGCAAACACATTATTCTATTAAAGCCCGATAACAATAAGGCTGCTTCTGCCCAGAATCAAGTAACGTATGACGAAAATCCAGTATTTGATGGCAAGGAGTATAGTATTTCAGGAAAGATTACTGAGGCCAACACCGGAGAAAGTATTGTTGGCGCTTCTGTATTTATTCAGGAACTAAAAACGGGTACAACAAGCAATGCGCTTGGCTTTTACTCCATCACGTTACCATCAGGCATGTATAATTTTCAGTTCTCTGCAGCAGGCAAGGCAGCATCAAGTCAACGCATTGTGCTCAACAAACCCCTGAGTTTGAATATTGAATTATACGATCATCTTACACAGCTCAATGAGGTGGTTGTTAAAGCTGAGGCAATGGATCGAAATATTTCATCCATCGATATTGGATTAGTGAAATTAGATGCCAAAGCACTGCAAAAAATGCCCGCGTTTATGGGAACAGCGGATGTTATCAAGAGCATTACATTACTCCCGGGTGTTAGCACCGTTGGTGAGGGCGCAGCTGGTTTCAATGTGCGAGGAGGTAACGTTGACCAAAACCTGATTCTGCTGGACGAAGTTCCCCTTTTTAATTCTTCACACTTGCTGGGATTCTACTCAATCATTAACGCGGATGAAATTAAAGACATGACGCTTTATAAAGGGGGAATTCCTTCACAATATGGTGGAAGGATTTCTTCCGTGCTGGACATTAGACTAAAAGACGGGAACTCTAAAAAATTTTCGGGCAAAGGAAATCTCGGAATGATTTCCAGTGGTCTTTCCTTGGAAGGCCCAATTATCAAAGACAAAACATCTTTCTCAGTGGGAGGAAGATACGCCTATCCCAATTGGATATTGAAAAGAATTCCAGATTATAACATCCGAAACAGCGAAGCCTATTTTTATGATTTAAACGCTACCATAAATCATCAAATCAATCAAAAGAATTCTATCCGCCTCTCATCCTATTTAAGCGAGGATGGTTTCAAGTTTGCAGCTGATACACTTTACGGCTGGCAGACAAAAAATTTAGCATTAAAATGGAGCACGCTGCCATCCGAAAAGATTTTTTTGAGCACGACTCTTATCAGCAGCGACTACAGTTACCAGGTGGAAGGACAAAATACTGGCAATGAATACACCGCTGATTTTGGAATAAAAACTGTTGGCGCAAAAGTAGATGGCTCATACTTTGCCTCCCTAAAGCATAAAATAGATTTTGGAATAAGTACTAATTTCTATTCGTTCAATCCCGGCAGCCTCGTTCCGGCAGAAGGATCATCACTCAATCGTCAAGAATTGGAAACAGAGAAATCAATTGAATCCGCTATTTATATTGGCGATGAAATAAAGTTCAATTCCAGGTTTACCATTCAGGCCGGTGTACGGTACTCTTTATACTCCTTTATTGGGCCTAAGGAGGTCTTCATCTACGATCCCTCCTTTCCCAAATCACCTTCAACAATAATTGATACTGTATCTTACAATGCAGGCGAAATTATAAAGACCTATTCCGGAATAGAGCCACGCGCGTCCTTAAAATTTTCTCTTAATAATACCAGCTCTGTCAAAGTCGGCTATCATCGAGCTTATCAATACCTGCATTTAATTTCCAATACAACAGCCATTAGCCCACTCGACATCTGGAAATCCAGCGATCAGTTTATTAAACCGCAAATTGGGGATCAATACTCGGCCGGATATTTCAAAAACTTTTTAAACAATGTAATCGAAACATCGGTCGAACTTTACTACAAAGAAATTCAGAATATGGTTGACTATAAAGATGGCGCAAACTTATTCCTGAATCCATTTCTTGAAACGCAATTACTACCTGCCTTTGGCAAGGCCTACGGTATCGAACTTTTTATTCGAAAAAATTCAGGAAATCTTACCGGCTGGCTGGGGTATACTTACTCAAGAAGTCTTCGTAAAGTGAGCGGCTCAACCCGGGAAGAAACCATTAACCTCGGAGAATACTTTCCTTCTAATTTTGATAAACCTCATGATCTTTCAACCGTGTTGAACTATAAGTTCAACCGAAGATTTAGCATTTCTTCCAATTTCACCTACAGTACAGGAAGACCCATAACTTATCCGGATGCCGTGTTTATTGTTGACGGGTATTCCGTTGTTCAGTTTTCTGAACGCAACACAAGCAGAATACCGGATTACAACCGCTTAGACCTGGCGTTTATTCTAGATGAAAGCTTGAACAAAACACGCAAGTGGAAAGGCAGCTGGACCTTATCCATCTATAATGTTTATGGCCGAAAGAATCCGTACTCAATATTTTTCCAACCCAATTTTAAAGGGTCACTTGCCCAAGCCTACAGGCTATCGGTTTTGGGCACCGTATTTCCATCGCTTACCTATAATTTCAGATTTTGATGGCTAACAAATCGATAATATTATTTGCATTACTAACCTTGCTGATCTCGTGCATTGATCCATTCGATGTGAGAACAGGAGGTAAAAAGGGTAGGCTGGTGGTTGATGGTATGATCACCAATTTCTCTCAAGCGAGCGTAATTAAATTGAGTCGAAGTTTAGCTTTTGACAACACAGGGATTATATCTTCTTACTTTGATCCCGAAAGGGATGCAACCGTTATTGTTAAGGATAACCTGGGAAATGAAATACAATTTAATGAAACACAGCCTGGTGTTTACTTACCGGACCCTGCATTCACTGGAACAGTTGGAAATGAGTATATATTACAAATCCAAACATCAGACGGACAACAATATTTATCATCAGCTGAAAAAATGTTCCCCATCGTACCTATTGAAGAGGTTCTGTACGAGTACCACGTGTACGAAGAACTTGTTCAGAACGTGTATGGCCAATATTTTCCTGTTCAACGATTTGGTTTTAGAATAAGTGTTCAGTCCAACGATACGGAGACAGAACGAAATTACTATCGTTGGAAAGTGAGGGGAATCTTTGAATTCTTCAGTTTCATTGGTGAAACAATATTTCAATGTTGGGTACCTGTGCCCCGGCTTGAAACAGGTGTTAGAATAAGGGATGATCTCTTTGTAAACGGGAACAGCTTTACGGAGCCTGTAGCCATTATTCCGTACGACAGGACTACGTATTACCAGGTTACCGTTCAACAACAATCCTTAACACCTGATGCGTACCGCTTCTGGAATGATATAAGAAATCAACAAACTAACACAGGAAGTATTTTTGATCCGATACCTTCTCAGATAAATGGAAACATTTATAATGTAAACGATCCCGGAGACGCTCCCTTTGGCTTTTTTAGTGCCTCCGCCCTTACTGAAAAGACCATTCTAATTAACCGGTTTCAAGCCTCTGGATTCGTTTCCCCATCACCAAACATTATGCCTCAAGAAGGTAACTGTATTAATCAAATTCTAAACGCTACCAATATCAAACCACCCGGTTTTCCATGATTAAAAAATTTAACTTAATTTATTCATTGTTGGTGTTCGTGATAGCCTCATCTGCTCAGCCAGGAGCCGATGAAGAGCACTCATTTATTCATACCGATAAAATCCTATACCCGGCAGGCGATCGTCTATTCTTCAGCGTTGCCATAGTGAGTCCTACCAATTCCGGATTAAGTGTAATTGGATATGCTGAGCTTTACACAAACAATGGTGAACTTTTGACACGTCATAAACTGAAATTTGATTCAGGGAAGTCCTACGGAAACTTTGACCTTCCGGCCCATCTTCCAACCGGACTCTATCATCTACAAACGTATACTTTATGGATGAAAAATTTCCAGCCGGAAAATCTGACAACAAAATCGATAGTCATTTACAATCCTGCTGACACGACAAGTATTTACCCGCTTATAGACTCACTTAATAAAACTGATAAGAGCACTTTAACACAGAGCGGTAGTGACATTAGTTTGTCGACAAATAAGGTAAGGTACACAGCGCGTGAGCAGGTTGATGTAACTATTAAATCCGGCTCGAAAAGAAGAGAGTTCAACGGCATAGCTTCGGTATCTGTGAGGCTATTTGAGGATTCATTAGTCCGGGAATCTTTGCATGTCAATCCGATTAACTACGGTGCTAAGACATATTCCTACAATTACCCAAAAGAACGCTTCATCTACCCGGCCATTCTGGAGTCGCTTAAACCCTTTCAAAAAGATTTTTCATTGAACCAACGAGACAACAAAGAAGCCCATCAGGTAAATGAGGAGTTTAAAAGGGCTATCCTCGTTAAAGAGATCACAAATTCATATGATCTGACAAACGAGACCACCCATCATTATTTAAAGCTGCCTTCCGATATTACATTCATTCCTGATCAGTACGAAGGCATGGAATCTATGGCTGAGTTTCTTAAAGAAGTTGTTCCTCAGGTTAAAGTGATCAGAAAAAAAGGGCAAACTCAAATTCGTGTTCGCAACAATGAGAATCTTCAAAATGTATATTTCTTTAAAGAAAGTCCCTTGTTTATTGTTGATGGCTATGTTGTAACCGACCTGGCTTTGATTCTTGCCATCGAACCAGCCGCCATTCAGTCTGTAGACATTGCCTGGAAACTAAATACAATTAACCAATCTGCAGTAAGCAAGCTTGCCGATCATGGCATATTAGCGATTTATTCAAAACAAAATATTGGTGAATCGATTGGGTTACTCAAGTTGTATCGGGACTTTCATGAGCCGGTTGTTTTTAAGGAGGTAAGTTATAAATCCAGGGAAAGTAAAGAAGATGATCGTCAGCCTGATTTCAGAAATCCCCTGTATTGGAATCCATTCCAGGAGCTTACAGACTCAACAAAACTGTCTTTCTACACCTCCGATGAGCCCGGCAAATATATTGTTGAGGTGATTGGATTTACACGCTCTGGCAGGCAGTTCATGGCAACCACCCTTATTGAGGTTGTCCATTAAAAGAGAAACCAATTTGCTTGCCGTTATATTGTTCCACAACCTTGGTCAGTTTGTGTCGTTATTAAGCCCAAAAGATCTAGTATGAAGTTAATTTCAGTTTCCCTCCTAATATGGACTGTCGCGGCTCAATCAATATCAGCCCAATCCCTGACTCGCCCAGAACAACGTGTAGCGGATTGGGAACGGGCGAAAATCTATACAAAAGAGTATCTCAAAGCGGCTTCCGATGAACTGCTGGTATTTAAACCCACACCGGAAATGAGAAGTTACACGGAACAAATGTTGCATCTGGCGGAGGACAATTACTTATTTGCTGCAATTGCCATAGGTGAAAAGCCTCGGTTTGTTTACCGTGAACTGGAAACAAAACGCGTTACCTCATTAGAAGCCTTGGAGAAAATCGTAATGGAGAGCTATGATTACGTTATTGAAGTGGTTCGAAAATTAAATGAGGATACGATGTTGGAAAGTGTGAACTTCTTCGATCTGAAAATGTCGAGAGAGGCAGCGCTTGCCAAAGGATTTGAACATCAAACTCACCATCGCGGACAAACAACGGTTTACCTGCGTCTGAAGGGTATTAAGCCTCCAGAAGAAAAACTATTCTAGAATTTAGCGAAGCAGTTCTCTGGAAATTACCAGTTTCTGAATCTCCGTAGTGCCTTCATAAATCTGGGTGATCTTCGCATCACGCATAAGACGTTCAACATGAAACTCCTTTACATAACCATACCCGCCATGAATCTGAACAGCTTCGGTAGTTACTTCTTGCGCAATCTGTGAAGCGAAGAGTTTAGCTTGTGCCGCTGCCTTTACAAAATCTTTTCCCTGATCTTTTAGGTAAGCAGCCTGCCATACCAATAATCGGGCAGCATCAATTTTGGTTGCCATCTCTGCCAACTTAAACTGTATCGCTTGATGTTCGGCCAGGTGTTTGCCAAAAGCTTTACGCTCTTTCGAATATTTTAGCGCTAACTCATAAGCACCAGAAGCAATACCAAGCGCTTGTGCAGCTATACCGATTCGTCCACCATTAAGCGTTGTCATGGCGAAGGTAAATCCAAACCCATCTTCACCAATGCGGTTGGCTTTTGGAATTTTTACATCGGTAAACATCAGTGAATGTGTATCGGATCCGCGTATACCCATTTTATCTTCTTTTTTGCCGACTACAAAACCGGGCATGCCTTTTTCAACGATTAAGGCGTTGATACCCTTATGTCGCTTGGCGGCATCTGTCTGTGCAATGACGATATATACACTGGCACTATTACCATTGGTAATCCAATTCTTTGTACCATTCAGCAGGTAGTGATCGCCTTTATCCTCAGCGGTGGTTCGCTGGCTTGTTGCGTCCGATCCGGCTTCGGGCTCTGATAAGCAGAATGCACCAATTAACTTGCCGGCAGCTAGTGGTTTTAGGTATTTTTCCTTTTGTTCTTCAGTGCCAAATTTTTCCAACCCCCAACAAACCAACGAATTGTTTACCGACATACAAACGGAAGCGGAAGCATCAATCTTTGAAATCTCTTCCATGGCCAGAACATACGAAATGGTGTCCATGCCCCCTCCGCTATACTTCGGATCTGTCATCATTCCCAAAAAGCCCAACTCTCCCATTTTTTTTACCTGATCAACAGGGAATTTCTGCTCAGTGTCACGATCAATAACACCAGGAAGCAGTTCGTTTTGGGCAAAGTCGCGTGCGGCTTGTTGAACACTTAAATGTTCTTCCGAGAGTTGAAAATTCATAAGTTAAATAAGCAGATTATACGCTTTGTTAAGTTAACAAAAACAACGGCCTGAGGTTGATACCCCAGGCCGCAAAATTACTTTTTATCAAGTTTACTGCAATACCGGCTCACGGCTAATCCCGTCTGCCCATAAAAATCATAACCCAGTACATCAGTGACGCTAAGGCCGCCAAAGCTGCAACTACATACGTCATCGCAGCCCATTTAAGTGCATCTTTCGCCATACTATGTTCCTGACGGTTTACTATTCCACGATGGTCTATCCAGGCGAGTGCTCGTTTGCTGGCATCAAACTCCACCGGAAGGGTTATTAGTGCAAATAATGCAAAAACAGTATAGGCTCCGATGATGACTATCAAAGCAGTGTCAAATGAAAACAATCCCTTTGCTGCAAAAGCACCAAACATCATGGCAATGAAGATGAAGTTCATAATGCGTGATGTTACGTTCTGAATCGGCACCATAGCCGAACGAAGTTCAAGCATGGAGTAAGCAGTCGCATGCTGAACAGCATGTCCACATTCGTGAGCAGCCACAGCCGCAGCTGCCGCATTCCGGCCATTGTAAACCTCTTCGCTCAGGTTCACCGTTTTATTAGCCGGGTTATAATGATCGGTTAATTTGCCCTGCACACTGATCACCTGAACATCGTGAATACCGTGGTCGGCCAACATAAGCTTTGCAATTTCAGCTCCTGTTAAATTTTGCGCTAAACGTGTTTGAGAATATTCCCTGAATTTACTTTTCAATCGGCCACTTACCAGCGTACCGATCAACATGAAAACAATACCAATGATCAACAATCCCATAGTTCTTCATTTTTAATTCCCATAAGTAACAACTTCCAAGCCATTTTGATTCTCTGACAATTAGTCATAGTAAGAAATGTAAGGCTCAACCCTATTAGTTTTGATCACCAGAGCCAACCCCTTTCTTAGGTCGTAGACGAAAAGAAGTTAAAATTAGTGCTATGACTCCAGCCACAATAAGTATCAAAGTTTGCCATCCATGAAACACAAAGGTAAAGGCTACGGCATTTGCCTCAGGTAACTGGTAAAGGAAAACCAAGCCGGCTGGCAATAAAACGTGGTATGAGCCGGCCCCGCCCGGCAACGGAGCAGCCATGGCAATTGTACCTATAGCAAAAAGCGATAATACAGCACTGAATCCCAAGTGAGCCGTTTCAGTAAACGCCTGAATAACCGCATAGCTCATCGCAAAATAGAGCAGCCACACAATGACGGAGTACAACAAAAACAATGATTTATTATTAAGTGCATATACTGACACCAATCCTTTTTTAAAACCAATCCATACTTTTTGAAGTCGTTCTTTTATTTTTTTGTTTCGGTTGATGACCCAATAGAGTGTTCCTGAAACTGTTAACAGTACTACAATGCCTAACACGATTGGCGCCAATTTTCCCTTGCCTAAAATCGGCTGAAGGGGCAGGGTTTCCATAAATGCAATCAGTTTTTCGTATTCAACGGCAAAGGCAAAAATCAATACGACAACCAGCAAAATCAGGTCAACAATGCGCTCCACAACCACCGTTCCGAAGGAAACTTCAACAGGCGTTTTTTCGAGTTTGTATAAGTTATAGCATCGTGATACCTCCCCACCCCGCGGTATCACCAGGTTAACAAGGTATCCGACCATCAAGGATAAAAAGGCATGATAAAAAGAAACCTCTTGGCCGGCCGAATGCAGTAACATGCGCCATCGCTCTGCACGCAACGCATGACTGACCATCACAAAAACCAACATTAAAAACAACCAACCCTTATTGGCTGCATACCAGGTTTTAAGAATAAAGTCACCTTTGTTATCGCCCTCCTCAACGCGAATGCCGCGAAGTGAAAACCAAACCAAAAAAACGGTGGCCGCCAGGATTATTATGTACTGAACAAAAACACGGATTCGGGAAGCCACCTGCAGAAATTATTGCGTTAAGATAAGCGGTTATCAGGGGTAGGAAAAACAATCCAGGGTTTAAAATCTTTAGCTTCCTGAAAATTCATTGTCGCGTAGGAGAAAATAATTACAATGTCACCCACCTGAACTTTGCGGGCAGCCGGGCCATTCAGACAAATCATTCCGGAGTTTCGCTCACCCTTGATTACATAGGTCTCCAGGCGCTCTCCGTTATTAACATTTACTACGGTTACCTTCTCTCCTTCAATAAAATTAGCGGCTTCCATTAGTGCCACATCAATAGTGATGCTGCCAACGTAATGCAGCTCAGCCTGGGTGATTTTTGCACGATGTATCTTCGACTTTAATACTTCAATTACCATAGGTGCTTGCCTGGTGAATTACAAAAACATGTTATCGATTAATCTTACTTCGTCAACAAATGCTGCGATGCAGAGTATTGGGCGATCGGCTTCTTCAACGCTCTTTAGTGGCAATAAGTTCTCACTGTTAACAACCTCCAGATATTCCAGTGCAAGGCCTGCCTGAGCTTCAAATTTATTTCTTGCCAGCCCCTTTATTCCAGCAATAGAATCTCCGGCCAATAACTTTTGTCTGCTTTCATTTAATGTGGCCGATAGCACTACCGCTTGCTTTCGTTGCGAATCCGTTAGTCGTTGATTTCTTGATGACAGGGCAAGGCCATCCGCTTCGCGCACGGTTTCAACCACACTCAGTTTCACGTTAAACTTTAATTCCTCCACAAGTGTGCGGATGATGACAAATTGTTGCCAGTCCTTTTGCCCGAAGTAAGCTGTATCCGGTTCAACAATGTGAAAGAGCTTTGCCACTACTTTGACAACTCCATTGAAATGTCCTGGTCTGAAACTTCCCTCCATAGATTTTTCCAAGTCACCAAAGCTCACTTGCAAGTACGCTCCGGTTTGCATCGTGTAATCCTCAGGACAAAACAAAGCGCTACAACCAGCCTGTGTAAGCAGGGCAATATCTTTTTCCAAAAATCTTGGATAGGCTTGAAAATCCTTGGGGTTATTGAACTGTATCGGGTTAACAAAAATGGAGCAAATGGTAATTGAATTATCCCGTTTAGATGCCTCAATCAAGGAAAGGTGGCCGGCATGAAGAGCCCCCATTGTGGGCACCAATCCTATGGAAAGACCTGACTTTCTTTTTTCATCTAAAAATGCCCTTAATGGCTCAATTTCCTTGAAAATATGCATTTTCTGCGGCTGACAAAAGGGGTCAAATATAGGGGGAAATCAGAAATGCAGTTGAATAAGGGGGGCAATTTTCGTACTTTTGTCCCTCATTTTGCGTTCAGATTAACTAATCATCAATATTATGTCAAAACTCCGTATTCTTTATGTAGCCAGCGAAATCAATCCCTTTCTCCAAACCTCTGAAGTAGCCGACTTTGTACGAAAGCTGCCTCAAGCCATGCAGGAGAGAGGAATGGAGATTCGTATACTGGTGCCTCGTTTTGGAATTATTAATGAGCGAAAAAACAGGTTGCATGAAGTAGTCAGATTATCAGGAATCAACATTGCCGTTGGTGATGAAGAAAAACCACTAACCATTAAAGTGGCCTCAATCCCCAATGCCAAGCTTCAGGTTTATTTTATTGACAACGAAGATTACTTTCACCGGAAATCAGTTTTTCACGACAAAGAAAACCGGTTCTATGCTGATAATGACGAACGCGCTATTTTCTTCTGCAAAGGCGCTATCGAAACCGTGCGCAAACTTGGTTGGGCTCCTGATGTCGTCCATTGCAACGACTGGATCACGAGTTTCATTCCGTTGTATTTAAAAACAACTTACAAAAACGACCCGTTGTTCAAAAATGCAAAAGCCGTTTTCACCATCTACAATAACAGCTTTAACCATAAGTTTAAGGAAGACATTATGGACAAAGTGAAAATGATGGACATTGAAGACAAAATGCTGGGCAACCTAAAATCAGCCGACTATGAAGGATTCATTCGTATGGGTGTTGAATTCTCTGATGCGGTAATTGTTGCCGGGGAAAACAAAAAGCTTGAAGATCTCTTCAAGAAGATCAAAGAAAAGAAAGTCGAAACTATCGATAAAGACGAAAACTACACCGAATCATACTTCAATCTCTATAATGAACTTGTGGGTTAAACGAACCGGGCAGCTTTTATTGGCTGCTCTGTTTTTGATGGCATGTGAAGATGAAAACAGCCTCGTAGGATTTAAAAATCCAATTTCACCTTTTGACGTAAGATTTCTCGAAATTCCATTGGAAAGTTCGGTTATGTTGATTGATTCAATACGAACCGACAACCAACAATTTGGTATTAGCGGAAGGTTGATGGCCGGACGATATATGGATCCGATTTTTGGAGAGGTTAGCGCTACTTCTTTCATGCAGTTGCGGCCTAGCAACACCGACACAATTCCCGATAATTCTGTTTATGATTCGATCATATTAGAATTACAACTAGACTATTATTCCTACGGAGCAAGCGGGATAACACAGGAATCATACAGTGTTCATGAGATTACAGAGGATTCAATCAGCTACTCATTTCCTATTAAACCCTACTTCTTTCACAACAGTCTGGGGTATGGTAGTTCAATGGGAGTGGGCACACTCGAAGCAAACCACGAAATATTAAAGAGACTAAGTGGGATAAGCAACCCCGACACGGTTATTAACATTCGGATAAAGCTCAACGAGACTACAAGTTTTAACTTCCGGTTGTTTGAGTTATTGCTTAACAATGCCGACAATGCCCTTAAAGACCCGAGAAAGTTTCGCTATGCCATTAAGGGATTGGCGCTTGTTCCTGAAAACCCGAGCGGCAGTATCATAGGATTTACTGGATCATCATTGTCACGCTCAAGGCTAACCCTGCACTATCACACCCCAGCCGATACATTGGCAAGGGTTTTTTATTTTGATGCAGGAAGTTTTAACAACATAACCACCAATCGGATTGGTGACTTGGCTGGGTTAAATTTTTATGAACCCATTCAACCCGCCAGCGACAAACGATATGTACAAAACGGTTCACCAGCTGTTACCCGAATTCATCTTTCCGACTTTCACACAGCAATGGATACCATTCCAAAGGCTATATTTAATTCGGCTGAATTGGTAATTCAGACCATTGAGCCCCCCGGTGCTTTTGAACCTCCTCCGACCCTTTTCCTACGAACATTGAAAGATGATAATCAATTCTTTAACAACAGGATTGCCGCTGACCGGCAGTTTATGGCAACACAGTTTGTGCTCCAGGACGAAAATTACTTTCTAGCGAGGGGAGAAATAAGTGTAGCAGGCCTAGGACCAATCGCAATCTTATACTACAGTTCAGGAAGTTACTCCACGAATCTTACACTTTTCATGCAAACGGTGTTTGACTCGAGAAATAAACCCGATCGAATTCCATACCTTGTGTTTTATAGCGCAGACATTGGCAAAACCCTAAACCGGTTTGCTTTTAATAAAGATCAGCTTAAACTCCGACTGTACTATACTGTACCGGCAAACGAACTTTAAAACTTATGTGTGGAATTGTTGCCTATGTTGGGCATCGAAATGCCCAGGATGTTATTATCAAGGGTCTTAAAAGACTTGAATACCGGGGATATGATAGTGCAGGCATTGCTTTACTGAACAATGGCCTTAACATCTATAAAAAGAAAGGCAAAGTTTCTGATCTGGAAGATCATATTACAGATGAGGCACTTAGAAGCACCATAGGCATCGGCCATACCCGTTGGGCGACCCATGGCGAACCAAATGATGTGAATGCCCATCCGCACTATTCCTACAGCCGAAAATTGGCCATCATTCACAACGGCATCATTGAAAACTATAGCTCGTTGAAAAAAGAGCTACTGAAAAAAGGCCATGAATTTCTCAGCGAAACGGATACTGAGGTTCTCATTCATTTTATTGAGGATATCTGGGAAAATAATAATTGCACATTGGATGAGGCCGTGCGTTTGGCCCTTACCAGAGTAGTTGGTGCTTATGCTATTGTTATCATGTCGAACGATAACCCTGACCAACTGATCGCTGCTCGCAAGGGAAGCCCGTTGGTAATTGGGGTTGGACAGCAAGAATACTTTATGGCTTCCGATGCCACACCGATTATTGAATATACCAAGGATGTTGTTTATTTAAACGATCAGGAAATTGCCATTATCGACAATGGACAGCTTCGCATTAAGACGATTGAAGACGCTCCTCTTACACCATACATCCAAAAGCTTGAACTTGAACTTGAAGCCATTGAAAAGGGTGGTTTCGATCACTTCATGCTGAAAGAAATTTTTGAACAACCTAAATCCATAAAAGATTGCCTTCGCGGACGGCTCGATTCGCAAGCTAACCGACTCGTGTTGGGAGGCATTCGCGAGTACGTTAACAAAATGATGAATGCTGAACGCATCATTATCGTGGCGTGCGGCACATCGTGGCATGCCGGATTGGTTGCCGAATATATGATTGAAGAGCTGTGCCGGATTCCTGTTGAGGTTGAGTACGCTTCTGAGTTTCGCTACCGAAATCCCATCATTCGCGAAGGAGATGTGGTTATTGCGATTTCACAATCTGGTGAAACCGCGGATACACTCGCTGCCATTGATCTAGCTAAATCAAAAGGTGCGATTATTATTGGAGTCTGTAATGTGGTGGGTTCATCGATTGCACGTGCTTCGCATGCCGGATCATACACCCATGCCGGGCCTGAAATTGGTGTTGCCAGCACAAAAGCCTTTACGGCTCAGTTAACTGTTCTGAGCATGATTTGTTTGATCATTGCGCAGAAAAGAGGAACCATTACCGATCAGGCCTTTCATCGAATGCTGGTAGAGCTCGAAACAATTCCTGATAAGGTTGAGAGCGTGCTGGAACTCAATGATAAGATTCGTGAGATAGCTTATACCTTTAAAGATGCTTCCAACTTTCTATACCTGGGCAGGGGCTACAATTTTCCTGTTGCTTTGGAAGGGGCGCTGAAACTTAAAGAAATATCCTACATCCATGCAGAGGGTTACCCTGCTGCTGAAATGAAGCATGGCCCCATTGCGCTGATTGATGAGGAGATGCCTGTGGTATTCATTGCCACACACGACAGTTCTTACGATAAAATTGTTTCCAACATTCAGGAGGTAAAAGCCCGTAAGGGCCGGGTAATTGCGGTGGTTACCGAGGGTGATAAACTGATACCTCAAATGGCTGAGTTCATCATTGAAGTGCCAGCCGTGCAGGATGGATTAATGCCCATTGTATCGGTAGTTCCGTTGCAGCTTTTGTCTTATCACATTGCCGTTATGCGTGGTTGCAATGTCGATCAGCCTAGGAATTTGGCAAAGTCGGTTACTGTAGAATAGTTAAGCCATAATTAAATAATTTTTTATATTATTATTAATTATCAATCATCTCTGAGGCATCTGCAAGACAAGCCACTATACCAACTCCCGTCATATGAATAAACGACCTCATTATTGAAGTCCAGGTAACGTAGCCTTGCAGTGCTGGCTGCTCTTGTAGAACTCCACCAATAACCGGAATAACCGATGAAAAGAAAAAGGCCATCTTTAAAACGGTAACCACCAGGGAGGCCAGAGAATCCACTGGTATTAGTTGCACCCATATTAGGTGCCCTCCACCCTGCTGTGGACTTCATTGTACCTCCAGCTACGTTTAAACCACCCAAATAATCTGTCAAAGCAGTCCACTCAGCATCCGTTGGAATATGCCAACCGGGTGGGCACAGGCTTCCTGTGTTTACAGCACCCCAGTTATATAACTTTCCAAACTTCTCATCATTCGAGGGGTTATTGTCATACCAGCACCAAGCCGGTTGAGACCCAAGGAGCATCCAACTGGAACCAACAGTAACCTGAGGTATGTTGCCACTATAGCGGAGGTTATCAACAAACCAGCACTGACTTCCTACTTGTACAATTCGATAAGACTGTCCATCGCGAGGATCAGTAAATGTTACAACACCGTCACAACCAAATCTGGTACTTATTTTGGACTGCGTGGTAATACTAGTAACAGAGAAGTGTGCATCTTTAAGTCGTATTCTATACTTGAAGTTTTGATCAGTTGCTTGGGAGGATGTGAAGGTAAGGATGAATCCGTTGCCCTGCCGAGTAATAAAGCCTGCAACATCGTTGTTCTCCGTCACCTCTACCGTAAACTCATTAGAAACTTGGGGAATAAAACTCTCCGAATAGGGCGCAGGGTGAGTCAATGATTTCTTTACAATAGGTTGAATCAAGGTGCCCCACACGCTAATCAAATCATCTATAGCGTTCACTAATGATGAGAGCATAGCTATATTCAGGTTGCGGTCAGTTTGTTGCACATTTCCCTTATGAACTCTTAACTCAATGTGTTGCGGTTCCCCTGATGCAAACTCGCTAAGACCCTCGAAGCCACCATCGCTATTGCTTAAGTCAACCCACATAGGTTTAATTAATCTATTAAGTAACTTACTTTCACTATTATGCACTTTATTGAGCTCTGCTTTAAGATTACTAATACCAAAGAAAGCACCCAACAGTATACCCGGTGATCCTTTGGTTGCAAATCCCATGGCGACACTGTTAGCCGCATTGAGAAGCTCCTTTCTGGATAACAAAATCAAGTCCTTTTGCAATGCTATCCCGTAATTATCGTTAGATGTCTTGCCTCCTGTATTTGACTCATTTTCAATTTCAACAATAAGTTGCACGAGTCGATCAATCGCCTGCTGGTTGGCTATCAATAATCCAGCAAGCCTAGATTTCTCCTCCATCGTCAATGTTTCCATCGCTTGCTGTTGAATTTCAACGTCAGCCATGAAGCTATTTGCTTCAGCTTCTTCTAGTAAGCCCGCTCCCTTCTGCAAACTAATACTATTTAGAAGAGTCGTTACATATTCATTAAGATATTCCGAAATATTACCGTAGACATTGGTCTTCAATACAGAAACCTGAAGACTGTTTACTATAAATTCGAAAGACAGCTTTTGAATTCCTTCTGGTGAATTTTCAGGTACGATAAAGAAAATGGTTGAGTCAGACAAATAAGATGCCTCAAAATTGACATTACCAATTTTGCCTTTGTAAGTAGCGCCTTGCTGAAACAACATATTTGTTACTCTAATAGTAACCATTTGATATGTTGACAAATCAGTTGAGGCGAGTAAAATCTCCTCTGATGAATTCTGCTTGATTTCATCCGTCCCGTCATCCTGACAGGAAAATGGAGCTGATGTTCCGATTAAAAGGGCTAAGATTTTGAGCGGTCTCATGAACGGTTATCCGTACTAAGATAGTGAATTCTTTAAATTGAGACCCCTGAAACGCTTTACACCAAAATCAACATGGGTATATTGCTGGCAGTAAGCAATTCCTCCACCAGCTCGCCCTTTGAATTATTGGCATTGTGGCCATGTTCACGCAACAACAGTACCAGCAAATCCATCTGCTTCTTTTCGATATAAGTATTAATCGCTGAAACAAAATTGTTACTGACTACCGTTGCATATTCATGCGGAATTTGATCGAGGTAATACTCAAGCGCAGGCTCACCTTTGTCTTCTGTTACGGCATCATCCCGCACAATGTGCAACACATGTACAGTTGAATGATGAGCCTTTGCCAATTCCCATAACCGTTGCAGTGCCGATGAGTCTTGAATGGAGTTGAAATCGTGAGCATAAAGAATGCTCTGTACAGTAGTTACTGCAGTGTCGTGCGGAATAATGTATACTGGGCAGTTTACCAATCTGACCAACGACCTTATCAGCCGGGTTCCCTGAACACCGATCATCAGCAAGGAGGGCTTAAAACGATCGATGGCATCCTGCAGCTGTTCAACGATATTACCTTTAACAATTGAAAACGAATACGGTATTGAACTGCTTTTCAAAACCGTTTCTTCCAATGTCTTGAAACGGGTATCAATAGCATCATGCACAATTTGCTTGGCCGGGTCGGCTACGTAAATCAGTTCCAGGCTCACCGGTTCATTCCTGAATACCTGTTGAATGTATTTGAACTGTTTAGTGGTGTCACCCTGAAAGTCAATTGGAATAAGTATCGTTTTCATAACGCAAATCTTTATAGAGCTAACATATGCTGTTCAGGCATATCAATTCCTAACGAATGTCAACTTCAAACAGTAATTATTATCAGGTTGGGGAACCGTCCAAAAAACTGCAATCGTTTCCATCACCCTTGTGCTACAATTATCGACTACCCATTGCTCTGGTTCTGTCTTCAATCAATCCATTTGTGCTCGTTGGTTAAAAGGAAGGAACTCATCCGTAGTATATGATTATTATCATTGTCTGAAACCTGGGGCTGAAGTACATTATTGATCGTAATGTTGAAGGCCATGAAAACAATAATTTTTCCCGTTACAGCACTTTTGGCGGCTCTGATGTTGCTGATGGGCTCTTCTGCGATGGAGCAATCCCAAACCAAGTCGCGTATCCTAATTGCATCGCAACGTACCGAATTCCAGGAGGAGGTGAGCAAACTTCTTACGGAACACTACAAATCAAAGTCTATCGGAACGCAGGTGATCAGCTTCAATAGCCTACGAAATGTAAAGGAAGAAGAGTGGGGCGCTATTGTTGTGCTGCACGGCTGGGAGGGAGCAACGGCACCTTCTTCCCTTGCAACCCTGATCAAGTCCGCGAAGCCTCAGGAAAAAGTAATTGTTGTCGTTTCATCTGAAACAGGTTCAGAAAAGATAACCGGGGTTGATGGCATTACAGCAGCCTCCATGAAATCGGAGGCACCGGATGTGACCAAGAAGTTGATTATTCGAATTGATAAGGTGCTGAAGTAAGTTCATGCTGCACGTTATTGCACCCTGATAATTGATTAATTATCACATCATCAAATACTCCCGCTTTAACAACGGACAAACTTTGTACCGCTCATCATGTGTGTCCTCGTACACGGCTTCCAGCAGTTCATACACATGTTTTATGCCGATTCTATTGTTCCACTCAAAAGGACCAAACGGATAATTGGTGCCCAGCTTCATCGCCTGATCAATGTCATCGCGCGAAGCAGTGCCATCTTGCACTGTATAATACGCTTCGTTAATGATCATACAAATGATGCGGGGTGTAACCAGTCCCACACGGTCTTCAACCAGCAAAAAATCAGTGACCAGTCTATCGCATAAAATTTTAAGCAATTCTACATCTGCGGGTCGCAGCACACTTACCTCCAATACCGAACGGTTCACAAAGGTAGGCAACCCGTTAAAGCCAAACAGGTTAGCCTTGATCTTGTGGTCCGACAAGCTATAAAGCTCGGCTAAGGATACTTTTGCTGTATTGACAAAAACATTTGCCCCTTCTTTGTCAGCATAGATCTCAGCCTGAAAGGGCTCCTCATCCAATATAAAATCAAACACCAGGTCGCTGCCGGCTACAAATCGTTCGGCCTCGCGGTGATCCTGCTCAAAGGTGTACGCATGCTGATCGTCAAACTTCAGTTTGCATTCCTCAAGATTTATCGGGTCACCGATCACCAGAATATTCATGATTCTTATACTTTTGAGCCGTTGCTAAATTAAGGTTTAAAACACATCGGTATGTCAAAAACAGTTATTTATTCAGCCCAGGCGCCTGAGCCTATCGGCCCTTACAGTCAGGCTATACAGGCCGGGAACACACTTTACGTAAGCGGACAAATTGCTATCGACAGTACTTCAGGTCAGTTGGTTTCAGGAACCATCGCAGAAGAAACGCATCAGGTAATGAAAAACCTGGAGGCTGTTTTAAGCGCTGCCGGCATGGGATTTAACAACGTAGCGAAGTGCTCCATATTTTTAAAGGACATGAATTCGTTTGCTGAAGTGAATACTGTGTATGGCGAATATTTCACATCCAATCCACCTGCCCGCGAAACCGTTGAAGTAAGCCGTTTGCCGAAAGATGTGAGGGTGGAGATTTCGTGTATCGCGGTGAAATAGAAGCAAGTAGCAAGACACAAGTAGTAAGATGCTGCTGACTTAAGGTACTATTTCCCTTCTTACTACTTATGTCTTATATCTTATGTCTTGCCACTTTTTGTCCACATATCCCTCAGCGTTACCGTGCGGTTAAACACAAGCTTATCAGGTGTAGTGTCACGATCGAGTACAAAATAACCCTTCCGCATGAACTGGTAACGCATATCGGATTTTGCCATCTGTAAGTCGGGCTCAACAAACACAGTTTGAACTTTTAAGGAATCCGGATTGAGGTGGTCTTTAAAATCACCTTCTGCGTCAGCAACATCTTCTACCTTAAAAAGACGGTCGTATAAACGCACTTCAGCTTTCACGGCATGTGCAACACTCACCCAGTGCAACGTTCCCTTCACGTTAATACCAGAAGTATCCGAACCACTCCGGCTTTCGGGAATGTACGTGCAATGGAGTTCAGTTACGCTACCGTTGACATCTTTTACAACCGATTCGCACTTGATAATGTATGCACTTTTCAAACGAACCATCTGGCCAGGCGCCAAACGAAAATATTTCTTTGGAGGATTCTCCATAAAGTCTTCCTGCTCAATATATAGCTCGCGACTAAAAGGTATTTCGCGTGCTCCTGTCGATTCATCTTCAGGATTGTTTTCGCTGGAAACCATTTCGGTTTTTCCCTCCGGATAGTTGGTGATCACCACTTTTACAGGATCAAATACCACCATCCTCCGCAGCGCTACTTTGTTCAGGTGTTCGCGCACACAAAACTCCAGCAAGCCCACATCAATCAGGTTATCACGTTTGGCTACACCAATGCGATTACAGAAGTCACGAAGGCTTTCCGGAGTATACCCTCTTCTGCGCACACCGCTTAACGTTGGCATGCGCGGGTCATCCCATCCGCTCACGTGATTTTCATTCACCAGCTGCAAAAGCTTGCGTTTGCTCATCACTGTGTACGTAAGGTTTAATCGCGCAAACTCATACTGACGGGAGGGATAAATCTCCAGGTTTTCAATAAACCAATCGTACAATGCTCGGTGTGGTACAAACTCAAGCGTGCAAATGCTGTGCGTAATCTTCTCAATCGAATCGCTTTGTCCGTGTGCAAAATCATACATCGGGTAAATACACCACGCATCGCCCGTGCGGTGATGGTGTGCGTGCTTGATGCGATAGATAATTGGATCGCGCATGTGCATATTTGGATGCGCCATATCTACCTTGGCGCGCAATACTTTTGTACCATCGCTATACTTACCGGCACGCATATCGGCAAAAAGTTGCAGGTTTTCTTCTACACTTCGATTTCTAAAAGGACTATTGGTTCCCGGCTGCGTAGGCGTTCCTTTCTGCTGTGCTATAGCCTCACTGGTGCTATCGTCTATATAAGCCAACCCTTTCTTAATGAGTTTCACTGCAAACTCATATAACTGTTCAAAATAATCAGAGGCATAAAACTCATTAGCCCAGCGAAACCCGAGCCACTCAATGTCATTTTTTATACTCTCAACATACTCGGTTTCTTCAGTTACCGGATTGGTGTCATCAAACCGCAGGTTGGTTTTTCCTCCATATTTAAGTGCCAACCCAAAATTCAGACAGATGCTTTTGGCATGACCGATGTGCAGGTAACCGTTTGGCTCGGGCGGAAAGCGGGTAAGGATGGTTTGGTGTTTTCCTTCCCGTAAATCGTTTTCGACAATCTCTTCCAGAAAATTCAAGCTCTTTTCTTCGGCCATAGCAGTTGTTTATAAAGGGTGCAAAGGTAAAACCCTTTTACAGAAGAATTCTAATGGATCGATTAACTTTGCTCCATGAAAGATGTTCGTGTACGGTTTGCCCCAAGTCCTACGGGGGCGTTACATATAGGTGGGGTTCGAACGGCCCTGTATAATTTCTTGCTTGCCCGTCAGCAGGGTGGTACCATGATTCTACGTATTGAAGATACCGACCAGAACCGGTACGTGCCCGGGGCTGAACAATATATAATGGATTCCCTTGAATGGGCCGGTATTAAAATCGATGAGGGCGTTAGGGAAGGTGGGCTTTATGCCCCCTATCGTCAATCGGAGCGCAAGCATCTCTACCAACAATACGCACAACAACTTTTAAGCAGCGGGCATGCCTATTATGCCTTTGATACTGAGCAGGAAATTGAAGCCTTACGTGAACGCCAAAAAGCTGCCGGCTCCGATCAGCAACAGTACAGCAGCGCCACACGAACAACCATGCGCAATTCCTTAACGCTTGGCGCAGAAGAAACAAAAAAACTACTTGACTCCGGTACGAACTATGTCATCCGCTTCAAGATTCCTGAAAACGAAAAAGTAGTGTTGACTGATTTGATACGGGGTGAAGTGTCTGTAAATACAACGCAGTTGGATGATAAAGTATTGATGAAATCGGACGGGATGCCCACCTACCACCTTGCCAATGTGGTGGATGATTTCCTGATGAAAATTTCACATGTGATCCGTGGTGAAGAATGGCTGCCGTCAGCGCCACTTCATGTTTTGTTGTACAAAGCCTTTGGATGGGAAAAAGATATGCCGCAGTTTGCCCACTTACCGCTGCTCTTAAAACCCGATGGTAACGGAAAACTCAGTAAGCGCGATGCCGACCGCATGGGCTTCCCCATCTTTCCACTTACGTGGAAAGACCCTAATACAGGTGAGCAATCAAAAGGCTATCGCGAATCAGGCTATTTACCTGAGGCACTGATTAACTTCCTTGCTTTTTTGGGATGGAATCCCGGTACCGAGCAGGAAATTTTTTCGATGGATGAGTTGATTCAGGCTTTTAGTATTGAGCGAATTGGTAAAGCTGGCGCCAAGTTCGATATACAAAAAGCGCAGTGGTTTAACCAGCACTATCTGCGGGCTAAACCAGATGCTGAACTTGCAACGTATTTGTTAAAAACGCTTGAGCAGGAAAATATTGAATGCACTAAAGAAAAAGCGTTAAAGATCTGTTCCGCTATGAAGGAACGTATCGCTTTTCCTCAAGAACTGTGGGAACACGGAAAGTTTTTCTTTGCGGCTCCGAAAACATTTGACGAAAGTGTTATTTCAAAAAAATGGAATACTGAAGCCAGGCAGGTTCTCACAGCATTTCGTAATGCCCTAAAAGAAATGAATGCCTTTGATGCGACCATTGCAAAATCCACACTGGAACAAGTTACCACCACACTTAACATTGGCATGGGAAAAATTATGCAAGCCCTCCGTGTCTCCATTACAGGTCTCGGGGGTGGTCCGGATTTAATGATGATTATGGAGATTATCGGTAAGGCTGAAACGGTGAATAGAATTACCTTCGCCTTAGATACATTGCCTCAACACACTACATAACTATGGCCAAAAAATCTAAACCTGAAAAAAAGGGAAGCACCCCAAAACCGCGGGTACATAAGGATCTGGAGGGCTTCGAAGTTTCCATCGATCAGTTTGGTGAACTCAAATCAAATATGGATATCGAAAAGATTAACCGCTTTCTGGACAAAAATGTTGACGACAAGAAATTAGCGGAACGGGATGATTATGAGGCCTTGAAAAAGGGTAAGGCAAAAAAGAAAACAAAAAAATAGCGTTAACCTTTACGTTTTAATTTCGGAATAAACGATGGCACATTATTCCGGTATTCCCGGTAAGCATCTCCAAACCTTTTAATCAACTTGCGTTCCTCCAGAGGAATACCAATGGCGAGATATAAAAAAATACAACCTACAGAAATTAATGTAGTTACATCAGGAATAAACAACCAGAATCCAATGGTAATCAAAACCGTTGCCGAATAAAGCGGATGACGAATGTACACTAAAATGCCCTCCGTCTTAAAGCTCTCCCGTTCATCCATTCTGAATCCTAAAAATTCGCCCAGGCTATATTGCTTAAATGCTGCCTTTAGTATAAAAATACCAACTGTTGCTAGCATCAGACTGAAATAACGTGTCCAGGTTGTTGGTTGGAGAATATAACTTGAGGGAATGCTGGCATTCAGAAACAGCAGAAAAAGCAGACCACCAGTGGCCAACACATTATACAACAATCGATAATACGCACTAAGCTTACCGAGTAAACTTGTAAAATATTCCTTTATACGATCACTCGCCAGCAAGCTGTGAATGAAAAAATAAATAATCCATCCGGCTATTAAAATAAGGTATTGATTCACGGGTGAAAGTTAAATGAAAAAGCTGATTACCTTTGAGTACATGGTCAACCAAAAATCTATTCGTCTCGGCATCATCCGCGAAGGAAAAGTTCCGCCCGATAAACGGGTTCCGTTTACTCCGTTGCAAACAGAAGAAATTGAGCAACGTTTTCCGCATGTTAAAGTCATTTGCCAGTCGAGCGAAGTGCGTGCCTTTAAAGACGAAGAATACCAGGAATTAGGTATTGAAGTAAAACCCGATGTTGGTGATTGCGACTTACTCATGGGAATAAAAGAAGTCCCGGTGGATCAGCTCATTCCCAACAAAACATATCTATTCTTTTCACATACCATTAAAAAACAGCAGTACAACAAAAAAATGCTTCAGGAAATCCTGAAGAAAAAAATCAGGCTGATCGATTATGAAACCTTAAAGGACAGGTTAGGAAACAGACTGGTAGCCTTTGGTCGATATGCCGGAATTGTGGGTGCCTACAACGGATTATGGACTTATGGTAAGCGATATGGCAGATATTCTTTACGGAGAGCATTCGAATGTTTTGATATTAATGATTTAAAACTAGAGTTACGGAAGGTGAAACTTCCTCCGGTAAAGATCATTCTTACCGGTGCAGGTCGTGTGGGTAAAGGCGCTATGGAAACGCTGGACACAGCAGGCATTCGCAAAGTTGGTGTATACGATTTTCTGACCAAAACATTTGATGAACCGGTTTATGTACAACTGGGCAGTGCCGACTATCACACCAGGCGCGAAGGCGGGCATTTTAACCGCGATGAATTTCACCAGCATCCGGAGCGCTACGATTCAACATTTCTTTCGTTCACCAAAGCAGCTGATCTCTTACTGGCCGGTGGGTTCTGGAACCCAAAAGCACCAGTACTTTTTACCCGTGAGGAAATGTGTTCAACGGAGTTTAAAATTAAAATCATAGCCGACATAACCTGCGATGTAGGCGGTTCTATTCCCAGCACGATAAGGGCATGCACAATTCCTGAACCTTTGTATGACTTCGATCCGTATTTAGGCAGTGAACAACCAGCACTAAGCGGGGAAAAACATGTAACTGTAATGGCGGTTGATAACCTGCCGTGTGAATTGCCCCGAAGTGCTTCAGAAGAATTTGGGCGTGATTTAATTGATAAAATACTTCCCTTGCTATTCGAAAGTGATCGTGAGGGGGTCATTAAGCGAGCGACAATAACTAAAAGCGGGCACTTAACGGAGAACTACGAATATCTTACCGACTATGTGACTGAAAAAGTATAACTAAGAAAATATGTACCTGTATAACGTAACCATAGGCATCGACAAAGATGTTGAACTTGAGTGGCTGGCCTGGATGAAAAATATTCATATACCCGCTGTACTGGATACCGGCATGTTTGTATCACATAAAATTTACAAGGTGCTTCACGACAATGAGGATGGGACAGCTTCTTACAGTATTCAGTACCTAGCAGAGTCATTGGATAAAGTTGTGCATTATTTGGAACACCTGGCGCCAGCACTAATCGAAAAACACAAACAGAAATACGGCAACAAGCATGTTGCCTTTAGAACGTTACTGGAGGAGGTGTAAACTATTTTGTCGAAAGCAATTCTTCAATCTGGTGACGTTCCAAACTGCAATTAATCCACTCACCATCCAGCTTCGCTTTGTAATATTTTTTATAAAAATTAATGGCAGGTTCATTCCAATCGAGCACCTGCCACATCATGCCCGAGCAATCCTCATCCAGTGCGTGTCGCATGGTTCGGTCGAAAAGCAATTTTCCAATGCCTTTACCACGCTCTTTTTCGGTTACCACAATATCTTCCAAATACAAACGCTTACCTTTCCAGGTAGAGTAGCGCCAATAGTGAATGGATATACCTACAACACCGCTTTCATTTTCTGCTACAAACAATCCATAGATTGGATTCGGGCCAAAGCCATCCCTTTCCATCAACTCCACAGTGTTTATTACTTCATGTGGGGCTTTTTCATACAACGCCAACTCTTTGATTAGTTCAAGCACACGGGTTAAGTCTGTTGTGTTGCCTTGACGGATGGTAATCTTTGCTTCCATAAAAAAGGGCTGTAAAATCACAGCCCTTTAAATTAAGAAAATAATTGTTTGCTACATGCCTTCTTTAGCCACTGGTGGCACTATGCCCATGTTGTACCAGGCAAAAGAAAATTGATCGGCCGTAGTATCCAGGGCTTTGGAAAGATTCGATGCCCCATGCCCTGACTTCACATCGACCCGAATCAGTACCGGGTTATCTCCACTATGATTTTCCTGAAGGGTTGCCGCAAATTTGAAAGAATGGGCTGGTACAACCCGGTCATCATGGTCGGCTGTAGTAACCAATGTTGCCGGGTAGGATGTTCCGGGCTTCAGCGCGTGAACCGGTGAATAGTTGTACAGATATTCAAACATTTCTTTTGAATCGTCTGAGGTACCGTAATCATAGGCCCATGCAGCACCTACCGTGAACTTGTGGTAACGCAGCATATCCATTACACCTACTGCCGGAAAGGCTACCTTCATCAGGTCGGGACGTTGCGTCATGGTTGCCCCTACCAGTAATCCTCCATTCGATCCACCGGTAATGGCCAGCTTGTTGTTTGTGGTGTACCGGTTATCAATCAGGTATTCAGCAGCTGCGATGAAATCATCGAACACGTTTTGCTTGTTCATTTTGGTACCGGCCTGGTGCCATTGCTCCCCGTATTCGCCACCTCCGCGAAGATTCGGAAGAGCAAAGACTCCTCCATTCTCCAACCAAACTATGCGAGCCGCAGAGAACGATGGCGTTTGGCTGATATTAAATCCGCCATAAGCATAAAGCCACGTTGCATTGCTCCCGGTCAATTCAAGATTATTTTTATGAACTATAAACATGGGAATGCGTGTACCATCTTTACTGGTATAAAATATTTGTTTGGTCTCGTAATCGGCAGGATTAAAATCAACTTTAGGACGAGCGTACTCAGTTGACTCACCCTTGTTAATACTGTACTTAAAAATTGTTGGTGGATAAGTAAATGATGTGAATGTATAATAGACGTGAGCATCTTCCCACCGGCCGCCAAAACCATTTGCTGAACCTATGCCGGGGAGTTCGATTTCCCGTTCAAACTTTCCTCTATTATTGAATTGTTTGATCTGCGATTTAGCGTCCTTAAGGTAATTCACAAATAGCTTATACCCGGCTGTGCTAACACCTTGAATAGCCTCCTCAGCCTGAGGGACAATATCCTTCCAGTTCTCGGGTTTAGGATTGCCAGCATCAACTTCTACAATCCGTCCGTTAGGTGCGTTGAGATTTGTCCGGATAATCAACCTTGATCCGTCATTATCGATTACGCTGTGATTATTATTAAAGTTGGTCACAGCTGAAATGAATGTGCTCTTTGGTTTGCTCAGGTCAAGGACATATAGCTCATTACCCGTTGTACTTATCGAAGTAGTGAGAATCAAGAAACGCTCATCTTCCGTCAGGTATGCACCGGCTCTACGTTGTGGATTCTGAAGTCCGCCATCATAAATTATTTCATCCGTTGATTGCGGTGTGTTTACTTTATGAAAGCAAACCTTATTATGGTTCACTCTTGAAAATAACTGGTTCCCCTTTGGGTTATCATACCGGGAGTAGTAGAACCCGTCATTACCTTTCCATGCAATACCTGTGAATTTCAAATCGTAAAGCGTGTCACCGATAATGGTTTTATCCAATGCATTCATCGTAACGGCTTTGCGCCAATCTGATCCTCCTTCCTGAATTAAGACGGTCACCAATGATCCATCTTTACTGAAAAACATTCCGGCCAAACTTGTTGTGCCATCCGCTGAAAAAGTATTCGGATCAAGAAATACTTCTTCTGTTCCATCTTCACCCTTTTTGCGATACTGAACGTTGTGATTCTGCAATCCACTATTTCGGAAATAGTAGTAATAATCTCCATGCTTTACCGGGGCACCAATTCGTTCATAGTCCTGCAGGTCACCAAGCCGCTTCCGCACCGCATCACGGAAAGTGATATTCTTAAGATAACCAAAGGTCACTTCATTCTGTGCTGAAACCCATTCAGCGGTAGCTTTGGCGGTATCATTCTCCAGCCACCGGTATGGATCCGGCACTTCAGTTCCGAAGTACACATCAACCGTATCAACTTTTTGTGTAACCGGGTAACGCAGGTCCACTTTAGCCGGCTTATCCTGTGAACAGGAAAACACAATCATTGCCAGGATGAGCGAAAGTATTCCAATATTCTTCATAAGCGATAAATTTTTGACAAGCTAGTAGTCCGAGGGCTTCAAAATCATCTAGATTTGATAAATGGCTAAAACTTTATTCCTTTAAATGAAAAACCTTAAAAATCCAATCATTCTGCCCCCGCTAAACACCCTGGCCTTGATTGGTGTACTGACTGTTAATGCCCTTGCGAACATTCTCCCGATTAACGGACTGAATACAGGACAGGTATCGGCCCTATACCCCAGTCTGTTTACCCCTGCCGGAATAACCTTTTCCATCTGGAGTGTGATCTGCCTTATTGATAGGCTTCGTCATCCTTCAATGGAGTAAACATGATGACAATTGCGGCTGCACTGGCTTCATTTATTACCATCAGATACACAAAAGTAGCCTTTGCTGTGGTGGTTCATTGGGCGCTGGTAGGCATTACGCTGCGTACGGAAGGCCCGGCTGATTCTCTAATTGAGGGTAGCGCCATAGCGCTCGTAATGTTGCTATCTGGTGTTATTCTTTTTGTTTTACTAAAAAGACTGCGCCTCAGCTGATCATATCAAACCCGGTATACGGAACTAACACTTTTGGAATGCGAATTCCTTCTGAAGTTTGATTGTTTTCCAAAATGCCCGCAACAATTCGAGGTAACGCCAATGCGCTTCCGTTAAGCGTATGCAGTAGTTGTGTTTTCCCTTCTTTGTTTTTACACCGCAACTTTAAACGGTTGGCCTGATAGGTTTCAAAATTGCTTACTGAGCTAACTTCCAACCAGCGTTGCTGGGCGGTAGCATAAACTTCCATATCATACGTCATGGCAGAGTTAAAACCCATGTCGCCTCCGCACAGCAATAATTTTCGGTAAGGCAATTCCAATTTTTCCAATAAGCCTTGAACATGTGCACACATTTCATCCAGTATGCGGTATGAGTCTTCCGGCTTGCAAACCTGTACAATCTCAACTTTATCGAACTGATGCAGGCGATTCAAACCCCGAACATGCGCACCCCAGCTTCCGGCCTCTCTGCGGAAGCAAGGTGTGTACCCAACATTTTTAACCGGGAGCTGATCTTCTGCCAGAATAACATCGCGATACAGGTTGGTGATAGGAACCTCGGCTGTGGGGATCAGGTACAAACCATCTTCTTGCACAAAATACATTTGACCTTCTTTATCCGGAAGTTGTCCTGTACCATAGCCAGAAGCTTCATTCACCACGATGGGTGGAAGCATTTCGCGATAGCCTGCCTTTTCGGCCTCATCTAAAAAGAAATTGATTAGTGCACGTTGCAGCTTGGCGCCTTTACCTTTGTACACCGGAAAACCCGCGCCTGTAATTTTAATTCCCAAATCAAAATCTATGATGTCGTAATTTTTTATCAGTTCCCAATGTGGCAATGCATCTGTTGCAAGTGTTGGAATAGTGCCATGCTCATAAACGGTGAGATTATCATCAGCACCAGCGCCTGCAGGAACTTTCTCAGCCGGAACATTCGGTATTTTGTACAACTGAACTTTTAGGGCTTCTTCAATACTTGTTAGTTCCTGCGCCAGGTTTTTCAGTTGCTCCTTCTCGCTGGCAATGGCTGCGCGCAATGTTGCAGCTTCATCAGCCTTACCGGCCTTCATCAACTCTCCGATTCGCTTAGCTTCTGCATTCGACTTCGCCTTCAGGTCATCGGCATGCTTCTGGGTATCCCTGCGCGATTGATCAAGCGCAATGGCTTTGTCTATCAATTCGGCAGCATCTTTAAGCCCTCTCCTTCCAAGGCCATTGATAATACCATCCCGTTGTTCGCGAATAACAGAAACCAGAAGCATAGCAGTAAGGGTTAAAACCGTTCGCAAAATTAGGTTTTTGACTGAACCAACGGGGGTTAGACCCCAACAAATTCTTTACTGATTTTTGATTGTAATCAATTTTGGCCTATACTTGCAACGTCATCGGGCATATTCTAAAGCCCCTGTATATATAAGCACTAGCCTTACGGAACTTTAAATCGACCTTGTGTTTTTATTGAATTCGTTTCAGAATTTTTCTGACTAAGACCCCAACCTGATAAGCATCTATCAAAACAACTCTATTCATTTTTTAACATGTACACTATTGACGATCTGAATGTCAGACTTCTTTCCGAGCTGAAAGAAATTGCAGAACAAATGGGCGTGAAGAATGCCAAAAAACTTTCCAAACAAGACCTGGTCTATAAAATACTCGACCAGCAGGCCATCACCGGTGAATCACCCGCCACCAAGAAAACAGCACCCTCCGGAGAAGGGAAAAACCTTAGGCCGCGCAGACGCGAAAATGTAGCGCCAACACCCAAACCTGAAAAAGAGTTATCAACCGATGAACTGCTTGAGTCCATTACGGTTGATCTTGAAACGACAACACCCACCTTCGAAGAAGCTGCCCCTAAAAAACAGCACGAGCCACAAGCTCAGCGCCACGAAAGACGCGAAGACGACCGCAATCAACACGCTGCTCCAAAACCCAACATCCGCGACTTTGATGGCGTAATTGACAACGAAGGTGTACTTGAAATTATGCAAGATGGCTACGGCTTTCTGCGCTCCTCAGACTACAATTACCTGGCAAGTCCGGATGACATCTATGTTTCACCTTCGCAAATAAAACTTTTCGGGCTTAGAACCGGTGATACCGTTAAAGGAACCATCCGCCCACCGAAGGAAGGCGAAAAATATTTTGCCCTATTAAAGGTTGAATCTGTAAACGGAAAGACCACCGAAGAAATTCGCGATCGGGTTGCGTTTGAATACCTTACCCCGCTTTTCCCTGAAGAGAAACTTAGACTAAGCACCACACCAGACAATATGTCGACCCGTATACTCGACTTGTTTGCACCGATTGGTAAAGGACAACGTGGTATGATCGTGGCCCAGCCTAAAACCGGTAAAACCGTGTTGCTGCAAAACATTGCCAACGCCATTGCCGAAAACCATCCTGAAGTTTACCTGATTGTGTTGCTGATTGATGAACGTCCCGAAGAAGTGACCGACATGGCGCGTAACGTGAAAGCAGAAGTTATTGCATCAACGTTTGACGAACAGGCTGAACGACACGTAAAAGTTGCGAGCATCGTATTAGAAAAGGCCAAGCGCATGGTAGAATGCGGGCATGACGTGGTGATTTTGTTAGACTCCATCACGCGTCTGGCACGTGCGTACAACACGGTTGTTCCTTCTTCCGGAAAAATTCTTTCCGGTGGTGTGGATGCAAACGCACTGCACAAACCCAAGCGTTTCTTTGGTGCGGCACGTAACATTGAAAATGGCGGTTCGCTTACCATCATTGCCACTGCCTTGATTGACACCGGTTCAAAAATGGATGAAGTAATTTTTGAAGAATTTAAAGGTACCGGTAACATGGAATTGCAACTCGACCGCAAGCTTTCCAACAAGCGCGTTTACCCGGCTATTGATGTTCCTGCTTCCGGCACAAGACGAGAAGATTTGTTACTTAAGGAGGAGGAACTCCAACGCGTGTGGATACTGCGCAAGTATATGAGCGATATGAACTCCAATGAAGCTATGGAGTTTCTGCTTCAGAAAATGAAAGGCACCCGAAACAACCAGGAGTTTTTGTTATCAATGAACGGGTAATTTTATTAGCCGATTATCAATAATTCAATCAGCCAATGGAGTAATCTGTTGGCTGATTTTTTTGTGTTAAAATGACTTTGCTTCCGGAACACGAAATCCAGGGCAGCTACATGACTAACCTGAACTCCATCAACTTTTTCATCTAAATACCCTTGCATATCAGGACATTTATAAATTATTTTTCTTGTATTTCAAGAAATAGTTATTGATATGAAGGGATTAATCGATTTGGTCTTTTCGTTGGATTGCTGACCGGTAGTACGACTATAAACAATCCTTTCAGCATTTTCGAATGCTCCAGCAACCAGTGCAATTTTAAAAATTTTATTTTAAAATTGCACGGTCATGTTCGCCCGAAATATAGAAGAAAGCATTCGGAAACTAATTACTGCATTTCCGTCCGTTGCATTGCTCGGCCCAGTCGGTTGCAATGCGTTTTCTTTCTGAATTTAGTAATTCATCATTTGACTTAATCTGCCTTTCCAAGATAGCTTCCCGCTGATTATTTCTATCCACCTCAGCAGCCAACTCTTTAGTACTCTTAGCAATAACATTGTTCAGTTCATTGTTTGACTTTTTGCAATAGGTTCACGCGGAATAAAAAATAAATCAAAAGTAAGATTGTAATAAGAGTCAGTGCAATTATAATCCATGTCATACAATCAACTTGCTTAAAGATTCGCTATCGCTTCTTTGCCCCTCTCCGCTCATGAAACGCTCCCTTAAAATCCGGGTTTTCTTTGCGTTTCTGCCGGTCGATTTCGCGGGCCATACCTTGAGCCTCTTCAAAAGGTGTTTTGGTAATTTCTACCGCAGTGGGTATCCGTTTTACAGGAATCTGCTCACGAATTAATCGCTCAATTTTCTTAACATGATAAAGCTCTGCTTCCGTTACAAACGTGATGGCCGTTCCTTCATGAAAGGCCCTGCCGGTGCGACCAATCCGGTGCACATAATCATCGTACACCACAGGCACATCAAAATTAATAACATGCGAAACTCCGGTTACATCAATGCCACGCGCAGTAACATCGGTTGAAACCAAAACCCGAAGCTTCCCCTCTTTGAATTCATTCATGGCATTAATGCGGCTATTCTGTCCCTTGTTTGAGTGAATAACGCGCACGGGGCCAAGATCTTTCCGATCAAGATAATGAAATACATTGTCGGCTGTACCTTTGTTACGGGTGAAGATCATCACACGGGTAAACGTTTCACGATCGGAGAGCAGATGCTCCAAAAAATTGATTTTCGTTTTCAGGTTGGGAACGTAATATACTTCCTGATGTACCTGACTGGCAGCTGTGGCTGGTGGCGTTACTTCTATGCGAATTGGAAATTCTAAAAACTCTGCAGACAATTTCTCAACACGCGGGTTGAATGTTGCCGAGAACAACATGTTCTGTCTTTTATTCGGAATCACTTCAAAAATTTTCCGAAGCTGCGGCATAAAACCCATGTCCATCATGCGGTCGGCTTCATCCAACACCAGCGTTTTGATCTGTTTGGTTGGAAGTTCTCCTTTCAGGTAAATCTCCATAAACCTTCCCGGAGTGGCCACCAGAATATCCACACCCTGCAGTATAGCCTCCACTTGTGCTTTCGGGCCAACACCACCATAAATCGGAAGAATGCGCAGATCAGTATACTTTGCCAGTTGTTTTGTGTGCTCAGCAATCTGGATGGTGAGTTCTTTGGTAGGCGCAAGAATAATTGCCCTGGGCTCAGTTCCTTGTGCGTAGCGCACCTTCATGAGCACGGGAATAACATAAGCGGCCGTTTTCCCTGTACCCGTTTGTGCAATACCTATCACTTCCTGTCCGCCCATCAATACGGGAATGCACTTTTGCTGAATCTCCGTAGGGCGATCAAAACCGGCATCCGCTATCGCACTCAGTAACTGCTTGTTTAATTTAAAATCCTCAAAAGATAAAAGTGCTGCCATGCGGGCTTATTTTTACAGAATGAAATGGCTAAGTACAACATTCAAATCATAGAAACGATATAAACATAGCCATTCCATCTGACCTATTTAAAACAAATACTAGCAGATGAAATCAATTCGAATTGTTAATGCAAATATAGTTAATGAGGGCAAGGTCTTTCAGGGCGAGGTGCTGATCAAAGGTGAATACATTGAGGCCATTGAATCAGATTTGTCTGCCCGACATGCCGATGTCGTGATTGATGCTAACGGACAACATCTGTTTCCAGGATTAATTGACGACCAGGTGCATTTTCGTGAGCCTGGACTTACCCACAAGGCTACCATCTATACCGAATCGCGTGCAGCTGTTGCCGGTGGTGTAACCAGTTATATGGAAATGCCCAATACGGTTCCACCTGCTTTCACACAACAATTGTTGGAAGATAAGTACCAGATTGCTTCCCGCGATTCACTCGCCAACTATTCCTTTTTCATGGGAACCTCAAACGACAACCTTGATGAGGTGTTGAGAACAGATGCAACAAAAGTTTGCGGGTTAAAGATTTTCATGGGTTCCTCCACCGGAAATTTGTTGGTCGATAATCCTAAAACCCTCGAGAACCTGTTTTCAAAAGTTCCATTTCTCATCGCCACACATTGCGAAGATGAAGCCACCATTCTTAAAAACATGGCCGACTTCCGTGAGCAGTATGGTGAAGATATGCCTGTAAAATATCATCCCGACATCCGTAGCGAAGAAGCTTGTTACAAATCATCTTCCTTTGCAGTTGCGTTAGCTAAAAAGTTCGGAACACGACTTCATATCCTGCACATTTCCACCGCCAAAGAAGTTTCTCTTTTCGACAATTCGATTCCGTTAAACAAAAAGAAAATCACAGCTGAAGCATGCATTCATCACTTATGGTTTAATGATGCTGATTATAATCGTCTGGGTACACGCATAAAATGGAACCCGGCCATTAAAACTGAAGCCGATCAGAAGGCTATTCTACAAGGGCTTCTTGATAACAGAATTGATGTTATCGCCACCGATCATGCTCCGCATACCTGGGAGGAAAAGCAGCAATCTTATTTCAAGGCGCCATCGGGCGGCCCGCTTGTTCAGCATAGTTTAAATGCGTTGCTTGAATTTTATCACCATGGTCAGGTTTCGCTGGATTGGATTGCCACAAAAACAGCTCATAATCCGGCTACGCTTTTCCAAATTGAAAAACGGGGATTCATTCGCAAGGGCTACTTTGCCGACCTGGTGTTGGTTGACCTGAACAACCCATGGACCGTTACCCGGGAAAACATCCTGGCAAAATGCAAGTGGTCACCATTTGAAGGAACAACTTTTCAATCGAGTGTTACCCACACCTTTGTTTCGGGTCATTTGGCGTATGCCAATGGAAAATTTGACGAAAATCAAAAGGGCAAAAGACTTACCTTCGATAGAAACTAAAGGAACTAACCTGATTTTGTAATTGTTCGGCAGTTACTAAATTTGCAGTCCTTTACCGGAAAGCAACAGGCTTTTCGCTAAAACTAACGGTGGATGTAGCTCAGTTGGTTAGAGCACCAGATTGTGGTTCTGGGGGTCGCGGGTTCGAATCCCGTCTTTCACCCAAAATTTTTTAAGACCTAAGCCCCGAAAAGGGGCTTTATATTTTATCGGGGAATGATGGTTTGCAGGGGATTATTTGTTGTCGTTCTGTTTTTTACACAAACTGCATTTGCTCAGTATTCATTTAATGCCAGTCAGCTGACTAACGATCTGAAGATTCTATCCTCCGATAGCTTAGAGGGTCGCAGGGTAGGATCTGAAGGAAGCGCTAAAGCCAGAAGCTATATTATTAAGCGACTGGAGAGCTTGGGCATTAAGCCCCTCCTTGAGAGTGGGTATGTTCAAACCTTTTCCTTTACGCAATCCTTTGGGCAGGTACAGGCTGGAGATGGATCAAATATTCTTGCTGTCGTTGAAGGAACTAAAAAGGAAACCATTGTCATCAGTGCACACTACGACCACCTTGGAGTACTGGGAGGAAAAATTTACAGTGGAGCGGATGATAATGCCTCAGGCACGGCAGCTTTATTAAGTATTGCCGAATACTTAACCAAACACAAGCCCGACCATCGTATTATCCTTGCTTTCTTTGATGCTGAAGAAATGGGATTACGCGGATCCGCCCATTTCGTAAACTCACTTGATACTAAAGCAGAAGCCTTTGTGCTGAATATCAATATGGATATGATCAGCCGAAGCGATAAAAATGAACTGTATGCATGCGGCACATATCACTATCCAAAACTGAAAAATTCGGTTGAAAAAATTTCTTTACCCGAGAAATTCAGTTTAAAGTTTGGCCATGATTTACCCAACTCAGGCCGTAATGACTGGACAGGTCAATCCGATCACAAGAATTTTCATCAGAAGAAAATACCATTCCTGTATTTTGGCGTTGAGGATCATCCAGACTATCACCGCCCCACAGATAGTTTTGATAAAATAAACCTGCACTTTTATCACAGCAGTGTAGAATCAATTATTCGTGTTGTACGCGCACTTGATAGCAGTACTCTTTAGACACGTATTTCAAAATACACCTTACTAAACTAGTTCACCAGAACATTTCATTATCTGCAAACGTGCAACATGGTATCTTCTTTGATGCAGCAGATATTTTTGTTAAGTTTAATTTATGATCACATGGTCAGAATTTAAGAGTTATACGCTCAATCAAAAAATTACAACGTTATATGAACGCGGAACTTTTGTTATGGCCATCCGCTACTATAATTATAAGATCAATCTCTACCTTCTTGATGAGCATTACGTAGAAGTTTTTGTGAATCATAAACATTCAAGCATTGAGAAAATTGCACTTCTTGATTCCGCTCATTCGCGTATGAAGTTCTACTACGATCAGATTAAACTGCCCCGAATTTAATCAGCCATTGATTCGCAATTAGGTCTTGGTTATGTAACCTACCCGATCATATACAGGCGTAAAGATTAACTTGTATAATAGGTCAATAAAAAAGCCTTTCTTGGATAAGAAAGGCCTTTTAAGTTCTTCAAGCTCTTCGATCAGGCTGTTGCTGCAGTTTCCTGAAACTTGGTTGACGCCTTGAGTGTTACAGTCTTTTTGGCTTTGTAGCCGCAATAACCACAAGTATAGTGCTTCAATAACTCACCCTCCTCAGTAGGGGTTGGAGTCTTTAGGATTTCTTCCTTAACCACTTTGAAGGTCTGGTAATTACACTCAGGGCACTCCAATGCGTGAAGGTGTCCGGCATACTTTTCAATTTTTATGTAGCCACTCTCCTCATCTTTCCACACGTCATAGTCGGTAGAGAAAACATTTTCTTCAGCCTGCATACCCTCATCCAGGTAAGCATCCTCCTCTTCTTCGCTCAACAGCTTCATGGCGCGGCCAGTCTTTGGAGAGATCCTTGGTTTGTAGCGCAACACCTTTAGGCGCTTTTCAATATAGAACGGATAGTAAAACTTTAATAAATTTTGCACGATCAGGGCTGCAATTAAGCCCATTGAAACCGTGGTGAATACTCTTACAAAAATGAGTATGGCGTTTAATTCCTCAATATTCGAGTTGGCATAAAAGCAGCAACCAACAACCAGAATGACTGAAGCTATCCACAAAAGCTTGATCTCATTTCTGCTTATAAAGTCATACTTATCTTTAGGATCACTTGTTGTTGCCAACTTCACCAGAAGCCATAAAACAATCAGGACCGCAAGTGCCCAAGAGCCATAGGCTATGTATTCGGCCATCCTGTTCCAAGGTTCGTATTGCTCGATTATGGGTTCCATACTATCGGTTTGGTTTTAAGGGTTACAAAGCAAATATAGAATTCTCAATTCGTTAAACCTAACACACATAAGCCCTAATAAAAATTAGGAAGCCCAATTTAGCATACTTTTCTGGTAAAAATCAAATAAAGATTTCAATTCGTGACTCCCGGAATCAACCGCACAAACGATAAAATGGAGCCTGAAGTTTTAGATGTCTCTTCCAGCATGCCCATGTGGGCAGAATTTTCCAGCAACACCACGTGAGGCTTGTCGGTTTCACCCGACTGCTGCAGTACTGACTCGACCGGGATTATTGTATCGTGCCGGCCGGCCAGAAACAGCACTGGCTTATTGAATCGCTTGAGAACATGATTTCTGTCGAGTCTATCGCGCATGGCCTCCGTGTATGATATTAGTGTAGAAAGTGGTGTGGCGGAGGCTAGCGATACCGTTCCGGCAACTGAAGGGTTCCTTTGGTCATAAAACAAGGGGGGTATAAAGGACTGTACAAAAGGCAACACACCATTGGCTGACACAAACTCAATCACCTTGTTTCTGGCAAGTTTTCGCTCAGGTAAATCGGCATTGGCCGTTGAATGTATAAGGCCTATGCCGGAAAATAAATCAGGTTGCTTATTGGCCATGGCCAACACGACATAGCCGCCAAGACTGTGTCCGAGGGCGATGCATGAATTAATTTTTAGCTCATTTCCAATAAATTCGAGGAGCTTATCAGCAATATCATCAATGCTATGGGGTGATTCGATTGCCTGGCTTTGACCAAACCCAGGTAAATCAAGGGCAATGAACCTGAATTCGTCAGGAAGTTGATTTAAAACTTCTTTCCAAATGAAAAGATTCTCGCAAAAGCCGTGAATCAAAATTACTGGGAAGCCACTGCCCTTTTCGTTGTAGTGAATACCCGGCACAATCAAATTACTTTGGGGGCAAATTCCAGTAAACTGATAACTGCCTTTTGCATATGATCGGCATCAAAGCCACATTCGCGGTGCAACTCGATTTGTTCTCCATGCTCTACGACCCGATCCGGAATGCCCAATCGTCTTACTTCTGCCCGATAATGATGGTCTGCCATAAACTCTAAAATAGCGCTTCCAAATCCTCCCTGAATACAACCATCTTCCACCGTGACGATCTTTCTGTAAGCAGCAAAAATTTCATGCAGTAGCGCCTCATCCAGGGGTTTCACAAAACGCATATCGTAGTGGCCCACGGAAACACCTTGCTTGGCTAACCTGTCGCAAACCTCTACCGCATAATTGCCGATATGTCCAATAGTCAATATGGCCACCTCGTCTCCATCCCTTAATTTTCTTCCTTTACCGATTTCGACTTCTTCAAACGGAGTTCTCCACTCCGGCATTACACCTTGTCCGCGTGGGTAGCGAATTGAAAAAGCTCTCTCCTTACGGGGCAAAGAAGCAGTGAACATCAGGTTTCTTAATTCCTGCTCGTTCATTGGTGCCGAAACAATAATATTCGGTATACAACGGAAGTAGGCGATGTCGTATGCACCGTGGTGTGTAGGACCATCAGCGCCAGCAAAACCGGCTCTATCGAGGCAAAAGTTAACAGGCAAATTCTGTATGCATACATCGTGCACTACCTGATCGTATGCACGCTGCATAAATGAGCTATAGATATTACAAAACGGAATCAATCCCTGGGTTGCCAGCCCTGCAGAAAATGTAACTGCGTGTTGCTCAGCAATACCCACATCAAATGCCCGATCAGGCATTTCCTTCATCATTATGTTCATAGATGAACCCGAAGGCATTGCCGGGGTTATTCCTATGATTTTATCGTTTTGCTTTGCCAGCTCGACAAGTGTATGGCCAAATACATCCTGATATTTGGGGGCTTGAGGAGCATCGTGAACCTTCTTATGTATCTCCCCTGTAATCTTATCAAAAGTACCCGGAGCATGCCAGGTTGTTGCATTCCCCTTTTCAGCAGGACCATAGCCCTTACCCTTTATGGTAACGCAGTGCAGTATTTTAGGTCCCTTAATATCCCGAAGATCATTTAGCACCTGAACCAAATGGTTTACATCGTGCCCGTCAACTGGGCCGAAATAACGTAGGTTGAGCGACTCAAAAAGATTGCTTTGGCTCAGCAGGGTTGACTTGATACCGGTTTCAATCTTGGAAACAATATCCTGAGCACTTTTTCCAAACGTTGAAAGCTTGCCCAACAGGTTCCAAACCTCATCCTTAAGTTTGTTATAGGTGTGAGATGTTGTTATGTCAGTGAGGTAATCCTTTAATGCCCCAACATTTGGATCAATTGACATACAGTTGTCATTGAGAATAATTAAAACATTGGAGTCGGATACACCGGCATGGTTCAATGCTTCAAAGGCAATTCCACCAGTCATTGCCCCATCACCAATTACTGCTATGTGTTGCTTATCGGGAAGGTTCAGGTACTTGGAGGCCACCGCCATTCCCAAGGCTGCCGAAACGGATGTTGAGGAATGGCCAACGCCAAAGGTGTCGTAGATGTTTTCGCTTCGCTTAGGGAAGCCTGAAATACCTCCATAAACCCTGTTGGTGTGAAACTGTTCTTTCCGGCCCGTTAATATTTTATGTCCATAGGCCTGATGCCCTACATCCCACACTAGCTGATCATGCGGGGTATTAAATACGTAATGGAGTGCAACTGTAAGCTCAACCACACCCAAACTCGCCCCAAAATGCCCTCCATAAACCGACACATTGTCCACAATAAAGTGCCTGAGTTCATCACAAAGCTGCACCAGCTGGGCCTGATCAAGTTTTTTTATATCATCAGGGCTACCAATTTTGGCAAGGAGGGGGCCTGGGGTAATGAGCATGGTATGTTTCTTTAGCCTATATCTAACAAGGAGACGAAATTAATGTTTAATTCTACCCATTCCATTAGGCATTGTGCAAAGTTACAGATTTAACAAGAGTAACCCGCTACGAAGGCATTTGGAAAGGAATTTTAGAATAACTTTGCCGACCTATGGCAACGGAAACCAAAGAAAATTTTGAGGTAAAATTAACCCTTTTTGAAGGCCCTTTCGACCTGCTGTTGTTCTTCATCGAGCGGGACGAACTGGATATTTATGACATACCCATAGCCAAAATCACCAACGACTTTCTTGACTACCTCCACCAGTTGGATACATTGAATGTTGAAGTTGCCAGTGAATTTATTTTGGTAGCGGCAACGTTAATGCGTATTAAATCGAAAATGCTTTTGCCGAGACCCCAAATTGATGAGCAAGGCAATGAGATTGACCCACGTGAGGAGTTAGTGAAACATTTACTGGAGTACAAAAAGTACAAATCAGTTATCGATAGCTTCCATCAAATGGAAGAGAACGAACTGATGAAGGAGAAGCGGGGCAACCTGATGAAGGAACTGAAATCGCTTGCCGAAAGCAGCAACGTTGAGGCCGAACTTCAGGATGTAGACCTCTTTAAGTTAATGACGGTTTTTGAAAAAGTGTTGAAACGATTTGAAGCGGAAAAGAATAAGCCCGTTCACCAGATTATTCAATATCCATACACCATCGAAGAGCAAAAGAATTACTTACTCAACGAGGTGGCAACCAAAGAGCGAGTATCTTTTACTGATATTGTAACCACCTATAAAACACGTATTGCGTTGATCTTCAATTTCCTCTCCATTTTGGAATTACTGGCCACAGGCCAACTTGGCATACAGGTGGGCGAGGGATTCAACAACTTTTGGATCACGAAGGCTGGTCAGGTTGAGACACAAGCCTGATCAATCTTTTGTTGGGCGAGCATCAAACAAGTCAACTAAGCCACCTGTGAGCCGAACTAAGTCTACACGTCTGGCGAGCACTGAAAATATGGCTAAATAATTTTCAAGCGCAGCACTTTGATAAGCTTCCTGAACAATTCGTAGATCGATGGCACTTAGTGCTCCGTTTTTGTAGCGTTCATTTCCTAATTCAAGATTTAATTCGGCTGCTCTCAATTTTACATTGGCTATTTCAACCAATTGTCTCAGCAGATCATAATTCTCCAACGCAATAATCAAATCGTTCTCAAGCGAGAGCTTCAATTGATCGGTATCTAACTGCGCTATCTTCTCACGTATCTGTGCGTTTTCAATATTACGTCTGATTTGACCACCGTTGAATAAGGCATATCGAAGTGAAAAGTTGGCGTAAGCACCATACGAATGACCATCATTGGTTTGATTAACGAGTACCCGTGAGGGAACGCTATTAGTTACCGGAACGGCAGGGTCTCCATTCACAAACCCTACGGTAACGTTAACAGGCTCCCCGGTATTGGATCCGAAATTTGCATTCAATCTTTCCACCGAACCGTTTGCTCCCAGGTTAAGCAGAATAGTCGGATAGCGATCAGCCATAGCTGTTCTTGTTGCGAGCCTAAACAACTCCTGATTAATGAATTGATTACGAAGATTGGTGTTGGTGGAGTTCATTTTTGTTCGCAGGTCGGTATAGGCATAAACCTCATCCACAAACTCAAGTGAATCAGAAAAGGTGTATAGCTTATTGATTTCTTCATTCAATACCAGGTTCAAGTTTCGTATGGTGTTCCGATAAACCTGCTCTTGAAGTAAATAGTTGGTAGAATCAGTCAGGTAATCGTTCTGGGCCTGGAGAACATCAAACGTTATCGCACCTCCAAGTTCTTTCCTGAGTTTTACCCAGCCGAACCGCTCCCTGGAAAAATCCATAACCCTTCGTCTCACCTCTGTGCGCTCACGTTCCAGCAACGCCTGATAGTAACCCAAAATTATTGCTTGAATCGTGGACTCAATTACCAAGGTAGCGTTACCATAACTTAGATCCTCCAGTTGCTCAAGCCTTCGTTTGGAGACGCGGATGAAGAACCCATCAAACAGTACAAACTGTGCATCCAATTGCCCTGTCAGGTTGTCAGAAATGTTTTGACCCGGTACAGCAAAGGGGTTTGCCGGCTTTCTGTAGGTTATATTGTTATTTTGGTTTGCGTTCAAATTAATAGCGGGCAAAGCTCCAGCAATGCCCCATGTATTGTTGCCACGGGCAATGTCGATTTCGAGCTTCTGTATCTGTACATCAAAATTATTTTGCAGTCCTCGTTCAATAGCCTGCGCAAGACTCAATGATTCCTGTGCCCTTGAAGCAAGGTGTGAAAACAGAAGAGTAACACTGATGAATAAGTACTTCATGGATTATCTATTGGTCAGAAGGAGCTGCCTTTCCGCTGAAATAAGAATATACGGCCGGGATAACATACAAAGTGAGTACAGTTGAAAAAATCAAACCGCCAATTACTGCAATACCCATGGATACGCGGCTTTCTGAGCCAGCGCCCAGCGCCAAGGCGATTGGAAGAATGCCTAAGATGGTTGACATACTCGTCATAACAATGGGGCGGAAACGTGCTTCAGCAGCTCCTACAACGGCATCAACCAAACCCATACCCTTTTCTTTGCGTTGATTGGCAAATTCTACAATGAGAATACCATTTTTCGTTACCAGACCAATGAGCATGATGATGCCGATCTGGCTGAAAATATTAAGTGTCTCATTGAAATACCATAATGCCAACACGGCTCCCGAAACAGCCAATGGAACAGTAAACATAATGATGAACGGATCGCGGAAACTTTCAAACTGTGCTGACAGCACCAGGTAAATGATCAGCAACGCCAATCCAAATGCCATATAAATGCTGGATGAACTTTCGGCAAATTCACGCGAAGGTCCATCAAGCGCAGTAGCATACGTTTCATCCAAAACCTCATCGGCTATCCTGTTCATTTCAGCAATACCTTCACCGAGGGCAACACCTGTGGCTAATTGTGCAGATACCTTTGCTGACGAAAAACGGTTGAAGCGTGTTAACCTCGGAGGTGTACTTGATTCCCGCAATGACACCAGATTGTCCAGTTGAATTAATTCACCATATCGGTTTTTTACATATAACGCTTTAAGATCAAGGGGTTGACTGCGATTTTCGCGTTCAAACTGGCCAATCACCTGGTATTGCTTTCCATCCATGATGAAGTATCCAAAGCGGGCTCCGCTCAATCCAAGCTGAAGTGTCTGAGCAATGTCGAAGATGTTTACCCCAAGGCTTCGGGCCTTATCCCTGTTAATATCAATGTTCAATTCAGGTTTTGTAAACTTCAAATCGATATCGACATAAGTAAACTTCGGACTGGCCGTTGCCTTCTCCAGGAATTCAGGCAAAATATCTTTAAGCTTTTGCATCTCTCCGGCCTGCAAAACATATTGAACCGGGAACCCTCCCCTACGATCGCCAATGGTTTGCGGCTGATTGATAGCTGCGCGGACACCGCTGAAGTTTCTAATTTGTGGCGTGAGGTCATCCACAATTTGTTGTTGTGTTCTCGTACGCATGTCGGATGGTTTAAGTTGTATCCGTACAAATCCTGAGTTTACACCACCTGTTCCAAATGTTGCCGCTGTAACACTAACTGTATTCTGGCTTTCAGGCACCTGGTTGCGTACAAATTCATCAATGTCCATAATATGCCTGTCCATGTATTCATATGTTGCACCCTCAGGTCCCTGAATTTGCATGCGAAATTCTCCCCGATCTTCCATAGGCGTAAGTTCTGCCGGTAAGGTTGCCCCCAGAATATAAATCAATCCGACTGATATGATCATAATGGCAAAAGCCATCCAGCGAACTTTCATGAAACTTTCAAGCGAAGTACAGTACTTCTTCTCAAGCCAGGTAAAGAAGGGCTCAGTTTTGGTATACAGCCACGGCTTCTTTTCCCGCTTTTTTAGAATACGAGATGACATCATGGCGGTTAAAGTAAGTGCAACGAATGATGAAATAACCACGGCACTGGAAATAACCAAACCAAATTCTTTAAAGAGCTTACCCGTTAATCCTTGTAAAAAAATGATCGGCAGAAATACTGCAACTAAGGCAACGGTAGTAGAGATGACAGCAAAGTAAATCTCCGTTGATCCTTGTTTGGCTGCCTCACGAGGATCAAGGCCCTCCTCAATTTTTGAATAGATGTTTTCCAGTACAACAATGGTATCGTCAACCACCAACCCGATGGCCAGTACAATACCCAACATGGTTAACACATTAATGGAAAACCCGAATAAATACATGAAGAAGAAGGCACCAATTAGTGAAATAGGAATAGTTACAACCGGAATAATCGTTGTACGCCAATCTCTTAGAAATGCAAAAATGATAAACACCACCAGTATAAACGCCATGATTACGGTTTCTTGCACTTCTTGAATTGAAGATCGAACGTAAACCGTTGTATCGTAAACCTGGTATACGATGTCTGGCGGAAGGTCCCGATCCAACTGGTTTAGTTTCACATAAATCCGGTCGGCAATATCGATTGTATTGGAGCCCGGCTGGGCAACAACCGCTACTACTACTGCGGGTATTCCATCGCTCCGCAGCATGGTGCGATCATTCTCCGGATAGAGTTGGGCATACCCAACATCGCTAAAGCGTACCACCTGATCACCGGATTCCTTTATGATTAAGTTATTGAAATCAGCAACGGTGTTTAGCCGTCCCATCGTCTTCACCGAGAGCTCAGTATTCATGCCTTCAACACGCCCTGATGGCAACTCTACATTCTCACGGTTCAAGGCCTGCAGCACGTCAGAAGAAGCTAACTTCAAACCCGCCAAACGTATCGGGTCCATCCACAGGCGCATGGAGTATCTTTTCTGTCCCCAAATACGAACCTGGCTCACACCCGGTACGGTTTGTATGCGTTCAAGAAAATAGTTTTCGGCAATGCGAGATAATTCCAACGGATCGCGTTTATCACTCATCACACGAACATAAAATACCGGGTTAGAATCAGCATCAGCTTTTGAAACCACAGGAGGATCAACATCGGGCGGAAGCCTGTTCAATGCACCGGCAACTTTATCACGTACATCGTTGGCAGCCGCCTCCATGTCGATGCCCAATTCAAACTCAACGGTGATGTTGCTTCGGCCTTCTGTGCTGGTGGAGGTGATTGTACGAACACCGGCTATACCATTTACAGCATCTTCCAATGGCTCTGTAATTTGAGACTCCATCACATCAGCATTTGCACCGGCATAGCTGGTGCTCACACTCACCACAGGAGGATCAACGCTTGGAAACTCCCGCACACCAAGAAATGTAAATCCAATTATGCCGAACAGCACAATAACCAGCGACATAACCATAGCAAGTACCGGTCGCTGAATACTGATGGTGGATAGACTAGCCATAGTTAATTCACTTTTAAGAATTCAAGTTGAATGCCTTGGCGAATCTGTAACAAACCAGTCGTGATCAGTGTATCACCTGTATTAAGTCCACTTAATATCTCCAGTTCACGGTCGGTGCGTATGCCCGTAGTTACATCAATCCGCTCCGCCTTTCCATTACGGCTGATGAATACCTTTGGCCCTTCCATTTCTTGTATAATGGCCTGGGTAGGAATTAATACAGCATTGGTAATCGTCTCCAGGATTAACTCAACACGAACAAATTGTCCGGGCAACAACAAGCCTTCGGAGTTATCGGCAACAGCACGGATTTTCAGTGCACGGGTATTTGGGTCAATCTGCGGTTCAATAGCGTACACCTCACCCTGCCACCTTTTTGGATTACTTTCAATAGTGAAGTAAACCTTTTTGCCCTGTGTTAATTGCGTGCTGTAACGAGCGGGTACGGCAAATTCTAGTTTTGCAGGGTTTATATTGAAGAGTGTTGCGATTGCCGAGGAGGGAGATATATAAGCACCCGGACTAACGTAACGAAGCCCGATTGTCCCATCAAACGGTGCTATTATCCTGGTCTTTTCCAACTGTGCCTCAAGTAACCGAATATCCGAGACAGTGGTGTTAAGCCGATTTAATGCATTGTCATACTCCTCCTGACTAATTGCATCCTTCTCCAACAACTTACGCTGGCGAAATTCATTGTCCTCATTCAGCTTGATGTTGTGCTTCTGCTTGTCCAATTGCGCTCTGATCTCCTCATCATTGATCTGAATCAGCAAATCTCCTCGCTTCACACGACTTCCTTCTTTGAAATAGATTCCTGTTATCTTACCGGATACCTCACTTTGAAGTTCGAGCGATTCATTGGCCAGAATTGATCCTGTAATCACCAATTTGTTGTCGAGTTGCGCGGTTTTTACAATGTGGCCCTCAACCGGAAGTTTGGGTTGTTTCGCCTGACCACCGGCAGGATTGGCTTCTTTGCTACCAAATAAACCCAGCTTGGGTAATGCCAGCAAGAATATTACAACTGCAACTACTGCACCGGTCAGTATTTTTTTTTTCATATAGAAGATAACGAATACGTTACAAATGCCGGGTATCGTCAACTGCTAACAACATGAAGTTGCTGTGCAGTGCTAATACCTGCGGTATTACAAGGGTGGTCTCATCATTTAACACAACATGATCAGCGCGGCTTACTTTCTCCTCTTCGCTCCACTGATTATTGATTATTGCTTTAACATCCGCATCGGTACGATGTGTGTCCCGCTCAAGTACCCGCTTAATTCTCAATTCAGCCGGAGCGGTTACAACAATAATTCTATCCAGGTGCTCATAAGATCCTGCTTCGAATAACAACGCTGCCTCTTTAAGAACATAAAAATCTTCTTCATGCTCACTCAGCCAATGTTTATAATCCTCACCCACACGCGGATGAACCAGCTTGTTAAGAACATTCAGCTTTTCCGGATCATTGAAAACCGTTTCAGCCAGGTAGTTTCGGTTCAGGCCACCATCCTCATGATATGACAATAGTCCGAATTCTTTTTTAATATGAGATACCAATATTCCATCGGTGGTCATTAATGATTTCGCTCGGCTATCGGAATCATATACTGCAATTCCAAGGCTATGAAAAATCTTGCTCACCAGACTTTTGCCTGATCCGATGCCACCTGTAATACCAATTTGCAGTAATCGTTTCACTGGAATCAGAAACTTACATGAAGCGTATCGATACTTAACAGAATTGCAAACTCATTTAAGCCCTCCAATCGGGGTATCAACTTGTGATGACCTTTGCCCAGATCAGCCAGGTCAATAATGGCCGTAACTTGATTTTGACCTTCAGCCTTCTCAAGCCCTGAAGGTATGCGGTAGGTGTAGGGGATTCCTGTTACCTCAATGGCAGTTTTTAACTCCTTCGGGATATTAATAACCTGTAGCCTTGCTGTATCGGTTAACTGTACAAATCGATCTACCCCGAAACTAACTGAAACAAGTGGCGGGTTTGCTGTCAGCGATTCGTGCGGGAGTTCAACCTCAATTCGATCACTAAATGATTTATCTATATTCTGAGGTAACGAAATAAACAAACGATCCTGCAGGCTGTTCAGCAGGCTCAGTGGCCCCTCCAACCATATTGAATCAGGTTCAATCTGAATAGCACTTGCCAATCCGAAATCTTTCTTCAAATTCTCATCAATGCGCTCAACCGCAAGCAAAACCCTGCGCTTAACCAGTGGGTCAATACTTAGATGAATCGTATCGGTTAACACAAAGTTGATTTGAATACCTTCCAACTGGGCGGACAATAGCGGAGGTAATGATGCGCCAACAATTTTTTTTACATCCGCTGGATTTTCCAATGGGATATGCAGGGGTGTAACTTTTAGGCCTGAACTTTTACGCAGCAAATCCCAACCTAAACCGCTTACATTCAATTTGATGTTTTCAGGAGGACGTTTTACAGGAATGTACAACTCCTCGTGATAATCGAAGGAAAGCGGAAAACTTATATTGGCTGAATAATTTTTGTTGAGTGCATTAAAAAGCCAGAAAACAGCCGCGGCAAAAACACATAACAGTACCGCTTTCCAGTTTCGGTTATTGAATCGAAGTAAATTCAGTATCGAGCTAAAAAAACTCATTGTCTGCGCGCGGCATACGGATTATTTCTAGGCATCTTTATTTGCTGCTTTAGTGGCTTCCATGGAAATGGCTGATTTATTGTACTTGATTCTACCACCACGTTCTACCTCCAATATAAAGGTATCTTTGTCTAATTCTGCAATACGGCCATGGGCTCCACCAATGGTAACTACATAATCACCTTTTTGGATTTCTTCGGTAAACTTCTTTTGATCCTTTGCCTTCTTCTGCTGTGGGCGAATCATAAAAAAATAAAAAATTACAATCATAAGCCCCATCATAATGTAGAAGCTTGTACTGCTGGATGCAGATTGAGCCTGTAGAAGTATTGTGTCTATCATAACGTTAAATTAGTGAAGTTAAAATTAGGGTTATAAAAACGAACATCCCAAACCTGTACAGGCTTGGGATGCATCGGGAATAAAATTGCTTGACTACTTTGCTGGGCCTTGCGCCTCACTGGTTGGTGTTACCATTGCTTTGAAGGTAAGTACTGTTGACTTTGGCCATGTATTTGCCGTAACGGTTACAGACTTATTCTGCATCCCTGCTGCCTTGCCATCAAATGCAGCTGTAACAAAACCGGTACCCCCAACAGGAATTGGCTCTTTTGAGTAATCAGAAACTGTACAGCCACAAGTTGGTTGTGCGCTTTGAATAATTAATGGCGCTTCACCTGTATTCTTAAATTTATAAGTGAACGACACCTCTTTACCTTGAGGTATTGTTCCGAAATCATGGTCAATCTTTTCAAACTGAATAACCGGTAGGGGGCCTTCTGGTTTTGTATCAGGTTCAGGAACGGGATTGTCCATTGGTGTTACGGAAACCGGTGCCGGCTTCTTTCCCTCCAGTTCTGATAATCTTGCTTCCAGCGCAGCAATTTTCTTCTCTGCATCCTTGTCTTTACATGCTGTAAAAAGCACGGCAACTAATCCAATAATCCAAATACTTCTTTTCATCACAATAGTTGTTAAATTCTGTTACTTACTCTTACCCTTAATCTGATCTAAAAGTTCATCCACATCCTCCAAAAGTTTTTCAGCTTTTGATTTGGTCTCGTCTACTACTTTTTGGCCCATGCTCTTCGCTTCGGATGTTAGCGGTCCTTCCTGTCCGTCAATAAAATTGTTAACCAGGTCTTGCAGCATGCCTTTATACTTCTCTAATTGAAAAGATAGTTTTTGCCGGGTATGCTCACCTTTATCAGGTGCATAAAGTATTCCCAGGATGGCCCCAGCTGCCGCTCCGGCTAAAAAGGCTACTAGTGTATTTCCGCTTTTCTTGCTCATAGAACTTCAAATTTGGCCAGTATTTATTGCATTTCCATAGTAAACGGGCCGAACAGTAAATAAAACGCTCAAAAATACAATCTGCAAGGTTTTAGTAACAGGCGAAAGGGTGAAAAATTAAGTTTTACCGGATTTTGACCGCCTACTTGTTGTCCATCAGACCCCTGCCGCTTTTCTTAATTCCGCCCTTTTGTTTCAACTCTTTTGACATAACATCCAGGATGCCATTTATAAACTGCCTACTTTTTGGCGTACTGTAGTTTTTTGCCAGTTCAATGTATTCGTTAATGGTAACTTTCACCGGTATGCTTGGAAAACTAATCAACTCAGTGATTCCCATTTCCAGTATCACCCTGTCGGTGAGGGGCAACCTGTCAACTTCCCAATTGCGGGTATTGCTAGCGATAAGCTGGCGATATTCGTCTTTAAGTTCGATTGAACCTGTGTACAGGTTTTCAATAAAATGCAAATCATCCTCCCAGTTCAATGAAAGCTGATGAAGCTGAAGTGCTTCGCCCGATGTCGGATCGAATGATTTAATGGTTTTCTCCAACATGCCCTTCACGATCTCCCGATCCTCTGCCCAGTGTAAAAACTCCTCCTCGAAATATTCGTTAATGGTGGTTTTGCCAAGCACCATCCTGCGGAAAAAATAATTGATCAGCTTTTTCTGCTCATCGATTGCCGGTGCTTTCTTATCCAGGTAGGCCATGTATTCCTGATCCTGCTTAACTACATCACGCAACCACTGGCGTACACGCTCAAAATCTTTTTCCCACGAAACGTTTAACCGAAGTGACTCGCGCTTCAGTTCATTGCTTTTCTGCAACGCCTGAATCCACTGATTTTTTAAAAAATTGCTGTGGTCGATTTTCTTATCAGCAAGTGCTGCATCTGCCATTGAACTGGCCAGTGTTAGCGCTGAAAGATATTGTTTGTAAATCTTTTCTACATCCTGCGTTAAGCCCTTCTTGATTGAGGCAGCATCTTTTTTGACCGACTTCTCATATGCACTTAATGCCGCGGTAACAGCTTTTTCAAGCTTCTCTTCGTCATGCTTTGCCTCAGCCCCCTTCTCAAATACTATCTCAAGAAGCTTTAAAGCCTCTTTACGCTGGCGGGCCAATTCCTTTTTATCCTGAACCTCCATGGAATTCAGGTCAGGGGAAAATGCACTTTCAATGTTATCCCTGCAAAGGAGGTAGTTTGCCTCTTTGCTTTGGTGAAAGGCAAAGAGACTTTGCATGACTTTTATGCGGAGGCTTCTGCGATTGAGCATGTTTCAAAGAACGCGTAAAAATAAAATAAAAAAAGTCGTCTGCTAACCCAAAAGCAAACGACTTCTCAAAATTAAGACAATTATTAACGTGGTATTCTTACCCGGCCTACAGCTTCTATTCGTTTCTCTGCCAGCTTTATGGCCGCCTCCTGCGTGTTGATTTTCTCACTTTCAGAGTAATTAAAAATATTGAGGCAGGTCGTATAGATATTCTCTGTCTGTTCAAATACCCGTGCGCGATTATAGTTGCCAAGGTATTCATTGTAAACATTAATCAATCCTCCAGCATTTATTAAAAAGTCAGGAGCGTAAGTAATGCCACGGTCGATCAGCATGTAGCCATGCTTCACTTCATCTTTCAATTGATTGTTGGCTGCTCCCGCTACAATGCTGCACCTTAAGCGCGGTATTGTATTGTCGTTTAGTGTTGCACCCAGGGCACACGGTGCATAAATATCTACATCAAGATCGTACACTTCATCCTGCGCCACGGCTTTTACACCAAACTTTTGTGCGAGTGTCTTAACCTTCTCTTCAGATATATCGGTGATGAAAACAGAGGACTTTTCTTTTACTAAATACTCCACCAGGTTCATCCCTACCTGACCAACACCTTGAACCGCAACTTTCTTGCCTGCGAGATTATCGCTACCAAAAACTTTTTTAGCGGCTGCTTTCATGCCAACGAATGTACCATACGCTGTTACCGGTGATGGATCTCCACCCCCGCCCATTGATTCAGGCAGCCCTGTAACATGCTGAGTCTCCATTCTGATAAATTCCATATCAGCTGTTTTCATGTTTACATCCTCAGCGGTAATGTATTTGCCGTTAAGGCTGTTCACGAACTTTCCAAAACGTCTCATGAAGGCTTCCGTTTTCAAGGTCTTTGCATCACCAATGATCACGGCTTTCCCTCCACCCAAATTCAATCCACTGATCGATGCTTTGAATGTCATTCCGCGCGATAACCGCAACACATCCGTTAAAGCCTCCTGTTCATTGGTGTAATTCCACATGCGTGTACCGCCCAGTGCAGGACCAAGCGTAGTATTATGAATTGCAATGATGGACTTAAGCCCGGTGAATTCGTCATAACAAAAAACAACCTGCTCGTGTCCCATTTGAGCTACCGTTCCAAACAGACCGGCTTGTTCTACTTTCTCAAGTTCTTTAATCTCCATCGGATTTGTTTTAGTAATGATTGTGCTACTTTTACGAGCCGCAACAATGCGGATTTTCTGTCTTGAAAACGGAGCAAAGTTACCGGTTTTTGCCTTCATTACAACGCGCACAAACGTTTGCATGAACCTTAAAGGCTTTATTTCGTTTTAAGGAGAGTTCCCCAAATTTTATGGCATGAAGGAGCTTAAACACCTCAATAAATACTTGCTAAAATACAAACGGCTCATTCTGCTTGGGATCTTGTTTGTAATCATCTCCAATGCATTTCAAATCATTCCTGCACAACTGGTCAGGCATTCCATTGATCTAGTCACAGACAACATCAGCATTTACAGATCGTTCGAAGGACTTTCATTACAAAACAATTTCTTCAAGGTATTTGCTTTCGGCATTTTGTTGTATGCATTGCTGATTTTGGCCATGGCACTTTTGCGCGGGTTTTTTCTATACCTCGTACGGCAAACCCTTATTGTCATGTCGCGCCTGGTTGAGTTTGATCTGAAAAATGAAATCTTTCAACATTACCAAGCCTTACCGTTAAGCTTTTACAGAAGTAACAATACAGGCGACCTGATGAACCGGATTTCGGAAGATGTAAGCCGTGTGCGCATGTACCTTGGGCCGGCTATCATGTATGGACTACAGTTGGTCACGTTGTTTATGATGCTCATACCGGTGATGTTTAGCATCAGCCGGGTTTTAACATTGTACGCGCTTATTCCGTTGCCCATACTTTCCCTCAGTATTTATTTTGTCAATAATATTATTGAAAGACGCTCTGAACAAATTCAAAGAAGCCAGTCGCGCTTATCCACTTTTGTGCAGGAAGCTTTTAGCGGAATAAGGGTACTGAAATCGTTTAACCGTGAAAATGAATCGCTTCATAAGTTTGAACTGGAAAGTGACGAATACAAAAAGCAATCCCTCAAACTTACCAAGGTTCAATCCTTATTCTTTCCGCTGATACTTGCCCTAATAGGGTTGAGCACAATACTTACTATCTATGCAGGCAGCACTGAGGTTATACGGGGAAATCTTTCATTTGGAAACATTGCGGAATTCATCATTTATGTAAACATGCTAACCTGGCCGGTTGCATCATTAGGCTGGACAAGCAGCTTGGTACAACGTGCAGAGGCATCACAAAAACGAATTAATGAATTTCTTAAAACACAACCGGGCATCATCTCTGAAAGGAATGTGGATAAAGAAATAGCTGGTAAAATTGAATTCAACAACGTAACCTTTACTTATCCGGATACTGGAATTACTGCGTTAAAAAATGTTTCTATCAACGTGAACCCAGGAGAATCCCTGGCTATCATTGGAACCACGGGGTCAGGGAAGACCACAGTTTCAGCATTGGTGGCGCGGTTGTACGATGTTAGCGAAGGCGAAATAAGAGTTGATGACAGTCCGATCTCACACTACAACTTACTCTCATTGCGTAAACAAATTGGGTACGTTCCGCAGGATGTGTTTTTATTTTCAGATACCATAGCTAACAACATTTCTTTCGGACTGAACGAGCCCGATGATGAGAAAATACAACAGGCTGCACGCGATGCAGATGTTTACAACAACATTATGGACTTTCCACAAGGGTTTAGTACCCGTGTTGGTGAACGTGGCATTACCCTATCGGGTGGACAGAAGCAACGGGTTTCAATTGCACGGGCTATTGTCCATAACCCTAAAATTTTAGTGTTGGATGATGCCTTATCGGCCGTGGATACAAAAACAGAAAACAATATTTTAAATAGTCTGAAACGGATCATGAAGGGTCGTACTACTATCATTATCTCCCATCGCGTTTCATCGGCAAAGTTGGCCAACAAAATTGTGGTACTGGTTGACGGTAAGGTTGTTGAAGAAGGTACGCACGAATCGTTACTGGCCGCTAAAGGTTTCTATAAGGACTTATTTGAAAAACAGACAGCAAAAGAAGAACTGCCGATAACAGAGGATTGATTAGAAAATATAACGCAACCCAACACCGCCCTGGATTTTATAAAAGCCAGGGTCTTTCAACAAATCCATATACGTTTCGAGTTCCATAAAGGCCGAGATGGGCATTTTGAAATAAGAGTATTCAATACCCACGGTTCCCTGAACTCCGTAAGTGAAACGGTTAACTGTAAGGAATCCTATCTTGTTGTCGAGGATACCATCATTAAGAAGGTAATTGTAGGTGATGTTTAGATTGCGCCATTCCCAGCCAAGCCCGGCATACACCTGCAATCCCTGACTAATCTTGTCGGCTTTCATATGATACAAAACTTTTATCTCCCCGACAAAATCGGAATTAACCTTATGTGTTAGGTATACAACGCTTTGATTTTCCTGTAGTGTATCGGGCCGCGTAAACTCGCCAAAAATTTCGCGGTAGTAGCCGCTGTACAATCCACTGGCTGACCGGCCCAAGTCTACGCCAAATGAAAAGTGCTTGTTGGCATAATACTTATAGGTAAGCGCAAATGGATCCCCAACTTTAATCCCCAGTCCATGATAAGGATAGCCGGTGTCTTCAAAAATCGGACAAATGGTTTTTGCCTTGGACCGAGGTACTCGAATTACATTGTAGTTGTGCTGCGTGCGCGTGTGCATTAGTTTACCGCTATGATGAACTTTTGGCCGCTGCGCTAATGCAGTTGCGGCAACAAAAAGGACTAGGCAAACGGTAAAAAGGGGCTTTAAAAGGCGCATTAAAAGCAAATATAACCGATTTGGCCGTATTCGCTGAAGGTTGAATGATTTTGATAAATGTGATTATATCGATTGTCTGTCGACCGTCAGACAAACTCTTTGTACTGCATTTTATAGAGTTGAGCGTATGAGCCATCCTTTGTTAATAGCTCATCGTGTCGGCCAGTTTCCTTTACCTCGCCCCGCTCCAGCACCAGAATTTTATCAGCCTTCTGGATGGTGGATAACCGGTGCGCAATGACTATTGACGTACGGCCTTTCATCATCTTATCAATAGCTTGCTGAATCATCTGCTCCGTTTCACTGTCAACCGAAGAAGTGGCTTCATCAAGCACAAGTATTTTCGGATCATACACCATCGCCCGAATAAAGGATATGAGCTGACGCTGCCCTACCGATAGTGTAGCGCCTCGTTCCATCACATTGTAAGAAAGCTGGCCCGGTAGTCGCTCAATAAACCTTCGCGCACCAACCATATCGGCCGCATGCCACACCATTTCTTCCGTAACATCGGTATTGCCCAGCGTAATATTGTTCATGATGGTGTCTGAGAAAAGGAAAACATCCTGCAGCACCACACCGATATTCCTGCGCAAGCAACCTAAATCATAGTTTCTTATATCCTCACCGTCAACCGAAATGGTTCCCTTATTAATCTCATAGAACCTGTTGAGCAGATTAATAATGGATGATTTACCTGCTCCGGTTGCGCCTACAAGCGCAATCATATCTCCAGCCTTAACATCGAAACTTAAGTCTTTCAATACATACTCTTCGCCATTGTAGGCAAACCAAACCTGGTTAAAGGATACTTGTCCATTTATATGGTCTGGCGTGAGAGAGCCGTTGGCCTGAACATGTTCCTCATCATCAATGAGGCTAATGATACGCGATGAACTCACAATACCCATCTGCAAAATATTGTAACGGTCAGCTATCATGCGGATGGGGCGGAAGAACATTTGAATATACATGATAAAGGCTACCACCTTGCCGATTGTAATTCCGGTTTCTTCAAAATTGATGGCTCCTTTTGCACCGTACCAGACCAGCAAACCAATACCTGCTGCGGCAATAATCTCGGCTACCGGATAATAAATGGAGTAGTAGAGCACCGACCGTAAGTTTGCCTGCTTATGCTCTTCGTTGATCTTTTTGAATTTCTCGAACTCACGTTTTTCACTGGCAAAAATCTGTACCACATTCATGCCGGTAATGTGTTCCTGCACAAACGTATTAAGGTTTGCCACGGCATTTCGAACATCATTAAACGCGACTTTAATTTTCTCCTTAAAAATATAAGTAGATATCAACAGAAACGGCAGTGTTGCCAGACTGAGTAAAGCAAGGCGCCAATCCTGATAGAACATGAACGCGAGAATGAATATCAACTGCAGTAAGTCACTCACCATAGCGGCCAGCCCTTCACTGAATACATCAGCCAATGTTTCTACATCCGAAATGGTTCGGGTAACCAATCGGCCTATGGGTGTCTTATCAAAAAAACGCAATCGTAAACTTACCAAGTGCTTAAATAGCGTTGTGCGGATGTCGCGGATTACCTGCTGCCCCATCCACCCTGAAAGGTAGGTATGAATATACTGTGCTCCCGACTGCACTACCAGGAGACCCACCAGTATAAGCATCATCACCACCATGCCATTATAATCTCCGATGGCTACCTGGTTGTCCAATGTCCATTGGATGAGCATCGGACGAATCGGGGTGAGTATACCAATGGCTAATGTTAGGAATACTAAAAAATAAAACCGGCCACGGTATGGCCTTACAAACTTCATGAGGCGCCTAAGCACCTTAAAGTCGATAATATTTCCGCTGCTTACCTGCTCTTTTTCCATGAAAATCCTCCTTGAGAGGAAATAGACTAGTCGATAAAAATTGATTTGGGGTATTTAACCTGCATTAAATAAAGTCCGTGTGGGTCAACATTAGCACCGGCTTTCCTTCTGTCCTTACTGTGTAGAATTGACCTAAACTCCTGCATTGAAATTTTTCCTGTGCCTACATCCAGCAAGGTGCCCACAATTGCCCTCACCATGCCTCTCAAAAAACGATTTGCAGTGATGGTAAACACCAGTTCATTGCTTTCTTTTTTCCAATCAGCCCTCTTCACCGAGCAAAGAAAGTGATTTACATCGGTCTTTACTTTACTGAAACACTCAAAATCATGTTCACCCCGTAATAACGCAGCTGCCTTATTCATGGTTTGGATATTGAGCGGTTTAAAATAATGAAGGGCTAAACCCATCTGCAATGGATCCTTTACCCGTGTTATGTGGTATTGGTACGTACGTTCAACGGCTGAATATCGTGCACTGGCCTTGGGTTTCACGGTACGGATTGATCGAATGGCAATGTCGCGCGGAAGAAAAGCATTAAGCCGATGAAGCAGGTTTTGTTGATGGAATGGCTTATCAATATCCGTATGAAAAAACTGTTGGGCACAGTGAACGCCCGTATCCGTTCTTCCGCTGCCTACAATTTTTATTTCCGTGCGCAGTAACTTGCTGAGTGCATGCTCCACTACAGTTTGTACCCCGGTAGCATTTGCCTGGCTTTGCCAGCCCGCATACCCGGCACCGTGGTATGCTATCTCGAAAAAATACCGGGGCATAATGTTAAAATTTGTCTGAATAAAAGCGCTTCACGTTTCAGAAGCATGCTAACGAAAGCAATGCGTTGAATCTTGAACCTTGAAGTGGTAATTTGCCGGCCAAGTTAAATCAACCCTTTTATGTGGCAAAGAATTCAAACCGTATTTCTAATCATTGCAATTGTAGCGCTTGTGGTAGCCCTTATTCAGCCTATATGGCAAGTAAACACTGGTGATACAACAATCACCCTTACTCCCTTTTACCTGCTGCACAACGAAATATACTCCTATTGGCCATACTCCATCACAGCAGTGTTGGCTGTTGCCGGGATTACGCTGGCCATCATCACCGTGAAGAGTTACAATAACCGTATGCTCCAAATCAAATTGGGTGCGCTAAATTCATTAATACTGGCGGGTTTCATGTTCAGCGCAGTGATGTTTACTTCAAAATTATCTGATCAATATCAAGGAGCAGTTGGCATGGGGTGGCTTATACTTGCCGGGGTTGCGGTAATTTCCAATTGGTTGGCCATACGGTTTATACGAAGGGATGAGCGTATCGTTAAAGATTCGGACAGGCTACGCTAAACTGCCAACCTGTCACCAAATTACCACTGGAACAACTTTTGAAATCCCTGCGTCCGGCAGGGATTTTTGTTTTTCTGCCTTTATTTAAAAAGTCAAACCTGAAAAATAAACCATTATGGCAGCCGTACAGGAAAAAGGTACCATTTCCATTCATACCGAGAACATTTTTCCCATCATCAAGAAGTTCCTCTATTCTGACCACGAAATCTTCCTCCGGGAATTGGTGAGCAATGCCGTTGATGCCACTCAAAAACTTAAGAAGCTTGCTTCATTAGGGGAGTTTAATGGCGAATTGGGCGACTTGAAAATCGAAGTAAGCTTCGACAAAAAGAAAAAGACCATCACCGTGAGCGATAAGGGTATCGGTATGACGGCTGATGAAATCAAGAAATACATCAACCAGATTGCCTTTTCCGGAGCCGCGGAATTTGTGGAAAAATTCAAGGATAAAACTGATGCGAAAGACATCATCGGAAAATTCGGGTTAGGCTTCTACTCTGCCTTTATGGTAGCCGATAATGTGGAGGTGGTATCAAAATCATATCAGGAAGGTAGCGAAGCCTCCAAATGGACCTGCGATGGTTCTACTGAATTTGAGATCAGTAGGTCGAAAAAAGAAAATCGGGGAACGGATATTATTCTTCACATCAATTCCGACTCTGAAGAATTTTTGGACGAGGGGCGTTTAAAAGGAATACTGGAAAAGTATTGCAAGTTTCTGCCGGTTGAAATCAAGTTCGGTACCCAGGAAGATAGTGTTGAAGATGGTTTAGATAAAGACGGAAAACCGAAACACAAGACTGTTACCGTTGATCGCATCATAAACAACACTCAGCCCATCTGGACCAAATCGCCAAACGATTTAAAAGATGAAGATTACCTGAAATTCTACAAGGAGCTTTATCCCTTCAGTGAGGATCCGTTATTCTGGATTCACCTGAATGTGGACTATCCGTTCAGCTTGACCGGAGTACTGTACTTCCCGAAAGTGAAAAACGATTTTGAAATCCAAAAAAATAAAATCCAACTCTACTCGCGCCAGGTTTTCATTACCGATGAGGTGAAGGATGTTGTGCCTGATTTCCTCATGCTGCTGCATGGAGTGCTCGATTCACCCGATATTCCATTGAACGTATCGCGCAGCTATTTGCAAAGCGATGCCAATGTGAAAAAAATCAGTCAGCACATTACCAAAAAAGTAGCCGACAAGCTTCAGGAATTATTCAAAAAGGATCGGAAGGATTTCGAAAAGAAATGGGACGACATCAACATTTTTGTGAAGTATGGCATCATAAGCGATGAGAAATTTTACGATCGTGCCAAAGATTTTTCGCTCCTTAAAAATGTGAATAATGAATACTTCACTTTTGATGAATACAAAGAGAAGGTAAAGCCCAACCAAACCGATAAAGACAAACAACTGGTTTACCTCTACGCATCTGATGCCGGCAAGCAACATAGCTTTATTGAGGCCGCTAAAAACAAAGCTTACGATGTGTTACAACTGGATGGCATCCTCGACAACCATTTCATCAATACCCTGGAGCAAAAGCTTGAGAAAACGCAGATCAAGCGGGTTGACAGCGATACCGCGGATAAGCTTATCGACAAAGATGAAAAAACCGAAAGCGTACTAAGCACCGAAGAAAAAGAACAGGTGAAAGGCATTTTCGAAAAGGCCATCAACAATACTAACATGACCGTTGCGGTTGAGGCTATGGCCACTGATGATTTGCCCGTAATCGTTACTATGAGTGAGTTTATGCGCAGGATGAAAGACATGGCCAAAATGGGCGGTGGTGGCTATGCATTTATGGGGAGCATGCCCGACAGCTACAATGTTTCCATCAATGGAAATCATAGTGTCGTACAGAAAATACTGAAGGCTGAAACTGAAGATCAAAAAACCAGACTGGCCAAACAGGCTTATGATCTTGCGTTACTTTCTCAAAATCTATTAACCGGTGCCGACCTGACTAATTTTATTAAGAGAAGTGTAGAGTTTGTGGCATAATTGGCACATACGCTGTGCCGTGTGTCGTTTTGCGATTTTGCCTATACTTTTTAAACTTTAGCATCGTTTCTCAGCTGTATGACGGGCAAACTCTTTTTTATTACAGGGAGCATTCTACTGTTCATCACTCCGGTGTTGGCCCAGGAAGAAACGCCTGACCGTATGTTTACCATCGACACACCGGTAAACCTCGACTTTACCAAAGAGGAGGAGCCGATGAATACTCCCAAAAAGAAAAAACCCAAGAAAAAAGTATTTTATGGTGTAAAAACAAAAAAAGGCTTTTCGCGGAAAGGTGTGGGCGAGCGAACAGTTTTTGAAACGTTTTACTACCTGAAAAAACCCGAAGTGCCTGAAACACTCGTTCGCGACATTTATTACTATGATTTTGCGCGCAGGGAAATTGTTCGTACCAGTCGGTTCGACCCGAAGAAAGGCGTACTCGTGCACGGTCCTTATCAAAAAATTCAAAATAACGTGCTGCTGGAATCGGGAGTATTTTACAAGGGCTTAAAGCATGGACGCTGGATGAAATATGCGCGCGACAGTGTGCTGCAGGATAAAGAAAAATTCTATCGGGGGTGGCCGCGTGAATCACTAATCAGCTACTATGATCCCGTGGAGCGAAAGAAGCCCAAGGAAATCGTACCGATTGAGTATGGGGAAAAGGAAGGAAACTATTACATGTTCTTTGAGAACGGACAAGTAGCTGTTACCGGTGAATACAAATGGGATCAACGCGTTGGCGATTGGTACGAGTATTACCCCAGTGGACGAAGAAAAAAATTAGTGACCTATCCCAGAGAACCCTTCGATAAGAACAACACACCTTTTATTAAAGTGGAGTGGAATGATAAAGGCAGGGAAATTTACCGGAACAATAAGGGAAGTTGAATTAATTAATAGCATCCTCAAAATGCCTGATCTCCGGTGGATCAGATAACTTTACTGAAATAATGTCAAATCGGATATGCCCATGCCAATCGTTGGCATAAACGTACTCTTCTGCTGCCTCAAAAATCTTTCTACCCTTTTTAAAATCAACAAACGTTTCGGGCTCACCAAAATTGGTTGAACTTCTGGTCTTTACTTCCACAAACAATATCCAGTTATCCTTTTGAACAATCAGGTCTATCTCAGCATGCTTATAACGATAGTTGCGCACCACCACACGGTAACCCATTTGCTCAAGGTAATCCGCGGCCAGGTCTTCTCCTTTTTTTCCGATAGCTGCCTTGTCTGTCATTACAATTCAAAGTTCGACATTCGTATTTCGTACATTAAATAATACCTTTGATGTGAATTTAGAACTATGTCTGCAACAAAGAAATACATTGAGAGCTTTACACGCCAGTTAACCGAGGCACTTAAGATTAGTGAATCCATTGACCTGGTTCGACCGGGCAGCGATATCCGTAATGTTGTAATTGCCGGGATGGGTGGATCGGGCATTGGCGCCAATTTGGTTGAATCATTAACCTTCGGAAGGATTCCGATACCCATAGCGGTTTGCAAGAGCTACAACATACCCCAGTTTGTTAGTCCGCATACGCTATTCATTGCCTGCTCGTACAGTGGCAACACGGAGGAAACCATAGCAGCGTTGAACAAAGCGCTATTGAAACGTGCGCATGTTATCGTAATTGCTTCGGGCGGGAAGTTGCTTGACATTGCCCGTGAGTACAACCTGTTTTACATTCAGCTTCCAGCCGGATCGGACAGTCCGCGGGCTATGCTGGCCTACAACATGATTGCCTTGCTATCGGTACTGTACCACACCGGGCTGATCGGTTCAACATTTATCAAGGAAACCGAAAACGCTATTCAATTTTTGGATCGGGGTGAGAAGGGCATACAAAACGAAGCTGAACTGATTGCACGAAAACTAAAAGGTAAACTCCCGGTAATTTACTGCGACAATCGCCTGTATGCTATGGCCCTTCGCTTTCAACAACAGTTGAATGAAAATGCGAAACACATGGCGCACATCAATACTTTTCCGGAAATGAATCATAATGAGCTGGTGGGCTGGCAGTTTCCAGATGCTCTGATGCCCATGCTCCAGGTAATTTATTTGTATTCCGATCACGATCACGAGCGTGTGGAAAAACGCATGGAGATTTGCCGAAGCATATTTGAAAAGAGGTCGAACCCCATTATTGATGTTATCGGTGAAGGCGCATCATTGCTGGAACAATATTACTACCTGATTCACCTTACAGACTGGGTATCTTTTTATCTGGCGAAGGAAAATAATGTGGAACCTGACCCGATTGAATCGATCAACTACCTGAAAGGAGAATTGGACAAAATCAAGTGAACGAATTAATCACCCGCAAAACACAATTCATTCATCTCGGACTTATCGATTATCAACAAGCCTGGGATTACCAAGCTTCGCTTTTTTCAAAAATCCTTGAGGTAAAGAAAGTAAACCGCGAGTTGCCGGCAGACCAGCAAAAGCCAACGGATAACTTTTTGATTTTTTGCGAACATCCGCATGTCTATACCCTTGGCAAGAGCGGAGATGAAGCCAACTTGAAAATCAAGAAAAACGATCTTCACGCCATTCAAGCTACCTATGTTCACACCAATCGTGGTGGTGACATTACATATCACGGACCCGGGCAAATTGTTGGATATCCTATCGTTGACCTGGAAAATTTCTTTACCGACATTCATAAATACATGCGTTTACTGGAGGAATCGGTTATCCAGACATTGCAAGAATTTGGAATTAAGGCCTGCCGTATTGCCGGCATGACGGGTGTCTGGCTTGATGGTGATGACGAATCACGCGCCAGAAAAATTTGTGCACTAGGGGTAAAAACAAGTCGTTGGGTAACCATGCACGGATTTGCCTTTAATGTGAATACTGATTTGAATTACTTTAAGCACATCATCCCCTGTGGTATTGATGATAAAGCCGTTACATCCATGGAATTTGAGCTGGGGAAAAAGCAAGACATAAGGATGATTGAAGAAATTCTAAAAGCAAAACTTATACACTTGTTCGAATTAGAGTTGAAATGATCCGCGATATTGAAATTCCCGAAGTAAAAAACGTAACCGTAGCGGTGGCCCGTAAAAAACAACCCGGTGAAAGTGATGAATGGAGAGTTTTCCTGATCAATAGGAACTCGTTCCCGATTGAAAACACCCTTGTGGCCAGTACCGGGTATGGAGTAAAGGATGGAGAAGAGCAGCGAACTTCTGTGCTACGGCATTTTCTCGAAACCGTTCCTGCAGAAAGCACGGCACTGGTTGAACCGATTGACCCGGCTGTATTTCACTTGAACAATGAGTACTGGGTAAGCTACTACATTGGAACCACTATCTTTGATAAGCGATTTGTCTTTGTGCCCGATTCTATTCGGGAGGATAACCTGATTTTTATCGAGGAACTGGACATGAAGGGCATTCTTCACTCATAAAGGTTCTCTAACATAACCATAATAATGCAACTGACTATGGTTTGTGATAGGATAAGTCTTTCCATTGACAAGCACATAAACACGATCTGAAATTTCAGTAACATGTTTATATAAATGATCTGTAATAACAACACCCTTCTCAATCTTAAGTTGTGTCATAAATAATTTCAATTGCTCAATATGGATCGGCATTATTCCAGAAAAGGGTTCGTCAAACAGGATAAACTTTGAAGGCAACCCGGCTACCAAAAAGATTTCAAATATTCGTAAAATTCCGCCAGAAAGGCTGCCTGGTTTCTTTTGTAAATGACTTTTGAATTCCTTAAAAATATCCACAACTATATCTGAGTTTACATTATAAATTTTATACGCCTCTGCAATCGTGAGAAAAGTTGGTATGAAATGCCGTTGAGGAAGATAGGCTATAGTATTCCTTGTTAAACCATTTAACAGCTCATCATTTATTCGAACAGATTTTGATTCTGAACTTTGGGTTCCGTGGATTATTCTCATCAAGCTCGATTTACCTGACCCATTCCTACCCAACAATCCTACTATTTCTCCGCTAAGACATTTTACATAAACACTACTTAGTATCTTTTGCAAGCCAAAATTAAGGGCAACACTATCACACTCCATAATATTCATAGGCCCAGATAAATTGTTAGTGTTGACAGAATCAACCAAATTGTAAGATCAGCTAAGAAAGCAAATGCATATAGTTGGCGAGTAGTAAAGCCCAGATTGTGATAAAAACCAAGATAGTGTCCTCTAAAAGAATGGAATAATAACCCAATAAAAACATTCGTGAATATTTTCAACCAGAATACGTAAACTACAAAAAGAGAACTTCCCGATTGAATGATCATATAGCAGCCCAGCAGGCTGATAAAGATGGCGGGGACAATAAAATTCCTATAGAAAGTAAAGATTGATAGCACTAAAATTTTAGTGCAAGTATTATACCATCCTTGCAAGTCATTGTGATAAATAGTTACATTTAAAAATCGAATGTGAATAATGCTTACAGAACTACGCGATATTCTTTTCCTGGACATTGAAACGGTTGCCGCTACGAATAACTACACTGTGCTGGATGAACGCCTGAAAGTTCAATGGTCGCGTAAAGCTTCCTTTCTGAAACGCGAAGAAGGTGTAACAGACGAACAATTGTTTCATCAGCGGGCTGGCATTTATGCCGAGTTCGGAAAAATTGTATGCATTGCTGTTGGGAAATTATTTGATACCGAAACCGGTGAGTTAGGGCTTAAAACAAAAGCCTATTACGGTCACGATGAAAAGGCACTGCTGCGGGATTTTATAGCCATGCTAGAAAAGCTCGATAACGGAGTCCGCTTTTGTGCCCACAACGGAAAGGAATTTGACTATCCGTACATGAGCAGGCGCATGCTCGTTAATGGCCTGCCGTTGCCACCAGCCCTTAGCCTGGCTGGTAAAAAATCATGGGAAGTCAATCATCTTGACACCATGGAGCTTTGGAAATTTGGCGATTATAAACATTATACTTCCCTCGATTTACTGGCCGCCATTTTTAATATCCCGTCCAGCAAAAATGGCATTGATGGAAGCCAGGTAAACTCCGTTTATTACAAAGAAAAAGATCTGGAACGAATTAAAGACTATTGTGTTAGTGACGTGGTCGTGCTAACGCAACTCTACTTAAGGATGAAAGGGTTACCCCTTATTGCTGACAAAAACATCATCGCAGCATAATATTGTTTTTTGTATATTCGTGTAATATATATTGTGGGTAATTATGGATGAAGCCGTTGTAAAGAAAGAAATTGCTCAAAAAATCAATCGGATAAATGATGCTCGTATCCTCGAAAGCCTTGATTTTATTGTAGATGATTTGCTTGCCAAAAGCTTAGGTAAAGATTTTTGGGATGATTTGCCTGAAGCCCTTAAATCGGGAATCCAAAAAGCCGAAAAAGATCTTACAGATGGAAAAGGCCTGCCTCATCAGGATGTAATGGCTGAAATAAAAGAAAAATACGGTCGCTGATGGCGAAGCAAATTAGCTGGTCGCCAGATGCTAAACGTGATTACCTGCTTATATTAGATTATTTAAATACCCGCTGGAGCCAACGCGAAGTGCTGAATTTCATTAATCGAACAGAAGAACTACTACGCCTTATTGCGAGCAATCCTTTACTTTTTGTATCCTCCGAAAAAAAACCAGGTGTTCATCGTTGCGTAATCGTAAACCAGGTAAGCTTGTTTTACCGGGTACAACACGAAACTATTGAATTGCTTCGCTTTTGGGACAATCGCATGGATCCAACAAAACTCGACTATTGAGATACATGTCAAAAAAAAGAAAAAAAAATTCTCCCGATCCCACCTCAATCAAACAACAATTTGAATCCGGAATCTTATCCGTGCTGAACGAAGCTCCTGGCCGCGCTTACAGCATAAAGCAAATTGCCAAAAAACTGGGCTTAAAAAAAAGGGACGATATTAAAGCCATGACCTTTTCCGTGTATGAACTGGAAGAAGCGGGCAAAATAAAAGAACTCAGCAACGGTACCTATGCCAGTGCACAAAAGGGAAAAACACTTACCGGAATAGTTGACCATGTAAGCTCACGCTTTGCCTATGTAAAAATAGGTGAAGATCGACCCGATGTGTACATCAAAGCCCGCGACCTCGGCTCAGCGGTTGACGGTGATACTGTAAAAATAGCGATACTACCTTCCCGTCATGGTGAACATCCCGAAGGCAAAGTAACGGAAATCATTAAACGTAGCAGAAACCAGTTTGTTGGTAAGCTTGAGCTTTCCAAAAAATTTGCTTTTGTGGTGGCCGACTACCGGAAAATCCATAAGGATTTTTTTGTTACACTAGAAAATATTAACGGAGCAAAGTCAAACGACAAGGTTATTGTTGAAGTCCTCGAATGGGGTGATGGTGAAGAAAATCCCGAAGCAAAGGTTGTAAATATACTCGGCAAGGCCGGTGAAAACGAAGCTGAAATACACTCCATCATGGCCGAGTTTGGGTTGCCTTTCAAATTTCCTCCGGCCATCGAAAAGGAAGCTAAAACTATTGATGAAGGTATAACCTCAGAAGAAATAAAGAAGCGCTGGGATTTTCGCGAGATAACTACATTCACCATCGACCCGGAAGATGCCAAAGACTTTGACGATGCACTCTCATTGGAGACGTTGCCCAACGGGAATTATCGTGTTGGTGTTCACATTGCCGATGTAACGCACTACATCCGTCCTAACTCAAACCTGGAAAAAGAGGCCTTCGATCGCGCCACTTCAGTGTATTTGGTTGATCGCACGATCCCCATGCTTCCGGAAAGATTATCCAATGAATTGTGTTCGCTCCGACCAAAAGAAGATAAGCTTACGTTCTCCGCAGTATTTGAGCTTGACATCCACGCAAACATCATAACCGAATGGTTCGGGCGCACCATTATCCACTCCGATCATCGCTTTACCTATGAAGATGCACAGGAGGTAATTGAGCAAGGCAACGGGCTATTTGCAGAAGAACTTAAAATACTAAACAATCTTGCACTTAAACTCAAAAAAGATCGGTTTGCCAAAGGTGCTGTAAACTTCGAAACCACTGAAGTAAAATTCAAGCTCGATGAAAAAGGAAGACCGCTGGCCGTTGTGCCCAAAGTGCGCAAAGATGCACACAAGCTGATTGAAGAGTTTATGCTGCTCGCCAATAAACGTGTCGCTACACATGTTTACAGTCAAAAGAAAGGCCCGGAAAAAAATACGTTTGTCTACCGCATTCACGATTATCCTGATCCGGATCGCGTAAAAGATTTTGCGAATTTTGCCAAACAATTCGGACACCGGTTAACAGTAGATGAGCAATCTATCTCGCGTTCATTGAACAAACTCATGAACGAAATTGAAGGCAAGCCGGAGCAAAATGTACTTCAACAACTGGCCGTGCGTTCCATGGCCAAAGCAAAATACTCCACCGAAACCAAAGGGCATTTTGGATTGGCGTTTGATCATTATTCCCATTTCACTTCACCCATCCGCAGGTATCCGGATATGATGGTACACCGCCTATTACAACATTACCTTGATGGGGGCAACCCTGTAAGCAAAGCAGAATACGAAGTAAAATGTGTGCATTCCTCTGATCGCGAAAAACGTGCTGCTGATGCCGAACGGGCTTCCATCAAATACAAACAGGTTGAGTTCATGTCATTGATAGCGGGTGATAAAGCTTATGATGGATTGATTTCCGGGGTTACGGAATGGGGCATTTACGTGGAGATTATCGAAACCAAGTGCGAAGGCATGATCCGCATGGCCGATATGGATGACGACTACTACGAATTCGATGAAAAGAATTACTGCATTGTAGGCAGGCGGAACAAAAAGATTTTCACTTTGGGCGACCAGGTTCGAGTACGTGTTAAGAAAACCGATGTTGACCGCAGGTTAATTGATTTGGTTTTTGCTAAACAATAATCTCAGTTTTTCATTTATTTAGCGCATGGCTATTGATGAATACAAACACCTTATTGAGCAGGAAATCCAACATCAAAATTTTGGAAAAGAGCCTGACTCCTTATACGAACCCATTCGTTACCTGATGAACATCGGAGGGAAGCGCATGCGACCCTTGCTCGTACTCCTGGGTTACTCCCTGTTTAAGAAATCAGTGAAGCAAGCTATTCCCTATGCTGTGGCCGTAGAGGCTTTTCACAACTTCACCCTCATGCATGATGACATTATGGATAATGCACCGCTAAGAAGAGGAAATGTTACCGTGCATGAAAAATGGAATGTGAATACCGCCATTCTTTCGGGCGATGTTATGCTTGTGAAGGTTTACGATATGTTTCTATCACTCAAACCTGAAACGCTGAAAGCAGTAATAAAATCCTTTAACATGTGTGCAGCCGAAGTGTGCGAAGGACAGCAGTGGGATATGGAGTTTGAAACCATGAACGAAGTTACGGTAGCGCAATACATTGACATGATCCGCCAGAAGACTGCGGTACTGCTTGGCTTCAGCCTGGAGTTGGGCGGTATGTTGGCCAGTGCTTCCAAGGCTGATTGCAAAGCGCTTCGTGAATTTGGAGTTAACATTGGTATTGGCTTTCAGTTAATGGATGACCTGTTGGATGCTTATGCCGACCCGAAAAAGTTCGGCAAACAAGTTGGTGGCGATATCCTTGCAAACAAAAAAACATTTTTATTGATTACTGCGCTTGAACGTGCCAACAGGCAGCAACACGCTGAACTTAAGCAATGGTTGCAGACTAAGAAATTCAACAAACAGGCGAAGGTTAAAGCAGTTAAGCAAATTTTTAGTGACCTTCAGATTCCTGAATTAACTGAAGGAAAAATCAAGCAGTACTTCGACAAAGGTTTTAAGCAACTGGAAAGAGTTGACGGAAATAAATCGGCTAAAAAAACATTACGGGATTTTACAGAAGGGCTGATTGCACGACAATCATAATTCTTCCTCCTCGCAATCATCCCAGCACTCACTGCAGGGCTGCTGAACAACTTCGTAACGCTCTAAAATGGATTCATACGCCATTAGCATGGGGGGTTCATCGAGTCCAAACAAGAACCAGCCGGCTATCGGATCATTATCGTCTTCCCATTGCACGAAATATGTTTTGGCTACATTTTCATCTTGGTCGTGAACAGAAAGCACCAAGCGTCCAGCTTCATCTGTGTAAAACGATTTGATCAGGCCAAACGAAGCATCCTGGCCCCAACTGATTATCAACGTATCACTATTTACCTGGATCATCACATTATCAGCATCGCATGGGCGGAAGATAATGTAAGTGCCATCCTCATCCTCAGTAAGCCTTTGCCACTCACCTTGCAGGTCATCAAGACCAAAAGAAGTTAATTGATTTGTGCTTGTTTGATTTGTTTGTTCCTTGCTTGAGGGCGAACAGGCCAACATCAGCATGAAGAGGAGTGTATACAAGTAACGCATCGTTAAAGCTACGTGTTCAAAAATATAGCTGCGAACCTATCGCCTACTTTTTTGCGGGAATAGGTTGTTTCAGCCAGTCTACGGGCGTTCTGCTGAAATAATTTCAAGCGCGCTGAATCTGCAATGAACGGTTTTAGCTGATGAAGTAAATCAGTTGGATTTTTGGGATTTACAGCAAGGCCACACTGGTGATGCTCTAGCTCAGCTTTCATCCATCCGCCCACATTAACAACAATAAGTTTTCCTGCTGCCAATCCATCAAAATACTTGTTTGGTGAACCTGTCTCCAACACCGGCAAATTTTTGTAGCTAACTACTACCGCATCCGTTATACTCAATGCCTCATGCACTTGCTCACGGCTAAGGAATCCGGTTAATGAAATGTTGGTAAGTTTTAAGTCGGTCATCATTCGTTGCAAGTCATCATGCATTTTTCCGTCACCACAAATCAAAAAATGAATGTTCACGTTATCTGCCTGCGCATGATGTGCTGCGTGCACCAGGTATTCCAAACCATTGGCCAAACCAAGGGTACCGATGTAGGAAACCACAAACTTTCCTTCCACACCAAAGTATTTCTCTACCTCAAGCTGCTTCGCTTCCGGTTTATAAAATTCAGTGTCTGCCATGTTTGAAATCTGGTAAACCTTTTTTGCTGGAGCCGTATGCTCTATTGCATTCTGGATAGGCTGCGACAACGCTACAACGGCAATCGATCTATTGTAAATGCTCCTCTCCAGTTTGTAAAGAATGAATTTCAGCATCGGGTTTTTGATGAATCCCATCTGCACGGGTGCTTCCGGCCATAAATCGCCCACTTCAAAATAGTAAGGAATTTTATACCTGAGTTTAATCCACATGGCCGCGAGGCCGGTAGTAAGCGGGGCTGAAATGGCGTACACAACATCGGCATCACGAAACTTACCCGTGTATTTCACAATGTGCCACACAAATAGCCAGAAGGAATAAACGCGCTTAAAGAAACCAAACCGGTTGTTGTAGTCTATCGGCAGATAATGGATTTCAACCCCTTCTGTTGTTGTAATTTTAATTTCAGATTGATTGTGTGTGGTAATCACAACAACCTGAATGCCTTTCTTAATTAGTGCTTGGGCAAGATAATACGAACGAATAGCCCCACCAGAAGCAGGCGTATTGTAAAACTGGTGAAGCAGCAAAACTTTCACACAGCAAAGAAAACATACAATTAACAGTTGGCAAGACCTTGCCGGCAAATCGCACAATGCCAAAGGCAAAACCAATCAACTGGTTATGCTTGCTAATGCTTTACCGTAGTGGAGGACTTAGCGTAACTCAGAATATTCAGTACAGTTTGAGCTGATGGCTCCAGTTGTGCTGCATCCATTTCTTTCTTGATGGTGCACATACTGGTATACATCGACCGAAGTTCGGAATCGGTAAGAAGAGCCTTACAGATCTCCTGAGTCTCCCTCTCCGAAGTTTCGTGGTACAGATACCTGATCAGATCGTCTGGGGTAAAAGTCTTTATCATAGGCATACTGGTTATTGTTCATTTTCTTCCTGAGATTAATCAACGCATAACGCATTCTGCCTAAAGCGGTATTGATACTCACCCCCGTTCGGTCGGCAATTTCCTGAAAACTCATTTTCAGGTAATGCCTCATAATCAACACCTGCTTTTGCTCGGTGGGCAACTCTTTGATCAGCCCGCGGAGCCTGGATTTGTTGTCGAGCATGATCTGCCTCGACTCCAGCGACTCCTCGGCAAAGTCTATCGAGTTAAACAACCGGCTGCCATCCTCTAGCACAATTTCCGGGTAGCGTTTCTTCTTCCGGAAGTGATCTATGGCCAGGTTATGCGCAATGCGACTTATCCATGGTAAAAATTTGCCTTCCTCGTTATACCGATCCCCCCGAATCGTATTGATCGCCTTTATAAACGTTTCCTGTAACAAATCCTCGGCCACGTAGCGATCTCTAACAATCAGGTATATAGCAGTATACAACCTCGATTTATGGCGGTGGAGAAGCGTTTCAAAAGCTCCCTCGTTACCATTTTGATAGCGTTCCACTAGTTCGCTATCACTGCATCTGTTCTCTGTCATCTATCTCACATTTAGGTAACGTAGAAGTCTGTGTCGATATTGTATGGGGTTTAGTGGAACAATTGAGTTGAAAAGATATTAAGATTCTGATTCAGCGCAAATAATTTCAACAAATTTCTTGTCTGAAATTAAAATTCTTTGGGTATTTGCTTTCGGTTTTTTGAGCCTAAAACCTTATGTCAGTTAACAAAAAGAGAATAATCAAAAGTCTGGAAAACTTAAGTGAGGACCTTAATGAACTTTTAAGGCGCCAGTACCCCGGGGGTTATGAAAGCAGCATCACCCGTATAATGAATGCTAAAAAGGAGCCGATTTTCGTTTTCCCGTTGGAGACTGATGATGCCATATACCTTGTAAAAGTGCCCGCGACTAAAAATAGTGATGGTGGTTACGATGTAGAATCAGGCGAAGCTCAGGAATTTGACAGCGCTGGGGATGGTGACGATGATTATGGCACCAACGATGACTTTGAATCGGGTGGCGATGATGAGTTTAGTGACGATGAGGGGGGTGGAAAAAGAAGCCAGGAAGCAAGCTATGACCCCGATTTCGACAATTGATTTGATTGATTAACCTGAATAATATAAACACCATCCGTCTTGATGGTGTTTTTTGTTTAAGCTCGCAACTGTATAAGTACTAATTTGCCGCCTACAAATCCGGATAACTTCGTGACTGACGCCCAACTTGATAACCTGGACCCAAAAGATTTCATCATCATAAAACGGGCCCGGGTAAACAACCTCAAAAATCTGAGTGTTGCCATTCCCCGAAACAAACTGGTAGTGATTACCGGTCTGTCAGGGTCGGGTAAATCATCACTGGCCTTCGATACGTTATTTGCTGAAGGACAACGCATGTATGTGGAAAGCCTGAGCTCCTATGCCCGCCAGTTTTTAGGCCGCATGGAAAAGCCGGAAGTGGATTACATCCGGGGTGTTTCTCCAGCCATTGCCATTGAACAAAAGGTAAACACGCGAAACCCCCGATCCACCGTGGGCACTACAACTGAAGTTTATGATTACCTTAAGCTTCTGTTCGCCCGCATCGGGAAAACCTATTCGCCTATCAGCGGCAAAGAAGTGAAGCGCGACTCCGTTACCGATGTGGTAAACGAAATTAATGCCTTGCCTGAGGGAACGCGCATCATGGTAGCCTGTCCGTTAAGCGTTAAAAAGGGTCGAAAAATTCAGGAAGAACTTAACCTGCTGCTTAGCAAAGGATTCGCCAGGGTGCTTATTAACGGTGGGCCAAAGTTTATTGAGGACTTGTTGACCGAAAAGAAAAAAAGTACCACGAAGGACACCATGCTCGAGATCCTTATTGACAGGGCTTCGGTAAATCCAGCGGATGAGGATACTGTATTCAGGTTATCGGATTCTGTTCAAACAGCCTTTTACGAAGGGCATGATGAATGTATCGTTTATGTAGAAGGACGTAAACCGCTGCGATTCTCTGACCGGTTTGAACTGGACGGAATGAAGTTTACCGAACCTTCGGTTAATTTCTTCAGCTTCAATAATCCCTACGGGGCATGTCGCACCTGCGAAGGGTTTGGAAAGGTGTTAGGCATTGATGAAGAGCTGGTGATTCCAGACAAATCCTTATCTGTGTACGAAGGTGCTATTGCTCCCTGGCGCAGCGAAGTGATGGGTGAATGGTTAAAACCATTACTTAAAAACGGAATCAAATTCGATTTTCCGATTCATAGACCCTACAACGAACTTTCCCAAAAGGAAAAGGACTTGCTTTGGAATGGAAACCAATACTTCGATGGTATTCACGCCTTCTTCAAATACCTCGAATCGAAAACGCATAAGATTCAATATCGCGTATTGTTATCACGCTACCGGGGCAGAACGAACTGTCCGGATTGTAAAGGCACACGCTTGCGAAAAGATGCCCACTATGTAAAAATTGCGAATACCTCCATCATCGACCTGGCACTCATGCCCATTGAAGATGTGTTGGTGTTTTTTACAAAACTGAAGCTGCCGGAGTATGAACTAAAAGTTTCAAACCGGATCGTAACTGAAATAAAAACCCGCCTGGAATATCTCGTAAAAGTCGGATTAGGATATTTAACCTTGAACCGGATAACCTCCACCCTTTCGGGAGGAGAATATCAACGCATAAAACTTGCCACTTCACTCGGCAGTGCGCTGGTGGGCTCCATGTACATTATGGATGAACCAAGCATTGGTCTTCATCCGAGAGACACAGCACGCATGGTAGATGTATTGAAGTCGCTGCGTGATTTAGGCAACACAGTAATTGTGGTTGAGCATGAAGAAGAAATTATGCGTGCAGCCGATCAAATAATTGACATAGGTCCTGAAGCTGGCGCGCATGGCGGACAATTGGTTTACCAGGGAGCGCTCAAAGACCTGAATGGAAAATTTATTTCGCATACGACTAATTATCTCACCGGTAAGGAAAAAATCGAAGTGCCTAAAAAGCGAAGGTCATGGAAGGATTCCATCACCATTGCCGGAGCGCGTGAAAACAACCTGAAAAATTTAACGGTGCAATTCCCGCTGGGTGTACTTACCGTAGTAACAGGGGTAAGCGGATCCGGTAAATCAACCTTAATAAGAAAAATACTTTATCCTGCGGTTGGCCGGTTAAACGGATCCGTTGCAGAATCTCCGGGAAAGTACGACTCCCTAAAGGGCGATCTTTCACGCATCACACAAGTTGAGTTTATCGATCAAAACCCAATAGGGAAATCATCGCGATCCAATCCGATATCCTATGTGAAAGCTTACGACAGCATTCGGCAGTTGTATGCGGAACAACCGGTAGCTAAACAACGTGGTTATAAACCTTCTCATTTTTCATTCAACGTAGAAGGAGGCCGCTGCGAAACCTGCGAGGGTGAAGGTGAAATAAAAGTTGAGATGCAATTCATGGCCGATATTTTTCTGAAGTGTGAGAGTTGCCATGGCAAGCGGTTCAAGCAGGAGATTCTGGAAATTGAGTTCAACGGAAAGAACATTGCCGATGTGCTGGAAATGACTATTGATGAAGGAATAGAGTTCTTCCGCGACAAAAAGATTGTTTACGAAAAAATTCTCCCGCTACAGGATGTGGGTATGGGCTATGTTAAACTTGGTCAATCCTCCAACTCACTAAGCGGAGGGGAAGCACAACGGGTGAAGCTGGCTTCATTTCTTGGAAAAAATTCACCTGATGGACACATCCTATTTATTTTTGATGAGCCCACAACAGGCCTTCACTTTCACGATATCTCCAAATTACTAAAGTCGGTTAATGCCCTTGTGGATCAGGGACACACCGTTGTTGTAATTGAGCACAACCTGGAAGTAATCAAATGTGCGGATTGGATTGTTGACCTTGGCCCTGAAGGAGGAGAGAAAAATGGTGGTAAACTGTTATTTGCAGGCACTCCGGAAGACATGGTGAAGAAAGCGAAAGGAAGTTATACCGCTGAGTTTTTGAAAGGAAAGATTTAGAATCCCTGCACTCATTTCAAGTAGTCCAAATGATCCGTTACATTTTTGCAATACTACTTTTACTGATCAATCTGGTTTGCCTTGCGCAATCCGATTCTTCACGAAAATTTTCAGTTAATGAGCTGAAGGAGGATGTTGACTTTCTGTTCGCAACCCTTGAGCGCATTCATCCATCGCTTTACCACTACACATCCAAAGAAACTATTCTTGCCAAACGCACAGCCGTTGAAAACAGTCTTACTGAGCCGATTACACGACATGAATTTGCACAACGAATTATACCGCTTATTTCTACATTGAACGATGGGCACACGTACTTATCTTTTCCGCAAGAGGAACTTTCAGAATATCTAAAAAATGGAGGAACCGTTTTACCCTTTGATGTATCGATCTTAAACAACAAACTGTTTATTACATCAAACTATAGTTCCGATAGCACCATTAAACTCCTTACCGAAATAGTTTCCATTAATAATGTTAATACACCCGTTTTACTGAATAGCATTCGTCCTTACCTGAGCACCGAACTGGAATCCTTCCGCGACATCCGCATTCAACGTTCCATTCGTAGTTTACTATGGAATGTTATGCGATTCGAGGGGGAATTTGAGCTTGAACTTATTCACAATGGTGTTGGCTTTAATAAAACCGTTTCCGGCATAACATCCGAACAGTTTCAAGCGGCAATCTCATCACAACAAAAGAGAGCCCCAGCAAAGCCGTACTCACTTTACTTCACCCCAGAAAATCTGGCTGTGATCAATTTTCGATCCATGATGGATCAAAAGAAATTTCGCCATTTTCTCGATTCTACATTTCACGCTATCCGCAGAAATAAGTCCGAAAACCTTGTTGTTGACATTCGCTACAATGGTGGCGGAAATTCACAACTTGGCGACATGCTCTTTAACTACATAACCGATAAGCCTTACCGCCAGATCGATAGGATGGAAAGCAAATCGAGCAAGGAGATGAAACAATACTTCCGAAAGCGGTATGTGAAATGGTACATGTATCCGCTCATTCCGGTTGCTGTCTTTCACAAGCAGGCACGGTTTTACTTTTTCGCTAAGCCGGGGAACATACAGGTAATCGAAATGAAAAAACTACACCATCCCAAAAACCCAACGTTCAAGTTTAATGGCAATGTGTTTCTGCTTACCAGCGCCTATACATTTTCAAGCGCCAACATGTTGGCCAATGCCTTTAAATGTTTTGAAATGGGAACCCTTGTGGGTGAAGAAACAGGCGGTGTGTTAGAAGCCTTTGGTGATGTGATTCCCTACAAACTGCCTAACACAAAACTTGAGGGTGGGTGTTCCTATAAGAAATTCGTTCACCCGTGCTATGATGGAGAAATTCATGGCGTTCGCCCCGATATTTCAATTCTACCCACTGATGACGATGTGCGGCAGGGACGTGATGCAGTGCTTGACTATGTTAGGCAGACAGTGAGACACTGAGATAACTCTCGGTTACAATGACTTAATTAATTCAACGTATAGCTGGGTAAGCTTTGGCTCAGCTTTACCGGCCACTTTTATAATATCCTTTAGATTCACCGGCTCTAGGTTGTCTGGATCACAATCATCGGTTAAAACAGAAATTGCGCAACACGGAAGTTTCATGTGATTGGCGACAATCACTTCCGGTACAGTGCTCATGCCCACTGCATCTCCACCAATGCGCCTTAAAAACCTGTACTCTGCACGCGTCTCCAGGTTAGGGCCCATTACCGGAATATATACGCCTTCATTGAGTTTGATTTTTTTCTGTTTGGCGATCTGCCGGAGTTTCGTGTTGAGTTCATTGGAATATGGTTCGCGCATATCCGGAAATCGAGGACCGAAAAGTTCGTAGTTCTCGCCCCGCAACGGATTATCGGGTATCAGATTGATATGATCGGTGATCAACATAAGCTGACCTTTTTTCCAATCAGGATTCAGGTTACCGGCCGCATTAGAGATTAACAGATACTTTACGCCAAGCAGCTTCATCACGCGCACAGCCAATGTGATTAGCTTGAGGTTATAGCCTTCGTAATAATGAAAGCGCCCCTGCATGGCCAAAACGTTCTTTCCATTTACCGTTCCATAAATCAGCTGGCCTTTGTGATACTCTACCGTAGAGACCGGGAAATAGGGAATAGAATTATAGTTGATTGTAAGGGGCGACTTTATCGCCTCTACAAATAAATTACCCAAGCCTGTTCCAAGAATTACACCTACTTCAGGCTCCTTCACTCCACGCTTCAACAGAAAGTCGGTGGCCTCTTTGATTTCGTGCATCATTTTAACTGCTCGATAAGTCCGGTGAATAACGAAACCATTTTCTTCTCTGAAGCTGAAGCGGTGTCAACAATATCCTGCAACTCAACCGGTGGAAGGTTGTCCGGATCACAGTCGTTGGTGAGTACGGAAACCGCACAGCACGAAATTCCCATATGATTAGCCACCAGTACTTCGGGCACAGTACTCATGCCAACAGCATCGGCACCAATTAAACGCAGGTAACGGTACTCGGCACGTGTTTCCATACTAGGCCCCTGCACGGCAGCATAAACACCCCGGTGAAGCTTGATCTTTAACTTGTCAGCCAACTTCATCATTCGGGTATTAAGTTTTTTAGAATAGGGTTCACTCATATCCGGAAAACGCGGACCGAAGAGTTCAGAATTTTCTCCACGCAACGGACTATCCGGTTGAAGATTAATATGATCGTCCAACAGCATCAACTCTCCCTTTCGCCATTTCAAATTCAGGTTGCCGGCAGCATTGGATACCAGTAAATACTCGATGCCAAGAAGTTTCATGACCCGAATTGGCAGTGTAATCTGCTGCATGCTGTACCCTTCATAATAATGGAACCGTCCACGCATTACCATAACCTGCTTGCCACCCACTTCACCAAAAATTAGCTGACCCTTGTGCGATGCTACTGTGGTAACCGGGAAATTTGGAATCACATTGTAATTGATTGCAATTGGCTTTTTGATTTCATCGATAAATAGATTCCCCAACCCGGTACCCAGAATTACACCAATCTGCGGTTTATGTTTAATCCGCTTAGTAAGAAATTCGGTTGATTCTTTGATCTGTTCCAGCATAAGCATCAAGATAATTCCAAATGTAGCAATTCAAATACAACAGTTTCCTTGTATATTCAAATGCAGCATCTTTTGTAAAAGTTGGTCATTACGTTCGTAGATAGCATTACATTAGTCATCCAATTCAGGCTCTAAAAATCAATTGAATATGAAGCAGCTTTCACTTTCCACCGTCCTTCTTCTAAGTGTGTTTACGGGCTTTGGCCAATCGTTTAATACCTTTCCTGTTACTACCCAAAAACCACCCCTACACGGTAAGCATTGGATGGCCGTAACCGGTAAACCCCTTGCCGCCACCGCAGGGGCAATGATTTTCAGCAAGGGCGGAAATGCAGTTGATGCCTCGTGCGCCATGCTGGCCGCCACGTGTACCATGTGGGATGTGCTAAGCTGGGGCGGAGAAACGCAGGCCCTGATCTACAACCCGAAAACAAAAAAAGTAATCGCTATCAATGCCTTGGGCGTGGCTCCTACCGGTGCAACAGCACAATTTTTTAAAGATAAAGGCATGAAGTATCCTCCGCAGTACGGACCCTTGGCAGCGGTAACGCCTGGTACACCTGGCGGATTGATGGTTATGTTGGCCGAATACGGCACCATGAGTTTAAAAGATGTTTTAGCGCCCGCCATGCAAATGGCTGAAGGGTATCCCATCGAAGCACAAACCGCCAATGCAATTGAACGTGAGAAGGCACGCATCAAAGAATGGCCCTATTCAAAAAAGGTATTTCTCACCCACTCGGGAGAAACGCGTGAAGCACCCTATGCCGGAGAAATATTTGTGCAGAAAGATTTGTTGGAAACACTCAAAAAGCTGGTGGATACCGAGCAACAAGCCCTGAAAAAAGGCAAGTCGCGCAAAGACGCCATTTATGCCGCTTACGATCGGTTCTACAAAGGTGACATTGCAAAAGAATTCGCCCGCGGTTGCCACGAGCAAGGCGGGTTGATTACAGAACAAGACCTTGCGAATTGGAAAGTGAAAATTGAAGAGCCCCTGATGACTACTTATAAAGGCATTGAGGTGTACAAACTTCAACAGTGGACACAAGGCCCGGTGATGTTGCAAACCCTGAACATCCTGGAGAATTTCGACTTGAAATCGATGGGCTACAATACATCACGGTACATTCACACCCTGTATCAATCGATGAACCTGGCTTTTGCCGATCGTGATTTCTATTATGGTGATCCTGCTTTTGCTCCGGAAGAGCCCATGAAAGGTTTGCTCTCAAAAGAATATGCCAAAGAGCGCGCAAAGCTCATCAACCCAAATCGCAACGATCCGAAAATAGGGCCGGGAGATCCTTATCCCTACGAAGGAAAAGTAAACCCATATACCGATTTATTGAAAGTATGGGGCAACCAGCAAAGCAATTTGTATAACCCTATGAATGAAAAATATTTTGAAGACTTTGCGGCAGGAACAACATCCGTAGAAGCTGCCGACAAAGAAGGCTGGGTAGTATCCATTACACCCAGTGGCGGTTGGGTGCCTGCGTGCATCGCTGGGAACACCGGTATTGGCATGAGCCAGCGCATGCAAAGTTTTGTGTTGGATGAAAAGGAAAATCCGTTTAATGTGGTGGAGCCAGGCAAACGTCCGAGGGTAACGTTAACACCCAGCATGGCGCTAAAAGATGGCAAGCCTTATATCTCGTTTGCCAAGCAAGCCGGTGATGAACAGGATCAGCTACTCATTCAATTCTTTTTGAACATGGTAGAATTTGGAATGACGGTGCAAGAGGCCTGCGAAGCACCCAGCTTCCTTACCAACCAGATGTTTTCCAGCTTTGGTGATCACGAAAAGCAACCCGGAGGTTTAATACTCAACAGTCAAATGCCACCGTGGTCACGGAAAGAACTCGGGCAAATGGGATACCGGACTTCATACCGTGAACGCACCAGCGGACCGATCAATGCCATTTACTTCGACTGGAAGAATGGAAGCTTTTGGGGTGGTTCGAGTAACCATGGGGAGGATTATGGGATTGGGTGGTAATGCGTATTAGTGCGTCACTCACCGAACCAACCCTCCTGCTCGATAAGCAAAAATGCTTATCGAATATTTCCATAATGGCAGAAAAGGCGCTAAAGAACAACGTCATTTTCCGGCCCCACTTTAAAACACACCAATCGCATGAAGTGGGGCGGTGGTTCCGGGAGTTTGGTGTTGACAAAATCACGGTGTCTTCCGTGAAGATGGCAGAATACTTTGCCAGCGATGGCTGGAAGGATATTACGGTGGCCTTTCCGGTAAATATTCACGAAAAAGATCGTATTAACCGGTTGGCCGAAAAGGTCACCCTGAACTTGCTGGTCGTTTCACCGGAAACAGTTGATCAACTTGTAAAGGAAATTCATCACCCAGTCAACGTATTTGTTGAAATCGATACGGGCTATCACCGCACCGGTGTTGCTCCGGAGAATGCTGCGCTACTTGATGCCATCCTAAACCGTATTGATGCCTATCCACATGTAACGTTCAACGGATTTCTGACACACGATGGCCACAGTTATAAAATCCGTAGCGACAAAAGGTCTATCCTCAACATTCATCAACAAACATTGTCCATAGCACAATCGCTTAAAGAAAAATATTCCGCCAAGTATCCCGATGTAATCTTCTCGCTTGGCGACACGCCAACCTGCAGCGTTGCCGAAACATTTGGTAATGTAGATGAAATACGACCGGGTAATTTTGTGTTTTATGATTTCACCCAAGTTGCCATTGGTTCGTGTTCGTTGGAACAAATTGCTGTGGCTATGGCTTGCCCGGTTGTGGCCACGTATCCGGAACGAAACGAAATTGTTGTTCACGGAGGTGCGGTCCATTTTTCAAAAGATTCTCTTTCTGCCCCAAATGGAAATTCGTTTGGCAAAGTTGTTCGCCTGACCGAAAATGGATGGAGCACAGAAGAAACCGGCATGTATATCAAATCATTATCGCAGGAGCATGGCATTATCCACGCAGAAAAGAATCAAGACCAAAATATTAATGTTGGTGATTGGTTGGGTGTGTTACCCGTACATTCCTGCCTTACGGCTGATGTAATGAAGGCATACAGTACATTGGAAGATGAAACGATTACCATGATGCGGTAAATGTCTGCAAGCATTCAGTTGGATACTGGTAAGGCAATCCTATAAACCTTACCCCGCTTAACGGTGAGCCTGTCATCGCGCAACCACGGATTGTAACGCTTCAGCAGCTTGTAATTCACACCCTGTTGTTTCGAAAAGCGAATCAGATCAGGAACAGTCTCGTTCACTTCAACATAACGAAGTTGTTCCTGTTGATATAAATGCTTTGGGTTAACGTTGAATCCATACTTTGCCGGATTTTCGATAATCTCCTTGATGGCAATAATCCGGAAAACATAGCGCGAGGTTTCTTCCACCAAATGCAAATCGTAAAAATTATCGACTTGCTGATTCTCCAGTGCACGACCAACACCGGCTATGCCCCGGTTGTACGATGCTGCCACTAATGTCCAATTGCCGAATTTACGATAGGCATTATTTAAATATTTACAGGCTGCTTCCGTTGCTTTAAGCGGATCGTAACGTTCATCAACTTCTTTCTCAATTTCAAGACCAAGTTCACGACCAGAAGTTTTCAGTATCTGCCAGTAACCCACGGCTTCTTTCGGTGATGTGTCATTCAGCAATCCCGATTCAATCAAAGGCAGGTACTTGAAATCATCGGGGATGTTATGCTTCCGGAGTATCTCCTGCATTTGTGGCAGCCAACGATTAGCACGCTTGATTAAAAAAATAGTGCTGCTGTGCAGGTAAATGTTTATCTGCAATTCGCGGTCGAGGCGTTCAAGTACATCTGGAATTTCCAACGGCACAGGTTCCCCGGCAAACATTACATTCGTGGGCAAATCATACGATACTGCCTGGTAAGGTGGCATCGCCCCGTTCCACTCGGCCGGAGGCAACGAGCCATCCTGAATGCCCTGAGCTTGCTCACGTTCCGCAAGTAATTTTTTTATCCTGTCGTTTGAATACCGAACGTAACCGAGTGCAACCGCCAGTGCGAGTAAAGAAATTAACAAGGGAAAGTTCCGTTCTAACATGTGCTCAACATCAAATGCATCACCTTGAAATCCATCTTGACTAAAAAAACTTGCCCACTATCAGAAGTTAGGAGCCAGCAAATACCTTGAATAAAATTCGTCAATAGCCTTCACTGCTTCTTCGGGTGTGTCCACCAGGCAGAACAAATCAAGATCTTCGGGGCTGATCATTCCCTCTTCAATCAAAACATCTTTAACCCATTTCAACCAGCCTTGCCAGAATTTTTTGCCTACCATTACAATCGGGAATCGGCCGATTTTTTTGGTTTGAATCAACGTCAAGGCTTCTGTCAGCTCATCTAACGTTCCGAAGCCACCCGGCATTACAATAAAACCCTGGGAATATTTTACAAACATCACCTTACGAACAAAAAAGTAATCGAACGTAATGAGTTTATCAGGATCGATGTAAACATTTCCCTTCTGCTCAAAAGGAAGAAAAATATTTAACCCCACCGATTTACCGCCCGCCCGGTGTGCTCCTTTGTTACCAGCTTCCATAATACCTGGTCCGCCACCGGTAATTACACCGTAGCCATGCTGCACCAGTTCGTAGGCAATCTCTTCCGCCATTTTGTAATATGTGTTACTGGGTTTTGTTCTTGCCGATCCAAAGATGGTAACGCAGGGGCCAATCTTCGCGAGCTTCTCCATCCCCTCCACAAATTCGCTCATCACTTTAAAGATCATCCAACTGTTTGCACCTTTTATCTCGGCCCAGTCCTTGTCTTTAAATGCCTTTCGTATACGGTGTTCCTCTTCAATTGCTTGTTGAATTTGCTCGGGCTTAGCTTTGGGCTTAGTTCTCTTTTTTGCACACATAGTCTTTAAATTATAATCCGAAAGATAAGGGATATACGCAATTTGAAAGGACTAGGTCTGATTTGAAAAGCAATAATTGGAGATAGCAACTTGCTATTGCGAAGGTTTTAGAAGCGATTGTATTGCTCTCTCAAGGTCTTCATGCCGAAATTTAAAACCGGCTTGAATCATTTTCCCTGCTGATACTTTGTTTCCATACAGCACCAGGTTTGCCATTTCGCCCAATATAAGTTTTAACACAAAACTAGGTACGGGTGGAAGGAACAGCGGACGATTCAACGCCTTCGCAATAGCTTTTGTAACCTCCCGATTACTCGCCCAATGTGCAGTAACTCCATTGTAAATGCCTTGTAATGCTTCGTGGTCAGCAGCATATAAAAACATCCGGCACAAATCATTGATGTGAATCCAACTCATAGGCTGCTTACCGGTGCCCAGCGGTGATCCTACGCCCCAGCGAACTGGCTTGGCGATTTCTGCTAATGCACCTCCCTTTTCACTGAGCACAATCCCTATCCGGATTTTTACGGTACGTATGCCCAATTGCTCGATGTTATCAGTTTCAGTCTCCCAGGCTTTCACTACTTCAGCCAAAAAATCAGTGCCGGGGTTGCTTTCCTCAGTAAACACCTCATCCATACCACCAAATCCGTAATATCCTATGGCACTTGCCGCAATAAATGTTTTTACACGGTGCGGAGAAGTTTTTAAATATTGATGCAATAGGGCGGTTGACTTTTTCCGGCTGTCCAGAATCTCCTGTTTTCTGTTTTTTGTCCAGGGTTTATCGGCAATGCCTGCACCGGCCAAATGAATAATGGCATCTACCCCGTCAAGAAATCCGCTTTCAATAAAGCCCTTGTCTATATCCCATGTAAAGGATGATACCTTACTGGTTGTCCGTGCACGACCTAAATGCACAACTTCGCGATTCTCGCTTTGCAACAGCTTTGTTAATTCCGTGCCGATTAGCCCTGAGCCGCCTGTTATGAGTATTCTTTTTGGAATCAATTTTGTTAGCTTAGTTTTATAACGCCTAATTTCTTCAACATGAAATCCTTAAAAAAGTTTTTTGTATTTCTTCTGATCAGTGTAAGCCTTAGCACCTCAGCGCAGCAGGTAAAAGTAGTTGAAGAATCCTACCGTATAAAAGGCGACAATGTAGACGGTTTCGGTGTTGAACTGGAAGGCAAGCAAGATGAAATCGTCACCGCATTCAATAAATACTTGCGGTCGTTTGCGAAGTTAAAGCTGGGTGCCAACCCTACAACCCTAACCGAATCTGTGATTGGTGGCCAATCGTATAAGAGCCCGATTTACGCCACTACCAAAGAACGTGAGACTACTGCCGTTGCCTGGATCGGTTTGAAACCCGGTGAATGGGGCAATGCCGATGATGCTGAAAAAGTTACAAAAGAGCTGGAGCGTGTGCTGTACGATTTTGGCGTAAAGTATTATCGCGACAAGATTCAGGTACAGGTTGACGAGTCTGTCAAGGCCCTTCAGGCGGTAGAGCGCCAACAGCAACGCCTGGTTAATGAAAATAAGAATCTTGTACTGAAATTGGAGAATAATGAAAAAGAGCGGATACAATTGGAAAAATCAGCAGAGGCCAACAAACTGGAAAACCTTAGCCTTCAAACCCTGATTGAAAAGAATAAGAAGAGCCAGGATTCAGTAGCGGTTGCTACCGAACAAATCAAAAAAGTAGTTGAAATGCATAAGGAGAAGCAGAAGAAAGTAAATTAGTCATCTTGCGACTTCTTGCCTAACGAATCTGCATCACGACTTTCATACACCATTTCTTCAATAGATCCATACAACCTGGATTTCCAGGTGCGCTCTGACTTATCGAAGTAAACATTTTCATCCGGAAACTCAATGTAGTTAAAACCTGCCGTTGCGGTGTAATAAGGCGTAAGGTCTTGGCCCTTCACCATTAAGCCAAATAAATATTTGCCACGTTCCTCCAGGTCTTTGCGGGGAAGTTTCCAGGTTCGGAATACTTCTTCGTATTCTGTAATGGAACTATCCTTGCCATAACGCAAGCGACCTCCAGTGGCAACCCACTTCGCATCAATACTTGGCGCAATACGTGCCACCATAAAAAAGTGATCGCCCGACTTTTTATCAATGTAATAGGCCAATAAATCATGCTGGGCTACCTGCTTCATATAGTGCTCATCATAGGTTGTGTCGAACTTGGTGGCTCCAATCACCCTTCTGGGTGTTTTAGCCACATAGCGAATGATTTGTTCCTTTAGCACACGCTGCTCGTCTTTTGACAAGTAATTGTCGGGTGAATAATCCTGCTTCTTCTTACTGCAGGATATGATTCCCGTGAAAAGGAACACAAACAGAATAGTGCGATAGTACATGATAATAGTGGTCAATGCAGATGTAAAATTATAAAAAGAAAGACCCGCCCGAAGGCAGGTCTTTCGAAGAAATCTATCACAATGTGATTAATAAACTTTTGTGATCGGTCTGAATTCAGCCCATCCATCAGTCCAGTCAGTTGCTGTTCCGAAGGCACCATGATAGGTAACGGTTTTATCAAAGAAAGTGTCACCGTTAAACTTGGCGTTTGCAAAGCTTGCGCCTGAAGCTAATGTTACTGTACCGCTAGGCAAAGTAAAGTTAGGATTAGAAGGGTATGTGCTAATTGTAGCCCGTGCAAAGAAATTATCTACCCGCAAACCAAGATCGCCCCAGAAAGCTGTTTCAGCTCCAGAAGCTGGAGTAGCCAACGTTGAATTATTTCTGGTAGCATCCTCCCAATAAGCCTGAACATTAGCAACCGTAACACCTGAACCGGCAGCATACGCTGTGTTGGCAACAAGAATGTTATTCGCTAACACGCCCAGGCCGTTATCATAATTAGTCTGAACAGAGGCTTGGTTAAAACGCAAGCCTGTAGGGAAACCTGTAATCACTGAATTAAAGATCGATGCCGCAACCCTTCTTCTCAAGTCCATACCATGAACGTTGTTTGCAGAAATTGTACGCGTTGCATGATCGCGGGGACCATATACAGTAATATTCGAGAATACTGCTGTGGTGTATGTGCCAGCACCCGTGTCAGTATCGTTAGGACCATTGTCAATTTCAAAAGCATTAGATTGCGACTGGTCAGCGTAGAACGGATTACGTACCACCAGACCGAATTGTACTTTACCACTCCAACCAAAGTCACCATCAAAATCATCATCCCAGGTGGAAAGAGAAACCAGGTACTTACCATTATTGGCTCCACCAAACCACTCAAAGCCATCGTCACCACCATAAGACACCATGGCATATTCCATTACTGTACCGCTACCAAGTCCGCCCATCGTAATGGAGTTGGTCTCGTTGTTAGGGGATAATTCAATACCTGCATATTCAACACGTAAGTAACGGTATGTTCCAGAACTCTCTCCATCATTTGTTCTAACATTCGAGCCAAAACGTTTCGGAGGATCAATACCTTCAATGTTTGGTGAGCCGGCATCATCAGCCGATGTATTCTGATTCGTGAAAGCACGACCAAGAATAACCAAACCACCCCAATCACCTCTATCGCGTTCATTTACACCTTGGTTGGAAGTCATTACAACAGGAGCAGCGGCAGTACCATTACAATTTAAAACACCACCTTTTTCAACAACCAAAGTACCCTTAGTAGACTTTTCACCCAATAGCACTGTACCTGCCGGAATATTAATGGTTACACCGTTTGGAATAAACACTTGTCCCCTGATAAGGTAACGCTTGGTTGCGTCCAGTGTTTGATTAGTAAGATTGCCCTGAAGTACAATTACCGGATCATTAACCTGAATCGATACATTTGAAATTAATGAAGCAAGCTGTCTGTTGTCAGTAGCCTGAAGAGTGATTACAATTGTTGACCCTACAACTGCACCCGCAGGTATGGTGTAGTTAATGGTTTGCGTTGATGAAGTTGCTCCATTAAGCGCTATTGAAGCGATTGAAGTTGCGCCCACACTCGCAAGCAACTGATTTCCACCATTGGGAGCCGTAACGGCAACCTCGAAGGAAATAGCGTCACCAGGTAAAGCGGAAACAGGGGCGCCACTCACTGCAAGTGTCGGGCCAGGTTGAATGTCATCATCGTCACCACAGCCTACTAAAAACAACAGTGGGCTGATCATGAGCATGAATTTCAAAATTTGCTTGTTCATCAGTTTTAAAGTTTAGTTGAAGATTTGATACGCGGCAAAAATAGACGCCTTACACCAACTGGCTGTTAAACCAGTTTTAACAAATCATTATCCGAAAAACGAAAAAAGCCGCAGGATACTGAAGTAAGTCTGCGGCCCTTAATATTAACTTAACAATGAACTGATGAACGAAAATCAGGTGCTACAATAAGAAAGGAGACCTGCGGGCTGGTTTATCTTTGCTGATTTTATAGCTCATGTTGAAACTAATCTGTTGACCGATTTTGTATTTCAAAATAGGGGCATCGGTTGAGTTAACATCAATTTTGTTGTTAACATCAGTATCCTGATAAAAGCGGAACTCAGCGTTTAATAAGTTCTGAATATTCAGTTTTGTTTCTAACCTGCCGAATACTTTTGATATCTGCATGTCGAGTTGGTTCCTGGGCAACTCATACACGGAAGGAAAATTTATATCACCTACCTGAAATATGCGTTGGCCGAAAATGTTGTAGGCAACTGATACTGAAAAGTCTTTTGCATCATCTGCATAGTAGAGGCCTGTGTTGAAAATATAGGGGGATTGACCTTGCAGTTCGCGTTTCTGCTGTTGAAACCCGGCTTGACTACCTAAATCCACCTCAGAAATTATATACGAAGCATTTAAGTTTACTGCCATGTTGCGCAAAAACTTCGAGACGCCAAGACTTGCCAGTGATTTGCGCAATTCAAACTCGGCTCCATAAGCAAAAGCTTTATCGGCATTACCATAGGTTGATTGAGGAGATTCGGCCGTTAATTGGAGAATGGATTCAATGGGATTACGGAACGATTTGTAAAATGTACCTACACTGATGAGCTCTCCGGGATTAGGATACATTTCCCAACGCAAATCAATGTTATCAATGTCTGCCACTTTCAAATTAGGATTACCAAATACCCCAAGCTCTAATTCAAAATCGTAATAAAGGAAAGGGGCTAACTCCCTAAACTCAGGACGATTTACTGTACGGGAATAAGCAACTCTTACCAACGATCGATCAGTAAGGTTATAGGCCGTGTTAAGGAAAGGCATTGGAGAAATTACAGGATTTTCAATTATAACTGGCCCGCTCGTTGTCGCTGTCTCAATTCTTTGCGTATTGCTTTCCAGGCGAAAACCACCCGCAATATCAAACTTTCCAATCGGAAGGCTTCCGCCAACATAGCCTGCAATCAATAAATTTTCACCGCGATAAGTGTCTGAAGGGCGTGTGCCCTCTTCAATAACAAATCCATCTTGTGACCTGATGTTCTCAGGAGCAAATATTGTCGACAACGGTAACCGGATTAATTCCTCGCCTACCTGAGGATCAAAAAAGCCGGGGTACAAATAAGAAACATAACGGGCACTGAAGTCCCTTGTTTTAGATTCAACGTAATATCCGGCTCGTAATGTAGCTGCCCGCTTATTGGATACATCTCCAAACTTCTTTTCCAGGTTAATGCCATTGGAAATTCCTTTATCGGTCAAATCCGAATAAAATCGACCGGTTTCAAACAAGTTGGCACTGGGTGGTAATTGCATCTGGTAAGTCTCTTCGCCTGATGAAACCAAGCGGAATGTTCTGAAGCGTCTTAAATCTGGCTCGTCACGGTTAATAAAATTATAACCTGCCACCCACTCAAGCGTTAACGAATTATCCATAAACTTATGGGTTCCCTCCAATTGACCGGAGTAGATGAAGCGACTCTGATACATGTAAGCGTAGTTCCTGTAGAATCGGTCATCATTCAGGAAAAGATCTTGCCCATCACGCAGGATAGTTTGATTTTCTCCCAAGAGATTAAATAAGTTGTTAAATGCAAGTTTATGACGATCGTTAAAAACAATTGCCCAATTCGATACGCCACTGATGCGCACATCATTTGTATAGTAGTTATCCTGGTAAGCAAAACGCGTTTCTACATCATTACCATCAAATAGAAAACGGTTAAAGGCAACTTCCTTGTTTAGGTAAGTATTGGAGTACATTAAATTGGTAATGGTACTAATACGGGTCTTGGCGATTCGGAAGTTTTGCGCCAACTCCATGTTCATTCCAAAGTCAATTGGGGTTTGGGTAGTGCTGTAATCAAAATTATTGGTGAGGGATCTACCCGCTTGTTCGCGCAACGTAGAAGTACGGGATGAAGATACCAATTGTTGAGTGGTTGGAAATTGGTTAGGCAAGGCACGAAAGCCGTTGTCAAATCCAAACTTATCCGTTGGGCTGCCCTGACTCGAGCTATAATCCTTGCCTGTGGTATTGAAACGGTAGCCAACCGCTGTACCGATTTTAAAATAGTTCTCAGCAGGCGCTTTTTTGGTTAATACCTGAATAACTCCTCCGGCAAAATCACCGGGCAATTCAGGGGAACCTGACTTATAAATTAAAAGTTGATCCAGTGCACCGGCAGGAATCAAATCAAAAGAGAACGATCGTTTATCAACTTCTGTGCTCGGACCGATCGCACGGTTTATCATCACTTGATTGTAGCGTTCACTTACTCCGCGGATCATCACAAAGCGGTTATCAACAATGCTTATACCGGGAACACGTTGCATAATCTGAGCCGCATCTCTATCCGGAATGCGAACAATCTGTTCAGCAGATATACCACTTACCACAAGCTTGCTCTCTTTGATTGCGTTAATGAGTGCAAAATCATTGTTAATTTCACGTGTCCCCTGAACTACAATCTCATCCAGTTCGGTTGCATCTTCCTGCATGCCTACATTTACCGAAGTAATTTTTCCAGACTCAACAGTAACATCTGGGATCGTGTGCGTTTTATAAGTTAGGAATGAAATAACCAAGGAGTAAGTACCGGGTTTTACATTGGCTATCGTGTATTTTCCATCAAGGTTTGTAGCATCACCAACCGATGTGCCTTGAATGGCCACGTTGGCTCCAATGATCTCTTCACCCGTCTTCGAGTCAGTAATTTTTCCTGTTATACTTCCAGTTTGGGCAAATGTTGATACACCAATCAGAATGAATAAGGCCAGGTAGGTAAATCGCATAGCTTAAAATTTCATGCAAAGGTGCACTTGCACTATTACCCCATCGGCAAGGCATTGTTACGAAATTGTTAACGGCTTAAACCAGCCTAAAAACCTGATTTTCAGAACCATCGTAATATTACGATATAATGACAGGCCATCACCTGTTATTATACTGTTATCCAGTTTAAAAAATCCTTATGGCAATGTTAGCCGTACTTTATTTGCTGATCGGCACTTTGTTCAGAATAGCCTTAATGATGTCGCTGGTTTTTACATTGTCGGCTTCGGCTTCATAATTCAGAATAATACGGTGGTTCATCACATCTAACGCCACTTCTTTGATATCTTCCGGAAGCACATAATCACGCCCCTCCATATACGCTGTGGCCTTAGCTGCCAGGTTTAAATTAATGCTGGCGCGGGGTGAGGCACCGAACTGAATATAAGGTGCTTGCTCGTTTAGTTTATACTCTAAAGGCTTACGGGTAGCAAATACCAATTCAATAATATAGCGTTCCAACGATTCTGAAATTTTTACTTTGTTGATCTGGTCGCGGATGTCGTAAATGTCTTCTTTGGTGAGTAACGCGTTAACCGTAAAATCAAACCGCATGTTGGATATCCTGCGCATTACCTCCAATTCCTGATCCTTACTGGGGTAATCCACAAAAACTTTCATCATGAAGCGGTCTACCTGAGCCTCCGGCAACGGATAGGTACCTTCTTGATCCACCGGGTTTTGCGTAGCCAATACCAAAAAGGGTTTGTCGAGTGTAAAGGTGGTTTCACCAATCGTTACCTGCTTTTCCTGCATGGCTTCTAGTAAGGCGGATTGAACTTTGGCTGGCGAACGGTTTATCTCATCGGCCAAAATTATGTTGGCGAAAATGGGGCCCTTCTTTACCTCAAACTTTCCATCTTTTTGGTTGTAGATCATCGTTCCCACCAAATCGGCCGGAAGCAAATCAGGAGTAAACTGAATGCGCTGAAAATCGAGGTGAAGGACCTGGGCAAGTGTACTCACCGTTAGCGTTTTGGCCAAGCCCGGTACGCCTTCTAATAAAATATGACCATTGGTGAATAACCCGATAAGCAAACGGTTTACCATATACTGTTGCCCCACTACCACCTTACCCACCTCAGCCATCACCTGGCTTATTTTTGCCTTGTGCATATCTTGTTTTTCAGCAATCACAGCTTCCATCACAACTCGATTTGATTAAAATTAAAGCGCTAAAGTAGCGCAATTCTAATGATTTAGGCTAAAAAAGTGATAACCACGCATTTGCTTCGGCCAACGGAAAACTCTATTTCTTGAATGTGAGCTTAAAATAAATAAGCATAAGGCTAAGGACACAGATAATGCCGTTGCAAATAATAACAGGCCAAAGTGTAAGCCCAAAACCGTAAATCAACCATACAATGGTGCTGGAGAATACAATCAGCATCATAGCCAGGCTCAGATCGCCTACGCTTTTGGATTGCCACGCTTTGTAAACCTGGGGCATAAAGGTGATGGAGCTTAAAAAGGCACCGGTGTGCCCAACGATTTCAATGGTTGTCATGTTATCTTGGTTCGATATGGCACGAAGGTAAAATAATGTCGAGGACTTTTGTAATAGGAGATATCCATGGAGCACATCGTGCGCTTGTTCAATGCCTGCAACGAGCAGGTTTTGATTATGAAACAGATCACCTCATTTCTTTGGGGGATGTGTGCGATGGCTGGCCGGAAACGAAGCACGCTATTGATGAATTGATGCGCATTAAAAACCTCACTTACATTTTTGGCAACCACGACTTCTGGACGTTGGAGTGGATGCGCTATGGCCATACCGATGAAGTATGGCGGGAACAAGGTGGCGAAGCAACCGTGAATTCTTTTAAGGGTATAGGTTTTGAAAAGCACCAGGCTTTTCTGGAAGGTGCATTGCCCTACCACATACTGGACAACAAACTGTTTGTTCATGCGGGCATCAATCCGTTACGGCCTATTCAACAACAATCCCTACAGATTTTTTTGTGGGATCGAAACTTATCGCGCATAGCGCTCGAATTCTATTACAAAGGCATTCACAGCAAGCATACTGAGTACGATGAAGTTTACCTTGGCCATACTCCTGTTCCGTTTCAAAAGCCAATACAATCAGGTGAAATCTGGTTGATGGACACGGGTGCAGGTTGGTCGGGCGTACTCTCAATAATGGATATTCACTCAAAGGAATTTTTTACAAGTGATCCCGTTCCAGTATTGTATCCGGGCGTGCCTGGAAGGCAAAAAAGATAGTGGATCGGCCACTTATCGAGTCTTTTGTGGCTTAACCTCACTTTTCTATTAAATTTATACTTGCGGTGGTCTCGATTTTCAACTAACCCTCTGGTATATGAATACTTCGTTGCACCTCACTCTTTTAGTTAGTCTATGCAGCCATGTATTTGCGCAGACTTCAATTGATAAAAATATTTTCCAAAAAAAAAAGGATGTTGAATACCCTGCCCTTGCTTCCTTAAGTTCATGGCATATTGATACGAATTCCTTCTATGAAGTGGCTCGAGGTAAAGAAAGCCGGAAGAAAGCCTTCACTAACCAGTTCGATATTGATCTCTTCGCAGGTGCTTCGTTGAGTTCATGGAGCATAGACAACCCCTCCATCAGTTCATTGGATCCAAGAATTTCGCCATTTGGCTCAATTGAAATCTCCAGATGTAAATTGGGCATTGGGTATCAAACCGGAATTGGTTACCTGCACTACAACTATGATGTTACCACGATTTCTGCTGATGACAGAAAACTCGTTCTCGGTTTTGTGGACATTCCACTCATGATACGCTATACCATAACACCATGGTTCTATGTAAATGGTGGGCTTTCAGTAGCTTTTAATGTCAGTTCAAAAGCAGATTTTGATTTTGGAACAGGAAGGCCAGATCAACAAAATAGGATGAACAAGGCTGACCTGATAGAACCATTAATAACTAGCGGAAAAGCCAGTGCTGGATTTTACTTGCCGATCGGCTTAAATATTCAGGTGTTTTATACACGCGCATTAAAGGAGATCCTTAAAGATGGCAGTGATGGAAAAACTTTTTCTGTCGGTGGAATTCAAATTGGTTATCGGCTTAGACATGCCGAATGCAGGAACAATCTGAAGCAAATAGCATTGTAGGTGGGTTGTTCAAAACCACACCATCTCATAACCTCTTGGATTTTGCAAGTATGAATTGATAAGGTTTTGCACAGTGGCTGTTTCAACACCTTTTCGTACAAAGTTTTTTGCCTCCTCTATATCACCTATTGAAATTTCGCCATCGATAAAGCCAAAACCCAAATACTTTCCCTGCTCAACCAGCACCAGCGATTGCTCACGCGCTTTTCTTCCTTTACCAATAATCGCTACTGATTCGCCCAAACCGTTGAACGATTCAATCGCAGCATACACACGCTTGTTATACTTCTTCACCTTTTCAATGCCCATACACGCGCCTTTGCATTCGCCAATCTGGTATTGAAAGCAAAGCCCCTTCGAAAGCTGTAACCCGCTTAGCTTCGGGCACAAATCAAACTCGCGCACTTTCTCCCATAAAAAATTCCAGGCATCGCCTTTCGAACTGAATTTAATCAACGGTACAGATCCTCGCTTCACCATGTTCACATTGAATCGATGGTACCCGGCACGATCCTCATAATCGTAAATGCCCCACTCTTCAATTCTGTATTTCTGTGCCATGTTGTACTTAGGCCAAAGCCTGCGTATCTCCTGCGATTCCATAATAAGGGCAATCAACTCATTACCGGTTAGTTCGTAGGTAATGTGGTGAATCTCATTTCTGATTTTTGATCGATTCCATTCGCGCGCATCTCCGGTAAAATGTCCGGCTATTCGCTTCTTGATATTGTTGGCTTTGCCCACATAAATCACGTTGCCGCGCTCATTCAAAAAATAATATACACCAGGTTTTGCCGGAAGGTGATCAAATTCATCTTTCGGTAAGTTCGGTGGTAAAATCGTTTCACCGGAATTTCGTTTTAGCGAACGGCTGATGTAGCCATCTTTATCTCGATTAAGCAGTTTGGAAAAAATAACAGCCGTTGCTTCGGCATCACCCCCCGCCCTATGCCGGTTTTTTATTGGCACTCCTAAACTTTGCGCCAGGCTCCCCAAACTGTACGAGCGCAAACCAGGAATTATTTTTCTGCTCAATCTTACCGTGCAAAGTTTTTTCGTTTGCCAGCTGATGCCGGCTTGTTCAAATTCTTTCTTGAGAAAAGAATAATCGAAGTGCGCATTGTGGGCTACAAAAATTCTATCCTCCAGTAAACGCAATATGGATTCAGCAACCTCCTCAAACGGTGGTGCCACGGCTACCATCTCGGTTGTAATGCCGGTAAGCCCGGTGATGTATTGCGGAATTTTTCTTCCCGGGTTCACCAGTGTGTAAAAATGATCGGTTACTTCAATACCGTTATGATGGTAAATGGCAATTTCCGTAATGCGATGGTTATCCGCGTAGCCCCCGGTCGTCTCGATATCAACAATGGCATACATAACCAGCAAGTTAGTATTTGAGATTCCGATTGAAAAACAGATATTGAAAGATTAATAAAAAGCTATGAACGGTGTTATTCGTTTTTTACTAAGTGGCCTGGCTGTATTGCTTGCGGCTTATCTATTGCCCGGTGTTCACGTTGAACATTACGGTTATGCCCTATTGGTGGCGTTGGTTCTTTCTATAGTTAATGCACTTATAAAGCCGGTACTGGTAGTGCTAACTATCCCTATTACGTTTGTTACGTTTGGATTGTTTTTGTTAGTCATTAATGCATTGATGATTTTACTGGTGGATTGGATGATCGATAGCTTTTATGTAGATGGATTCTGGTGGGCGTTGGCTTTCAGTTTAATCTTGTCATTGCTTAACAGTTTGTTCAATGATCTTCTAAAAGATCGCGCACGATAAAATTGATTTGACTACGCCTTAATCGGTGTTTTTCCCGATGGCTAATTTCCCGCCCAGGTAGCCCATGGGAAAATAGGCACCGCCTAAATCCAGTATGGTAAACCAAAGGGGCGATGGAAGCATGAGCACATTGCTGATCCCGCCAACTAGAAACACACAACCAATTACAAGCGCGAAAGTCATGCGATAAGTAGCCGCGATTTTCGATGCCACCCAGGCTCCTGCTAATGTACCAAGGGCATGCGCCAGAAAGGGAAACAGAAAATGTTTTGGCTCAAATAAATGGAGCGACTCCTTAAGTCCTTCCATAGTGGTAACATTCGCTCCGGCAGGAGGCGTGATAATGTATCCGCTGATCATAATGATCCCCATGTTTACAATACTGCCTGACACAATACCAGCAACAACAGACACTATGTTTCTAAGTATTGGGTTCATATTGTTTTGATGTAATATTTGAAAATTACTTTACAGGAAAATGGACTTCGGTAATTAATTCATTGTCTGAAACTTCACCCGGTAGATTTATATAGGTTTCAAATGGATCAATCCCCTTTTTGTATTTGTACTCCTTTGCACGCTGCATAGAATAGTGTGTTGAATATGCATTGCCTAAAAATTTATAGGAGCCAGTATGCTTGATGGTGTTTACTTTAACGGAAGGAATTGTCCCCCTATGAAAGCCACCGGGCAAATCAGCGGGAATCTCCTTTACCGGAAACGCTGCTGTATACTCCACAAGATTCTTTACAACATCCCATTTATGGTAAATTGAAAAAGCATTCCCAGCAACTAAACCTGAATGGGTTTCAGCCCATGAAAAAAGTTTTGTAAAATCTTCTTCCATCTTAGTGTTAACTGTTTCCATGGCGCAAGAAGTTTTTATACCTACATAGGTACAGCCGGCAAACAAGCTTGTGCCTTTGAAACTCAGAGACGATGATACTTTCCCTCCTTCAACGTACTCCTTAAGCATCATTAAGCCTCGTGTATAGTCCATACCGATATAAGCCGTCATCATTTTTTTCATCCAAAACATGAAAAACGGAAGCTTACTATCCATGTGCCAGGTTACCTCCGTGTCATCTCCTTGTGCGCGAAGTTCAAAGCAAACGGGTGATGAAGATTTCCATGGCTTTAAAAAAGTAACAAGAAGATCCAATCGGTGTGGCGAACGTTCCGAAACCACTTTCATCTCTCCACTGCCGGTGCGTTTACCTTCCCAGCTATAAAATTTTCCATCAGGCTTTACCTGTACTGATGCGTCTGGCTCCATTACCAGCCAAGGAGACCATGCAGGCCAATGATGAAAGTCGCTAAGAATGTTAAAAATCTTTTCAGGTGTAGCCTGAATAACAATGGATTTGGCAACGTGGATGGCGGGCATGGTGATTTGAGATTTATCGGGAACCGAAGTTACAAAATGTTTGATTCGGTTACCGCAGAATAACCCACCATAGTTGCAGCTTGAAAAATGTACCCGGGGCGGGAGTTGAACCCGCACAGCCATTACTGGCCACAGGATTTTAAGTCCTGCGTGTCTACCAATTCCACCACCCGGGCAGACATTTCGTTGTGCATTAATGGTTATTCGTTGTTCGGCCCTTAACTAAAAAAGTGTGGGATCTGCCACACTTTTTAGATTCCGAACAACCATCAACCCGTAACGATTAACGATTTTGAGCGGGAAACGAGACTCGAACTCGCGACCCCGACCTTGGCAAGGTCGTGCTCTACCAACTGAGCTACTCCCGCTTGTTCCCAAAAGGGACTGCAAATTTAATAGCTGAATCTAAAATTCCAACATCCTGACTTTTTCAGGCTGTTTTTCTTAAATCAGCCTCCATCTCCACCTTTAGCTGTCGGGCATGTTCCTTGTCTTTCGACAGTTTTATGTGCTTAGGCACACCTTTCAAATCCCAGATCAATCCCACCCATGAAAGGGCCTTTAAAATGTACCATGTAATATCAATCTCCCACCAGAAAAAACCCTGGCGTGAGGCCGTTTCATAGTAATGGTGATTGTTATGCCAACCCTCACCTAACGTGATCAAAGCCAGCCATAAACTGTTGCGTGATTCATCGTTTGTCTGGTAGCGTTGATTGCCAAACTTATGCATGATGGAATTGATCGAGAAGGTTCCGTGATATAGGATAACTGTGCTCAAAAAGAACCCGATCAATAACGTTGAAAATCCGGCTGATGTAAACATCATAGTAATACTTCCTCCATTCACAATCCCGCCAAGGGCCGTAACAACAACCGCGAGGAATATAGGCGGAACCAGGTAATGCTTATTTAGCCATACCAACTCTGGATACTTGGCGTAATCTCCGATTACTTTGTAATCGGTTTCTTTAAAATCAGGTCCTACAATCCAACCGATATGTGAGTACCAGAAGCCATAAATCTTCATTGAGTGAGGATCGGCTGGGGTATCGCTGTGGCGATGATGATGACGATGATGTGCTGCCCACCACAAGGCGCCCTTTTGTGCAGATGTTTGTGCCATAAACGCAATCACAAACTGAAACCAACGTGATGTTTTATACGACTTGTGCGCAAAATACCGATGATACCCTCCGGTGATCCAGAACATGCGGAACACATACAGGAAAATACACACTATCCAATCAAAAAAGGTAGCGCCCGTCCAAATGGCGGCCAGGGGAATAAGGTGAACCAATGCAAAAGCAATCTCCTGCTTCAGTATTGGTTTTCTGCGAACTTCAGGTGTTGCTGTTGTTGCTGACATGAGAACTAAATTAACATCACAAACGCATAAAGCGTTCCCAATAATTTTTACGCTCAAAGATATGGCTTTCTGCTGATAATGAACCAGTTGACTAAAATCATGACTAACACTTGTACGGTTAACTGAGATTCCGTAAAGCCAATTAATTCAGTTAACTTTGAGGCCTTATGAGTCACACGCAAGCCATAGCACTCTACCAACCGATGCTTTATGCTATAGCCTATAACCTGGTGCGCAGCAAGCAAGATGCGGAAGATATTGTGCAGGAAACTTTTTTAAAATGGCTGAATGCCGAGCAGGAGAAAATTCAGAACCTGAAAGCTTATCTGATTAAAGCCGTTACCAACAACTGCCTAAACCACCTCAACGCATTGAAGCGAAAAAAGGAAGAGTATATGGATGCTGTCCATCTTCCCGAGTTTATCATCAAACTAAAGGAGTCAAGTTTTTCGCATATCGACCTTGATGTGGACCTCTCCGGAGCGATAAAAGTATTGCACGCGAAACTTGAGCCGCTGGAACGAGCCGTATTTTTGCTCAAAGAGGTTTTCGAGGTTGACTATGATACCTTGCATAAAACATTTGATAAAAAGAAAGATCACCTTCGGCAACTGTTAAGCCGGGCAAAAAAGAAGTTGGATGATGGAAAAGCTAAAATCCACTTCGACATGCCTTCTGCCTCTTCGCTGATGGAAAGCTTTAAAAAAGCCTGCCAAGGCGATACCGATGAGCTTATCAACTCACTGAAACGGGACATCTGGTTTCAGCCGGAAAATCCAGAAGAGGAATAATTTCAAAATTTCTTCTAAAATCCTGTCACAAAATCAAAACGGGTTTGTCTTACAGTAAACCGAGCTGATTTCCCTGGAAACGGCCTTCGGTTGTATTGTTTTACTTAACCTTAACTATTTCATGCTCATCATTTTTGCCTTTTTTGTAGCGCACTGGTATTTGTCGCTCTTTTTTCAAACGTTCTTCCTTCACCGTTATGCTGCACACAAGGCGTTTACGATGAACAAATTCACTGAGAAAGTCTTCTTTGTTCTCACCTGGATATTTCAGGGCTCAAACTACTTAAGTGCCTACGGCTATGGCGTTATGCACCGCATGCATCATGCTTTTGCAGATACCGAAAACGATCCGCATTCACCCAAGTATGATGAAACCATCTGGAACATGATGTGGAAAACAAAAACCATTTACTCGGCTATTGCCAATGGCAGAATGGTAGTTGATAAGCGATTTACCGAAGGTGTGCCACAGTGGGAAGCATTCGATAAGTTTGCACGCTCATGGCCGTCACGTATTTTCTGGGGTGCACTATACACGTTTGTTTATTTTCAGTTTGCTACTGTATGGTGGCTGTGGTTATTGTTACCGCTTCAATTCTTAATGAGCCCGATCCATGGCGCAATCATTAACTGGTTTGCGCACAAATACGGCTACCGCAATTTTGAGGTGGGCGATACTTCGAAAAATTTTCTACCTGTCGATTTTCTGATGATGGGCGAAAGCTATCACAATAATCACCACAAGCATGGCTCGCGTGCCAACTTTGGTGGTATTCGCTGGCACGAAATTGACCCCACCTACTTTGTTATTAAAGTACTTGACAAACTCAACATTATTCAACTTGCCAAAACAAGGAATTTACAGGTGGCTGAAGTGAAAAAAGCTGCCTGACAAGTAATTGAATAGCTAAAGTTTAAGTTATGATTAATTATGCCTAACTTTACGGCTTAAACAATTATAACACCGGTCAGCAGGTAAACTTCTGGCCACAACAACAAACAACACAATGAAAGAAGGAACAGTAAAGTTCTTTAACGAAACCAAAGGATTCGGATTCGTAAAGGAAACAGCAACCAATCAGGAGTATTTTGTACACGTATCAGGTCTGGTAGATCAGATTCGTGAGAATGATGAAATCACCTTTGAGGTTCAGCAAGGAAGAAAAGGATTGAATGCCGTTAACGTACGGTTGGTCAATAATTAATTTTCCACACGAACAAGTACGAAGCCAGACCCTCAACGTCTGGCTTTGTTTTTTTTATCTTTATCCCACTTCATGGTATTTCAGGATTTTAATTTCGATCAAAAGCTCAACGAAGGGCTTGATTCCATGGGTTACGAAAAACCCACCCCTATTCAGCAGCAGGCCATTCCCATTATTCTTCAAAACAAGGATGTAATTGCCTGTGCCCAAACCGGTACAGGTAAAACTGCCGCCTACATTTTGCCGGTAATCAATAAAATGATTCATACTGATCACAGGCATTTGAACACGTTAATCATCGCACCTACGCGCGAACTTGCCCAACAAATCGATCAGCAAATTGAGGGCTTCGCGTACTTCACGGGCATTAGCTCTATTCCCATTTATGGTGGTGGCGATGGCGCCACATGGGATGTACAGAAGAAAGCACTCGAACAAGGTGCCGATATTATTGTGGCAACGCCCGGCAGGTTAATAGCCTTGCTGGCTGCCGGCACTACGGTGTTTGATCACCTCAAGCATTTGATTTTAGATGAAGCCGACCGCATGCTTGACATGGGTTTTTACGATGACATTATAAAAATTGTAAACTACCTGCCAAAAGAGCGACAAACACTCCTGTTCTCCGCTACCATGCCACCTAAAATCAGGGCGCTCGCAAACAAAATTTTGAATCAACCGGAAGAAATAAACATTGCCATTGCAAAACCTGCCGCAGGTATTAAACAGGAGGCGTACGTGGTGTATGATACCCAGAAAGAAAAATTACTGGAGCATATTCTAAAAACCTATACGTGGAACAGTATCATTCTTTTTGCATCGCGTAAGGAAACCGTAAAGAAGCTGGACAGTACTTTGCGAAAAGCCGGGATCGCAGCCAAAGCCTTTCACTCCGACCTGGAGCAACCTGAACGCGAACAAATTTTACGCGCATTTAAAAACAAACAAATCAATTTTCTGATTGGTACCGATGTGCTTTCGAGAGGGATTGATGTAGAAGGCATCAGCATGGTAATCAATTGGGATGTGCCACCCGACCCAGAAGATTATGTGCACCGCATTGGCAGAACGGCACGTGCAGCAACAACCGGTACAGCTATAACGTTTGTAAATGAACTCGATCAAAAAAGATTTTCGGGCATTGAAAACCTGATTGGATCGGAAATTCAGAAACTTGCGTTGCCTGAATTTTTAGGTGAAGGACCGGCTTATGCGCCCCAAACAAAGAGAAAAGGAAATTTTAAACCGCGTGGTAACAAGTTTCGCAGGAACAGGCACCCGAAAAAATCGTCTTAGTTCCAATCTCCTTCACGATTTAATAGATTATTCTTTTACCATCAGCGGTTATCCGCTCAACGCGAACTGCGTTTACAGAAGAAGTTTCAAGTATCCATACATCTCCATTGGGTGCTCTCAACACTCCGGTAGGTGTCCACGGAATAGTCGTTTTGGCAAAAACGGTGACTTTTCCGTCAGGTGAAATTTTCTTTACCTTCCTTCCATTCTGCACGGCAGCATATACATTTTCTTGCTTGTCGGTATGAATGCCCATAATAGCATGCGTATCGTTTATAAAAAATTGCAACCAACCCGGATCCTGTAATTGTGATACAATCAGGGTCACTTGTCCTTGTTTATCAATCCTTTTTAGATCGTACAAATCAATCAGGTACACAATACCGTCACCGGTAACGGTCATCCATCGGATGTTCTCCAGGCATTCATCGCCAAGTGTCGTGAGCGAGCCATCTGTATTTATACGGGTAACTTTCTGGCATTTGTTTTCACGATTGGCTACATACATGTTTCCTTGCTTATCGCGAACAAAACTATAGTTGGTCAAAAATCCCTCCCGGTCCGGAATTATCTTTTCAAATTTTCCATCGGCAGAATACTTCCACACGTAGTGCCCCCAGGTATCAAGCTTTTCACCATTGTACCAAAGATGCTCTCCATACAGATTGTCCCGCTCATCCATGTAGAGTTCGTGCGTATGCACATTATGCACTACTACCGATTTCTTTCCTTTGGTATCAATTTTCCAAACCTGTTTCAGGTCGGTATAAAATACATTTCCCTTGCTATCCATCACAATACCAACCCCGGGATGTGCAAACACACAAATGGCTATGAGCAGGAAACCGGTCGTGCAAAAAACTTTCATCATTTACCCCCGTCTTGCTTTTATGATGATGTTCAGTCTTACTTCATCATGCACAAGTTCATCTTTCAATCCTGTATAAGAAACACCAAATAACTGCCGATCAAATCTCAAATCGGCCTGACCGATAAACAGGTTGTCGGTTTGTGTGGTGGGGGTGACTTCTACTTTCCATCGTTTTGTGGTTTCCTTGATGGTAAGGTTTCCCAGCACCAGGTACCGGGCGGGATTGTCAGGATGTGCGCGGACTTCTGTTATTTCAAATCGGGCTGTTGGAAACTTTGCCACGTTGAAAAAGTCAGCATCCTTTAAATGATTCTCCAACCTTCTTTTCGGAACAGGGTCCGATTCAGGAATATCTGTACAGGTTATGGTGGTCATATCAATTACAAAATGACCTCCTGTCAGTTTATTATCCTTCACCGTTACCTTTCCTTCTTTAATTTTAACAATACCTTGATGAAAGCCCACCACTTTAGTGCCGGTCCACATCACTTTTGAGTCTGATGTAACCACATTCAGCGTGGCTTGTGCTGATGTATTAGTTGTGCCAATCAATAAACACATTACCGTAAGGATTGAAAACATAGTGATGCCTTTCATGATAGAATAATTTAGTAGTTAGGAATATGTAAGCCCAGAATAATATCACGTTTGCCAATCCAAACGCCCTCAGCATTTTTGCTCAGCTTTATAATTCCCGAGCCACCGCGTTTTTCCTGTCGCGCTTTTTCCTGTTCGGTAAGCACCGGATCATCCTCAAAGAGAAATTCGTCAATCCAATAAAGTGAAAGCCCTGGCTCCTTAATGATGGGATGAATGTGCTGTGGATTCTGACTGTTTGGATACGAAGCGGGACGAATGGTGTAGAACTCATACCGTCCTTGTGCATCAGTTTTTACCCAGCCGCGCAAGTGCCCATGCCGCCTGGCAAGGGTTTGCTTGGGCCCGGGTGAGTACAATCCATTGTTATCGGTTTGATAAACATAAAGGACTACATCACGTGCAGGGGTTTTGCCATCGCGTTTGTATATCGTTCCACTGATAATCAATGGCTCACCAGGTTCATCCTCGGGGGCTAGTTTTGTTTTCCATGAAAGCGTAGAAGGCATACCGGCAAACATCAGCTCACAATCTTCACAACCACCGCCAACTTGCCTTTCGGCTGATTGAGATTGTGCACAGCCGGTAACAGCAATACTAAGAATCAGCAGGTAAGGGAGAAAAGGTTTCATATCAATATGGATTTGTTGAATTTACGCAGGATGATTAAACCGGATGTGCCCGCCTGATGAACTGCATAATATTCTTGATGAAATGCAGACCGGGTGTACTTTATGCTTCGTTTAAAGCTGTAATTTTCAGCAATGGAACGGCTCTTCAGGTACAAACTTGATCACATTTTATTCTGGATGTTAACGATAGGCTTTCACGCCTACACACATTCCGGCATTATTGATCAGGCTGGATTCGGGCAATTTGTGCTGGAGCTGTTGGTGCGCGATGGTTTACTTGCCCTTGTCATTTATGTCAACCTGCTGATCGTAATACCCGGGCTTAACAGGCAAAAACGTTCCGGCATATTCATCCTGCTAATTCCTGTAACACTAATGTGTTATGTCGTGTTGAAAAATTTTCATGATGTATACCTCTATGGAATTGTAATGGACAACCCTGCGCGTCAGGGATTTTTTCACAACACCTTCTATAATTTTTCAATTGTTGTGTTCTACCTCGCTTTTGCTTCCACGCTTTACCTGAGCAAACAATGGTATATGCAAAAGGAACTCATCCGCAAAATTGAACTTGAAAAGCTGAACACCGAACTGGAATACCTGAAAGCACAGATCAATCCACACTTTTTGTTCAACTCGTTAAATACCGTCTTCTTTCAAATCGATAAGCAAAATACTGCGGCACGCGAAACCCTTTCGAAGTTTTCGGATATGCTGCGCTACCAACTCTACGAATGCAACGGAAAAGAAATTGCCATAGAAAAAGAAATTCAATACCTGAAGAATTATGTGGAACTTCAACGGCTGCGTAAAGATGAACACTACGACATTCAGTTCACGTTCTCAGAAGAATTAAAAAGTTTTACAATTCCACCCTTGCTGCTGCTTCCATTCATTGAAAATGCCTTCAAACATGTCTCGCACTTTAGCGACAGAAAAAATACCATTAGCATCGATTTAAATAAATCAGGAAATCAATTTCAACTGAGTGTATTCAATACAAAAGATCCGAAAACCATATCGGGTAACGGGGGCATTGGTTTAAAAAATGTTCAACGGAGACTGGAACTCCTGTATCCCGATCGGTATGACTTGACTGTTGTCGAAGAACAAGAAGCTTTTCGTGTACAGCTAAACCTGACATTGATATAGGCTAACCGCAACACTATGAGACTCAACTGCCTTATTATTGATGACGAACCTGTAGCCCGAAAAGGGCTGGAAGAATATGTAAATGAGGTAGACTTTCTTCACCTGGCGGGCAAATGCGAGAATGCCGTAAAAGCTTCCGCATTGCTTCACGATGGAAAGATCGATTTACTGTTGCTGGATATTCACATGCCGAAGCTTTCAGGAATTGAATTTTTGAAAACATTGAAAAATCCACCTATGGTCATCTTTACTACGGCCTATTCAGAATATGCCCTGGAAGGATATTCACTTGACATCATTGACTATTTGGTAAAACCCATTCCATTCGAACGGTTTCTTAAAGCTGTGCAGAAGGCACGTGATTTCTATGTCCTAAAACAAAAAGCTGAGGCTACAACCGCGGCTCCACAGGAATATTTCTTTATCAAGTGCGACCATAAGTTCGAGAAAGTTAAATTCAGCGATGTGCTGTACATAGAAGCTATGCAGAACTATTGCATCATCCACACAGCCGAACGAAAGATGATTACTTACATTACCTTCAGCGGACTGGAAAGTCAGCTCCCGACTGACCGCTTTTTGAAAGTACATAAATCCTTTATCGTTGCTCTTGATAAAATCACAGCTGTTGACGGTAATGAAATCGTAATCGGAAACTCCTGGATTCCTGTCAGTCGTAATCTGAAGGATGATGTGATGCAAAAAATTATGGGCAACAATCTTTTTAAGCGTTGATCATTTGCTCACAGAACCTTCATTAGGATTACAGCCTGTTTTTGCTCTTTCTACTCTTCTTTCTTGATCTGGATCAATCTGCTTCTGCCTTTTTATTGATTTTCATCAAGCAAGGACAGGCTTGAAACACCCCACCTTTGCTTCATCGAAACAAAAACAAACCCGATCATGAAAACCGATGAAGCAAAAACATTTAAAATTTTAATGGGCATTGTTATAGCTGTATTGCTGGCAATCTCCGCATTCAGTCAATCTACCCAAACTATTCGTGGCAAAGTTGTAGATGAAATAACCAAAACCCCTTTGATTGGGGTGAACGTAACTGTATTGGCTACAGGTGAAACCGTACTGGGGAGTGCCTCTGATGTAGATGGCAACTATCGTATCGAAAATGTGCCAGTAGGCAGACAAACCTTAAAAATCACCTACCTAGGATACGAAGAACAAATCATTCCGAATGTACTGGTAACGGCTGGGAAGGAGGTTATCCTTAACCTTAGTTTAACAGAAAGCATCAGTCAGCTTAGCGAAATTGTGGTGGTGGCCAATTCAAAAGATGACAAGACGGCAACCAACAACGATCTGGCTATTGTTAGCGCACGCTCGTTTAATGTTGACGATACCAAACGCTATGCAGGCGCGCTGGGAGATCCTTCGCGCATGGCGGCAAACTTTGCCGGTGTGATCGGTGGTGATGATTCCCGAAACGACATTGTTGTTCGCGGGAACTCACCCACCGGCATGCTTTGGCAGTTGGAAGGATTGAACATTCCAAATCCCAATCACTTCGGATCGCTCAACAGTACAGGCGGGCCCGTGAGTATGCTTAACAACAACAACCTGGATAAATCCGATTTTATGACCAGTGCCTTCCCGGCTCAATATGGAAATGCTGTGGCGGGTGTGTTCGACATTCAATTGCGTGAAGGCAACAATCAGAAACATGAATTTGTCACGCAGGTGGGCTTCAATGGTTTTGAGATGGGTGCCGAAGGTCCTCTTTCAAAAAAGAATAACGGTTCATTTATTGTGAATTACCGCTATTCAACCCTTGGACTGTTTAACACACTGGGCATTGAGTTTGGAACAGGCTCGAACATACCACTTTATCAGGATTTGAATTTCAAAGTAACGCTACCAGCAAAGCATGGAGGGAAATGGTCAGTATTTGGGTTGGGTGGGAAAAGTGAGATTGATTTACTAGGCAGTGAAGCTGATCTGGAAGGTGAATCCAGCGACCTTTACGGAAATGAAAATGAAGATCTTTTTCCGCGTTATCAAACCGGCATTGTCGGCATCAGCTATGAAAAGAATATTTCCCCAAAAACACATTTCAAAATTACCAGTGGATACAGCGTTGCCCAGGAAAGCTTTATTGGTGATTCATTGGTTCGTGATGCCAACAATGAAGTTGTGGCCCGGTACAAAAGAGGTGAAGCAGAATTTACAACGACAAAATACGCTGTGCTGGCGATTATGCGCACAAAATTGAATTCAAAGAATTCATTAACCTACGGAGGAAATATTGATATGCTAAAATTTGACCTGTTCAACCGGGACATTTTTGTCAACCTCGGTAGCGACACCGTTAGGATCAATGTTGAAGATGTTACTTCCCTATACCGTGGATTTATTACCTGGCGCCACCGCTTCAGTCAACGATTTTCCCTCAACACAGGCATTCATGCACAATACTATGCCTTAAATAATCAAGCTGTTATTGAGCCGAGGTTAGGGTTGCAGTATGTTATCAATGGTAAACAATCCTTAAGCCTGGGCTATGGTATTCATAACCAGATTCAAAGCCCATATACTTCTTATGTGCAAACAAAAATTGCAGACGACACCTACATCCTTACGAACACCAACCTTAAGTTTACAACCAGTCAGCATAGTGTAATTACTTACGATTGGAGCATATCCGAGAAGTTGCGCTTAAAGGCAGAGGTATATTATCAGACACTTAGTAACGTCCCGGTAGAACAACGCCCTTCATCTTTTTCTGCCATCAACACAGGTTCCAGTTTCATTCCTGTAGACCAAGATAGCCTGGTAAACAACGGAACCGGTACGAACTATGGAACTGAGTTAACCCTCGAACGGTTCTTCAGCAAAGGTTTTTACTTCCTGATAACAAGCTCTCTTTTTGACTCGAGGTACAAAGGCAGCGATGGCATTGAACGCAACACTGCATTCAACACTGGCTATGTTGTTAACGGTCTGGTTGGAAAAGAATTCCGACTTGGCTCAAATCAAAAGTATTTATCGTTGAACCTGAAAATCACGACCATCGGAGGTAAGTATTTAACGCCCATTGATTTCGAGGCATCCCAACAATTTGGAAGAACCATTTTTGTAGAAAGTGAAGCGTTCAGCCAAAAGCAAGATGCTTACTTCCGCACCGATTTCCGAATTGCCTACCGTAAAGAATATGCGAAGAGCACCCTTGAAATCTCGCTGGACTTGCAGAATCTTACCAATCATCAGAATATTTTTTCACAGAGCTATAACCCACGCACCAATACGATTGTAACACAATATCAACAGAGCTTTTTCCCTGTACCGTTCGTGCGCTTCACATTTTGATAACACACCTTTTGTATATTTCCGGATGGACGAATTTTCTGCCATCCGGAAATACATTTCTCGCTTCCTCTCATTCACTGAAGCGGAATGGGAAGTACACCAAAAATCACTTACCCGCAGATGGTTAAAAAGGGGAGAACATCTCTTATCCGAGGGGCAGGTTTGTAACCATGTTTCTTTTATCAACCACGGATATTTCAGGACTTATAGCATCGTACGAGAAGAAGACCGTACGCAATACTTTGCCTTTGAGCACGATTACATAACAGACTATTGCAGTTTTGTTACCCGTAAGCCTTCACGCGATAACATCATAGCCATGGAGGATGCTGAGGTGCTGCAACTTGATCATGCCTCCATGCATGCGGCCTTTGAGCAATATCCTGTCTGGCAGAAATTTGGGCGGCTAATCGCAGAACACGTTTTTGTGTTTACTGCTTTTCGGGGGCAAGACTTGCTCTTTAAAACTCCGGAAGAGCTTTACCTGCAGCTTATGCATACAAGTCCTCATGTTTTAGAACGCGTACCCTTAAAGTACATAGCCTCCTATTTAGGCATAACCCCTGAAGCGCTTAGCCGCATACGAAAAAGAGTATCGCATAATCCAAACCGGTAAACTATTTAGCCTTGCTCAGGTTATTTTTGTAATCCCTGCTTACGGGGCCCGTTATGGATGAATATACCGGCATTCGAAATTTTGCTTCGCGCTTCCTCATGTTTACCGAAGAGGAGTGGAAACTACTGACTTCCATTATCACCAGACGTTTTATTAAAAAGGGTGAATATATTCTGCGCGGAGGCGAAGTATGTAATCATGTTACGTTCATCAATAAAGGATTCATGCGAGTTTACAACGTGGTACACGATGAAGAACTGACCATTAACTTCGCTTTCGAAGGTAATTTCATTACCGATTTTGCCAGCTTGATATCCCGTCAGCCCACAACCGACTACATCATTGCCATGGATGATGCTGAGATCTTGCAGATGAGTTATCAGGACCTGCAAAAGACGTATGAAAAATCGCATGTATGGGAACGATTTGGCAGGTTGATGGCAGAATACATTTTATTGTTTGTGGTGAGTCGCAACAAAAGCCTGCTTTTCAACTCCCCGGAAGAACGCTATCTGAAACTGATTAAAGAGCGACCAAAAGTTATGGCCAACGTGCCCTTGAAATACATAGCTTCTTACCTGGGCATTACACCCGAAGCATTGAGCCGGATAAGGAAACGTTTGGCGGATGGCCAGTAACCGAAAATCTTTCTAAAAAGGTAATAACCGACTGCACAACACACAAAGCATTATTTCCGTTTCTTTGATTTATGAATAGCAGGTTTGTTTTTCTCCTGATAACGCTTTCCTCTGCCGTTGCCCTTTTCGCTCAAAACACACAACAAACCATTCAAAAACTGGTGGTGGCCACCTATCAGTATGCCGACAATCCACGCATTAAAAACATAGAGCCTTTCGCCCTTCAATTTGGTGAGGCCAATAATCTGCGCGTTGAAGTAAAAAGCTATCCCTCAGTACAGGAATTACTAATGGCATTGGAGAATGAAGAAGTGGATGTAGCCTTTATGAATACGTTCGGCTATTTGATGCTGAAAGAAAAATCACAGGCCTATGAAGCGGGCGTGGTGCTCAACATCCCGAAGGAAAAAGAAAATGCCTATAAAAGTGTGATCGCAACCGGAGCGAATATTTCTGAGAACACCCTGGAACAGGTTGTAGCCAATGCTTCGGATTTTGTTTTGGTGTTGGTTAATCCAGGTTCTACTTCTGGCAACCTGGTGCCGCGCTTGAAACTGGCATCTATGCAACCGGGGTATCCCGAACGTTTCTTTCTGGAAGTGCAATACACCAACAACCACGCATTAGCCGTTGCGCGCGCATTAAAAGGCGAAGTTGCACTCTGTGCCTTTGGAAGTGCCGAGTATTACAAGTTAGGTGCCGATACCGTAAAGCTGAAAAAGCTGTGGGAATCACCACCCATTCCGCTTGGCCCTGTGGTATACCGAAAAAAGTTGCCCGTAAGTTTACGCGATGAACTTCAGAAAGCGCTACTTGAATTACACATACAAAATCCAGAGGCATTGGAATCTATAAAAGCAGGATGGACCGAAGCGATTCCCGCAGATCGCTATATTCCAGTAACCGATGCATACTATGAGAGCCTGTTGCAACTCAGCAATAACCCAAGTGTGTCTATGACAATCATTCGGAATTTTGCTAGAGAATAATACCATCCGTGGTCTGGTCTGTATCGACTCCGTGGCCTGTGCCGTCACAGGCCACAGTCAAGTGGTGCTGAATTATTTCTTCACCAAAGAAAGAATCTCATTCAACTTCAACAATGCCTCCACCGGGCTGATCGTGTTGATGTCTATTCCAGCCAGCATCTCGTGTAATTGTTTCGATTTAGGATCCAACTCAAACAAACTCATTTGGTGCGCGGCTTTGTGTAAATCCTGTAGCTTTTTCTGTGGCTCATTTTTATGCTTCTCCTTCTCCAGAAAATGCAGTACTTCATTAGCACGGATTACAACTTTATTCGGAATACCGGCCAACTGCGCCACATGAATACCAAAACTGTGCTCACTGCCACCTTCTTTCAGCTTCCGCATGAAGATGATTTTGTCGCCCACTTCTTTTACGCTCACGTTGAAATTTTTTACGCGCACAAAATCCTCCGCCAATTGATTGAGTTCATGATAATGCGTGGCGAATAACGTCTTCGGACGGAAGTCTTTATGCTGATGCAGATACTCTACAATGGCCCAGGCAATGGATACACCATCGTACGTAGAAGTTCCCCGTCCGATCTCATCCATTAAAATCAGGCTTCGGTCGCTCAGGTTGTTGAGAATGCTTGCCGTTTCGATCATCTCCACCATAAACGTGGATTCACCCTTTGATAAATTATCAGAGGCCCCCACACGTGTAAAGACTTTATCAACAATACCAATTTGTGCGGTTTCAGCTGATACAAAACTGCCGATCTGTGCCATCAACACAATCAATGCCGTTTGCCGCAGCAAGGCAGATTTCCCTGCCATATTCGGACCGGTAATGACCAGAATTTGTTGCGAGTCGTTGTCGAGGTAAACATCATTGGGCACATAGCTCTCCCCAATCGGCAACTGCTTTTCAATAACCGGGTGGCGACCAGCTTTGATGTCAATCGTTGTAGATTCGTTAATCTCCGGTCGTGCATACTTATTCAAATGTGCAACTTGTGCAAACGACAGCAGGCAATCCAGCACGGCAAGCGTACGAGCGTTTTGTTGAATCTGTGCCACAAAATCTCCGGCATGCTGCACCAACTCCTGAAAGAGTTTCTGCTCAATGAGCACAAGTTTATCTTCGGCATGAAGAATTTTTTCTTCATACACTTTCAACTCCTCGGTGATGTAGCGCTCCGCATTCACCAATGTTTGCTTGCGTATCCAATCGGTCGGCACTTTATCCTTATTGGCGTTGCTGACTTCCAGGTAATAACCAAAAACCTTGTTGTACGATATTTTTAACGAATTAATTCCGGTTCGCTCAACTTCACGTTTTTGAATCTGAAGCAAATAATCCTTTCCAGAAAAAGCAATGCTGCGTAGTTCATCCAACTCATCATGAATGCCATCTTTAATAATGTTCCCCTGGTGGGTGAGCATAGGCGCATCATCGCGCAACTCTTTTTCAATTTTCTCCAGCAGAAATTCACAACGGTTCAATTGGTCGCCAAGTTTTTTTAAATCGAGCGAGGTGTGCTGTGCCAATAAATTCTTAATAGGCAATGTACGCTGCAGCGATTTTTTCAACTGAAGCATTTCGCGTGGATTAATCCGGCCAACGGCTACTTTGGAAATGAGACGCTCTAAATCTGCAATGTGCCTCAACTCTTCCGACAGTTTTTCGGCAAGTTCAATTTGCTGGAAAAAAATATCGACAACTTTCAGTCGCTCATCAATCAATGCCTTTTCCTTAAGCGGAAGCACCATCCACTTACGCAACTGGCGGGAACCCATGGGCGTTACCGTATGATCGAGTACGTGAATTAACGGTACGCCACTTTCAAAAGGTGAGGCTATCAACTCCAGGTTGCGGATAGTAAACTTATCCAGCCACACATATTTATCTTCATCAATGCGTGAGATGGAAGCAATGTGTTGCGTGTCTTTATGTTCAGTGGCTTCCAGGTAATGCAGAATAGCGCCCGCTGCAATAATGGCTTCGGATAAGCCATCAATACCAAACCCTTTTAGCGTTGCCGTTTTAAATTGATTCAATAACTTCTCTTGAGCAAAATCAAAGGCATACACCCAATCATCGAGCGCAAAGGTAGCATGGTCTTCACCAAGCTGCTTTTCAAAATTCTCCCGATGTGCTTTGCTGAAAATGATTTCGGCAGGCGCAAAGCTTTGAATGAGTTTGAAAATATAATTTTCGCTGCCTTGTGCTACATAAAACTCACCTGTGCTGATGTCGAGAAACGAAACACCATAGCCTTGCTTGCTGAAAAAGATTGAGGCCAGAAAGTTGTTCTGCCTTTTCTCCAGCACATTATCGTTAAAGGAAACGCCTGGGGTTACCAGCTCGGTAACGCCCCGCTTCACAATGCCTTTTACAAAGCGTGGGTCTTCCAGTTGATCACAAATGGCTACCCGGTTTCCTGCCCTCACCAATTTCGGAAGGTAGGTGTCCAGTGCATGGTGTGGGAAACCCGCCAGTTCAATTTCAGAGGCTGAGCCATTTCCGCGCTTCGTCAGGGTTATATCCAGCACGTTGGCAGCCCGGATGGCATCCTCACCAAAGGTTTCGTAAAAATCACCCACCCGAAAAAGCAACAGCGCACCCGGATACTTCGCCTTGATGGCGTTGTATTGTTTCATGAGGGGAGTTTCTACGGTTTGCTTCAGAGCCATGGTGGCAAGTTAAAATTAGAAGCCAGAATTTCAGAAGATTCGAAACCATTATTCCGTAATAATCTTCACTTTAGGTCTTAATTTCGCGGGCAATGAAAAAACTCAAACTTGAAGAGCTCGGTCGTATTTCGGTTGATCAGTTTAAGGATGCGGAAAAACTTCCCGTGTGCATTGTGCTGGATAATGTTCGCAGCTTACACAATGTGGGCTCAGCTTTTCGCACAGCCGATGCCTTTCGTATTGAAAAAATTTACCTGACCGGCATTACCGGCACCCCCCCTAACCGTGAAATCCATAAAACCGCTTTGGGCGCTACAGCGTCAGTTGACTGGGAGTATGTGGAGAAACCCGAACTGGCCGTGAAGCAACTAAAAAATAGCGGCTACACAATCGCAGTTATTGAGCAAACCAATGCCAGCATTCCACTCCAAACCTTTACACCAGCTGGAAACGCAAAACTTTGCCTTGTTTTTGGAAACGAAATTAATGGCGTAAGCGAAGAGGTAATTGAACTTGCTGATGTTGCCCTGGAGATACCCCAATCGGGCACCAAGCACTCGCTGAACATTTCAGTTTGCGTAGGGATTGTGGTTTGGGATATTTATCAAAAACTCGAGTTATCATGAGTCATGCTTCCTTAAGCGAGATCAAAAGAGAATTACAATCACTGGACGAGGCTACCTTGCAAAACCTTTGTCTGCGTTTGGCCAAATACAAAAAAGAAAGCAAGGAATTGCTAGGCTATCTTTTATTTGATACCAGTGATGAGTCCGGGTATATCCGCAATATAAAAACCGAAATAGATTCCTTATTCGATGAACTCCCCGATCGGAACCTATACATCGTAAAAAAGATGGTTCGAAAAATTCTGCGTGTTACCAATAAATACATCCGGTATTCTGGCTTGCCACAAACCGAACTGGAACTTCGCATTTATTTTTGTGAGAAATTCAGGGCAAAGAATATTCCCCTAACACCCGGAACTGTACTATTCAATCTCTATCATCAACAACTCAAAAAAATCAACAATGTGCTTGATAAATTACCAGAAGATTTCTGTGCCGACTATTCCGTTTCTCTTCATGCTATCCGATTGTAGACTACAATGAAAGAAGAGCAACCCAACAATCCGCTGCACGGCAAAACACTTGAGTTTATTCTTACATTTCTGGTAGATCGGTATGGATGGGATGAGTTGGGAGCACGAATTCCTGTGAATTGCTTTCTGAACAACCCCAGTATTAAATCCAGCCTCTCATTTTTCAGAAAGACACCCTGGGCCAGGAAAAAAGTTGAAGATCTTTATTTAGACACCCTGTGGGCGGATCGATAATGCCGTTTGAAGAATTTTGAATAAAGAAATGGTTGTCTTCAATAAAGTTTTGGTAATCTGCAGAGGTTTAGTCTAACTCCTGGTTTTAATCGCATGAGCATTGCTGAAATACGACACCGGATTCAGAATCTTACTTTTGAATCACAAATCATAGTATTGATTTGCGGATTAGGTTCCTTGCGGGTAGGTGCAGCCATTATTCTCGATTTACTTAATAGAAACAAGCTGGAAGAAATCCTGGTCGATGCAGGTATCCTGCTCATTCTGCTGGTAGTTCTCTATGTCACCTGGCGAAGGCCGCTTGGAAAAATTCACATCATTATCGGTTTTAGTTTAACGTTCTTGTTGGCGCTCAATTTCATTCAATTCGGTGGCGTGGATGGCTATAGCAAGTTTAACTATTACTCAGGGTTGTTTATTCTCATCATGATTTACAACCAGCGCGCCATGGTTATTACGGTCTCCTTTCATCTGCTTGTTCTGCTTGCCATTCTCATGCTGGAGTACTTTGACCATCCGTTGCTTGAGCCCCTTTTTATTCACCATCATCCGCAATCATCCGACTTCTGGTTTACACTACTTACCCTTTCGCTTTTCACTTTTTACCTGAAAGAAGTAACTGTGCAGAAAGGAGAGAGTCTAAGTAAACTCAATAACCTGTTAGGTGAACGCGTACGGGAATCACGAAAATTAAATCGCTTGCTGGCTGAGAAAAATGACGCTCTAAAGCGCGCGCAAGCCAACCTGGAACACGAAGTGAGCCGTAGATCTGCAACGCTCCAGACAAAAAACCAAGCCATCGAAAATTTTATTCAGACCAATCAACAGGAATTAATTAACCCTGTGCAGGAATTAGTGAATACAATTGATTCTCTCAACGAAGGATCACCCTACACAGCATATTTAAAAAGTACCGGCAAGGAATTGGAATCTATTGCAAGATCCATTTACACCAAACTGGATAACAATATTCCGCTTGACCGGAAAAATACAAGGTACCATGAGAGGACAACTTGAGCGGAGTATTCTTCAGTTTGGACTTATGCTTGCGTGCTTCTACCAGGCTTACCAGTTGGCCAATAGCATTGTGGCGCAGTCGACAAGCCTGGGTGTTAATATTGGCCTTAGCTTCCTCTTTTTGTTGCTTCTTTTTCTAAACCATAAATATTCGGGCAGTTATAAATGGATTGCCCTTTTTCTTCACGTAATCATCCTACCAGCACTCATCTACTTTTGGAGTGCATTTGGTGGATTGGCCGGTACCGTACCCATTATACTTTTCGTTTATATAAGCTGGGTAATTCTCACGCTTTCGGGATTTGCCAAAGCCCTTGTATTGTTTCTTTATGGCTGCACATTTTTTCTACTTACACTATTTCCTGATGTTACGGGAATAGACGTCTACAACCATACCGTTGTAAACACAAAACAATTACCGGTAGATTTTTTTGTGGAGGCGTTAATTATCATTGCATTTTTGACTTATCTGAAAAACAAATATTCAGGCTACCGGAAACGTGTTGAACACAGAAATGTCCAGCTAAAATCGATCAACAATACACTGCTGAAACAAAATGATAGTATGCTGTACAGCCAGGAGGAAACCCAATCCATCAACGAAAACCTGGAGCAACTTATTGATAAGCGCATTCAGAAGATTGAGGAGAAAAGCTATCAGCTTGAAGAGTATGCTTTTATTAATGCGCATATTTTAAGAGGTCCTGTTTGTCGGATTCTGGGACTGGTGAGCCTGATGAAAAATGAACAACCGCGGTTAGAGCAGATAAAAGAAAAAGCCGATGAAGTAGACGAACTCATTCGAAAGATTAACTCGATTACAAGTTAAAATCAACAACGCTCCTCATTTTTATAAAAGAAGCCATACCTTTGAGCGTTCAATTATTTTCCATGTCCGATCGCTACAACCAACGCGGGGTTTCCGCCAGTAAGGAAGATGTTCACAAAGCCATCAGCAACCTCGATAAGGGATTGTTTCCAAAGGCATTTTGCAAGATTGTTGAAGATCACCTGGGCGGTGATCCCAATTATTGCACCATCATGCATGCTGATGGCGCAGGCACTAAATCATCATTGGCGTACATCTATTGGAAAGAAACCGGTGATCTATCGGTATGGAAAGGTATCGCGCAGGATGCCATCATCATGAATGTGGATGACCTGCTGTGTGTGGGCGCTACCGAAAACATTTTACTTTCATCCACTATCGGAAGAAATAAAAACCTGATTCCTGGTGAGGTGATTTCAACCATCATCAACGGCACCGAAGAAGTGTTGGAAATGCTAAGAAAGTACGGACTTAATATTCGCAGCACTGGAGGCGAAACAGCCGATGTGGGTGATCTGGTGCGAACCATTATTGTTGACAGTACCGTAACCGCACGCATGAAACGGAGTGATGTTATCGACAACAGTAACATTCAGGCCGGTGATGTTATCGTTGGATTAGCTTCATACGGACAGGCTACTTACGAAAGTGAGTACAACAGCGGCATGGGCAGCAACGGACTTACTTCCGCGCGCCATGATGTGTTTACAAAAGAATATGCTTCAAAATATCCCGAGTCGTATGACAAGGATGTTCCTGCCGACCTGGTGTATAGCGGAAAATATAAAGTGACCGATGAGCTTCCTGCCTCTCCATTAAATGTCGGTAAACTGGTGTTATCACCAACACGAACTTATGCACCCATCATGATGGAAGTGTTTAAAGAACTTCGTCATCATATTCACGGACTGGTACATTGCAGTGGTGGTGCGCAAACAAAAGTTTTACACTTTATCGATAAGCTGCACATCATTAAAGACAATCTCTTTGATATTCCACCTCTGTTCAAGCTCATACACGGTGTAAGTGGTACAGATCTGAAAGAAATGTATAAAGTATTCAACATGGGCCACCGAATGGAAGTATACCTGGATGAAAAATATGCACAGCAGGTAATTGACATTTCAAAAAACTTTGGTGTTGAGGCAATGGTGATTGGAAGGGTGGAGAATGCGGACGCAATAAAGCTTACGCTGAAAACAGCCCACGGGATTTTCGATTATTAGCGTCCCAATTCCGCACATATCATCACGTTCGTGAACAGTCAGCCAGAGCAAAATCTCTTAAAGCAGCCTGAATTACACGCTGGTACGGCTTTGGCAACGCTCGTCTGAAATCAACCTGAGCCATGTTCAAATACACCCTCCTCCTTTTCTTCCGCAACCTGAGGCGCCAAAAACTATTTTCAGCCATCAACCTGCTGGGTCTTACAATAAGCATAGCCGCTACTCTTCTCATCTACATTTATGTAGATCATGAATTCAGCTACGACCGGTTTCATTATGATGTTGATCGCATTTACAGGGTAAACCAAACCTTTATCTGGGGAGAAAACAACAACAGCCAGTTTGCTTCAACAGGCCCTGGCGTGGCCTACGCCCTGAAGGAAGAGTTACCGGAGATCGATTTTATCACCAGCATTCACACGACCGGTAATTTTTTTATCTCTTACGTGGCAGGCAATAATGATGTGATCACCTTTGAAGAAACCCGCGTACTGGCAGCCGACTCCAATTTTTTCAGGGTGTTTAATTTTCCGTTGATCAAAGGGAATATAGAATCGGTATTCGAGCAGGCCAACAACGTGGTGATGACGGTGTCTACCGCAAAAAAGTATTTTGGCGATGAAGACCCGATGGGAAAACTGGTACGTATTGAGGGGCCTGATGGTGAACCAAAAACATACGAAGTAACAGGTATTGCTGAAGATACGCCCGACAATTCATACATCCGGTTTGATGTACTGATTTCCATGAAGAGCTTCCCGGCTGTATTGAGAACGTGGAGTTGGGTGTGGACACAGTTGGAAACATACATTAAGCTTAACCCTACTGCCGATGTTAACCAGGTGCGCACCAAACTTGAAAAGATTCCGCAGAAGCATGCGGGACAGACACTGAAGAATGCGTTCAATACTACTTGGGATGAGTACATCGCTGCCGGTAAAAAGTGGGAATTGTTTCTGCAGCCGATGACAAAAATTCACTTGCCCGATAAAGAAGTGATCAACAGGTTGAGTAACTCTGGCAATCGTACGGTAATTTACTCTTTCATTGGTGCTGCTGTTTTTATTGTTCTCCTTTCCTGTGTAAATTTTATGAACCTGTCCACCGCGCAGTTTACACGCAGACTTAAAGAAGCCGGGGTTAGAAAAATTCTGGGGCTTGGCAAAAAGGAGTTAAGCCTGGGATACTTCTTGGAAGCCTGTATCTTTTGCTTTATAGCATTGGTGGCCGGAATTGCCCTTGTGCAAATGTTTCTTCCGGGATTCAACCTGATCACAGAGAAGTCACTTCAACTAAACCTCTTGAATGGCAACCTGATGCTTGTTGCTTCAGGACTCGTATTGTTGATGGTCATCGTGTCTGGCAGTTACCCGGCCATTTTTTTAAGCTCGTTCCACCCGGTGGAAGCCATGAAGGGAAAAGTAAAAACAGGTCGCGAAGGAAAAACATTTCGCAACGGATTGGTTGTCTTTCAATTCAGCGTTTCTATCATTCTGATCATCTGCACGGGCATTGTATTTCAGCAATTGAAATTTGTTGCTGACAAAGACATCGGGTTTAATCGTGAAAACCTGTTGGTGCTCCGGCATGTGGAGGCACTCACGAGTGGTGAAAGTTTTACACATGTCGCACTAAGTGTTCCGGGCGTGAGCAGTGCCACGTTGTGTACTTCGGTTCCGCCACGCATTTGGGGTGGAGATTCATTCGGAGTTGAAGAGAACAGCGAAATCAGATTTCCGTTGAATTTTACTAGCGCAGATGAACGCTACTTGCCCACGTTAGGAGTGCAATTGAAAATCGGACGGAATTTTTCGAACGATAATCCAGGCGATGTTGAGCGCGTAATCGTGAACGAATCAACCATCAAAAAAATAGGTTGGAATGTGGATGAATCGGTGCTCGGCAAAAAGCTGACCTACGAGGATACATCCTTTGAGATTATTGGTGTAATGGCCGACTTTAACTACTGGCCATTGTCTACCCCGATTGAGCCTATGGCTGTCTTTCATGTGAACACCAAAAACCTTTACGCTGAAGGCAGGCAATACCTTACCCTTCGTATTGAGCCGCAATCAGGTGAAGCCTGGAAAAAAACACTCTCAGGGCTTGCCCAGGTATGGAAACAACACGCTGGAGATACACCTTTTGATTATTACTTTGTCGATAAAGCTTTTGCCGAATCATTCAAATCTCAACAGCAGTTTGGAAGTGTGCTCACGGTAATGGCTGTTCTTGCCATTATAATTGCCGCGCTGGGCTTGTTAGGGATGATCGTATATGCATTGGAGCAACGCACAAAAGAAATCGGGATCCGTAAAGTGTCAGGCGCATCCGTGTTTGATATTCTCAAACTCATATCAAAAGGGTATACCTGGTTGATACTTATTGCATTTGCCATTGGGGCACCATTCTCCTATTGGCTAATGGAAAAATGGTTGCAGGACTTTGCCTATCGCATTACACCTTCTATCTGGATATTTATTGGAACCGGTTTAAGTACATTGGTGGTGGCTGTGCTTATTACCAGCTATCACTCAGTAAAAGCCGCATTAACCAACCCGGTGGAGGTGTTGCGGGATGAGTAATACACACTTTGGGCTTTAATCAAATTAAAAAATTAGTAGTTTCATAAGTTCATTCTTTGTGAATTTATGATCGATATAAAATATGGGCTACTGCTCCCCTGGACTTTCCGGTTGTTGGCTGCATGTGCCATAATTCTTGGATTAAGTGCCTGGCAAACAAATCCCTGGGTAACCATTGTAATAGGTGTAGTCGGATTTTTTGCCTTGGTGGCCCACGAAGGCACCGAAATAAATCCAGAAAATAAAACCTACCGGGAGTACACGTCTTTCTTCGTTTTCAAAACGGGAAGATTTAAATCCTACGCTGAGATTGAATTGATTTTCATTAATAGGGCAAAGGAGAGTCAACAAATGTATACAGCGCATACTACCCACTCATCAACATTCGAGAATATGGTATACAATGCCTATTTGAAATTCAGTAACGGAGAAAAAATTCATCTTCAAAAAACCAAGGATAAGGAAAGGTTGATGACTAAGCTTAAACCCTTGTGTGACACTCTTGGTGTTGATCTTATTGACAACACCTGATTTCAGTATACCGCGAGAATAAAACTTGTAGAATCATTAAGATTTCTACTATATTGATTTCAAGAGTATTTAATCCCCAATAATTATGAGGTTTTCAGGCAAGCTAATATTTGTGTTTATCCTTTTGACCAAGGTGGTGCAATCGCAAAATTTATACTCAGGATACATTGTAAAAGACGGAGATAAAACTGAGGGATTCATTAGTTTTAATTCAGCGTTTTCAAGAAAAATTCAATTCAAAAAGAACCAGAATGAGGAGGCTACAACCCTCACTCCAGGCGAAATTTCAGGATTCTATTTAAGTGACGAAAAATCTGAATTTATCTCAGTGCTGGAAGAATCAACAGGTGAGTATCTTTTTACAGAAGTTATAGTAAAGGGCAAGGCAACGTTATCGATGTTAAAGAACTTGTACACAGTATCCGTCAACAACCAGTCGGTTCAACTGTATCTTCCTTTATCCAAGAACCCTTCAGGAGCTGACCGTGAACTACACGCCATACAACGTGAACAAATTGTGCTCATTGGTAAGTTGAAAGAACTGCTCAAGGAATGCTTAATGCCTGACTTTGAAAAATCAATGATGCCTTTAAAGGAAGAAAAATTATTAAGCGCTGTGAGGCAGTTCAACAATTGCGTAGGACAAGTTAATAGCACTGACAGAAAATCCCGGGTAGCAGTAGGTATATTAGGAGGCTATCAACTTACATCTGTTACATTTAAAGATTCTCGCTTTGAGTACTTTGAGGGCAAGGGTTCTCCGGTTTTTGGGGCCGATATGGATCTGATACCAAAATACTTTTTAAAGAAAGCACTGCTTAATGTGCAGGTATTAGTTTGGCAGAACAAATACGTGCTTGATGAAAATTCTCCTTTGGCTCCGCTAGAAATTAACCTTGATCACTCGGTCGTATGCGTCCCTACTTCATTGAAGTTCTTTTTTAAGCCTGGTCGATCAGGATTTTTACTTAACCCAGGAATCACCACATCGGTGGCATTTGGCGGGGACACCAACACAACACTAATGGATATTGAGAGCTTTGTTCTTGGTGGTTTTGTAGGTATTGGTTATGAAAATCGAATAAGCGCCCGTCAACGTATTTTTGGAATTTGTCGACTAGGTAGTTCTCTAACCAGTCCATTTAATAGAGGCGCAAATCAATTGAACTTACAATTCCTCATGGGTTACCGATTTTAGGCTGGCAATCATTTTATCAAAATCAGATCAAACGAAAGTTTACAATCTTCGATCTTGAAAACCACAACTTTAACAATTGTATTCGCTTGGGTTGTGCTTGATGCCTTCTCGCAGATCAACATTGAACTTCACGGAGGATTGACCAGTTCCATATTCAAGGTTAAAGAAATTCAACCGGGGAGTGTAGCGCCTTCTTTTGTGCGCAGATACGGCTATCACCTTGGTGCCACGGCAGGCTTTCCTGTATCTGAAATATCAATTATCGAAACCGGGTTATTCTTTTCTTCCCGAGGAACCACCGTGGAGAATAATAGCTTTTGGGGTTTTAATATTACGCTGAGTGATCTCAAGTTGAACTATCTTGAAATACCCCTATTGTTTTCGGTTGGGCACGGCAGTTTCAGGGTTTTCGCAGGACCTCAGTATTCGATACTCGTGGCCGCGAAATCTGAAGAGCATGATGTCAAGGATCTTTTTGATAACGGAAGTTTAGAATTGCGATATGGTTTCGGTTTTCAGGGTAAAGCAATCGGTGCACGATTGAGCTTCATAAATGGATTTACCGCTATTCAGGTGTCTGACTATTTCAAATGGCGTAACAATGCCTACACATTTTCGGTAACCTATGCCTTGGCTAAATCGACCAAAACTCCTAAGTCAAAAACAAGCAGCGACATCCCACATCGTACGTTGGATTGATACCTTCATCAATCATGAAAGTAAATATGCAGGATAGCTATATTTGCACCATGCAAAACTTCAAACACAAATTTCCCATCCAGATACGCTTCAAAGACATTGACAAGATGGGCCACGTGAACAACGCCAACTACTTAACCTACATTGAACTGGCGCGTGTTAAGTATTTTGAAGATGTGGTGGGTACAGATAAAAAGTGGAGCCAGCAGGTGGGCATCATCCTGGCGCGAATTGAAATTGACTACAAAGCTCCCGTGTTTTTACACGATACCATTTTTGTTTACACCCGTTGTTCCCGCATCGGCAATAAAAGCCTTACCCTTGATTGGGCTATTGTTCGCGAAAAATCAGGAGGCGAAGAAATTGTTGCGCAAGGGAATGCTGTGCTCGTGTGTTACGATTACGCACACGAGAAAACAATTGCCATTCCTGAGGAACAACGAAACGCCTTAGAACAGTTTGAAAAGAATTAACTATTGTACCCGCTGAATCGATAGCGTGGCCCGTGTGGTTTCCCAGTAAAAATGCATGTTGATCAAACTATCGGCAGGGGTTAATGAAATGGTAAATTGCTCAATTTCAGGCAAATCATTTCTTACAGTAGCAGACACCCTCATCACATCCTTGCTTTCTTCAAATGGATCTCCACCAAGTTTGGCGCCCCAGTACCCCAGGTTGCTATTAAACACTACGGTCCAGTCCGAGTCATTTGGAATTGTGTACAATGAATAACGGCCAGCCTTTAACAACCTTCCATCCATCATTACATCTTTACTGAAACTGATTTCGGTAACCTCATTTGCGCCTGTGCGCCACTTCTTCCCAAACGGAACAAGCGCTCCTTCAGCCTCGGTGCCAAAAATGAGGCGGCCTTTCTTAAAGGGCTGACAATAATTTACCTGAATGAGAAAGTCACCACCTTTAAATTCAGCAACCGCAGCCGGACTATGGCTTCGTGTGGTCAGCATCATGTAGCCAACGTAACCGGCCACAATAAGAATAAGTACACCAATACCGAGGAGAATCTTTTTGATCATAGGGAGTAGAGTTTAGCTATAAAAGTACAAGTATTCAGGCTGTAAAGTTCAATTGAAACCACTTCTCTTGCGAGTTTGTTTTTTGTTCCGAGAAAACGCGTTGCGCCAATTTCCGCTGCGCATTTTTAATTGCCGAGGTTATCATGGAGTGACCTAAGATTTCATTGTCTCCCATGCCTAGTTGTTTCATCAGTTCCTGCATCCGCTCCCCGCCAAAAAATTTAAACAAAGGCTCATCTAATGCAGAAAGTACCGGCACTTCTTTGAGGTTAAGCCTTAAAAATAGCTGCTCTTCGGTTTTCTGAAGCGGGTAATGCTCAGCAAAAACCACCATTCGGTCCTGAATTTTTTGAAGATCAACGTCTTCTGCCAGCACAACTGAACTTTCCGGAATAGCCTGTTTCAACATGGTTGCACTTTCTGGAAACCACGCAATAAAAAGACATTTGGGATTAGCATTGTGCATGGCGCGGCATGCCTGTAACCTGGCCGCACGGGTCATCCACACCTTATCTACCACGTTCACTTTACTTTCTGATGATTTAAAGAAGCCGAACATAGTTACCAAGGTATAAAAAAAACGCTATGCCCGCTCCTGTAACAAGGGCTTTGGCGTACCTGCAATTCTTAGTAGCTTTCTCCACCATAAATTTCCAACATGAAAAAGTTACTTCTTCTTCCTTTGGTTTTTGTTCTCTCTGTAACCATCGCACAGAAAAAGAAAACCGAAGCCCAACCTGCACCCACACCACAAGCCACCGGCATTGCCGCCAAGGTGTCGGGTATGAAACACTACCCCGGCTATTTCGATTTTTACTATGATGAAAAACAAGACAAGATTTTTCTGGTCATTGATAAGTTCAATACGGAATTCCTGTACGTCAATTCTCTACCTGCCGGTATCGGTTCCAATGATATCGGGCTTGACCGTGGTCAATTGGGTGATGATCGCATTGTAAAGTTTGAACGGAGAGGACCAAAAATTTTAATGATTCAACCCAACTATCGCTTTCGCGCGATCACGAACAATGTGGATGAGCAAAGGGCGGTGGAACAAGCTTTTGCGCAATCCGTACTGTGGGGCTTTACGGTTACTGCCGAAGAAAAGGACAAAGTACTGGTTGATGCAACCGATTTTTATTTTCAGGATGCCCATGATGTGATTGGAAGATTACGCAGTCAGCAACAAGGAACTTATTCACTTGATAAATCACGCTCTGCCTTTTACTTGTCCCGAACAAAAAACTTTCCGCAAAACACCGAAGTGGAAGTAACGCTCACCTTCACCGGTCAGGCAACGGGTGGCTTCATTCGCAGTGTAACGCCAACGCCTAATGTGGTTACGGTTCGTCAGCATCATTCATTCGTACAACTTCCGGATGATCAGTATAAGCCGCGCAAGTTTGATCCGCGTGCCGGCTACTTCGGTACTTCTTTTTACGATTATGCCACGCCCATTCATGAGTCCATCGAAAAGCGTTTCATCAATCGGCATCGGCTGGAAAAGAAAAATCCGGGTGCGGCCAAGAGTGAACCGGTTGAGCCGATCATCTACTACCTGGATCGCGGTACACCGGAACCGATCCGCTCTGCTTTATTAGATGGTGCGCGTTGGTGGAACCAGGCGTTTGAAGCAGCCGGGTTCATCAATGCTTTCCGCGTTGAAATAATGCCCGAAGATGCCGACCCGATGGATGTTCGGTACAATGTCATTCAATGGGTGCATCGCTCAACCCGTGGCTGGTCGTACGGTGCCTCCGTAAGTGATCCGCGCACAGGTGAAATCATAAAAGGCCATGTATCGTTGGGTTCCCTTCGGGTGCGACAGGATTTTTTGATTGCCGAAGGATTGCTCGCTCCATATGAAGACGGGAATACGATTCCTCCACACATGCTGGAAATGGCACTTGCCCGGTTACGCCAACTCTCTGCACATGAAGTGGGGCATACCATCGGCCTAGCCCACAGTTATGCTTCGAGTACTGAAAACCTGGCTTCCGTTATGGATTACCCGCATCCTATTGCTTCCATTGTTGATGGCAAGATTGACTTAAGTAAATCGTATGATGATAGAATCGGGGCGTGGGATAAAGTAGCAATCATGTATGGCTACTCACATTTTCCGGATGGAACAAACGAAGACGTTGCACTTGAAAAAATTCTGCAAGATGGTTCAAAGCAAGGCTTAACCTTTCTATCTGATCAGGACGCACGACCAACCGGAGGGGCACATCCGTTTGCACACCTGTGGGATAACGGTAAAGACGCTACCGATGAATTAAACCGTGTGATGCAGGTGCGCACATTGGCACTTAAAAATTTCGGTGAAAAAAATATTCGTGAAGGAACACCGATGGCCTTATTGGAAGAAGCGCTCGTTCCGATTTACTTCTTTCACCGCTATCAGGCGGAAGCCACTTCAAAAATCATTGGCGGATTAAATTACCGCTATGCGTTGCGTGGAGATGCACAACCCGTAACCGAACTGATTTCTACTGCTCAACAACAAAAAGCATTGGATGCTTTGCTCAATACCGTTTCGCCACAAGCACTTGCTTTACCGGTAGACTTAATCAAGAATATTCCGCCTCATCCCATCGGGTATCAGCGTACGCGCGAAGTGATGCGCACACGCACCGATCTTACGTTCGATCCGTTGGCGTATGCCGAAAGTGCTTCCGACATGGTATTCGGTTTGATCTTTCATCCGGCACGTGCTACGCGTTTGGTGCAACATAATGCACTCAACAATCAGCAACCTTCACTGGAAAGTGTGATTGATAAAATCATCAACACCACCTTTAAGAGTGCAAACAAAACCGGCTATGAAGGGCTATTACAAATGACGGTTAATCACAGCGTATTGAATAACCTGATCAAACTAAATCGTAATCAAAATGCTTCCGCACAAGCACGTGCCATTGCTTCACTAAAAATTGATCAACTAAAAACATGGCTGACCGAAAAAACAAAAACCACAACCAATGAAAGCTGGAAGGCGCATTACGCCTATGCCTTAAACCTGATTCAGGCGTTTCGTGAAAATCCAGAGAAGTACGAAGCTGAAAATTTGTTGTCACCTCCTCCGGGTCAACCTATTGGGCAAAACGAGGAGTACTGTACCAGGGCTAATTGATCACAGGTGCTTTTTACCTTCTTTTTTGCTTAAACTCCTTAAAGGCAGCCTGAATATCCTTTGAGCGACTTCCGGAAGAAGGAACAGTAATGGGTGTGAAGTTGATAAAATTTGAGCCGGATTTTTCAAAGTATTGTACAACATGAAAATCCTCAGTCTCATCCCATGCGTTAATATTGGCAAGTGTATAGGTAGCCGTATAGCTGGTACGATTTGAGGTTCCTCCAATATTCCCTCCAAAGGATCGGAAATTTGCACGTATAGCAAGGTTGTTGGAGGTACCCTCATAATAGTTATAACCCAAACCGTATACGCCATTAGGGTGACTGGATAAACTATTCGAAGGAAGAAATAATTGCTCAAAGGTTGTCCCAATTGAAAAAGCTCCGTCAATAAATTCGTATTCTCCTGAGCCGGCAGGAAACTCATACCACAAAAACAAATCCATGTCAACATTGCCAGGGGTTCCATTGCCGATGTCCCATGAAAGATTTATCCGAAGACCAGGGCTTGCTCCTTGATCGATATCGGCTATGGTAATGATGTGTACAGACTTTGCGCCTACTGCCGCGTTGCCATCAAAGCCGGTGAGTGTAACAATAATAGTCTCGTTCGGGTCATATACCTCATCATCTACAATGGTAAAAATCACCCCAATTAAATCAATTGTAAATGTGTAGTCTGTTCCCTGTGTAGCCGTACCGCTTAATGATATATTTGGCGTTACCCCCGAAGGAATTGCTGTGTTAAATCGTACTGTGGTTGCGCTCCCTTCAGTAGCGTTTGTTGTTTCGGTCAGGAATTCGAATACAGGAGTCTCTTCGTCATCACCGCAACCCAAAAAGAATAGCAATGTGCATCCTAATAAAATTGTTAAAATGGTGTTTAAATTTCTCATAAGTAAGATTTCGATGATAGCAACCTGAAAGTACAGGTAATCCATCAGTATTGAAAGCCTATTTCACAAGTCTACCATTTAAAAAAATCAGATTGTGGTTTTCAGGCTCGTTTCGCTAAGTTAGCCTTCATGAAAAAACTATTACTCCCTGCAATCATTTTGCTGATTGGCTTATCTGCTGAAGCTCAAAAATCCAGGTCGAATCCAGCCCCAGTTCAAAAGCAACCGCTTACGCATGCCGTGTACGACAACTGGAAGGAAATGACCTACCGTGCCTTAACCAACGATGGAGCCTTTGCCGCCTATACCATTAACCCGCAGGATGGTGACGGCAAAGTGGTATTCCATAACCTGAAAACACTTGCGCAAGATTCTGTAAAGCGGGCCTCCAATATTTCACTTACATGGGATAGTAAACATGCCGTTTTCAAAATCAATCCGCAGAAGGAATTGGTTAAGGATTTGCGCAGACAAAAGAAGAAAAAGGAAGAGTTGCCCACCGACTCGTTAGGTATTTACTCTTTTGTGTCACGGAAAACCGAAAAAATACCGGAAGTAAAATCGTATAAAATTCCTGAAAAGGCAGGTGATTGGTTAGCCTACCAGCTTGAAGCACCAAAACCACCCAAGCCCGACACGACAAAAAAAGCAATTAAGCCGGCCAAGGTTAAAAAAAATACAGATGATAACGGCTACACCCTTGTGCTTCGAAACCTAACAAGCAAACAGGAAATACCTTTCGGCTATGTGAAAGACTATACTTTCGCCAAATTCGGTCAAGGGCTGTTGTTTCATTCCACCGGAAACGACAGTACGCTTAAGCCCGGTGTTTACTGGTACGATTTGCAAAGCAATAAATTGAATACGCTGTACGAAGGCAAAAGCAAACATAAAGTAAAGGGGCTCTCCATCAGTGAAGATGGTACACAGGCTGCTTTCTTAGTGGATGCTGATACCACTAAATCACTGGTTCGCTTTTACAAACTTTATTATTGGAAGAGTGAGAATGCAGCGGCATCCATATTGGCGGATGAAAAAAAGCCCGGTGTTCCGCAAGATTGGATTGTTAATGACAATTATACGCCCACTTTTTCAAAGGATGGAAGCAAGCTCTTCCTGGGCACATCTCCAAAACCGGTTGTTCAGGATACCACGCTTTTGCAGGAAGAAATTGTAAACGTTGAAGTATGGACCTGGAAGGACGACTACATCTACCCCATGCAAAACCGAAGGCTCGCAGCGGATAAAAGGCGATCATACCTTGCAGTAATTCATTTAAACAACACAGAAAAGTCCGTTCAATTAGCCAATCATGAGTTACCCGCACTTTCACTGGGCAATGAGGGCAATAGTACCTGGGCACTGGCTGAATATGAAACGCCCTATCGGATTATGCGCACTTGGGATTGGGACGCGTACCGCGACCTTGTGTTGGTTAACTTGCAGGATGGCGCTACACAAACCATAAAAGAAAAATTAAAAGGCAACTCCACACTTTCTCCCTTAGCAAACTACGTAGTATGGTTCAGCAAGCCCGATACCGCTTGGTTCAGTTATTCGATGGCCACCAAACAAACCTCAAAACTCAACGAAGGAATCAAGGTAAGCTTTGCGGACGAAGAAGATGACCACCCCAATTATCCATCCGCTTATGGATGGGCCGGCTTCACGAATAACGATAATTTAATGCTGGTGTATGACCGCTACGACATCTGGGCATTCGATCCGCAAAGCAAACAAGCTCCCGTTAACCTCACCAAAATAGGTCGCCAGGAAAAAATCCGTTTCCGATACCTGAGGCTTGATCCGGAAGAGCGCTTCATTGATCCGGAGAAGGAATTGTTGTTAAGCGCATTCAATGAAGTCACCAAGCAATCGGGCTATTACAAGCTTTCACTGAAAGACGGCAAACTTACCAAACTTACCCTGAGTGATCATCGTACTGCGAACCTCATCAAAGCTAGAAATGCCAACACGGTACTGTTTACACGCGAAAGCTTCCGAGAATTTCCGGATGTATGGACAGCTGATGTTAACTTCACTTCAACAAAAAAATTATCCAACGCCAACCCCCAGATGAGTCGCTACTTGTGGGGCTCGGTTGAACGCGTTACCTGGAATTCAGCCGACAATATTCCGTTAGAAGGATTATTGTACAAGCCAGAAGGGTTCGATCCACAGAAGAAGTACCCGATGATTGTATACTTCTATGAAAAAAATTCCGACAACCTGCACCAGCATTGGGCCCCCGCACCAATCCGGTCGTTTATTAATTTCTCCTTGTATGCAAGTAACGGTTATGTAATCTTTGTTCCGGATGTTGTTTACAAAATTGGTTTCCCAGGAGAAAGTGCCATGAACTGCATTATGCCCGGAGTGACTTCATTGATTGCCAAAGGCTTTGTAGATGAAAAACGAATCGGAATACAGGGACACAGTTGGGGCGGATACCAGATTGCCTACATGGTTACGCGAACCAATTTGTTTGCGGCTGCAGAAGCCGGGGCTCCCGTAGTAAACATGATTAGTGCGTACGGTGGCATCCGGTGGGAAAGCGGACTGAGTCGAATGGCCCAGTATGAACAGACCCAGAGCCGCATTGGCGGATCGCTGTGGGAGAAGCCCATGCACTTTATTGAAAACTCACCCATCTTCTTTGCCGACAAAGTACAAACACCCTTGCTAATGATGCACAACGATGCTGATGGCGCAGTGCCCTGGTACCAGGGAATTGAATACTACATGGCGTTGCGCAGATTGGGCAAACCCGTGTGGATGCTCAACTATAACGGGCAAGGACATGGCTTAACCCAACGACAGGATCGAACCGATTTTGCCAAGCGTATGATGCAATTTTTCGATCATTACCTGAAAGATGCGCCCATGTCTTCGTGGATGAGCCGTGGGGTACCAGCATTGGAAAAAGGAATTAAGCAAGGAATCAACTGAACCAAATGAAGAGGATGTTGTTTTAGTCAATAGAATTCTGTTGATCGACAGAATTCTATTGATCGACAAATGTTGATTAACGAATTTTGAATGTTGAATTTTTAAACCTTTGTTATGGCACAAACTAAACTTGGCGAGAAAGTGGTAAATACCTTGGGTGATTTACCTTCCATTGGATCTACAGCTCCGGATTTCATACTCACCGGTAGCGACATGAAAGAAGTAACCCTAAATCAATTTTCCGGAAAAAATCTGGTACTGAATATTTTTCCTAGTGTTGATACGGGCGTATGTTCGGCATCGGTGCGTGAATTCAATAAGCGTGCAGCAAATCTTACAAACACATCGGTACTTTGCGTTTCCAAAGATTTACCCTTTGCCATGAAACGCTTTTGCGCTGCAGAGGGCATAAACAACGTTGTAACGGCAACTGATTTTCGTAACCGTGGATTCTCAACGACTTATGGCGTTGAATTGGTTGATGGAGGTTTTGCTGGTTTGCTTGCCCGTGCAGTAGTGGTAATTGACAGCACTGGAAAAGTAAAGTATACAGAACTTGTTCCGGCCATCGGCCAGGAGCCAAATTATGATGCCGCGCTGGCCGCACTTTAATTTTTGATTCAAGGTTCAAAATTCAATCCTAAACTTTGAACCTTGAATTTTGAATCACTGGCCTACCATAAACACCGCATTCGCGAACAGCATCTTGCCACTCTCCCAGAAATTGCGGAACAACGGGTCATCAACAAAATAAACAATCTGGCCGCGACCTTTATCTTCAACACCAAACACAAAACTGTTATCTAGTTTTTTGTTGATTTTATGGCCGGCAAATCCTTGTAAGGGTTTTGCTTTCCCTTTTATAACCCCTACGTTCCAGGCACCTTTCAAATAATCGAAATACATTTCGTTTGTCTTGAGTGTGTAATAACTATCCCCTAGCCCAAACGCCAGCGGATGGGTTTTGTCGAGTGTTACGTTGTAGATAGCCCCTGAAATCAATTCAGAAATGTACCTGCGCTCAGCCGATTCATACGATGCCAACACATCCTTTGCTTGTTGTTCCTTCTCAATTTTCTCTGCTTCCTTTTTGGCCTCCTCAGTGGCATATTTCTTTAAAGCAAAACCATCCTTATCAGCAAATGCATTCAGTGCATTGGCGATGAGAATTAATCTTCCTCCACCAGAAACCCAACCTTGAAGAGTTTTCAGCATATCATCGTTGAAGAGTTGATAATATCCGGAAGGCACCACCAATACATCATAGTTTTTAAGATCCACCGATTTAAAATATTCAGTACCGATTTGCGTGTTCGGATAATTTATTCCCTGCTCAAAAAAATGCCATATGGCTCCAGCCGAAAGGGAAGAGGTCTGATCGCCAACAAGCGTGGCAATACGGGGAGCCTTTATGTAACTCACATCGCTTGAACCAAAATCCTTTCCGGCATCCATAAACCCGGTAGTAGAGGCAAACCATTTACGACCCATTGCCGTTGCCAATTGCTGCACCGACTGGTCAAAGTCAGTAAGGCTCTCATTGTTTCTGCGGGTTACCACGATGGAGCCTGCATCAAAACTTTCATTACCAATGCGAAAAGGCTTTGAAGCTAATCGCACTTTAACGCCACGCTGCATCAAGGCTCCTAAAAATTCAACATCAGCTAAACTCTGGTACCGAAATACATATGCATAGGGTTTGTTTTGCACGGGCGTATTCTCAACAGCCTTACGCTGCCAGGGCCTGGCAAAATTAATTCGCTCATTTATTGCGTACGCTTTTAACCCATAAGCATACATCAGGTTCCAGGCGGTGATGTCGTAGGTCAGGGAATCCGGTAATTTTGACTGAGGTTCAAACAACGTTGTGATGAACCGTGACTTGGGTTGATAAATGTTCACCACAATATCTTCGGTGCTAAGGTTGAACGATTGTTGTGTTTGCGTTGTGTAATCAAACCCACGCGTTGATTTGCCTGCGGATGGATGCCCAAAGCGGATGGCATGTGCTTCCATGAGTGAAGCAAGGCGTTGAATTTTATCGGCATTGTTGGTGCTTTTGATCACATAGGTTTTATAGGGCGATGTTGGATTAGAGTTATTCTCCCGGAAATATTTTTCGAATTCATCTACCAGGCGGTTTGCATGTTGCGATGTGATTTCAATGGTGGATAGCCCGGTAGTATGATGGTGGATGATCCGGTCTTTCAGTGTAAGCGGGTCGCCCTCCCGGGTAGTTATTGATAGCCCTCCCATTCCATGCCCGGCTTGTTCGTAGGTCATGCCGATTGCTCCGCTATAGGTTGGATAAGTGTCACCGTAACTCGGATAATACAAGTCGAAACGTTCTTTGGTAAAATACAACCAACCCTGCTCATCAAAATACCGTGCGTGATTTCGTCCGATTGTAACCTGGAACTCGCGCTGCCAAGGGGTGATCACCTCATGGTAAGGCTCCGCTGCAGGAGCGAAATAATACGGACTATTGTAACCCTGTTCGTGGAAGTCAACATGGACGTGCGGCATCCATTGGTTATAAATTTTTATGCGTTGCTGCGATTCGATTTGCGTGAGCCAGGCCCAATCGCGATTCAAATCGAACCAATAGTGATTGCTTCGCCCGCCAGGCCAAGGTTCACGGTGCTCTTTGGCATCAGGGCTTGGATTTGGTGGTTGATTGCCATATTGATTATAGAAATTAGCATAGCGGTCGCGACCATCCGGATTAATGCAAGGGTCAATAATCACTACTGTATTTTTCAGCCATTCTTTTGTTTTGGCATTGGCCGGGTTTACCAGTTCATAAAGGGTTAGCATGGAAGCCTCGAGGGAACTGGCCTCGTTACCGTGTACATTATAACTCAACCATGCAATAGCCACTTTGGTTGATGGCGCACCTTCAGCCAAGCCGGTACGCTTAAGGTTATCGGTTCGGATTTGTTCCATCCGTGCAAAATTCTCTGATGATGCCACAACTGCATATACCAAGGGCCTGTGTTCGTATGTTTCGCCATACATGTAAAGTTCAACAGTAGGTACAGCACTGGATACATGTTGAAAATATTCCACCACACGGTGATGACGGGTAAAACGTTCACCTAGCTCATACCCTAAGAATTGAGCAGGTGATAAAAGTGTTTGCTGTGCAATGGCGGAAATGCCACAAGTAAACAGCACCACAAAAACAAAATACTTTTTCATGGTCAGGAAATAGTTAACGCGAAAAGATAGAAAAGTAATTTAACATAACGAGTAGGAATTATACCAACGTAATTAATTAAGCAACCTAAAGTTGACGTTTTATCTGTGGCAAATGATGAATAATATGCTCACGAAAGAAACTCATCGTTTGCCGCACATCCAGCCGGCCGGTTAAAGGATGTTTGTAAATTACCCGTTTTATATGTTTGTCGTGAATGCCCTCAAGAAAGGTTGCCAACTCCTTTCGGATTTCATCCCATTCATTTGTAAGCTGATTCAATGGCATGGCGGCTGGTGTGTTGTCTACCACTACTTTAGGAGCCTTGTACTTTAGCGGAATGCGTTGCGAAAAAATCAACAACCACAATCGAAGTGATTCCATAACACCAGAATCTCTTAGCTCGTCAATGGCATTGACCTTTTTTTTCATGTAACCCAATGAGAGTTTTTCTGACGTAAGGATGTGGGTAAGCACTTGACTAATAGACCATTTTCCTGGAAGAATAGACTTACTATATCTTTCTTCCGGAATATTTTTTACAAGGGAAAGAAGTGCTTCGCGTTGTTGTTCCAACTCCTGAAAAACTGACTTGACCGATGCGTTCATCTGCTTAAATTTTATTCAAGGTAGGGGTAGATATTGAAGAAGAAAAGGTTTCCTGGTAGTCGGGGCTTTTGGTTTTTTGTTATCTTTAACACACAAACCAAACCCTATCAATTATGGATGCTTATGACAACGGTGCCGCCTCCGGAATATTTGGGATGATCGGCATTATTTATTTTGGCCTTATTATTTTCTTCATGGTATGCTACTGGAAGATTTTTGAAAAGGCCGGTAAGCCCGGTTGGGCCGCCATTATTCCGATCTATAACTTTATTGTTTTTCTTGAAATAGTAGGGAAACCTGTGTGGTGGTTTATCTTGATTTTCATACCCATCGTTAACTTCTTTGTGCTGATTTATCTGGTGCATCTGTTTGCAAAATCTTTCGGCAAAGACATCGGCTGGACAATATTCCTTCTGCTTTTGGGATTCATTGCATTACCCATACTTGCTTTTGGCGATGCTAAATATGTTGGTCCTCCAAAGGATTAAAGATAACAAACCTGATTCAAGTAAGCCTCCGATGAAAGTCGGAGGCTTTTTCTTTTAACATAAAAACTTCAACTGCTTTGGCAGTACTTCAATCCGCACAGGCAGCTTGCCCACCAACTCTCCATCGGCTTCTATGGCCAATGGCTTCACGCCACTCAGCTCAATGATGTCTGCCTCGCGATATTCAATTTCATCATGGATGGCCCGCTTGCCTTTTCTTAGTCTTCCATTTTGGATAATGAAATCTAACACCGAAACATTTCCTGCGATAAAGCAGGAAAACTTTCCATCGTCTACCACAGCATCGGGCGCAATGCCTATGCCGTTGCCAAAAAACTTACCATTCGCTACCGCCAGCGAACGAATAACGCCTTCCCATTTCCATAGTGACGTTTGAACTTTTACGGATTCGGTGCGGTAGGTAAAAAAAGTATGGATAATAGCCATGTAATAGGCCACCAGTGAACCAAAAGCGCGCCCGCTGTTGAGCAGTCGTTCCACCACAATTGGCCCCATACCTACATCGGCAATGTTGATGAAGTATCGGGGCGGGGTTGATGATTCAGGAAATATGATTTTACCGATATCAACGGCTGAAGTGGTGAAGCTGCTGAACAAATTTTTAAGATCGTGTACATCGCGCTTAACCCCAATCGTGCGGGCAAAGTCATTGCCAGAACCCAGCGGGATTAATCCCAGTACCGGAAGATCAACCGCTTGCTCATGATTTTTCAACATGCCGTTGAGTACTTGGTGCAGGGTGCCATCGCCCCCGGCAGCAACAACAGCATCATACGATCGACCAACAGCTTTGGCCGCCAAGGTTACCGCATCATTTTTTGAACGGGTTTCCCAAACCTCAGCATTAACAACATCTTGTAGCGCAGGAAGAACTTTAGCATAGAAAAATTTCTTTCGGAGTGAAATACCGTTAAGAATAATACAGACTGACCTGACACTACCTTTCCGTTGATGAATTGATTCTGAAAAGGTGTGGCCAACTTCAGGCATTTTTCACTTGCAATTTTTCTTTATTGCTGCCTTTGCTTCAGGCGAACCCAGCTCTTCTGCTCGTTTAAAATCAAGGCATGCATCATACTTGTTGCTCATCTGCAACTTCACGAGGCCGCGTTGATAGAACGTCTCCGGATCGGTTGGATACAATTCAATCGATGATGTATAGTCTTCAATGGCACCGGAATAATCACCCTTTTCCGTGCGACTTAACGCACGGTTATCGTAATAAACCGGGTTGGTCGGATCAATCGCTATCGCTTTTGTATAATCTTCAATGGCACCCTCATGCTCATCCATGTTGTACTTTACAACGCCACGCAGGTTATAGGTTTCCGGATCCTCCGGGTTCAATTCAATCGCTTTATTGTAATCCGTCAATGCACCTTTAAAATCTTCGCTTGCGCTTTTGGCGAGCGCCCGGTTTTCATATTTCAACGGATCGTTGGCATCGAGTTTAATGGCCATGTCGTAATCGGCAATGGCCTTTGTAAAATCAGTAATGTTGTAATACGCAACACCCCGGAAGTTGTATAATGCAGCATCAGTCTTATCGAGTTCAATAGCTTTGGTATAATCGTCAATCGCGCTGATGAACTCACCCAATTCTGCTTTCACCACACCTCGGTTAAAAAATTTATCGGCATCGGGCGGCCCGATTTCCAGGGCTTTGGAAAAATCAAAATAGGCTCCGGTCAAATCTTCAAGGTTGTACTTGGCGAAGCCCCGGTTGGTATAGGCATCGGTGTATTTGGCGTTGAACTTAATGGCTTTATCAAAATCACGGATAGCATTTCCGTCATCACCCAACGCAACCTTTGCTTCTCCCCTGAAATTATAGGCCTCGGCATAGGTTGAGTCTATTTCCAACGCGAATGTAAAATCTGCAATTGCTCCATAATAGTCCTCCAGACCCATTCGTGCCTCCCCCCTCAACCGATAAGCGACTTTATTCTTAGGCTGCGCATCCAAAATCTTTGAAAGATCAGTTCTCGCCCCACTGTAATCCTTGGCTGATAATTTCTTGCGGGCATTTTCCAATTGTTGATCCTGGGCTGGCGCCAGGTTAAAAATCAGGAACATCACCACGCTCAATCCAAACCTTGCAACTTTCATAACAGTCATTTATTCCTCACAAGTTAGAAAAATTTGATTTCTCATCTGAATCAGTTCAAATCGTGCTCGTTTACCCTTACAATTTCTCCGCTTACATACACATCGCTCCGAAAAGCTGATTTTCATCTGCTATTGTGAACTTGTGCGTAATTTGTACCAAATAATTAAATCATGAACAGGTTTTACTTCTTACTTTCTATATTTTTTGTATTGGCATTTACCGCCCATTCGCAAGACAAGCCTGCAGAATTGAAAATGGATTTCGAATCCTACGATCCACCTTCAACATTGGTGGTTCCTGAGCATCGGGTAACGCGGGCAAAGTTTCCGTTTATCGACATTCACAACCACCAGCCTTATATGACCTCTCCGGGTACGTTAAAAAAACTGGTGGAAGAGATGGATAAGCTGAACATGGGTTTGATGATTAACTTAAGCGGGCGGGGATTTCGCAGCAGTGCCGATCATCTCCAGCGTTCGATGGATACCATAAATGCCTTTTATCCAAAGCGCTTTGTGCTTTTTACCAATGTCGATTTTTCAAGCATCGATAACCCCGATTGGCAAGCCCGCGCGGTAAAACAACTTGAAGACGATGTTAAGCGTGGTGCCATGGGCTTAAAAATTTACAAGAGCCTGGGTATGAACAACCGTGACAGCAAAGGCAACCGCATACGGGTTGACGATCCCCGCATTGATCCGATTTGGGCGAAGTGTGGTGAACTCGGTATTCCGGTATTGATTCACACGGCCGATCCAAAATCCTTTTGGGATCCGATGGATGAAAACAATGAGCGCTGGCTTGAACTCAAAACGCATCCCGGAAGAAGACGAAGCGAAACTGATCCGGCTCCCTGGGAACAACTCATTCAGGAACAGCACAATGTTTTTAAAAAGCATCCTAAAACCAAATTCATCAATGCCCACATGGGTTGGTATCCCAACGATTTAAATAAACTTGGTGGGTTGCTGGAAACAATGCCCAACATGTATGTTGAAATAGGAGCCGTAATTGCTGAACTGGGTAGGCAACCTCGAACCGCGCACGACTTCATGATCAAATATCAGGATAGAATACTTTTTGGAAAAGACTCCTGGGTACCGGATGAGTATGAAACCTATTTCAGGGTATTGGAAACTGCGGACGAGTATTTTCCTTATCATAAGCGCTACCACGCTTTTTGGCGTATGTATGGACTTGAACTGCCCGATGAAGTATTGAAGAAGGTGTATTACAAAAATGCCTTGAAACTGCTTCCAAAGCTGGATGCCAAACAGTTTCCGAAGTAAACTTTTGTCGCAAAAATCGCTCAAAATTTGAAGTTACCTTTTGCTATCCTGACCGGATAAAAGCTGGATCGTCCACTATCCCCACTAGCTGGATCGCTAAATATTCACTAACTTTGATTAGCCCAGCATCAATCATGAAGAAGCTTATCTGGATTTTTTTGGCAGGCCTTATTTTTTCCTGTCAGGTTCAGGAAACTGAAATAGAAGTTGCTCCTGAAGAAGAGTTCTTTGCCGAAGATTTTTCGGATGAGGGATCATCCCGCAAAAGGCCTGAAGGTGACGAAGGGCCTACTGTAATTCCGGATGGCGTAAAACCTTGTGCTGTTACTACCTATGATTTATTGGCCGGCCGCCACAACGATGTTGGCAGCGTTACCATCGCCAACGACAACGACTATTTATACGTAACCTACTACACTACCATAAGCCTCGGCAAACTTCACTTATGGTTTGGTCACAGCTTAAGTGATTTACCAAAAAATCCTGCAGGCATTCCGGTTATCGGGCATTTCTTTTTGAAAGCAAACGCTAACGGCAAAAAACAATTCACCTTTAAAATTTCTTTCGCTGATCTGGAAAAGAAAAAGATTACATGCGGTAACAACCTCATTTTTGTTGCCCATGCTGAAGTGGGCCGCGAGTCAGCCTTTGGCGGAACGACACAAATTCCCGGTTCAAACCGCTGGGCCTACTACTTGAAGCACACGTTGAGTTGCTGCGATGACGGTGGTGAAGATGACGATCATCCTGATCCAGGACCCGGATTGCAAGTGGCTTATGCGAAAGGCAATTGGGTATTTGTTGCTGACGGTTGCAATGCCGTTAATCCTGAATGTCTTCCGGGTCTCGGGATTGCCAATACCCGATGGGGATGGGCAATCAATGTTAACAGAACTATTGGCGCATTTTACGATATATGGGCTTCTGCCGATGGAAACGATATAGACAATGGCCTAAAAATAGGCCGCTTAACACTGGAGTATACTACTTGGCAAATAAATGGGGTACCAACCGCAATCGGTTCAATTACCTATCAATTAAATGATGGTTGGGTTATGCAATCGCTCAACCTTTACACTGGCGACTTAGCTCCACAATCATCAACCCCGGAAGATTACGGTAAAACGGTTTCCTTTCCGAACGGTTCATTTTCTTATTCACACAGTATCAATTTCGTGAACTACGATGAAGCAAACGATGGTGTTTGGTTTATTGCCCACGCGATTGTTCGTCCGGTGAACTAATAATAGCATACCGTGTAAGATAGCAAGGCATCATCGAAAGCTTGTCTGGTGCCAGATTGCCCGAACTATGGAGGCCGAATTTGATTTTTATACTCCCTCTTTTTGATCTTATCACAATCCACTACTTTCACCGGATAACATTTAGTGAAAATCATGGAGACTGAAGCTTTAAACACATTGATACGCACCAGGCGTTCAATATTTCCAAAGGACTATACAGGTGAACACGTTAGTGACACCATTATCACCACCATGTTGGAGAATGCCAACTGGGCACCCACACACAAACTTACTGAGCCTTGGAGATTTATTGTTTTTGCTGGAGATGGCAGGCAAAAGCTGGCCGCGTTGCAATCAGAAATTTACAAATCTGTTACACAGGCTAATGGAACTTTCCGGGAAGAGCGTTATGAAAACCTGAAGAAGAAACCCCTGGACTCTTCACATATCGTTTTGGTTTACATGAAGCGCGATGAGAAAAAAGTTGTACCCGAAGTTGAAGAAATAGGTGCTGTTTTTTGTGCGGTTCAAAACATGTATTTAACCGCTGCTGCCAATGGCGCGGGGTGTTACCTGAGCACAGGCGGCATAACCTATTTTCCGGAAGCAAAGACTGTATTTGGCTTGTCGGATGAAGATAGAATCATTGGCTTTTTGCATGTAGGTGTGCCTAAGCACACCAATCAACACAGCAAACGAACCCCTGTCGATACAAAAGTTAACTGGGTTGTGAACTAACCTAAGCGCAGTTCCATTGCACGGTTGATCGGTTTATCGAAAAATACGCGGGCGCTCATATTGCTTTTTGTATTTTGGTGATATGCAACGCTTTCCGGTTATTGTCATTGCTCTTCTCACAATCGTTTATGCTTCACATGCGCAACCCAACTATGCCGAAGCATTTCCAGGTATTACGTTTACCGCACCAATCGAACTGCTTACCCCGCCCGATCAATCCAAACGATTCTTCCTCGTGCAGCAGAATGGAATTGTAAAAGTTTTTCCCAACAAAAGGAATCTGGCGCAACCCGATATAAAAGATTTTCTCAATATAAACTCACGCATCGTTACCGGTGGTGAGCGCGGATTGCTTGGTATGGCCTTCCATCCACAGTTTGAAAGCAATGGATTCTTCTATGTGAACTATACCCGATCAGAGCCCTTAACTTCAGTGATCTCACGGTTCTCAGTAAAAACAGATAATCCGAATGAAGCTGATCCCGAAAGTGAGTTGATACTGTTAACGCAAAGTCAACCTTTCGATAATCACAATGGAGGTAAACTGGCTTTTGGCACGGATGGTTACCTGTATATATCCATTGGTGATGGCGGCAGTGGTGGTGATCCTCAAAACAATGCACAGAACCTCACTAATTTGCTAGGAAAAATTCTGCGTATTGATGTTGATGCCGCATCAACTGATTTGCCTTACAGTATACCTTCATCCAATCCATTTAAGAATAATACGAGTGGTTACCGGGAAGAAATTTTTGCCTACGGACTGCGTAACGTATGGAAGTTTTCCATCGATGCACAAACGGGTACTATTTGGGCAGGTGATGTTGGACAAAATGCCCGCGAAGAAATAAACCTGATCGCCAGCGGAAAAAATTATGGATGGCGGCTAATGGAAGGCACACTCTGTTACAACCCATCTTCGAATTGTAATCCCGGAGATTTGATACTGCCTATTTTTGAATATCCTCATGTGAACAATAACCGATCGATAACCGGTGGTTTCGTTTACCGCGGGTTGCAAATTCCAGAATGGAGTGGGGAGTACCTATACGGTGATTACATCAGCGGAAGGATTTGGAAACTGCGCTATGAAAACAACATCGCTACAAATGAATTTTTACTCACGTCCGGTGGACTGATCTCAGCTTTTGGTGAAGATCATCATGGCGAACCCTACGTTTTGCATTACAGCTCCGGAAATTCCGGAAGGATATTCAGGTTCTCTCCTGAGGGTCCTGCCGCACCAACAAATCTACAAGCTCAGCATACTTCATTAACTGCGCATTTGGGCTGGACGGATGAATCGAATAACGAACTGGGGTTCATCATTGAGCGTAGTGAAAAAGGAAACAACAACTTTGTCGTCATTGATTCGGTTCAATACAACGTCACCACTTATTCCGACAACACAAACCCTGCTGACGAATTTACCTATCGGATAAACGCCTACAATGACGGGGGCGAATCAGAATATGCCTACGCTGAAGATGTTGTGGTTGGCCTACGAGAATCAGGTGATGCACCGTTTATGCTTTATCCTAATCCAGCAACAGCAAGTGCTACTATTTCATTCACATCTGCTCACAATGGCCTAACCCATATCCAGATAATTAATCCGTTAGGAAAGGTTGTACAGTCAGCTGTTACTGAGGATACCTCCGTTGTGTTAGACTTGGGCCTTCTTTTGCCCGGGCTTTACCTTGTTAAGGTTTCCAATCGGTTTGGAACTGTTACAAAAAAGTTGGTTGTTCAGTAAAATCAATCTAGGCAGTAAAAAAAGCGACTGCTCTTTTAAGCAGTCTCCGTAAACTTTGACAAGTGACCGTTCGGTTACTGTGCCAACTTGATTATTTTTTCAATGGGCAAACTATTCGCCAATTTCAGTACATCAGCTTCCGAAATCGCACCGTTATAATCCAGCGTTAACATCGAACTGCCAAACGGTGTTTGCACCTGGTAGCCTGAGGTTTGATTGTTCTCATCGGTTTGACGGGTTAGCAATGACTTGTATCCTTGAACCTTCACGACTTTCTGGTTGCTGTCGCCAGAGTTCATGATCATGGGCATGGCCAATATGGCGCTAATGCCAGCCATAAGGGGCGAGTCGCTGATGATGTCAATGGTAGCACTTTTAGTCTCTGAATTGCCGTAAACACGATGAACATAAAGGCCACCAACAAGGCCGCCCGACATGCCGGTAACCTGATCATTTTTGGTGTCGCTGGCTAATCCTCCTAAACTGGTTGGCAATACTTTAAGAATTTCCCGGCCGATGGCGGCATCGATTTCGCGCAACGCACTTTCAAGATTGAATCGCGCATCTTCCAGGTTTCCTGAATTGTAGGATGTTTTGGCACTGGCAAGGCTCTTGTCGAATTCCTGTGCTTCTGCCATCATGGTCATGCACAAACCTATGGTTACAAGGGATAAGAATATATTTTTCATAGTGTAGTCTCTTTGATATTACTTCTCGCCTAATTTATTTTTGATTCCGTCCAGATCGAATACGTTTGCCGCATTCATCATATCCTGCTCGGTAGCAAAGTTGATCCCTTCCCAAACAATAATAGACGATTGCCCAATGGGCACACTCAACTTATAGCCAGAGCCTTGATTATATTCTATAATGCCACGGTATCCTTTTACTTTTGTTTGTTTCCAGTTTTGTTCTCCTCCGGTTGTAGCATAGTTGGCATTGCTCAGGTACATATTGGCCGCTGAAATCCATGCCGAATTATTCGCTATTGTAACGTTGAGCTGTTTGTTTCCAGAACCGTATTCGCGCTGAATGGTAAGGCCAACCCAACCATAGCCCATACTGGTTACCTGGTCGGCATCCGATTTTTTAGCCAACCCCACCACGGTTTCAGGAAGTGATTTAAGCACTTTGTTGCCGATTTCCATTTCTACGCCAAGCATCGCTTGCTTGAGTGCATAGCGCGCATCAGAATAACGACCAGCTTTGTAGGAAGTTTCTGCCTCCGACATGTTCTCTCGTACATCCGGTGGCGTAACGATAAGGCCGCCACCAGTAGTATTGGCAGGATTACCACTTCCGCCCGGTCCAGATCCTGGCAGTGTGCCTCCAGGTTGATTCGTTCCCGATGGGTTTCCCCCAATCTTTTCGTTAATCTTCCTGTCAATTGTACGCTCAGCAGCTTGATCAGCTTTTTGCTTGAGCCTACCAACAACACCTTGTGCATGGCCGGTAGAGTAAATTACCAACAGCAGCAACGTTAGCATGAGAGTTCTATTTTTCATTGGAATAAAATTTGATTATACAGCGAAAGCATGAAAAATGTTTATAAAGATACAATAACATGTGCAATAAGCGTATGTATTCATCAGTTTTGTGAACCATGAAAAAAAGCATTGCCTTTTCTTTTGTGCTGGATGAACTATTTTCACTCCATCCAACGGTTAAACCTATGTTTGGTTGCCATGCTGTCTATCATCGCGATCAAATTGTGTTGATTACGCGTAATAAGAATGAACATGCGAGGGATAATGGAGTTTGGCTTGCAACTACACACGAATACCATGCCAGCTTGAGAGAAGAATTCCCCTCAATGCGTTCCATAGAACTATTGGGTAATGCCGAAACCGCCTGGCAGAACCTGCCTGCTGATGCTCACGATTTTGAAGAAAGCGTGCTCAAGGCATGCTCCATGATTATTAAAGGCGATGTGCGTATTGGTAAAACACCTAAGCCGAAAAAGCGAAAGAAAAATTAACCATTACTCAGCCTGATTAAACAACACATCTACAGTTGTATAATAGAGCGTTGTTTCTCCTTTATAACTTGAATCAGTCCCTGTAATAATCCAAACTTCGCCTTGACTATTTGATGTAACCAAAAATGAATTGGCTGAACTGTTGTTGCGAAAAACTTCTGTGAATTGCGTTGTGGTTGGTGAAACGCCAATGTTTCCAAGTATCAACACATCATCTCCGGCCTGACTATGGCTACCAATATCGATGTTCATGCGATAGTAATTTTCAACCAAAACTTTTTCCGGTTTGTAATTAACTGCACCCGCCTTCACCAATACACTCTCACCCGGGGCACCGCCAATGCCGAAATTACCCGTAGGGGCATTCGAAGAAATCCTGATATTAAAAAGCACACGGTACGTTGTATTCGGTTTTAAACCTTCAATTTTTTTCCTGACAAACATGAACAGGTCATCGCTGTGATTCCTGCCTGAAGTGAGGAGCGCAAATCGATTTCCATTGGTTCTCGGTAACGTGTCGTACTTGAATTTCAATTCATAGAAAATGGAATCGCCCTGAGGATAATCAGCAAAATCGCCATCCCAGCCCCAATCGGAAGTTGAAAAATTATAGGAAAAAGAAAAAACCCTGATGTTGTCGTTGTTCAACTCACATGCAGAGATGGCAAAACAAATGGCAATGAATGATAATAGCCCAGTCAATCCTTTCATAGTACAAAAATACGGCTCTCCACGATTTAGACACGCTGTATTGTTAATAGGTTGTGTTGTTTATCCAGAGCAATAAAGTTCGGTAGAATCACTATCTTCCGTACATGAAATACCTTTTTTCCGGCAGCGTCCTATTTCTTTTCGTGCTTTTTCTGGCCTCCTGCTCAGAAATTTCTTACAAAGAACCGCAACCCAAAGGAATAAAGAATCTCACCCAGGTTCCCTCAAAACTCCATGGCCGTTACCTGATTTTGGATGATGGTGAGCAAAGCGATACTCTGGTTGTATCGGCAACCGGCTATAAGCTTGGAAAGGATGACCTGGCAACACTAAGCGACAGTTTGGTGATGAAGTATTACAAAGGCTATTACTTCATCAATATGCGCAGCGATTATTCATGGTATTTAAGGGTTGTAAAACCTCTGCCTAATGGCAATCTGAGTTATATGGCCATGCCCGAAATTTCGGATGAGCACCAAGGCAAAGAGTTTCGGGATTTATTGGCCAAAGATATTACTGTTGTAGAAACAGCGGTGGACAATAAAACATATTACCTGATTGATCCTTCTCCGAAAAAACTTATTCAACTCATTAAAAAGGGTTATTTCCGGGAACAGACTTTTGAAAAGTTGAAGTAGGCCTATTTTCTATCGATAGAAAGTACGACTTGCTTTTTTGACATCACAATATTCCATGTTCCCTTCACCTCGGTAATACCATCTGGTAAATTCACTACCACGGGCTTAGTATACAGCAATGAATCGGCACCCAATCGCTGAACGTTGTCGTTTAATTCGGTACCCGATAGTATGCTCGCCAGGTAAGCTTCAATAACCTGACGTTCAATTTCCGATCCTTCAGCTGAGCCGGCTTCAAGCCAATTGATTTTAACCTTTTGGCTTGCCGCAACTGAGTCGATAGTATGCTCATCAACCTGCGCGATGATTGCCCGGCCCAAGGCAAAAGCGGCTTCAAGAATTTCAGCATCGCTTAATTTTTTAATGCTGCCCTGTTCGCGGGCCTCACGGATTTGCTTCCGTTGTTCTTCATTCAGCGAACCTCCGCAGCCAGCAACCATAAGCAGGATTAAATACAAATACAGGTAATTAAAACGCATGCCCAAAGGTAATGCGCGCAACCAAATCTTGCGAATGCTGCGTTTTGCTAACTTTGTGGCCGCTTAAAAGAATATGATCGAGAAATTAGAAGAAATCAAGCATCGTTTTGAGGAAATCGGCCAACTGCTGGTTCAGCCCGACATGATGAGTAACCCCAAAAAGTTTTCACAACTCAGCAAAGAATATGGCGACCTTGAAAAGATTGTGTCGAAATACAATAGTTTGCAACTGGCTCAAAACCAGTTCAGGCACGCCAAGGAAGTATTGCAAAAGGAGAAAGACCCTGAAATGCGGGAATTGGCCAAAATGGAGATCGATGAGCTGGAGCCAAAAATAGAAGTGCTGGAGGCCGAGCTGAAAGAATTGCTGATCCCGAAAGATCCTAATGACGACAAAAGTTGTATTCTGGAAATCCGTGCGGGCACAGGCGGTGATGAAGCCTCGCTGTTTGCAGGCGATTTATGGCGCATGTACCAGCGCTTCTGCGATCGGGTAGCACTAAAAATGATTACCGTTGACTTTACCGAAGGTACAGCCGGTGGCTACAAAGAAATCATCTGCAGCGTAAGTGGCGATGGTGCTTATGGAAAACTCAAGTTTGAGTCGGGCGTTCACCGTGTTCAACGGGTACCCGCCACCGAGCAACAAGGCCGGGTGCACACTTCTGCCGCTTCGGTAGTTGTACTTCCAGAAGTTGAAGATGTAAGCATTGAAATTAACCCAGCCGATATTGAAGTTCAAACAGCACGCTCCAGTGGTGCGGGCGGGCAAAATGTTAACAAGGTTGAGACCAAGGTGCAGATGACGCATAAGCCCACTGGCATTGTTATTACTTGCCAGGTGGAACGCTCACAGCATGGTAACCGTGAGCGCGCCCTGCAGATGCTGAAAGCCAAGTTGTATGAAATGGAGGTTCAGAAACAACAAAGTGAAATCGGTGCGACACGGAAATCGTTGGTGCGCAGCGGTGACCGGTCGGAGAAAATCAGAACTTACAACTATCCGCAGAGCCGTGTTACCGATCACCGGATTGGGTATACACAACATAACCTTCCCGCCATTATGAATGGTGAGATTGATGACTTTATTGAACAATTAAGAATTGCCGATAACGCAGAGAAACTTACTGAAGGGGCTATACAGTAACGCACTTAACGAATCACACGAGTAAGCCCACAGTGGTCGGCCATAACTGCCCTGAAGTTTTCACGATCATTTTCCACGTTCAGCATCGACATTTCTGACGATCAGCCGGCATTTTTATGCAAGGAAAATTTCCTAACTTGAACATTGTAAACACTGAACCATGAAGAAAGTACTGATTGCCGTTTTTGTATTGCTTGGACTTCTGATCGTATTTATCGGAGGATTTATCATGTGGGGCGCAGGCGTGTACGATAGTGCTGTGAAGTTACAGGAGGATGTAAATGCAGAATGGTCGAATGTGCAATCGACCTATCAAAGACGGATGGACCTGATACCCAACCTGGTTGAAACGGTTAAAGGATACGCAAACTTTGAACAGGAAACGCTTACCGGAGTGATTGAAGCGCGTGCGAAAGCAACCTCAGTAAATATTGACCCCTCCAATGTATCTCCACAACAGTTCGCACAATTTCAACAAGCACAAAACGGATTGAGTTCTGCCCTTTCACGATTGATGGTTGTTGTGGAGCGCTACCCCGACCTGAAAGCAAACCAGAATTTTCTCGATCTGCAGGCGCAGCTTGAAGGAACCGAAAACAGAATCAATGTAGCACGCCAGCGCTACAATGAATCCATTCGTTCATACAACACTTATGTAAGGGGCTTCTTTAAACGCTTTGCTCTGGGTGTGTTTGGCGGTGGTGAAGACTTCAGTGTAAGAAAAGGTTTTGAAGCCTCCGAAGGCGCAGAACGGGCACCGGAAGTTAAATTTTAGTTATCAAGGTTTTAATGAATTGATCATGCGAATTCTCTCCACATTGATAGCATTCTTATTCATTTCAGTATGCTTTGCACAACCTGATGAAATAGCCATTCGTGCAGTGGTAAAATCGGCTTACATTGAAGGCACGCAAAACCGGGGAAGCCTGGACGATATCCGCAAAGGATTTCATCCCAGTTTCAGGATGCTGCGCCTGATGGATGATACGATAAACCCGTTGCCCTTGGAAGAATGGATTGCCCTCATTGAAGCAAGAAGAAAGGAGGGCAGTAGTACGGTACGTACCGAGGGCAAAATTCTTGCAGTTGATATTACTGGAACAACCGCCCTTGTAAAGCTGGAGTTACATCGCGAAGGCAAGTTGATATTTACGGATTACCTCGCCCTGTATAAATTTTCAGAAGGCTGGCGGATTGTAAGCAAGACTTTTTATAAGCACCCGTAAGGAATATTACAAATTGACGCAGTTGAAAGAGTTTTCTGCGCCTCTTAGCCACATTATATCAGTTGCATTACACCTGAATGCAACACGCAACGCTAAACGCTTTTCTGGCTAATTCATTAAAAATACTTCTTGTCGTTTTATACTTTCGCAACATGAGAAAAAGCATTGTTGACATATGGCTGATTACTCCGCTTCAGAAATTCATTAATAACTCCACCACAAGTGGCATTATTCTCTTTGTTTCAGCCTCAATTGCACTCATCGCGGCCAACTCTCCGTGGGCAGAAGAATATCATCGTATATGGAAGCATACATTCAGCATTGGTTATGACGACTTTGTTATCAGCAAAGACTTGCACCATTGGATTAACGATGGCTTGATGGCCATATTCTTTTTTGTCATCGGTCTTGAACTGAAACGCGAAATCATAGCGGGTGAATTATCCAGCCTAAAAGATGCGGTACTTCCTTTAGCCGCAGGGTTAGGTGGCATGGCTGTTCCTGCGCTTATTTACCTGGCTTTTAATTCAAACGGGCAAAGCAGTAATGGTTGGGGTATACCCATGGCAACGGACATAGCTTTTGCTTTGGGCATACTTTATTTGCTGGGTAATCGTATACCGCTTTCCTTAAAAATATTTCTAACCGCATTGGCCATTGCCGATGACCTTGGCGCTGTACTGGTGATTGCTTTTTTCTACACATCTCATATTGATTTCATCAGCCTCGCTGTTGGCGGAGTTTTTATGGCTGTATTAATAATTGCCAATCTGATTGGTGTTCGCAACACTACCTTTTATGGCTTGGTGGGTATTGGTGGGTTGTGGTTGGCTTTTCTCTTGTCGGGTGTGCACGCTACCATTGCGGCAGTACTGGCCGCACTGACTATTCCTGCTTATGTAAAATTTGATGAGGATACTTTTAGTGCGCAGTCGCGACAGTTGATCAATGAATTTGATAAAGCACAACGCACGGATGATAAATTAGTAAGTAAGGAACAATTGTATGTGCTCGAAAAATTCAAGTACTTATCCAAAGAAGCTATGACTCCGCTTCAAAGACTGGAACATGCGTTGCATCCCTTCGTTGCCTTTGTTGTGATGCCCATCTTTGCATTGGCCAATGCAGGCGTAACCTTCTCCGGCAACTTTGGCGATAATGTATTTAGTCCGGTGGCATTAGGCATCATCTTCGGGCTTATCATTGGAAAAACCGTAGGCATTATCGGCATGAGTAAGCTTATGGTATGGCTCAAACTGTCCACGTTGCCTGAGGGCGTACGCTGGCCACATATTTATGGCGCTTCTTTATTGGCTGCAGTAGGTTTTACCATGTCGTTGTTTATTACTGAACTGGCTTTTACTGATGGCGATTATATACTGCAAGCGAAAATTGGCATATTGGTGGCATCAGTTCTTGCGGGATTAGCCGGGTATTTACTCTTAAGAAAAACCACAACTCCTTTGAAATAAAGGCTAACGGTGATTTTTCTGAGCTATTGAATGATTAAACTTAAACCCAATCAACCTCACTCGGCAAAGCCTACCAGCAGGTAAGGATGCTGATGTTGAATTCAATTAAAAGCTATTAAAATTATAAAACTGCCTCGATGCATTGTTGCTAAATGAGGTTCATAAAAAAAGCCCCTGAAAAAATTCAAGGGCTTTTAATTTAGACTAATTGTTCGTGCTAAGAAAGCGTTCGCTTCACCTCGCGCATTTCGTAGCTTTCAATTACATCACCCACCTGAATATCGTTAAAGCTTTCAATGCCCATACCGCAATCGTAACCCGACTTTACTTCACCCACATCATCCTTGAAACGCTTCAATGAATTCAGTTTGCCGGCATATACTACAATACCATCGCGAATGAGACGGATCGGATTGTTACGTTTGATGTATCCATCCGTAACCATACAGCCCGCAACGGTACCCACTTTCGTGATCTTAAACACATCGCGCACTTCAGCGTTACCCACAATTACTTCTTCCTGCTCAGGCGCCAACATACCTTCCATCGCAGCCTTCACATCGTTGATGGCATCGTAGATGATGGAGTAGAGACGGATTTCAATTTCTTCATTCTCCGCCAACCTGCGCGCAGCCGATGAAGGCCGCACCTGGAAGCCCACAATAACCGCATCGGAAGCTGAAGCCAGCAATACATCCGATTCTGAAATTTGACCAACACCACGGTGAATAATAGCAACCTGGATTTCTTTGGTAGAAAGTTTCAATAATGAATCTGATAAGGCTTCAACGGAACCATCCACATCACCTTTAACAATCACATTCAGTTCCTTGAAGTTTCCAATGGCCAATCGTCTTCCGATTTCATCCAGCGTGATGTGCTTCTTGGTTCGAATGCTTTGTTCGCGCAAAATCTGTCCACGTTTGGAAGCAAGCTCACGGGCTTCGCGGTCGGATTCCAGCACCTGGAATTTTTCACCTGCCTGCGGAGCACCATCCAATCCCAATACCTGTACAGGTGTTGAGGGTCCGGCTTCTTTTATCTTTCCACCGGTTGCATTAAACATAGCCTTCACTCTTCCATAATGTGCACCTGCCAGCATCACATCACCAACACGCAACGTTCCGGTTTGAACCATTAATGTTGCCACATAACCACGACCCTTATCAAGTGAAGCTTCAATGATTGATCCTGAGGCAGCCCTGTCGGGATTGGCTTTTAACGCGAGCAATTCGGCTTCGAGTAATACTTTTTCCAGTAATTCATCAATACCCAGCCCTGATTTGGCTGAAATAGCCTGGCACTGGTACTTACCTCCCCAATCCTCTACCAGAATATTTATTTTGGATAATGATTCCTTAATTTTTTCCGGGTTAGCCGTGGGCTTATCGATTTTGTTGATGGCGATAACAATGGGAACTCCAGCCACTTGTGCGTGATTGATCGCCTCTTTGGTTTGAGGCATCACGTCATCATCTGCCGCCACTACTATAATAGCAATATCGGTAAGCTTCGCACCACGTGCACGCATAGCGGTAAACGCTTCGTGACCGGGTGTATCTAAAAATGCAATTTTGTTTCCGGTCGTGGTGGTTACATCGTATGCACCAATGTGCTGGGTAATTCCACCAGCTTCTGAAGCTGTAACTTTTGTTTTGCGGATGTAATCCAGCAAGGATGTTTTACCGTGGTCAACGTGACCCATGATGGTAACAATGGGCGCACGCGCTAAGAGATCTTCCACTGCATCCTGAGCCTCCATCACTTCCACTTCATCTTCCGTGGTGGTGAACTGAACATCGAATCCAAACTCATCGGCTATCACAGTGATCGCTTCAGCATCGAGGCGCTGGTTGATGGACACAAACATTCCCAAGCCAAGGCAGGTTGATATTACATCGTTAACCGAAACACTCATGAGCGAAGCCAAATCGTTGGCCGAAATGAACTCGGTAACCTTTAGTGTTTTAGATGCTTCTTGCTCCTGCAGCATTTGCTGTTCCTGTGCATCGGAAACGGCTTGTCTTTTTTCGCGTCTGTACTTTGATCCGGCACTTTTCTTTCCGCCACCGCTTAATTTTGCGAGGGTAGCCCTGATCTGATCCTGGATTTCCTTTTCAGTAGGCTCAGCCTTTTGTGGCCGATGAGGCATTGGTTTGCCACCACGCTGAGGTTGCCCTTTGGCATCACCGGGTGTGATGATTCGTTTGCGTGGTCGCTTGCCCTTTTTAGTATCATCGCCAATATCGGATGATGCTACCGGCTGATCTTTTTTCTTCTCACGCTCGGCCGGCAATTCAATCCGGTCAACAACTTTCAGTCCCTGCAGTTTATCGGCCTTCGCCTTGATAATTTCCTGCTCAGGCTTCTCTACTTCTTCAGGCTTGGCGGCTACAACCTTCTCGGTTTTTACTTCCTCAACCTCCTCAGCTTTTTCAGCTTGTACGGGTTTAGGCTTTTTCTCAAGTTCGATTTTACCGACAACCTTTATGCCTTCCAGTTTAGCTTTTTCAGTTGATACTTTTTCAGGCTTAGGTTCATCCTTTTTAATCTCGGCAGCGCCAAGATTCTTGATCATGATGTTCTCTTCTTCATCCACCCGCTTTTTAGCGGCCAGTTCCTTCTCACTCTCAATCACCAGGTTATCGGCATGCTTAACACCAATGGTAAGTCCGCTGGCCTCCATCTTTTCGGTAGCCGAAGAAGCAAACTCCTTTGAAAGCAGCGCAAACTGATCGGGTGTAAGTTTTGCGTTGGGGTTGTTCTCCACCTCATGCCCCTTCTTCGCCAGGTATTCCAATATGGTATGATGCCCCACATTGAGTTTCCTCGCTGCCTGACTCAACCTGATCAATTTTTCTTCTGCCATACTCAAATATTATTCTTTATTTACTGACTTTCTAAGGCGTCTCGTTTATTCGTTGTTAAATAAATGTTACTCAAACTCTTTGCGCAGCACCGCGTGTATTTCGTCAATTGTTTCTTCTTCGAGATCTGTTCTCCTTACTAATTCTTCTTTCGACAGACTCAATACACTCTTGGCAGTATCCAAACCAATGCGCTTCAGCTCATCAATTACCCAACTTTCAATTTCATCGGAAAATTCATCGAGGTCAACGTCTTCTTCCGTCAGGCCATCCAATTCGCGGAATACATCGATTTCATAGCCTACCAATCGGCTGGCAAGTTTTATGTTTAACCCTCCTTTTCCAATCGCCAACGAAACCTGATCCGGCTTCAGGTAAACAGAAATGCGGTCGCTCTCTTTGTCAACTTTAATACTTGAAATCTTTGCCGGACTAAGTGCCCGTTGTACATAAAGTTCAAGGTTCTCAGTGAAATTAATTACGTCAATGTTTTCGTTTTGCAATTCACGAACAATGGCATGAATGCGCGATCCCTTCATCCCCACGCAGGCACCTACCGGATCAATACGATCATCGTACGATTCCACGGCTACCTTTGCACGCTCACCTGGTTCACGAACAACTTTCTTAATGGTGATCAATCCATCGTAAACTTCCGGTACTTCCTGTTCAAACAGGCGCTCTAAGAACACCGGTGATGTACGCGACAAAATAATTTTTGGATTACCGTTCACCATTTCAACCTTATGCACAATAGCCCGCACATTTTCTCCTTTGCGATAGCGATCCTTCTGGATTTGCTCACTACGTGGTATGGAAATTTCGTTTCCCTCTGCATCAATAAGCAAAACCTCTTTGCTTAATATCTGGTAAACTTCACCGGTAATGATTTCGCCAACCAGATCCTTATACTTCTGAAAAAGAATATCCTTTTCTAGGTCCTTTACTTTTTGAATAAGGGTTTGCCGCGCAGTCGTTACGGCCCTGCGGCCAAAATCTTCCAGGTAAATCTGTTCGGCCACTTCTTCACCCACTTCAAAATCGGGTTCTATTTTAACGGCTTCAGTGTAACTGATTTTATCATGATCCCAAATGTCTTCTGAGTCATCGTCCACAATTTCGCGGAAGCGCCAGATTTCAAGGTCGCCTTTATCGGCATTGATGATGATGTCAAAGTTGTCATCTGTCTCATACTTTTTCCGGATCATGTTCCGGAACACATCTTCAAGGATGCGGATCATCGTAGGACGATCGATGTTCTTCTGCTTTGCAAAATCTGCAAACGATTCAATAAGGCCAGCGGCTGTGTCGTTCGTTGTCATAACTTATTTAAATGATACCATTACAAACGTTTTTTCTATATCAGAAAAAGGAACTTTTATTTCCTTTACTTCTTTCTTTTTTCCGGTTCCGGCTACCTGTTCAAGGGTCACCTCCTCTGATGACACACTCAGTAATTTACCTTGAAGCACATTGGTTGCAGTTTTTACTTTTACCGTGCGGCCAACATTCTTGTAGTACTGCCGTGTCAGTTTTAGTGGATGATCCAGCCCGGGCGTTGAAACCTCCAACATATAAGGGTCTGCCAATATATTTTGGTCATCCAATGTAGCGGACAAGGCCCGGCTCAAATCAGCGCAATCATCGATGGTAACACCCTTATCACCGTCAATTATTACAATCAACTTAAACGGCTTCTTTCGCAGGGTGGCAACTACTTCCACAACAAACTGGGTCTCATCCTTCAGATGAGCCTCAGCCAGTTCCTTAATGCGCTCCACTAAATCCATAAAACTGATAAAACAAAGAGGGGACTTTTGTGTCCCCTCGTCTAGTTGATCATATTTCGATGCAAATGTATACGATTTATGCCTGATCGCCAAATAATGCGTTAAAGACCAATGCAGCTACCCCTGGTTTGCATTATTTTGATGCCCGTATGAGAGTTATATCTATAGGTGCTTTTATTGTTGTGCTGGCGCTTTATTCCTGCTCAGGAAATAGGGAGAAGGTTCCTCCTTCCAAACCCGAGCAACCCGTTAAGACCGTAGTCGTTCCTCAATTCAATGGTGATTCTGCATATCACTTTGTGGGCCGGCAGGTTGAATTTGGCCCACGTATACCTAACACGCCCGCTCATCGAAAAGCGGGAGACTATTTCACCAATCAGTTCAATGCTTATGGAGCAGTGGTTACTGAGCAACGCTTTGAAGCAACTACTTATGGCAATCAAAAGCTAAGCTTGCGGAACATCATCGCATCATTCAAACCGGAAAACACCAGGCGCATTTTGCTGGCTGCCCATTGGGACACCCGGCCTTTTGCCGACAAAGACCCGCAAAACCCCAAAGCATATTTTGACGGTGCCAATGATGGCGCCAGCGGTGTTGGTGTGCTCTTAGAAATAGCGCGTGTGTTTCATGCCAATGGGTTACCGGAAGTTGGAGTGGATATTATTTTGTTTGATGGGGAAGACTGGGGCTTTGATGAGTCAACGGCCAGTCGGCTGTATGGAAACACTGCTGATTATAAGCTTCCAAAAAATCTTGACTCGTGGTGGTGCCTGGGTTCACAGTATTGGTCGAAAAACAGACACAAACCCAACTACTCAGCCTACTTTGGGGTATTGCTGGATATGGTGGGCGGAAAGGATGCACGGTTTGTTAAGGAAGGAGCGTCCATGGAGTACGCCCCAAACATTGTCGATAAAACATGGAAAGCGGCACATCAACTGGGTTACGGACATTTATTTCTCAACAAACGAGAGGGAGCCATAACGGATGATCACATCTTTGTAAATGAATATGCAAGGATACCCATGATCAACATTGTGCATTATGATCCATTAGAAGGGTACTTTGGCGACTTCCACCACAGCACAAGTGATAATATGGAAAACATAAGTCAAGAAACCCTCGAAGCCGTGGGAAGAACTTTACTGCACGTTATCTATAACGAATAGTCGCTATACTAACTTTTTCAGGTAATCACCATAACCGCTTTTCTCCAACGGCTTAGCGAGTTCTAAAAGCTCTTCACGATTGATGAATTTCATTCGGTAGGCGATTTCTTCAATGCAGCCAACTTTCAACCCCTGACGCTGCTCGATTACCTGCACGAAGGTGGAGGCTTGCATCAATGAATCAAACGTTCCCGTATCAAGCCAGGCGGTTCCGCGGTTCATCACCGCCACTTTAAGCTTACCTTGTTTGAGATAGGTGTTGTTTACATCGGTAATTTCTAATTCGCCCCGTGGGCTGGGCTTGATGTTCTTTGCAATCTGAACAACTTCATTATCGTAAAAATACAAGCCCGGTACAGCATAATTCGATTTCGGTTTGTTGGGCTTTTCTTCAATTGAAAGCGCGTTCATGGCATCATCAAATTCTACCACACCGTAACGCTCAGGGTCATTTACATGGTAAGCGAAAACAATGCCTCCTTTTGGATCAACGCACGATTGAACAAGATTGGCAAAACCGCTTCCGTAAAAAATATTATCACCCAAAATCAAAGCAACACTATCACTTCCAATAAACTCCTCGCCAATAATAAACGCCTGGGCTAAACCTTCTGGTCGGGGTTGTTCAGCATAGGAAAATGAGCAGCCCACTTGCTTACCATCACCCAATAGCTTTTTAAACATGGGTAAATCATGTGGCGTTGAAATAATCAATATTTCACGGATACCCGCCATCATTAAAACCGAAAGCGGATAATAGATCATTGGCTTATCATACAACGGCATGAGTTGCTTACTTACCGCTAACGTAAGCGGGTGTAGTCGCGTGCCTGATCCACCGGCAAGGATGATTCCTTTCATTCTATAAATAATTGATTATCAACGATTAACGTACATTTTCTCATAGTACTTCAGGTATTCTCCCGAAGTAACATGGCTGAGCCAGTCGCTATTGCTTAGGTACCAGCTTACCGTTTTTTCCAGTCCTTGTGCAAAATCGGTTTCCGGACGCCAGCCAGTTTCGCTGATTACTTTGGAGGCATCAATAGCATAGCGAAGATCATGGCCCGGACGATCCGTGACATAGGTAATGAGTTTTGCGGCAGTACCTTCTTCCCGACCAAGTTTCTTATCAACAATACTGCAAAGCAATTTAACGAGGTCAATGTTTTTCCATTCATTGTTGCCACCGATATTAAATACTTCACCTGATTTTCCTTTATGGAAAATAGCATCAATGGCGCTGGCATGGTCTTCTACATAAAGCCAATCGCGAATGTTCTCTCCTTTTCCATAAACCGGTAAAGGTTTTTGCTGCACCATATTGTTGATCATCAACGGAATCAATTTTTCAGGAAATTGATACGGCCCATAATTATTCGAACAACGACTTATTAATGTAGGTAATCCATAACTATTGTTGAACGCTTGCACAAAGTGATCGCTGCTTGCTTTGGAAGCCGAATAAGGGGATTGTGGATCAATCGGTGTACGCTCTGTGAAATATCCATCGTTAATCGATCCGTAAACTTCATCGGTAGAAATATGATAAAACATTTTTCCACTCATCTTTCCATGCCACGCTGTGTGAGCTGCCTTCAACAACCGGATTGTTCCGATGATGTTAGTCATGGCAAATTCATCCGGGTTGTGAATTGAACGATCCACATGTGACTCAGCTGCCAAGTGAATTACTCCCTTTATATCATATTTTGAAAATATCGAGTTGAGCAACTCAATGTTCAAAATACTGTCTTTTACAAACGTGTAATTCGGTTCACTTTCAATGTCGTGCAGGTTCTCCAGGTTACCGGCATACGTTAAGCTATCCAAATTAATGATGTGGTACTGAGGGTATTTCCGCACAAAAAGTCGGACAACGTGCGATCCGATAAATCCGGCACCGCCTGTTACAAGAATGTTTACTTTATCGCTCACGTTTTAATTTTTTACGATTTCACGTCCAATACTATAATAAATGAACCCAAGTTCACGAAGATTTGAGACATCGTAGATATTTCTGCCATCAAAAATTAGCTTTTGATTCATTGCCTTAGCCATTCGGTCAAAATCCGGAGTTCTGTATTCAGGCCACTCGGTGGCAATCAATAGGGCATCCACTTTTGTCAATGCATCATATGGATTGTTGTGATAGTGTACTTTATCACCCATTAACTTCTTCACATTATCCATCGCCTCAGGATCATGAACATGCACCTCGGCACCCTCCTTCAGCAAAAGATCGATGTTATGCAATGCCGGTGCCTCACGAATATCATCGGTCTGTGGTTTGAACGACAATCCCCAAATGGCGATTCGCTTTCCTTTTAATCCATCAGCAAAATATTCCTTCATGCGGTGAATCATTTTAGTTTTCTGATTCTCATTCACCTCCATGACAGCATCTAGAATTTTAAAATCGTACTTTACTTGCTGTGCAGATTGTGACAGCGCCTGAACATCTTTAGGAAAACAACTTCCACCATATCCAATACCTGCAAATAAAAATCGTTTACCAATGCGGCTATCTGTACCAACACCCTTGCGAACCAAATCAACATCAGCGCCTAGTCGCTCACATAGGTTAGCGATCTCGTTCATAAAAGTAATCTTGGTAGCAAGGAATGCGTTCGCTGCATATTTGGTTAATTCCGCTGAAGGTTCATCCATCACAATTACCGGATTTCCTTGCATTACATAAGGAGCATACAGTGTCTCCATAATTTTGCGTGCACGCGGTGAGCGTGTACCGATCACAACGCGTTCAGGTTTCATAAAATCTTCAACGGCCAAGCCCTCGCGCAAAAATTCAGGATTTGATACTACATCAAATTCAACCTTGGCTCCTTCCGCTACTTTTTTACGCACAAGCTCTGCGGTTCCTACGGGCACCGTACTTTTGTTAACGATCACCGTATAATCCTCCAACATAGGACCTAGTTCACCGGCCACTTTTAACACGTATTGCAAATCTGCTGAACCATCCGCACCAGGAGGGGTAGGAAGCGCGAGCATAATTACCTGGGCATCTTTGATACCTTCCTGCAAGCTGGTAGTAAAAAACAAGCGATGTTCCTTTACATTTCGCTCGAAAATCGTTTCGAGCCCTGGTTCATAAATGGTGACTTTACCACTGCGAAGGCTTTTAACCTTTTCGCTGTCAATATCCACACAGGTTACCGTGTTACCTGTTTCAGCAAAACAGGTTCCGCTTACTAAACCAACGTAACCTGTTCCAACAACTGTAATTTTCATAGAGGCCTAAAAAATGAGCCTAAAATTAATCGATTTACCTTCCAAAACAGGAAATAATCAAGATTTAACCTAAACAAACTAACATTCGTTTGGGCATTGCGTATAATGTTTTACTTTCGTGTCCCTAAAATTAATTTGATTGCTATGAGTATACTTTCTGACAACCTTACCGATATAACTTTTCAAGAGAGTGAAAATCAACTCATGATCGCTCAAATGGTTCGCGATTTTGGTAGTCGTGAGATTAAGCCCTTCATGATGGATTGGGATGAGTCACAAGAATTTCCGGTTAAGATGTTCAAGAAAATGGGTGAGCTCGGTTTAATGGGAGTTCTTGTGCCTGAGCAATATGGTGGTGCCGGATTTGGGTACCTGGAGTATGTTACAGCAATAGCTGAACTTGCAAAAATTGATGGAGCCATTGGTCTATCAATGGCCGCGCATAATTCGCTATGCACCAATCACATTTTACAATTTGGTAACGAAGAGCAAAAACAAAAATATCTACCCCGTTTAGCAACAGCCGAATGGATTGGTGCATGGGGACTAACGGAACCCAATACAGGATCGGACGCAGGCAATATGCGAACTGTTGCGATAGCGGAAGGCGACTACTATATCGTTAACGGTGCCAAAAATTTTATTACGCATGGGAAGTCTGGGGATGTGGCAGTTGTAATAGTACGCACGGGTGAAGTTGGCGATTCGCACGGCATGACAGCCTTTGTTATTGAAAAAGGAACACCCGGTTTTAGCTCCGGAAAAAAAGAAAACAAATTGGGTATGCGTGCATCTGAAACAACGGAACTGATATTTTCCGATTGCCGCATTCATAAATCACAGGTGTTAGGACAGGTGGGAGAAGGATTTATTCAGGCCATGAAAGTGCTTGATGGAGGCCGCATTTCCATTGCCGCGTTAAGTTTAGGCATTGCTCAAGGCGCTTTTGAAGCCGCTCTTCAATACTCCAAAGAAAGGCACCAATTCAATAAGCCGATCTCTGCATTTCAAGGCATTGCCTTTAAACTTGCGGATATGGCAACAAAAATCGAAGCTGCTAAACTGCTTACTTACCGCGCTGCCGATTTAAAAAACAAAGGGGTAAATGTTAACAAAGAGTCGGCTATGGCTAAACTATATGCCTCTGAAATAGCTGTTGAGGTGGCTACCGAAGGCGTTCAGATTTTTGGTGGCTATGGCTATACCAAGGATTTTCCGGCTGAAAAATATTACCGGGATGCCAAATTATGCACCATAGGAGAGGGCACTTCAGAAATCCAGAAACTTGTAATCTCCAGGGCTGTTTTGAAGTGATTTTTGCAAAAATGATTGTTGTTTCGTTATATTTGCAGCCCTAATCAGAAACAGATGATTATTATCAACATTAAAGAAAACGAATCCATTGATAAGGCGCTGAAGCGTTTTAAGAAAAAGTTTGAGAAAACCGGTGTTTTGCGCGAATTGCGCAGTCGCACATCCTTCGAAAAACCATCCGTAACACGCAGAAATGAGATTATTCGTGCTGCTTACAGGGAGCGCATGAAAGGTTTGGAAAACGCTTAATGCGTCTCTGGCCGCTTTCTTAAGAATTTACATTCAGTTACATAATAAATCCCCAAGGCTTTTCCCTTGGGGATTATTTTTTTACTTTGGTACTACCGCGGGATTTGAGTTGCACGAATGGTAGAAACCTTTTTCAAATATCTTCAATACGAAAAAAGAGTAAGCAAGCACACCCTTACTGCCTACCAAAACGATCTCGATCAGTTTCAGACATACCTTAACGAAGTATTCCCAGACTTTAAGCCTGAAGGGGCTGATTATGGTATTGTGCGCTCCTGGATCATCCAGCTGGCTGACAGTGGCATTAAACCCACTTCAATAAACCGGAAAATTGCCAGTCTAAAAACCTTCTATAAGTTTCTGATGCGCCAAGAAGTCACCAAAAAAAACCCGATGACCAAAATACGGGTGATGAAGACGCAAAGGCGATTACCTTCATTTGTTAAAGAGGCCGAGATGGTCAACCTGCTTGATAATGTAGTGTTTGAGGATAATCTCAGCGGATGGCGTGATAAACTTATTTTAGAACTTTTTTATTCCACGGGCATCCGACTTTCAGAGTTAATCATGTTGAAGGAAACACAGGTGGATATGCATAACCACACAATTAAAGTTTTAGGAAAAAGAAACAAAGAAAGAGTAATCCCTTTTCCCAAAAGTATCGTTTCAATTTATAAGAACTATCTCCAGATTAGAAACAGGGAAATGGACACCAAAAATCATGGGTATGTTTTCGTAACGGATAAGGGTGAGCCCTGCTACCCCATGATGGTTTACCGGATTGTAAAAAACTACCTGGCAGAATCCACAAACGTTGAGAAAAAAAGCCCACACGTTTTACGGCATACTTATGCCACGCACTTGCTTAACAAAGGTGCAGAAATAAATGCAGTTAAAGATCTGCTTGGCCACAGCAGCCTCGCTGCTACCCAAGTGTACACGCATAACTCAATGGAGAAAATTAAGAAGGCCTATGATCAGGCACACCCCAAAGCGTAAACAAATGCCTATGAATAAATAACTACGTGTTTTGTACTGGTGAAAACCAGAAATGATGTTTAACCTCTAAATTCAATTCCCTATGAAACTAAAAGTGCAATCCATCCACTTTGATGCTGACCGCAAACTTGTTGATTTTATCCAACGAAAAGTTGACAAGCTGGAAACATACTTCGACCGAATGGTGGATGGTGAGGTCTTCCTCAGGCTGAACAATGAAGGCGTTGAAAACAAAACCGTAGAAATCAAACTCAACCTACCGGGAAACCAACTTTTTGCTACGGAAAAAGCGCGCTCATTCGAAGCTGCCACCGATCAGGCTACTGAAGCACTAAAAAATCAGTTGAAGAAATTTAAAACAAAAGTGAATAACGGAAGAGCATAGTCTATTTAGTAAGCCAAAAAAATCGCCCCTCGTTAAAACCAAGGGGCGATTTCATTTTTAAAAGTGTTTATAACAATCAGGCTAGCTTAAATGCCTTCTTCACTTGTGCTACATAATCCAGCTTTTCCCAAGGAAACAATTCCACCTTCACACGCTTCTCACTTTTCTTTCCTTTGTTGAAAATCTTTTCAACAACTTTTGTTTCACGACCCATGTGGCCATAGGCTGCAGTTTCTGCATAGATAGGTGAACGAAGTTTGAAACGCTGCTCAATAAAATAAGGACGCATGTCAAAAATCTTCTCTACGCGTTTAGCAATTTCTCCGTCATTTAAATTCACTTTGCTGGTGCCATAAGTATTTACATACAAACCAACCGGTTTAGCAACACCAATGGCATACGCAACCTGTACAAGCACTTCATCACACACTCCGGCAGCAACAAGGTTCTTAGCAATGTGACGTGTGGCATAAGCAGCTGAGCGGTCAACTTTGGAAGGATCCTTTCCTGAGAATGCTCCACCACCGTGTGCCCCTTTACCCCCGTAGGTATCCACAATAATTTTTCTTCCGGTTAATCCCGTATCTCCGTGTGGTCCACCGATTACAAACTTCCCTGTAGGATTAATGAAGTACTTGATATCACTGTTGAAAAGCTTATGCAAACGCTTCGGTAATTTTTTCATTACGCGTGGCACAAGAATATTGATCACATCTTCCTTGATTTTTTTCAACATCGGTGAATCTTTGTCGAAATCATCGTGCTGGGTTGAAACCACAATGGCATCGATTCGCACTGGCTGGTTATTGTCATCGTATTCAATCGTTACCTGCGATTTTGAGTCCGGGCGCAGATAAGTCATTTGTTTTCCTTCCCTGCGGATCGCTGCCAATTCGCGCAACAGCAAATGTGCTATCTCTAACGGCAGCGGCATGTAACTGTCGGTCTCGTTGGTTGCATAACCAAACATCATCCCCTGATCGCCCGCACCTTGCTCTTCTTTCTTTTTGCGCTCCACGCCCTGATTAATATCTGGCGATTGTTCATGAATCGCTGAAAGAATTCCGCATGAGTTCGCCTCGAACATGTACTCACTTTTGGTGTAACCGATCTTGCGAATAACTTCACGGGCAATGTCCTGAACATCCAGGTAAGCTTCAGACTTTACTTCACCGGCCAGTACCACCTGACCAGTGGTTACCAATGTTTCGCAGGCAACTTTTGAGTTAGGATCGTAGGCTAAGAAGTAATCGATAAGTGCATCAGAAATCTGGTCGGCTACTTTGTCTGGGTGGCCCTCAGAAACAGACTCTGAGGTGAATAAATAAGGCATATGTTAATGATTAAGGATTTAATGCATGATTAAGTCGGCAAATTTAGACTAATGAAGGTAAAACCAAAACAGTATTTCAGGCCAGAAACAAGAACACGGCAGGCAACTTAGGCCAGGAAACGTTAACCTTCTTCCATGCCTTTACCGGCATGGTTTGAATTGATTCATTCTTTCCGGTAGCATCAACAGCAACACACAGAAGCACATCATCATTCAAGGTTTTTAAAAGATTTGAGAAGATTGCGTTGTTTCGGTAAGGCGTTTCAATGAAAATCTGTGTTTGGTTTTTGGTGCGCGATTCTTGTTCAAAGTTCTTAATGGCCTTACGGGATTCTGCAGCATCAACCGGCAAATATCCCTGAAAGGCAAACCGCTGACCGTTTAGTCCGGCAGCCATAAGGGCGAGCAAAACGGAAGAGGGGCCTACCAATGGCACAACGCGTAATCCGTGGTGGTGCGCATAGCTAACGGCCATAGCACCCGGATCGGCAACGCCAGGGCAGCCCGATTCGGAAAGAATGCCCATGTCAGTGCCGCTATGCAGCGGAGCAAGCAACTGCGACAACTCTCCCGCTGATGTATTTTTATCCAATACATTAAACTGAAGCTCTTCGATTGAGGGGTAAACTTTCAAACTGCTTAAGTATCTGCGAGCTGTGCGCACATCTTCAGCCAAAAAGTAACGTAAGTGTTTAATGCTATCCGCTACATGCAAGGGAATAACCCGATCCACTGTTTCGTCAGCGATGGTTGTGGGTACTAAATAAAGTTTTCCTTTACCCGGCATTTAGAAAGGATAAAACAACCTGTACAAACTCTTCGGGCTTCTCAGCCTGTACCCAATGGCCGGTATCCATGGTCACTAAAGTTGAGTTTGGAAAAATCTCCTTAATAGCATTACGGTCTTCATCCATAATATAATCGGATTTCGAACCCCGGATGAACAATGTGTCTTTTTCAAATACCCCTTGATGTATGAGGCCTCCGCTAATTACCTCAAGACTTTTATCAATCACCGGCAGATTAATCCGCCAACCAAAACCTCCTTCGGGTTTGCGCATCAGATTCTTCAATAAAAACTGACGGACCCCTTCGCTTGAAATATGCTGCGACAGTGCCTCATTCGCTTCTTGACGCGATTGAATAGAGTCGATCGGAACTGCCTTCAGGCCCTCAACAATATGATCGTGCCGTACATCGTATGCCTTTGGGGCAATATCAACCACAATCAGTTTATCAAGTTTCTCCGGGTGCGCCAACGCAAAATTCATAGCCGCTTTTCCACCCATAGAATGGCCGATGATTACCGGACTTACAATGCCATGTTCCTGCATGAAGTTCAAAATATCATTACTGAGCAAGGTGTAATTGAACTCATCGCTGTGTGGTGATTGGCCATGGTTACGTTGGTCAACTACCCAAACGTGGAAGTGTTCGCCCAGCATCTTGGCCTGGGGCAACCAATTATCGGATGAGCCCATCAAGCCATGAAGAATAATCAGGGGCTTACCATGTCCGTATTCGCGATAGAATAACTTCATTGGTCAAAAATAAACAATCCAAATCCACGAACCGGATTAGCGGAGTATATTTGAATCTTAATTTTAATCACGTGGAGCTAAGGGAAGGTTCATATTACATTCAAAATGTTAAAGCACTGGATATAGCCGAGCAATTCGGCACACCGGTTTATGTGTACGATGCCGATAAAATTGTGCATCAGCTCAAAACATTGAAAACCGCTTTTGCCGATGCGGATGTTAAAATCAAGTATGCTGTCAAGGCGCTAACCAACCTTTCCATTCTCAGGCTCTTGAAAAAGTATGGAGCCGGTGCCGATGTGGTTTCTATCCAGGAGGCACACCTTGCGCTAAAGGCCGGGTTTTCGCCTTCTGAGATTATGTTTTCACCCAACTGTGCTGACTTCAGTGAAATTGAAGAGGCCGTAAAACTGGGGTTGGTGGTAAACATTGATAACATACCGTTTCTGATAAAATTCGGTACCCAGTACAGAAGCTCATACCCATGCTCCATCCGGTTAAACCCGCATATCATGGCGGGCGGAAACATCAAAATATCTACCGGGCATAGTGACTCCAAATTTGGAATATCGGTTTACCAGCTTCCACAGATTATGGAAGTTGTTAGTCAGTACAATATTCAGATTCAAGGCCTGCACATTCACACCGGCTCAGACATAACTGAAACCGATGTGTTTCTGAAAATGGCCGATATCTTCTTCAGTGTTGCACGCGATTTCCCCGATTTGAAATTCATCGACTTTGGCAGTGGGTTTAAAGTCGCCTACAAAGAAGGAGACCGGGTTACCAATGTTTTTGATTTAGGTTTAAAACTCACCGAATCGTTCCGGTTGTTTTGTGAACAGTACGGCCGAAAGCTTGAGTTATGGCTGGAGCCCGGCAAATTCATTGTGAGTGAAGCCGGGCATTTGCTGGCGAAGACAACCTTAGTAAAATCTACTCCCTCCACCACATTTGTTGGTGTTAATACCGGGCTGAACCATTTATTAAGGCCCATGATGTACGATGCCTATCATCATATTCTCAACATCTCCAATCCAACAGGAGAGCAAAAAGTTTACACCGTAGTAGGATACATATGCGAGACCGATACAATTGGTGCTGAAAGAAAACTAAATGAAGTGCATGAGAGCGATTTTCTGGCCATTAAAAATGCCGGGGCTTATGGTTTTTCTATGGCTTCCAATTACAACTCACGTTTGCGTCCAGCAGAGGTTTTAGTGATTAACAATGAAGCTAGGCTTATTCGCGAGCGTGAAGTATTTGAAGATTTGTTAAGGGGACAGGTTGAAATTGAATTATAGCCAACCTGATTCTTGATATGATCAGCAATTAAATTAAAGATAAAATAACAATCCTATTTTTGCTGACACTAAAGCGCGCTCTCCTGTTATTAACTTATTCATTTGAAAATCGAATCCTAAATTGAGAAAGGTTTTTTCAGATGTACTAATAGGACAAATCCAACCTGGCGTTACAAGCCAATCCAGGCTTGTTTCAGTTTTGTCGTTGCTGAAAACATAAACACCACTCTGAACGGTTGGTGTACCGCACTTTAAATTTTTAGCACCCGTGTAACGCAAACCTATTCCATAATGCGCAGCTTTTGAAAACGAATCTTCTGACACATCACTTTGCATAGATTTATTATAATAAAAAAGGGCATCGCTAAAAATAATGAATCGGTTACTAATTCCGTACCCAGCTGAAAAATTGATAAGTGGGTAAATGGTTTTATTTACACCATTAGTCCTTTCAGCCCCACCTCCAAGCGCAGAAATAACAAAGTTATCCTTTGCAGCGTAGTGCGTCTTTACATCACTCTGGGAAAAGGCTTTGATTCCAATAACAACTGTAAGAACAATAATTATAGTCTTCATGCTTTCTGTCTCCTTAATGTAAATTCTCATTCTAAAAACAAACAGCTGTAAGAAGCTACAGCTGTAGCAATAAACGCAGCTTGTGGCCCGCCAAGTAAAAATCCTAGGATCATTGCTCCAACTGCACGGCCTAAACATCCTTTTCTTGCCAGCTCATACCCTGCATTGAGCGCATTATCATATTTACTAATAGCGATAATACTGAGTGTCTGCTCCAACTCGTAATCTGAAAGCGCTTGGCTTTGTGAAATACTATTTTCAAAAATCAAAGATATTTCATTAAAAGCATATGCGTTAACCTCTTCATGTTCATAATAATTATAATAGGCAAGAATAACTTCCTTCGTGGCATAGGAAATCCTTCCATTGTAATATGCATTGTTAATGAAATATTCAATCCCGTACAAATCAAGCAGAGGCAACTGTTGCTCAATATTTACAACTGAACCCATATCCATAAAAATATTTTGAGTTGACAAATAGCTAGAAATTGCGTTGAGATACTCGTCTCTAACTGTTTCATAACCAAGATAACCATATTGATCATAATAATTCTCCGCACTATAATTTTCAGTTATGTAGGCATAGTTAAATCCGAAATAATCATAAGGATTTTCAGGATTCTCAGGATTAATAATATTGCGGGCATTGCCTCTGGATTTACTAAAGTTCACGATGTCTCCAATCTGTGACCTTATGCCATTTAAAAGATCACTTACTGTATGCTCTTCCTCAACTTTAAGAACTTCATAATCACATCCACTATTTACACTCAAGAGAGTAAATACCAAAAAAATCAAGTTTGGGTTAGAAAATGCTTTCATATTTGGTGGGTTAAGTTGAATAAGAATATCCTTTCCGAAACTACTACCCCCCCCCCGTTAATAAAAAAGTTCTAAAACAAAAAAAGTTACATGGGTAACTAATTTATTCTTTTGAGTGTGCTAATTAAACAGGGCAGTAAAAATCAAGATACCGTTGTTCTGCGCTAACTTTTCTCCATAAAATGTTTATTTAAAGTAATTCAATTGTTGAAATTCTTTGAAAATTCTTACATATATCTACCTATAAAACAGAGCTGTTTAATTCTTGATTCGGATAACACCATAGTCAACTTAACAAAAATGCATGCCTCCTTACTAACTGGACTTATGCACGAATGACCTAGTTGAAATTTGGACTTTGTGAAACATTGCTGGCTTTTGTGACTGGCTGGCAGACAGTCCTTGGAAAAGGAGCCGACCTCCAGTTAATAATACAAGCTAAAATTTCAGAATTTCTTCAATGAACTTGTAGATTATTCACCTAAGTGGGAAACAAATTATATCCCCGCACACTTCTGAATTTTGCTAAATCAAACGTAGGTAGGCCTCTTCCTGATAAATATTTTTTCTTCGAAGCCCTGAACAATTGATGAGTGGCATCAGCAAAGTTTCCTTCACCGTTCATTCTTCTTCCGAATTGAGAATCGTTTACATTTCCGCCATGCATGGATTTGATCTGGTTCCACACCTTATCATACCGGTCAGGAAAATTTTTTTGCAGCCAGTCTTCAAAAAGTTGCCCGATTGCCCCGTTAAGCCGAACAATCGTCATGCCTGCAGCCATCGCACCATAATCGGCCGCTGCCTTTAACAGTGCGGGAATTTCATGATGATTCAATCCGGGAATAGTCGGGGCGGTCATTACACCAACAGGCACTCCGGCATGCGCCAGGGCTTCTATGGTTTTTAGTCGTTTGGTTGCACTTGCTGTACGCGGTTCCATCATCCTGCGTAAATCCTCATTAAGTGTGGTGAGGGATATGTACACATGAACAAGATTATTCCTGGCAAGATCGGTGAGGAGATCAAGATCACGCAATATCAAACTGTTCTTGGTAATCATACCCAGTGGATGCCGGTACTGTGCAAAAACTTTTAACAAGCCACGCGTGATTTCAAGTTTCCGTTCCAGGGGTTGGTAGCAGTCTGTATTTCCCGAAACACTTATGGGAACAGGTTGCCAATTCGGATGAAGGATAAATTTTTCAAGCAGTTGCGGAGCATTTTTCTTTACCATGATTTTACTTTCAAAATCAAGGCCGGCACTGAAACCGTAATACTCGTGTGTGTTGCGGGCGTAACAATAAATGCAGCCGTGTTCACAGCCCTGATATGGATTGAGTGAATACATCATCCCTAAATCAGGGCTGGTTACTTTGTTTACTACTTTCTTTGCCTGTTCATAAAAGATTTGCGTGGTTGGTGCAGACTGTTGCGACTCATCAAGGCCCTCAATATGTTCGGTAACATAACTGGCCTTTAGAAACCGGTTGTGAGTTTTAATCTGAGATCCGCGACCTTTTATGTACTCATCCATAGCAACAAATGCTCAAATTACTTTTTGCACTAACGCTTTGAAAACATTTATAACTTGCACGACATAAGTTGTCAGCTCTTGTTAACATATTCATCAACACCCGTTCAGGAAATCAATGATCCGCTATTTGCCAAAGCCGGAGTCCGTGTTCTGATCAAGCGGGAAGACCTCAATCATCCCTATGTTTCTGGAAACAAATGGTGGAAGTTGAAGTACAATCTTGAAGAAGCAAAAAAAATGGGGCATCGAACGTTGCTTACGTTTGGTGGTGCTTACTCCAATCATATTTTTTCCACCGCTGCTGCGGCACAGGAACTGGGTTTTGAGTGCATCGGTATTATCCGCGGAGAAGAAGCGCTTCCGCTTAATTCAACATTAGCGTCTGCCCAAAGTCGTGGCATGAAGCTGAAATACATAACACGTGAAGCCTATCGGCAAAAAACAAACCTGGATTTTGTTGAGAAGCTTCACCAGGAGTTTGGTGAATTCTATTTAATACCCGAAGGCGGCACTAATGAATTGGCTGTAAAGGGCGTAACCGAATTCGCACAAACACTGGGCGATGGTTTTGATTACCTGTGTTGTGCCGTGGGCACAGGAGGGACGCTGGCTGGGATGATTGCCAGGGTGCCGGAAACAAAAGAAATCCTGGGATTTCCCGTGTTAAAGGGTGGTGAGTTTCTTTACAAAGAAGTGGAGGGCCTGATTGTGAGAAAAACTAAAAACTGGAGCCTGATAACGGATTACCACCTTGGTGGGTATGGAAAAACAACGTCTGCATTACTTGAATTCATAAAAGATCGGCAGACAAAAAATAATTTACCCTTAGATAGCGTTTATACAGGGAAACTTGTTGCCGGAGTTTTCGATTTGGTTGAGAAGGGCTATTTTAAAAGGGGGGCAACAATTTTAGTAGTGCATTCCGGAGGCCTTCAAATTAACAGACCATGAAAAAGATACTCACGCTTCTTCTTTTTTCCACAATGTTAATCTACACTTCAAGCGCAACACACCTTCGTTGTGGATACATTTCAGTAAAGAGACTAAGCAGTACCAACTTAACGTGCTGTATAACCCTAACAGTATTTGTCAGTGCTGGTTCGCCAATAGCTTTTGGTAATGGTCATCTTGATTTTGGAGACGGCAGTGATCTTCTTTTAGTCCCTGGGGGTGAAGCAATTATCCGTCCTGATCTTGGCCCGGGTATTGGCGTGGCCACTTTCTCTATTGAACACACTTTTTCCGGGCCTGGCCGATACGTCATCGGCTATACCGAAGCAAGCAGAAATGGAGGTATCATTAACTTTGATAGCCCACTCAACACTGCTTTTTACATTGAGACCTCTATTAACCTTGATCCATTTCTTGGAACATACAATACACCCGACTTTCTGGTTGATCCTTTTTTTATAGCCAAAACCGGGGTCAATCTTTCACTATCAATTGGTGCTTTTAGCCTTGAGGATTTTATAGTCACCTATGAACTAAGTTCACCCCTTCGTGAGAAGGGACTTATCGTAAGCAATTACCGTCTCCCAGATAATTTCAAGGTAAACCCTCACAATGGCTTAATAACATGGGACACCAAGTATCTTGATGGTTATTATGCTGGCGAATACCTTTTTGCTGTTAAAATACATCTCTCAAAATATATTGATGGTAATTTATACCGGCTCTGTACGATGCTGCGGGACTTTCAAATAATTCTTGTGGACAATGAGCCTGAAGGCATACTCTCCGACAATTCAAGTTTGGATGAAAATAACAGAATTTACTTATCGGAAGGAAGCAATGAAACAATCAAAGTATTTTATGAGCCCAACACATCAGAAAACACCACATTAAATGCCTATTCTGCACTTTCAGAAAACCCTGATGTGTTTTCGTTCACAACCTATGATTCTGCAGGAGCCGATATAAAAGTTGGGGTGCTTACGCTTACTTCTAACTCGACTATTATTCGCGACAACCCCTATATAATAACCGTACGCGGAGCGCACAGGATAGAAAGCAACTTGATGTATGCCGCTGATGTTGTCTACATGCTTTACACCCGAGATCTGTTTCCTGAGATTATTACACGGACAGAAGATACGTTAGCCGGTATTACCGTTACACCCAATCCCGTAACTGATTTCTTAAAAGTCCAATTGCCTCATCAGCAACCCGCCCAACTCACACTCCTTGATCTTTCGGGGAAAATGATGCTGAAAAAATTCATCAACGAATCCTGTGTGGTCGATGTGCGTGAACTGCCCATAGGGCTTTACATCATTGAACTCCATTCCGGAAGAGCACGAAGAACACTAAAAATCATTAAGGACTAATCTCTTCGTCCACCTTTTAACCAACTGGCAATACTCCACCGGGTGCTTTCCTGCACCACTGCTCCACTTTCGGAAGCTCGGTTTACTTTCTCTACCGTGTAAAATGCCGTTGGAAGGATGGCCTTCATTTTGGACAACAATTCTTCCAGGTTTTCACGAGGCAAAACCGTAAACACCAGGCTTTCCGGTCCATCAAGCCCTTCCGAATTTACACGGGTATAACGAAACTGTTGTTGGGTTAAAAATGCAATAAGCTCATCCACATCTTTGCGGGTAATAATCCGGACAATCACTTTTCCGTAGGCAATTTGCTCTTCAATCATCATCCCCACCAGAATACCCATAGCGAAACCACCGGGATAGGCTATGTAACACACCCAGTTATCCAGGTGTTCAAAAATCTGCCGTATGGCCATTAGCCAGATGAATGATTCAAAAAAGCCAAGCGTGGTTGCCGTTAGCCTTCGTCCGCCCAACACATAAATAATGCGGATGGTGTTGATGGAAACATCCATGATGCGCGCCAGAAAAATAAGCAGCGGTAAAATGAAATAACTGAAAAGATTTTCAGGCCAGCCAAGGGTCTCGGTAAAAAATGTTTCCATAATTCAATGTGTGCACAAAGATTACACGGTGGCCATGATCAGCCAAACAAATCCTGAAAAACCTCAGTTAATTTTCCGAAAGATTTTACAGTGATTTTTGCCTTTTTAAAATCAACAGACTTCTGTCCAAACTTTGAAATGTAGATTTCGGTGAACCCAAGCTTTTCTGCTTCAGAAATGCGTTGGTCAATCCGGTTCACTGCACGAAGTTCTCCGCCCAGTCCTACCTCTGCAGCAAAGCATATTTTCTCCGATACCGGCAACTCCTCCATGGAAGAAACCACAGAAGCACAAACTGCCAGATCAATAGCAGGATCTTCCACCCGAATCCCGCCCGCCATGTTCACAAATACATCGTGTACGCCCATTTTAAAACCACATCGTTTTTCCAACACAGCCAGCAACATGTTCAATCGCTTTTGATCAAAGCCCGTTGGAGTTCGTTGTGGTGTGCCGTATGAAGCGGGGCTTACCAACGATTGTATTTCAATAAGCAACGGCCTGTTCCCTTCAATAGTAGCGCCAATGGTAGCACCACTTAGCGGTCCATCCTTTTGTGAGATTAAGATTTCAGATGGGTTAGAAACTTCGCGTAATCCATTACCAAACATTTCATAAATGCCAATCTCTGATGTTGACCCAAAACGATTTTTGGTTGTGCGCAAAATGCGATAGGCAAGATGACGATCGCCTTCAAATTGCAAAACGGTGTCGACCATATGCTCCAGCACTTTCGGTCCAGCCAGCATGCCGTCTTTGGTAATGTGGCCAACCAGAAACACGGGTGTGTCTGTTTCTTTGGCAAACTTCATGAGTTCGCCCGCACATTGCCGCACCTGACCGATACTTCCGGCTGTTGAGTCCAGCACATCCGAAAAAAGTGTTTGAATTGAATCGATGATAACAAGCTCAGGTTGCAGTTGCTTTATTCCTTGAAAAATATTTTGTGTGTTCGTTTCGGTGAAAATGTAACAGCTTTCATTCGTTGATGCCGCCAGGCGATCAGCCCGCATCTTGATTTGCTGCTCACTTTCTTCACCCGACACATACAGCACCTTGAGGTGTTTAAGGGACAGCGCTAACTGTAACATTAGGGTCGACTTGCCAATACCCGGCTCTCCTCCAATTAAAATCATTGAACCGGGCACAATACCTCCACCCAGCACACGATTCAATTCCTGATCGGGTGTAGAAATGCGCACTTCTTTACCCGATTCTACTTCATTCAGTGTTCGTGGCTTGCTGGTTCTTTTGCGGTCATCATCGCCATTCCAATCGTGGCGCGCAGTTGATTCCTTTTTTACAACCTCCTCAGCAAACGTATTCCATTGATTACATGATGGGCATTTGCCCATCCATTTAGGCGATTCGTGTCCACAGTTTTGGCAGAAGAAAAGTGTTTTGGTTTTGGCCATTATCTAATCGGAGCATTCGCTTCTTTAGCCATGTATTTGAACACCACTTCGTCTGCAAGCCAAGGCCACCATTTGTTAAGGAAAACCGCTAACTTCCCTTCGAACGTAAGAATCAAAATGTGTTTGCGCTTTACCGTTGCCCGGTAGATGTGCCGGGCACATTCTTGCGGAGTCATTTCCTTATCTTCCTTCCGGGGTGATTCCTTTTGTTCTTGCCCATCGGCCAACAGTGCGCGCATACGAATGTTGGTTGCCGTAAAGCCGGGGCATGCCGTTAATACATGTACGCCCCTATGTAGGTATTCGGTGCGAAGCACTTCCAGAAATCCATTGAGTGCAAACTTCGATGCTGAATAGCCTGTTCGGCCGGGCAACCCACGAAAGCCGGCAATGGAAGAAATACCGACAATCGAGCCTTTGTTTTTTATGATTTCCGGTAAGCAATAATGGGTGGCATAAACAGCACCATAAAAATTAATGTCCATCACCTTCTTCACCACATCAAGCTGAACATCTTCAAAAGAAGAACGCATGGAAATGCCTGCATTATTGATTAAAATATCGATCGTGCCATATAAACGAATGGCTTCCTGGGCCATCCGTTTGTTGTCTTCCTCGTTACTGACATCCGCATTGAAGCCGGTGACCTCAATACCATCCTGCCTTAGCTCATTTACTGCTTCATCTAGATCGTGCTTGTTCCGTCCGGTAATTAGTAGCTTAGAACCATTACGGCCGAATTCAAAAGCCAAGGCCTTGCCAATGCCCGATGAGCCTCCTGTAATGATTACTACCTTATCTTTCATTTAGCTAATTGGAACGGATGGGATAATTTGTCATCAAAAATAGCAATACTTGCTTAACTTGTTAGCAGCGGGTATGTATGATATTGATCAGGTTATTTTTTACTTCCCTAAAGAGTACGGCATACTTTCTTTAAATCATTGGTGTGTTCGTAAAAAGAATTTTTTCAATACAATACTGCCCAATGTGTCTTCTTAAAATGGTGGTGAATAAAACTGATTGAGAAAAAAATCTGGATAACCTGTGTGATTACGTGGCTAAACCGGTTAAGTCGCTCAAAGCAGAAAATGATTAAGCTAGCATCTGTGCAATATCCTCCCGGGTAAGCTGCTTCATAATGGTTTCTTCTGTCGTGATGAGATCTTGCGAGAGTTTCAATTTCTTCTGCTGAAGCATTACAATTTTTTCCTCCACGGTATTGCGGGTGATAAACTTGTATGTGAATACTTTTTTCTTCTGGCCGATGCGATGGGCACGATCTACCGCCTGCGCTTCAACGGCAGGGTTCCACCACGGATCAAGTATAAACACATAGTCTGCTTCAGTAAGGTTCAATCCTAAACCGCCCGCTTTAATGGAAATTAAAAACGCTTTTACTTTTGGGTCTTTATTAAAACGCTCTACTTGCTCCTTACGATCAATGCTGGCTCCATCAAGGTATGCATAATCAATCTTATGTGCCTTCAGGTATTGCCGTACCAACGTTAAGTGCTTTACAAACTGACTAAAGACTAACACCTTATGTCCTTCGGCCATTGCATTTTCCAACATGTGGGTAATGTCTTCAAGTTTACCCGAATCACCCGAATAGGAAGGTTCAATCATTTTTGGATGATTGGCCAGTTGCCGCAACTTAGTCAAGCCCTCCAAAATCATAAACCGACTATTTCCCAATCCTTCCTTGTCAATTAAATCAAGTATGCGTCCTCGATAATATGATTTTGCTTCTTCATATCGCTTCTCCTGTTCAGGGGTCATCACAGAGTACTGAATACTCTCTACCTTTTCAGGCAATTCTGTTGCTACCTGAGATTTATGCCTGCGCAACACAAAAGGTTTAATGATAGAGTTGAGTTTTTTGGATTTTGCCTCCTCACCTTTTTTCTCTATCGGTACCTGATATTCTTGGCGGAAATAACTTTGCGAACCGAGCATTCCAGGATTAATGAAACTCACCTGCGACCACAAATCCATCGTTGTGTTTTCAAGTGGAGTACCGGTTAACGTTAATCGGTAGCGCGACTTAAGCTCTCGTACAGCTTTCGCTATGTTTGATGATGGGTTTTTTATAACCTGCGATTCATCCAGAATGATGTAGTTGAAGTAAAAGTTTTTTAAGAGATCAATATCAAGCCGGGTAATGCCATAGGAGGTGAGCACAATGTCATACTTTTCGAAGCGCTTAACATCTTTGTTGCGGAGTGTACCGGTGTAATTCAAAACTTTTAAATGCGGTGTAAACCGTGAGGCCTCCATCTCCCAGTTGTACACAAGGGATGTCGGCATGATCAATAGTGAAGTGCCGTGCCCTGCTTCTTTTTCAGCTTGAAGCATAGCCAGGGTTTGCACTGTTTTACCCAAGCCCATGTCATCGGCAAGGCACCCCCCCAATTTAAATTCATTTAAAAAGCGAAGCCAATTGTATCCGGCTTTCTGATACGGCCGAAGCTCACCGGCAAAGCCATCGGGTAGTGGATAATTCTTAATGCCGCTGAACGATCCGAGCGACCGTAGTTTTTCACTGATGTGCACCTTTGCAAGGTTCCCGTCCTCAAGTTCTTTTACCAGGTTTAAATGGTGCTTTCGCAAAACCGGTTTTTCCTTGTCACCTTCTGTTTCACTTAGTGCAAATAAGTCGGCATAACGTGTTAGCCACGCTTCGGGTATAATCGCTATCTCTCCGTTGGGGAGTTTAAACTCCACCTTTTTCTTCAGGATGAGTTTGCGCAGTTCTTTAAATGGAATTTCAAATTCACCGAACTTGATTCGGGCGTGAATGTCGAACCAGTCGATATTTTCTTTTACCTCAACTTCAATTACTGCCTTGCCGACAAAATATTTCTTGTCGTTGCTTTGCGGTTGGCTTACTTCAAAACCAAGGTTGAGCAGGTTTACACGATTCTCATTTAACCATGAGAACGCCTCCGACTTCGCAATCGCCACATTGAAATCCTTCATTTGAAGGCCAAGCTTTTGAAGTGTGTGAAGGAAGTTTTTTTCGGTATCTGTTTTGCGCTGCACACGGTGAAATACATAATCATTGTCATGTTTCTCAATCGTAACGCTAACCGGCACACGATTTCTTCCCTGAAATTTGTGCTTACCGTACTTAAATGAAAGGTCAAATACAATCTTTCCCGACTCATCGCTCTTATCTTCGATTGGCTTTGAATCAAAAAGTGTTGATACTGCTGCGCTCTGGGCGGAAGGCAATTCAGAGATAGTAAGTACGGGCTTGGGATCGTATTGATTTTTATTGATTTCAAAACCTTTCGCTTCAATATCATCGAAGGAAGCAATCAGCGGTGCCACAAACTTATTGTAATACGTCTCCTCAAGGTTTTTCGGAATAACTACAAATTTTTTGTTAAGGAATGGCTGCAGCTTTTTACCATCCACATATTTTTCAAATCCATACAACTTGCCGTTGAGCACCATCCATGCCGGACTTTTACAAATCAAAAAAGCCGTTGGATTGGGTAACTCTACCTTTTTGCCATCATAAAAAATAGTGGGGTAATAATTTGTGCTCTCCTGACTTCGCATGAAATGAAACTGAATAGAGGCACGCTTCTCCATCACCTCAATTTTTCGGTGGGTAGGCTCTCCATCATTGCCGGTTTCAAACAGAAGTTTACCCTTAATTATTTCCAGCACCTCAGCCCGCTTGGTCTCCATATGCAATTCGATCAACTCCTGAATGGCTTCGTTTCCCTTCTTCGGATCAAACACTTTCGGAAAAAACTCCTCAGGCTTTACCGGCTTTCCGGCAAATTTCTTGGCCACTGCCTCCTGCTGCATGGCATCCATCAATTTGATGAGTTCAAAATCCCGGTCGTCAAGCCCTTTGGAGAACTCCCTGGCGTTCTTGGATGAGATGTTTTGGTGCTGGTAGGTAAGCTTTCCACTTTCATCCAAATGCACGATATAGGATTCAAAAAGGAAGCCCAGATACTCATGTTGGAACAATGAGTAGATGATTTGGAACGGCTGGGAGGCAGAAACCTTCATGATTTCAACGTTTTTAGCTTATTTTCTAAAAACGGAACCTCTAAACTAAGAATTTATAGATTTCGAAATCGTTGAATTTTGATCGATTTCATACATGAACCTTACAGGTTGTGTACCGAAACCGACCGTGAGGCCAATACTGCAGGACGCCACGAGATGAGAAAAGTGAGTACCGACACCACCGCTAGAGTGCTTATAAAATCAATTGTTTCGACCTTTATGGGATAGCCTTCAGTAACCGATGTTTCCATGCCCATACTGATTAAGCCATAGTTTAGCTGTAGCCAACAGAATATTCCTCCAAGTATTAATCCGAGCAATGCACCACCAAAAGCAATTAATCCGCCCTCGGTCACAAAAATTTTTCTGATCAGTCCTTCATCAGCTCCCATAGCAGCTAAAATTGAAATGTCCTTCTTCTTATCTAAGGCAAGCATCATCAAACTAAAAAAGATATTGATGGAGCTGATGCCCAACAACAGTGATAGTGCCAGAAATGTAAAGAGCTTTTCCATTTTAAGTAGCCGGTACAAATCTTTGTGCTGCTCTTCGTGGTTGAGCACCGTGTATTTATCTCCCAACACCTTTTTCAATCGGCTTTGTACAGTAAAGACATCTGCACCTGGCTTCGTTTTAATTTCCAATGAAGTACGCTTATCATCATAGCGAAGCAATTCCTGGGCAAACGATAATGGTACGATGACATAGTTCTCATCAAAATTCTGAACAATTGAAAATGCTGCCCCTACCAATATATTCTTCCTTGAATAGAGTCGTGAAGGATTCAACGTTCCAGCTTTAACATCATTGATGTAATAGACCTGTAACGGAAACATATCATCACCCACCGCTATGGAAAGTGTGTACTGAACTCCGCGGCCTATAATGGCGTACTGAACATCCTCTTTACTAAGCTTGAATTCACCCGCAACAATCTTGTCGTCAATACGTTTTTGGTCAACAAAATTTTCGCTTACTCCCTTTAACGTTATTACCTGGTTGGCATCGCGGTAACGCACATAGGCATAATCTTCTATTACTTCTGTAACAACCTCAACACCATCAACAGCTTTTATCGCGTTAAGTAAAGAGTCGTTTGCCGAAAAGGTTTTACCCAGCGTAGCTTCAATTTTAATTTCCGGATCAAAGGAATTATTCAATGAGCGCAACAAATCACCCAGGCCATTGAATACCGACAAAACAATTATGATTGCTGCTGCACTAAAAGCAACGCCTACCAGTGAAAGAATCGAAATGATGTTTATGAAATTTTTCTTCCGCCTGGACAATAAATACCTCCTCGCTATAAAAAACTCAAGCTTCAAGATTCAGCCGGTGGAATGTTCAGATTTCGAATGATATCATCTATGCGTTGAGCCTTTTCCTCTACTTCATCAATGTAGAACACCAACTCAGGAATTATCCGTGCCTGATTGCGGATTCGGTCGCCAAGCGCTTTGCGGATTTCGCTTTTTCTTGCATTAATCCGTTCCAACAGCGAGGGCTTGTCTTTGGCCAGCATCATGCTCAGGTAAATTTTAGCTACGCTTAAATCCGGGCTCACCCGAACATCGGCCACTGTAATAAAAGCGTTCTCCAGTATGCCTCGTTTATCCTGCTGAAAGATGTCGCTTATCTCTTTGTGAATAAGTCGGGCAAATTTTTGTTGACGTGTTGTAGCTGCCATGGGGCAAATATCCTTTGTCCTGAAGTAAAACCAAAGAAGTAAGCACGATTCATTTCAAAGCTTAAAATTCCTGTCTATTTTTCCGCCAAACCAACATCAACTTGCTTCGTTATTTCCGCATAAACGATCCTTACCGGCTTTTGGGGCTCTTTGGCCTGATGATTTTTCTAAGCTTGCCCTTATTCATCGATACGCCTGCTGTTACCTTTCCAGAGTTAAAGAGCTTTTTAGTTGGCGAAAAGGTTGCTGAAGGATTGGGGCTATACCATGAAGTGATCGATAACACACCCCCGCTGGCATCATGGTTTTACAGAGCTTGCGATTTTGTTTTAGGGCGTAACTTAACCGGTCGGCATATTGCTGCATTCTTGCTCCTGTTCTGTCAAAGTGTTTTCCTTGGTATTGTCTTTATCGACAAGAAGGTATTTCCTGAAAACACTTATATCCCAACGCTAACCTTCTCGTTGCTTACACTGCTTTCGTTTGATGTTATAGCCTTGACGGCCGACCTTGCTGCTTTTGGTTTTCTGCTCTTGGCGCTCAACGCACTATTAACCGAGGTTGAATTTCGCGTGCAGCGAGATGAAACAATCCATAACCTCGGGCTTTTTATTGGCTTTGCTTCGCTGTTCAATTTCTCTTACATCATTTACTTGCCAGGCGTCATCTTAATTCTCCTGTTTTTTACGCGAAACAGCCTGCGCAAACACTTGCTTTTGCTTACAGGCTTTGTTTTACCTCATATTATTTTATGTTCAGTCTATTTCATCAACGGCCATTTAGATGATCTATGGAGCAGGTTTTATATGTCAAATCTCTCCTTGCCGGGTGATTCATTGGTTTCTTTTAAAAGCCTTATCGTGCTTTCTGCATTACCAATTATCTACTTCGTGCTTACCGTTTTTGTGCTGAGTCGGGAAGCACGATTAACAAAATATCAGTCGCAGTTGATGCAAGCTATGTTTTTGTGGTTCATCATCGGGGTAGTGCAAATTCTGTTCACACCGAACTTGCGACCGCAAAGCCTGCTACCCCTTGCTCCTCCGGCTTGCTTTTTCTTTACCCATTTTCTGTTGCTCATCCGCAGACGAAAATTTGCCGAGGCTAACGTATGGGTTCTTCTGATTGGCATTGTTACCGCCATGTATCTTGCGCGGTACAACAAAATTTCGTCAATAGATTATTCCGGTTTGGTTGTTCCAGTCCAAAAAGGATCGCCAACTAATAAAAAAGTGCTACTGCTCGATGATCGTCCTGAACTATTTCTTAACAATCGCATTTCACCTCCTTTTATTAACTGGACGCTTACCCGTGAAATTTTAGGTGCTCCGGATTTTTACGAAAATGTTTTGTTGGTGAATCGTCTTTTTGAAAAAGACCCACCCGAACTCATTATTGATCCTGAAAACAGGATGGAGAAATTTTTTACGCGCTTACCCGATCTTAAGAACCGGTACACTAAATCATCATCCGGTAATTGGGTGCTGACCGCAAGAGATTAGCAACTTATTTTTTCAACCCTGCGTTGATGCCGTCCGCCTTCGAAAGGTGTATTCAAAAAAGTTTGAAGAATATTTTCTGCCTGTGTTTCGCTTACAAACCGGGCGGGAATGCAAACGATATTCGCATTGTTGTGCTGGCGTGCGAGTGCAGCTATTTCTTCCGTCCAACACAAAGCAGCGCGAATGCCCTGGTGCTTGTTTGCCGTAATGGCCACACCGTTTCCGCTACCGCAAACCAAAAGGCCTGAATCAACCTTTCCATTTTCTACTTCATCAGCAACCGGATGAGCAAAATCAGGGTAGTCTGCTGATGCAGCACTATGCGTACCGAAATCCTGCACAGCAAATCCATTATTCTGCAGCCAGACTTTTAGCTTCTCTTTGCATTCAAAACCTGCGTGATCACTGCCTATGGCTATTGTTCTCATAGTGCATTTTTTGATTGTTCCTCTCTTTCGCGCTTAGCTTGCCGTTTTATCACAATGGCCGAGATTAAAATACTGAACTCATAAAGCAAGTACAAAGGTATACCAATTAAGGTTTGGCTGAATGGGTCGGGGGGTGTAATGATGGCGGCAATTATTAAAATAATGACAATGGCATGCCTGCGGTATTGCCGCATGAATGCGGGGGTAAGCATTCCGATTTTAGTGAGGAAATAAACGACAACCGGCAATTGAAATAGAAGTCCACTGCCGAAAACCAAGGTAATGATGGTTGAAACATAGGATGTAATGTCGAACTCATTCGCAATAACATCGCTAAGGGAATACGTTGAAAGGAAATAAACGGCCAACGGACTCATGATAAAGTATCCGAATGAAACACCGGTGAAGAATAAAAAGGAAATTGAAAAAACTGCTCCTTGCGAAAACCTTTTCTCCTTTGAAAGCAGACCAGGTTTAATGAACCTCCAAAATTCCCACACGATGTATGGAAAAGACATGGTAAAACCAATAAAAAGAGAAGAAGCAATGTGCATGGTGAATTGCCCGGTCATCTGACGACTTTGGATTTTAACGGGTATTTCATCTATGCAAAGTGTTTCCGGGGTTCCCACTAAATTCCCGAGTGAACACATCCAATCAAAAAAGATAAAATCAGGCTGTGTTACCGCAAATACAATATTTGTAAAAATCCATCTGCCATAGATAAACGCTACAATTGTAAACACTACAACTGCTAGCAGTGAACGGATGATATGCCACCGCAGTTCCTCCAGATGATCGAGGAATGTCATTTCTTTTTCTACCGCCATTCTCTATCCTAAAAGTAATGAATCAATACAGAGGAAACTTTTTCATGAAGTTATTAACCTTACGTTTAACTGCTTTCAGGTTATCGATTTTATCAGGCGCGCGCAGCGCTTCATCGATCAGGTCAACAACTTTTACTACATCCTTTTCTTTCAATCCACGTGTGGTGATGGCCGGTGTACCAATGCGCATGCCCGATGTGATCATGGGTGATTGTGTATCGAAAGGCACCATGTTTTTGTTAATGGTTATGTCGGCCTTGATGAGCGTTTCTTCGGCAATCTTCCCAGTGAGGTTTTTAGAGCGCAGATCAATAAGCATTAGGTGATTGTCGGTGCCTCCAGAAATAATGCTATAGCCTTTTGCCATAAATGCAGCTGCCATGGCTTGCGCATTTTTCACTACCTGTACCACATAGCGAAGGTATTCATCCGATAGTGCCTCTTCGAATGCCACTGCTTTGGCTGCAATTACGTGCTCGAGCGGGCCGCCTTGTGTGCCTGGGAAAACTCCTGAATCCAACAGCGAAGTAATTTTTCGGATCTCGCCCTTTGGCGTTTTCAGTCCCCACGGATTATCAAAGTTTTTACCCACCACAATCAGCCCACCACGCGGACCGCGCAACGTTTTATGTGTTGTAGTGGTAACGATATGACAATACTCCATGGGATCATTAAGGAGTCCGCGCGCAATCAAGCCAGCCGGGTGGGAAATGTCGGCAAGCAATAAAGCCCCAACGGCATCAGCGGCTTCGCGTAACTTTTTATAATCCCAATCGCGGCTATAGGCCGAAGCTCCGCAGATGATCATCTTTGGCTTTTCACGTTTTGCCGTTTCAATCACACGATCAAAATCTATCTGACCGGTTGATTGCTCTACACCATAAAACGATGGTTGATAAAGTTTTCCAGAAAAATTCACGGGCGATCCGTGTGTGAGGTGTCCGCCATGAGCCAGATCAAACCCTAAAATTTTATCGCCAGGCTTTAAGCATGCCAGCATAACTGCTGCGTTGGCCTGTGCACCTGAGTGGGGCTGTACGTTGGCCCAATCGGCATTGAACAATTGACGGGCACGATCGATGGCCAGTTGCTCAATTTCATCCACCACTTCACAACCTCCATAATAACGCTTACCCGGAAGACCTTCAGCATACTTATTGGTAAGCACAGTGCCCATGGCTTTCATAACCTGGGCAGACGTAAAGTTTTCGGATGCTATTAATTCAATACCACTTTGCTGGCGTTTTTTTTCTTTGTCAATCAAATCAAATATGACCTTATCTCGTTTCATGGGGAAATGTTGTTAGAAGGCAAACATTAAGAAAGGCCAAAAATAAAGTAATTCGATATTCAAGAATTGAAATTGCAGAATTAATTGATGAGCCGTGGTGGCTATTGATCTTGGCTGTTGAATGCCGCTTAAACTTTATTTGATTCTACCAGCTACCGCTGCTGCCTCCTCCGCCAAAGCTTCCACCGCCTCCGGAAAAGCCACCACCGGACGATGAAGACCAGCCTCCACCACCGGAAGACCAACCTCCGCCTGAGCCACCACCGGAGCTTTCCAGGTTGCTCCAACCCATTTTACTAAAAAGAAATTTCAGGAGGGGGAATCCAAGTAAATAAGCAATCAGTATCAATTTGCCGGTTTCCCAACCGTAAAGCGCAAAAGGAAAAGCTGCGTAGAACGGTATCAGGAATACGTACAAAAACCAACCCGCTCCCCCCTTTATTGATAATCCTAGAAACGTAAAAATCCCAAGTATGCCAAACACAAAAAGACCTATAAACCAAGGCATGTCATCAATGGATGAATCCATAAAATCGCCAGCGGTATACTCTCCGCCTATAGCATCGATAATTGCTGCAATGCCATTTGCAACACCCGCATCAAAATCGCCATGCCTGAAGGCGGGTGCAATTTGATTGCGAATGATTTGGTTACAGGTGATGTCGGGCAAAGCACCTTCAAGACCATAACCCACCTCAATTCGCATTTTACGATCATTAACAGCAATCAACAACAGAACACCATTGTCTCTTCCCTTTTTCCCCAGTTGCCATTTCTCCACAACACTAAGAGAATATTGTTCCAACACAGCCCCCTCTAACGATGGTATGATTAGAACGGCAATTTGATTGGTTGTTGAGTCTTCAAACTGTTCGAGTTGATTTTCAAGATTATGAACCGTTGTTGAAGATAAAATCCTCGCCTCATCATGTACGCGCATGCCCCATAGCTCAGGCACAGCACGCTGAGCCCTTGTAGTGAGCGAAAAGAATAATAGTATGGAAAGCCAACTAGCGAATCGGAAACTCATTACGGGCACACGTGTACTAATCCAACCTGACATCATCGCGAAGTTCATTCACATCATCAGCGGTTTTTCGAAATCCTTTTTCGAGCAAGATCTCACCGCAACGCATAATTGCCTGCTCAAGACCTTCAATGGTTTTGCCTTTGCGTATCGATGCGGTTAAATCCTGTACAAGTTTATCCCACACTTTTTGCTCCACCACCTTGCTGATACCCTGATCGCCAATGATGATTACTTCGTGTTCAAAAAATGAAACAAATATCATGATGCCCGTGCGATGGCGGGTGTTGAATACTTCCTGTTCCAGAAAGGCATTTTCAGCACGCTGTCGTGTGGCGTGATCCATATGGCGCTGGCTTACCAGCATTCGTCTGATGTCATTGGAAAAATTTGGAGCAACGCCTCCAACTACGCCTGCCAACAGCACCAGTACTAAAATAAGCAATGGATCATAGACTGCCAATGAAGGAACAAATCGGTCAATTGTTACAATCAGGGTAAACACGATGAACGATGCCCATAAACTCCCCTTATAGTTGGCGATTGTATAGTAACCGCTTTTTGACACCATTACCGGAACAATCTCACCCGAAATATTTTCCTCCGCCTTTCGCACTGCTGCTTTTATTCGGGCTAACTCTTGATCCGTGAATGTTTTTCGAAGACTCATGTTACGCAAGTATTCATTAAAGATAATGAATATGGTGTCAATCTCTCAATTGCCTCAGGTATAGCTGTAAGGTATTCTCCAACCCGAAATAAAGCGCATCACAAACAAGCGCATGACCAATAGAAACTTCATCCAGGTTGGGGATTGACCCTTTGAGAAAGCGAAGGTTATGTAAATCAAGATCGTGCCCGGCATTAACGCCAACACCTAAACCTGCGGCAACCTGTGCGCTGGCAATGTATGGCCTTACAGCATCAAAACGATTCGTATTAAATTGATGGGCATAAGGCTCTGTATACAGTTCAATCCTGTCGGCACCAACGGCTGCAGCGCCCTCAACCATTTTCTCACTGGGGTTCACAAAAATTGAAACCCGTGTACCGTAACGCTTTAATTCGGAAACCACTTCTTTGAGAAATGATTCATGCTTTACAGTATCCCAACCTGCATTTGAGGTAATTGCATCAGGGGCATCAGGAACCAAGGTAGCCTGCGCAGGTTTTGCTTCGCTGATTATCTTCATGTAACGTTCATCCGGATAGCCCTCAATGTTAAACTCAGTAGTGAGTATATCCTTTAATTGAACAACATCACTGTACCGGATGTGTCGCTCATCCGGACGGGGATGAACGGTTATGCCCTGTGCTCCGAAGCGTTCACAATCCAGTGCCGTTTTAATTACATCGGGGTTGTTTCCTCCGCGGGCATTTCGAAGTGTGGCGATCTTGTTGATGTTAACACTTAGTTGTGTCATGGTATTTTAAAACAGCAAATTACGAAGACGAATGGTGAATTACACTCTGGCAAATTTGGTGAGTGAAATTTGGGGTTACAATGAACATCCTGCTACTTTTGTCAAAAAATTTTTATGAGTCTGAGGGTACAAATTGACGGTGACATTAAGAAAGCCATGCTGGCTAAAAACAAAGAAGAACTAGAGGCATTGCGTAGCATCAAGTCGATGATTCTGTTGGCCGAAACCGAAAAGGGCGGCAGTGGCGATGTATTGGCAGATGCCGAAAACAAACTGCTGATGAAAGCTGCAAAACAGCGCAAAGAATCAGCGGATATTTTCAGTCAGCAAGGCCGGAATGATTTGGCAGAAAGAGAGCTTTTTCAATTGGAGGTCATCAGTCGTTATCTCCCGAAACAACTGTCAGAAAGTGAATTGATTGGTGAGCTGAAAAATATTATTTCCGAACTGGGTGCATCCGGACCACAGGACATGGGCAAAGTAATGGGTACAGCTACAAAAAAACTTGCCGGCCAGGCCGATGGTAAACTGATTTCTGATCACGTAAAAAAACTGCTGGCTTCTTGAGCATACTCGACATCTTTCTTATCATCTTCTTTGGATCGGGTATGGTGTCAGGCTACCGGAAAGGTTTTCTGGTAAGCCTGTTCTCTTTACTGGCCATTTTCTTCGGCATACTGCTAGGCTTCAAGCTTATGGGCATCGTTATGCTTGCGCTTGAAGATCGTTATGATATTAATGAGAAAGTTCTCCCCTACGTTGCTTTTGGCGTTGTCTTCATCATCGTTTCGATTGGTGTTAACCTGTTGGGCAAAGCACTCAAATCATCGCTTGAAAAAACCTTACTGGGCAGTGCCGATCAATGGGCGGGGAGTGTGTTGGGATTATTCCGCACCATATTTATGGTGAGTATTCTCGTATGGATACTGGATGCCCTTTCCATCCATCTGCCAGAGCGCTGGACTGAAAATTCATGGCTTTTTCCTTTCACGTCAAATTTTGCACCTCAGGTACTGCACTGGTTTGGCGAACTCTTTCCAACGTTCAAAGACATCCTTCAAGATTACACCTCCTGAGCTCTTTCCAGAAAGGAACTTATATAAGTTGAATTTTTTTTCTTTACATTTTGGTTATAAACATTGAACCTATGGCACTAACCGTAAAAGAAGATCAGGGATTTAAATATGTGGACGAAGGCAGTGGTCCGGTATTGATGCTACTGCATGGACTTTTTGGAGCATTGAGTAACTGGGAAGGTGTGGTGAGCCGGTTTTCATCAAATTTCCGGGTTGTGATTCCCATGCTACCTATTTACGAAATGCCTGTGCGCGAAGCCGGACTGGAAGGCTTGCGCAAATTTGTAGAGGCATTTGTGGACCTGAAAAAGCTGGATGAAATGATCATCATGGGTAACAGTTTAGGGGGGCATATCGCCTTGGTGTACACGCTTCACAATCCTGAAAAAGTAAAAAAACTGGTGCTCACCGGAAGTTCCGGATTGTTTGAAGATTCGATGGGGGGATCCTATCCAAAACGGGGTAATTATGAATACATCCGCGAACGCGTTTCCTATACCTTTTACGACCCGCAGGTAGCAACCAAAGAACTGGTGGATGAAGTGTTTGAAACCACCAACAGCATTCCCAAATGCATGCGCATTGTTGCCATTGCCAAATCGGCACAGCGAAATAACATGGCCGATGAAATCCCAAACATTAACATACCAACCCTGTTAGTATGGGGGCTTAACGATACCATTACACCGCCTATGGTAGCGCACGAATTCAACCGGTTAATCCCAAATTCAACCCTGAAATTCATTGACCATTGCTGCCATGCACCCATGATGGAGCACCCCGAAAAATTTAACAACCTTATGGAAGACTTTTTGCTTAATTAAGGTATATATGTAAAACTTTTTTAATCGTGATAGCCGAAGATCTTATCAACCACATGATTCCTCCGCTCAAGGCAAGCGATGACGCCCACAAGGCAATCGTTTGGATGGAGGAATTTCGATGCAAGCACATGCCGGTGGTTGAAGACAGTAATCTTCTGGGTTTTATTTCGGAAGAGATTATTCTCGAAACCAATAACATCGAAAAAAATGTTAGTGAGTTTAATCTTATTGGCAAAAAGTGTTTCGTTTCTGTAGCCAGTCACTTTTACGACATTCTAAAAGTAGCTGCCGATAACAAACTGGAAGTTGTTGCAGTGTTAAATGATTTAGGTCAGTACCAGGGGGTTATTACCGTGCAGGATACCATTACCGCATTTGCTCAAACAATGGCTGTACAAATACCGGGTGGTATATTGGTATTATCCATGAATCATAACGATTATTCGCTTGCAGAAATCAGTCGGTTAATTGAGGAGAATAACGCAAAAGTATTAAGCAGCATTGTTAAGGAAGATACCCTGGATATAGGGAAATTAAGGCTTACACTTAAGCTTAATCAGGTTGAACTATCCCGCATTGTTGCCACACTTGAGCGCTTCAATTACCGGGTCATTGGCCGGTACCACGAATCCAGTCCCATGGATTCGGAGAAAGACCGGCTGGATATGTTACTTCGTTACCTCGAAATTTAACCTGCCTTTACATCTTTCCCCTTCCATTATTCGGTTGTACCTTTAAGGTTAACGAAAATCTATCCGCAGCGCGCATATGAAAATAGGTATCCATGGAAAGGATTTTAACCGGCAATCGGCTGATTTCATCAAGCGCATTTTTGAGCTACTAACCCAACAAAAAGCAGAATTATTTGTATCGAATAAATATGAAAAGTTGCTGAGGGGAACTGCTTTCAAAAATTTTAAGTGGAAGACATACGAACCTGGAGATTCCCTCAAAAAGCTTGATGCGTTCCTTAGTATTGGCGGTGATGGCACATTGCTGGAGTCGATAACTCATATTGGTCCTGCAGAAACCCCCGTATTGGGCATCAACACCGGAAGACTTGGATTCCTGGCGACCATCAGCGGATTGGAAACTGAACGAGCACTGAAGAAACTATTTGAAGGATCCTATTCGTTGGATCAGCGTGCGATGATTCGGCTGGAATCGAACAAAAAACTTTTTCATAAACTTAACTTTGCCCTGAATGATTTTACAGTATTGAAGAAAGACTCATCTTCCATGATTACTGTGCACACCTACATCGATGGGGAGTACCTCAATTCATATTGGGCAGACGGAATTATTGTATCAACGCCAACAGGCTCCACGGGTTATTCATTGAGTTGCGGGGGACCACTTGTAATTCCTCGATCAGGAACCTTTATACTTACACCTGTTAGCGCTCATAATCTTACTGTTCGACCCATTGTTATTCCGGATTACTCTGAAATAACATTTGAAGTAGAGGGTAGAAGCAAGAATTTTTTGGTGTCTCTTGATTCACGCACGGCCATCGTAGATAAATCGGTTAAATTGAAGCTTAAAAAGGAGTCCTTCAAGGCACACCTGATTAAACTTGATGATCAAACGTATTTTAAGACTTTGCGGCAAAAGCTTAACTGGGGATTAGACATCAGAAATTAAATTTTTGCTTACATTTGTAGTTCACTGATTCATAAATACTTATCCGCAATGAAAAAGTTGGCTTATTTAGTTCTGGCCGCACTGTTTATCACCTTTTCAGCCCATGAAGCCAATGGCCAAATGAACAGGCGGAACATCAAAAAAAACAACAAGCGAATAGCCAGCTACCGGGGCAAGAAATCCGGGTTTGGAAAAGATAAAGTATACAGTGCCCTTGGGGTTTCGTTAAATTCATTGAATTATTTCGGTGACCTTGCACCAACACCAAAAAAATTCAGTACTGATATTTCATATACTCGGCCCGCCTTGGGCGTATCGTTTACGCATAGGTTTGGCCCACGCTATCAATTAACTGGTGGGTTTATGTACGGTGGTATTCGTGGCTCTGACTTTGAATCTGCCGATCCAAATGATTTCGACAACGGAGCCTTTCGGTACGTCAGAAATTTATCCTTCAGAAACAGAATAAAGGAGCTCTCCGTTGTTGGTCAGGTCGACCTCTTTGAAAACCAGGCCACCTACATTAGCCGTGTGCCTTGGACGCCCTATCTATATGCTGGTGTAGCCGTCTTCCATCACAATCCTCAGGCTCAGGTACCACAAACTGATCTGTTGGGCAATCCATTCAGTGATGCCGGGCAATGGGTAGACCTTAAACCGTTAGCGACAGAAGGAAAATCTTACAGTTTAATTCAGTTCGCTATACCATTTGGCATTGGCGCACGTTTCAGAATAAACGAGGTTATGGACCTTTCAGCAGAATTGGGCTTTCGGTATACATTTACCGACTACCTGGATGATGTTAGTACTGACTATGTTGACTTAAATATGTTGGCCAGTGAAAAGGCTAAAGCCATGTCATATCGCTCAAACGAGGTATCCCCTGTGAATGCCCGAATAGAGGAGATTGTTGCGAACCGGTACTCAGGTTATACAGGCTTTACTACAGTTAACGGATTCGGCCATGTAAATACAGACGGCACCACCAACATGCGGGGCCGGCCAGGTGACAGGGATATTTTTATGGTTACGACTGTGCGATTGACGTATATTATTGGTAAATCATTCCACAGGGCGAAGTTCAGATGACGGTGTTCCGCTCACTTCTTGTTTTAATCACACTACTTCAGTTCACTTCGGTTGTCAATGCTCAACGCTCTGAGGTAGGTTTTGGCTTGGGGACATTCAATTACACAGGAGACCTGGTTAGAACTTATAATATTAAAAATTCGAGCTTGGCCGGAACGATTCATTACCGATCTAACCTAAGTAATGTTGTTAGTTTTAGGGCAACCATAACCGCAGGGCAGGTTCGTGCAACTGAAGTTCCAATCGATGCTTTTGCTGCTGCACGGAATGCATCCTTCAATACTTTTTTGCTTGAAACCAGCATAGGTTTTGAGTATCATTTTTTGAACTGGCGCGATGTAAAAGCACCCATGCGGTATACCCCTTACATTTTTGCAGGGTTGGGGTTGTTTGGAATTTCAGGGTATGATGTAAAGCCTGAAGAATACAGCAATGTGCAAGGTACAATTCCTTTTGGCGGTGGGTTTAAATACATTGTTAATCCAAAATTCTATGTAGCCTTTGAAGTAGGGATACGCAAAACTTTTTTTGATTACCTGGATAATATATCTGGTGGCGATCCGCTGCAGAAAAACTTCCAGTATGGCAATCCAAATGATTTTGATAACTATTTTTTTGTTGGGGTTACCCTCACAAGGACTTTTTACGACATACCCTGCCCTAAAAACCCGTATAAATAGCCCCCTTAAACCACTGGTTATTATTGGTGAAAGTTGTTTAAAATAACCTAATTTTGACCCCCTGTGGCTTCTTTTAAAGAACATATTGACCCTACCCGACTGCCTCGACATATTGCTGTGATCATGGACGGCAACGGACGTTGGGCAAAGAAAAAAGGTGCCCTGCGCATATTCGGGCATAGAAATGCCGTTAAGGCTGTGCGCGATGTAACGGAGGGCTGTGGAGAGCTGGGAATTGAATTTTTAACATTATACGCCTTTTCAACAGAGAATTGGGCCCGGCCTAAAGATGAGGTTGATGGATTAATGGAATTGCTGGTGAATACCCTGAAAGAAGAAATTAACACATTGACGGAGAACCGCGTAAAACTAATTACCATAGGTGAAACATCTCATCTTCCGGAGGCTTGCCAAAAAAACCTGAACTGGGCCGTGGACATGACCAAGGATAACACCGGACTTACTCTAATTCTTGCCCTAAGTTATAGTGGTCGCTGGGAAATAACACAGGCCGTTAAAGCCCTTGCCGAAGATGTAGAAAAGGGAATTATAACCTCCTCTGCAATCACTGAAAATAGCATCGAAAACTACCTGCAAACAGCTGGGATTCCCGATCCTGAGTTATTGATTCGTACCAGCGGGGAGATGCGAATCAGTAATTTCCTGTTGTGGCAAATTGCTTACACCGAGTTATATATAACACCAACCCTTTGGCCTGATTTCAGAAAAGAGAATTTATACGAAGCAATCTGGTCATATCAACAACGTGAGCGCAGGTTTGGTAAAACGAGTGAACAATTGAATCCAGTTAGTTGAATGAGAGCAATCTTACTGATTTTTCTTTTACTCTTTGTGGGGTTTGACAGCGTAGCGCAGTTTCGCAGAGGACGCAGTGAACGGGCTGCAACTGATAATTTAAATTATGCAAACCCTGCCGAGTACTACATTGCCGGAATTGAGGTTACCGGTCTTAATATTCTCGACAAAAATGCCATGATCTCCCTTACAGGACTACGAGTTGGCGATAAAATAAAAATTCCAGGCGATGCCATTTCAGGTGCCATTCGAAAACTGTGGAATCATGGATTGATTGGAGATGTTTCAATTGGCGTGCAGAGAATTGAAGGAGATAATGTGTGGCTTGAAATTAACCTGTCTGAACGCCCACGTCTTACTAACTTTTATTTTACTGGCATCAATAAATCTCAGGAGTCTTCTCTGAAAGAAGAACTCACGCTTATTCGCGGTAAAATTGTTAATGACGCCATGCTGCGTAATACGGAGATAGCGGTAAAGAAGTTTTTCGTGAAGAAAGGGTTTCTGAATACTGAAGTTAAAATTGTTCAGGAGCGTGACACCTTCGCAACAGATGGAATACGGTTGCGCATAGGAATCAACACACATTCCAAGGTTAAAATCAACAAGATTACAATTGATGGGAATGAAGCCATTACCGATGGGAAGTTGAAATCTAAAATGAAGAAAACCGCTGAACATCCTAGGTTCTATCTTCATCGAACCCTGATCAGCAAATTGATGGATTACAAGCCCGGTAAAATGAAAGATTTCTTCTCTTCAACCTATCCGGTTAGTTGGGATGAGTTCAAGGATTTTTTTGCAGACAATGTTAAGCTTAACGTCTTCAAGGGTTCAAAATTCATTCAGTCAGAATTTGATAACGATAAGAAAACCATTATTGATTATTACAACTCGAAAGGGTACCGCGATGCCGAAATTGTTATCGACACAATTATCAACCATAACATGAAGGCTATCAACATTCATTTGGCTGTTGATGAGGGGCCGAAGTATTATTTCCGAAATATCATCTGGACGGGCAATTACATTCATAGCGATAAAACTTTGAATGCCATTCTGGGCATCAAAAAGGGAGATGTATACAACAGGGAAATGATTGAGCGAAAGCTATCCTTTAATCCGAAAGGGCCGGATATTAGTGGATTGTATATGGATGATGGATACCTGTTCTTCCAAATCAATGATGTAGAGGTGGCAGTGGTTGGAGACTCCATCGATGTTGAAATGCGTATCCGAGAGGGCGAACAGGCCACCATAAATGAAGTAACCATATCAGGCAACGACCGAACCAGCGACCATGTTATCCGAAGAGAGCTCTCTACGGTACCGGGTCAAAAATTCAGACGATCAGACATTATCCGTACCCAACAAAAGCTTGGTCAACTCGGTTATTTTAATCCACAAACTATCGGGCAGAAAATGGAACCAAACATGGCCAATGCTACTGTTGATATTGAGTGGACTTTAGAAGAACAATCGAACGACCAGATTGAACTTTCAGGTGGATGGGGCGGAGCTTTTGGTTTTGTTGGCACCGTGGGATTAACCTTCAATAATTTTTCGTTGCGAAACATACCCCACCCTAGTAAATGGAGACCATTGCCCGTAGGAGATGGTCAACGATTGTCGCTTCGGATTCAAGCTAACGGAAGAAATTTCCAGAATTATAGCATTTCATTTACTGAACCCTGGCTGGGCGGGCGCAAACCTCAGTCACTTTCAGTAAGTGCCAACAAGTCAATATCACGTTTTGCGGGCCAAAATGCTACAAACTTCTTCGATCTCAACTCAACCCTGAAAGTAGATAACATATCAATCGGCATTGGAAAAGTTTTGGAGTGGCCTGACAATTACTTTACGCTTACCAATTCTCTTTCATATTCTGTTTATACGCTAATAAATGCGCCTAATTATATTCCTGGATGTCCGGATTGTATATCAAACAGCTTAACGTTTAATACAACGATTGCCCGCAGAAGCGTAGACAATCCCATGTACCCTTCCCAGGGATCAGAAATATCATTAAGTGCAACCTTCACACCTCCATTTTCGCAATGGAGTAGCCTTAACTATGAAACCGCCACCCCACAGGAGTTAAATAAATGGGTGGAGTATCATAAATGGATGTTCGATGCAAAGTATTATATACCCTTAGATCGTAATAATAAACTTGTGCTTGAGGCCAAAGCACATTTCGGTTTTATAGGTCGGTATAGTCAAAGAACTGATTACACACCATTCGAGCGCTTTTTTATGGGTGGAGCTGGGCTTGCTGGTGGCTTTGGAGCGTTCGTTCTGGGCCAGGATATCATTGCGCTTAGGGGCTATGATGATAATGTGATAACACCTCCTTTCCCCAACCAACCCTCAACCAACAATATCCGGGGGGGTATAGTTTACGATAAGTTCGGCTTGGAACTTCGTTATCCGGTAACAACTGGAAGCGCAGCCACTATTTACGGCTTTATGTTTGCTGAAGCCGGTAATAACTGGAATAATTATGAGGACTTTAATCCGTTTAGTATGTATAAAACTGCGGGTTTTGGCGCCCGTATCTTTATGCCTGCCTTTGGATTGATAGGTCTTAACTGGGGTTATGGCTTTGATCCTGTTCCGTTGGGCAGTCGTAATCCTGTAAGTGGTGCCAAGTTCCAGTTTACCATTGGTCAACAAATCCGTTAAAAAAATGCGGTTTTACCTACTTACATTTTTTTTTCTCATTTTCGGCCTGAATTTTGTCCACGCTCAAAGGTTCGGATACATCGATACTGATTTTATCCTGAACAAAATGCCGGAGTATAAAAAGGCACAGGACGAGATAAACCGATTATCGGAACTGTGGACTAAAGAAATTCAAACCATGGCTAAAAACGTTGAGGCCATGTATAGCACACTTCAGGCTGAGCAGGTATTGCTCACAGAAGAAATGCGAAAAGAACGAATGGAGTTGATTAAGAAAAAAGAATCAGAACTGAAAGAATACCAAAACAAGGTTTTCGGATTCGATGGACTGTTCTTTCTGAAAAAACAAGAATTGATAAAACCCGTGCAAGACAAGGTTTGGGATGCGGTAGAAAAGATGGCCAAGCAAAACAACCTGGCCATTGTATTCGATAAAGCCGGGGAACTGGTAATGATTTATACAGACCCTCGCTTTGACTACACTGACTTTGTTCTTGATGAGTTAGGGTTGGGTGATCCTAACGATAAGATTAAAAATTAAAACAACTGATAAACAATACTGTAATGAAAAAAACTATTCTTCTGTTGGCCTTTGGTTTAACAACTCTATTTGTAAACGCACAAACCGCAACCAAAATCGGGTTTGCTGATGCGGAGTACATTTTCAGTCAAATGCCTGAATCAAAAGCCATTGAAGCCGAGCTTCAAGCGCTTCAAACGCAATTGAAAAAACAATACGATGGTAAAGTGGCCGAGTTTCAAAAGAAACTACAGGAATTTCAGCAATATGGTGCCACTGTTCCCGATGCTGTAAAGCAAAATACCGAACGGGAATTGCGCCAGATTCAAGAGAACATTCAAAAACTTGAACAAGATTCTCAGGAAAACCTTCAACGCAAGCAAGTACAATTAATGGAGCCCGTGTTTACTAAAGTAGGGAAAGCCATTGAAGAGGTTGCCAAAGCAAATGGTTTCACTATGATTCTGACTAATCAGATCAGTGGCCTGGATGTGGTACTTTATGCTGACGATCAGTCTGATGTTTCAGATTTGGTTCTCAAAAAATTGGGCATCACTCCGCAAGCCGCTGCTCCAAAGAAATAATTTGCTATACAATAGCTTGATTAAAACCCTGGTAAATTCTACCGGGGTTTTTAATTTTTATAATGTTCCTTGTTTTGGTTGCATGGCTCGCCTGTATTCCTTGTAAATTCTACGGCCATCGCGAAGAGCCAAAAACGGCACTCCGTTTCTATGATTTTGCATGCTAATCTTGTACAATGCTTTCCAGTATGTAAACAGAACTTTGTAGGCGTTGAACAAGGAATAGCCCGGGTGATAAATGTGCGCAGGCTCAGCTCCGCATCCATTCACTTCAAGAATTTTTACTGTTCCTGTTCGTAAATCCTCAGGTGCATTGCATCGCAAATCGAAGCGGCCAAAATAAAAATCGCCCATTTGCTTACTGATCAAATCGAAACTAGCTGACACTTCGCTTGCCAGTAGACTATTCCCGTTCAGGAATTTCGTGCCTAAACAGTGGTTTCCAATTGCATTCAATTCAAGGCGCTCCCCCGGCTTTAAAACCAGATCTAGTTTGTCTTTAAGGCTTTCTTTCAAAATGCTCCATTGCAACTTCGCACGATCGTTTTCATGTATGATTTCTCTTACCGTTGACTTGCCATCGCCAACTGCATGAAGCATTTCCTTTAGTACAATTGAGGTAACGATTCCATTACTATCAACCGGAAACCTGACATAAAATACACCACACTCACACGGAAGGTCAACCAGTTCCTGAATAAGAAAATTGCCATTGATCTTCATCAGATAGTTTTCAATATCCACTGTGGTAAAAATTCTTTTGACCAAAAAACCGCGCTCTCCGATATCGGGCTTGAAGATTACAGGAAAATTTAAACCTGCGTTGGCCATTTCGTTAATTACTTCATCCACGGTAGCCGGTGGACTAATACGAATAGTTCGCGGCCGTACCCGCTCCGGTAGTTGCATCAACACTTCATACTTTGATTCACCCAACATCCCTCCAAGTGTTATACGCGGATTTGAAGCAGAGAAAAATAAAAGTGAACGCGCTTTTAGGGATAACCAAAGCCAATAAAGCATCAGGGGGAATTGAACAATTTCAAAAGGCCAATATTCCCAGCTCCTTAATCGGATGAAAAAGTTACTTCTAAGGATTTTTTTTGTCAGATGCACGCGCAGCTATTCCTGTATAGATGTGAAGGTGCTCTGCTGATACCGTACCGTTGATGATGCTATACCAAAAGTATCCGGAAGGTTAAGATGAGGCGACATCTCCCGAACGCCAATTTTTAGAATAGCCATATGATGCACCGCGTGCTCGATATTATAAACTAACTCACGAAAATAGTTTGTCTCAACCGTTACAGAATCCGAATCATCCAAACTATAACTCACGTTAAGATTAAGCTGCTTGTTCTCGTTAATGTTTGTAACAAAAGCGCGCACGCGATCAAGAACAGCTAGAGCAATAAACCGATCCGTCTCGATTAGTTTATCGTGCTTTCTGCTGTCGTAGTTGATTATGCCAGTGTGGAAGCCCTGTTCAAAGCAAACAAAAAACTCAATAGTATGCCGAATGTGTTGACCGATTGATGCCTGGCTTAATGATTCGATGGGCTTAGTGTATTCCTGGTCGGACAATTGGTTAACTAAATCCGTTAGCTGTGTTAAGATATCACAGCAGGTTGTTTTAGGGTTCATTATGGTAATTGAAATCCTATAAAGATAAAGCAAAGATTTTGGCAAAACGCTACTGAGGAAGCAACTATTAATGTTTTTAGTCGGGAAGAAGCTGCTTTAGCGCTCCCCAAACTAAATCAGGCTCGTAACCCTTTTGGATAGCGTATCGGGCCAGTCTATCCCTTCTAACAAAAAGGTTCTCTTCTAATGCCTGGTCATTTTTCTTTTCAAGAATCCGGATAAGTGCTTCACTGTAACCTTCATCGCTTATTTCCGATAGGCCTAACCTGATGCAATTTTTGCTCACCCCTTTTGCCTCCAACGCCCGGGTTATCTTTAACCGGCCCCAACTTTTCATCCGGAATTTGCCCCCAGCAAACATCCGCGCGAAACGTTCTTCATTTAAAAATCCTTCTGTTATGAGATACGCTATTAGCTCATTAACATCGTTTGTAAACAAACCATACTCGTACAGTTTGTTTTTTACCTCCTGATGCGAGCGCTCCTGATAGGCACAATAGCGTAGTATTTTTTGCCTGGCCTCTTCTGGTGTGATCCCCTTCTTCATGACCTGATTGTGGCCATTCTGCTCATGAATTATTTAACAAGCCCCTTAGTGCGCAGAATACTTGCGAGAAATTTCCGCTCATTCTCTGTATTAAAAATTTTAAACGGTAAATAAATCATTTGAGCCTTGTTGACAAAAAGCACAAAATAATCCTTTTCTATCGATGCTTTTTTGATCTGATCCCATTTCATGGGCATGCCCTCGCGGGGGTTGATCTTCATTAGTATTTGCTGGCTGCTGATTTCATAGGAGAATTTCTCAAATAACATTTTCCCCTGCTCCAATTGGGTAACACCAAAAAACTGTATCCACCAAAAAAGTAAAAAAAGTCCGAGCCCGATTGCAGCGCCAATGAACCACCATATGCTGGGAACCCAGAAGTAAAGCAAGCAAATACCAATTGCGGCCAAACCGGCAATCCATCCTTGCTGTTTTAAGATATTTTTCAACGCCAAACGGATGTACGTCTTCTTATCAAGTTTGTAATTCTTTGTTTTAACAATCATAACACTTGCAACTAAGCACTTAATTTAAATTCTATCTAAAATACTTTTAAACTCAGATCAAGGCTTCGTACAGAATGTGTCAGCATGCCTACGGAAATATAATCTACGCCACATTCCGCTACTTCACGGATTGTTTTTTCAGTTATCCCCCCGCTTGCTTCTGTTTTACAACTTCCAGCGATCACCTTAACGGCTTCCTTCATCATCGGTACCGTCATATTATCCAGCATAATTACATCAACCCCACCCGCTTTCAATACTTCATTCACTTCTGCGATTGATCGTGTCTCAACTTCAATCTTCAGATTTTTTTTTGTGGTGCGAAGATACTCTTTTGTTCGGTTGATCGCTTGTTCAATGTCTCCGGCTTTATCGATATGATTATCCTTTAGCATGATCATATCGTATAAACCGAGCCGGTGGTTCTGGCCTCCGCCAATCAATACTGCCCATTTTTCGATCAACCTGAAGTTTGGCGTTGTCTTGCGTGTATCCAGCAATTGCACACCTGTGCCTTCAACCAGCTTCACCAGCTGATTTGTGCGGGTCGCTATACCACTCATGCGCTGCATGCAATTCAGTACTAAACGCTCCGTTGCCAGAATAGACCGAATGCTACCCGTTACAACAAAGGCAATATCTCCCTCAACTGCTGAAACCCCATCCTGAAGGCTAACCTCCACCTTGAGGCTACGATCAAATTGCTTGAATATTTCGATCGCGAGATCAACCCCTGCAATAATGCCCTTGTCCTTTACTAAGAGTTTGGCCTGGCCCATTTCAGCTTCGGGAATTGAGGCCAGTGTTGAATGATCTCCTTCGCCCAAATCTTCGCGAAGTGAGGTTTCTATAAAGGATTGAAGAAAATTATCGGTTATGTAAATAGGTTTCACGCTGCAAAAATAGAGGAGCCCGGCAAACCTGCGTTATTAAAAAAATCCTATTACTCTTTTTTTACAAAAGATATTTCCTGAATCAGGGATTGGTTTCCGGCTACCTTTATTTTCATCCAAACCCTGAAAGTACTCACTCCACTTTTATAGTCTCCAATAGCAAATAGCTGGCCGCCCTTGGATTGCCCTTGGTGAATGATATCAAACCCAGATGGGGAATTGGCTTTAAAGAAGTCGCGTAAAACAAATTCTGCTTGTGCCTTGCTGTACGTTTCGGGCTTGCCATCAATGGTAACATCAACCGAGGAACTAAGGTACTTGGCCAATTCCTTGGCACTACCAGCCTTTAAGGTCTCCTTAATCTGCTCCACAACATTGGCCCCCTGTGCATAAACCTGCACGGTTGAGATCAACCAAATGAACAGTCCGGCCCTTAAAATCGTCCTCATAGAAGCAAATCTAACCCAAAATTATGCCATAATGCCTATTCTCAAACGAATTCACTGGCGTTTTCATACATGCCTGCTCAACCTAAAAGTAACCCCACAAAATGCCTGATTCAATGATATATTTGCACACTAATTTTATTGTATATGAATCGAAAAGTGCTGTTGATGATCCTGGATGGATGGGGTATTGCAACAAACAAAAATGTATCGGCAATCGATAAAGCAAATACACCTTTTGTTGACTCGCTTTATGGTCGCTATCCGAACAGCCGACTGGAGGCATCCGGATTGGCAGTAGGATTGCCGTCCGGCCAAATGGGCAACTCCGAAGTGGGGCACATGAACATCGGGGCGGGCCGGGTTGTGTATCAGGATCTGGTTCGTATTAATAAAGCAATCGATGACCATGAGCTGGACAATCAACCCGCTTTACTGGAAATTTTTGATTATGTAAAGCAACAGAACAAACCCTTGCACCTTATCGGGTTGGTTTCGGATGGTGGTGTTCATTCACATATCGAGCATCTGAAAGCAATCTGCAGCATTGCAGCTTCTCAAGGCATTAGGAATGTTTATATCCATGCCTTTATGGACGGGAGAGACACTGATCCAAAAGGCGGTTACCAATACCTGTATGATCTTCAGCAACACATCCGTAAAACTACCGGTAAAATTGCAAGTGTAATCGGCCGATACTACGCGATGGATCGCGACAAACGCTGGGAGCGGGTTAAGCTGGCTTACGACTTAATGGTTAATGGACAAGGTGTTGGAACTGATGATGTATTACGTGCAGTAGAGCAATCCTATAATGATGGTGTGACCGATGAATTCATTAAGCCGATTGTTGTTACCGAAAACGGCAATCCAGTGGCAACCATAAAAGAAGGCGATACTGTTTTGTGCTTTAACTTCAGAACAGATCGTGGAAGGGAAATAACGCAGGTACTTACGCAGCAGGATTTTCCTGAGTTCAACATGAAGAAGCTCTTACTGCACTACACCACGCTTACTAACTATGATGACTCGTTTCAAAATGTAAAGGTGATTTTCGATAAAGATAATCTTGAAAACACGTTGGGTGAAGTGGTTTCGAGAGCCAGCAAAAAACAAATACGAATTGCAGAAACAGAAAAATATCCTCACGTTACGTTCTTCTTTTCCGGTGGGAGGGAGGAAACGTTTGAAGGGGAGACACGTATTCTTTGTCCATCGCCTAAAGTGGCTACATACGACCTTCAACCTGAAATGAGTGCAAATGACATCAAGGATAAAATCATCGTTGAACTTGAAAAGCAAGAAGCTGATTTTGTTTGTTTGAACTTTGCTAATCCGGATATGGTGGGTCATACCGGTGTTTTCGAAGCTGCGGTTAAAGCGTGTGAAACGGTTGATGCCTGTGCCGAAAAGGTTACTCAGGCCGCATTGAAAAACGACTACATCACCATTATTATAGCCGACCACGGCAATGCCGATTGCATGATTAACGATGACGGAACACCGAATACAGCACACACCACTAATCTTGTACCGTGCATTGTTGTTTCAAACGCATACACGGGCACTTTAAAGGATGGTAAATTAGGTGACCTGGCGCCCACTATCCTTACGTTGATGGGGCTGCCCATTCCTGATCAAATGACAGGCAATGTGCTTGTTGAAATTTAGTCTGATGCGATTTAATACTATACTGTATCTGATCCTAATCGCGTTTATGGCTTTTGCTTGTACACAAAAGCAAGAGAAGGGTACCCTCTATGTCAATATCGATAGTCTGATTCAACAACAGATCGGATACTTGATTGAACAGCGCGCTTCCATACGAAAAGAAGCTATTTTGAATGGCGTTGAACAAGACAGTGTTTTTACTCCAAAAGACAGTGCCGCATGGGCCCTGGAGTTGGACATCTTCAAAGAGATTGGCTTAATAAACAGACCCATAAACCGGGGCAATTATGATTTGGCCGATGGCCTACCAGATGCCAACAGTAATCTGAAAATATACAGGCTCACTGCTAGGAGCCCCTTGCCTATCCGGTACGTTGAAAAATACTATCAGGATGTTCCTTCAAAACTCCGGAAGATTGAAGCGCTGTATTTCCAGGAGAACTCGCTCATGACCAGCAGTCGGACATTAACCATGGAATTCACCGATCTATACAATAAAAACATTCTGACAACCTACACTATTGAAGGAGGGCAAAAGCTGTTTTTAGGAGACTCCGTTCATTTTATCATTAAAGGCTCCGTACTATATTAATTAATCATGGCCAAAAGAACGTTCGCTGAACCACTTCAGGTAGAAGACAAAAGAAAAATCAACAAGGCTTCGCTTAAAAAGTTAATCGGAATTTTCCGGTTCATGCTGCCCCATAAAGGACTCTTCATTGTCGGCTTGGTTTGCCTTGCCCTGTCAAGTGGTACAGTATTGTCTTTTCCCTATTTAGCCGGGCAGTTGCTTGACCTGGCTTCCGGGAAAACTGTTCCCTACTTTACTACCATCAATCAGGTGGCCATTGCCCTGATGGTAATTTTACTGATTCAAGGGTTCTTCTCATTCATGCGCGTCTATGCCTTTTCTGTCACCAGCGAGCGCACACTTGCCGATTTGCGTCAGGGTATTTTTCAAAAAATAATCTGGCTCCCCATTGCATTCTTTGATACCCGTAGGGTAGGTGAATTAATGAGCCGCATTACATCCGATGTGGGCACATTGCAAGATACCTTTACTGTTACGCTTGCCGAACTGTTGCGACAAAGCCTAACGTTACTGATTGGTGTTGGCATTATATTTTTCCTGGCACCTCAACTTACCATTTTCATGTTGTTCACTTTTCCTGTGCTGGTGATTCTGGCGCTGGTGTTCGGTCGCTACATCAGGAATCTTTCGAAAAAGACACAGGATAGATTAGCAGAGTCAAACGTTGTAGTAGAGGAATCGCTTCAATCCATTCATGTTGTTAAAGCTTTTACCAACGAAGCCTTTGAACTTTTGCGATTCAAACGGTCATTAACCGAAGTGGTTAAGTTGGCTATTCAGGCTGCACGCTACCGTGGACTGTTTGTATCATTTGTGATCTTCGCGTTGTTCGGTGGGATTGTTGCTGTGGGTTGGTATGGGGCACTGCTTGTGCAGAGCAACCAACTGTCTGTTGGCGAATTATTCTCATTCATTATTTACACATCTTTTATTGGCGGATCAATTGCAGGACTAGGGGATATTTATACTCAACTTCAACGTTCAATTGGTGCTTCTGAGCGCATACTTGAAATACTTGATCAGGAGGATGAAGCTGAACTACCTGCTTCAGCATCGCCTAAAATCAAAGGCGACATCGCATTCAATCATGTAAGCTTTGCTTATCCCGGTCGCCCTGAGTTCGAAGTGTTGAAGGATTTGAACTTCAGCATCCAAGCTGGAGAAAAGATTGCACTTGTTGGGCAGAGCGGCTCGGGTAAATCGACTATTATTAACTTATTGCTTCGCTTTTACCAGATAAATACAGGTACCATTGCTGCGGATGGCGTTAACATTCAGTCATTCAGTTTAACTGACTATCGTAAGAATATCGGGATTGTTCCGCAAGAGGTAATTCTATTTGGAGGAACGATCCGCGAAAACATCTCCTACGGAAACCCCGCTGCAACCGAGGAAGAAATTGTCGAGGCTGCTCAAAAAGCAAACGCTATTGAGTTCATTGACCGCTTCCCTGAAAAATTGGATACCCTGGTGGGTGAGCGGGGCGTAAAACTTTCAGGTGGGCAACGTCAGCGCATAGCCATTGCCCGTGCCATATTAAAAGATCCGGCCATTCTGATTTTGGATGAGGCCACCAGTTCACTTGACTCACACTCAGAGTACCAGGTGCAGCAGGCTTTGGAGAAGCTGATGGAAGGGCGAACCTCGATCATTATAGCCCACCGGCTAAGTACCATCAAAAAGGTTGACCGGATATTCGTGATTAACCAAGGGCAGCTTGCAGAAATGGGATCACATGGGGAACTTACACAGCTTAATAATGGATTGTATAGTAACTTGCTTAAAATGCAGCTACACGAGCAATGAACGGCACCCTGCAACTTCTGAAAGAATTTAAACTGCGCTCAACCCCCAGCCGAAAGGCTATACTGAATATTTTTCTGATAAAGAATTATGCACTGGCTCATGCCGATATCGAAAAAGGTATGCCTGCACATTTTGACAGGGTAACCGTATACCGTACACTCAAAACTTTCTTGGATAAAGGGCTTATTCATAAAGTGCTCGATGACGAAGGAAGCCTTAAGTATGCGTTGTGCTCTGAAGCCTGCACGATTACTGGCCACCACCACGATCATGTTCATTTTAAATGCAGCCGCTGTGGCCAAACCAGTTGCCTGAATATTGATGTTCCCCCCGTTAAACTACCAAAAGGCTACAAGGCCGCTGAGCTTAACCTGCTCATACAGGGTGTGTGTGCTAGTTGTAGTGAAAAAGTGTGATCTTGAAATTAAACCTGCACAAATGCCTTTTACATTTTTTTGAGTTTGAAAAATAGTTGTACTTTTGAAATCTTTGAAGGACTCTTTTCTGCTGATAATGAGGTGGTTAGGTCTCTCAAAGAGTTAGACTTGACGCACACTTGCAAAACCCGCTTACATTACTTTTGATTGACCTTTTCGATGGCAATGATAACGAGCTGTTGCTTTTTGGCTTGTTCGGTTTAGTCATTGTTCTCTTCCTGATCATTGATCTTGGTATTTTCAACAAGGAGGCGCATAAAATAACCACGAAATCCGCCTTATGGCAGTCAGTTTTCTGGGTAGCTGTTTCAACGGCTTTTGGTTTACTGATCTACTTTGCCGGACCCTACGTCACCCTGGAGAAAGGGGAAGAAACTATCATTAGTGGAACAGATGCCGGCCTACTTTACTTTTCTGCCTACTTAACAGAAAAAGCGCTATCCATCGACAATATTTTTGTCATACTGCTTATCCTCAAATACTTCAAGGTAGACGAAACCTATTATCATAAAATACTTTTCTGGGGCATATTAGGCGCAATTATATTTCGTGCGGTATTCATTTTTGTGGGTGCCTACTTTATTCACAAGTTTCATTGGATACTCTACATCTTCGGAGTATTCTTGATCTACTCCGGTATCCGAATTTACTTCGAGGATGGTGATGAAAAAATTGAACCTGAGAAAAACCCGATTCTTAGATTTTGTAAACGCTACTTGCCCATCTCGCTGGATGATCGCAACGGGCAGTTTGCCTTTTTTGAAAACGGTAAGTTATTCTTTACACCATTGTTTCTGGTAATTGTATTGATTGAAACTACCGATTTGATTTTTGCAGTAGATTCGATTCCGGCCGCCTTCGCTATTACTACTAACGAGTTCCTGATTTACACTTCAAATATTTTTGCAGTACTCGGACTTCGCGCCATGTTCTTTTTGCTAGCCGGCATCATCGACCGCTTTTACCTCTTGCAAAAAGGGCTTTCCATCATTCTGTTTTTTATCGGAGCAAAAATGCTGCTTGAGATTGTAGATGTTAAAGTTAACGTCTACCTCTCGTTTACCGTCATTATCGCTACCCTCATCTTGTCCGTAATTTTTTCAGTGGTTATCCCTCGCAAAGCGGAGAGTCTCGAAGAGGACTAATGCTGATTTTCTGTAAACAAATCGCGCGGTAATATTTTCATCAGAATCGGAAGTGTTAGAAATCGCTGCGGCAAGGAAATTATGACAAATGTTGGAATGGTTTTCAATACCAACATTAACTCTTGACGAACCTGCTCCGCTTCTTCTGGTTCGAGTTCTTGCGAGCGAGCCTTATTAAGCAATTGCATCATGGTCTTGCTATCCTGCATTTCCTTCAAGAGCCTTCCCTTATTTCGCTCGGCAACTTTTGCAACCCGCTTAACAAAATGATCACTTACCTGCTGATAATCTTGTTTATCCTGTAGATACTCCAGTTGCTGCCAATGCTCTAATACAAAACCCTCAACCGCAATCATACTGTTCTCCAGATCCTCCTCGGTAAAGTCAAGGTACGTGCAAAACTGCCTTAAGAAGTCCTGCTCAGCTTGTTCAACTTTGCGGTCGGCCCAGGTGGTTAAAATAGCTATCTCTAAAAAAAATTTCTTCAATATCCATGAATTCTCTGAGGGCAGGTTAATATCATCCAAACTGATTCCCTTATCAAAAATTACAATTGCTTCTTTTCGCTTTTCCGGTGAAAGGTCAGTTCCTTGAATAAAATACTCCAACAATCTGGCTTCTTCATAATTGATTACCTGATCAGAATGCGCAGCGGCAGCAATTACTTTTACAATTGAAAATCGTAACTCTTCCCGCTCATACCTGAAAAAATCAGACACAATCCGATCGGCATTGGTATGAATCCACTGTCCGAAAATAAAAACATCAAGAAACAACAGGCTGTTATGAAAAAAGCTCATCCAGAAGTTCCCCTTAAATGAGGTTGCGCGTTCAATTCTCTTTTCCAGAATGCGCTCTGCCAGCTCCAATGATGAACGCTTGCGACCAAATAGTGTTTTTGTAGGCGTTGCAAGCTCGGGGAAAATATTGTTGTAAAAATTTCCGATGCTTTCCAGCGACTTAATAAAAACATCTGTTACATCTTCCGCTGAGTTAACCGGCTTATTATAAAAGAGCAGCGAGCTGCTGATTAAACTCTCTGCCAATAAAATTTTCATTTTATCCTTTTCATTCCACCCATCAGCTTGTGGGTGGCTAACATGGCCTACTGTTTGGCCGTACATCAAACCAGTAGGTTGCAGTATGCGATAAAGTGATTGTTCCGGATGAGAATCTTTCTTTTCCTGGTTTAAATCCTGAAAAAGATTCTTCCTGAATTCAAGGTATTCCTTTAACCAACCTTTTTCCTGAGGCTTCATAGGTTACATTGGCTTCTGAAAATAATGAATTATTGTGGCACAACCAGCAATTAATTCTCAGATCCGCGCCATCCCTTCCTTTCGATCGATCGTGCAGTCTTTTCGACTTTAGTTTGTAATGATTTTTTGAACCTCTCCAGGCGATTTGCCAATGCCTTATCACCTGAGCTGATAATCTGAGCGGCCAGTATTCCGGCATTTCGGGCACCATTCAATGCAACTGTTGCTACCGGCACACCGGCTGGCATTTGTAAAATTGAAAGCACCGAGTCCCAACCGTCAATTGAGTTAGAGGATTTAACGGGAACGCCAATAACCGGCAATGTAGTTACCGCTGCCACCATGCCCGGTAAATGTGCTGCACCTCCTGCGCCTGCAATGATTGCTTTCAATCCTTTCTTCCTTGCTTCCAAGGCATACTTCATCATGCGTTGCGGAGTGCGGTGGGCTGAAACAACAGTGAGTTCATACGGCACACCAAGTTCTTCCAAAACTTCAGCAGCTTCTTTCATAATTTTTAAATCCGATTGGCTGCCCATGATGATACCTACCTGTGCCTTTGTCATGCGATTACTTTTAGTGTTCGTTTTACAAAATCTGCCTTTTCCTTAAGCGAAGTGATGTCGTGGTCAACAATAGTTACATGTCCCATCTTCCGAAAGGGCTTCGTATTTCTTTTGCCGTACAAATGAACATGAACGCCTGAAACTTTCACCACTTCTTCAAAACCCTGGTAGCGGGCAATGCCAGTGTAGCCTGGCTCGCCCAACAGGTTAACCATTGCACTGGGCATCACAATATCTGTTTCGCCAAGCGGCAATCCTAAAATTGCCCGCAGGTGCTGTTCGTATTGCGAAGTTATATTGGCTTCAATTGTTTGATGACCACTGTTATGTGGACGTGGTGCAATTTCATTCACCAAAACACTCCCATCGCGGGCAACAAACATTTCAACGGCCAAGATTCCAACTATTTTTAATTCCTCAGCAACTTGTCGCGCAATGGTATCAGCCCGATCCTGAACATTGCCATTGACTTGAGCCGGGGAGAAAAGGTATTCAACCAGATTATGTTCGGGGTGAAAAACCATTTCCACCGGAGGATAGGTCTTAACTTCACCTTGCTCACTGCGGGTAACAATCACAGAAATCTCCTTTTCAAAATCAATTAACCGCTCTAAAACACCTGGAGCATCAAAGGCTCTCTCAAGATCATTCTGGTTTTTTAAAATTTGAACTCCACGACCGTCATAACCTTCTCTGCCCAACTTATGGACAGCAGGTAAAAAACCAGAATGTTCCTGCACATCGGCTTTTGTTTCGGTAAGAATAAATTCAGATGTTGGAATATCAGCTTGTCGATAAAATTCCTTTTGCTTACGTTTATCCTGAATTAACTCAATTACTGCAGGCTGAGGATATACCTTCTTTCCTGTTTGAGCAAGATCGTGAAGCGCCTTCGTGTTAACGTTCTCAATTTCGATAGTAATAATGTCGCAGGCCGATCCAAACTTCATCACCGTATCGTAGTCGGTGAGTTTGCCTGCATGGAAATCCGATAGCTTCTTACACGGGGCTTCCGGATCGGAGTCAAGAACTGAAAAACTCAGGTTATAATCGATACCAGACTGGATCAGCATACGGCCTAACTGGCCTCCGCCCAGGATGCCGATTGTAAAATTCTGATTGAACGGCTTTTTCAATTGCAACTATTTTCGGCAAGTTAACCCAATCGTAATTGTGTGGCAACCGGGTGTTAAAGGGTTATTTTGTCACTAGTTCTACCGAAAAAATTTCATCGCCAACCTCAATGCGATGTACAACCTCCATTCCTGAAACCACTTCGGCAAATAGGGTATACCGTCCGTCAAGGTGCGGTGTAGGTGAGTGGGTAATAAACCATTGCGTACCCTCTGTATCTTTTCCGGCCGAAGCCATACCGACAGAACCTTCCTTATACCTGCGCGTTGAAAATTCCGATCGGATAGAATAGTCTTCACTGCCCCAGCCATCGCCTCGATGACACCCACCCTGAATTACAAAATTCGGCACCACACGATGAAAATATTTTCCATTATAGTAGCCACTCGAAGCCAGTTGAACAAAGTTCAACACTGAACCCGGTGCTTCGTCAACCAACAATTGAATGGTGATATCGCCTTTTGTGGTTTTTATAATAGCATGCTGTTTGTCCGGAATGCTTTTGATCAGTTCCCAATCAATGGGATGGTTAAACTCGTTCTTAACTTCAGGCACCCGGTCTTTTCCTTCAAAGTAAGCGATAGCCTGTTCGAGGGGCTGAAGCGCTTCATTGTCTTGCGGAAGGCTTAACTTCTCCTTTGCGGTATATAAAAATCCATAATCAGTTATAACATCCTTGTATCCAAGTTTTGGATCCATTAAGGCCATTGCTACTGTGCCGATTATTGCCGCATCATTTCCTTCCAGTGCCTTTTTGTAAAGCGATAAAAATTCAGGTCGCATAGATTTATCGAACAATTTGTGCTTGTTCATGCTGATGAGTGTGCTTGCGGCAGTTGATTGTATAACCGGAACAGCTGAGGTTAGAAGTTGCTCACCAATAAATGCATAGGCCATCGGTGAGTTTTTCAATGAAGAAATGAAAGCAGCTTTTGCATAAACATTTTCCGATTCAACATCAAGCCTGATAATTTCTTCGATCAATGTTTTGTTGGTATTGGCGGCCAATGCTGCCTCATAAACATTAGCCTTTACCCGCCAATGGGAAACCGCGCGCGCCTTGTCAACCAACATAGCGTACTGCTCGGGTTTCGCTGCCAGCACCAACGTTTCTGCCGAGGCTATGGAAACGTTTATTTCTGCATCTGAAAGCGCATCGAAAAGCGTAGTGACTGTTTCATTTAATGGAAAAGCTTGCAACGCGCGTACAGCGTTAACACGAACGCGATAATCCCTATCGTTACGGGCTGTTTCACGCAGTGCCTCACGGGTATTATCAGTTTTTATTTTTCTCAACGCCAGCGCCACGGCCATGCGCACATATGCGGATGAATCGGATTGTAAACTATTTACTAGTTCCTGCTCTGCCGCCTGGATATCTGCTGGTCCCCTGCTAAAGAAATGCGCGGCTCCCAATCGAAATGCTAAATTGCTCTCCGGGCGCAGATATCCCAACACTTGATTTACATGACTTGAATCAGCCAATCCCCTTAGTGCAAGGCGATACAGTCCCCATGGGTTATCAATTGGTTGGTCGATTTTTTCTTTAGGGATTGTCTTTCCAAGAGCTTCAAAAAATTCTGAGTTAATTTCATTGCGTTCACGAAGCAGTTCATACGTATTGCTTCCACCGGTTTGTCCCAAGGCAAAAGTTGCTGCAATACGAACCGATGAATCGGGATCGGCAAGGAGTAAACTCAGCGCCTGTACCGCCAATGTATCCTGAACGGAACCAAACGCTAGCACGGCTGCCTTACGATATTCTGCATTAGGGTGACTTAGAAATTGCTTTAAACTATCCGTAAGTCTTCGGTCTTGAAAATCAGCAATCCGGATAAGGACAGGGTCAGCAAATGTATTGATCGGTGCTTCGCGTTTTTTACACGATACCAGCACTAACGCTATAGAAACTAGAAAAAGAAGGCGCAGCATGTGAGCAGCAATAATACCGAAGGCAGGCTCGCGGCTTTAGCCACAACATCCTCGAACTCGATGCCTGTAAGTTTAATAGAATAGAGCAGCAAGCGAACTTCTTTGGCATGCACCCGACCATCCACTTCCGACATTTTATACAACAGTGCCAATGCCCTGAGCTTCTCCTCGTCTGTACAGGCATTCAGGCTATCAATTCCTTGCTTATAAATCTCCCGCTCCTTTTTGGTAGCGATGTCGTGTTCAAATTTTTCAAAGATAGCCTGATCGACATTTTCCCTTTCCTTAATTTTTTGGAGCGCAATTTTCTCGTTTTCGTCAATAACACCATCCGCGCTTATCAATAAGTGAATCAGGTGAAGCAACCCCAGTTGGTAGTTCGTAGTCATAGGCCTAAATCTTTCTCCGCTAAATATAAATTAAATTTTACTGTATTACAGTTTACGAAAGTACCTGAAATACAAGTAAGGCAGAAACATAAGCCAGTATGGTCATGTAAACGAGTTGGATAAGCGGCCATTTCCAGCCCTTGGTTTCCCGATACACAACCGCAATGGTGCTCATGCACTGCATTGCGAAAGTATAAAAAACCAAAAGCGAAAATCCTACCGCTGGTGTATAGCGTGGGCCTCCGGTGTCAGGATTAATCTCTGCACGCATTCTGCTTTTAATTGTGGTTTGATCTTCCTCACTGCCTATACTATAAATGGTGGCCATGGTGCCTACAAAAACCTCGCGGGCAGCAAATGATGTAACCAACGCAATACCAATTTTCCAGTCGTAGCCCAGCGGACGAATAACAGGCTCAATTGATTTACCTAATATACCCGCATACGAGTGCTCAAGTTTATAGGCAGCAATACGATCTTCGAGTTCATGCTCGGCCAATGCTTCACGTGAGGCTTCTTCCAACACATACTCTTCGGCTCGCTCAATATGATCGCCTGGTCCATAACTGGCCAAGACCCAGAGTATCACAGCAATGGCAAGAATGATTTTGCCAGCCTCAAATACAAAAGCCTTGGTTTTGTCGACAATCATATACCCCACATTCGACCACTTGGGCCAACGATAGGTTGGCAATTCCATAATCAAAAAACTTCGCTCATTTACCTTGATTAAGAACTTAATGATGTAGGCTGAAATCAGTGCTGCTGCAAAGCCGAGCAAGTACATTCCCATAAGTGCCAGACCCTGAAGATTAAAGAAATGCCAAACCATTTTATCGGGAACAATAAGAGCAATGAGTATGGTGAAAACCGGCAACCGGGCGGAACAACTCATCAGCGGAGTTACCAATATGGTAATCGTTCGCTCCTTCCAGTTATCAATCGTACGGGTAGCCATAATGGCCGGTATGGCACAGGCAACACCCGATATTAAGGGTACCACGCTTTTCCCGTTAAGGCCAAACTTGCGCATGATTTTATCCATCAGAAAAACCGCGCGAGCCATGTAACCCGATTCTTCCAGAATGGAAATAAAAGCGAACAGAATTGCTATTTGTGGAATAAATATGGCAATGCCCCCTAAGCCCGGTATTACACCTTGTGCTAACATGCGGGTTAATGGTCCTTCCGGTAAGGTGTCGGTAAGGTAATTACTCAGTGAGGCAAAAAGCCCATCGATAAAATCCATCGGCACCGTAGCCCACGCAAAAATGGATTGAAACACCAGGAACAGGATCGCAAAGAACAAGACATAGCCCCAAATGCGATGCGTAATAATTTTGTCAAACCGGGTTGATATTCCCTGATGCGTTTCGGGACGTGGCTTCAGCGTCACTTCATCCAAAAGGCTTTGAATAAATCCGTAGCGCTGAACCGTTTCAGCACCATGAAATTTTCCTGGAAAGAATTTATGTTTCTCTTTAAGCTGATCGATAAACGATCGCTCATCTGATGAAAGAAAACTCAATGAAGCGGGTTGCTGCAAAAATTGATAGGCTTCGTAATCGTTGTCAGTGCCCAATGTTTCGCGCAATTCCTTCACACCATGCTTTGCTTCATCAAACAAAGTAAAAATCTCGCGGGTTGGCGGGGCTATGGATTGACTCAGTACAGTTTTAAGCTGATCAATGCCGGTGCCCGTTCGGGCATTGATTGGTACCACTGGAACCCCCAGCATTTCCGACAGGCTGATCAAGTTGTAACTGATGCCTGACTTCGCCACAAGATCCATCATATTGAGCGCGAGCACCATGGGCAATCCCAAATCAATGATCTGGGTTACCAGCAAAAGGCTTCGCTTCAGATTAGTGGCGTCAACCGTAACCACCACAACATCCGGACAGTCGGGGGATCGATGGTGTAACAATATTTCAGAAACGATTTGCTCATCGAGGCTTCGTGGATACAAACTGTAAATGCCCGGCAAATCAATGAACTGTGCCTGAGTCTGATCGGGCAACCGGGAAATGCCCGTGTGCTTTTCGACTGTAACGCCTGGAAAATTTCCTGTTTTTTGATTGAGCCCGGTAAGCATGTTGAATAAGGAAGACTTACCGGAATTGGGATTCCCCACTAATGCGATTTTAAGCTGTCGTTGTGCCTGCATCAGTTAAGGATTGCAATGGAAGAAGCCTCCTCAAGGCGTAATGCGAGTTCATAGCCGGAGATGCTGATGCAGATCGGATCGCCCAATGGTGCACTGAAATTAAACCGTACTGTTGCGCCAGGAATGCAACCCATCTCCATGAGTTTTAAGGAAATAAAATCATCTTCTAATTCTGCAATAACAGCAACCTCACCCGGTTTCATCTGTGCTACACTACGCTTGCCGCTCGTCATTACCTTATTTAGATTAATTTCAAACAAAAATAGGGCAAATTCAGGCTAACGCAATGATTCTTGTCAGTTGTTGAATTTGACTCATGCTTTTGGCAAAATATTGCCAATGGAAATCTGCTTTTGTTTAATCTTCAGTATGAAAAAGGGCAAAAACAAGAAAAAGGAGTTGAAAGAAAAAGGTGCAGTCCTTGCTCCCCTAAAAAAACAGGCTGCTCAGGAATCAGAAAATGATAACCCTTTTGATTTCGGAGGATTGCCTCAACGCGACCTGAAGAAAAACCTAGGGTGTGGTTAGCCGTGTTCTGAGTGCTTTTAGTTGGCGTTCATTTTCGCCCGTTAAATCCAACTTTAGTTGTCTTTGCCTATTGCGTAATTCGATGGAATTAAATACCGGGGATAAGAGGGGCTGACCGCTTTCGCGAGAAATTCGCCCACCAACTACTCCTCCTACAATATCTTCCAACGCAAGATTGAGCAATCTCTCATTTACATCGCCCAAGGGTAAAAGTACCAGGTTATTGTCCTTGTCGGCAATATCCGGTATGAAGCCATTGCTATAGTCGGATTGATTCAAGCCATTGTAAAGCTTTACCACAATAGGCTGCATGCCCCAGCGGTTCTTCACATTGTTGTCATCCGTAATGGTGATTGAACCCATGTTTTTACCCACTGTAGTATCGCCAACAATTTTAACCTCCATAAAAGGTCGCAAGCCATTTATCACCAGTTCGCTGGCGGATGCTGTTCGAGAACCGGTAAGTACATAGACCTTTGAAATCAACTGTCCGACATTCTGACTTTTTACTGTAAACTTTGCAAGCAAAAAATCAGCACCTAACGATGGTTCTTTGATGATGGCATCTTCTACCACAGCATTGTACTCGCGTTTCGTAAAAACTGAATTGTCGTCTGCTCCATTTGCAATTAAGCTGGCAAGATTGATGGCTGCCCGCTCATCACCACCGCTGTTAAAGCGCAAATCAATAATGAGATCAGTGATACCGGCCGACTTAAATGAATCAAAAGCTTGATCCATTTCATTGTTAAAAACCTGGCTTGAGGTTGATGGGCCGGTGGCAAAGAAGTTATAAATGAAATAGCCTATTTTCTTTCCATCCAGTTTATAGATGGTATGATAGTAGTTTGGATTTTCTGAAAACTCAACCGTTGAAAGCGAAACATCCGGCATGGGCTGAAACTCAACACCGTCATAACGCTTATACGAAAGCGCATGACTCTCGCTTAACAGGGCAATCATTGCACGATAGTTATCAAGTGTCAGTTGTGTGCCGTTAACCTTCTCAATGATATCGCCACGAAGCAAATTAACGGTTGATGCGGGCGAGCCAGGTTTAATGTACATCACCTGCATGAACACATCGTTGGTGCCTTGCTTTCGATAAAGTTTGTACTCGTATCCTGCCTCTTTAGTGACGCCCTGCAATGAGTTGATTAATTCCTGATAGTCATCCTGAATCCAGGAAAATCTGTCCTCTGCTGCAAGGAGCGATTTAAAAAAATCGGGCGGTTCAAGGTTTCCATTTGGACTAGTCGGAATTTGGGTGTTCCAGTAATACCAGAATTCCATGTTGTCATAAATCCAACGGTTTATATAGTCCTTGTCCGATTCAACGGGTTTGTCATCATTACAAGATTGAATGATCAGCAGCAATGCAAAACTTAATGCAATTAAGCTAATGATATGCCTTCTCTTCTTCATACTAGCTGCTTCTTTAAACTACACCTTATCAGGATACTCCAATGTCGGCTTATATAACCTTTATATACCCTCAGCCACAAACACCCGCTTAACGCGCTCACTGGTGTTGGTCAATATTTCGTAGGGAATGGTGTTGATGCTCTGTGCAAGTACCTCCACCGGTAAATCCTCTCCAAAAATCATAACCTCATCTCCTTCATGAGCATCTATTTCCGTAATATCAACCATGGTCATGTCCATGCATACATTGCCTACTACAGGAGCAAGCTTACCGCTCACCATCACTTTGCCTACACCGCGGCTAAAAGCGCGATTGTAACCATCAGCATAACCAATAGCAATGGTCGCCAGCTTCATATCTCTTTCTGCAACTCCCCTTCGACCATATCCAACACTGACGCCCTGCTTAATATTTTTTACTTGGGAGATAACCGTTTTCAACGAAAGTACCGGCCGTAATTTTTTTTCACCACCGGTCGGATTGCTGCCATATAAACCAATTCCCAATCGAACCATATCCAATTGCCAGGATGGAAATCGAAGTATGCCCGATGTGTTTAGAATGTGCAATGGCGGAGAAATTACAAGATGTTGAGTCATTCTTCCTGCCAGCGCAATAAACTGATGATACTGCTGCTCAGAAAATTGGTCGTGCGTGGATTCATCTGATCCTGCCAGATGGCTAAAGATCGACTTTATATGAAGGTTAGGATTATCCTTCAGCAACTTGATCAGCTCATCCAGGTCGTTCTCATCAAAGCCAAGCCGGTGCATGCCTGTGTCGAGCTTAATGTGAATCCCCAATGAACGTCCTTGCAAATAATCAACTAGTTCCTGAAGAAGTTGTGAGCTGTAAACTTCCGGCTCAAGATTATACTCCAGCATCGACTGAAATCCGGCTGGTGAAGGATTCATGACCATGATCGGTAGCGTAATGTTATGCTGTCGCAATTCTACACCTTCATCAGCATAGGCTACACCCAGGTAATTCACTTTATGAAACTGCAGAAGATTAGCCACTTCAACGCTGCCGCTTCCATACGCAAATGCTTTCACCATAACCATCAATTTGGTTTCGGGCTTAAGCTGTGATCGAAAGAAATTAAGATTGTGCACAAGCGCTCCAAGGTTTACTTCCATTACTGTTCCATGTACTTTCTTCTGCAGTTGCTTAACAATTCTTTCAAACTGAAATGAACGTGCGCCCTTTACTAGAATTATTTGTTGATGAAACCGCTGACTATCCAATGCATTGAGAAATGCTTCCGTAGAAAGAAAAAACGATGAGGGAACCTGAAAAAAATCTTTATGCCTGGAAATCGCTGGACCAATTCCAATAAAATGTTCTAATCGACTTGAATTGATAAGATCGGCTATGCGCTTAACCAAAACCTCATCGTTCAGACCGGACTGAAGAATATCCGACAACACAACTACTCTTCCATTCTTTTGCTGTTGATTCTTCAAAAATTCAAGGCTCATCTGAAGGCCGGCCAGATCATTGTTATAGGTATCATCAACCAACTGGCTCTGGTGCAAACCTTCCTTCAATTCAAGCCTCATCGGCACCGACCTTAGCAAGTGAATGCGTTGTTGAATTGTTCGGTAATCGTATTGGAGTACCAGCATTACGGCAACACAATGCGAAGCATTCTCGATTGAGGCAGCATCTGAAAACGGGAAATGAATTTCTGCAACTCCGTTGCCATCGTTAAAAAAATACAAGTCGTTTTGCTTCGACACAACGATATCTGCCGAGGATGAGAAGCCCCATGAAACACCTTTTAACTTACTTGACTTAACCGCTTTAGCGATGGGTTCATGATCGGCACAATAAATCAGTTTATCGGTGTGCTTAAATAGCTTTAGCTTTTCTTCAATCTTAAGATGCCAATCCGGAAAATTTTCATCGTGAGCCGGGCCTATCGTTGTAAACACACCCAGTGTCGGTTGAATAATTCTTTCCAGTTTCTCCATTTCATCTGGAGCTGAAACACCCGCTTCAAAAATTCCGAGTTGATGGTGGTTTTGCATTTGCCACACTGAAAGCGGAACGCCCAACTGCGAATTATAACTACCCGGATTTTTTATAATATTAAATTCCTGTCCCAACAACTGAAAGAGCCATTCTTTTACAATTGTTTTTCCGTTACTTCCTGTAATGCCAATAACCGGTATGGAAAACTTACTGCGATGATGGGCTGTAAACTGTTGCAACGCTTGCAAGGAGGAAGGAACCTTCAGGATGTTTGCCTGTGGATAATTATTAACTGGGAAATTTCTTTCCACCAAAAATTGACGAACACCCCTTTCATATAATGACCTGATGTAATCGTGCCCATCATGACGTTCGCCTACCATGGCAATAAACAGAGCGCCTTCATGAACCAGCGGCTTTCTGCTATCGGTGATCAGGAATGATAACGGACCATCAAAGGCCTGACAAAGCACTTCGCCCCCGGTTATGCTAACTAATGCTGAAAAATTCATTGTTAAAAAAGCCTTACCCCATTCGGTACTTTCTTGTCAATTGTGCATAACACCACTTGTCCCGCATCATCAGGAAAGCCTGTTACAAGAACTTCCGACAAAAAATTTCCGATTTGTTTAGGAGGAAAATTTACCACGCAAATAACTTGTTTGCCCACTAAGTCCTCAGGAGTATAAAGTTCCTTGATCTGAGCACTTGATTTCTTTATGCCGAGCGGCCCCAAATCAACCCACAGTTTTATTGCAGGCTTGCGGGCTTCAGCAAAATCCTCTGCTTTTAGTATGGTTCCGGCACATAACTCAACCCGCTCAAAATCTTGCCATGTAATCGTCATAATCTGCTAAAAATAGAGCAAAACCATATGGTTTGTCTACTTAAACCCAAGTTTTGTCTAAATATTCCCCGGCATACCAAATGAAATTTCTACCTTTCACGAAACAAGAAGTTAATCTTTTGCGTTTCATCTTCACGACCGGTATGAAATTCAGTAAAGCACTCACCATACTATTCTTTTTGGGTGGCATTTTCTGCTGGGATGTGGCAATTGCTCAAGATGATAGAATGCCTGATCTTGATTCAGGTAATGGCGTTAAGGAGCAGCGTTTTGATCCCACAACCGACTTTTTGCCGGAAGCTGAGCTAAAAAACCAAAAAACAGTCATCATACCAAGAGATACAGTAGCAGCGCTGAAACCCAGTGTAAAAAAACCAGACCCAAAAGCAAAGCCCGAAGAAAATGCCTCGGTTCTATCCTTTAATTTCCTTTATTATCTCATTGAGCGATTCAAGCTCTCCGACATCGTTGATTAATTAATTCTGCCCTTAAGAGCCTACTTGTTCTTAATTAATGTTCTATATTTGCAACTTTGTTGCATATAGTGGGTAGGATTTTGGCTACAATATTTCTTTGCGCAATCTCCAGCATTTCTTCTGTAGGGCAGGATAAATGCATGCTTTCATTGTCTGGTACCGTAGTTGATCCCGATGGTAACGGTTTACCTGGTGCTACGATTATGATTGGTTCTTTAGGCATTGTAAGTAATGTCGCAGGCCGGTTTCAATTAGAAAACTTATGCCCGGGCAACTACCTGATAGAGGTTAAGTTTATGGGATTTGAAGACTACAGTGAAAGAATAATCCTTAGTTTCTCACGGCAGCTGACCTTGCGATTAAATCCATCGCGAATTGAACTAAAAGAGGTGGCGGTATACGGGGAAATTGCCGCTACCGGCATGACTAATTCTTCACTGACTATCGCTGATGCAAACCTTGATCGTGTAAAAGGTAAAACACTTGGTGAGGGGCTCACCGCGCTGCCGGGTGTTAATGCCATTCAATCGGGGCCGGCCATTTTTAAACCTGTTATTCACGGATTACATAGTCAACGCATCCTGATATTAAATAATGGCATCCGCCAGGAAGGTCAGCAATGGGGCATAGAACACGCACCGGAAATTGATCCCTATGTCGCCTCGGAGCTTAGTGTTGTAAAAGGGGCAGAGGCCGTTCGTTATGGTGCCGATGCCATGGGAGGGGTAGTGATTATCAATACACCTAAGTTGGATCATAATAAAAATTTTGGTGGAGAACTAAACACAGGATTCATGTCCAATAACCGTATGGGCGTTATATCAGGAACATTTGAGGGAGGATTTGGAGAAAACAGTAATTGGAGTTGGCGCTTACAGGGAACTGGAAAAAAGGGGGGTGACTTCTCCGCGCCAAACTATGTGCTCTCCAATACGGGTGTTAAAGAGTTAAATTTTTCAGGAGCCATAGGCTTTACTGATTCGGGCAAAGGACTTGAGATTTATACCAGCAGCTTTAATACTGAAATCGGAATATTAAGGGCGGCACACACGGGCAACCTAACCGATTTGGAAAACTCCATAAAGAACAATGAGCCATGGTACATTGCTCCATTCACGTTTGATATCAACAACCCACGCCAACAAATAAATCATCAACTTCTCAAGGTGAAAGCGCATAAGCATGTGGGTAATCTGGGAAAAATCAATTTCCTGTATGGAGGACAGTATAACCAACGCAAGGAGTATGATGTACGCAGAGGCGGGCTTAATGAGCGCCCCGCACTGTTTATGAAGCTGCTTTCAAATGTGCTGGATGTTTCGCTTGATCATGAGCATGTCCTCCACTCCGGAAGCATTGGTATAAATGCAACGTACAAATACAACATCAATGAAACTGGCGAAACTGGTGTGCGCCCCCTGGTGCCCGATTACACACAGTTTGCCACCGGATTATTTATCATTGAAAAAATGCGAAAAGCAAACTGGTTGCTGGAAGTTGGCGCCCGGTATGATTTCCAGTTTCTGGAAGTACGTACGTTCACGTTTAGCCGTACGCTGGTTAAACCCTCCTTTAACTTTCATTACTTCTCCGGTACCCTTGGTGCCTCGCGTTACTTTAGCCAGTCTGTGCGGCTGAATAATCACATAAGTTTTTCTATGCGTCCTCCCCATGTGAGCGAACTGTACAGTGAAGGGCTCCACCACGGAACAGCCGCTATTGAAGAAGGATTGATGCGCGTTGGAGGCGAGGTGCTTACGGATCAGGACTTAATTCTGAAGGAAGCATCTGGAAAATGGATCAGTACACTTCAGATTACCGGCAAAAAATTATCGGCTGATTTTTCGGTGTACGCCAACCTCATTAACAACTACGTGTTTCTCAGTCCAACCGGTTCGCGGCTAACCATACGCGGATACTTTCCGGTTTGGGCATACCAACAGACTGATGCATTACTTGCCGGAGCAGATGCATTTGTGCAATGGTCGGTTAGCAAAAAGTTTCAATACACTGGAAAGCTTTCTTACATCTATGGCAGCGACCTCAGCCGTAACGATGTGTTGATTTTTATTCCTCCGGTGAATATTACCAATAGCATTGGCTATCAAACCAACCTTGGCGAACTGGAAGACTTTTTTGTCCGGATTTCTGTGCCCATTGTTTATGAACAATTCCGTGCACCGATTACCGTTTATCCTTCTGAAATACCAGATTATACCGGAGATCAGATTTATGATATTGCTCCCGCACCGCCAGGCTATACACTCATCAACATGGAGGCAGGTTTTAAATTACCGCTAAAGAATCAACACCTGGCACTAAGCTTAGCCGGAGAGAATCTAACCAATAAGGTTTATCGAAACTACATGAACCGCTTGCGGTACTTTGCTGACGACACTGGAAGGAATTTTATCATCAGGCTTACATACAATTTTAATTCACATAACTAAACCAATTTAATTATGAACAAACCAAACACTTTAGTTTCACGTTGGCTGTTGAGATTTTTTTTCAGCACTGTTTTATTTGCAACAATGTTGCTGGTAAGTTGCTCGGATGATCCGGAGCCGGCTAACGAAGAAGAGTTGATTACTACCCTTACGCTAACACTAACCTCCAGCACAGGATCAGCTATAACGATGACTTTTCGCGACCTCGATGGTGATGGGCTTAATCCGCCAGTATTTACCTATTCCCCGCAAGCACCAGGCACTAGTGCCGCACTGCTTGAAGCAAATACTGCATACACCGGAAGCATTGAACTTCTGAACGAATCTGAAACTCCTGCAGAAGATATAACAGAGGAAATTGAAGAAGAGGCAGATGAGCATTTGTTTTGCTTCACCGTTAGTAGTGCACTGAACATTGTTTATGCATACGATGATGAGGACGATGACGGACTTCCTGTTGGGCTCAAAACAAACTGGGAAACAGGAGATGCCAGCACCGGAACAATAACAATAGTACTAAGGCATCAGCCCGGAGTTAAAACCGGAACTTGCCCTGGCGGTGGAGAAACCGATATTGAAGTAAAATTTAATGTGGTGATCCAATAAAATAAAAAGCCCCTTGATTTTCAGGGGGCCTTTTTATGCCTCTTTAGTCGTTAAAAACTTCTCAAGATCCTTTAGATTCAATATTCCCTCATAGTAGGCCTTTCCGAAGATCACAGCAAACATTCCCATTTCATTGAGTCGTTTGATATCATCGATACCCCGGATACCTCCGCTTGCCAAAACACTCAGCTCAGGAAAGCGGTCGCGGATGGCTTGGTAGAATTCGAAGTTGGGACCCTCCAGCACACCATCTCGTGAAACATCGGTAGACTTTACATACTTCAGTCCTCGCGAATGAAAATATTCAAGGTGTTCGTAAAGTGTTAATTCTGATTTCCGCTGCCAACCGCGAAACAACAAGTTCATGCTTTTAACATCGGTAACATCGGCACCCAATGTCATCTTTTCCCGTCCAAAAGAAATAATCCAGGATGCGAATAGCTCAGGATTGGTCACCGCTATGCTTGATGCGGTAATGTAATCTGCTCCGGATTCATAGACCTTGCTGATGTCGCCATCCGTTGAAATTCCTCCGGTGAAATCAATCTTTAAATCTGTGTAGCCCGCTATCTGTTCAATAATATGATAATTCACTGGTGATCCTCTTTCTGCACCATCCAAATCAACCAGGTGAATAACCTCAATGCCATGATCAGCAAAGCGCTTTGATAAATCGAGCGGGTTTTCATCATAGGCCTTCTCGCTGGTGGGGTCACCTTTGCGCATTCTTACAACACGCCCTTTTCGGATGGCAATGGATGGGATGACCTGAATCATAGGTAGCAGAACTGAACAGCTAAATTATCACATCGCATGTAAAAAACCATCACCCTACCGCAATTAAGCCTCAAATTCTGGCAGTGGTTTTGTTTCATAAGCTTTACCTTTAAGGTATGAAAAGGATTTCATTGCTGATTTGCTTGTTTGTAACCTGCTCCGCGCTGCATAGTTCCGCACAGACACCCATGCGCAAATTGCCACAAAACATTAACCGGCCAACTATAAACGTATCGGCACCCTTCATCAGTCTAGATGGAAGTACGTTGTTGTTTACCTCCGATTATGCTGAAGACAATGTACCCTCTGTTTACTATGTAAAAAAGGTTGGTCCAGATTGGCAGGAACCTGTGGCATTGCCCAAACACATCAACACAAAACTTAATTTTCTAAAGGGCTACACGTTAAGTGCAGATGGTAAAACCATTTACATCTCATCCATTAAATCGGGTGGTGTTGGTGGATTTGATATTTGGGCAGGAGGTTTAAAAGGCAACTCATGGAGTGACCTGCAGAATATGTATGCGCCCATCAACTCAAAACTGCACGAAGCTTCACCCACGTTCACACCTGACGGCACAACCATGTATTTTATGCGTTGCGAAAAGATGGATGCCCAAAGAGCTGAGCGCTGCAAAATAATGGTATCTAAAAAATCTGCTACCGGCAGATGGGAAGAGCCTACCGAACTGCCTGCTCACATAAACACAGGAAATTCGCAGACACCTCGCATTTCAGCTGATGGTAGCATACTGATTTTTTCTTCCAATGCCATGAGTCCGAATAAAGGAGGAATGGATTTATACGTAAGCCGGTTGGAAAATGGTGTTTGGTCAAATCCTGAAGCAATGGATTTTGTGAATACAGAAAAAGATGATCAGTTCGTTAGTGCTGTGTCAAACGGCCGCTATTTGATGAAGGATGCTCCCGGAAAATTCAAATCTGAAATTATAGAATACCTTGTTCCCGCACCTTGGCGACCCCGTGCAGTTATGAAGGTTGATGGTCAGATTTTGGGTCAAACCGGAGCCCCCATTCCAGCTTATATTTCTGTTACCGACCTGGCTACCCATAAACGTTTTTTCAGCGGCAGGCCCGATAAAGAAGGTAACTACTTTTTGTACCTCACACAAGGCAGTAAGTACGAGCTGGCGATTGATCCAGAAGAAAGCAACTTCACTTTCTTCTCCAAGGTATTCGACATGACGGTTGAAGAAAGTCCGTTGGTTCAACAGGTAAGTACTGTGCTTAAACCGGTTGCTGCTGGTGATGAAATTGAACTCGAAGGCATCCTATTCAAACCACACTCCACTGAGCCGGATGATATTGGTTTCGAAATAGTACGATTATCCCGCTTGATAAAAAACTCACCTCAGCTAAAATTTGATATCCATGTTTCTTTGCTTGGGTACTTCGAAGATGAGGAACGTTCTCACCCCGACTTAAGCGAAGTTTCCATTGATAGCGTAATTATTCAACTTGATGACATTGACTCATTGGGTCAATTGTATTCACGCGACAGTGTTGTTGTTAAGGCCTCGTACCATAATAATCGTACGGAGAAGCAAGCGCTCGCAGTTATCGATCAGCTTGTGGCCGCTGGTGTTGATCGGGGTGTTCTTGTTTATAGTACAAGCATAAAACCTGAAGCCATACTGGAAAACAGAAGGACACTTGTTCGGGTTAAAGCAAAAAGTAAGAATTAAGGTTGTTGATAAGAAAACGGAATGGCTACCACGGTCTTATCCCAAAGCAAAACCATTTCAGCTTCTTCACCCATCTTATCCAACTGAATAGTGAACTGTTCAAATGAATTCTCCTGAACAATTGCAGGGGCAGTAACTATTAACACATCCAATGAAGGGTCGCGATTTGCTTCTCCTTCGCTGTTAATTCCCCACAAGCCATTACGAGCACTAGCATTAAAAATGATCTGCCAGGAAGTTGTATCCGGAATCGTCCATAAACTATACTTGCCGGGCATCAGCCTTTTGCCGTTGAAAGAAACAACCAGATTATTCTCAAAAATTGTTGCTTCATTCGCTCCTGTGCGCCACACTTTACCGTAGGGAACAAGGCTGCCAAAAATCTCCCTACCTTTTTTATAGGGCCTGTTATAGAACACTGTGATCTTAAGATCACCATCCGGAAACGTTACTACTTCCTCAGGGCTAAAAGACTTTGTTTGTTTAAGGCGCATCGTGTTAACTACTGACCAGAGGACAGCGATCAACACAACAGCCAATGCTGCCAATATTAAGAAATTTTTCATGCCTGACTTTTATAACGTTTGATAAAAACGTGCAAAACAACCATTAAAACTGATAAACAAATTTTAATTCTTTGTGCAAAAGTTACACGAATAGGCTTTATTTTTACACCTGCCTAAAAATACGGTTATGGACGCATCTTGGACTCCCTTCTACGTTGTTATTGCCCTATTTGTTCTTGCCATTGTCTCTCCCTGGATCTTCCCCAACAAAATGGTGAGCAATAACAAGCACGACAACAAGTTTTAATTTTCACTTTCTTTTCCCGATGAATATCTGTGTTTTCTGCGGCTCAAGCGTAGGAAACAGTTCTATTTATGCAGATTCAGCCCGTGAGTTAGGCTTTATTCTGGCAAATGCAGGCCATACGTTGATTTACGGTGGAGGTAACATCGGACTTATGGGCATTTTAGCCGATGCCGTTTTGGAAAAGAAGGGTGAAGTAATAGGCGTAATCCCAAATTTTTTGATGGAAAAAGAGGTAGGCCATACTGGCCTGACCCGGTTAGAAATTGTATCCAGTATGCATGAACGGAAACGCAGAATGGCTGATCTGGCTAATGCTTTTCTTGTTCTTCCCGGAGGCTGGGGAACGCTTGACGAAACCGCTGAAATATTAACCTGGAAACAGCTTGGATTAATTCATCAACCGATAACTTTTCTCAACACCAATGGTTTTTTCAATGCCCTTCTGGAGCAGATGAATACGATGGTTCAATCTGGCTTCCTGAAGGATGTCAACATGGAAATGGTGCACATTGCAGGAACTCCAGAAGAAGTTCTGAAGTCCTTTTTACAATAGCCATCACTAATTTGGCTTACCCAAAAATTCCTAACTTTCGTTAAGGGAGAGAGGTTATGAAGCGTGTATTTGTATTTCTGATTCTTTTAGTGTTAGTGTGTTGCGGCCTTAAAGCACAACCTCAAAACCTTGGATTCCAGCTTACTGGCGGCAAAAAATCTGTCCAGATTCCCATTGAAATTCATAACAACCTGATCGTTGTTCGGGTAGTGCTAAACGATGTTATTCCATTGAAGTTTGTGGTCGATACCGGAGTACGAACTTCGATTCTCACTCAAAAATCCTTTGCCGATATTCTGCAATTAACCTACAGCCGTAAATACACATTATCCGGTCCGGGAGGACAAAATCTTTTTAGTGCCTACGTTGCCAATAATGTATCGATGACATTACACGGTGTAATTGGAAAGGGGCACGCCATTTTAGTGTTGGAAGATGATTTTCTCGAACTACGGAATCATCTGGGAACAGATGTTCATGGAATATTGGGTTATGAGTTATTCAGTCGCTTCATCATCAAAGTTGATTATCAGCGCAAAGTAATGACCCTCATGCTACCTGAAAAATTTAAGCCCAGAAAAGGCTACCAGTCCATACCCATTCGAATACAGGATACTAAACCCTACCTGCTTGCCCCCATAAACATTAATCACGAGCATACCCTGAATGCCAAACTTTTGGTAGATACCGGAGCCAGCCATGGAATTTTACTTGAGCCGGAAACCGATACAAGAATTCAATTGCCAGAGAAAACGCTGCCAAACATTATTGGAAGAGGACTTGGTGGCGAGATCACAGGAAGAACAGGTAGAATAGAGTCTATTGAACTCGGCAACTTCACCATTCATAAAGCACTCGCCAATTTTCCTGATTCCAACAGCTATTTCTCTGATACGTTGAAGTACTACCGTGCAGATCGCAACGGAACGTTAGGAGGAGACATTCTTAGTCGCTTCACTGTTGTATTCAGCTTCCCCGGAGAAAAAATATACCTGAAAAAAAACAGCGACTTTAAAAAAAGTTTCTACTTCAACTTGAGCGGAGTTAACGTCCGGGCAAAGGGATCAATATTAAATGTATTTGAGGTCACCAACGTGCGGGAAAATTCGGTAGCGCATAAGGCAGGCGTTGAGAAGGGAGACCTTATTGCCAGTATCAACGGCATGTCAGTAAAGGAACTTCGGCTGAATGAAATAAATGGGCTTTTAAATTCTAAGCCCGGAAAAAAAATCCGCCTCGAAGTAAGGCGCAATCGTGAACCCATGACCTTTGAATTCAGGCTTGAAGATCAAATCTAATCCCGTAGTCTTAATAATGCTCTTTTGCGCTGCTCGTAGGCACGCATTAGCAATTGACGGGTGCGCTTAAATTTCAATGAATTTCTTAACACAACATAAAGGGATTCTGGAGTAAGATTTTGCTTGAGCAAATAATCTGCTATATCATTCGAGAAGGCCGACTCAGTATAATTGGAGTTTTTAATAACGGTAATGGGTATATCCCGAGTCTTTGGATTGGCTGACAGGGTGCTTACTGTCTGGGTTAATTGCTTATAGCCAATGTTATCGTCTATCAGAATGTAGTTTGGTTTAAACCGGATCAATCTCTGCCATATACTGTTCAGGTCAAAAGCAATCTCTGTGTTAATCAGGCGGTTCGGAAGCCCTTTAACCGTATTAAGAATTGAACTTAATTCAATGGGATTATTTCCTACTAATAGAATATTAGCGGACTCATGAAGTTTTTCTGACTTTAATTTCTCTGCTACCATAGCCAACTTTAGAGATTAAACATAAAAACCATTCCAAAGGTTACTGAACCTGAGCGTGTTTTGTATTAACTTTTAACGCATACTTATCCAAAACATCAAAAAGCAAATTTTATTTTGTTCCCAGATCGCATAATTATAATCGGTGGTGGATTGGCTGGGCTGATTGCTTCAATCCGCTTGGTTCGCGCAGGTGTTTCCTGTACCCTAATCGAAAAAAAGAAATATCCCTTCCATCGCGTTTGCGGTGAATATATCTCAAATGAAACACTCCCATTCTTAAAGAGAGAATCGCTTTTCCCCGATCAATTTCAACCACCCGCCATTAATCGTCTACAACTGAGTTCGGTAAGCGGAAAATCAACTGAACTTTTACTCGATCTTGGTGGCTTTGGAATCAGCCGATATGCATTTGACAACTTTCTGTATCAATTGGCCATGCGCGATGGGGCACAGGTACTTTTGGAGGAAGAAGTGAAGGAGGTAATGTATGCTAAATCCGAAGACATTTTTAGTGTAAAAACCAATCGCAATCTGTTTACCTCCTCATTGGTAATTGGTGCGCATGGCAAGCGGTCAAGAATAGACAGTTCGCTCAAGCGAAAGTTCATGCAAAAGCATTCGCCCTATGTGGGGATTAAATACCATATCCGCACCAACCATCCTGATGACTTGATTGCCCTGCATAATTTCAACGGGGGTTATTGTGGTATTAGTAACGTTGAGGATGGAAAAACAACGCTGTGCTACCTGGTTCATCGCGATCAGGTAAAACGATTTAAAGGAATCCACGAAGTGGAGGAGACTGTACTCTTCCAAAATCCACTTCTAAAATCCATTTTTCATTCATCAGATTTTCTTTTCGATAAACCGGAAACCATTAATGAAATTTCATTTGAAGAAAAAGAGCTTGTCCTAAATCACATACTCATGGCTGGAGACGCTGCCGGAATGATTGCCCCATTATGCGGCAACGGTATGGCTATGGCTATACAAAGTGGAAAGCTTGTCAGCGATTTGATTATTCAAGCGCGTAACGAGAACCGAACCCGCGTGTGGCTGGAATCCAGTTATGCAAAACAGTGGAATTCAATTTTTTCTAACCGACTGCGTACCGGGCGACTCATTCAACACTACCTGTCTGGCAGTGAATGGTCATCAAGATTATCCATTGGGTTAGCGGTCAATTTACCTTGGGTAGCACGACAAATTATAAAACGAACACACGGCCCTGAATTCTGATTGATCCTTACCGGCTATTTAAAAGCATCTAACACATTACTACTGTCCAGAAAAAACCAGATGAAAAAAGTATTCAAGCATGTTGCCGAAATAAAATTCAGCCACATGGTGTGGGCATAGTCGGCCGTTGCCTCATCTTTCCATACCTTAGAGAACCAGTAAAAAAAATAGATAAGAACAGGCGTGAGCGCCAGCAAAAATTGCCCTGCATACATCGCGTGATAGTAATGATTGAAGTAATACAGAAATCCGATTACGGCCAGTGTAAAAAGTGTAGCGGTAAAATAAAATGTACCCCGAATGCCCAGCCTCAGGCTTAAGGTAATGTCTCCTCGCCTACTATCCTCATCATGCTGATAGACTTGTGTCATTGGATAATTTCCCAAAAGCATTAGCGTTGAAAGCAGGGCAGGGATCATAATGGGCAGACCGAAAGCAATGTCAATCGAAAAATTATTAAGCCCCAGCCAACACATCATGTACGTGAAAAATCCTTGAAACATCCCAATGGTAATCCATCCGGCTATTGGATACTTCTTTAAGCGAATCCAGGGGTGACTGTATGCTTTTGAAATGAAACCGTAAACTAATAGCAACGAGGCAAACAACAGGCTGACTTTTAAATATGCCAGCACAATGGCCATAACATCGAACAACAGGGAAAGATAATACAGCCCCTTATTTACTGGAGGGGGATTTTTCAATCCGCCAATGCTTTTCTCATCTTTATCAAAATAACTGTTAAACCCATTGCTGGCGGGGTACAGAAAAAGGTGTACAATAACAAATACCCAGAACAATCTTCCCGCGTTAAGGTTAGGTGAGGTGCTAACGCTGAATAAAAAAACAGGTAAAAGAAAATATGAAAAGGGAATGCGGAGGTGAAGCCAGGATGATAAAGAAAACATAATAAACAGATGCCTTGAATAAATAAAGCGTAAGCAAATTTAACCTAATTTACTTCTATTAATATCACATGAGTTTCATTACTGCCATCGGCACTGCAGTCCCTCCCAATCAATTTGAACAAGGTAAAATTGCTGGCTTTATGGAGCGTGTTATGCAACTGGATTATGCTGATGGCCGAAAATTAAAAACCATTTTTAGTCGCAGTGGTATCCGAACACGGCATTCTGTACTCGAAGATTATGGCAGGCTGAAAGACTTTGACTTTTATCCCAATACGGACGACTTCGAGCCCTTTCCGACAACTGAAAAGAGAATGCTGGAGTATCAAAAGCATGCCTTACCTCTTAGTGTTGCTGCCATTCAGGATTGTCTGCAACACACAACCCAGCAAGTACAAGACATCACACATTTGATTGTAGTGAGTTGTACCGGTATGTATGCCCCGGGATTAGACATTGATCTGGTGAAAAGCTTGAACCTTCGAAAAGATGTAAACCGCACAGGTATAAATTTTATGGGTTGCTATGCAGCCTTCAACGCCCTGAAAGTAGCAGATGCGATTTGCCGAAGCGATACCAATGCCCGTGTACTTATTGTTTGTGTTGAACTATGTACCCTCCACTTCCAAAAGCAGGCTACTGAAGACAATATGCTTGCCAATGCACTATTTGCCGATGGCGCAGCCGCCTTGCTCATTTCGCCAGCACCACGTTCTGGTTGCAATTTATCGTTGGAAGGTTTTCATAATGCGTTGGCCTTTAACGGTATTGAGCACATGGCCTGGGATATTGGAAATCTTGGTTTTGAGATGAAACTTTCTACTTACGTGCCCGATGTTATCCGAAGCGGTATTAAAACACTCACGGCCACATTGCTTGAAAAACTAACGATGGAAATGAAGGATGTATCGCACATTGCAATTCATCCGGGTGGGAAGAAAATACTTGTGGCTATCGAACAGGAATTAGGGGTAACACGTGAGCAAAACAGTCCGGCCTATACCGTGCTTGAAAAGTTCGGAAATATGTCATCGGCTACAATTGTATTTGTGCTACGTCAGATTATTGATCGTTTAAAAGAAAGGTATAACAACAAGTTAATCTTAAGTTTTGCCTTTGGTCCAGGGCTCACACTTGAAAGTATGATGTTAAAGATCCACTATCGATGAGTCTGTTTGCTAACCGGTCTGGCCAGGAAGAAGTAATGGACGACCTGAACTGCTCAGGAGAAGTTGTACATCAAACCCTGCGCGAACTTGAAATTATCAACCAGTGGCTGGGCGGAAACAAAGTTACCTTAAATGGCCTTAAACGATTGCTGGTAAATTATAGTCTATTAAAAAATCTAACGCTAGCCGACCTTGGCTGTGGCAGTGGAGAAATGCTAAAACATGTGCATCAGTACTTAACCGGTCGATCGATTAAGGCGAACCTATATGGCGTAGATGCAAATGCTAACATCATCGCCTATGCGCGTAAAAATTGTGCATCATTTGATTCCATTTCATTAGTGAGGTTGAACATTCTGGATAACTCATTTGCGGTTCTGCGGTATGATGTTGTGCTGGCCACCTTGTTTCTCCATCACTTTTCCGATCGCCAGCTGATTGAAATTTTTAAAAGTCTTAAAAAACAGGCGAGAATCGGAATCGTTGTTAATGATTTACACCGCCATCCCCTTGCCTACTATTCCATTAAGCTGTTAACGGTCTTCTTCTCCAAATCTTCAATGGTTAAATACGATGCCCCGCTCTCCGTTCTGAGAGGTTTCAGTAAAAAGGAGCTTAAAGCCATCCTGGAACTTGCCGGAATAAAGCACTACTCCATTACCTGGAAGTGGGCCTTCCGGTGGCAGATTATTATTCCTTGTGGTGGTGCCCTTTAAGCTTGGCACAATTTTCGTACTTTCGAAAACAATTATTTTAAAGCTATGAACCTCATAAAAAGAATACCCCTTGTTGCGTTACTGATCGTGCTTGGCGCCTGCTCTTCGGGCGTTTTAGGAAAGAAAGTGAAAGAGCCTTTTTCCAGTAACGCCTATAAATCAAATAATCGCTTTTGGCGTGGTACTGGTAAGGGCATAAGTTCACAAGACAATATCGCCCGTGGCAAAGCCGATATTGATGCCAAAGCTCAATTGGCAGGACAAATAAACACTACCATGAAACAAGTGGCCGACCAGTACCTTTCTGATACCGGGAATGAACGTGCTGCCGATGTGGCCGAAAAGTTTCAAAGCCTTGTACGTCAGGTTATGAACACCAACATCTCTGATTTGAGAAAGATTGGTGAAGAGAAGTACTTCAATGAAAAATCTAAAGAGTACACTGTTTTTATAGCGTACGAAATTAAAAAGAATGCCATGCTGCGGTTTATGAAGCGGCAGGCTAAAGTTGATGAAACCATCAATGAACGGCAACGCGACTTGATTGAAAAAATTATTGATGAAGAGCTTAAAAGACTTGATGCAGAAGATGACGGAAAATAAGCTTCTGTAAAAAAGTAAAAAGACCTGATGTTAGATCAGGTCTTTTTTATTGTATTGCGTGATCGATGTGCACGAAAAATCAAGAGGCCATACAACACCAAAAGAAACGGTAATAAAAAAACTGAAGCACTGGTTAATGCAAACAGGAAAAAGTAAGCGCTATCGTACGGTGTTCCGCTATTTTCCTGGATACCAGCCATAATGTTAAAAACAGCACGCTCTAGGTTAAGCGCAGTAAGTGATGCAACAATAAAAGTTAGCGGTAACAGCGTGGCAACAATTGTTTCAATAACTGTCAGTTGTGCATAGCGTTTAAGAAATACCACAAGCAAGGCAACACGCCACAATGCCACTACCTGAAGAAACAAGACATTTGTGCTTCGCGCTGTCGCAAGGCTCATAAACCGCTCAACCGGGATGGCATACAAAATGGCCGGTAGTGAAACCAGCGAGACAAATGTAAGTACTTGAAAATACTGCCAGTGCTGCTTACGTATAGGGTAAACAATCAACCAGATAAAAAATGATAATAAAAAAATATAGGCCACAGAACCGAGTCCAAGGTATTGGGCCAACTTTGCGTGTGGATGATCCCAATAACGGCCAATACCCACGAGCCAGGTAATGGTGAGTCCAACGAAAAATTCCCTGCGACTAAAGGTGAGGCAATCGTTTCGGGTAAAGGTGAAAGTAAGTACACTCCAGAGTTTTTGCATAGAAAAAATTGATTGCTCAATTTACATTTCGCGAATCAAAGACGAAAAAATTATGGTTAGCTTTAGTTCCTAAAATCAAGTATGAAAAAAATTGTACCCATACTCGTCTTCCTAACGGGTTCTTTACTTGCCCAGCAGCCTCCCGGAACAGAAATCCTTCTGTTTGATTTAAAACAAACCAAGAACAGCATTCAATTATTAAATCCTAAGAATATTACCAACAGAACGGGATACGACAACCAACCCCATTTCCATCCGGAAAAGCCACTCGTTTATTTTTCATCAGCTGATGAATCCGGCAGAACTGACATTATGGTCTATAACTATGAAACCGGAGAAACCAAAAAGTTTACGAATACATCCGAACGGGAATATTCTCCCACGGTAACGCCTGATGGGAAATTTATTTCCTGCATCATTCAACGCGATAATGGCGCGCAGGATTTGGGCAAATATCCGATTGATGGAGGAGAGCCTGTAGTCATTATTGATAACCTAATTGTTGGCTACCACACCTGGATAACAGATGATGCCCTCGTTCTGTTTGTGTTGGGGCGCCCGAACACACTCCGGTTATATTCTATATCCGAAAAAAAGGATTTGGTGCTGGCCGAAAACATCGGAAGATCGCTGCATCGCATTCCGGGTACAGATGACATTAGCTTTATCGATAAGCAAGGTGCCGAGTGGCAAATCAAAAAATACAACAGTAAAAACGGAACGATTGAAACGATAGCACCAACCTTACCTAATCGTGAAGACATGGCCTGGACGCATGACGGAAAAATAATCATGAGCGATGGCGAAAAACTTTTCTATTGGATACCTGGTAAAAGTAAAAGCTGGGTAACTGTTGAGTGGCCTGCAAACTTAACCTTGGCAGGTATAACAAGATTAGCAGTGAACCCGTCAACAAAGAAACTTGCTGTAGTCGCCAGTGAATAATTTTAATTGTTCGAATTTTCTGCTTAGGATCATCGTTCAATATCCTTGAGGATTGTATCGCTGGCTAATTGAACATTAGCCTATATTTGCTCCCCTTATGAAAACGCTCAAGCACATCGCCATCTCCGGAAACATTGGTTCGGGCAAAACCACCCTGGCCGAAAAGTTATCAAAGCATTACGGGTGGACACCTCTTTATGAATCGGTAGACAAAAATCCTTACCTGAAGGATTTTTACAACGACATGACCCGTTGGGCCTTTCACCTGCAAATCTATTTTCTCAACAGCCGGTTCCGTCAGGTTAACGAAATACGAACCAACGAAAATACCACTATTCAGGACCGTACCATTTACGAGGATGCCTACATTTTTGCAGCAAACCTCCATAAAAGCGGGCACATTTCTGACCGCGATTATCAAAGCTACCTGGACATTTTCAACTCCATGATCAACTTTGTTCAGGGCCCCGATCTGCTCATTTACCTTCGGTCTGATATTCCTAAACTGGTTCGGCAGATTCAAAAACGCGGACGCGAATATGAATATGCCATGCGGCTCGATTACCTGAAAAACCTGAACGAACACTACGAAAACTGGATCAGCAATTACAAACACGGCAGGCTGTTAATTGTAAATGTAAACGACCTCGACTTTGTAGAAAGGGTCGAAGACTTTTCCTTTATCGTAAACCGCATCGACCTGGAGATCAACAATTTGTTCTCTTAAGTACGATTAAATCCTCCTGTATAATTCCAGTAACTTTGAATACATTTATCGGTATTCTTTGTATTCATTAACATTCACTTTATGAAATCATTTTACATGGCGTTGTTCATGCTGTCCGCCCTGCTCGTTAGCGGACAGGATGATAAAAAAGAAGTCAAAACCGACAGCACAAAAAAGGAAACCAAAAAGAAGAAAGATCTTCCGCTTGAATCCGACCGTACGGTTCACATTAAATCTACCGAAGGAACATGGATGTCACTGGATGTTAGTCCGGATGGCAAAACCATTGCCTTCGATTTTTTAGGAGACATTTATTTACTCCCCTTTGGTGGCGGGAAAGCTGAGCGCTTCACCAGTGGTTTAGCGTTCGATTCGCACCCGAAATTCAGTCCGGATGGAAAGCACCTGCTTTTCATTTCGGATAGAAGCGGTGGTGAGAATGTGTGGCGTTTTTCACTCGATAAAAAAGATTCCCTGCAAATTACGAAAGGCAATACCGATACCTATCAATCAGCTGAATGGACACCCGATGGAAATTATGTGGTGGTTTCAAAGGGCAGAAGAAACCTGAAAATGTTTTTATATCACAAAGATGGCGGTGGTGGTGCACAACTCATCAGCAAACCCGATAACCTGAAAGTTGTTGAACCTGCTTTCGGTCCGGACAGTCGTTACATTTGGTTTGCACAACGCATTGGGGCATGGAATTACAATGCACAGTTGCCGCAGTATCAGTTGGGCACATACGATCGCGAAACGGGCGAAACCGAAACACAAACCAATCGCTATGGGTCAGCCTTCACTCCAACACTTTCACCTGACGGAAAGTGGTTGGTTTACGGTACACGCCACAATGAACATACCGGATTAATGCTTCGCGATTTAAAATCGGGTGAAGAACGTTGGTTGGCGTATCCCGTGCAGCGTGATGAGCAGGAGTCTATCGCACCAATGGGTGTGCTTCCGGCCATGTCATTTACACCTGATAGTAAAGAAGTAGTTGCCTCCTATGGTGGCAAAATCTGGCGCATTCCGGTAGCGGGAGGAAACGCTATTCAAATTCCATTTGAGGTTGATGTCCAGTTGGAACTCGGGCCAAAGCTTGATTTCAAATACCCGATCAGTGATGAGAAGGAAATGATTGTAACGCAAATCCGCGATGGCAAAGTATCGCCTGATGGCAAACAGCTTGCCTTCACTGCTTTAAACAGACTTTACCTAATGGATTTACCAAATGGAACACCGAAGCGTGTTACCAATTTTAATTTCACGGAAGCTATGCCTGCCTGGAGCCCAGATGGAAGTCAGCTTGCGTGGGTAAGCTGGGAAGAAAATGTTGGTGGAAGTTTGTATAAAATAAATTTCAAAGCCAAGGGTGCCAAGCCCGTTAAGCTTACATCATCTGCCGGAGTCTATTCCGATCCGGCTTGGTCATATAAAAGCAACCGCATTATTTTCTTGCAGGGGCCTGCACAGTTTTTCAAAGATGCCGATGGTCCGTTTGCGTTCAAAGCAAAAGAAAGTCTGGCGTGGATATCAACAGAAGGTGGCGCGGTAACGGTAATTGATAAATCAAAAGGACGGGGCGTTCCGCACTTTGTAAAAAATGATGATCGCATATACCTGTACCATGGAGGGAAGGGTTTGCTTTCTATGCGTTGGGATGGAACCGATGAGAAGGAGCATGTAAAAGTTACCGGTATAACCGTATATGGTACCACACATGATCACGATCATGATGATTATGTAAATCATTGCATGCTTGCCGAAACGGAACGCGAGCCGCAGCAACAACCATCAAATGCAAGCCTGGTAATGATGGCGCCTGAAGGTGACCAGGCCATGGCGCAGATCAACAATGAAATTTATGTAGTAACCGTTCCCAAAACCGGTGGTGAAACACCCAAAATTTCTGTTTCCAATCCTGAGAATGCACAATTCCCTGCACGTAAACTCACCACCATTGGTGGTCAGTTCGCCAGTTGGAACAGTACCGGAAAGAAAGTGTATTGGTCTATTGGCAATGCATTCTTCACATTCGATTTGGATGAAGCCAGGACAAAAGAGGAGGAACTGAAGAAAAAGAAAGCAGAAGAGGCAAAAGCTAAAGAGGAAGGAAAAACAGAAGAGAAAAAGAATGGTGATGACAAGAAAGACGAAGGCTACAAGCCTGCAGAAATCCGTGTTAAGGTAACAGTGCCCCGCGATATTCCTTCGGGCAAAGTGTTGCTCACCAATGCCCGCATCATTACCATGAAAGGCGATGAAATCATTGAGCGTGGCGACATCCTGATAGAAAACAATCGCATCAAACAGGTTGGTGCATCCGGCAGCATTATCGTTGACGGCTCCGTACAAAAAATGGACATGACGGGAAAAACCATTGTGCCGGGATTTGTTGACACCCATGCACACATGTGGCCGCAGTGGGGCTTACACAAAAATGAAGTGTGGATGTATGCGGCTAACTTAGCATACGGAGTAACCACCACACGCGATCCACAAACGGCAACAACTGATGTGCTCACGTATGCCGATTTGGTTGATGCCGGACAAATTCCCGGCCCGCGTGTATACTCAACCGGTCCTGGTGTGGGTTTTTGGGGTTACAACATCAAAGATTTGGATCATGCGCGAAATGTGCTGAAGCAATACTCGGAATACTACAACACCAAAACCATCAAGATGTACCTGACGGGTAATCGTCAACACCGGCAGTGGATTATCATGGCTGCCAAAGAACAGCAACTGATGCCCACCACAGAAGGAGGTTTGGACTTCAAACTTAACCTTACCCAAATTCAAGATGGGTATCCGGGGCATGAGCACTCTTTCCCGATTTATCCGTTGTATAACGACTTCAATACATTCCTCGCAAAATCAGGAACAACCTACACACCAACGCTTTTGGTTTCCTATGGCGGACCTTGGGCGGAGAACTATTTCTACGCTACCGAAAATGTAAACGGTGATCCAAAGTTGAATTACTTCACACCAAAATCGGAACTGGATGCAAAATCGCGGAGAAGACCAGGATGGTTTATGTTTGAAGAACACGTGTTCCCCGATCATGCTGCTTTCCTTAAAAATTATGTAGCTGAAGGTGGAAATGCCGGTGTGGGTTCACACGGACAGCTACAAGGCTTGGGTTATCATTGGGAATTGTGGTCCATGCAATCTGGTGGATTATCCGAACACAATGCGCTGAAAGTGGCCACCATTCACGGAGCCAAAGCGCTTGGTTTGGATGGGGATTTAGGTTCCATTGAAGCTGGCAAATTGGCCGACCTGATCATTCTCGATAAAAATCCGTTGGAAAACATCCGTAACACCAACACAGTAAACAAAGTGTTGAAGAACGGCAGAATGTATGACGGGAATACGCTTGACGAAGTTTACCCCAATCCGAAAAAGGCAAACTTTAACTGGCAACAGAGTAAACCCACTACGGCACTGCCCGGAATTCGATAAGCAATTATATTTACTACCTTATTCGAGTTGAAAAGGTCGTTAGTACTAACGGCCTTTTTTTGATTATCTTGAAAGTCAAAGTGGCCATAACATGCTATTGCGATTTTTACTGCTTCTATTGTTTCTTTCATTCTTCATCAGCGTAAGCGCCCAAGAGCGCAAAATGTGGGTGCTGATTGTTGGCATCTCCGATTATAAACACTTCAACAGTCTACAGTTTGCTGATGATGACGCCATAGCATACCATCAGATACTAAAAAAAACATTAGGTAAATATTACTCGGAAGAACAATCCCGGGTGTTGCTTAATGAAGATGCCACAGCCGCTTCCATTGAATATGCAATGCGATGGTTGCTCAAGAACACCATTGAAAACGATCGGGTTTTTATCTACTTCTCGGGTCATGGGGGATATGAGGACTTAACCGATTTCAAGCTTGGTTATCTGCACGCGCACGATGCCTTTAGCGAGACCTACAGTAGTGGCGGAAATATTTCGATGGAATTTCTTCAGGCCTTTCTCCAATCACTTTCCAGGCGTAATGTTCAAACAATCTTTGTGGCTGATGCGTGCCATTCCGGGAAATCAGACGGGAAGGAAAGCTTTCTGTTTCTTAACAACCTCCTTTCGGCAGAAGCGCAAAATATTTATAAGATTTTATCGGCTCAGGATAATGAGAAATCCTATGAGCATCCGATGTGGGGCGGAGGCCATGGTGTTTTTACTTACTACTTGATAAAAGGTTTACTGGGATTTGCCGACACCGCCCCAAAGGATGGCTTTGTAAGTTTAATGGAACTTGAGCGATACCTGTACGAAAACGTGCCCGCGCAAACCCAATACCTTCAGAACCCAAAAGTGGTTGGGAGCCCTAAATCCATTTACCTGGCACAGGTTGATGAAAAGCAGTTTGAGCTGTACAAGGAGCTTTATAAAGACGACACAAAAGTTAATTTATTGGATGCGCTTTCGCGAACGGATGAACAAACTTATGTTCAACAACTCAGTGACACGGCCAAGGTGGTTTACGAATTGTTCAAAACAGCAATCAAAAACTATCGTTTGGCTGACCGCCCGGGAAATGATGCCTTTAGCTATCACGAGTTTATAAAATCTTCCTCACCTGATCATCCAGTAATTCCTTTGATGGAGGAGCGACTTTATATCGCAACCATGAATCTGAGCCAAGAGTATATTAATCAAGTACTTCAATTAACGGAGGAGAAACCCGTGGTAGTAACAGCGGATTCAAAAAATCAGGATGTTTACACCTTTCAGCTTACTGAAGAGTATAATAGCAATAAAAACTATACTATAAGACTAAAGTTAACGGCTGCTCTTTCTAAACTTGTTGAAATCATTCCTCCACAAGATCCGCTGCATAATCGAGTGTTTGTTAGGTATAACTATATGAAAGCAGAGTCTTGGCAGCCGTCAATGTTCATAAGAATACAAGATGTTGAAAGTATAACTAAAGAAATTGCCCTTGAGAGCATACGCAATGCTATTGCCTTAGATACAACCAGTTCCTACCTGTATTATACCCACGCCCGAATTGATTACTTCCTTAAGAAATATAATGATGCGCAGGTAAGTGCAGAAAAAGCTATAAGCCTTGCGCCAGCATGGACAAGGCCCTATGCACTTTTGGGGAATATCCATTACCGAAAGAAGAATGACAGCCTGTCGACTTACTATTTTCGTGAAGCGGTTAAGCGCAAGCCAACAGTATACGACTATGTGAACTTGGCTGGACAGTATTTTGGCTATTCGTGGAAAAACATCGGGTATCCCTACATGGGTTCAAAGCTTGATAGCGCAGCTTTGCTATTTGAAAGGGCTGCAGAACTATCAAAAAGCCTTAATGAAAAAATTAAATATTCGGATTTGGCACACGTTTCACTGATCCAAAAATATTACCTGGCAGGCAAAAATCGAGAAGACCTCTACCGTGGCTTTGCTTTAATAAACCGCTTTGATAGTATTCCGCAGAAAAGTCTTCAGATACTGTATGAAGCAGCCAAGTCTCAAGTAAAACTTATGCCTGAAGAGCCACGGGGTTATGTTAACTATTCGCGCTATTATGCTGCAAAGAATAAATTCGGCAAATCTGAAAAAATGTTAAGTAAAGCCAAAAGCAAAGGTTACTCCAATTGGCCAGAGTATGAGCGTTTTGGGGAGGTTGGAGAATTTACTCAATCAAAATCCTACAAGAAGTTAAAATCAAGTTAACTCCGGTTCATTGAACTATAACGGCCCACTGTACAAAGGCATTACCGCTTCTGTAATTCATCAGAACGAGCCATACTTTTCGCTACCTTCGCTTTGTGAGGCGCATTATTTCCATACTACTACTTACCCTCCTGCTGGCCAACTTTGGTGGCCAGTATGTTTACTTTGCTTTTCGAGCTATGCAAATCAAACGGGAGATGCACGCCCTGTTGGCAACCTTACCCGATGAAGACCTTGAGCTCGTCATCCTAACACCAGCAGAATTCAAACAAGCCCGTGTGGAAGAACACGAAATAAAAGTTGATGGCAACATGTTTGACATTGCGCGGGTAGTTGAAAAGGATTCAAAACTTTATGTCTACGGTGTATACGATGAGGATGAAGACAACCTGCTTTCACTTTTAAATGCTGTCGTAAACAATCTTCAAAACGATTCAGCACAAACTCCTCCATCATTTTCATTCTTCAGTGTGCTGCAGTATCTACCCGTTCAGTTTGATTATCATTTAACCTCCTTACCGGAAAAATCCTTATCCCGACCTTATTACAATAAATCATTCGTTAATTTCATTTCTACCATCGACTCACCCCCGCCCAAGTCAGTTTAATTTAGCTTTGTTGGGTTTCAAATCCGACACTTACATTTTTCTGACTTAAACTTTTCACTAACATGAGATTAACACATATGGTGTGTCTGCTTGTGCTTAATATCTATACATATGCGCAACAAGCCGATACGACCAAACTACTGGAAGAGGTAGTTATTTCGGTTAACCGATGGGAGGAAAACCTGCGTGAAATTCCCAACCGCGTAACGAAAATAGATGCCTCGTTAATTCAATTTCAAAACCCGCAAACCGCGGCTGACCTGCTGAGTATCTCCAACCAGGTGTTTGTGCAGAAGAGTCAGTTGGGTGGTGGCAGTCCAATGATTCGTGGCTTTGCCACCAACCGCGTGCTGCTGGTGGTGGATGGCGTGCGCTTTAACAACGCCATCTTCCGCAGCGGCAATGTGCAGAATGTAATTTCACTTGACCCAAACATCATCGAAAATTCAGAGGTGATTTTTGGGCCCGGCTCCGTCATTTATGGTAGTGATGCCATTGGTGGGGTGATGGATTTTCACACCCATCAGGCACGGTTTGCCACAGACGAAAAAATCAAGGTGGGTGGTAACGCGTTGATGCGCTACTCATCCGCTAATCAGGAAAACACCGGACATCTCGACATAAACCTGGGGTTCAAAAAATGGGCCTTCCTCACCAGTGTAACATATGCTGACTACGATAATCTCAAGCAAGGCTCCCACGGACCCGATGAATTCTTACGTCCGGATTATATGATTCGAGAAAATGATGCAGATGTTGTAAAAATCAATCCTGATCCACGGGTTCAAATACCATCGGGATACAATCAGCTCAACCTGATGCAGAAAGTTCGTTTCCGGCCCAATGAGCATTGGGATTTTAATTATTCTTTTCATCAATCGAAAACATCACGGTACGATCGCTACGACCGGTTGATTTTAAAAAACAATCAGGGAAATTTTGTGAGTGCTGAATGGTACTATGGCCCGCAGGTATGGTTAATGCAAGCTTTTCAGGCAAACTACATTTCTCCAACAGCAATGTTTGATGCTGCGAGGTTTACAGTAGCCTACCAGGATTATACCGAAAGCAGACACAATCGTAATCGAAACAATGTTAACCGGAATAACCGATTTGAAAATGTGAAGGCTTGGTCGGCCAATTTTGATTTCGACAAAAAGCTTAGTGAACAAGTTCAACTGTTCTATGGAGTTGAGGGTGTGACAAATAAAGTGTACTCTACGGCCTACCGGTTTAACATCAACACCGAAGTTGAGTCACCGCTATCAACACGATATCCGGATGATTCTGATTGGCGATCGTTAGCGGCTTACCTGAGCATGAAGGTAAAACTGAGCGAAGCATGGTTGTTAACGGTAAGCAACCGGTTCAATTATGTGTACACCCATGCCATGTACGATACCACATTTTACGACTTTTCATTTATCGAAGCGGAATTGAAAAACAAACAAGTTACCAACAGCCTGGGGCTGATCTACAGCCCGACTGACAACTGGAAATTATTCGCCAATTTCTCCACCGGTTTTCGTGCACCAAATATTGACGACATCGGCAAAGTATTCGACTCGCAACCGGGCACTGTGGTGGTGCCTAATCCAAACCTTAAGCCAGAAACTGCTTACAACTTTGAATTAGGCGCAGTCATCAGTGTTTCCAAATCATTTACATTTGATGTGGGCGCTTATTACACGACCATGGATAATGCTATTGCCCGGGCGCCATCAACGTTCAATGGCAAAGACAGCATTGACTTTGATGGTACGCTAAGTCGTGTGCTTTCTTTGCAAAATGTGAATGAGCTATATGTATATGGACTTCAGGTTGGTTTGGATTGGAGGCCATTGAATTACCTGAAGGTAACTTCAGCGTACAATTATCAGAAAGGACGGGAGCGCGACTTTGCCAGTGGCCTGGATAGTCCACCAACACACGTTGCGCCTTCGTTTGGCGCCACTCATTTCATCTTCAATAAAAAAGCCCTGATGGTTGATCTGTACGCCAATTACAATGGAGCGATTTCTTATAACGATCTCGCTTTCAGTGAGCGCGCGGATGCTCACCTGTATACAAAGGATGCAAACGGAAATCCATATGCACCCTCGTGGTGGACACTTAATTTCAAAACATCCTATACGGTTGCTAAATATCTGACTATTGATGCAGGGATTGAGAATATTTTTGACAAACGCTATCGACCTTATTCATCGGGGATATCTGCACCGGGAAGGAATTTTATCATTTCTTTGCGCGGCCGGATATAGAATTTTCTACGGTCAGGCTACTAGTGGTAGTCTGACCGTATTTTACACTTTACCATTATGAAAGATACCAAAGAAATTGCCAGATCAACCCGAAACCATCGGAAGCTACATCGCATTTTTGGTTCAACGTTGGTTGTATTCTTTTTTATTATTGCCCTAACAGGGTTGATGCTGGGCTGGAAAAAAAATTCAGGCGGATTGATCCTTCCTAAAACTGAAAAGGGAACATCAACTGATTTAACAACCTGGTTGAGCTATGATGCCTTGCATCAAAAAGCAATAGAAGCGTTGAATAAACATTTTCCTGATCAACGCTCAGCACGACTTGATCGCATTGATGCCCGACCAGACAAGGGGATTGTGAAATTTGTTTTCAAAGATCACTTTACTGAAATACAGTTGGATGGTGCTACCGGAAAAGTACTAGCCGTCAATCAGCGCACGTCTGACATCATTGAACAAATTCATGACGGCTCTATTCTGGACTTTTTGTTTGATACCTCCAATGGTCAGGTCAAACTCGTCTACACTTCCATAGTTGGCGGTGGACTTGCTTTGCTTTCATTCACTGGATTTTGGTTGTGGTACAATCCGCGTAGGATTCGGAAGCAAAAAGAACTGTCGGAGTGATTATTTCTACTTCCAGATGGATTGACGAAGAATTTCATCAATGGAATTGGCGTACACAAAATGGATTACGCGCATCAGGTGATAAACTCCCAACCCGATGGCCAACGAAAAAGCAACGCGTCTGCTAAAGAGTACGGATTGAAAAAACTCTCTTCCAGTGATCAGTTCAAGCGGCAAAACAATCAGAGTCGCAATACAGGCTAAAAAAGCCAACGGGCCAAACAGGTGAAAAGAAAAACTTTTTATCAGATCGCCTGTATAGAGAAAAATAAAGGATTTGGTAATGCCGCAACCCGGACAAGGAAAACCTGTTGCCATTTTAAAAGGACAAAATGATTGCGCTGCCTCAACGGTGTGGTGGCTGTGCAACATGATAAAATAAGGTATAGCCAGTGTGAAAAAGGCACCGGCCATACCGTATAACTTGCGCCTGGCGCGTTGATTAATTGTATAATTTATTGATGTCACCTTGCACAATCATGGCTGCAACCATGGGAACGAAGAATCCTAGAATAAGCAACAGTACAGACTGATCTTTATTTGCTTCGCCTGTTTTCTCATAAACTTTTGGCAACCCTTCTTTACCCGCCAGGTAATAGAAGTAAAGATTCACAGGCAAGCAACAGCCTGCAAAAATGGCGATCGGCTGCGATATAACTTCCTTCTCCGCTACTGCATTGAGGACCTGGGCTGCTTTTATGTTCCAATAAATCAGGTAAAGTCCACAGGTGATGAAGCCTAGCAACAAAACAATAATGGGATCATTCTTAAAATTGGGTATGGGTTGTGCCATAGTATTGGTTTGGGGTTTGAGTTGATCGGTTAAATTACTTCGAAGCTAAAGAATATACAACTTCGCTGTTGATTTTCTTCTTCCCTGTGTCTGTGCAATGGAATATGCTAGGCCGGAATCGATTTCAAAATGTCGTCTATGTAATCACGTGAGTTCGATAAGCGAGGCACTTTATTTTGTCCGCCTAACTTGCCCCGGCTCTTCATCCAATTATAGAACGTGCCCGGTTCCACACAGTGTATTCGTGGAGCTACTAACGCCAGGTCATGAGAACGCTTGGCATCATAATCACTGTTGATCTCACGCAAGGCCGAATCGAGTATATGCGTAAACTCTGCTACATCCTGAGGTGGAGATTTAAACTCAATAACCCATTCATGCCCTCCTTTTTTGTTCGCCTCAAGAAATACCGGTGCTGCAGTAAAGTTTTCCATTACTGCACCCGTTGCATCGCATGCTTTGGTGATCGCTGCTTCGGCATTTTCAACAATCACTTCTTCGCCAAAAGCATTGATGAAGTGCTTGGTGCGGCCGGAAATCTTTATGCGGTATGGTGATAGTGAAGTAAACTTTATGGTATCACCAATGCTGTACCGCCATAAGCCAGCATTGGTGCTGATCACCATGGCATAGTTTTTCCCCAACTCTACTTCACTCAACCGCAATGCTTTGGGATTTTCATTTTCCATCGCTTCCATCGGAATGAATTCGTAGAAAATTCCGTAGTCGAGCATGAGCAACATTTCTTCCGATTCGCGCTTATCCTGGATGCCGAAAAAACCTTCGCTGGCATTATAGATTTCCCAATAGATCATGGAAGAATCCGGAATCAATTCACGGAACAATGCACGGTATGGTTTGAATGAAACCGCACCATGAAAAAACACTTCAAGGTCTGGCCATACTTCTGTGATGTTTGTTTTACCGGTTAACTGTACAACCCGTTGAATAAGCAAAATTGTCCAGGTAGGAACACCCGCAATATTGGTAACATTCTCTTCCGCTGTTTCTCGTGCAAGTTTCTCTATTTTCTCTTCCCAATTGCTCATCAGGGCCGTTTCCAATTTTGGTGTGCGGATGAATTCAGCCCAAATGGGGAGGTTCTGCATGATCACTGCAGAAACATCACCATAGTATGAAGATGCTGAAGGATCAAATTCGTTTACCTGATGACTGCCACCAACCGCCAATCCTTTTCCGTCAAAAATTTTAGTTTCCGGATAGTTGTTAACAAAAATGGACAGGAGATCCTTTCCTCCCTTAAAATGACAATCTTCCAGCGCTTCCTGTGATACCGGAATGAACTTGCTTCGGGCATTGGTTGTACCCGATGATTTTGAAAACCACTTTATCTCGGAAGGCCACAAAATGTTTTGCTCGCCCCGCATTTGCCTTTCGATGTAAGGGAAAAGCTTCTCGTATGTATTCACCGGAATACGCTCACGAAACTGTGAGTAGTTTGTGATGGACGCAAAATCATATCGCTTACCGAACTCGGTTCCTTTTGCGGTGGAGATAAGTTTTCGAAATAGCTCTTCCTGAACTTCATGGGGATATTTCATGAAGAGCTCAATCTGGTGGATGCGCTTCTTCATGACCCAGGTAATAATGGAATTCAGTAGGCCCATAGGTTTCAGGCAAAATCAAAAATAAGAGAATAGTTTGAAACTGATGTGAGGCGACTTAGTTGAATTTTAAGTGGCTTAGCTCACGTTGTCCGACCATGTGTCGGTGCTTTGGGTAGCGACTTTTGCCCTCCGCAACTCAAAGTTTTGCCCCAAATAAACCTTCCGCACTTGTGGGTCGTTGGCAAGGTCTTCGGCTGAGCCGGATTTAAAAAGTTTACCATCCACCATCAGGTATGCCCTGTCGGTTATGGACAGCGTTTCATCCACGTTATGATCGGTTATCAGTATGCCGATATTTTTGCGTTTTAGTCTTGCTACAATTGACTGAATTTCCTCAACAGCAATCGGATCAACACCGGCAAAAGGTTCATCGAGCAATACAAAATGTGGATCAACGGCTAATGCCCGTGCAATTTCGGTTCTTCTGCGCTCACCACCGGAAAGCGACATGCCCAGGTTTTTACGCACCTTATGCAGACTAAACTCCTGAATTAGCTCATCCACTTTCTCCATCCGCTGCTGCCTGGTAGACGGTCGCATTTCCAGCACCGATAAAATGTTTTCCTCCACGGTAAGCTTTCGAAAAACCGATGCCTCCTGCGCAAGGTAGCCAATGCCCTTGCGTGCCCGCTGATACATGGGCAACGCTGTAATGTCCTCCTGATCAAGAAAGATCTGTCCTTCGTTTGGTTTGATTAACCCCACAATCATATAAAATGATGTTGTTTTTCCGGCCCCGTTCGGACCAAGCAAACCCACAATTTCGCCCTGTCCAACCTGAACGGATACATGGTCAACCACCGTGCGGCTCTTGTATTTTTTAACTAGATTCTCTGCCCGTAGTATCATCTTCTCAGTCCTCAAACTTTATGTCCCTTACTCGCAACTGTGTAGTCGCATTTCCATTGAATACATTTTCCTCAATGGTAAATGTCATCATAAATGTTCCGCCTTCTGCCAACCGATCATAATATTCCATCAGATCAAAACCCACAGCCTGAAAAACATTTTCATTTCCTTCCTGCCCGGCTAAAAAGCGAAGGTGCTTTTCTTTAAAACTGGATAATGAGCTTACAATGTAAACCCGACTTGCTTCGAAAACGGGCTTTTGATTTTCCGGACCAAAAGGAGCCATTTGCTTTAATACTTCAAGAAACTTTGGTGTTATCTTATCAAACAAAACAGGTACATCAATTTCAATAACGGGGGTGAGCATTTCCTCGGTGATGGAACCGGCCACAACCGATTCGAATCGCTCTTGAAAAGCCTTTAGGTTAGCGGCCTCCATGGTTAGGCCGGCTGCGTATTTGTGGCCTCCAAATTTTTCAAGCAAATCGCTGCAGCTTTCCATGGCCTCGTAGAGATTAAAGCCGTTTACGCTGCGTGCAGAACCCGTAATCTTATTGTTTGATTCCGTTAGTATCACAGTGGGGCGGTAATATTTCTCTATGCAACGAGCAGCAACTATGCCAATTACACCTTTGTGCCATGTGTTTTTAAAAAGAACAGTTGATTTCGCGTTGCGCAGGGTTTCGTCACCGTCAATCATGGCAAACGCCTCCTCGGTAATGCTCATATCAAATTCCCTACGTAAATCGTTGTTTACGTTAATGTCCTTTGCGCGGGCCATAGCGTCCTCTTCCGTATCGGCCGTTAGTAAATCCACCGCAGCGCTGCCGTGGGCTACGCGGCCAGCCGCGTTAATGCGGGGCCCCAACGTGAAAACAATTCCTGAAACATCTAATTCATTGCGGAGTTGTGTCAACTCTTTTAACGCCTGTAATCCGGGAAGCGGATTTTCATTCAACTTCTTCAAGCCAAAATAGGTGAGCACTCTGTTCTCTCCGGTAATGGGCACAATGTCGGAGGCGATGCTTACGGCCACCAAATCTAAAAACTCGAAAACCTCTTCTTCCTTTCGGTGCTTGCGGGCATACGCCTGAATCAATTTAAACCCAAGTCCGCAGCCACTAAGCTCTTTATAGGGATAAGTGCAATCTTTTCTTTTTGGATCCAACACAGCAACAGCATTCGGAATTTTTTCGTCCGGCAAATGATGATCGCAAATGATGTAGTCGATGCCTTTATGAGTTGCAAGCGTCACCATCTCAGATGCTTTGATGCCACAATCCAAGGCGATGATTAATGTGTATCGGTTTTCTTCAGCCCATTCGATGCTTGCTTTGGAGATTCCGTAACCCTCTTTGTTGCGATCGGGTATATAAATTTCACAATGCGCATGAAATTTATGGAGGTAGTTATACACCAGCGATACTGCGGTTGTTCCGTCAACATCATAATCGCCATAGATCAGTACTCGCTCACCTTGCTGGATCGCCCGTTGCAAGCGCTCAACGGCATGGTTCATATCCAGCATTAAAAAGGGATCGTGAAGCTGTTCGAGTGAAGGACGAAAAAAGTTTTTGGCTGCTGTCAGATCAGAAACTCCACGCTGAAGTAAAATTGCTGTGAGATACGGATTCAGGTTGATGGCCTTTCCAAAATTTTCAATTTGCTCTTTTGAGGGAAGAGGTTTGTATATCCACTTCTTCTCCATTCGCTTACTGATTGATTTCGAAGGTAAGTGTTCCATCCTTACCGCGCGTACCATTCACTCCGTATGATCCGGGCAAACCATCTTTGCCATTCTTTCGCGATGGGCCTAAGCCTGCAGATCCTGCATAGCCTCCTCGCCCACCCTGACCGGCCCTACCGCTATAATTCTTGAAAATAATTTTTGTGCCGACCCAGTTTCTGATCACATCGGCATTCACACTGCTGATTATAAGATTTCCGGCATTGCCGCCATCGCCTCCACGGCCACCATCGCCTCCGTTGGCGCCATCGCCTCCAGTACAATGGACGGTGCCCGGGCTGCCATCTCCGCCTTTGCCTCCGGCTCCACCATCACCACCATTACCACCGGAAAGATCAATGATGAGCCTTCCGTTTATCTTCAGCTCGCTAACATAAAAAATCAAATTCGAACCGGGGCCTCCGGTCAATCCGGTTGCACCAATGGTTCCTTCTGTTCCATCACGACAAGGGCCAACTGATGTAACGCCTGGCCGACCGCTTCGTCCGGGTTGACCATGAATACCGACACCGATAATCTTACAGTCATTTCCGATTATCGCTACTTTGGTTCGGATGAAATTTTCACGTTTCAATTCATTGAGTATGATCATGGACGAGTCCATCATGATCAATGTATCGGTAACCAGAATATCCGACTGATGATCCAACTCAAATAGCTCACCGGGTTTTAATACCAGTTTATCAACGCGCACCTGGGCGAAGGCTGATATGCCAACGCATAAAAAAGCAATAATCAGTGCTTGTTTTTTCATCGCACAAACCTCACTAAAGTTCCCCACATATAAAACAAAAAAGCAGCATTGGTTCAATGCTGCTTTTCAAATATAGGGTATATCTTGTTTTTCTACTCAGTCTTTGGCTTTTCTGCCGTTACGCCTTCCAAAACTTCTTTGATTTCAGTGCGCTGACCATCACGGTAAGGAACAATCCATGCATCTTTAACGCCCATTTCGCGCATGTACTTCTTGAATTGGTCGGCTTCCCAATAATCGCGGAAAATACCAATAGTTATACGCTGAGGTTCATTGTCTTTGGCCTCGCCACCAAAGTTGGGGTTGTTATCAAAATACTTTTGAAGATCCTTGTTTTTGAACGCCCCCACCTGAACGCGAAATACCACACCCCTTGAAAAGTCCATGGGGTTTATCACGGGGTTTTCTTTCAGTTGCGCAAGTTCTGCGCGTGCAGCCGTAAGCTGACCACGCATCTGCGAAAGTTGGTCCTCCAACTCTGCAATGCGTGCATCTTTATCGCTAACGCTTTTTTGCAGTTCGGTTACCCTCCGGTTAAGAGTGGCCACCTGGTTATCGGCACTTTGTTTGTCCTCAGTGAATTGCTTGAGGTTAGAGGGCTGTTTAGCGTATTCTTTGGCTTTTTTCTTCCACTCCTTTTTTTCCTGCTTGGAAAGCTGGGCAAAAGTTTGAGTGCCCGCAAAAAGTAAAGCCATACAGAAGAGTAGTGTAATCTTTTTCATGGGTATAGTTTAAAAAGTTTAATAAAAGTACGAAATATTTTGAAAATCCTATTTTTAAAGGCTACCCACCATCTTTTCGGGTCTTACCCATTCATCAAACTGTTCGGAGGTAAGCAAGCCTAACTCAATGGCTGCCTCACGTAACGTCTTATTTTCATGGTGGGCCTTCTTGGCAATTTTAGCTGAATTCTCATATCCGATATGGGTATTCAAAGCTGTTACCAGCATCAATGAATTCTCAAGATGTTGCTTGATGTATGACAGATTAGGCTCAATGCCTTCTGCACACTTATCGTTAAATGACACGCACGCATCACCCAAAAGCCTGGCGGATTGCAATACGTTTGCCGCGATTACCGGCTTGAAAACATTCAACTCAAAATGACCGGATGCCCCGCCAATCGAAACAGCCACATCATTGCCCATAACCTGTGCACACACCATCGTTAATGCTTCGGGTTGTGTTGGATTAACTTTGCCCGGCATGATGGAAGAGCCGGGTTCATTATCCGGTATTATGATTTCGCCAATACCGCACCGTGGGCCAGAACTTAACATTCGTATATCGTTCGCTACTTTCATCAGCGCTACCGCAGCGCGCTTCAATGCACCCGACAGTTCAACCATAGCATCGTGTGCTGCTAATGCTTCAAACTTGTTTGGCACAGTAACAAATGGATAACCTGTAAGCTCGGCAATCTTCCTTGCCACCAATACGTCATAGCCTTTTGGTGTGTTAAGCCCAGTGCCCACGGCTGTTCCACCCAGTGCCAGTTCGCATATCATCTCCAGCGCATTGTTAATTGCCCGTATGCTGTTATCGATCTGCTGAACATAGCCGGAAAACTCCTGGCCAAGCGTAAGCGGAGTGGCATCCATAAAATGCGTGCGGCCAGTCTTTACAATGCCATTATACTCAGCAGATTTCTTAGCGAGTGTGTCGCGAAGCTTTTTCATACCGGGCAGTGTTACCTCCACCACTAACGTATAGGCAGCAATGTGCATCGCAGTAGGAAAGGTGTCGTTTGATGATTGTGATTTGTTTACGTCATCGTTGGGATGTAAAACTTTTTTCTCATCGGTAAGTTTGCCTCCACTGTTAACATGTGCGCGATAAGCTATCACTTCATTTACATTCATATTGCTTTGTGTGCCGGAGCCCGTCTGCCAGATCACCAACGGAAATTCACCATCGAGTTTACCGGCAAGAATTTCATCACAGGCTGTTGCAATAAGGTCACTCTTCTCTGAAGACAAGACGCCCAGATCATGATTGGCCATGGCAGCTGCTTTTTTAAGGTATGCAAAGGCATAAATTATTTCCTTTGGCATGCTGGCTTCCGGGCCGATTTTAAAATTGTTTCGAGAACGCTCTGTTTGGGCGCCCCAGTATTTTTCAGCCGGCACTTTTACTTCGCCCATGGTGTCCTTCTCAATGCGGTAACTCATAATTTTATGATTTAAAGAGTGGCCAAAGTTAGAAAAGATCAAATAAAAAATGCCGGCATTTACCGGCATTCGTTTTTTTAAAAATTCTCAGAAACACGCTGTCTAATTCCCCTTCTTCAGTTCCGTTCCCTTTCTAAAATACTTGTCCTCGTCAAACTCGTCTTCACTCAACGGCTTGGGAATAACCCCTACTTCCAGAATCTTGAATTCTGTTCTTCGGTTGCGTGCGCGGCCTTCCGGATTATCGGTACCATCCGGGTTGGTGTTGCGCGCTATGGGTACCTCTTCTCCATATCCTCTGGCGGTTAATCTATCAGGCGCAATTCCCCTTTTTATAAGGTATTCAACGGTTGCCTCTGCTCTTCGTTTTGACAGTTCGTAATTGTAAACATTAGAAGCTATACTATCGGTATGCGAGCCCATTTCAATTTTAATTTCCGGGTTATCTATCAGAAGTTGGACAAGTTTATCCAGTTCACGAGCAGCATCGGGACGGATATTGGAACTGTCATAACCGAAATAAATATTTTCGAGACGGAATACCTTATTGATCTCAATTTTATCAAGAACAAGTATAGTATCAAGAGTAATATTGGTGACAAGATCTTTAAGGGTTGAGGGATCGACTGATTTACCCTTGGTGGTGTAGGCTTGTCGTTCTACCAAATAGCCATCGGTTTCACCAATCAGGTTGTAGTCTTCATTTTCATACACGCGGAACAAAAACTTTCCATCGTTGCCCGTTACATAATCCTGCATCATTTCACCCTGTCCATCAAGCAAGGACACTCGCACGTTTGGTAAAATCTGAAGGGTGCTGTCGGTAAGCGGAGTGTAGGTTATACCAGCCAGAAAATAATTTACAACCTTCAGGTCTGGATCTTCATTTACGAATGTATAAATATCATCATCGCCTTTTCCGCCCTCACGATTGGAAGTTAAAAAGCCGCGATCGGGACGAAACAGAAATATTCCAAAATCATCAGCCGGTGAATTCATGGGCTCGCCCAGATTTTCGACAACCGTTTTTCCGCCAGACCTTTTCACCACAAATAAATCCAACCCACCAAAGCCAGGATGACCATCTGACGCAATGTAGAGCTTACCATCTTCCGATACGTAAGGAAATAATTCATTACCGGAGGTGTTGATTTCTGGACCGAGGTTTCGCACGCGTGAAAATCGTCCGCGCGAATCCATTTGTGCTGAATAAATGTCCGTTCCACCGTATCCGCCCGGTCGGTTGGAGGCAAAATAAAGTGTGCGGCCATCAGGCGAAAAAGCCGGAGAAGAATCCCAGCTGTTGTTGCGGGCTACTGCATCGTACTCATCCTTGAATTGCGTGTTGATATTAAGTCGTTGAGGCTCGCTCCACTCACCATTTCTGAATCGTGAAAGGTAGAGGTCAACATCTGCTCCGCCTTTTTTCTTGCGTGTGTTGCCCATGGCAAATACCATGGTGCGGCCATCGGGGGTAAACGCTGGGCAACCAACATTGCGTAGATCATCATTGATGCCTGCAGGCAGTGACTGTACCGTTGTAACATCAACATTGGCACCACGAGTGGCGGCTTTATAAATGGAAGTAAAAGGTTTACCCTCGGCTTCATAAATTCTACCGTTCCCGCGTGAAGAGGTAAAATACAATTCATTGTTCTGGTACACCGGTGCATATTCGCTGGCCGGTGTATTTAGCAATTCAAGGTTTCTAACCCTGTAAAAACTTCCCTTCTCCCGCAACTTTTCAAGTTTGGCTAGACCATCATACTCTGCCTGCGCCCGGGTTTTGAGTTTTTCGTTTGAAGTACGCTTGATTAATTCATCCAGCTGCTTTCTTGATTCATTATACTTTGAATTCGCTTTTAACGCCTGGGCATAATAAAACTGAATGGAGTCCTTGTCTATGCCGGCCCCACCAGCTTTGGCATAATATGCCTCTGATTCTTTTAGCCGGTTTGATAATCGATAGGATTCAGCAACAAAGTAATTGGCTTTGGCGGGCTCTTTTGGTTTGCTCTTGTTAAAAAGCGTAATGGCATTTTGATACTCGCCACGCATAAATGCCTTGGTGGCCTTTTTTTCAACGCTACACCCTGCCACTACCAGACCTACCACAAAAATTAACAATAACCTCATAGTACAACGACTTAGCGTTAAAACTACAAAAAAATCAGTTCTCAGTATGCTGCAAAGCTTTAGTGGAAAGGTACCGATTTAGCCATGTTCCTGCTGCCTTGGTCTTCCACGATGAAAGAAATGCATCCTTTGTCAATATGGTATTATCAAATACCGTTGCATTGGCGCTCCAAAAACCCTCCTGCTGTTTACTTTTCAATTCGTTAATCGGTATAAGATGAACTTGTTCGTCTATATAAAAAGCGATTTTGTTTCTGCCCAACAAATCAACATCAAGTTGAGCACACAACTGTCGGATAACGGCCACTGAACTATCGATGGAGCATCCGCTTGCTTCAGTGTATGATTCGTCTACTGCCAAAACAACAAAATAATCATGCAGTACAGCAAAGGATGCCTTCAGCGGTTGTTGATGGGCCGTCCATTGACTCGTGAACGAATGAAGGACGCTTGAAATTGTGGTTTTCTCTACTTCATTCAATTTGCGATCAGCCTGGTATATCCAAATGCGCGCTGTGCCGGGAAGACTGTCGAAGGGTACAAACATAACGTTACTGAATTTATTCTGACTGTAAATTACAAACCCGTAGCCTCTGCGATTAGTTCAGCAAGGTCTTTTACATTAACCTCTGCCTCGCGCTCTTTATTCTTAACACCATCGGTCATCATTGTCATGCAAAACGGACACGCAACAGCAACCGTAGTAGCGCCCGTTGCCAGCGCTTCTTCTGTTCGTTCAATGTTAATTTCTTTTTTCCCTTTCTCCGCATCTTTAAACATCTGTGCTCCGCCTGCACCACAGCATAAGCCGGTTGTTCGACAACGTTTCATCTCTACGAGGTCTGCATTAAGCGCTTCCAGCACTTCACGAGGTGCCTTATAAATATTATTTGCCCTACCCAGGTAACACGAATCATGATAGGTTATTTTTTGTCCTTTGAATGCATTGTCTACACTGAGTTTAATCTTCCCCTCGTTGATCAATTGCTGCAGAAAAGCGGAGTGATGAATAACTTCGTAATTACCCCCCAGTTCGGGGTATTCATTTTTAAGTGTGTTGAAACAATGCGGACAAGCCGTAACTATTTTTTTTACACCGTAACCATTCAACACCTGTATGTTGCTCATGGCCTGCATCTGAAAAAGGAATTCGTTTCCTGCCCTTCTGGCCGGATCGCCCGTACAGTTTTCCTCTGTGCCTAAAACTGCATAGGATACACCAACCGCATTTAGAATTTTTGCAAAAGCAAGGGTGACACGCTTGTATCGATCGTCAAAAGAGCCGGCACAGCCAACCCAAAAAAGTACATCGGGCGATTGTCCTTTAGCTGTAAGTTCTGCCAGTGTAGGTATGTTCATGTTGCTGTTCATTAAACTCCAAATTGTTGTAAATGATGATCAAGATGTTTGTACTGTCCGCGAGCCCACTCCTCAGGGGCTAATTTTCCAAAGAAGGGATTGGGATGCGTTGTACACGCTGCCGGGCCGCCCTCTGCAAATGCTTTTACATGCTCAATCAGTATTTTCTTTTCTTCCTCAAAAATTTTTTGATCTGCTACGATCAAGTTTTTGCCAGTGGGACTGTTTTTAGGGTGGGGCTTTGCTCCGAAGAAAATTTCTTTTACCATCCATCCCAGCAGCATGCCAAGCACACTTCGCTTAGGTTTTTCAAGTCCGCGCGCAATACGCAATAACTTGGAGCAATGTGCTAACATCTGGGCAACATTCATCTTTCCCCACAAGCGTTGCGTTTCCGGGGTTAGCTTTTCTATACGGCTCAGAATTTCCTGAGCATCCGCTGGGTTAAACAGATTTTTCATGCCTGATCTTTTGGCCAGTTAAACCGATCGCTTGGAGAAAATTTCCATGGTGCAAAATTGGTTTCAATATTCTGAAACATTGAATTCCAGGAGGCCGGAGAACCGGACTCTTCCATGACCACGTACCGTCTTAACTCCAAAATTATATCAAGCGGATTGATCATTACAGGGCATGCCTCAACACAGGCATTACAACTAGTACAGGCGTTAATTTCTTCTTTCGTAATATAATCCCCGAGTAATGTTTTGCCATCGCTTAATCCTGCGCCACCAGATGCTATACTTTTTGATACCTCCTCGACACGGTCACGGGTATCCATCATGATTTTGCGAGGAGAAAGTTTTTTACCCGTGAGGTTAGCCGGACATTCAGATGTGCAACGCCCACACTCGGTGCAAGCAAAGGCTGCCATCAGATTTATCCGGGAAAGATCATTAACATCTTTTGCTCCGAATCGACCGGGTTCTGCTGGAGGGGTTGCTCCAGCTTCTGCAATACCCAACATGCTTTTAACCTCGTTAGTAACAACCGGCATGTTGTTAATGTGCCCCTTTGGTTCCAGCTTTGCATAGTACGTGTTGGGGAAGGCCATAAAAATATGCAGGTGTTTGGAGTGGGTTACGTATAAGGCAAAACCAAGTATGCCCACAATATGAAACCACCAGGCAAAGCGTTCAACAAAAATCAATGTACCGGTTTCAAGATTTTCAAATACTGGTATAAAAAAACTGCTGAAGAAAAGTGAGCCCGTTGCAGTATAGTGGGGATCATGGATTTGCAGCAGCTGATCAGTTGCGTTCATGGTTAAGATGGCAAGCATGAGCACAATCTCAACCATGAGAATGGTGTTAGCATCCATTCTTGGCCAGCTTGTCATCTCGGCCGACCAAAACCGTGGAATTTTTAACACATTTCTTCTGATAAGGAAAAACACACACGACAGTAAAACGGCCACCGCTAAAAATTCAAACACATTCATCAACACCGAATAAATTGATCCCAGGAATGGTGCGAAAAATCGATGCGTGCCTGCTAAGCCATCAATAATAAACTCTAAAACTTCAAGGTTAATAATCAGAAACCCGACATAAATTAAAAGGTGAAGCACAGCCGGCACTAAGCGCTTAAACATTTTCTTCTGCCCGAAAGCAATGAACAATACATTTTTCCACCTTGCTGAAGTGCTACCTGTTAGTGGTGTTTGCTTGCCAAGTTGAATGCCTTTTTTTATAAGACTAATCCGCCTTGCGATGAAGAAGGAAAAGCCCAGCAGAATTATTGCAAATACTACCTGTTGAATCATATGTGATAGTTAATTCTGAAATCGCTTAAATCCAAAAATACATCGAGGTTTTGCACCAAATGTAAAATTACATACTTTTGTGCCCCCTGACAGCAGTCGGGGATCATATTCACCCGGTGACGTAGCTCAGTTGGTAGAGCAAAGGACTGAAAATCCTTGTGTCGGGGGTTCAATTCCCTCCGTCACCACAAAACCTCGGTATACTTACCGGGGTTTTTTTATGTCTTTACTTTATTCCCACAGTCAGAGGTTGTCATTTTTACTTTGGGGATAACATAATAATTCAAAGGTTACCGCTTTTAAGTTACTCCAGTAACGATATTTACCATCACTTAAACCATGGGCAATGTTTGAAGGTTTAGCCGATGAACTAATAGCACGCACTGCCGCCACGTATCTGGCTGAAGGAATTATCAGCCTTGTCATCACGATCGCCTTTGTGTATTTCAGTAAGGTCTATTACCGTCCATTCCTGAAAACCTGGGCTTGGAGTTTTGGCTTCTTTTCGCTGGCTTCTTTCTCGTTAGCCTTTTCTACCCTCTATGGATACAATAAAAATGATGGCCTGAGGCTTACGGCATCATTCTTTGCGCAAACGGGGAGTTTTCTTCATGTTTTGTTCTTAATCCTTGGAATGCTTGAGCTCATCCGGAAAAAGCTGTTCAGGCTCCAATACATTTTTCGTGTATCGCTGCTGCTTACTGCCATTGCCCTTTTAACCGTGTGGATATATCATGACGCACCCGGAACGGATGGCGCACTGAACCGATATATGTTGCGGGTAGGACTTCGCTACTTTGTGATCAGTGCAAGTTTTATAGTCATGGGCTTCATTGCCTTAAGAAGTACAGTTTTTACACGGGGCATTGGTCAGCGTCTTTTAGTAGCCGCCTTTTTTCTTTACGGATTAACTTTTGGCTACTACTTTGTTGTGGCTCTTTTCAACTTCATGGGTAACGAATTTAGGTTTCCCTTCTTTTTCGGCATGATTGAGCTTGTGCTGATTACGTTGGCCGGATTGGGCATGGTGGTGTGGCTGCTGGAAGATGAGCGTGAACGTCTTAACAAAATCAATAAGGAGTTAGACAGCTTCATGTACAGCACTTCACACGATCTTCGGTCGCCCATAGCTTCAATTCTAGGTATCACCAATGTGGCGCGCCTCGAATTACAGGACGAAACTGCGCTGCGCTACATGGGCATGATTGAAGAGCGCATTAAACGCCTTGATTCTGTAATTAGTGATATCCTTAAACTATCACGGAGTAAGAAGATCGATCTGAAAATTGAAACGATAAACTTCAATGATCTGCTTAAGGACACTATTGTCGATGTAAAATTCAATCAAAACGCTCCGTCCATCGAACTTGACTACAAGGAAGATCCTGCAAATATTTTTCGATCTGATTACGCACAAATGAAAATCATTCTTGGCAACCTGATTTCCAATGCGGTGAAATATCACAACATCAACCAGCCGAAACCCATTATTCGGGTGGCCTTCAAACGCGATGGGCGGGCAGTGGAGATAGTGGTTGAGGATAATGGCCGTGGTATTCCGAAAGAGGCGCTGCCAAAAGTGTTTGAAATGTTTTACCGTGCAGAGAGCAAAGTGGAGGGTACCGGGCTTGGATTGTACATTGTCAAAGAGGCGCTCGCTAAAATCAATGGCAGCATATCCGTAAAATCGGAGCATGGTTACGGCACCACATTTACCATGGTGCTTGCAAATGCCTGATTTATTTGAAGTGCTTCAGGCGCACAATTTCTTCCTTGGTTAAGAATCGCCAATGGCCGCGAGGTAAATCCTTCTTATCCAGGCCCGCATATACTGACCGATCGAGTTTAATTACAGTATACTCCAGTTTTTCAAAAATTCTTCGCACAACCCTGTTCCAACCAATGTGCAGTTCAATACCCACGGTTTTTCCATCGTCAGAAACAATTGCCAGATCATCCACAACTGCACGGCCTTCTTCCAGCTGAACGCCTTCTTGAATTTTCTGAAAATCATTTCTGGAAAGCGGGCGATCCAATTCAACCTTGTAAATCTTCTTTACATTATAGGAGGGGTGCGAAAGTCTCTCCGCAAGTTCTCCATCGTTGGTGAATAACAATAACCCGGTTGTATTTCTGTCAAGCCTGCCAACAGGATAGATTCGCTCTTTTACCGCACTGCCGATAATGTGCATTACCGTGTTTCGTTCCTGCGGATCTTTCGTAGTGGTGAGATAGCCCTTTGGCTTATTCATTAAAAGATAAACCGGTCGTTCGGCCTGAAGCTTTTTGCTTTCATACCGTACTTCATCACCGGGGCTCACCAAAAAACCCATTTCAGTAATTACTGCTCCATTTACCGAAACCAAGCCGAGTTTAATCCGCTCATCTGCCTCACGTCTTGAGCAAATTCCACTGTTGGCTACATACCGGTTAAGGCGGATCTTACCGGTTAGGTTTGCAATCGTGGGCGCCTGTTCTTTCTTTGAAGAAAATTTACCGGGTTTATCTCTGTTGAATTTCTGCTTATTAAAAAAGCCGCGAGGTTTCTCACCCTCTTCATCATTTCTCCTGGCTTTTGGTTGCGTTGAAAATGTTGACGATCCCGGTTTAGTGAATTTCTTTCTACGCTCTTCACCTTTCTCAAAAGCAGGTGAACTTTTCTTGCCAAATGATCGTGCGTCTGAAGAGGGCCTGCGTTCTGGCTTTGAAAAACCTGAGCCCTTAGGTTTATCAAAAGATCTTCCTTTTCGTTCTCCTCCCTTTTCAAATGAAGTTGTCGCGCTCTTCCTCTTGAATGAGCGCTTCTCGCCTTCTGGCGAAGGTCCTCTTTTCTCTTTATCAAAACGTGAACCGGAAGGTTTATCAAAAGATCTTCCTTCTCGTTCTCCTCCCTTTTCAAATGAAGTTGTCGCGCTCTTCCTCCGGAATGGGCGCTTCTCACCTTCTGGCGAAGGTCCTCTTTTCTCTTTACCAAAACGTGAACCGGATGGTTTGTCGAAAGATTTCTTGTCGGAAGACCGATTGCTTTTTCCGCGTGATGGGCCCGATGTATTACGCTTGCGCATCGGTGTCCTTTAAATCGGTGCTCTCTCCAATCACATTGATCTCGGTGGTGAAGTCTTTGGGTACCGGCAGGTCGCTCAGTTCACTGATTCCAAAATACTCCATAAACTTTGGCGATGTTCCATACAGCATCGGACGGCCGATAGTATCACCCTTGCCTTTAATCTCCACAAGTCCTTTATCCAGCAGCTTTTGAACCGCATAGTCGCAGTTAACTCCACGAATGTTTTCAATTTCTGTTTTCGATATCGGTTGCTTGTAGGCAATGATTGCCAAGGTCTCCATGGCTGAAGTTGACAATCGCTTTTTTGATTGCTGCTTCAGCAGAATCCCTATGCTCGACTGATAGGCCGGCTTTGTGAGGAATTGATACCCAGCATTTGCCTTGTTTAATTGAAACGCAAACTCATCTGAGGCATATTTTTCTTCCAAACGCGCAATAGCATTTACGATATCCTCTTCGGGAACATCGGCATTGAACATTTCAGACAGACAAGCTTTGATATCCGCAATCTTCACCGGTGATGGTGAACAAAAGATCAACGCTTCGATATGATTTTGAAGAAAATCCATTGCATTAGTCTTTCTGCATCATTTTAGCTTCAATAGACTGGGTTGTATGAGGAACCGCGATGAGCCTTTCTTTAGGAATCAGTTTTCCGGTAACGGAGCAAATTCCGTATGTGCCATTCTTGATTCTCACCAAGGCATTCTCCAGGTTGGTTATGTACTTCTGCTGGCGTGCGGCAAGCTGACTCAGGTTTTCCTTTTCAGCTGTTTCAGCACCATCCTCCAAAACTTTTGTGTTTCCGCCTGAGGTAGAGTCTGTCCCTTCGTCATTATTCCGATTCAGTGTTTCCTTCAGGATCTTGTACTCGCTTTTCGCCTTTTCAAGCTTCTCATTGATGAGTGCTTCAAAGTCCTTCAACTCCTCTTCAGAATAGCGCGTTTTATCCTCATCAACCGTAATCTTTTTTACTGGCTTGTGGGCTATGGGGCGTTGCGTAAGGGGAGGGAAAAAAGTTGGGTTGAGCAGCGATGGCTTTTCAATTGTTTTCTTGGCAACGGGCTTTTTCTCTACAGGTGTTTTTTCTACAACAGGTTTAACCGCTACCTTTTTCACAACCTTAACTGGCTTTTTTGCAGCAGGCTTTGTCACTTTTTTAGGCGCAGCTTTTTTTGCCACCTTTTTCTTTGCTTTTACGGGCGATGCCTTCTTCGCTTTTACTTTGCTTTTAGCCTTAGCTGCTGATTTCTTTGCTCCCTTGGCTGATTTCTTCGCTTTTGCCATAAATGTGACTGTTTAAAAAGATGCGCAAAAATAGGGGGTGGGTAGTAAAACAAAAAATAAAGGGGAGTTTATTCCCTGCGTAGTTCATCAGCAGATTTTATGCTAATAGCGGGCTGCAACAACAACTCTCTTTCGGAATGTCTCCACCGAGCCGCTATTGTCAAACACTTCAAACCAAACTACATAGTATCCGGGTCTGGCTTTGGTGCCATCGTCACGATCGCCATCCCAACGGAAAAAACCACTTGTAGAGAGCGTTTGATTGTTTGAGAGTCTTCTGATTTCCCGGCCCTGCTGGTCCAAAATTTTTATGTTCGCCACCCGCCCACCGGTATCAAACGCATAGTGTATTTCTGTAAAATCTGGCTGGCCGTACAACGGAATAAATATTTCAGGATCAACCCTAACCTCTCCGGCTATAGGTTGCGCATTGCCCCGGTTTGAATTCGCATATCCCGGTGTTGCAAAGCCTTCTGTTGATGCTGCCGATTTCCAGTTGTTGGGATCCATATTCTCACCTTCTGGATAAATGCGCTCCAGCGAAACACCCTCTTTATCCTGTAGAAAAATTGAATGATAGTTTTGATGATAGGTAAACTTGTCGATTACTACTCCTGTTGGATTCACGAGGCTTGCCGAGCCTTCCCGATCAGGGAATGAGGGCAGCACAGCTATACGCAACACCTTGCCTTGTACTGACTTGGGATAATGCGCACGGATGGTAGCCGGATCGGTTGTTAACGCCATAATACCCGCTGGGGGCAGCAATAAATCTTCCACAGAAATTGCCCTTAAATTTATTGGCAGGTCGTTTTCAAAATTTCCCACCTGCCAGTCCTTAAGATTGATGAATTTGCTTGACCTGTTAAGTATCTCGATAAAATCAACCCCGAAGGGACGGGGGTTGAAAAGCAGTTCGTTGATGACGATGTCGTTGGCCTGCGCTTCTTCCGGGTAACCAAAACTAGCGGTTCGAAAATTTTCCTGTATAAGATTCCCGCTGCAATCGCGAATGTTGGTTACTGAAATGGTATACGTTACTTGTGGCGCGATGGTGGTCGTCAAGTCAAGTAATAATTCTTTCAGGCTACCGGATGAAAATTGAACTATGCTTACCGCGATCGATGGAGTGATAACAAAGTCCGCAATGGATGGAAGTTCATCGTACAGCTTCTCATTAAACATAAGCTTAAGCTGAGTGGGTAACGTGGGAATGGCTGATAATAATTGTGGCCCTGTTAAATCCGGCTTTGATGCCTTTACTGAATTCTCTCTTCCGGGTGTGCCGCCCGAAGCATGTTCTGAGGCCACCCAGTTTTCTTCTTCAGCACAAGTGTTTTCGGTATCGATCAACTCAAGCGTCCACCCACCTTGCCTCTTATCATCATCTTTGTACCAGGCATCGGTGTAGTTTACATAATCAATAACCTGATTACCTGGATCGCGAAGCAACAGGTTATCACCACTGTTGTTAAGCGTGGGAAAATTTGAAACACCGATTGTTGAGCCAAATGTTGAAAAGGCTGCAGCCGATGCATTTGGCGTTACAATAACATACGCCCCGGGGAGCAAGATATAATTCGGGAGCGTGGCGGTAGAGGAAGGATCCGATAACGTCCACCCCACCAGGTTAACTGCATTGTTACTTCTGTTGAAGAGTTCAACGAACTCAGCTTCCGGTAAACCAATAACCGGATTTGGATCAGGGAACAACTCGATAAAGATCACATCTTTATAGTGCACCGGTTGAGCCTGGAAAAAGAAAAAATCTGCTGTTGCTTCTCCGATAGCATTTCCGCTTAAGTCTTCCACATTATTAACCGTCAACACACAGTTCAAACCATTCGGAAAGGGAGTGGCAAACGTTAGCCTGACTGTCCGGCCATCAGCCTCAAGTTGTGCCGATTGGGGACTCCCCACCCCGTTATTCACCACATAATTTGTTGGTGTTTGTGCGGACAGCGGATCAAGCTTTTCATTGAAACCAACATCCAAGTTGGTTGATGTTGTTGTATTCACCGCTAAAATCATCGGTGGTGTTGTGTCTTCAATGATGTCTCCTACATAAAAGTCATCAAAGAAATGCCTGTTGAAGAATGTACTTGTGGATTGTGTTATGCGTATACCAAAGTAGCTACCGGTAGTAAATGTATTATCCATAACGGAGGGCTCATCTACATATGCATTGCCCGAGCCTGATGTGTCGTAAGATAACGTCCACTGGTTAGCGGCATCCCGAATAACTTTTATGCGCAACACATTATTGGAGAAATTGGTGACTCCATCGGTGCCATTGACAATGATGGATGCGGTTCCGCCAACGATTTTATAGAGGCTAATTTCATCGGGTGTTCCACCTATGCGGACAAAGTAACCATTGTTGCCGGGGGCACTAAGATTCTGATTGGCCGAAACCAGATAGACATCAACAAAATTTGCACCTGATGTATTGAATTGCAGGTTGACAAAAAACTCCCACTGTGCGGGGGTTACTTTGGAGGATGGAACGGATATCCAAAATGAGGAGCTCGGTACGTTTGAGTTTGACCTAAGCTGACCGTTCTCTACAACCCAGTTACCAGAATTATCGGGGATCCACGTAGGATTGTTGGTGTAGTCCCCATCTGAAAAGTTATCGGTGATTTGGGCAAAAGAGTGTAGGTGCAACCCAACTACAAGCCAGAACACCACAGTGTTAAGCAACAGCAAACGTGTGCATTGGAGATGGGGGATTTTATTCACTCACTATTTTGTTATGCCTGTAACCAAAAATACTATTTTTGCGCGTCCGTTCAGGAATGAGCGGAATAACTAAAAATCAAAGAACTACTAAAATGAAGTTAGCCGTTGTGGGGGCCACAGGGTTGGTTGGCCAGGAGATCCTGAAGGTAATTGAAGAAAGAAATTTTCCGTTTGACGAACTGTATCTGGTTGCATCAGCCAAATCCGTAGGGCAGACCGCTGTTTTCAAAGGCAAGGAATACACCATTAAAAGTATAGAAGAGGCATGCAAGCTAAGCCCGGATATTGCCATTTTTTCTGCGGGTGGAAACACCTCGCTGGAGTGGGCTCCGCGTTTTGCAGAAATGGGCAGCATCGTAATCGACAACTCTTCCGCCTGGCGGATGGATCCGACTAAAAAGTTGATTGTGCCCGAGATTAACGGTCAGACATTAACGGTTGATGACCGTATCATCGCAAACCCAAATTGCTCCACCATTCAAATGGTAATGGCGTTGGCTCCGCTTCATGCGAAATACAAATTGAAGCGCATTGTTGTTTCAACTTATCAGTCGGTAACAGGAACCGGCAAAGATGCTGTTCAGCAACTGCAAGACGAGCGTGCCGGTGTTCGGGGCAGTAAAGTTTATCCGCACAACATCGACATGAACGCATTGCCCCATATCGATATGTTCCTGGATAATGGTTACACCAAGGAAGAAATGAAAATGGTGAATGAAACCCGAAAAATACTGGGTGATGAAACCATTGGAATTACATCAACCACTGTTCGCGTACCCACCATTGGCGGTCATGCGGAAGCTGTAAATGCGGAGTTTCAACATGATTTTACCTGCAGCGAAGCCCGCTCGATTTTAGCCAATACTCCGGGCATTATTGTACAGGATGATCCCAAGCATAACGTTTACCCCATGCCCATTAACTCGCACGGTCGTGATGAAGTGTTTGTGGGAAGGATAAGACGCGATGAGTCACAGCCCAATACCTTTAATTTCTGGATAGTAGCGGACAACCTGCGCAAAGGTGCTGCAACCAACGCGGTGCAGATTGCTGAGTTTATGCTGGAGAAAAGCCTTGTTTACTGATCGTAATCAACTGAACATATTTAAAGCCGGAATAAATTTCCGGCTTTTGTTTTTTCTGTCATGTGCTGAGCGGCAACCCAGGCGGTTGTCCATGCCGATTGAAAATTAAACCCACCGGTTTCTCCATCAATGTTAAGCACTTCACCCGCGAAATAAAGTCCGGGAACAATTTTGCTTTCCATCGTTTGCAGCGTGATGTCTTTAAGATCAACACCGCCACAGGTAACAAACTCCTCTTTGAAGGTAGTTTTTCCGCGCACATGAAAGGGGCAACGAATCAACTGTTCCAGTAGTTTGTTCAGGTTTCGGTTGCCGATTTCTCCCCAAGGTATATCCGCTATTTCCGCTTCTTCGCAGAGCTTGGTCCACAATCGTTGAGGAAGATTGTATAGGGGTTGATTATAGATTTTTCGTTTTGGGTGTTGCTGCTTTACCTGTAAAAGTTCCGATCGCAATTCTTCTTCCTTTCGCTCACCAATCCAGCTAACCAGTACAGCAAATTCATAGTTTGCATGAAATAACCATTCGGCTGCCCAGGCCGAAAGTTTAATCACTGCCGGGCCGCTAAGCCCCCAATGTGTAATTAACAATGGGCCTTGCTCCTTGAACTTTGTTCCGGCAATGCGAACTACTGCATCGGTAACGGAAATGCCCATGAGTGATGAGAATCGCTTTGCCGAATCATTGAAAGTGAACAACGATGGAATCAACGGAGTAACCGTGTGACCAAGTTGTTCAATCCATTTATAATTTATGCGCTGTGGGTGGCCGCCTATAGTAACCAGAACATTTTTTGCTTGCAAAGTTTGTCCCGCGGATGTTTCGACAGTCAGTAACTGGTCTTTGGATGACACGCCTGTTACCGTTTGGTTCAGTTGGATGCTAATGCCTTTATGGTTTACCTCATCCATAAAACAATCGATGATTGTTTGTGAAGAGTTGGTTTCAGGAAACATTCGTCCATCAGCCTCCACCTTTAACTTCACGCCTCTCTGCTCAAACCACGACACCACATCGCTCGCTTGAAACCGTTGGAAAAGTGTGCGCAATGTTTTCTCTCCGCGTGGATAGTGGTGCGCCAAAGATCGTGGGTTAAATTCGTGGTGTGTTACATTGCATCGGCCTCCTCCTGAAACTCTAACCTTAGACAAAACCTTTCCGGATTTTTCCAGGATAACAATCTTCATTCCGGGACAAGCTTCTGCCGCCTGAATGCCGCCAAAGAATCCGGCCGCACCGCCACCGATTACGAGCAAATCATACATGTGCTGAAATTTACAAAATTGATATCAGTGGATAGAAATCTTCATGCAACGTATCGTCATTAAGGGATAGCCTCCGCATGACTGCATTAAAACAATAATTCGCACATGAAATGCCCATCAGCAAAGCAGACCAAACGGAATGATAATCAGGCTTGGGCATTCCATCTGACCTAAAACAAAAATTATTAACAGATGAAAAATCATTTACTTTGTTCGGCTTATGGCTGCCCTGCTGAACGATACACTCATCCATTCCCTGGCATCAACAGCGGTGCAACATTACCTGGTGGCACATGAGCATGACGATGGGCGTAAGCTTGTTTTACAGCGTGCTTCGCTTTTCAACATCCCCACACCAATTCTTGCCGATCAACTAAGCGGAAGAAAAAAAGCGAAAGAAAAACTGCCTTCTTATTATTCAGCCAATGGTATTGTCTATCCTCCATCCATTAACCTTGAGCAATGCTCATCCGAAGCCACCGGTCGGCTAAAGGCTGATATTGCTAAGGGATTTCTTGCCAACCGTGTTCGTTGTGCCGATCTGACCGGGGGGCTTGGCGTTGATAGCTACTGCTTCAGTAAGGTCTTCAACGAAGTTCATCATGTTGAGCCTGATCAGAATCTTCATATTATTGCCCGCCACAATCATAAAATAGTGGAGGCAAAAAATATTTACCACCATTGCTTAACTGCTGAGAATTTTCTGCAGCAATCAAACAACGCTTATGATTTGATCTACCTTGATCCTTCCCGCAGGGATAAAGGAAATAAAAAGGTCTTTCGGCTCTCTGATTGTGAGCCCGATGTAATACAAATCATTGATTGCTTATTCAAAGCTTCAGGTAATGTATTGATTAAAGCATCGCCACTAATTGACATTAGTTTAGGACTTCAGGAACTCGGGTATGTTTGCGCGGTGTATGTTTTATCCGTAAAAAACGAGTGCAAAGAAATTCTGTTTCTGTGTCAACAAGGTTTTACGGGTGAGCCGGTTATCCATGCTGTGAATCTCCAGGGAGATCAAAAGGAGATATTCTCCTTTGCCATATCTGAAGAAAAGGAGGCTGCATCGAACCTTTCTGAACCCCTAACCTATTTGTACGAGCCAAATGCATCCATTCTAAAGGGTGGGGCTTTTAAACTGATTGCAGCACGATACGCGCTTGCCAAGCTGCACGTAAATACCCATTTATATACAGCGGCCGAATACAACGCTGAGTTTCCGGGTAGAGTGTTTAAAGTCGGGCATATCATTAAAGCCGATCCGGCCATAGTGGGCAAATACTTTCCGAACAAAAAGGCCAACATCATCACGAGAAATTTTCCGCTATCCGCAGTAGACCTGGGGAAAAAATTAAGGCTAAAAGACGGTGGCGATCAGTACCTCGTGGCTTTTTCAGGAGAAAAACGAAAATATGTTGTGGTGGCTGATCGGGTTAACTAACCTAGTTATTCTAAAAAATGCATCAGCAAAAAGATCAGGTAACTCAACAGCGCAAGGCTGCCATATACTTTTATAACCTTTCTCCTGTTCTGCACATCCTCCCACCACAGCAGTAAATAAGGTTTAAACAACCCCGCCACCATGAACAACAAACTGGCGATGCTGAGAAGCTTAAAAAACAGACGCACATTTTCCATTGATTAAATGTAGGAAATTTAACATCCCGTTCATTGGAGTAGTCTGGTGCAAAACTATCTTTGCGCCTCGCTTTAAGCAGCACGATTTGAGGGCGAACGAATTTCTTAATCTCTACCGTGCGGATGGTTTGGTAAAGACCGTAGCCGTAGCAATACATACGCCCGATTCGCAACACCTTCGATTAAAAGGACTATCCGGAAGCCTCGATGCTGTACTGGTGGCCGCAGCCTTTACGTTGCATCCGCACGATTACCTGATTGTGCTTCACGACAAGGAAGAGGCCGCCTATTTTCAAAACGACCTCCAGAATTTGCTTGGTCGTGAAATCCTGTTGTTTCCCATGTCGTATAAACGACCATACGAATTTGATGAAACAGAGAATGCGAATATTCTTATGCGTACGGAGGTGCTCAATGCACTGTCGGCAAAAACGGAACCGCTGATTATTGTAAGCTACCCTGAGGCGCTGTCGGAAAAAGTAATCAGCAAGCGATCGCTTTCATCCAATACATTCTCCATAAAAACCGGTGAGCGGCTCAACCTCTCTTTTCTTGAGGAGTTTCTTCACAGCTATGATTTTGAAAAGACTGATTTTGTATATGAAGCCGGGCAGTTTGCTGTTCGTGGAGGAATTATTGATGTGTTTTCATTTGCGCATGAGCTTCCTTACCGGATTGAATTGTTTGGTGATGAGGTAGAAAGCATCCGGTCGTTCGAGCCTGGATCCCAACTTTCCGTTGATGCCGTCAGCACCATCAACATCATTCCCGACATTCAGTCACGCCTGATTCATGAAGAGCGTCAATCATTTTTTGAATTTATACCCGCCACAACACGAATCTGGTTCAAAGATTTTCAGTTAACTGCGGATATAATTCAAAAGTTGTTTGAAAAAGCAGGGGCCCTTTTTCAACAGACTGTGGCAACCAGCAGTACACAGGTTGTGCTCGGCCCGGAAAAACTTTTTGATGACGGTACCTCATTCAAACAATTGGTTTCGGCTTTTAAAAAAATTGAATTTGGTAAGCGCTTTGTTTTTGAAAACCCTGTTGTGTTCGATTGGCAGTCTGCTGCTCAGCCCTCCTTCAATAAGAATTTTGAGTTGTTGGCTAACACGATTCTCGATCAACAAACACATGGTTTTGTGAATTTTATCGCAGCCGATATTCCCAAGCAACTCGACCGTTTGCGCGGAATATTTCAAGAAATTCAGCCGGGGCTTCATTTTTCCGGATTGGAGTTTTCGCTTCGCGAAGGATTTGTTGATTCCACGCTCAAAATCCTGTGCTATACAGATCATCAGATTTTTGAACGCTTTCATCGCTATCGGGCCCGTGAAAAATTCTCGCGCTCAAAAGCGCTCACCCTACGTGAATTGCAAACGCTGCAACCGGGAGATTTTGTAACCCATATCGATTATGGTATCGGAAAATTTGCAGGGCTGGAAAAAAAAGAAGTTAATGGGCATGAGCAAGAAGCCATCCGACTGGTTTACCGGGATGATGATATTCTTTACGTAAGCATTCACGCCCTTCATAAAATATCAAAGTACACCGGTAAGGAAGGGGCGCCACCGCTGATCAGCAAGCTGGGATCGCAGGAGTGGGAAACAAAAAAATCGAAGGCCAAAAAGCGCGTAATCGATATTGCAAAAGAGTTGATTGAACTTTATGCTAAACGTAAAGGAGCGCCCGGTTATGCTTTTGCCCAAGACGGCTACCTGCAAGCCGAACTTGAATCTTCGTTTTTATATGATGACACCCCCGATCAGGCCAGGGCAACGGAAGATGTGAAACGCGACATGGAAAAACCAAATCCTATGGATCGGTTGGTTTGTGGCGATGTAGGGTTTGGTAAAACTGAAGTTGCCATTCGTGCGGCCTTTAAATGCGCCACCGAAGGAAAACAGGTTGTGGTGTTGGTGCCCACCACGATATTGGCCATGCAGCACTTCCGTACCTTCAAAGAACGCCTGGCTAATTTTCCGGTTACGATTGACTATGTCTCTCGTTTTAGGTCTGATAAGGAAATTAAAAAAATTATCGAGCAAGCCGGTGAGGGAAAGATTGATATTCTTATCGGTACGCACCGCATCGTAAGCAAAGATGTTGTGATGAAAGATTTGGGGTTGCTCATTGTTGATGAAGAGCAAAAATTTGGGGTGAAGGTGAAGGACCGGCTCAAAGAACTCAAGCATAACGTAGATGTACTCACCCTTACGGCAACACCCATTCCACGCACACTTCATTTCTCTTTAATGGGTGCACGCGATTTAAGCATCATTGCTACCCCGCCACCCAACCGGCAGCCGGTAACTACCGAGCTGCACACCTTCAATGAAACCATCATTCGCGATGCGGTTAGTTTTGAATTGCGAAGAGGTGGACAGGTTTTCTTTGTACATAACCGGGTGAACGATATTGAAGAGGTGGCCAACATCATTCACAAACTTGTACCCGATGCCCGCATTGGAATTGCACACGGACAAATGGAGGGAAGCAAACTGGAGAAAGCTATGATCCGGTTTATTGAGGGTGATTACGATGTGCTGGTGTCAACGAACATTATTGAGTCCGGTTTAGATATACCGAATGCCAATACCATCATCATTAATCAGGCGCATATGTTTGGGCTGTCCGATTTACACCAGATGCGTGGAAGGGTAGGGCGTTCCAATAAAAAAGCGTTTTGTTTCTTGCTCACGCCCCCTGCATCATTGCTTACTTCTGATTCGCGCAAGCGCCTGGCTGCCCTTGAGGAGTTTTCTGATTTGGGCGATGGTTTCAAAGTGGCCATGCGCGATCTGGACATCCGCGGAGCGGGAAATTTATTGGGTGCCGAACAAAGTGGCTTCATTAATGATTTGGGTTTTGATACATACCACAAGATATTAGACGATGCCATCCAGGAATTAAAAGAAACCTTCTTTAAAGATTTGTTTGCCGATGAGCTGGCCGAAAAAGCAAAGCTTATTGTTCAAGATTGTGTTATCGAGACCGACCTTGAAATTCTTATTCCTGAAACTTACGTAAACAATACGAGTGAGCGTCTTCAATTATACTCCCGTCTGGACAACTTAAAAAATGAAGAACAACTCGACACGTTCATACACGAGCTTCGCGATCGATTTGGTGAGCTTCCTCAGTCGGTTTATGAATTAATTAATTCAGTGCGACTGCGTTGGCTTGGTGAGAAAATTGGATTTGAGAGGCTTTCACTAAAAGGAGGAAAGATGCGTGGCTATTTTGTTACCAACAAAGAGGATTACTTTAACTCATCCATGTTCAGCAAGGTCTTATCGTATGTTCAGTCTAATCCTCGAATGTGCAAACTTCGGGAACAAGCAGGAAAACCAATACTAATTATTGAATCTGTGGGTCAGGTTGAAACTGCCATTTCACTTCTCCATCACATGATGGGCCTTGAATATAAATCGGCCAGCGAAATTTTGTCCAGATAGGGCTCAAGCCCGCGAGTGCTTTCGAAAGCATTTATCAGCAGCACTTTTTGATATCGCGATGAGTAGTATACCTCCACAAAAAAACTTCCGGTGGCATACAGAAAAACTTTGCAATCTGCCAACTCCCGAAAAGTAAGGTAATGGCCATCATACGTAACGAGGTCGCATTTTCTTTCGAAAGGCATGTACCTGAAGTCTTGAATCGAGATCATGGAAATGGGTGTTTTAGTGCAGAGGAGCTTTATAATCATGCCAACTGACAAACCCCCATTTTTCGCAACTGAACCGAGGCTTTTGATTGATTGTCGGAATATTCCCTTCCTGTATTGGGATGGGTTGCTCTCAAAACAATACGGGAGATTGTGTCCCGTTTGTTTATCACGGCCGGTGTTTAGATTAATGATTTATGAATAAAATGGCTTCTGCTTGGAAAACATCAGTTTATGTCCATATATTAGCAGTTGCTTTAAAATCAATGTTACAATGAACAACTACCTTAAGGCTCTTCTATTTTTAGCCATCAGTTCAGTAGTGCTTTCAGCCTGTTCTCTCTTTGGAAGGGGCGGGGGCAAACCTACTGCGCAAAACCCAGGACAAATAAGTACCGCAACCGGACTTCGGTTCAACAATGAAGATGAAGGCGGCTTCATGGTAAACTCCTTTAGGGGTCAGCCTGACGCACCCAATATGGTATTTATTGAGGGCGGAAGAACGGTGATGGGCTCTTATGAAGAGGATGTCATGTCATATCGTGACAATATTGAAAGAACGGTCTCTGTTGCCTCTTTTTATATGGATGAGACAGAAATAGCGAACATTCACTGGCTAGAATATCTTCACTACCTGGCTCGCGATTCATCTCAAGAGGTTTATCAGGCTGCTTTGCCGGATACCACAGTTTGGGTTGGTAAGCTAGCTTTTAATGATCCCTACGTTGATCACTATCTGCGTTATCCTGGTTTCCGTTATTTCCCGGTAGTTGGAGTAAGCTGGACACAAGCTACAAATTTTGCCATTTGGAGAACCCGCGCAGTTAACATTGAGTTGGCTAAAAAAGCAGGAACCGATTATGCCGAAACTGACGGCCGAATTCCTTTGGAATCAGGGGTTGTCATTCCCGCCTATCGTTTGCCCACCGAGGCCGAGTGGGAGTATGCCGCACAGGCTATGATCGGAACCCAGTGGCTGGAAGAAATGCAAACCCATCAAAGGGTTTATCCGTGGGATGGCCATGCTGTACGAAATCCGTATGGCAAGCAGATGGGTTTCATGTTGGCTAACTTCAAACGCGGACGCGGAGATTATGCCGGTATAGCAGGCCGATTGAACGATGGCGCTTTGATTACATCGTACATTTATGAATTCCCTCCAAATGATTTTGGCTTATACAATATGGCTGGAAACGTGAGTGAGTGGGTTCAGGATGTTTACCGTCCGTTATCCTTTCAGGATGTAGACGATCTTAACCCGGTAAGGCGTGACGGTTTCCTGGACGATGCCGCGGGTTATAACAGCAACATCCGTTATGATAAAGACACCGGTGAGTGGACTGAAAACAATCCTGAAAGCTTCACATCACTTATAACAGACAAAGCTCGCGTTTATAAAGGTGGAAGCTGGAAAGATGTTGCCTATTGGATGTCTCCCGGTACCAGAAGATTCCTGGATCAAGACAGTGCAACAGCCACCATTGGTTTCCGTTGCGCTATGATCAGAGCGGGATCAAATTATTAAAATAACTAACCTTTTTGGTTCGAAAAGGCCTCCGAATCCGGGGGTCTTTTTTATTCCTTTGCATACGCTAGGCCGCAAACACTTAACCGGTCGCAACCCGCATCTTCCAGTGCATTGCAACAAGCCTCAACGGTAGCCCCTGTAGTAATTACATCATCCACCACCAAAATTCTGACACCCGCAATTAATTGACGATTGCTGATAGAGAAAACTGAGTTTACATTTTCCCATCGTTTAAGCTTAGATTTCTTGGTTTGAGTGTCTGTAGGAACGTCTCTTTGCAGTACATTCGTTAGACATGGAGCATTTAACCTCTCGGATAAACCAATCGCAAATTCTTCACTTTGGTTATACCCTCTCCGCTTATGTTTTGCCGGGTGAAGCGGAACTGGAATAATTACATCAAATTGCGATGAATAGCCACATTCTGATAGCTCTTCGCCATAGACCCTTCCAAGTATTCGTCCGATTTCCGGATGATTATTGTACTTCAATTCGTGAATGAGTTGTTGTGCCCGCCCCCCCTTACTGAATAGTAAAAATGCAAAAGCGTTTTCAATTGAAATACGTCCAGATATTCGCTTATATAACGGGTTCTCTCTTCTGAAATGGTACTCCGCTCGTGGTAATTCACGAATGCAACCTGTGCATAGAATATCCTCTCCCTTTATCAATCCGCCAGAGCATGCCAGACAATACCTGGGATAAATCAGGCTAACGAAGTCCAGCAATATTTCGGATACAGAGGATGGCAAGGTGTAGTATATTTACGAGCGAACTCAATTGCTATTTGGGTAAACCAATCTACCAATAAAGTTAATCTTCACCTATGAGCCTGATCCAGGATTTTAATACTTATCGGAGCAAAATGAATGAAAAGATTTTGGCCTCCGAAAACCTGATTTTAAAACGGATTTTCAATTTAGATACCAACGCCTATGCCGAGGGGCACCTGGACATCCGCAGCAAGGAACTCATCGGGCTTACCTGCTCCCTGGTTTTACGGTGCGATGATTGTGTGAAATATCATCTTGGAAAATGCAAAGAGGCAGGATTAACCACCGAAGAGGTGAATGAAGCCATGGGCATAGCCACACTCGTGGGCGGAACAATTGTTGTTCCCCACTTAAGGAGGGCTTTTGAATACTGGGAAGCTTTGAGCCATGTTTAAACGAGACCTTGACCTAGAGCGAAGTTGGCAAGCTTTGCTAAACCATATTGAGGAAAGTTTGGGAAAGCGTCCTAAGGATTTGAATGGTGTGCTTTTTCTTATCGGGGTTCAGGAACTTGGCCAAGGGCATCGCTATTTTTCAAAAGAAGAAAAGCAGGACCTGCTTCATATTGCCATTTGTAAATTATTAAGCCTGGCGGACTATTATCAGTTGGATGGTCTTGATCAAGACGGTTGGCCTCATTGGAGATTAATTAAGAAACTACCCCATTTTGATTTGCTTGAACAGGAAAAGCTGCTGAAAATCCATGCCCTTGAATATTTTGAAGCCGAGTATAATTGGAATCTCCGGCCCCAATCTCCTGAATCGATTTAAGCGCTTATATAGTTAGCCGTTGCTTACATAAAGTCAAGCCACTATCTTTATCGATCCTGTAAACTTTGAAAGTGAAATACACGTTTCTGATAATAAGATTGTGGTAATGGGTAGTGGTTTCGAAAAGATCAGGTCAAACATTGATTCCTTCAGGCGAAGGTATTACACCAACCTTCTTGTGAAGGGCGCTTTGCTTTCGCTCACAGTCTTGTTCATTTATTTTGTTAGCGCTGCAATTCTCGAACACATACTCTGGCTTGCTCCATGGGGGCGATTGCTTCTGGTTATTTCCTTTCTTGCCATCGTCCTCTATTGTGTTTACCATTTTTTAAGAGAACCTTTTCAATTCTGGCTCGCTAAAAAGGGAATGGGGGATGAGGAAAGCGCAAGACTTATTGGAAAATCATTTCCACAGGTTCAAGATCGGCTGGTGAACCTCATTCAGTTAATCAACCTTCGGCAAGGTTCAAGCCTGGCCGTAGCCAGCATGGAACAAAAATCAAAAGTATTTGAGCCCATAGAATTTAGTTCCGCTGTTGATCTATCTCAAAATGCACGGTACCTAAAGTTATTGGCAATACCTGTTTTCATTATTGTTGCCCTTGCGCTAATCAATAAAAATATTCTGGTTAACAGCACCTATCGGATTGTTAATTTCAATCAACAATTTGCTCCTCAGGCACCATTCGCTTTCGTAATACAGAACACAAATCTCACCGCATTCTTCAATGAGGATTTTACGCTTTCGCTTAGCCTGGAGGGAAGTGTCATTCCTGAAGCCTGTTATCTCATTGTAAAGTCGCAGCGGTTAAAAATGGAGTCATTGGGAGGCGGAAACTTTCAATACACATTTGAAAAACTTCAAGAGGCTCGGCAAATTCGCTTTGAGGCCGCTGGCTATTATTCCGTCCCTTATGAAATCCTGCTGACTAAACGTCCGGAGCTTACACAATTAAAACTTAAGCTGGAGTATCCACGCTACCTGCACAGAAGAAACAATCAACTTGTTAATGCGGGCAACCTGGAGATACCCGAGGGCACTGTGGCTACCTGGGAAGTTTATACGGCAAATACACTTAAAGCTGGGATTCTTTTTGCTTCCGATGGTCAGCCAACATCTATGCAAGGTTCTGATAATGAGTCATTTATATTCAAAAAAGGCATTCAAAATCCAGACCAATATGAAATCCTGCTGGAGAACGAACACAGCAATAACAAGGAGAAAATCAGCTATCGGATTGATGTCATTAAAGATCAACATCCGCAGCTTATGGTGAACAACTTCAGAGACTCGGTTCTCTATCAACGCATTGTTTTAGGCGGAATCGTTTCTGATGATTATGGTCTCAGTAAGCTCATGCTTCATTATCAGGTTAAAGATGGGGCTCAGCAAAAAATATCAAACGGATCTTTCAATCTCTCCATTCGTCCTAACCAGATTCAACAAAGTTTCTTCTATAACTGGACGCTGGATTCTCTTCGTTTAAAACCTGGAGAATACCTGGAGTATTTTCTTCAGGTGTGGGACAATGATGGTGTTAACGGACATAAATCTACACGTTCTTCAGTTTATACACTTTTCGTTCCCGATAAAGATCAGCTTGTGACTGATATTTCAAAATCGCAATCGCAAACACAACAAAAAATTGAACAGAGCTACTCAAAGGCCCAGGATCTACAAAAGCAGATTGAAGACGCGCAACAAAAAATGAAAGGAAAGCTTTCGCTTGATTGGCAAGACAAAAAGAAACTTGAGGATATTCTGGAGCAGAAGAAAGATCTTGAAAAGTTGCTCAACGAATTAAAAGAACAGAACAAATTACTGGAACAAAAGAAAGACGCCTTTACTGAACAAGATGAGCGCATACGGGAAAAGGCAGAGCAAATCCAAAAGCTAATGGATGAGTTGCTTGACGATGAAACACGAAAGCTTCTTCGGGAACTTGAAAAGCTGTTGAAAGAAAATGCTGATGTGAATCAACTTCAGCGCATAATGGATAAGCTGAACAAGAACTCAGCTAACCTGGAAAAGGAACTCGAAAGAACACTCGAATTATTTAAACAGCTTCAATTTGAATACAAGACCGATCAGGCCATAAAGGATCTTGAAAAGAATATTGAGGATCAGAAAGAGTTGCTTGAAAGAACTGAGGGGTTGCAAAAAGAATTGGATAAGGCTGATGGCAAAAACAAGTATCAGCAAAAGTCAGGTGAGGATTCAAAAGATGAAAGGTCCAAGTCTCTGGCCGAGGAGCAGGAAAAAATATCAGAAGAATTCAAGAAGACAGAAGAAAAGCTTAAGGAGCTTCGGGAGCTTGGAGATGAGCTCAAAACCGGGGACGATATTCCGAATGAAGAAAAAAGCAAGGATGTTGAAGATCTTCAGCAAAACAGTCAGGAAAACCTAAAAGAGGGTAAACCATCACAATCAAAAGGGAATCAGCGCGATGCCGTCCAGAAAATGCAGGAAATGAAGCAACAAATGGAATCCATGCAGGGCGCGATGAGCGTGGAAATCGACATGCAAAACCTTGAAACGCTGCGCCAGATTATTCATGGACTGATCAAACTCTCTCACGATCAGGAGGGATTGATGAAGCAATTCAGCGAACTACAACAGAGCGATCCCCGATTTAACTTACTCGCCCAACAGCAATTAAAGATTAAGGATGATGTTAAGGTGCTGGAAGACAGCTTGTTATCCCTTGGAAAGCGAGATGCAATGATGGGCTCATTCATCACCCGTGAGGTAACGGAGCTAAATGACAGGCTGGATAAAACCATAGAGGCCTATCGTGAAAGAAGGCGACCCCAGATATCCACAGAAATGCAATTCAGCATGACGTCAATAAATAACTTAGCGCTCATGCTTGACAGTCATTTTGATATGATGATGAACATGATGGCCAATGCGAAGGCAACCGGAAAAAAAAGTAAGCAAAAAGGCAATCAGCCTAATTTAAGCCAGATGCAGCAACAGCTTAACGAAAAGATTGAGCAACTAAGAAATAGTGGTAAGGGGGGACGCGAGCTTTCAGAAGAGCTTGCCGAGATGGCCGCTGAGCAGGAGCGGATACGAAGGGCTCTCCAGGAGATGCAAAAAAAAATGAATGAAAAGGGAATAGAAACCCCTGGTGGTGATTTGACCGATAGGATGGAGGAAACGGAGACTGATTTAGTAAACAAGCGTCTTACGGATCAACTGATTCAGCGCCAACGCGATATTTTGACCAGACTGCTTGAAGCCGAAAAATCATTGCGCGAACAGGACCTGGATGAAGAGCGAAAGGGTGAGGCGGCCAAGGATTATGATAAAGAAGTACCCAAGGCCATTGAGGACTATTTACGGTTAAAAGAAAAAGAAGTAGAATTGTTGAAAACAGTGCCTCCGAAACTGTTCCCATTTTACAAGCAGGAGGTTAACGACTATTTTAAACGAATCCGTGAAAACTAACTTTTAGACACAGGCAATGAACTCAATTAGCATTCAGATTCCTTCCATAATTGACAATATCCGGATGATCGAGAGCTTTATTGATAATGCAAAAGAACGCTTTCACCTTGATGATGACATTTATGGCAACATTATGATTGCTGTTACCGAAGCCGTGAATAATGCAATTAAGCACGGCAATGCCAGCAATTCGCTGAAAAATGTATACCTAAGTCTTGTGCTAAACGATAATCTCCTAAGGTTTACAGTGAAGGACGAAGGTGATGGCTTTAACTACCATAGCCTGCCCGACCCAACCGCACCAGAAAATATTGACAAGCCCGGTGGTAGGGGCATCTTTTTGATGAAGCACCTTTCGGACGAGGTGGAGTTTAAAGATGGAGGCAAAGTAGTGGAGCTTAGCTTCTATATGAATTAGTAAAATGGGCGTAATCCGATTCTTTGCCGAAGATCTACGCTTCAAACCCCAAAATCCCGGAAAAACATCAAATTGGCTAAAAAATGTAGTTGAGACCGAGGGGGGTCAATTAGAGTATCTGAATATCATATTTTGTTCTGATGAGTACCTGAGCCAGATCAACAAAAAATTCCTGAATCACTCCACATTAACTGATATTGTTACGTTTGATAACTCCACTCTGCCTAAAAGGATCGAGGGTGAATTATATATCAGTATTCCGCGAATACGCGATAACGCCACCAAATTTCAAAGCTCTTTCGACTCCGAATTACACCGTGTAATGGTACACGGAATACTGCACCTACTGGGCTATAACGACAAAACCGGGCGCCAGAAATCCAAAATGCGCAAAACAGAAGACGCTTATCTATCTTTGCGCTAACAACGGTGTTCCACGTGAAACCAGTATTTACCGCTTAAATGCATTGTGGATAATATTTGTGGAAATGTGGATTTTTGAATTTTATGGATTTTTAACGTTTCACGTGAAACAAAGGCATGTTTCAACAATATGATGTAATTGTAGTGGGGGCAGGGCATGCTGGCTGCGAAGCTGCTGCGGCAGCTGCCAATATGGGTTCAAAAGTGCTGCTTGTTACCATGAACATGGGCACAATAGCGCAAATGTCGTGCAACCCTGCCATGGGTGGTGTGGCCAAAGGACAAATTGTGCGGGAAATAGATGCGCTGGGGGGACTTTCTGGAATAATATCCGACAAATCAATGATTCAGTTCAGAATGCTGAATCTTTCAAAGGGACCAGCTATGTGGAGTCCCCGTACCCAGAATGACAGAATGAGGTTTGCAGAGGAGTGGAGACTCGCACTTGAAAACATATCCAATGTTGACTTCTGGCAAGAAATGGTCATTGAAATCCTCATCTACGGTGGAAGAGCAATTGGCATTAAAACATCGCTTGGCCTAGAAATCCGCAGTAAGGCAGTAATTCTTACCAACGGCACCTTTCTGAATGGCAAAATCCATATCGGGGAAAAGCACTTCGGAGGAGGCCGAACCGGTGAAAAAGCTGCGACTGGTCTAACGGAGCAGCTTGTTACTTTGGGTTTTGAATCCGGCAGAATGAAAACCGGAACCCCTCCCAGGGTTGATGGACGTTCACTTAATTACTCGAAAATGGAAGAGCAGCGCGGTGACGAAAATCCGGGAAAGTTTTCGTTTACTGACACAGCTCCGCTATCAAAGCAAGTAAGCTGTTGGATAACCTATACCAATGAAGACGTACACGATACGCTTAAACTAGGCTTTGAGCGCTCTCCGATGTTCAGCGGTCGTATTAAGGGTCTGGGGCCACGGTACTGTCCATCAATCGAGGACAAAATCAACCGCTTCGCAGAACGCGAAAGACATCAGATTTTTGTTGAACCCGAGGGTTGGAGTACGGTGGAAATCTACGTTAATGGATTTTCAACTTCACTTCCGGAAGACATTCAATATCAAGCGCTTACAAAAATTAAAGGGTTTGAAAAGGCTAAAATGTTTCGGCCAGGCTACGCGATAGAATACGATTTCTTTCCACCCACACAACTAAAGCTGACACTTGAGACACAACTAATTGATAATCTGTACTTTGCGGGACAAATCAATGGTACAACCGGCTATGAAGAAGCGGCCTGTCAAGGGCTGATGGCCGGCATAAACGCGCATAATAAAATCAACGATAAAGAGCCTTTCGTGCTCAAGCGTTCAGAAGCCTATATAGGCGTGTTGATAGATGACCTGGTGAACAAGGGCACCCAAGAGCCATATCGCATGTTCACTTCCCGCGCAGAATATCGTGTGTTACTCAGGCAGGATAATGCCGACCTACGATTGACAGAATACGGACACAAGCTGGGCCTGGCAAGCGATCAACGTCTTGAAAAAGTATTCGACAAAAAATCAGGAGTAGCTGCATTAACTAAACTTTTGAAATCCATTAAAGTCGATCCCGATCAGGTTAACAATGAATTAGAATCCTTCAACACTGCAACCATCCGCGAAAAGCAGATTGTAGGCAACTTATTAAAACGACCCGAGGTAAGCATACTACAGATTAAAGCACTAAGCGAAGATCTACGCAAAGAGATTGACAGGTTCAGCCAGGAAATTCAGGAACAGGCAGAAATAGAAATCAAGTACGAAACCTATATAGAGCGCGAAAAGAAACTTGCCGAAAAAATAGGAACCCTTGAAGATTATAAAATCTTCTCTGATTTTGATTACGATAGGGTAAAGGCATTGTCATCTGAGGCCAGAGAGAAGTTGAAAAAAATAAAACCCCAAACCATTGGACAGGCATCACGCATTAGCGGAGTGTCTCCTGCTGATATCTCAGTATTAACTGTTTATCTAGGAAAATGATGATAACTGTTGATCGGTGTCCTGTTTGTAAACAAAGCAATTTTCAAAACCATCTTAGCTGTAAAGACACAACTGTTTCACAGGAAACATTTCAGGTCAAAATATGTAGTAGCTGCTCTTTAGGTATAACCACGCCTCGGCCAGATGACGATGAACTTTATCGATACTATCTTTCCCAAGACTACATCTCTCATTCTGGAAAGTCTTCTGGATTTATCGGTACCGCTTACCTGGCTGCACGTCAATTTACACTTCGATGGAAAAGAAAATTGATAGAACACTTTGCGCCTACAGGTAATGTTTTAGACTTTGGTTGTGGAACGGGAGAGTTTTTAAGGGCGCTTCAACAAAAGGGCTGGTCAGTAAACGGTATTGAGCCATCACCTGCAGCGAGAGCAAAAGCGGAAAAAATATTAGGCAAACCTATTTCTGAGTCAATGGAAAAACTGGGTTCAGATCGATTTGATATTATAACCCTTTGGCATGTGCTTGAGCACATTCCTGACCTTCATCAAACCCTTGAAAAATTGCATGCATCACTAAAGAATGATGGCACTATTTTTATAGCTGTACCCAACTATCAATCACCCGATGGCGAACACTACAAGCAACATTGGGCAGGTTATGATGTACCCAGACACTTATGGCACTTTTCAAAAAACAGCATGATGAAGTTGCTTGACGAAACAGGCTTCAATGTCATTTCAATACACCCAATGAAGCTTGATGCATACTATGTTAGTCTGCTAAGTGAAAAAAAACGTGGAACCGAAAAGCTTGATGCACTGTTCAAAGCGGTTTTTCGCGGATTTCAGTCAAACAATAAAAGTAAATCATCTGTAAACTATTCTAGCCTGATTTACATTGCTAAGCATAAATGAAAAAAACCCTCACCTATATTGTCATTGGATTGCTTTTGTCGACCTGTGCTAAAATAACACAGCCCTCAGGGGGAATAAAAGATGAAATCCCACCTAAACTAATCCGATCAAATCCATCCGACAGACAAACAAGTTTCAATCGAAATGAAATTGAACTTTTCTTTGATGAAATGGTTCAGGTTGGAGGAGTAAGGGAACAACTTATTATAACTCCTGCTATCGGAAAGAAATTTGAGGCTGAAGCGCGAAAGAACAAGGTGATACTTAAGCTTAACGCAGACCTGAAAGAAAATACAACCTACACGATCTCATTCCGAGAAGCCATCAAAGACATCACCGAACGCAACTCAGCCGTTAACCTAAAATTAGCCTTTAGCACTGGCGATAATATTGATTCCTTGTCTATCAAAGGAATTGTTTATGATCCCCTTCAGGATAAACCCGTTAAAAACTACACGGTTGCTGCGGTTGTATACCACGATACAGTCAACATCTTCAAACACGAGGCTCAATGGATTACTTTCACTAATGACAAAGGTGAATACACGCTGGATAACATGAAAGAAGGCAACTATTTGCTCTATGCCTTTGACGACAAAAACAAGAACTTAATAGTCGACAGCAAAACAGAATCATTTGGTTTCATCGCAGATAGTGTTGTTTTAAACAATGAGCACCTAACCATCAATCTTCCCATTGTACGGCTTGACTCACGCGACTTGAAACTTATCTCATCAAGACCCATCAGCACTTACTTCAATATTCGCACAACAAAAGGTATAGATGATTATATAGTTTCTTACATTGATAAAAAAGACATCATCTATTCTGACTATGAAGATGCCTCCACGATAAGAATATACAACACTTTACTTGATGCTGACAGCATACCGATTAATTTCATTGCCTCCGATAGTATTGGAAATAAAATCGATACTGTATTGAACCTAAAATTTGATAAGCGCCCATCAAGACCAGAGAAATTTACTGCAAAAGTTGAGTATCTGGATTTCATCAAGAGCAAGTCAGTATTAAGAGGTCAGCTAAACTTCTCGAAGCCAGTTAACTACATTCAGTATGATAGCTTTTACATTAAAATTGATTCTGCAACAACTATAACTTTTGGTAAAGATGATTTTGAATTAACTGAAAGAAAGACACAATTACAGATCAATAAAGTACTTCCAAAAGAAACAGAATTTACACAAGCCTCACAGCCAAGAACACGTACAAGCGAAAAAGCAGTATCAAAAGAAGAAGCAAAACCAGCTGTAAAAACTATACCCTTTAATAACCTTATTATTCCCGCAGGTTCAATAATATCTATCGAAAAGGACACCGCGAATACTATTCAAAATCAGATAAAAACCGTTACACCCGAAAATACTGGCACGTTGATAGTAGAAGTACAATCCGAAGAAAGTATAATCATTCAAATTGTCAATAAAAGTTATGCGGTAATTCAATCAAGTACACAACCGAAAACACGTTTCGACAACCTACCTCCCTCCGATTATTACATACGAATAATCATTGACAGAAACAAAAACGAAAAATGGGATGCCGGTAATTTCTACACGAAAGAAGAACCCGAAACAATCATCTTCTATAAGAGTGAAAAAAATGTTCCTGTTATTAATTTAAAGGCAAATTGGGAGGTTGGGCCCCTGTTGATAACTCATCAATAAGTTGTTAATAACTTTCGGACAGTATGTAAATTTACATCATTTCAAACTTTCCTAAATATCTACTGTATACAATGTTTACAAAACAGTCACAAACTTTTAAATTCAACATAGCGTATAATACACATAGACTTCTAGCTACTTTAATCTGAATGTTGAACACTGATCTAAATCATTGATAACAAAGTGAATACAATCCATATTATATTCACGTAAATTCCACACCAAAAAAGCAGGATGCTCTATCCACATATCCACACAGGTAATAACAATAATAATATATATATATATATAATATTAATTATAGGCCTATGCCTTATTGTGCACATCCCACAAGGCATTGCTCAAAACCAATCCGACATACAACTTGCGAATGAATATCTTTTAAAAGGCGACAAGGAAAAGGCGCTTGAGCTTTATCGTGACCTGGCCAAAAACGATTCCAACATTCCGTTTATACACAATAACTACCTCAACACACTTCTTGATCTTGGCGCGGGTGACGAGGCTCAAAACTATATGAAACGCGTCCTGAGAAGGGATCCTGAAAATATTCAATACAAGGCCGATGTGGGCATTATCTATGTTCGCACAGGAGAGTTGACAAAGGCGGAAAAGTATTTTAAGGAATTAATTAATTCCTATAAAGGAAATGTGTCTAGGTCAAAAATGCTGGCCGATTATCTTTCCGGCAAATCACTGTCGGAATACTCGATTATGGCATTAACAGAGTGCAGGCAAGCTGTGGGAAATCCATATCTGTTTTGCCTGGAGTTGGCAATGCTTTACCGTATAAAAGGTGAGAAAGATAAAATGGTTCAGGAATACCTGAATTATGTCACGCAAAATTCTGCCAACATTCAATATGTTAAAAATGTAATGCAGGCATTGCTAACCAAGCCTGATGAATTGGAGAGCCTTGAAAAGATTTTGTATGAGCGCATTCAACGCAACCCGGACATTGATGTATACTCCGATTTGTTGATTTGGGTAACGATGCAACAAAAGAATTTTTATGCTTCTTTTATTCAGGCCAGGGCATACGACAAACGCTATAAGAAATTAGGTGAGCGTTGTATGGAGGTAGCACGCGTAGCACTTGATAATGATGACTATGAAAATGCATTTAGAAGTTATCAATATGTGGCAAAGGAATATCCTGCGGGGCCATATTACCTTCAAGCACGACTCGGCCTCGTGAAAACACGCGAAGCACGTGTTCGCAATACTTTTCCGGTGCAAGAGGATTCTGTTCGCAGACTTATCGTTGAGTACAGGCGATTCATTGAAGAGTATAAGGATAACCCGAATGCGCATGAAGCTCAACGTAGCGAAGCCATGCTTTACGCAAACTATCTGGATGAGAAAGAAAGAGCGATTGACCTGCTTCAAAGTTTAATCGACAACCCACGGGCATCACTCCAGGTAAAATCAAAATCAAAGTTGGATTTAGGTGATATCTATCTATTAACAGGCGAAACATGGGAATCTTCCTTGCTTTACTCTCAGGTAGAGAAAGCATTAAAGGAAAGCCCACTTGGTTATGAGGCCAAACTAAAAAATGCGAAACTGTTTTACTACCGTGGAAATTTTAAACTGGCACAGGAGCATCTGGACATCTTAAAGGAGGCTACTACTCGCGAGATTGCCAATGATGCCATGGAACTAAGCCTTCTCATTAAAGAAAATATTGCTTTTGATTCAGCTGGTGAAGCACTTAAAGCATATGCATCAATTGAGCTATTGCTTTACCAGAATAAAACAGCCGAAGCACTTGAGGCGCTTACAAATCTCCGTGAAGGTTATGTAATTGTTCCCATTTACGATAGCAAAGTACTAATTCAGTACGATTGGGAAGCTACGTTATTCAAGTCAAAAATTGGTGAGACCATTGAAGTTGCCGGGCGGGCAATCCGTAAGCCGGTATCCAATCACGCCATACTGGATGATGTTTATTGGCTCGAGGCAAATTTGCGTAACCAACTAGGGGAACATGAATCAGCCATCGGATTGTTGCAAAGAATTTTAAATGAATACCCCGAAGATGTATTGGCCGATGATGCCTACTTTTTACAAGGAGAAATTCACGAGCGCGGGCTGGGCGACAGGGACAAGGCCATGGAAATTTATCGCGAATTTTTAACCCGTTATCCGGGCAGCGTATATGCTGCAGAGGCCCGCAAGCGTTTTCGCGCTTTGCGCGGGGATTTTGTAAACCTTGAGCAGCAGCTTTAGGTACAGCCGCTTTATTCAGAGTCTCAACAAAGCTTAAAACCGCAGAATAGTTCACGCTGCAATTCACTCCGTTTTTATTACTACTCACTCCGAATTTAGCCGCAGTTCAATCCCTTACGGTTAGCCATTTCTGATACATGGAGGTTTTATGTCTGTTAATCATTTAACCATAAACATTAAACATACCCATTATGAAAAAACAGCAGAAATTTTCAATGCGTTGGCTTGGTAAAGCCAAGGTGGTAATGCTGGCGCTAGCCATTGTATCGCTAACCATTACAAGTTGCAACGATGATGACGTGCCTGTTCAACCTACCCAGAGCATTGTTGCGTTGGCTCAAGGCAACAGCAACCTCTCCATATTGGTAGAGGCGTTGGTGAAATTTCCTGACTTGGTTAGTACCTTAAGTGGAAGCGGAAGCTTCACTGTTTTCGCTCCTACCAACGATGCCTTCGTAGGATTACTGGCAGCAATCGGTCAGACTAGTCTGGATGATATTCCGGAGAGCGTATTGCGCGATGTTTTACAGTATCACGTTATTGCGGGCGCTTCTGTAAAATCAAATCAGCTAACTGCGGGTCCTGTGGCAACTGTGGGCGGTGAGAACATTACAGTAAGCTTATCCGGAGGAATCAGACTAAACGGAAGCGTAAGCGTTGTTACAGCTGATGTAGAAGCAACGAACGGAGTTGTACATGTAATTGATGCTGTTCTTGTTCCGCCTTCTATTACCCCAATTGTAGGAACTATTGTTGCACCCGCATTCTTCAACAAAAACTTTACAACACTGATTGCCGCTGTTAAGGCAGCTTCGCCCGATATTCTTACTGCACTATTAAGCTCAGATAAGAAGACATTGTTTGCTCCCACCAACGAAGCTTTCGCTGCCGCGGGTATAACCTCATTGCCTTCACAAGCTACGCTCAACAATGTATTAACTTATCACGTTATCGGTGCTGAAGTTAAAGCTGCTGATATTGCTACAGGAAGCTCATCGGCCAATACACTAAATGGTAAAATCTATTTAAGCAAAGGCGCTGCAGGCGTATTCATTAATGGTTCAACCAAAGTTGTAGCAACAGATATTACGGCTTCGAATGGTGTGGTGCATGTAATTGACAGAACGCTCCTGCCTCCAACAGAAACCATTGCTGAGATTGCCGTAAGACTTTCAACGGCCACTAGCCCACAATTCACGCAACTGGTTGCTGCACTTTCGAAAGTTCCTGCACTATTATCAGCAGCAGGCGCTTCGGGTGACTTAACCGTTTTCGCCCCAACAGATGCTGCATTCCAGGCGCTGTATGCTGCTGCAGGAGTAGCTAATATTGACGAACTGACCAATGCTATCGGAACAGAAAAATTAGCTGAGGTGTTGCAACACCACATTGTAGGCGCAAGGGTATTTTCTTCCGATCTATCCAGTGGTTCTGTGGCTACGTTGAATCAAAGCGTAACGGTTAACGTAACTAACCTAACCATTACTGATGGCAGCGGAAGTACACCTGCTGCGGGACTGGTTACCCAATCATTAAACATTCACGCTACCAATGGTGTGATACATGTAATCGATAAAGTACTTATTCCTACAGGTATCTTATAAGGATGAGGGGTAGGTTTGGTTGTGGAGAGTCCCGCGCATTGTGCGGGACTTCTTCAATTTAAATCATTTTGTAAATTCGTTTATAATTCCCACAACTGTGTTCAAAGTTCGCTACCGGTATTTGTTCATTCTTGCGCTGGCGCTTTACTCTTACCTCAACATACGTTATACAGTAGGCGATAAACTTTTTGATTTTACCCTTCCCGGTACCATACTATTCTTAACCCTGACAGCTGTTGTTACCGGTGTTTGGGAGCTCAATCGACTGGCTGAATCCAGGCTTGATAAAATTCATCAGTTACTAAAGCGAAGAGTTCATCCGTTGTTGATATTGTTTTTGGTCAGTCTGGTTAATGTTTTAGTTGTTTGCTTTATTACCATGCAACTGATTTATCCGGCAGTTGATCTACCCGCACAAATCAACAAGGAGCACCTTACTTTACTTGTTGCATTCGGGTTTCGTGTAAACCTTTTTTTGAATTGTATAAACGCCATTGTTTTCTTCATGGAGAAATTGAAGCAAACTCAACTTGAGGCAGAGCAGTTAAAAAAAATCTCCATCGAAGCACAGTTTGAGGCACTGCGCAACCAGATTAATCCTCACTTTCTATTCAATTCCCTAAATGTATTATCTGCCCTTGTTTATAAGGATGCAGAAACTTCCGCAAAATTTATCGATCAGTTGTCATCTGTTTACCGGTACTTGTTGTACAACCAGGAAAAGAAGATTGTTACACTAAAAGAAGAACTTGACTTTATCGAATCATACCTCTACCTGCTAAAAATCAGGTTTGGCGAAAACATAAACATCAAAAATGAAATCGCGCGCGATGGCGAGAAATTTTATGTTGCCCCAGCCGTGTTGCAGATGCTGGTTGAAAACGCTATCAAGCACAATGTGGTGTCGCGGAAAAATCCACTTGAAATATCCCTCCAGTCGGTAAACGGTTCTATTATCGTAAGCAACACGTTGCAGCCCAAGGAGACCAAAGAGGAGTCCACCCAAATAGGACTCAAAAACATTCGGAGCCGTTATGGGTTTTTAAGTGACAGCAAGGTGGAAATTTTCCAACAGGACGGAAAGTTTACTGTTAAAATACCGCTGCTGGAGATGAACGAATGAAAGTTATCGTTGCTGAAGATGAACTGCTGGCTGCCGAAAGGCTTATTGGCTTGATGAAAGAGTGCGATCCGTCAACGGAAATCGCACACCAGGTCGACAGCGTAGAAGATTTGACAAAAATCTTTAAGCAACCTCATTCTATTGACTTGCTCCTTCTTGATATTCAGCTGGCGGATGGCAAAAGTTTTGAGGCCTTTGATAAAGTACAGATTGATGTCCCTATTATTTTCACAACGGCCTATGATCAATACGCCCTCCAGGCTTTTAAACATTATAGCATTGACTATCTGCTAAAGCCAATAAAGAAAGAAGCACTGGTGACGGCTCTTTCAAAATTTAAAAAAGTTGTAGCGCAGCAACCCTCGATAAACCTTCATCAGCTTAAAGAAATTCTAACCAAATCCTCATCTGATTTTAAGGAAAGGTTTCTCATCAAGTCGGGCAATAAATTGCAGTTTAAATCGGCTAATGAAGTTGTGTTTTTTTTTGCTGATGGAAAAGTTGCCTACCTGGTCACCAAGGGTGAAAACCGAAAGTATATCATTGATCACACGCTGGAAGAACTGATGGAATTACTGGATCCTGAAAGGTTTTTTCGGATTAGCCGAAAGTTTATTGTGTGCATTGACGCTATTGCTGAAGTGAAGGGATTAATCAGTTCCCGATTGGAAGTTAAACTTAATCAACCCTGTGAACACGATCTTACCGTAAGTCGTGATCGTGTACAAGAATTCAAGAGTTGGCTTGATCGCTAGCGTACTTTATCTTAGTGCCCGAGAGCCGTTATAACCATGAGGTTTGTTATCTTTTTAATTATTACGCTATCTCCACTCATTGCTTTCTCGCAGGATTTGCCGGTTTCGGATGTTGATTCATTGAAACGGGAAATTCTGTTGTTACGTGCCGATGTTGATCAGATTCAGCTTAACCTGGCCACATCACAAAAAAAGTTTAAAACGGGAATCATTATAGCAACCATTGGATATTCCGTTACCATTGCCGGTGGCCTGATGCTTGGCCGAAAGTATGATGATCTCGGAAAAGTGTTGCTGGTTACGGGGGGAGCAACCGGTATAACCGGCACATTTTTGATGACCGATGCGTTCAAGTATCTGAATCGAAAGCCAAAACGACCGGTTGCTACTCGTTCCGCAACGAATTAACCGGATTGCTCACCGCTGCTTTAATCGATTGAAAACTCATGGTTAACAATGCAATTACAAAAGCAGCAAGACCAGCCAAAGCAAATACTGTCCAGCCCAGGTTGATTTTGTATTGATAATTTTCCAACCACTTATTCACTGCCCACCACGCCACCGGTGACGCTATTACAAAGGCAACAAGCACCAGCTTGCCGAACTCTTTAGAAAGCAACATAACAATGCTGGCCACACTGGCACCCATTACTTTTCGAATACCAATTTCTTTTGTGCGCTGTTCAGCAGTAAAGGCTGTAAGCGCAAACAAACCAAGGCAGGCTATAATAATTGCAAAGCCCGCAAAAATCGCGAAAATTTTTCCAAGTCGCGTCTCCGCTGCGTACATGCTTCCGAACCGCTCATCCAGAAATGAGTAGGTAAACGGTTGTCCGGGCGCCATTTCTTTCCATTTCGATTCGAGCAATTCAATTACCGCTTTGGTATCCTGCGACTGAAACCGGAAGGAGATAAATCCCTGCGGTTGCTTGTTAAGAAACAGCATGACAGAACCAACATTTTCCTTCAATGATTCGAAATGAAAATTTTCAACAACACCAATCACGGTTAACGACTCTGTTTCATCAGGATTGACACCGCTTTCATCACCCTTAAATGTTAAAATCTTTTTACCGATGGGACTACCGTCAAAGCCAAAATACTTTGCAGCTGTTTCGTTCAGGATTACAGCCGAGGAATCGGAAGGGAATTTTTCTGAAAAGTCACGGCCATCTTTTATCGACATACCCAATGTTGTAATGTAATCGTAATCAACAGCCCAGTTTTGAATGCTTACTAAATTTTCTGATTGCGAGGGATTTTTTCCTTCGGCCCACCAGGGGTTGTCGTTGCGCCATGTACCCGACACGGGTAAAAATCCGCTGAAGGTGCCACTCACGATCATGCTGTTTCGCAAAATTTCATTCTTAAAAACCATTCGATTATTTTCCAACACATAGGCATCTTCAACCATAACAACCTGATCCTTGTTGAACCCGATTTTTTTAGTTTGGATATAATTCAATTGATTGAAAACCGCTATCGTTGAAATAATAAGGACAATGGAAACAGAAAATTGAAACACAACTAATGAACTACGGATAAGTCCGCTTTTCATGCCCAACGAAACATTACCCTTCAGTACATTTATCGGCTTGAAAGCCGAAAGGAAAAGCGAAGGATACATACCGGCCAATAACCCGGTAAGGATTGCACCACCTGTAAGCAACAGGTAAAAGGCGGGCGATTGAAATGGGATAAAGAGTTGTCGCCCGGCCAAGGTGTTAAAAACAGGTAATAACAAAAACGCGATACCAATAGCCAAAATGAAAGAGAAGAAGCTTAGTAAAATAGATTCAGAAAGGAACTGACGCACCAGGTGCGAGCGGAATGAGCCCATTACTTTTCGTACCCCTACTTCCTTGGCGCGATTGGCTGAACGTGCTGTTGATAAGTTCATGAAGTTGATACAAGCGATTACCAGGATGAACAGCGCCACAGCAGCGAACAGGTAGATGTAGGTGATGCTGAAGTTGGGCTCAAATTCACCAAAAAGATCACTCTTCAAATGTATATCAGTTAATGGCTGCAGACTATATTCTATTTTATTGCCCGATTCCCGGAACTTTTCCATTGTAAAGTCATTTCCAAATACCTGGGCAATTTGTGGTGCCAACTTGTCCATCACTAACTTCATCAGTTTTTCTTCAACGGCTTTCGGATCGGCATCAGGGCGCAACAACATGTAGGTTTGAAAATTATTACTCAGCCAACTGGGGCTTTTTGCTTCACTAAGACCCTCAATGGAAAGAATTAAATCAAAATGGAAATGACTTGTTGCCGGCATATCTTCATATACACCTGTAATTTTAAAGTTCCACTTGTTATCTAATATTAGTGTTTGCCCAAGAGCATTCTCGCCCGGAAAAAATTTATCAGCTGTGCGCTTGCTGATGGCCATGGTATTGGGTTCCTCCAATGCTTTTTCCGGATTGCCCTCCAATAAGGGTACCGTGAAAATTTTAAAGAAATCTTTTCCGGCCCAGATCACACTTTTTTCTTTAATGTTTTCCACTTCGCGTTTTACGAGGTATGAGCCACGCTCACGAAAATGAACAGCCGCCTCTACTTCCGGAAACTCTAATGGTAATGTTTCGGCCAAGGGCGCTGGAGCGTAGGTCATGTTGTAATGATTCCCGCCAAAAATGATTTCGGAGTTTATACGAAAAATACGATGGGCGTTTTCATGGTGGCGGTCGTAACGTAACTCATTCACTACAAAGAAAACGATGATCATACACACGGCTATCCCAATGGACAACCCCAGGATGTTGATGAACGAGTAAAAACTATGTTTCCGCAAACTACGTGCGGCTATGGTGAGGTAGTTCTTAAGCATGATTTTAGTTTTATGATTTTCAGCGTGAAGTGTTTCAACTTGTACTTTACGAAGGCCTTGTGTGTGCCCAAAAGATTTTAATGCGTGATGGTAAGCATCGATAAACCGATCTCCATTTTGCATGCGCGCCTCTACAGCAGAACAGACATGGTCAATCAATTCATCCTGTATGCCCTCGGCAACAATGCCCCGGTAGTGAAGGTCCTTGATGATGTAATCAATATGATCGGAATTCAATTGCATGCCGCTTCGCCCAGCTTCAGGTTGACAGTTGAATATTCAGAACGTTGCCCATGGTTTTGACGAAATCCAAAAACTCTGCTACACGTTCTTTTGCCTCAACTTTGCCAGGAGCGGTTAGTGTATAGTACTTGCGCATCCGTTTACCGATCGTTACGATTTCTGTTTTCAATAGACCCTCGGCTTCAAGTTTATGAAGGGAAGGATACAGTGCGCCTTCGGTAAGTAAAATCCGGTCGGCCGAAAGTTCCTTTACCCGTTGGGTTATTTCGTAACCGTACATTTTTCCATGATCTTTCAGAACCTTCAAAACAATGGTTTGCAGCGTTCCTTTAAGGAGTTCTGGTGAGTGCATAAGAACCTAATACATAATTGTCTTATGCATAAGACGCAACGGTACACCTCAAGGTTGCGGCATAACATTGAAAAATCCTTTTTCACGCTGATCAAAATCAGGGATTTTCTGGGATTCATTACGAAATTTGAGACTGAAATCGATGAATTATGAAGTTCGAAAAGATCCACAATAAGGGTCAGGCGCGACTGTTCAAAAGTGAATTATTGGAAACTTTAACCAAGGCACCCCCGTGGCTGATTTGGGGCATGTACACCCCGGTTATTACTTATCTGTTTTACTACGCCAGCACCACCCTGGGTTTTAGCATAGCAAGGGTAGCAGCAACCTTCTTCATTGGTATGTTTTCCTGGTCATTGTTTGAGTACGCAGCTCACCGGTTTATTTTCCACTGGATACCGCAAACCGAACGCGCCAAAAAAATTGTGTACATCATGCACGGAAACCATCATGAATATCCACGCGACCGTCAACGACTCTTTATGCCACCCATACCAAGCGTTTTCATTGCTTCCACCTTGTTTGGTTTGATGTACCTGGCGATGGGATTGCATGCATTCATGTTCTTTCCCGGATTTTTATTGGGCTACCTGATTTATGGAAGTATGCATTACGCTATCCACGCCTGGAACCCTCCCTTCAAATGGATGAAAGGATTGTGGCGCAACCACCACCTGCATCATTATAAGCATGAACATCAAGGCTTTGGTGTAAGCTCAACATTATGGGATCATGTGTTCGGAACGATGTTCGACCTGAAGAACGAGAAAGAAGACAAGGAAAAAGTGAAAGAGTTGATGTACGAATAGATTTCAATTAGACTCGCGACAAAGAATTCTGGTTGTCCGCATTCGGTCAATACTGTTCGAATCCGATTAGTGCCTTAAAGCCCAATCAATCAATATTTCTCATTTAACAACTTTTTAATTGGCCTGTTAATTGAGTAACACCGCACTCAAGTGTACTGACGATGCTGAAAAATTACCTCGTAGTGGCCATGCGCAATTTTCTGCGTCAGCGGCTTTATTCATTTGTGAATGTTGTCGGGTTGGCAACCGGTTTGATCTGCACGATCTTCATTTACCTCTGGGTTTCCGATGAAATTAACAAAGATCGCTTTCACAGCGATATCGACCACATTTATCATGTTGTACTAAACTTATATAACCCCGAAGGAACAATAACCTGGGCCGTTACCCCGGGCCCGTTGGCCGAGGAAATTAAAAGCAATATTCCTGAGATTGAATTTGTTGCCCCCGTTGCCGATGATGGTCCACGCTTGATACAGGTTGAAGAGAAGAGTTTTTTACAGGGCGGATACTTTACCTATCCTGAGTTCTTTAACATTTTTAGCTATAAGATTATTGAAGGCGATCCATCAAAACCTTTACCAGACGCATCATCAATCGTGCTAACCAAAAGTCTTTCCGAAAAACTTTTTGGAAGTGAATCGGCATTGGGAAAAGTGGTGACACTGCGTTCCGAAAACGAGTTAACGGTTACAGCGATCATGGAAGATATTCCAACAAGCTCCAGTTTGCAATTTAATTTCGTAGCCCACTTTGACATTCACAAAAAATACAGGATTCAGGATTGGGGCAACAGTGATTATCCGCTTTACCTGAAGTTCCGCGAAGGGGAATTCAATCCCGCTGAAACTCAGGAAAAAATTCACAATCACCTGATTAAGTTGTTTGAGTTGGATGAAGAGAACCGGAATCGCTTCCAATATTATCTTCAACCGTTCGGTGACAGGTATCTCTATTCCACATTTGAAAATGGTGTACCGGCCGGTGGCCGGATTAAGTATGTTGGAATATTTTCCATCGTTGCAGTATTTATACTGATTGTAGCTTGTATCAATTTTATGAATTTGGCTACCGCGCGGGCTACGGTTCGAAACAAAGAAATTGGTGTTCGAAAAGTGATTGGTGCCCAGCGCTGGATTTTAATTGCCCAGTTTATTACCGAGTCAATTGTAATCGCAACGCTTGCCATGATATTGGCTGTGCTTGTGGTTGAGGTTACGCTCCCCTTCTTCAATGCATTGGTATCTAAACAGGTCACCATTGAGTACAGCAACCCCTCATTCTATGTTCCATCCATTTTAATTGTGTTGGGCACTGGAGTATTGGCGGGAAGTTATCCGGCCCTGGTGTTATCCGCTGTTAATCCTGTTAAGGCACTAAAGGGCACATCGGTTTTAGCCGAACAAACCGGTTCATTAAGAAGAGCATTGGTGGTATTTCAGTTTACCATTTCAGCTATCCTCATAGTGTGTTCCCTGGTGGTGTTCAATCAAATAGAATATATCCAATCTAAAAATTTAGGATACCACAAGGATAATGTGCTGATATTTACCGGCCGTGGCATTAAAGATTTTGAAGTATTTAAAAATCAGCTCAGCGAATTACCAGGGGTTAATGGTATAGCACTGGCCAACCAAAACATTACTCAAGTAGAGAATCAGAACAGTTCCTTTCACTGGGCTGGCAAGCCAGAGGACAGCCGTGTGTACGTGCGTACACTGGTTGTGGGATATGATTTTATTGAAGTAATGGGTTTAGAAGTCTTAGAAGGCAGATCATTCAGTGAAGAGATGAATGACACCACAAACGTGATCATTAACCGAACGCTGGCGAATTTAATGGGCGTTGAGCAGCCTGTTGGTATGGAAACGAATCAATGGGGTAAGGAGGGAAAGATAGTAGGAGTGGTTGAAGATTTTCACATTCGCTCGCTGATGGAAAGCATGGATCCGATTGTAATCCTATGTATGCCGGAGTGGACAGGCCGCTACTACCTGAAGATTGAAGCGGATAAAACACAGCAGACCCTTGCTGCCATAGAACAATTGTGGAGGGTTGCCAGCCCCAACTATCCTTTTGAGTATAGCTTTTTAGATGATTCATTCAACAAAGTTTATAAGGAGGAACGGGTAATCGGAAAACTATCGGTTGGCTTTACCTTCATGGCGATCTTAATTTCAGCGTTAGGATTATTAGGCTTAGCATCGTACTCAACGGAACGAAAGAAGAAAGAGATCAGCATACGCAAAGTGCTGGGCGCAAGCGTACCAAACCTTATCATGTTCATGAGTACTGAGTTTGTTGTGCTGGCAATTGTAGCGCTTGCGATAGGCTACCCAATTGCTCATTACATTATGAAAGCATTTTTGGAAGGCTACGCTTATCATGTTTCAATAACCCCCACCACATTTATGGTTACCGCCATTTGTTTGATGATTGTTACGCTCAGCGTGATTCTGTTTCAGGTTAGCCGCGCAGCACTAAGCAATCCAGTAGACCAGTTGCGGAACGAGTAAACTATTCTTTGTTTCTGGCCTCACTGATCATCAGGAACTCAGCCACGTTTTCGGTATCCAACATTCCCACAAGCTTGCCATCTGAAAAAATTGGAGCCGCTGTTTTGCGTGTGGTTTGCATGGTTGTCCACGCTTCTTCTAGCGAAGACTGTAATTCAAGTAAAAGGAAATCGCGATTCATGGCATCGCTTACCGGGCTGGTAAATTTGCCTTCACGCAGTGCTTTGATGATTTCATCGCGATTCAGCGTTCCCACTACCCCGCTTTCATCGGCTACAATAAAATTCCTGTTTTGCGAAGCAAGCAACCGATCAGAACCATGCTCAATGGTGTCTGTTGGTTTCAGCAGGGGGATATCGCACATCATAGCATCCGCTACCGTATATCCTTTCAACAACGATTTTGCTTCAGCGAATTGTGCTTCAGCCTGGGCGCCCAGAAAAATAAAAATGCCGATGAAGACCAGAAATGGATTGATGAAAAATCCGATGAGCACAAAGCCCACTGCAAGCAACTGGCCTATTGATGCGGCAATTCGTGTGGCAAGGTTGCGCTCAAACTTAAACGAAAGCAGCGCACGAAGTACACGACCACCATCCATAGGAAAGGCAGGGATCATGTTGAAAACGGCAAGCCAGATGTTTACCACCATCAGTGAAAACAAGAAGTTATAATGACTTAACCTGCTCAGGTCTATTTCTTCAATAACGTTCGGACTCAGTTTTACCAACGGAAACAGAAAGGTAGCAATGACAACATTTACCAATGGACCAGCCAACGCCACCACCAACTCTTCTTTTGGTTTTTCTGGAATGGATTCAAGTTGCGCTAATCCGCCAATGGGTAAAAGTGTAATGTTTTTGGTTTTAATATTATAACGCTTTGCGGCCAGCGCATGTCCTAGTTCGTGAGCCGTTACACAGGCAAACAAGGTGAGGATGAACAACACACTCCACAGAATATCAATGGTGCCCATACCCTGTTTCAGGTTGATGTACACAATCCAGGCAATGAGAATCAAAAAAGTCCAGTGAACAAAAATTTGTATGCCCGCTACACGACCAAGGGATATGGAGTATTTCATTTTCATAATTCAATGATTATTTCAAGACACAACATGACTTAAAAACTTTTCAAGTATAACGTTCACTTCAACAGGCTTCTCAATGCATGAGCTATGTCCGGCTCCTGGCACTATTTCCAAAACGGATCCATTGATTTGTTTGTGAATGCGCTGTGCTTTTGAAGGCGTGGTAGCCACGTCTTCATCGCCCACAATAATCAAGGTTGGCTTTTCAATAGAGCGGATTTCGTCAAGCACAGCGGTTCGGTCAATCACACCGCTCACAGCGCGCGTAACTGTTTTTGGTATGGCCATCATTTTGTTTTCCCAATAGAGCCTTTCTTCTGCGCGTTCCGGATCGTTCATAAAGGTTGCGCCAAAAAGTATACTCATGATTTTCTTATAGATTGGTTTACTTCCCGCAACCTTAAAAATCAAATTGAGTACACTATACTTCAACTTGTTCACTTCGGTTTCGGCTGAGGTCTCCATCAGCGTAAGACTTTTAACCAGGTCCGGCTTTCGTGCAGCTAACCGCATGCCCACAAAACCGCCCATGCTTAAGCCAACAAAGTGCACAGATCCCAGTTGCAAATTTTCAATAAGCGCTACGGCATCCAGAAACAAACTGTCCATGTCGTAGCCGGTTTTGGTTGCCTCGCTTTGCCCTTGTCCGCGATGGTCGTAGGCAATGCACCTGTACCGGCTTTTGAAATGATCTATTTGCTTTCGAAACATTTCGTGCGAAAACAAAAGTCCATGTGAAAACACGATGGTTTCGGCTCCGGAGCCCTCATCGACATAGTACAGGCTGGAATTGTTGCAGTTGATGTGAGGCATTTTTGTTTTATTTAGCGATCAATCATTATATACTTTGTCTTTCAAGCCAACGTAAAAAAAGCACATCGTCAATACTATAGAATTCCTTTCCACTTTCATCCGTATCGGTATAGATAAGATCGTACTTAAGCAGTGCAGCAACAGCTTTGCTTGCTGAAGAGGGATTTGTGATTCCCGCAGCACTCATAAACTCATTTCCGGTTATGGCATAAACTTTTTTCAGTTTAGCTACAGCATAGAGAACCTTGAACTGCATATCCGTTAAAGGCTTTTTTAGTTTCAAATAAAACGGCTCATATTGTTTTAAGAGTTCCCCAACAGTAGTCAGCACGGAGTCTTCCTTTATTATTCGAAGGGTGTCATCATATAGGTGATTACATACTAACTGAATGTATGCGGTAAACCCCAAACAGTAGTCGTATATGAAGCCGGCAACATCTTTTGAAATACTTTTTTTTCCTTTCTTGAATTGATCAACAATAAAAGCGGTGTATACATCTTTCGGTATACAGGTTAAAGTCATCAGTTCAGCACTGTGGTAGAAGGGGCGTTTATTCGATCCAAACATTTCATGCAGTACACGTTGCTGACTTCCGGAATAAATAAACCGGACCGAACTATGTTGTTGGGCTTCGGCTCTAAGCCAACCTTCCACCTGTGCTTCCTTGAAGCTAAGTATCTGCTGGAATTCATCGAGTGCAATGACCACATTCTTCTGCCTGGCGATGATTTTCAAAAGTTCAGAAACCGATTTTTTATTATCGCCTGGCTTTACCAGGTTAAATCCTACACTATACTGACCGGTGAGCGCATCCATTTCAACACTGAATTTGAGCGAAGTGAGTAATTCCAGAAAAGAAAATTTATGGGCGGAGGGAATGTTAGCCAGCGAGGAGGCAAGGCTTTTCAGGAAGTCATCAAGGTTGTTGCAGAGATTCAGGTCAACATATACGCAGACCCAATCTTTTAAATTAGCGAAAACATGATACACAAGGGCGGTTTTGCCGAGTCTGCGAGGCGAGATAATACAGGTATTCCGACCATTTTTCAGGTTTTTGATCAGGGCACGGGTTTCGTTCTCCCGATCGCAAAAAGTTTCATTTCCCCGGTAACCAATAACTACAAACGGATTCATGCCCTCGATAATTTATACCAAAGGTATTATACTAAAAGTATAATACAAAAGGTGTAATACTATACATTTGCTATCCAAACAGGGAATTCCGTACTTTCTATCATGGGAAGAATTATACCACTATTACTAGCCATCATCCTTCAGGTGCAAGGATGGGCACAAATCAAAGCCCTGGTGGGCGGCACACTTATTGACGGTTATGGCGGCACACCCTTGCGAAACTCGGTCATCATCATTGAAGGCGAACGCATTAAAACCATCGGGCAAATTGGTCAGGTACAAATTCCTGTAGGTGCAGAAATTATTTCTACCGAAGGCATGAGTGTGCTGCCCGGCCTTTGGGACATGCACGTACACCTGATGATCAATGGCCACAGTGATTATACCCATTGGGACAAAACCTATATCAATGAATTTGAAAAAGTAATCATGCCTTCGTCAGCGCATCAATTGTTGCTGGCAGGCATTACCAGTGCGCGCGATTTGGGCGCACCCCTGCAAGCGAGCATCAGTGTGCGCAACCGCATCAATAAAGGAGAAATTCCTGGCCCAACGATGTACATGAGTGGTCCTTTTATTCAGAAAAAACCTTACCCAGGCACAGAAGCCTTTCGTTGGGGCGTGAATGGCGACAAAGATGCGCGCCTGAAAGTGCAGCAACTGGCCAAGGCAGGAGTTGATTGTATTAAACTTATTGATCAGGATGAAATGACTGATGCGGAATACCTGGCCGTAGTAGATGAAGCGCACAAAAACAACCTGCGTGTAGTAGCTCATGCACACAGGCCTGATGAAATCCGAAGAGGACTGAAAGCTGGCGTTGATTGTTTTGAACATACTGGCTTGGCCGCAGCACCGGAATATCCGGCTGACATTATTGCCATGATCAAAGAGCGCACCGCAAAGATGAGCCTCGGCCCATTGTTCTGGACACCAACAGTTGAAGGACTTTACAATTATGAATATTTGCGCGATAATCCCGAGCAACTTGACAACACCTCGTGGCATTTGGGTTTGCCCGATTCCATTATTGCCGACATCAAGCAATCCATTAAATATCCAGGCAGACTTTCTTATTTCGGATTGAATCCATTGCGCAAGCCTACGTTGGAGACAAAGGTCAATCAACTTAAAAATGCGGGAGTTGTACTGCTCATTGGTACCGATAGCGGAATACCGATGAAGTTCCACAGCCAAAGCACATGGAATGAGTTGGATGTGTGGGTTAATAAATTTGGGTTTGATCCGATGTATGCCATTCGCGGAGCAACCTATTGGCCTGCGGTAGCCATGGGTGTTGAAAAGGATTTTGGTACCATCAGCGAAGGGAAGTATGCTGACATCATTGCCGTGAAAGGAGATGTGTTACGACATATCGCTTTGCTTCAGCGTGTGGATGTGGTGATTAAGAAAGGAAAACAGTATAAATGAATCGTTTCTCAACCTTGGCTTGTGTCGACACAAACCAAGGTAAACCCACTACATACATCATTTGATAAACAGAACCAATATGATCAAAAAGTTTTTTATCCTTTTACTGCTCATCGTTTTAGTTGTTGCCGGAATAGTATTGTTCAACACGTTTAGGTTTCAGTCCAGTCAACAGGCGATTGAGTCAACTCCTGCTCCTGAACCTACTGATTCAGCCCTTCAACATTTTCAACAAGCACTTTCTTATAAAACCATTTCGTATGGCGATCCATCGTTGTTCGACTCAACACAGTTTATTGGCTTCCATGAATTTTTAGCAGCTACCTATCCAAAAACACACGAAAAACTTTCGCGTGAAATTGTGGAAGGTTACAGCTTGCTCTATACATGGAATGGTAAAAATCCTGAACTGAAGCCCGTGGTGCTGATGGCGCATCAGGATGTAGTACCCATAGAAGAAGCCACAAAATCTATGTGGACGGTTGATCCGTTTGGCGGGGTGATCAAGGAGAATTTCATCTGGGGCAGAGGCACCACGGATGACAAGATCAACATGATCTCCATTTTTGAAACGGTTGAAAAACTGGTAACTGAAAATTTTCAACCTGATCGTACAGTGTATTTAGCATTCGGTCACGATGAGGAAATCGGGGGCGAAGGAGCAGTGGCCATTGCTAAGTTGCTGAAAGAAAGAAACATTGCTGCCGAATTTGTACTGGATGAAGGAGGCATAATAACGGCAGACAAAGTTCCGGGCATGACGAAACCGGTAGCCTTGCTGGGCACAGCCGAGAAAGGATACCTGTCATTGAAGTTAAGCGTTGTGGCGCAAGGCGGACATTCTTCCATGCCCATGAAGGAGACTTCTATTGATATTTTATCAAAAGCATTGTACAACCTGCGGAACAATCCGTTCGAGGCTGATTTTACAGAGCCAATGCTCGGACTGATGGAAAGTATTGGCCCCGAAATGCCTTTTGTGCAGCGCATGGCATTCGCCAATCCTTGGTTGTTTAAGAAACTGATTTTGGGAACCTACTCCGAAAGCAATACCGGTGATGCGATGATCCGCACCACCATTGTGCCTACTATTATTGAAGCCGGCATTAAAGACAATGTTGTTCCTACCGTAGCTACTGCGGTGGTAAATTTTAGATTGTTGCCGGGGCATTCATCGGAACAAGTGATCGAGAGTGTTAAGAAAAAAATTAAGGATGAGCGTGTTAGCGTTGCCCCGCTCGATAACAATGTTTCTGAGCCTTCTGCCGTAACTTCTATGAAAAGTTTCGGGTATCAGAAAATTGCAGCGACTATTCAGAAAAGTTATCCGCAGGTAATTACATCTCCTTTTCTGGTTATTGGCGCCACGGATTCACGGCATTTTTCTGAAGTATCCTCCAACATCATCAAATTCAGCCCCATGGTTGATCCCATTGGTTTTCATGGCATTGATGAACGTGTAAGTTTGGAAAGTTATAAAACAGCCTTGTGGTTTTATGAGCAGTTGTTGAGAGAGCTTAATTAGCAAAAGAATAAACCACAAAGTACACTAAGGTTTACACGAAGAGCACCAAGCAGTGGACTTAGTGTATTCTTTGTGCCCTTAGTGGTTAAGTTTTATTTAGTAGTAGAACTAAAATTCGTATGAAAAGAATATACACGCTAGCCTTTGCACTGATTGCTGCCATGGGAATACAAGCCCAGGTTACCATCGATAATCTTCTCAACGTTCCTTTTCCAACAGCACTTACGTCAAGTCCGGATGGCAAACGCATTGCGTGGGTGTTTAATGATCAGGGTGTGCGCAACATCTACATTGCCGATGCACCGGAATTTCCACCACGAAAAATCACCAACTACAACCAGGATGATGGGCAGGAAATTTCTTCCGTGCGGTTTACGCACGACAACTCCAGAATCATTTTCATTCGTGGAGGCGCACCCAACAGTGCCGGTGAATTGCCCAACCCGATTGCTGTTCAGCCAAATGTAGAGCGGGCTATCTGGATTATGAACACCGATGGAAGCAACTTGAAAAAACTGGCAACAGGATTTTATCCCAAACTTTCTCCGGACGGAAAGTCAATTGCATACCTGAATGCGGGGCAAGTTTGGTTGGTGAAAACTGACTCTGCTGGTAAGGGCAAAAAACTGTTTCATTCGCGCGGATCGCAAAACAACATGCGCTGGTCGCCCGATGGCGGCAGGCTGGCATTTGTAAGCAGCCGTAATGATCACGCCTTTGTTGGTGTGTATGAATTTTCTTCCAGCACCATTCAGTTTTTAGATCCCAGTGTTGACCGCGATGGTAATCCTGTTTGGTCACCCGATGGAAAACAAATTGCTTTTACCCGCACGTCAAACGTGCGCAACCGCTTGCCTTTTATGCCCGAGCGCGAAGGACATCCATGGTCAATTCGGATGACAGATGTGAGCACAGGAAAGACAAAAGAGGTATGGGCAGCCAGTGCGGGGAGGGGCAGTGTGTTGCATAGCGGTATTCCCGTAGTTGATAATTTATTATGGTGGATGGGCGATCGCTTAATTTTTCCTTGGGAGCGTGATGGATGGCAGCACCTGTATTCGGTTTCAGTTAATGGTGGTGAAGCACTGCTGTTAACTCCGGGAGATGGTGAAGTAGAAAGTGTAACGGTAGCGCGCGATGGAAAGAGTTTACTCTATATTACCAACATTGGCGATATCGACCGGAGACACATTTATAAAGTTTCTCCTACTGGCGGTAAGCCTCAGCAACTTTCGGTTGGTGATGGCATTGAATATAATCCGGTGGAAACTTCTTCCGGACTCGTTTGCCTGCGCACCGATGCTACTACTGCAGCATGGCCTCATGCTATATCGGCCAACGGCCAATCAAAAATGATTGCCGTGGATTTATTCCCGAAAACTTTTCCGAAGAAGGACCTGGTAACACCACAACCAATCATGGTCACGGCTACAGATGGCATGAAAATTCCAGCACAACTTTTTCTTCCGAAGGGTGCCAAAGCTGGTGATAAGCGACCGGCTGTTATTTTTTTTCATGGTGGCTCACGCAGACAAATGGTACTGGGTTTTCATTACAGTGCTTATTATCATAATGCCTATGCCCTTAATCAGTATTTGGCCAGTCAGGGTTATGTGGTGCTGTCGGTTAATTACCGAAGTGGTATTGGTTATGGATTGGAGTTTCGCGAAGCTATCGATTATGGAGCTACTGGCGCGAGTGAATATCGTGACGTGGAAGGCGCAGGATTATACCTGGCACAACGCAACGATGTTGATCCGAAGAAAATCGGATTGTGGGGCGGTAGCTATGGAGGCTACCTTACTGCGCTTGGGTTGGCACGAGCTTCTGATTTATTTTCATGCGGAGTCGACATTCACGGTGTGCACGATTGGAACGTAGTGATCCGGAACTTTGTACCAAGCTATCAGTCAGAAAAAAATCAAGCCTTTGCACGCATGGCGTTTGAATCGTCACCCTTGCATTTCATTAAAGGCTGGCGATCACCAGTATTGCTGATTCATGGCGATGATGATCGCAACGTACCCTTTAGCGAAACGGTGAGTTTAGCGGAAAGTCTGCGTGAGCAAGGCGTATACTTTGAACAACTTATTTTTCCGGATGAAGTTCACGGATTTTTGCTGCACAAGAATTGGGTTGATGCTTACAAAGCGTCAGCCGATTTCTTTAAACGCATGTTTGAGCGAAAGTGAAAGCACTGGACAAACAAGGGTTGAAAAAATGACTAACAGAAACATTCAGGAGTGTTTCCAGTAGCGGATTCAACGAAAAGAACTTTCTGATCACTCCCCCTAACACCATCATCCCCAAGGGCCGCTCAACAGAGGCTTTTTCAAAATCTCATTTTCGGGAAGTATGATTAATGTCATGGTGTTGTTTGATACGCATCATTCATACTTCTTTCCATTGGCTATACCTTGAAGTGGAGTGAATGGAATAGGAGAAAGGTATTAGCGTCCTAAAATTCTTAGTTATGAAGAAGATATTGATTCCTACGGATTTCTCGCCCTGCGCTGAAAATGCATTTGTTGTAGCGTTGGAAATTGCCCGTAAGGCAGGTACAGGGTTAATTGTTCAGCACCTATTTGATGATAAGTCGGGCAGCAAACATGTTTTGGTTAACAAAATGGGAGAGGCAGAACAACCCGATGCAGCGCTCACATATGCGAAAGCTGAGTTGGATGCGCTGGTAAGACGCGCCAATCAGGCTGGAGTTCAAGCCAAACCGCTGCTGGTGATGAACAAAGGAGTAGATAAAATTGAAAATTATATCGAGCCTCTGGGAATTGATTTTGTGGTAATGGGTTCGCATGGGGCAACAGGCATTCGCGAACTGGTTATCGGATCCAACACCCAACGCGTTGTTAAGCATTCAACAGCTCCTGTATTGGTGATTAAGGATAAGCCTGAAGCCATTAACTTTTCCAAAGTATTGTTCGCCTCAACATTTCATGAAGATCCTGGCAAGGCCATCAACTTAGTGTTGAAACTTTCCAACTTGTGGAACGGAACCATTCATTTATTATATGCCGGTCTTGGCAAAGATGACCAGACCAAGGCTGAAGTAGATGAAAAAATGAATGTGCTGGAGCGCCAGTTTCCGAAAGCCACGTTTACCCGAAACTTCATTACCACCAATGATGCCGAATGGGGCATTAAGCATGCGGCCGATGACATCCATCCGGATGTTATAGCACTGACAACACACATGAGGGTCGGCACATTTATTTTTAAGCACAGCCTGGCCGAGAACCTGGTAAACCACGAGTATTTGCCGGTGCTAGTCATCAACACAAGCGAATAATCTTTAGCTTTCCGCTGAAGAAGATTACACCGTGAGCATTACTGAACAACCACCCGTAAAGGCCAGTCCTTACGTTGATACAGATGTACTCTTTTCTGTGAAACCGGAATTGCTGAATGATTCGTACGTATATGTACATGCGCACCTCGGCCACACGGATCGGGAAATGCTGATCAGGATATGGAGGTCGACCGTACTGATCGATAAACACTCTGGAAATAAATCAACATTGGTTCATGCTGAGAACATTACGTTTGCACCGGTGTGGACGACCATTCCCAAAAATTTTTCCTACACATTTCTGTTGATCTTTCATGCGCTGCCAAAAGCCTGTACCGTTTTTGATTTGGTAGAACAAATTCCACAGCCGGGCGGCTTTTTTATTCCGGATATTATGCGAAACAAATCGGATGTTTATCACCTCAATATTGCTTTATAAGTTGTGATGTCCGCTGGATGTAATAGCGCCATCCGACCATTTAGCAAAAAGCTACTGGAACTATTCCGAAACATCTGTAAATTAAACGCTCAACCAGAATCATCGCTCATGAAAGCACCAATTACCGTTCTACTTCTGTTCTTAGCCTTTAGTTGCGTTGCACAAAAGAGAAACACAACAGACACAAAACTTTTTAACGGAAAGGACCTCACCGGCTGGAAGGTTCTGAACGGCAAAGCAAAATTTGAAGTCAAGGATGGCATGATCGTGGGAACTACAGTAGCCAATGAGCCAAACTCTTTTCTGGCAACAGAAGAATTGTTTGGTGATTTTATTCTGGAGCTGGAGTTTAAGGTTGCCGATGGAACAAACTCGGGCATACAGTTTCGCAGCGAAAGCAAGTCCGATTACCAGAACGGTCGTGTACATGGGTATCAATATGAAATTGATCCATCACCACGTTCATGGACAGGCGGGATTTACGATGAAGCCCGAAGAGAATGGCTTTACACATTGGAGTATAACAGCAAGGCCAAACAAGCCTATAAACCCAACGAATGGAATGTAGCGCGAATTGAGTGCATCGGGAACACGTTGCGCACATTTATTAATGGCGTTCCGGCTGCACATGTTGTAGATGATATGACCCCACGTGGCTTCATTGCCCTTCAGGTGCATTCGGTAGGAAGCCTTTCGGAAGCGGGCCGTCAGGTGTATTGGCGCAACATCAACATTCAAACAAAGAATCTTAAGCCCACACCTTGGGATGAGGTGTTCGTAGCAAACCTTATCCCGAATACCCTTTCAAAGCAAGAGGAAAAAAATGGCGTGCGTTTGCTGTGGGATGGAAGCACCACCAAGGGTTGGCGCGGAGCATACAAATCGGGCTTTCCGGAAAAGGGCTGGTCAGTTCACAACGGTGTGCTCAGCGTACAGAAATCTGGAGGAGGTGAATCCACCAACGGTGGCGACATTGTTACAACAGAAGAGTATGCTGCTTTTGATTTACAGTTTGAATTCAAACTAACAGAAGGCGCCAATAGTGGTGTTAAATATTTTGTGACTGAAAGTGAAGGAAACAAGGGATCAGCAATTGGCCTCGAATACCAGATACTTGACGATGCCCGCCACCCGGATGCCAAAGAAGGCGTTGTGGGAAACCGGACATTGGCATCGCTGTATGATCTTATTCCCTCCGTAAAAATTTCGCGCGGTCAGCGAAAAATCGGGGAATGGAATCATGGAAGAATTGTGGTTTATCCCGACAACCGCATTGAACACTGGCTCAACGGATACAAGGTTGTAGAATATCAACGCGGCACACCAATCTACCAGGCATTGGTTGCCAGAAGCAAATATGCAGTGTGGGAAAATTTCGGCATGGCCGAGCGCGGACGAATTCTCCTCCAAGATCATGGCGATGAGGTTTCATTCAGGAGTATTAAAATCAAAACGCTGGAATAAAAACAAAAGAGCCCTATGAAAAACTCCAGACGAACATTCCTTAAGAAATCAGTTGTTGTTGCTGCCGGAGCGCTTGCATTCAGCGCAAGAAGTTATGCGCGTATTATCGGAGCCAATGATCGGGTGCGTATGGGTGTAATTGGCTTTTCTGATCGACTTAAATATTCCCTGCTTCCCTCGTTCATGAATCACAGCAAGGAACTGAATTTTGAGATCAGTGGAGTTTCGGATATCTGGAAAGTGAGAAGGGAAGAAGGCGCACAATTTTTAAAAGAGAAATTGGGTTATGGGGTCAAATCATATGTTAACAATGAAGCCTTGTATGCCGCGAAAGAATCCGATGCCGTTATCATCAGCACTTCTGATTTTCAACATGCGCTCCACACCATCGAAGCAGTAGAAGCCGGGTGCGATGCGTATGTAGAAAAACCTTTTGCGGAAACCATGGAAGACAACCGCGCAGCCCTGAAGGCAGTAAAGAAAAGCGGAAAGATTATACAAATCGGATCGCAGCGGAGAAGCGGTGCAAACTATCATGCTGCGGCAGATTTTATTCAGCAGGGAAAGTTTGGCGCCATCACCATGGTTGAGCTGACGTGGAATGTGAATCAACCCGGCCGCTGGAGACGCCCGCAACTTGTGGCACAAATGAAAGAAGCCGATACGGACTGGAAACGTTTTTTGATGAACCGGCCTTTCGAGCCGTTTGATGCGCGCAAGCATCTAGAGTACCGGTTATTCTGGCCGTATTCTTCCGGCATACCCGGTCAGTGGATGAGCCACCAGATAGACACCATCCATTGGTTCTCCGGATTGGAACATCCGCGAAGCGTAGTAGCCAACGGAGGCATCTACATGTGGAAGGATGGAAGAAAGAATTGGGACACCATGACTGCCGTGTTTGATTACGGACCAAAAAATGATTTGGCATCGGGTTTCCAGGTGGTGTTCAGTTCACGTATGCACAATGGTGAAGAACGCCCAACAGAAATTTATTATTCAAATGGAGGTGAGTTGAACCTCATCACCAATAAGGTAACACCAGGCGGTGGGCTTGCGGAACACCATGCAAAAGCAATGAATATGCAACCGAACTTATTGCCCGAGGTTATGTTGGAAGATTCATCTATACAAACGGTATCAAGTGCCAATACCGGTGGGGACATCACCACATCAAATCACATGCGCAACTGGATGGAATGTGTTCGTTCACGAAAGCAACCTAATGCACCCGTTGAAGCGGGCTATCAACATTCTATTGCCTGTATCATGACCACCGCGGCATCGCGCACAGGAGAGAAGGCAACCTTTGATGAAGCAAAGCAGGAAGTGATGGCGGGAGGGAAAGTTTTCAAGTATTGAAGGGCGTGCCTTACTAAACTGTTATCACTTTCTTGATCACCCGCTCAATAGAAAGTCCCTGCACAACAATGGAGAACAGCACTACTATGTAGGTTATCACTACAATGAGTTCCTTGTATGCACCGGCTGGTATAGTCAGCGCAAGTGCAATGGAAATACCACCACGTAAACCACCCCACGTCATAACGGTAAGTGTGCGTGCTTCAAATTGTTTTTTAAACCCGAACGCATAGGTTGGTAACGCCAGGGAAATGTAACGGGCCAACAGCACAATCACCACCGTAACCAATCCTAATAAAACATACTCCCACGACAGTGGAATGATTAATAGCTCCAGGCCGATGAGTACAAACAGCGCAGCGTTCATCACCTCATCAACGATTTCCCAAAACTTGTAGGTGTAGTCCAGCGTAACATCCGACATGGCGCTGGTCCTTCCTTTGTTACCAATGATAAGTCCGGCTGTTACCATGGCCAACGGACCCGAAAGGTGCCACGCCAATGCCAAAGAGTAACTGCCCATAACCATGGCCAGTGTTAGCAGTACTTCGGTTTGATAATGATCAATGCTTTTCATCAAGCGATACACAACCAGTCCGCAAATAACACCCAGTGCAATACCGCCAATAATTTCTTCGGCAAACAAAAAGGCCACTTCGTTAAAGCTTATGGTGCCCAAACCGGCAGAGGCAATGTGAAAGATAACAATGAACAGCACTACGCCAGTGCCATCGTTAAATAACGATTCGCCCACAATTTTAATTTCCATGGGCTCGGGTGCATTGGCCTTTTTCAGAATGCCCAACACGGCAATGGGATCGGTAGGCGAAATGAGTGCACCAAACAACAAGCAGTAGATGAACGGCAGTTCGTAACTCACCAGGTTAAGGGCAGCATACAAGAGGGAGGCGATGAGAAAAGTAGAAACAGTTACACCCAGGGTAGCAAATGAAATAATTGGCCAGCGCATGCTTTTCAGTTTGTGCCAATCGGTATGCAGCGCCCCTGCAAACAATAGAAAGCTGAGCATGAAGTCCAGCAGGATATCAGAAAAATCCAACCGTTCAAGTGCTTGCTCGGCTAACCCCTCCAGGCCGGGATAAAACACATTGATTACCTGAATGCCCACCGAAAACAACAAGCCCATAAGCATCAGTGCGATGGCGGCCGGCAACTTGAGGTACCGTTCATTAATGAAGGCGAATGCAGCGGAGAGAACCAGTACTGCGCTGAAAATCTGAAGCAACGACATAGGGCAAAAATAAACCTATGCGTGAAGCCGTGAAACCTTTTAGGTTATTCTACACCAACAGGCTCAAAAATTCTTCTGCGGTGTTCAGTGCCCCATTCATACAAAGCCTGAATTACAGGGCATAAAGAATGCCCGTAGTCGGTAACGGAATATTCAACTGTAATGGGCGAGGTATCGTACACCTGTCTGCTTACCATTTGGTTTATCTCCAGCTCTTTTAATTCTTTCGAAAGCATACGGGCCGTAATGCCGCCAAGGGTTCGTTGCAGTTCTTTAAAGCGCATGGGCCGTTCATTAAGGATGAGCACATGCAAGATCGGCAGTTTCCATTTTCCGCCTATGATGTCGAGGGCATCTCGTATGGCGAGTCCTTTATTGGTATTGGCACAGGTTATTGTTTCCATGGGTTAAAATTAAGTTGCTTCCGGCTGGTATACCAATGCATACCGGTATACACCAGTATACTGTTACGTTTTGCATGGGTCAGTGCCTGAATTTTGTGGAACATTCTATTTCTAACACTAACGAAAATCTACACATGAAAATTTCAACGATTGTTGCTCGCCTGGTGCTTGGCCTGATTTATACAGCGTTTTCACTGGCTTTCTTTTTTAACCTGTTGCCCCAGCAAGAACCTCAGGGTGATGCCGGTCAATTTTTAATGGGCTTGGTTGTAGCTGGGTATATTATGCCCGTGGTGAAAGTTCTTGAGCTGTTAACCGGACTTGCCTTTTTAAGCGGACGCTTTGTGCCGATGGCTTCCGTGGTGATCTTTCCAATCACACTTAATATTTTTCTTTTTCATTTGATTTTAGCTCAAGATAACCTGCTGATTCCCGGGTTGATGCTCGCGGCCAATGTGTTCTTGTTTTATGCACACTACGAGCATTACAGCGGATTGCTGGCTTTTAAAAATTAATACAGCCACAGTAAACTTTCGCTATTTTAAGATAGCTAAACCCCAAACAATGAAAGCTGAACCTCTTGTACAACAGGTTGCTCGTGGATGGGATAAACTTTTGTTTCCCGGTAACGGGAAGCAATGACAATGTTGGTATCTCCCGCCATTGATTTAAACAAGCGCTCAACAAGAACTGGCGAGTTGTTCTCTTTTGAAAGGTGTGATAAAAATAAATGACTCATGAACGGAGGCCGGTGCTTGCGGAATAACTCCAGTGCCTGTTCATTGGATAGATGCCCTTTGTCACCACGGATTCTGTTTTTCAAATGGAGCGGATAAGGTCCGGTCTCCAGCATGTGATCATCGTAATTGGCTTCCAGGAAGGCCGCATGACATTGCTTGAAGTGATGCACAACGTTATCGCACGCAACACCTAAATCGGTGAACACACCCACCTTCACGGTTTCATTGGCAACAATAAAACTGTGCGGATCGTTGGCATCATGGAATTTCGGAAAGCCCGTAATGGTAAGTTGTCCAATCGCAATGGGCTCATGTGCTTTGAATGGAAAAATTAAATGTTGCTTCACACGCAATCCGCGGTGTTGTACGGTATTAGGCGTAACGTAAACCGGTAGCTTGTATTTTTTCGAAATGCCGGCAACGCCTTTAACATGATCGGAGTGCTCGTGTGAAATAAAAATAGCCTTCACCTTTTTCATGGAAAGGTTAAGCCGGTTCATGCGGAGTTCCGTTTCGCGGCAGGAAATGCCTGCATCAATTAAAACAGCCTCGTGGTGGTTGCCAACGTAGTAACAGTTGCCGTTGCTTCCGGAGTTCAGTGAGGCTGTAAATAATGACATGCGCGAAAGTATGAAAAATTGCGTGACTACTTGTGACATTGGTTTATTGATTCCAATTCTTGTCGGCATCATGATAAATACAGATAACTGTTTTTATCGATAAATGATTACCTTAAGATCATGAAATCAGGTTGTGGAACGGTATTTATATTTTTCATTGGCTTCCTTGGGTTCGCAATATTGTATATGGCTGTAAGTCAATACCTGATAAAAGGTGAGAGTCTTCACGATCACGGTATCCCCATAACGGCTGTGGTTTTGGATACACTCATTGTGCATGAGAAAGTGGCAGGCAATTACAGGGCGCCATTCAGTACGCCTGTTATTCGTTATACTGTGGAAGGAAAGACTATTACGGATACCGCCAGCAAATGGAGCTACCGGCTTGACACAGAAAATATTACTTTTCAAAGCAATTCGTTGCTGCTTCCTGGAGATACGCTTGAATTGTTGGTGAATCCTAACGACCCGGATGTGTATATCCAGGCCGGAGAATCGGACGATACCAACATCGTGGGCTTTGCCATATGGGGCACGATTGGACTTGCCTTGATTATACCGTTTCTGCTCAGGCTTAAAAAGTTATTTCCCAAAGATGCGGAGCAAAGGCAGTGGGAAAACTAAGCCTTCCTGAAAAACTCGGTCACTTCATCATTCGCTCAACTTTATCTTTCACCGAATTGCCAGTATAGTGCACATAAACAATATAAAGAATGAGCGCGACTACCAGAATGATGATGAGTTTTATGAGGCGCTTAAAAATAGAATAGAAGAACACAACAATCAGAATTATGCCAAGGGTGAGGTACAAAGGGTTGGCGAGTATTTTGTCGATCAGATCCTGCATAATTATTTTTTGGTTGGTGCTTTACTAAAGGTACTGTTTACTTCGCAAGTATCAAGAACAAGTTAAGTTTGCATAATAAAAGAAAGCACCATGACGGAAAAAGAACTGATAAAACTCGAAGCGACCATCCGAAACAAAATGGAGGAGATTAAAAAACAGCGCGTGAGCCTGAAAGACTCAGGCATTGGCGGGCTCATGAATACATTGAAAAAAGTAGATGAGGCGTTGTATGAAAAGATTCTTCCCGAGTATAAGAAGATGGTCGCGAATTATAACATCTTCAAGTGATGCAGCGCCTGTTTTTTTGCACGGGCGTTTCGTAAAAGACATCGTACAGTTGGTGAACTTTAAGCTGCTTTTAAAATTTCAAGCCGACACTAAAAGTCCAAATAGTAAAGCCATCGCGTTCACCCTTGTAGTCCACAAAGCGTTTCCATTTAATATCAAAGAGCAAGGCATTTTTGTTTAGTGGTTTTTCAATACCACCACCTAAATCAAGTGTTGCTGTTCGTAAGTTTACTTTCTCACTTACAAAATTGAGATTGATCATGCCATAATTAAAAAGAAAATAGGGTTTGATTTCACCAGACTGCGGACCGCCACGAAGTTGCAGCCCTACAATTGTCCAGCTGGAGAAATCCGTTGACGGAATGGAAATAAAACTGGTGTAGGCACCAACACCAAATCCGCCCGGCTGATAACCACCTCCGACTTCCAAATTTATTCCGGCACGGCCATCTGTTGCGGCAATGCCCCCAAGAAACATAGTGTGGCGCTTGCTCTTGTCAATCAACCTGTGTTCTGAAGAAGCAGTATTGGTAGGTGTGTCATCATTAAAGCTTCCGAGCTGTGCCCAGGTCATGGAATAAATCGCCAGCATAATCAGGAGTAGATAAATTTTCATAGCAATTTGTTTAATCAGTATTATTAGTAGCTAATGTTATGAAGAATAAAAATAACGTTATTTTTCGAACAACTAAGAAAACCCGGTACCAGCACAAAAATGAGGATTCTCACCTGTTACGGATCAATTGAGGCTCTACTTTTGTTTATTTTACATAGGTACCAATTGATGAAAAGTGCAGATATAAACTTAAGCGTTATGACAACAACCAGAATCACTGTAAACAACAACGGCTCATTACGAGTTGAGGGCGACTTTGAAATTGTAGACATGCAAGGCAATGCATATGGTTTACAAGGACGAACACTGGTATCGCTGTGTCGTTGTGGCCGTTCCAACAACAAACCATTTTGCGATGGCTCCCATAAAGACCATCTTGAGCATGAGGCAAAAGCCTTTGATTTGCCCCCACGAAAAACATAATTTCTTCAATTTTTCCATGCAGGGCTCTTGAAGATTGCTTAACTTAGTTTAACCAAACCTAACCCAAACCCTCCATGTTAAAGAAAGTTCTCCTCGGCATTCTGCTGGTGATTGCAGCAGCTATTGCCACCCTGATCACCATCATCAACATCCGTTACGACCGCAAGTTTGATGCTCCGTATCCTGACATCCAGGCTAGTACGGATTCTGCCATGATTGCACGTGGAAAATACCTTGCGTATGGTCCGGCACATTGTTCTTTTTGTCATGCACCAATGTCGGAGTTCCAACGCGTAGATAAGGGTGGGGAGGCTCCGCTCAAAGGTGGATTTGATTTTAAAATGCCTTTTGGAAATATGTTCGCTCCGAACATTACACCTGATGAGGAGACGGGGATTGGAAAACTTACCGATGGACAAATTGCCCGTGCGTTGCGATATGGAGTTGCCCGGGATGGAAGGGCCATCATTGACATGATGCCTTTTTATGATATGAGTGACGATGATCTTAAAGCCGTTATCTCTTTTCTTCGTTCACAGGAACCGATTCACAACCCCAGACCAAAACATGAACTGAATTTAATGGGCAAAGCAGTTTTTTCATTTCTTATTAAGCCTATGGGCGATGGTGATGTGCCGCCCTCACCCGCGCCAGATTCAACTGCTGCCTACGGTGCATATATCGCCAACAGCATCGCTAATTGCGGAGGTTGTCATACACCACGCGATATGATGACAGGAGCATATACGGGACCTGAGTTTTCTGGTGGAAACAAATTTGAGATCATTGATGAAAACGGAAACATTGTAAAAGGCAAACATGTAATGACACCCAACATTACCCCCGACAAGGAAACCGGGCGCATGGCCGATTGGACACAACAAGATTTTATAAAGCGCTTCCGCGATGGCCGGGCTATTCCGGGCACACCTATGCCCTGGGGTCCATTCAGCCGGATGAGCGACATGGAGCTTATTGCACTCTATAAATATCTGCAGACAGTAGCTCCTGCGAGAAGTGAATACACATTAGGTATTCAGGATGGTGATCCATTTTAAGTCAACACCGTAGTCGTATTGCAAGTGAGATTCGGACGATCAGAAAAATAAAGGCAAACAGTTGTCTTCATTTATTTTTGATAAAACCTGTTGTTCTTTTTTTGACTCGACTTTTTTACAAAGCTCTAAAATTTTCTTTTTGAGTTCAGGTAATGCTGACTTTACTTCTGGTGAAAGCTCAACGGAAAGCGGCTGTATGGTTTCAACAGAGACTACGAATAAATATACTTCTGGCAAACGCCCCAGCAAGGTGAGTGATTCAACCAAATCCTTTAACCCGGTTTCATGGGTGCTCATGGCTTTCGGAAAATCGGAAGCAAATTTTAGGAGGATTAGTTGAATTGTGCCAGCCGGTTTATTGTCTAAGGTTGCATCAATAAGGATAACACGTGGATACGATTCAATGTACTCCATAAGTTGGAAGCCCGCAGTACCACCATCAATTACATCCGCTATGCCGGGCATAATCTTTTCTTTTAGTTGTTGGGCAAGGTGTACCCCCAGCCTTCATCACTCATTAGGTAATTGCCCATACCAAGAATCAATGTGTCCGATGTTTTATTCATGCCCTATTATTGTTTGTGAACATCCGCCTGTAGTCCTAAATTTTTAACGTCATTGCGCGGAACATTAACGAGATTGTTCAACTACACAAATCCGTTTTGTGACGAAGCAATCCCTCATCCATAGTGTAAACTAAACGCGAAGTTTGGGATTTCTTCTCCCGAATTTGTCGGGATCGACATGACGGTTAAATTGTATTCAAGACTGTAAACGGATATTTCCAGCGGTTGATTTAACTTATCCGCGGTGATGCTGGGAGTCTCGATGATCATATTAGTTGTTTTATGTGGAACAAGTCTAAATAAGTCCTCGGTTTATGTTGGGGGAGCAAAGCATCTTGAAAAAGATGTTGGCTGAATAATTTTTTGACTGATGATTCTCAGTAGTTGCCAATGATTTTGCTCATGAGGATTTTTAATTAAAATGAGGTGATTTGATTTCATCAAAATTCAAATGTTATGAAATCCATTCGCTCAATTCTGCTGGCAGTAGCTTCGGCAATGCCATTTGTATTAATGGCACATGAAGGTCATGGTCATGAACATCCCTGGAGCCCCAGACATTTTCTTGCTAATCCTGAACATTCCATTCCACTGGCATTAGCAGTGGTATTGATTACTGTGTTTGTGGTGAAGCGTTACTTTGTTGCCAGGCGAGCTCGCAAGTAGAAGCGACAATAGTCGTTGAAGATTTTTTTATTAAAAAGATATGCATGAACTGTCCATAGTTATGAGCATCGTTGAGGCAGCTGAAGAGCAAGCCCGGAAGCATGATGCCAAAGCGGTGGAATGCATCGACCTGGAGATCGGAAATCTTTCCGGTGTGGATGAGCATGCGCTTGAGTTTGCCTGGGAAGTTGGCGTGAAAAACACGTTGCTCGAAAAGGCGCATTACAATATCAATAAAATAAAAGGATGGGCGCAATGCTCGAATTGTGATTGCGAATTTGAAATAAAAGAAATCTTTGATCCTTGTCCGCTATGTGGTGAGCACCTGATCAACATTTTGCGCGGCAAAGAAATGAAAATACAATCGATAACCTTATTAAATTAAAATACCATGTGTGCTACGTGCGGATGCGACCAACCCGGAATGATAAAAATTACAAATGTGCGTGACGCGCTATTTCCGCAATTGCATCATCATGGTCATACTCATAATCATAATGACGAGCATCAACATAATCCAAAACGAACTCAAGTAGATTTGGAGCAGGATATTCTGCAAAAGAATAATTTACTGGCCGAACGCAACCGCGGTTATTTCGAAGCCAAAGAAATTACAGCTTTTAATTTGGTGAGTTCCCCCGGCTCAGGCAAAACAGCGCTGCTGGAATGTACCCTGCGTGATCTTGGTCAAGAGTTGAATTTTTATGTAATTGAAGGCGATCAGCAGACCACCAACGATGCCGACAGAATAGCGAAGTACAACACACCCGTTATTCAAATCAACACGGGCAAAGGCTGCCACCTGGATGCCACCATGGTGAAGGATGCATTGTCAGAATTAAAACCAAAGGAACACTCGGTTGTATTCATAGAAAATATTGGCAACCTGGTGTGTCCTTCCATGTTTGATTTGGGCGAGCAGAAAAGAATCGTCATCATCAGCGTTACAGAAGGTGAAGACAAACCGCTGAAGTACCCTGATATGTTTGCCGGAAGTCAACTTTGTATCATCAATAAAATTGATTTACTCCCTTACCTGAAGTTTGATTTACCGAAACTGATCGAATACGCTAAGCGCATTAATCCGCAACTGGAGTTTATCGAATTGTCGTGCAGCAGTGGTGAAGGATTGGAGCAATGGTACACCTGGCTCAAACGACAGTTGGCAACTACTGAAATAGTATCATGAAGTGCATTCACATCCATATTGACGGGCAAGTGCAAGGCGTGGGGTTTCGTCCCTTTGTTTACCGGTTGGCAATGGAGCTCGGCCTGAAGGGATGGGTCTGTAATGGTGTGGATGGTGTGCACATAGAAGCCGAAGGGGAAGAGCTCCAACTTCAACAGTTCAATAAACAGCTTAAAGAAAATCATCCAGCCATTGCACGTATCACCAAACTTCAAGCCGAAGAAAGGCCATTAAAGTATTTTACTGAATTTAAAATCATCGAGAGTGAATCATCGGGCAAACCAAACCTTTTAATTACACCCGATATCGGTTTGTGTGATGAATGTCGTGAGGAAATTCACGACAGCAAAAGTCATCGTTACGATTATCCCTTTACAACGTGTACGCAATGCGGACCACGGTATTCCATCATGCGCGGCCTTCCATATGATCGGCCAACGACATCCATGGACGAGTTTGTAATGTGCCCGACCTGCAATCAGGAATACAACAACCCACTTGACAGGCGCTATTATTCGCAAACCAATTCTTGTCCGGATTGCGCCATACGTGTTAAGACGATTGCTTCAAGTGGAGAGATTGTTGCCCATGACTGGAGCAATACATGGCCATTGCTGATTCAAAAGTTGAACGAAGGAAAAACCATTGCCATGAAAGGAATTGGCGGTTACTTGTTGCTCGCTGACGCCACTAACGTACGAGCCATTAAAACCTTACGCGAGCGAAAGCACCGACCAACAAAACCATTTGCTTTACTGTATCCAAATCTTGAAGCATTAAAGCAGGATGCTTATGTAAGTGGAGTGGAAGCCAAAGAATTTTTAAGTATACAAAGTCCGATAGTTTTGGTTAACACACGGGAGCATCCAACATCAGGAATCTGCAAGGAATTAATTGCGCCCGGACTAGCCCGCATTGGGGTGATGCAACCCTATACCGCAATGTTTGAGCTGCTGATGCAAAAGTGGAACAAACCACTCATCGCCACCAGCGCCAACATCAGTGGTTCGCCTATTATTTATAAGGATGATGAAGCGCTTCAATTGCTGAATACTATTGCAGATTATTTTGTGATGCATAACCGCGAAATTGAAATCGCACAGGATGACAGCGTTGTACAGTTTTCGCCAGCCTACAAGCATCGAATTGTTTTGCGCAGATCGCGTGGTTTCGCACCTACTATTTCAAAAGATGCTTTTTCAGACGAAACCATTCTGGCGATGGGTGCCGATATGAAAAGTGCATTTGCTTTACAGGCCAACGGAAGAATTTACGTCAGTCAGTATTTAGGCGACCTTGAATCATACGAAAGCCAGGAGAGTTATCGCAAGACGTTGTTTCATTTACTGGACCTTGTAAAAGCAAAACCCGATAGAATTGTAATCGATGCTCATCCTAATTACTACTCATCGCAGTTAGGGAAAGCGCTGGCCGATAGTTGGGGAATTCCAATAGCAAAAGTGCAGCACCACAAAGCACATGCGTACGCCATACTGACTGAAAACAATTTGCTCCACACACATGAACCCATACTGAATGTAATTTGGGATGGCACAGGTTATGGAGATGACGGCAACAGTTGGGGAGGTGAGTTTTTTGAATGGAGTAATGGACATTTGAGTCGCATAGGTCACCTCGCGTATTCCCCGGTTTGGTTGGGCGATCGTATGGCGAAGTATCCGAAACTGGCAGCTTTATTCATAGCAAGGGAATCAACACATCTTCAAAACCTGATCCGAGATAAATTTTCACCAACCCAGTGGAATTATTATTCTAAGGTTATTCAAACCGAGCCTGAAGTTTACACCTCAAGTATTGGCCGGTTGATAGATGCCGTAGCATGCTTGCTGAGCGTTTGTGATTATAATTCCTTTGAGGGACAATCGGCCATGTACCTGGAGGAATTGGGGCGTACAGCCTCCACCACAGCGCGTTATCCGGTAAGCTGGAAGAACACGCTTCTTGATGTTGTGGATGTATTGGATCATGTCGTCAATGATCTTGAGCATTCAATACCTGCTGGGCAAATTGCTTTTAAGTTCCATGCCTGGCAGGCAGATGTTGTTTATTCTATCGTTAATACAAAGGGGTACAAAAAAGTACTTTTCAGTGGAGGGGTATTTCAAAATGCATTGCTGACCGATTTGATCATAGGACGGTTTAAGCGTAAAGAATTGTACTTCCACCGCGATCTTTCACCAAACGATGAAAATATTTCATTTGGTCAATTGGTTTGCGCAACACAAGCAAGAACTGAGCGCAACGAAATCGTTGAACAAGAATTAATGAATAATCCAATATAATATGTGCCTGGCCATTCCCGGAAGATTAGAACAAATCACCAATCAACTGGACGAAACTTTTCGCTTCGGCAAAGTATCGTTCGGTGGCATTATGAAGGAGGTGAATCTCTCTATGGTCCCCGAAGCGAAAGAAGGGGATTATGTGTTGGTGCATGTGGGCGTTGCCATTGGTACGGTAGATGAAGAGGAAGCAAAAAAAACGTTTGCGTATATAAAGCAGATTGGTGAGTTGAATGAATTAGATGAACCCATCAAGTCATGAAGTATCTATCAGAATATCGTGACGCAACCTTGGCGCAAGAACTCCTGAAGGAAATCAAATCCATCGTTACCAAACCGTGGACGTTGATGGAAGTTTGCGGAGGGCAGACACACAGCCTGGTAAAGAATGGGATTCTAAAAATGTTGCCAGAGCAGATTACCATGGTGCATGGCCCTGGTTGCCCGGTGTGCGTAACACCCATTCATATTATTGATGAAGCCATTGAACTTTCCGAAAGACCTGAAGTGATTATGTGCTCGTTTGGTGACATGCTTCGTGTGCCCGGTACAAAAATCAGTTTACTAGAAGCAAAAGCGGGAGGTGCCGATGTGCGCATGGTTTATTCACCCTTAGAAGCGGTAAAAATCGCCCAAGAAAATCCCGATAAGGAAGTTGTATTTTTTGCCGTAGGCTTTGAAACCACAGCCCCCGCCAACGCGCTTTCGGTTGTGCAGGCCGCAAAACAAAATGTAAAAAACTACAGCATACTCGCATCGCATGTTCTGGTTCCGCCAGCCATGGAGGCCATTCTCTCTGATCCGGAAACCAAAGTGAATGCATTTTTGGCGGCCGGACATGTATGCACCATCATGGGATACAATGAGTATGATCCGATTGCTGAAAAGTATAAGGTGCCTATTGTAGTAACGGGATTTGAACCCATCGATTTGTTGCAAGGCATTTACATGGCTGTAAAACAATTAGAAAACGGGGAAGCTAAAGCAGAGAATCAGTATATTCGATACGTGCAACGCGAAGGAAACACACATGCCCGTGAAACTATTGATAAAGTCTTCGCGGTATCTGATCGGGAATGGCGCGGAATAGGAACTATTCCAAAGAGTGGTTGGGAAGTAAATGAAGCCTACAGACATTTTGATGCACGGAATAAGTTCAACCTGGTGGAGACCGCATCAGAAGACACCACCACATGCATTGCAGGGGAAATCATGAAAGGTAAAAAGAAACCGTTCGATTGTCCGCATTTTGGTAAAGCGTGTACGCCAGAAAAGCCAATGGGCTCCCCAATGGTATCGTCAGAAGGTGCATGTGCGGCCTACTATCATTTTTCACAAGCTGAAGTGTTGCAGTCGTGAGTCAGCAAAAACTTTCCATTCAACTGAATTGCCCGCTACCTAAGTTCGACTTTGATGTGATCACGCTCGGTCATGGAAGCGGAGGTGTACTAACACACCGCCTGCTCGATACGGGTGTGTTCAACATTTTAAAAAATGATTTACTGAACGAGCAACACGATGGTGCAATTCTAAAGTTCAATGGACCTGTAGCCTTTACTACGGATAGTTATGTAGTAACGCCTATTTTTTTTCCGGGCGGTAATATTGGTGAGTTGGCCGTAAACGGATCCCTTAATGATCTAGCCATGTGCGGTGCCGTACCCGAATATTTATCACTCGGTTTTATTTTGGAAGAAGGCTTACGCATGGATGAATTCTGGGAAGTATTACTGGGCATAAAGAAAGCCAGTGAAGCAGCCAGTGTACCCATTGTTACGGGTGACACAAAAGTGGTGGATAAAGGCAAAGGCGATAAAGTTTTTATTAATACTACAGGCCTGGGGCGAATTCATCCGAAGGCAAACATTCATGCCAACCGTGTAAAGCCGGGTGACAAAATTTTAGTGAGCGGACCGGTAGCACAACATGGTGTAGCAATATTATCAGTGCGCCAAGGCTTAGAATTTGAAACCACCATTACCAGTGATACACAACCACTTCATACACAGGTTATAAGGTTGCTGGATGAACTAGGTGAAGATGTGAGATTTCTTCGCGACCCTACGCGCGGAGGGGTTGCAACGGTGTTGAATGAACTGGCCACCCAATCGGGACATGGAGTAGAAATTATTCAAAAGGATATTCCGGTAAGCGAACAGGTTGAGGGTGCGTGCGAAATGTTGGGTCTTGATCCTTTATATGTAGCCAACGAAGGAATTTTTATTGCAGTCGTTTCAGAAAATCAGGCAAACGCGGCCCTTCAAATCATGCAAAGCTTTGATTCTTCAGCCGCCATTATCGGCACCGTAACATCGGAGCATCCAAAACAAGTTATACAACACAGCCGCATCGGTGGCAGGCGCATTGTAAGCATGCTGCCCGGAGAACAGTTACCCAGAATTTGTTAGCTGTATATTATTCCTTGCTACCTATGGGCAATTCTACTTCTTCACCCCAAACGTATTTATTAAACCATTGCCAGTTATGCCAGGTGGCAGCGAGTCGTTCTTTTGGTTTGTTAATACCGTGACCAAAGCCTTTGTACACGATCAGTTCAGCCGGAACATTTTTGTCGCGAAGACCTTGCAAAAGTTCATATGCATTGGGGATGGGAACACGCCTGTCAAATTCACCATGCTGAATTAGGGTAGGCGTTTTAGCTTGATTAATGTATGTCATCGGTGATGTTTTGCGATAGATATCTTCATTATCCCAGGGAGTAGCTTTTAAATATTGTCGGGTGAAAGGATGAATATCTGTGTTAACATAGTAAGTCATCCAGTTGGATATGCCCGCACCAACTGAAGTTGCTTTAAAAACATCTGACGATGTGGTTAAAAAAGCTGAGATGTATCCGCCCTGACTCCAGCCCATGCAACCCATTTTGCTTTTGTCGATCATGCCCCTGGAATCCAGGTACTCAATTCCCGATAGCACGTCCCAGGCATCACCTACACCAAGATTCTCTACATTAAGTGATCGAAACGCTTCACCGTAACCAGCTGAGCCGCGATAGTTGGGTCGCAGTACAAGAGCACCTTTATCAAGCCACTGCACAATCGGGTATACGTAGCCCGGCACAGGCTGTGGTGTATCTATTCCAGTAGGGCCACCATGCACAACAACGAGTAATGGATATTTTTTTGTTGGATCGTAATTCTTTGGCTTATGCAGCACACCTTCAATCACAGCACCATCTTTACTCTTCCATGAAACGACTTCACTTTGTGCTGTTTTCCAATTGGTAATCTGCGCTGTCATGTCAGTAATTTTTTCTGGCTTGGGTGCAGCAACGGATGAAATAAAAATTTCGTTGAGCTGATCGTTGTTACGTGCATTCATAGCGAAGCGATCACCATTTTTAGAGAAAGAAGCACCAAAGATTTGATCAGGGCTATTCAGGAATACACTGGCGTCACCAGTCTTGGGATTGATTTTATACATCGGCCTTTTGGTTTTATTCCAAGCGATGAAGTAGATACCTGAATTTCTCCACACCAAGCCGCCAATTTGTTCGTCAAAGTTTTTAGCAAGCTGACGTATAATTTTTGTATCGACAGCAACTGAAAACAGTTTATTGTTTAAGTAATAGTTGGAAGTGGTGTCAGCTAAACTTGTTGTATACAAGAGTTCCTTAGAATCGGGCGACCATTCCTGTAGATTATCACTACTGGGATTATTCACCAGCAGTGTAATTTCTTTTGATTTCAAATCAAGCAACGAAATATCAGACTTGAAAAATGAATTGATTAATGGATCGGGTTGATGACTGAAAGCAATTTTGTTTCCATCCGGAGAAACCAGGAAAGACGTAACGGTAAATTTTCCTTCCGTGAGTCGCTGGGCTTTTGGCCATTCAATACAACCAGCTTTTGTTTTCAGTGAGTCGACCGTTTCATGACAAGGCATCTCTGTCGGAGCTGGCCGACCAGGATCAAAATCGATCTGCCACAAATGTGAAAGTGTGAAATCTTTGTCATCGGTTTCAAATGCGCCATATCGTTTTTCAATTTCCTTTTTGCTTTTGTCAGCTTTTTCTGATTTTGAGAAAATAACTTTCGTTCCTGACGGGTGCCAATTAAACCCACTAATACTTTCATCTTCATTGGTGATTTGTTTCGCTTCGCCACCATCAAAAGCGATCACATAAATCTGATTTTTATTTCCCCGATCGGCTAAAAAAGCAATCCACTTTCCATCAGGCGACCACTCCGGACTGGTGCTGCTTCCTTTCTGGGTGTTGGTTAATTGAAATGGTTTCTGCCCGTTTTTGGAGAGCCATATTTCTGTATCGTAGCGATTGTCATTCCAATCGGTGGTCTGAGCTGTGTAAACAACGTGTTTGCCATCAGGTGATATGCCTGCACCACCAGCACTTCGTAGCGCAATTACCTGTTCGAATGAAGGAACCTGTTGGGCAAGTATTTGAAACGAGAGCCCCAGTAAAAAGGCGGACAGACGGATGTTTTTCATGTGGTGAGGTATTGGTTTGATGTATTTAAATGTATCGACACTTACACCAAGCCCCAAATTGCGAGTCTTCAGGCCGATAGAAATTTCGTCATTTCTTCGATTTTGGGCTAAAATTTGGCAAAATAGGCTGCGTGCATAATATTTTTTGCCCTTTAGTATGCACGCATAACAAACTTTTATATTTTCGTATCCCGTTGGGGAAAGCATGACAAAGGAAGAAACAGTAGACCATCACATTCGCTCGGCCTGGTTGGCGATAGCCCGCATGTATAATCAGCAGGCGGTTAAGCATAATGCAACCATGGCAGAGGGCTTTGTGCTGTTGAACATTGATGAGGCCGGAACGCCCGCAACGAAGATTGCACCGCTCATGGGCCTGGAGCCCCGGAGCCTTACGCGCTTGCTGAAGTCGATGGAAGAACGGGGCGCGATTTACAGGCAGGTGGATGATACCGATAAGCGTTCGGTGCGCATCTTCTTAACAGAGGAGGGAAAGAAAGCGCGATCACGATCACGCGATACCGTGCTTCGTTTTAATGAAGTGGTTCGTGAAGAGGTGCCACAGGAAAAACTGAATGTTTTTTTTGATGTGATACAAAACATTAACAAGATTATTGAACGAAATAATATTTACGAAACAGTAAACAACTAACTTTCATTGTCTTGTTTTCCCGATAGCTATCGGGACGAAGCATGACATAAAATGAAACTGATATAAACTATGAAACGATCTATCCGCAAAGTTGCCGTGCTGGGTTCAGGTGTTATGGGTTCATCCATTGCCTGTCATTTTGTAAACATTGGTTGCGAGGTGTTGTTGCTCGACATTGCACCGAAAGAACTTACCGATGAAGAAAAAGCCAAAGGACTTTCGCTTGATAACAAGGTGGTGAAGAACAGAATTGTTCAATCATCATTTGATAAGTGTGTGAAGTCATCACCCGGTCCGCTATACAGTAAAAAATTTATTTCGCGCATCACACTGGGTAACTTTGATGATGATTTTGCTAAGATAAAAAATTACGACTGGACCATTGAAGTGGTAGTAGAAAATCTTGAAATCAAGAAAAAAGTTTACGAACAAGTAGAGAAATACAGGACCCCCGGAACACTGATTACGTCCAACACTTCGGGCATTCCCATTCACCTGATGGCGGAGGGCAGAAGTGCCGATTTCAAGAAGCATTTTGCAGGCACACACTTCTTTAATCCGCCCCGTTACCTGCGTTTGTTTGAAGTAATCCCTACTGCGGATACCGATCCGGAGATTACTAAATTCTTACTGCATTACGGAGATCTGTACCTGGGTAAAGTATCAGTACTGTGTAAAGACACCCCTGCTTTCATCGGAAACCGGGTAGGTGTGTGGGGCCTGTTGAAGGTCATCGATTCCATGCAGAAATACGACCTGAATGTAGATGAAATTGACAAGCTTACCGGTCCGGTAATTGGTCGACCGAAGTCGGCAACGTTCCGCACTTCGGATGTAGTTGGTTTGGATACGTTAGTGAAAGTAGCGAACAATTTATACGCAGGTTTACCCAACGATGAAGCAAGAGAAATCTTTAAACTGCCTGATGTAGTTAACAAGCTTGATGAAAACAAATGGCTGGGTGATAAAACCGGTCAGGGCTTTTATAAGAAATCGAAAAACGAAAAAGGACAAACTGAAATTCTTACACTCGATTTAAAAACACTCGAGTATAAGCCGAAAGCAAAAGCAAAGTTTGCCACACTTGAAACAACCAAAACGATCGACAACCTACGCGATCGCTTCAAAGTGTTGTTGGCCGGTAAAGACAAGGCCGGAGATTTTTATCGCGATTGTTTTTATGGATTGTTTCAATACGCATCGAACCGCATTCCGGAAATCAGTGATGAACTTTTTAGAATTGATGATGCCGTATGTGCCGGCTTTGGTTGGGAACTCGGTCCGTTTGATACTTGGGACGCACTTGGTGTAGAGAAAACCGTTCAGGCCATGGAAGGCATGAACTACAAACCTGCACAATGGGTATACGACATGCTCGCGACTGGCAACAAATCGTTCTATAAAGTAGAAGGTGGTCAGCGTAAGTACTATGATATTCCATCCAAGTCATACAAATCCATATCGGGTAAAGAAGGTTTTATCATTCTCGAAAACCTCAGCGATAAGGTGGTGTGGAAAAATGCTGAAAGCAAAGTTACCGATCTTGGTGATGGCGTTATCAACTTCTCCTGGAGCAGTAAGAGCTATACCCTGGGCAGCGCTGTAATTGAGGGCCTAAATAAGGCCATTGATCTGGCTGAAAAGGACTACCGGGGGCTGGTTGTCGGCCATCAGGGGCCCGATTTCTCGCTTGGGGCCAATCTGGGGCTGGTTTTTATGTATGCCATCGAGCAGGATTATGACGAAATCGACTTTATGGTGAGGGCATTCCAAAACTCGGTTATGCGCCTACGCTATTCCTCCGTTCCGGTTTCTGTTGCCCCGCAGGGCCGTACCCTTGGTGGGGGTTGCGAAATGACCATGCATGCTGATGTGGCGGTGGCCGCTGCGGAAACCTATATCGGTCTTGTGGAAGTTGGGGTGGGTTTGATTCCCGGTGGAGGTGGCACAAAAGAGTATACCAAGCGTGTTAGCGATCGCTTTTTAGAAGGCGATGCTGAAATGAATGCCTTGCAAAATGCTTTCATGAACATCGCGACAGCAAAAGTTGCCTTGTCGGCAGAGGAGGCACGTGAAAATGGTGTGCTCCGCGATCTCGATCGCATCACTGTAAATAAGGACAGACAAATTCTGGATGCTAAAGCTGCTGTAATTGAATTGGCAGATGCAGGATACACCATGCCGGTGCAAGCAAAGAATATTCGTGTTCAAGGAAGAGCAGGCTTGGCATTGTTTGCTGCCGGAGTTAACGGAATGAAAATGGGTAGATACATTTCTGATCACGACATGAAGATTGCAATGAAGATTGCCAACGTAATGTGCGGTGGAGATTTAACATCACCGGAGGAAGTAAGCGAGCAATACTTGCTTGATCTGGAACGTGAGGCATTTGTTTCGTTGTGCGGCGAGCGGAAGACACTGGAGAGAATACAGTCGATATTGACAGGGGGGAAACCATTGAGAAACTAGACATTAGACGAAAGACATAAGTAGCAAGACTAAAAATAACTGTGCTGCTTTTGTCTTGCTACTTAATACTTAAGTCATACTACTAAAAGTAAAAATATGGACGCATACATCGTAGCAGGTTACCGTACCGGAGTAGGTAAAGCAAAAAAGGGAGGCTTTCGTTTTGTGAGGCCTGATGATTTGGCGGCAGATGTGATCAAGCATCTGGTTAAATCTGTTCCTGGTTTGGAAAACAAAATGGTTGATGACCTGATTGTGGGCAATGCCGTACCCGAAGCCGAACAAGGCATGCAGATGGGAAGAATGATTTCTCTTCTTGCGTTGGGTCTGGATGTGCCCGGCATGATTGTGAACCGCTACTGCGGATCAGGTGTGGAGACTATCGCGATAGCAAGTCAACGCATACAGGCAGGCATGGCCGATGTTATTATTGCCGGTGGAACGGAGTCGATGTCGCTGGTGCCGGTTATGGGAATCAAGACTGCACTCAATTATAAAATCGCAACCGAAAATCCCACCTACTATACCAGCATGGGCTTAACGGCAGAGGAAGTGTCCAAGCAATTTGGAATTTCGCGTGAAGAGCAAGATCATTTTTCATATGAGTCGCACATGAAAGCTGCGGCCGCGTGGAAGGATGGAAAGTTTAAAGATGAAGTGGTGCCGATTACGGTGAAGGAAGTTTACGTTGATGAGAGCGGCAAAAAGAAAACCCGTGAGTTTACTGTGGCGACAGATGAAGGTATCCGCGCAGATACAACCGTAGAGGGGCTGTCAAAATTAAAGCCGGTGTTTGCCATGGGCGGAACAGTAACAGCAGGTAATTCATCGCAGACATCTGATGGCGCAGCCTTTGTGGTAGTGATGAGCGAGCGCATGATGAAGCAATTGAATGTGAAGCCCATCGCGCGCATGGTGAGCTATGCCGCAGCAGGCGTTGATCCACGCATTATGGGCATTGGTCCGGTGGCCGCCATTCCAAAGGCACTTAAGTTGGCCAACATGAAATTAGATGATATTGACTTGATTGAACTCAACGAAGCCTTTGCCGCACAGGCATTGGCCGTAGTGAAGGAGTTGGGCATCGATCGTAAGAAATTGAATGTTAACGGAGGAGCAATAGCTGTGGGGCATCCACTTGGATCATCCGGTGCAAGGCTTTCTGTACAACTGTTCAATGAACTACGCAGACAAAATAAAAAATACGGCATGGTTACCGCGTGTGTTGGTGGAGGACAGGGTGTGGCAGGGATTTATGAACTGTTGAATTAGACGTAAGACAAGAGACTTAAGTAGTAAGACAAAGGACGTAAGTAGTAAGACAATGCATAATTTCAAAGAGTTAAAAGTTTGGCAACTATCGAGACAACTCGTTAAAGAGATTTATGAGTTGACAGTCGACTTTCCTTCTTCGGAAAAGTATGGATTGATTTCACAGCTTCGCAGATGCACAGTCTCAATTCCAACCAACATTGCTGAAGGTGCAGGGCGAAATACAGATAAGGACTTTGCACAATTCTTAAACATCAGTTTGGGATCAGCATATGAGCTTGAAACGCTATTGATTCTTTCTTTTGATGTAAACCTGATTACTCAGGAACAATTGGATTTTTTAACGATTAGGATTTCTGAGATACAAAAAATGACTTTTGGCTTAATCAAGACGTTGCGCCAGGAGTCTTATGTCTAACGTCTTGATACTAATGTCGAAACAATACAAAGTATGGCAACCGAAATAGCAACCAAAAACGCAATCAAAGGAGGTGAATTCCTGATTCGTGAAACGCAGGCAAACGAAATCTTCATTCCTGAAGAATTCAATGAAGAGCAATTGATGATCAAGCAGCAGTGCGAAGATTTTCTAAAGAAGGAGATTCATCCGCGACTGGATGAGATTGATTCCATGAAGCATCCGGAGTTGATGCCTTCATTGTTAGATAAGGCCGGTGAGCTTGGTTTGTTGGGAACATCCGTTCCGCAAGAGTATGGCGGATTTGGTATGGATTTCAATACTGCTATGCTGGTGGCGGAAGTACTGGGTGCAGGTCATTCTTTTGCGGTTGGTATTTCAGCACACACCGGCATTGGCACCTTGCCGATATTATATTATGGAAACGAAGAGCAGAAGAAAAAATATATTCCCAAGCTCGCTACGGGAGAATGGAAAGCAGCGTACTGTCTGACAGAACCCGATTCAGGCTCTGATGCCAACAGCGGAAAAACAAAAGCTGTACTTAGTGCCGATGGAAAACACTACGTCATCAACGGACAAAAAATGTGGATCACCAATGGCGGCTTTGCGGATGTGTTTGTTGTGTTCGCCAAAATTGATAATGATAAAAACCTGAGTGCCTTTATCGTGGAGAAAGCCTTTGGCGGCATTACCATGAACGAAGAAGAGAAGAAGATGGGCATAAAAGGCTCATCTACCCGTCAGATTTTCTTTAACGATTGTAAGGTGCCGGTTGAAAATTTGTTAAGCGAGCGCGAAAATGGTTTCAAGATTGCTGTTAACATTCTGAATATTGGAAGGATTAAACTCGGTGTTGCTGCCGTTGGCGGAAGCAAGATGTGTGTCTCCACTGCGGTAAATTATGCTAAGGAACGTAAGCAGTTTGGAACACCCATTGCCAGCTTTGGGGCTATTAAGTTTAAGATTGCAGAGGCGTGTACTAAAATATTTGCATCTGAGTCAGCTCATTATCGTGCTTCACAAAATATTGATGATGCGTACAATGCGTTCATCGCTGGTGGCATGGAGCCCGGGAAAGCCAGATTAAAAGCACTGGAAGAGTTTGCTATTGAATGTGCTATTTTAAAAGTACATGGCTCTGAAGTGCTTGACTATACTGTTGACGAAGGCGTACAGATATACGGAGGCATGGGCTTTTCAGCTGAAGGCCCTATGGATCGCGCGTATCGCGATGCTCGCATCAATCGCATATTTGAAGGTACCAATGAAATCAATCGACTGCTTACTGTAGATATGATTTTGAAGCGTGCCATGAAGGGAACATTAGATCTTATGAATCCGGCAATGGCCGTTCAGAAAGAACTGATGTCAATTCCTGATTTTGGAGCAAGCGAAGAAGAGGGTGTGTTTGTGAAGGAAAAGAAAGTGCTGGCTAATTTAAAGAAGGCTGGACTGATGGTGGCGGGTGCTGCTGTGCAGAAATTCATGATGAAGCTATCCGATGAGCAGGAGATATTAATGAACCTGGCCGATATGATGATTGAAGGCTATGTGGCAGAATCTACGTTGTTGAGAGTTGAAAAACTTATTGGCATACGTGGAGAAAAAGCTTGTGAAATGCAAAAAGAGATGGCCATGATTTATTTACATCATGCTGTTAATAAAGCAGCGGCTGCCGGTCGTGAAGCGATAACTTCATTTGCCGATGGTGATGAACAACGCTTAATGCTGATGGGATTGAAGCGCTTTACCAAGATTGATCCTTACAACTTGAAAGAGGCAAGAAGAAAAGTGGCCAATCATGTGATTGAAAAAGGAACCTATGCCTTTTAAACTTTAGATATAAGTAGGAAGACTTAAGACAGAAACCCGGGTAATTCCGGGTTTTTTTTATTCACCTGGATGCTCAAACAAGATTCTAAGTTCCTCTTCGAGATTTAAACTACCGGGCTCGGTCGATTGAGTTAAATGCACCTTACTGTTTTTGTCGAGGATAATAAAGGTTGGTGTGTCCTTGATTTTATACAGTTGTTTAAGTTGAGATTTCTCACCAATCCTGTAATTGACTATTCCGTCAGCAAACCAATTGTACTTGTATACAACTTGTCTCCATCGCGATTCATCAGGATCAGATGAAAGCATGACAACGGACAAATCTTTCCGGTATGCTTTCTGTAATCGCTTGATTTGCTCAATTTCTAAAATGCAGGATAAGTCGCAGTTGTTATCCCAGAAGACAAGAAGTAAAACCCTGTTGTTTTTACTGAACTCCTTATAACAATTAAATTTTTCTTCTGCATGATTACCACCATCCGAGATGCTCCATTCGTATTGCTGATACCGAAGAAATTGGCTGCTAAGTGACTCGCCTCCGCCTAAGTCATCAATAATTTTATCTTCGAGTGGGGTTGTCTTTAATATGGTAGCATTGTTCCAGTAAATGGAATCATAGGGAATAGTCAGCAGTTCAGTTTTACTAGGCTCCTTGCTGTAGAATTTTTCAGCGGGATCTTTACGAATTTCAACAGACATTAATTCGATGTGATACGTGTGAGAGGTGCCATCAGAAAAAACAGATTTACCATCACGAACAAAATGATACGGATAGTATCGGTTGTCGGACATACGGTAGTAGGCAGAGGTATTCAACGTGTTAAAGCCATCGGTTTTCGTTTCTTCCATTTTAACAATGGCGTATGTTTTGGTGGTAATTGAAAGCATACCCGAAACAGAGGGAGCCTCGACATAGCCGGAGGTAGTCAGAATGGAGTCGGGTTTACTCGCGTAAGCAATCATGTAAATCTCCTGACCATCGTAAACGGTGGTGGCATCGTACGTGAAGGTGTAGCGATCGAAATCTGCACGCAAATTACTTATGTCATTAAAAAAGGAAGGCATTTTGCCTTTTTCATAGACCTGGTACCCCACAAGATCAGCTTGCAAAACGTTGCGGATGGCTATAGGCTCATGACCTTGCGCAGCTACAGTTTTATCCAAACTTCTGCGAAGTTGTGTTACCCTGATTTCTTCCTTCTCTCCGGCATGGCGCTGAGAAGACCTATAGCCCCGATGTTTCCAAACATCAACAGCGGCCTCAATTAAGCGTCCATACTCCGAATCATCTTTACAGTAATGCCTGTAGAAAAATTTCTGAAGAAAAGGTTGATTGTCATAGTTACTCGAAACATTCGATAAGGCTCTTCGCACAACACGTGAGGGATCGATCGACCTTCGGTAGATGATGATTTCGCTGAGTTCAATGGATGCCGGCTTCAATTGAATCAACCGCAAATCTTCAACGGATGAGATCACCAGTGATTCATATCCAACACAGCTAACTTTAACAGAGAAAGGGATATCCACCGCCAGGGAAAACTGACCATTGAGATTTGAGCTTGTTCCTTTAGATGTGCCGACCACTCCAATAGAAGCAAATGGAACAGGTTGCCCGGTTTCTTTATCAACAACCTTTCCTTCAATTACCTGCTGCCCAAAACCGGTAAAGCTTATGATGAGAAAAAAAATTAACCAGCGTAACATGATCTCTATCGATGCCGATAAATACTTTGAAATTTAGTAATACTAGGCATTTCTATTTACAAAATCGAACACACAAGCTGTACATAACTGAACAATCAGATGCATAATATGGTGCCTGATTATTCCGTTTTGAGTTAAAAATTGGATTTTTCAATAGTGGTCAGGTTTTTGAATAATCACAGATCAAAAGCAACCAACAAATGACTAAATCAACGGCAAACGCGCTTCTGATAATTGTACTCTTACTTACATTTCCATTATGGATCGGGTTGGCCGGAGGATTATTTGGACTGGCCATGGGCCTTTTTGGTGCCCTTATTGGAATAGTAGCTGGAATTTTTGGTGTGTTGGCCGGTGTTTTCGGAGCGATATTCGGAGTAATTGCGGAGGTACTTAGCTGGATTTTTGGTGGATTGTTCGGATGGAATGTAAACTACCATTTTCCATATTTCTTCTCCCCCCGATCAATGACTACACTCGTGATTGTTTTGGTAATCGTACTGCTGATTAGTAACCGGAGCAAAAAAGCGACTAAGTAGTAGGGTGCCTGTTATACAGTGCAGGATTTAGAAAGTAGTGACTGTACACCGGATAACTTCGTATGGCCCGTAGTTTTGGTCGTTGCCCTTCAGCAAATTCAATTTTATAGTAAAACTCAAAGCCTTTTTCGATGCGTACATCTTTGCGCACCATGTACCATTCTTTATCGTAAGGGTTCAACACTTTCACCTCAATCTTGTACAGCCCGGCACTGCTCTTGATGCGCACAAAGTTCTCGGGTTGCTTATTGTAAAGCTTGCCGTTAACATAAACCTGCATGGATGACTGTTTTGAGGTTTGAATAGCAATGCTTGAAGAATAGGCAAACGCAACATTCAGACTAACCATGAATAACCCCACCATCAACACCTTTTTCATAGCTTATTTGACTTTTTCTTTAACTGTGCAAGCTTCATGCCAGCAGCGATTCTACCTATTTCAACGAAATTTAAGCAACCGGGTTCAATTCTTATTACAGTTTTAAGACTAAAAGAAAACTTTAGTTAATTCTTAGTTCCCGCTTGAATCCCAAAATAAAATTACGGAGAGCCTGTTGCCAGTTAACATCAGCATCCCAACGGGTTCCTAAAAAAACATTGTTGAATTGTATTTGCCGTGCATAAAACTTATAAACCTGGGTATTGGCAGGAATGGTTTTTAACTGTTCCTGCCCGTTCGGGAAGGTAACCGAAACCAACGCGGACTCCGCTTCACCAACTTCATATCCGAGTAATTGCTTCGCTACCGGGCCTCGGGATTGAATCATACACAGGATGTAAAACATTCCTTGTTTGCGCAGCTCGGTTTCGGGAATCATATTATCAACCAACGTATACTTGAATGGATAATCCTTCATGATCTCCTCCAGCTCCCGATCAAGTTGCTCATCGCCAAACTTCTGCACGGCAAGGCGATCAACTTTTAAATCGGTGGCAAACGCCTCTGTTCGTCTGCCGGTAATTACATTTACTGACAACCGTGTTTCAGCAACTTCACTTATCAATAAGTTCTGCTTTCGATAGGCATTCAATGCATTACTGTAGAGTAAGCGCAGCGCCTCTTTCAAGTAGGCGTCTTCAGTCATCCATGCGGACTGTTCGGGCTCAATCAGATTTGTTCCTCCGTTGTATGGGGTAACAATTATTTTGTACGTACTGGATTTCTGAAAGACTACAAAGTTGCTGATTTCACGGGTTGAGAAATATTCACTGAAGGCCAGTTGAACATCACGACCCGCGAACACCCTGTCCAGTTCAAAATAGGCAACGGCATCAATACCGGTTCGTGCAAGACTGGCATGAATCTCATCTATTTCTTTACGGGTAAGTTCAGGACTGTACAGTACTGCAGATCGGGAGCTCAATATTTTTTCAGGGAGCGGAGCACCGGTCTTTAACCGACTCAATGCCGATAGGCTGTTTACCTGCGCACTAGTAATGCTAGCAAGAAAAGTAAGGATAATTAGAAGGAACGGTTTCATTTTAACAGTAACGTATTTTCAGCCAATCTATTTTCTGCATATTAAAAGATGCCAATGAAAAAACCATTATCAATTTTTACAGGATAAGAAATCAAATCAGCGGATCGTGCAGAACACTCCCGGCCTGTTTGAAGCGAGAACCTGTAGTTGTGCCAAGGACAGATCACTTCACCCAGGTAATTTATATGTCCTTTACTGAGCGAATCACCGTTGTGCGTACACCGGTCCTGAACAGCAAAGAATTGGTTGTTGTACAACACAAGACAGATACGCTTTTCACCAATTACTACAAGTTGCGGCTTATTGCTTTGCAGCCGTGTGCGTGCCTCAGTCTCATTGTTAAAAATTTTTATCCATTGCATACATCTACTTGGGCGAAGATCACCTTTTTTCTATCTTGATTCAAATCCAAACCAACCGACCATGAGATATGCAATTGTTGCTGTTCTGTTAATTAGTAACCTTTCGTTACATGCTCAAACACCCACAAAGCTTCAAACAAAAATCGATCAACAGGCAACATCCTTGGAGCCCAAGGTAATAGAATGGCGCAGGCATTTTCATCAATACCCTGAGCTATCCAATCGTGAAGTTAAAACAGCACAAAAAGTTGCTGACCATTTGAAGTCGCTTGGACTAGAGGTGCAAACCGGCATTGCGCATACGGGTGTTGTTGGGGTATTGCGTACAGGAAAGCCCGGCCCTGTTATTGCCCTTCGGGCCGATATGGATGCTTTACCGGTTACGGAACGGAACAGTTTGCCGTTTGCGTCAAAGGAGACAGCTGTTTTCAATGGACAGGAAACCGGAGTGATGCATGCGTGTGGGCATGATACACACGTAGCTATTTTGATGGCCACAGCAGAAATTCTGACAAAAAATAGGGCTGACCTGAAGGGTACCATTAAATTTATTTTTCAGCCCGCTGAAGAAGGCGCACCAGCCGGGGAAGAGGGTGGTGCTGAGCTGATGGTAAGGCAAGGTGTTCTGGAGAATCCAAAACCCGATGTGATTTTCGGGATGCACATCTCTTCCATTACTCCTGTAGGGTTGATTACCTACCGACCAGCCGGCACGATGGCCGCATCAGATTGGTTTTCGATAAAAGTAAAAGGCAGGCAGTCGCACGGGGCTTATCCGTGGATGTCGGTTGATCCAATAGTAGTCAGTGCACAAATCATCACAGGCCTGCAAACCATTGTGAGCCGGCAAACAGAACTTACAAAAGAAGCAGCTGTAATTACGGTCGGCAGAATTCAAGCAGGCATTCGTGAAAATATCATTCCGGAAGAAGCTTTTATGGCGGGCACTATACGCACGCTGGATGAGGACATGCAGGAGAAAATTCATGAGAAGATGAGATTGACCGCTACAAAAATTGCTGAAAGCGCTGGTGCTACGGCAGAGGTTAACATCGAGAAAAGAACACCGGTAACATACAACGATCCTGCCCTAACCGAAAAGATGGTTAACAGCTTGCAACGCGCAGCAGGATCCGATAAAGTGATTCGTGTCAATGCAGTAACCGGGGCTGAGGATTTTGCATTTTATCAGAAGAAGATTCCTGGGTTTTTCTTTTTTGTTGGAGCCATGCCACCCGATCAGGATCCGGGGAAAGTGCCGGCACACCACACGCCCAATTTCATGATTGATGAGCGTGGTATGCTAACCGGATTGAAAGCTATGCTTAACGTGACGCTGGATTATATATATGCGAAGTAGTGGACTATACTACATAAAGCACCAATCCCTTTAAATATTCTCCCTCTGGGTGACTCATGGAAACAGGATGGTCAGCCGGTTGCGAGAGTTGATGCAACACCTTGATTTCGCGACCAGCTTGAATAGCCGCTGATGCAACGGTATCATAGAACAATTGCTTATCCACCACTTGCGAACATGAGAAAGTAAAGAGTATTCCACCCGAACGAATAATGCTCATGGCTTCTGCGTTTAAGCGCTGATAACCTTTAACGGCCTGGTGTCGTGCATCCCTGTGCTTGGCAAAAGCAGGAGGATCAAGAATGATAAGATCAAACTTGTCCTTTTTGTCCTTGATGTAATCAAACGTATCGGCCGCTATGCAGGGATGAAGCTGAATATCAAAACCATTAAGCTCAATATTCTTTTTGGTAACCTCAACTGCTTTCTCAGAAACATCAATGGAATAGACCCGTTCAGCGCCTGCGTGAAGTGCATAAAGAGAGAACCCACCCGTGTAGCAAAAAGTATTCAGTACATTTTTTCCGTTGGAGTATTCACCCAGTAACTTTCTGTTTTCACGTTGATCAAGAAAGAAACCTGTCTTCTGTCCTCCTTCCCAGTCGACCAGGAATTTAATGCCGTGCTCGTGCATAATATGAGGTACAGTGGCCATGCCGAGCAAATATCCGTCAGGTTGATGATCCTTAACTTTTCCGGGCAGTGTTGAACGACTTTTTGAATACACAGCGGTTAACATGTCGCCCATAGTTTCTTTCAACGCGTTAGCAATCAGCGTGCTGTCGTTATGCATTCCGGCAGAATGAGCTTGCAAAACCGCAACACCTGCATAGTAATCGATAATTAAACCGGGCACCCCATCGCCTTCACCATGCAGTAACCGAAAGGCACTTGTGCTTTCAGTTGGAAGCCGTACGGCATGTCGTAAAGCGAGTGCCTGATGAAGCTTATCTTTCCAGAAACTTTCGCTGGGCAATTGTTCACCGAACTGAAGCATCCGTACAGCAATGCTTCCGTTTTGATAATGGCCAAAGCCAAGGGTATTGCCTTTGCTGTCGGCAACCTTCACCCAGTCACCGTCCGAAACATTTCCTGCTAACTGCTGTATGGCACCCGAAAAAATCCATGGATGCTTTCGAAGGAGGGATTGCTCCCGCCCTTTCTTTAACGATATGGTCCCGGATATTTTCATGCCGGGCAGGGGTTTTCAGCTTTAGAAGGCATACGCTATATTGAGTCGTATAAAAGAAGGTAAATCAAACCAAAATCCTGAAATTTTCGTATTTAGTTTACCGATAGATTGAGAAGGCGTTGTATACCCGAGCAGCACAATTTGACAATTATTACCTGACAAAATTTCTTCAAGGAGCCCCAAAAAGCACCCATATTGCTGTTTTGCCGGGTTTTTGCTTAAAACTATAATTGAATCAAAGACATCGATTAGTAGGTTAAACATCTTAAAAGTTTGTATTATGAAAAAATTCACATCACTTTTTGCAGCGGCCATTTTGGGGAGCGTTTTAACACTGGGATGTTATGAGTTCCTGAAAAAGGATGAGCCAATAATCCAATACATTCAAGATCCACCGATTTCTAAAGTAACCTACCTTGACAATGCCACACCCGGTACTACTGTACCAACAGACTTTACGGCAATTGCAGAAAAAGTTACCCCAGCTGTTGTGCATATCCGTTCTACACAAAAGCGGACTACCCGCGAACAAAACCAATCGTTCGATCCGTTCCGTGAATTTTTCGGGCCACCCCGTAATTACGGGCCAAGCCAAAGCTCAGGCTCAGGAGTAATCATTAATGCTAATGGTTACATTGTTACCAATAATCACGTTGTTCAGGGAGCAGATGTGGTTGATGTAACGTTGAACGATAATCGATCCTTTAAAGCTGAAGTGATTGGAACTGATCCGGATACCGATCTGGCGTTAATAAAAATTAACCAAACCAACTTGCCGTTTATTCCCTTTGTGAATTCCGATAATGCGCGTGTTGGAGAATGGGTGTTGGCTGTAGGGAATCCGTTCAACCTTACCTCAACGGTTACGGCTGGGATCATCAGCGCCAAAGGAAGAAGCATTAATATACTCGACCGCAATACCGAGCAGGGAAATACAGCGATTGAGTCCTTCATCCAGACGGATGCTGCGATTAATCCGGGTAATAGTGGTGGAGCGTTGGTTGATATGAATGCCGGTCTGGTAGGAATCAACACGGCCATAGCCAGTCCAACAGGTTCTTATTCCGGTTATGGGTTTGCTGTCCCTTCAAATATTGTGAGTAAGATTGTAGAAGACCTGATGACCTATGGCGTGGTGCAGCGCGGATGGCTCGGTATTCAGGTAGGCAGTGTAAACAGTGAGTTGGTTAAACAATACGATCTGGAAGTAAATGAGGGAGCCTTTGTTTCAGGATTTGCAGAAGGAAACAAAAGTGCTGCAAAGGAAGCCGGCATTAAAGAGCACGATGTGGTTATAAAAATCAACGAAACAGCTATACGTTCAAGTTCAGGATTGATTGAAACCATTGGCCGACACAGGCCTGGTGATAAGGTTATGATTACCGTAAATAGAAAGGGTAAAGAAATAACGTACCCGGTAATTTTGAAAAATCGTGAAGGCAATGTTGGCGTTATTAAGCCAGAAGAACGCACAGGTTTTGTGAGCCTTGGCATTGATGTTGAAGACGTGGATGCAAAAACACTAAAACGCCTGGAGCTTGCCAATGGCGTTCGCATCAAAACATTGGGTAACGGTAAACTGGCAAAGAGCACTGAGATCCGCGATGGATTCATCATTACAAAAATCAATGATGTTCCGGTGAAAAGCGTTAAAGATTTTAACGAGGAGATGAAAAAGAAAAAAACTGGAGAATTAGTTATTTTAACGGGCACGTATGAAGACTTTCCGCGTGAATTCAACTATGCTTTCAGAATGTAGAACTTAAACTTTAGGGAATGAGAAAACTGTTTAGAAAAGGTGAACGTGTAAGAAGCAAAAGCGATGGCAGAGTGATGGAAGTTTTGCGCTACCTGAAAAACAACATTGTAGAAGTGATGACGTTTGACCTCGAGTCGAAAGAAGTCAGAAAAAAGCAGATTAAGGAAGATAAACTATCGCGGGCCGCGTAAGCATTCTGCAAAAAGAAGTTAAAGGGGCTGTTGATGAATTTGCTTTGTAAGCGAATTTCCGACAGCCTTTGTTATTAAACAATTGCATTACCTTTGCGGTTAACAGATAAAATCAACACGTATCAAAAAGTTCGACATCCCTGCCTATTACCGGTCATCCGTTACCGGAAAAATAAAAGAGTTACGCAGGCTCAACGATCTGCGCAAGCAGGATTTTAGCCCGACCTTCCTTGATTTTGGCCCGGTAAGATTTTACATACCCCGGCATTTTGGTTTTTGTTACGGTGTTGAAAATGCCATTGAAATAAGTTACAGAGCACTTGAAGAGAACCCCAACAAGAAAGTTTACTTGCTGAGCCAGATGATTCACAACCAGGAGGTGAATAACGACTTGCAAAGCCGGGGCATTCAATTCATTATGGATACGGATGGCCGTCAGTTTATTCCCTGGGATTCGATCACGAAGGACGATGTGGTGATTATACCGGCTTTTGGCACAACCCTTGAAAGTGAAAAGCTGCTACTGGACAAAGGAGTTGAAGTTCAGAAATACAATACAACTTGTCCGTTTGTTGAAAAGGTTTGGAACAGGGCCGATAAATTGGGGCGTGATGATTACACCGTAATCATTCATGGAAAGCCCAAGCATGAAGAAACCCGGGCTACTTTTTCGCACAGTGCGAACAGCGCAGCGTCCGTAATTGTTCGCAACATGGATGAAGCGATTTTGTTGGGCGAATACATTGCCGGAACAAAGCCGGGAAATAAATTCAACGAAGATTTTGCTTCTCGGTATTCGGATGGCTTTGATCCTGAACAGCATTTGATGCGTGTAGGCGTGGTAAATCAAACCACCATGCTGGCTTCCGAAACACAAGCCATTGCAGAATATTTCCGAAACCTGATGATGGAAAAGTATGGCGAGGAAAACATTAAAAAACATTTTGCTGATACACGCGACACACTTTGCTACGCTACCAACGACAACCAAAATGCAACGTTTGAATTGTTGAATACTGATGCCGACTTGGCCCTGGTGGTGGGTGGCTACAACAGCTCCAACACTTCACATATTGTGGAATTGTGCGAACGAAAATTTCCGACATATTTCATTAACTCTGAAAATGAAATAAAATCGGCTGAAGAAATTCATCACTTCATTTATAACGAAAGGAGAAAAGAAATCACCCACAATTTTATTCCTGCCAAAGAGCAAGTAAAAATTGTACTCACCAGCGGAGCCTCCTGTCCCGATACACTTGTTGACCGTGTGTTGCTGAAAATGACTTCTTATTTTCCTAACAGCCGTTCGGTGGAAGAGGTGATGAGCGGGCTTTTGTAGTCAGCCTCGCTTCTGGTGCAATCGACACAGTAACCATTCGAAGTATTTTCTTGCTTTAGTTCAGTAACGTGGGATGGCTTGGAGATTATGCTTAACTTGTCGAAGCCACTGATCGATGCTCAAAAGAATATTGCTGACTCTTTTCGTTTTGCTAATCCCTGTCTTTTGCTTTTCTCAAGCAAGTGATTTTGGAGCTTGGTACAGATTTTTTGGCAACAAGCAAATTGATCAAAGGTGGAACTGGCATCAGGAATTTCAATATAGAAATTTTAATCTTATAGGGGACACCGAACAACTACTTTTCAGAACTGGTATTGGCTATAATTTAACAGAAGGTAATAACAACGTTCTTGCGGGCTATGCCTATATTTATAATGAACCCTACATTGGGAACACAAACGAGAAAACAAGCTTTGGCGAACATCGTACCTTTCAACAATTTATTACGCGCCAGGTATTTGGAAGAGCATCGCTATTGCATCGTTATAGATTTGAACAACGTTTTTTTTCTGACGATTTTAGATTAAGACTAAGATATTTCCTTGCCATAAACATTGCCTTGAACAATAAACAAATGCAAGACAAAACGGTGTACTTATCATTTTACAACGAAGTCTTCGTAAATACAGAAGATCCTATTTTTGACAGAAATCGATTTTACGGAGGTTTCGGGTACCGCTTTAGCAAGCATTTAAGAAATGAAATCGCCATAATGAATCAAACCACAGCGTTTGATTCACGAAATCAACTTAACATTAAAACATTTATAAATTTTTAGAAAACGGAAGAAGCCGAACACCGTATTACAAGGTAGGCACAACCAACCAAACCCCCAATGAAAAAAGTAACAGCAGTTGCATTCGCTTTTATCGCCTTAGCAGGATGTAAAAACGAAACAAGTGAACAAAGTCAAGGAGGAGTTCAGCTTGCTGACATTAAGCCCTTAGTTAATGAGGTGCTTACTAAAGAACAGCGAGATGCACTAACTCCTGATGAAGTTTTAAAATTGTTCAAAGATGGTAACCAAAGGTTTATCAAGAATGATTTGACAGCTAGAGATCATTCTGAACAAGTAAGAAAAAGTGCCACCGGACAGTTTCCGAAGGCAGTAGTTTTATCTTGCCTGGATAGCCGGGTGCCTGTAGAAGATGTTTTTGACAGAGGTATTGGTGATACTTTTGTTGGCCGTGTTGCTGGTAATTTCGTGAACGAAGACCTTTTAGGAAGTATGGAGTTTGCCTGTAAGGTTGCAGGAGCCAAACTAATTTTGGTGATGGGGCACGAACACTGCGGTGCAGTTATGGCAGCTATTGACGATGTAAAGTTGGGTAACATTACAGCAATGCTCAGTAAAATCCGCCCAGCAGTTGAGAAAACGGTGTATGACGGTGACAGAAGTTCAGCAAACGAGGGATTTGTTCATGAGGTATGCGAAAACAACGTAAGAAATACCATCATTCAAATAAGAGCAAATAGTCCGATTTTGAAGGAAATGGAGGACAATGGAGAGATCAAAATTGTGGGGGCAGTGTATGACATGGACACTGGTATTGCAGAATTAATAGAGGAGTAGCCGGACACAATAACGGTGAACTTCAACATAGTGAAGGGTGCTTTGATTTAGCTTTGGGCAAATCAGAGCACTTTTTTATAGTATCACACGGATTAAGTCGCTACTATAGTCGTGATTTTGCCCTGAGGAAATTTTTGGTTAGATAAAACTAGTTAATTGATAAAACTAAATTTAGAGGTGTTAAAGGATTACTTTGAGTTAATTAAGCGACTAATAAGTTTGTACACCTTGATTGTGGCACACAGTTTTGCCATAGGAGTTGCTGAAGGCCAAAGCGTAGTACAAGGCAATGAAAAGTTTACAAATGGATTGATATCCGCAACACCTAACTTTTCCGGAGGGGGCACATTTGGTCTTATGCAGGAATGGTGCAATCAAAATAAACAGTTCAGTTTTAACGCTTCGGTCGACTATGAAATAAGAACAGCCGATTATAAGGCATACTATTTTCGCCCGGGCATTAGGTACTATTACAAGAAGAATAACACAGGCTTATTTCATGGAGCCTCAATCTTAGCAGCCTACGAGGAAAATCCAATGCCATGGAAATCTGCTTTTGGCTATGGCTTAGGTTTAACATACTTAGGATTTAGATACATATTTAAAAACGGAATTATACTTGAAGCCGATGGCTTTGCTGGCCTTGGCAACGCTCGCATAACAGAGCGCAACAATGACCTCTTTACACAAGGGAGATATTATTTTATTTCCAATATAAGACTGGGCTATCGACTTAAGGCAAAAAGTAAAATGTAGCTAACTGATTGTTTAATACAAGTTTCTTGCAGCATTTACTATGAAACGGATTATTTGGGTGTTAATTATAGTTTTCATCCTGATGAATGTTGTTGCAATTTTCCATGCATACAAATTCACTCACTTTGCTGAACAAAAAGTTGAGAAAACAAAAGACGCAAAGACTCTGACACCCGGACAGAAAATAACAACACTCCTTGTTGGGGTAAGCAATCCAAGACCTGAGAACAAAGCTTTTCCAACAGGTGATTATGAAACGATTAAACTTTCAAGCAACAGAGAGATTGAGTGTTGGAGCATAAAAGTCGAGAATCCGAAAGGAACGATTATAGTGTTCCATGGTTTTAGCGGTGAAAAATCCTCATAATCCGGTTGAGTATGCTACAAGAATTAGTTGCCCAACATTATTGTTTTTTGGAGCAAAGGATGATAAGGTGAGCAAGCGTGAGATTGAAGAAATATTTGAGAATCTGACTGGGCCTAAGGAATTGAAAATTTTTGAGGAAGCAGGACATGAGAATTTCCTTTTAAATTATGAAAGTGAATGGACTCGTGAGGTTCAACAGTTTCTAGAAATGAACAGGTAAAGGAAAATTAACAGAGTGAACAATCAGTAATTCGTGCAAAAACCATGAAAGACACCACCGCACACCATGAACGTATAGCTACCATGACGTTCGCTTCCGTATACCCGCACTATGTTACCAAAGTGGAGCGCAAAGGCAGAACGAAAGAAGAACTGCACGAGGTAATCGAATGGTTAACCGGTTTTGATAACAAGAAACTGCAGGAGCTGATAGAAAAGAAGGTAACGTTTGAGGCCTTCTTTCAAAAGGCCAAACTAAACCCCAACGCAAACCTCATTACGGGTGTAATCTGTGGCTATCGTGTAGAAGAAATCGAAAACCCACTCACACAAAAAGTAAGATATTTAGATAAGTTGGTGGATGAGTTGGCAAAGGGTAGAAAGATGGAGAAGATTCTCAGAAATGCGTAGTGATCTATTTTTTATAAAGCGATCGTAGCACATTTACATCGCCATCAGTTTTAGGTGGCGTTATACCCAGCAGCAAAGCAATAAACGGATACACGTGAACATTTCTGAAAGCGGGTGCAGTTGCACCTGCTTTTATGTTCGGGCCGTTGGCGTAAAAAATACCTTTCATCTCCGGAACTTCATCAGGATCGTAGCCGTGCACACCAAACACGGGTGATTGAAGGCGGCCAAAGTTGCGGCTGTTCAATTGTATGTAATGGCCTGGTGTTGCCACAAGCATTATATCGCCCACCCGATAATGGTTATAGTTCCACCTTTCGGGAAAATCCTCACGTTTGTAAACAACAAAATTTTCTTCAACTGCTTTGAGCACACTGAACAGCGAGTCAACATTATTCGTATACAGGTGTGCCTGTGTACCACCATTGATAATGCGAACAGTTGTATCAGCCAGGTTGATGAATTTGCTCAACGTGATGTAGGTTTCTTCTTTCTGCTCCAGCTCATACATGCCATGATCGGAAATCAAAACAACATTTACCGGAAGCCTTATCTTTCTCAGGCTTTGCATCAGGTAACCCAACAAGCTATCGGCTTCAAGTACTGTTTTTCTAAGCTCCTCCGAGTTTGGTCCCGTGTTGTGCCCCTCGGTATCCACCAAGGAGAAATACAACGAAATAAATTGTGGACGATCTTTCTTCGGCAACGTTAACCAATCGATTACCTGTTCAACACGTTTACTGTTAGGCATGCTTTCATTATACCGGTAGTAGTATGTAGGAAACTCGCCTTGAACCGGAGCTTCAGATCCTACCCAAAAACAGGATGCAGATTTCAAACCCTGTTGTTGTACAAGTTGCCACAAGGGAGTGCCCCCATAGAAGACAGGATTTTCCACCATATCGCGGTTACGCATGGTATAGTTGAGTTCAAGCTTTTTGTCGTAAAAGTGATTGTCTACCAAGCCATGGTGTCCCGGGTACAGGCCGGTAACAATGGTGTAGTGATTGGGAAATGTTTTGCTCGGAAACGATGGAATCAATCCTTCAGCAGAAGCACCATTTTTAATGAAGTTTTTAAAATTGGGCAACGCATATTTTTCCACATAGTCATGGCTGAAGCCGTCAAAGGAAATAAGGATTACATAAGGGTTCTCCTTTTTCTGGGCGAGTGCAACATGAAGGGATATAAAAAAGAAAACAGAAAGGTAACGCACCGTAAAATTTTCCGATGAAAATAGAAATGATAAGGGAGGGATAAAAAACAATAAGGGGCAAATGCCCCCTATTTTACTTTAGCGGATGCCTTTTTCTTTGACTCTTCAACACGCTTGCCATTCCGGTGTTCACCGAGGATGGTAACGTCTTTGGTGATTTCATACATGCGGGCAGCTTGCATCATGGCTTCGCGCGTATCGCGAATGATAATTGTGCCGGCAGATTTTGAACCTTTGTTGCGGATTTCAATGTAAAAGCCGTCTTTTTTCTTCTTTGGTAAAATTGGAGGTCTTCCCATGATTAATATTGATATTGATTAATGAATTCCTGCGATCTTTCTCATCAGAGGCAATTTTATAACTGAATGAGCCCTGATTTAGTTCGACAACCTGCAAGATCGCTATTTTTTTTGGCTTTAAGGCACAAAATTTTGTCTATTTCGCTGGATTAGAGCTTATTAGGTATTTTGCCACATGCACAGCAGATGATTTTACATGAGCGGGATTTTGCCAAATAAATTGCTTCGGTTTTCATTCACCTTGCTATCGATTTTCATACTGACTTCAGGTATGGCGCAGGAGCATGTGCCAGATACAACCCGATATCTTGATGAAGTGACCATAAAGGCTTTTGCCTACAATCGGCCTATTCATGATATACCAGCAGCTGTTGTGGCCATGGGTAAAGAAGAGTTCCAACGTTTTAACGCGGCTACTTTTGTTCCGGCCATGAACACGGCCCCGGGCGTTCGATTTGAAGAGCGATCTCCGGGAAGTTACCGGATATCCATCCGGGGAAGTAGCATACGTTCGCCATTTGGTGTACGAAATGTGAAAGTGTATTGGAATGAGATTCCATTAACCGATCCCGGTGGTAACACGTATTTCAATCAGCTTGATCCGGCCATGATGGGATCAATTGAAGTAGTAAAAGGCCCGGGATCAAGTTTATACGGTGCCGGCACAGGCGGTGTGCTGTTGCTTAACTCTCCAATCATTCAAACCGGGCGGGCAATTCAGGCGAGCCTACAAGTTGGATCGTTTGGCAGTGCCTTATGGCATGCAGGCTACGAAGATGCCACCGATAAAGCATCACATCAGGTTCAGGTTATGCATTTTCAATCCGATGGCTACCGTGAGCAAACTCAACTGTTTCGTGATGTGGTGAATAGTGTTTTCCGGTTTGAATTGGATGATCGTCAGGTTTTGGAAACGTTCATCTTTTACAGCGATTTGTTTTATGAAACACCAGGAGGATTAACGCTAACAGAGTTTGAGCAAAATTCCCGTCAGGCTCGGCCGGCAACAGCTACCTTGCCGGGAGCGGTTGAACAACGCGCAAGGGTTTCGTTAAAATCATTTTATACCGGTGTAGCGCATGAATATTTTTTCGGGAGCAATTTTCATAATCGCACAAGTGTTTATGGTAACCTGGTAAACTTTAAGAATGCTGCTATCAGAAATGTTGATCATCGTAATGAACAAAGTTTGGGTGCGCGCTCAGTTACTTCTTTCAGAAAATCAGCAGAAAAAATTCAAATGGCTTTGCTCGGTGGCGGTGAATTTCAGGCAGGCTTTATGCCGGTGAAGTCATACCAGAACAATCAAGGAGCGGAAGGCGCATTGTTATCGGATGATGAGATTTCTGTTTTACAGTACAGTGTTTTTGGGCAGGGCGAATTGCTTTGGAGCAATTTTAGCGCAACCGCAGGAGCGAGCATTAACGGGTTGCAGTATACGTTCCAACGCTTGTCGGATGTTGGATCGCCTGAAGAGCAAATGGTGTATACGCCTAAGCTCATGCCCCGATTGGCCCTTTTATTTACACCCAATAAAGTGATGTCTGTTTATGGAAGTGTTAGCAGGGGTTTCTCTCCCCCTACACTAGCCGAGATCAATGCATCCAATGGAGTTTTTAACCGCGACCTGGAAGCAGAAACCGGAACAAACTATGAATTGGGTATTCGCAAGAACTGGTTTAGGCAGATCATTAAATCGGAGATTACCGGATTTTTTTTCGCATTGGATGAAACGATTGTCATCAGGCGTGAAGATGATGGGTCTGAATATTTTGTAAATGCCGGTGAAACAAAACAAAAGGGAATTGAATTTAAGCTGAGTGTAGTCCCTGTGATCCCAAAGAATAGTTTTGTAAGCAATCTCAGCATCTGGACAAGCTATGCCTACAATGATTTCCGGTTTGGTGATTACATCAAAGGGCAGGATGATTTCTCTGGCAATCAACTTACCGGTACACCGGCTCACGTTGTCAGTGGTGGTGCTGATGTTGCTTTGCGCAGCGGAGTTTATTTCAGAGCAACCATTATCCATACGGGTAAGCTTCCATTAAACGATGCCAACGCGGTTTATGCCGATGCATATACCTTGCCTGGTTTTAGAGTCGGCTATCAAAACAAGCGCCTCGAGATTTATGCGGGTGGAGATAATTTACTTGATCAAACCTATAGTTTAGGCAATGACTTGAATGCTGTAGGCGGAAGGTATTATAATGCAGCACCGGCCAGGAATTTTTTTGGTGGACTGAAGATCAATCTTGCATTTTAGTGATCGCTATCGAAAAGGACATTGAGCAGCACCTTGATTGCAAAATCCAGGACTTCCGTCCGGCTTCAGGCGGATGCATTAATCATGGGGGAGAGTTGATTACGAATCAAGGCAGCTTTTTTGTGAAATGGAATGATGCTTCCCGCTACCCGGGCATGTTCACTGCCGAAGCCAAAGGACTCAGGTTGCTTCATGAAAAAAATTGTATTGAAGTTCCCCACCCGATTGTTGTGAAGGAGATTGAAGGCAGTCAGTACATTCTCATGACGTTCATTCGTTCAACTAAGCCAGGTGCTGATTATTGGAAAGCGTTAGGAGGGCAGTTGGCCAACCTGCACAAACATACGCAAGATAATTTTGGACTATCACACGATAACTATATCGGGTCACACACTCAACATAACACAGTAACATCCAATTGGATCGACTTTTTTATCACGCAACGATTAGAGAAGCAAATCTTGCTTGCCGAAAAGAACAACAGTATAAACATCAGTCTTCGCAAAAAATTTGAAACCTTACATAAAAAATTACCGAACTTATTACCAGAGGAAAAACCCGCATTACTGCATGGCGATTTATGGAGTGGCAATGTTATGGTAAATGGTGCGGGCAAACCTGCCCTTATTGATCCAGCCGTTTATTATGGTCATCGTGAGGCGGAGTTGGCATTTACACAATTGTTCGGAGGTTTTGATCCAATGTTTTACGAATCCTATTTCAGTTCATTTCCCGTTGAACCGGGTTTTGACACCAGGGTGGACGTTTATAATTTGTACCCCTTGCTTGTTCATGTCAACCTGTTTGGCGGAGGGTATCTACAACAGGTAATTGACATTTTAAACCGATTCACCTAACCAGGTTTATTTCTGTGGTCTTCTTTCTGTAAATTCATAGCATGATAGCCCGCCTGTTCAGTTGCGGATTTTTAGTATTGGCAATTGTTGCCAATAGCCAGCCTTTTTCTACACGCTTCAGAAAGATCGATGAGGTAATCCGTGCACATCATGTTAATCAATTTACCATGTTGGAAGATAAGGAAGGTTACATCTGGTTTGGTGTAGAAGCCGGTTTGGCCCGATATGATGCATCAAATCTTAACTTCTTCGCGGGTCAGAACCTTGGTGGGAACAAACAAGAAAGACCTGTTGCCCGTGTAATCTTTGAAGATACACTTCGAAACATTTTTGTCATCACCTCATTGGGTAAGTTGCTTCAATACGATAGGCTGCAGGATTCATTTCGCCCCCTGAACGATAGTCTGATGGTACTGGGCACAACCGCTCGTGCGGTATTGGCAGATGATCTTCATCGGTTTTGGGTAGCCCATTTGGGTGAGGGCTTGGCCCATGTTGATTTGAACAGTCAATCAATAAAGTGGTACCGGCATGATCAAAGCAATCCGCGAAGCTTACGCGACAATTACATATTGGACATCATTCGGGATAAACGTGGCAATATATGGGTAGCAACCACATCAGGGCTTTTTAAATATGTTGCGGAGACAGATGATTTTGATTTCTATGAATTGAACAACATAAATCCGGAGGACACGTATCGGTATCGTGTAATTCGTTCACTGGCGTATGATAGTTTGGCTGATCGGATGTTTATTGGTACTTATGGAGGGCTTCATATTATCGACCTTGTTTCTAATCGCCAGGAACACCTTATTCATCAATCTTCCAACACAAACTCACTTTCAATTAATTCCATCTTTAGGGTTTTGTTTGACAAAGAAAGAAATGGCTTGTGGCTCTGTACTTATGGGGGCGGATTAAATTACTACAATCTTTCCACCCGACAGTTCTATCAGTGGTTTCACGATCCTTCCGATCGTGAGTCCATTGGATCAAATAACGTAGTAGGTATTTTTCTCGATAGGCAAGGTTTATTATGGGCAGCTACGGCTGAAACAGGACTTTATCTTCTGAACACCAGGCCTGCAAAATTTCATCGGATTATCCATCATTCAAGGAACCCCAACTCTATTTCCGAAGGTACTCCGCGTACGGTGTATGCTGAGAACGACTCCATTATCTGGATTGGATTTAATGGCACCGGATTAAACAGGATGAATCTACTAACAGGCCGAACAACTCGGTTTAGGAATAATCCTGCCGATCAAGGGAGTATTGCACACAACGCTGTAATATCTATTGATGGCGATAAGCACGGACGGATTTGGATAGGCATGGATGGAGGAGGAGTGGGTATTTATGATTATCAAACTAAATCGTTTGAGCGTTTGCGATACCAGCCGGGCAAGCTTGGAATTCTCAATGATGCAATCTCAAGCATTTTGGTTGATGATGACTTGGTTTGGATAAGTGCAATCCGCGCACCCCTTACCGTGTACAATAGGGCAGCGAAAAAATATTTTCATTTTAATGCCGATTCGTTGTGGAAGCAAGGAATAAGTTTTCATGCTGTTCGAAGGATAAGAAAGTACGACAATAACATTTGGTTTGAAACCGGACATGGTGCAGTGGTTTTTGACAAGCAATCACAAACATTTAAAAAGCTATCAGCCGGCAACGAGCGTATTTACACAGTATTTGTTAACAATGGAACCGAGGCCTTTTATAATTCTCCTTCTGAAGTACAATTGCTTTTGGCCGGCAACCAGGTACATGTAGCCGAGTATAATTCAGGAGATACCCTGCAAACCCGCTTGTTATTTGACGGCAGCCATCATCCTGGCCGATTTGCGGATTTGGTAATGGATAGAAATAAAGTACTATGGATACTCACAGAATCTTACCTGCTAAGTTATAACACCCAAACTCAAGAAGAGAGGATTTTTGATGAGAAGCATGGACTTGAAGTGTCCAACATGGCTTCGGGGTTGTTAACGGATGTGCAGGGGAGAATTTATACGGTATCAAATAAGGGACTTATTTGGTTTGATCCCCTAACCCTAGACGAATCACCTGAAGATAAATTCCCTGTTAAATTCAGCGCGCTCAAAATCTTTAATCATGAAGTTCCTATAAATAACAGTGCAATCGGACGAAGTACACTGAATCAACATATTTCCCACACTTCAAAAATCCGGCTGAAGCCAACGGAGAACTTTTTTAGTTTATCTTTTTCTGCTTTGTATTTTCAAAATCCCAATCAAGTAAGTTATCGTTACCGGTTGAAGGGATTTAATGATGCATGGGTAGAAAGTGGCAATACAAATTTTGCAAGCTTTACCAATCTAAGTCCGGGCGTGTATACACTGGAAGTTCAGGCCTCAACAAATCCGTTGGTTTGGGGGAGCAATAAAGCCGTTATTCAGATTGAAGTGCTGCCTCCTTTCTGGAGAACCGGGTGGTTTATGGCGGGTATGTTGGGGTTGATTGGAATTTCGCTCTACGGAGCGCACCAATACCGGGTTAATCAAAAGCTTCAATTGGAAAGGCTCCGCACAAAGATTGCAAGCGACCTTCACGATGAGGTTGGCTCAAGCCTTACTCGAATTTCTATCTATTCCGATCTGCTGGACAATGGCGCTAATGAAAATCAGCAACGCGATTATTTGAAGAACATTAAAGAGACAAGCCGTGAAGTAGTCAGTACAATGAGTGATATCGTTTGGTCAGTTGATAACCGCAGCGACAGCTTAGGCGACTTGCTGTTGCGCATGAAGGATTTCGCAGCACAGTTATTGGCACCAAAAAATATTGAGTTTGAATTTGCGGTGCGTACCAGCGATGATAAAATTCTGCTTTCCCCTCAGGTAAAACAAAACCTGTATCTTATTTATAAAGAAGCGTTGCACAATATCGTCAAGCATGCCAATGCCAGGCATGTAAGCATACACGTTAGCCAATCAACAAGGAAAATTGTAATGCAAATAGAAGATGACGGTATAGGTTTTTTAGAAGAAGAAAGCGGCAAGGGTAATGGTTTGCGAAGCATGAGAAAACGCGCAGGGGATATTCGCGCCCAGTTTGAACTTAAAATACAAGGCGGAACCTCAATAAACCTTAGTTGCCCCCTTAAGACATAAACCCCACGTTTATGGGGTTGAAGGGCATCTGGAATAGCTGGAGTTTAGTTAAAAATTACAGCTATGAAAAAATTAGTCTTACTCACACTATTAGTTGCTTTATTCGGTACTGTGGTTAATGCACAGGTTAAGATTGGCGTCATGGGCGGACCAAGTTTTGTGAACTTTACTGGCAGTGAGATTAAGGAGTGGGGAAGTCTCGACTCGGAGCCCAGTATGAAAGTTAAGTTTCATTTGGGTTTTTATTTCATTTACCCAATCAATGATCAACTGAGTATTGAAGCAAGAATTTTGTATTCAGCTAAGGGTCCTCAGTATTCAGGGAATGCGCAAGAGTACGATGATCAAACATTTGAGATGTACAGCGGCACCAAAACGATAACAAAGCAACTTTCCTACCTGGAGTTACCCATTTTAGTAAATTATAAAGTACATGAAAAGATAGTGCTATTTGCCGGGCCTCAGGTTGGCTTTCGTTTAGCGGCCAATGCAAGATCAGAGTTTACTGGAACAAGTCAAGGCGGGAGTACGCTAACAACAGATAAGACAAGTAACCAAAATGATTATTACTCCGGGATTGATTTTGGATTGTTGGTTGGGATAGGCTATGAGTTAAGTGATAAATTAGGAGTAAATCTGGCGTACAACCCAGGCCTATCGAAGATTGCACAATATGAATATGAAGGAGAGGTTACAAAATATGATGTTAAAAATTCAGCTATATTGATTTCATTGAGATACGTTCTTAAACAATGACGCACATTTCCATTATAGAAGATGACGCTCAAATCAGGTCGCTGTTGCATCAGTACCTCGACCGGCAACCTGGGTTTTCCTGTGCCATGGTTCATGGTTCAGTAGAGAGTTTTCGCAAGGCCCTCTCGCCCGAGAATCAACCCGATGTTCTGCTCATGGACATCGGGTTGCCGGGTATGTCGGGTATTGATGGCATGAAACTCATCAAGCGCGACTATCCTGATATCGATATCATTATGCTAACGGTATATAATGATCCTGATAAAATTTTCCAGTCACTTTGTGCCGGTGCAACCGGATATCTGCTTAAAAACACCCCGTTAGATGAAATCAAAGAAGGGATAGAATTGCTAACCCGTGGAGGCTCTCCCATGTCGCCACAAATTGCGCGTAAGGTGATCGACTTCTTTAATACTGAAAAGAAGGCGGTGACTTCCCCGCTATCTGAAAAGGAAAAGGAAATTGTAATTGGTTTAGTGGATGGGCTCAGCTATAAACTCATAGCAGATCGTATGAACATCTCCCTGGAAACGGTTCGGTTTCACATCAAAAACATTTACAGAAAATTACATGTCCACAGTAAAGCTGAAGTTATCAGTAAATCACTGAAGGGTGAAATCTGACATTTTTTAAGTAAATATTACACATAGCTAAAAGTATACAAGGCGTTAGGTAAGTTGGAATGCCTAAACCAGGAGTATGCTCAGCAGTTTCTTTCGGATTGCCATTCGTAATTTTCAACGCAAGAAATTCTATTTTCTCCTTAATCTTTTTGGCCTTTCAATTGGTTTTGCAGCTTTTGGAGCCTTATTCCTATTCACCGCCTACGAGTCTTCTTACGACATTTCTTCGAACAGCCAGCGGGTGTTCCGGATAAAAGGTATTCGTGTGAATCAGGATGGGTCATCGCGCGAATCGGTTTACGCACCTTTCGCAGCAGGACCTGACCTTAAAAATTCGTTTCCTGAAGTTGAGCACGAAACCAGAATTATAAAAACAATAGGCATGTTTCGGTATGCCGATCGGTGGACCAAGTCGGAAGATGTGGCGTACGTGGGGGAAGACTTTTTTCAGGTATTTTCCGCGCCTTTGCTAAAGGGAAACACGGATAAGGCCTTAGCACAAATCAATACCATGGTTTTATCCTCTTCGTTCGCGAAAAAAGTTTTTGGTGACGAAGATCCGATTGGTAAGCAGGTAAATTACAAAGGCCGATTTTACTATGAGGTGGTTGGGGTCTTCCCTGATTTTCCAAAAAACAGTCATTTGAAATTTGATGCCCTGCTTTCGTTTAAAAATTACGAAGCTATTATGCGCAAAGATATTGTGCTGGAACCATGGCGATGGGACATACCGGTTACTTACCTGCGATTAGACGAGGCGGCCAATGCGACAACCTTGCAGGAAAAAATTCCTCGATTGATTGAGGAAAAAACAGGTGAATACCTTCGACAAGTCAACCAACAATTTCGAATTGAGTTGCAGCCCATAGCATCCATACACCTTCATTCCAATCTGGAAGGCGAGCTCGGCAAAAATGGTGATGCAAAGCTGGTGTTTTACCTGAGAAATATTTCCCTGGTTGTTCTGCTGCTGGCGTGGATCAACTACATAAGCCTTTCTACCGCTAAATCAATTGAGCGCTCCCGCGAGGTAGGAGTAAGAAAAGCGTTGGGAAGCGGTCGTGCCCAGCTGATTGTTCAGTTTATGGGTGAATCGTTGTTGCTGCAGGCTATTGCACTAACGCTTGCCCTTGGCCTGCTGATTATAAGTCAACCGTATTGGCCTGAATTTATTCTGTCTTTATCTGACCTCCGACAAGTACCACGTTCATTCTGGTTTATTGCCATAGGAATTTTGTTGGCAGGAGCATTATTGACCGGCTTTTATCCGGCCTTGCTCTTGTCGGGGTATAACCCGGTTAATGCTTTAAAGGGAACTCTTTCAAGAGCGGGCGGTAATGTTAAGGTTCGAAGTGTGTTAGTGATTCTCCAGTTTATTACTTCACTGGTGCTGTTAAGCTGGATTTTTGTGGTGGCGGGTCAATTGAACTTTTTGCGCAACACCTCATTAGGCTTTGAAACTGACAGGTTGGTGATTCGGGACTCTGAGGTATATGACTCACTTTTCGATCGAAACTCAGCTTTATATAAGAAGGAACTCGCCAGAATTGCAGGTGTAAAGCAGGTCTCCTATGTAGGCACGCTTCCGGGGGACCATAATCTTCCATATTCCAGTAATGTAAGAACGCTAAATGCCCCATCAGAATCGGCTATAACCCTTGAGTTTATTATGGTGGACGAAAACTTTGATACAACCTACGGTTTGAAAAGTCTGGCCGGTACAGGATTTAAAGAGCAAAGTACAGCGTGGAAAGAAATCATATTGAATAGGAGCGCCATGCGTGCTGTTGGCTTTACAGAGCCCGAAGATGCAATAGGCGAGCGAATCCTTTTTTTCAATGACACGGCAAAGATTGTTCGGATTATTGAAGACTTTCATTTTCACTCTCCACGCGAACTGATAAAGCCTATGGCTTTTTTATTTGTTCCGAGTCTTGGGTATTACTTCACGCTAAATGTTGAGCCCGCAGCAACGAATTCTGTAGCGAAAGAGGCAGAAAAGCTGTTTGCCACCGTGTATCCAGGCCAACCGTTTGTTTTCAAGTCGCTTAACGACCATTTCAATGAACAGTACATATCGGAATTACTGTTTGAGCGTTTGCTTTATTTCTTCTCAGTACTATCTGTGTGGATTACTTGTCTGGGCCTTATCGGTATGGCAGCTTATACAACGCAGTCACGCAAGAAGGAAATCGGTATTCGTAAAACACTGGGCGCAACTGCTGTAGAAGTTCTTTTGTTGCTCTGGAAAGAGCATTTCTTGGTTGTTTTAATTGCTTCACTCATTGCCACGCCTCTTGCCTGGTATATTTCAAATCAATGGCTGTTGGATTTTGCTGTCCGCATACCGCTGTCGGTCTCTCTCTTTATTGCACCGGCATTGTTGTTATTGCTGATTACTTTATTAGCGGTATCCTTCCAAACCATTAAAGCGGCACGCGCTAATCCGGTTGACAGCATCCGGTACGAATAATCTGAATTCAATTTTCTTTTAGTTTTGTACACTAATTTAATCTACCCATCATGAAAAAAGTATTTTCATTCGTACTCCTGTTTTTGCCCCTCTTGCTCGTGGCGCAACGTGAAATCACCATTGATGATTTTACAACTCGAAATACATTTGCTCAACGCTCGGTATATGGAATTAACTGGATGAACGATGGGAAGTTCTATTCTTCGCAAGATGGAAACAAAGTGGTGAAGTTTGACATCACCACGGGGCAGGCCGTTGAAACCCTGCTGGATGGCGATGCATTAACACCAAAATTATCGATACAGAGCTATAGCTTCAGCAGCGATGAAAAAAAGTTGTTGTTGTTAACCGAGCGAGAAGGCATTTACAGACGTTCCTATAAAGCTGAATATTTTATCTATGATCTAAACACCAAAACGCTTCAAAAGCTTTCTGACGGGGGAAAGCAATCCTATGCAACCTTTTCTCCCGATGCTACAAAAGTGGCTTTCGTGCGGGAGAATAATTTATTCTATGTTGATCTGGCAACCATGAGCGAGGTACAGGTTACTACGGACGGGAAGTTTAACCACATCATCAACGGTAGCACCGATTGGGTGTATGAAGAGGAATTCAGTTTTGCCCAGGCTTTTTACTGGTCACCCGATGGCAGACGTTTGGCTTATCACCGATTTGATGAAACAGATGTAAAGGAGTATAACTTACAAAAGTGGAACCGGGGCGCATTGTACCCCGAAGATTATCGCTTTAAATATCCAAAAGCAGGTGAGGCCAATTCAGTAGTCGAAGTATGGATTTATAACCTCTCTACCGGAGCAAAAGTCAGTGCTGATATCGGAAGTGAAAAGGATATTTATATCCCACGGGTTAAATGGACCAGCAACGCAACTACACTATCAGTAAGAAGGTTGAACCGTTTGCAGAATGTGCTGGATATACTTCATGTTGATGCAACCACAGGCCGCTCAACGGTAGTCTTAACAGAAAAAAATGATAAGTATGTCGACATTGACTATTGCGATGACTTGCAATACCTGAAAGATGGAAAGCAATTTATTCACTCCAGCGAGCAAAGCGGCTATAAGCATCTATACCTCTACACGATGGAGGGCAAGCTGGTCAATCAGATTACAAAAGGTGATTGGGAAGTTACCACTGTAGTGGGCGTGGATGAGAAAGCTAAACTGGTGTACTACCTGTCAACCGAGGGTAACTACCTAAACCGACAGCTTTATTCAGTTTCATTTGATGGTAAGCGGAAAACGCCACTCACATCATCATTGGGCGTTCACACCATTAATATGAGTAACGACTCACAATACTACCTTGATTATTTCAGTCATGCCGGACAGCCGCTTACAGTTCAATTGTTTCAAACCAAAGGCAACAAGCCATTAAAAGTATTGGAAGACAATGAAGCATTGCGGAAGCGCATAGCAGAGTATGGATTGTCATCGGCAGAGTTTATCAAATACCCTTCCGCTGATGGTGTAACACAACTGGATGCCTCCATGATGAAGCCTCGTGATTTTGATCCGGGAAAAAAATACCCGGTTATGGTTTTTCAATACAGTGGTCCGCGTGCTTCACGGGTACGCAATGCTTTCAATGTTGACGGATGGGGGCAGCTCTTGGTTCAAAAAGGGTATATCGTAGTGACGATGGACACCCGGGGCACGGGCTTTAGGGGCGAACAATTTACCAAGCAAACGTACAAGGAAATGGGTAAGCTTGAGTTGGAGGACTTGCTTGCCGGAGGCAAATATTTGAGCTCCCTGTCTTATGTGGATGATAGCCGGCTCGGTATTTATGGGTGGAGTTACGGTGGCTTTATGGCCTCGCTGGTGATGACGAAGGGTGCAGGCGTTTATAAGCTGGGTATTGCCGGTGCACCCGTTACAAATTGGCGGTACTACGACAATATTTACACCGAACGGTTTATGCAACTGCCCAAGGATAATCCGTCAGGGTATGATGATAATTCACCCATCAAATATGCGGATAAACTGGAGGGACATTTTTTACTCATCCATGGCACCGGAGATGACAATGTGCATTTTCAAAACTCGGTAGCATTTCAGGATGCTTTGATCATGGCCGGCAAGCAGTTTCAATCCTTTTATTATCCGGACGATCCGCATGGTGTGCGTGGCGCGAGAAGACGTCATCACCTGCACACCATGATGACGGATTTTATTTTGAATAATCTTTAAAAGAGATTGTTTTCTATTTGAATTTAATCGGAGGATCCTCTTTCAATCCTAAAATTGGCGTCATTGCGATCCGCCACAGGCGGAGGGGCAATCTCAATTAGAACGTTGAAGCGAGATTGCTTCGGTCGTACCTTGCCTACCCGCAGGCAGGCTCCCTCGCAATGAGGTCAACTTAATATTTTAGGACTCTTTGCTGATACTCACAAATCTGAACGTCAGCCTGAGCTTGTTGAAGGCTTATTTTTCAAGTTTCTTCAGTCCTGTATCAATCTCATTTTTTGAGAGCCATTTACCATTCAACACAACGCCTTCAATCGATTGTGTGTATTTGATGTCGGTAAGCGGATTGTTGGTTAGGAGAATAAGATCAGCAGCAGCACCCGTACGGACTACTCCGCTATCAGGGAGCTTTAAATACCTGGCAACATTAACGGTACCCGTTTTAATGGCTTCATATGGAGTTAGTCCGCAATCCACCAGGTAAGCAAGTTCGTGGTGTGTTGAAAATCCCGGAACATTAAATACCTGGGGTGCATCGCATCCTAAGAGCAATCCAACATCGTTTTTTTGACATTCAAGAATAAGTTTTCTGCGCAGCTTGATAAAGCTTTCTATATTCTTCGTGTTGTAGTTTGGATTAGCCTGTAGTGTTTTCTTACTCTGAATCCACTGATCAACAACCTTTGGATTCATGTATTTGCTGTGCGGATCGTGGCGGAATCCTTCAGCATCATAGGTGGGTGAGAACCAACGCTCGGCAAGTGATTGTGTGGGCACCACCCAAATATTTTTTTCTTGCAGCGCTTTCATAAGTTTTGGAATACCGGATTGATCGGCACGGTGGCCAACAAACATTCCAAACAGGCCGCCTTGTTGCTCAGTAACCGTATCGATGCCCGGCACCAATGCTTCAACAAATCCATCGAGGTGATCGATGGAAGAATAACCAGCATCAATAGCGCGCCACACCCCAACCGCGAAGGACACGTGCCCCGCAAACGGAATTCCTAGTTCGTTAGCGGTTGAAGCAATGGCAGGAAACGTCTCAAGGTTAAGACCGGGATGTAATTTCAGAAAATCATAGCCTGCTTCTTTTTGCTTACGCACCATTTCCGCACCGGCTTCGGCAGTTTTTACACTGATGCCATTAAAGGATGGCCCGGTAGAATAGAATCGTGGCCCGTTTATTTCCCCGCGTTGAATCATGCCGCGAAGTTCAAGGTGACGGCTGTGCCCCAGCATGCCACGTATAGTAGTAATACCATTGGCAGCGAAAAGGAACAACACTTCCTTCATGGGCTGCAGGTCATCAATGGGTGGTACATGAGCATGCATTTCAGCCAATCCGGGCATGAGGTACCTACCCTTACCATCAATCACCAGGGCATTCTTTTCGGACTTTACTTTGCTGCCTATCGCAGTAATTTTACCATCTTTAATAAGAACGGTTTGATTGGCAATCACTCGCTCCTCATCCATAGGAATAACATTAACTGACCGGATGACAATTTCCTGTTGACGCGAGTCAACCCATTGCTGCGCCATAACATGGGAGACAATGAACAGAAGGATAAGGGAAGATGATAAGCGGATCATAACGGTATGGCAAAAGCCTTTTTTGATTTGAAGGATAAGTTATCAAACTTTAACTGTACATACGTATCATTTCGTATTTCTTACAATGCCGGAAAAGAAAGAAGATAGAAGGAAATTATACTTTATTGCGATCGTACCTCCATCTCCTTTTTTTTGAAGAGACCTTGAACGTAATACGCTATTTCAGTGAACAGTATGCAAGTCATGGTGCGTTGAAATCACCTCCGCACATTACGTTACACATGCCTTTCGAATGGAAAGAAGACAAAGAAGAAATGCTGATCAGTAAGTTGGAAAACTTTTTGCAGTCGCAAAAGGCATGCTCCATTTGCTTTAAAAATTTTGGTTGCTTTTCCCCGCGGGTAATTTTTGTTGATATTGAAAAGACGGAAACATTGAAAGTGTTACAAGCGGATCTTCAACGCTTTTGTAAACAGGAATTAAAGTTGTTCAATGCAAACTACATGGAATTGCCTTTCAACCCGCACCTTACCGTAGCCTTTCGCGACTTAAAGAAACCCGCCTTTAAAATGGCATGGAAGAATTCAGTAAAAGGAAATTTGAGGGAGAGTTTAGTGCAGAGGCTGTTGCGCTGTTAAAACATACAGGCAAGCAATGGGAAGTTTTCAGAACATTTCACCTTGCGGGATAATTAATTTGAGTTTATTGTTCGCAGAAGGCTCCTTTCGCAACCCACAACTTTTTTATTTCAAATAAGAGTGTACCACCTTTTACAGCTGGATCATTTTCAAATACTTCAGGTTGTATATCGTCTTTCATTATCAGGATTCCTCCTTCCTGATCGTCAAAAATTCCTTCGGTGATTACGTTTCCATTTTTTGCCAGTTGCTTAAGGAATTCATCATGCCTTTTCAGCAGGACAGGATAGTCATCCACGGTTTCTTTATGAATGTTGGAGCGAAAGCGGATGAAATTATAGGTCACCATTTCGTAAGGTTCTTTTGCCACACATACACCACCTATACGCGGTTGATAGGGCAGAACATCAAGTTTCCAACGGTTTGCCTGAATGCCCGGATCGGTGCTAAGCCATGTGTTGGCTTCATCAATGGATGTTGTGTTCAAGATGAAAATTCCACCCCCCCATCAAATGGTCCGGCTGCAATAAGTTTACCTTCTGAGGCCAACCGGGTAATGTTGGCCATGTGCCCCTGCATGAGTTTGTCAACTTCTTCCTTTGGCAATTCTGCTTTGTCTGTACGGGTGTTCAGAAAAACAAAGGTGTACCGACTGCTTTGTGCAGACGACCAAAAGCAAACCAACGAAAACAATAAATGAAAAACGGAGCGCATTTGAAGTACTAATAGAATTTAGTCAAAGCTTTAAATAACTTCTGAAAATCCTTTTCGGTATTATATACATTAGGCGCAACGCGAATGGCATTGCCCCGAAAGGAAAGATACACGTTATGCTTGAATAAAGACTGTTTGATTTTTTCCAAGTCTGTGCTGGCCGGTAAACGAATGCCGAAAAGGTGCGAACCTCTCCACTCTTCCTTTTCAATCAGAAAACCCATGTCCATAAGTTTTTCTATGGTGTTCTTTCCGATTTCCCTGCAATATTCCTGTATTCGCTCTGGCCCCCAGTTGTTCAATTGCTGGATGGCTTTGAGCAGCATGGGCACTAAAATAAAATTGCTGCGTTCACCGACTTCGTAGCGAAGGGCACCTTCGTGGTAAGCGTTTTTATAGTTTACAAGCCCTGCAAAATCCTCACTGTTTAACCGGGTAATCCAGTTTTCTTCAATGGGTTTACCGTTGTTGAAATACTCACCATAGTAAGCCAGTCCGATGGAGTAAGGCCCCAACAACCATTTATACCCTGCGCACACGAGGGCATCAGGTTTTATTTTTTGTACATCGAAAGGCAACGCGCCAACCGATTGTGTTCCATCCACAATTAACAATGCGCCTACATCTTGTGTACGTTTGCGAATGGCTTCCAAATCGAACCGCGTTCCATCGGCCCAATGCACATTCCCGATGGCTACCGCTTTTGTATTGGAATCAATAGCTTCCAGTATTCTTTGGTTCCATCGCTTCCCTCGTTCATCGAAATCTTCAGGAGGGGCAATGGCTTTTATTTCAGCACCTGCTTCATCGCACAAACTTTTCCAGGGATAGTAATTACTGGGAAATTGTTCTGTAGCAACGATAATGTGTTGTCCTTTTTTGATATCCATATTGCGCACTACATTGGCCATGCCGTAGGATACAGAAGGAATGATGACGATTTGCTTGAGATTCGTAGCATGGATAAGCCGGGCGTACTCTTTTCGTAATAATTCAGTATCAGTAAAAAAATCCTGTTGGGAGATACTGACCGGATTTCTTTTTTTTCGGAGCGCCTTGACGCCAACTTTTTCAACACTTTTTAACAATGGCGACATGTATGCGCAATTGAGGTATGAAACCTGAGGAGGAAGTGTGAACTGCGCACGTTTGGAGTTAAGCATTGTTAGTCGTTGGAAGTTTTGATAGCGCGAAGATTATTTTTTCTCCAATCGAATGTATTGATCAGGTGCATGATATCCTTCTTCATGTAATCGATGGCAGGCCTAAGCGAGTCGTTTTGTACTTTGGCGTTGAAGTACAGCGCACCCCGCAGGAAGTTTTTGGTGGAATCGGTAATGGTGAACTGCATCTGACTTGGCACTTCGCCTTGCAACTCGGCAATAATGGCGGTACGACCAAAAGCATTTTTGGTAATCACTTCATCAATAGCCGATGCTTTGATTTGATGCTTGGCTGTAAGCACGTAGGCATCGTTCATCAATTCTTTTAGTAACTGTTCGCTGCTTTTAAGCTCTTTATACGTAATATGAATATTAGATTTTAGTGCTGGGTAGTATAACTCAATCCAGTAGCGTTCATGAAATCCAGCGGTGTCGGGCAACAAGCGTGCGTGTATAGAGTACTCAAAAGCATAAGGCAGTGAATCGGGAAGTGATTGATAGGATGGTTCAGGCAGCATTAGCCGGTTGTAACCGATGGGTTTTGGTAGGTAGTCGCGCTGACAAGATGTGGTTAAGAATAGTACGCAGCAGGTAGTAACCAACAGGCAGTAGTTAGATTTCACAGTCCACTGTCCATTCCATATAGCCAATTTTTCAATGCTTCTCCTCTTCATGAACGTGAACTTTTACCCGTTTAATTCGTCTTTTATCCAGCGCCTCAATGGTGAACGTAAATTGCTGATAGTTTATTTGATCTCCGGCCTTTGGAAAACCTTTGTTGATTTCTAGAATTACTCCACCCAACGATTCACTTTCTCCTTTCACTTCATCGAATGTTCCCGGCTCAACATCAAGCGCTTTGCAGAAATCATGCAATGAAATTTTACCTTCAAAGGCAAAAGTTTGTTCATCAATTTTCTGATAGTTTAATCCGGCCTCGTCAAACTCATCATTAATTTCACCAATGATTTCTTCAATAACATCTTCCAATGTTATCACCCCGGCAGTGCCGCCATATTCATCCACTACGATTGCCATGTGAATGCGCTTCTCCTGAAAATCTCTTAATAAAGAATCAATCTTTTTGGTTTCCGGAATAAAGAACGGTGTGCGCAGAAGTTTTTGCCAGGCAAATGCATCATCCTGATCAAGATAAGGAAGCAAATCTTTAATGTAGAGAACTCCCTCAATTTTATCGAGTGATTCACGGTAAACCGGAAGGCGCGAAAAACCCGACTTATGAATAAAGTTGATCAGCTCAAAGAATCTCCATTCAACATCTACGGCAGAAATATCCACCCTCGAGCGCATAACCTGCCGCACGCTCAGTGTACCAAAATTTACAATGCCACGTAGAATTTCCTTTTCTTCTGCACTGGTTTCATCTGTACTGGTGGCAATTTCAAGTGCCTGGTTTAACTCCTCAACGGTAGTTTGGTATCCCCTTTTCTCAATTCGCTTTTCAACAAAACTACTCATTGTCATTAACGGAGCTGAAATAGGTTTGCAGATAATGATGAGGATGCGCCATGCATTTGCCATGAACCGGGCGAAAAGTAGGTTGTTTTTGGTAGCGTAAACTTTCGGCACAATTTCTCCAAAAAAAGTAAGGGCGAAGGTTATGGTAAAGGTTACCACACCAACAATAATTTCTTCCGGACTTTTTGTTCCGGCCAGATCCCACATCACAAACGTGGCCAGTGTTACGAGGCCTACGTTCACGGTGTTGTTCATAATGAGAATGGTAGCCAGTAATTGACGGGGTTTTTCAAGCAACTTAAGCACGAGCCTGTCACGATCTGAATCGCTTTCACGGCATCGCTCCAGGTCTTCTGGTTTGAGCGAAAAGAATGAAACCTCCGATCCGGAAATAAGTCCTGATAAAATCAACAATAAGGCAATAATGGCAAAGCTAACCAGGGACATCAGGCTTATGCCTGAGAAAACCTGAAGAAGAATTGAATAACTGGGAGGCTCGTCCAATCGATTTTACATTTGGTGAAACATATCAAAAGGGGAGATCATCCGATCCGCCTGTTTCGGCAGGCATGGACATTCCTTCTGATGAAGATGGTTTAGGTGCGGAAGCATACGTTGATCCTCCACCAGAACCACCACTACTTTTTGTAGAAAGCATTGTCATGGTATCAGCAACCACTTCGGTTGTGTAGCGCGTAACGCCATCCTTCTCCCATGAACGAGTACGAAGTTTGCCTTCAATGTATACCATGTCGCCTTTGTGCAAATATTTCTGTGCAATCTCGGCCAGGCCCCGCCACAATACTATATTATGCCACTCGGTAACTTCCTTTTTTTCATTGGTGGTTTTATCACGGTAAGTTTCAGAGGTAGCCATAGTAAAGTTGGCAACCGATACACCATTATCTAAATTTCTGACTTCCGGATCCCGCCCGAGTCGACCAACCAGAATAACTTTATTTACGCCCGACATATAATTTTTACGGATATGCTTTAATGAAAGAAGTCATCGAAAGAGCAATTTTGCCGGGCCCTTTCAATGACCACTTTTGTTATGACAAAATTACCATTCCTGAGGCAACTATAAAAGGCTGAAATCAGCCAGAAAACGGCTTATCAGTGTAGGTTTAGGTAGTTCGGTCATCTTTTTAGGTGAATAGAAAACCATACTTAAAGGGGTAACAGATGAGTAATTGGAAAGATCAAGAATAATGAATTTAGCCATGATGGTTTGGTGGCTAAGAATATGCTTGTACACGCTCGATACAGTTTCTGACTTAACCAGCGGAGTAATTTTTTTAAGAAAAGGATCGTGTTGATAAAGTCTTTCCATGCGCATGATGCGCGGCACCTCAATCAGGTAAAAATCAAAAAGTCCATTCCAGATATCTTTATTCGTACGCTGTTTCATCAGCAAGGAATTACCTTTGCGAATAACCACGTAGTAGAAGTAACGCCTCTTACTTTTTTTTGAGGCAAGCTTAGCCGGCAGATCCGGTTGAAGGTTGCCTTTGTTAGCCAGACAAGTTGATTTAAATGTGCACGTTGAGCACTGCGGATTTTTTGGTGTACAGTGCAGCGCGCCAAACTCCATCATTGCTTGATTGAATAGCGCAGGTTGCTTTTTGTCGATTAGTTGATTGGCCAGCGCGAAGAAGGTTCGTTTTCCTTCGGTTGAATTAATCGGTGTATCGATACCATAAATCCGGGCCAGTACCCGAAAAACATTTCCGTCAACAACCGCTGCGGCTTCCCCAAATGAAATTGATGCAATAGCGGCTGCAGTATATTCGCCAATACCCGGAAGTTTTTTCAAATCGCTAAACGCGGTCGGAAATTTACCACCATGTTTTGACGAAATTTCCTTAGCGGCCTTGTGCAGGTTTCGTGCACGTGTATAATACCCAAGACCCTGCCACAACCTTAAAACTTTTTGCTCGGGCGTATTGGCCAAAGCGTGTACATCGGGGAATTCTTTGATAAAATTTTGGTAATAGGGTAGCCCCTGATTTACCCGTGTTTGTTGCAGGATAATTTCGGACAACCAAATCTTATAGGGGTCTTTTGTGTTGCGCCAGGGCAGACTTCGTTTGTTTTGATTGTACCATTCAACGACTTTTTTTGAGAAATACCGAGCCTCCATCCACCTGATTATCAATTTTTTCAATATTAATTTTTAATTCTGAAGCCACAAATTAACTTTGGCGTCCCGTGAGATATTAAACATTTACGAACGTGACCAAAGCAGACATAATTAACGAGATCGCTGAAAAAACAGGTGTTGATAAAGCTGATGTGACGGCATCTGTTGAAGCATTTTTCAGTGTGGTAAAAAGCAATATGTCCAATGGCCACAACATATACATTCGTGGGTTTGGCAGCTTTATCAATAAGAAGAGAAAGAAAAAAATAGCACGTAATATCTCCCGCAACACTGCGCTGGTTATTGATGAGCATTATGTTCCCAGCTTCAAACCAGCCAAAATCTTCGTTAACAAAATCAAAGGTAGCGAAAAAGTAAAATTACACGCTGAAAAGGCTTAAGCGGGCACGCTGGTGGGTTAGTATTCTATGCTTAAAAATCGGATTATCTTAATAGCAGTCAGTGCGGCACTGATTATCATCTTATACCTGTTACCGAAGGTTGTAGTAAGGAGTGATGACCAGCCGACAGCAACGTCTTCAGCGGATGTCACCTCACCCGATCCGCATGGTGCAACACCGGTAACCTTGCAACAAGCTATTGGTCGTTTACGGGCAGGTTATGCCGCATCGGGTGCTGGAGAAAAAAATGCTATCTTTGCCGACTCTTTAGCAGACCTCTATTGGGGGGCAGGCAAGTTTGATAGTGCAGCCTGGTTTGCTAATGAAGCAGCAACGTTCTTTAATACGATGGAAAGCTGGATCAAGGCAGGGGAGAGCTATTATCAGGCCTATACCTTTGCATTGGATCAGTTAAAACAGGAGGAATTGGCCGAGAAGGCGCGACAGTATTTTGGTCTGATTCTCAAGAAAAATCCGGGCAACCTGGAGATTAAAACCAAAATGGCCATGACGTATTTGTCATCCGGCAACCCCATGCAGGGAATTACCATGCTGCGGGAAGTGTTGAGTGAGGATCCGAAAAATGAGTCGGCATTGTTCAACCTGGGTATGCTCTCGATACAGTCTGGCCAGTATGATCGTGCAATTGAACGACTGTTGGAGCTAACAGCCATTAACCCAAACCATATTCAGGCGCAATTGCTCCTCGGAGTTGCCTATAGCAAAAAAGGAGAAAAGAAACTTGCCCGGGAGCAGTTTGAAAAAGTAAAGCAATTAGATGCTGATCCGGCCGTACAGGCAGCGGCTGATTCGTATCTGAAGGATTTAAAATAATTGTTAAACCGTCTCTTTATCCCGGAAGGGAAAAAAGGACAAAAACCAAAAAAAGCATTTTATGCCAAGCGGAAAGAAAAGAAAGAAGCACAAAATGGCGACTCATAAGCGTAAAAAGCGCTTACGGAAGAACAGACATAAGAAGAAGTAATCCTGCTTAAAGGGTTACGATCTGTTTCAGAGCCGTACACATCCTATTTTTTAACTTTAAATTATTATCGTTTTGAGTAACGAACTTATTATCAGTAACACTCAAAATGGATGTCGTATAGCCCTGTTAAGAGATAAAACACTTGTCGAGTTTCACGATGAAGAGCAGGGGAGCAAATTTACTGTAGGAGATATTTACCTGGGCACCGTTAAAAAAGTGGTGCAAGGTTTAAACGCAGCATTTATTGATGTTGGCTACGATAAAGATGCCTTCCTTCACTACCTCGATCTGGGGCCTCAATTCAGCTCGTTGCAAAAGTTTACGAAGTTGGTGCGGTCCAAGAAGATTTTCGGCAAACTGGAAAAATTTACCCTCGAACCGGATATTGATAAGCATGGCAAAATAGGCCAGCAAGTGGCAAAAGGCCAGCTTATTCCGGTACAGATTGTAAAAGAGCCAATCTCTACAAAAGGGCCACGATTATCCTGTGAGTTAGCATTAGCCGGACGATACCTGGTGTTGGTTCCGTTTTCGAAGACCGTAAACGTTTCGAAGAAGATTACCAGCAGCGAGGAACGTAAACGCTTGTTGCGTTTAATCCAGTCTATTAAGCCAGAAAATTTTGGTGTAATTGTTCGCACCGTGGCCGAAGGGGCCGAAGTGGCTGAACTTGACAAAGATTTGCGCACCCTGGTTAAAAACTGGGAAGACGGCATAGCACATTTGCCAGAGGTTGAGCCAAATGGAAAAATTATTGGGGAGTTAAACAAAACCTCATCTTTATTGCGCGATTTGTTGAATGAGTCATTCGACAATATTCATGTGGATGATAAAAAGATTTATGATGAGGCGAGAGCTTACATCAGATCAATATCTCCAGAGCAAGAGAAAATCGTAAAGCTGTACACCGGTCGTTCAAAAATTTTTGAACACTACGGAGTTGAAAAACAAATTAAGTCAGCTTTTGGCCAAACGGTAAGCCTGAGGGCCGGAGGTTATTTGATTATCGAGCACACCGAAGCACTTCATGTTATCGATGTAAACAGTGGTAATAAGTCAAACCGGGAAGAGAACCAGGAAACGACAGCCTTATCGGTAAACATAGAAGCGGCCAAAGAAATTGCCCGTCAACTGCGGTTGCGCGACATGGGCGGTATTATTGTCGTGGACTTTATTGACATGAAGAACCCCGATAACCGCAAGCTCATCTATAAGACTATGCGCGATGAGATGGCTTCCGACAAGGCCAAATCAACGGTTTTACCGCTTTCGAAATTCGGGTTGATGCAGATCACCCGAGAACGTGTAAGGCCGCAGGTTAACATTGCAACCCTCGAAGCTTGCCCGAGTTGTAACGGTACCGGAAAAATCACAGCGTCAATTTTGGTGTCGGATCTGATTGATAAGAATCTTGATCATTTGTTGGTGAAACAAAATGAATCCAGCCTGGTGTTGGCCATTCACCCCTATGTATATGCCTATTTTACGAAAGGTATTTTTTCACAGCGTGTAAAATGGTTTTTTAAATACAAGCGTTGGATAAACCTTGAAGCCGATACATCCCTTGGTGTAACAGAATATAAATTTCTGACGAAGGAAGGAGAAGAGATTTTGTTGAAAGAGTAATCATGCCACGACCAAAGAATGACTAAGCTCCTTGTGACTCAAGGAGCTTTTTTCTTTCCCGGCTAATCCGGGAACCATTAATAAACATAATGGGCATATACAGGAAATAGATAAATCCGGAGAAGGCTGTGCCAATAATCGAATGGCGATATACTAACGCCAAAACAACTGAAAAAATTGGAACAACAGTCATCAATAGGTTTGAACGAATGCTCATCTTCGTATCAAAAATCTCTATTTCATTTAGCTCCAATTCAGCAGACTTCTTTAATGCGTACCGGTACATTAACATAAGCAGCGTAAAGATGGCCGCGGCACCTATGCCATAAATAGCCATTAAATTCGACATGTCACCGCCCTCCATAATAAAGGCATACTCCTGCCAAAGCTCTTGTGAATTTCCATCGCGTAGCATGATAAAGTAATTACTGTACATGATGGAGAGGAGCCGCATTAAAAATTTCAATGGATAGACATAGAACAATACGGTAAACAGCAAGACGATGTTCAGGAAAACTATATACGGATTACGAAAGCCATACCGTACAAAGAAAAGAAAGTGCTCATACCAAACAATTGAAATCAACGCAATACACAACGCGAAGGGGATGATGTCTTTGGTGAATTGCTGTAATTGATAATAGGTTACGGGTGGCGTAGCGGAGATGAGCAATAAGCCAATGGCAATGGCAAAAACTGCATCGCTTAAGGTTTCAATACGTGTGGTTTCTTCTCCACGATACCGAAACTCTTTATTCATTCCGATGTAATGTGTCTTTAAACGATCACGGATCATTGGGCGTCATCAGTTTATTAAACGTAGTGAATCACACGGGCAATTCAAACTTTTTGATTACCCCTGGCTTCTGGATTGCCTGAGTTGATAAAAGGGGACGCTTGCTGATGCAAACGGATGGCTTTGCGAGACAAGATTAAGGCTACGATGAGGGAAACAAACGCACCTAACCAAATGCCCGGTATAAATGAAATGAAAAGAAAATAATCGTAGGCGCCATGAAAAAGTGTTGCCACACCCAGCGCCAGAATACTATACCCGATCTCTTGCCGGTGCGTAAACTTGGCTTTGCCAAGGTAGTAACCCATTAGCACAGCAAAGGTGGCATGAGCAGGAACGGCTGTGAACATGCGTAGGATACCGGTGGTGATACCAAACTGAAATACATACAGAATGTTCTCCAACGTGGCGAAGCCCATACTCACCATAACCGAATACACAATTCCATCGAAGGGTTCATTGAAATTTTTATTGTAGTAAAGAATGAATCGAATGAATAAGAACTTGCTGAATTCTTCAATCAGGGCAACTTTGAAAAATGCATTCATGAATTGATGAACCACATCCGTATCGGAAAGGGTTACTATAAAATCCAGCGGCCAACTAACCGCAAAGGTTACAATCGTGCTGGCCCCTCCATAAATAAAACTCGTTAATAACAAGCCGATGGGTTCCGGCTCATGTTTGTCTTTTAGGTAAATGTATAATCCTATGGCGATGCCGGGAGCGAGTGCCAGTGCGAGAAGAACAAAGAAACTCATAGGCTACTCAAGCACATCTTCAACGGCATCCATTTTTGATTTGCTGTACTTACCGCTGGTAGCATAGATAACTTTACCGGTTGCATCGAGTACAAAAAAATAAGGCACATCCTTCTTTTCAAAATCAAGCGCCTCTTTGTAAGGCTTTAATTCTCCTTTGTAAAAAAGAATATACGGCAGCAATTGCGGGTCTACATTTTTGATGGCTTTGCGCTTGGCAGTTCCGGTGGCCGCTGCATTCACACCGGTAAACATGGGGATGAAATACACATTTACATCGTGCCCGAAACTTTCAAATAAGCCTTTATTCTTTTGAATAAATTTCTCAAATACAGGCTGAAACCATGTATTCAACTCATCTTCCGATTTTTTTGAATACGCCAACCCGAGCAGTGTAAACTTTCCCTGTACCTCAGCGGGCAATTTAATAACCTGATCTTCTACCGTTTCCGCTTCCATGTCGGGAAACATTTTACCAATAACCTGTGAAAAACCAGCGGAGGCGCCAACCAACAAGACAATCGCGAATATGCAAATTGATTTCATTGACTAAAGTTAGTGAAACATAATGAATATTAATTCCAAGTTATGAGCTCCAAATCCTTTCAGACTGGGGTACTACCTTAACCTGAAGCTGCCCTTATCCACAGTAAATTCTTTGGAAAGCCTCTCCTTTGAATCAATCTTGCGCAACGTTTCAACATAGTACCATTTGGCTTTGGCCTTATCGGGATACAGTGTCAGTATAACATAGCCATGATCGATTCCATTTACATATTTTAAATGTGGATTGAATTTTTGGTAAAGCTGTTCGCCAAGTTTGGCTGTGTCAAGCGGGTAAAATTCATCCCAATTGGATGAAGAAATGCTAGGCGTACCAAATTCAATGGCAAACGATCCTGCTGACGTTTTGGAATTATACTTCTTTACATCGCCAACGACTTCAAATGCCCAGGAGGCATGCGTATCACCCGTAAGGAAAATAATATCATTTATTTTATTCTCCACGATATAGTCGCCAATCTTACGTTGTTCAACCGGATACCCATTCCAGTTGTCGGTGCCTTTGGCATTCGGTCTGAAGGACTCATCCAAGGCAGAGAATATGACCTGGTTTCCTACTACTTTCCAGGTAGCGGTTGAATTCTTCAATGCGTTTAAAAACCAGTTGCGTTGCTCACTACCCAGCATAGTTCTGTCCACGTTCCATAGTTCAGGGTCGTCTTTCCCTCCGCTTGTTTTGTTCTCCCCGCTAATCTTTCATCCAGCATAATGATATCGGCAAGTTTTCCATACGAGAATGTACGGTAGTGTTTCTCCCCTTCGCGGATAGGAATCCATTCGTAGTAGGCTTGCTTAGCGGCCTGTTTTCTTTCATTAAAATCGCCTTCTTCGGGTTGATGGTTTTGCGCGCCTTCTGCATAGGTATCGTTGGCAACTTCGTGATCATCCCAAATAGCAATAAAAGGATGCATCAGACTTACCTGACGTAATCCTTCATCTAACCGGTACTGCGAATGACGTGTGCGATAATCCTGTAAGGATATGATTTCATGGAGCGGCATATTGATCCGGCCAATGGTGGTGTCGCCATATTTTCCGGTTCCATACTCATAAATGTAATCGCCCAGGTGGAGCACGGCATCCAGTTCTTTTTCAGCAATGCGGGCATACGCATTAAAGTATCCAAACTCCCAGTTGCTGCAACTCACCACGGCAAATTTCAAGCTATCCTTCATATCGATGGGGCTCGTTTTAGTTCGACCTGCCATGGAAGTTGTGCCAAGTGCCTTGAAGCGATAGTAGTATGTTTGGTCCGATGACAGACCCGTAACATCCACCTTAACGGTGTAGTCGCGTGCTGGGCTGGTGGTAACTTTTCCTTTTGTTTTTATAGAGGTGAAGTTCTGATCGGTTGACACCTCCCAATCCACATCTATTGTGGGTAGTGAATCTTCTGGTGTTACCCGGGTCCAGATGATTACCCGGTCGTGCAGCGGATCACCGGAAGCTACACCATGATAAAATGGTTTTAACGTGGGATCAACTAAAATAGCAATAGGCTCTTTGAGCGGGGGAAAAGTCTTTCTTTTTTCGTGGAGCAAGAAAGCAGCACAAGCAGCAGGCAGATGTGTATACTGTATTTCATGATGATTAGCTTTTTAAAACTAGTGTTTAAAGATTAAAGCAAGATTAAGCGGGTATCAACACCGATTACGTATTAGTCTATAACCTTAAGCAGCAAATACCCATTGCAAGACTGAAGTGAGTAGCCATCTTCTCCTTGTTTGAAATATATATTTTCAAGATAAACCTTGGCTCCCTTGTTATCATCGGTAATAGAAAGTGATGATGCGGATAGCTGCACATAGCGATTGTTACCCGTAACAGAGCGTTCAACCAATTGGAATAGTGGAGTCAGATCAAATTCATAGGTAAGCGAGTCATGTTCTACTATAAGTTTATCTTTTTTCCTTTCAGCGTCATTATCATGGATCGTATAGGGCGCTGAGAATTTTACCAGAAATTGATAATCATCAATCTGAAGGGGACCGGAAGCTGCGTTGGCAGAGAAAAAATCATAATGGTTTTCGGAATAACTGTAGTTCAGCCCGAGATAGCTTCTCACCAGTTCAATCCGTTCATATTTTCTGCTGTAAATTGACTTAACAGTATCTGCAGATTGAGTCAATGAGTCAAGATTTACAGACAAGTAGTTTCGTAGCGGCTCAGCGCCATAGCGAGCAATCAGAAATCTTAGAATATCGGCACCTTCACCTGTCATTTTATTAGTAGAAATGGGAATAAGTTTTCCATTTTCAACGGCATCATGCTGTTCAAAAAAGTTTACCAGGCGTTTCATTTGTGAATTTTGTGAAATGGAAGATGCGCTTTGCGGGCCAATAACTGCCAGTAAAGCAACCACACACAGACTTACCGGAATTAATTTGATATGTTGTGACCGACTGGTAAGAAAGTAAATGGTAATACCGGTTAACCACAGACTAAGCACCACCACTATATATCGGCTTTCGGTTACTCCATACTGATCAACACGTTTCCAAACGGCAAGGGCCAGCAGAACAATGAGTGGAATAAGCAAAATGTAAAACCATTTTGAAAAAGTACGGATCCAGCGATTGCCTTCATCAAATCGGATGGGATAGATCAAAAGAATAGACAGTATTCCATAAACAGCATAGCCCAATACCAATGATGATACAATACCTTTTGGCAATGACCATTCGGCAATAAGCTTTAATTCGTAAGCCAGTAATATACCTAGGTATACCGTTGCCAGGGGAATGAGTACAAACTGTGTAAAAATCTTTAAGCCTTTAGGGTACAGTTGAGTTTCTTCAAGTACTTTCCAATGGGATGGAACACCCGCCAGAAAGAATGCTGTGTTGAAAATGCCAGCCACCAGGCAGAACAGATGGCCATAGGTTTTCCCATCTATGTTAAGATTAAACAAAGCATCTGTGCTGGCGATAGCGATAGACAGACCTGCAAACAGAACTGTACTATAAAGTGCTGCTGTCAGGATGCGAATGAAGAGCAGTTTATTATATTCCCAAAAGCCTTCCACCGATCCTCTTCGGATAAAAGGCGCAAAGGAAACCAACAGGTGAAACCCAACAGCCAGGAAGCCAAACCGGAATCCATTGACTTCTTCAATGATGGGATGAAGCAAAAAGTAAATACCAATAAGCAGCAGTAAAACAATTGCTTTTGCAATAGCCCGGCTTTTAGTGCTTAGTCCGTGAGCCTCTTCAAATAATGTGCTTGACAATAAAAGAACAAGGCCGAGGTTGCAGCAAAGAATTATCCGGAGCAATTGACTTTCGTCTTCATTATAGTTTGTTTCAATAAGCAACATGGCAGTTACGGTTCCGATCACCGTAATGACCATTTCAAGCGGGAAGCGCTTAATAACAAGAAGAAGGCCTTCGAGCAGTTTTTGAATGGAGGGTAATTTCACGGAAGAAAGTTAACAAATCTGACTCAACCAGCTAAATTAAAAAGGCCACCTCAGAGAGATGGCCTTTTATTAATCAGGAATAAATTCAATTAAGCATTCTTCCACTTAATGGTACAGCCAACCGCTTTTGTTTTGGTGGCAGGAATTTCTTTGGAAAACATCAAAGATTCGATTGCGTCTTCTACATATTTTTTGGTAACGGCAGAAGCGTTGCGTGAGTTATCATCAATAGCCCCGATATAGACTACGCTGAATATTCCGCCATCATTCTTCAGCAAAAAAACATGAGGTGTATTGGTTGCGCCAAAGGCCTGTGCAACTTTTTGGGTCTCGTCAATTAAGTAAGGGAAATCATATTTCTTTTTCTCAGCGAGTTTCACCATTTCGTCAAATGAATCACCCGGAGAAATAGTTGGATCGTTTGGCTGAATGGCAATCACAGGGAAGCCTTGTGAAGCATATTTTTTGTTCAAAGCGATAATTCTATCGTTATATGCTTTAGAATATGGACAAGTATTGCAATCAAAAATTACAATCACACCTTTTGAGGAAGCATAGTCCGACAAAGAAACCATTTTACCGGTTACGTTTTTCAATTTGAAATCGGTAACGGTGTCGCCAATATCGTAACCACTTTTTAGGGGGCTTGCAGCCACAAACAACACACAAGCCAGGGCAGCAAAAATTGTTTTCATCATATTCATATTAGTTTTAGTTAATTATAAAATTTCTGCAATAAGTTTCTCAAGATCGCCTTCATGAAGCTCTTTTTCAACAAATTTTCTTTTACCGGTTTTTCCGTTGATAATGATGGTGGCCGGAATAGCTCCCGACCATTCCTTTTCGATCTTGTTGATCCATGAATTGGGATCTTTTTCGTCCAGGATAAGAACCTTCGACTGAATTTTTTTCCGATCAATAAACCGGTAAACCACCTCGGGTTTTGGGTTCAGGTCAAGGTCAAGGCTTACCAACGTAACTTCTACATCCTTGCGTTCTGCGCCAAGCTTTTCAAACAGCGGCATTTCTTTGATGCAGGGTCCACACCAGGTTGCCCAAAAATTAATGACTTTGATGTTTTCTGTTTGCCGGTTAATGTGATTCTGAAGTTGACCTAACTTAACGATCTCTGCAGGCGACTGGGCGTATAGGCCTCCTATTGGAATCAGAAGGATCAGGATGAAAATCGATTTATTCATACAGCAAAATAACCGGGTAATGGCAAAAGTTGTTCCTACTTTTTGTTTAAAGGCACATCATGTTAGATATGCGGGCATCCAAGAGCAAAATCACTAAAATTCAGGCACTTAGAAACACTTAAAAATTTCTCAAAAAAGAATTCCACAAAATCATGCAGTTATCCACATTACCCCAATGTTTCTACTTAAATGTCTGTATATCAGTTAATTAATCTACAATTAGTCAATCAATTGTTTGTGGACAACTTTTTACCACAAAAAATTGACCCTCAAATTTAACTCGTTTCTAATACGCAGATATTCAATATTGTAGCGTACCATTCGGGGGGATTTAGCTATTTTTTCAGCCATGGAAAGATCAACAAATCGGATCATTAAGTTATTCGGTATTCAGGTTCCTATAATTCAGGCTGGCATGGTTTGGTGCAGCGGTTGGCGCCTTGCATCTGCCGTCAGCAATGCCGGTGGCCTCGGACTTATCGGAGCGGGTTCAATGCACCCCGAGACCCTGGAAGAGCATGTACGGAAATGCAAAGCTGCTACGCGAGAGCCTTTTGGCGTTAATGTCCCATTGCTCTATCCGGAGATCGATAAACTCATGGAGATTATAGTAAGGGAGGGGGTAAAGATTGTTTTTACCTCTGCCGGGAACCCTGCCACGTGGACCGGCCATCTAAAAGAACATGGTATAACGGTAGTACATGTTGTATCGAGTGTGAAGTTTGCAGCAAAGGCCGAAAAGGCTGGAGTAGACGCGATAGTTGCCGAGGGTTTTGAAGCCGGGGGCCATAACGGGCGCGAGGAAACGACCACTTTTGTATTGCTGCCGCTAGTTCGCGAAGCTATTTCTGTTCCGCTGATTGCAGCCGGAGGTATTGCTAGCGGTCGTGGCATGCTGGCGGCTGAGGTGCTCGGTGCTGATGGGGTGCAGGTGGGCAGTCGGTTTGCAGCCAGTATTGAATCTTCGGCACACGATAATTTTAAAAATGTAATTGTAAAGGCAGGAGAAGGTGACACCCTTTTAACCATGAAGCAACTCACACCAGTTCGTTTGGTGCGGAACAAGTTTTTCGATCAGGTGATTGAAGCTGAGCAACGAGGTGCAACTGCGGATGAATTAAAACAATTGCTTGGAAGAGGCCGTGCAAAAAAGGGTATGTTCGAGGGCCATCTGGATGAAGGTGAACTCGAAATAGGCCAGGTGGCCGCAGCCATTAAGGATGTAAGGCCTGCCGCAGAAATTTTAGCAGAAATCTGGAATGACTATAACGCATTGAAGCAACAGCTTTGTAAGTGAGATCATGATTGCATTTAAAAAAATTAAGGAAACCTGTCTCTACGTTCATGACCTGCAAAGGGCACGAAGCTTCTATCATGAAATACTCGAACTCCCTGAGATCAGTTATGTGCCCGGTAAGCATCTCTTCTTGCAGGCGGGATCATCCGTGCTCTTGCTCTTCAATCCTGAAGATTCAAAATATAAAGTAAGCCCACCGGCTCATTTCGGAGGAGGCAAGCAGCATTTTGCATTCGAAGTAAGTACGGTAGATTATGAGCAGGCAAAGGAGTGGATTAAAGGGAAAGGAATTGTAATTATCGATGAGGTAACCTGGGAGAGCGGAAAGACATCATTTTATTTTAGCGATCCGGAAGGTAATGTGCTTGAAATCGTTCCTGATACCGGCATCTGGCCGCGGTAGCATCAGGCCTTTTCAAAAATGAAGTTGTCCGATTTCATTTCGGGTTGAAGTTCAGGGGCAACGGAGTTCTTATACACTTGTGTAAACCACTCACAATAGGCGGCATATTGAATACAGTTGCGGGTAATTTTACCTTCAATGAGAATGGAGATGCGTTCAGGAGTTGAACTTTCTTGTAATAGTACCTGCTGCGCTGTCGGGAGTTCATCGATACAAACAAACTCTATTCCCCGGTAGTATCTCGACTTCGCTTTCATTGTGCATTAATGAGTGACCTGTAAAATTAGTAACCTTTGTTCGCTTAGATTGTGATTGTACCGTTAGGTTTAAGTCCGACAAGATTATCTTCATGTTAATTTTTGATTTTTTTGTATTTATTTACTCATGTCCGGATTCTTTGATACACCCATTGAATTCCTGAAAGGTGTTGGTCCCCAGCGGGCAGCATTATTCAACAAACAGTTGAATATTTTCACCTTCGGTGATTTAATTCAGCACTATCCCTTCCGGTATGAAGACCGCACACGCTTTTACACGATCAGCGAACTCTTGGAAGAAATGCCTTTTGTGCAAGTAAGGGGTAAGGTCAGCAAGAAAGAACTGATCGGCTCAGGCTTTAAAAAAAGGCTTGTGGCCTATTTGATAGATGGCACTGGCGAAATGGAGTTGGTCTGGTTTCAAGGCATAAAATGGGTGCTCGAGAAAGTTAAGCCCGGTGTTGAATATGTTGTTTTTGGAAAGCCCACAAAATTTGGCAAGCGGTTCAACATTGCTCACCCGGAGTTGGAAACGCTTACACCTAAAAATGAGAAAGGAGGCTTTCTACAACCGGTTTACTCCATCACGGAAACGCTCCGAAAGCGCCACCTCGACAGTAAGGCCATCGCCAAGCTTCAGCAGGAATTGCTCACGCAGGCAAATAATAAATTTCACGAAACACTTCCTTCAGCAATACTTGAACGGTTCAGGTTTGTTGACAAACGAAAAGCGATGATCAACATTCACTTTCCGGAAAATCATGAATCACTTAATGCAGCGCAACAACGTCTAAAATTTGAAGAGCTGTTTTACATTCAGCTAAGGCTGATCAAGCTCAAACTTGTTCGTAAGGAAAAATACAAAGGGCAGTCGTTTAATGATACTGCGCTGCTTACCAGGTTTTATCATGATTTCCTCCCCTTTCAACTTACTGGTGCTCAGAAAAAAGTGATCAAGGAAATCTATGCGGATATGAAATCGGGCAGGCAGATGAACAGGTTACTGCAGGGGGATGTAGGAAGCGGTAAAACCATTGTGTCATTTGTTTGCATGTTGATAACCCTAAGCGGAAATGCGCAATGCACATTAATGGCACCCACGGAGATATTGGCGCAACAACATTTTAAAACCATAAGCCGGTATGCCGAGCAAATGCAAATTACCACAGCGTTGCTTACTGGTTCTGTGAAAAAACGCGAGCGCGGTGACATCCATCGGGGTCTCAGGGATGGGTCATTGAAAATTTTAATCGGCACACATGCACTTATTGAAGAGGAAGTTCAATTCAATAATCTTGGGCTCGCCATCATTGATGAACAACATCGTTTTGGTGTGGCCCAACGCTCGAAACTTTGGAGTAAGAATAAAACGGTGTATCCCCACGTATTGGTGATGACGGCTACACCCATTCCCAGAACATTAGCCATGACACTATATGGCGACCTGGACGTTTCTGTAATTGATGAATTGCCCGCGGGGCGCAAGCCCATCAAAACAATTCACAAATACGATTCGCACAGGCTTGAGGTAAATGGATTTTTAAAGCAGCAAATCAAAACGGGCAGGCAGGTTTACATTGTTTATCCGTTAATTGACGAATCGGAGAAGCTTGACCTGAAGCATTTGATGGATGGATATGAAAGCATTTGCCGTGCTTTTCCGGAGGAGGCCGTTAGCATCGTTCATGGCAAGATGAAACCCGATGCCAAGGAATATGAAATGAATCGTTTTGCAAAAGGCGAAACCAGTATCATGGTTGCCACCACCGTAATTGAGGTGGGTGTTGATGTGCCCAATGCTTCGGTTATGGTAATTGAGAACGCAGAACGCTTTGGGCTTTCACAACTGCATCAATTACGAGGTCGGGTGGGCCGTGGTGCAGAGCAATCATACTGCATTTTGATGACCAACTATAAACTATCATCCGATTCGAAGAAACGAATTGAAACCATGGTGCGCACCAACAACGGCTTTGAAATTGCGGAAACCGACCTTCAATTGCGCGGGCCAGGCGATTTAATGGGTACGCAGCAAAGCGGAGCACTCGATTTACTTATTGCCGATTTGGGTAAGGACACAAAAATTTTGCAAACAGCGCGCGAAACTGCGCTTCAAATTCTCGAAGAAGACCCTGACTTAAACAAGGCCGAAAACAAGTTGATACGCGAGCAAGTAGAACGGATGCGGAAAACAATGGTTAACTGGAGCCGCATCAGTTAACACCAAAAGAATTCGTTAACTTTGGAATTGACCCACGGAATGAAGGTAAAGACCTTAGCCTGCTTCTTCTTTTTTATTGTTGCGGCAAAAGCCCAGCAGGGGAATTATTTTCTTTCAAACTTCACACCCGACAAGGAGCATTTTAACTACGCGTGCTTTGATCTTGCCCAAGACGATCGCGGAGTGTTTTACTTTGCCACACAAGGCGGAGTGCTTCAATTCGATGGCCGCAACTGGGATTTGATCCGAACTTCCGGAGCCGTGTATGCGATTGAAGTATTTAGGAACCAATTATTTGTTGCGGGATCCAGAGGGCTTGGAAAGATTGCGCCCAATGAATCCGGCCTACCTTCCTACCAACCCCTATACGAGTCGGCTGATGCCCGAAATGTATTTCAGTTGAGGTTAGCAGGTGACGTGCTATACTTTCTGAACGACAGAAACCTGTTCAGCTATACGCCCGAAGCCGATGCTGTTGCAACGGTAGCCTCCACGGTTGATGAAAACTGGATTGGCTTGCATGAAATTTTTGGGAATGCTTTTGTGAGTACGGAGGATGGTGAAATTCTTACCATCGGAAAAAATTCACTTGTTCCCACTCAGCTTTTTAAGGAGAAAGCTTCCTTGATTTTTGCTGAAAGACAGGATAATGCTTTCCTTCTCGGCACCTCAAATAACCAGCTTTTTATTTGCCGTGAGGATATGCGACTCAGGGAAATAAAAATTACAGACTCCCTGTACCTTTCTGCCAGTGTTATGATCAATGCAGCATGGGTTAATAAGGATCTTGTTGCGTTGGGTACGCTGCGGGGAGGGGTAGTTTTTATCAATCCCAATACGGGCGAAACAGAGGAGATCATCAATTATAACACAGGACTTCCGGACAACGAGGTTTACACGTTAACAAAAGACCGCAATCAGAACATCTGGGCTACCCACACCTATGGCTTTACACGCATAGCGCCATATCTGCCGTTTCGTTCATTTCGATACTACTCAGGCTTGCAGGGAAATTTATTGTGCGCGATTCAATTCAATAACGATGTTTATGTCGGTACTTCCCTTGGGCTTTACAAATTGGTACGTGAAGAATTTTATGATGAGATAGTCTACTACGTAGAAGTTCCTGTAAAGAAAACAAAAACAGTTCAACGGCAGGGTGATCCTCCACCACAACAACCGGTTGAAGTGAAGCAGGAATCTCAGAAGGGAGGAATATTTGCTTTTCTGAAAAAGAAAAAGAAAGCCGAGACCGAAGAAACTCAAACCGTTGAGAGCTCACCAACAGAAAAACCGACAACAGAAAGTGTTGTTGAAATCACCTACCGCAGGGAAAAGCAGACCAAGCGAATCCTTCGATCATCGCATTTTGCTTACAAGCGAATTGAAGGCATTGATGCAAAAGTAACGCAACTAATGGAGTGGCAAGGACGGTTATTGGCTGCTGGCTTGCATGGCGTAGCAGAAATTACAGACAAAGGCATTGTGCCCATTATCGAATACCCAGCACGGTTTCTTTTTGCTTCAGCATCAGCCGGCAAGCTTCTGATCTCCACGTATGATGATAAGATCCATGAGATGACGCATGTAAATTCAAAATGGATTGAGGATCGACTAATTCCAGGCATTGATGATCCCGTCAATTTTATTTTTGAGGAACCGGGCAAGGCATTTTGGCTATGTGGTCTGGACAAAGTATTCCGCGTAAGTTATGAAACATCGAAACCAGTGATGAGTCTGCCGGTAGCGAACTCCAGGTTCGAACGCTTATTGGGCACATACTATAATAACCGCGCAATTTTTTCTAGTGCCTCGGGCTTTTATGCTTACGATCATCAACATCAGGAATTACAGAGTATTGACACATTAGCTTGGCCAGAAGTAGCATTCGCCAGCAGTAATCACTTGTGGTATCGCGATGATCATGGCTGGGGTGCTCTACACGGTAAGGCAGAAATCGAAAACATTGAGTTGCTCAACCTGTTTTCCGAAATCCGCTTTATTGCTGTAGATGAGCAAAAGAATTACCTGTGGATTATTACAGGAAACAATGAGTTGCTCCGCTTCAATCCGCGAAAAGTTCTCCCTGCGGAATTTTCCTATCCCCTTTATCTGCGAACGATAGAACACGAAAGTAAACTTACCCGAAAAGGTAAATTGAGAATCGATCAAGAGAATAGTGCGCTGAGAATTGAAGTTGCAAAACCAGATTATATCGGTCCGCGCTCAGTTGAGTATCGTTACTTCCTCGAAGGCTTGCACACGCAATGGTCAGAGTGGTCGGTTAGCAATAACATCATCGATATACCCTACCTGCCCAATGGTGATTACATTTTAATGGTGCAGGCAAGAGATATTTTTGGTCGCATAACGGATATGGATCCGATAAGCATGGAGGTGCTTCCGCCTTACTGGAAGCGTTCATGGTTTTACGCGCTCGAATTTTTAGTATTTACTTCACTTGTGGTGCTATCGTTCAGGCTTAGCAGTCGCTTTCGGTTTGTCAGCCGGGTGCTCTCGTTACTTTCCATTATTATTCTTATTGAATTTATTCAAACGGCAGCGGGAGCAACTTTTGAAACGGGAAGCAGTCCGGTAATAGAGTTTATGGTACAGGTAAGTATTGCCTTCCTTATTCTTCCGGTGGAAAGCTTCTTGAGAAGATTTATGCTTCGATCAATCGATAAGAACAGTCAGTATAAAATGGAAGAAGTATCAAAAGAGTAAACAATTAAGTCCAATGAAAACTGCTCCGGATTTCAATACACTACCTGAATTTTACCGAAACTATGTAACCTATGTTGAGAAGTTAGGAATGCTGGAGGCTTTAACCAACTCTGGCCAGGCCATACAGGCATTGCTGAAAACCACGCCTGAAGATAAAGGTGTATTTCGGTATGCCCCGGAAAAGTGGAGCGTTAAGGAATTGCTTTGTCACATGATGGATGCCGAGCGGATTTTTTCCTATCGGGCACTGCGGTTTGCACGCAACGACAGTACCAACCTGGCGGGCTTTGATGAGAACAGTTATGCGCCCGAAGCCAACGCTCACGCAAGAAGTCTGCAGCAGCTGGCTGATGAAATGTTACGGCTCCGGGCTACCACCATCGACCTGTTTTCAAGTTTTAGTGCGGAGATGTTGCAACGCAAAGGCACAGCAAACAACAACATTGTTTCGGTAGTGAATTTAGGCTACATCATTGCCGGTCATGAAACGCACCATCGGAATATTTTGAATGAACGTTACCTGAAGCAGATATGAACACCCGACTATTTATTCTCTTTGTTGCCGTGCTTTACACAGCATGTTCACCCTTATCCACTACAAAACTCAATAAATCCTTTTCAGAGACTGAGCACAAATTTCAGGATCACATTGGGTTTGTTTTGTACGATCCAGAGAAAGGAGAAACACTTTATTCGTACAATGGAGAGAAGTATTTCACGCCCGCATCCAACACTAAAATATTTACGCTCTATGCATCGCTTACAGCCTTGGGCGATTCCCTGCCGGCACTTCGGTATATGATCCGCGGTGATTCCCTGATTTTTACAGGCACTGGCGATCCGTCATTTTTGTATGATCAGGTATTCAACAATAACCGCACGTTTGATTTTCTAAGCAGCACCGCCAAGGAGCTGTACTATTCAGGCGATAACTTCTATACATCATCCCTTGGGCCGGGTTGGGCATGGAGCGATTATAACTATGCTTACTCGGCTGAGCGCTCACCATTCCCGATTTACGGAAACACGTATAAAGTAACGCAGCCTACTGCAAGCGGCATTCGGGTTACGCCAACCTATTTTAAAAAGTATTTTTGGTTGGCCGATAGCATTGAGCGTGCTTCAACTTTTGTTCGGGAGGTGGGCTCAAACCGAACCGATTATTTTCCGGGCAAACTTTCCGGCAATGGCCGTGAGTGGTATGTTCCATTTCGCACCAACGCATTGTTGATAACCGAATTATTATCCGATACATTGAAGCGCCCGGTTGGTTTAGTAAGCCGCCCGATAGTGTGGAGCGATCCGAAGACTTTATACAGCGTTCCGGCAGACAGTGTTTACAAAGTGATGATGCAGGCGAGTGACAATTTTTTGGCGGAACAACTGCTGTTGATGTGTTCCGGAGTAATAAGTGATACCCTCCGGCCGGAAATTGCCATTCAACATTTGATTCGTAAAAATCTTTCAGATTTGCCCGACAAACCTGTGTGGGTGGATGGATCAGGGCTTTCGCGCTATAACCTGTTTACACCGCGCAGCATTGTTGCGTTATGGACAAAGCTGTACGGTAAGATTGAACGCGAAAGATTGTTATCCCTTCTGGCAGAAGGAGGAAAGTCAGGTACTTTAAAGAATAATTATAAGCATGATCCTTCCTATGTTTATGGTAAAACAGGCACGTTAAGCAATAATCACTCACTCAGTGGCTACCTGATTACCAAAAAGGGGCGCACCTTGATTTTTAGTTACATGAGCAATAACTACACGGTGCCCGTAGCTGACGTGCGGAGTGAAATGGAGCGATTATTGAAACAGATACACGATAACTACTGAAGAAATGCAGAAGCGCTTGAAGTCAGTATTAACATTATTGATACTTGTTAATTGTCAATTGTTAATTGCCCAGGATAGTCTTGATATTAAAATCGGGCAAATGATTTTGATCGGTTTTCCAAAAGCAGAAGTGGATAAAACGGTGTTGGAAGAAATCCGGCAAGGAAAGGTAGGGTCAATTATTTTGTTTGAAAAAAACATTCCGGCCAAGAACTCATTTCACGCCTTAAAAAAAATCACCTGGACTTACCAGCAGGCTGCACCTATCCCACTTTTGATTGCCATTGATCAGGAAGGAGGGCGCGTAAACCGTTTAAAAGAAAAGTATGGATTTCCGCGATCGGTAACGGCTGCGCAGCTAGGCAAAATGCCACTGGACTCCGTTCGGTTTTACAGTGAAACAACAGCCGCAACATTGGCAGGTCTTGGTATTAATGTAAACTTTGCCCCGGTAGTTGACCTGGCTTCAAACCCGAATAACCCCATCATTGCAAAAGTTGAGCGGGCCTATTCCGCCAACCCCGATTCGGTTGCCTTATATGCGAAGGAGGTGATTAAAGCACACCGGAAAATTGGCGTGATCACCACACTCAAGCATTTTCCCGGGCACGGCAGTTCAAAAGACGATACCCATTTGGGTATTGCCGATGTTAGCAATACCTGGAACGAAACAGAATTAATTCCGTATCGCACCCTGATACAACAAGGCTATGTAGACGCCATCATGACAGCACACATTGTTAATAAGAAACTGGATGATTCCGGAAACCCGGGCACGTTATCCGGCAAAATGATCAATGACTTGCTGCGCAAAAAGTTAAACTATAACGGTGTTGTATTTTCTGACGATATGCAAATGCATGCGATCGCGAAACACTATGGTTTAGAGGAAGCGATCAAACTTTCTATTCTGGCGGGGGTGGATATTCTCACGTTTTCAAACAATATTTCTGGAAGCCAGGAGCGTACGGTAGATGTAGTTCATCGGATCATTCGTAAATTCGTGCAGGACGGAACCATTCCGCAAGAGCGGATTGACCAGTCGTATAACCGCATACTATCGTTGAAGAATAAATTAAATCAAACCTCAGCCGAGTATTATCGGGAGCAATTGGTCGAGACGAAGAAAGAAGTATTGAAAGCTGAGGAAATTTCCCGGGAAAATTTGCGGATGGCCAGGGAGAATGAGAAAAGTGCCCAGGAAGCATATGAGAAGTTGAAAGCACAACAACCTAACTCGAAAAAGAAGAAAAAGAATTAGCGAACTAACCGCAACCACTATGATTGCTCCAAAAGATCAGCCTCCCTCAGATGAACGAAGTACGTTAGTACGCGCACGTGTTACCGCTTTGGTTTTTGGTTTACTAACAATTGTTTCGCTTTTGTTCCTCGTTTATGGTTTTATTCAGAAAGCAGAAGCGGAGAAAAATATGCAGGAAGCACTAGTGCAAAAGCAATTGTACGAACAGTGTCAACAGGAAAATGAAATGGTTAAGCAGGTCGCTCAGGAGAGTCTGAGAATGGCAGAAATGGAACGTGCACGAGCCGAAGAGAATTATTTGCGCTCATTACAAGAATTAGAAAAATCAAAATCGAACCGAAAATAAAATGCTATGAACTCAAAACTCACCACCTATATACTGGTAGCCATTACTGTCGTGCTGGCAGGCTTTACCTATTACACCAACAGTCAGGTTAACGAATTGAAAAAAGAAGCCACCGTGTGGAAGGATAAATACGAAGAAGCATTGGAAGACATGGAAGATGCCTTTAAGCGTTTGGAGGAGAAAGACGTTCAGTTAAAGGCTGCTTTGGAAGAAGCCCAGCAAGCCAGGAAAGTTGCTGAGGAAGCACTTCTTTCTGCACAAAAATCATCGCGCAAATAAGCATGAAACCTTTTGAGGTTATTGAGCCCGCGCAGGCACGCGTACCGATTTTGCTCAGTGTTCCGCATTGTGGCACATCTTTTCCGGATGAACTCCGGTCTTCCTACAAAGCTGATCTTATCAGCGCCCCGGATGATACCGATTGGTTTGTTCAGCAGCTCTATGATTTTGTTCCCGCAATGGGCATCACCATGATTCATGCGGTATATAATCGGTGGGTGATTGACCTTAACCGCGACCCGCAAAGTAAGCCGTTGTATTCCGATGGGAGAATCATTACCGGTTTATGTCCGACAACCACATTTTTTGGTGAATCGATTTATAGTGATGATCGAATAGAAGTTACAGCTGAAGATATCGCATACAGGGTTGATGCGTACTACACTCCATACCATCAAAAGCTTGATGAATTGCTTCAGTCGCTAAAGCAGGAGTTTGGTGTAGTGTTGTTGTGGGATTGCCATTCTATCAAGCAATATGTGCCCACTATTCATAAAGAAAAATTTCCGGATTTGATATTGGGTGATGCTGACGGAACATCTGCGTCACCCGGATTGATTGAAACGGCTATTCGTAATCTGGAAGCATCCGGATATTCTTTTCAACATAATTATCCATTCAAAGGCGGCTACATTACGCGGCATTACGGACGGCCATCTGAAAATCAACATGCATTGCAATTGGAGATGAGCAAGGTGAAGTATATGGATGATGAAGAGCTAAATTATGATCACGGCAGATCTGAAAAGATGCGCTACGTGCTACGAAATACATTGGGTGAGTTGATTGATAGGTTGTCTGAATTTTCTGATCACTAGATGAAATATTTCCAATTTAAGTACCTGTTACAACAGGAAGGCTGGTTGCAAAATGCATACGTTAAAACGGATCAGCACGGCATAATCCAATCGCTATCTACTTCGCCCCCGCTGGAAGCTTTCGCTATTGAATATGTAAACGGCTATGCACTTCCGGGTTTTCAAAACGCACATTCTCATGCATTTCAATTTGCCATGGCTGGCTGGGCAGAAAAACATAAGCCCGGAACAAAAGATGATTTCTGGAGCTGGCGTGAGGCGATGTATGAATGTGCCTTGCGAATGAGTCCGGATGAAATGGAGCAAGCGGCCACTGCTTGTTATAAAGAAATGCTTCGTTGCGGGTATACAAATGTGGCTGAGTTTCATTATCTCCATCACGATCAAAATGGAAAACCATATGCTAACCTCGCGGAGATGGGCGAGCGTTTGTTGTCAGCAGCAAAAACAGCTGGTATAAAAATTACGCTCGTACCGGTTTTTTACCAACAAGGTGGATTTGGTATGGAGCCTCAACCCCGTCAACGAAGGTTTATTTCTAAAACCATTGATGAATATTTTCATTTACTGGATGACACCGCACATGCCGTAACAAAATATGCTGACGCAAAGCTTGGCTTTGGGGTTCATTCGTTGCGTGCGGTTAAACCTGAAGATGTGATCCGCACGTTTGAACAAGGCCCAAAAGATATTCCCTTTCACCTTCACGCTGCAGAGCAATTAAAAGAGGTTGAGGACAGTTTGGCTTTTTTGAAAAAAAGACCGGTTGAATGGTTGCTTGAAAATCTTCCATTGAATGAACGCTTTCATTTGGTGCATTGCACACACATGAATGATAGCGAAGTTGAGCGCCTGGCGAAAAGTAAAGCCCATGCTGTGCTCTGCCCTGGTACAGAAGGAAATTTAGGCGATGGTATTTTCAGGTTAACCGATTATTACCGTAATGGAGGAAGCTGGTCAATCGGCACCGACAGTCACATCAGTTTGAATCCATTAGAAGATTTGCGTTGGCTGGATTATGCTCAACGCTTCACTACCCACAAGCGCAATACTTTTGACGATGGTGCCACTATTTTGGTTAACACTACCTTGTTGGCTGGCAGACGCGCCATGGGAAATCCAACACAAGCCTATTTCGAGGTAGGTCAACCATTGGATGCTGTTGTTTACAGTGCCAAGGCTCCTTTGTTAGAACAAGCTGGCGTTGAACACGCCTTGTCAGCAATTTTATACACGGCTGACAGTTCCAGCATACTGGGTACACTAGTCAACGGCCACTGTATTGTTTAGTGAAAAACCCATTTTCAGAACGAATTTTTTGGCTTTTTTGAACAAAAGCTGGCTTTAAACCTTAATAGCTAGAGGCAATTTTTTCGACCGGATCGGATTTTCTTACATAGTTTTGAAAAAACTGATTTTCAGACAGCTTACAGAAAATAGCATCTTAACTTTGAGCCTGATTTAATAGCTATGCGCTACATCCTCTCCATATTCGCATTGTTGGTTTGCTTTGGTGGTATTGTTGCAATTTTCTGGTACCAGGAATTGCAGTATAGCCTACCAACACCTGTTCCGGCCAACTATAAGGCTATTCCTGTTGGTCATGCGGTAAAGGATGTAAAGCTTGTGTCTGCGCTTCCCGAAGGACCTTTGTTTTTGCATTTCTATAATCCCGATTGCCCCTGCTCCAGGTTTAACGCCAATCATTTGAAGTCATTGGTTAGAATGTATCAGGACAGTGTTCAATTATTCATCGTTGTTCCTTCCGCGAAAGCAAAGAAAAAGGCGATTAGCGAATTTGGTAAACACCTGGAGTATATAGTTGATGACCAACAGAAAATTGCATCTGCCTATGGAGTATACGCCACACCACAGGCGGTACTGATTGATCGTGAGGGTAAGTTATTTTACAGAGGTAATTACAACAAATCAAGATATTGTACGGCCAAGGCATCGAACTATGCTGAACTGGCTTTGGTAGCATTATTAAACAATCAACGTCCACCGGTTTTTGATAGCTATGCCACCCAGGCGTATGGTTGTGAACTACCGGAACGCAATGAATTATCAAAATTGAATTTTTTCTAACGTAAAAACATGGAAACAAAAAAATTAACGGCAGCCGACAAGAGGGAGATCTTCGAGTTGATTAAGAAGAAGTCGGATGGTATTATGAACATCGCGCTGGCGGCCTATTTCATCTTTGGTATTTTTCTGTCGTTTTTTTATGACACTTACCTGGTAGCCTTTGGTGTAGGCGGTTTGAGTTTAGTGGCCTACTTTCTTACCAAAACAATATTGCCAAAGAGTAATCTTTATCAATATATATTAGGCGCGGTGCTGGCGGTTTTTGCCGCGCAGTTTATTTACCAGATGCATGGATTATTCGAGATGCACTTTTTTGTTTTTGTAGGATCGACCTTGCTCATCACCTACCAAAACTGGCGTCTTCAATTACCACTCATTATTCTTGTTGTAGTCCACCATGCTTCATTTGCTTATTTACAATACTTGGGCAACAAAGAAATATATTTCACACAATTGGAGTACATGGATTTACAAACCTTTATGTTTCACGGTGCATTGGCAGCTGTGATTGTTGCGATTTGTGGATATTGGGCGTACGATCTGGAGAAGAAAACAATTTCGGAATATGTTAACAAAGTTGCGCTGGAGGGTCAGCTTAAGAATGTAACCAACAACATTGCTTTTGCGGAGCAAATCAGCAGTGGTAATTTAACAGTAGCACATAACCTAACAGATGACAGTGATGAGTTGGGCAAGGCACTTGTAAAAATGCGCGAAAATCTGTTGGCCGCGAGTACAAAAGAACAGCAAGAACGATTTGTTACCGTAGGTATTACTCAGGTTGGTGATGTTATCCGAAATAATGCTGATTCACTTCAGAACCTGGCTGATGACTTTATCCGTACAGTAGTAAAGTATATGGGTATGAACCAAGGTGGGTTATTCTTGGTGGAATCGGAAGGAAGCGACCAGTATCTTAATCTTACTGCCTGTTATGCATATGAGCGAAAGAAATACCTAAGCAGACGTGTTGAAATTGGTCAGGGATTAGTGGGCCAATGTTTCCTTGAAAAGGATATCATTTACATGACCAAGGTCCCCCAGGATTATGTTCAAATTACCTCTGGTCTTGGTGAAGCAACTCCAGGCTGTATTGTCATCGTTCCGGTTATGACCAGTGATGAAATTGTAGGGGTAATGGAACTTGCATCGTTCCAGCCGTTGGAAAAATACCGGATTGATTTTCTAAAGAAGGTTGCCGAAAACATTGCTTCGTCCATTGTTTCATCGCGTGTAACCGAACGCGTGAAAAAGCTGTTGGCAGAATCCCAGCAGCAAACCGAAGAAATGCGAGCACAGGAAGAAGAGATGCGTCAGAACATGGAAGAACTTCAGGCCACGCAGGAGGAAATGCGCAGGAAAGAAGTTCACGTTCGCAACGTACTGGAGGAGGAGCAGGCCAAATCTGAACGAGCCCGTGAAGGAAGAAGTGTGTTAATGAGGCTTACCAAAGATGATGACGTACAAATGGGCAATTGGGACGCAGCCCTGGAAAAAATCACCTCCTCCATTAGCAAGTTCTTAGGCGTTTCCCGTGCCAGCATCTGGGCCTATAATGAAGAGAAGCACTCCATAGTAAGCGAAAAGCTTTACATGAAAGCGGGTAATAAGTTTGAAGCTGGTACAGAACTGTTTGGAAAAGATTTTCCTCGATATTTTAAAGCAGTACTGGCAGAGGAAAACATTGTGGCTGAAAATGCGCATACGCACCCGGCTACCAGTGAATTTTCTGAGATATACCTCAAGCCATTGAACATTGAGTCTATGCTGGACGTACCCATCTTCAATCAGGGTAAAATCTTCGGGGTAATCTGCTGTGAACATCAGCATGAACAGAAAAAATGGACTGATGAAGACGCTGATTTCCTTAGAAGCTGTGCTGATCTGATTACCGTTGTTTACAAGTCACACCAGTTGATGGGCATTAAAGCATCATTGCCGGTGAATTGATGGAGTGATAATTAATCCGCCCAAAATAATTTTTGGCAGGACATCTTAATTTTTCTTGCAGACACTTATGTAATGGTTAACTTTCATTACCTAAACAAGTCTGCTTATGTCAAGATATTTTACCCTTCTATTTGCTGCGATGTTGATCGCAGTAACCAGTCATGCTCAAAAAGCAAAAACTCCCCAAACACAGTCCGCACCTGCTTTTAATGCTGAGTTGTATTCTGGATTGAAATGGCGAAACATTGGGCCATACCGGGGTGGCCGTTCTAATGCTGTAACCGGTGTAATCAATAACGACAAACTTTATTATGCCGGTTATACCGGTGGCGGGGTATGGAAAACAGAGAATGCCGGTCTTTCATGGAAAAACATTTCCGATGGATTCTTCAAGACTGGCTCTGTTGGCGACATTGCGGTGAGCGAATCAGATCCGAATGTTATTTATGTAGGCATGGGTGAACATGCCATACGAGGTGTGATGACCAGCTATGGCGATGGTGTTTACAAATCAACGGATGGTGGAAAAACCTGGAAGCATGCTGGTCTTGAGAAGTCACGGCACATCTCCGATGTTATTATTCATCCCTCCAATCCTGATGTTGTTTGGGTGGCTGCACAAGGCGCAGCGCATGGCGCCACGGCTGATCGCGGTGTTTACAAAACCACTGATGGTGGGCAGACCTGGAAAAAAGTTTTATATGTAGATGAAAATACCGGAGCCTCATCGCTTTCGCTCGATTTTAACAATCCACGAATTCTTTATGCGGCTACTTGGGAGCACCGCAGGTTACCCTGGCAAGTACAAAGCGGAGGCAAGGGTTGCGGCATTTGGAAATCAACAGATGGTGGTGATAACTGGGTGAAGATCAACGAAGGCCTACCCGCTGAGATGGGTAAAATCGGGGTAAGTGTTTCGCGCGCAAATCCTGAGCGAGTGTACGCCATTGTGGAGGCTGAAAAATCGAAGGCAGGTGTGTATCGTTCCGATAACGCGGGTAAGAGCTGGACGCACATGACCAGTGATCAGTTGCTTACCTCACGTTCTTGGTATTATATGGAAGTGTTTGCCGATCCGCTGAATGTTGATGTTGTGTATGTGCTCAACTCACCCATGACAAAATCCATCGATGGAGGTAAAACTTTTAAAGTGGTTTCGGTGGGGCATATTGATACGCACGACTTATGGATTAACCCACGAAACGCCAACAACCTGATATTAGGCGATGATGGAGGCGCAGAAATAACCTTTGATGCGGGCAAAAGCTGGTCGAGTATTGATAACCAACCTACCGCACAGTTTTATCGGGTTAATGTTGATGCACAATTTCCTTACAAAGTGTATGGTGGTCAACAAGACAATACCTCAGTGGTGATTTCAAGCCGCAATAACTACATCGGTATTACGGATAAAGATTGGTTCATCGGTCCGGGCTGTGAAAGTGCTTTTGTCGCGTTTGACCCCGCAAACCCAGTGCTTCTTTATGGTGGATGTTACCAGGGCCTAATCGATGTGTTGGATGTTTCTACCAATCATGCCAAGGACATCCGGCAGTACCCATCAAACGTGTTGGCGTATGATGCCAAAGACATGAAGTATCGTTTCAATTGGAATGCACCCATCATAGCTTCACCACACAACTACAAAACAATTTATCATGGTGGCAATGTGGTATTCCGCACAACCAATGAAGGATTGTCATGGGAAGCGATCAGTCCGGATTTAACGCGCAATGAAAAATTAAAACAAGGCGCTGGCGGTGCGCCAATTACCAATGAAGGCGCAGGAGGTGAAAATTACAATACGCTTAGTTACATAATTGAATCTCCTCACGAACAAGGTGTGATTTATACCGGAAGTGATTGCGGCCTGGTTCATATCACACGCGATAGTGGAAAGAGTTGGCAAAACATTACACCTACCGGTTTGCCGGAGAGCCTGATTCAATCCATTGAAGTATCGCCACACGATAAGGGAGCCGCCTACATTTCGGCCACACGCTATAAATTCAACGACTTTAGCTCAATGAGCTACAAGACTACCGATTACGGCAAAACATGGACACGAATAAATACTGGTGTTGAGGCCGATGACTTTATTAAAGTGATACGCGAAGACAAGCGCACAAAGGATTTGCTTTATGCTGGTGCTGAGCGCGGCTTTTATATTTCCTTTAATGGCGGAGCTTCATGGAACAAACTTCAGTTGAATTTGCCGGTAGTGCCCATCACCGACATTGCTTTCGCAGATAATGATTTAGTGGTTTCAACAGCCGGGCGTTCATTCTGGATCTTGGATGACCTGAGTGCTTTGCAACAATCGAAAGGAAATTTCAGCACACTGAATATTTTCCAACCCAAGCCAACGTATAAGTACGAAAGCTACACACCTTCGTGGATGGATGTCCCACCGGGCATCGGTGAGAATCCTGTGGCGGGTGTTATCCTCGACTATTACTTGAAGGAGAAAGTGGACACAACAACACTGCTCACACTTGAAATAATAGACATGTCGGGCAACGTGATTCGCAAGTACACCAGCAAAAAAGATGAGCGTTATAAACCTTATCCGGGAGGGCCGCCAGCGGCTAAGGTGTTGCCGGCAAGTGCCGGACTAAATCGGTTTGCATGGGATTTTCGTGGAGAGACTCTGGTAGACATACCCAACGCATTTGTGTATGGCGATTACACAGGGCATCGCGTTGCACCGGGCACGTACAAAGCCAGGTTGACTTACAAAGGTGAGACTTCTGAAACATCCTTTCAGTTGCTTCCGGACCCTAACCAGAAAAATGTTACGGAAGCAGACTGGCGCAAGCAACAGGAGTTGCTTCAACAACTGGCCAATTCTATTACGACTATTCATACTGCAGTAAATGAAATGCGCAATGTGAAAAAGCAGGTGGAGCACCACAACAGCTTGTTGAAAGAAAGAGCTGAAGCAAAGGAATTATATGAAGCGGGGCAGACATTAATCAAGAAAATGGAAACGTGGGAAAGCAACCTGGTGGAAACACGCCAGAAGAATTTTCAGGATGTGATCAATTTTCCGAGTAAGCTCAATGCACAATATTTTGATCTACGCATGACAGTTGACGTACACGATCCACGGTTGACCGCGGGGGCACAACAGCGCTTTACTGACATCGAAAAAGAGTGGACTGTTTACAAGGCTGAAAAAGATAAATTACTGAATACTGATGTTGTGAACTACAACAAGTTGTTTAAGGAAAAGAATGTGCCAGCTGTAATAACAGATTAAGTATTGGATTAAATCTTTACAAAACAAAAAAGCCCTGACATGTCTTTACATATCAGGGCTTTTTGCTACTTCAAATTCACCTCGAACAACTTCAGTATCCGTTTATACTCATCGGTCCAGCTGCTGGGCTCAACAAAGCCGTGATCTTCCAACGGATAGACAGCCAGTTCCCAGTTATCCTTTCCGAGCTCAATCAACCGTTGCGCTAAGCGCACAACATCCTGAAAGTGCACGTTCACATCAATCATTCCATGACACATCAATAACGCACCTTTCAATCCTTCAGCATGATAAATGGGAGAGCTTTTAGCGTAAGCAAGACTATCCAGGTAAGGAACATTTAAAATGTTTGAGGTGTATCCATGATTGTAATGCGCCCAATCGGTTACGGGGCGAAGTGCTGCACCGGCAGCAAATACATCGGGTGTAGTAAACATACCCATCAGTGTAATGAATCCACCGTATGATCCGCCATAAATACCAATACGTTTTGGATCAATGCCGTGCTCTTTCACCAGCCACTCCGCGCCATCTACATGATCGGTTAAATCCTTGCCGCCCATGAATTGATAAATTCCTGTGCGCCAATCTCGACCGTAACCCGCGCTGGCGCGATAATCCATATCGATAACCGTATAGCCTTTATCCGTTAGTAAATTGTGGAACATGTATTCACGAAAGTAACTGCTCCACCACTTGTGTGCATTTTGCAAGTAACCGGCACCATGGACAAAAATTACCGCTGCGCCATTGGGCTTTTCGGGTTTGTATAAGCGGGTGTAAACATCAGCGCCATCACGGGCTTTAAATGTCGTAAGAACGGGGTCACGCCATGAATACGATTTGAATTCAGCCGTGAGTGAATTAGTTATTTGTTGAGGTTTTGTGGCCGGTTTGTTTTCCTGAAGAAACAACTCCCAAGGTTTATTGCTGTACGAGTAGCGGAGCGCAATCATTTTTTCATCCGGTGATAGATCTACTTCATGTGCGCCTGTCATAGTTGTTAAGCGCTCAGCTTTTCCGCCTTGTGCGGGTAATCGGTATAGCTGCTTTTCTCCGGGATGTACTTCGTTGGTGATGATGTAAAAATTCCTGCGATCGCGCGAAAGCGTTACCTGCTGTACCTCGTAATTACCGGAGGTGAGTGCTCGTTTGTTTTGTGTGGTGAAGTTGTACGCATACAAATGCGCATAGCCTGTCTCTTCCGATACAAACCAAAGTTCATTGTTACTGATCCAGCCTAGACTGAAACTTCCCGGACCGCCAACCCACGCATCATCATGTTGCCGATCGATAAGCGAAAGTTTTTGCGTGGCCACATCCAGTTTCATGATCCACCGATCTTTATTATCACCAGCTCGTACCTGCACTACAGCATGTTTTCCATCAGGCGACCAAGTTGGACCAAAGATCGAAACGGCACGCGACTGGGGTTTCTTTTCCTTGCCATCATCTTTCCCGACCAGGTATGCAGGCTTTTCCATGATGCCGGGGATGTCATCCGTTTTTACCAACAACACCGTGTCGTGTTTGATATCGTACACAAAAAATTCTTGGGTATTTTGTGGAGCGCCTACTTTGGCGCGTGTGTTCAAATCTTCTGTGAAGCCACTTTCAGTAACGTAGTTTGGAACGATGGTGGCTTTAGCGTTGGCATTTTTGGTGAGGGCAAAGGTTACAAAATTTCCATCTGGGCTCAGTCGTGCCTGGCCCAGCATCTTCTCTTCCAGGTAAATTTCTTTCGGACGTTTAGGCTCCTCGGTTTTGCGATGATTCGCAGTAGCATCCCGCTTTTCTTTACGCTCTTTTAGAATCTCAATGTAGACAAGCTGATCTTGCTTCAACCATTTCTGCTGTTCAGTTTCAGGAGCAGTAGATGGTTTTCTTCCGCGTTTAAAGTCCGTAAGTTGCGAAAAGTTTCCCGTGTTGATTTCCCAGGCATATAAATTCTGATCGTAGGAGTAAATGATTCTTTTCTCATCTCCTGAAAAGTAAGGATTGCTTTCCCGCGCGGTTGTATTGGTAATGATGGTGGTTTTGCCAATAGGAACATCCAGCAAAAAAATGTCTCCATTTTTTTCGTACACCATTTTGGTGAATGCATTGTTGTAGGTTCCCTGGCCAGGCAGACTTGAGCGTTCAGCCTTGTTAACTTTTTGAGGTGTGCGGTTTTGCAGGGTTATCTTATACAAGGAATCCCCTGGTGCTTTTTCAGGATTCCAGGTGAAATATAACGTTTTGCTGTCGGGTGACCATCGCAGGTTGGAGGGAGCCGTGCCAATCCATTTCGGATCACGCATGATTTTTTCAACTGTAAGTTCGGTGAGCTGGGCCGATGTTGACAAAGTGATCAGCAAAAAAACTAAACCGTAAAGTGTGCGCATAAGCATTTTATTTTTTGATGACAAGATAGAATATATTGCAGTTGAAGTTTATCACTTTTACACGAATGACGATCCGTAAAATTAGCCCGGAAGATAATGCCCAGGTGGCCAACATTATCCGCACCGTGATGCCCGAGTTTGGCGCCAGTGGAAAAGGGTTTGCCATTCACGATAATGAAGTAGAAGACATGCATTCCGCCTATAGCCGCTCGCGTTGTACTTATTTTGTTTGCGAAGAAGGTGGAAAGCTGGTAGGCGGTGGAGGAGTAGCGCCATTGGAAGGCGGTGACGCAGACACCTGCGAATTGAAGAAGATGTATTTTCTGCCGGATGGCAGGGGAAAGGGTTGGGGACAGCTGGTGTTGGATGAATGTTTGAAAGCGGCCACCGAAATCGGGTTTACCTGGTGCTACCTCGAAACGTTCAACACCATGAAAAGTGCCATGAAGCTTTATGAAAAGAACGGCTTTGAAAAAATTCCAAAATCTTGCGGCAACACCGGCCACTTTGCCTGCGATACATTTTACAAAAAGAAGCTTCACTCATGACGACCGAATTGCTGCTCCGCTACATTCACTTCATCAGCATTTTTACGATTGTTGCCACATTGGTGGCCGAACACCTGTTGTTGAAGAAGGAACTTACCCGAAGTAAAATCAGCCGATTGGCACGCATTGATGGTGTGTATGGTATAGCCGCATTGGTTTTACTGGGAGCAGGGTTAACCCTATGGCTCGGAGGTTTTGGTAAGCCCACTGAATTCTATAGTAAGAACTGGATTTTCCATCTGAAGCTTTCGCTGTTTGTATGCATTGGATTGCTTTCCATTTACCCGACTGTCTTTTTTCTGAAACAGCGCAAAGGAAATGGTGAAGAAAAAGTGATCGTTCCAAAAGCAATCTTCTGGATGCTGCGCCTGGAGTTATTATTGTTGTTCATCATACCGTTATTGGCCGGACTGATGGCAAAGAGTGTTGGGTATTTCGGGGAGTAAATTCGTTTTTGATCATCACATTCTTCATCACCCGCTTTCCTCACCGATTTCGTAACTTGTCTGCTACTTTAAACGCTTAAGTTATGAAGACTGGATTTATTTCTGCACTCGCGGGCGTATTCCTATACGTTTCAGTTTGTGCGCAGGTATCGCGTGTTGAAACCGTCATCCAAAAAGGCCATGATCAATCGGTGTTGTGCGTGGCGCTTCATCCCGATAGTGTTATTCTCGCTACAGGAAGTCGCGACAAGTCCATTAAGCTCTGGAACCTGAACAACACCCGCGAAATACGAAGCTTGCTTGGGCACACGGCTTCTGTGCGAAGCATCGCCTTTAGCCCGGACGGTAAAACGTTGGCCAGTTGTGCCAACGATGAAACCTTTCGGTTGTGGGACATTCAAACTGGCGAAACACTTTATCGTTCAGAGCCGATGGGGGACTTGCTTACCTCAATTGCTTTTTTGGCTGATGGCAAGCACCTGTTGATTGGGGGCTATCCGTGGGAAGCGTTTGTATTTAGTATACCGGAAAGAAAAATAGTGAAAGAAATAAAAGTCGGGCCAAATAAAGGTACGGGCTCAGGGGTACAGTTTGCCGTAAGCGGTAATGGAGCATGGTTTTCAATTGCTGAAGACAATCACCTTGCACAGGTTTTTGATGCTAAAAGTTTTGAATTGCGCTATACGCTGAAGCGCGAAGATGGCTACTGTGGGGGCTGCCCCTCGTACAGTGTGTTTAGTCCGGACAGTAAATTTCTGTACCTCGCTTCACACCGTGGTGCTTTAAAGAAATACGATCTGTCAACAGGTCAATTACAAAGGACAATTATTCCTGAAATCAGCAACATTCAAGGGCTGGCTATTAATCCGGATGGAACGAAATTGCTGATCGTCCATGAAAATGAAGCTTCACTATATGATGAAACTAATGGTGCGTTACTCAACACTTTTACAACAGAAGACAAGGCTAAATTCAATCGTGGCATGTTCACCCTACAGAACGACAGGGTGATCTTTGTAAAAGAAAACAACATTGCGGAAGCGCGAACAACAAGCGGTGCACCACACAGTATTTTCACCGGCATACTCAATGAACGCGACAGGGGCGGAGTACTCTATGATCCAAACTTTTACTGGGAGTCGCACATTGCGCGGTATATCCGCATAAAAAATGAATTAAAAATTGCGCCCGATGGCAAGTCACTAATTCGCGGGAAGTTTGGTGCCAGGCTAAAGCAGTGGGACATGGCCAGCGGTCAGCAGCTACATGAATTTACCGGCCATGATAAAGCTCCGTATTGTTTTGATTTCAGCGGAGACGGAAAATTAATGGCGAGCAGTGGTGCCGATGGGAAGGTGGTGCTGTGGGATTTAGCCAGCGGAGATTCATTGAGAAGCTGGAAAGCCCATCGCGAGCCTGTGTTTGATATTCGACTGAGTAACGATGGGAAAAAGATACTTACTACGAGTTGGGATGCGACCATAAAAATTTTTGATGCGCATACGGGCAAACAGTTGCAGTACATTGATCTTCAAAACAATTCGGGTTTTGTTGCCGCCTGGCATCAAAACAATCTGTACTTTTTTGTGGCGCGCCTGAACAAAACCCTGGAGATGTGGGAGCCTGATACAAAATCCGTGGTGCGCTCATTTGTTGGTCATTCCGATGGCATCTCATCCATCCAACAAAGCAAAGATGGGCAGCGCCTACTTAGTGCCAGCTGGGATGGTACCGTGCGCCTGTGGGATATTGCCACCGGACTGAGCATCATGAAACTTGCGAACCACGAAGGCAATGTGCACACCGCGATCTTCAGCAACAACGAGCAGTTAATTTTTAGTGCGGGAGCCGACCGTGTGATCAATGTGTGGAGTATTGCAAGCGGCAACATGCTATATCAACTCAGCGGGCACCAGGCCGACATCACAAGCCTGGCCATAAGCAACGATGATAAGACACTGATCAGCCATAGCCTTGATGGCACCACAAAATTCTGGGACCTTGATAATAAGAAGGAATTCTACGAGCACATTCATGTGGCCGAGCGCGACTGGATGGTGAAAACGCGTGATGGTTATTTTTCCATCACTTCCAATGCTCGTGAGAAGATTCATTTTGTGAGTGGCCTTACTACGTTTGATGTTGATCAGTTTTTTGAAACCTTCTACCGCCCCGATCTACTACCAACATTGTATAAGAGTCGTGGGGCTGTTAATGAACAAAAAAGTTTGCAGGGGAAACTGCAGAGTGCGCCACCACCCGATGTGCGTGTGGCGGTGATGCCCAATGCCACAGGCGATCGCGCAGAAGTGTTTGTGCGCGTTACAGAGAAGGGTGGTGGCATTGATGAAGTAAAGTTGCTGCACAACGGGAAAAGCATGGTGTTGAGCAAAACACCGGAACGAAAAAAGTACAAGAAAGACGAACAACTGATTCTTAAGGAAGATGTTAGGTTGGTAACAGGTGAAAACACATTCAGCGCATCCGCCTTTAGCCTCGACCGGGTGGAGTCGGCTACGCATAGTATGTCGGTAGTAGCAGAGTTGCCGCCCTTACCAGGAAAATGCCATTTGTTTGTAGTTGGCATTAACAAATACAAAAACAGCAAGCTTGAGCTGAACTATGCGCGGCCTGATGCAGAGTCGTTTAAGAAGGTGTTGATGGAGAATACGAAAGGCATCTACACATCATTGGAAGTGCACGCACTTTACGATGAGGAAGCCAGCAAGGCAAATATTTTACAAACACTTGATAAGCTTGCTGCACAGGTAAAGCCTGAAGATGTATTTATATTTTATTATGCCGGGCATGGGAGCATGGCCGACAATCGCTTTTTCTTTATTCCGTCTGAAAGCATTCGTTTATACGACATCAAGTCATTGGAGAAAGAGGCGATTGCAGCCGCTACATTGCAGGAGAAGTTCAGGAACATTGCTGCATTAAAGCAAATGATTATTATGGATGCGTGTCAGTCGGGTGGCTCGGTGGAGTTATTGGCAACCCGCGGTGCTGCAGAGGAGAAAGCCATCGCGCAGTTGTCGCGTAGTGCGGGCATACATGTGCTGGCCTCAGCCGGCAGTGAGCAGTTTGCTACCGAGTTTGCCGAGTTGGGTCATGGATTATTTACGTATGTGTTGATTAAAGCTCTTCAAGGTGCTGCCGATGGCGCCCCGTTGGATGGCAAGGTTACCATCTATGAACTGAAATCGTACCTTGATGACCAAGTGCCGGAAATGACACGACAACTGAAGGGCAAGCCGCAGTATCCGTTCACGTTTTCACGCGGACAGGATTTTCCGGTGATCTTGAAGGAGGAGTAGGGGACTCACGCAGGAGAATGGGCAAGTTGAAATACCCATAAACCTAACTGGGGAATTGCTTTATAATATTGATTTACTTATTTGTACTCTTCAAATAATCTACACGCCCGTTCCAAATCAACATTTCCCCCCGACAGAATAATTCCAACTCTCTTTCCGGAAAACTTCTGCTTTTCTTTGAACAGGGCAGCCAGCGGAACTGCACAGGAAGGCTCGATGATAATTTTCATTCGTTCCCAAACCATGCGCATGGCTGCGATGATTTCACGATCGCTCACGGTAATGATTTCTTTAACATGATCGCGGATAATCGGGAAGGTTTTGTTACCAAGGGAAGTAAGCAACCCATCGCCAACACCTTTTGCTTGCGAGGGCTCAATCTTTCCGCTTTTCAACGACCGGTAAGCATCATCTGCACCTTCGGGCTCACCGGCAATTACCTGGGTGCCCGGAGAAAAGTACTTGGCAGCCAGCAACGTTCCACTTAACAAACCTCCACCACCAACCGGGGCAAGAATAAAATCAAGTTGACCGATGTCCTCAATCAATTCTTTGGTTGCAGTAGCTTGACCAGCAATAACCTCATAATTATTGAAAGGATGTATTTCGGTAGCCCCTGTCTTAGCGATTACTTCCTTCAGCGTAGTCTCGCGTGCCTCCAGGGCTGGCTCGCATTCAAAAATTTCACCACCATAGTTGCGCACCCCTCTCTTTTTTATTTCTGGAGCAGTGGAAGGCATTACGATGTAAGAAGGTACTTTTAAAAAATGTGCCGCACGTGCCAACGCCTGCGCATGATTTCCGGAAGAATGTGTAGCCAAGCCTTTTTCCAGATCTTCCTTACTTAATGAAAGGGCAGCATTCATCGCCCCACGTGCTTTAAAGGCACCGATCTTCTGAAAATTCTCGCACTTGAAAACGATATTGCACCCAGCGTACTCATTTATGCTAGTCGAGCCAAGCACCGGGGTTCGGTGGATGTAGGGTTTAATCCGCTCGTGGGCTTGTTCGATTGTTTCCTTAGAGATAATCATGGTCAATCAAGGATTTCATTTTAATTGTAATTAACAGTTTGTTATTACCAAATTGTTAATCGGGATCTCTGGTCTGCTTAGGTGTCCTACACCTTCAAGGTGTAGGACACCTAAGTCTCGGCTAATGCGCCTCCAGCCAGTTTTTGCCAACGCCAACCTCCACTTCCATAGGCACTTCCAGGTGAACGGCACTCTTCATCAATCGGGTTATGTTTTCTTTGAGCAGATCCACCTCATCGTTGTGTGCATCAAATACAAGTTCATCATGCACCTGCATGATCATGCGTGATTTCAGATTTTCCTTCTCCATCCAGCGTTGAATGTTTACCATCGCAATTTTTATAATATCCGCAGCACTTCCCTGGATAGGCGCATTGATGGCGTTGCGCTCAGCGAATCCACGCGTGGTAATGTTACGGGAGTTGATGTCGCGCAAATACCTGCGTCTGCCCAAAATAGTTTCCACGTATTCCTTTTCACGTGCTTCCAGAATGGAATTATCCATGTAGCGTTTGATGGCCGGAAACTCCGAGAAATAAGAACTGATAATTTCAGCAGCTTCCGAACGTGAGATGTTCAGGTTTTGCGATAGGCCAAAGGCTGTGCTTCCATAAAGAATTCCAAAGTTAACTTCCTTGGCCTTCCGTCTCATGTCGGGGGTTACTTGATCAATGGGCACCTTAAACACTTTTGCTGCAGTAGTGGTGTGGATGTCGCGTTTGTTTTTAAAGGCCTCAATCATAATCTCATCCTTCGCAAACGATGCGGCAATGCGCAATTCAATTTGTGAGTAATCGGCCGACATAAATACGAAATTCTTATCGCGGGGGATAAATGCTTTTCGAATCTGTCTTCCTTTTTCCGTACGGATGGGTATGTTCTGCAGGTTTGGGTTGTTGGAACTTAACCGACCCGTGGCTGCTACAGCCTGACGATAGTCGGTATGGATCCTTCCATCCCGCTTGTCGATGAGTTTTGGCAGGGCATCCACATAGGTGGAGCGAAGTTTTTCGTATTCGCGGTAATCAAGAATTTTTTTAACGATCTCACTTTCACCGGCTAGTTTGTTAAGCACATCTTCGCCCGTGGCATACTGACCGGTTTTTGTTTTCTTGGGTTTATCGCCCAGTTTCATTTTTTCAAATAAAATTTCACCCAGTTGTTTTGGTGAGTTGATGTTGAATTCCTGTCCGGCCAGTTTGAAAATTTCCTTTTGTACAACTTCACTGTCCTTTTTCAAATCATCCGACATCTTGGCTAGAACATCTTCATCCAGTGTAACACCCTCATACTCCATACTGGCCAACACTTGCACCAATGGCATTTCCACATCACGCATCAGACTGGAATGACCCCTCTTTTCCAATTCAGGCTGAAGCCTTCCTTTTAACTGAAGCGCATAGTCGGCATGTTCGCATAATCTGTCAGAAAGTTCACCTTCACTGTCTTTCATCACCCGGTAATCAAAATAGAATTCCGTAAGGGTTTGAATATCGTGAGCCGATTCGGGTTCCATCAGGTAATGTGCAATCATCGTGTCGAACAGCGGGCCGCTTACAGAAAGACCGTGTTCGCGGAAAGCAAGAAGAGCAGATTTAACGTTATGAGCAATTTTCAGTTTAGAAGAATCACCAAAAACATCAGCAAACTCCTGAAGTTGTTTCTCGCTTTCAATCGGCACAAAAAATCCCTCATTTGGTTTTAAAGAAAATGCAAGACCAGTTACAGTTTTGTCGTCTGAGGTTTGCAACGTCCAGGCAAAGGCCGTGCTTTTTTTCAGATCATGGATAAGATTCTTTTGCTCTTTTGCTGTAAGGGAATGATACTGCACAGCGTCTTTTGCAAACGTACGGTTTTCTCCTGTTACCGAAGTTGCCTTTTCTTCTACCACTTCCTCCGCTGCTGCGTTTCCGAACATGGAAAGCTGTGAAACCTTTGGGGCAACAGGCGCAGCCACGGCCGCATCGCCAAACACGCGGTTAAGGATGGTTTTGAATTCCAACTCCTGAAAGATCGGTTTCAGTGCAGCTTCATCGGGGCCGGTGTATTCGAGCGCTGCCTCATCGAACTTTACGGGAACATCGGTGATGATGGTGGCCAGCTTTTTCGATAGCAATGCCTGCTCACCATACTGCTCTACCAATTCTTTTTGCTTTCCTTTCAGCTCGGAAGCATGTTCGATAATACCTTCAATCGTTTTATACTTTTTAAGTAATGCTGCGGCTGTCTTCGGTCCGAAACCGGGTATACCCGGAATGTTATCGGAAGCATCGCCCTGCAGGCCAAGCATTTCAATCACCTGACTTATATCTTCAATATCCCAGCGTGCACAAACTTCCTGCGGGCCCATCACATCCACAGCATTTCCCATGTACGCAGGTTTGTAAAGTTTTATGTTTTCAGTAACCAACTGCCCGAAATCTTTATCGGGTGTCATCATGTAAACCTCAAATCCTTTTTTCTCTGCCTGCTGGGCCAGCGTACCGATAATATCATCGGCTTCATAGCCATCCATTTCCAATACAGGAATATTAAAGGCCTTAAGAATCTCCTTCACCTTGGGCACACCATAGCGAATGTCTTCCGGTGTTTCCTGACGGGTGGCTTTATAGGCCTCAAAAATTTCATCGCGAAAGGTTGGTGCTGAGGTATCGAATGCCACACCAATGTGGGTGGGCTTTTGTTTTTGTAGAACTTCCAGTAAGGTGTTGGTAAACCCAAACGGTACAGAGGTGTTGTGTCCCTTTGAATTAATGCGGGGGGTTTTTGTAAAGGCAAAATGGGCTCGGTAAATCAGCGCGTAGGCATCCAATAAAAAAAGTTTCTTCGCAGGTTCGCTCATGTGGCGAAGGTAGAAAAGAAGGACTTTTATTTTCACTCTTTTCTGAGTAAATAGTCAAGCCTAAACAACCAAAAACATGAGCTCATCTCCGTTAAGTCAATTTCTGAAGTGGGAGAAAGAAATCCCGCAACAGTTGTTTCTTCGTCAGCCGTTTAATGGCCAGTGGAAAACCTGGACGTACCAACAAGCCGGAGATGAAATCAGGCGTATTGCCAATGGTATTCGCTCCTTAGGCTTCCCTCACGGAAGCAAAGTGGCCTTACTTTCAAAAAACTGTGCCCATTGGATCATGGCCGATCTGGCCATTATGATGGCCGGTTATGTTTCGGTGCCCCTATATGCAACGATTACCGCCTCCACCATTCATCAGATTCTGGAACACAGCGAAGCCAAACTGATCATTATTGGCAAACTGGATGATTACAGTCCGCAACGACAAGGTATACCGGCCAATGTGGTTAAGCTTGGTGTTTCCGCGTACGGCATTGATGAAGATCACACCTGGGAACAATGGGTAAAGCAATTTGAACCACTGTCAACACCACACACATGGGAAAGCAATGATTTGCTGACCATCATGTATACCTCGGGTACTACTGGCAAGCCAAAAGGTGTTATGCACAGCGTTGCCAATTTCGATAGCACGCTAACAAATGCCATCGGTGAGTTGGGCATTCAAAAACATCCAACGTTGTTTTCCTATCTACCCCTGAGTCATATTGCCGAACGGTTGGGCATTGAATTGATGGGCCTTTACCAGGGAGGAAACTTTTCTTTTCCGGAAACACTTGAAACATTCCCGAAAAACCTGGCCGACACACAACCCACTCATTTTTTTGCGGTGCCTCGCATCTGGGCAAAATTCAATGAAAAAATCCTGGAAAAACTTCCACAGAAAAAACTCAATACACTTTTAGCGATTCCGCTGGTGAGCACGCTCATCAAAAACAAAATCAAAAAAGGCCTCGGCCTTTCGCGAGCGAAGCACATCTTCAGCGGAGCGGCTCCCATTTCTGTTGATTTACTTAAATGGTATGATTCCATTGGTGTACAGATTTTGCAGGCGTATGGCATGACGGAAGATTGCATTTATGCGCACTTCAACCGCATCGATAACAACCGGCATGGTACGGTAGGATTACCCTTAAAAGGCTTGTCGGTAAAGATTGCCGACAATGGGGAAATCCGTGTGAAGTGCCCGGGGCTTACTCTCGGCTATTATAAGGAACCGGAAATGACCAAAGAACTCTTTGATGAAGAGGGCTATTTGAAAACCGGTGACCAGGGAGAAATTTCGAAGGATGGTTTTTTAACCATTACCGGAAGAGTTAAAGACTTGTTCAAAACCGACAAGGGAAAATACATTGCCCCGGCTCCCATTGAAATGAAACTACTCAGTAACCCGGATATAGAACAGGTGTGTGTAGTTGGCATGGGTGTTCCTCAGCCCATAGCGCTTACTGTGCTGTCGGCCAGTGGGAAAACCAAAACGAAAGAACATCTTATTCAAAGCATCAGTAAGACGCTTGATGAAATTAATCCCGAGCTGGAATCGCACGAGCATGTGGAAAAGGCCATTATTATGAGGGATGATTGGTCTGTTGAAAATAATTTACTGACCCCTACGCTAAAAGTTAAACGTAACGAAGTAGAAAAAATCCATTTGCCCAACTATCCTAAGTGGTATCATAGCGAAGGAAAAGTAGTTTGGGAGTGATGAAGATCATAATTACTAGCTGATATTCATCAGGCGCTTTGATAGGATGTCGTGGTACTTTGAGATACTAAATCAGAGAGCCATGAAAAAGCGAGAACCCGTAAGTACCATAATGACTAAAAATGTTGTGGCTGTGCAGTTAGACGACACCCTGATCAACGCCAATAAACTCATCCGCAAACATCATATTCGACATTTACCGGTAGTGCATGGCACACAACTCGTGGGTATGCTTAGTAAAACTGATGTTAATAGGCTAACCTTCAGCGGACTATTTGCCGGAGAAGGCGATGTTGATGATGCTGTGTTTGATATGCTCAACATTGGCCAGGTGATGTCGCACAAACCGCGTGCGGTAAGAGAATCCGACACCATAAAAGAAGTTGCTGAAATACTTTCAGCTGAGGAGTTTCACGCCCTGCCCGTTGTGGCAGACGATGATGACAGCAAACTAGCAGGTATTGTTACCACTACCGATGTGATCAAGTACATGCTGGAGCAGTATTAATTCGGCAAACAAATTAAACTTCAACATCTTGCTGCGAAAAAAAATCGCACATTAAAAAATTTTAATGTTGAGTGGCCTTCAAGGACTTTAAGGTTCTGGCTATGTTTTTGCCAGAACTTTACCTGATTATCTCAAAAGGAATTCCACAAGTTCCTCCAGCACAACGCATGCAGCTATAGGCAATGTTGATTCATGTTACCCTCTTGCATTATTTTCGCGCAACTAAACCTGAATCACTTCAATGTGTTACTTGTATAAACCATACCTGCTATGAAAAAATCTGTGCTGTTTTTAATGATTCTGTTTACCGGCCTGAATCTGTTTGCACAGGCTGATGCGGATGCCATTCTCGGAGTTTGGGAAACCGGCAGTGGTAAAGCAAGGGTAAAAATTGATAAGTCAGGAGATAAATATGTTGGTCGCATTGTTTGGCTACGCGAACCCAACGATGAAAACGGAAAGCCCAAAGTGGACAAGAATAATCCTGATGCTAACCTGCGCGTGAAGCCCCTACTGGGTTACAGTATGTTGAAAGGGTTTGAGTTTGCTGGCAATAAAAAATGGGATAACGGCACCATTTACGATCCGGAAAATGGCAGCACTTATTCATGTACCATTACGATGACGGACAATAACACACTGGACGTTCGTGGATACATTGGCGTAAGCTTGTTTGGCCGTACCGATGTTTGGAAGCGCGTTGTTGTTAAAAAGAGCTGATCAGAAAAAGCCATGGCTAACCTGATAAAGCGTTTACTTCTTTTCTTCTTTATTGGCCTTATTACCCTCCCTGCGTTTGCGCAGGAGCCCGAACCTGACGATGAAGAAGAAGACTTCAGCATGTATGCGGATGCTGAACTGGCCGATGGCGCCAAGCGATTCTGCACCAATAAAGTTCTTGATCAAAGTCCGAACAAACTTATTTCCATTGGGTATGATTTCCAGGGCTCGCACGATATGACGGTTGGTGCATGGGGTACCATTCCCGCTACCACCGTTCGTGTTAATCAGGTCTCCGGCATTCGTTTAAACGGTAACGTGCCGGTAATTTCTAAAACGAATATGCTGCTGAACATCGGGTATTCGTATTGGGAAGCACACTACTCCATGGCACAATTTTCTAACAACCCGTTTGTAAGTACTCTCGACACACGCGGCTTGCGCACCGCAGGATTGATGGCAACTTTCTTCAAGCCCCTCAATGAAAACCAATATTTTATCATACAAGCACAGGCTGATTTGAATGGTGATTACTTCTTACCCGATTTTGAGCCACTTTCCTACCTGAGGTATTCCGGTGCTGCAATTTATGGCTGGAAAAAGCACGATCGCCTTTTTTACGGGTTCGGAATGTCACGTACATACCGCATCGGTGAAGTGAATTATGTGCCCATCATGCTCTACAATTACACTTTCCCTTCTCGCAAGTGGGGCATTGAATCCGCTTTACCTGTGCGGGCTCAGTTGCGAAGAAATTTCAATCCAAGAACACTGGCTTTCTTCGGCTACGAACTGGAAGGACAAAGCTACAGGCTCAGCAACATCGAAGGAATTGAAGGCGTTAAAAATCCAGAACTCCGTAGAAGTGAACTTCGCATCCGGTTTACTTTTGAACGCTCGCTTAAGGATTTTATCTGGATAAGCGCACAGGCCGGCTTACGCTACAACTGGAACTTCAATGTAGATGAAGGAGATTTCTTCCGGGGATTTTTTGGTGAACAACCCTACCTATTTGAAAACAGCCTCACCAATGCCATGTACTTCAATGTGTCGATCAACCTGGTGAGTCCGTAATTGGATATGAAGCCGATTTTAAAGAATACAACAAAAAAGCCTGGCAATACCTTACCAAGGCTCTTGATGCTTCAATAAAATTGATTACTTCAACCGTGCTTTGAAAAACTCAACGGTATTTTTGTGTGCATCGGCCGTAAACTCGGTGTTGTATTTGGGATTGCTGGGGTTGGCAAAAGCATGATCTGCCTCATAAGCTTTAATCGTTAAATTTTTGCCTGCCGCTTTCATGTTCGCCTCAAATTTATCCATCACCGCTTTGTTGATCCATTGATCCTGTGTTGGCCAAATGTTCAGCACATCGCAGTTCAAGGCTTTCAACCGGTCAACATTTTCTTCGGGCATTCCATAATACATTACAGCAGCAGCTGCTTGCTTGCCGACTGTTAGCGCAGCCTGTAAGGCTTGTCCACCCCCAAAGCACCAACCTACCGTACCGATTTTTGCATCCTTACCCGCATAGTTCAGTGCGCCTTGCACAATAGCATTGCCGCGCTCTTGTTTAAAGCCCCCCATAAGTTGGCCCGCTTCTTCACGTTTGTCGGTTACTTTGCCATCGTACATATCAAGTGCCAGTACATTTACATTACCCAGGTCGGTAAACAATTGCTCAGCTTCACGCTTAATATGATCATTCAATCCCCACCATTCCTGGAAGACTAAAATCCAATTGTTGGTTTTGCTTTTCGCTTTCAGCAAATACGCGTTGGCTTCTTTTCCATCGGGGGTTTTGAACGTGATCATTTTTCCGCTTTCACTCTGGTGTGTGTACGGAAGGGGATCAGTATGTGCCATGTTAAAATCTTTATTGGATGCAAACAAGGCAAACTTTTCAGTTGCCGGTGTATGGCAAATGGTTATGCCATCGTCTTGTGCCCAAACGCTAATGAACGTTAAACACATCATCCATACTGCAAGTTGTTGCTTCATTGTTGAAAGGGGTTTAATGTTGATAACCTGAAATTAATGGTTTACGCGCTAATCTTTAAGCTGTCCGGAAATCACACGGTCGTAAGTAATGTAATCGGTATTCACCGGCTCAAAACCTTTTTCACGCATCAGCAACGCAATTTGACCACGGTGGTAACTGGCATGATTAACCAGGTGAATCATAATTTGTTCTACTTTATTTTCAAACGGCAGACCGGTATAGTTCGAATACTTTAACACGGCATCAAATGCATCACGTCCGGCAACGAAGTTCATCCACTTTGCTGAAACTTCTTCACTCATGGATACAAGTTTTTCAAGCGGATAGGTTTGCCATAGTTCATAGTCGGGCTTGGGCCAACCTGAAATGCGATGAAGCCATAAAAATTGCGCCACCAGTACGTGGCTCATCAATGAAAGTATTTTTTCATCGGTTACGCTTTGTGCCTGCAATGCCTTTAAAACCCTGGTATTGGCCCATGTGTTGTAGGCATACCACTTCTCAAAAAATTCCTTCATATCTTCGACTGTAACAACTACTAAATGCGATGACAAGGTACAATGTTTTGATTATTCTTCTCTGGCTTTTGTGTTTCAAATCCGTTGTTGCACAGCGTGAATATCCAACGGCATCGATTGAACCCTTTTATGATTTATCATTCACGCAACCTGAACGCGACTCCTTGCTTCAGGGTTTAAGCGATTATCAGCGGTTCATCCAAATAATTCACAAGCATACGCTTGAAAACCAGGTGCCCATGTCGTTGTGGTTCGATCCGGTTCCAACCGGATTTAAAAAAGAATTGATTCAGAAACCGATTGATTGGGGATTGCCTAAAGAAGTGAAGCTCCCTGACAATCGGGAAGAACTTGTTTTCTATCCGGTGTACAAACTTGCTGTGCTGATCAAATCAAAAAAAATTACCTCCACCGAACTCACACAACTGTACCTGAACCGCATCAAAAAATATGGCGATACGCTGAAATGTATTGTAACCGTATTGGAAGAACGAGCCCTTGTGCAGGCTCGCAAGGCCGATGAAGAAATTGCGAAGGGAAAGTACCGCGGACCACTGCACGGCATACCGTATGGCATAAAAGATTTGTTGGCGGTTGAAGGGACTAATACTACGTGGGGCGCTGAGCCTTACGTTGACCAGCAAATCAACACGACTGCAACGGTAGTAAAAAAACTGGATGAAGCTGGAGCTGTATTAATAGCCAAGTTATCGATGGGTGCTTTGGCGTTGGGCGACATCTGGTTTGGTGGCGTTACTAAAAATCCATGGAACCTCACGCAAGGATCAAGCGGATCATCTGCAGGAAGTGCTTCGGCAACCGTAGCCGGACTTGTTGCCTTCTCCATTGGTACGGAAACGCTGGGTTCCATTGTCTCACCCTCCACACGCTGCGGTGCCAGTGGTTTGCGGCCAACCTTTGGCGCTGTAAGCCGGCATGGCGCTATGGCCTTAAGCTGGAGCATGGATAAAATCGGTCCGATTTGCCGAAGTGCATTTGATGCTGCGCTGGTGTATGACGTTATTCGCGGTGAAGATGCATTGGACAAAAGCACACGATCGACAGTGTTTAACTATGGTGCGAAAACGGATGTTAAAAAATTAAGGGTTGGATACGTCAAGTCACTTTTTGATGCTCCTTATCCGGATAAAGAAAATGATCAAAAGGTGCTGGAAACCATTCGCGCTATGGGTGTTGAGCTTACTGAAGTGAACCTTCCTTCCTCCATCCCGGTAGTCTCCATCCGGTTAATGCTTACGGCCGAAGCTGCTGCCGCCTTCGATGAACTTACCCGCTCCAACAAAGACAGTCTGCTTTCCAATCAGCTTCGCTGGGCATGGCCGAATACATTTCGCACAGCTCGTTTTATTCCGGCCGTTGAGTATATCAATGCTTCGCGCATGCGGCAACAGCTCATTGAGGCCTATCATCAGGCCACCAAAGATTTCGATGTGATCATCAGTCCGAGTTTTGGCGGCACACAATTGCTCACTACTAATCTTACAGGGCATCCGTGTGTAGTAGTGCCCATTGGTTTTAACGCGAATGGTTCGCCAACCAGTATTTCATTTCTGGGCAAGCTCTATGGCGAGGCGGCTCCGCTGTTAATGGCCCGCGCATATCAGGAGGCAACCGAATGGGAAGACATGCGTCCTGAATTTTTTCAGATCAAAGATTGATTCGCCTATGGGTAATTGATAAATACGAAACGCGTAAAGCTCAATAACTTTTGAAGATGCCCGATGTTTAATCATTATGCTGTCAGCAGAAGAGGTGAACCGTATTATTGAAATGGCGTGGGAAGACCGTACCCCATTCGAAGCTATTGAATACCAATTCGGGCTGAATGAAAAGGATGTTATTGACCTGATGCGCAAAAATTTAAAGCCCACCAGTTGGCGTTTATGGCGCAAGCGCGTTCAGAGGAGAAATACCAAGCACACAGCCAAGCGACCAAGTGAAGTGTCGCGATTCAAATGCACACATCAACGTGCAGTGAGCGGAAACAAAATCAGCAAACGTTAATCACAAGTGCTTCAACTCCGCCAACCGATCCAGCATCCATCCGGTAATGCTTAACCGTTCGCGTGTTGCCGGCAACACTTCATGCTCCAACAGATCGGAGCGAAAGCAAACTAAACGTCCCGCCAGCGGATAAACATCTTTTGATCCTTCGGGTAAATAAATCCGCAACTGCCCTCCATCTTCTTCCTTCCAATCGGTATTCAGGTAAACAATTACAGAAAGTTTCCGGTGGTCATCCTGACGGAACTGATCGAGGTGACGTTTATAAAATGTACTCACGGGATAGCGGGCCACATGTACTTCAAAATCTTTCAGACTTAAAAACAGCGTTTCATTCATAAACCTCATCAACGCCTCCAGTTTATCCAGGTAAACTTTTATCGACTGTGAAGCACTTCCCTTATCAAGCCATTGAATGTAATCCCCGCGGATGCCCTCTTGAATCTGCACCGATTGGCTGTTGCCGATGCCAGCCTTCTTAAACCGATCATAATCTTTAATTTCATCCGACAGCAGCATGGCCTCCACCTCATGTTGGCTTAAAAATTGATCAACAACTGCGTATCCATGTTCCGCCAATCCGTCAGCAACGGCATCAAAGTGTTTGTTCATGGAGTAAAATTAGAAAGAGATTATCTATACTTACGGTTATGGTAAAAAATTGCAAGATAAAGTCGGGGAGCGGGGTACGGGGTGCGCGGTTCGGGATGCGAGGTACGGGTTACGAGGTGCGTTGTGCGAGGTTCGGATTGAGTAGTGGTATTATTGTATTGCTGCTGTTGATGGTATTTTCGTGCAAGCCTAAGGAAGACGTTCAATTACGCCAGATTAAAGATGTCATTGTTGATGCCACTTCTGAGCCGCTACTGAAAGCCAACGCCATTCTTTATAACCCCAACAAAATCCGCATGACGGTGAAGAAGATCGACATGGAGGTTTTTGTGGATGGGAAAAAGGCTGCCGTAATTGATCAGCAAATGAAATTGAAAGTTCCTGCTCAGTCGGAATTTACGGTGCCATTGGAAGTAAAGTTGAACATGAAGGAAATTGGGTTGATGGATGCTGTATTTGCTGTGATTGGTGGCAAAAAGTTTCAAATTCAATACAAGGGCAGCATAAAGCTTCAATACAAAGGCGTGCCCTTTTCAGTGCCCGTTAACCATAAAGAAGAAATACGCATCAGGCTCTGATGCAGAGTCTCGGGAAGTTATTAACTTTCTTTTCACCCATGGAAGCACCTGAACATCATTCTTTGCTTGACCCTGTTGATTTGCTCCGGCAGATTGAAACCCTGAAGGGAGAGAAGGAAAAACTGATTAGCATTGTTTCGCATGACATCAAGTCACCGCTCAACCGACTCTATGCACTGATTCAGTTGCTGCAGATGGATCCATCGAACCTCACGGGCGAACAAAAGAATTTCCTGGAGAAGATGCACATTGTTGTGGCCGATGGCCTGGATATGATCCGCAACTTGGTGGATTACCGAACGATTGAGCGAAATTCTCTTGTGCTTTTTGCCGAGCCCTTCCAACTGCAGCCCTTTGTACAACAGGTAGTCACCGGTTTTCTTAACGTGGCATCAAAAAAGGAAATCACAATAATTACCGAAAGTGAAAGTGCCGCCCTTCATACTCACAAGCACTGCCTTCAGCGGGCTATGGATACACTGCTTTCAAACGCATTGAAATTTTCATTTCCCGGAAAAAAAGTTTGGGTGCGTGCTCAGGCAAATCAACATGCAAAGATTGTTATTGAAATTGAAGATGAAGCCCATGGCTTTAAGGCGGAGGAATTACCCCGTATGTTCGAAAAGTTTCAAAAGTTTACGGCACGCCCCACCGGGGGAGAAAGTTCAACTGGCCTCGGTCTTTTTATCGCCAAATCCATGATCGAAAAAATCGGTGGTAACGTTTCGTGTATTAACCGCGAAGGTTTTGGCAGCACCTTCAGGCTTGAGGTGCCCGCAACGCTACAGGCTTAGTTGAACAGATAGTAGTCTTCATCCTGGCCGTCCAGAATGGCCCTCAATGATTCAACCACGGTGTCATCCTTTATCACATAATCGCGAACGCCTTTGCGGATAAAACTCAACACCATGTTGCCGTCATCAATAGCGCTCATCATAATAAGATGCTGTTCTTCCTTTAGTTTATCCTTTACCTCATCATAAAAGTCGATGCCTGTTTTACCAGGAAGTTTATAGTCTACAATAAAGGCATCGGGCATTGGGCCACCATTCAGGGCGGCCAGGCAATCCTCAGCCGAGCGGAAAGTAATAACCGTATGCGTAGCATCCTGACTTAACGACCGTTTAATAAACTCGGCATAAATATCATCGTCTTCGATGAGGTGAATGGTCATAGCGGGAACGGTAGATTATAGCATGCAATATATAATAAAGAAATCATTTGAGGCAGCGCCAAACTGGCTAAAATTGCTTCAAAATCCTTCAAAAAATACTGCTTTGCTATGTTCCGGCAGTGCTCTATCTTAAGCATCCGATCAATGAATTACTATCCCTATGAGAACCAAATCGCTGTTCCTGCTTCTGGTTGTGCTCAGTCTATCGCAATGCACCACCGATTCACCGCAAACCAACCGTTTAAAATTTTCCATCAGTTTTACCCAGGAACTTAGCGACCAGGCACAGGACGGCAGGCTTTTGCTGATGTTGTCGAACAATGCAAAAGCCGAACCCCGCAATCAGATTGTGGATGGCCCTTCAACGCAATTAGTTTTTGGTGTGGATGTAGCGGGCATGAAACCGGGCGACAAAATTATTGTTGATGGTGATGCTTTTGGTTACCCGATTCAATCGCTTAACGATGTACCTGCTGGCGATTACTATGTGCAGGCGTTGCTCAACCGTTATGAAACCTTTAACCTGAAAACCGGACACACGGTAAAACTTCCGCCCGACCAAGGTGAAGGACAACAATGGAACAGCAAGCCCGGTAATTTTTACAATGCTCCGGTAAAAATTTCAGTTGATCCAACAAAATCAGAAATCATTGATGTGGTAATGGACATGAAAATACCGCACGTTACCGAACCAAAAGACACGAAGTACATTCGCCATATAAAAATTCAAAGCGAAAAACTTACGGAGTTTTGGGGAAGGCCGATGTACCTCGGTGCACACGTGCTGGTGCCTGAAGGCTTTGATGATCATCCGGAAGCGCGCTATCCACTCATGATTTATCACGGGCACTTTCCTTCCGATTTCGGAGGCTTTAGTGAAACACCACCCGGCCCGAACATGGACACCACCGATTACATAGGCCGGTTTAATATTTACGGATACAAAAAAATTCAGGCACAGGAAGCCTACAACTTTTACAAACAATGGACGAGCAAAAATTTTCCACGCTTTCTTGTGATTGAAATACAACATCCTACTCCATACTATGATGATTCCTATGCAGTGAACTCCGCTTCGCAAGGTCCTTACGGGGATGCCATCATGTATGAGCTGCTTCCGGAAATTGAAAAGCAATTCCGTGGCATTGGCCAGGGGTGGGCCCGCTTCACGTATGGTGGTTCCACCGGTGGTTGGGAGGCATTGGCTGTGCAAATGTTTTACCCGGATGAATTCAACGGATGCTTTGCGGCATGTCCTGATCCGATAGATTTTCGTGCGTATTGCCTGGTGGATATTTATAAAGACAAAAACGCTTACTACTACGAAAGTGATTTTAAAAAAACTGAAAGACCCGGCTACCGTAATTATCTCGGCCAGCTTACCGCTACGTTACGCGAAATGAATCACCGCGAGCTTGCACTGGGTACAAAATCAAGATCAGGTCAGCAGTGGGACATTTGGGAAGCGGTGTACTCTCCACAAGATGAAGACGGTTACCCGAAACGATTGTGGGACAAAGTAACCGGAGAGATTGATCACAGCGTGGCAGAATACTGGAAAGAAAATTACGACTTGCGCTACATCCTTGAACGCGACTGGGACACCCTCGGACCAAAACTCGAAGGTAAGATTCACATCTACTGTGGCGATATGGATAATTACTACCTCAACAATGCGGTTTACTTAATGGAAGAATTTTTAAAGAAAACCAAAAATCCATTCTATGGTGGCGAAGTTGATTATGGTGACCGTGCTGAACATTGCTGGAATGGCGATCACAACAACCCGAATTACATTTCGCGACTGCGCTACAACACCATGTACCTGCCTAGAATTTTAAAGCGTATTGAAAAAGGTGCACCCAAGGGAGCAGATTTAAAAAGCTGGAGGTATTAATCCATACTAATCGAAAGGCAATAGCTCAGGCTGAAGATATTCACGCTTTGCTAATGCAGAGGTGAAGATGTTTGTGCTGTAATGATGGTTGAGTAGCTCTTTAAAGTTGTACATCAACCTGGGATTTTCCTGTATGAACGATTCAAAATCTGTAGTATTTGATCTCAGCATAAAGTGATATACCGCCCGTATAGCAGCAACCGTAACAGTTTTGTTGTACTTATCCTTAGCACCGTTAGCCGCTGCAAAAGCCCTAATCTGGTCGCAGATGGCAGCAATGGCTTTTTCTACTCCATATTGAGAGATATGAATCCATGCCAACCGCAAATGCGCTTTATGGTCAAAGTCGGATGGATTTAATGCACCGGCTGCAAAACTTTCTGCAAATTCCAGGTCACTCATGTTTTCGCACATAGCCATAGTTACAGTTGTTGGGGTGTATCTATACGTTGCCGATGAACAAAGGTTCAGAAAAATTTTAACATTCTATGAATAACATAGCGTTGCCTGGTAAAATCAAGTGCTGAAAAATCAGTTTTCATTAACTTGTATTTGAAATTGCCTGTAATGCCTTCTTTAAAACATTCCAATCCATATCATCCCGACATTCTTATCTTTCTTGTCTTGATCCCGTTTATCGCGGGCATCAATTACTACCTCACCTATACCAACATTCAGTTTAGTGGTTTTTTACTGCTCACATTCACCATTGATACCGTTCAAGGTTATCTCGCCATTGGCGGTGTACGCTATTTCATCTTTTTTCTCGACAGAAAATTACCGATTGAACAACAACCAGGTAAGCGAATTTTAATTCAACTCCTTTGCACCATCATCATCGGGTTGGTGATTATCAGTCTTACCACAGAACTGGTAAGTTGGATAGCGCGTGGCCGACCAGCTCCACTTAGCTTTTATACCGTTGATCTGGTCATTATCAGCATTTGGTTTTTTGTAGTGAATGGAATTTACATTGGGCTATACCTGCATAACAAATGGAGAAGCTCGGAGACTGAATTACAGCGTGAAGTTCGCTTGAAAAGTGAAGGGCTAATGGTGCGCCAGGGTAAACAGGATGTGCGCCTGTCATTCGATGAAATTGCCGGCTTCTTTGTAGATAATGAATACGTTGCCGTTTGTACGGTGTCGGGTAAGAAATATTACTATGATCAATCGCTCGACAAGCTTGAGGGCAACCTGCCACAATCGCTGTTCTTTCGGTTAAACCGTCAGTACATTGTTCACCAAAATTTCATTTCAGGATACAAGCGTGCAGAAAATGGAAAGCTGCTGGTAACACTGAAGGGTATTGAAAATTTTCCTGAAGATATTACCGTGAGCCGGTTGAAAGCGCCTGCATTTAAGCAGTGGTTTCGGGCTACCTAGCTTCACTTCAGCCGGAAAGATGCCACACTTCGGCCCGAAATCCTTAAAATACCTGCTCCAACGGCCTTTTGCCGCGTAACATTGCATAAAATTTTCTATGAAAATCCACTTTGCTTCTGCATTACTTGGCTGCCTGCTTGCACTCACGGCTACCGCACAAGAAACATCTGCGCGCTATACTGATTTTCCCATCATCGTTACGGTTCAGTTTCATGCCTTTTCGCTTCCGTTTAAAAATCTGAAAGCCAATGTTAGAAATGTGGGTATCGGTATAGGCACGGAGGTTAGTCACAATAAAAAACACACCTGGGTTACACAGGTTGGCATACTGTGGTATCATAACAAACATATTGGCAATGGTATTATGCCGCATGTGCAAACGGGTTGGAGGCCTTCTCTTTCAGATGATGTATACACCGAACTTAAAGCCGGTGCAGGTTATCTACTGTCATCGAGACCAGCACAATCCTGGAAGCTTGTTAATGGAAAGTGGGAATCTGTTGGGCATAGAGGAAGAAGCATGCTTGCATTGCCTGTGGGTGTTTCCGTTGGTTATAATACCGTTACAAACAATTCGATTCTTTCACCTTTTGTTACGTATCAATTCATGTTGGTTACAGGATACAACACCAGTTTACCAGTAGTGCCGGAAACAATCCTGCAGACAGGCATAAGAGCGCACCAGAAACCATGATGAAGAAAAGAAAAATGATGAAGACACTCCTTCAAACCATTCTCGCATTGATGTTGCTTACTGCATGTGCCGTTCAGCGATCAACCGTTGCGGTTAGCACTTGCACAACAGATGTTTCGGAAAATAAATCTTTCTCACGCGCTGATGCCATTAATCACGCACTCAACAACCTTATACAGGCCGGTGTGCCCGGGGTTTCGTTTGCGATGTACTCTTCTGATGGCTGGTGGGAAAAATCAATCGGTTTGGCCAGCATTGAAAGCCTATTGCCTATGCAATCGTGCCACCTTCAATATTTGCAAAGCATTTCCAAAACGTATATGGCTGCTGCCATTTTGAAATTATACGAGCAAGAAAAGCTTGAGCTGGACAAACCCATCACATCATACCTGCCTGAAAAATATTCGCGCTACATTCCCAATGCCGAAAAGATTACTGTGCACATGTTACTCAACCATACTTCAGGTATTGCTGAGTATAATTCGGTTCCAGCGTACGTAACCAAACTACTTCAACAACCCGATTTTCCATTCACACCAGAAGACTACCTGAAATACATAAAAAACAAACCACTTGAATTTGAGCCTGGCAGTCGTTACGTATATCGCAACACAAATTATGTTTTGCTTGCGCTGATTGCAGATGCGATTACGGGAGATCATGCAGCCTTCATCTCTGAAAACATTTTGGAGCCGCTTGATTTGCATCAGACCTTTTACCGAAATGAGCCCAACTATCTGGATTACTCTAACCTTACACATACGTATTGGGACCGGCACAGCAACAGCATTCTCGAAAACGTTTCAGACTTGCAACGCAACAATGTGAAATGCCTGATTGGAGATGACGGCATTGTGGCTACCGCTCAGGATGCCGTAAAATTTCTCAAAGGACTTATGGAAGGAAAACTCCTGAAGCCCGCAACGCTGGAGCTGATGAAACGATGGGTGAATGGACGTAATGGAAAACCAGAATATGGACTCGGGCTCGATCACGCCTCTTTGGGCGGCCACGTGGCCTGGGGGCATAGTGGCGGAGGTATTGGAGCAGGCTGCCAGCTCTATTATTTCCCTGAAAAGGAGTTGTATTTCTTTGCAGGCATTAACCTGGGCACGGTAACCGACAGTCCGTTGCACAAGAAAGCCGAAGAAGCCTTGAATGAATTGTACCGGGTAATGCTTGATTAACGAGGTAAGAAGTGAGGGGCTATAGCGTTATCCCAAATACACTGGTGGTAAGCAGGATCATTACCGCCACCATAATACCGATAGCCAAAAACAGGACTTTGCGTAAACTAAGGGTTTTCATGAGTGTTCGTGCTCAATAGACTACCAGGATGAAGAAAAAGTTGTATAGCCTGGAAAATTTTTCTGTTTAAACGTAGCTCACTAAATCAAGCATCACAAACCTTTCTAATCACGAAGGGATTAAATGTGAAACCCGGAGCGCAGCGCTGGGTTAATAACACAAAAACAAATCGTGTCGACTGCGGCTGCTCAGCCCGCTACAACCGTTAACCGACACACCGGTGCAACAAAAGATCAAGATGATGCATGGCTTTCCTTTCGAATCCTTTTTAAATAAGTCAAAACCAATTCACAGTTGACTTGATTTCAAGTCAATTTATAAATAATTTTGACTTGAATTTAAGTCAAATGCAGTTAGACCGGTTATATACTTTTCAGGCCAACCTCCTGAAGTCCATGTCACGTGATTTCACCCGCTTCCTATTTTCACAAATCAATTGGAAACAACGCATGTTGGGCATTCGCGGCTTGCGGGGTACAGGTAAAACAACTCTTTTGCTTCAACACCTTAAATACAACCTGAACGAGAAAGGCTTATACGTTTCTGCTGATCATCCCTGGTTCTATGATCATACACTACTTGATCTGGCCGACAGATTCGATAAAGAAGGTGGCCGTGTGCTGCTCATTGATGAGATTCACAAATACCCGAATTGGTCGAATGAGCTAAAGAATATTTATGATGGCTTTCCATCCATGCACGTTATCTTCACGGCCTCCTCAGCACTTGATATACAAAAGGGAGAAGCTGATCTAAGCAGGCGTGTACTAACATACGAGTTGCCGGGCTTGTCCTTTCGTGAATATTTAAATTTTACAAAACAATCATCACTCGTTCCGTATAGCATTCAGGATCTTCTTACACATCCTGCTGAAGCAGTTCATCAATTTCCGAAAAGCTGGAAACCTTTGCCTCTGTTCCGTCACTATCTTAAGGTTGGATATTTTCCATTCAGCGAAAGGGAAGAGGAGAGCAGTTTCTTCATCAAGCTTGGGCAGGTAATCAATACGGTACTTGAATCAGACCTTGCCAGTATTGAAGGTTATTCGGCAGGAAATATTATACAAATCAAAAAACTACTTGGCGTAGTGGCCGAGTCAGTTCCATTTACACCAAACATATCGGCACTTGCAGGGAAAATGAAAATGGGGCGCGATTCGGTAAACCTGTTCCTCATTCATCTGGAGCGAGCCCGAATGTTAAATCTGATTCACCAGGCCTCCAAGGGTGTGGCTGTATTGCAGAAGCCTGATAAGGTCTATTTAGAAAACACAAACCTTAGCTACGCGCTTAAAGATGAACCAGACAAAGGCGCCCTTCGGGAAACATTTTTATTGAATCAACTTCGCAATGCGAAGCGCCATGTTTCACTATCAAAAGAAGGCGACTTTTTTGTAGATAAGAAATGGACACTTGAGGTTGGGGGGAAGTCAAAAGATGACAGACAAATCAAAAAAGTAAAAAACGCATTTTTGGCATTAGATGAAATCGAAGAGGCCTACCTTAACCGCATACCGTTGTGGGCTTTTGGTTTTTTATACTAGCTAAACCTGGGTTTAGTTAATCGGAAACTTTATAAGGTCTTGTGCATTACGAAAGTAAATTGTGATCTTGTTACCCAATTTCCCAACATGCGCCTCTTCGAGAACATCCACACCGCCACCACTGAAGAAGTACTTCATAAGTTAAACACATCGATTAAGGATGGTTTGTCGGCAAACGAGGCCCGGTCCAGGCTAGAGGAATACGGGCCCAATGAGCTGGAAGAAAAGGTAAAGAAACAAGCCTGGAAGATGCTGCTCGGCCAGTTTATGGAAACCATGGTGGTGATCCTGATTATTGCCGCCATCATTTCCGGTTTCCTGGGAAAAGAAATTGAAACCATCGCCATTGCGGCCATTGTAGTGCTGTTTGCCGTGTTAGGCTTTGTGCAGGAATACCGCGCTGAGAAAGCCATGGCTGCCCTCAAGCAACTAACCGTTCCCTTTGTGCGGGTTATCCGTGATGGCGTGACGAGTGAAATCTCGGCCCGGCTTCTTGTTCCCGGAGATATTATTGTGCTCGAAGCCGGAAACATTGTGCCCGCTGATGTTCGATTTACAGAAGCTGTAAGCCTAAAAATTCAGGAGGCCGCCTTAACGGGAGAGGCCGATCCGGTAGACAAGCGAACACAGGCTATTGGCAAGGCCGACATACCGTTGGGCGACCGCTGGAACATGGCATACATGGGCACCACCATCACGATGGGGCGTGGCAAAGCCGTAGTGATTCGAACCGGTATGCACACCGAGATCGGTAAGATAGCCAACATGATCCAGGAGGTTCAAAAAGGAAAAACACCACTCCAAAACAAACTCGACCAACTCGGCAAATGGCTTGCCCTGGCCGGGGGCATAGCAGCTGTGTTGGTGCTGGTGGTGGGCTTGCTCCAGGGCGAATCGCTTTCAGATATGTTTTTGGTGGGTATAAGCGTAGCCGTAGCCGTAATACCCGAAGGCTTGCCGGCAGTGGTTACCATTACACTGGCGCTCGGGGCACAAAAAATGCTAAAGCAAAATGCACTGATACGCAAGCTCCCGGCTGTAGAAACACTAGGATCAGTAACTGTGATTTGTTCCGATAAAACCGGCACGCTCACAGAAAATAAAATGGCCGTAACGTCTATTGAAGCAGCGGGCATATCCATCCGAAACTATCCGGTTGATGGTGTTGATTCTCCCGACATCCATCTCAATTTACTAATCGGCCAACTCTGCAATGACGCAGACATACAGGTTACTGAACAATCGAAAACGGTAATTGGCGAACCCACCGAAGCCGCATTGGTTGACGGGGCGATGCAGGCAGGACTGATAAAGCGTGAGTTGGAAGCAAAACTTCCACGGGTGGGTGAAGTTCCTTTCGACTCCGACCGGATGCGGATGACCACTGTTCACAACTCCTCAGAACACAGTGTTGAAATTCTTAAACGGGTCGGGCTGGATCAATCAGCGCTTATCGCTTTTACCAAAGGAGCTGTTGACGGTCTGTTGAAAATATCCAGCCAAGTAAAAACCAACGATGGTGTTGAACCCTTGAACGAACAATGGATCAACCGGATAAGAAAAGCCCATGACGAACTCGCTTCACAGGGAATACGTGTACTTGGTTTGGCTTATAAGGAATTGAACAATTCGGTTGATGTCAACAATCCGGATGAGGTGGAAACAAACGTTGTGTTTTCCGGTATGATCGGATTGATTGATCCGCCAAGAGCTTCGGTGAAGGCAGCTGTTAGTAAATGTATTCAGGCTGGCATTCGGCCGGTTATGATTACAGGCGATTATCCGCTCACCGCGATGGCCATTGCACGCGAACTCAACATTCCTACCGATGCAGGTTATATAACGAGCGAACAACTTAGTAATATTTCTGATAAGGAGTTGGAAGAAAAAGTAAAAGCGATAAGTGTTTTTGCGCGGGTAGCACCACAGGATAAGTTGAAAATAGTAACGGCCCTACAGCAGTTGGGTCAGGTGGTAGCCATGACGGGTGATGGTGTTAACGACTCACCTGCGTTGAAAAAAGCAGACATTGGCGTGGCCATGGGAATTACCGGAACAGATGTTGCCAAGGAGGCATCGGATATGGTGTTGCTGGACGATAATTTCTCCACCATTGTAGCTGCTGTAGAAGAAGGCCGGGCGATTTTCGATAACCTCATCCGGTTTGTTAAGTTTTCGTTGGGCGGTAACCTGGGAAAAGTACTGGTGATGTTGTTTGCTCCCTTTATAGGAATTACCATTGCATTAAGTCCGTTACAGTTGCTTTACCTGAACTTGCTGACGGATGGCTTGATGGGACTTGGCCTTGGGGTAGAACCAGCCGAAGCGAACAACATGAAACGGCCCCCAAGGGCAGTTAAAGATCCTGTATTAAATAAGCTGGCCATCGCACATGTTACCTGGACAGGAATTGTAATTGCCGCTATTTCACTGGTCATTAGTTTCTTTTATTTTGATCTGGCTAATCCTGACGATCCTTACTGGCAAACCATGCTGTTCGCCACACTAGGGTTCACACAAATCGGACATGCCCTTGGTTTGCGGGCATCTGGCCGGGCTATATTCTCATTAACTTCCAACATAGTATTCACCATTGTAATTATACTAACGCTGATTCTTCAGTTGTCGGTTATTTATATTTCCCCAATCGATCATTTCTTTTCGCTGGCTCCGCTTCACCCTTCCGATCTGGCCATTACAATTTTACTGGGGTTACTGATGATAGTCCTCGTTCAAGTAGAGCGCAGGTGGTTGGTAAGGGGAAATTAGGGCGTCATTCCAACACATTCTATGTTTCCACTCCCACCAAAGGCAGACAGGCGCAATGACGTTAAAAATTAGCGCCTGAAGTTTACCAGTTTTTAACATCCTCAAACAAAGCCCACCGTTCAGGAATAGCTACGTTAACAAACAAAAAAGGAATGTTAAACAAGGTTAATGCAGCAAGTACTATCCGAGTCAATTCATCAACTTTGCAGCAAAGTCAATTCGCTATGATCCGTATTTTCTTCACACTCGCAACGCTGCTTTTAGCCAGCCAGCTTCACGCACAATCCCTCACCACTTTTCTGGATGATTGCGCTAACCACGGATTTCGTGGCAGCGTACTCATGGCTGCCAAGGGTAACATGGTTGTGCACAAGGGTTATGGACTTGCCGATGCAGAAGCCGGGCGCGCACAAACGGCAGAAACGGTTTTCAGTGTTGGCTCCATCACGAAGCAGTTTACGGCTGCGGGCATTATGAAACTGGTTGACCAAAAAAAGATTTCGGTTTCCGATAAGCTTTCAAAATTTTTTCCGGAGGCTCCGGAAGACAAAAAGAACATTACCATTCATCAATTACTGACCCATTCTTCCGGGTTTGACGGAGCATTAGGTGACGATTATGATAACATCAATGCGCAGGCATTTATGAAGCTTGCCTTTGCATCTCCGTTAAATGGTGTTCCTGGTGAGCAGTATGACTATTCAAATGTTGGATATAGTGTGTTGGGAATCATCATCGAAAAAGTGAGTGGCGTAGGGTATGAAAAATTCCTGCAGCAATACCTCTTTAAACCGGCAGGAATGAAGCGCACAGGATACCTCGTACCGGCATTCCAAAAAGAAGAACTAGCGGTGGGGTATCGCAACGGAACACGATGGGGAACAGCGATGGATCATCCTTGGCTGAATGATGGTCCTGGTTGGCACCTGCGCGCTAACGGAGGCATGCTCTCCACAGTGGGCGACATGTATAAATGGTACAAGGCCTTACAGGCTAATACCATTCTTAGCAAATCAGTCACGCAGCAGATGTTTTCAAAACAGATGGCAGAAGATCCGGAAGGTACCACCCATTATGGGTATGGATGGGTTGTTCAGAATTTTAGTGACACCGAATTTATCTGGCATAACGGAGGCAATGGCGTGTACAACGCATTCATGGCGCTTGCTCCCGCTGAAGATCTATGTATTATCGCCTCCAGCAACACAAACAAAATCATCTCCGATAAAATTGCAATGCAGCTTCTTCGCATTTATCGTGGACAGGCGCCCGGTGAATTGCCTGGCAGTATTGAGCGCAGTGAACCACCGTACCGCACTAGTCCGGTAACGCGAAGCATTTATAATCATATTGCGGAGAAGGGGGGTGCGTATTTTGAACAACACTATGAAGTGGTGCTGAAGGAGGCCGGGTTTGATTTTGAGAATGACATGATACTGTTTGGCGCTGGTGAGTTATTATTGGAAGCAAACAACGTGAATGATGCAGTTCATCTGTTCACGGTGTATACAAAACTTTTTCCGCGCATTGTGGTGGCCTGGAATCAACTTGGTCGTGCCTACCTTCAACTCAATCACAAGGAAAAGGCAAAGGCATGCTTTGAGCAATCGCTGAGTATTCGTCCGGCCAATAATCCTGCTTTGGAGTTACTTAAAGGGCTTGAGAAGTAACGCTATCGTTGAGGTTCTCCACTTCACTATGCAAAACCTTAACCATGCCTCCATGTTGAGGAAGATACTGCCAAGCATCTTACGCTGATTGCCTTTGTATTAAGTACTAGTTCGTTCCCCGCTTAAACTGATCGAACTTTGATTCGGTAGGTTTTTTCGGAAACACGTTATCGTTTGCGTTGATGTCAGTTGTTTCTTTTAACGGGTCAAGCACAATGGTTGCTACTTCTTTTTCCTTTACAAATACTTTGGTAACTGTGTTTTCATTGCTTCGCCAAATCTCTGCCGGTATGCGATCAACTTCTTTCGATCCATCTTTAAAAGTCCACTCAATAATAACCGGCATTATGAGTCCGCCTTTATTCGACAAGGTTACCTCGTACATGTTTTTATTCTGAAGCCTATTTATAATAGCTTTATCATCTACACGGTTATAAAACTCACCATAGAAGCGCTGGTCGGTTGGTAAAATGCTGATGGGGTCCGGTCCCGCTGAAAAATCATTGTATTCTTTCTTGGCCGACCCTGTGCTGGCTTCTGCTTTCTTGGGTGTAACCTGTTTTTCCACTTTACTTTGTTCGGTACGCAGGGTATACCATTTTACCTGATCGATAGACTGATCAACATGATCGGTGGTGTAGAACCATCCCCTCCAAAACCAATCAAGATCAACAGCTGAAGCATCTTCCATGGTGCGGAAGAAATCGGCAGGCTGCGGATGTTTGAAGGCCCAACGCTCAGCATATTCTTTAAATGCTTTATCAAAGAGTTCTTTACCCATTACGGTTTCGCGCAAGATGTACATGGCTGTGGCAGCTTTTTGATATTGCTCGGCTCCGAATTGTATAACCTGTTCAGAGTTTGTCATGAGCGGCCGTTGCAATGATTTATCGCCCTTCATATAACCCACCAGTCCGGCCGGTAAGCCCCGGCTCCAATTGTCGTTGGGGTAACGTTCCAATTCGGTGATCAACTGCACAAAACTGTTGATGCCTTCATCCATCCAGGTCCATTGCCGCTCATCGTTGTTGATGATCATCGGAAAAAAGTTGTGCCCCACTTCGTGAACAATCACACCAATCATGCGGGTGCGTATGGCATCGGTATATTTACCGTCTTTTCCCGGACGCCCAAAGTTGAAGCAGATCATCGGGTACTCCATACCAATGGATGCAGCATGAACTGAAATGGCAACCGGATAAGGATAGTCGATCGTCATGCGGGAATAAACCTCCAGCGTATTTTTTACAGCCAGTGTTGATTCTTTTTCCCATAGCGGATTGCCTTCCTTTGGATAAAACGACATGGCCAATGGAGTTTTGTTGTTCAGCTTCACGGCTTGTGCATCCCATATGAATTTACGGGAAGAAGCAAACGCAAAGTCACGCACATTGTCAGCATGGAACTCCCATGTTTTTTTGGCTTTCGATTTTGTTTTTTCTTTTTGGATGGCTTCGGCCTGCGTTACAATAATCACCGGCTTATCGAATGAAGTTTTGGCTTTTTCAAAGCGCTCAAGTTCTGTTTTGGTAAGTACATTTTTCGCATTTTGAAGCGTGCCTGTGGAAGCTACAATATGATCGGCCGGTACGGTGATCTTGACCTTGTAATCGCCAAAAGGCAAGGCAAATTCCCCTTGTCCCAGAAATTGTTTGTTTTGCCAGCCGTTCACATCATCGAACACACACATGCGCGGGAAGAACTGTGCAATGGTGTACAAGTAGTTTCCATCCTCCGGAAAAAATTCCAGTCCACTGCGCTCATTGTCTTTCATACGGTCGCCAATGTTGTATGTCCACTCTACCTGAAAGGAGTATTTACCTCCCGCAGGCAACGCTTGTGGTAAATCTACCCGCATCATGGTTTGGTTAATGGTAAAAGGCAATGCTTTGCCTGAAGCATCCGTTACCGACTTGATTTTATAGCCACCATCAAAATCATAAAGTCCTAATGAGCCGGCAACGAATTTGGTTGGCGTAGAGTCGCGTAGCGTGGAAGGACGTGTTTGACTTTTTAAACTGTTCGGAGCGATTACGTTTTGATCCAGTTGTAACCACAGGTATTTCAGGGTTTCGGGTGAGTTGTTGTGGTAGGTGATGGTTTCCGATCCGGTTATGGATTGATTGTCATCGTTCAACTCAACATTGATAACGTAGTCAGCTTTTTGTTGCCAATACTTCGGGCCGGGTGAGCCTGAACCTGTGCGGTACTCATTAGGTGTGGGCAAGGTGGTTCCAAGTTGTTCAAACTTGCCTTGCCACTTGGCGGGTTCTTGTGCCCAACATTCGAGTGCTCCAAAAGCAAAAATCAGTACGAATAAATTCTTCATGTGTAAATAAATTATCTGAATAGTTTTTTGAATTACCAAGGGTAAGTATTCTTCATTAATATCAACGCAATACCGGCAATAGCCGATGAGATTACAAGCTTCCAATCCCTTCGGTTTAAGGTAAACAGGTCTACCAAAATAAAGCTGATGATCATAAAAACAGAAACCACAATTATTTGACCGACCTCCAGACCTAAATTAAAGGCAAAAAGCGGTTGTGCGATGCTTTTGTTTTTACCCAAAATGGTTTGCAGGTAATTTGAAAAGCCCATACCATGGATCAGTCCAAAAAGAAGGGCATAGCCATAGTTGATATAGGTTGTCCTGTCGCTTACCTCAGTTCTTCTGAAGATGTTGGAAAATGCGGTGATGAAAATAGTTAAGGGTATCAGGAATTCAATCAGGTTGCGACTTACAACAATAATTTTTAGTGTGGCCAGGGCAAGTGTAATGGAGTGGCCAATGGTAAATGCGGTAATTAAAATCAACAATTTCTTCCAGTCGCGCATCTGGTAAAGCGCGCACAAGGCCACTACAAACAGAGTATGGTCGTACCCGTTGGCGTAGTCGAGGATGTGGTCTTTTCCAAGTGTAAAGTACAACTGAAACTCGCTCATATTTTTTAATGAAAAAACGTGCAAGTATACGGTTATTTGTGAAAGTTTCACGCGATAAAATGATAGGCGCTTCCGGCCGGAGAGTTTGAATTAGCTATTTTTGCTTCTCTTAAAAATGATAGCTTTTGCATTTACTTTTTTACTAGGATGGTGGGCGCCTGCCCATCCGATACACATTTCCGTTACTGAAATTGAGTTTGATGAAAGGGAGAAGGAGTTGGAGATTGTTATGCGAATTTTTGCAGACGACCTTGAGTTAGCCATCCGTACGGAAAGGAATGACCCGGATCTGGATTTACTTTCGCCTGCGAACGACTACACAACCGACCAGCTCGCCAAAGAGTATATATTGAAGAGATTTGAAATAGCACTGGATGGAAAACGACAGCGTTTGGTTTACCTTGGATCGGAGTTGGATGGCGATGCATTGGTTTTTTTTATCCAGGTGCCCCAGGTAAAAAACTGGAAATCGATTACGGTTAAGAATGGAGTGATAATGGAGACCTACGATGACCAATCGAATCTGGTTCATGTAAGTGTAAAAGGCAAAACTAAAAGCCTTCGGCTGATGCGGAACAATCCATTGGGCACGCTAACGTTTTAATAGATAACTTTAGAAATGATGATAAAGAAAAAATCACTTTTAACAAGCTTAGCCTTTATGCTTGGTATGGGGCTAATACTTTTTACCGGTTGTAAACGAGAGGTAGAAGAGAAATGTGCGTTTGTTCCCCCGGTAAAGGACAGGGTTTCACTTGAATTTCATTCGCTTTCTGATTCGGTAATAAGCTTCAAGAGCAAGGAAGAGCTGGTTTCCTTTCTGGGAAGATACCCAGTAATCCGCGATTATTTTTTGCGAAGATCGCTATACCCCAATGATTCTGTTTTTGTGGCGGAGCTGTACCAACGGTTTACCAACAATTACATGGACAGCCTACGGACGGATGTAAAGAATGTTTTTGACGATGAGCGGGCACTCAAACAACAGTTTGAGGAAGCATTCAGTAACATGCGATATTATTATCCCGATGCGCCAGCACCAAAGATCATCACCTTGGTCACCGGGTTGGATAATGACATGTTGGTGAGCGACTCACTGATCATTGTGAGTCTTGATTATTACCTGGGCCCTAAGGCACGCTACCGACCGAACATGTATGAATATTTGCTTCGACAGTATGTAAAGGAAAACATAGTGCCCTCTACGATGTTGCTGTTTGGCATGAACCGCTATACATATACCAACCTGGAGGACGAGCGCGCGATAGCCGACATGATGGCGTTTGGAAAATCGTACTACTTTGCCAAGCACATGTTGCCTTGCGTACCCGACAGTGTTTTTATTTGGTACACGGCCGAGGAAGTAAAAGGTGCCCGTGAAAATCAAGACATGATTTGGTATCGGCTGATAGAAGACCAGGTTTTGTACTCCACAAACCACATGGTGAAACAACGTTTTTTAAGCGAGCGGCCTTTTACTATTGAAGTAGGAGAGCAATGTCCGGGGCGTATTGCACAGTGGGTAGGTTGGGAGATTGTGAAGAGTTATATGAAGACACATCCGGAAATAACCTTGCAGCAGTTGATGGAAGAAACCGATGCAGAGTTGATATTTAAAGAATCAAGGTATAAGCCTGTGAGGAAGTAGTTGAGAAAAGTCTAAATTTATTTAAACAGAAGTATATGCGATCAAAAATTGTTGCCGGTAATTGGAAAATGAATAAAACACTGACTGAGGCCAACGCCCTGGCATCAGAAATTATGGGGATGGTATCCGATGAGGTGACCGGTGATGTCAAGGTGATTTTTTGCACACCCTTTCCCTATTTGCTTACCATAAGGAATTTGCTGGGGAACAATGCCCGGGTTGAAATAGGTGCGCAGAACTGCAGCGAACACGAAGCTGGCGCATACACGGGTGAAGTATCAGCCGCCATGCTGGCATCGATGAATATTCCCTATGTGATTATAGGCCACAGCGAACGAAGACAATATTTCAATGAAGGGGGCGCATTGTTGGCCACAAAAGTTGACGTTGCACTAAAGCATGGCCTCACTCCGATTTATTGTTGCGGTGAACCGCTTGAAGTGCGTGAAAGCAATGGCCATGAGTCGCTGGTGAAGAAACAAGTTGAGGAAAGTCTCTTTCATTTGGATGAGCAAACGATAAAAAAAGTAGTGATTGCCTATGAACCGGTGTGGGCTATCGGTACAGGCAAAACAGCGAGCGCACAGCAAGCACAGGAAATGCATGCTGTAATCCGAAAGCATTTGGCAGGTAAGTATGGCCAGGCTGTATCCGACTCCATCTCTATATTATATGGCGGAAGTGTAAACGCTGCCAATGCAAAAGAACTATTCGCCTGTGCCGATGTAGATGGCGGACTGGTAGGTGGCGCCTCCCTAAAATCACGCGAATTTGTTGAAATCATTAAATCGATTTGAAGATTACAAGTTGGGCAGAAAACTATGTGCCCCATGTGTCTATGTGGTTAATAATAAATAGTGTTTATAAATACCAGAAAGAATAGTTGAATCAATTCATTTTCAAATCATTTAATCTTCAAATTTTCAAATTACTTCATGTTTTACTCACGACTTCAGGTAATCTGTGACCCCGACTTTTCGGAAATTCTCATGGCCGAAATTGCTGAGGCCGGATTTGATACGTTTATGGAAACCGAAAAAGGTTTTGAGGCGTACACCGAGCAGAATCGTTACGATAAACAGAAACTGCAAGAGATAAAGGAAAAGTATAGGCCCCTCACCAACCTGGTTTTCTATGTCGATAAGGTTGAGAAGAAAAACTGGAATGAAGAGTGGGAAAAAAATTATGAGCCCATCGTGGTTGAGGATACCATAATTATCAGGGCACATTTTCACACCCCCGCCAGGCAATATCCTTACGAAATTATCATTACCCCTAAAATGTCGTTTGGGACTGGCCATCACCAAACTACACACCTGATGCTAAAAGCACAGCTTGGGATTGATCATCAGCAGAAGAAAGTGATGGATGCCGGTACCGGAACAGCCGTGTTGGCCATTATGGCATCAAAGCTTGGGGCAACGCAGGTTGAAGCGTTTGACGTTGACAGTTGGAGTGTGGAAAATGGCAACGAAAATGTTGCGGTCAATCACTGCAGCAACATCAATATCCGACAAGGAAAAATCAGTGAACTTACTTTTACTGAGCCGTTCGGTATCATCCTGGCGAACATCAATAGGAACATCTTGTTAGGGGAGATGGATTACTACGCCCGGCATTTAAAACCCGGAGGGAAGTTATTGCTGAGCGGCTTTTATGAATCTGATATCCCTGAACTGCTAACCAAAGCGCAACTACTAAACCTGCAAATGGTTAGTACCGATACCCGCGACAACTGGGCCTGCATGCTGGTGGAAAAGAATGGACAGTGATTTGTACGGAACGGCATTTCTGCCCGTTAAACCCCATATGACCTGTTTTAGCTTATTTGGCCAATAATTGCGAATTTCGAAGGTTAAAGTTCCGGTGAATCCAGTATTCAAATATCTTTTCTGCGGTTTTCTCTTTTCGGCTTCGGTTGCCTTTGGCCAAAGTGGAAAAAAGCCTGTTATCGTCCTGAATTTTCCGGATAGCATTGGCTATGCCTTGGAGAGCACGCGCAACACAGAGGCGATGGTAATCGGCAAAGCTTTTCCACTGGCATGGAACAACCTTGACCTTGAACAACAGCAGCGTATTCAGCGTCAGTTTTACCGCATGAAGCGTAAAGGCTACAAGCTTCGCCCCAACCTGGTTCAATATTTAGGTTCATTGGTAAATGCCGTAAATGTGGAGGGAGCCGATCCACAAAAGCTCAATGCTTACCTCACCGTAGTCGACAAGGTTATTGAAAACTACAAACCTGATAAAGCGCAGAAGTTCCTGATTGCCTCCAACACCTTTTTCAAGCATCATGCCTTATACTTCGATAAAACCTATCGGTTATATGCGCGGGATGATGATTATACGTTTGAGTTTCTGGAATACATTCCTCCACCAATCGATACGACAGCTCAGGTCGATGATAATTACGATGACTGGAACAACTGGCCGGAAGAGGAAGAAATTATTCCTATCGATAACACACCCTACTGGATGACACAACCGCCTCCGCCCGCGGTGGAGGGTGCGGTAATCCGGTTTAACCGGGTTTCACTGAATATCGTAACGGCTTACGATTCTGTCTTTTTGCAAAACACAAAAGGTGTTTTCTCTCTAACGGATAATTTGTTTGTGGGCGAAGAAGGTAAGTTTGATTGGTCACCAGCCGGATTAAACCCCGATGAGGTGTACGTAAATTTTAAGGAGTATAGTATAAATGTTCGCAGACCCGAGTTGAAATCTGACCTGGTGATGCTAAACTACACCGGCAAAACTCCGGGTTTTGTGGCCGGCAAGTTTGAATTTAAATCTCAGGCGCGAAAGGATTCGGTTGCGTCTTCCTATCCTCGGTTTACTTCATATGAATCAACGATCGATATCAAGGGCGTAGGCACGGAGTTCATGCGCTATACCGGGGGCTTCTCCCTTCATGGGCCATTGGTGAAAAGCAATAATGTAAATGGTGACCTGGCAACACTGGTAGTACTCGACAGTATTGGGAATAAAAAGTTTAAAGCACGATCGAAAGATTTTCTATTTAAGGACTCAACGGTTTCAGCCAATCGTGCAGAGTTTGTCATTTACCAGTACAATGATTCGATCAATCATTTTGCTGTGCGCATGCAGTATGATTACAAACGTGAAAAAGTTGTGCTTCAGGGAGATAAAGGCAGCATGCGCAACACACCTTTTGCAGCCACCTTTTTCAACATGGATTTTTCGGCTGGCATGATCCGCTGGGATTTGAAATCCGATAGCCTGGATATTTATGCCCAAATGGCAAGCGGCATGACACCCATGGTAATTGAATCGGCAGATTATTATGATCCGTTGGATTATTCAGAGCTGAAAGGTGTTGGATTCAATTTCCACCCGTTGGGAATCGTTGCCCGCTATTGTATTGAAAACAATACACGCGAACTTCACACAGGCGATATCGCCTTACGGTATGGCCTAGACATTCTGGCGTTGCAAAAGGCGGTGGAATTTTTGGCGATGAAAGGCCTTGTTGAGTATCGGCCACAAGGCGACCTGGTAATCGTGAAAGAAAAGGCCATAATTCAATACCTGTCTTCGCGGGGCCAATCGGATTACGATAACCTGAAGATTCACTCCATGGCTGGCACCTACGCAACGGTGGATTTACTGGCATCCAACAAACCGAATGCAACCGTAAATTTTACCGACCGCAACATGGTGGTACGCGGAGTAGAAGAATTCAGTGTGAGCGATTCGTTAAACGTAGTGATTAAACCCGACAGCGCAGTTATTACCATTTTGCAAAACCGCGACATCAAGTTTAATGGAACCATCACGGCCGGCAACTTTGAAATCACCGGTAAAGACTTCACGTTTAAGTACGACAGCTTCTTTATAAACCTAACCCACATTGATTCGATAAATTTCTTTGCCATGGAGCGAAATGCTCAAGGGCAAATGATCCGTAAGAAAATCAACAACTCCATGGTTGGCGCTGATTCGCTTGCGGCAGCGGAGGGTGGACTTGGTGATCTGTCAAAGTCATCGGGCACATTGTTTATCAGTCGACCGAATAATAAGTCAGGACGAGTGCGCATCCCAAACTATCCGCGGTTGGATGCTACTACCGGTGGCGTTATTTATTTTAACCGACCGGAAGTATTGAATGGTGTTTATGATCAGTCCGTATTTTTTGCCATTCCACCCTTTAAGCTCGATAGTTTAAACGATGCTGATCCGACTGCAATTAACTTCAAGGGTACTTTTGTATCCAGCGGTATGTTCCCAAGCTTTAAGGAAAAACTCCATACCATGCCCGACAAGTCGCTGGGTTTTGAGCATGTTGTTCCCAAAGGGGGCTATCAATTATACAAGGGCGATGGAAAACTTAATGGAGTGATACGCCTTGACAACCGAGGCATACGATCTAACGGAGTGGTAGATTATTATGCGGCTACAATTAAGTCGAACGATTTTATTTTCTATCCTGATTCGGTTGTTGCCCGGGGTCATCGTGCTATCATTGAAGAACGACAAATTGGGTCAGTAACCTTTCCGCAGGCATCCTTTACCGATTATCAAATGAAGTGGCTTCCCAAACAGGATCAGATGCGACTTCGCAACACACGCTCACCATTTAATTTTTACGATTCAACCGCGCAGCTTACCGGGCAAGTAATTGTTTCTAAAAATGGTGTTTCAGGTGCCGGACGGTTGGACACACGAGGCACAGAAATTCGTTCACGGGAGATGACCTTTTCCGGAAAAGATTTTGGTGCACGACATTCGCGATTCCTGGCTAAGTCCGCTGATCCGAACAAACCCCTTATTGACGGCACGGATGTTCGGGTGAGGTTTAACCTTGCGCAGAATTATGCAGACATCAGCCCGGAGATAGCCGGTGAAGCAGCTATTGAATTTCCATATGCTCAGTTTAAAACATCCATACCCAATGCCCGCTGGGATTTAACCACGCAGAAGATCACCATGACAAAAGGTGAAAACGAGCCTATTGAAAACTCATATTTTTATACTACACGGAAGGATCTTGACTCCCTGAGTTTTTATGCAGAGAAGGCAGAGTATGATTTGAAAACACAGGAGCTAAAAGTAAGCGGCATACCGTACATTATTGTTGCGGATGCCAAGATCACCCCTGAAAATGGCCAAGTACTTATTCTAGAGAATGCAAAAATTGGAACGCTTAAGAATACGACCATAGTAATCGATACGCTGAATGGATATCACCGGTTAACGGCTGGCGTGGTTGATATTGTTTCGCGAAAGGAATTCTCCGGGTACGCCACCTATCAATATGTAAACTTTCTCAACGATACATTCGCCATTAAGATGACCGACTTTCACCTGGAACCGGTAACCGAGGTGCAAACTACAAGACGTTTGGCCGTTGGCCGAAAGCAGTCAACAGCCTCTTTACAAACGGTGGCCACTGGAGCAGTTGCCGAGCGCGATCACCTGGTGTTGGGAGCTGGTATGTTTTATAAGGGCGACATGATAATGTACGCCACCAAACCTGCACTTACGTTGAGCGGAAGCATTAAGCTCGACATCAAGAAAATAAAAAATTATAACGCATGGATTCGCTACGAACAAACCGGTGATGAAACCGAAGTGTTGATCAATTTCGATAACGCACTCACAGAAGATGGTCGTAGGGTTGGCGCAGGGCTTCATTTTTCGGCTAATGACAACAATCTATACATCTCCTTCCTAAACGAGAAGCTGGACGATGATGACGACTTTTTTATTCCCAGTGGAATTTTGCATTACGATGTGGAGAGTAAAGAATATCGTGTAGAAGATCGTGAAAAGGCCGTAGGAAATAAATTATCGGGAAAGGTGTTTGCCTATAACGATGAAACTGCGGGTGTTCGATTTGAAGGACCAGTGAGCTTTTTCAGGGGCACTAAAGATTTTGATATTACCGCCAGTGCTATCGGCCAGGGTAATATGGAGAACAATGAAATCAGCATGAATAGCCTGGTGATGGTGAACACCACCGCAGTATCAACAGCTTTTGATATTATGGCACGTGACCTTCAGAGCGTAATTAAAAATGAGGGGGCTGAAGAAGGGATGGGCGACCCTACGGACCTGCTGTATAAAATTGCCGACATTGTGGGCGAGCGTACCGCAAAAGAATTTGAAACACGATCAGCACAGGGGTACGTTTCATTGGGTAACATTGCACAAACCGCCAAGCCACTAACGTTTTCAAATGTAAACTTTAAATGGTCGCCTAAGCACAAGGCTTTTTATAGTCAGGGCAGTTTAGGTCTTTCCAATATAAACCGTCAAGACATCAATGCATCGTTTGAAGGATTCATGGAGATTAAAAAAGACGAAGATGGTTTGCCGGTGTTTAATGTGTTCTTTAAGGCATCCCCTGATTCATGGTACTTCCTGAGTTTTGAGGACAATCGCCTGCTCATGTATTCTTCCAATAATGAGTTTAATACTACCGTGGCAAAGCGCACCAACTCTGGCAAGGCAAAAATTGGCGAGATGATTTTCATCCCCGCCACAGAGGATGAGACACTCGAATTCGTAAACCGTTTCCGCAACCAGTATTATGGAATTCAGGTGCCGTATAATTTGAGTGGAGGCTCGGCCATTCAAAAGAAACAGGAGAAGAAAGACGATGATGACGGATTTTAGCCTTAACGGGAATCGTTCCTGACTTTGCTCATTTTGCAATAGTAGTTTTAACATTAACTTCAAGCCATAAATCAACGATCATGGTAAAGGAATACATTGAAAAAAATCAACAGCGGTTTTTGGACGAACTATTTGAACTGTTGCGCATTCCATCAGTAAGTGCAGACAGCCGTCACAAAGGCGATGTGCGTAAAGCAGCAGAGTTTTTAGTCGCAAAGTTTAACGATGCGGGTGTAGATAAGGTTGAGTTATGCGAAACAAAAGGCCATCCAATTGTTTTTGCTGAGAAAATCATAGGCCCATCATTACCCACCGTATTGGTTTATGGACATTACGATGTGCAACCACCCGATCCCCTTGATTTATGGCACTCGCCACCGTTTGAGCCGGTTATTAAAGACGGGAAAATTTATGCCCGCGGTTCATGCGATGATAAGGGCCAGGTGTACATGCACGTGAAAGCCTTTGAAGCCATGATCAAGTTGAACACCCTTCCTTGCAACGTGAAGTTCATGGTAGAGGGTGAAGAGGAAGTGGGCTCTGATAACCTGGGAACCTTTGTTCGTGAAAACAAGGCAAAGCTAAAGGCTGATATAATTCTGGTTTCCGATACGGCTATTATATCCTTGGATCATCCATCCATAACCGCAGGCTTGCGCGGATTGAGTTACATGGAAGTGGAGGTTACCGGCCCTAACCGCGATTTACATTCAGGAGTTTATGGAGGTGCAGTAGCCAACCCGATCAACGTGTTAAGCAAAATGATTGCATCACTTCACGATGAGAACGGACACGTTACCATTTCTGGTTTTTACGATAAAGTAGTTGAGTTAAGCGATGCGGATCGCACAGCCATTAACAAGGCTCCGTTTAGCCTTGAGAACTATAAAAACGAATTAGGCATTGATGATGTACAAGGCGAAAAGGGCTTTACTACCTTGGAGCGTACCGGCATTCGTCCAACCCTCGATGTGAATGGAATCTGGGGAGGCTATACCGGAGAGGGTGCAAAAACCGTATTGCCATCAAAAGCTTACGCAAAAATTTCCATGCGCCTGGTGCCTAACCAAAGCAATAAAGAAATCACCGAATTATTTACAAAACATTTTACAGCGATAGCGCCAAAATCAGTAAAGGTAAAAGTAACCGCCTTGCATGGTGGGCAACCTGCCGTTACACCAACCGATTCAGCAGCGTTCAAAGCGGCCAGTGCAGCGTTTGAAGAAGTTTGGGGAAAGAAGCCCATACCGACACGCGATGGTGGCAGTATTCCGATTGTTGCTTTATTTAAAGATGAACTTGGGCTTGATACTGTGTTAATGGGCTTTGGCCTGGATTCGGATGCTATTCATTCGCCCAACGAACATTATGGGGTAAAAAATTTCTTGTTGGGCATCGAAACCATTGCAGCGTTCTATAACCATTATTCAAAGAACAATTGATGGATTGGAACATCGACTAACTGAGGTTGGGTTTTTGTTTATAGATCATGGACTACGCACGATATGTTTCTGTTAGTGCCATCAGCACTGCGTTGCTATTGGTATTAATGTTTTCCATTTCACTGATCACCGGTGTCAATCAACAATACTTTGAAGTTGTTGATTCGTATGCAACGTATGAAAAGGCGTTGCGTGAAGGAGAAGGTATATTGCGCATGCTGTTGACGATCGATGGACTATTCATCGCTTCATATTGGTTGTTGGGAATTTTTTTAGTGCTTGCCCTTTGGCAGGATAATCGTAGGTTTTTGTTGACCTTGTCTGTTGCGTGCATATCGACAACGGCCTTGCTGGATATTATTGAAAACAGTGAGTTCGTTATGTTTATGGAATCACTGAACAAGGATTTCATTGTTCATCCAGAGCATATTCAAAAGCTTATGGTAGCTGGGTTGGTGAAATGGTACCTTGCCTATTTCGCGTTTCTGTTTTTAGGTTTTGTTTTTCCATCCGAAACCAAAACGGAGAAAGTAGCAGCATTCTTAATGAAGTTTGTGTTGTTGCCAATAGGAATTCTCGTATTCACGATTCCGGCATCAAAATATCTGCTTTTAGCGCACCTTGCCCGGTTTGGTGTATTGGTTATTTTGCTACTGCTCATTGCCCTAATTGCCGGAAAATGGAATAAAAATGTCGTCCGTTCCTCATAATTCCATCTTTTTGGCCTAACCGCATCAATTGATCAACTATTTTGCAGCCCGGTGCGTTATGGTACCATTCTAATGAAACCAATATGATCAGATTTTTCGGAGTCATTCTTATTCTATTCTGTTCAGCAACGCTACATGCTCAAATCCTTACACCCGCTAAATGGACCTGGGAACCTTCAAAAACTTCTGTAAAAACCGGGGAGCAACTTGATCTTATTTTTAAAGTAACAACCGACAAGAACTGGTACGTTTACGCCAACGATTTTGATCCGGATTGCGGCCCGTTACTCACCGTGGTTTCGTTAACACCTCATGCAAGCTTTGAATTGGTAGGCACACTTAAAGCCATTAATCCTGTTGATAAGCACGATGAAATTTTTGATTGCGATGTTAAAATATTTAAAGACAGGGGAGAATTTCGCCAAACGATTCGTGTGCTGAGTAAAGACCTGCAATTATCGGGGGAGTACGAAGGACAAACCTGTACAGAGATTGATGGCAAATGCATTCCTTTTGATGGGGAGTTTTCATTTACAGGCATTTCAGTATCGGGAGAAGCGATTAAGGGAAAGAAAACCGAAGAACCTAAGCAACCCGAACTTCAGCAGGAAAATAAAACTGAGCCCGAAATAATTGAAACATCAGAGCTTGTTAAGCCGGCAATTAATTACGGCAGCATTACCGGGCCGGTGTTAGATAAATCTATTCTCGAAGGAAAGAATGAATTGGATGACAGTTCATTTTTCGGTTACCTGGTTTTTGCCTTTGTACTGGGTATCATTTCGTTAGTAACACCCTGCGTGTTTCCTATGGTACCGATGACGGTTACCTTTTTCCTGCGCGATAATCAAACGCGAGCAGTAGGCGTAAAGAATGCGTTGATCTTTGGCATTTCCATCATTACCATCTATACATTGGCGGGAACGCTTTTTGCCGTTTTACTGGGTGCCGAGGGGTTAAATGCTTTGGCTACTCACTGGGGCCCCAATCTTTTTGTGTTTGCCATCTTCATTGTTTTCGCATTGTCCTTTTTAGGATTGTTTGAGATCAACGCTCCACACCAACTCGTGAATAAAGCCGATCAAAAATCGGAGAAGGGTGGGCTGGCCGGTATCTTTTTCATGGCGGCAACCTTGGTGCTTGTCTCCTTCTCATGTACGATTCCGATTGTAGGTAATGTAATTGTGATGTCGGCTGGTGGGCAGATACTCAAACCGATTCTGGCGATGTTCTCCTATTCACTGGCCTTTGCCATTCCGTTTACATTGTTTGCCATTTTTCCGGAGTGGATGAAAGGCTTACCCAAGTCGGGCGGTTGGTTAAACTCAGTAAAGGTTACATTGGGCTTTTTAGAGTTGGCATTGGCGTTGAAATTTTTCAGCATTGCCGATCAGGCTTATCACTGGGGTATGCTCGACCGCGATACGAACATCGTTCTTTGGATCGTTATTTTTTCGTTGCTTGGATTTTATCTGCTCGGCAAAATTCAAATGCCACACGATAGTCCTGTAGAGAAATTATCCGTGCCCCGCCTGTTGCTCGCTACAGTGGTATTTTCATTTGTAATTTACCTGGTACCCGGCTTGTGGGGTGCACCGTTAAAAGCATTAGCCGGCTATCTGCCTCCACAGTATACACATGATTTTGATTTGGTGGCGATGACACGCAGCACCCGTTCAAATGAAATCTGCGATTTACCGAAGTACACCGATTTCCTCCACTTGCCACACGGCCTCAATGGATATTTTGATTATGAACAAGCATTGGCTTGTGCGCGTCAACAGAACAAACCGTTGTTCATTGATTTCACCGGACATGGGTGCACCAACTGTCGTGAAATGGAGGCGGTGGTGTGGAGTAACCCGGCTGTGCTCGAGCGCTTAAAGAACGATTTCATCATTGTCGCGCTTTATGTCGATGATAAAACTCCTTTGCCCGAAGAAGAATGGATTACCTCACGATACGACAACAAAGTGAAAAAGACCATCGGCAAGAAGAATGCTGATCTACAGATAACCAATCTGGACAATAATGCACAGCCGTTTTATGTGTTGTTAGGCACCGATGAACGTGTGCTGGCATGGCCTTATGGCTATGACCGTAGCGTGGAGCGGTTCGTTGACTTTCTGGAGAGTGGAAAGGCAAAATTCAATGAACTCTATAAGCGTTAGACCGGATCATATCTCACTCAAAGTGGCCAAAAATTGATTATTTCACCATTTCAACATACATTTAGGGAGTTGTTACAGGTGTTAAGCCTGAATTTTTTAAACTTGAGGCCTATTTTTTAACTACTAACCTCTCAACATGGTCATTCGCTGGGTTGTAAGTGTGTTTGTTGCGCTTTTTTTGGGCGTGTTTTTGGATGGTCGAAATACCATTTCAGACGTTGACGATACGCAACAACATCAGGCATCATTTTCAATTGACTTCAACTGGAAAATACCCACCGTTTTGTTTGGTATGATTGTGGATGATCACCACGTTGTTGAAGACAAAGTAAAACGCAACCAGTTTTTATCGGATATTATGCGTGAGCATAATGTACCGGTTAAACTGATCAACCAGGTTGCGGCTTTGCCACGCCAGGTATTCGATACCCGAAGAATTGTGCCTGACAAGAAGTACACAGTTATCAGCACCACCGACTCGCTACGGATACCGAAGGCATTTGTATATGAACCCAACGCCATTGACTATATTGTTTTTCAGTTTGGCGATTCCTTACGCGTGGATGTATGCCAACGTGATGTAACGTTAGTTGAAAAAACTATTGCGGGTGTAATTAACTCCTCACTATCGCAAACCATAAATGAAATGGGCATCTCGCACGAGCTTACCAACAAGTTCGTGGATATTTTTGCCTGGCAGGTAGATTTTCAACGCCTGCAACGAGGTGATCACTTCAAGCTGATTTATGAAGAACAGCAGGTTGAAGGCAGGCCTATTGGCATAAAGCAAATCAAGGGTATTTATTTCAATCACTTTACCAGTGGGTATTACGCCATACCTTTTGATCAGGGCAATGGTCTGGATTATTTTGATGAAGAAGGGAAGAGCTTACGTAAAGCGTTACTCAAATACCCAATTGAGTTTACACGAATTAGTTCACGCTATTCGGGAAATCGGTTTCACCCGGTACAAAAGGTATGGAAGCCACATTTGGGAACCGATTTTGCTGCTCCTGAGGGAACACCCATACGATCTGTTGGTGATGGTATTGTAGAAGAGGCCCAGTACAAATCGAATAATGGTAATTATGTAAAAATCAGGCACAACAGCACCTACACTACACAGTACCTGCACATGTCGAAAATTGCTCAAGGCATTAAACCTGGTACGCGTGTAAAGCAAGGTCAGTGGATTGGCAATGTGGGCAGCACAGGCTTGGCCACAGGGCCCCATGTATGCTATCGTTTTTGGAAAAATGGTGTGCAGGTTGATGCGTTGCGTGTTGAACTTCCGCCATCGGAACCTATAGTACCCGAATTTAAATCAGCTTTCGAGGAAGCTAAGGCAGACGTTATTATGCAGCTGAATGCCATTCCTGGCCCTTTTCCGAATACGTTTGCGGCATCCTTCTGAGAAACATATTTTCAAAGGAGGAATCTCTCAGTAAAATTAAGGTTAACTTTCTTCCAACTTTGTTTAACCGAATGCGTCTAACAAAACGTTAGCCATTGCATGAGAAACCTGGGTATCATCTTTTTGTTATTGATTTCGCCTGCCCTTGCTGCGCAGAAGGTTGCTTTAGTGTTAAGTGGTGGTGGAGCAAAAGGTATTGCTCATGTAGGTGTGCTTAAGGCGTTAGAAGAAAACAACATTCCAATTGATTACATCGTGGGGACATCCATGGGTGGGGTAGTTGGAGGAGCTTACGCAGCAGGGTACAGCCCAAAACAAATTGAAAGGTTAATTCTTTCTGAAGAATTTCTTCGGTGGATAACCGGCCAGCCGGAAAGGGATTACAGTTACCATTATTACATTCAAGATGCTTCACCAGATTTCTTACGATTAAATCTTTCACTCGATTCTGCACGAACGTTTCAGCTTAACACCAGTTTTACCAACGATGCCGGATTAAACTTTGCCTTGACTGAAAAAGTTGCGCATGCTTCATCTGTTTCACGCAACAATTTCGATAGCTTGTTTGTGCCTTTCCGTGTTGTTGCCGCTGATATTTTCTCACAAAATCAGGTCATTCTATCCGGTGGATCGCTAAGCGAAGCGTTGCGGGCTACACAAACGGTTCCTTTTGTATACACCCCCGTTCGTGTGGAAGGCAAATATTTATTTGATGGAGGTGTTTACAATAATTTTCCGGTTGATGTTGCCATCAATGAGTTCAGGCCTGATGTGGTGATCGGGTCGAATGTTTCATCTAAAATTTTCAATGAATATCCCTATGAAAATGATGATAACCTGATCAGCTGGTCGTTGATGTATATGTTACTGGATAAATCAAATCCAGAAGCTGTTCCGCCAAATGGTATTTATATCCAACCTGATCTGAAATCTTACACCGCGTTCGATTTTAGCCGTGCGAAGGCCATGATTGACAGTGGGTATGCTCAAACCATCCGTCAACTTGCAGAAATTAAGAGCAAAATTGATCAGAGGCGATCAGACGAGGAGATTAATCAGTTGCGCAGCAGATTCATGACGAGTACAAAACCTGTGGTGGTAAGCGAAATTACATTTCAAAATTTTGGATTACCACAACAAAAGTATATCCGGAGGATGTTCGATGTACACAAAGACCAGAGCAAACTACTCACTCAGGAGGATATTAAAAGTGGTTATTATAAACTTACCGCAGAGCCCTATTTCAATAATGTTTTTCCAACAATAAAATACTTGCCCGATCAGGATAATTATGTGTTACAACTGACCAGGCGCCCGCAAAAGAATTTTCAAGTGGATTTTGGCGGAGTGCTGGCAACCCGAAACATCAGTAACTTGTTCTTGGGTTTGAACTACTATCATTTTAGAAGCACCCTCACACACGCATTCCTCGGTATCCAAACGGGAAGTTTCTATAAGTCATTGATTGGAAGCGCCCGCATAGATTATCCTTACCTGAACAGGTTTTATATTCAGCCAGAGATGGCTTTTAACCAATGGGATTATTTGGAGAGCACCGATCTGTTGCAAAAAATTACACCCACAGTGCTTAAGCGATTTGATAGAAAACTGGGCGTAAATGTTGGTTGGCCCATTGGAAACAGCGTGAAGGGAAGCGTTTCTTTTCATGGATTTACCAACAGCGACCAATATTCCAACACCAAATCATTCAACAGTCAAGATACGCTTGATGTGCTGAACCTGTCCGGCTATAAAACGGGCTTTCAGTTAACCGCTAATAATCTGAACAGAAAACAATATGCTTCGTTGGGCAAAGCGTATTCACTAAGTGTATATTATTTTCATACAAAAGAGAATTATACTCCGGGGAGTACTTCGTTGAGTTCAGATCACGTGATTAAAGATCACCAATGGTTTAGGTTGCGTGCAACAGCTGAGCAGTATTTCAGTCGGGGAACATTCAGGCCTGGATACTATGCCGATGTGGTTTTTTCAAACCAACCTTTCTTTCAAAATTATTTCGGAACGATCATTAATACACCGGCATTTTATCCCATTCAGGACAGCAGAACATTGATTCTTGAGAATTTCCGGTCAACCAATTACCTGGCATTAGGCGCGCGGAATGTCATTGTGATTAAACCCCGCACACTGGATCTTCGGGTAGAAGGCTATCTTTTTAAACCGCTTGAATACATACTGGAAGGACAAAATCAGGAGGTCCTTACAAATACATCGCTGACAACCCTTTTCTTTGCAGGATCTACCGGATTGGTTTTCCATTCGCCCATCGGTCCCATCAGCTTAAGCGCTAACTACTATGATGATGATGAGAATAAATTTGGAATCCTCCTGCACGTTGGGTTCCTATTTTTCAACCGACACACGCTTGAGAACTAGCATTCCCAGATGCCCGTTTTGATGCTGGCCTTGGTTTCGTATGTTTAGGTGGGCTTGATGTAATATTTTCGGTCAATTTTGAATTTTTCGCTAAGTTTACTCCTTCAATTAAACTATAGTGGCTTCATGCTAAGATGTTTACAAATTCTCTCTTTTTTGGTGATCGGGCTGGTTGGTGCACATGCACAAACGGTTCAATGGGCATCAAAAGTAATTGAGTTCTCCTCAGAATTAACCCCTGTTCAGTACTCAGCCAGCCAGGTGTTAGGCAAACCCAACGTTCTTCCGGCAGGTGGTCAGAATCCCAGCGCCTGGGCACCCGATAAGCCAAACCGTAAGGAGTTTCTAAAGCTTGGGTTTGACACCCCTATAAGCATTGAGCAAATAGCCGTGGCCGAATCGCATAACCCAAGTGCAATAAGCAGGGTACTGGTGTATGATGAAGCTGGCAAGGAATACCTGGTGATGACCTTAAATCCCGGGGCAGTGCCTATCAAGGCGATGATGCGCAACATTTTTATTGAAAAAACCCCATACAAAGTAAGTGCAGTAAAAATTGAGTTTGACGGTGCCGCTGTACCCGATTACTTCGGTATTGATGCGGTTGCCATATCTGATTCCCATATTCCGATTATTGCATTTATCCCGAAACCTGCTCTATTGGCCTCGGGTATTATCATCGAACAATTGGATGAGAACGTAAACAGTGAGTACAGCGAGCTCAATCCGATACTTTCCCCGGACGGCAAAACACTGTACTTCAGTCGTAGAAATCACCCACAAAACGTTGGGGGCATAAATGATAAGGAGGATATTTGGTATTCGGAATTGGGTGCCGATGGTAAATGGCAGTTGGCTAAAAACATGGGGCCGGAGTTTAACAATGCCTATCCGAATTTTATTAACTCAATAAGTTCAACCACACCCGATGGCCGTACGGCATTGATGCTTTTGGGCAACAAATATCTGGACAATGGCAAAATGCTGGCAGGTGTATCCGTAAGCACCAATGTTGGCGGAACATGGACAAAACCCACAGCGTTAAATATCACTAACGATTACAATTTCAATGAGAAGGCCAATTATTTTTTGGCCAACAACAGACAAACAATGATCCTCTCTGTTGAACGGGAAGACTCCAATGGTGACCGCGATTTGTATGTATCGTTTATGAAGGCCGACAGTGTATGGACGGAACCGCTAAATCTTGGCAATGTTGTTAATACTGCCGGTGAAGAATCAGCACCCTTTCTGGCCGCTGATGACATAACACTTTATTTCTCCTCCAATGGTTTTAGCGGCTATGGAGGGTCAGACATTTATGTATCTAAGCGATTGGATGACACGTGGACGAATTGGTCAGAACCGGAGAATCTTGGACCCGAGATCAATTCCCCACTGGAAGACTTGTTTTTCAATATCCCCAACAATAGCGATTACGCATACTATTCCCGTGGAGTAACTGAAAATAATACGGATATCTTCAGGGTTAAGCTTCCGATTTTGCGTAGCCCTGAAACCTGGGTTACTGTAAAAGGTAAACTTGTTGATGCAGAAACAGGCAAGCCCATTGGTGCTAAAATTATTTATGAACGATTGCCGGATGGCAAAGACGTAGGCATTGCTCAATCGAATCCGGAAACCGGAGAATATGAAATTAAGTTGCCGGCCGGTCATTTATATGGCGTGCGTGCCGAAGCGAAAGATCATATCTCTGAAAGTCAAAATCTTGATTTGCGAAACATCACAAGTGATATGGTGATTGATAACAAGGATTTCACACTTCAGCCGATACAAGTGGCACGAATTGATGAAAATGCAATGATCACACTGAATAACATATTCTTTGATTTCGATAGGGCTGTGTTAAAACCTGAATCTTTTTCAGAGTTGAACAGAATAGTTACCCTCATGAATGAGCGTAAAGAAATGCGCGTACTCATAACAGGGCACACGTGCGATATTGGTGAAGAGAACTACAACCTTGGACTTTCAGAGCGCAGGGCAAAAGCTGTTCAGAAATACCTGGCAGACAAGGGAATCGATCAGGGAAGAGTGGAAGTTCAGTTTTTTGGAGAGAGTCAGCCGACTGTTCCCAACAACAATATGGAGAACAGAAGGAAAAACAGAAGGGTAGAGTTTAAAATTGTTAAACTGTAAAAGGTCTGTATATGCGAGCTTTTTTCAATTGCTTACTCTTCACGCTATCGGTTTCAGCATTTAGTCAAGCTGATAGCCTGGTAATTGTTCAAGGCAAAATCATCAACGCAGATACCAAAGAACTGGTTGTAGCCCGCATCACATATCAGAATCTTCCTTATGGAAACCGGTTGGGGGTAATCAATAACAGCACATTTTCATTTCCACTTTTTGATGGCGAACGCTATTCAATAACGGTCGATGCTGTAGGGTATGCCTCTGTGAAGTACATGCTTGATCCGGTGGAAGCGAATGATGAGAAGAGGATTATCAAAGACATTGAGCTGCATCACACTACCGGCAATCCTGAAAAGAAACATACTGCAGGTTATGTTATGCGTCTCGATAATCTGATTTTCGAACAGGGGAAAGCGAAAATTGATCCGGATTCATATCAGGAACTTGATCTGTTAGTAGGCATGATGAAAGAGCATAAATCGATGATCATTCAACTTGAAGGCCATACCGATTACCTGGGCGATCCAGCAAAGAATATGAAACTCTCACAGCAGCGTGTTGATGCTGTGCGTGACTATCTGGTTTCAAAAGGTGTACATAAACACCGGATTAAATTAAAAGCATTTGGCGGAACGATGCCGCTTTCTCACGATAGTACACCCGAGGCTCGAAGATTAAACAGAAGGGTGGAGGTGAGAATAATGCACGAATAAATTATTCCCTTCAGAGTTCAGCCATTACCAACATTGCTTTGTAGCGAATGGTTTGAAGCTCCTTTTTGCACAAGATTTTTTCCTGAGTTTGCAAACGACTTTCGTGTACGGCCAATAGAAGAATTTCAGCAAACTCTTCAATACGAGGCGAAGCGTAACGCTCAATGGCTCGACTGAGGTAACGCACAGCTTCTTTCAAGTTGCTTTGATTAAAGGAGTCAACAGCTAGGTTATAATACAGCAAGCCGATCAGCTCAGCATCCGAGACTTCATTGTAGAGTTCGAAGGAGTATTCATAATAAGCTAACCTCGGATTAACAGGATCAACACCCTGAAGTCGGTATTTTTCTATTCGGTTAGCAACATCTTCTTTACCGGTTATGAATCCGTTGTTGGGATCGGTTATTTCAATCAACAGATCATCATTCTGGATAAGGATAAAAATGTGATAGTTGGTTTCGATTATCCGGTGCTCTATTTTAAAATGATCCAGCAGAACAGAAAACAAAATAGTACCGGTCAGGCAATTGTATGATCCGTCAGCAAATACCGAAGCAAATGTTGCGTTGGAAGAGAATCGCTTTAGATACTGATTATGTGTTTGATTGAACAAGTACCGTATAAACGAAACCTCATTCGCTTTACTCGCATGTTTTTTTGAAAGTTTGAGCACAAAGGAATCCCACATCTTTTGATCGAAAGCAGCAGCAGTTGTTTCCAGGTAGGGCTGCAGTATTTCCGATGGCAAGCGTCTGATGTCCCTTTCCGATGACCGATTGTCAGTAGCGCTAACCAAGCCGCCAAACAGCATCAATATGATTACCCAGTGTCTCAATGTTAACTCAACATTAACAAATTGTTAATAAAGTTAACAATTCAGTAATATACCTGCAAGGCAGTTGTTAAATACTTGTAAATGAGTCTTTTAGTTTGGTTGATTTGATTCTTTGAGCGACCATTGGCTTTTCCGTAAATGACACAATTGGATGGTATTTGAATGATTTAGGGTTAGTTTGGACACTCACGGAGATGCGTTTTATGGGTATGTTTGCCATTAGGCATACAATCGTTTTACAATGACTGCAGTTATAGAAGAGAGGCTTATCACCGACTGGATTCAGGATACATTCAAGCGTCAAAAGCAAAATTTACCTGCATTGCGGGTTGAGTCCATTGCTGCCCGCAAAACCCGGCTAAAGAAACTCAGGCAATGGGTTTTAGCGCATCGGCCATTGTTAAGAAAGGCATTGTATGATGATTTCAAGAAGCCAGCAGCCGAGGTTGACGCAATAGAAGTATTTACCGTGGTGAATGAAATTGGTTTTGCTTTAGCCAACCTTAATCGTTGGACAAAACCCCAAAAGGTAGATGCACCCTTATCGATGATGGGCACACGCAGTTATGTTATGGCTGAACCGAAAGGCGTTTGCCTCATTATCGCCCCTTGGAACTATCCTTTTAATTTATGTATCGTTCCACTGGTATCAGCCCTGGCTGCCGGTAACAGTGTTATTGTTAAGCCCTCCGAAATCACACCGAATACATCAGCACTGATAAAAAAGATGTGCGATGAAATTTTTGAAGAGCATACTGTAGCCGTGTGCGAAGGTGGCCTTGAAGTATCGCAACAATTATTGAAACTTCCTTTTGATCACATATTCTTTACCGGAAGCCCGGCTATCGGTAAGGTTGTTATGCGGGCAGCGGCTGAGAACCTGGCCTCCGTAACACTTGAGTTAGGAGGCAAGTCGCCAACCATTGTTACTCCCTCAGCAAACTTAAAGGATGCTACCAGGCGTATTGCGGTATCAAAATTTGTAAACAACGGACAAACTTGCGTTGCCCCGGATTATGTACTCGTGCACGAGACAGTCAAAACCAGGTTTATTGAGTTATTGGTAGAAGAGGTTGGACGATTCAAGGAAGAAGGTAAGCCTTTTCAGCAATCGCACCATTATGCACGCATTGTTAACGAAAAGCATTTTGCTCGCTTGAATAAAATACTGAAGGAGTTAGCGGAAAGTGGTGCGGATTTTCATTTAGGTGGAGAGACTGATACTGCCGATCGGTTTATTCATCCGGTTATTGTTTCTAACATTCCTGCCGGTTCGCAAATCATGGAAGAAGAGATTTTCGGTCCGATACTACCCGTAATCAGCTACACTTCGCTGGAGGAGGTAATACAGCAAATAAACGCAAGGCCAAAGCCACTTGCCCTCTATGTTTTTACCAACAGCCGCAATGAGCGTAACCGGATATTGAAAGAAACTTCTGCTGGTGCCGCCTGCGTGAATGAATGTGCCATCCATAACTTACACCATAACCTACCGTTTGGTGGGGTAAACAACAGCGGTATTGGCAAATCGCATGGCCACTACGGCTTTTTGGCATTTTCAAACGAAAAAGCTGTTTTAAAACAGCGCAGCGGGTTTACCTCGGTTCAAATGCTGTATCCCCCCTATACCAAAACAGGGCAAAAACTTATGGACTGGTTGTTAAAATTAATTTAGTGATAAAGCGTTTTTTCATCCGGTAGTGGGAACGATTTACCATTAATTCGTTTTGTAATTTTACACCTCAATTTTGTGAATCAACGATTTAAACGACCCCTTTATGGTTAAGAAAATCCTCCTTTCTATTGTAGTGTTGTTTGTTGTGCTCTTGGCGGCAGCGTTTATCCTCCCCATTGTTTTCAAGGATAAAATAAAAGAGAGTATTGATAAAGAACTGGCCAAGTCACTCAATGCCGATGTGGTTTTTGATGTGAATAAGTTCAGCCTGACCCTGTTTAAGAATTTTCCAAACCTTACCGCTGAAATGCGGGATTTTGGCGTGTTTAACCGTGAGCCTTTTGCAGGCGAATATTTGTTTGCGGCAGATGCATTGCAGGTGGAAGTTAATTTGAGAGATGTACTTTTTGGTGATCAGTTGAGGCTTAAAGGCATCACGTTGGTACAACCCCTTATTAATGTAATTGTATTGGAGGATGGTCGTGCAAACTACGACATCACCTTCCCGGCCGAAGAAGTCACTGAATCAACGGAGGAGCCATCAACGTTTTCTTTTGGTATTGATCACTGGCAGATTATCGATGGCGATATCCGGTACGATGATCGTTCAATGCCCTTCTTACTTGATCTCAAAGGCGTCAATCACTCCGGTAGCGGAGATTTTACACAAGATGTATTCGATCTGAAGACACGAACAACTGCCGATACGTTAACCGTTAAATACGATGGCGTTGAATACCTCACCAATAAAACGGCAAGCATTGATGCTGTTATCTCCATCAGCGAAGATTATACCCGATACACCTTTAAAGAAAACTTGTCGAGGATAAATGATTTTGTAATGAGTTTTGATGGCTGGTTCAAAATGAACGATGACAACTACGCCATGGACATTGCCTTCAGTAGCCCGGAGAATACGTTCAAAAGTTTACTCTCGCTTGTGCCGGGTATGTATTCCGAAGGATTCGGTGATATCAAAACCGAAGGTGACCTGAAGTTCTCAGGTTTTGTAAAAGGAGTTTATAGCGATACACAACTTCCGGCTTTCAATGTAAACCTGAATGTACTGAATGCTATGTTCCAGTACCCTGATTTACCAACACCCATCAGCAACATTAATCTCGACATGCTGGTCGACAACAAAGACGGAATCATTGACAACACTGTTATCGACATTAAAAACCTCCACATGGATTTTGGATCGAATCCATTTGATGCGCGTGCGCTTATCAGCAAGCTTTATCCAACTACCGTTGATGCCAACGTGAAGGCAAGACTCAACTTGGCTGAGCTAAACAAAATGTTCCCGGTGCAAGGATTGGAAATGCGCGGCAACTACTCCATCGACCTGACTGCGAAGGGGGTTTACGATAGTTTGAAGAAAACCATTCCTGCCATTGATGCCGCCATGGCACTGGCAAATGGCTATGTTAAAACTTCAGAATTCCCGTTGCCATTGGAAGCTTTAAAATTTAACGCCAGTATTAAAAATTCTTCCGGACGCATGGCCGAGACTTTTATTGCGGTAAATGATTTTTCAATGACGATGGATAGCGAAAATTTTTCGGCAGACCTGATGCTTCAAAACCTGGAGGACTACACTTGGGATCTCAAAGCTAATGGTGGTGTTGACCTTGAAAAGATTACCAAAATATTCCCGCTCGATGGAATGACGGTTGCCGGAAAAGTTAAAGCCGATATACAAACCAAGGGAAAAATGTCTGACCTGGATGCCGAACGTTATGATCGGCTACCCACCAGCGGTAGTGCTTCCTTGAAGGATTTCAAATACACAGCAACGGATTTGCCCTATGCTGTTGGCTTATCGGATGCCGAGATGACGTTTGATCCGCGTAAGATTGATCTGAAACAGATAAAGGGAACCATTGGCAAAAGTGATTTCAATGTTTCAGGCTCGGTGTCAAATTATATCGGCTACATGTTTGGAAAAAATGAGTTGCTGAAGGGCTCAATGAATTTCAATTCAACCTTACTGGATTTGAATGAGTTCATGGTTGATACCGGTGAGGAATCAACCGAGCATACAGAAAGCTATGGCGTTATTCCTGTGCCCACCAACATTGATTTTGTTCTCCGTTCAACTATCGCCACGGTGAAGATGATGGATTTCAACATTACACAAGCTAAGGGCGATATCATTGTTCGCGATGGTGTGGCCAACCTCAGCGGATTGTCATTTAGTTTATTGGGAGGTACGTTCACCATGAATGGAGCGTACGACACTAAAGACATTCAACATCCGAAATATGATTTTGGATTAAAGATCGAAAACATGGCAATTGCCCAGGCCGCTGCAGGCTTTTCGCTCGTGAAAGCCTATGCACCTATGGCCGGACTTATGTCGGGTAATTTTTCTACCGATTTTAAGATTAGCGGAGAGCTGCTACAGGATATGATGCCGGATCTTAAAACAATCAATGCAGACGGATTAGTTAAGATTGCCCAGGCTGCATTAAAGGAGTCGACATTAATTTCTGGCATTACATCGGTTACACGACTTGACGATACCAACGAAGTAACGTTGCGCGATGTGCTCATGTCAGCATCGATTAGGAATGGAAAACTTAGTGTTAAACCTTTTCAGGTTAAGTTCGGACAGTACACTACAGCGGTAACCGGTAGTACAGGCGTGGATGGGTCAATAGATTATAGTTTAAAAATGGATGTGCCAGCCGGTAAGTTGGGTTCGCAATTCAACAGTTTTGTTAGTCAGTATACCGGTGGGAAAAACGATCCGAATGCTATGATTCCCCTCAACATTGGTTTAGGCGGAACGCTATTGAGCCCACAACCAAAAGTTATTATGACTGAGCAGAAGCAACAGGTTCAAGAAGCTGTCACTACGGCAGCTAAGCAGGAAGCCGAGAAGAAGGCGACTGAATTAGTATCCGGACTCCTGGGAGGCTCCAAGTCTGACTCCACCAAAACCGATAGCACTAAAATAACTGAAGATCCAAAACAGAAAGCTGCAGAAGAAGGAATCAAAACAATTCAAAACCTGCTGAAGAAGAAAAAAGGAAACTGATTGAGGTTGATTCAACTCTAACATTTACTTTTCCATATACGGTAACCTCTGTACTGCAGAGGTTATCTATTTTTAGGCAAATTATAACAACCAATCCCGATATGAAGATTTTACTTTATCCAGTCTTGATCCTTGCACTCATCTTGCCAGCAAGTGCGCAGGAGAAAATTGATACCCTTGCTGTTTCCCGAATTAAGAAAGAAGGCCTTGAGAATTCTCAGGTGATGAGCATTCTGGGTATGTTAACCGATGTACATGGTCCACGCCTTACTAATTCACCCGGTTATAAAAGAGCAGCCGACTACACAAAAAAAACCATGGAAGCATGGGGTTTGCAAAATGTACACTTTGATGTGTGGGATGAAGACTTTGGTAGAGGGTGGCAGTTAAAGAAATTCAGCTTGCATGCCACTGCCCCGGTATATTTTCCGGTTATCGCTTATCCCAAAGCATGGACACCCGGCATCAAAGGAAATGTTCAGGCCGATGTAGTTTACCTTGATATAAAATCCGAGAGCGATTTTGAAAAGTATAAAGGAAAACTGAAAGGCAAGATCGTGTTGTTCAGCTTGCCTACTCCGGTAAGACCAGGTTTTGAACCTGATGCCAGGCGATTGGAAGACAAAGACCTGTTGCAATTGGCGAACTCCGGTGCAACAGAAGCCTTTACAGGCAGAAGATTTACAGCACCCACCGAGCCGCAGCGCCTTGCCTGGATGAAGTGGGATTTGTGCCAGAAGGAAGGCGTAATCGCTGTGCTTGAAGCCAGCCCAAGTTCAAGACTTGAGGATGGTACCGTAACCGTTGCAGCCGCAACCGTGCCGTATCCAGCTGAAACTTCATTTGCAGATAGACTTTCATCACGTCACCCCAACGCTCCAAAAATATTACCCCAGGTAGTTGTTTCAGCTGAACACTACAACCGCATGGTGCGCCAGATCCAAAGCGGTGTGCCGGTGAAGATGGAGCTGACACTGGAGACCGAGTTTACGCCCAATGAAAAAGGGTTTAACGTGATAGCCGAAATACCCGGTACAGATTTGAAAGATGAAGTAGTGATGATTGGTGCGCACCTTGATTCATGGCATAGCGGCACTGGTACTACAGATAATGCTGCCGGCTCAGCAGTAATGATGGAAGCTATGCGCATTATAAAATCATTGGGTGTAAATCCGCGCAGAACCATCCGCATTGGTTTATGGGGCGGTGAAGAGCAGGGTTTATTAGGCTCCCGCAATTATGTGAAGCGTGTATACGGTGTTCGTGATGGTGAAACCATAACCTACAAACCCGGTGCCGAGAAGTTCTCCGTTTATTTTAACATGGACAATGGTACCGGTAAATATCGTGGCGTGTATATGCAAGGAAATGAAAACGCAAGGAATGTTTTCCGGGAATGGCTAAAGCCTTTTGAAAAATTGGGGGCTGCTACATTAACTCCGCGCAACACAGGTGGTACCGATCATCTGTCATTTGATGGAATTGGTTTACCCGGCTTTCAATTTATACAAGACCCGATTGAGTACAGCACACGTACCCACCACACCAGCATGGATTTGTACGACAAAGCCATTGAAGATGATTTGAAACACAATGCAGTGATGACCGCAGCTTTTGCCTGGCTGGCGGCTAACCGCGATGCGTTGTTTCCAAGAAAGGATTGATTAACTTTTTGCGCCTTCGCGTCTTTACGGTAGTAAGGTTGAACCGTAGTGATGTGAAGGCGCAAATCTTTTATACCTGTCTATACCTAAAGCAATCTACCAGGTGATCGTTCACCAATCCACATGCCTGCATGTGTGCATAGATAACGGTGCTGCCCACAAACTTAAAACCACGCTTCAGTAAATCTTTACTCAGCGCATCCGATTCTTTCGTGGTAGCGGGCACCTGCTTCATGGTTTTCCTTTTGTTTACGATGGGCTTATTGTTCACAAATCCCCAGATGTAGTTGTCGAAACTTCCGAACTCCTTCTGCACTTCCATAAACCGCTTGGCATTGTTTACAGCAGCATAGACCTTCAAGCGGTTGCGCACAATGCCCGGATCAAGTAAAATTTTCTCCAATCGCTTCTCGGTATAACGGGCAACTTTTTCCGGATCGAAATCTGCGAAAGCTTTCCGGTAACCTTCCCGTTTCTTTAAAATGATCTCCCAGCTTAAGCCGGCTTGTGCACCTTCCAGAATCAAAAATTCAAAGTGCGTACGATCATCGTGCACGGGCACACCCCACTCTTTATCATGATACTCAATGTATTGATCAAATTTGAGGCACCACGGGCAACGGTTTTTTTCTTTTGCAGACATTTGTTGTTGAAGTTAACAGAACGGATTAAGTTTGATGAGATAACGGTGAGTCGATACGAAAGTTAATCTTTAATTAATTTATTATGAAAAAGCATCTCTCCCTCTTCATGTTTTTGCTGATTGCAGGCACTGCTTTGGCACAAAGTCCGGAAGCTAAGTTAAAAGAGTTGAAGATCGAACTCTTTACGCCACCGGCTCCAATGGCCAATTATGTTCGCGCGGTGCGTACAGGCAACTTAATATACCTCGCAGGCCATGGACCAACCCGCGCTGACGGTACAAATATTCAAGGAAAAGTAGGCAGGGACTTAACCGTTGAGCAGGGATATGATGCAGCCAAACAAACCGGAATAGCGTTGCTATCTACATTAAAGTCAGAGATTGGTGATTTGAGTAAAGTGAAACGAATTGTTAAGGTGCTGGGTATGGTAAACTGCACAGAAGATTTTAAGGATCAACCGAAAGTAATTAATGGATTCTCTGACTTGATGGTTGCTGTATTCGGAGAAAAAGGAAAACATGCACGATCGGCTGTAGGCATGTATGCGCTGCCATCTAATATTGCTGTAGAGATTGAAATAATTGTAGAGGTTGAGTAACTCAGCCCTGAAAATAATTCTTGCAATAGACATCGGCACCAGCAGTGTAAAGGCGCTGGCGATTGATCACTCGGGGAATGAAATTTTCGCTCACCAGCTCAGCTACTCCACCCATCATCCACAGCCGGGATACAGTGAACAAGATCCAGAAGAAATTTATCGAGCAGTAACGGAAGTCATCACCCGTTGTCCATCTGCTGTTAAGCAAAAAATTTCAGCCATAAGCTTTAGCAGTGCCATGCACAGTGTTATGGCTGTTGATATCAATGGATTACCACTAACACCGCTGATCATTTGGTCTGATCTGCGAAGCAAAGAAGAAAGTCGGAGCCTTCGCACAAATTCTGCTATCCTATATCAGTTGACCAATACAGGCACACCCATCCACCCGATGTCGCCTTTATGTAAACTCATGTGGGTACGCAGTAATTGGCCCGTCATTTTTGAGCGGACACATAAATTTATTGGTATAAAAGAATTTATCTGGTTTAAGCTCTTTCATCAGTTCGAAATTGATCAGGGCATTGCATCGGCTACGGGTTTACTTAAGACAGGTACCTTTTCATGGTATAAAGATTCACTTTCGTTAGCAGGCATTTCAGTTGAAAAGTTTTCAAAACCGGTATCGGTCTATCATCACGAGACATTAGCCGATACTAAAATTCTTCATGACCTGGGATTTGAAAAACCAGTTACATGCGTTATCGGATCAAGCGATGGATGTTTGGCACACCTGGGGAGTTTTGCTTTTCAGGCAAATGCCTTATCGCTAACAATAGGAACAAGCGGAGCCGTACGCTGGACAGTTCAGCAAAAAGAATCGCCACCAAAGCCTGAAGTTTTTCGCTATCACCTTGATGAGCATAACCTCATTGAGGGCGGTGCAATCAACAACGGAGCCGTGTTGCTGGAATGGTTTTCTTCTAATTTTTTGAATGAACCATTTGATGCACGCGCTTTTGTTCAGCGTGCCAGCCGGGTGGTGCCCGGAGCAGAAGGGTTAATTTTTCTTCCTTACGTTTTTGGGGAGCGTGCACCAATCTATAACCCCGAGGCTACGGGTACATTCGTTGGCATCAGGCCGCACCACACATCTCAACATTTTATGCGGGCGATCTTGGAGAGCATTGGCTATGCGCTTTGCTCCATTGTTGATCAGGTTGATGCGGAAAGGAACTTTACCCATTTGGTGACAAGCGGAGGTTTTGCGCAATCGCACGAGTGGGTTCAGATACTGGCCGACATTTTCGGTAAACCGATGCATATCAATCAATACGATAACGCTTCAGCACTTGGGGCAGCCATGATTGGGTTTAAGGCATTGGGTATTGACTACACCGTTTCCTCGCAGCCGGTAAAAGTTTTAGCACCCGATTCTGAAAGACATGATACTTACCGTGTGGTATATGAAAAATTCCGGGAGCTCAGCAATCGATTTTCCGATCAATTCTCCACACTTTCAGGCGATGGCTCGCAGTAAAGGGCTACGCAGGCTTCAGGAAGTTTGAAGAATAGTTTAATTTGATGCCGTCATGCGTATAAGCCTGACGTAAAATTTTAGCTAACACACATCGGTATGCAGCTTGGTTTAATCGGATTGGGAAAAATGGGCTACAACCTGGCCTTGAACTTTAAACGAAATGGCCATACGGTTGTGGCGTACGATACCAGTAAGGCCGCCCTGGAGCGCATACAAGCCGAAGGCATTACAACCGTTTCGTCCATTGCCGAATTAGCCGAAAGATTATCCGGAAGAAGAGTAATCTGGATAATGGTGCCGGCAGGGAATACCGTTGACATTATCATCAACAACCTGAATGGTTATTTGCGCAAAGATGACATTTTAATCGATGGGGGTAACTCCAACTATAAGGATACACAAAGGCGTGGGCGCGACCTTGAGAAAATAGGAATTCATTTGCTGGATTGTGGAACAAGCGGAGGTGTAACCGGGGCGTTGCATGGCGTTTGTACTATGATTGGCGGACCGCAAGAAGCACATCAACATTGCGAACCGTTGTTTACTTCGATATCCGTTCCCAACGGATCGTTGTATTGCGGAAAGAGTGGCAGCGGTCACTTTGTAAAGATGGTACACAACGGCATTGAATACGGCATGATGCAAGCCATTGGTGAAGGTTTTGAATTGATGAATAAATTCAACTCCGATCTTGATCTTGCTTCCGTAGCAAAGGTTTGGAATCATGGCTCGGTGGTGCGCAGTTGGTTAATGGAACTTTCGCAACGGGCGTTGGAGAAAGACAAAAACCTGGAATCGATAAAAGGCGTGGCACACTCATCGGGTGAAGGCAAGTGGGCTGTTGAAACAGCATTGGATATGGGCATATCCTTGCCGGTGATTACGCTATCCTTATTAATGCGTTACCGCACACAAACCGATGACACGCTTTCCGGTAAGCTTGTTGCAGCGTTGCGCAATGAGTTTGGCGGACATGCAGTGGAGAAGAAGTAATTTTTCTGTTTGTTGTTATGCAGTGGCTCCCCGCACACTCAGAGCGACAGGGTTGTTGTTATTACTCCAGTGCCTGCTCTAAATCCTGAATCAAATCACCCACTTCTTCAATACCTACAGACAACCGCACCAGATTATCCGTAACATTAATTTTGGCGCGCTCTTCTGCACTCATTTTTGAATGCGAAGTTTTTACCGGTGAACAAATGGTGCTTTCTACGCCCCCCAAGCTCAATGCCCGTTTGATCAACGTCAATCGGCTCATGAACGCGTGCGGGTCATCCAGCACTTCAAACGACAACATGCCGCCAAAGCCACCCGGCATTTGTGCTTTGGCAATGGCATGCCCGGGGTGATCGGGCAGGCCAGGGTAATACACCTTTCCTATTTTTTTATGTGCACTCAGCCACTGTGCAAGGTTCAACGCATTTTCGTTTTGCTGGCGCACGCGTAATACAATGGTTTTTAAACTGCGCTCAACCAACCAACAAGTCTGAGCATCCAACGATCCACCAAAATGAAATGCACTGTTCCAGATTTGTTTGATGTTTTCGTTGGAGCTTACGGCCGCACCACAACAGATATCGCTGTGCCCACCGATATACTTCGTTCCACTGTGGGTAACGACATCAATGCCCAGGTCAATCGGGTTTTGATTTACCGGTGAGGCAAATGTGTTGTCGATAATGGATATGAGGTTGTGCTTTTTGGCAATGGCGGCAACGGCTTTAATATCGGTAATGGTAAGCGTTGGGTTGGAGGGCGTTTCAATGTAAATCACTTTAGTGTTTGGCCGGATGGCCTGCTCAAACGCTTCGGGGTTCGAGCCGTCCACCAATGTGTAGTCAATGCCATAGCGTGGAAACTCAACGGTTACGGCATTGAATGTACCGCCATAGAGATCGTGTTGAAGCACTGCGTGATCGCCTTGCTTTAAAAAGGCAAACAAGGAAGTCATGATGGCCGCCAAACCGGAACTGAACATCAAGCCGTCTTCTGCATTTTCAAGGGCTGCAATTTTCATCGCAGCAGCTACCTGGTTTGGCGTGTTGAAGTAGCGCGGATAATGGGTTTCCCCGATTCCTTCATAATCGTAGGCGGAAGCCGGGAAGATCGGGTTAACGGTTCCCTTGTAAAGCGAATCGCCAGCAGAACCTGCGTGAACACTTTGAGTAAGTTTGGATGATCGTTGAGCCATGATGTTTTGGTTTTACGCTAAAGATACAGCGTTGTTGCAAGGTTTTAGGGTGCGGAATAAAAAGCGCATACTTTTTTGTACCTTCCATCCCGTAATCACCAACCCCCGAACGTTATGAGCAAGAAAATTTCAAAAGCCAAGGCCAAAAACATGGCCGACAAATTCCGCAAAGAAGGAAAAGGTATTTTTTCTGTAAATTTTACAGCGGAGCAGTTTGAGCGATTGTTAAAGGAACCCAACTGCGCAGGTATTCGCGTATACAATGCCTATGATGAAGACAAAAAGGAATTCACCATGTTTTTGGTAGGCACCGATGCAAAAGGAAGTAACCTGTTGCCCTCGAAAGACGAGTTGGAGGATGGTGATCCGTATTCAATTGAGAATGAGGGGGTACCTTGTCCACCTAATTGTCCAGACAATGACTTATGACCAAATTAGAACTCTTTAGAGTTTCCGCAAATTTTCAGTGGTTTGTTAGCCTGGTGGTAGTTTTCTCTTGTCTAATTAAGTATTCTCACAGACTGAGTTATATTAAAGCACTTGGATTTTATGGTGTTATCAGTTTTCTCTTCTCAACTATTGCTCATTTAGCAAACTCAGGAAGTCGAGTTAATTATATTATAAATGCATATGTTTTTTGCGAGGTTATCATATTACTTATACTTTTTTTTCTTGCAGTAAGAGAAAAGTTCTTTCGTAGTCTGATAGTTGCAGGATGTATAAGCTATGTGTTAATTTTTGCAGGAGCGTATTTGTATTATCCCTCATATGTCTTCTCAATAATACGGGTAGCTCGCGACCTGTTGATGATATTTTTTGCAGTCAGTTATTTTATCTATTTACTTCGCCAACTGCCTGAAGATGACTTATTGAAATTTCCAATGTTCTGGATCAACTCTGCCATTGTTGTTTTCTTCTCGGGTGTATTTGTGTTGTCTTACTTCCGGGATTACATTGTACTGGTGCTGAAAGATGATACAGCTGGTTTTTGGGCGTTCCGAAACTTTTTCAGCACAGCCTATTGGCTGGTGCTAGCCTATGCCGGTTGGCTCAATCTGCAATCCATTCGGGCACAAAAATCCGGTTTATCCGATTAGGCGCTCTTGCCTTCGCTTTGTATACTTGTTCTCTTGGAACAAGAGGCACTTTTTGATTTCACCATTCTTTTCATCTTCGCCACCAGCGGTATGCTTATCCTGGCAGGCGGCATTGTATTTTTTGTGGTGTTCTATAAAAAGCGAATGCTCGAAGCCAAACTGCGCGAACAACACCTCGAGGTAATGTATCAACAACGCATGATGGAGGCCGCCCTTGAATCGCAGGAGAGTGAGCGCAAACGGGTAGCAGCCGATTTGCACGATGGCGTTGGCGCAATGCTGTCGGCAATTCGGGCAAGCCTCGGTACCCTTGTGCGTACCGCTTCGATAGGCGAAGAAACCGTGCAGCCCGTTAAGGCCATGTTGGACGACACTATTGATTCGGTTCGAAAAATCAGCCGTGACCTGTTGCCCTCAACCCTGGAGAAGTACGGATTAAGTGCCGCACTGAAGGAGATGTGTGAACGTTTTCAAAGCCTGACGGATGCAGGTATTTTTTTTACCGAAGCAGGCACAATTATCCCCTTGGAGAAGTCGCGCGAGATACTCGTGTTTCGTATTATTCAGGAATTAATCAACAACGCCTTGAAGCACGCCAAAGCCAACCGTATTGAAGTGCAGGTAACGTGGGATACCCAACTGCATGTTGTGGTAACCGACAACGGAAAAGGGTTCACGCCCGAACAACACACCAAAGGCCTGGGCTTGTTCAACATGGAGAACCGTGCACGTGTGCTTCATGCTTCATTTGTTATTGAACCCTATCAACCCTCCGGCACAAAAGCTGTATTAACCGTTCCTGTTACATGACGAAAAAAGTTTCTCCCGACATCAACGTTTACCTGGCGGATGATCATACCATTTTTCGCAAAGCGATGGTGAATTTGCTGCGAACCTTCGCCCGTGTAAATGAAATTAATGATGCAGAGAACGGAAAAGAGTTGCTGGCGCTTGTTAAAAAAGCTCCGCCTCACGTAGCGATTGTAGACATGCAGATGCCCGTGATGGATGGCGTTGAAACGTGTGAAAACCTGGTGAAGAAATTTCCAGATGTTAAAGTGATCATGCTCACCATGCACGATAGTGAACGCTCCATCCTGCACATGATTGAACTTGGCGTACATGCGTTCTTGTTGAAGAACACCGATCCGGAAGACCTGGAGCAAGCCATTTATACCGTACACGACAAAGACTTTTACCACAACGACCTGGTGGCAAACGTACTACGCAAAAGTGTGCGCGAGCGACTGGAAGCCAGCCGCCCTGATTTTTCACGGATGAGTATCTCAGATCGCGAGAAAGAAGTACTTCATATGATTTGCAAAGAACTTACCATCAAGGAAATTGCCCAGCGCATGAACCTGAGCGAAAACACCGTGCGCAACCACCGCACCAACCTCATGGAAAAAATTGGAGTGGGCAACGCCATTGGGCTGGTTCGCTTTGCGTACGAGTCGGGCATGATATCCTAAACCACTTTTTCTAAAGAACGCACAAAAGTTTTTGAAGCGGTCTTTTCAAGAATGTATATGAGTTTCCGGTTAATGTCCTTGAAACAGCGGAGATGCTGAGGCACCAAGACACCGCGAATACTCTGCGTCTTTGCGCCCCTGCGGTAGGATAAGTGAAAGCATGCTATTTAAAGACACTAAATTCAGGACCAGAAACGGATACTCAGGAAAGTCTAGTTGAATCAATCCGCCATTCCGGGTTTGACGGAATCCCAAGGTCGCAATCACCAATACTGCGAAAAAATCCGAGTAGTAGAATTTTACCATTTTGATAGTAAAAAAGTACTAGTGCCTTTCCGGTTAAATACTCCGCACAGCCACCCTTACCCTTCATTGTCAGCGCGTTAGCTTTTTCGGGCTTCCCACCATCCGCAGCGCCTCGCATTGTGGCAAAATCCAAAATCTTTAAAAACTGATCTTCAAGAGAGTTTTAGGTTAGTTAATCAGGTTTTATGAAAATCCTTGTGGTTCACCGGCAAAAAGAGGTTGCCAATCATGTACGCGTGGCGCTGAGCGGCACCGAGCCCTACATCCGGTATTTCACTTCCGGGTTAGACGGCCTGTTGCAAGCGAAAGCGCACGACTTCGACCTGATTGTTTGCGGCATCGATTTGCCGGTGATCACTGGATTTGAAATGGTACGCTCGCTGCGCATCAGCTCACTCAACCCCAACATTCCGTTGGTGTTGCTGGCCGATGAAATCAATCACAAGGTGGAACAACTCAGCCAAGCGCTTGGCGTTACCGGCCTGCTCTTGCTGGATGAGCTCAGCGATTCACTGGCCTCACTGGTAACGGGCAAGAATAACCTGAACAAACAAGAAGGGAAGTTTGCCTGTGCGCAAAACTTTTCGATGAACTGAAATTGATTTTAGCGAGCTGGGCACGTGCAGTTGATGAAACGAAACGCCAAAGCCGCACATGGTATACAACAGGATCCTCTCATGGTATTTAGGCACTTTCCGTAAACGGAATAGTTGGCGCCTATCCCCCGAACCCGGACGTTTCGTCCGGGGCCCGGAGGGAGGCAACGTAACCAAACCTTGCCGCGTATGAATGCCTGCCTCACAGCGTTACAGCAAACCGATTTACGAAATCGGAGAGCGCATCATTCAAAAAATGAAAGAATTTGTGGAAGTGTTTGAGCAGGGCATGGTGGCGTAGCAATTGGTACGCAGTCAGTATTTCATGTCTAAACACACTGGTAAAAAACTACCATTTTACTAGTAAAAATCTACTACTCCATTCATTCAAGAACCGCATAATATGCATGCAAACAAGGTTTTTGCTTCAGGTTTTCGAAAACTTCCAGATGCCTAAATGAGCTGTTTCCGATCTTCATCCTATTCTGATAGGATTGGCTATGGGATGGAACATACTACGTTTTTTATACCTGCAGGATGACGCACCCACTGTGGGCCTGGCCGATCCTACCGTATATGCTGTTGAAACCATGCAGCGGGTTTATCACGGTCGCATTATTTTTCAGGATGACATACAACTTAAGCTGCAAACTGAAGACAGGAAGTCCGTTAAGATTTTGAAGGAGAACATCCTACGCATAAACATTGTGCGCAATGAGGTTATTGAAAAACGCTGAAGCCATGGAAACAACACTAACGTATAAACTCGCCCTGCTCCACCTGATCCATGTATTGGTAAATGCCGATGGCGTTGTAGATGAACGCGAACGCCAGTTGCTGGAAACCATCCGGAAAGAGGAGAACATTACCGATGCGGTGTATCATGCTTTTGAAATGCGCATAACAAGCAGTGCCACCAAAGATGTTTACGGTCACGGTATGCGATTGCTTGAAGAGTGTACCGATGAAGAAAAATTGCAGGTGTTTGCCCACCTGTACCGCATGGCGGTAGCCGATGATGATATGAATATGCGCGAAGTGCGGTTGTTGTTCTATGCACTGAACAATTCCAAAATCGATTTTGATGATGTGGTGCTGGTAGCGCGCATGGCCTCCTGATCAGGCAAGGCTGGAATGACGGTCAGTTATATTTATACGACTTTAAACGGACAAGCACATAACTTTTTTGAGCAATGTCTTTTGACGTGCGGTGAATGGATATAGCCCATCGTTACCTATCTTGTGTAACAAAATCCATTGTACCATGCGACTGATTATTTTCTTTCTCACTTTTCTTTCAGCTATTTCAACCGTAGCTCAGGTAGGTGTACTTCGTGAAAGCCTTAAACTGAAAAGCACCATACTGGGCAAAGAGGTTGAATACAGCTTGTACTTGCCACCGGATTATGACCAAAGCAATCGCAGATACCCTGTCCTGTACCTGTTGCATGGATATACCGATGATGAAACCGCGTGGACACAATTTGGTGAAACAAAAGCCATTGCCGACAAGCAATTGCAACAGATGGAAATGACTTCCATGATTATCGCCATGCCCGATGGTGGCGTGAGCTGGTACATCAACAGCGCAGATGGAAAGGTGAAGTACGAAGATTTTTTTATCAAGGAATTTATTCCACACATTGATGTTACGCTGCGCACCCGTGCCGAGAAGCAGTTCAGGGCCATTGCCGGCTTGTCGATGGGTGGCCACGGCACCTTGATTATGGCGATTAAATATCCGCAGTTGTTTGCGGCTGCCGCCCCGTTAAGTTCCGGCATCTTTACACGCGATGAGCTTGTTGCCATGCCGGATGAAAGGTGGGATAATGTATTCGGTCCGCCTTACGGAAAAAACAAAGACGAAGCACGCCTGACCGACCACTTGAAGAAGAACTGGATTCTTTCACTCGTACAGGACGCCAATGCGGATGATCTGAGCAAAGTGAAATATTATATTGATTGTGGGGATAAAGATTTTCTGATAAAGGGCAACATGGAGTTGCACGCTCTGCTGATCGATAAAAAAGTACCACACGAATTCAGGGTTCGTGAGGGGGCGCATAATTGGGAATATTGGCGTACGGCATTGCCCGAAGTATTCAAGTTTGTATCCGCATCGTTTCACCGGTAAAACGCCCGTTTTGCTGCAAACGATGTAAATTTCGGCAAGGTTAACGCATCTTTAACATTTCATTATCAGCGAGTTAGATAGAACTTTTCTGTCCTGAAAACGTTATCTTTACAGCAACAACCACTAAAACGATGACAACAGCCACCCAAAAACTCCAGATCCTGGAGTCACTGGACGCTCTGGATCAATCGCAATCCGAAAAAGTACTGGCGTACATAAAAAATATGCTGGTAACTGCCCGGGACGAAAATCAGTACAAGCACTTTAAGCGTGAAGCCATGAAGGAGATACGCAAGGCGCTGAAAACTGATCGTAGTCTGAGGTTGCAGGCTTAGACGATTGCTACTCCACTTTTAACACAGGCACTCTACCGTGTTTGACAAGGACTTATTCGCTACACATTTTTCGGTTTTTACTAATGGTGCTGAACATAGTGCTCCCATTTCTTGAGTGCAGCACTGAAGTCATCGGGTAACTCCGACTCAAACTGCATAAACTGTTGTGTTTCCGGATGAATGAAGCCAAGGGTTTTGGCGTGCAACGCTTGCCGCGGAATTATTTTGAAACAATTTTCAACAAACTGCCTGTACCGGGTAAACACCGTGCCCTTCACAACCTGGTCGCCACCATACATAGCATCGTTGAACAACGGATGACCAAGGTATTTCATGTGGGCACGTATCTGGTGCGTGCGCCCGGTTTCAAGTTTGCACTCCACCAGCGACACATAACGAAAATCCTGCAGCACGTTATAATGAGTAATCGCATGGCGTCCCAGGTTTCCTTCCGGGAACGCTACGGTAACCCTTCTGTCTTTTAAACTTCTTCCAACATGAACATTGATGGTGCCTTGAGGAGGCTCGGGCACACCCCACACCAGCGCATAATACGTACGTTCGATGGAGTGATCGAAGAACTGTTTGGCTAAAGCGGTCATGGCCTTTTCAGTTTTGGCAATAACCAACAATCCGGAGGTATCTTTATCGATGCGGTGTACCAGGCCCGGCTTTCCTTCGTTGCCGGGCATTTGGGGTAAGTTTTGAAAATGGTAGGCCAATGCATTGACCACGGTGCCGCTCCAGTTTTGATAAGCGGGATGCACCACCATACCGGCAGGTTTGTTGATTACCAGCAACGCTTCATCTTCATACACAATGTTGAGCGGAATATTTTCCGGAACAATGTCGGTGTCGCGCGGGGGCTCAGGAAATGAAATTACAATCACATCGTTTGGATGTACTTTGTAATTTGATTTCACGGGCTTGTCGTTCACCATTACAAAGCCATCGTCAATTCCTTTTTGAATTTTTGAGCGCGATACATTCGCCAGACGGTCGTTCAAAAACTTATCCAATCGCAGTAAGCTTTGCCCGCGATCAGCCACGATCCGATGGTGTTCGAACAACAATTCTTCTTCAGCGTCTTCGGGTAAAAGTATTTCTTCCGCCATGCATCAAAAGTAGAGAAAGATTGGTGGATTATTACTTGGTAAACTTTTAGTGAATTGTTTCGTATTTCACTCCATCCAATTTTCTTTGCGCCTATGTTTATTCGGCTTTCATTAATGTTTGTTGCTTTTGGATTGATTTGCTGCGACCGATCATCTGAAATTCAAAAGGATATTTTTGCACAGGGAGCAATTGCAGGGGTGCTGAATGCCAGTGAAATCGATGAAGCCTCCGGTCTTGCTGCAAGCCATACCCATCCGGGAATGCTTTGGACACATAACGACAGCGGAGATAAGTCCAGGATTTTTCTGATTGATTCAATCGGCCAAAAAAGGGCAACTCTTTGGCTTAGTGGAATCAGCAACCGCGATTGGGAAGACATTGCTGTTGGCCCTGGCCCGCAGCCAGACAAGACCTACGTATATATTGGCGAAATAGGCGACAACCGCGCGAAGCATAAACACAAATACATTTACCGTTTTCCGGAACCCACACTGGTTTCTACAGACACCACCCTGACCGTTGAGCAAATTGATTCAATTAAGTTTGTGTTGCCGGATGGTTCGCGTGATTGTGAAGCACTGATGATTGATCCGGACACGAAAGACCTTTACATTTTTTCAAAACGTGAAACTGCGGTAAACGTATACCGGCTTCCGTATCCACAATCTACAACGGAACTGATGGAAGCTGAAAAAGTATTGGAAGGCCTTCCGCTCACCCTCATTGTTGCTGCCGATTGGTCGGCTGATGGAAAAGAAATATTGATAAAGGATTATGAACGTGTGTATTACTGGAAGAGAAATGGTGATGAACCTGTTTCAGAACTGTTAACCAAAGATCCTATACTACTTCCTTATCATCAGGAGCCTCAAGGCGAAAGCATTGCTTTTGATTACTTTGGCAAGGGATATTATACCCTAAGTGAAAAAGCCAAAGGGGTTAAACCCACGCTGATGGTTTACAAAAGAATTGAGAAGTAAATTTCATCCTGCGACTGATTCGGATAATTAAGTCGGGGAATTCTTGCTTAGCGCAAGTCAAAACTGTGCTCGAAGGCTAAAAAATTTAGAAGATGATGGATCAGGAAATGTAAAGGGAACTCTGAAAAGAAAATTCGGTAATTATAGTGGGAAAAAAGAAATTGAGTCAATAGCTGTTGACAATGAATCAGGGTTTGTTTATCACTCAGACGAACAGTATGGGATTCATAAATCATATGCTCACCCCGACAGCAGTAATGTTGAACTGGCATTATTTGGTACCTCAGGTTTCACGGAAGACATCGAAGGAATTTCAATTTATAAATTGAACGACTCCACTGGATACATTATAGTCTCTGATCAGCAGGTTGGCAAGTTTCGTATTTTCCCAAGAGAAGGATTACTGGATAGTCCACATGAACATCGAGAGATATTTGTAGTATCACTAGCCATTGCCGAGAGCGATGGAAGTGATGTTACCAGCAGGTCCATTCCCGGGTTTCCTGGCGGCCTGTTTGTAGCAATGTCGGATGATGGCACATTTCAATATTATCGGTGGGAAGATATAGCTGGAAGTACGCTAAAGACTAGAAGATAGAACTAATCTAATCGCACTGCAGCGCCACATGCTGTAAACCTAAATGAACGAGAGGAGAATTAATTGGTTTTGCTTAGATCACCCCTTGTGCTTTCATAGCATTAGCCACCTTTAAAAACCCTGCAATGTTAGCGCCTACCATGTAGTTGCCGGGCTTGCCGTATTCATTCGCAGCGGCCAAACATGTATCGTGAATGTTTTTCATGATTGCCTGAAGTTTGGCATCCACCTCTTCGCGTGTCCAGTTGGCGCCCATAAAGTTTTGTGTCATCTCCAAACCAGAAGTGGCCACACCCCCGGCATTCGATGCTTTTCCGGGAGAATACATCACGCCATTGTCAATCAGCACGTTGATGCCCTCAATGGTTACCGGCATGTTGGCGCCTTCGCCCACCAGCTTCACACCATTTTTCACCAGGTTGTTGGCATCGTTTTCATTTATTTCATTTTGGGTAGCGCAAGGAAAAGCACAATCGGCTTTAATGTTCCACAACGGGTTATGATCTGCATTTGTGTCAAGCTCATGGTACACCGCACTCTTATATTTATCGCTATACTCTTTAATGCGACCTCTTTTATTGTTTTTTAGATCTTTCAAAAATTCAAGTTTGTCTTTGGTGATGCCGGCTTCGTCAATGATGAACCCATTAGAATCGGAAGCGGTAATAACTTTGCCGCCCATCTTATTGATTTTTTCAATGGCATATTGGGCCACGTTGCCCGATCCGGAAACCAAACAAGTTTTTCCTTTAATTGAATCACCCTTTGTATGCAACATGTTTTCAGCAAAGTAAATTAGTCCGTAGCCTGTAGCTTCTGTGCGGATCAAACTGCCGCCCCAGCCAATGCCTTTACCGGTAAACACTCCGGTAAATTCATTCTTGATTTTTTTGTAGGCGCCAAACATGTAGCCTATCTCGCGGCCGCCAACACCAATGTCACCGGCCGGTACGTCTAACCGATGGCTGATGTGCCGGGAAAGCTCACTCATAAAAGCCTGGCAGAACTTCATGATTTCATTTTCAGATTTTCCTTTGGGATCGAAGTTGGAACCACCTTTACCGCCACCCATAGGGATACCGGTAAGTGCATTCTTGAAAATCTGCTCAAAGGCGAGAAACTTCAGAACGCTGGGTGTAACCGAAGGGTGAAACCGAAGACCACCTTTGTATGGTCCGATGGCACTGTTCATCTGCACCCGGTAACCGCGGTTAACCTGAACTTCACCTTTGTCGTCCAGCCACGTTACCCGAAAGGAAATCATCCGCTCGGGTTCCAGAATGCGTTCCAGTATTTTTAAGGTTTGAAACTCTTTATGTTTTTCGATTACCGGCCAAATGGAGTCTATTACTTCTTTGGCGGCCTGTATGAATTCGGGTTCGTTGGGATTTCGTTGTTGAACCAGGTCAAGAATGTCGTTCTGCATGGCAATTTTTTAGCCAATTTAGCAGAAGTATGAGTAATGCAAACGTTTTAAAGTGGAAATTGAAAAGCAGCTTTATTGTGCTTAATCTTATTTAATCTAAACATGGAAAGAAAAAGACTACATCCTGCTGGCCCGGAGTTCTCCAGAATTATTACGGGTGTTTGGCGCTGGAATTCATTGTCAACCGATCAGACTGAACGATTGATCAAAGAGTCTGTCGCGTGTGGCATCACCACATTTGATCATGCAGATATTTATGGAAATTATTCCTGCGAAGCGTTATTCGGGAAAGTCATCGGCACTCAACCTTCGTTGCGCAGTAAAATGCAGTTGGTAACCAAGTGCGTCATCATGCTTCTTTCTGATAAGAAGCCAGCCCATCGGATAAAACATTATGATACTTCAAAAGAGCATATTCTTTCTTCGGTAGAGCAGTCGTTACAAAATGTAAAAACCGATTACCTCGATTTGCTACTCATCCATCGTCCTGATCCACTCATGAATCCTGAAGCGGTCGCAGAAGCTTTCAGCAATCTAAAGCAATCCGGCAAAGTGTTGCATTTTGGTGTTTCCAATTTTACTCCGGCACAATTTGAAATGCTGCAAGCCTATGTAAGCGATCCGTTGGTAACCAACCAGGTTGAGCTTTCGTTATTCCGGCATCAGGTGTTGTTTGATGGCACGGTTGATACCTTAATGAAGCATCATGTTTCGCCTATGGCCTGGTCACCATTGGGCGGAGGCAAATTCTTTTCATCAAAGGGTGGAGGTGAAGCCGACAGCGGTAAACTGGAAGCACTGGCGCACCAACACCAATGCAGCGTTAGTCAGTTGTTACTGGCGTGGCTGTTGTATCATCCATCCGGTGTTTTTCCAATCCTGGGTACTACCAATCCTGAGCGAATAGCGGAAGGCGCAAAATCATTGGAAGTGAAATTAACCCGTCAGGATTGGTTTGAATTATTGAAAGCCGTTACCGGCCACGATGTAGCCTGAACGCTTTCCGTATATAAATTGTATCTTTGGTATGATGAAGCCGCTGATTGATAGTCCGCCAAGAACGATGATGGAAGTTTATAAGAGTTTGCCTGAAGGCACATTGGCTGAGTTAATAGAAAATCAACTAATTATGTCCCCTTCACCTCTAGCCATCCACCAAAAGGTTTTGCAAAGAATTTATCGAAAGTTTGCTGAGCAAATTGAGGACCTGGAGCGGGGAGAAATTTTTGTAGCACCTATTGATGTATACCTGGATGAAGAAAGGAATGCAGTTCAACCTGACATTGTCATTGTTCTAAGCAAAAACAAGTCAATTGTTAATCTGAAGGGCCATATACATGGAGTACCTGACATGATTGTAGAAATCCTTTCGCTGGGTAATAAAGATCACGATCGTGTAAAGAAGAAGGCATTGTATGAGCGATTTGGTGTGAAAGAATACTGGATGGTGGATCCGGAGACCAAAGCCACTGAGGGATATACCTTAAAAGCCGGAACGTATACTCCGTTGACCAGCGAAGTGGGGAAATTCTCATCGCCTTTGCTGGGGATTGAAATAGGTTTCTAAACCGTTAAAACTGTTCTTCTATTTTTCTGTTGTCCGGTAACAATCCTTACCTCATTTTTGTATCCTTCATAAAAAATTCATGGCGCGGGCATCAGCGGAGAAAAAGTTAAAAGATTCAACGGGTTACGAGTTCATCGAAATAGTTGGTGCACGCGAGCACAACCTCAAGAACATCAGTTTATCCTTTCCGCGCAACAAAATGGTGGTAATCACCGGCATCAGCGGAAGCGGAAAGTCTTCCCTGGCTTTCGACACCATTTATGCTGAAGGGCAGCGCAGGTACATGGAAAGTTTTTCCGCCTATGCCCGAAGTTTCCTGGGCAACCTGGAGCGGCCCGATGTAGATAAGATCAACGGCCTGAGCCCGGTTATTTCCATCGAACAAAAAACCACTTCGCGCAACCCGCGATCAACCGTGGGCACGGTTACAGAGATATACGACTTTATGCGGTTGCTCTTTGCACGAACGGCCGAAGCGTATTCTTACCTGAGCGGAGAAAAAATGATCCGCCAATCGGAGGAGCAGATTTTGGATGCCATGCTGCAGAACTTCAAGGGCAAGAAACTGATTTTATTGGCACCGGTTGTAAAAGGAAGGAAGGGACATTACCGTGAATTGTTCCAACAAATCCGCAAGCAAGGTTTTACCAAAGTGCGTGTGGACGGTGATGTGCTGGACATTACCGCCAAAATGCAGGTTGACCGATACAAGATACACGACATCGAAGTGGTCATCGACAGGATTGTGGTTGACTCGAAAGATCGCGCACGCATGGGCCAGTCCATAAACCGTTCGCTGAAAGAAGGGAAAGGCGTAATGATGGCGTTGGATGAATACCAAAACGTTCATCACTTTTCGAAATTCCTGATGGATCCTAAAACCGGTCTATCCTACGATGAGCCTGCTCCCAACACATTTTCGTTCAACTCGCCATACGGTGCATGCCCGGCATGTAACGGACTTGGACAGGTGGAGGAGATCACGGAAGAATCGGTTATACCGGATAAAAAACTTTCGATCAGCCGGGGCGGCATATTACCCTTGGGCGAGTATCGCGATATATGGATATTCAAAAAAATTGAAGCTATACTGAAGCGATACAAACTCACGCTCAGCACACCGATTAAGGATATACCCAAAGATATTTTGAGGGTTTTGCTTTATGGTGATGATGTTCCGGTGGCGGTGGCTTCGGTAAAGTATCCGGGAACGGAGTGGAACACGCGCTTTGAAGGCATAATAAATTTTCTGGAAAAGCAACGCGATGAAGGTTCCGAAGCGATTAAACGTTGGGTTGAAGATTTTATGATTGTTAAAACCTGCCCGGAATGCAATGGAGCCAGATTAAAAAAAGAATCGCTTCACTTTTTAGTCGATGGAAAAAATATCGCAGCACTGGCTGCACTGGATATAACTAAACTCAGCAATTGGTTCAAGAGCCTTGAAGACAGGCTGAACGATAAACAACGAATCATTGCGACTGAAGTGTTGAAAGAAATTCGAAAGCGCATTGGGTTTTTGCTGGATGTTGGCCTCGACTACTTAAACCTCGACAGACCCTTACGCACATTGAGTGGCGGTGAAGCGCAACGCATACGGTTGGCCACACAAATCGGCACGCAACTCGTGGGGGTGTTGTATATCCTTGACGAACCCAGCATTGGATTGCATGCCCGCGACAATGTTAAGTTGATTAAAGCGCTCAAAGATTTGCGCGATCTTGGCAACTCTGTAATTGTTGTTGAGCACGACAAGGAAATGATGCTGGAGTCGGATTATATCATCGATATCGGTCCCGGTGCAGGCAGGCATGGCGGTCAGGTGGTTGCACAAGGTGATCCCCAGACTTTTCTTACCGGCAAAAGCACAACCGCCCGGTATTTAAGTGGTGAACTTTCAATTGCTTATTCAAAAGCGCGAAGGAAGGGAACTGGAAATAAATTATCGCTCATCGGTGCATCGGGTAATAACCTGAAGGCAGTAGACCTTAATATTTTGTTGGGAACGCTAACCTGCATTACTGGAGTTTCCGGTAGCGGAAAATCTACGCTTATTCATGAAACACTTTATCCTATCTTGAATAAGCATTTTTTCAATTCACGGAAAGATCCACTTGCTTTTCAAAAGGTTGAAGGCCTTGAACATCTTGATAAAGTTATTGAGGTCGATCAGTCACCCATCGGCCGTACACCACGCTCAAATCCGGCTACCTATACCGGTGTGTTTACCGATATCCGCGATTTATTTGCTCAATTACCTGAAGCAAAAATCAGAGGTTACAAACCGGGAAGATTTTCATTCAACGTAAAAGGCGGACGCTGTGAAACCTGCGAAGGTGCCGGCTTGCGCCTGATTGAAATGGAATTTTTACCGGATGTGTATGTGCATTGCGAAACCTGTAAAGGCAGGCGTTACAATCGCGAAACACTCGAAGTAAGGTTCAAAGGCAAATCCATATCCGATGTATTGGACATGACCGTGGAGGAGACCGTTACCTTCTTTGAGAATCAACCCAAAATCCTGAGAAAGATAAAAACGCTTGCCGATGTTGGCCTTGGATATATTTCATTGGGCCAGCACGCCACCACACTTTCAGGTGGTGAAGCGCAACGGGTTAAGCTGGCCACCGAATTATCGAAGCGCGATACAGGTAAAACATTCTACATTTTAGATGAGCCCACCACCGGGCTTCATTTTCAGGACATCGCTCATTTACTGGACGTGCTACAAAAACTGGTCGATAGAGGGAACACTGTGTTGGTGATTGAGCATAACATGGATGTGATTAAGTCGGCTGATTATGTTATTGACCTGGGCCCGGAGGGAGGAGAGTCGGGCGGGCGCATTATCGCGTACGGTACACCGGAAGAAGTGGCCAATAATCCTGCCGGCTATACCGGAAGTTTTTTGAAGGCGGAGTTGAATTAACGTTATTGCTTCAGATTGAAAGAAAAAGAATGAATTCACAAACACGTCAATACCTGTTCGGATCAATTTTTATTGCAGTGGGCTGCTACCAGTTTTATATCAACGATATGCTGGAGTTCTCCATGTATGCCTGTGCCGGGTTCGCATTTATTTTCAATGCGCTCATCAATGAGCCTGCAATGGCTGCGTACAAAAAAGTACTCACCATCATCACCTGGATGTTGATTATCGCCACCGCATTGTTGTTTTTCTACGTGCTCCGCTATAAATTCTTTTGACTCCACACATGTAATTGTTTAGGTATGAGTCCGTTAGGAACCCGTACTTTTGCGGTGCGAAAAAACCTGTATGGTTGACAATAAGAAGAGGCTTTATTGGATTTTACAGATCAGTGGATGGTCGGCTTATGCCGTTCTCCAAATACTGATTAGCATTATCGCTACCGGACAAGGCTTTACCTGGCCAAGAACATTCTTCTTTATTGCAGAAGCTTCGTTGTTTTTATTTATCACACATATATTCCGGTTATATATTAAAAAGTATAAGTGGATCAGGCTCGGAATCCCAAACCTGATTCCGCGGGTGCTGCTGGCTTCAGGAGTTTTGGCCGTGGTTGCTTATTTCTTCCGGGTTCCGCTGGGGTTTATTACCGGGCGCACCGCAGTGATGGAGAATGCATTTAGTTTCGATCAGGTGCTGGGATTATCTGTCGTCTACATGATCTTCTTTTTTCTGTGGTCGGTATTTTATTTCACGTATCACTTTATTGAGCAGTATAACAAGTCGTTGAAGTATGAAGCTTCAATGGTTGAGATTGAATTGAATAATCTGAAGTCTCAATTGAACCCGCATTTTATTTTTAATGCACTAAACAGCATACGGGCATTGGTAGATGAAAACCCAAAAAAATCGAAGCAGGCGATAAACCAGTTGTCGAATATTTTGCGCAACTCCCTGGCGTATGAAAAGAAGGGACTTACCAAGTTTGATGATGAACTTAAAGTTGTTAAAGACTATTTGAGTTTGGAAAGTGTGCGGTTTGAGGAACGCCTGAAAACAGACTTTAACATCCATCCGCAATCAGCAGGCTTTCGGGTGCCTCCCTTAATGATTCAAACCCTTGTGGAAAATGGCGTTAAGCACGGCATTTCAAAGTTAACCCAGGGCGGGGTTATACAACTTCGCACCATGGTGGAGAATAATCGATTAAAAATTCAGATCAGAAACAGTGGCCAACTCGTGAATAATGTCAGAAAAGGAAGGAGTGGCTTGGGTATTGCCAATACCGTGCAACGATTGAAACTTTTATATGGCAATGAGGCATCTTTTAGAATGGTTAACGAAAATGATAGTTTTGTACTCACAGAGATAATTATACCGCAAAATCCGCATACAGCATGAGAGCATTAATAGTAGACGATGAACGCCTGGCGCGCAAAGAATTGTTGAAGTTGTTAGAAGATCATCCCTCCATTGAGGTAGTAGGCGAGGCAGCCAATGCTGACGAAGCATTGAATATGATCAACGAATTAAATCCTGACTTGCTTTTTCTTGACATTCAAATGCCAGGAAAAACCGGCTTTCAATTGCTGGAAGACTTGGATGCTGTACCGCTGGTGGTATTCACAACAGCATACGATGAGTTTGCCCTGAAAGCTTTTGAGGTGAGCGCACTTGATTACTTGTTGAAGCCCATTCAACCAGAACGATTAGCTGAAACAATGGCCAAGGTTGCAGAAAAAGAGCGGGTCAGGAATGTGGCCACCCGAACAGAGGGTGACAAGAAACTTGGTCTGAACGACCAGGTATTTGTTAAGGATGGAGAGCGTTGTTGGTTCGTAAGCCTGTCAAACATCCGCTTGTTCGAGTCGGATGGCAACTACATCAAGGTTTACTTCGACAGCAACCGGCCGATGATCCACAAATCATTAAATGCGTTGGATGAGAAGCTGGATGAACGTGCTTTTTTCAGGGCCAGCCGTAAACATATTGTGAACTTAAGCTGGGTGGAAGGTATTGAGCCATGGTTCAATGGTGGCCTGATGGTGAAGTTACGGGGCGGAGACAAAGTTGAAGTAAGCCGCAGGCAGGCAGCCAAGTTCAAGGACATGATGAGTTTGTAGAACTCAACTTAGTGCTAAAGCATAAAAACGATAGGGAAGCCTTGGAACATGTTGGATTATTTCAGCACTAACTCGATTAGTTCTTTCTGAACATTCCAGTCTTTAGCGAGCTTAAGCATGGCGGTGGCCTCCATTTCGGTAACATAACCTTTAAGGTTATTGGCTTGCCACACCATATTGATCAACTCAATTCGCTTTTCTTTCGGGTAATCTGCAATAATGTCGTTCAGAAAATCGCGTGCGCGTTCAAATGATGTAAGGTAATCCTGGGCGATAAATTCCTGAGCCCATTTGTATTCTTCGTGAGCATCCAGCGAATCGGCCGTTTTATCCAGGTCGTTCTTTTCTTCTTCATCCAATCCGTGATAATGAAAAATCACAGACTTAAGAAGCATGTATACACGTTTTTCTTCTACGGATTTCATGGGCAATCTGGGGCAGGAAGTTACAAAACTTCTCTCAGCTTGTATAACACAGGCTTGCTGGGGCTTGCATCAGTCTCCAGGCTGATGATTTGCAAGTTAAGTAAATAGAGGCCGTCAGGAATTTCATCAGGCACAAAAATCAGCTCGGTAATGGTCGCATTTTTCCGGGTGTTCCCTGGGAAACTCCAGAATGCTTTATGCGCTGCTAATGCGCCACCATCCACCTCTTTATCCAGGCTGGGCAAATCAATAAGCATGTGCTGTATTCCATGCTTAACCAGTTGCGCTATGGCATTGGCCTCAATATAAGGTGGATTGGTGCCAGAGTATTGCTTTGCTTTCTTTACCACATCGTTGGGATGTGTTCGAACAACCAACGCCTGCGTTCCGGGCATTAACTTTTTTTCAATGAGTATTTTTTCTGTTATCACATAATCACCAACAGCATTTACTTCTGGTATAATGGTAACTACTTCTGTAACAAAGTGAAAGCGATTCAGGTTTTGGTTGATGGTTGCCCCATCAGCAGAAATGTGACCGTAGCATTCGGTGTGGGTGCCGTTGCCGTGAGGGGTCAAGGTTATTTTCTGGTAATTGACAGGTCCACCCTCCTTAACACTTCCGACAAAATTACCCATGCGAATGGTTTCAAACTTCACCGGGTCGGCCCAATAACAGTTGGGATTATTTTCCCCCTCCCGTAAAGGCAATGAAATATCGATCGGATCTTCAAGATTGGTCGTATAGGTTTTATTGTTGCAGGTTAACGTGATAATCATTTTTCAACAACAAATAAGTCAGATGCAATCCTGTCAGCCATGAGTTTTCCTTTTCGGGTTAAGGTTAACACATTTTGGTTCAGCACAACTAAACCCTTTTCAAATAGTTGATCAAGGTACACACTATTTTCTTTAAGCAAATCAATGTTGTGATGCTGTTTGAGGTAGTCAAGGTTTGTTCCCCAGTGTGTTCTCAGGGTAGTAAGAATATATTCATTGATTTTGTTTTCGGTTGTTAGTACTTCTGTTTGGGCAGGCACGTTGTTTTGTTCAATGGCTTTAACATATAAATGATTGTTGCTGATGTTGAATTGGCGGATTGCTCCATTATAAGAATGAGCACTTGGCCCAATCCCCAGGTAGTTTTGCTGCCGCCAGTAGCTGCTGTTGTGGCGTGAGTAGTATCCGGGCTTGGCAAAATTGGAAATCTCGTAGTGTTCATATCCGGCCCGGTCAAGTTCATCCATGAGCAGTTCAAGCTGCTGGGCGGCAAGGTCATCTTCAACAACGTTTAGTTTGCCCGCTGTAGACCATTTACCGAACACAGTTTTTTCTTCTACCGTTAAGGAATAGCAGGAGACATGTTCAGGCTGCAGTTCAATGACTTGGCGAATATCCTCCAGCCATTGTTCCTCCGTCTCACCGGGAATGGCATAAATCAGGTCGATGCTGATATTATTAAAATCGACTTTACGAGCGTTTTGGAAAGCATTCAGCGCAGTTGCTGCATTATGTGCACGGTTCATAAACCGCAGCAAATCATTATGAAACGTTTGAATTCCGATGCTAAGCCTGTTGATGCCCGCGCGTTTCAAGTCGGCCAATTTCCCCTCGTCAAGATCATCAGGATTTGCTTCAAGTGTTATTTCAGCATCCGGATGCACCGGGTAATATTCCTTCGCTGCCGAAAGCAACATTTCAATTTCTTCCTTTGTGAGAATGGAGGGGGTGCCACCACCAAAGTAAATGGTGTGGATAGTTTCATCGGCTAAAAAATTTTGTTGAAGCGTAAGTTCACGTACCAGCGCCTCCACCAACGTTGACTTGATTTGCTGATTGGTAGAGAAATGAAAATCACAGTAATAACAGGCCTGCTTGCAAAATGGAATATGAAAGTATAGTCCGGCCATGGAGTCACAAAACTAACGCATAAAATTTTCCCCTTGATAACGATGGTCAGAATGCAGTAACTATTCTATAATTTTAGGCCCATATGATGAGAATAATTTTCCTGGCAGTCAATTTTCTTCTGATGAATGTTGGGTTTGCCCAGGATTACTTTATTAAAATGGATTTACAAGCCGATTGGCTGGTGTTTTCGGATGGAGCTTTCAGAGAATTTAAAGATAATGATCAGGTAAAGGCTATTCATATTCGATTAAATCCTTCGCGCTATAGAGGTGATCAGCTATTAGTAGAGAGTGAAGATTGGTTTAGTGTATTCATCAATGATGAGTTGATCACCGACAATGTTAAATACCTGGCGCTTCCAATTGACAGTATTCAACACCGTTCAGCACTCATCAGTTTGGTTGGGGATCGAAGTATAAAAAGAAAGAATCAAAAGACATTAATCATTACAGCCTCTTCGTCCACCACAATACCGGGCCCCGTGGTAAGGCCGAAAAATGATTCAAGGAACTTTGTGATCGCTGCCGGTTTATTGTTAATCGTTTTGCTCGCATTTATGCTGAGACTTAACCCAAAATTAACATTGAGTTATTTTTCGTTATCCAGATTATTTTCTTTGCGCGAGAGCGATGAGGGGCAAAGTTTAGCACGGATAGGCAGCAGCGCCAATCTGTTATTTTATTTGTTCGCCTCCTTGTCAGTTGGATTCGTGATCATGGTGATCGTAATAGGCGTGGATCCTCAATATAGAATACAGTATCTTCTGAAAGGCCAATCATTTGTTGAACTCAGCATTCGGTGGTTGCAGTTGAGTGGAGGTGTTGCGGTTGCCATTTTTTTAAAAGCTATACTGATCACCATGATGTCGATACTCTTTGGGATAAATGATCAGTCCGGGTTTCAATTTCTGGGATTTATACGATCGATTATGTTGATCACCGTATTATTTACGGGCGCTATTGTGTTTTATTTTATCCTAAACGGAAGCCATGAGCCGTGGTATTCGTTTTCTTATGCATCACTCCGGTGGCTGATGACAGCCTGGATAATATTAATTTTTTTGAAATTGATGAGGCGCACACCTTTCTCTGTGTTCCATTTATTTTCGTACATTTGTGCCACCGAATTAATACCTTTTTTCGTAGCCGTTAAATTACTTTACGAGTAGGTGAATCCAGTACAAGTTGATATGAGCGAAAAAGTGACCGACCGGATGCGTAAAGTGAAGAGCATCTTGGTAACGCAAGAAGCACCCACCGACCCAAACTCTCCTTATTTTAAACTGATTGAAAAATTTAACCTGAAAATTGACTTTCGTCCATTTATTCAGGTTGATCCGGTACCTGCGAAGGAATTCAGAAAGCAAAAAATCGACATCCTTGATCATACGGCAATTATTTTCACCAGCCGTAATGCGGTGGACCATTTTTTTCAGATATGCCTGGAGCTAAAGGTTGAAATGCCGGCCGATATGAAGTACTTCTGTATTTCAGAACAGACTTCGAACTACCTTCAGAAATACATCGTCATCAGAAAGCGAAAAATTTTCACTGGGCTTAAAACAACACAAGATCTTCTGGAGATACTGAAGAAACATAAAAACGAAAAATATCTTTTCCCGTGCTCTGATATTCGCAAAAATGACATTCCGGATTTTCTGAAGGATAATGGTTTCTTCTATACCGAAGCCATCATCTACAATACAGTAGCCAGCGACCTTTCTGATTTAAAGGAAGTGTTCTATGATGTTCTGGCCTTTTTTAGTCCGTCTGGTATAAACTCTTTGATTGTTAATTTCCCTGATTTCAAACAAAACAATACCCGCATTGCTGCGTTCGGCCCCACCACTGCAAAGGCAGTCCGCGATGCTGGCTTGATCCTCGACATTGAGGCCCCTTTGCCAAATGCGCCATCCATGACCGGTGCCATTGAGCTGTACATTAAGAAGGCCAACGGCATCAAATAACTATTTCATTCATTGGAATTTACAAATAGGTGTTTTTTATTACACTTTAATTACATGCACTTTGAAAGTATCGCAAAAAAGCGCTTACTTTAACCTTGCATGTTATACTCTTTGATGCACAGGAAAGGTTTATATATAATTTTTTGCCTTCTGCTTGTCAGTACCACCCGGCTATTTGCGCAGCAAGACGCACAGTTTACGCAGTACATGTTTAATCACTTGTACTTAACACCTGCTGCTGCTGGTGCGGAGGGTGTTACACGGGCTTCAGCATTCCACCGTAGTCAGTGGTTAGGATACCAGTCATCATTTGGCGATGGTGGTGCCCCTACTTCTCAATTAGTTTCCTTCACGACCCCGATTCATAAGCTTAAAAGCGGCTTTGGAGTATATGTATTAAATGACAAGCTGGGTCCACAGAATAACCTTGAAGCTCAAGCTATGTATGCCTACCATCTTGGCATTAAAGAAACCAGTAAATTAAGTTTTGGTATAAAACTCGGGATGTTTTCACAAACACTCGATTTCGATAAATACAGAGCCATTGACCCCACTGATCCTTTCCTGGCTGACAAGGCAGGAAAGGAATCGCAGATAAGACCAGACCTGGGTGTTGGCGTAATGTTCAGGAACGAAAAGTTTTACACCGGAGTAGGATTCAACCACTTGCTACGGTCTGAGTTTGATTTTGGAGTAAGCCAGCGAAACGCCTTGGAGAATCACATGAACCTTACCGCTGGGTATATGCATGAAGTGAACTTCGACCTTCAAATAAGTCCATCTGTACTTGTTAAAACCGATTTCAACGAAACTTCTGTTGACTTTGCTATTCTAGCTACCCTGCGCAATACGATGTGGGGAGGTTTGGCGTTCAGATCATCAGAAGCGGTAAACTTGATCTTGGGCTATGCATTCCTCAAGGATAAGTCGTTGCGATTAGGTTATTCTGTAGACTTTGTTGTAAAGGATGTCAATGCCAAAGAAAACTTCTCGCATGAGTTAATGCTGACGTACGAATTGCCGGTAATAGCAGGAGGGGTAAAAAAGATCGTTCGAACCCCCCGATACAGGCATTAGACGGTAAATTATTTTGGTTTTATGCGAATTTTGTAGAATTTGGTAAGCAATTTTTAAAAAGTAGCGCATTAAGCACTATTTTGCGAGTCTGAAAAAATCGTTGAGAAAACTGTAATAGATATATATGAGCAAGTCGGTTTCATCTAAACTCTTGTTACTTGTTGCTGCCTTGGCTGCCAGCGCTTGTGGTTTATTAGGTATTGGTGGCGGAGGTCGTGGCGGTGACCGAGGGGAATTGGTTGGTGTACCCGGAAGACAAGGCTGGGTGATGACCATTCCCTATGGTATGGTGCCCATTCCTGCAGGAACCTTTCACATGGGTCAGGCAGATGAAGATCCAGCTTCAACACAAATAAATTTTAACAAACAAGTTACAATCGGTTCGTTCTTCATGGATGACACCGAGATCACCAACAACGAATACCGCCAATTCACTAACTTCTATTTAGTAGACAACGGAAGCATTGAAGGCTTTGAAACCATTGATCAACAAACCTTCCGCGATAATTACTACCCTGATACCACTGCCTGGGTTCGCGACTTTGCCCACCATATGGGAGACCCTATTCAGGATTATTACTATTGGCACCCTGCCTATGATCAATACCCTGTTGTAGGTGTTAGCTGGGATGCTGCGGTGTTTTTCTCTGACTGGCGTACAGCATACCTGAACGATTTCCGTAAAAGTGTTGGAGATTTCCCGATGCCCAATTTCCGATTGCCTTCGGAAGCTGAATGGGAATATGCTGCACGCGGTGGTCGCGACCTGGCTAAGTACCCATGGGGTAACCCGTACATCCGTAACTCAAAGGGTTGTATGCTGGCAAACTTCAAACCCGGAAGAGGTAACTTTTACGATGACGGTTTTGCATACACCGCTGAAGTTCAATCTTACTTTCCCAATGACTATGGGCTTTACGATATGGCCGGTAATGTTTCGGAGTGGTGTCTTGATGACTTTAACCCCGCTTCGGTGCCTACTGTATGGGATTTAAACCCGCAATACATCGATCCGCGCACAAACCCTGAAGATTCCCGTTACAACCCTAGAATTGCACCAAAGAAAGTAGTCCGTGGTGGATCATGGAAGGATGTAGCTTATTACCTGGAGACAGGTACACGTACCTATGAGTTTAAAGATTCGACCAGAGCTTACATCGGTTTCCGGTGTGCATTAACACATCTGGGCCGATCTTCAGGACGCGAATTTTAAATTTTGAAATCTCTACTTAACTTTAATAAAACCCAGACCCAAAAAACTTAAACCCATACTACAATGAGCAAGAAAAAAGGCGGATTTGCAGAACTACTCTTTAAAACCATCATGCCAAAAGTCTATGGTATTGGTGCAGCGGTGGTAATTGTCGGAGCATTATTTAAAATCCTTCACTTTAATGGAGCTGACCAAATGCTGATGGTTGGTCTTCTAACAGAAGCAGCTATTTTCTTTTTAAGTGCATTTGAGCCGCCTGCAAAAGAAACAGATTGGACAAAAGTTTACCCTGAATTGGCAGAGGACTTTGAAGCTTCAATTGCTTCACCTACTGTGCGTAAAGCCGGTGCTGCCCCTTCTGATTCGCCTATTCTCAAAATTGATGAAATGCTGAAAACCGCTAAGGTTGATCAAAATCTTCTCGACAATTTGGGTAAGGGTCTTACCAACCTGGCTGACTCAGCAAAACAGATGAATAATCTATCAAATGCTGCGGTTGCCACTAATGAATATGCAACAAACGTAAAGACGGCTTCTAAAGCATTGTCAGATATGAACGTTTCATATAAGACCGCCATTGAGGCTGTTGGTTCTATGGCGAATGCATCGAAGGATGCTGGAGAATACCACTCGCAGGTTCAGAAGGTTACTAAAAACCTGGCCGCATTAAACTCGGTATACGAGATGGAATTAAAGGATGCCGATAGCCATGTTAAGAATATGAATAAGTTTTACGAAAGCTTAACCGGTGCTATGTCAGGACTTTCCAAAGTGGGTGAAAATACCACGAAGTTCACGAATGAACTTGGCAAGCTTTCAGATAATCTTACCGCCCTTAATAAGGTATATGGCAGTATGCTCACTGCTATGAAGGGTGGCGGTAACTAAAAAAATGATAGTAGATAGGTTTAAAAATTATAGTAGAACACCATAAAAACCATAAAAAATGGCAGGTCAAAAAGAAACCCCCAGGCAGAAGATGATCGGTATGATGTACCTCGTACTTACGGCTCTTTTGGCACTCCAGGTGAGCAGTGCAGTTCTCGAGAAGTTTGCCATTATCAATGAAACCCTTAGTCAGTTAGTTATCGACACAGACAAGGCTAATCAAGGTCAGCTGGATGCCATCCTGAAAGAAGGCGGAAAGAGTGAAAAGCCAGAAATTAAAGCTGCTGTTGAAAGTGCCAAGAAGGTTCGTGAACTGACTAAGCAAACAAATGAATGGATTGATCTGTTGAAAAAGGAGATGCTTAAGACTTCTGGCACCGATAAAGTAGACGATAAGCTTATTAACAACCACGGTTCTCAGGTTGCTACCATGATGATAGATAAGAAGAACAAATGGGGAAAGGAATTCGAGAATACATTGAATGATTATGTTAAGCAATTAAATGCTTTAACTGGAGAAACTTTCGCCCCGCTTGCAAAGGCACCTAAGGACATTCCAGTATTTGCTTCAGATCCTGATCATGTTCGCAAGGACTTTCTAACCTTTACTTTTGAGAACACGCCAGCTATTGCTGCGCTGGCATCTGTTTCTCAAATCCAAACTGAGCTACTCGAATATGAGTCTGTTGCGCTTCGCAAGTTGGCCGAAAAGGCGGGAGCAGCACGGGTATCTTTTGAAAATATTATCCCAATGGTTCGCCCTAAGTCATCCATTGTTGCGGCCGGAGCACCCTACGAGGCAGACATGTTTATTTCTGCGTCCTCTTCTGCGCTTAGTCCTGAAATGACGTATAACGGAAAGCCAATCCCTGTTGAAGTTGACGGACCAACGGGTATTAAAATGGGTCGTTTGAAATTTACGGCTGCGGGTGGAAATTACGATGCACAAGGGTTGTCAAAGCAAACCTTTAAGGCAGAAATTAAACTGAATGATGAGGTTTACGACCAGACCATTGAATACTTTGTAGCCAAGCCAGTAATCAGGGTAACCACAGGTACGGCTCCAACGCTTTACATGGGTTGCGGAAACAACGTGAACATTGAAGTTCCTGCACTTGGAACTAACTATAATCCAAACTTTTCAGCCACGGGTGGAGAAATACAAAAGGGACCAAAAACCGGAAATGTGATCATTATACCCAGCCAACGTAAGGTAACAGTTTCAGTAAACAATGCCGGTACTTTTATAGGAACCGAGCAATTTGATGTAAAGAATGTTCCTCGTCCACGTATCGTAGCCAAGGATAATAACGGCCGAGACATTGATATGAAAAACGGAGTTAAAGCTGGTGCAATTGCCGGTCTTCGCATAAATGCAGAGGCGGATGAAAATTTCAAGAATGAAGTCCCGAAGGATGCCAATTTCCGTATCAGAAACATGTCCATTATTCTGGCTCGCGGTACCCAACGTGTGCAGGAAATGACGCTAACTTCCGAAATCGTTGATTTGTCAGCTTGGCGTTCGCTCATGCGCCCTGGAGATCGGATTGTGGTTGAGCCTAAAGCAGTGGTTCGTATGACCTTCAAGGGAAATCCTGAGCCAGTGACAGGGATAAATGAGATTTTGAATATACCAATTCAGTAAAAGCTATGACTAGTACGTTGAAACGATTTTCAGTCAATATTTTCCTTTTCATCCCAGTTTTGATATGGGCTCAACCTGAAGAAATTCAGTACAATCCAAATTCCTTGAATCCGATTCCACGTTATGAGCAACTTTATAAGCTAAGGGTATGGAGGGTTATGGATCTGAGTGAAAAACAGAACAAGGGTTTTTTTGCGCGAAATGGAGAAATCACTCAGCTTTTAATGGATGCTGTTAAGTCTGGTGAAATACCTGTGGTTTATAAGAGCGACTCACTTTCAGAAAAGAGTGTCTTCACGAAGGATGATTTTTTGGCCAATCTCGTTTCACAACAAGGTCAGACTTTCCCTGCCTGGGATCCTGCCATGACCTATTATCAAGCCGATGTAGTTTCATTTAATGGAAGAAATTATGAACTTCAGGTGAATACTAATGTAGGAACAAATCCTAGTCAATCTCCAGCGGGTGAATGGTTGGTGACTACACAGGGGCAGGGGCTGACTTATTTAGCACGTGAGATTTATATTCTTAATATTGCTGAGGACGTGATTTTCGATAAAAGAAGGTCACGGTTGTACTATGATGTTCAGGCTATAGAAATGCAGGCTTTTGATCAAAACACTTCCACATTTAAATCATTAGGATGGTTTAAGTACAAGGATATTGAAAAGGTGTTCCGCAATAATCCCGAGAAGGCAGTTTGGTTTAATCGCCAAAATACCGCAGAGAATAAAAATTTCGCAGATGCATTTCTATTGAGATTATTTAAAGGAACTATCTACAAAATTGAAAACCCGGATGATGATAAGATTGAAGATATCTATCGTAATAATGGCCGGCCTTACAAGGAAAGTGTATGGGCAAGAGAATGGGCAGAGATGATGCTCATGGAGAAGGAACACAATCTTTGGGAGTTTTAACCCTGTAAGTAATGGACTTAAACAAAAGCCCTGACAAAACACGTCAGGGTTTTTTGTTGGATAGAATTTTTGACGCTTTTGCTTTGCCGATGATTTTTTCTAATTCTTCTTTCGAGGCTTCCTTTATCTTTTTAACTGACTTAAAGTGTTGAAGAAGTTTAGTGACGGTTTTTTCCCCAATTCCTTCAAAACCTGTTAAGGTAGTTGTTAATTGATTTTTGCTTCGCTTTTGCCGATGGAAGGTTATCGCAAACCGATGTGCTTCATCGCGGATTTGTTGCAGTAGAAGTAAACCGGGTGACTTTTTGCTGATATGAAGGGGCAACACATCTTCCGGATAGTATATTTCCTCCAGTTTTTTGGCAATGCCAATGATGGGTATGGTTCCGTAGAGGTCCAGCGTTTTCAGTGCTTCACACGCACTGCTCAATTGGCCTTTTCCTCCGTCAATTACAATCAAATCAGGGAAAGGTTGTTCTTCATCCGATAGTCGTTTGTAACGTCTGCCTACAATCTCTTTCATCGACTCAAAATCATTGGGGCCAGTAACGGTTTTGATGTTATAATGCCTGTAATTCCTTTTATCTGGTTTCCCGTTAACAAACCTTACCATTGAAGCAACTGGTTCGCTACCTTGGAAATTCGAATTATCAAAGCATTCAATTACCATGGGCAAATGCGCCAGGTGCAAATCCCTTTTAAGGATTTCAACTACTTCACTTGTCTTCGATCGTTTTTCAGCCCTTAGTACTTCTCGCTCTTTTTTCATTTCAAGTGCATTTTTGAGCGAAAGGCTAACAAGTTTTTTCTTGTCACCGATTTTAGGCAAAACATTTTCAATGCCATCCGGAAGTATATGGACTTCTATATTGCTGAATACGGTTGTATTTACTGATCGGGCATTTGATCGAAAATCAAGCAATGCAAAGGCCAGGAGTTCGTTGTCCGGTTCACTAAGTTGTTTCTTGATTTCGATTGTTTTGGAGTAGATGATCGCACCTTCTTTTATAAGCATGTAGTTCACATAGGCATACTCATCCGTGCTGGTAATGGTAATTACATCAATGTCGGTAAGCGCTCGGTTTACTACCAGAGATTTGCTTTGAAAGCGCTCCAGGACAGTCAGCTTTTCCTTGTAAAATTGGGCGCGTTCAAAAGAAAGCTGATCTGCGGCAAGCTTCATTTGCTCTGCGAAGTACTTTTCTATAATGCTTAGGTTTCCTTTCAGTATGTTTCGTGCATGGTCAATGTCGTATAGGTAGTCTTCTTCAGTTTGTAATGCCTCACAGGGTCCTTTGCAATTACCAATGTGGAACTCCAGGCATACTTTGAACTTTTTTTGCTGAATATTAGATGCGCTAAGTTGAAACGTGCAGGTTCGGATGGTGTACAACTTCCTGACTAATTCAAGCACACTTTTCATGGCCACCACGCTGGCATATGGACCAAAATATTCACCCTGACCGGTAATGTATTTTCGGGTTGAAATGATCCTCGGAAACCGTTCTTTAACGATGCAGAGGTACGGAAAAGTTTTATCGTCCTTAAGCAGTATGTTATACTTCGGCTGATTTTCTTTGATCAGATTATTCTCCAGCAAGAGTGCATCAAACTCAGTGTTGGAAACGGTGTATTCAATTTTTGATATTTCAGAAACGAGTCGCAATGTTTTTCGACTTGTTCCGGCAATTTTGGAAAAGTAACTGTTGACTCTCTTCTTTATACTCTTGGCTTTGCCAACGTATATAAGTTGATGCTCACTATTATAAAATCGGTAAACTCCGGGCGAATCTGGCAGGTGAAGGGCGTAGCGTTTCAGTTCATCATGCAACATGCCGGTGAACGCTAGTTGAAATCATCCCATGGTTTGTGATCAATTACAACAGTAGAGTCGGCTCCCGGGTAGCGCGCACAGTCGAGTGTAATATCAAGACCGGTTTTGGGTCTCTTAAACTGACCTTTTTTGTAATCAAGGGTTTCGTCAGCATAGATTTTTCGCATAAACCTATCCCATATCGGGCGGGCGGTGCGTGTGCCTTGCCCCATGCTCCAGGTTCGGTAATGAATGCTCCGTTCGTCCCCACCAACCCATACCCCGGAAACAAGATCGTGTGTAATGCCCATGTACCATCCATCGGAGGCGTTGTTGGTGGTTCCGGTTTTCCCTCCGATTTCGTTATTTTCTTTCAGGTCCCTGCTGAGTCCTCGCGAAGTACCACCTTCTTCTTCTACACCACCTTGCAACATATAGATCATTTTGTATGCTGTTTGCTCACTGATGGCTTCACGTGTTTTTGGTACAGTGCTCTCAATGACATTACCATTCTTATCTTCAATGCGGGTAATGTAATAGGGTTGAGTATAGATACCACTGTTCACAAAGGTGGAATAGGCACCAGCCATTTCATAAAGCGATACATCGCTAACACCAAGGCAAAGTGAGGGCACAGCATCCAACGGACTGCTGATACCAACCCGATAGGCAAATTCAACCACGGTCTTTTCTTTTATCTCCTTCATTACCTGAGCGGTTATTGAATTCACGGAGCGGGCCATCGCCTGCCGCAAGGTCATCTTTTCACCTGATCCACGTGTACCATCGGAGTTTGGAGGATACCATGTGCCACCGGGCACATTGAATACAGGTGAGATATCTGTTAGTTCAAGACATGGATTATAACCCAACTCAAGCGCGGCACCATACACAAAGGGCTTAAACGTTGAACCCGGCTGACGTTTACCTTGGCGTACATGATCAAACTTGAAGTACTTGTGATTAATGCCTCCTACCCAAGCCTTGACGGCACCCGTGTTTGCGTCCACAGCAATTAAACCTGTATGTAAAAATCGTTTGTAATAGTTCAAAGAGTCCATGGAGCTGAACAACGTATCACGCTCACCATTCCAGGTGAAAATGCGCATCGGCTTTTTCAGGTTCAGCATAATTTGTACGGAATCATCATTAGCCCCATAACGTGCAACCAGGTTTTTGTAAGCATCGGTTTGTTTAATACGTGATTGTAAAAATCCTTTTATTTCATTCCCATTTTCATCAATCCAAGGGTTTTTGCCTTTCCAGTGAACATCAAAATCGTTTTGCAAAAACTTCATGTGTTCCGCTACGGCCTCTTCAGCGTACTTCTGTAGTCGACTGTCGATGGTGATATAAATCTTTAGTCCGGATTCTTCCAAATCAATCCCACGCTCCCTACACCATCGCAATATGTCCCACTTGATAACACTTCGAAAGTAGGTTGCCAATCCTTGGTTATGATTCTCTACCCTGTATTGAAGTTCAATTGGTAAGGACTTAATTGAGTCGTACTCCTCACGGCTTTTTATGTATTTGTGTTGATAGAGTTTTGCCAACACCTCATTTCTTTTGCGTAGCGAATTTTCAGGATTGGCTACCGGATTAAACCGGGTAATGGCCTGTAGCATGCCCACCAACACAGCAGACTCCTGAATATTTAAACTATCCGGGGTTTTACTGAAATAGGTTTCTGCGGCAACCTGTATACCATAGGCGTTATTGCCAAACTCGGCTGTATTCAGGTACATGGCGATGATTTCTTCTTTTGTGAAGTTTCGCTCGAGGTGATAGGAGATAATCCACTCCTTTGTTTTTTGAATTACCCTTCGGGTGGTTCTTCCCAATTTTCCCAGCTTGCCGTCAAGGCCCATTTTCTGGTTTTGAGTATATAGGTTTTTAGCCAATTGTTGGGTGATGGTGCTTCCTCCACCAGCCGGACGTAGTGTAACAAGACCTTTGAGCACACGCAGGTAAGCAACGAAGTCCATTCCTGAATGGCTGTAGTAGCGATGGTCTTCGGAAAGGATCAACGTATTCACAAGGTCTTTGGAAAGATTATGATACGAAACCTGGCTTCGGTTATACCGGAAATAGCGCCCTAGCGATACACCATCAGCGGAGATAAGCTCGGAGGATAAATCGTTTTCGGGATTTTCTATTGACTTAAGGCTGGGCATTCCACCGAACAGCCCGAACAGGTCAATGCTAACGGAATAAATGTAGAGCGGGAATCCCAGTATAAAGCACAGGAATAATATCCAGATAATTTTAATACCTCGTCCGAACCACAGATGTTTTAATCCAAGGATGTTATGGATTTTTCGGGAGATAGTTTTTTTCAAAGAATTGGAGGTACTCATCCAGGCTTTTTGTTCGGTATAAGATATCGAAATTACTTTTGGTAATTACAAAAGTATTGAATTTATGGTTCTTTAAGGCGGTAAGGGTAGGTTGCTTTTCGGTAAAAACCCGGTAATACTCCTGGGCTTCATTCATGTTCGATAAGTCGGATACGAATGTTAACGACTGGCTCTCATCGAGGATAAGGTTGCTTACTTTAAGGCCTTGCGATTTGAATTGGTTTTGGTTAAAGCCCTCCAATGTTTTGGAAACGACATCCTCTATTTTGCTTTCGGTTTTATAAACTAAAACAAAATAATGTGGTGCATCGAATGATTGACTGAATTGCAGATTTGATTTTTCCTGCTTGAGCTCAAAGCTTCGGGAGGCATCCAATAATTTTTTGGCATAACCGGCAAGTTCATTTTCCGGATATTGTTTTGTGAATTCTTCAAGACTGAGTTGGTAGTGGGCAATACTTTGAGACTTACCGACAATTAAAATTTTCAGCAACGCAAGGTTGGGTGTAAAGGAAGTGACTTCATCAGCCAGTGCCTTTTCCACTATTTCCAGTGCTTCCGCAGGTTGCTGTGTTTCGAATTTTAAATAAGCTTCGCGGTACAATACTTTTTGTTTCTCCACCACCTGACTGGATTCCAATAAGTAATCCGGGTTGATCAGAATTTTGGCAAATGTAGTTTCCGGAAAATCATTGGTTAACTCCTGCGCGTAACGTTCTGCTTTTTCAGGTTGCGTTTCTTTAAACATTAGGTAAAGCTTATACAATACTTCAGGACGGTAGTGTGTAGTGGGGAAACGTGTCAATAGTTTTTCGTACGTTGCTACCGCGTTATATTTTTCCTGAAGCTTGAAATAATAGATATCTCCTAAAAGAAAATAAGCCTCTTCAATTTTTCCTAACGACTCTTCAATTTGCTCATCGGTAAGAGGTATTTCTTTTTTGATCCGATTGAATTCACTCATCACCGGATCGATGCTTTCAGGTTCGGTGCTGATTTCTTCAGTTGCTTTGTCTTCACTTGTCGTTGGAATAATAGTAGTGGGTCGTTGTGCCATCGGCACACCTCGGGAGGATCTCCGCCAGTTGTCTTCTAATGGAATGTTCCCCCAAATCCGTTTAAACTCCTGCTGACCCAACGCTTGCGCTGAGGGGTTTCCAAAATACCAATCAGTGCCCTGTATGGATGTTGTTGTTGTAAATGAGGTGCTTACCTGGCTGATGTCTACCCGATTCCTCCTTTTTCTTTTGCTGGTTTTTTCTTCCGTTTTTTTCTGACTCTCAAGTACTGCCTGTATGTGAGTCATCAGCTCAACTGAGTCCATTTTGGCCATTACCATTAAGCTATCCTGCCACTCGATAGTCCTCAAATGCTTGACAAACTCAGTTAATACTTCTTGCCGAGTTTTAATGGCAGGATAATTTTCAAAATCCTTGTTCAATGTCGACACGGTGCTGTCATAATAGAGTTTTGCCAATTCGAATTTTTTCAGCGTGTCGTAATAGATTTCGCCCAATTTCAAATAAGCTTCACCATCAATTTGCTTGTTGTTTCCCTTTCGGATAGCTAATTCGAAGTTTTCAATGGCCTCATCAATGTTGCCTTGTTTTCGCTCGAACACTCCGATCTCCAAATAAATTTTGTCAACAAAGTCACGGTTCTTGGTATCCTTCAAAAGCTTTTTGAATGACTTGCGCGCATGGGCAATGTCTCGGCTTCTGGAGATTTCAGCCACCTGGGCCATATAAAGTCGCGCGTAGAAATCAACTTCATACTCTGGATGGGTTTCAATACATTTTCTGAAATAGTTATAAGCTTCAGATTCAAATCCAAGCTTTTGGTACACCTGGCCCAAAATAAAATATATCCTTCCGGGGCGATCCTTCTTTCGCAATAGCGGAACGGCTTCTGTAAGGTATTTTACAAAGTAGTCATCATTGTGGCGTACCTGGTAATAGTGAGCCCTTTCGAGATAGAAATTTTTAAGGTTCTGCTTGCTTAACTTTTCCTTTTGCAAAAAATCAAACGCGGCTTCATCATTGCTGTACTCTCCATGTTCAGTAAATGTGCGGGCTAGTAAAAGCAATGCCTGATGTCGTGTATTGATGTCATCACTTTTGGTGTTTACGTATTTAAATGTTTGAATGGCATTTCCCCAATCTAAACTATATAACCTGCCTTTGCCCACCAGTATATAGCTGTCGTCCGACCACTTGCTGTTAGGATGTCGTTGAATAGCAATGGAGGCCATCTTGATAGCTTCTTGCACTTCTGCGTCATAGCTTTTAGCAAGAGCTGAATCCAATCGGGGGAACAAATTGAGCACCCTGTTATAATCATCCCTGTTATTCTTGCGGATGATTTCCTCTATTTTGGTTATTTCCTCCAGCGCATAGTAGTGGCCGTTGTAGCGTGCGGTAGTATTGTGAAAGGCTCTACTGGTAAAGGAGTTAGATTCGGAAGAACATCCGCTTAGCGTAGCCGAAACGGCCATAACAGCAATAGTAAATAGTAATGTCGGGAAGGCGGGTTTCAAATGCTTAGAGTTCAACGAATTAGAAACGCAAAAAACGAATATTCCATATTAATTACCGTCAGAATATCTACTTTTGTGGGCTAAAATCGTGATTTGAAGCCTAAGAAAACATTATCCAACTGGTTAACCAACCGGTATCAGCTGGTCATCCGCAACGAGGAGAACTTCGCTGAAAAGACAAGCCTCAGTTTTACCTATTCGAAGGTAATCCTTTTTTCAGTCATTATTTTTGCCATTCTCTTTGGCATCAGCCTGTTTTTGTCGCAAACCATATTGGCAAAGTGGTTCGACCCCCGGTTTGCTCAAATGCAAATGAATAAGCAATTGATTGAACTGGATCATAAGGTTGATTCACTGTACATGGAGGTTGACCGGAAGGATCAATTTATATTGGGTATACAACGCGTGCTTCGGGGCGACACCACCGACTTTAGCGATCCGGCCAAGTATCTGCGAAGCGATGGGCATCCGTTAGCAAGGGCAACAGAGATGAGGCTTGAGCCTGTTGATACAGCCTTTCGCAAGGAGTTTGAAAAATCTGATTTGGCACTGATCACGCTGGCCAGTGTGCGGTACCGGGAATTACAGGAAACCTTTTTCTTCTCCCCGCTAAACGGGTTTTTATCCGATCAATACGATGCCGTGCGTGGTCATTACGGGGTAGATATTGTTGCCAAAACCAATGAGCCCGTTAAGAGCATCGCTGACGGCACAGTAATTTTTGCCTCCTGGACGCAGGACTCAGGTTATGTGATGATGATTCAGCACAAGGGTAACCTGATCTCTGTATACAAGCACAATGCTCAACTCTATAAAAAAGTTGGTACTTTTGTGAACGGAGGAGAAATCATTTCTATCGTTGGCAATAGTGGAGAAATGACCGATGGACCACACCTTCATTTTGAACTGTGGTACAACGGCAACCCGCTTAATCCGGAAGAGTTCGTAACCTTTTAACTTTTAAGAATCATGTTTACTTCAAAAGAAGAAAAACGCGTGGCAGAAGAAATCAGCAACTCCAGTAACACCATCGGAAAGGGAACCTTTCTGGAAGGTAACATAGAAACGTACGGTAACATCCGGATAGAAGGAAAAGTGACCGGCCATGTTAAATCAAAATCAAAAGTGGCGCTGGGCACCTCGTCACAAATACAGGGCAATATAACAGCACAAAATGCCGACATAGAGGGTGAAGTGAAGGGTAAAATTGAAATTGCTGAATTGTTGGTACTAAAGTCAACAGCCGTTATTCACGGAGATATTGTTACCGGAAAGTTGGTTGTTGAGCCAGGTGCTGCTTTTAACGGAAGCTGTAAGATGGGTGCAACCATTAAAGAAATCAAGATAGGCGAAAACAATGGCTTCGGAACATCACGATCCCTTGCAGGAGCAGAAGCCAAAACCATATAACAGCTACTTGAAGTACAGCAGCCTTGCGCTGCAACTCTTGGCTACCATCGGGTTGTTTGCCTGGCTGGGGTACAAGGTTGACGGTTGGCTGGCACTGAAGTATCCCATATTCATGATCGTATTTGTGTTTATTGCCTTTGGGGGAATGATGTATTATCTCTACAAGTCAATTGATAAGTCGTGAGCAACCTGGCTGCCTTTTTGGTTGCGATGGGTTTAGCGGTGATACTCATCCTGGGCGTAAGTCACCTATTGCCTTCACTTCCATCATTCTTTTATCAAAGCCTGATCCTGTTGACTGCAAGTACAATCGGGCTTTATTTGTACCTGCTGCGCACGCGTAAATCCCAACCCGAATTTTTTGTACAGTTCTACCTGGGAAGCATTGCCATAAAACTTTTGGCATACGGTGCCTACCTCGGCTTAATCATTTGGGAAGACCGCCCCGGAGCCTTAGAAAATGTGGTGTTTTTCATCGCGGTTTATGCCGTGTTTACAGCCCTTGAAGTGGGCTTTTTGTGGCGGCAGATCACACGGTGAAGAATCACCAAGTTCAGTGAGTGTGATCAATTTACTGTGCAATTTTTCTGCACTGTAGATTGTAAGTATGTTCTGTAAAAGAACCAATGATTTTCATTACCCCGAAAAAAGCAATAGTTTAGTTCTAATGAATAATCTTAGTACAGTAAGTTTTGCCCTGTTGTTTTTTGTTTGGGCAACAATAGCGGGTTGCGCATCGAAGGAGAACACACAAGAAGAGGATCCACAACAGGTAAGACGCGATATACCACCTACCGAGGTTCAGGTGGTGGAGGTGGTGCGCAAGCCATTTGAGTACCTGATTAATACCAGTGGCCGTGTACGGGCGGTAGAAGAAGTTCAGGTAAAATTCAGGCGGGCAGGTATGGTAGAGAAAGTATGGGTGCACAACGGACAGCGCGTAAAGAAAGGCGATGTTTTGGCACAACTGGAGTATGCACGCCAGCAGTTGCAGTTGGAACGGGCCCGCGTACAACTTGAAGAAAAGAAGCTGGCCTTTGAAGACCAGATGATGAGTTTTAACGGAACAGACTCGGTGCGCCAAAAGCGCATTAAAGCGAATATCCTGATCTCAAGCGGGCTGGCAGCGACTGAGGTGGCCTACAAGGAGGCAGCGTTGGAGTACGAGCATACGTTTGTGCGTGCGGCCCTTGGCGGGGTTGTATCCGGCATGGAAGTTAAGCCGGGTAACCCGGTAGAGGAAGGAAAGCTGTTTTGCTACCTGCACAATCCTGCGGCTATGGCTGTGGTGTGCGATGTGCTGGAAGTGGATGCCTTGCGCCTTAAGCCCGGTATACAGGCCGAAGTAAATGTAGCCGGAGAGGAATCATCCTATTCCGGCCGGGTAGCGGAGCTGAACCCACGGGTGGATGAAAAAGCGGGTATGGTAAACGTAACCATCTTGATTGCGCAGAACAATGCAAGCCTGCTGCCAGGCATGCATGTGCAGGTGGTGTTGCGCCTGCCGTATGAACAGCACCTTATTGTGCCCAAGGAGGCGGTGGTGATCCGCTCGGGCCGCTCAGTGGTGTTTACGGCCGAGGACGGCCTGGCCAAGTGGAGCTACGTAAACACCGGCCGTGAAAATGGCAAGGAAGTGGAGATTTTAGATGGATTGGCCGAGGGCAAGGCCGTTATTATTACCAACAACTTGCAGTTGGCACATGATGCACCGGTAAGTGTGGAGAAAAAAAATTAGAAAATACTTGACAAATTGATATGGGGGGGGGGTATCTTCAAATAAATTTTTTTATTAACGTTAATCCCCAACTAAAATGAAAAACACAAATACTATTGTTATTTCTTTTGCAGCGATTGTAATTGCAATAATTTCTTTTTTGCACTTCACTGAGGCTAAGGCGAACCCTTGTAATGGATCGTGTGTCAAAAAGGTAGTAGAGTGCCCGAAAGGTGGGAGCAAATGCCCTGGTTCTGGAAATCAATGCGGACAGAATACGGCTTGTCAAGGAGGTATTCTATAGACTTTAAAGTTGCATTTTAATTTAAATGGCGTAATTCAATCGTGGGAGTAATTACGAGATTAATTGTTTTAATAGCGTTTATAAGCTTAAGTTGCTCTAAGCAATATCCAGAATCTGAAACGGGAGAAAACATTTATGGACAACAGATTTATGATCTTCATGCAGTAGACACAGTATTCATACCTGTAGACTCAACCGTTTCAACTTTTTATCCCATTTTTCAATATTATGAGCATCAAGATAGTTGCTGGTTTGTTGTATATAATAGCATAGACCATACTATAAGGTTCTTCAACATTAAAACAAAATATGAAGAACGTAGTATAACGTTAGATTTAGATGGCCCCAAGACTATTCCTGAGCTTCAGGGGTTATTAGTACATAATTTGGATTCAATCTTCCTCTTCTCACTAATTACCAATGATATATTTCTGATTAATAAAAATGGAAGCATTCATGACAGCTTTGTAGTTAATGAAAAAATTATAGACGGACCAAATGGCTACGAGATTCAGGTAGGTGACTTTTTTAATCCCTCATTTGATTATCCTTTATTAACATTCTGGATTGCACCACTTATTGAACGAACTCAACCTGAATATTATAAGTATCAAATAGCTGTTGACTTTGATGTGAATGAAAGAAAGATAGCACGAAATTATGGGAATTATCCTAAAGCATATTCTGAAGGCTTTACCTATTTTTTACTTGAGGATGCTGGACGATTGCAATCAGTCGATTATGATATTCACTATTTTCTGGGCTCTCACAAACTATTTCTTCATAATAAACAAGATAAAAGTTTAGCAAAGGAAGTTTTTGCCAAAAGTATCTATTTGCCTGAGAAGATTAGTGCAAGCATGAAGAAGCGTGGAGTAGAGCCTGAAAGGCAACAACAAGCCAATTATTATATACAAACAGGGCGATACAGTGTAATACGGTATGATAGCCACAATGGGTTGTACTACCGATTTGTACGACACCCGCAAGAATTAAAGGAACCCTCAGGATTGTTAAATGGTAAAATTGACAGTAAGTATTCGATCATGATACTTGACAGTACGTTCGCTGTTGTGGGTGAATATGTGTTGTCGGCTAAACAATTTTTAGAGATAACCAGTTTTGTTTCCCAGGGATTATTATGGATAAGCGCTAACCATCCGAAAAATTCAATCAATCACGAAGATCACTTGGTTTTTATCCGTTTCAAACCGGTATTGAAATGAAGTATGTTTTTAAATTTTTATTATTCGTATCAACAGGCGTTTCTTGTCATAAAACCTGTAACTACCCACATCTGAATGAATTGCAGAATTACTTAACAAATGAACTTGGCTATTCTTTTCAAAGTAACGAAACTATCTTAATTATTCTGCCCCTTGATGCTTGTAATGCATGCCTTAGAAATACAATAACTTTACTTAAAGAGAGTGAAAGAGTTTGGATGTTATTGTTTGTGGTAGCGAAAGGCAAGTCATAATCAAAAATCAACTCACACAAGCTTTGTCAGAAGAAAGTAGAATATTCTTTGATTTAACTGGCCGCTGTCGGATGTACGAACTTGGAGCAAGTATTCCACTCATATTTCATTTTAAATCTGGAAAGTGTTTGTACTTCTCCGAAACAACTGAGAATAAGCACAGTGAAATTAAAGAGTACTTCGATTGGGGAAGAGTCGCGGAAAGTCAATGATCATATCGTTTTGACTTAGGATTTTCACCTTTGTTTTTTATGGATACCACCCAATACAAGACCGGCACGAAATACAGAGCCGTAAACGTAGCAGCAATCAACCCCCCAATAGTGGTAATGGCAACAGGTTGCTGAAGGTCAGCGCCAAGGCCGCTGGCAAACAGAATGGGTGTAATGGCTAGCACATTGGTGCAGGTGTTCATCACAATGGGCTTTAGCCGGTCGAGGCCTGCTTGTTCAATGGCTTGAGCCAACGGTAGGTGCTGGCGCAAGCGGTTAATGCGGTCAATTTTTAGAATGGCATCGTTATCCAAAATACCCAACACCACTACCAGCCCAATGCCCGACATTACGTTAAGCGTACCCCCCATTGCCCACAACAACAACAAGCTGCCTGCAAACCCCAAAGGTATGCTTACCATCACCAGCAGCGGTTGGCGGAAAGATTCGAACTCGGCTGTGAGGATGAAATACATGAGCAGTACTGAAACGATCATGATAAATAGCAGTTGCTTCAGGTTAGCTTGGTTTTGAAACCACTGTCCGGAGAAGTCAACCACCAGTCCATAATCGCGTGCCAGACCTGAAAAATAAGTTTCAGTTTCATGCTCATCGGTTAAGGTTGTTAATTGAAGGGATTGATAAATACCCGAGGCATCGGCTGTCAGGTTTTTGTAGTGGTCCTGGTAGTTCACTTGTATGAATTCGGCTACACGATAATCCTTTCCATTAGTGCTACGCACCGTATTGGTTTGAAGCAAACTTGTAAAATCGCTATTCATGGTAGTAAAACGTACGGGTGTTACCTGGCCAAAGTCTTTGAAGTCGGTGATTAAAAAATCGCCAAATACGATATTCAATTTTTGTATCATGTCGGCATAGTTCACTTGATAGGTCCGCATTTTCGCGAAGTTGAGGTTGATCACCGCAACCGTTTCGGTTTCAAATCCTTTGCCTTGGATTACGTGAATGTGATTAGAAGCTTGTTGGAATAACGTTTGTGCAGTACTGTCGGGTAATGCTTTCCGGGTTTTCGGTTCACGGAAACGCGCTTCATAATACGGTTGTCGACTGGTGAACAGTTGCTCAAACGCGTTGGGTGCGTTGCGTAAGTCTACACGGGCTAACGGAAACCGGCTTCGAAGTTGATGCAAAAGTGTGGTATCAAAAGTTGCCTTGGTGTGTTGATCAGGGTATTTCAGGTACAGAGTTGCCTGTTGTGCTGTAAATACTTCTGTACCCAGCATAAACTGCCGTTGGCCAACTTCGGCTTCTGAATGGCGAACATTAGGCTTACAGCTTTCGGCAAGTTGTATTACCCGGGCTTTTGATTCGGTTACTGGAATGGGCTCATTCCAGTCGATGTCAATTACGGTTTCTGTTCGTTCGATCAGCGGGAAGCCGGTTTTAGGAAGGTAGATGAACAAAAGAATGGTTACGGGAATGAGAGCACCCATTAACAAAAGACTGGCTAATTTATACCGGAACACAAACAGAAAGGAACGGTGGTACCATCGTTTCATGGTAGTAAAGAAGCGGCTGTCTTCCGGAAGGTGAGTGTTGTTATTTTGATAAAGTAGTTTGTACAGTAGCGGTACCAAAATGAATGTGCACAAAATCGATGAAGTGAGAATGGCCGTAACCGAAAGCGCCTGGTCGTAAAACAAAGCGCCTGTAATGCCACTCATAAAGATAAGGGGAATGAATACTGCGAGATTTGTGAGCGCAGAGCTGATTAATGGAATAATCACTTCGTGCGTACCTTTCACACAGGCATCCGTAAGCAAGAGACCTTCCTTGCGTTTTAAGCTTATGTTGTCAACAATAACAATGGAGTTATCCACCAACATGCCGAGTCCAAGGGCGAGGCCGCTGAGGGAAATAATATTCAGGGATATGTTTAGTAAGTGTAACAGTGAAAGGGAAAGGAGCAGGGATACCGGCAGCACGATACCCATGATGAAAGGCTCTCGCCAATTACCCATGAACAGGAACAACACGGCAAACGCAAAAAGACCACCCCACAGCAAAGCTTGCGACAGGTTGTCGATGCTTATGTCAAGCAACAGGCTTTGGTCTTGTGTGATCTCAAAATTAAGTTGTGAATAGTCTTGCTTGAATTGATCTACAGCCTCATATAATCGCGGCATCACTTCCGTCATTTTAGCGGCAGCTTGTTTGTGAACCGTTATCACAACAGCATCCTGCCCATTGAACAGGTGATAGCCCAAAGGCTTTTCCACTTCTGAAAATATTTTGGCTACCTGGTTAAGCTTTACCGACTCGTTGCCGTTGGGGAGTTTTACCGGCAATCTTCCGATCTCATCGGGGTCACTAAGCCGGGAAGACACTTTTAAGAAATAGCGGTAGTTTCCATCGCGCACCGTAAGCGCACCCAATTGAAGATTGGCTTCCTGGATGGCCGTAATGATGGCGTTATCGGTAAGGCCCAGGCTGGCGAGGCGCGCTGCATCAGGTGCAACCCGTATCACCTGTTGTTGCCATCCATTAATGTCCACCAGGCCCACGCCATCCAATTGTTCCAGCCGTCTTTTCAAGGTAAAGCGTGCCAGTTCGGAGGTGCTCACTAAGTCATCAACTGTTGCGGGCATTACCTGCACACGGGCAATGGGAATGTCAGCGGTAGAGGATTTCACTACCAGTGGCCGTTCAAGCGTACGGGGCAAAGCGTTGGTGAGCCTGTCCAGCTTCTCGTTCACCTCAATATAGGCCAGCTCCATAGGGGTATCGTATTCAAAATGGAGCATGACGGAGCCAGCTTCATTGTGGGCAATGCTTTCAATATTCTTCAGTCCGTTAACAGCCAGCATGGTTTCGCGGATCGGCTTGAGGATGTTCTGCTCAATTTCTTCGGGTGGGCTGTTCGGAAAGCGAACCGAAACCGTTATATCGGGCACATCCTTATCAGGCAGGAGGGAAACCGGCAGGGTAAAGAAGGCCAGCAGGCTCAGCGAAAGAGCCACTAAAAGCACCATCAATACAGCAATGGGACGTTGCAGAAGGAAGTAAAGCATCTTCTAAATATAGCGTAACGGATTAGTTATTTACAACCGCTCAATGGTGGTGCATTTGGTTTGGATGAAGTGGATTAATTTCAAAATATTTCAACGTGCTACTTCGTTTTAAATTCCATAATCTATCTGAACAAGTAGAAAAAATCAATTGGCCAAATTGTCATAGGACTATCTCCTATGGACTTATTTTCAAAGAAGAACTATTTTAGAAAATTATTATCCCCCGAAAGAAATGGTTTACGAAAAACAACTGGATCGTTTCCGCTATTTGCATGAGTTGATCAGGAGTCAGTGCACCGGGCCAGCCGGTGAGTTGGCCGACAAGCTAAGTGTTTCCAGGCGCACGTTATTCGAATATTTATCACATTTAAAACAGCAAGGCGCCAACATTTGCTGGTGCCGAACGAGGAAGACGTATTACTACGAAGAACCGTGGGAGCTAAAAAATTTTTGAGAGTGCAAGGAAATTGCACTGTAACCGGTTTACCTTAGACTTAACAATTCACCCTTGCACATTTCACCAGCCGGTCGTCCGAAAGGACAGTTGGTGAGGGGGCTCCGGAGAGGGTGAAGAAAAATTTAATACTACACAAAATGAAAAGCCTTCTAAAAGTTGGGGCACTTGCTACAATTGCTGCATTTGTCTCGTTGTTGTCCTTGTTGCCGGGAAAAGTAAAAGCCGATGGGGAGTGTCAGGCACGCTTTACACCTCAATGGTGTTGTAATTCCTCTTATGGCCCGTGTTGTCCTGGAATATCAGACTGTAATCCTCCGAAACCTGTTCTCCAATAACTTCTTTTCAGGCATCATTTATTAACTAATGATGCCTGAATTTAAAACAACTCCAACACACATTAGATGAGAGAAAAATTTATTCACTTACTCTGCGTCTGCAGTTGCATTACACTCTTGCTGATTTATGGTTGTAACACAAAGAACACGCAACCGAGTCTAATGGCCGGAAGTGATTTACAGGCAATCCTGAAACCATCAAATAATCTTCTGAAGCTGAAAATTGACAAACGCACCAGTAACTTAAGCAACTATATTTTCCCGTACATTCATCCAGATGGAAAGCAATACTTGTTTTATTTGAATACATCCAATCTTGAACTTCATCAGTTTGATATTGAGGAACAAGTTTTTGTCAAAACAATTGAGCTTGATGCAGAGGGCCCGAATGGAGTTGCTCCGGTTTCTGGTTTTTATGTTCACACATTAGATTCAATTTATATCGGCTCCATGCGCAGGGCAATACATTTAGTTGACAATGAAGGAAAAGTCAAACAAACGACCTTATATAAGAATACAGCGTTGGATGACTTTCCTTTTATGGAACCCTTTCCATTGATGGCTTCTCACGTTTATACGCCACTCATTCTAGCGGAGAACAAAATGTACCTTTTTTCAATGGCTCAAGGCAGTTTTACCGACTTAAAAGCAGGAAATAAGTTGGCTAAACAGCGGGTTTGTTTTGAAATTGATACCCTTAAGAAAACAGGAAGATTTTTACCATTTACGTATCCTGAGAACTATTGGAGCAAAGGTGTCATTGAGCCAAGCTTAAGCCGGATTTACGCCAATGGTAAGTTTATTTATTCCTTTTTTGGTGACCACAATCTTTATGTAACCGAGGATCATATAGCGTATACCAAGTATTTTGCCGGGAGCAGTAATTTCTCAGAATTCAAGTATTATCCAAGTCTTGAGCCATCAACTGATGAGTATATTCGTTTTTTTAGTGAAACATCGGGCTATTGGAGTATTATGTATGATCCCTTTAGAGAAATTTATTATCGGTTTGTAGTGATTGGAAATGACCCTGATTCTGGGGTTAGTCCGCAGAAGGCTATTAGCTATTCGCCACATTTCTCAATCATACTATTGGATAAGAATTTTAAAAAGATTGGAGAGGTGACATTTGAAAACAATTCGAATTACGTTTTTACCAATAGTTTCATTGGTCTCAAAGGTTTATATATTTCAAATAATCATCCGGATAATCCTACCAACGAAGAAGATTATCTGAGTTTTACTTTATTTGAACTCCATACAAATTAGCAGGCAAACACTTACCTTAAACTAATCCTATTTGCCTTAGATTACCAGCAGCCCAAGTTGGTGTTTTCACCAAAGTGCAAGATAAAAGAGGAGGATAACAACGTCCAGAGGATACAAAGAGGAAGCATCATTGATTAACCACTTTTTGACATCAACAAAGCCGGCAACACAACTAGCATCAACAGTATAGACATAGTCAGTCCACCAATAGTCCCAATAGCCAGGGCAAACCAAAACACCTCGTGCTGCCCACCAATCAAAAAAGGCACAAGCCCCAGGCAGGTGGAGAGCACCGTTAGGATAATGGGACGCATTTTTCCTATGGTGGCCTTAATAACGGCACGGCTATAATTTCTACAAGGAGAGTTGTTCAGGTCGTTCACCACAAACACGGCCGCATTAACGGTAAGTCCCCCCAACAGGATGAACGCGGCATACCCGCCCTGGTCAAAATAAAAATCACCCCAACTAAAAGCCAGAAATAACCCGATAAAAGAAAGCGGCACCATAGCTACTATATAAAAAGGTTGTTTCAGGTTTTCGAATAACACTGCGCATAAAATATAGATGCCCACTAATAAAATCGCTAACAAGCTGTACTGGCGTTTAACTTTGTTCCAGTCCCAACTCCACGTAAGTTTGCTTGCGGTATAGCCTACCGGCATCTCCGTTTTCATTTCAACAAGCTTCGCGTCTAAGTATTCATTCCCAAACTTGTAGCTTCCATAATATTCAAAGCCTACCACGCGAATGTATTGCCGGTCTTTTTTATAAATGGCATTCACGGTTTTTTCTTTAACTAGGTTGGCAAAAGTGGAGGGCTTGAGGTAAAGGCTATCGCTTGCCTGGGTGTATCCTTCCATTAGAGCATACAAGGAGGGTATAGCTTCACGGTCGGGTTTTATGAATACAGGCAGCTGTTTGCTGTTTAGCGACAGGTAAAAATCAGGTTGATCTTTTCCTGCTTTTTGGTGCAGGGCTTGTGCAACGTGCATTGGGTTTATGCCGGCACCATCGTTAGCGAATTTCAATACAAACTGTTCAGCGCTTTTCTCATCCCAGCCAAGCCGTTCGTTTGTGTTTACGTGTTGTATGCGTTTGTGTACCAGTAGTTTTTCAGCCAACAGATTTGCCTGTTGCTCCAGCGTGTGGTAATTGTAGCCTTTCATCTCCACCCGAAAACCCGGCAGACTTTCATAGGAACTGTTGCTGAACCCCTGGCCCACGCCAAAAATATTCCAGCTCACGCCTCCCCAATCAAGTGATTTGGCAATCAGGCGGCTCTTAATCATAAACGGCAGCGAGCCTTGTTCATATTTTTTTTGAAAGGTAATGGTTAGTGAAGCTTGTTGCCCTGAAAAAACCTGGGCAACAAATTGGTCAATGCCTTCTATGCCTAAGAGATAGCTCTCCATTCCCTGTATGACGCGGTTCATCTCCTCCAAGGTATTCCCATAGGGCAATTGAGCATACACGAACAGGCGTGTACGCTCGGGGTCGCGGTAGCCGCTGCGCTCATACACGTTTCGCACGAAAAGACGGAGTGCTCCACCGGTAAAGCTGTCGATATGCGGCCGAAGGGTTTCCTGGTAAAAGTCGCTGCCGATGGTGTTGTTGTACCAGGTCTGTCCTTCCCATTTTGACGGGAGCAGGAATATGGGCAGGCCGAAGGCAAGAATAAGCAGTGTGATGAATGTTTTTCTGAACCGGACAAACAGCAAAATGAGTTGTTCGTAAAATCGAAGTGCTCGTACTTTTTTCCGGAGCCGGGTAAGCGATAGTTGATCCGTTTTTTTTACGTTGATGACCGAACGCGAAAACACAGCCGGTGTAAAAAAAAGCGCTGTAAGTACCGAGCAGGTCAAAGCTGTGGCTACAATAATGCTGAACTCACGCAGGTTTTTTCGTTCTTCTTCCGGCAAAAAGAAAACCAGCAACAGGGCCATTACCGTGGTTAAGGTTGCGCCCAGCACGGCCCGCCCGATTTTGCGATCCTGCTTTCGGTACAGGTGATCCAGAACAACAATGGCATTGTCCAGCAACAGCCCGAATGAAATGGTAATACCCGCAATGGTATACAAGTGGACAGAAATATTTAATAGGTAGGCCACCAATGCCGTAAGTCCCAGGCTTACAACGATGCCGGCAAAAAGATTCAGTAAATGGGTTTTGCTGCGGTAACTGATCAGGATAAAGAGCGCCAGGATCAGGATGGACATGGAAGACCGGAAGATATTTTTATTGATTTCACGACTGAGAAACTCGGTATCATCTAAGTCGAGCTGTACGTCAAATCCCTGGGGCAATTGTTGGCTGAGTTGCGCAATGTGTTGCCTGATTTCTTTGGCGAGCACCAGGCGGTTTACGCCCTCATCAGCATAGAGGCTTACGGTGATGGAGTTTAATCCGTTTATCCGGAAGTATTGACGGGGCGTTTGTTCTTCCTGGTAAATGTGTGCGAGTTTTTTCAGAGGCAACAGCGGGCCGTTGCGGGTTTCAATAAGCACCTCTTCCAGTTGCCGTATTTCGATGAGGGGATTTTCAATCTTGGCCAGAATTTTTTGCCCGGCTCCCTGAAACAATGCACCCGGGTACCGGGTAGCAAATTCTCTCGACAGTGTTTCCGTAATGGATGCGGTAGAAATTCCGTACTGCGTTAACCGTTCAGGATGGTAAGCAATGCTCAGTTGAATATCGTTGGCGCCACGCACGTTCACTTCATGAATGCCCTTTCGTTGGGCTAATGGCATTACCAAAATATCGTCAACAGTTTTTCGTATTTGAAAGGGTGCCAGGTTGGCGTTAACACGGTAAACGAGCAACGGGTTTTTCTGTTTGTCTGCACGGCCGCGTTGCTCAATTATAGGATAGCTTACCTGTGCATGCAGCTTGGGATAGAGTTGGCGAATGACAGACGACACTTCAAATTTTTTGAAGGACATGTCCACATCCCGGTCGAATGTAAGTTCTATAGTTCCCTGTTCATAATTTGAAACGGAATACAGCGATTTGATTTGACTAATCTGAGCAAAGGCATTTTCGAGCGGAGCCGTAGCTTCCTGCTCCACCACCTGGGGTGGCGCATCGGGTAAGGAATACGATACCGTGAGTTGGGGTGAGCGGGTATCGGGTTGCAGATCAACCGGCAGTTGGGGTATAAACGCAAAGCCAATAGCGGCCAACAGGGCAAACAGCAATATGGTTTTGAAGGGGGACATGGCTTGTTCATAAAGTTATAAAATTGCTTGCTATTGCTGATTTGTTAGAATAGTTTGGAGAAGCATGTAAGGTTTACCCCGGTTTTCAACAATTTTTTCGTGTGTGTGTGTGTGTGTGTGTGTGTTAGAATAGGCTCAAAAAACCAACTTCGTGAAATTTACAGTGCAGAAAAACTGCACACTGAAGCATGTGCCTTATGTTGAAAAATTCAGTTGCGCGTTAACACATAGGGTTAGTACATTCGTTTAACAATTCACCCATGCATACTTCACCTGCCGGTCGTCCGAGAGGACAGTTGGTGAGGAGGCTCCGGAGGGGGTGGTTGAAGAAAAATATTGATAACACTATGAAAAAGTTGGTTAAATTTTGTGGTTTTGGTGTTCTGGTTATTACAGTCTCTATTTTTACATTCTCTTCAGTCGCAGTTTCCGCGAGCGGGGATAAAGGAACACTCATGGGGAATGCAGAGGGAACAAAGTTTTGTTGTGCGGCTGGCACAAATGATTGTGCTGCAATTAAATGTTCCGCAAACATTCAGTAGCATTAGCTGGGTTTTTAATACGGGAGATCATCTCCCGTATTGTTATTCATAGCTTCTACCAAACAGTATGCTTTATGTGTAAATACTTTTCCATAGTATTCCTATTCTTATTATTTAGCAGTTGCATGGAAAAGGAAAGTAAGCCGGACGATCTTATACGTATTCGTGCAAGCGAGAATTTTCGGTCAGAACTTTTACTAAGCGAGCTTGTGGAGATTGATTCGATTCTTGTGTTAGACACTGATACCACAAGCCCTTTGGGTGATATCCGGCATGTTTGGCCGTTGGGCGATAAATTGGTGATACATTCTGCGGCACCGTCAACGGTTTCATTGTTGTCAGGGGGTGGGAGGATCGTTAGACAGCTACATCCAAATTTTCGATTACATCAGATTACCAGTATTTGTTTATTCGATAACAATATCTATGTGTTGGATCGGGACGCAAAGAAGGTACATCAGTTTAATGAAGACTTAGAATGGCAGAAAGAATTCAGGATTCCGGTTTTTGCACAATCAATCAAAATGCTGACTCGTGAAAAGGTTATCTTATATACCGGCAATGAAGTTACGGAACACAACCGTGGTAAGGTTGTGTTTTATGATCTTCCACGGGCTACCGTGTTTAACGATTTGCTACCTGTACTCGATAAACAAAGGCGGTATTTTAATTTTCTCACGACCTATCATTTCCCTGAATCGACCGATGCGGTTTTCTTTTGGGATAGTGCCATCAATGAATTATACAAGGTAGAAGGAAGAGGTGTGCGGCCGGTTTATTATATCGACTATGGCAAGTGGAGTTTGCCGGATAAATTCTATCAAACTGCAGAATTCGACAACGCGTATGATTTTGTTACCAAACTCCGAAAGCAAGAGTACGCTTTTCGGCATTTTAAGTTCTTGACAAATGACAGTTTTTTCCTTTTTAGTTTTGAGAAATCCGGTGATTTTTTGTCGTCTGTGTACAGCCGTAGTAGCGGTCAGAGTTTAACATTTTCACGTATAATAGATGACATTTTTTTTACAACTTCATTCGATGATGTCAAGTTGCATTTTTTTGTAAGCCTGCTGGGAAGAGATCAATTTATTGCCTTTATGCCGGGCGAATTGGTGCAGAAACGTCAACACGTATCGAAGTGGTTACCCGATACCTTGTCTGAAAGCGATATAATGGTTTTTGGGAGACTGAAAATTCCGGGAAACCAACCAAAATAAACCGGGCGCTTAACTTAATGTGATCCATCCTACTCAAAAACAGATAGATTCATCCTTCTTAAGGAACGGTTGTAAAGAGACAGTCCCAGGGTAACCAGCCAGTATTCATGAAAACTTAAAATTGTATTGACCCAAAGTTCTGACAAAAAAAGCATGAAGCTAAGGGCAGTAGAACGTTTGTTTTCTGATCCCACCGTGATTAAAGATTACCGTAGTGATTTGGTAAGGTATGAAGTGGTGAGCTTTAAACCTGTGGTGTTTTTCTTTGAGGATTCAAAGCCTAAGAAATACACCTATTTGAATACTCCAAATCTGGCAAATGCATTTGAGGAAATACGCTTGTTCCTTGCACCGCGGAATTGAAGCATTTATGAGGCTGTGTAAGGTTTCCCCCGGTTTTCAACAATTTTTTCGTGTGTGTGTGTGTGTGTTAGAATAGGCTCAAAAAACCAACTTCGTGAAATTTACAGTGCAGAAAAACTGCACGCTGGATCGTGTACTTTATTTCAGGAAATTAATTTGCGCAATAACACTAAGCGTTATTACTTCACTTAACAATTCACCCTTTGCACACTTCACCGGCCGGTCGCCCGAGAGGGCAGTTGGTGGAAGAACTCCGGAGGAGGTGAAGTCTTTCTGTTTATTTTAAATTTATTGAGGTATGAAACACATTAAATGGTTTTTAATGGCATTCTCTGTTATTCTTTTTGTTACCACTGCTTCACTGAAGTCAAGTGCAGCTTGTTACGAGTGCCAGTATTTGCAAAACACTAAGTTGTGTTATAGTAACTGGTGCAGTAGCGGTAACGATACCGGTTCGAAATGCTGCGGGAACAGAAATAATGAAGAGGAGGAATCATAGTTATCAAATGTAACCTTTAGTAAAGTTAGGGGAGAAATCCCCCAACTTTAGACCATAATACAGTTATGCTATACACGCTACACTTTTACAACCGATATAAACAATTCACAACCATTCTCCTGACTTTCATCAGTGCTATTTTATTCCATTGTTCTAGTCCGTCAACAGGAGAACAAGCACGTTTAAATACATATTATCAAGACGAAAACTCAGCATTATTTGAAGACGTGAAGACTCTCACATATGTAACTGATGTGGTTTTCTCTTTGGATAGCGTAACACCATTAGTTACCAGGTCTATTCATGCTCCAAATTTTAACTCGGTTCGATATTACACCTTTATCAATCCCTATAATCGTGAATTATACATTTACTCGTATTCTGAGCGCAAATTTCTGAATAAAATCGAACTACAGCATGAAGGCCCAAACGGTGTTGGTGGAGACCCGCATTATCTTGCTCATTACTTTATTTCGCCAGACAGTATTGTAATAGCAAACAGTGATGATAATTTAGTCTTTCTGGTTAACTCAAAGGGTGAGATTTTACAAAAGTACGAAATTCCCTTGCCTTACGAGCTAAGTGGGATTGGAGCACTACACGTGAACACAAATAAGCCCATTATGGTAGTTGATGGAACAATGTACCTTACAGGTCACCGGATTAGTTTCAACATTGAAGACCACACCACAGTTGCCGGATTAATTACTGTTAAAATGGATACAAAGCAGGTTGGACTGGAGATGTATAGGCCCGAGCTATATAATTTAGGGACATGGGGAGGGTGGCAATACAGTATTTACTGCACGTATAATCCATTAACTAAGACTATCATCGGTTCTTTTTCTGCAGACCCCTTTATACACCAACTTAATTTGTCTGGGGGGCAACGCAGTACTGTATATGCCAGCAGTAAACATTTTAAGACCATCGAACCATTTTCAATTAAAAAGTTTACTAATGAAACAGCCCCGATTCCAAGTTTGGAAAAATATGATTTCACGACCCCTCAATTTGGAAGGATAGTCTTTGACTCATTCAACGATCTCTACTATCGCTTCGCTTACCTGCCACTTTCTGATGAACAGTATGCTAACGCAAAATTGCGGTCACAACGGGATGAAACAATTATCATTTTGGATAGTAATTTCAGAAAAGTGGGCGAGTTTCTATTGCCACCTCGAACTTATCAATCCGACATGTATTTTCTTTCAGAGGAAGGAATTCATTTTGCCTATCTGCCAGAAAAGCATGACGTTGAAGATAAAATCAGGTATGGTTTATATAAAATCAAGTAATCTTAATCTTAAGTTTTATTAGTGTAATTAAAAAATGAGTACAAGACACGTCTTCAAATTATTGGTACTTTTCCTTGTAGCAATCCCAAACATCGAATGTAGTAATAATAAAAATATAGATATTGAGAGGACTTTGACAGTACTGTTAAGTCCGCATATTTTACAGCATACAAATTATGTGATTGTAATTCCAAATGCAGGGTGTGGTGGCTGTATTGATTCTGCTGTCAAATTTGTTACTTCCAATATTGATCGGTTCGACAATATACAAGTCATCTTTACGGGCCATATCGATAAGAAATTATTGAAGCTTCGGCTAGGACAGGCTTTTCTAGAGCGAGAAAATGTTTCAATTGATGAGGAGGAAATATTTATGTCACAAGATATCAATACAAGTTACCCCCATGTTATTAAACTCAAAAATGGCAAGGTTTTACAGATACGCGAAATGAATACAGAAATGAAGTTTAAAGAAGCCTTACTTCGTAATTAAGATTCTTTCGGGTTGTATTTCAAATAGTAAGAATCCTGACCTCTCTCATTTCAAAGTTTGCTCCTAAATGTTAGGGTTATGGAGAGTATTTTTCTAGCCTTAATCCTCAAATTATTTGGCATACGGTGCCTACCTCGGCTTAATCATTTGGGAAGACCGCCCCGGAGCCTTAGAAAATGTGGTGTTTTTCATCGCGGTTTATGCTGTGTTTACGGCACTCGAAGTTGGCTTTTTGTGGCGCCAGATCAGCCGTTGAAGCGTCCAAGAAAAAATTCAAAACATTTCTTTCTCATGGTTTAATTAATACCTTTGCGGTCGGATTTTAAACCCCCTAATCAGGCCAAAATGAGCGTTTTAACCCGCAAATTCAGTTTTTTAGCATCAGTCGTAGCGCTCGTATTTTTCGTTGTTTTTTCGTCTTTCGGTAAGGCTTCAGGTTCTGCTGACGGGGGTGAGGCTTTCAATGCAAGTGAGGTTATTATTCACCACGTGTTGGACGACCACACCTGGCACTTTTGGGACGGTCACTATGGAACGCTTTACCTGCCGGTAATTGTACACTCCTCTGAGCGCGGTCTGGAAATTTTTTCGTCTAAGAATTTTTACGATGAGCACCATAACGTTGTGGAGTACAATGGCTACTCGCTTGATCACGGTCACATCTACTTGAATGGAAACCCGGTGCTGGATATTTCCATCACCAAGAATGTGGCGATGTTATTGATTAATGCAACGCTTTTGATTGTGGTGTTTCTGTCTGCAGCAAAAACGTCTAAAAGAAATTCAGGTAAAGCACCCAGCGGCATTCAATCATTTCTTGAGCCCATCATTGTGTTTGTGCGCGATGAAGTGGTTAAGCCGAACATCGGTCATCATTACGAAAAGTACTTACCTTACTTATTAACGCTATTCTTCTTTATTCTCTTCGGAAATTTACTGGGGCTGTTACCCGGTGCTGGTAATTTAACCGGAAACATTGCCGTTACCCTTACGTTGGCGGTTTTCACGTTCATCCTCACCAATATAAGCGGTAATAAAGCTTATTGGGGTCATATTTTCTGGACTCCCGGTGTTCCGTTACCCTTGCGATTGGTGATTTTACCGGTGGAAATTGTAGGCGTGTTCACCAAGCCGATTTCATTGACCATTCGTCTTTTTGTGGCGATCACTGCAGGTCACATTGTATTGTTGAGCTTAATCAGCTTGGCGTTTATTTTTCAAAGCGTAGCGGTGGGCTTTGTATCAAGTCTTATTGTATTGTTTATAAATCTTATAGAGTTGTTGGTTGCCGGTATTCAGGCGTATGTGTTCACCCTGTTCACTTCGCTTTATATCGGAATGGCTATAGCCGACCACGAACATCACTAGAAGATACTAAAGATATCCTTGCTGGTTCGCCAGTAAGGGATTTGTTTCACTTAAACACATAACTATGTTAACTGCACTTTTATTGGACATCAGCTATGCAATCATGGGCGCTGGTATCGGTGCTGGTCTGGCTGCAATTGGCGCTGGAATCGGTATCGGTAAAATTGGTGGCTCTGCCATGGAAGGTATGGCACGTCAGCCTGAGGCTTCTGGAAAAATTCAAGGCGCCATGCTGATCATTGCTGCACTTATCGAGGTTGCGGCACTGTTTGCCCTCGTTATTTGCCTGCTGATTTCGTTCAAAGGCTAAAAACCCAGAAGAACTTGCTGATGGCAATGGGCCAGGCAAGTTCTTCATTTATTTGAAACACTAAGAAAAACATCACTATGGAACTTTTAACCCCCGGCACCGGTCTCATCATTTGGCAAACTTTTGTTTTCCTGTTGTTGGTATTGTTGCTGTCTCGCTTTGCCTGGAAACCTATTCTGAGTTCGTTGAAAGAGCGGGAAGAGTCGATTAAGAATGCACTTGAAACAGCTGAACAAGCGCGTGCCGAGATGGCCCGAATTCAGGCCGATAACGAGAAGCTTTTCAAAGAAGCCCGTGAAGAGCGCGACAAACTATTGAAAGAAGCCCGCGAAGCCTCAAACCGCATGAAAGAAGAAGCGCAGCTGGATGCTAAAAAGGCAGCCGATAAAATTATTGACGATGCACGTGCGGCTATTCAAATTGAAAAGCAGGCAGCGTTAAAAGATGTACGTGTTCAAGTAGCCATGTTTTCACTTCAGATAGCCGAAAGGTTGATGAAGAAGAACCTCTCTTCCGACAAGGCTCAGAAAGACCTTGTAGAAGGGTTTATCAATGAATTAAAACTCAACTAAGCTATGGCAGAAGCACGGGTAGCAGCTCGGTATGTAAAATCGTTGCTTGGGTTGGCTGAGGAACAGAAGTCGCTGGATAAAGTTTTTCAGGACATGCGACTGTTCACCAAAGTGTGTGAGCAAAATCGCGCGTTTACCATTATGCTACGCAGCCCGGTGATTCGTCATGATATCAAGCGCCAAATCATGGCTAGAATCTTTAGTGGAAAGGTTGAGGCGTTAACGCTCGCATTCTTTGATATTATTATTCGGAAAAATCGCGAGCCATTACTACAGGCTATTGCGCATGAGTTTCACAACGCTTATAACCTCTATCGTGGAATCAGTAAGGCTACCGTTACCACTGCATTCCCAATTGATGCGCAACTGCGCAATGAAGTTGAAAAGCTCGTGATGAAGATCAGCGAGAAGAAACAAATTGAGTTAGAAGAAAAAGTAGATGCCGAAATGATTGGAGGTTTTGTGCTTACCGTTGGCGATCGCCAGGTAGATGCATCACTGAAGAATAAGTTGAAAGCATTAAAACTAGAATTTAGCCAGAATCCATACGTAAAGGGATTCTGATTGATATAAAAAGTACGAACCAAGAAATAATAAGATATTATGGCAGAAATCAGACCGGAAGAAGTATCAGCGATATTACGTGAACAGTTGTCGCAATCGCGTACCGATGTTGAATTGGAAGAGGTTGGCACCGTTTTGTCAGTAGGTGACGGTGTTGCCCGCATCTATGGTCTTACACAGGCACAGGCCGGTGAGCTACTCGAGTTTGAGAATGGCTTACGTGCCATGGTGTTGAACCTGGAAGAAGACAACGTAGGTGCCGTATTATTTGGCGACTCAAAAGGTGTACACGAAGGTGACACCGTGAAGCGTACCGGAAAAATTGCTTCTGTAATGGTAGGTGATGGCATGGTTGGCCGCGTGGTGAATACACTCGGTGAGCCGGTTGATGGTAAAGGCCCATTAAGCGGTGAGCTGTATGAGATGCCACTGGAGCGCAAAGCTCCCGGTGTAATTTATCGTCAGCCGGTGAATGAACCTTTGCAAACCGGTATTAAAGCTATCGACTCCATGATTCCGATTGGTCGTGGACAGCGAGAATTGATCATCGGTGACCGCCAAACCGGTAAAACGGCTGTGGCAATTGATACGATTATCAATCAAAGAGAATTTTTTGAAAAGGGCCAGCCGGTTTATTGTATCTATGTGGCGATTGGTCAAAAGGGCTCAACGGTAGCTTCTGTTGCGGCTGAGCTAGAGAAGGCTGGAGCACTTTCTTACACAGTAATTGTTTCAGCCACCGCTTCTGATCCTGCGCCTATGCAATTCTTTGCGCCATTTACCGGTGCGGCAATTGGTGAATTTTTCCGCGATACCGGACGCCCTGCATTGGTTATTTACGATGACCTTTCAAAGCAGGCGGTTTCTTACCGTGAGGTTTCACTATTGTTGAGAAGACCTCCCGGACGTGAAGCGTACCCGGGTGATGTGTTTTACCTGCACTCACGCTTATTGGAACGTGCGGCTAAAATCATCAACAACGATGAGATTGCGAAAAACATGAACGATCTGCCAAGCTCCATTAAGCATCTGGTAAAGGGTGGCGGTTCACTTACTGCACTTCCCATTATCGAAACACAAGCTGGTGACGTATCAGCATACATTCCGACCAACGTAATTTCCATTACGGATGGTCAGATATTCCTGGAGACAAACTTGTTTAACTCAGGTATTCGCCCGGCTATTAACGTAGGTATATCGGTTTCGCGTGTAGGAGGTTCTGCGCAGATCAAGTCGATGAAGAAAGTTGCCGGAACACTGAAATTAGATCAAGCTCAATTCCGCGAACTGGAAGCATTTGCCAAGTTTGGTTCCGATCTTGATGCGGCTACAAAACTTACCATTGAGCGTGGAAGAAGAAATACTGAAGTGTTGAAACAAGATCAATACTCGCCCGTTCCGGTAGAAGAACAAGTGGCGATCATTACGGTTTCAACGCGTGGTTTTATGGATAAGGTACCTGTAAATAAAGTGCGTGAATTTGAACGCGATTTTCTTGAACTGATGCGCACTACAAACCGTGAGGTATTGGATAATCTTCGTGCGGGCAAGTTTGAGGATGCGGATGTTGAAACCATAAAAAAAGTTGCTACTGATTTAGCATCGAAATACTGATTGACCAATGCCTAGCTTAAAGGAAGTAAAGAATCGTATCGGTTCGGTGGTTTCTACCCAGCAAATCACCAAGGCCATGAAAATGGTGGCTGCCGCTAAATTGCGCAGGTCGCAGGACAGGATTTTGCAAATGCGCCCCTTTGCTAAAAAGATGGCTTACATTTTTCAGAATCTTGCAGCAGCCCAAAGCGATAGCCTTGGAGAAAACTGGTTCAGTCAGGTAAGAGACGAGAAGAAAATCCTTATCGTAGCGATCAGCTCCGATCGGGGATTGTGCGGATCATTTAACACCAACATTTTTAAAGGTGTGCTTAAAGTGATTCATGAGAAGTACGAGAATCAGTATAAGACTGGTAATGTTACTGTTCTTCCAATTGGCAGAAAAGCATTCGATTATTTTAGCAAGCGAAAATTTCAGGTGATTGATCAATATGCCGGAATCATTGGCAACATTTCGTTTGATCAGGTTGCTGCTGCTGCGGAACACATCATGGAATCATACCGCACAGGCGGTTATGATAAAGTTGAAATCGTATACAACGAATTCAAAAATGTTGCAACACAGGTTTTAATTACCGAACAATTCCTCCCTGTGTTGTTGCCAACGAGTGAAATCAAGACGGTAGAAGTTGAATACATCTATCAACCCAATCAGGCTGAGATTATTAGTGGCCTTATACCTAAATCATTGAAGGTGCAGTTGTATAAAGCTGTGCTCGATTCAAACGCTGCTGAAAACGGTGCACGCATGACCGCCATGGATAAGGCTACTGAAAATGCCGGTGAGTTATTGAAAGAGTTGCGCCTCACTTACAACCGTACCCGTCAGGCGGCCATCACAAAAGAAATTCTCGAAATTGTTGGTGGTGCTGAGGCGTTAAAAGCATCCTAAACCACAGTTTAAAATTTTATAAGTGATAAAGCCCATCGAAACACGATGGGTTTTGTTTTGCTAAAGGGATTTCCAAGTACTTTTTTGTTAAGGTTAGATGCTTTTCGTCACTTGTTTAATGCGGCCGAAAAATTAACTTGCAAAGGCTAAAATTCTTCGTATCCGGAAAGAGACCTCTCCTAAACGTAATCATGCTGAGATTCTGATATGCAGGAGCTATTTCAACACCTTCCGGGTGTAATTTATGAATACCTTATTCGTAAAGATGGAAGCAGAACATTCACTTATATCAGTGATAATTGTGCTGAAATTTTGGGTATTCAGTCCGAACAATTGAGGAAGGACTCATCTCTTTTTCGTTCCATTTTATTGGATGATGATCGTGCATCTTTTGAAGACTCCTTGAGTGCAAGTCATGCAGAAAGCAAAGTATGGAATTGGGAAGGTAGAATTATTGTTGATGGCACTATCCGATGGATAGAGACACGATCAAACCCTATGGCCTCATCGGAAGGGATTAAGCGAAAGGGAATCATCATTGATATTACCGAGAGAAAGCAATTAGAACTAAAGCGCGAATCAAGGTATCAGTCCCTTGTCGAAAATCTTCCATTGGGTATAGGAATTCATCTGGACGGAAAAATTTTAATGGCCAATGCCTATGCGCATACCTTACTGCGCGTGCCACTAGGTGAGTTAATTGGTAAAGAAGTGATGGACTTCGTACACCCTTCTGACAAGGAAAAGGTTTTAGAAAGGACTAAACGTGTAAAGAAAGGTGAGGCCTTACCCGCAGAACATGAACGCTTGATTTGTTTCGATGGAACAATCGTTGAGGTTGAAACAGTAGCGATGCCTTATCTCTACAAAGGCAATGTAGCGGTACAGTTAATTATTCGCGACATTACCGAGCAGATAAAAGTAAGAGAGGAGATTCGGAAAAATGAAACATTATTCACACAGCTTTTTAATAACATACCCATGGCGGTTGTTATGCTTGATTCTACCGGTAAGGTTGAGTTGGTGAATAAGGGCTTCAGCGGCATGTTCGGTTACGAACTGGACGAGCTTAAAGGAAGGAATCTTAACGATTTTATCGTGCCGGCTGAACTTCAAAACGAAGGCATGGATATCAACAATGTGATTTCCGCTCAAGGGGTTATTCAAGTCGAAACTTTTCGTAAGCGTAAAAGCGGTAATCGTGTGGATGTCATTCTTTATGGCATGCCGATCTTGTCCGAAGGGAACGTGTTGGGTATCTATGGTGTTTACGTTGATATTACCAGTCACCGCATGATGGAAGAGGAGCTTCGTGTGCGCAATGCTGAACTTGATAATTTTGTATATAAAGTATCGCACGATTTAAGGGCTCCGCTTTCCTCAGTTTTGGGATTGGTTAATTTATCAAAGCTTCCCGGCAATACGGATGATCCGTTGGAGTACATCCGGATCATTGGTGAAAAAGTTTTAGCGCTCGACCACTTCATCGGAGATGTCCTCAGTCATTCCAAGAATCTTAAGATTGATGTAAAATACGATCAGGTTGATATTCAAAGCATCCTGTCTAAAACAATAGCCGATTTAAACTACCTGGACGGAGCAAAGGATGTTGAGTTCAATATTTCCATAGCGATCAGCGACTTTCGAAGTGACCCGTGGAGGATTTCTGAGGTTTTCCGAAACCTGGTATCCAATGCGATAAAGTATAGAAACAAGGGCCCAGAGAAACCCAGGGTTGACATAAATGTTTCAGCTTGGGAAGATTGGATAAAGATTATTTTTTCTGACAACGGTATTGGAATTGATAAGCAGAGCCTGGAACGAATTTTCGAGATGTTCTACCGGGCAACAGAGCAATCCGATGGTTCGGGCATAGGCTTGTATATTGTGAAAAATGCGGTAGAAAAACTGAATGGACGAATTCGTGTAGAAAGCGAAGTAAATGTGGGCTCGACCTTTTATATTGAATTACCAAATCGGGTATCGGAGGAAGAATCCGTGGCAGACTAATTACTTTTGCGTATGAAGATTATTGAAGTGAGCACGGCTGAGCATCGGCATGAGTTTTTAATGCTGCCGGTAAAACTTTACAAGCATGAGCCTGCCTGGATACGCCCGTTGGATAAGGATATAGAAGCTGTATTTGATCCTAAGAAAAATAAAACTTTCCAGCACGGCAGTTGCATTCGGTGGGTCGTTCAGAATGATTCCGGAGAAACCGTGGGAAGGGTATCGGCTTTTGTTAATCAGAAAACAGTTAATAAAGGCAATGATCAACCCACCGGTGGGATAGGTTTTTTCGATTGTATTAATAGTCAACAGGTAGCTTTTTTATTGTTTGATCAGTGTAAAGCATGGCTTGAGGCTCAGGGCATGGAGGCTATGGATGGCCCCATTAATTTTGGAAACCGCGACCGGTGGTGGGGCCTGCTTGTGGAGGGTTTTAATCTGCAACCCAACTATCAATGCAACTTTAATTTTCCATACTATAAGGATCTTTTCGAGGCCTATGGATTTCAGGTGTATTTCTATCAATTCACTTTTGGCCGTCCGATAGTTGGGGCCCTTAATAACCGTGTGATGGAGAAGGCCACCTTGTTAGTGAACAACCCTGATTATTCTTTTGGTTATCTGCCTAAATCAAAATGGAATACATTACCTGAGAAAATTAAAACGGTTTACAACCGGGCTTGGGCCAAACGTGGTGAGATTCCGGAACTCACCGAAGCGCAGGCTCGCCATTTGGTGCAGCAAATGAAACCAATTATGGATGAGAAGCTACTTTGGTTTGGGTATTACAAGAACGAACCAGTTGCTTTCTTCCTTTCCTTGCCGGAAGTCAATCAAGTGTTTAAACATGTTAATGGTAAGCTTAATTGGATTGGGAAATTGATTTTTCTGTACCATTCCTTAAGAGGTACCAATAAAAAGGCGGTTGGTTTGTTATTCGGAATTGTTCCGGAGCATCAAGGTAAGGGCGTTGACGGAGCCATTATCGAAAACTTTCGCCAAATGGCACAAAATGATAATTTTCCGTATCGTGAATATGAGATGAACTGGATTGGTGATTTTAATCCTAAAATGATTCGGGTAGCAGAACAAATTAATGCGCACGTGGTTAAGCGACATGCAACGTACCGCAAACTATTCGATTCAACCAAGCCCTTTAAGCGCATGCCAATTGTAGGCTGAGAAATGGAACAGAACGACACCCCCTCCCAGTTTTTGTTACGTAATTTATTTAAAGGATTACTGTGGTTTGCCGTTATTATTACGGCATACATTTTATTGGAGGGCTATTTGGAAGAAACCCTTTCGCATGAAATCAATCACCTGGCGGGTAAGAAGCTTTTGCTCTTCGCGATCTTCACGGTTTCTGAAATTGTATTCGGAATCATTCCGCCTGAGTTCTTTATGATATTATGGCAACACGGTGGCGATTTGTCTGCGTATGTTATTAATCTTATAATTCTCGCGGTGATTTCCTATGGTGCCGGTGTATTGGGTTACTACATCGGGTATAGCTTCACCAAGACGGGTTTCTTCAAGCGAATCAAAGACAAATACCTTGTTCAGTATGAATACAGTCTACGAAAGTATGGTATTTACTTAGTCGTAGTTGGCTCCGTTACGCCTGTACCCTTTTCAGCTATGTGTATGCTGGCCGGATCCGTTCAACTGCCACTGAAAAGATTTTTACTTGTTTCATTGCTGCGTGTTTTCCGCTTTACAGTTTACGGCTGGATGGTTTGGAATTTTCCAAATTGGTTTAGCGGATAGGCAATTCAAACCCTTTCAAAAAAATATTTCAGTCACCCTACACTGCATCTTTTGGGCAGGTATTAAGACCCACCAATGTGTAAAGCGGGCAAAATCCTACAACACTGGTAAGCACAAATACGCCACCCAAAATAACAAGCACAAGTCCTAAGGTTCCGGTTACAGTACCAGAGAAATACAAGGCAGCAAAAACAATTGCTAATACGATGCGTATGCTGCGATCAGCATTACCCATATTTTTTTTCATAATGTATAGTGTTTAAGATAATGCGACAACCAGACAATACCGTATACCAGTCCAAAGCAGAGTAAGCAAATCAGTATCAGGTTTACTATTTTCATGGGATACAGCTTTCGATTACGAAGTTGCGAAGGTTAAATCAATTACTCTGTAACTTTGGTTACACTTAAAACTGAGGTTAAGAGGCGGCAATTTTAAGTACGGCATCAACAAACCGATCCAGGTCCTTGGTTGAAGTGTAAACGTGTGGAGTAACCCGAACACAACTTATGTTTTCCCATTTAATACCTGTTGTATGGATTTGATACTCATTAAATAGCCGGCTTACAATATCATTCGGATCCATACCATCAATGGAGAAGGTGCCCAACGCACAGGCATATTCTGGCTTCATGGACACGTGCAGTTTCACCCGTGGATTTTTTACAACCTTTTCGCACCAGTAATTTTTAAGGTAGCGAAGCCTTTCTTCCTTTCGCTTGTTGCCGATGCCATTATGGAAGTCAATAGCCTGCCCAATGGCTTGTTCAGGGGCGAAAGAGCGTGTTCCTAATGTTTCAAATTTTCTGATGTTAGCATCGGTGGGTTTGTCATTGGGAAACAAAGGCCACAAACCAGCTATGTTTTCTTTCTTCACGTACAACATGCCTGTGCCAAAAGGTGCACTTAGCCATTTGTGTAAGCTTGTTCCATAGTAGTCGGGATTGAAATCCTTTAAACTAAAATCCATGTGGGCAAAGGTGTGTGCACCGTCTACAATGGAAATGATATTTCGTTTTCGTGCTTCTTCACATAATTTCTTTACCGGTAAAATTTGCCCGGTCCAGTTAATCATGTGTGTAATGTGCCAGATTTTTGTTTTGGCTGTAGTTGCGTTGATAAACTCTTTCAAAAAGGTTTCATCATTTTCGATGGGCAGGTTAACGCTTATCCATTTTATCTTGATTCCATCGCGCATTTCTTTTTGTTTCCAGGCCTGAATCATATTTGGATAATCCTGCCTGGTCATAACAATTTCATCCCCTTTCGACAGGGTTAATCCCCAGGTTACCGTATCCAGAGCTTCGGTGGCATTCCGATTAACCGCCACTTCTTCGGGCGATGTTCCGGCTAAGTCAGCTAACTTCCTACGAACGGCTTCTCGGCCTTTATCCAGAATTTGCCACATATAATAGGTAGGAGCCTCGTTGCTTAAATGGTAATATCGGTCAACAGCATCCTGTACAATTTTGGGTTGTGGGCTTACTCCGCCATTATTGAGATTTAGTATAGTGGGCGAAACCGTATAAGCCTGTGCAATGCGCGCCCACAGCTCTTCATCGCCAGCAGCTTCAACCGGTGAGCGTTTATTTAACCACCAAAGGGCATCGGAAACATCCTCTGCTATAGCTTGCTGTGCAAGGGCATAGGTGCCTGCAAAGCCTAAAGCCTTACGAAAAAATGATCTTCGGGAGTTCATAGATTTCAGTTTAGAAATAGGAAGTTATCATTTTGGCCGAAAAGCAAAAAGCACTTTAGTTTTTGATACTAAAGGATTAGCCAATAAGGTTATCAATTGAAGCTATTGCCAGGTTTAGCCTTGTCTTTCGATCTCCTTTAATTTCCATCAGATTTACTCCTTGAGCCTTGAGTTCAGTTTTATAACGTGTGTAGAAGTATTCACGCTTGTCAGGATGTTCACGCTGCGGATCATCTTCCCAGGGAATATCGATACCCGTTAATAAATGTAAATCGTAGGTTCTCGATCGCATCATCGCTATTATTGTTGGATCGCAGGCTCCGAACTTGAATTCGCTCCAGACTTTAATAACCGTCAGATCAGTGTCGCAAATCAATACTCCATTGGCTGTGAGTGCGAGCTCATCTTCTGTGAAAAGTTGCCATTGGGCTATAGTCAACAGGTCGTTTTGCGTGTATGGTCTCTCCAATCTTTCAATGAAACCGCGGGCGTATTCTGGTACCCATGCTGTATGATAGTGCAGGGCAAGAGCCATGGAAAGATCGGTTTTTCCCGTGCACTCGGGGCCAACAATGGCTATTCGCTTTACCTTTTCACCTGAAGCCGTATACATGGGCCTAAAATGACATATTTTCTTAAATTTCTAATGATCATTATCTTTCAGAAAATAAGTATACGGTGAAGCGCAGAAAAGCTATAAAGAAGATCGGGTTGGGTTTATCGGCAGGGTTAGCCTTACCTTGGTTAAGTTCGTGCAAGCCGGATGATCCAGGGCCCGAAATTAGCTACGATGGCATTGTGGGCATTATTGGTGCGGGTGCAGCCGGGTTACTGGCAGCTGATATACTGATGGCTAAAGGTGTGAAGGTTAAGATTTTTGAAGCTTCTGACCAGGTTGGCGGGCGTGTGAGAACCTTCAGGAGGAGTGATGTATCATCGGGTTCGCTTACTGTTTTTCCTGGCGCATTACCATTTTCTGATTTTCCGCTTGAACTTGGCGCAGATAAGATCATCGGTACGGATTCAAAATGGGCGGAAATCGTAAAGCTCATGCGGATACCCTTGGTTGACTTTCGATCAACCAGTACAGATAGTTACATTATTGATGGCTTGTACGCCACAGCAGAGGAGGCCATGCAAGATGTTGATTTTGTAACTGCACAGAACTTTCGCGATACGTTTGCTTCATTTTCCGGTGCACCCAACACTACGGTATGGCAAGCAGCACAAACAGCAGGGGTTGCCTCCCGGATGCAAACTATTACCAACTCCTGGCTGGGTAATCGTTACGGTTCCTCCATCGACAGAATCGGTGCCAATGCGTTAGCTGAAGCAATAGCATTGGTTCAGCATGATGATAGAGAATTTACTTCCAGCAATAACCCGTTGCAGGATATACTATTGTCGCGGTACGTGCGTGCAGTGTCAGTAATTCAGTTCAACACAAAGGTTCAATCTATTAACCACAGTGGTGAGAAAGTTGAAATTTCGCACTCGGGGGGTACGGATACGGTTGACAAACTAATCGTTACCGTTCCGGTATCGGTTTTAAAAGCCGGAGATATAGCTTTTTCTCCTGCGTTGCCCGGATCAAAAGCAAGTGCACTTAGCCGAATAGGCATGGATGCTTCCATACGGTTAATTCTGGAGTTTAACCGAAACTTCTACGGTGAAGCCCTGGCAGCATTGCTAGGGGGAGTAGAAGGCCCCGACTACCTTAATGCTGCTGTGGGGCGCAGTGATTTGAACCGGACGTTGGCCATTACCATTAATGGTGCACAGGCGGAACAATTATCAACTTTACCAGTCAACCAGGCAGTTCAACAGGTTCTGAGTGAAATGGATACTGTTTTTGGAGGAAGCCGGGCAACGGATAACATTCGTAGGGACCTTGCCGACAATTCAATGGTATATACCATGAAAGATTGGACGAAAGACCCCCTTTTCAAAGGAGGGAATTCCTATCCTTTACCCGGTGGCACGAATGCTGATCGCACTGCATTAGCTGAACCTGTTGGTGACAAATTGTTTTTTGCAGGCGAGGCTACTGATGATGTCGGGGAATTCGGCACAGTAAGTGGTGCCCTTAACTCTGGAGAGCGTGCAGCATTTCAGGTAATTGAAGCAATCCTGGCTTGATGTGCCGACTAAACCGTTCAATAACTTAGTCAATCGAGCATGTCATCTCACGAAAACTACGAGGATCACCTGCACGGCACTTCAACCATTTTTAAAAAGGTCGAAAAGTACTTGCCCGAAATGGTTTATGGTTCAATTGATGGTATCGTTACCACTTTTGCAGTGGTGGCCGGATCAGCCGGTGCAGGATTAAGCATTGAAGTGGTGTTGATATTGGGAATAGCCAATCTTGTTGCGGATGGTCTGTCCATGTCGATAGGAGCATTTTTATCCAAGCGCTCGGAGATTGATAATTACAACAAGCATTTAAAAATTGAGGAATGGGAAATTGATAACCTGCCTGATATAGAGCGAAAGGAAATTGAAGTTATCTATCGGGAGAAAGGATTTGAGGGCGAAGAATTAGCCATGGTTGTTAACCGTATTACATCAAACCGTGAGGTGTGGCTGAAAACCATGATGCATGATGAGTTGGGTTTAATGAAGGATACTAAATCCCCATTCAAATCGGGCTTGTTTACGTTTGCAGCATTTGTAGTTGCCGGTGCTGTTCCGCTGATTTCGTATGTGATCACACTATTGAATAAGGTGCAAGCTAACCCATTTGTCGTTTCATCTCTGTTTACATTCATTACCTTTATTCTTATCGGTGCAGCGAAGAATTTTGTAACACAATCAGGCTACGCGCGAAGCATAGCTGAAACGGTAGGGTTAGGTGTAATTGCAGCAATAGCCGCTTATGCTTTAGGCGATCTGTTAGAGCGTTTGATCCTTAGTTGATGGCACCCAGATTTCGAACACCGGCTGCCCAGTACAACAATGCTTTTTCTTTTTCGTAATCGGCAAGAAGTTTTACCAGTTTGGTTTGGGATTCTATTAGCCTTTCCTGCTGAATATTTATTCTGAATAAATCACTTTCCCCATTTTCAAAATTTAGAATTTCAGCTGAAAGCAGCCTTTCATAATTTATAACCATATCATTTTGATTTCTCAAAATAGCCGCAGTATTTCTTAATGCATTATTCGTGGCCAGGATTTCGTTAACAATATTTCGCTCAGTTAAATCCTGTTCGTATTGTGTACTCGTAATTTTGAGTCGGGTTAGTGCAAGCTTAGATCGTTCTTTACGAAGAAACACCGGGAAACTGAAGTCAACGCCTAACCTGTAGTTTTGGGTGAGTCTAAAGTTAGTATTGAACTCCGGATCAAATGGCTGGTTCAAGAGCACATAGTTAACATCAAATCGCGGTTTCAAAAATTCAGTCGCCAGTCTTCGCTCATTTTCCAATTGTAATAGTGTGATTGATAGTTTTTGCAATTCCGGATGGTTTTTTCTTGCCTGTTCCGTTAGTTCATTAAGTTCACCTGGTGAAAGCACCAGCATATCCCGTTTAAGTACAGGAACCATATCCTCTTTTAAGGCAACGGGGTTGCCAAGACTATCCCATAGATAGGTGCTGATGAGAATACCTGAGTTTTGAAAATCAAGAATAGCCTCTTGTTGCTCAATGAGTCGTTGTTGTAATGTAATTTTAGCTTGGATTGTATCAATAACTGCAGCTTCTCCAAGCTCTACATTAATTTTTGTACGTTGAAAAATTTCATCGGCTACTTCAACCCCCTTGACCAATAGGCGATAGTGATAGTAGGCATTGTACCAACTCCAATAGTCTTTAGCGGCATTCAATAGCAGATAGTTGATTTGCTTGATCTGCTCGGCTTCCGTAAGATCCTTGAATAGTTCCGCTTGTTTTAAAGCAATTCTCCGTTCATCGGTAAGTAAGCCTCGACCAAGAGGTACTGAGATTCCCGTGTAGAATTGCCTGAAGTTAAAATCACCGGGTGTAAATTTCTCTGGATTCAGGTATTGGCCATCATTTCGTTCAACACCAAGCTTTGGATCAAATGGAATTGGGGTTGGTAAGGTTATCGATCCATTAAGGATGTTGAAGTACTCTACATTATTGAAATTTTTGGTCTGATACTGAAGTTCAAGTTTTGGGTCAAAATTACCGCGAGCCAATCGAATCTCTTGCCTGGCTACATCGGTTAACAGGTTAATTTGCTGTGCAACCGGATGATTTGCAATAACCAAGTAATAGAAGTTTTCAATGGTGAAGGGTCTTGCAGAATCGGGCAAGGAAAATATTTCTTCTGTTAGACTTTGCGCACGCAAAACATAACTGTTCAGAATGATGACAAGAAAGAAAGTTAATTTACTTCTGATCATAATTTTCGATTGCTTTCCTTTGCTTTCGTTCAAGCACTTCATCCAGCGGAGCTTCATATAAACTTGGCGGAAAGCCGTTAAGCTGTCGCCATATTTCATACCAAACAGGCACATTATCCAGCATTACCCACCCCTTTATTCCAGACCCAAACCGTATTTGCTTCGGCCATGCATCATCTTGTTTATCGGGTACAACCAACAGCCGAAACTCTCCCGGTTTTGAATTAACATAATCGATTACTTTCACCTCTCCACCAAATGTTCCTACCGATACACTGGGCCAACCTGAGAATTGCAAAGCAGGCCATCCGTCAAATTCGATACGCACTTTTCTGCCCTTGGAAATCAACGGTACATCCATGGCCTTTATATAAAGCTCCACGGCAAGATCTGACTCGGTTAATGGCATTATGGTGCAAACGGGATCGCCTTCTTTGATGGTTTCGCCAATACCAGCTTTAATTGCCCTGACAACCACACCGGTCTGAGGGGCGATGATTTGATACTGTTCGTTTCGAATTCGCATGTTGGAATATTCGTTTCTAAGCTTGGCCACTTCTCCCGCGGTATCAAAGATCTCAGACTGTGTATTGTTCAGGTCAGATTCAGCCTTGCTGATTTTATCAAGATACTCGGCTCTTACTCGATCTAATTCAATTTGCATGTTTACAAAATCAGCTTGTGCACCCTGAAATTTGTATTCAATTTCCTGGTATTTAGTCAGCGGTATGTTGCCGGCCTCAAATAGTTTAGTGTTACGTTCAAACTGGTTTTCAGCATACAAAAAGCGAATTTTCTCAGCTTCGAGTTTTGCTTTGGCTTGTTCAATTTTGTTACGCATGGTTTCATCCAAGGCATTTATCTGGCGTTGTAAGGCAGCAGCCTTCAGTTCCTTGGCTTGTAAGCCCCTTTCTTTAGCAGCAATTTGCTCTTGTAACCGAATCAACAGTTCAGGGTCAAAGTATTTTTCCCTGATTTCACTAAGCGTAATGATCGTGTCGCCTTTATCAACATATTCTCCTTCCAACACATGCCATGCTTGAATCCGTCCGGCAATGGCGGTTTCTATAGTTTGAGGCCTGTTCATTGGATCGAACGCTGTAACGAGCCCTGTGCCCCTCACGTTTTGCTGCCATGGGACAAACAGTATGATCAGAAAGAGCGTCATGATAATGATCATCCAGCGTGCTAGAATTTTTCCAGCTTTCGGTGTTCTTATCGCCCGAAGGGAGTAGAGCTTCTCCTGATCAATAATTTTATCAATTCGGTTTCTCGACAGATTTAGCATATTAATCAAGGTATCGGGTAATTACTCCAGCTTTTAATAGTTCATCAAACTTTCCTTCCGCTTCAATCTGCCCTTCGTTCATCACAATAACGCGATCGCATGCGGCCATGATTAGTGGATCATTTGATACGGCCAGCAGTGTCCAGTGTTTTTCCTTATTCATCAGGCACTGAATCAATTCAATTTTTGCGGAACGCTTTAAGCTGTTGAAAAAGTCGTTGAGTATAATCAGCTCCGGATTCTTAGCCAAGCATCGGGCGAGTATAAGTTTGTGTACGGTGGTGTTTGAAAGATTTTTTCCACCACTGGTAATGTGTGTATTGAGTCCTTCCGGCATGCGATTGATTTCATCATCTAAGCCAACAGCTCGTAATGCATTCACAGCATCTTCCACACTTTCCATGGGCTTTCCAACAGTTATGTTATCGAGTACGCTGCCGTCAAAGAGATCTTCCTGCGAGATGTTTTTGCCAATCTTATCCCGTAGGTGTGTAAGGTCGAGATCACGTATGGAGTAGTTATTTATAGTGACCACACCTTCAAAGCCGGATAGAATACCGGAAATAATATTAGTGAGGGTTGTTTTTCCAGAGCCCCCTGATCCGGAAAAGCACATATGTTCACCCGCTTTTATGTCCAGATTTATATTCTTAAGCGTATAATTTTCCTGATCAGGGTACTTATAGCTTAATCCTTTAATCTGTACGTTATACCCTAGTTGTTTTGAATGACTGGGCAGATCAAGGCCCCCAACTTTTTCTAAAGGTAAATCGGTAACCTGGGCTACCTTGTCAACGGCTGTAAGCAGATCATAAATTACATCCATGTACATGATGATCTTTTCTACCGAAGCCAGTAATAAGACAATGATTACTTCTGAGGCCACAAACTGACCAAGTGTTATTTGCCTGTCCACCACCAACATGGTACCAACAATTAACAACCCCCCGGTAACCAAGGCTTTGAAAATTAAAATGAATGAATATTGACTGACTAGAATCTGAAAATGAGCTTTTCTATATTTCAAGTAGTTGTTTACATTAAAATCAACTTTCTTGATGGGTAGATCAGTGCTTCCGGCTAACTTAAAAGAATTTATTGCACGGGCAAGTTCTTCAAGCCACTGAGCTACTTTGTATTTGTATTTTGATTCAGCGATGGATGTACTCAATCCGCGTGGCCCAGTGAGATAAAAAATGATGACCAGAATACTAACCAAACCAATGCTAAAGAAAACAAAAAACGGATGGTACAATGACAACAGCAACAAGCCAAAAAATATCTGAACTACACCGGCCGTTAAATCAATCAACAGTTTTGGCATGCCCTTTTGTATGGTCATAATATCAAAGAACCGGTTCACCAGTTCGGGCGCATAATTGCTGATGATGGATTCTGCTTTTATTCGGGGGATGCGAAAAGCAAACTCCAATGCCGCCTTGGTAAACACTCTTCGTTGCAAATGTTCCACCAGGGTAATCTGAATAATTTGCAAGACACCACCAATCGCAACACCGATAATAACAATGCCGATGAGTACATACACTGAACTGAAGAACACTCCACCGGAAATCAGCTCGACTGTGGCCTGAATACCCAGCGGCAACACGAGGCTTATTAAACCAGTTACGATAGCATAGAAGAAAATGTAATTAATTTGGTTCCGCTCGGTGTGTAACAGTCTTATTAGTCGAGTAATTGGGTTCAATGACTTGCTTGACTCAGCTTCATCAAGATTAAAATCACTGACTACAGAACTTTGTGGAAAGATGACAAAGAAAACAATTTGACCGGAGGCATCCTGATACCAGCTTGCATTAATTGTAAAGTCGTTTTGGCTTATCGAATCGCTGTGGATTTCGGTTTGAATTCTTTTCTTTTTTGAGGGGTGAATGATGACAGGAACCATGTCTGCATCGTATTGATGAAAGGCAAGTACATACTGTTCTTCCTGTTCAATAAAAACGTTGAATTCTTCCACGGGTAACGTGTACCGCAGCATCATGATTTGAATCTTATTAGCAGCTTCAAACAAATCACGTTTGAATTCAAGAAAGTCGTCTGCTGTGTAAATGCGGTTATTTACCTCGACAAAACGAAGGCGTCCCGGATCAATTTCCTGATTCAGCAATAATGATGATTCACGCAGAATTCGGATAATATGTTGATTCGTTAGCATAGTTTCAAGACTGTAAGGCGCTAAGCGCAAGTTGGTTTATGAATGTATGCAACTGACTATAATGCGTTGTCGGTTGAAACTTTATATCGGTAAGCGAAGGTAAATGCTCTGCATAGTAAAGTTGATGCGTGGCCGAAAGCACCAGTGTGCTTACCAGTGCATGCGGGTAAGGGTATTCCGGATTAATTTCCTTAACAATTTGAGCAATTTTATGGCAAACCTTTTTAAAGGGCAGAAATACACCATCACGATTGTCAGCATCCACCTGCTTGGTCAGGTACGACTTTTCGAATTCCGATATGATGATGCGCTGAAGGGCATTAGCGTCCATGGCCGTTGTAAGCACATCATCTTTTTTCTCTTCTGTTAAAATTTTGATACAGATCGATAACCTTTCGCGTGCGTCAGTGATGTTATTGGTGTGCAAATCAAATTTATAATCAACCCAGGTCCAATACCAGTCTAATAGGTAAAGTAGTAGCCGATGCTTATTTTCGAAGTAGCGGTAAATAGAAGCCTCAGTCGAATTGATTTCCTCTGCCAGCTTTTTAAATGTAAACTGGTCGAATCCCAGGTTGTCGATTAAATGAACACTGGAATTAACAATCTTTTGCCCTAATTCAGTGCTCTGCGGATCGCGCAAAAACAGGGCATCGGTAAGCCTAAAAGAAACAATAGCCATCCTATCAAATATAATAGTAATGCTATCCTAAACGATAGGGTTACTAAAAAGTTCAAAAATTTTTGATTTTTTGTAGCAAATCTCTTCCCGTATGGCAAGATGACGTTGTTATTTTTTTTAAAGTGCTAAAAATCAGCACTTTAAGTTGATATATGGCCATGGGGAGGGAGAAGTTTATCCCCCCTAAAGCTTTCCAAACTCTACAATGAAGGCATCTGGAAATTTCGACTGGAGTTCAAGTTTGAATTGCCCTGCCTTAGGTCGGTTTGGAAATTGACCGAGAATAAGGGCATAATATTTAATGCCGTTGATGATTTTAACCTGAACCGTCACCTTTTTCTGATACGAACTCTTAAGGTTTTCAGCAAGCCTCATCAGGTTAACAAGTTCCTGGTATGTGCCGATTTGTACACCGAAGCCTGTAGGCTTGAACCTTGTTGTTTCGAAATGGTAAAACTCTTTTTCATCTACCGAAACCTGGCCGATAGGCCTGATGGGATCGCTGGTCTTACCTTCTCCGGCATCTATAACATCAATACTTACTTCTGCCAACCCCTGGTTAACAAAACCAAGCTTTTCAGCAGCCGACTTTGATAAGTCAATAATGCGTCCGTCAACGTAGGGTCCGCGGTCATTAATTATCACTTCAACATTTTGATTGTTAACCAGGTTAGTAACACGCACTTTCGTCCCAAAGGGTAGGGTTTTGTGTGCTGCTGTTAATTTGTTGTGCCTGTATTTTTCTCCACTGGCTGTTGGCTTTCCTTCAAACTTATCTGCATAAAAGGAAGCTTTGCCGGTTTGTGTTTGTGCCACAGCGCACCATCCGACAAGCCAAAAAGAAAATGCAACAATCCGTGTAATCATGGTCCTTAATTTTCTGCACTCAAAGTTAATGGCATTATTGGTAATTGGTTCATTGGTTAATCACCAAATTAGCCTAGCTTTGCCCGGCAAATAATAGATCGTAAATTATTTGCCATGCCTCCAAAAACCACCAAATTCCTGTTTGAAGCCCTTACATACGATGATGTACTTTTGGTGCCCGGTTATTCCGAAATACTCCCTCGAGATACCAACATCAGCGGAAAGTTAACCCGAAATATAAAGCTTAATATTCCCATAGTCTCTGCCGCTATGGATACTGTAACGGAGGCCGATTTGGCCATTAGCATGGCACTGGAAGGGGGTTTGGGATTCATTCACAAGAATATGCGAATCGATCAGCAGGCTGAGCAGGTGCGTAAAGTTAAGCGCTCACAAAGCGGTATGATTCTCGATCCGATAACATTGAGTGTAAATTCCACGGTACAGGATGCCGAGAAAATTATGCGCGAATTCAAAATTGGAGGAATACCAGTGGTGGACGGCAACGGAAAACTTCTGGGCATTATTACTAATCGTGACCTGCGTTTTCAAAAAGATCTGAGCGTACCGGTAGAAAGAATAATGACCCGCGAAAATCTGGTTACGGCAACGGAAAGCATCACCCTGGAAAAAGCGGAGATAATTTTACAAGAGTATAAAATTGAGAAACTGCCCATCGTTAATAAAAAGGGAAAATTAACGGGACTCATCACGTTTCGTGATATTCAGAAGAAGAAAAACAAACCGAATGCCTGTCAGGATAAATTCGGACGCTTGCGTGTTGGCGCTGCTGTTGGAGTAACACCTGATATTCTTGATCGTATAGAGGCGCTGAAGAATGCGGGTGTTGATGTGATCACCATCGACACGGCTCACGGCCACTCCAAAGGTGTTATTGAAGCTGCGAAGCGTGTGAAGAAAAAATATCCGGAGCTGGATGTGGTGGTTGGGAACATTGCAACTGGAGAGGCGGCTCGTGCTTTGGCTAAAGCCGGAGCTGATGCTGTCAAGGTAGGTGTAGGTCCTGGTAGTATTTGTACAACCCGTGTAGTAGCAGGTGTTGGTCTTCCTCAGCTTTCTGCGGTATATGAATCATCCAAAGCGTTGAAGGATTCCGGTGTTCCGGTTATTGCCGATGGTGGTATTCGTTTTTCAGGTGATCTGGTAAAGGCCATTGCGGCCGGTGCGGATAGTGTGATGATTGGTTCATTATTAGCCGGTACAGAAGAAGCTCCCGGGGAAGTCATTATTTATGAAAGCCGAAAGTTTAAATCATATCGCGGTATGGGTTCCTTGGAGGCCATGGAAGTAGGTTCGAAGGACCGATACTTTCAGGATGTTGAAGATGATATTAAGAAGTTAGTACCAGAGGGTATTTCAGGCCGGGTGCCTTTTAAAGGGCTGGTATCCGAAGTACTTTATCAAATGGTTGGCGGGTTGCGCGCAGGCATGGGGTATTGTGGAGCTAAGAATCTGGAAGCGTTGAAGAAAGCCCGCTTTGTTAAAATTACCACCGCAGGCGTTGTGGAAAGTCATCCACATGATGTGGCCATTACACGGGAGGCACCTAACTATAGCCGTAAGTAAGCCACCCATGTTCCTATATTTTGGGGTGTAAATCATAATATTTTTTACCTTTATAATCGGGTAACCTGTCGTTGTAAAATGTGGTTAACTCATAGATTTTCAATTGCATTTCAAGTATTAAGGCTTTTAATCATGCGTATCATTTTTTGTATGCTGGCTGCGGTCAGTTTGTGGGGCACTTCTCATGCTCAAACTCTTTATAGCCGCCAAACAGGCAATTGGGCGAATAACAATACATGGTCAACTACAGGGCACACAGGTGGTACGTGTGGCTGTCAGCCTGATGCTGCTTCAATTGTGCGAATTGGCAATGGGCACACGGTTACCATTCAAAGTAATACGACAGCAAATGCCGCTGAACTTATTGTTCATGCTGCCGGAGCAAGTGGAACACTTGTGATAGGAGAAAATGCCGATCAAGCTTCAATTTTGAATATATCAGGCAATATTACAATAAACTCATCAGGTACTTTTAGGACGGGAGGAAATGGAGGGGGAACCAGAACAGTTAATGTAGGGGGCAGCATAGTCAATGATGGCACACTGAATCTCAATTTCTCGGCAGATACCGGTGTGGCAGTTTTCAATAGTTCATCAGATCAATCGATAAGCGGCCCAGGAACTTACATATTTCAGAATTTTACGCTCAACACAGGTAGTGGCAATAACATTACTGTAAACGCGGGTATTCAGATTGATGGCGTACTCAATTTTGCAGCAAATGGTCTTATCGTTGTAAGCGGTACAGCCAATGTAACACTGGCAATTGCTGCAACCATAACCGGTAATAACAGTTCACGGTATATTCAACTTGATGGAATCAATAGTGATAACAGCCAGTTGATTAAAATAACCAACAACAACGTAAACACCTGGCGCATTGTTTACCCGATTGGAACAGCGACAGGAGGTTATACACCTGTCGATCTTTCATCATCAACTATCGCAACGGCACCTACGAATAACAGTACACTCGCAGTAAAAGCCATTTACAACCCAAGTGTGCTCGGGCAATTGCGAAGAGTTTTTCGATTAATTGTTTCAGGAAATGGTAACAACACCACATTGGCGAACGGCAATTACCATTACAATTCGGGTACAGATATTTCAACAGGCGATGTTTTAGCAAACTATAGTACAGCATGGTTTTTAAACTTCACCACCGGTGGTTGGACAACAGTCACGGGTACTGCGCCAGGGGGCACAGGGTTTTTTACAGCTTCATCAGCCGCCCAGACATTAGGTACGGGCACCTATTACTATACCATCGGTACATCAACTGCGTATCCCAATACCTGGTATAGTTATCAAACAGGTAATTGGGCAAACCCCGATATATGGACGCTTGATCCTTCAGTAACAACATTGGTTAACCCACTTTCACAATCCCCTCAAGCAGGCGATGAAGTGGTTATTATTAATGGGTTTACTGTTACGGTTGATCTTGACAATTTGGTATTAGGCAGCACAACCATTCAGGCTGGTGGCATTTTGGATATGGACAATACCACGGGCCATACGTTGGGCGCCATAACAGGTGGTGGTTTGTTGCGCATTCGCGGAACGGCATTACCCTCGGGTGCCTATGCCAGCTTTGTTGCAGCTACCGGTGGTACGATTGAATATTACAATACAAGCGGAACACTTTCAGCGGCACAAACAACCTATAACAACCTTCTGTTTACAAACGACTCTAATTCACCTATAACATTTGTAACAGCCAACAACCTCACTATTAACGGAAACCTGAACATTACACAAACAGGCGGAAGCGGTTCAGTAACCTGGCAGATTAATGATGGTGCCAACACACAACGCACCATTTCTTTAGCGGGTAACCTTACTGTATCTGCCAACGGGAGAATACGTGCCGGAACCGGAAATCCAGCTAACCAACATACACTTACTATTTTCGGTAACCTGACCAATGAAGGGTCCATCAAGTTCTTCGATGATACTTTTGCCACACTTTCAGACGCAAACTATACCAATGGTAATATTTACACTTCTGCGCTAACTGGTCGTGCGGTAAATGTTACATTCAGCGGGCTAATGAATACTGAGGTGATTTGTAATAATCAAACTGATTTTTACCGGTTAATTGTAAACAAGGGCACCGGCCAGCAAGCCATGCTAACAATAAATTCAAGCAGTGAGGCAAATTTCAGGTTGTTTGGACCGAACAATCAAAATTATTCTGGTGCTGCACCACAATTTATATCGGATAACAATTTGTCTATTCAAAACGGAACGCTTCAATTAACCGGCACAATTAACATTCCTTCTCTTGTAGTGAATGGTGGAGGCGGAATTGGTGGAGGTTGGCCAATACCTCAAAGCGGGGCATTATGGATGAACAGCCCTAATGTAAACATTCAGGTTACCAACACCACTGATACAGGTGACAACGGAAGACAAGTTTATGTTTTCGGATTGTTAAGGGTTACGGATGGAACCATTACTACCGGTTACTCACGTGGACTACTTGGCGGTGGCTCGGGCACCATCTTGGTAGAAGGTGGAACAGTAAACACCTGGCAATTTCGCACAACCTACCTTGGAACAGGAAATAATTTTGCCTACACTCAAACGGGCGGTACTGTAAATGTAGGTACTACTGTTACCTCTGGCGTTGTGCTCAATACCTATCCGCGATTTGCTTTGCCGTATACTACTTGCAGTTTTACTATGACCGGGGGCACATTGAATGTTGGCCTTCCTACTATAGGGGGTGTAAGCGTAAATGGCGGAATAATGATCAAGGCCGCAACATCTAATATTGAAGTTGCAGGCGGAACGGTAAATGCTTACCTGCCACCTTCCAATATCAATTTTACCATTACATCAACCGCACCGTTTTATAACCTTAATATTATTAAACCGACAGCGGGAGGAACATCGGTGGCGAACCTTAATGCCATGGCATTTGATGATGCTGATGCAACAAACAACCCGGATAATTTGGCTGCACAGCCTTTGGTTGTGCTGAATGATCTTACCATTATAACCGGAAACTCGGCAACACTTAATTGTAACAGTAATAATCTTGCAGTCGGAAGGGACCTGACGGTTCAATCCGGAACCACCCTTACCTCTGGCACAAACACTATTACGTTTAATGGATCAGTCGATCAACTCTGGACAAACGAAGGAACAGTAAGCACCTTGGCGAATGCAACAGTTGTAATGACAAAACAAGGCGGAGTGCTTACTTTATCAGGCAGCAGCAATATACCTTCGGCAGGCACTATTGGTAATCTTGTTTTAAACTCAGGAACATTGAATGATGGTGGAAAAACACTAAACGTTACTTCTTCCTTAAGTAACAGCGCTATTCACACCGGAGCAGGCTTAATTAATGTGAACGGCCCTACAACCATTGGTGGTAATAACGGAACATTCGGAACGCTTCGCATACAAACCAACGGTACAGTAACCGTAACAGGCAATCAAACAATTACAGACAACTTGAGATTATTTTCCGCTAACAGTAGCCTGGATATAGGGTTAAATAACCTTGTTGTATTAGGAGGGATTTTTAGCAATGATGCAACCGGTGTGGCGTTTGGCAACACCAGACGAATCATTACCCGTGGATTACGAAATGATGGTGGATTAACCCGTGCAGCATCTTCAGGAGTTTCCTTACTATTTCCGGTGGGTTCAACAACCATTGCTTATACACCAGTTACAATAAATGTTACAGCTACTAACGCAGGTAGAATAACCGTACAGCCTGTAGCCGGGGCACACCCGAATGTTACCACAACAGGTCAAAGTGTTCAGTATTATTGGCGCGTTAGCAGCACGGGGTTTTCAGGTATTTCAGCCGTTTCGCATATTGCGTATACATACAGTTCAGCAACTCGCGATGCCGCGTCAGTTAATTACAGGCCTGCCCGATATGATGGAGCTACCTTTACTTGGGCTTACGGACCAACCTATAATGCAACTGCTGGAGGAGGCACCACCGCTATACCAACCTTTAACACGGGTACTGGCTGGACTGGCCTTAGTGCCGATATACTTGATGGTGAATATACTGCGGGTAACGTTGCTGCATTTGGAGTTGTTACCGTTTATTACAGCCGGGCAAATACCAATTGGGGTACTGCAAGTACATGGAGTAACACAGCGGTAGGTGGGCCGGCAAACGCAGTTTCTCAGCCATGCGCTACTTGCCCGGTAGTAATTGGTAACGGTGTAATTAATCACACGGTAACAACAGAAGCTAACAACAAAGGTTGCGGAAGCCTTGAGATTGCAACGGGCTCAACATTGAATTTAGGCACAACTACAGGCCACACGTTTGGCGTAAATACAGGTGCCATAACTGGCAGAGGTACATTACGGATTGCGTCTGCAACATTTCCAGCAGGTGATTTTACAAATTTTATCGGACCAGGTGGAGGAAGGGTTGAATGGTACGGTGCCACTAAAACCATACCCAGCACCAGTGCTACCATAGCATTGAGCAATTATTATGATCTGCTCATTAACCCCAACGCTGGCCAAACGATAACGTTACCGGCAACCGACCTTACGGTTTACAATGACCTTACAACCAGTGGAGGAATTACGGCTACTAATGTTGCAGCAGCACGTACAATTACTGTCAACAATAGCATCAACGTCAATTCAGGAACGTTGCAGGTTTCGTGTAATTCAGCCATAACCTCAACCTCATTTGTAGTCAATGGAGATATCACTGTGGCTTCCGGCTCCACTCTTCAAGTTCAGAATGCCAATACAGGCAATCATACATTAGTGATAGGAGGCTCTATGATCAACAATGGCACAATGAATTTCAGGCAGACTGCTGCCCGATATCTTGATGTTACCTTTGCAGGAGCAGCCAATTCAAGTTTCACCGGTGCAAACGGTGCTGCAACTACGACTCTCAGCCAGATTATTCTAGACAAGGGAACATCACAAACACCTGTGTTAACATTTGATGTAGCCGGCACAGTAACCAACGGCCTGGCGTCTGGATGGTTAACCTTGATTAATGGTACCATGCACTTTAATAAAGCTGCAACGTTTACACTCATCAATGCCGGGGCTAATTCATTCTCAATTCCTTCATCAGCGAGGCTTGCTGTAGAGAGCGGTACAGTCAACATTACAACAGCCAATGACAATGGAAGTGATTTATTATTGACAGGCACACTTGAGGTGCTTGGGGGTGTGGTTAATGTTGGTAACTCGGCTAATAATATTAATAACGATATTCAGTATGCTTCTGCCGGATTACCATCAATTATTGTTTCGGGTGGTACGCTTTACGTTAACGGAGCGGTTCGCAGGCCAACCACTACGTTGGCAGGAGCGCTGGTATACAGCCAAAGCGGTGGAACGGTAACCGTGGGTGGACGCAACTGCGCGATAGCCCCTAACAATACCAGGGCTGTTTTTGAAATTGAAAATAATGGCGGGAGTGGATTTACCCTTACAGGCGGCACACTTACAATGGAACGTCAGACAAACGGATCGTCTTACCCTGACTTGTATATAAACCCTACATCTAACAATATCAGCAGTGCGGGTACAGTTCAAATAGGTTTGAATACTACCACGCAAAATAACATCAGGATAAACATCGTGCCTTCTTTGGGTAATATGACAGTGTTGGGAACAGGCGGTAATCCGCAAACTGTTATTATGCAATCCAGTCCGCTCGCAACATCAGGTACCCTGACAATCAACACAGGTAGTACATTGAATACAAATGCACTTGATGTTACCATTGGGGGAGACCTTACAATAAACGGTACCTACAATGGCAGCAACAACACCACCATATTCAATGGTGCGGGCGCTCAGGCTGCAGCGCTTTCAGCATCCAGTCAGTTTCAAAATATTACAGTAGACAAACCAAGCGGAACAGTTACACTAAGCGGCACTTCACCAACCATAACAAACCTGAACTTATTTAGTGGTGTACTAAATGTTGGGGCGTTAGGGTTAACTGTTCAGGGTAATGTTGTCAACAACAGCAGTCAGATAGGATCAGGTGCCATTGTCATGTCGGGCAACTCAACAGTTCAAAGTATTACAAGTTCAGGGGGTTCGTTTACTAATCTTACCCTTGGTGGTGCGGCTGCTACAAAAAATGTAAGTGTTAATGGAGCACTTACCATAAACGGCACACTGAATTTTGCAACTACCAGCCGATACCTGACCATTGGCTCCAGTGAACTTACTTTTGGAACGGGGGGTGCGGTTACCGGTGCAGGTAGCACAGCCTTTATAAGAACAAATGGTGTGGCGAGTGATGCCGGTGTTGTTAAACTTTGGCCTGTAGCTGGCGCTTCATCTTTTACATATGCTGTAGGGACTCAGAATAATTTCACACCGGTAGTGGTTACGTTAACGGTTAGTTCTGCCGGGTCACTTACAATTGCCCCTGTTAATAGCAGACACCCAACAGCTAACATTGGAAGTTCAGAGAGGGTTTTGAATTATTATTGGATTTTAGGCAGAGGATCTTCCCTGGTGTATTCTGCAACCGGATCGCATGTGTATAGTTTCCCGACAACACTCATGGGCGGAACTGGCGGAACATTGGCGGCAGGATATCTTGACTTATCTAACCCTGTTGGATGGATTACCAGTGCGCATGGAGGCTCAGCTACCGGCACTACCATGACGTACACAAACTTGTTAGGCACAAACCTGCCGTTGGCTAACAACACGTATCACTTAACAGTAGGTACTGTTAATACATTACCGAATCCAATTGTTCCTGTATACAGCCGTTTAGCCAACGCCAACGTAAGCAATCCACTAGTAGGCGGAAGTTGGAATGATCCAAACAGCTGGACTTTGCAGGCGGATGGTTTAGGTGCACCGCTGGGCTCGGCTCCATTTGGCGCACCGGTGGTAATTCTGAGTGGTGCCCGGATTAATATGAACGTGAACGCACGAAACAATTTCAATACGACCATTAACGGTATGCTTGTAGTAGGCACTTCATTTGGTCACAGTTTCGGTAACATTAGTGGGACAGGTACTTTACGAACCAGCACGAATACATTTCCGGCAGGAACATATACTTCATTTGTCTCAGCGACAGGCGGTACAATTGAATATGTTGCTCCGATGACAATGAATAACAGAAACACTTATAATAACCTGAGCATTATTGGAGCAGGAACAGTTATTATGACGGCCACTAATCTTGTGCTTAATGGTAATGTCTCTGTTGCTGCCGGGGCAACATTAAGCAATACAGCAAATAATGCAAATATTACTATGGCTGGCAACTGGACGAACAATGGTTCGTTTAATGCGGGTACAGGCACAGTAACCTTTAATAGCACAACAACCCAATCGATAAGCGGAACAACCACTTTCAATAATGTGATTGTTGGCAAACCAGGCGGAACACTTTCATTGTCTGGGGCTGGTGCAACTACGGTTAATGGGCAACTCACCCTTACGAATGGAATTGTAGTCACATCATCCACACACTTGCTTACATTAGGAGCAACCGCTACTTCTCCTGGCGCCTCCATCAATAGTTATGTTTCAGGACCAATGCGAAAAGTGATAAACCTGACAGGAACTTATTCCTTCCCACTCGGAAGCATATCGGCTAATCGATTTCGCCCCGCTGTTATTGGCAGTACAACAGCAGTTGATACATGGACAGCTGAATATGTTGCAAATGATCCAAGCACCGATGGTTTAAATCGGAATGCAATTAACATTGCCAACATTGCAAAGGTTAGCGGTTTTGAATATTGGAACATTTCACGTAGTGGTGCAACCACAGCTTCAGTAACACTATCATATAACACGGGCAGTTATATCCCTCCTGACATCGGCAATGTGGCGAACCTACGTGTAGCACGCTGGAATGGCAGCCAGTGGGATCTTCCGCCCGGAGGTGGGGCATTTTCTCAGACCGGAAATAATATTACCGGAACGGTTATGGTAACCAACGTAACATCGTTTAGTCCTTTTACATTGTCTTCACTTGATTCGGATTCACCGCTGCCTGTCCAACTCATTGATTTTCGTGCGCATGTTTTAAATGAAGCCGTGGAATTGTTTTGGGAAACAGCATCGGAAATTGATAATGATTATTTTACGGTTGAACGATCATTGACAGGTGAACAATTTATTTCTATAGGGACATTTCCGGGAAAGGGAACAACAACTGAATACCACCGATATTCCCTAAAGGATTTTAACCCTGTAAACGGCACAGCCTATTATCGTTTAAAGCAAACGGACTTTGACGGAACATTTAGCTATTCAAAAGTTATAGCTGTAACCTATCGCGGGCCGAATATCGCGTTCATAAATGTATTCCCTAACCCGATTACCAATAATGATGTGAACATTGAAATAAAGGGTTTTGACAAAGCTGAAGTAGTTCCTGTAATTATTGTTGATCAGCTTGGACGAGAATGCTATCGTATTGTTCTCACAACTGATGAATCTGGTTTTGCCAGCTATCAATTGGTTTTTGATACACCCCTTGCGGCAGGTATATACTTTGTAAAAGCGGGCCCATTATTATCGTTGACCAAACGAGTAATTGTGGCTCCCCGTGTAACCCAATAGGTGGGTTATTGCTTTTGAAAAAGCCTTAGAATCCCCTTTTTTCCCTATAATTGCAAGGCCAATCATAACCTTGATTGGCCTTTTTGTTGATTGTAAAACAGCGTAATAGGGCACTGATTAAGTGTTTCGGATTTCATGCGGATAAAAGCGTTAACACGATTGCTTTTCCTGGCCTCAGGGATTATCTGGGTGGCTTTGCTGTTTACGGATCTTTCAGTTGTTTTTAGCGTTAAGACCAATATTGAGCCGGATATTCCTTTATGGATGCCGGGATTTCTTTTCAATCTATTTCTGGTTGCCCTGTACTACTTCTACAAGTTCAGGGTCGATCGTGATGAACTCCTGAATTTTGTTGATCTATTGTGGCGGGTTTTTGCCACAGGTTTGGTGGTAACGGTAATATCCCTTCTCATCCGGTTGATCGACTATTTACCGGGTACAACCAAACTCACCAGCCTATTCATTTATATCGAGGCCAATTACATCATTAACCTTGGGTTGATTGCCGGATTCTTGATGGTTGCCTATACCGTTTGGAAGCGATTGATTCTCTATCAGAAATCAAAGTGGTTGCTCCGCTTATGGAATTTTTTTGAGGGAGGCTTGCTGGCATCGCTTGCGTACAATAGCCTGGAGATTGAGGGCCTTGATTGGTTGAACAATGTAATACTCGGAATCCTCATTGTTATAGGCCTTGTACTTTCGGCAAACATGAAGTGGGTAGCGTATCTCAACTTCCGCCAAAAGTGGACAAGCCTGTTGCTGCTTTTGCTGGCAATTTTTTATGTGATGTACCTGTTCTATACCGCCAATGCGCAGGCCATTAGTGCCTATGGCGAAGGAAGCGGATTTGTGGATCACCGCTATCACATTACCTTTCAATCGCTTTTCATTTTTGTAACAGTTTACAGTGTTTTTTCATTTCTGGTAATATTGTTCAACCTGCCAACCACCTCAGTCTTTGAGCAGAAACTTGAAGAGGTGGTAAACTTTCAGCGCATCAGTCAATCCATTCAAACTGAGCAGAGTGAAGAGAGTGTTTATAATATTTTGCTGGAAACTTCGGTAAGCACTGTCTTTGCTGATGCAGCGTGGCTTGAGATAAAAAATAATGAACACGATCATCGGTTGTTCACCTATCATATCAAGGAAAAGGAAGCACTTGATATTATTGAGCATTTAAGAAAAATGCATGTTACCGGTGTATTGGAACAAAGTCAGGATAAAACCAAAAACTTGTCGAGGCATTTATCTCAATTGCGCGGATCGCGATTTCGTTCCATCCTTGCTTTTCCGATTTATGTAAAAGGAGAGAACATTGGCACCTTGGCTTTGCTCAAGGAGTTGTCGGATGGGTTTAATCGTGAGATGACAAAGATTGTTTCCACGTTTGCCAACCAAGCCGGTATTTCGATAGAGAATTTCAGGTTGCTAGAGCAGGCCCTTCAGAGTGAGCGATACAAAGAGGAACTCAAAATTGCCAAAATGGTGCAAAAGAGTTTGCTTCCTCAAGTGCTGGATGAACATCCTGATTTCGACTTGGCAGCATTCTCAGAATCAGCTGATGAAGTGGGGGGCGACTATTACGACACCCTGCGCATCAGCGATCAACAGTCTGCGCTTATTGTGGCCGATGTTTCCGGAAAGGGAACTACTGCAGCTTTTCACATGTCGCAGATGAAAGGAATTTTCCACAGCCTTGCACAGGACTGTACCCGGCCTACGGAGTTTATGATTCGCTCAAACAGAGCATTAGCCAATTGCCTGGAGCGTGGCTCATTCATCTCAGCAACTTTTTTTGTGATCAATACGGCAACCAAAGAAGTATCGTACTCCCGGGCGGGTCATTGTCCTTTGTTATATTACAATGCTGCCGATCAGTCTGCGAATTACCTGAAGGATAAGGGCGTGGCACTTGGTATGGTTCGTAATAGCAGCTATGATAAATTTATAGAAGCATACACCTTTACCTACCGTGCCAATGATATTATGGTGTTGTATACAGACGGTATAACAGAAGCTAAAAATGCAAAGGGTGATGAGTTTGGGTATGACCGTCTGCGGGAGGTTATCCTCGAGGTTAAGGATCATTCCTCACGTGAAATTCAGGAGCATCTTATTAACCGCTTGTATGAGTTCACCGGAACAGAGAACATAAATGACGACTATACTACAATGATTGTGAAGTTTAAATAGACCGCTACGGGCAAACCGGCAGGTCAACTAAAATGACTAAAAAACGTTAAAAGAAATGGTCCAGATAAAAAGAATTCAGGAAGACGGAGCTGACGTAATTGTTCCCATCGGTGAAATTGATGCCAGTTCATCCATTGAATTGGATTTAACAATCGCAAAGAGTGTTGGCGAAGGCTATACCAGGATACTGGTCGATTGCACCTCCCTGGAATATATCTCGTCAGCCGGCCTGGGGGTTTTCATGTCGTACATAGAAGAGTTTGGCGACAAGAATATTAAGATGGTCTTGTATGGCATGAATGAGCGTGTGTTGAACACTTTTGAAATACTGGGTTTAAGTGAATTGCTAAGCATAGCAGTAGATAAGGACGAGGCGAAAAAGCGATTGGCATGAAATACATTTATAAAGTTGGATGCAGCATTGAGAACCTGAGAGGTATTCGCGATTTCGTAAAGCAGTCGCTGAAAAACCATGAGGTGAACGAGCTCAGCATCAGTGAAGTTGTTTTGGCGTTGGATGAAATGTGCTCCAACCTGATGATTCATGCGCATAAATGTAATCCCGATGATCTTTTCGAATTGCACATCATTGCAGATCGGGATCAGCCCCTTGTAATGGAGATTATTGATGATGGCACTGTGTTTGATATCAATCAGTTTCATGAGCCGGAGCTGGGCAACATCATCCACGAAAAACGTAAGGGCGGCTTGGGTATTCGGTTAGTGAAGTCTATCATGGATAAAATTGAGTATGAAAAAACAGACGGCAAGCACATATGTCGTCTTTCTAAAAAAGTACAATTCGATTAATTTTACTGAGCCTATAATGTTGAAAAGTGCGGTAACACTGCTATTAGCTTTATTTTTCTTTACTGCTTCAGCGCAAAAGAATAAAAACAATACATCATCAGCACCAGTTTTTTTTACGGTGAACAACCGGGTTATCCCTGCTGATGAGTTCATTTATCTCTACCAAAAGAACCACCTGAACAAGCAGGAGGATTTCACAAAAGAAAAGGTTGATGACTACTTGAGTCTGTTTATCAATTTTAAGTTGAAAGTTGAAGAAGCAAAAAGCCGAGGTTACGATACTACGAAGGCGTTCATCAGAGAATACAATAATTACAAAGAAGAGTTAAGGCGTCCCTATCTGCCGGAAGGCAAGATGCTGGACAGTTTGGTTAGGTTGACCTACAGCCACCTGCAAGAAGAGGTGAAAGCCTCGCATATTTTGATTAATGCAGCACCCGATGCGCTGCCCGAGGATACACTAAAGGCCTTTAACCAGATTATGGAGTTGAAAGCAAGGTTTAAAGCCGGTGAGAACTTTGGCAATTTGGCCTCCACGTATTCGGAGGATCCTTCGGCTCGTGTCAATAAAGGAAATCTTGGTTACTTTACAGCGCTCCAAATGGTTTATCCATTTGAAACTGCAGCCTACAATGGAAATCCGGGTGAGGTTGTTGGCCCTGTGCGCACACGTTTTGGTTATCATTTGGTTTATGTTGAAGATCGTAAACCCGCCCGGGGAGAAGTTGAAGTGTCGCACATCATGATCAGAACCGGGGGTGAACACACCGATACAAACGCAAAGAATTTGATCTTCGAAATAAATGATCAGTTAAAAGGAGGCGTTGCCTGGGAGGAACTGTGTCAACAATATTCTGAAGACGCCAATTCCAGAAATAATGGCGGTCGACTTCGGCCTTTCGGTGTTGGCGCTATGGCGGCAGCCCCGGAATTTGATGCCATTGCCTTTTCATTGCAAACACCGGGCGAAATTTCCGATCCTTTTCAAACTACTTACGGTTGGCACATCGTTCGTTTAGAAAGTAAAATCCCGCTTCCATCGTATGAAGAAATTCTTCCGCAGTTAAAACCACGCGTGCAACGCGATGAGCGCGTGCAAATATCAAAGCAAGCTTTGCAGGGAAAACTCAAAAGAGACTATGCCTACAAGGAAAATGAAGTGGTTAAATCCAAAGCCTTTAACCTGGCCGACTCATCCTTGACAGTAGGCAAATGGAAGATCACGCAGTGGCCTGGATCCGAAGTAATTTTTACCATAAAGCCGCGTTCTGTTCTGGTAAAGGAATTTGTGCAATATGTAAATCAGCAACAGCGAAAAACCACGTTAGAACCTATGCGTTATATTGAGCAACTATACACCTCTTTTGTGGAATCGATAATTAACCAGACGTATGAGGATCAGTTGGTGAAATCCAACCCGGATTACGAAATGCTGCTACGCGAGTACTACGAGGGAATATTGCTGTTTGATATTATGGAGCGTGAGGTATGGAACCGTGCAAGCGCAGATTCAATCGGACAACGAAAGTATTATGATGAGCATACTGGGAATTTTATGGCTGGGGAACGTATTCAGGCTGAAATATATATAGCCGGTTCACCCGATGACATTGCCGCCCTTAAACTGGCGTTGCTTAAAAATGACTCTGTGATGATCCAGGATAATCTGGCAGCACGGAAAATACGCATGGAAAAAAGAGCCTATCAAAAGGACGAAAAACCGGTATTATCCTCCATAGCGTTGACTCCGGGTATTCATACGGCAGAAAATAGCGGAATGTATTACCTTGTGCGGATTTTTGAAGTACTTGAACCTGGTCCGCTGTCGTTTGAGGAGGCCCGGGCAGCAGTAATATCAGCGTATCAAACTTATCTTGAGAAAAGGTGGGTTGATCAGCTCAAAAGCAAGTATACAGTAAAGGTTAATGAGAAAGGGAAACAATACGTTTATAAGCAATTGGTTAAAGCGTAGCAGCTGGTTAGGCATGTTGCTGCTGTTGGTTTCCTGCGACCTGATCAAAATGAAACAGGAAGCTCCGGCAGCCGATTCGGGCAGAATTCCGGTGGCCAGGGTTAACCGTGCTTTTTTATATAAGGATGAACTGAGCGGAATCGTACCCCCGGGCACCGCAAAAGAGGATAGTGCTATAAGGGTTGAGGCTTACGCGAACAGTTGGATCCGAAAGCAGTTGCTTCTTCAGGAAGCAGCCAGAAAAATAAACATTAATGAAGCTGAAGTCGAGCGCAAAATATTGGACTACCGATACAGCCTTATTGCCTATGAATATCAGGCAGTTTACATAAAACAAAACCTGGATACCGCTATTGCTTCATCAGAAATTGAACGGTACTATAAGGACAACATTGATAATTTTATTCTTAAGCAAAATATTGTTCGGGCGACCTTTATTAAGGTACCGAAATCAGCCCCGCGAACCAATAAAATAAAAGAGCTGATCTTTTCTAAAAAGGATAAAGACTCTGAAGAGTTAAAAACCTATTGTTTAAGCTTCTCAACCGCCTACCATTTGGTGGATTCAACATGGATGGTGTTTGATGAGTTGGTGAAAAATTCTCCACTGGCGGAAATCCCCAACAAAATTCAGTTTTTAAAAGCTAATCCATATTATGAAACTTCCGATGACACTTATCTTTATTTTCTGCGTGTTATAGAATATCGCATATCTGATAATATCTCTCCGCTGGAATTTGTTCGTGATGATATCCGGACAATAATTTTGAACAAACGCAAAGTTGCTTTGGCCAAGCAATTGGAGGACGATGTTTATAAATCGGCTGTTCGTGATCAGGAATTTGAAATTTTTAAGTAAACGAGGTTGTGAAAAAGTACAGTTATTTCATTTTTAGTATTCTGTTCATCCTTTCGGGTGTTGCTAAGCTTTATGCACAGGAGGAACCTACAGGTTTTATTGTGGATAAAATTATTGGCAAGGTTGATAATTACATTGTATTAAAGTCCGAGCTCGACAAGGCTTTTCAGGAATATGTTTCCAACGGAGGCAATCCTACAGCTGAAATGCGTTGTCAGTTTTTAGCCATGCTGCTGCGTAACAAACTCATGATGGCAAAAGCGGAAATGGATTCTGTGGTGGTGGGTGATTCGGAAGTGGATGCCAATACACAACGAAGAATGGAAATGATCCTTGCTCAATACGGTGGTTCTCCGGTTGATCTTGAAAATAAGTTTGGAAAAACGCTGGAGCAGATCAGGACTGAGCTTCGCGATCAGATACGCGAGCAAATGGTGGTGAACGAAATGCAGCGCAACATCACTCAAGATATTTCGGTTACTCCAGCAGAGATACGAAAGTTTTTCAATAGGATACCAAAGGATAGCCTTCCGTTCTTTTCAGCCGAAGCAGAGGTGGCACAGATTGTTAGGGTTGCAAAAGTAAGTGAAGCACAAAAGGATGTTACGCGAAGGGAACTCATGGAAATCCGTGACAGGATTATGGCCGGTGAAGACTTTGCTACCCTGGCAAAAAAGTATTCTGCTGATCCTTCAGTTGCTATTAATGGTGGCGATATGGGGTTTGTTGGCCGGGGAATGATGGTGCCGGAATTTGAAGCGGCTTCATTCAAGTTAAAACAAGGTGAGATATCGATGCCCGTTGAAACCTTGTTTGGGTTTCATATTATACAGTTGATGGAACGCAGGGGTAATGAGTATCATTCGCGTCACATCCTGATGTCACCTACGCCTTCACCGGAAGACCTTGAAGATGCCCGGAAGTACCTCGACAGCATACGAACACTTGTAGTAGAAGAAAAGATTACTTTTCAAAAGGCAGCAAAGGAATATTCTGATGATATTGAAACTAAAGGAGTAGGTGGATTTTTTATTGATGAAGATGGTGGTTCCCGCATCCCTGTTGATGAGCTTGATCCGGTTGTATTCTTTGCCATCGACTCCATGAAAGTAGGGAGCATTTCATCGCCTTTGGTTTATCGTACAGAAATGGGTAAAGAAGCGGTTCGGATTATCTTTTATAAATCACGTGTTCCACCTCACCTGGCATCATTGAAGGATGACTGGCAGCGCATACAGAATGCCACCCTCAACCAAAAGCAAAATCGGGCCCTCGAAAAATGGTTCGATAAAGCACGTAACGATGTTTTTATCAGTATTGATCCAGCCTATAACCATTGTGGCATTCTGGATAATTGATGCTGTTCGTATAAAATATAAGCTTTGTTAAGCGCATATGCGTTAGGTTTGTTATATAAAGGCTAAAGGTAAACCATGGCAAAATTTGCATCAGATGTTGAAGCGGCCGATTCGCTGGCTATAACTTATAAAAATCTCGCAAAGGAGATATCGAAAGTAATTATCGGTCAGGATGAGGTCGTTCGTTTTGTGCTCACGGGTATTTTTTGTCAGGGACACTCGTTGCTGGTAGGCGTTCCCGGACTGGCCAAAACGCTGTTGGTCAACACCATTGCTACTGCACTTGATCTTCAGTTTAAGCGAATTCAGTTTACACCGGACCTGATGCCATCCGACATCATCGGTGCAGAAACCATGGATAAGGAACGTAATTTTAAATTTGTTAAAGGCCCTGTGTTTGCCAACATAGTACTGGCCGATGAAATAAACCGTACACCACCTAAAACACAGGCAGCATTGCTCGAGTCCATGCAGGAGTATGCCGTTACTATTGCCGGTGTTCGCTACGATTTGCCACGGCCTTTCTTCGTATTGGCAACACAAAACCCAATTGAACAGGAAGGAACTTATCCACTGCCAGAAGCTCAGCTCGACCGTTTTATGTTCGACATTCAATTAACTTACCCTTCTTTTGCTGATGAGGTAGAGGTAGTTAAAAGCACAACTACGGATGAGCCACGTACAGTAAACAGAATTCTTACTGCTGAAGAAATAACGGATTATCAACACCTTGTTCGGAGAGTTCCGGTACCTGACAATGTAATTGAATATGCTGTTCGGTTGGCGAATAAAACACGTCCGAATACTGCCGGATCATCACCGGTAGCCAACGATTACCTGGAGTGGGGAGCAGGCCCCCGGGCATCACAGTTTTTGATTTTAGGTGCGAAGTGTAATGCGTTGTTAAACGGAAAATACTCGCCCGATATTGAAGATGTACGTGCTATTGCTAAACCTGTGCTTCATCATCGAATGGTAAGGAATTTTAAGGCCGAAGCCGAAGGCATTACCATTGACGGGCTGGTTGAGCGAATGATGGATTAATCCCTCCAACAATTCAGTGTCATCGCGGGCTTGAACCGTGATCTCTTAGATACCGACTCAAGCCTACCTGCTGCAAAGACATAATGTGAATTTAGTTTATGATCTCATCTGTAATGGTAAGCAGCGTACCATTGAGGCTTGTTTTATACTGCCTTAATGGTCGCCAGGCCACTCCGGCTGTCGGCACGCCATCCCAATTAAACATTGAGCCACAACAAGCATCTTGTAGAAACAATGTTGAGGTATGAACTTCAACGGTTGCACATGCCTGGTTTGGCTGAAAGGAGCAGTTACGTTCGATGGCCAGGTATGTAAACGGATTTTTTTTGTGCAATATAATCCCGCGTACTCCCGCATTATCATCAATGTAAACATAGCCCAGTGTATTGAGGTTTGCATATTGGGGTAAGGCTATGTTTATTTCTATTGGCTGAAAGAAGATTATGGGTATGGGATCATCAAATTCATCGGGGGTGCAGGAAAGGACAAGCGATAAGAAAACGGCAAACGAAAATCCCACAAGTTTAAACCGGATTTTCATTTTGGCTTTTCCTGTTGCTGAGCTTCGCGTTGTTGTGTAAACCGTGTTACCCGTTGGAGTAATCATAGAATCCTTTTCCGCTTTTTCTTCCATTGTGTCCCGCATCAACTTTTTGCTGCTGAATACGGCTTGGCCTGAATTTAGGTTCCTGATGAAACGCATTGTAAATGGAGGTGGTAACCGAAAAATTTGTATCCACGCCAATTAAATCCATTAATTCAAACGGTCCCATTTTAAATCCGGATGCCTTCATTAAGGCATCGATTGTATGAATATCAGAAACATTTTCTTCCAGTAACTTCAAGGCTTCTACGTAATAATGCCGTGCTACCCGGTTAACGATAAATCCGGGGGAATCTTTTGTCAGCACGGCAATTTTTCCAATTTTTTCACAAAATACTTTTAAGGTATCAACAGTTTCAGTTGTGGTATTCACTCCTGAGATAATCTCGACCAGCTTCATGATGTGCGCAGGATTGAAAAAGTGCAGTCCGGCAAACCGATGAGGATGCTTCAAAGCCGATGCAATTTGAGTTACTGGTATAGAAGAGGTGTTTGTAGTGAGTATACACGATTCCGTGTTGATGGATTCCAGTTTGCTGAAGAGCTTTTTCTTAACATCAAGGTTTTCTAACGCTGCCTCAATAATCAAATCCGCTTGCAGTTGATTAATGTCGGGCTGAAATTGTATGCGCGAAAGAATTTGATTTGATTCATCGGTTTTTAGTTTTCCTTTCTCTACAGCAATCTGTAGCGATTTATGAATCAGTGTTTTTGCATTGCCCAGTTGAGGTTCAGCAACATCATAGAGGATAACCTGATAGCCTGCAGTTGCACACACTTGGGCTATCCCTTGCCCCATCGTTCCGGCACCGGCAACTCCAATGGTTTTTATGTTATCCGAAAGCACCATTAAATAACGGAATGAAACTGTTTCAAGAACCTGATATCATTCTCTGAATACAACCGTAAATCATTCACCTGGTAACGCAGCATGGTGACCCGTTCAATGCCCATGCCGAAGGCAAAGCCGGTAAATTCTTCCGGATCAATACCACAGTTTTTTAGCACGTTGGGATGAACCATTCCAGAGCCTGCAATTTCAACCCAACCGGTTTGCTTGCAGATGTTGCAACCATCACCTTTGCAGATCAGGCACGAAATATCAATTTCAGCGCTTGGTTCAGTAAATGGAAAAAAGGATGGACGAAACCTGATTTTGATATCCTTTCCATACATCTCTTTAGCAAAATGATAGAGCGTTTGTTTCAGATCAGCAAAGCCAACGTTTCGATCAACGTATAGCCCCTCTACCTGATGAAAGAAGCAATGCGCCCTTGCAGAAATCGCTTCATTACGATAGACACGACCGGGCATAATGGCACGCAGTGGTGGCTTCTGTTTCGTCATTAACCTGATTTGCACGTTGGAAGTGTGCGTACGCAACAGCATATCGGGATTTTTTTCGACAAAGAATGTGTCCTGCATTTCGCGTGCGGGGTGATTCTCCGGAAAATTCAACGCTGAGAAATTATGCCAGTCGTCTTCGATCTCAGGACCATCGGCAACATTAAAGCCTAACCGCTCAAAAATTTCGATGATCCGGTTACGGGTTAGTGTAAGCGGATGTTGATTGCCAATTTTATTCGGAATGGGTGGCAATGTCAAGTCAATATCAACTGTAGCGGAGGAATTGTTTTCCAGCATTTCTGTTAATGCTTTCAGCTTTTGCTCAGCAGCTTGTTTTAGTTCATTCAGTATTTTACCGGATTTCTTTTTCTCATCAGGCGATAACGTTTTGAGGGTTTCAAACAATTCGCTGATCACTCCTTTTTTGCTGATGTATTTTAAACGATAGTTTTCAACACCTTGCATGTCGGATGCGGTGTAGGATTCAACTTCTATTGCCAGTGCCTTAATGCGGTCTTCCATAATTATAAATCTTTCAAAAATACAATATTACAGCTAAACAGTTTGGTCTTCCTTGCTTAACCGGGTAAGGATAAGCCGGTCAAGTATTACACTTAATACAACCGATAACAAAATCACTATGAGCAGTATATAATTATCATTAACAGGAAGCATCAAAATAACCAAACTGATATATAACACCTGCACAGCGCCCAACAACAACGCTGTTTTGCTATGTGAAAAGCCCAGGCGCATAATGCTGTGGTGAATGTGGCTTTTGTCGGGTGTAAAAGGCGATTGCTTTCGCGCCAGACGTAAAACAAATATCCGCATGGTATCCACCAGGGGCACGATTATCATGCAAATGGCGGGTGCCACCGACCCTGTAAACCGGGCGGTATGATCAACCGGGAGGTTGTAGTTATAATTGATGAAGTGAATAGCGGTAATGGCAAGCATCATGCCCACGACTAACGCTCCGGTGTCGCCCATAAAAATTTTCGATGGCTCCCAATTGAAAATCAAAAATGCTATCAATGCTCCGAGCATGGCAAAGCAGAGTACGGCAAACACCCCATCACCGGCAAGGACAAACCATATGCCGAAGGCGAGTAATGAAATACTCGCCAGGGTTGCAGCCAATCCATCCAGCCCATCAATAAGGTTGAAAGAATTGGTGATTACGATGATGGTAAAAAGTGTGAGCGAAAAACTTAACCCAAGTGGAATATCATAAATGCCTAAAATGCCATACATCGATTTTAACCGGAGATCGAACAACAGAATAAGTATGGTTGCAGCCACCAGTTGTCCGATGAGTTTCATGTAGGGCTTTAACGGCACCAGGTCATCGCGCACACCAATAAAGAACACCATAAACAAAGCGATTAGAATCATGCGGATGTCCTTCCAATAATTGATATCCGTCCAGATCAGCGACCCGATAAAGAATGCAATAAAGATGGCGATACCGCCCATGGAGGGCGTTACTTTTTTATGAATTTTCCTACGGCCGGGAATATCTACCAGGTTTTTTTCCAACGAGTATTTAATGATCACCGGGATGATCAGAAAGGAGATCAAAAACGAGGTAACAGCAGCCGCAAGAGGGGTAGCCATGAGATTAGTTATAGTGCGTAAAATTAACCTAAAATGTCATTAGACATGTTTAAAGGTTGCGGGGATAATTGAACGCGAAGGGATTAGGATTATACAAGATACGTAGGAGGTCATTTTTTAAAATATTGACGGATACTTTCAGCCACTTGTGCAACAGCCTCAGCCTTAAGTTCAGGATAAAGCGGCAGCGAAAGAATATGGTTTTGCAGATGGGCAGTTACCGGAAAGTCGGCTTCTGAATGATTTAAGTGTTGGTAAGCAGGTGTAAATGGCAACCCTTTTGGATAATGAATAATGGTCTCAACACCACAATCGGCCAAATATTTTTTCAGCAAATCGCGATGGGCAGTTTGGATGCAGAAGAGATGAAAACTATGCGTTGAGCCCGGCCGTTCTTTGGGCAGCACAATTTCCGGAATGTTTATAAGCAAGGATTTGTAATGTTGTGCCAAAGCCACGCGTGCAGTATTCCATTGCGTCAGGTACTTCAACTTAACCGATAAGATAGCTGCCTGAAGTGTATCCAACCGGCTGTTGGTCCCTTCCAGTTCATGATCATCTTTAACCAGTGCACCGTGGTTGCGAAGTCTTCTCATTTTTTCCGCCAGGTGTAGATCGCGCGTTAGAATGCAGCCGGCATCACCGAATGCACCCAGGTTTTTAGTGGGGTAAAAACTAAAGGCAGAGGCAATCCCTACTGTTCCTGCTATGTGATTATTTTCTTGTGTAAGGTGTGCTTGCGCACAATCTTCAATCAGGAAGGTTTTCTTATCGTCACAAATTTTTTTCAATGCTTGCAGGGGTGCCGCTTGCCCGTAAAGGTGCACGGCAATAACAGCTTTTGTTTTGGCATTGATTTTTTCGAGTAGCTTCTCCGGATCAAGGGTATAAAATTCCGGGTCAACATCGCAGAAGACTGGCTTCGCACCGGCTAACGAAATCACCTCAGCAGAGGGCATGCAACCAAAAGCAGGTGTGATTACTTCATCGCCTGCCTGAATACCTAAGGCTTTTAGAATAATAAAAAGTGAGTCTGTTCCATTACCGGTACTGATGCAGTGGGGAACATCAAACAACGAAGCAAACTGCTTTTCAAAAACTTTTACGGCACCACCACCAATAAAGCGGGCTTCATGCAAAACGTTTTGAATAGCTTCATCAATTTCAGCACGCAGCGATTCGTATTGTAAGCGGAGGTTGACGAATGGAATATCCACACGTTAAAGTTAGTGGCTTTTATGAAGCTTTTGTTCCCATGCCCAGGCGTGTTTCAGGGCATCTTCCATTGAATATCGTGAAGACCAACGCAATACTGTATTTACACGGGTTGGATCGGCATAAACTTTTTCTACATCGCCCGGTCTTCGGGGCCCGATTACAAAAGGAAGAGGTGCCCCGGTGGTACGAATAAACAAGTTTACCAGTTCTAGTACAGAAGCACCTTTTCCTGTGCCCACATTGAATACATCGTACACGTTTTTTCGGGTATCTTTTTCCAGGTAGGCCAATGCCTTCACGTGCACATCGGCCAGGTCTCCTACATGAATAAAGTCACGAATGCAGGAGCCATCGGGCGTGTTATAGTTATTGCCGAATACAGTGAGTTTTTTGCGTAAGCCTGCTGCCGTTTGGGTGATGAACGGAACCAAGTTGTTGGGTATGCCAATAGGAAGTTCGCCAATCAAACCACTGGGGTGTGCCCCAATTGGATTGAAATAGCGTAGTGAAATAATGCGAAACCCTGTAGTGTGCACATCTTCCAGTATTCGTTCACACAACTGCTTGGTTGCACCATAGGGTGATTCAGCGCGTTTGAACGGAGCCTTTTCATCCACTGGTATTTTGTCGGGCTGGCCATACACCGTGCAGGATGAGGAGAAAACGAAATCCGTAACTGCATGCTCACTCATCACTTCCAGCAGGGTAAGCACTGAGCCCACGTTGTTATGATGGTAAAGCAAGGGCTTTTGAACAGATTCTCCTACCGATTTAAAAGCCGCAAAATGCATGACGCAATTAATCGGGCCTTGCGTTTTAAAAACGAAGTTCAGGAAATTTTTATCGCGGCAATCTCCCTGGTGAAAATTCAATGTCTTTCCGGTGAGTTGCTGAACGCCCCTCAACAATGTTTTGTCGCTAGCTGATAAATTATCTACAATTACGGGTTCGTAACCGGCTGCAATCAATTCAACAACGGTGTGTGCGCCAATGTAGCCTGCACCGCCTGTAACCAGAATTTTTTTTGATGTGCTCATGATTTATAAACGCGATGTTGCAACACCGGGATCAAGGAATCCTTTTACATCATACACAACGGTATTCTCCTGCTTCACAATACTCCAATCCAATGATTTAAATTCTTCATGGCCTACAGCCAACAGAATTGCATGATATTTTTTGGATGGTTTACTGATGAGGGATAACCCGTACTCGTGCTTCACCTCATCGTTTTCAGCCCAGGGATCAAAAATGTCAACATTGGTGCTGTAGTTTTTCAGCTCCTGTATCACGTCCACCACCTTGCTGTTTCGAATGTCGGGGCAATTCTCTTTGAAGGTTATGCCTAGCACCAAAACATCGGCTCCGTAAACGGGCAGTTGGTTTTGTGCCATAAGTTTGATCACATTACCGGCAATGTACGCTCCCATATTATCGTTTATTCTTCGGCCAGCCAGAATTACTTCCGGATGGTACCCCAGACTTTCGGCTTTATACGTCAGATAATAGGGATCCACACCAATGCAATGGCCACCCACCAGGCCGGGTTTAAACGGAAGGAAATTCCATTTTGTGCCGGCAGCTTCCAGTACTTCGTGGGTATCAATTCCCATCTTATCAAAAATCAACGCGAGCTCATTCACAAATGCGATGTTGATATCGCGCTGAGCATTTTCAATTACTTTGGCGGCTTCAGCAACGCGAATAGAAGAGGCTTTGTGTGTACCGGCAGTAATAATTTTGCGATAAAGCTGATCTACTTTTTCCGCAACTTCAGGGGTGCTGCCGCTGGTTACTTTTTTAATGGTTGTAACCCGGTGATGCTTGTCGCCCGGGTTAATCCGCTCGGGTGAATAACCTGCGAAGAAATCTACGTTGTACTTCAGACCGCTTATCTTTTCAATAATCGGAATACAATCTTCTTCGGTGCATCCCGGGTATACGGTTGATTCGTAGATAACGGTGTCACCCCTTTTTATAACTGACCCTAATGTTTTGCTGGCACTTTGAAGCGGACGCAAATCAGGCTTACGGTATTCATCTACAGGGGTTGGAACGGTAACGATGAAATAGTTTGCGCTTTTCAAGTCATCGGGATTGCTGGAATAGGTAAGTTTAGTGGCCAGCTTTAATTCTTCATCCTCCACTTCGCGCGTGCGATCATGCCCTTTCTTTAGTTCATTTATCCGATCCGTGTTGATGTCGAAGCCAACTACATCTACCACTTTACCAAACTCTACGGCTAAAGGAAGTCCTACGTATCCCAATCCGATTATGCCAATTTTCTCCATCTATCTTCTTATTTCTTAATGTTGTAATACTCCGTATACCATTCAATAAATTTGCCGATGCCATCTTCTATTGCTGTTGCCGGCTTAAATCCTGCATCGCGCATCAGGTCATCAACATCTGCATAGGTTTCTGGTACATCACCATCCTGAATAGGCATTAAATTCTTTATCGCTTTTTTTTCAAGCTTTTCTTCTATCACTTCAATAAACCGGAGCAATTCAACCGGCTTATTATTCCCGATGTTGTAAATTTTATAAGGTGCAAAGCTGGAAGCAGGGTCCGGCTGATGGCTATCCCACTGTGCGTTTGGTTTAGGTGTTAAGGGAAGTAGCCGTGTAATGCCCTCAACAATATCATCGATATAGGTGAAATCGCGCCTCATCTTCCCGTGATTATAAACATCAATCGGGTTACCCTCAACAATAGCTTTGGTGAAAATGAACAAGGCCATGTCCGGTCTGCCGTAAGGGCCATACACTGTAAAAAAACGAAGCCCGGTAGTGGGCAAATTGTATAGCGCTGAATAGGTGTGGGCCATCAGCTCATTTGATTTTTTAGATGCTGCGTAAAGCGAAATGGGATGATCCACATTATGGTGTACCGAGAAAGGCATTTTTTTATTGGCGCCATATACCGAGCTGGAAGATGCATACACAAGGTGTTCAACGTTGTTGTGCCGGCACGCCTCGAGAATATTAAGAAACCCATGCATGTTGCTTTCCAGGTAAGCGTATGGGTTGGTAAGGGAATACCGAACACCGGCTTGCGCGGCCAGGTTTATAACGTAGTTGAAATTGCCGGAAGAGAATATTGAATCAATTGCTTTTTTATCCGTAAGCTCCGCTTCAATAAAAGTGAACCCTTCCGTTTGTTTTAAAATCTCCAAACGGGAGTATTTCAGGCGCACATCATAGTAATCATTCAGGTTGTCGGTTCCGGTAACCTGGTAACCTTCCGCACAGAGCCGTTTACTCAGGTGGAACCCAATAAAGCCTGCCGAACCGGTAACCAATACTGTCTTTTTGTTGCTCATGAAGTGCGCTAAAATGGAGTGCAAAACTAACAATTTATGCAGTGAGACCGTTATTTTGGGCTGATTTTCAATAAACTTGCACCATCCGGAAAATCAGCATTTTGAGCACGAAAATTATTATTCAGCTTATCCGAAAGGAGTTTATTCTTGAGCTTAGACGCAAGTCGGTTATTGCAGGTCTGGGCCTGTATTTGTTCAGCCTCATTTTCATTTGTTATCTCACCTTTAACCTGCGGGAAAATTCCATCAGTGCCTATACCTGGTCCGCTTTGTTTTGGCTAACCATTTTATTTTCGGTTGTCAACAGCGTAGCAAAAAGTTTTATCGGTGAAAAGAAAGGCGTTTTCATTTACTTGTACACAATAGCCAGCGCCCAGGAAATTATCATTGCCAAAACCGTTTATAATATTTTGTTGTGTTGGCTCATTGCTTTTGTTGGCTACCTCTTGTTTTCAGTTTTTATTTTTGATCCCGTTCAGGATCGTGTGATTTTTCTATCGGTGTTGGTATTGGCATCTATCGGCTTTTCAACTTCCCTGAGTTTAATATCGGGCATTGCCGCCAAGGCCAGTAACAGCAACGTGCTGATGGCAGTACTGAGTTTTCCAGTAGTAATTTCCATTTTGTTGATGGCTGTTCGCGTAACCAAAAATGCATTGGATGGTATTGACCGTTCAGCGAGTACCGATGAACTTCTGAACCTGCTGGCCATAAATTGTATTGCAGGGGTGTTAGGGTATATTCTGTTCCCGTATATTTGGCGCAGTTAAAATCACTAAGCAATAGGCAATAATAATTTTGCCCACTGCTCATGAAACTAAGAATGAAGACCTGGTTAAAAATAGTTGCTGTTGTTTTACTGGTGTATGTACACACAGCAGGTCTGTTGATGGATGTACCGCGGCTAAATATTCTGAATGAAACTGTTCGTGCGTTGTACTTTCATGTGCCCATGTGGTTTGGAATGGTGCTGCTTTATCTTATGTCGCTTTACTATGCAATACGGTACTTGCGGAATCCACTACACGATGATGACGTGAAGTCGGTTAGCTACGCGCATGTTGGTACAGCCTTCGGAATATTGGGAATGGTAACGGGAATGTTATGGGCGAACTACACGTGGGGCTCTCCGTGGCACGGAGATCCGAAGCAGAACGGAGCAGCCATAGCGTTGCTGGTTTACCTGGCGTATTTTGTGTTGCGCGGATCGTTGGATAATGAGGAACAACGAGCCCGGCTAAGTGCGGTGTACAACATTTTTGCATTTGCGGCCATGGTACCCCTTATCTTTATCATACCTCGCCTTACCAGCAGTGTGCATCCGGGCAGCGGTGGTAATCCAGGTTTTAACGCTTATGACCTGGATAGCCGAATGCGCCTGGTTTTCTATCCGGCCGTTATCGGTTGGTTTTTAATCGGACTGTGGATTGTGTCGCTACGTGTGCGCATCAAAAAACTGGAAGAAAAAATCTTAGAAATAGAATGAAAAACTGGAAGCTAAATAGTGTTGCATTGTTGCTATTTCTTTTAGGACATGGCGCGAATGCCCAACAAGAAGTACCCATGGCTGATGGGATGCGTGCGGAAGGTAAAATCTATGTGATAGTTGCCATTGTGCTGATCATCCTCACCGGATTAGTGGTTTACCTGTTTACACTCGACAGAAAAGTAAAACACCTTGAAAATCGACTGAAATAGCCCTCTTTTGCACCTATCACTAGTGATTAAAGTAACTGGATTTAAATGCTTTTTGGGTTAATTTTGAGGCTGATTAAAGCAGGGGAGAGGCATGAAAAAATCACACATCTTTATCATTGTTGTCATCGCGGTTGCAGTAGCCATTATCGTATCGTCAACCAATGATGCAAGCACCTATGTAACCTTTACAGAGGCTTATCAAATGGCGTCTTCTGGGAAATCAAAAAGTATTCATGTTGTTGGTGATTTGAAAAAAAATTCATCTGGTAAAGTGATCGGCATTGAGCCGGGCGAGGATAAGGTTTCTTTCTCGTTCATCATGGTCGATGAGGGGGGCAAGGAACAAAAGGTATTTTACAATCAACCGATGCCACAGGATTTTACACGCTCCGAAAAAGTTGTGGTAGTGGGCAGTTATAAGGGTGAAGATTTTTATGCTGAGAAAATCCTGCTGAAGTGCCCTTCGAAATACCAGGAACAAAGTCTTAATGCTGGTGTTTAATTTTTATCCATCAGACTTTCGGGGTCTTTTAAATTTAAAACTATAGATCGTAAAAGTCTATAGCATCAGGAACAACTAAATCCAACATGATTCACTATTTCATCGGTAACCTCGGTCATTTTTTTGTCATCACTTCATTTATCACTGCGCTGGTTTCATTCTTTTCCTACTTCAAAGCATCGGTCGTTCAGGAAATCGACAAGAAAGAAGGATGGTTACTCAACGGACGAATCGGATTCTATGTGCATGCCGCAGCGGTGCTGGGTATTGTGGTAACCTTGTTCATCATCATCAAGAATCACTACTTCGAATATCATTACGCGTATAGCCATTCCGATAAAAAACTTCCCACGCATTATTTAATATCTACCTTTTGGAACGGCCAGGAAGGAAGTTTTTTGTTGTGGATGTCCTGGCATGCTGTGCTGGGCATCGTAATCATCATCACCAATAAGTTTTGGGAAGGGCCTGTTATGACGGTCTTTACAGCTGTTCAGGCATTCCTTGGTTCGATGATCTTAGGCGTGGTAATACCCGGCCTTGAAATGAAGTTTGGCAGCTCTCCTTTTATTCTGCTGCGCGATGCCATGCCCGATCCGATCTTCACGGTTCAACCCGATTTTATTCCGCGTGATGGTGCTGGTTTAAACCCGCTCTTACAGAATTACTGGATGGTTATCCATCCGCCCACGTTGTTTTTGGGTTTTGCAGCCACGTTGGTTCCGTTTTCGTTTTGTATTGCCGGGCTTTGGTTAAAGCGTTACCGCGAATGGGTGCGCCCTGCGTTGCCGTGGTCGTTATTTGCCGGGGCTGTGCTGGGCCTGGGAATTTTAATGGGTGGCTACTGGGCGTACGAAACACTAAACTTTGGAGGCTATTGGAACTGGGATCCGGTGGAGAATGCCGTATATGTCCCCTGGCTGATACTCGTGGCATCCATCCATACGATGATCACTTATAAGAACAGTGAAACCGCGCTTAAAGCTTCCATCATTTTAGTTATAGCAGTTTTTATTCTCATCCTCTACTCAACATTTTTAACCCGTAGCGGAGTGCTGGGTGATGCTTCGGTGCACTCGTTTACTGATCTGGGTTTATCGGGTCAGCTGTTGCTTTACATGTTATTTTTTATGGTGGCCGCCATTGCTTTGGCTATTGTGCGCTGGAAGGAGATACCCTCATCCGAAAAGGAAATTTCAACCTACTCGCGAGAGTTCTGGATTTTCATTGGCGCTACGGTGTTGTGTTTAATGGGATTTCAGGTGTTGGTGCCCACCTCATTCCCCGCATGGAACCAGTTAATCGAATCGTTTGGGGGTGTTTCAAATTTGGCCCTGCCGGGTGATCAGGTTGAGTACTTCTCGAAGTTTCAATTGTGGTTTGCCATAGCCGTAGGGCTTTTGTCGGCAGTCGGTCAGTTTTTCTGGTGGAAGAAAATTGACAGAAAGGAATTAGCGAATCAACTGTTTGTCCCATTTGTCATGGCCACGGTGGGAACGGTAATCATCGTAAACATCGCCCGTGTTTATCATGTGGGTTACGTGCTTTTATTATTGGCTGGTTTATTCACTGTTTTTTCGAATGGTAAAATTTTGTTGTCTGTTTTAAAATCCAATCCAGCACTTTCCGGTGGAGCCATTGCCCACATTGGTGTGGGGCTTATGTTGGTGGGCATTTTGTTTTCGTCCGGCTATTCGAAGGTGGTTTCACTCAACAATACAGGCATGTTGATTTCGCGCCAACTCAGCGATGAATTTAACCGCGAGAACCTGCTGCTGTTTGTTCATGAGCCACGCGAAATGGCCGGGTATGAAATTGAGTACATCGGAGAGCGCCTTGAACCACGACATAAAAGTGGATACATAAAGAAATCAGACATAGAGTATACCGATGATCCCTACACGGTCATTGCCAAAAAGGACATCACCTTTAGGGACAAACTTTTGTACAAGGCAGGTGAACGTTTTGAAATTTCTACGGAAAATACTTTTTATGAGATCGAGTTCCGGAAGAACGGAAAGGTGGTCTTCGTTCAGTACCCTCGCTTGCAGGTAAACCCGCGTTTTGGCAACATGGCTTCACCCGATATTAACCGGAAAGCAACACTTGATTTGTACACATACGTTTCGGCACCGATGATGGAGGAGGCCAAGGACGATTGGAGCGAACCGGAAGAACTCACCCTCAGGCGAACCGCACAGTTTTTTGCCAATGACTATGTGGCCACCATTGAAAACATTTCAAGGATCTATGAACTGGCCGGCCAACAAATTGATTCATCGTTTGTGGCGATAAAGACTGAAGTGCTCGTGCGGGGCGAAAAGCAGGATTATGTTGCTGAGCCTGTTTTAATTATCGGAACACAATCACGCGGAGGAATTATACCGGGCGTTATTCCTGAGCTCGGGTTGAAGATTTCATTGATGAATGTCCATCCGGAAACCGATGAGCTCACGTTGAATATTTTTACACGCCAAAAGGATTGGGTGGTGATTAAAGCGTTGGAGAAGCCTTTTGTAAATGTGCTGTGGATCGGCACGGTAGTGTTGATGACAGGCTTTGGCCTGGCCATGTACAGAAGGTTCCGTGAGTTCTCGCTGATGAAGGCGAAGGGCCAGGAGTAATTCGTTAGCAGAACAATGAACTTCAGAGAACGCTGAGTTTGGCGCAGCGAGCCGCAGAGTCCTGTTCAAGATTTCTTAATTCCGAAACCTTAACCCCAAAGCTCCGTTTCAGAGCCTATAACCCGTAAGGGAAACCCCAAATCCTTATGCTAAAAAACTACCTATTGGTTGCGTTTCGCAACATCAGCCGTCAGCGGTTTTATGCTTTTTTGAATGTTCTGGGGCTAACAGTCGGCATTGCCTCATGCCTGTTTATAACCCTCTATGTACAGGATGAACTGAGCTACGACCGCTTTCACCCCGATGCTGACCGAACCTATAGGGTAAACCTGGATGCTAAACTTTCTGCGCAGGAAATAGCCGTTGCCGTTTCTTGCCCTCCCATGGCCGGAGCCTTAATCAACGAAGTGCCGGAAGTTGAAAGTGCATTGCGTGTTCTACAAAACAGTGGCATTGTAATGAAGTACGGTGAGAAAGCCTTTACGCAAGACAATGTGTTTCTGGCTGACTCAAACTTTTTCACCTTCTTCAATTTTCCGCTCCTTGAGGGGAATCCGAAATTTGTATTGCGCGAGCCTAACACCTTAGTGCTTACGGAACGCATTGCAAAGAAATTTTTCAGAGACGAAAAAGCACTCGGCAAGCTTATCACGGTTCGTAACGACACAACTACGTATGTGGTAACAGGCATTGCCAAAGATCCTCCGTCAAACGCACATTTTAAATTTGATGTTATTCTCACCGGGGTTTCGGCTCCGGTTTTTGACGATCCCATCTGGATGAACAACTACATCGCTACCTATTTCAAAGTACATCAAGGTGCATCGACATCGGTAGTAAAGGAAAAACTGGATGACCTTACCATTAAATACATAGGCCCTGAAGTAGAGCGTTTCATGGGCATGTCGCTTGAACAGTTCAAGCAACAGGGCAGCAAATTTGGCTATACACTCATCCCGTTAACAGACATTCATTTACACTCCAACTATCAGGCAGAAATTGAGCCTCAAGGTGATATTCAGTATGTGTACTTATTTTCCGTGATCGCCATTTTTATTTTGATTATTGCCTGTATCAATTTCATGAACCTGGCCACTGCCCGTTCTGCAGGTCGCGCGAAAGAAGTGGGGTTACGAAAAACATTGGGTTCATTGAGTGGGCACCTGATTGCACAGTTTTTGGCTGAGTCGTTTATGTTTAGTGCAATTGCGGCCGTGTTGGCTCTTGGCCTGGTATATGCCTTGCTTCCTTTTTTCAACGTACTGGCAGGTAAAGAGCTTTTATTTCAGAGCTTGCTCAGCACAGAGTTGTTAATCATGTTATTGGTTGTGGTTGTTGTGGTGGGTTTGCTGGCCGGAAGCTACCCAGCCTTTTACCTTACCTCTTTCCGAGTAACGGAAGTACTGAAGGGGAAAGTGCGCGAAGGCATGAAGGGCGGCTCTATTCGCAGTGGGCTGGTAGTGTTTCAGTTTACGGTTTCTATCGTATTGATTATTGCTACTACGGTAATCTTTAAACAGATGCAGTATGTGCAAAATAAAAATCTTGGACTCAATCGCGATAATGTGCTGGTATTGTCGAACACAGGACAATTAAACTCAAGTGCACAACCACTAAAACAAGCTATTACCCGACAGAGCGGAGTTGTAGCAGCAAGTTATACCAATTCAGTTCCTTCGATGAATATTGAAGGGGCGAGCCCGTTCCGCATTGAAGGATCGGAGGAAGATCACCTTGTGGTAAGGTACTTTGCTGATTATGATCAGGTGGAGACTATGGGTTATTCTGTGGTAGAGGGTAGATTTTTTTCACATGATTTCCCATCCGATACGGCATCGATCATCATAAACGAAGCACTCATGAATGAGTTAGGGTGGAAGGAAGCTGTCGGAAAAGATTTATTTGGCTTCAATGGTGGAGGTCGTATTCCTTTCCGGATTATTGGCGTGGTAAAGGATTTTCATTTTGAGTCGCTACGGAATAATGTTCGCCCGCTGGCCATGTTTCTGAACCAGGATGATGCAAATTATCTGACAGTGCGAATTAATGGCAACCCCCGTGAGGCTGTAGTCGCATTAGAAGATTTGTGGAAGCAATATGCCGGTAATGAACCATTTGAGTATTCGTTTCTCGATCAGAATTTTGATGCGTTGTTTCGAAGTGAACAACGTCTTGGGAACTTGTTCACTACGTTTACCGTGCTGGCAATTTTAATTGCTTCACTTGGTTTAATCGGATTAGCGGCCTTTACGGCTGAGAAGCGGACGAAAGAACTGGGAATCCGCAAAGTGTTGGGCGCATCGGAGTTTAGCCTGGTAAACCTGCTCTCAATGGAATTTACAAAATTAGTTCTGATTGCCCTGGTGCTGGCCGTTTTCCCCGCGTGGTACTTTGCCTCGCAGTGGTTGCAAGGCTTTGCCTTCCGGGTAGAGTTAAGTGTTTGGATCTTTGTTGGGGCCGGGGCAACTTCTTTATTTATTGCACTGCTCTGTGTTGTGTTTCAGGCGTTACGCACTGCACGGATTAATCCCGCCAAGTCGCTGCGGTATGAATAGAAAAATTAGAGGCCCGAAATTCTTCGGGCCTCTGCAAATAGATTGGAAATAATTATCACCTAAAAATAATAAACAACCTAAAGCGATGCGCCTTCTTCTGAAGGTTTTTCTGCAGGCTGATCCATGCTCACCGGAGATTCGACCGGCTCATGCAATTTTTCGTGGAAAAACTTTTTCTGAAAAATCAATATGATAACGACTCCGAGAAATATTGAGGAGTCGGCTATGTTAAACACGGGGCTGAAGAACTCGAAGTAGCGCCCTCCAAAAAATGGAACCCACTCCGGCCACACGAAATCAAAAATCGGGAAGTAGAGCATATCGATTACCTGGCCATGAAACCAAGGTGTGGGGGTATCAATGGGAGCATTGTTCAGCAGCACCCCATAAAATGTACTATCAATTACGTTACCAACTGCACCACCCAATATCAGGCCCAGACACCATAAAAAGCCGGTATGCATGCCTCGTGCATTCATTTTTATCAAGTACCAGGAGATGCCGAACATCGCCCCGATCCGGAAGATGGTTAAGGCCAGTTTGCCAAATTCATTGTCCCACTTAATACCAAAGGCCATGCCCGGATTGAGCAGGTAATGAATGCGAAACCACGTTCCGATAACATTGATCTCTTCGTGGAGGTACATGTTATTAAACACCAACATTTTGGATGACTGATCGATAACCACCACCATAAAGGCAAGAAGAAAATAGCGCAAGGCGTTCATGCAGTAATCTTTATTTAATAACCCGTATCAACACTTTTAGTATACTCTCATCCATGTCAACTTCTGCTGCATGATTAACGCTGTCCCGTATTTCAAGACTTACCGCCTGTGTTTCGGTGCTAATATATTGCTTAAATTCAGAAATGGCTGAAGTCATGGATTCACCGTTGCGTTCTACCTCAATGGCGATTTTATCCAACACATCCAGGCCCATGTCCTTCCGAAGATTTTGAATACGGTTAACAAAGTCGCGTGCAATGCCTTCACGCTTAAGATCATCCGTAAGCGTAACATCAAGCGCTACAGTTATTCCCCCTTCGCTGGCTACCGACCAGCCGGGAATATCTTCCGAGGATATCAATACATCTCCCAGCTCGATATCAAAGCCACCTTTGGTAAGCGTGCCATTCTTTTCAATACTATTGATGTCGTCCTGATTAAAGGAATTGATTACCGCAGATACATCTTTCATTTTCGGACCGTACTGTTTGCCCAGTTTGGCGAAATTGGGTTTTACTTTTTTCACCAGCAATCCGGAAGTGTCATCAATGTATTCAACAGACTTGATGTTCACTTCAGCTTTAATGATTTCCTCAACACCACGGATGCGTGCGGCAAATTTTTCATCCAACACTGGTAAAAGTATCCGTTGCAGCGGTGTGCGCACTTTGATTTTGCTGTTTTTACGCAGCGCATGCGTCAACGAACAAATGCGTTGAGCGTAATCCATGGATTGTTCCAGGTCAGCATCCATGCGATTGACTTCTGCTTTTACCAAATTGGTAAGGTGCACGGATTCATGCTGCAATGGGGTGTTGTTGGCTTTTGCGCTGTTGCGGATGTTATCGGTAAGGCTTTTATACAACCACTCCGAAATAAACGGTGCAACAGGCGACATCAGTTGCGTTGTTACCATCAAACATTCATAGAGGGTATCGTAAGCGGCTTTTTTATCGACAAACAATTCACCGCGTTGCGAAGGTTGCCAGAAGCGTTTCCGATTCAGGCGCACATACCAGTTGGAAAGATGATCGTTAACAAATTCCTGTATGGCGCGTGCTGCGCGGGTAGGCTCATACTCTTCGTATGCTTTTGTTACTTCTATGATTAGCGTTTGAAGTTTCGAAATAATCCATCGGTCAAGATGGGTAAGATCGCTTTGTAACGAATTATTCATCTCATCTTTCACGTAGCCATCAATGTTAGCATACAGCGCGAAAAAGGAGTACGTATTGATTAATGTTCCAAAGAACCTGCGCTGAACTTCGGAAATGCCATCAAAGTCGAATTTAAGGTTATCCCAAGGGGGTGCATTTTCAATCATGTACCAGCGCACCAAATCGGGGCCGAACTTATCAATCGTCTCGAACGGGTTTACCACATTGCCTTTGCTCTTCGACATCTTGTTTCCGTTTTTGTCGAGTACAAGGCCGTTGGAAATTACATTTTTAAAGGCAACACTATCGAACAGCATGGTGGCGATTGCATGCAGCGTAAAAAACCACCCACGAGTTTGATCAACACCCTCGGCAATAAAATCTGCAGGATAACTGTTTTTGAAGATGTTTTTATTTTCGAATGGGTAATGCCACTGTGCATAAGGCATGGCGCCACTGTCGAACCACACATCAATTAAATCGGTTTCGCGATACATGGGCTGGCCGGAATCGCTAACCAGAACAATTTCATCGACATAGGGACGATGTAGATCAAGTTTCGTGTTGCGTGTTGCGTGTTCCGGGTTTGAGATTCCTGCTTGCCTGGCTTTCGCAATTTCGTTTTGTAATTGCTCAACCGAACCAATGCAGATTTCTTCTTTTCCATCTTTTGTTCTCCAAATCGGTAGCGGAGTTCCCCAATAGCGTGAACGCGACAGGTTCCAATCGACCAGGTTTTCAAGCCAGTTGCCAAAACGGCCTGATCCGGTCGATTCAGGTTTCCAGTTAATGGTTTTGTTCAGCTCAACCATGCGGTCTTTCAACGCAGTGGTTTTGATAAACCATGAGTCGAGCGGATAATACAACACGGGTTTATCCGTTCGCCAGCAATGCGGATAGGTGTGTTCATATTTTTCTACTTTAAAAGCTTTGTTTTCTTCTTTCAAAATGATGGAGATGATCACATCCGTTGATTTGTAATCCGGATGAGATTCATTTTCATCGGTATAGTTTTTTACGTAGAAGTCGTTTTCGGTTAGGGGTTTGTGTGTTTTAATGTTGAATTTATCAACGCCTGCTTTTAACTGAGCACCAATTTCGTTTACGAATTTTCCCTTGCGATCAACTGTAGGCACTTCATTGTCTGCTTCATCTTTCACCGTAAGCGCAGGGATGCCGTTTTGTTTTGCTACCCGGAAGTCATCGGCACCAAAGGTAGGTGAGGTGTGCACTACACCTGTTCCATCCTCGGTGGTAACAAAATCCCCTGCAACCACCCGGAAGGCTTTATCAACATCGTATAATGGTTGTACGTACGGCATAAGCTGTTCGTAGCGGATGCCAACCAATTGTTTTCCGTTAAACTCCTGAACAACTTCAAACGGAATGGCTTTGTCACCGGGTTTATAATCTTCAAGCTTGAGGTCTTTATTTTTTTCCGGGAAATACTTTCCAAACAGATCTTTCGCCAGGATTACGCTAACCGGCTGATAGGTATACACATTGAATGTGTTAACCTGTACGTAGGTTATTTTTTCGCCTACGGCTAATGCAGTGTTGGAAGGAAGTGTCCAGGGCGTAGTGGTCCACGCGAGAATGTAAACTTCACCCGGGGTAGCATTAAATAAAAAGTCAGACTTTTCATTTCGCGTTACCTTGAACTGCGCCACGATCGATGTATCCTTCACATCTTTATAGCAACCCGGTAAATTCAATTCGTGCGAACTTAGGCCCGTGCCTGCAGCCGGTGAATAAGGCTGAATGGAGTAGCCTTTGTACAACAATCCTTTCTCGTGCAATTGTTTGAGTATCCACCACAGGCTCTCAATGTAGTTGGAGTCGTACGTGATGTAGGGATCGTTCAGGTCAACCCAGTAGCCCATTTTCATGGTCAGGTCATCCCACTGATCTTTGTACATCATTACTGTTTCACGGCACTTTTGATTGTATTCTTCAATGGAGATTTTTTTTCCGATGTCGTCTTTGGTAATGCCCAGTTGCTTTTCTACCTGAAGTTCAACGGGCAGTCCGTGTGTATCCCAGCCGCCTTTGCGCTTAACCTGGTATCCTTGCAAGGTTTTAAACCGACAGAATATATCCTTAACCGTGCGCGCCATGACGTGGTGAATGCCGGGCGTTCCGTTAGCGGAGGGGGGTCCCTCGTAAAAGGTAAAAGCTGAGGCACCGTCCCGGTTGGAGACAGATTTTTCAAAGATTTTTTCGCGCTTCCAGAAATCGAGAATTTCGGATGCCAGTTGTGCGTAGTTAACGGTGTGGGGTTCTTTATACTTTTCGCTCATCACTTAAAAACAGCCTGTAGACGTTGATTTTCAATTAAATAAGGGCGTAAAGATAGGTACGAAATGCGAATTACGGATAATCGTGATCGGTGACTTTCTCGCGAAAAAGAACTATCCGAAAGCGGTACTGAAAAAGGCTTTTAGCTTACGTTTATCTTTAATGATGTATTTGTTATCGGAGCATATTTTGATGACATCGGGAAGCACGTCAAAAAGATTCTCCAGTCCGTTTGGATCTCCGGTAACCAATGTGTAAAAACTTGCTCCGTCTATTTCCCTAATATTTTCATTTGCTGCACATTTTTCCCCCTTGTCTTTGTTAGATGGGGTAAAGGGCTTATCGTACCGATCAGGACTTTTTGGTATTATAGCAACATAGTAAGCTGTGAAGTTTTTATAGATGCTTGACTTGGGCATGACGAGATTGTTCAAAGAATAATAAAGGTCAGAGAGTTTACCTCCTGATATTGTGTTGTACTTATTCTTGATCTCGGCAATAATTTTTTTCTCTGACGAAACAAGGTCTATCACCTGACCCTTCTTCATGTTTTCCCAGCCATTAACTGCTCCAAGTATATTCTGGTGAAAGTCACCTACATGGTTTTGCAACGTTTTTTGGGCTTGTCGTGTGGTTTCACTTTTATGCCATGTTTCAAAATCGAGTGAGAAACCTGCTATTTCAAATAATGCAGAAAACGGGTCGACAACATTTTTGCCAAAATTACCCTCAGCATTTTCTTTAGCCTCTTTAGCTTTTTTTAAGATAAGGCTAACGGCATCTTTCAGGCTTGCATCATCAATCCAACTGAGAAACGGCATTTTTAATTACGCTTTGTACAAAGAAAGAAAGGTTAACCCAAGCGACCTATTAAAACGACTAGGTTTATGGGCGCTTTTTAAGTACATCGTGTTTATAAACGTTGTTTAAAAAATCGACTATGGAGTAACCTAATTCAGTGGCCAGGTTTACGGGCACTGCATTTCCAATCTGCTTGTATTGTTGAGAAACCGAGCCGGCAAAAGCCCAATTGTCAGGGAAAGTTTGGATTCTGGCGTATTCCCGAACGGTAAATGGACGCGTTTCATCAGGATGGCAGCGTTCAGTTTGTTTTTGCGCAGGACTGCATGTTAATGTTAAACTAGGTTCGTCCCAACTCATTCTTCTGGCCATGCCTGTTTTGCCTCCGCCCAGGTAGAAACTTTTTTGCATGTACTTTTTTTGAAGTTTAAGCGGGAGATCCCGCCAATAACCACCTGGGGGTACTTTAGCTAGAATTTCTTTTTTGTGTTTTGGATAAGCTGATCCATTCGATTTTGGTACATCTGTTGTGAAAAGCTCACCAGCTTTTAATGCATCTTTGAGGTTATAAATTTTGTTATGGGGTTTGGGGAAGTTGAAAGTGATCTCTATGTCTTTTCTAATTCCAATTAGAATCAAGCGTTCTCTTTTTTGGGGAACTTTGTAAAATATGGCTTTCAATATTTTCTCATCGAGTGGTTTGTAACCTATTTCATCCAGAATGGATTTCATTCCCTGGAGTGTCCTGCCCCGATCGTGATTCAATAGGCCTCGCACATTTTCCCCGACACATAAAAGTGGTTTAACCTCGTTGACAACCCTGGCGAATTCATAAAACAAAGTTCCCCGGGCATCTTTAAAGCCTAGTTTTTTGCCAGCATAACTAAATGCCTGGCAGGGAAACCCTCCGGTTACAACGTCTACTTTTCCCTTTAAATGCTTGAAACTAAGGTTTCGGATGTCGTCTTCAATAACATTCCACTGCGGCCTGTTTTGTCTCAAGGTTTCGGCTGCCCAATGATCAATCTCATTTAATGCGACACACTTGAGGCCAGCATTTTCCAATCCAATGGCCAGTCCTCCTGCGCCCGCGAATAATTCCAAAACAGTATATTCATGATCAGCAGTAACTTCGTTGTTGGTTGCTTTTGGTGTGTTGAATAGAAACCCTAGTTCATCGAATATTTTTAGTTGTTCTCTTTTGTAAACACGATAATTACTCATAGGCTCGCGCACTGCAGCGAGTTTGCCGCTGTTGTCCCACCTTCTGAGGGTCTCTTTACTTTTTCCCAACATATCGGCAACTTCGGATAAGGAATAGTACTCTTTCATAACCAGCTTAGTAAAGCTTACACATGGTTACAAATATAGTATTGTTGATCAGAACAGAAACAGGATGCAACCAAAACCCAAAAGTTATATAGAGCTGCCGATCAAAGTCCCGCGGTTTGAAGAGGCCGAAGGCTTTTACACCACCAAGCTGCGCAGTAAAATGATGGCAAATATTTCGGGCAAGGACACTAAGCCAGAACGTATCTTCAGAAAGGCCCTGTGGAACGCTGGCGTCCGTTACAGGATACATTGTAAGTCTTTGCCAGGCAAGCCCGATATATCTAACAAAGCGCTAAAGTTTGTCGTGTTTGTTGATGGGTCGTTTTGGCATGGTCATGATTGGAAGCAAAAAAAGAAAAGACTAAAATCGAATACCGGCTTTTGGATACCGAAAATTGAAAGGAATATTCAGCGCGATAAACAGACCAACAAGCAACTTGAGTCCATGGGTTTTAAAGTCTTTCGATTTTGGGATTTTCAGGTCAAGGGAGAATTAGGCGCTTGTTTAAAACAGGTGTTGGATTTTCTTGCTGATGATCAAACAAAGAAATAGCAACTACTCCGCTGCCGGGTGCCGGTTGCTGATCCGGATTTTGTTCAGGTCAATTTCTTCATCTTCGGTTTCCGAGTAAAAGCCCGGATCAACCTCTTCAATCAGCATGCGACCCTCTTTTTGATGCTTAGCACGATCGAATGTCATGATCAGCGAAGGGAGGAGGATAAGATTGGTAAACATGGAAATGAAAAGCGTGATGGACGTAAGTATACCCAAGGCAATGGTTCCGCCAAAGGAAGAGAATGCAAAAATGATGAACCCGGCCAGCAGCACGATGGAGGTGTACACCATACTTTTCCCTACTTCCAGTATGGTGGCGCTTACGGCAATAGGAATAAAGAATTTTTTTGCGTGAAGTTCCTGGCGGTACTTGGCAAGGAAGTGGATGGAATAATCAACCGAGATACCAAAGGCAATGCTGAAGATGAGTACGGTGCTCGGCTTCAGTGGCACACCAAAGTAACCCATTAACGAAGCCGTGATCATCATGGGAATAACGTTAGGAATTAAGGCGATGACAATCATGCGGACATTGGCAAACAAAAAGCCCATAGTGATGGCAATCAACCCAAAGGCAAGCATCAAGCTCCCCTTCAGGTTTGAAATGAGAAATGAATTTCCTTTGATGAATAACGGAGTTGTACCGGTAATCTTTACGCTGATATCGGTGCCACCAAACAAGGTGTCTATTTTTGGTTGTATTACCTGATTGATAAGTGAATCCATTTTATCGGAGCCAATATCGGCTACCTGCAAAGAAATGCGCATGGTTTGCAGGGTAGAATCAACAAAAGCATTGAAAAGTCCGGAGGCATCGGATTGACCTTTCAAGTAAGGTAGAATGAAATTTCGTTCACGGTTGTCGGGCAGCGTATAGCGTGCCGGGTTGTTGTTGTAAAAAGCCTGTTTGGCTGCCTTAACAAAGCTTACGATAGACACTGGCTTTGAAATATTCCGCAGGGAATCAAGAAACTGTTCAAACTCATCAATCTTCTGAAGATTTTTTACTTCAATCACTCCTCTTCTCTTTCCGGTGTTCACCACAATTTCAAGTGGCATAACTCCGCTGAAGTGCTCCTCAAAAAACTTCAGGTCTTTTTTTTCTGTACTGTTTTCCGGAAGGTCATCAACCATGAAGGATACCGTATGTATTTTGTATATGCCGATAAAGGCAAAGGCAATGAATACCAGCGTAACGGAATAAATCATTGCCCGGTGGCGATGCACGGTAAGGTCAATGCCGGTAAGCAGTTTATCGATGAGTTTAAAATTCAGGTGGCGCAGGTGCTTGGGCGAAGGCGGGGGCATCCAGGAGAATACACCTGGAATTAAAATAAGGCTCACCACAAAAGTGGCCATTACATTTAGCCCGGCTACAATACCAAATTCACGCAGAATAGTAATGTCGGCTGTGAGCAATACCAGGAAGCCGATGGCTGTGGTTAGGTTAGTTAAGAAGGTAGCCACGCCAACTTTTCGGATAACCCGGGTGATAGCAAGCATTTTATTGCCGTGCGAATTGTATTCGCTGTGGTATTTGTTAGTCAGGTAAATGGCGTTGGGTATGCCAATTACCACAATGATGGGCGGGATCATTCCGCTCAACAATGTTATTTTAAAACCGAGCAGCACAATGGAGCCAATGACCCACACCACCACAATGCCGATTACAATCAGCGGGAAGATCATGGCCCTGAACGACCGAAAGAAGATCAACAGGATAATGCCCGTTACTAAAACGGATAGCCCCAGAAAGGTTTTAAGCTCGGCACTTACCCGGGCGGCAATAACCGAACGCACGAAAGGAAGGCCGGCATAGTGTAACTGGATGTTGGTGCTATTGGTAAAGTGTCCACCGCGTTTAATGATTTCATTGGTAACTTCAATGCGTTGGGAGGAGTTGAGATAATCCTTGTTGATGGATATCAGAATTGCTATAGCACCATTTTGCTGATTGGTGATTTGCCCCAGGTAAAACTTTTGTTTTGCTGCTTCTTTGAGCAAACTATCCAACTCACGCTGACTTCGCACTTTACCCGGAAAAATATCCACCAGTTTAAACTGTTTGCGGGCGGTATCCTTCTCCATCATTTTAATTTGAGGGAGAGAAATCACATCGTTCACACCGGGGATTTGTTTAAGGGAAATGCAGAGCTCCCTTAGTTTTTCAAAATTTTTGTACTGATAAATGCTGCTGTCTTTCAACCCGATGGCAACAATGCCACCGTCTTCACCAAACTGTTCTCTAAATTCAGTGAAGAAAATTTGTTCCGGATCGTTGGCCGGTACGGTGCCACGAAAGTCGTAGCTCATCTCCACCTTTTGGCCGTGGTATCCCATAAACACCGTGATTAATGCAATCGCGATAAACAATGGCAGCCTGTAGTTGATGATAAAATGTGCTAGTGATGTCCACATAATTAAATCCGGATAGCCCGATTGGCCAAGGATTCAAAACTAATGATTTGAATGGAAATTCGTTATGGATTTAGGATTAAAGGATCCTGCCGAAGAAGTTTGGAAAGGATTTCATAAAGGCCGGGTAAAGCCATCTTAAATTCAGCGGGCCGCTCAAAAAAATTCTCAACGGATACAGCAAAAAATTCATGTTCATTGGCGCAGGCATACGGCCGCAAAAAGGGGTTGCCATCGTTTGTTGGCAGATGGCATAGCTGGTAGGCATAGGAGTCAAACTTTTCAACCAAGTCATCATCAAAAAAGTCGTATTCATCGTTGTGAATGATGTTTTCCAGGCGCAAGGCATGAGCCATTTCGTGAAGCCCAAGGTTTACGGAGTCGGTAGGGTAAATGTATCCATCCACGAAACTTTTCCAGCTCAGCACAATGGCGCCAAATGCTGGGTTTACCTCTCCTTTATGAAAGCGCTTGCTAATGGATGAGTAATAGTCGGTGGGGTAAATCAGTATTTTATTGAAATGCCTGAGGTACACCTGCGGTAAGCCAAAGGTTAGTTGTACAGCACAGGCACCAATCATCAACTTCATTTCATCCGTAACGGCATCAAACTGTCGCGGAATAAATTTCTTCGACAAGATGAAGTGCATCAGCTTATGCTCAAACTTATTTTGATGTTCGCGGCTTAAGCGTTGATAATAGGGAAAGTACTTTAATAATATTTCGCGGTAGTGTTGGGGGAATGGTAAAACAGCCGAGCGAACGGGTGCGGCTCTTCTGCCTGCTTCTTCGTATGCTGCCTCAAGCTGGTGGCGATAGATGGCTGCCGTAATAACAAAAACGACCGCCACTATGAACAAAGCCATAACCTAAATTTTCTTCAGGATGTTGTTGATGGAGCATGCCTCAATCAAGGTTGCTTTGAGTGAAGCAATGACTACCCGTTCCTGTTCCATCGTGTCGCGGTGGCGTATGGTTACGGTATTGTCTTGTAAGGTTTGATGGTCAACCGTAACGCAATAGGGTGTGCCGATGGCATCCTGCCTGCGGTAACGTTTTCCGATGGCATCTTTTTCCTCGTAGAAGCAACGCACATGGAATTTTAGTTCATTCATTATTTCCATCGCCTTTTCAGGCAACCCGTCTTTTTTGGTGAGCGGAAGAATGGCCACTTTGTTTGGTGCCAGGGGTGCGGGTATGCGCAGCACCACGCGTTCGCTTCCATCGGGTAGTTTTTCTTCCTTATAGGCGGAGGAAAGAACAGCCAAAAACATGCGGTCGAGACCGATGGATGTTTCCACGACATAAGGAATATAATTTTGATTGTCTTCCGGATCGAAGTATTGAAGTTTTTTGCCGGAGTACTTTTCGTGACTCTTCAAATCAAAGTCGGTGCGCGAGTGAATGCCTTCCAGTTCGCGGAAGCCCATTGGGAAATTAAACTGAATGTCGCACGCAGCGTTGGCATAGTGTGCCAGGTTCAGGTGATCGTGGAAGCGATAGTTTTCATCGCCAAGGCCAAGCGCCTTGTGCCATTTCATCCTTTTTTCTTTCCAGGATTCATACCACTGCATTTCTTCTCCTGGCTTCACGAAAAACTGCATCTCCATTTGTTCAAATTCACGCATGCGGAAGATGAACTGCCGGGCAACGATTTCATTGCGAAAAGCTTTACCAATTTGAGCAATACCAAAAGGTATTTTCATTCGCCCTGTTTTCTGCACATTTAAAAAGTTGACGAAAATGCCTTGTGCAGTTTCAGGCCGCAGGTAAATTTTATTGGCATCATCGGCAACTGAACCCATTTCGGTGGAGAACATCAGGTTGAACTGGCGCACGTCTGTCCAGTTGCGTGAACCCGATATGGGGTCGGCAATCTCCAGGTCAATAATGAGTTGTTTCATGGCCTCCATGTTTCCGGAGCCCATAGCTTCTTTCAGCTTTTCGTTGATGTCATCAATCTTCCTTTGGTATTCAAGCACGCGGGCATTGGTGCTTACAAACATGGTGCGATCAAAGTTATCGAACCGTTTAGCAGCTTTTTCAACCTCTTTTTCGATTTTCTCCTCAAGTTTTTCAATATATCCCTCAACCAGCTGATCAGCCCGGTAACGTTTTTTGGAATCCTTGTTATCAATCATCGGATCGTTGAATGCATCCACATGGCCGGAGGCCTTCCAGGTGGTAGGGTGCATAAAAATGGCAGCATCAATGCCCACAATGTTTTCATGGAGCATGGTCATAAACTTCCACCAATATTCTTTGATATTATTCTTTAGCTCGGCTCCGTTTTGGCCATAGTCGTAAACCGCGCTGAGCCCGTCATAAATTTCGCTGGAAGGAAAAATAAACCCATACTCCTTGGCATGGGCGATCACATTCTTAAACAGGTTGTCCTCTTGATTCGCCATAAGGCGCAAATATAAGACTTACTGAATGATTAAAAGGTTGGCTTAGCTGGCCAAAGGCAACGTAATAATAAAAGTACTGCCTTTGCGTGGTTGCGAGTAGAGGTGAACTGTACCCGCCAGCTTATTGATGGTTTCTTTTACAATGTATAAGCCCAGCCCCGAGCCTTGCGAAGTTTCATTTCCACGGTAAAACATGTCGAACACTTTCTTTTGAATTTCAGGGGCTATACCCTGGCCGTTGTCTTCAATATGTAGGGAAAAGGATGATCCGATGTCATGGTGAAACACCCGGATGTATTTGTTTTCCTTACGGTTGTCATGATAGCGGATAGCATTTGATATCAGGTTAGCCAATACAATGTGAAGCCTTTTGCTGTCATTTTCGATGATCAGATCCTGTGGTATTTCATTGATAAAATTGATGGACTGAGCTTCAGCACAATACATCAGCGATTCCCAAATGTTCTGAGCCAGTTCGTAAACGTTTACTCGGTCTTTGGTTATCTCCAGCCGGTTATTCCTTGAATAGTCTGTAATATCCTTAATGAATTTATCCAGCGCGCTAACCCGTTGCCCCATCATATTCAGGTAACGGTTTACCTCATCGGGCTTAGGGTTATTTTTGGCAAGGTTGATAAGGCCGGCAATGGAGGATAATGGAGCGCGCAAATCATGCGAGGTACTGTAAACAAACCGGTCGAGTTCTTCATTAAGTTTTTTGAGCATGCGATTGCTGTTCACTAACTCGCGCCCATTATGATGGTTTAAGCTGATGAGCAGGTATAGCGCCAGAATAGATGTTGGCAACGCTACAGCGAAGTTTATCATAAAGTTGGCCATGAGTTGATGCTCATTGTATAATCGCCTCGGTAAAATAGAAAAGTCTGCAAAGTATGCCAGTACAAACAAAGTATAGGTAAAGCAAGCCAGGTTTACGGCAATAACCCGTTGCTTGTAGTTGAAGACGGCAAAAGCACCCAACGCAACGGGTATAAACAGAATAAATGCACCGGTGTTGGGAGATTCGCTTGAAGCAAAGAGGTAAACAACAACATTCAACGTTATAAATATGATGGAATGGGCTGTGCAATGCTTGCCTTTTCGAAGCATAACCAAGGCCACGGAAAGCATAAGAATGCAAAGGGCATATACCAGCGTTGAGGGAAGAACACTCCAGCTAAAATCCAGTACAGCGTACATCAGGCAGACCAGAATGGCCAACCACGCAAACTGCCCCGAAAGAATAACCTGTCGGTATTCCGTCCAGGACTCTATGTAGTTATTCTTTCCAATGATTAAATCCCGAATAAACCTTTTCATTCCAACTGTATTTCGACCCACAAAAGTATTGCTTGTTGAAGGAGGCTATTTATCCGAATTGAATTGGAAATTATAGATGCAAGATTTTAATGAGATTTTGGAATTTCTATTGTGATAAGTGGAAATTTCGATTTATTGAAGGGTTAAAGGGTTAGTTAACCGGTAAATTGATCCGGAAAAGTGTTCCTTTACCAAGCTCAGATTCAATGGAAATAGTTCCATTCATTTTTTTGATGGTTTCGCGGGCAATATACAAGCCCAAGCCCGACCCTTTTGAATTTTCGGAGCCCCGGTAAAACATATCAAATACACGGGGTAAGTGATTGGTGGTTATGCCAATGCCGTTATCCTCAACGGTTATTTGATACTGATTACTTAACTGTTGTACCGCTACGCTTACATAGCGTTCCGGCTTATGCCGATCGTGATACTTCAGCGCATTGGCAATCAGGTTATTGAGAATTACCCTTAGCCTTACTCTATCAGACTTGATTTGTAAACCATCCGGGATATCGGTTTTTATTTTAACAGATGAAACTTCATCGGCAAAGCGCAAGCTGTCCATTACTTCCTGAATCAGTTCCTGCATGTAAATTACTTCGTTAGCTGTTTCCAGTCGTGCATTGCGCGAATAATCGATGATGTCGCGAATAAACTTTTCAAGCGCATCAATGCGGTTTCGCATCATGCTTAGATAAGTTTTTATTTCCTCCGGACTATTAGCCATTTCAGTTAATCCGATAAGCCCGACTACCGAGCTGAGTGGTGCACGTAAATCGTGGGAAACACTGTAAACAAACCGGTCGAGTTCGGCATTGCTTTGCTTTAGTTCTTCTGCAGTGTGTAACAGGCGGCTCTCATTTTCCAGCAATGTTTTTTCGGAATGATGATTAAGATTGATGAGGAAGTACACGATAAGCACAGATACCGTTAAGGCCACCGAGAAGTTAATGATTAAGTAAAGCTCATCGATTGCACCCGAAAATTCAACTTTGGGAAGTATAGAAAAATCGGATAAATAGGATAATAAAAAGAGCGTCATACTTACCAGGATGCAAGCCAGTCCATAGTACCAATCGGAATAGGTAAATAACGCCATGGCAGCAAGTGCTATGGGCAGGAAAAAGACATAAACGCCACTGTCCGGAGGTTCGGATGATGCATTGAGATAAATCAGCAGATTGGAGGAAAGAATTATAGTGAACGTTGCTATTCGATAGCGCTTTGAACGATTGAGCAATAGTGTTGTTAAGCCTACTATTGCTATAGCCGAATACATGGGAATGTTTCGATAGATTTCGTATACAATGTCAATGATGATGTACAATACCCCCACTGAAACCAATATCAGCGCCATCGCTCCGCGAAGCATGGCTTGCTTGTAAAGCTTACGGGACGGAATAACCTCTTTCCCTATAATTAACTGCCGAAAAAATCCAGTCCGCATAGAGTTGTTTCACTCATGAGATCCATAAAATGGAATTTCATTTCAATAAAAATAGATAACTTATTGGCTCATTAACTATGCTGTTCAAAAAAATAGGTTTTGCGATTGCCTTTTCTCCCCGGGCTGAGGCCATGCTGGCGGAAACCATCCGCCTTAAAAATTTATTCGGTGCCGAATTGGTACTCATTCATGTAGGTAAGCATGCCGAAAAGGAGGAACAGATTTTGGGAAAGCTTTTAGAGAAGCACAGGCTAAACCTTAATCAGGTAACGATCTGTTGGCGGCAAGGAAACCCCAGCGAAGAAATTCTTGACGCTTGCCGGGAAGAGAATATTGATTTACTGGTTGCCGGAGCGCTTCAGCAAGAAGGCCTGGTGCAGCATTATGTTGGCTCAATAGCACGCAGAATTTTAAGAAAGGCAAATTGCTCGGTACTAATGTTAATTCACCCAAGCATTAGCCCCAAACCGTTTGACCAAATAGTGGTTAGCGCGGATGATCACCGCACCATACACAATACACTCACAGTCGCTTGCAACCTGGCTATGCGTGAAAAATCAAAATGGCTTCACGTTGCACGCGAGGTTAAGCTCTTCGGCCTTTCGATGTCTTCGGCCGATCAGGCAACGGAGGAAGAATATTCCAAGTTGAAAAATACTTTGGTGGAAACTGAGATTGATACCGTTCAACAACTGTTGAGTAAAATCAATCATGATGATTTAAAAATCAACATTAAGATACTGGCCGGTAAATCGGGATTTGAAACAGCACAATTTGCAAAACGCAAGCAGGCGGATTTATTGGTTGTTCCTGCCCCGCCCCGAAGACTGAAATTACTCGACAGGATTTTTCCGCACGACCTCGAATACATTTTTGCTGATTTACCTTGTAACCTGCTGATTGTTCATGCAGGTTCTTCCGGAAAGGAGGAGGACCATGCTTAAGATGGGGCAACAAGAGTTAATGGGCCTGCTTATTCAGTTGGCCATTATGCTGTTTGCCGGCAGAATGCTTGCCGAGGTAGCCCGAAAACTAAAACAACCGGCAGTAGTGGGTGAGATTATAGCTGGCCTTCTGCTGGGTCCTACTGTGTTGGGACTAATCTCTCCCGACACATTTCAACTCATATTTCCGGAAGGGCCGTCTTCGTTGGTGCTCGATGGATTTGTTCAGGTAGCTGTAGTGATGTTGTTGTTTATAGCCGGACTTGAAGTGGATTTACATGTAGTTTGGCAACAAGGTCGACAAGCAGTACTGACCAGCACATTGGGGTTGGTGGTTCCTTTTGCATTAGGGTTTGCGCTTCCATTTCTTTTCCCCGACTTCTTCGGATATGCTGATGATGGAAAACGCCTGGCTTTCGCTTTGTTTATGGGAACATCCATGGCGATAACTGCCTTGCCGGTGATTGTACGCATACTCATGGACCTCAACATTTTCAAATCGAGAATGAGTATGTTGGTGGTGTCATCGGCTATGATTAACGACTTAATAGGATGGCTGATTTTTTCAATGGTGTTGGGCATGATAGGAAAAGGACATCAGAATATGTCGTTAACCAATACCATAATTCTCACCCTGGGATTTACCTTGATTATGCTTACACTTGGCAGAGGTGTTATCAACCGTATCCTTCCATGGATTAATAAAAAACTCGCCTGGCCCGGTGGCCTTTTATCCATTTCTTTAGCCATGTGTTTTATGGCTGCTGCGTTTACGGAGTACATCGGCATACACGCCATTTTCGGAGCATTTATTTTGGGCGTGGCGCTTGGCGATTCACAGCACATGAGCGAGCGGGCAAAGGAAATCATCCATCAGTTTATCAATAATATTTTTGCGCCCTTGTTTTTTGTGTCCATCGGACTTAAGGTAAATTTTATTGCCAACTTCGATTTGTGGCTAACCCTGGCGATTCTTTTCATTGCCTTTGCCGGTAAAATTATCGGCAGTGGTTTTGGTGCACGCTTGGGCGGATTCAATTGGAAGGAATCAATGGCCGTTGGATTTGGCATGAATGCCCGTGGCGCTATGGAAATTATTCTTGGCCTAATTGCGCTGGAGGCCGGGTTGATTAACGAGACAGTTTTTGTTTCGTTGGTTATTATGGCGTTAGTCACCAGCATGACCAGTGGACCATTGATGAAATGGAGCCTGAGTCGAAAATGGAAAACGTGAACCTCCTTTAGTTAAAGCCGTTTTTTTTCAGATGCATCTCGGTGAGCGGAATCACTGCCACCAGGCCCACAACTAAAAATCCAGATGACCACATTATAGCGTGGGCAGAGGGCATAAACGAATAGGTTACCAGTTGAACAATACAAGTAAGTCCAGAAACGATAAGAAAAGCTTGCGGACAATAGAGATTGGCACAAACCCATGCTTCCTGACTACGCATGGAGCGTGGCGTTCGGTAACCGTAAATGTGATTTATTTTCTTTGGTGGGAAACGCATGAAAATATAGGACAGTACGACCATCAACGGCCCCAGCATAAGATGGATATAGACCAACTTCATTGTTGAAAGTATTTAAATTGATTTAGCCCGTTCCCAATAAACATCCATTTCCTCCAGCGTCATCTCGCCAAGTGCTTTACCATCCTTAGCCGACTCGGTTTCTAAAAACTGAAAGCGTTTAATGAATTTTTTATTCGTACGCTCCAGTGCTTCTTCCGGATCGATATTAATGAACCGGGCATAATTCACCAGCGAAAATAAAAGATCACCAAATTCAGCAGTAGCTTTTCCTTTGTCAATTTTTTCAGCATCAAGTGCATTGAATTCGTGTTTGAATTCGCGCATCTCTTCTTCAACTTTTTCCCAAACCTGTTCCTTCTTTTCCCAGTCAAAACCAACCCCCCGGGCCTTATCTTGTATGCGGATCGCTTTCACCATGGCGGGCAATGATTTCGGCACACCTTCCAGCACCGATTTGTTGCCCGTTTTCAGTTTTATTTTTTCCCAATTCTCTTTTACGGTTTGTTCATCATTGGCCACCACATCACCATAAACATGCGGATGTCGCTCAATCAATTTGTCGCAGATGGCATTCATTACATCGGCAATATCAAACGCGCCTTGTTCTGAAGCGATGCGCGCATAAAAAACATTGTGTAGCATCAGGTCGCCCAACTCCTTTTTTATTTCCATCAGGTTGCCATCCAAAATGGAATCAGAAAGCTCATACGTTTCTTCAATGGTTAAGTGGCGCAGGCTTTCCAGGGTTTGTTTTTTATCCCACGGACAATTTTCACGCAACTCGTTCATAATGGTGAGCAGTCGGTCGAAAGCTTTAAGTTTGGCTTCGCGCGTAGGATCGGGTGCTGAAAGCGGTTTTTTCATACGAAAGAACTAATTGGTTTTTGTGGCTGTTAATAGGAGGTTGATCAGTAACTTTGCTGCAAGTTATTAATCAGAAGTTGTAAATCTTTAATCCAGGTATGGCGGTTCTTTTTCTTACGATCGGAGTGTTGGCACTTTTTTTCATCCTGATGTCGGTGCGGTTGATTTTTTTGAAAAATGGTGAGTTTAAGGGCACCTGCGCTTCGCAAAGCCCTTTTCTTAATAAAGAAGGAGAGACCTGCGGTTTTTGCGGAAAAACACTTACGGCAGCCGATCAGGCTTGCGGTGACCCTAAGGCGCATACCGAGGCATTCGCTGAAGTGAAGAAGGCTTGACATTTCCTGCCTGTGATTTTGAATTCTCTATCTTTGAAATCCTTATAATTAATCTTAAGCTGTGTCACTCATAAAATCCATCTCCGGCATACGCGGTACCATTGGTGGTAAGCCCGGTGATAACCTTACCCCTGTTGATGTTGTAAAATTTGCAGCCGCCTACGGCACATGGATTCTCGCCCGAAGGGGAAAGAAAGTAGTTATCGGGCGGGATGCACGGATTTCGGGTGAGATGGTGAGCACCCTGGTTTGTTCAACACTGCAAGGTTTAGGGCTGGATGTAATTGATCTGGGATTATCAACCACGCCAACGGTAGAAATTGCAGTACCGCTTGAAAGGGCTGGGGGAGGAATTATTCTTACGGCCAGTCATAATCCGATTCAATGGAATGCCTTGAAGTTACTGAACGAGAAGGGAGAATTTATTTCTGCTGCCGATGGCGCAGAAGTATTGCGGATTGCAGAAGCTGAAGCTTTTACTTTTGCTGAAGTAAACAAGCTGGGCAAATATATTCGCAATGATTCATACATCAAAAAGCACATTGACCTGATATTGAAAAGTAAATGGGTGGATATAAAAGCCATAAAAAAGGCAAAACTAACGGTAGCCGTTGATGCGGTAAATTCAACGGGTGGCCTTACGGTTCCACCACTATTGAAGAAGCTTGGTGTGAAAAAGGTTGTTGAATTGTATTGCGAGCCTACCGGAAAATTTCCCCACAACCCTGAACCGCTACCCGAAAACATAAAAGCCATTGGCGCAGCTGTAAGAAAATATAAATGCGATTTAGGCATCGTTGTCGATCCGGATGTTGACAGGCTGGCGTTGATTCAAGAGGATGGAAAGCCATTTGGCGAAGAGTATACCCTGGTGGCTGTAGCCGATTATATTTTAAAGAGTAAGAAAGGTAACACCGTATCGAACCTGTCTTCTACACGAGCTTTGCGCGATGTAACCGAACAGGCCGGTGGCACCTACACAGCCGCTTCGGTGGGTGAAGTAAATGTGGTAAATGTCATGAAAGAGACTAAAGCCATTATTGGCGGTGAGGGTAATGGGGGCGTGATCTTTCCGGAGTTGCACTATGGCCGCGATGCGCTGATGGGCATTGCATTGTTCTTAACCCATCTTGCCAAGTCAGGCATGAAAGTATCTGCGTTGCGCAAGACATATCCAGAGTATCATATATCAAAGAATAAAATCGAGCTCACACCCGATATTGATGTTGATGCTGTGCTGGAAACCATAAAGCAGAAGTACGCGCATGAAAAAATCAATACGGCCGATGGTGCGAAAATTGATTTTGAAGCCAGCAAGGAATGGGTGCATTTGCGGAAGTCCAATACCGAGCCCATCATCCGCATTTATGCTGAATCGCAGAATGCAAAAAAGGCCGATGCGTTGGCTAAACGGATTATTGAAGATATACAAAGTGTGATCGGCCATTAAGCCAAAAATTCGGACTACTGTGAGTAGGTTGAGTGACCTTTCTTCCTCGATCTATATCCATAAAAGAATGTTATTTTTGCCTCAGAATCATTGAATCATGCGCATTTACCTTGATAACGCGGCCACTACCCCCCTTGATCCCGAAGTATTCGGGTCCATGAAGCCTTTCATGCTTGAAGATTTTGGCAACCCTTCATCTACGCATGCCCATGGGCGCAAAGTGCGGGCAGCCATTGAATCCGCCCGTAAAAAGGTTTCTGAACTTCTGCATTGTTCTCCAGGAGAGATCATTTTCACTTCGGGAGGTACTGAAGCGGATAATGCCATCCTGGCATGTGCGGTTGCTACGTATTCAGTCAAGCACATTATCTCTTCCCCAATCGAGCATCATGCAGTAACGCATACACTGTCGAATCTTGCAACTCAACAGAAAGCAGAATTGCACATGGTGAAGTTGGATGAAAACGGCCATGCTGACCTGAACGATCTTGAGGCCTTGTTGACAAAATATCCGAATGCATTGGTTTCATTGATGCATGCGAACAATGAAATCGGAAATCTACTCGACATTCAGCGCGTTGGTGAATTGTGTACTGCATATGGCGCATTTTTTCATTCCGACACGGTACAAACCATCGGGCATTATCGCCACGATATGCGATCACTCAACGTGTGTGGAATGACAGCAGGGGCGCATAAATTTCACGGTCCGAAAGGCACTGGTTTTATGTACATCCGTAAGGACAAAAAAATTCATTCCTTTATTCATGGTGGTGCGCAGGAACGTAACATGCGGGGGGGAACCGAAAATGTTTACGGCATTATTGGCTTGGCTAAGGCATTGGAAATTGCCTATCGTGATATGGATGAGCACACACGCTATGTCACAGCGTTAAAGTCAAGGATGATTGAGAAGCTCAAGGAAAATATTCCGGGCGTTTTGTTCAATGGCGACTCAGCCAATCTTGATCGAAGCCTCTATACCGTGTTGAACGTAAGCCTTCCGGAATCTGATGACAGCAGCATGTTATTGTTTAACCTAGACCTGCAGGGCATCTCGGCTTCCGGGGGCAGCGCATGTTCCAGTGGAGCATCAACGGGCTCGCATGTATTAGGGGCATTGTATCCACAGTCAATGCGTGCAGCAGTACGGTTCTCCTTCAGTAAATACAATACTGCCGAAGAAATCGATTTTGCAGTAGAGAAATTAGCTGAGTTTTACAAAGTAGAAGCCTGATTACTGCATGGCGTAAACGTTACTGCCGAATCGCTTAATGATTTCCTGTTCCAGTGCTTCCCGATGGTCGGGATGGGCAATTCGCATCAACTCATACGCACGCTGCCGTAAATTCTTTCCGTACAAGTACGCAACACCATATTCAGTTACAACATAATGCATGTGCGCACGGGTAGTTACCACACCGGCACCTTGTTTCAGGAAGGGAACAATTTTGGAACCTCCCTTTTTGGTTGCTGAACCCATGGCAATAATGGGTTTGCCACCCTCGGAGAGGGAAGCCCCCCGAATGAAATCCATTTGTCCGCCTACACCGGAGTATTGGTAAGTTCCAATAGAATCTGCGCACACCTGACCAGTTAGGTCAATTTCGATAGCGCTGTTAATGGCTACTACTTTAGGGTTTGTGCGGATGATGCGCCCATCGTTCACATACTCTGCTTCCAGGAAGGCAAACTGGGGGTTGTCATCAACAAAGGTGTACAAATCGCGTGAGCCGATGGCAAATGATGTAACGGTTTTGCCGCGGTGCTTCTTTTTGTATTTGTTGGTGATCACACCCTTCTTCATCAGATCGATTACCCCGTTCGAGAACATTTCTGTATGCACCCCTAAATCCTTGCAGTGTGTGAGGCTCTCCAGCACCGCATCCGGAATGGCACCAATGCCCATTTGAAGCGTGCTTCGGTCTTCCACCAGTTCGGCAACATATTTTCCAATGGTGCGGTCGCACTCGGTAATTTGTGAAGCGTAATTTACTTCCGGCAGGTTATCATCCGTTTCAACCAGTGCGTTGATTTGATGAATGTTGATAAATCCATCGCCATGGGTACGCGGCATATTGGGGTTAACCTGGGCGATGATGTATTTGGCATGCTTGGCGGCAGCCCGCGCCACATCTACCGAAACACCCAACGAGCACAAGCCGTGCTTATCGGGAGGGGAAACATGCAATAGGGCAACATCCAACGGAAGGATATTCTTTTCAAACAGTTTTGAGATTTCACTTAGAAAAATCGGAATGTAATTTCCGCGGCCATCGTTAATCGCAGCCCGTATATTTTCTGAAACGAATAGTGAGTTGATGTAGAAGCTCTCGGCATACTCCGGCTTGGCCAGTTCCAGGTTGCCCAGTGTACTCACGGCAACCAATTCTACATTTTTAAGTTCATGAGCACGTTTCGCCAGTGCATTTAAAAGAAATTGAGGAGTAGCCGCGCTGCCATGAACGAATACACGATTTCCCGATTCAATCACTTTAACAGCATCGCGGGCAGATAAAATTTTGGGATACATTTTAGTAGTGTTTAATTACTTCAAAGTAAAGAACAAGTTAGCAGCGATCTGATGATTTACATCAGGTAATTGTATAATTTTAATCTTCATGAGCGTTTCGGTATCGTTTGCAGGAGCAGGAAATCTGGCGTGGCACCTGGCGCCTGCGTTGGATAATGCCGGTTACCCGGTGCGTGAAGTGTACAGCCGAAATCCAGCACCTGCCGCTGCGTTGGTTGAGCGATTGTATGAAGCGGAGGTAAAAGCCTCACTTGATTTTTCCACCAGCACATCCACCATTTTTATTATAGCCGTTGCGGATGATGCCATTGAAGATATTGCCCGTGAGATCATTCTGCCCGATGCTGCAATCCTGGTACACACTTCCGGCAGCCAGCCCTTAAGCCGGTTGGGTTATGCCGCTACACCCGATACCGGTGTGTTTTATCCGTTACAAACGTTTAGCAAAAGCCGAAAGGTGGATTTCAGGGAGATACCTGTTTTTATTGAAAGTGAGTTGAAGATGGTGGAGAACATGCTCTACAAAATGGGAAAGGCCATTAGCAAGCACGTACACACCATTGATTCATCTTCGCGCAGGGCGTTGCATGTGGCAGCCGTGTTTGCCTCCAATTTCACCAATCATATGTTACGGCTTTCCACCGATATTGCTGGGCAGCACGACCTGGATTTCGTTTGGCTAAAACCCTTGATTGCCGAAACCATCAACAAGAGTCTAACAATTGGACCTGCACTGGCACAAACCGGCCCCGCGAGACGTGGTGATTTTGAAACGCTGGATAATCATATGCAATTTTTAGAGGATGATCCGAAGCTGGCTGAACTTTACCGGATGATCAGTCAGCATATTGTGGATCGGTATTATGATGATAAAGAATAATGATTTGACTCGGTTTTACCTTTTAGGTTTTACCGGAACCCAGATTTCTTCTTCTGAATCCGGTGAACCTTGTTTGTATTTACTGCCAAGTAATTCAAAGTGCGGCCGATTATCCAACAGATAAGACGCTTGCGGAAGCCACATGGAGAAAATGTATTGAAATGTGCGCACATCTTCGTGCGAACCTTTGTGCACAAAAACAGCATATGCACCACCGGGTAGCGTAAAGGTTTCCATACCTGATGGAACATTGCTGAAATCAGTTACTTCCATTAACGCCCATTTCTCAAATTCACGTGCGGGATTAAAGGCTTTAAAATATTCGGGATCGTATACCGAAAGTGAAAAGAGATCAGCAGAAACGGAGTTGCTAATGTGTTTCCGCTGTGGCATGAAGCTGCGCCAGAGTTCACCGATTCGGTTGTTCACCAAACTGGTGGTGATGTGCGTGCCGATCAGTTTCTTTTCGCTAAGGGTTACAATGCGGGGCTGTTGGTTCATATTACAATCTATGAACTATTCAATTTCTTCCCACCATTTTCTTGAGGGCATTTCCGGGTGATTGAGTACAATGGGTTCACCAATGCGGGGTGTGGCAACCGGCATGTTGAGTTCCGCTGCTTTTCTGGTCACCCGTTCAATCGGATCTTTCCAGGTATGAAGTGCCAGCACAAAGGTACCCCAGTGAATGGGCATCATTACGTTAGCCTTCACATCAACCGCTGCCTGGGCCGTTTCCTCCGGCATCATGTGAATGTTGGCCCAGCGGGCATCATATTGTCCGCACTCCATCATGGCAAAATCAAACGGACCATACTTCTCACCAATGGTTTTAAAGTGAGGGCCATACCCGCTGTCGCCACTGAAGAAAATATTTTGGTGGTTGCTTTGAATGATCCACGATGCCCACAACGTGGCGAACCGATCGCCAAATGCTCTACCTGAAAAGTGACGGGCGGGTGCGCACACAAATGTCAGTTCCTCGTGTTTTATTTCTTCCCACCAATTGAGTTCATGAATATGAGTTGGAGAAACTCCCCACTCACGAAGATGAGCGCCAACCCCAAGTGGTGTGTAAAATTTACCTACTTTTTCCTTGAGTTTTTGCACCGATTCATAATCCAGGTGATCATAATGATCGTGCGAATAAATAACGGCATCAATGTGCGGAAGCTTTTCAATGGCAATGGGCAAGCCCTGCGTAAAACGACTTTTGCCTAACCAAGGGTGCGGTGATGGCGTTGGACCAAACATCGGATCAATTAGAATATTTTTTCCATTGATTTCCAACAGGAAAGAGGAGTGCCCAAACCAGGTTAGTCGGGTAAGCGTATCGGGTTTGTGTGCGATCGTTAGTGAATCAACCGGCAAAACCGGCAGTGGCGTTTTTGGTGTTTGATTGGGAACACCCACTACATAATCTTTTAAGATCGACATGACTTTGCCAAACCCCATTTCCATGGATGTAGGAATTTCATTTACGAAAATTCCATTTTCATAGTGGCCTGAATTTTCAAATACCTGAACCTGTTCGGCCGTGGGTTTACCCCCAAACTGCGGACTGAAACGAATGAACAGAAAGGCAGTTAATACCAGAACTACCACCAGGCTTGCTATGAGTAAAACGGTCACGATAAGTGTTTTTTTAAGTGTTTTCAACTGTAGGGTACGTATTGGGGATGATTTATCGTTAAAGTCGCATTCTGGTAATTTTTATTTTAGATCATGCGTAAAAACAACTGACCATTGCTTTGGTTTTTTACAGCATGGTGGAAATTTCTGAAATATCCGAAAAGATAAGTTTGCCCTTTTCCCTACCAACCCGAACCATTTCATCGACACCACTTGATGCACCGCCAATAATTTTGGGACCGCTTACAATGAGTATGTTTCAAATGCGTTGTTGGTGAAAAAAACCAGCAACGGCTGAGAATGGAATTTTGACTTCACCTCCTCAATCGGTTCTCTTGTCTTATAAACTTTACCAGATTTTAAGACTTCAAGGATTGGGATAAATGTCTCGTCAAATTTTGGAATATCCATTTAGTTGCATTCTTGACCATATTTTTACCTACCACCCCCCGCCACACTCTGGTTCCACTCATACACCTTATCGGTAATTTCAATGAGCAGGTTGGGATCTTTCTCCAAGGCGTTGCCAATCACAATCATGTCGGCACCGGCCTCCAATGCTGTCAGTGCTTTTAACGGGGTGTTGATGCCCCCGCCAACAATTAACGGTGTGTGTATAGCCTTGCGCACCGCGCTGATCATGCGGGCGCTGATTTCCTTTTCAGCACCGCTGCCGGCATCGAGGTACATCAGTTGCAGGCCAAGCATTTCACCGGCCATGGCTGTGCAGGCGGCCAGGGAATATTTATCATCTGGAATGGGTGTAGTATTGCTGATGTAGGCCACCGAAGTGGTGCGGCCTGAGCTGATGAGCATATACCCGGTAGGCAGCACTTCCAGCCGGGTGTTGCGCACAATGGGTGCGGCTACCACATGCTGACCGATCAGCAACTCAGGGTTGCGCCCGGAGATGAGTGATAAAAACAAAATGCCATCGGCTGAAGGTTCAATTTGTATGGAGTTACCGGGAAACAAAATCACCGGCAGGTTTACACTTTGTTTGATCTGTTGAACAATTTCTGAAAGGTTGGTGGTTGTAACCAGGCTACCGCCCACAAAAAAATAATCAATGCAATTTTCACTGGCTAGGTTAATAAGGTGTTGCAAGGCAGTGGCATCGCCCACTTTATCCGGATCGATCAAAACCGCGATGGATTTTTTGCCTTGCTGTTGGTTTTCTTTCAGTGCATCAAGAATTCTCATCTGCTTTCTTTTGAGCCTGCGCCTGTAAATATTCCATCAGTTTTTCTTTAGCCAGGTCGAGCAGCACTACGGTGGCTTGGGTGGCGATGGCGGTTCCTATCTGGCTGAATATTTTTGAAGATCCACTTTCTTCATACACCACATCTTCTTCCTCTCCTTCAACATCCTGTGCGGCCTTGGCCTTCGCTTTTGTTTTACGGGTTTTGCTTTTTTTGGATGAAGACAATCCACGCACCAGGAAATAGGTTAGGGCAAGAGCCCCTCCAATAACCAATGCATTGGTGATCGCTTTTTCGGTGCGGTCAGTAATTTCGTGCAGTTCAGTTTCAATTTCCTGCCGCTGTTGATCTGCTTTTTGTTTCAGTTGACTTTTGATCAGATCATCCGTTTCCATCCCCTTCATGGTTTTGATGTTTATGCTTAAATGATTTTTTTATTTCCGATTCCAGTTTTGCGCTAATGTTATCGCGAAAAATGATGATGAGTAACATCAGTAAAAAGTAAACCCCACCGACTATTCCAAAGCCTCCGTAGGTTCCTACAGACTCCGCCAGCACATACGCCACGGCAACGCTGATGAAGATGATGAACAGCGTAAGAAAAAGTACAATCAGTGCGGCAATGGCAATTTTAGCCATAGCACGCGCTATGTCTTCCTTCAACTCATATTTGAGCAGTTCAATGCGGGTTTCAACGTACTCCGAAAGATGGTTGATGAACCCATCCAACTTGAAGAATCTTAGCAACGTCTCTTTAATCATTACACACTATAATTAACCGAAAGTTAGCCAAAGATGGCAACTTTAAATGCATGGAAAAAATGCTTATTTCCGCGTGAAAGCGCTAATTTTTCGGGTTTCTACCACAACGCTTTTTTCCTGCCGGGTGGTTTGCAGCACAATGGGGTAAATAGAACTCACGTAGAGGGTACTTTCTACCGAATCGGGATTATTGTAGTAACGCTGCGTGTAAACATACACGGAGTCAAATTGTAACGCCTCGTTTACCGTAAAGGTCGGAAGTACTTCTTTTACGCAAAGCTGATACTTGCCTTCTTTGTTTTCGCCATCCCAGCAAAATCCTGGGTCTTTGAACATAACCATTTCCTTATTGATGAACAGCACGTTATTCTTTTTGTACACCGGAAAAATTTCATCCGGATCAATGGTGTTGCGTCTGTACACCAGCCACTGCCCACTCTGACTCCTTATCTGTTGTTTTGAAACAATGCGGTACGAAGTTTCATCACCGGTTGTGAAATCTTTTTTCTGATAGTTTAGCTCCAGTACTTCCGTTGAATCTTTATTCAAGTAGATCAGCGAAAAAGGAATGAAGAAGAAAATCACGAGAATGTAAACAAATCCGGCCAACCGGTAACGAATGGTAAGCCTGCCCAAACCATTGGCCATGGCCATGGGTACACTACGAAGTATTGGAACCGGATAGAAAACCAGGACACCGATAAGGTTAAACAGAAAATGAGCAAGTGCAATATTAATAGCGCTCGAAGAATTGGTGCCTAGTGTAGCGGCAATGATGGCAGTAACCGTGGTGCCCATGTTAGCTCCTAGAATAAAGGGCACTGCTTTGCGCAGGCTGATAATTTTTTGCGCAACAATCGGAACAACCACGGATGTGGTAATGGTGCTTGAGCGGATGGCGCCTGTTGTGATTAACCCCCAGAAGAAGGATTTCAATGTGCTTTTGAAAAAAAACCGGCTGAATTTTTCAGGAGAACTGGCCATGAGCAAACCGGAAATCAACCGCCTGAAAAGCAGAATGGAAATGAACAACAGTGCAAACGAAATCAATGCAAGCAGAAATCCGCTGGGTATGGACTCGACCAGAAAATTAATGATTGGATTTGCGCCAGTCCAAAGGGGTGAAAGTCTGGTTGACGATGAAGTTGGTTCGAATGAAAAAAAGTTTTGCGAAAGCCATAACGCAAGATTGGAAAGAAACCCATTGAAATATTCTAATGGAAAGAGAATAGACACAGTAAGGATATTGAAAAAGTCGTGATAAGTACCGGCAGCGATAGCACGCCTGAATTCTTTTTTCTTGTTGATGAAGCCGAGCGATACAATGGTGCTGGTAATGGTGGTGCCTACATTGGCCCCCATAATCATGGGGATGGCGCTTTCGAAGGTAACTGAGCCGGAAGCAACCAGCGCAACAACCATGCTGGTGGCCGTTGAACTGCTTTGAATCATGGCTGTGATGAGCAGCCCAATAAATAGCGCAGTGAACGGATTGGAGGTTGCCAGTAAAATAGCTTCAGCGGCCGTTCCACTTAGGTTTTGCAGCGAGGTGATCATTAAATCCAGCGCAAACACAAAAAGAACCAGTGTGCCGATGATATAGAGAACTGTTCTCACTCGGCTCCAGTTTACCGTGTGCGATGGAGAATGTTCTGGTGAAGGTGTGTTCGGCTCCAACATTGGAAGGCTTTTACCTAAATGTATGCAGCAAAATCTTAATTATGAAAGCTAATAACTTAACTCTTGTACAGCCATCCACGCCATCAGTCCGGGGCCGATGGCCAAGGCATCTTCATCGATATTAAAAGTGGGCGTATGCACGTATGAGGTTATTCCTTTGCTTTCATTGCGGGTGCCTAACCGGTAAAAAGATGCGGGCACAACTTGTGAGTAGTAAGCAAAGTCTTCGCTGCCTAACGTAATATCAAGGTCAACTACATTTTCCTTTCCAACATATGCTTCGGCCGCTTTGCGAATGCGTTGAGTTACAGCAGCATCGTTCAGCAGGCAGGGGTAACCGTGTGATATTTCTACTTCACACTTTCCACCCATGCTTTCGGCCAGCGTTTCGGCCATTTTCTTGATTTTGTTTAACCCATCTTTTCGCCAGTTTTCATCCATGGCGCGAAAGGTACCGGAAATGTTTACTTCGTTAGGTATAATGTTGGTGGCGCCTTCTCCCGAAATTTTACCAAAAGTTAGTACGGTAGGTTGTCGTGGTGATGCATTGCGGCTAACAATCTGCTGCAATGCAAGGATGATGTGAGAGGCGATAACCACCGGATCAATACAGAGTTCAGGTGCAGCACCATGACCACCCTTTCCGATAACCCGTAAAAAAATTTCATCACTGCTGGCCATATACATGCCTTCACGGAAACCGATTTTGCCTACTGGTAGAAGCGGGAATACATGTTGCCCGATAATGGAACTGGGCTCCGGATTTTTCAACACACCATCTTTTATCATGTACGATGCGCCTCCCGGGTTTTTCTCTTCACCCGGTTGAAAGATCAGGCGAACGGTGCCTTCAAATTCATCGGCAATTTGATGCAGTATTTTCGCAGTGCCCAACAACGATGACGTGTGTACATCGTGTCCGCAGGCATGCATAACACCCGGATTTTTTGACCGGTAGGGAACATCGTTCGCTTCTTCAATGGGAAGAGCATCCATATCCGCGCGCAAGGCGATAATTTTTTTGCCTGGATTTCTGCCTTTTATTTCAACCACAAGTCCGGTGGTTGCAATTTTTTCGGTTGGATTTAATCCAAAGGATTTCAATTGCGCAGCAACATAGCTGGCGGTGTTGTATTCTTCATACGACAATTCCGGGTTGGAGTGAATATGCCTGCGCATGTTCACCACTTCCGGGGCATACTGTTCAGAAAGGGTTTTGATTTTTGCAAGAAGATCCATCATGAATCAAAAATACAAATAAGCCAGTAAGATAAATGATCAGGCTTGTCCCCGCTGGCAAAACTTAGGAATCAATTAATCGCAATTTTATCCGGAATAATGATCGCGTTAGGGAAATACTGACGGATCAGGTGGTAGTCTTTTTGAGCTTCCAGCCGATTGAGATAACGCCCGGCTTTTACCCTGAAATTGGGTTGAACATACTGCACTTCACTGTCTATTTTGGGCAGGTAGATAGTCATATCTTTTCTCACGCTTAAGGCATCTTCACGTTTTTGCCCGGCATAAACCTGGATGGTAAAGCCTTCAACAAACCTGCGGGTAAGGTTAATGCGATCAATACTGTCGAGCACGGCATCAAGCTGGGCATTCACAGTATAGCGGGGTTCCATGTAGGCCTTCGGATCGCGTGGCGTGAAATTGTTTTTGGATGAATCAACTGAACCCGATTCTTTTACAGCCGGGCGTAACGATGAAAGATCTTCATGGTATTTACCACCTTGCGAGCGCGATGTTGTTGTTTGTGCAGGCTTGCAACTTTCCATCACAACAATCATCACCAACAAAACCGGAAGCAGTATTCTTATCATCAGTCAATAATTATACAACGGTTATTTAAAACATCATCCTCAACCTTCTTGTATTTCACATCGCGCAAAACGCGCCCATCAGTATATTGTACCGAAACTTTATCATTCCGGTTGGCTACTTTTTCTGACCGTACCGGCATTACTTTTTCCTGCGGTGGCCTGCCGGTAGGATTGGCCTGCTGACCTTCGCCACTGAGTAATGAGCGCGATTCATCTTTTTGCTCGTTGAAGCGTTGTCTTCCGCGGCTACGGGCTTCTTCCACCTGATTCGGATCCTGTGATGGAATATCAGCCTTCATCAAAAATGAAATAGTCTCTTCATTCACTTTTGCGATAAACCGCTTAAACAGCTCGAATCCCTCAAACTTATAAATTAATAATGGATCCTTCTGTTCATACACTGCGGTTTGCACCGATTGCTTTAAGTCGTCCATATCGCGAAGATGCTCCTTCCACAACTGATCAATAATTGCCAGGGTGATCATCTTTTCCATGGATTTAACCAACTCCGAATTTTGTGTTTCAACCGATTTTTTCAGGTTGGCAACCACACCTATGTTTTTGCTTCCATCGGTAAAAGGAACCAGTATGTTTTCAATTGTAGCCCCCCGTGTTTTGTAAATTTCTTTAATAACCGGAAAAGCTTTTTCGGCTACCATTTTGTTTTTCTTGCGATAATGATCCAATGCTTTGTTATACAGATCGTATGCAAGTTTGCCTTCATCAAGCTTTTCGAAGTCGTCTTTTGAAATTTCATAATCAAGACCCAGAATGCCCAAGGCATTCAACCGAAGGCTCTCGTAGTCATTGGCATTTTTTGCATTGGCTACCAGGTCTTCGCTGGTGTCGTTAAGCATATTCAGGATGTCCAATTCCAGACGTTCACCAAACAGGGCATTTTTTCTGCGTTTGTAAATAACCTCACGCTGTGAGTTCATTACGTTGTCGTACTCCAGCAAGCGCTTGCGTATGCCAAAGTTATTTTCTTCAACTTTTTTCTGGGCACGCTCAATAGAGCTTGTTACCATGGAATGCTGAATCACTTCACCCTCTTTCAAGCCCAGCCGGTCCATAATGCGCGCAATGCGTTCCGGCATGAACAAGCGCATCAGGTTATCTTCCAACGAAACGTAGAATTGTGAAGTACCTGGATCGCCCTGACGACCAGAACGTCCACGCAACTGGCGGTCAACCCTTCGCGATTCATGACGCTCCGTACCAATGATGGCCAATCCACCGGCTGCCCGTGATTCGGGCGTAAGCTTAATATCCGTACCACGACCAGCCATGTTGGTGGCAATGGTAACCGTGCCCGGCTTACCGGCTTCGGCAACAATATCGGCTTCGCGCTGGTGTTGCTTGGCGTTAAGTACCTGGTGATTAATTTTCCGTATCTGGAGCATACGACTCATCAATTCTGAAATTTCAACAGAGGTTGTTCCCACCAATACCGGTCTGCCTTGCTGGGTAAGTTTCACAATCTCATCCGCAACAGCATTGAACTTTTCACGTACGGTTTTGTATACAAGGTCATCATCATCCTTACGGGTTACAGCCTTGTTGGTGGGTATGGATACAACATCGAGTTTGTAGATGTCCCAGAATTCGCCCGCCTCAGTCTCTGCAGTACCCGTCATACCGGCCAGCTTGTGGTACATCCGAAAATAATTTTGCAAGGTGATGGTAGCGTAGGTTTGGGTTGCATCTTCAACCTTCACATTTTCCTTGGCTTCAATGGCTTGGTGCAAACCATCGGAGTAACGCCTGCCATCCAGTACCCGGCCGGTTTGTTCATCAACAATTTTTACTTTGCCATCAACAATGATGTATTCAGTATCCTTCTCAAAAAGTGTGTACGCTTTTAATAATTGGTTTACGCTGTGAATGCGTTGCGATTTGGTACGATAATCGCGGATAACTTCTTCTTTTTTCTGGAAAAGATCGACTTCGCTAAGTGAAGTGTCATTTTCAATTTTAGTTAACTCGGTTCCGATTTCAGGCAGGATGAAAAATTTTGAATCCTCACCTTCTTTGGTAATCAAATCAATTCCTTTTTCAGTCAGATCAACACTGTTATCTTTTTCATCGATAATAAAAAACAACGGCTTGTCGGCCTCGGGCATGTTGCGCTTGTTGTCCTGCAGGTAAAAGTTTTCAGTTTTTTGCAGGATGCCTTTGATGCCCGTTTCACTCAGGTATTTAATGAGGGGTTTGCTTTTCGGCAATCCCCGGAAGGCACGAAATAATGCGAGGCCACCATCTTTATCGTTGCCTTCAGCAATTTGTTTTTTCGCTTGAATCAGGTATTCGCCCACTAATTTTTTCTGGGCTTCAACCAGTTTAAAAATCCGGGGCTTCAAATCATAAAACTCGTGTTCATCGCCTTTTGGAATTGGGCCGGAGATAATTAATGGCGTACGTGCTTCATCAATCAACACACTGTCCACCTCATCCACCATAGCATAGTGGTGGCCGCGTTGCACGAGTTCATGCGGATCGCGCGCCATATTATCGCGCAGGTAGTCGAAGCCAAATTCGTTGTTGGTTCCGTAAGTAATATCGGCCAGGTAAGCATTTCTCCTGGCGATGGAATTTGGTTCGTGTTTATCAACACAGTCTACCCGCAGACCATGGAATTGAAAAAGTGGCCCCATCCATTCGCTGTCGCGAACAGACAGGTAATTATTTACCGTCACTATATGCACACCTCTTCGGGCAAGTGCGTTGAGGAATGCCGGAAAAGTTGCCACCAATGTTTTTCCTTCACCGGTAGCCATTTCGGAAATTTTACCTTCGTGCAACACAATACCACCGATAATCTGTACATCGTAATGCACCATATCCCAGGTAATGAGGTTGCCGGCCGCTATCCATTGGTTGTGCCATAACGCCTTATCGCCTTCAATTTTTACATGTTGAAACCGGGCAGCAAATTCACGATCGATGTCGTTGGCAGTTACTTCAATGATGTTGTTCTCCTTAAATCGCCTGGCAGTTTCACGAATAATGGCAAAAGCTTTCGGTAGAACATTTAGCAGCACTTTCTCTAATTCCTTATTGCGATCTTCTTCCAGTTTATCAATCTGGCTGAAGATGGATTCTTTTTCAGTTATGTCCAGTTCCGGATTGGATTCAATTTGATGGTGGAGCGAAGCCAGGTTATCATCAATGGCTTTAAGAAATTCATTGATCGTTTGTTGTACTTTCTGGGTTTGTTGGCGCAATTGATCGTGGGTAAGTGTGCCAAGCTTACTTTCCTCCAGCTTGGTTTGCTCCACCAGGGGCATAATGCGCTTTATATCCTTTTCTGACTTGGTACCGAAAATTTTAGCGATGAATTGTAGCATAGAAAATCAATAGTTCGTGTTCACGGAATCACCCGATGAACAAAAGAGCGTCAAAGTTAATTTGTTTTTCAGACATGTCTACCCGACAGGTGCCGGGGGGAACGCAATTATAGCACCAAATCGCCCTGAAATACCATTTTGGCAGGTCCGATGAGGTAAATGTCGGTAAATGCGCCTGCCTGTCCGGATTTGAATTCAACGGAAAGCTCTCCGCCAAGGGTTTTCACTTTAACCGGTGACGTATAGCCTGCACGTGAGGCGGCTAATGCTGCGGCAGTAACCCCGGTCCCACACGATAGGGTTTCGTTTTCTACTCCACGTTCATAGGTTCGAACGTAAATGGTGTTATCGGGCAACCGTTCAACGAAATTTACATTCGTGCCGTTTTGTGAAGCAAACTGTTCGCTGTAGCGGATTTTTCTTCCTTCTTCAACTACAGGATGGTGATCGAGATTGTTGACGTAGCGTATAAAGTGAGGTGACCCGGTATTCAAATAAATATCCTGATCAAAAGATTGAATGCTGTTGACGTTGTTCATGCGTAACCGAACAACATCGGCATTGAGCAATTCAGCATCATGCACACCATCGTAGGCCATAAAGCTGGCTTTTGATTTGAACATGCCCAGGTAAGCCGCAAAATTGGTTGCTGCCCGACTGCCATTGCCACACAAGCTTTGCGATCCATCGCTGTTGTAGTAGATAAGGTTAAATGTTTCAGCGGGATCTTTTTCAATCAGGATGAGCCCATCGGCACCGATACCAAACCTCCGGTCGCATAGTTTTTTAATCTGATCCGTGTTTAGTGAAAGTTCTCCATCACGATTATCAATCAGAATGAAATCGTTGCCCGTAGCCTGGTATTTATAAAAATGAATGTTCACAGTTATTTCACCTCCTCATAATCCACATATTCTCCGCCCTTGAAGTCCCCTTTTCGCTTAGGGGGAGGGTTGTCGATGTTCACATTACTGCCCGGGGGTTTACGGTTTATCGATTCGGGGTTTTCATACCCCTGACGCGCACCGGCAATAAAAATGCGGAATAGCCCCAATTTGTACAGGACATAGAAAATCAGAACAAACAGGAGGATAATTCTGAACATGCAATGGGATTAATGCTTCTATTAACGGCTAAGATACAAATTACGTTCACTGTAAATCTTCAGAAAATAGTCATCCATCAGGTCGTCAATGAAATAAATTGCCTCTCCGGTCGATTTCATTTCAGGCCCGAGTTCTTTATTTACATCTGGGAACTTGCTAAATGAAAACACGGGTTCTTTTATGGCATATCCTTTTTTGGTAGGACGAAACTTGAAGTCTTTTATTTTCTTTTCGCCCAACATAACTTTTGTAGCGTAGTTTACATACGGCTCGTCATACGCTTTACAGATGAAAGGCACAGTGCGTGATGCGCGCGGATTGGCTTCAATGATATACACCTTGTCATTCTTCACGGCAAATTGAATGTTTATCAATCCAACGGTTTTCAATGCCAGGGCAATCCGGTGGGTATAGGTTTCAATTTGCTTCATCACAAAATCACCCAAGTTGTAGGGCGGCAATACGGCATACGAATCTCCTGAATGAATACCGGCTGGCTCGATGTGCTGCATTACTCCGATGATGTAAACATCTTCGCCATCGCAAATGGCATCGGCTTCGGCTTCTATGGCTCCGTCAAGGAAATGGTCGAGGAGCACTTTATTTTCCGGAAGGTTCTTCCAGATATCAATCACATGATTTTCAAGTTCTTTTTCGTTGATTACGATTTTCATGCTTTGTCCGCCCAATACATAGGAAGGACGTACAAGCAATGGAAAGCCGATGGTTTTTGAAACCTCAAGTGCTTCATCGGCATTGGTAGCCACACCAAACTCCGGGTAAGGGATGTTCAGTTCTTTTAAAAGTGTTGAGAAACTTCCGCGATCCTCTGCCAGGTCAAGTGCTTCGAATGAGGTTCCGATAATTTTTACACCATACTTGTGCAGTTTCTCTGCAAGCTTCAACGCGGTTTGTCCCCCCAGTTGAACGATCACGCCTTCGGGCTTTTCGTGTTGGATAATATCCCAAAGATGCTCCCAAAATACCGGCTCAAAATATAGTTTGTTCGCAATATCAAAATCAGTGGATACGGTCTCAGGGTTACAATTTATCATGATGGCCTCATAGCCGCATTCTTTTGTGGCCAGCACACCGTGTACACATGAATAGTCGAACTCAATACCTTGGCCGATACGATTCGGCCCCGATCCCAACACTATGATTTTCTTTTTATCAGAAACGATGGACTCGTTTTCTGTATCAAAAGTAGAGTAGTAGTATGGCGTATTGGCTTCAAACTCTGCAGCACACGTGTCAACCAGTTTGTACACCCGTTTGATGCCCATTTCTTTCCGCTTCTCATGCACTTCACTCTCTAGGCAATTCAGTATGTGCGCAATCTGGCGGTCGGCAAAACCTTTTTCTTTGGCTTTGCGCATTAAATCAACCGGTAATTTATCCAGCTCGTATTTTTCGATTTCGCGTTCAGTTTCTACCAGCTCCCAGATTTGCTCCAAAAACCATTTGTCAATTTTTGTGAGGTTTAGGATAGTTTTCATCGAAATGCCAAGTTTCATGGCATCGTAAAGATGAAAGAGACGGTTCCAGCTCGGGTTTTCCAGGCTATACATCAATTCATCCCGGTTAGTATTTTCTTTTCCATCGGCACCCAGGCCATTACGTCTTATCTCCAGCGATTGACATGCTTTTTGTAACGCTTCCTGAAAATTTCTTCCGATGCCCATTACTTCACCAACCGATTTCATCTGAAGGCCAAGCTTGCGGTTGGCGCCTTGAAATTTATCAAAGTTCCACCGTGGAATTTTCACGATAACATAATCCAAGGCAGGCTCGAAATAAGCGGTAGTTGTTCCGGTAATGGCGTTTTTCAGTTCATCGAGATTATAACCGATGGCAAGCTTTGCGGCTACTTTAGCAATCGGGTAACCTGTAGCTTTTGAAGCTAATGCTGATGAGCGCGAAACGCGCGGGTTTATCTCAATTCCGATGATATCATCATTCTCAGGATTAACAGCAAACTGCACATTACAGCCTCCGGCAAACTGCCCGATACCATTCATCATTTTAATGGCCAGGTCGCGCATGTGCTGATAGACTGTATCCGGTAGCGTCATTGCGGGGGCAACGGTTATCGAGTCACCGGTGTGTACACCCATCGGGTCGAAGTTCTCAATGGAACAGATGATGATGACGTTGCCTTTACCATCGCGGAGCAATTCCAACTCATATTCTTTCCACCCCATAATGCTTTGCTCCACCAATACTTCGTGAATAGGGGACGCATGTAGCCCACGATTGAGCGCTTCATCAAACTCTTCCGGTTTATTCACAAATCCGCCCCCGGTTCCGCCCAAGGTAAAGGAAGGACGAATCACCAGCGGGAATCCTATTTCCTGAGCAATTTCTTTTCCTTGTAAAAACGATGTGGCCGTTGAACCCTTGCAAACTCCAACACCAAGTTCCAGCATTTTAAGCCTGAATTTTTCACGGTCTTCCGTGGTTTCAATGGCTTTAATGTCTACCCCAATTATCCGAACGCCAAAGTGTTGCCAGATACCTGCTTTATCGCATTCGATGCACAGGTTTAGCGCAGTTTGACCACCCATGGTAGGCAGTACGGCATCGATATTATGTTTCTCTAATATTTCGCGTATCGACTTTTTTGTCAAGGGCTTGAGGTAAACATGATCGGCTGTCACCTTGTCGGTCATGATGGTGGCCGGATTGGAGTTAATCAACACCACTTCAATTCCTTCTTCGCGCAGCGAACGTGAAGCCTGCGACCCTGAATAGTCAAATTCACAAGCTTGTCCGATTATGATTGGACCGCTACCGATGATCAGAACCGAACGAATACTTCTATCTCTTGGCATGTTAGTGGATGGGTATGGATAAATTGTCGCAAAAATAGGACGCGCCCCGTAAGGCACAAAGGGATTGAATTAAAAAACCCTGACGATTGGTCAGGGTTTTTGATTTAGTTGGTTTTGATGATTTTCCGGAGAATCTTATCACCTCTATCGGTTATGACCCGCATCAGGTACATGCCGGGAGGAAGTTCCTGTAAATCAATCTGCTGGTTAATTTTTCCATCCGATATGTTCAGTGAAGTTTGAATAAGGGATTGGCCATGCGGGGAAATCAATTCAACCTCCGCTGAACTGAAGCTTATCTGCTCTGCTTTTAGGGTAAGGAATTGTCCCGTTAAGGGGTTAGGATAAATACTGAAGGAGGATGAAGCAACTTCAATGGATGTTACCGGATCTTGTATAAACAGATTATCAATCGCCCATCCCCACCCATTAATGGATTCATCGGCAAATAGTCTGAACCGTAGAATAACCTGATTGCCAGATTGGAAGTTTCCATTCGCTTTCAAGTCAAAAGTTCGCGTACGAAACATTTCCGAATTTCCATTACCTCCTGAAAAAAAGGTATTGCTCCACACTTGCAAACCTCCAACAATGTCGTAGCCATCCAAAAGCCTGCTCCAGGTTGCTCCACCATCTTTTGAGCCTTCAACGATGACATAATCTTTAAAAGCTGGGTTGCCGAACACAACACCGGATCCATGCCCCTCAACAATTACGATTTCATCAAAGCGAATGAGTGAGTTGGAAGCTGAGATGGTTATGGGTTTGGTGAGTGTATAACTGAACGAGGAGGTTTTATCCAGACCAATTCCGTTTGGATAGAAGTGTGCAGAATGGATAGCGCCATTGTTGAATCCACTGGGTTGTGCAATGCTGAAAAAGTTGCCAACGAAATCGGAGGATGACGAATTGAAATTGTTCGCGTAAGTTCCAATTGGGGAGCCAAATGCCACGATGGGCACTAGAATAAAATCTCCGGAAGGGGGAAAGAAACCTTCATTGCCAACACTATCGAGGGCAACGATCCGGTATTCAATTCGATCGCCCGGTGATAATACGGCCAAGCCAGTTAACGAGAATTCATATTGGCTTGCGGGTGGGTTAACAATAAAGTTCACTTCTTCAACGGTGCCCCCATTCACCTTGTATTCTATTTTCAACGCCTCAATTCCGCTGGCATCCGTTGCTTTGGCAATAATTTTTAACTCGTCTGCATTGTCAGTCAGGTAGTCAATATGATCATGCAGCACGGTTGGAGGATTGTCATCAATTTGAATTTTCAAATTGTCTATGGCCCATCCCCACCCGGCAGCGAAGGGATCGCTGTACAAACGGAAGCGAAGAACAACCTCATCATTAGTACTAAATTTAGTCCGCAAGTCAAGTGTTCGGGTTCTGTATAATGTTGGATCCCCCACAGCAGTAGAATTATTTCCGGATATGGCGCTGTTGTACCGGGCAAGCCAGGCACTATTGTCACGTGAATCGTAGCCATTTGCAATAGGAATCCAGGTTAGTCCACCATCTTTAGAGCCTTCAACGATTACGTAGTCCCAGAACTCCTGATTTCCAAAAACCGTTCCGGGTTCACCGGGTTCCACCAACACTATTTCATCGAATACAACGGTTGCTTCGCTGGCTTTTACCCGAATAGGAATTTTTAACTGATAGATTAAATTGATCTCCTGGTTTGGAAAAGTATTACCTTCCGGATAGGGGTGATCAGAATGAATGGCCCCATCATTGAATTCTGCAGGTTGTGTTATGCTGAATCCGTTTCCGAAGAAGTCGTTTGATGGTGTGTTGAAATCATTAGCGTACGAATCTTGTGTTGGTTCGAGGCCTACTACATTGAGGGTAAAGAAACCGGTGGCAGGCACTGTACGAGCGTTGCTGTTGGATGAATTATCGGTGGCTACTATTCGATAAGCAATCACATCACCGTTGGATACCCCTGCGCCAAAATTGATTGTTGTCAAATAAATCGAATCAACCTCAGGAGCTTGCAGAACGAAATTCTGGTTGGTTTGCGAAACTCCGTTAACGGAATATTCAAGTACAACTGAAGCTATACCAATATTGTCTGTTACCCTTGCCTCAAGTGGAAGTGATGTTTCACCTTCGAGCATGAATGGCTTGGCTGAGTGTGTAATCACAGGTGGTTTAGTATCGGGGCCGGCAGAGAAAACAAAGATATTCTGAAGTTCGGTGTTAAGTTTTCGGACAATCTTGCCAGGATTTACAAATTGTCTTCCATTGGTATCATCTACTGATATAAAGTATCCATACTCCTGGGTGGCTCCGCTAGACGGAATCGATGCAGAGAATTCGTTGGGAACTCCGGTAGGGGTCATGTCAACTTCAGTAAAATCAGTACCATTGGTCGTGTAATTCAGTTTCAGGCTTGATGCATCAAAGCCGTTGTCGGCAAAAATAGTAGCGGTAACTTCATACGGTCCCACCAGATCTTCGGTGTCGGTTAATCGCTGGTGATTAATTTTTACAATTTCCCACCCGAGGTCTTTCAACATTTCCCAGGCCAGCCCGGGAGAATGGATTTGTTCCTGAGGTGCAACCTGGGGTGTCATGAGTGCATTTGGTGTGCCATTAAAAGTTGACTCGTCAAGATGACTGATACTAGACCCTCTGTTGAATTCAAAGGGCGCATATAGTTTTGCTCGAGGAGCAGATGCGGAGTTGAAAAAAATATCGGAACTCACGAGTTGGCTGCCCAGTGCTGTTGAAGGAGATGCAAAATTTTGAATAAGATTTTCGCCACTGAAGTTTTCTACCGGAACATCATAAATAATAGGAACACCTGTTGATTGTAATCCAACCGATCCTTGGCTACCGGTTGCGTTAAAAGTGCCTGCAAAGCCAAGACCATGACCAATTTCATGAAGAACAACGGTGGCCAAGTCATAAAGACCTGGAAAGGGAGTTGTGGTTGGATCATAGTGCCATGCAGCAGTATTGTTAAACTGAATAAAAATATCGGGATTGTCACCGTTTAAGTTCCGTCCGGCAATCTTTTCGGCCATTGCAACAGGATAGAATACATTAAGTTTCTGTGCGCCATCAAAGTTGGCATAGGCAGCAGTGTACAAGGCACCTCCCAATACTCCAGGGTTAAGGGATGACCAATATGCATCGATTTTTATCGGAACGGGTGAATCGATCAGAGATTCCCAGATACCAATGGCATAATCGAAAGCAGCAGTAGCAGCAGGAGTAAAGCCCGGATTATAGTTAATTTCAATGGTTGCTGTTTTGGTGCGATTACCCCCCAGCATTTTCATAAATTCTTCAGGCGGAGGAATTGTGCACGGATTGTCCTCAGTGTGAGCATAGCAAATGGTAGGGGTGGTAACCTTTATTCCCATTAATCGCTGGGCTTCAGCACTTAGCGCGCTTAGTAAAAGAAGGCAGCAAAGCCCGAAATAACTGTAGAGTCTAACCATGAGTATAAGTTTATAGTGCTTTCAAATCGTTCAATGGGCGGTATCTGTCCCTGCTTATCTGATTTGAGAAATGAAAGATAAAAAAAGTTTGACTCTTTGTAAGACGTCAGATTAAATCATGTTTCGTGCCTTCAGCTCAAGGTATTTATTTATAGTGTTAACGGTGAGCTGCTCTGGTGGGGTTAGAATCGTTTGAATGCCGTTTTTTTGCAGTTCTTTTACAATTAGCTTTTTGTCGTAGGCAAATTTCTCGGCTATTGCTTTGTGATAAATTTCCTTCAGGTTTTTAGCCGGGTTGTCAATGAAGGTTCGTAGCTCAGTGTTTTCAAAGAAAATCACCACCAATAAGTGCTGGTTTGCCAGGCTCTTCAGGAAGGGAAGCTGACGTTGCATACCATACAGTGATTCAAAATTAGTAAACAGCAAAAGCAAGCTTCGTTGGGTTACTTTTCTTCGGATGTGACTGTAGAGAACAGAAATATCCGATTCCCGATATCCGGTTTTTTGGTTGTAGAGCACTTCCTGCAGTTGAGCCATTTGACGGTTCCCCCGGCTTGCGGCCAACGTAGTTCCAACGCTATCCTGAAAAGTGATCAATCCGGCTTTGTCCGATTTTTTTATGGCGATGTTGCTGATGACCAGGCAAGCATTAATGGCGTAGTCCATAAGGCTTAGGCCATTAAAGGGCATTTGCATTACCCTGCTTTTGTCGATGAGGGAATAAACCTGTTGCGACCGCTCGTCCTGATAATGATTAACCATCAACTGCGATTTTCTGGCGGTGGCTTTCCAGTTTATGGTTCGAATATCATCTCCTTGTACGTACTCCTTGATCAATTCAAACTCTGTATTCTGTCCGATGCGCCTGATCTTTTTAATCCCACTGTCGGTAAGCCGGTTGGAGATGGCAAGCAACTCGTACTTGCGCATTTGTATGTAGGATGGATAAACCGGCACCAACGCATCCTGCGAAAAGCTGAATTTTCGTTTCAGCAAGCCGAGCGGAGAGTTGACAAACACATTCACCGCACCGAATGAATATTCACCACGTTTTACAGGACGTAAAGAATAGGTTATGGTTTTACTTTCAAGGGTAGATAGTTTAATCCTAAACGCTAAATCGCGTCTTTGAAATTGATGAGGGATTTCGTCAATCACTTCAACGGCAGCTACAAAGGGATAGAAATTCTCAAGATAAATTCTGATCTCGTTTTCATCGCCATTGGAAAGTTTCTCGGGTGTGAAACGATGTCCATGAATACCTTTTCTCGTTCTGAAGAGCAGTAGCACATCGGCCAATATAAAAGCCAACAAGCCAAAGAATAAAACCTGTGGTATCCATACAAATCCATCGATAATAAAACTTAAAATAAAGCAAACTACTACCCCGGTAAGGGAAATGAACAGCCTGTTGTTCAAATAAAGATTTTTAACAAGCTTCATAAGTGTAGTTAACGAGGCACCTCAACCTTTTCTACAATCTGCTGAATTACTTCATCGGCTGTAATGCCTTCCATTTCTTTTTCAGGCGTTAGCATGATACGATGTCTTAACACAGGTGTAGCCACAAATTTTATGTCTTCAGGTGTAATAAAATCACGGCCGTTGATGGCAGCATAGGCTTTCGAGCTGTTGAGCAGCGCAACCGAAGCGCGTGGCGAGGCTCCTAGAAAAAGCGAAGGGTTGTTTCGCGTTTCATGGATAATTTGGGCCATGTATTTAATTAGGTTTTCTTCAACATGTACGTGCTGAACAGCATTCCGATATTGTTTAATCTTTTCGGCAGTTAACACCGGCTTAACATCTTCAATGGGCGGATGACCTTTGCGCTGGTGATGGCCGTTGATGATTGAGAACTCCTGATCCAAGGAAGGGTAATGAACCTGGATTTTAAAAAGAAAGCGATCCAATTGGGCTTCTGGCAACCGGTAGGTGCCTTCGTGTTCAATAGGATTTTGAGTAGCCACCACCATATATGGATGCTCCATGCTATACGTTGTGCCATCTGCGGTAATCTGGCGCTCCTCCATTACTTCAAAAAGTGCAGCTTGTGTTTTGGCAGGGGCACGATTGATTTCATCAATCAACACAATATTGGAGAACACCGGCCCGGCTTTGAATTCGAATTCTGAATTTTTCATGTTGAATACCGAGGTACCAATGATATCCGAGGGCATCAGGTCAGGGGTGAACTGAATACGGTTGAATTCAACATCAATTATTCTTGAAAGTAATTTGGCAGTAAGTGTTTTGGCCACTCCCGGCACACCTTCAATAAGCGCATGCCCATCGGCCAGAATGGAGGTGATTAGCAAATCAATCATTTCCTGCTGACCAACAATTACATGGCTTATTTCTTCGCGAATTTTTTTTACGCTTTCGTTCAGGTTGCTCAAGTCAACGCGGCTTTCAAATATTCCTTCTTCCATATTTTTTATTTCGTAAAAATTTTAAGAGGATAATTTCTAATACTTAAATCGGTCTAATGTATCGTTAAATAGTTTAAGTTCATTTTCAGTAATCTGCTTTTTTTCATGAATCCTATTCATTAGCTCCAGCAGCTTCTTCACTTCAATTTCACTATTTCCGGTTTTGTTCGATAGGACTTTTATTCCGGCATCATTCAGCCCGTGAAGTTGAATTCCATATTTCGTACGTAACTGTTCCTGAAAAAACGCAATTCGCTTTTCAGCAATGTTTTTATGATCAGATGACTGAAAGTACAGATTGCCAATGGTTCGAATAAACTCAAGTGAGGAGTTCGTCAGTGGTTTCAAAATTGGAATTATTCGCTGCCTTCTGCGTGATTCAAAAATCATAAATACAAGAATGCTAAAAAGGGAAATGAAGTAAGCCCAACGCAACGGCTCGTTGGAAAGTATAAACCGAAGGGGTGTTCGAGCTTCCAATCGGCCTAAATGATAAAACTCGATCCAATACGTAGTACGGTCAGGCAAATGCGACAATGCGGTTGATACAAACCCGGCATTTTGCTGATGCAACAGGTACACATTTGTAAGGGTTAATGGTGCGGAGCTGAGGTATAAAAATCCTTTACCCCATGTGATTTTTACAATAACAGGTAAATTCAAATCATTAACCGCAACAATCGTAGTGCGGGCACTGTCAACGTTGTTGAAATAGTTGTGGATGTTTTTTCTGGGAAAAAAGTATTTAGTGTTGTGGTTAATAAGCGGATTAACGTAGTACATAGTGGTTGAGTCGTTCCGGTTGAACAGTTCACTGAACGAACTGTCAAAAAAGTAATCGGAAGTAGCAACAGAAAGGGTATCGGCAAAGTCGCCCCAGAAATACTGAGCCGCAATAAATGCAGTACCGCCCTTCTCAATATTTTTAAGCAAAGCTTTAGTATCTTCATTGCCGGGTGCAAAGGTGGTTGACAAACTCAAAAAGTTTGCTGGCTTTTGAAGCGTGTCGTATAGCTCGTAAAGTGTATAGTTACTTTGAAATAATGAGCCCTTCGAAAAAACTGATTCAATCAATTGATCAAGCGCATAGGTTCCGTATGGATTTTTGTCTTTCCTATGGTATGTTATGGTCCAGTCGATGTTGCGGGGGGATAGCATTTTCAGGGCCAGGTAAATCACTAAAGCCACCGAGAGATAGAGAATATATTTCCAGTCTTTGCGTAGCATCAGATGTTAGCTTTCCATTCCTTGTAAATGGCATCTACCTTTTGATACAGATTTTCGTTTACGCTGAAGTTTCCATACCAGCTGTATTCAAAATAAAAGCTCAGCTCATTAAAACCTGTTTTTAAGTTGTTTGCCGTTAGCTCCTCCACGTACTCATGGTTGGTTTTACCGGGTTGCCAATGGATATGATTTTTATCGGCCAGTAGCTTTAGTGCCTGTAAGAACAGCAATCGGATGGCCAGCCTGAATTCTTTACGGAAAAGTGCATCTTGTATGGCCTGATCAAAATTTATGGCGTGAATATTCTCTTCCAGTGTACCAAAAGGTAGCTGACTTTTTGGCCCGGTGTAAAACATGGTGAGCGCATCAACTTTTAGCAAACGCAGGATTACATACACTACCGCAACCACGGCCAATATCGTTATGAGGATGTTAAACCAGTTGGCCGAGACAGCCGCAGCAAATAATCGCGATAGCCATGCGCTTAGCCATATTTTAAAGCGCTCCCATAGGCTTAGTGCAGCAGGACTTCGGCCATAATCAAGCTCCGGATTGGTTTTTAGCTTTTCAAGCCTTGCTTCATCAAAGCTTCTTTCCGCTACTGCGCTGCTATCCGGTTTTACCGATAGGTCATGTTGTGCGAATAGTATTACCGTACTCGAAAAAAATAGTAGCGCAAAAATAAATCTAATACTGTTCATCATTTCCGGAAACTTCCATCGGTTTTCCGATGGAATCAATTCGTGATAACAAGCCTTTGGCTTCTTTCAACTCCACCAGGTTAAAGTATTGAAAGGCCAAGGCAATAAGCGGCAGGGAATACAGCAGAAAACTAACTACAAAGTATAGCGTCATGAAGATGTTGTTTATCAACTCCTGTATGAAGGATGGCTCCTGAACCGGGCTTCCATCCAACGAGTGCATCATGGTCATGAAGAAGTTAAAGTACCAGGGCAAAAGGAACATCGATGCGATGGTGCTTTGAATAAGCGAGAGAATAATGAGTAATCCAAACGTGCTCCACCATTTATCACGGATCAGAATGAAGCATCGGTTCATGGCTTCAAAAAAACCAATCTTTTCATGCGCCCTGATGATGAATAATAATGACAATGAAACTACTACGTAAACAAAGCCGACAAATATTGCGGTACCGACTAGAAAGGCCAGCCATCCTGAAATAACAGCAGCGCCAACAATGGCTATAATTACCAGCGCATAAGTTGCAATTAACAGCAACCAGTATAACAGCACAGTGCCGAAATACATGGGCAAGGAGGCGCGAACTTTATCCCAGATGGTATTGACATCGATATTATTGCTTTTCCGGGCATCGTACTCCTGCATGTAATTATAGACTACCGATACGATGATCACACCGCTGATAAAGAGCAACAAGACAGCTAAGGTAATTTCAACCCACAGTACCGGGGAACTCACATAGTCTGTTAGTATTTCCGGATCCTGATTGCGGCTCATGCCACCAATCATGCTGAAGTAACCCGAGTAAAGACTCCCGGCCAATACGCTGCCCAGCAGCATAGGTGACCCGGCTATAAACAAGAGGCTTTTAAACAAGGGTTTGAAGTTCTGCTTCAGAAACTCAAACGTGGCATTCATTTTATTGCTGAAATCCCGTGCTTTCTGAAATTCAATGGGGATGAAGTTTTCCATGCCTGGCCAATTTATAGGGGTAAACAACAAAGTAATAAAGGATAAGCCATGCTGACAAACCTATGATGAGTGTTTTCTGGCTCCAGTGCATAAATGCATATCGCGTAATAAAGGATTCGATAAAACCGGCCATAATGAAAAATGGAACAAGGCCCATGACAATTTTTACTCCGTTTTGAACGCCTGTTTTAAAGGAAGCCAGACGTGAATACGTTCCGGGAAACAAAAAACTGTTGCCCATCACCAGGCCTGCGGCTCCGGCTACTACAATCACGGAAAGCTCAATGGTGCCGTGCAGCATAATGACCGAAAAGGCTTGTCCGGCCAATTCTTTTTTCAGGAAGAACGAATAGATGGTGCCTACCATGATGCCGTTTGAAAAAAGGATAAACCCCGTGCCTACCGAAAAAAACAAGCCAGCCACAAAGGCGTAGAAGGACACCCGAATGTTATTAAAGGTGATACCGAAAAACATATCGCTTTCTGAACTACTGCTGAACACTGCCGTTGGATTTCCCTTTTCAATATTTTCGAGTGTCATGTTAACGTAGGCATCGCTTAAAATCAGGCGCACAAAAGTTTCGTCAAAGTATGCCGAAACACCACCAATCAGTATGGCCACGGTAAAAATCAAGAAGGCGTAAAGCAATGGCTTGCGCGAAGTATACATGATAGCCGGAAGCTCCGCTTTCCAAAAGGTGATGAATCTATTGCTCTCTTCTTTTTTATTTTTATAAATCTCCAGGTGAATTTTGGAGGCCAGGTTGTTGAGGTATTGCGTTACCCTACTTTTCGGGTATTGTGTTCGTGCAAAAGAAAGATCATCGGTAAGCTGAATAAAAATCTCCGCCAACCGGTCGGGGTGCGGTCGACTCTTTGCTGTCAGCGTGTGTTCAATTTCCTGCCAGCGTTGTTGATTACGTTTTACAAAAGCAGCCTCTCTCACAGGAGTAGATTTTTAGGTGCATAGAAAAAATACATCAGGTATTTGCATCATAAAACTGGCTACCAAATGAAATAATAAATGGAGAAAGAGGAGGTGCTAAGAGTTCCATTTACGCCAAAGTTATGAGTGTTGATAGATTCGCTTCCATTATCAGGTTTCCTTCTTTCATAAGAATACCCGAGGTTTCCTATTGATGTTTGCAAGGCAAACTTTTTATTTAAGAATAACATTATACCTGGACTAATGCCCATGCCTAAAGAGAAGTTAGAATAGTTAAAGGATTCACTGGAGTACTTCTGTTTACTAGTACCAAACGATAACCCAGGTCTTAGCGTGAAGAAAAAATTATTAGCAACTCTGTAGTTCTTAAGAAGAAATGCATTTAAACCAATGCCGGAAAAGGTAGAAAAGCTATTAGAATTAGGGTAATCGCTTTTGCTATAATTGTAACCAATGAATCCGCCAAGTGCCAAGTCATCCATAATATAGTACCCCATTCCTGGGCCAATGGAAAATCCTGTGGATTTATAGGTATCATCTGACTTTGTGGTAGAAAAGCCGAAGCTTCCACCAATAAACTTTGTGCCCTTAGTGATTGATTCTACCGGCTCTAAGGTTTGGGCAAAAGTTAAACTAATGCTACATGCGAAAAGGATTAGGGGGACTAATGTTTTCATAATGTTCTGTTTTAAGATTAGGATCAATATGATAAGTATATTTCTTGTAATGTTAACTGTTCGTGTTTAGTTTTTGGAAACTTCAATCACCTTATTCCAAACTCGCCAAACATTTTTATAACAAATATTTTCAATGTCTTCCGGGGAATAGCCTCTGCGCAGTAACTCGTAAATGAGATTGGGAAATTGGGACACATCCTTTAACCCGGTAGGCAGGCTGTCGCCTACGCCATCATAATCGGAGCCAATGCCCACGTGATCAATGCCTGCTAATTGAACAACACGATCAATATGATCGGCAACTGTTTTTACGTCTGCGTAAAGCGAAGGATTTTCTTTTCGGAACTCTTCGATCACCAGCTTTGCAGCTTCATCGCGCATGCCAAGTCCTTTTTCCTTTAACAGCGCCTGAAGTTTCTGACGATTCTCCGTATTGATTTTTGAAACAGCAGAGTCTAAAAACGTTGAACCAAAATTTATTTGTATCACCCCGCCATTTTCTTTCAAGGCTTTCACCATGTCATCGGACATGTTGCGTTGCCAACCGGGTGTGAAATAGCGCAGTGATGAGTGTGAAGCAATCACCGGTGCGTTGGTAATTTTCAACACATCGTAAAAGGTACTGTCGGAAACGTGCGAAATATCCACCATAATACCAACACGGTTCATTTCACGAACCACTTCTTCACCAAACGGACTTAATCCATTCCAGGTGTTAAGTGTATCATAGGACGAATCACAGATTTGATTGTCTTTGCCATGGGTAAGCGTAATGTAACGGATGCCGCGATCATAAAAATATTTCACGTTGGCAATGTCGTTGCCAATTGGGGCGCCATTTTCCATGCCCATCGGCAAGGCAATTCTACCGGCTTTAAAATGGGCATCAACCTCAGCGGGCGTTCCGGCCAAGCCAAATTTGTCGGGGTGAGCCTCCGCAATGCCCCGCACCATATCAATTAATGTATCAGCCAGAGCTTTCCCCATATCAGGCTTTGATTGGTTTTCCGAGGGTATATAAATGGACATAAACGGAGCATCCAATCCCCCTTTTTTTGCACGTTCATAATCAAAATCACCATCTTCTGTGCTGATGGGTATGCCGAGGTACTCTTTTTCTAACCTGAAGTTGCGGACTTTCAAACGATACGGTAAGTCAACGTGGCCATCGGTAATGATGTAAGCGTGTGCCAGTGAATCGGCTACCCGCCTGAGTTTTTCCTCCGGCATGGTGGTGTAATCAATTTTTTCTTTTGTGGTACAACCAATCATTGCCAGCAGCATGGCAAAAATTAAATATTTACTTTGCATTGAATTTAAGTTTGTTCAATATTATTCATTTTCAAACCGGATGCAAACCGTTAGTGTACGAACAACCCAAAATGTAGTTATTGATTACCCCCTGGCCAGTTTAGGCGACCGTATTCTTGCCTATTTTGTTGATGTGCTCATCATGATCGCCTATGTCATTTTGATTTTTTTTATAATCGGTTTTGGAGGAGTTAATTCTCCTGCCGGTATGATTTCATTGATCATAATACCGCTATTCCTCTATCACCTGTTATTCGAGATTTTCATGAATGGCCAAAGTCCGGGGAAGCGACAAATGAAAATTAAAGTTGTTCGGCTTGATGGATCACCCGCTACTATTGGTAACTACATCATTCGTTGGTTAGTGCGCATTTTTGAGATTGATTTGTTTTCAGGGGCGTTGGCGTTGTTGGTGATTGCGATTAGCGGTAAAGGACAACGGCTGGGCGACATTGCTGCCGGAACAACGGTTGTAAAATTAGTGGAGCAACAGGCCGTTACTGCCCAACAAGTTTTTACGCTTACTGAAGATGCGTATTCTCCGGTTTTTCAACAGGTGGTACAATTAAATGATCAGGATATTGAATTGATACAACAAGCACTGGAGGTTAACCGTACCACCGGTAATTCTGTGCCGGTTATGGCCGTTACCGAAAAGGTTAAGAATACGTTGGGCATACAAACCGATTTACCACCTGTGAAATTTTTGTACACGATTGTTAAAGATTACGGACACATTACCGCAGGGAAATAGATGAAAGCTGAGCTGCCCACCTATACGTTGGCACAATTGGCGTTGCGCAACGGACAAGACAAACCACAGGTATGGGTTGCTTTTAAGGGGATGATTTATGACGTTACCGATTCAAGGTTATGGAAGACCGGAAAACATTATGAACACTGGGCCGGTCAGGATTTAACCGATGAACTAAAAGATGCGCCCCATACCGATAAGGTTTTTGATAAATTCAAAGTGATCGGCCGTTTGGTAAATACGTGAAATTTCTGATTCAATCCCAGGTATTTATTGCACTGATTGCAGTTGCCTATTCAGTGGAGACGGAATTGTTGCTGAACCAAAAACCTGAAGTGCATCTGTACTTGTTTTTAGTATTTCTTTCAACATTTCTCATTTATAACATTTGCCAGACTACTGCAAAATCCATGCAGCGACCACTCACCCGATTCATGGTGATGTTACTGACGGCAACGTTCATTCTCGTTGCACTAGCTTTTTGGGCAAGATGGCAAGTGATTGTCATGCTTATTCCGTTAGCCATTTTATCGTTGCTGTATACATTTCCGATTGTTCCGTTTAACAGCCAGCTTGTTCCGTTACGGGCAATTCCTTATATAAAAATCTTTCTTATCACCTTAGTGTGGAGCCTGGTTACCGTGTTATTGCCGGTGGTTCGCATGCAGCATGCTATGGATGTTCATGTATGGCTGATTTTTATTGAGCGCATGATTTTTGTGTTTGTTCTTGCGCTGATGTTCGACATACGCGATATGGAGCAAGATCAACGAAGCGGATTGAAAACGATTCCCCTATGGCTGGGTGAGGGAAAATCCAAAAAGCTATGTAGGGGCTTGTTGATTCTCTTTTTGTTTGTAACGACTGTTCACTACTCGAAAAGCATGTTAGTGGTATTGCCTGCAATGACTATTTCAGCCGGAGTTGTGGGTGTTTTGCTAAACAATAAGATCTTGGCTCACAAGCCCGTTTATTACTTCGCCTTGGTAGATAGCATGATGTTGGTTCAGGCGGCTTTTGTATTTTTTAGTTTCTGGCTTTCAGGAAACTGGATTTAATCATTTTGTAACTTGTGCGCATGATTTTAATTGCCGATAGCGGAGCATCAAAAACTGACTGGCGGATGCTCGGTCAAAATGGGGTTATTGAACAGGCCCAGTCCATCGGGTATAACCCATACTATCAACCTATTGAACAGTTCGACAAGGAAGTACGCGAAGTGCTGGTTCCGCAAGTAAAGCATCCTGTAAGTAAAATTTTTTATTACGGTACAGGTTGTTCGTCTGATAAGAATCGAAAGATGATCCGCACTGCGCTGGAGCGTTATTTTACCGATGCGCACATTGAAGTGTGGCATGATTTACTGGCGGCCGCCCGTGCATTATGCGGTGAAGAACCCGGTATTGCCTGTATTTTAGGTACCGGTTCGAACTCTTGCTATTATGATGGTGTTCGTATTGTGGAGAATGTAACTTCACTTGGCTATGTATTGGGTGATGAAGGTTCGGGTGCGTGGATGGGAAAAAGAATTGTAGCGGATTATTTGCGAAAGGATTTGCCGGAGCGCTTGTGGGATTATTTCAAGAAGCGGTTCCCGATGGATAAGGATGAGATTTTAAGTCGGGTTTACAGCCAGGAAATGCCCAGCAGGTTTTTAGGGAGTTTCTCCCATTTTATTTTTCAGCATTTGAAAGAGCCATACTGCTACAAATTAGTGTATGATGGATTCAGTGAATTCATGGAAAAAAATGTGATGCGGTATGAAAAGTACAGCGAACTTAAAGTGCACTTTGTTGGGTCTGTTGCTTTTTACTTTAGTGATATTCTACGGCAGGTAGCAAACGATAAAGGCATCATGGTAAAGAATATTATGGAGAGCCCAATAGCGGGCCTGGCTTTATACCATAACAAAGATTTGGAATAGCTATGTCGACCACTGAATCAGCATCACATTACAATCACCTTGAACAGATGAGCACACGCGATTTGCTGGCGAACATCAATCGTGAGGATAAAACTGTTCCTGATGCCATTGAAAAAGTGATCCCACAAATTGAAAAACTGGTGGAGGTGATTGTTGAAAAGATGAAGACAGGGGGACGATTGTTTTACATTGGAGCCGGTACCAGTGGAAGGTTGGGTGTAGTGGATGCCAGTGAAATTCCACCAACCTATGGCATGCCACAGGGGAAAGTAATCGGTATTATTGCCGGTGGTGATCAGGCCATCCGCAAGGCGGTTGAACATGCCGAGGATGATCAGGAGCAGGCGTGGAAGGATTTACAACAGCTTAGTATTTCTGCGACCGATGTGTTGATAGGCATTGCGGCATCGGGTAAAACGCCCTATGTAATTGGTGGATTAAAAGATGCGCGAAATCAAGGTATTATAACAGCCTCCATAACCTGCAATGCAAATACAGCAGTAGCAAAGCAAGCGGATTATCCAATTGAAGTTATTGTAGGTCCTGAATTTGTTACGGGGAGCACGCGCATGAAAGCCGGTACTGCACAAAAGCTTGTGCTGAACATGATATCCACCACCGTAATGATCAAGTTAGGAAGAGTTAAGGGGAATAAAATGGTGGATATGCAACTCACCAACAACAAGCTGATTGATAGAGGCATGCGAATGATTATGGAAGAGCTGGGCGTTGATCAGCAAAAAGCCGAAGCCTTGTTGAACGAGTTTGGAAGTGTACGCAGGGTGATTGATAGTTTTACAGGTCATGCATGACATTGAACCGTTTTCAAATTGGCTAAAATATTACAACTCATCTGAAGATAGTCGCTCTCCCTTTTTTGAAAAGGAATACAACTTCGATCAATACTCGGATACCATTTACGGATACTACATTGATCCCGCCTGGGATTTTATGGGATCAGAAACACTCTACATAAAAATTCTCTACACCGATTACCATGCTGGTGTTACAATCATTGAACTTTTTGGTGAGTGGAATGATGCCATCAACAATGATATTATGCACCTTAAACGCAACATCATTGACGAGTTGCTGGCAGCAGGAATTTCAAAGTTTGTTCTAATCGGTGAGAATGTTTTGAATTTTCATGGTTCAGATGATGCGTACTACGAGGAATGGTTTGATGAAGTAGAAGATACGGAAGGGCGGGAATTGCCGGGCTGGATTGCCGCGGTTTCGTTTCCTGATTTTATTCAGGAAGAGTTCAGGAAATTTCATATTGATCAGTATGTTAACATGGGCGGCACATTGCAAATCGCCAACTGGAGAACCATGCATCCCGCAACGTTTACCGGGTTTGTTGAAACCTTAATTTCAAGAAGACTGACCTAGTCACAAAATTTTTACAGGTCAGGAGCAAAGTTTTCAGCCAGGAGAACGTTAACTTTCTTTTTCAACCAATCACAAAACAATGCATCAATCAGTGCCCGATAAAATTCCGGTTAAGATTTTTAAATCATCGGAGGAAGCCTCTGTTTATGTAGCCAGGGAAATAGCAGCACTTATCCGGTTACGGCAGAAGCAAAGTAAGCCTTGTGTATTAGGGCTTGCCACAGGTTCATCGCCAACACGCGTATATGCAGAGCTTGTCAGGTTGCACCAGCAGGAAGGACTGAGTTTTAAAAATGTTCAAACGTTCAACCTGGATGAGTATTATCCGATGGAACCGGATTCACTGCAAAGCTATGTTCGGTTTATGAACGAGTACCTATTCGACCACATCGATATACCGAAAAAGAATATTCACATTCCGGACGGCACCATCCCCAAAAACAAGATCGCTGAATTCTGTCGTTCATACGATAAACTGATTGAGCAAGCTGGTGGAATTGATCTCCAGATTTTAGGCGTTGGCCGAACCGGTCATATTGGCTTTAATGAGCCAGGCTCCAGCGAAAAATCAGGCACACGACTCATTACGCTGGATCATGTTACCAGCATGGATGCAGCCAGTGATTTTTTTGGTGAAGAAAATGTTCCCCGAAATGCGATTACCATGGGTGTTGGCACTATTCTTAAATCCAGGCATATTATCATGATGGCTTGGGGTGAAGGTAAGGCATCCATTGTAAAGCGTGCCGTTGAAGGTCCGGTCTCCGATCAACTACCGGCTTCCTTTCTGCAACTCCATTCCGATACTCAGGTTGTGTTGGATGAAGCTTCATCTGCTGAACTTACAAAAATCAAAACACCTTGGTTGTTGGATTCGCAACAAGCGTGGACACAAAGCAAGATTCGCAAGGCAGTGGTTTGGTTGTGTCAGAAATTAAATAAGCCTGTTCTTAAACTCACCAATGCGGATTACAATGAACACGGTATGGGGGATATCGTCACAACGTTTGGATCCGCATATAAAGTAAATATTAAAATATTCAATGAACTTCAACACACCATAACCGGATGGCCGGGTGGTAAGCCCCGCGCGGATGACTCCAATCGGCCTGAGCGTGCAAAACCTTTTCCCAAGCGCGTGATTATTTTTTCTCCTCATCCTGATGATGATGTGATTTCCATGGGCGGAACGTTTATCAGGTTGGTGGATCAGGGTCATGATGTTCATGTAGCGTATCAAACATCCGGCAACATTGCTGTGTTTGATGATGATGTTGTTCGCTTTGCAGATTTTGTCAACGACTTCAGCGATCAGTTTGGTCTTACAAAATCAAAAAGTGAACAGCTTTACAAGAAAGTCCGAACATCGTTAAATACAAAGCAACCGGGTCAGGTGGATAGCCCTGAGGTGATGTTGATCAAAGCATTGATCAGGCGTGGTGAAGCAAAGGCTGCATGCCGGTACGTGGGCATTCCTGAAACCAACATTCATTTTTTGGATATGCCGTTTTATGAAACCGGATTGGTAAAGAAAAAACCGCTGGGTACTAAAGACATCAGCATTATCTCAAGTCTTCTTGAAGAGGTTAAACCACATCAACTTTATGCAGCCGGTGATCTTTCTGATCCACATGGAACGCACCGTGTATGTTTGTCGGCTATTTTTCAGGCCATCGATCAGTTAAAGAAAAAAACCTGGATGAAGAATTGTTATGTGTGGCTTTATCGCGGTGCCTGGCAGGAGTGGGATATCGACCAGATTGAAATGGCTGTGCCGCTTAGTCCGGAAGAGTTGCTGCGAAAGCGAAGGGCCATCTTCAAGCATCAATCGCAGAAAGACAGTGCCTTGTTTCCGGGAACCGATGCGCGCGAATTTTGGGTAAGGGCAGAGGAGCGAAACAGATCAACGGCCAAAGCATACGATCAACTTGGGTTGGCCGAGTACGAAGCTATCGAGGCTTTTGTGCGTTACAAGTTTTGATCAGATCAACTCAAAGCTTAATTGAACATTGTTTACCAATGCTTCTGCAGGAACAAGGTATTGTCGTTTCGATTTTACTTCAGCGCAAAGAAAACGCGTACGCCTCAGTTTCCCTTTTTTGAATGTACGTCTATTCAGTTGAAATACACTTCCTTCCGCAAGCGATGAAAGTACAATATGTTCATGCGCGTTATGGTCGTATTGCCGAAAGGCTTTTGTTAACTCAACATCAACAAAAGTGCTGGCCATGGGTTGTTGCATATGCTTGTTGAGCAGGTGCAGGATTTTTTCAGGAAAAATTTCAGGCGTTAATACCGGTTGAAGTAGTTGCGCAAAAGTTTGTTGCCAATGTGTTCCATGCGGTTCAACGCGGTTGCCTACTTGCTGAAAGACATAATGGTGGGCAACCTCGTGGATATAGGTTACTAAAAACAAATACGGGTTCAGGTCTTCATTTACAGTAATGCGGGCTGCTCCACCGGGCTTACAAGTGAAGTCACCAATTTTAGTTTGCCTGCTCTTAGTGGTGTGTAAGCGAAAAGGTTTTTCCTTCCACAGTGAAAAACAATAGTTAACGGCTTGTTCGGGAATGTGCTGGGATAAGATGGAAAAGACTTGCGCTTCGCTCATGTAATTAACCTTGTGGACTGAAAATAAAAAAGGCTTTAGATTTCTAAAGCCTCTTTACTTACATTTTTCTGGCAGCTTATTCAGCGTCACCAGCTTCAGCTTCAGTCTCAGTTTCTACTTCAGTAGAATCGGCTTCAGTTTCATCTTCTGCAGGAGCAACTTCTTCAGTAGCAGGAGCTTCTTCAGTGGCAGCTTCTTCAGCTTTCTGACCACCACATGCTACGAATGAAAATGCAAAACCACAGATGGCTAATAGTGCGATTAATTTTTTCATAGTTTACAGGTTTTATTTTAAATCCCTGCAAATATACAACGATCTGATTTCTAATGATAAGCGGGTAAGTTTTTTATTTTTTCTTGAAGATTAGTCGTATCGGAACACCCTCAAAATCGAAGTGTTCACGCATCTTGTTTTCAAGATAACGTTCGTAAGCCGGTTGAATGTACTGTGGAAGGTTGCAGAACAATGCAATCGATGGAAATCGTGCGTTTACCTGGGTGATGTACTTTATCTGGATAAATTTACCTTTTATCGCTGCAGGTGGATACCGCTCGATTTCTGGTAGCATTACATCGTTTAGTGTTGAGGTAGGAATTTTCTTGGTTTTGTTCTCGAACACCTGTACAGCCTTCTCAATTACCTGAAAAATGCGTTGTTTGGATAATGCAGAGGCAAAAATGATCGGGATATAATCAATGGGGGCAATTTTTTCCTGAATTTCTTTTTTGAAGGCATCGGCTGTTTTGGAGTCCTTTTCTACCAAATCCCACTTGTTTACCATAATAACCATGCCTTTTCCTTGCCGTTGCGCCAGGCTGATAATGTTCACGTCCTGCGATTCGATCTTCCGTTCAGCATCCAATACAATAATGCATACATCGCTTTCTTCCAGTGCGCGTAATGATCTGAGTACAGAGTAAAATTCCACATCTTCACGAACCTTGCTTTTTTTCCGGATGCCGGCCGTATCAATCAGAATGAAATTTTTGCTATACATTTTATAATGACTGTGGATGGCATCGCGTGTTGTTCCTGCTTCATCCGTAACGATGCTGCGATCAGTTCCCAATAAAGCATTCAGCAACGATGATTTGCCAACGTTTGGTCGCCCGAGGATTGAGATTTTAGGGATGCCCGAATTTGGATCTTCTACTCCTTCATTGGGAAAAAGTTTTACCAGTTCATCTAGCAGTTCACCGGTACCGCTTCCATTTTCAGCAGATATCGGAAAAACCTCACCCATGCCCAACTCATAGAACTCCATGGCGTGTGCAGTCTTATCAGGTGTATCGGCTTTGTTGGCCGCAATGAACACCGGCTTTTTGGATGCGCGGATTACATTGGCAAAATCTTTATCAAATCCGGTAAGTCCATCTTTACAATCAAGTACAAAAATCACGGCCGTAGCTTCATCAATGGCCATGGCTACCTGCTTACGGATTTCCGATTCAAACTTGTCTTCCGATCCGGTAACATATCCACCCGTATCGATTACGGTAAAGTAATGACCCACCCATTCGCCATAACCATAATGGCGGTCACGGGTAACGCCTGGTATGTCGTCCATAATGGCCTGACGTTTTTCAATCAACCGGTTGAACAAGGTTGATTTACCTACGTTCGGTCTTCCTACTATTGCTACAATGTTTGCCATGTTTCTTGCTTATTAGTCGATAGTCAATGGTCTATTAAGTTTAACAGCCATCGTCTATTGACCATTTGACCATTGACTATCTATCAAGGTATCCAAACCTTCTTAATTTATCTTTTTGCTTTCGCCAGTTGTCGGCCACTTTTACATGGGTTTCCAAAAATACCTTTTTATTGAAGAAGGCTTCCATAGCCTGGCGCGATTCCATCCCCAGTTTTTTCAGCATGCTTCCGCCTTTGCCTATGAGAATTCCTTTTTGCGAATCACGCTCCACATAAATTTCTGCACGCATCCGGATGATGTCTTCCGATTCAGAAAACTCAGTGATTGAAACTTCTGTACTGTAGGGAACTTCTTGCTCCAGGTTCATGAAAATTTTTTCACGAATGATTTCTCCGGCAAAGAAGCGTTCCGTTTTATCCGAAAGCTCATCCTGCGGAAAGTAGGGTGGGTGTTCGGGCATGGTTTGGATAATCACTTCCATCAATTGCCTGATGTTTTCACCGGAAGTAGCAGAAACCGGAAGGATGCCCGAAAGATTGGGTAAATGTTCTTTCCAGTATGTTGATTTATCCAATACTTGAGAGCCCTTTGCCAAATCTATTTTATTAATGATCAGCAGAAGGGGTGTTTGTATCCGTTTAAACCGTTCAAACAGTTCGGGTTCATACTTGTCTTCAAGCGCCACCACCAATAAAATCAAATCAGCATCCTCCAACGAAACTTTAACGAAGCTCATCATCGCCTCATGCAAGGCGTATTTGGGTTCCAATATTCCGGGCGTATCGGAGTATACAATCTGGTAGTCCTCACCATTCAATATGCCCATAATCCGGTGGCGGGTAGTTTGAGCCTTGGGTGTTGTAATGGAAAGCTGCTCACCTACCAGCCTGTTCATTAAGGTAGATTTACCCACATTGGGCTTGCCCACAATGCTTACAAAACCGGATTTGAATAATTTGGACGACATGTTCTGTAAAATAAAAAACCCCAGGCTTAAAGGCCGGGGGTTCTGAGTAGCGGGGGTAAGACTCGAACTTACGACCTTTGGGTTATGAGCCCAACGAGCTACCAACTGCTCCACCCCGCGATTTGGTGCACAAAAGTAGACTCATCGGACTTAAAAACCAAATTAGCAGGCATTATTGGCCAAACACTCAGGTGTTTTAGTAATTTTCAAAATTAGATTTTGAACATGGAAGATTTGGGCAAATCATTGCCGGTTACCGAAGCAATTGTTGACAGTGAGCAAGGCGCAAACAATGCCGGTAATGCGAATTGTCTTAATTGCGGCACACCACTAACCGGTAAGTTTTGTGGGCAATGCGGGCAGAAGGATTTACCCCGCAGGCAGGCCATTGGTGATCTTTCTATAAACTTCATCAGTTCATTTTTCAGTTTCGAATCGAAGTTCTTTAAAACATTTATCAGCTTAATGTTTAAGCCGGGCATTCTCATTCGCGATTACAATGAAGGCAAACGCGAACGGTATTACCACCCAGCCCGGATGTATGTGTTTCTCAGTTTTATTTTCTTCCTCATTTTCACACTGATGCCCGATGAGGATAAAATCAATGTGCAGGAAGACGGCAAAGAACTTACCCGTGAGGAAAAGCGCGCTTTCTTTGACTCATTAAATGCAAATAACAATGCATACTGGAATCCTATTCAGGATGTGAATTATGATCCTAAAACGCTGGAAGAATACGATTCGCTTGAAAATGCTAAACCGCTGGAAAAGAGAGATGGCCGGATTGAGCGCTATTTTAAAATCAAGTTCATCACCTTAAAGCAACAGCGCGGCTGGGATGAAAAAACCATCTGGAAAAGTTTTGGGGAAAGCCTTCAGGCCAACATTCCAAAAATGATTTTCTTTTTGCTTCCGGTCTTTGCACTGATCCTTAAGCTCCTGTACATACGAAGGGATTTTTACTATTCCGAGCATTTGGTGTTCACGGTGTTCTTTTACGATTTTCTATTCCTCGCAGGAATTCTGGGAATGTTGTTCTCGTTAGTGAGTTGGCTCGAATGGATTAATTTTTTTGTCTTTCTGTACATCAATTTTTACTTGTACAAAGCTATGCGCAGGGTGTATGGTCAGTCGCGATTTAAGACTGTGGTAAAGTTCTTTTTAATGATCAGTATATTTTTCTTCTGCATACTTTTCGCATTCGTGATTAATGCATTGGTAACGTTAATATTGCTGTAATGATATTTCAGGCAAACCAACCCTTGGCGGAACGTATGCGGCCATCCACACTGGATGACCTGGTAGGGCAGGAGCATCTCGTTGGTGCCGGAGGTATTATCCGCAAAGCCATACAGTTAGGAAATATTCCCTCTATGATTTTGTGGGGGCCTCCGGGTGTTGGTAAAACAACCATTGCCAACATTATTGCGCATGAAGTGAAGAAACCGTTCTATACACTAAGCGCTGTAAGTGCGGGTGTGAAGGATGTTCGGGAGATCATCGAAAAAGCAAGGTTATCGGGTAAGTCGATTTTATTCATTGATGAAATTCACCGGTTTAATAAATCACAACAGGATGCATTACTCGGAGCTGTTGAAAAAGGTGTGATTACATTAATAGGCGCCACCACCGAGAATCCGTCCTTTGAAGTAAACTCTGCATTGCTTTCACGTTGTCAGGTCTATACATTAAAAGCACTCGGTGAATCAGCTTTACTCAAACTGGTGCATCATGCATTGGATCGCGATGAGCAATTAAAGAAACGAGATATTGAACTAAAGGAACACAACGCACTTTTTCAACTTTCGGGTGGAGATGCGCGTAAGGTTTTAAACCTGCTGGAGTTGGTCGTTGAATCGGAGCCTTCCGGAAAGGTAGTGATTACCGATGCACTGGCAACCAACGTAGCGCAAAAGAAAATCGCCATTTATGATAAGAGTGGCGAACAGCACTACGATATTATTTCAGCGTTTATAAAATCCATCCGCGGCAGCGACCCCAATGCGGCTATCTATTACCTGGCACGTATGGTGGAAGGCGGAGAGGATGTAAAGTTTATTGCCCGCAGGATGGTGATCCTGGCTTCGGAAGATATTGGAAATGCAAACCCCACCGCCCTGGTAATGGCCAACAATACTTTTCAGGCAGTGAATGTTATCGGTTATCCCGAAGCGCGGATTATTCTGGCACAGTGTGCCGTTTATCTGGCCAGTTCACCAAAAAGCAATGCCAGTTACAGGGCCATAGAAGATGCGTTGCAGTTGGTGCGCGAAACCGGAGATTTGCCGGTGCCGTTACCGGTAAGAAATGCGCCTACAAAACTGATGAAGGACATCGGCTACGGAAAGGGCTATCAATATGCACACAGTTATGAAGGTAATTTCGTGAACATGGAATTTCTGCCGGATAAAATTAAAGGCACAAAGTTTTATGAACCGGGCAACAATGCGCGCGAAGAAGAGTTAAGGAAATACCTGCGGGCATTATGGAAGGAAAAGTATGGGTATTGAAATGAAGAACATTATTTTCGAGTCATCACCGGGTTTTATGTTGCTGTGCATTGTGGCCGGTGTTGGTTATGCGTGGCTGCTCTACACCAGTAAACATCCATGGACAAAAAACCTTAACCGCCTGCTTTTTGCTTTTCGGGCTGTAACAGTTTTTTTTCTGACATTTTTCCTATTAGGTCCAATCATCAAACAAGTCCAGAACGTATTGGAGAAACCTGTTTTTGTGCTGTTGCAAGACAATTCACTTTCTGTAAAAGAAGTTGTTGACTCTGCTGCAAGGATGACGTTGTCTTCGCAGGTAAAGGAACTGGAAGCATCGCTACAAGATGCAGGGTACAACACCCATGTGACAAATTTTTCAGGTGGAGAGGGTTTTGATGAAACGTTTGGTGCGCAAGCAACCAACATTCACGAGTCGCTGCGAGGCGTTTCAAATCGGTTTGAAGGAAGGAGTATTGCCGGCACGGTTTTGATTTCGGATGGTATTTACAATACTGGGTTATCTCCTGCTTATGGCAATTACAATTACCCTATACATACCATTGGCATTGGCGATACAACTTCCCGAGCCGACTTGATGATCAGAAATATTTTGTACAACAAAATTGCCTACCAGGGAAACCGATTCCCGCTTCGGGTTGAAGTACTGGCAAAAGGATTTCCAGGAGAGAGTGTTGAGGTTTTACTGCTCCACAAGGGAGGTGTTGTTGATCGGAAAACTGAACGTGCACAGGGCGATGGTTTGCTTTCATTTGAATTTCAACCCCTGGCAGCCGAGGCAGGCATTCAACGGTGGGATGTTCAGGTTGAAGTAAAGACGGGTGAGCGCAATACAAAAAACAATCGTGCAACTATTTTCATTGAAGTGGTGGAGGGAAAGAAAAAAGTATTGATGGTTGCAGGAGCGCCTCATCCCGACATCAAAGCACTTCGGGCAGTGATTGACCAAAATTCTAACTTTGAATTTTTGCTGCACATTCCCGGTGTGGAAGAGACCCCCCCGATGAATCTTCAGCCGGAGAATATTGATGTGGCCATCTTTCATCAGGTGCCAGACAATCGTGGGCTGGCTCGCGAAATTTTTCAGCGCTTTTCAAAAAGCAGAACGTCATTATTGCTGGTAGTCGGTGCTTCCACCGATTTGAACCTGACAGCCCAGCAACAATTGCCCCTGCTCTTTGAGCAAATACCCCGGCAATTCGATGAAGTAACGCCAGTCATTAACACAGCATTTTCAAACTTTGTGATTTCTACTGAAGCGTTTTCAATGTTTTCAGGTTTTCCGCCTGTTCAGGTTCACTTTGGTAAAGCCATTATCCCGGTCGATGCTTCCGTTTTATTGTTTCAGCGTGTGGGCAGCCTGACAACCGCTAAGCCTCTCTTGTATGTTCAAACTGATGAAAAGCGCAAGGTAGGGATAATGTTGGGAGAAGGTTTGTGGCGCTGGCGTTTGCACGAGTTTTCAAGAACGGAAAAAACAGAAGCGTTTGATGAGCTATTGGGTAAGCTGGTCCAGTTTTTAAGCACAGCAGATGATAGACGTAAATTCAGAAGCTATACAGTGCAGCAGCAATTTTCTGACACGGAGTCGGTAGTTTTTGAGAGCCAGGTTTATAATGATATATACGAACCTGTTTTTGGCAATGCCATTGAACTGGAAATAGCGGATGAACAAGGTAAACGAACACAGTATACCTATGTGCTAAGCCCAGGCAACAGCCGATATGCGATTGACGGATTGAAAGAAGGCGTATACCGTTATCGCTCCTCCACCCTCATCAATAACCAAAAAGAAGAGGTGCGTGGACAGTTTCTGGTGGTTGCCCAGCAAATTGAATTGCAGAACCTTACAGCAGATTTTGAGTTGCTTCGGAAAATTGCAGCTACTACCGGTGGCACATTCCACCCGGTAAACGCGTTTAATCAACTTCAGCAAAAACTTTTACAGCGCGAGGCGAAAAGCATTATCCGTACGGAGGAGCGATACGATTCACTCATTAACCTGAAATGGATATTCTTTTTGCTGGTGATGATGATTGGCGTAGAGTGGTTTTTACGTAAGTACTATGGTGGATACTAACCATAGACTGCTCAATAGCTAAGAACTCATATTGAAGCAGTCATAGCTCTATATTTTTTAATTCTCTGCGGATAAACAACAAATTGAATAAAATTGAATTCAAGATACTGTAGACTTAGTTTACTGTTATTTTGAGTTATTGTTAAGGCAGGTGAGTACCTTAAGTTAGTTCTCAGCAACCAAATGTCAGCCCGTCTGCCAGGTCTTATATCCCAGCCGAAAATGATCGATGGTGTTGTAGTAGTGATTTTTTCATTAGTGATCTCTGAGCCATTATCAACTTCATTCAAAGTAATTTTTTCGTGTAAAGCACCAGCGCCAATAAAAGGCGCAAATCCATGGTAGTCAAATAGAAATTTGTAAATCTCAACTCCCAGGCTATTTCTTTCAATCGTTTGCTTGAAGGCAAATGCATTTCGTACTTGACGAATAGGCCTGAAATTAACCGATATTGCAAATTCGCTTTTTGAAAAATGATAGCCAGCCGTTACTTCAGGAAAAATACTGGGCATTGATTTATCATCCAGAAATGGATAATAATCTTGAATGTATTCCGAAGTAGTTGTTGGAAAGGCTGAGGATGGACCAACACCAAAAAACCAACCCAATATATTTTTCTTTCTCAATAGCGAGTCAAGCCTTGGAATAGACCCCGAGTATGAACCATTTGTTAATTCAAGGGTGTAGTTAATGCCAAAATTTATAAATGCTTTTGGAAAGGAAGATGCAGTAGTTTGACTTCTGGAAATGAAAATATCTGTTTCGGTGTTGGGAAGTAACTCATAACCAAGGTATGCATATATTTTTGGTGTTTGATAGGCTACCCCTGTACCAACGATAGATTTCACCTGCGTTTTTCTGTAAGGTTCACCGGCTATATTACTTTGATTTAACCTAACGGGCGCAAACTTGTAACTCAAGTATGGCCGAATAGAATTTTGCTGTAGGGCCAATGGAAAAAATCTTGCTCCTGTAATCGCACGAAATTTTACTGAATTGTCGACTTCACTTGGCGCAAATTGTTTCGATAAAGTAGCGATGGAAACAAAAAAGTCTGCATGTCCCCAAAAGTGTGTAGCGCCAAAGTTTAGTGCCGGAGTAATAAAGTTGTTTCGATTTAGCGTTTGTAGTTCGCCCTCCTCGTCTAAAAATGCACTGTTTTGTAAGCCGTAAAAGTAATTTATATCTATTCCGAAATAGGATTTGGCGAACGAATACCGTTTTTTCAAGTCAAGGTCTTGAGCAATACTGTTAAAATAGAATAAGGAGAGAATTAGAATAATAGACCTGCTCATTTACTTTACTTCGTCCGTTGAACGGGGTTCTATACAACCTGTCATAGATTTACTGAAATTAAAAAAGCGGGTTTCCCCGCTTTTTGTTTAATCTTTTTTCGATGCTGCTTTAGGTTTTTTCACTTTCAGCGTAAGTAGGTCACCTTTGCCATCGTAGTCAGCAACAATTATTCCGCCTTCCTCAATTTCGCCTTTCAGGATTTCTTCGGCTACCGGATCCTCCAGGTACTTGGTGATGGCACGGTTTAATGGCCTTGCACCAAACTGGTGATCGTATCCTTTTTCAGAGAGAAAATCCTTCGCCTTTTCGGTAAGCTCAACATTGTAACCGATGGCATTTATCCGATCAAAAACTTTCTTCAACGTGATGTCAATAATCTTATGGATATGTTCGCGCTGTAACGAATTAAATACAATTACATCATCGAGGCGGTTCAGGAACTCCGGACTGAATACACGCTTCAAGGCGTTTTGTATGGTCGACTTCATAGCTTCCTCTTCGTTTTCGCGTTTGGAGGCCGTAGAGAAACCAATACCCGATCCGAAATCCTTCAAATCACGAACACCAATGTTGGAAGTCATGATGATGATGGTGTTACGGAAATCAACGCGTCTGCCTAATCCGTCAGTAAGAATGCCATCATCAAGAACTTGCAACAAAATGTTGAATACATCCGGGTGTGCTTTTTCAATTTCATCAAGCAACACAACCGAGTAAGGCTTGCGTCTTACTTTTTCAGTAAGCTGTCCGCCTTCTTCGTAACCTACATAGCCTGGAGGTGCCCCAACCAATCGCGACACAGAGAATTTCTCCATGTATTCGCTCATGTCAATGCGGATCAATGAATCTTCTTTGTCGAACAAGTACGTAGCGAGTACTTTGGCCAATTCAGTTTTGCCAACACCGGTGGGCCCCAGGAAGATAAATGAACCGATTGGTTTCTTCGGGTCTTTAAGGCCTACGCGGGTACGCTGAATGGCTTTTGTTAATTTCTTAATGGCTTCTTCCTGTCCGATTACTTTGCCGCTCAACTCTTCGCCCATACCGAGCAACTTGTTGCTTTCTTTTTGTGCGATGCGCTTGGTAGGAATCCCCGTCATCATGGCAATTACATCGGCCACGTTATCTTCATTAACGGTGTATTTCTCCGTACGGGTTTTTTCTTCCCACTTGGCTTTCGCAATGTCGAGTTGCTCCAGTAATTTCTTCTCCTTATCGCGCAGTTGTGCAGCCTCTTCATACTTCTGGCTTTTTACAACGCGGTTCTTTTCTTTCTTCACGTCTTCAATCGCCTCCTCCAGCTTTACAATATCTTCCGGTACGTGAATGTTGTTGATATGCACGCGTGCACCGGCTTCGTCCATCACATCGATGGCTTTATCCGGCAAGAAGCGGTCGCTGATGTAGCGATCAGATAACTTCACACACGACTGAATAGCTTCTTTGGTATAGATCACATGATGGTGATCTTCATACTTCTCTTTAATGTTGTCAAGTATCTGGATGGTTTCTTCTGGTGTGGTAGAATCCACCATTACCATCTGGAACCTGCGGGCCAATGCGCCATCTTTTTCGATGTACTGACGGTATTCATCCAGCGTAGTGGCACCAATACATTGAATCTCTCCGCGAGCCAATGCAGGCTTGAACATGTTGGAAGCATCCAGCGATCCGGAGGCGCCCCCTGCACCCACAATGGTATGCAACTCATCAATGAATAAAATAACATCCGGAGATTTCTCCAGTTCATTCATCACAGCTTTCATGCGCTCTTCAAACTGGCCGCGATATTTTGTGCCGGCTACCAATGATGCGAGATCAAGTGTAACCACACGCTTTCCAAAAAGAACACGCGAAACTTTTTTCTGAACGATGCGCAACGCCAATCCTTCAGCTATAGCGGTTTTACCTACACCAGGTTCACCAATTAATATCGGGTTGTTTTTCTTTCTGCGACTCAGGATCTGCGCCACGCGCTCAATTTCCTTTTCACGACCAACAATCGGGTCGAGTTTACCGTCTTCGGCTAAGCGGGTTAGGTCTCGGCCAAAATTGTCGAGTACGGGTGTACGAGATTTTTCCGTTCCTTTCTTTTCTTTTCCTCCTGCTCCGGACCCTCCGCCAAAAATACGTGATGAGTCATCATCCGGATCGTCTGTATCGGATGCAGCCTGTGGTCCTTCGTGTTGATATTCGAGCATTTCTTTTACGGTTTCGTAGTTCACATCGAACTTACTTAAGATTTGAGTTGCCAGGTTATCGGCATCGCGCAAGATGGAGAGCAACAAATGTTCTGTGCCGATTAACTGTGCTTTAAAAATTTTTGCTTCGAGGTACGTGATCTTCAGTACTTTCTCGGACGCTTTGGTTAGCGGAATGTTAGCGAGATTTTTTATTTCATAGGTGGCCGTGCCCTTCGAAATTTTTTCGATCTCTCCGCGCAGCGCATCGAGGGGCACCCCTAACTTTTTCAATACACCCACAGCAACTCCTTCGCCCTCTCGGATGAGGCCGAGAAGAAGGTGCTCGGTACCGATATAATCATGACCAAGACGTAAAGCCTCTTCACGGCTCAACGATATCACTTCTTTTACGCGGTTGGAGAATTTGGCTTCCATGCAGTTTTGTGGAAATTATTACTGTAAATGTAAACTTTTCAATGGGATTTTATGCAGTTCAGCAAGCATTTTGGGCTTTCTGGCTGGCATTACTGAAAAACACCACGACTTTTTAATTTGTTCATTTTCCCGCATTCCTTGGCTCAACAAACTGGCGGGCTTCGGGGCCCAGGCAAAAGATCAGGTCAACAACGCTCATATGTTTAACAAACGGTTTGCCAAATACCTGTGGATAAGGATGACATTGGAAGTGATCATCCAATGTTTCCGGTTTTTTTGCATTCAGACGGTTGCGAAAATCCACAAATCCATCTTCTGGCGACTTCATATACGTTGTAGTTTCCATAATGGGAGTTTGGATTCTCAACCATTTAAGACACATTGTCAGCAGACTGTAATTAAGATCATATAAAAATGTCGGTTGCCTGAATAAATTGTCATGTAGGTCATCTGCATAGTATTCGAAAAATGGTGCATTACGGTAAGCTGAAGTAATGGTGCGCCAATGGTTGTTCAGCCACTTCTGACTGTAATCAATGCGCACATCTTTGATGGCGATTTTTCCGTGCTTATCGGTAAGGGGCACAATCAATGTTTGTATCCCATTGGCCGTGAGGATGGTGCACCGGTTTCGGAAGGATTGTTTCACGTAATGTTCATGCTTTTCCAAGATTACGGCATCGTGTTTTAGCAAGTTGCTGAAGTAGGCGAGGGTGGGGAGGTAGTGAAGTTCAGTAAGGATGCCGGCCATTAACGCAAAGGTAATGAAAGGTTGCACTTCGGGTTTTTACAATGGGCCATCAATATTCCGCATTACATTCGATAAAATTTTATGAAAGCAGCAACGTTTATCCTGGCTAACCTGATGATCCTCACTCTGCAGGCCCAAACCATACGCGAGTGGTACGACAGGTTTCCGCACAAGCACCAGGATTTCATCAATGTACCCGATTGTGCAGACTCGGTACTCACCGATACTAAAAATGCTTTCTTGTTTATTAAGTGTTGGGAGTATGGAGTACCTGTAGAAAATACATTCACCTATTTTGTTAAAGCGGATAAGAGCAAAGTGTTTGCCTACCGTTACTTTAATGATGGTGGCGCTGGCAGCCCTGAAAGCCTTACACGATTCTATACGTTCAGTAACGGAACCTGGACAGATGTAACCAAGCAGGTGCTGCCTGCTGTGGGCTTTTCCGATTTTTGGGATAAAACAAAACCTTTGCCCGCGGCAAACTACCAGCGGGTTATATACGAATACGTTTTACCCCGCTTCGGCACCACAATAGTGGTGAAGGTTCATACAGAATCAACCGTGGATAATTTCATCGCAGCCGATTATTATGATGTTCTTGCACCGGTACTGAAGCGAACGGTTCAGTTAGTGTGGAATCGCGAGTTGGGTAAATTCATTAAAAACTAAAACTATGCGTGCGTGTATCTTCTTCCTTGTGCTTGTTTTGGTTTCGTGTTCAACAAATGATCATGCGACAGATAATTTCCTGAACACCGTAAAGGAGTTACAACTACCAACCAGCACAACGGATATTGAAAACCTGGAAGTAACCGAAATTGATACAGCCATGGTGCGTGCACTTAAAATTTTTGGCCACGACAGACCTTTTGAAGTTAGCGGTGCAAATATTTATGAAACTTGGTTTGCTTACGGTAAAATTATCCGTTCCGAATGCACAGTGTTGATCTATGGATACTCCAGTCCTTCGGATACCTATATTCGTATGGCAACGTTTGTTAACGGAGAGCGGAAGGACGACATCGCGTTGACGGAGGCCGTGCCATCAGTAGGAGTCGGCATTAGTCCGAATTATGCTTCAATTGATGAAGAGCTGAACATGACCATCCATAGTTCTGTGTTTGAAAATTCCTTGCGACCATCAGCGGCTGCGTTTATTTCTTACCGGATCAATGCCAAAGGATCAATCATGGAAACCGGAAGAAATATTGTTGAGTTTAAAGCGGAGATTGATGATGAATACGATCAGGATGAAGAAGAATGGGAAGATGCCCCGGTTTTAACGCAAGTAAACTTGCCGATCCAGTATACAACGGATGACCTTGTGCTGGCGGGTACGCCCGTTGAAATACAGCAGAAGCAGGTCTTTATTCAGGAAAACATAAAGTCATCTTCGTATCAATCGTATGTTCCCTTTATGATGTCTGCCGTGCAGCCTGAGTTGTTAGAGAAGGATTTCGACAGGACTGATGACCGCTACGTGTTTGGCATTGCAACCCTTACCAGCAACTCAAATTTTTATACTAATCTCTATTTTGTTAGGGATGATGAATACACTGCCTACTACTTAGCGAGCATTGCACTTCAATCAGATGCATTTTTTAAACTGAAATTGTTCGACAATAATTTCTTCAAGGGTTCAGAAACCCGGCAAGCTTCTCTCGAAGTAGATAAGCAACTAGGAATTACGCTTGAGCTGTGGAATGGATCAGAGCGGATCAACCGAAAATTCCGGATTGAAAAAACCGGAAACATTGTTGCTGTGCAGCCCTAAAAACTAAACTCACCAAGTCCCTGCCGAATGAGTACAAACTCATTGGTAGTACAGTCAACAACGGTGGAGGGAATGTTTCCGCCAACGCCACCATCGATCACCAAATCAACCAGGTTTTTGAAATCGTCATAAATTTCTTCCGGATCGGTGGTGTACTCTTTGATATGATCATCGTCTTTTATAGAAGAAGTGATGAGCGGATTGCCCAGTTCGGCCACAATCATGCGCGGTATGTTATGATCGGGAATACGAATACCCACCGTTTTTTTATTTACGTCCAGAATTTTGGGAACCTTACTGCTTGATTCGAAAATAAATGTATACGGACCGGGCAACGATTTCTTCAACACCTTAAATACAGGGGTATCGATGCGCTTAACGTATTGTGAAATGTGGCTCAGGTCGTTGCAGATAAAGGACAGGTCAAGTTTATGCGGTTTAATATCCATGATTTTGCATACACGTTCCACGGCTTTCCGGTTCATCAGGTCGCAGCCAATGCCGTAGATCGTGTCGGTAGGATAGACAATCACCCCACCTTTTTTCAGCACCTCAACAACCTGCGCTATTTTTCGCATTTCAGGATTTTTGGGATGGATTGATAAGAGTTGGGCAGCCATGTTCAAACTAAAACAGTGTAAGAAATACGGAACCAAAGTAAACAGTAATTGTTGGTTCTCAGGCATCCAACTTACATTTTGTATCTTTGAAGGTTTATGAAATACGCAAAATCTCCCATCAAGCTGTTCGCGTTTATTTTAGTCTCTGTACTGCTCATTTCATTTACTTTTTATACCTACCAGATTTGCTACACGCCCAATATATTGGTAGGGAAGGAAGACCGGTACATCTTCATTCCTCAGGATGCCACCTTTGAAACGGTTCAAAAGATTTTGTACGAAGGCGAATACGTGCAGGATTTAATGTCCTTCAGTTTTCTCGCGCGCTTAATGGATTACGATAAATTGGTGAAACCCGGAAGGTTTGTACTTCGCTCCAATATGAATAATATTCAGGCCATCCGGTTTTTACGTGCCGGTGAGCAGGAACCGGTTCGCATTACATTTAATAATGTGCGGTTGATTACTGATCTACCCGAGAAAATTACCCAAAATATCAGCTTAACACCGGCCGAGTTTGAAGCAGCGTTGATTGGATTTTTGGCCGGGGACTCGCGCGGATTTACCAACGACAACATCCTTTCTATGTTTTTGCCGAACACCTATGAAGTATACTACACCATCAGCGGCAAGCAACTGGTAGAACGCATGTTTGGAGAATATGAACGCTTTTGGAATGCGGAGCGCAGGCAAAAGGCAGAGGCCATAGGTCTTTCACCCATTCAGGTTTCTATTCTCGCTTCTATTGTTCAGGCCGAATCGGTGAAGCGCGATGAGGCTCCCGTTATTGCAGGACTCTATATTAACCGTTTAAAGCAAGGCATGGCGTTACAAGCTGACCCTACATTAGTTTATGCTGTGGGTGATTTTTCCCTGAAGCGTGTGCTGAATGAACATAAGGAAGTGGACTCTCCGTACAACACTTATAAATATAAAGGTCTTCCACCTGGGCCGATCAATATGCCGGAGATTGCCACGCTGGAGGCTGTGCTGAACTATAAGCCCAGCAACTTTCTTTACATGTGTGCCAAGGAAGATTTTTCTGGTTACCATAATTTTACGGCCAGTTATAATGAGCACCTGAAGAATGCGCAACGCTATCAACAGGCGCTCACCCGCGAACAACGCATTGCGCGTGCAAACCAAAACAAAAAATAAGCATGTATCAGTCGGAAACTAAGGTGCGCGTTCGTTACGGTGAAACAGACCAGATGGGTTATGTGTATTATGGTAACTATGCCATGTACTATGAAGTGGCGCGCGTGGAAGCCTTACGCAGGCTGGGCTTGACCTATCGGGAAATTGAAGCCATGGGCATCATCATGCCCGTATTGGAAAACCATTCGAAGTTTTTAATGGCGGGTAAGTACGATGAGCACTTGCGTATAGTCACAACCATTAATGAAAAACCTTCTGTGCGGATTTCTTTTCATTACGATATTTACAACGAAGAAAACAAATTGATTCACCAGGGACATACACTGCTGGCTTTTGTTGATCAGAAGTCGGGCCGACCGTGCCGCCCACCGCAGGCGATGATGGATGTACTGGCACCTTATTTTACATGAAGTATAAGTACAAACGGTTCTTCCTTCAATTAACCCAGGCACAACTGTTGCTGTCGTGGATGAAGCGGGTGCGGTTTAAAAAGTACGACAATGTTTCGCTGTACCTCATTGCGAAAACCCTGTTAGCCAATTTGCAGAAGGATGAAATCCTTGATCGTGCCAATGGTGTAGCGTTCAACTTTATCATCGCCATTTTTCCGGCCATCATTTTCCTGTTCACCCTTATTCCTTACGTAACGGTTTATTTTCCTGATCTCAACACCGAAGCGATTATGGAATTTTTAAGTGAGCAGTTACCGCCCAGCATGTATGAAGTTATTTCCTCTACGGTGTTTGATATTATCAGCAATCAACGTGGTGGATTGCTTTCGTTTGGTTTCATTCTTTCCATATACCTGTCCACCAACGGCATGATGGCATTGATGCGTGCGTTTAATGCCTGCTACAAAACAATTGAGAATCGTGGCGCTATTAAAACCCGTTTGATTGCCACCGGATTAACCGTTAACCTTGCAGTTGCCTTGTTGGTGGCCATCGCGTTACTGATTATAGGGCAGTTATTATTGAATTACATTACAGCCAATTTAAGTGAAGTAGGGTGGGTAGAACTAAATATTGATACAGCAACGGTATATATGCTGCTTGCGCTCCGGTTCTTGGTCATCTTCGTTGTATTCTTCCTGGTAATCTCCAGTATGTATTACTTCGGCCCGGCCATTCATTACAACTGGCGGTTTTTTTCTATCGGCTCGCTGATTGCAACGCTTTTCAGCCTGGCGGTTTCGTATGGCTTTTCGTATTACATCACGCACTTCGGTACGTACAATAAAATTTATGGATCGATTGGGGTGCTTATCGCCCTTATGATCTGGATACAACTCATCACCATTGTGTTGCTGGCTGGTTATGAGCTCAATGCCAGCATACACGACAGCCGCAGAAAGGAATCCATCCGTCAGGCCAAGCTGATTATCCGAAAGATGGAGACCATGCGGAACTAAGTTATCGACTAAGCCATAACCTTTTCCTGGTCGGCTATAAGGATAGCATCGAGGTCTTCACCCGGTTTGGCAATAATTTTTTGTGCTTCAGCGTCCCACTCAATGGCGCGGTTCAGTTTGTACGATAGACCGGCCATGTGTGCCGAGATGGCTTCTTCAAAACCTTCCTGTATGCCGCAGCTTGGATTGCCTCCGTTACGAATGCAGCTCAGCCATTCACGCATGTGCAGAAACGTTGAATCAACGCGCTTCCCGTCACGGTAGGTCCACAGCAAACCCTTGTTGGCAAAATACTTCGCGGTTGCTGAGGTTACCGCATCGGTGGCGTTGCCCATCGGATTGTATTGATAAATTGGAATCTCCGGATCAATCCGGTCTTCTTTCAACATATCCGCATATCGCGTGCTGCGTGCATCGGCATAAATGCTGATAACATTACCTAACTCCATGGTGGCATCGTGGCCCATCAAGTAGGTTGGCCGATCGAATTGATTGCCTAACGTGGCGCTGTACACAAAGGTCATCCCTTTTTCTTTTCCTTCCGGCTGACTGGAGCCGGTGCTGAAATCAGGATACTCCATATTTACTTGTAGTACATCGGGTACATTGCGGCCATCGCGGTGTGTATAGATTCCGCCTGAGGCTGTAACCAATTTTGGGATACCCATTTTCAGAATGCAATTGATCCGATCGTAGTCGTGGGTGAGTAAATCTCCGGAAAGGCCGGAACCGTAGGCCCACCATTTTCTCCAACGGAAGAAATGTTCCTTATTAAAAGGAACTTTGGGCGCAGTGCCGAGGAACAAATTCCAGTCGATGGTTTCGGGTGATGCTTTTTCGTGGATATCGTATTGCCATGCTCCGTTATCATCGTTGCGGTTGGTGTTGGTTTGCACCAACGAAACATGACCCAATGTTTTTTTAGCAATAACATCCATAGCTGCCAGAAAACTTTGTGTTTGGCGGTGCTGATGCCCAACCTGTAACACTTTACCGGATTCATGCACAGCATCGCGCAAAGCATACGTTTCAGAAATGTTGTGCGTCATGGGTTTTTCAATGTACACGTGCAAGCCGGCCTGTAGGGCATCAATGGCCATGGGTGCATGCCAGTGGTCGGGGGTGGCAATAATTACGGCATCCACCGTACCACTGTTAATCAATTCGCGATGCGTGGCAAAACGCTTCACCGGATTGTCGGGAGTGGAGAATGAACGGACAACACGTTCAGCGTTTACATCAAACACATCGCACACGGCTGTCATTTTTACATTCAGGTTTTCCTGATCCATGAATTCGGCCAGTCGTGTATCGTGCCTGTTTCTTTCAGTTGCTTCCTTCATTTCGGCCAACCATTCCGTGGTGGCGAATCCAAGCGCACGGCATAATTGTTCGCCCCGAATACCAAACCCGATGATGCCCAAGCGGACCGGGCTTCCACTCATCGGACCTGTGGCCGGTGGCGGTGATGCTTTGATGTTTAGTTTTTCCAGCAGAAACTCCCGCTCACGTTTTGCATCAACTGTTGTTTTCGCTCCGGCAAACCAAACGGAACCGAGTAATGGAATCCCGGCAAGGCTTTTTAGCATGTCGCGTCTTGACAGGTTGAACAGGTTATTTTTTTTATTCTTCATGGCTGTACGATTTGAAGTCGATTATTCGGTAATGGCGTTGTCACTTTTGCGGGAGAACAGGTTTTCGATACCAAAGGATGCATAGATTGGAAACTGGTAGAGCACCACCAATGCGGCTAACTCAATCAGGTTTTTATTAACAATCCAGTAGCTTCCTTCCGTAAGTCCTTGCTCAAAGCCTGGAAAAGGCGGATGCGCCACGTAGTAAAAGGCGAGCAACAACATTCCACCAAGGGCGGCCCAGCGTATTTTCAGCCCTAACAGTAAGGCAGCACCCACTGCGAGCAGGCCAACAATATTGAGCGTATCCACCCATTGAATTATGGAGTCGCCAGCCAGCCACCTGAAAAAAGGTTGAAGAAACGTAGCGCTTAGCAAATAGCCTTTGGCCGTCCATGCCGGATTGTAGATTTTTAGGATGCCTTCGTAGAAAAAGTGCCACCCAATAAGCACCCGCAACAAAACAAGACTGGCGTTTTGGCCTGCGGTAAAGCCGGTTGTTTTCATGATTTGGAGTTTTAAGGATGACTGTAAGTATCCTTAAATACTCCGGGCAAAAAAATGATAATCGTCACACCCGGAGGTAATCTTAGTCGTGCAATTGGGGAGAGCCTTCTTAAAACATACCAATGGTGGTGTTCATCCACGCAGCGCGCTGCTGCAAAAACGACTTGAGTTCGTTAACCGCGTTATCGTAGTTTACGCCTATTCCTTGATCCCACTTGGCATAATTGCGTTGCACGACACCGTTTTCTTTTAGCAGTTGTGCGGTAGCGTCCACCAGTTGCAGCATTTTGCTGTCGCTCAACTTATCGGCACGCAGGGTTGTCCACCGGGCTTTTACAGCGGCTTTGAACTGCGGGTCTTCCATCAGGCGGGGCCACCAAAACGGCATCATCCACGGATCGTTCCACACGTGGTTATTGTAATTGATCACCCAATCATCAATAGGTATCCGATCACCAAAATCAAAACCTATATCCATATCCCAAACGGGCCCCATTGCCAGTTTCTCATCCCGGTCTTTTACCAGGCAGGTACTCAGCCGGTAGGCATCAATATTCCGACAGAGCTCATTGATAATGAAGTAATCCACAAAACTGGAAAGGTCGATGAAGCCTGTGTAGGTGCGTACATCGGTAGTGAAATCATCTGCCAGTAGTGCTGCTTCAAAATCATCGATGTAATTGGCGATGTATTCTTTTTGTGCTGTAGTGATATTCTCAGCTTTTGGGTATTCATACAGGAAGTACGTTTCCAAATACTGTTGGGAGTGATAGGGCGGCCCATAAGGCGAAAAACCCAATTCATTCCTGAAAACACTATACCGACTTCGGAAGCTGTTGGCAACAGTGTAGCGTGCATCATCATCCCAATTATTATCGAAGTACGAAAGCGGTTTGCCTATTCCTTCATCGCCTACCGAGACTTTATCGATGGTGAGGATATAACCACCCGTGATGTTGGCAGAACTGGCATTCAAGGATTTGATGTTAATGCGTTGGTTGTCGCGTTTAAGTTTTTCCATAAACACGTATACGCCCAGGTATTCATCATTTACCTGTAACTCAATGAACTGACATCGGCTTGCATAGCGACCGATGCTGCGTGCCATTTCATAGCCAATATAGTTGTACATGAGCGTATGATCGAATATATATTTGTCTTTAAGGTTTACAATGTGGCCCACCAGGCGAAAGTCTTCTTCTTCCGGAAAACCGAAGAAGGAAACGTCACCATCGATGGTTTCAATATTAAAACCTTTTTTGTTTGACAGGCGGTAAGATGTTTTGCCCCGGTATTCAATACCAATGTGTGCTTCCTGCACTAACTCTTTTTGGTTGTATACCTTTAGCGTGGCAGGAATTTTTGGTTCAAATTGTATTTGTGCATTATGCGTATCCACAATAACATAAGGTATAGTGCTGCTGCCGGTATTAACAGCAAACGGGCCAAGGTTTTCTTTCTCCTGACAGGAAGTGAAGTAGGTAAGTGAGCATACAGCTACAAACCCAGCAAGGATAAGACTAATCCGGTGTTTCATGCTACCAAAGATAGGCAGTTTGATGTTGTGGGAGTTTGTAAATATTGCAAAACTCAAAAGCAATGGTTGCAGATGTTGCAACAGGTAACGCAAGAAGTATTCAGCCAGTGGCGTTGGATGTCTTTTGCATAATCTCATGATTTACCTTCTCTTGCAGCAAAAAGCTAAACCCAGCACGATCAACGACCATGAAAACCATGCTCATTACACCAGAAGGTCTGGAAAAGTTAAAGGCGGAGTTGGACCATTTGTGGCGGGTAGAACGCCCCGACACCACCCAAAAAGTTTCGTGGGCAGCAAGCCTGGGCGACCGCTCCGAAAACGCAGACTACCATTACAACAAAAAACGCCTGCGCGAAATTGACAGGCGCATCTTGTATTTGCGTAAGTGCATCGATAACCTGAAAGTGGTGCACTACTCGCCCTTTCAGGAAGGCAAGGTGATGTTTGGAGCGTGGGTAGAAATTGAATCCCAATCACTTGGTAAACTCATGAAGAATCGGTTTCGGATTGTGGGCAGTGAAGAACTGATTGGGGCAAAAGATTACATCTCCATGGACTCGCCCATGGCGCAGGCGCTGCTGAATAAACAAGTAGGCGATGAAGTGGTGGTGAAAACTCCCGCTAGGGAATTTGTTTGGAAGATCACCAAGATTGAATATCTATCGTAGGCTTATATACTACTGCAGCTTGGAATTAATAGTTTACAACGAATAGCACCATCAGGTAAGTAAAGAATCCGGCCAAGGCTACCAGGTAAGGTTGATAGTTTCGACCATGCTGTTTATCCCAGCTTATCAACGCCAATAGAATCAGGTTAATCGATCCCCAGGTAATCATGGTTCCCCAAAATGCATCAACGGATGTCCAGTAATATAAAATCCGGGCAAGTGTTGGCCCGATGAAAATGAGTGCACAGGCAATCATATAGCGCATATGAATGCCCACGAGATGTTTGTTTTTAATGGCGAGGAAATAAAAAATCAAAAGTAAGGCGACATCAAAAACCGGATTGATCACCGATGCCAGTCCGTTATAACTTCGAATAATTAGTGCTACGAACGTCAGGAGCAAGAGCGGAAAAACGATGTACGACATTTTGCCGAACAGCCGATGCATACGATGTTGCTTATAGCGAATCAATAAGGGTTGGGCAATCAGCAATCCAATCCATACCGATGAAACAGCCGCATGGAAGTGAATAAAACCATCAATGGCTATGTTGACTTCCGGTGATTGGATGATATATGATTTATAAAATCCAAGAACGGCCATGGGAATTAACAAGAGCAGGAAAAATCCCACGTTTCTATATGCTTTTTCCATACCGGCCCATTGGGTTTGTACAACGAATGTACACAAAAGAAAGAAGCCAGGCTTACAACAACTCCTGATCCTCCAACTTCTCCTTCAGCTTGCGGTGGTTGGCCCAAAATTTCTTTTCAATGTCGCGCAGCACGTCTTTCATTTCGCGGTCGTTGGTTAGGTTGCTTAGCATTGGGTCTTTGGCGATGAAAAGAATAAGCCAGTATTGTATGTTGTCTTCCTGTGCAAACTGGCGGAAGTGCTCCAACGCCTTCGGTTTGTTACCGAGGTAGCCATAGTACATGCCCAAGCCGGCATGGCGGTAAGCAGTTTGATCGCGATCGAGATATTGGCGGTAGCTTTCAATAAATGCTGCACCTTCTTCGCGGAAACCGGCCTTCTGGTACGCAACACCAATAATCATGTTTTCGTGTACGTACACATCCAGCTTCATCGCATCGCGCATGCGGTTAAAGCGTTGGTAGTATTGATGTGCCGTTTTGTAATCGTTGAGGTAGTAGCTCACCTTGCCCAGGTCTTGCAGAATATCAAAGCGGGTGGTGTCTTTGTTGAATTCAATCAATAGCAGGTCGCGGGTTTGGTTTAGGTCGTTGGTTTTGGCATACATGACAAACGCCCTTACGTAGCGCGCATATAGGTTTGCATCATTGTAATCCAGTGACTTATCAATGTAATGCAGTGATTCATTCACAAATCCGGTTTGAATAAGCGCATTGGCCAACCGTAAGTAAAAGTAGCTGCGTTCGGTGGAGTCGCTCGCGCCAATGTCCAACTTCATGCCTTTCAAAGCATACTCCAGATACTTGCCGGTGTTGGGCAGGTAGATGCCATGGAAGTCAGCAAGCAAGCCAATGAGTTGTGAAGAGTTCGGGTTATACTCCAACCCCTTTTCGAGGTAAGGAAGCGCTTGCCGGTATTCCTTCCTCAATAAATAGTACATGGCCTTGGCGGTAAGGGCTTCACCTAACCTGGGGTCGTAAAGCAAGGCTTTGTCGGCATAGCTGCCCAGCGCTTCCATGTGTTCTTTTTCAGCGTGGAATATATCGAGGTAATAACACGCCATGCCGGCACAGGCATACGCCAATGAAAAGGTGTTGTCTTTTTCAATGGCATCGTTAAAATATACCAATGCCTTTTTCAGGTTTTCATCACCGTTTTTCGTTAGCAGGTCAAGCCCTTTCAGGAAGGAGTCGTACGCCTCCATATTGGTGGTAGGAATTTTTTCAATGCGCGTTTTTTCATCAGGCGTAATCACCGCCTGAATTTCAGTAGCTATGTCGTTGGCAATTTCCTGTTGTAGTGCAAAGATGTCGTTGGCTTCGCGCCTGTATTGTTTGCTCCACAGGTGGCGGTCGGTGGTGCCGTCAATCAACTGAATAGTGAGTACAATGCGGTCGCCCATTTTCTGGCCGCTGCCTTCTACAAAATAATTCGCGTTTAGTTCTTTCGCGATTTCAGGTATGGCCTTGTTGCTGTGGCGATATTTTTCGGCCGAGGTGCGGCTGAGTACGTTCAGGTCTTTAATCTTTTGCAGGTTGTTGAGCGTGGCTTCCATTAACCCGTTGATGAGGTACACGTTGGTGGAGTCGGCACTATCGTTTTTAAACGGTAACACCACGATAGATTTTTCTACTACGATTTTTTCTTCAGGGGTTCGGTTTGTGAAAAACCATACGGATGCAATTGCAATCGAGACCAGTATCAATATACCCGCTATCCAATACACGCGAGGTTGTTTTACTGGGGGCGCAGCAACTGGCAATGCTTGTTCAACGCTTCGCTTGCCCGCTTCACCGGGTGGGTAGCCGTAGTATTCGCGGAAACACTTTATAAAGTAAGAGGTACTGTTGAACCCCACCTTGTACGACACCTCCGACACATTTAATGAAGTTGTGCGAAGCAACTCCATGGCGCGCTGCAACCGCACCTGGCTTATAAGCTGGCTCACCGACAGGTTGGTAGCCTTTTTCACCTTGCGCAACAGGTTGGAGCGGCTCATGCTCATGGCCTCGGCCAACTCGCTTACGCCAAACTGCTCTTCCGCAATGTGCTCTTCAATTTTTGCGGTGAGTTGGTTCAGAAATTCAAGGTCGTGGGGAGAGGTGTTGCTCATGGAGAAATGAATGCGGATCGGGGCCGAAAAGTATGGCTTTTACGTCTGCGAAGGTAAGGCTTCAAAGGCATTTGCATCAAAATTTATATCGATGCGTCAAAATTTATGCGCTTTGGTGCAAGATTGATGGCTTCGTGCACATAGCTGTTTAGTGTGTCCTTCCGGCTGCCCGTTTCTTTGCGCCATTAAAACACATAACCAAAACTTGAAAAACCATGAAAACAGCAGTTCTCTATTTTATTTCTTCACTGATCAAAGTATCCCTTTGGGGAATTGTGTTGATGTTAACAGCGTGTAGCGTAAAAGAAAACGCACAGGGGCAAAGCGCAAAGACTCCGGGTATTGATTTACACACGGCTGTAATAAGTGAAAACCTGGAAGCGGTTAAACAACACATTGCTGCAGGCAGCGATTTAAACGTGAAAGATCCGTTTGGTGGATCCAGTCCGTTGATTAGTGCTGCTGTGTTTGGAAAAACTGAGGCAGCAAAATTACTGCTCAATGCGGGCGTGGACATCAACTTTCAGAACAACGATGGCTCAACGGCATTGCATACGGCTGCATTCTTTTGTCGCCCCGAAATAGTAAAAATTTTACTGGAGAAAAAGGCTGACAAGTCCATTAAAAACAAATACGGAGCAACGGCTTATGATAATGTTGCCGGGCGATTCAACGAATTGAAAGATGTGTATGATATCATGCAAACCACACTCGGGCCAATGGGTCTCAAGCTTGACTACGTCTACATTGAGAAAACCCGTCCGGAGATAGCGGGGATGTTGAAATAATTTTCACCTTATGACGGGAATTTCTTAAGTCGTCATGCGAACGGAAGGGTTGGAAGGCGCTATGGAGTGAAGCAATCTCAAACTTCACATTTAGTTCTAATTACATACTGAGGGATTGCTTCGTCACGCGCGAATATTTTTGTTATGAGAGACACAGAGTTGTGTTCCTCGCAATGACGGGATTTTTTTTAGGCTACGTCATTGCGAACGGAAGCGTAGGATGTGTGATGGAGTGAAGCAATCTCAAACTTCACGTTTGACGGAAACCAAAACAATTGAATATCAAATAAACACCAATGAGACGCTACGACATTGACTGGCTTCGTGTAATTGCTATAGGACTATTACTTATCTATCACGTGGCCATTGGCTTTCAGCCGTGGGGTGTGATGATTGGGTTCATCACAACACAAAAACCCTGGACCGCCTTGTGGACACCCATGATGCTGCTGAACGTGTGGCGTATACCGCTGTTGTTCTTTGTGTCGGGCATGGGCGTGTATTTTGCTATGCACCAGCGCAACTGGAGGCAACTGATCAGCGAGCGTGCGTTGCGCATTTTATTACCGTATGTATTCGGCATGTTTGTAATTGTACCGGTGCATGTGCTGATCTGGCGATACCATTTTAATATGAAGTTACTCTACTCCTGGAATCCTGGACACCTTTGGTTTTTGGGTAACATCTTTTGCTATGTGTTACTTCTCTCACCGGTTTTATTTTACCTGAAGCGCAAGGAGTCAGGAGTGGTTGAGCAGTTCATCAAAAAAGTGTTTAGCCATCCAGCCGGGCTATTGGTAGTGGTTGGGGCCTTTGTACTTGAAGTGATAATTGTTAAACCTGTGCCATTTGAATTATATGCGATGACGAGTCACGGTTTTTTTCTTGGCTTGCTTGCCTTCTTCTTCGGGTTTTGTTTTGTGTTGAGTGGCGCAGCGTTTTGGCAGATGATTCAGCGCTGGCGTTGGTTTTTTGTGATCATCGGCCTTGCACTCTTCCTATTGCGTGTTTATCACTTCGGTATGAACACACCGGGCTATTTAATTGTGTTAGAGTCGTTGAGTTGGATACTGGCTATGCTTGCTTTTGGAAGTAAATACCTGAACAAGCCGGGCAAGGCACTCACGTACCTAAGCGAAGCCGCATACCCGGTATACATCGTGCACATGATTTTTTTGTACCTCGGCTCGCATTTGATTTTTAAATGGATGTTGCCATCTCCTGTGCAGTTTGTATTGGTGTTGCTGTTTACGTTGGCCGGATGCTTTGCTTTGTTTGAAGTAATCCGAAGAGCGAAATGGCTCAGGCCATTGTTTGGGTTGAAGATGCAACAAACCCGATAATTTTTTACGATGAGTGTTCCAATTCTTTTTTGATCGCGTTGAGCATTTCTTTACGGATGCGCCCGCTGAAGGGTTTGATCAGAGACCAGTAGAATCCAAACATTCGCCTGGTTTTCACTGTAGGGCAAGTGATGCGGGTTTCGGTTTTAACTTCCGTCTGATTATCAGAAATCTTAACCAGTTCAAAACTCCAGCTTGCTTTGATGAAATTGGGATCTGTAAATGAAACAAACTCGTTGGGTTGAAATATCCGCAGGTTGCCGGCAGGTGTCCACGGTTGACCGATAATGCCGAGGATAATTTCCCGGTCTTGGATTTCATCAAGTTTAACAAAACGGGAGTTTTCGAGTGCCTGCAACGAAAAATATTTGGGCGGAGACATTCCCCGCAGTTTCATAAGCCAATAGACCACAGGTGACATATTGATCCTGAGGTCCCGTACAGTGGGATAGATTTCACTCACAGGTGCATTTACTACAATGGAATGTGCACTTGCAAAATCAAACCGGGGTAGGTATTTGTCTTGCAGCATTTGTTTATTACCAACAATTATTTTTTTAACAAGAATGCTTTCACGCCTTCGTTTGTAATTACTACTGGTTTAATCAAGCCGTTTGTATCAAAATGCATTTCATCAATGCACACCACGCGTGCATTGCGATCAGTTTGGTCGAGCGGCCTGCGATGATAAACGATGTACCACTTGTCGGTGCCCGGTGGGTGGATCACAGAATGATGCCCTGCACCAGTAGCCACCTCAGGATTCTGTTGTAGAATTTTCCCTACACGTTTGAACGGACCTAATGGTGAGTCGGCAATAGCATAAGCAACACTGTAGTCGGGGCCGGTCCACCCACCTTCCGACCACATGAAATAATATTGGTTGTTGCGTTTGAACATGAATGGTCCTTCGACATAATGTTCGGGCGTGATCTCTTTAAATAGAGTGCCATCGGCAAACGGTATAAAGCCTGTGAAGTCGTTATTGAGTTGTGCAATGTTGCAATGGCGCCAACCTCCGTAAATCAAATAGTAAGTTCCGTTATCGTAAAACACAAACTGATCGATGGGTTGTGCACCGTTGTGAAATTTGTCAATCAGGGGTTTACCTAAATGATCGTTGAATGGCCCTTGTGGTTTATTGGCTACGGCCACACCAATGCCACCGTATTCGTTATCGCTTTGTATGTCGTTGGCGCCAAAGAAGAGGAAGTAGCGGTTATCTTTTTGTATCACCGAGGGCGCCCACAGCGCACGCTTCGCCCATTTTATGTTGGTGGTGTCGAGCACGCGTGAATGTTTTGTCCAGGTAACGAGGTCGGGTGAGGAGAAGGCATCCATAAACACCTGTTTATCATACGGAGCAGAGTAGGTTGGGTATATCCAGTATGTGTTGTTAAAAATGATTCCTTCCGGGTCGGCATACCAGCCGGGGAAAATGGGGTTGGAGGAGGTTTGGGCGGTGGTAGTGTGCCAAACGATGTTAAGGTATAAGAGAAGCGATGTGAGTTTCAGCATGTGAGTCATGCCGGAAGTTAAGAAATAGTAAGTCCACAAAGCCCATGAAGGAGGGATTACGAGACGTGATCCCTTAATAGGGAGTGTCAATCAAAGAAGAACAAAGCTCGCTATCGCTCATTTTTGTTCGCGCCATGTTCTCGCTCAAATGAAGCATTTGGCTCAACCATGACGCAAACAAAAAGCCCCGATAGAATCGGGGCTTTTGCTCTTCTTTGATTGCAGAGGAGGAGGGATTCGAACCCCCGATCCGCGTTAACGGATGCCGGTTTTCAAGACCGGTGCAATCAACCGCTCTGCCACTCCTCTGTGTACGGTTAATTTTTAGGATTGCAAAGGTATATTTTTATACCAATCCCGCAAATGACCTATCTATTAGTTTTCTTCAGCAAAATCGGGGAACATGCGTTTCAGATCCTTGTCGGATAAAGCCCGCACATTTTTTTTGTAGGCATCTAATTCCAGCAACACAAGGCGCTGGTCATTCAACACCATACGCAATTTGTCAATGTCCTTTTCAAATTCTAACGCCCTCCGTGCAGTTTTTCCTGCATTTTTCCGGGCAAAGTCATCGCTGGCACTTTGTACACGATTGCGTATATCGACATTGATTTTGATTTTGTCCATGATGTCATCTTTTGATTTGCCGATAACTTCAGTGGCCTCCAATGTATTTAGTGTAAGAACGGTTGTTCCGCCAACGGTAGAAACAACTTTTGATTGATCGGTTTCCAACAGGGTTGGTGAAAGCCCGGTAACGGCACCCAATGATGCATTCATCACGGAGCGATTCTTCTTTCCTTTCTTCGCTTTTTTGTAATCCGTATTTAACCGCTTCTGATTGTCATCCAGCGTCTGCAATAACTCGGCAGCGGCAACCAAGTTGGAACGGTATTTTTGATATTGCAACCCATCCTTCATTACGATGTTTTCGGCATCGAGTACCGTTATGGAAATTTTGCGCTCAGTACGGTTATTCGACTTATCAAGTGCGAAAAATGTTAACTGAAGGGAAAGCTTTCGCTGAGTATCTTCTACAAAATCATAGCCTGGCTGCCAGGTGAATTCGTATTGCAGGGGTGTATTTTCTTTTAGTGTGCTTTGCGGAATGCGCCCATCGGAAGCAAGAAATCCGGCACTCTTAACATTGTCATCGCCATTTGGATCTGAGATGTATAGCTTAAGGTTCAGGGTCTCATCTTCTTTTATGGTAAATGATGTGTCACCCGGAACAATAAGAATTTCTGGCGGCAGGTCAAGTTGTGTTTGTGCAATTTTCAGCTTGCCCTTTGTTTCAGCTTTGTCGGGTTGGTCTTGCACAATAAATTCAAGCATCAGGGGATTTGCCCTTAATGAATTAAATTGATTGCGTGACGGTGTCCAGCTTAGCTGGCCTTGTGAATTCAGCGTTAAGCCCTCCGGCATTTGTGAGGCAACGGACTTAAATACGATGGGATCCTCATCAGGATCAAAAACATATTCACTGCTGATCTGGTAGTTGTTTCGTGTCGATTGCCTGACATAAAACACAGGAAGCTCTTCTACCTGGGGCGGGCGGTTAACGTGGTGTATTGTAAAAACCACCGTTTGACTAACCCGACTACCGTCCGGCCAGAACCCTCGAAAAATAACCGGTAATTCTTTTTTGAGTTCAACCCGGTTCACCAGGTCATACGAAGGTGTCCAGGTGAAATATCCGAGTGAGTCGATCTGCATGTCTGCGATCTCGTTGTCTGGCAAAGAAAATACAACATGGTTATTCGGGATGGCTTTCAGCTGAAATGAGAAAGGTTTTCCTTCGTAGAGGGTTGTCCATTCCGGATCGTTTGGGAAAATGAGGTCATGACCATTTTGTCCAAACAGTGAGCAGGAGAGCAAAAAGCCAAGTATACTTGCGCAGATGAATGTTCTCAACGATTTAGTTTTTCGGCCTGCAAAGTTAACAAGTTCATTTTTTTAAAGTATGGCAAGTAACATTTTGAACGTAAAGGGCGATAATTTTTTTGCCGATGTATACGAGGTGGTGAAGTTGGTGCCAAAAGGCAGGATTACGAGTTATGGAGCCATTGCCAACTACCTTGGTACAAAGGGCAGTGCCCGTATGGTGGGCTGGGCCATGCATGGTGCGCCAAAGGGAGTACCTGCGCATCGTGTTGTTAACAGCAAGGGCCTGCTTACCGGAAAGGTTCATTTCAAAACACCCACAACGATGCAACGCCTTTTGGAGAAAGAGGGCATAAGGGTGATCAACGATAAAATTGTTCGCTTTAACGAGCTATTCTGGGATCCATCGAAGGAATTGCCCTAAAGTGTATTCAAATCTGGAATCTCTCTTCCCAAAAATGGAAGGATTTCACAGGTAACCCTTCAAATTCTTCTAAAAACGACATTTTCTTACAAGGCACAACATTGGCAATAGGGTCATCACAATTGTTTTGAAAGACCCATGAAAACCTTTGTCAACATCTTCTTAGCATCGGCTGTCCTCTTCGGGGGTATCGGCACGGCAAAAGCTTCATCAACAGATGAGGTGGTTGATGTAATCGACTCTAAATACAGGAATCTTTTCATGTTTAAGGCCGATCGCAAGTTTATTGGGGCATCGGTTGAGGTTTACTATGCCAATGGCGACCTCATAACAATTCAGCAATTAGAAAAGAGAAAAATGATTATCGACTTCTGCGATGTGAAGTTCGGTGAATATACGATACGCCTCAAAAAAGGTAATGATGTTCAGGAGTATCACTATGTAAAAAAATAAAGCTGCTATGCAGTAAAGAGCAACACCAACGTGGGGTTGGTTTTAATCGGGTTAAGGTCGCTTCCAAAAGGGGTGACCTTTTCCTTTTTTTATTGAGGCTGTATTTGTTGTTGTGGGTTTGAGCCTTGGGAAGATATTATCCATAACCCAGCAAAAGTGAACAAGCCGTTTACAATCAGAATTTCAAAACTGAAAGCGTAACCGTTAAACCACGCTTTGGAATTTAAACTTAGTATATAAGAAATGGCGGGAGAGAGCAGGCATACAATCGGTACAAGCCTGTCGCGAACATTTCGTTTTGTCAGCAAGCCGAAGGAGAACAACCCCAAAAGCGGACCGTAGGTATAACCCGCTACACTAAGTACGGCATCAATGACCGAACGGTTGTTGATTTCTTTAAATACCAAAATGATGATGAGGAAGAGTAGTGAAAATCCAATGTGTACAAAAAGTTTCTGACGCTTTTTGGAAACCTCCGGCTTGTTTTTGAAATCCAGGAAATCAATACAAAAGGAAGTAGTTAAGCCCGCCAGTGCTGAATCGGCACTAGCGTAGGATGAAGCCGTAATGCCCAGGATGAAAAACACACCAACCATCAAACTAAATTCATTCAGTGCAAGTGCCGGAAAGAGTTCATCGCTTGTGGCCGGTATAGCAAGTCCGTTTTTTTCGGAATACAGATAAAGCAATGCGCCCAAGGCCAGAAAAAGCAGGTTTACAAAAATCAATGTTAAGCTGAACCAGAACATATTTTTTTGCGCATCGCGGAGCGTGCGGCAAGTAAGATTCTTTTGCATGATTTCCTGATCCATACCCGTCATGGTGAGTGCGATGAATGCACCGCCCAAAAATTGTTTCCAGAAATACAAGGGCGCGTTGATGTCATCGAAATAAAACACCCGCGAATACTGGCTGTGTTGAATAGCTTCAACCATTTCCGGGAAGGAGTAGCCAAGCCTGTCCGATATTTGCCAAACAGCAATTACAACGGCAGAAACAAGAAACAACGTTTGAAAGGTGTCAGTCCAAACAATAGTTTTTATACCGCCTTTGTTTGTATAAACCCATATCAGCACAATGGTAGTTGCAACCGTTACATAAAAGGGAATATTCCAGGCATCGAAAAGAAATAATTGAAGCACCGTTGCGGCCAGGTAAAGCCGAAGCGAGGAGCCAATGGTGCGCGAAACAATAAAGAAGAATGCCCCGGTTTTATACGACCAAAAATCAAATCGTTGTTCGAGGTAGGTATAGATTGAGATGAGATTTAAGCGGTAATAAAGGGGCATTAGTATGCCGATGATCGCCCAATAGCCCAACAGGTATCCCAGTACAACCTGAAAATATCCAAAACCAATTTTGCCGACATTGCCCGGAACAGAAATGAACGTAACACCTGAAAGCGATGCACCAATCATTCCAAAGGCAACGAGGTACCAGGGCGACTGACGGTTGGCGGTAAAGAATGTGTGCGTATCGGCACCTTTCGAGGTAAACCACGAAATCAGTATCAAGGCAAAGAAGTAGATGGAAATGATACTGATGACCAGCGTGGGTGTCATGAAAATACTTTTCTGCAAAAAATGAGTAAATACCTTGAAATCCAAATCAACCATGGAAGGCAATTTTGTGTTACTTTTGCAAGAGCTGTTTCAACACATAATGGTTATATGTCGCAGGAAGAAGTATTAGTGAATTGGCAGGAAATTATTGAGACAACCGAGTTAATGGATTTGGTTGTTTTTAATGATGACTTCAACACCTTTGAGCATGTAATTGAAACCCTGATTAAGGTTTGCCGCCATACTTCTGAACAGGCCGAGCAGTGCACCTGGATCATTCACCACAAGGGAAAGTGCACGGTGAAAACCGGAGCCTTCGACTTTCTGAAACCCATGCGCGATGCCATTTGCGAAGCGGGTATTGACGCTAAAATTTTATAAGGCACTACGCTGTGGATTATCCTTCGAAACTCATTGAAGAAGCCGTAACGCAGGTATCAAAGCTTCCCGGTATTGGAAAGAAAACCGCCCTTCGGTTGGTGCTTCATCTAATTAAAGAGAACAAGGAAAGCACCTTTGCATTAACAGAAGCCTTGAACAAATTGCGTTCGGGCATTCAATTTTGCAAGCATTGCCACAATATTGCTGATGCCGAAGTTTGTTCTATTTGTGCCAGCCATAAACGCGATCGCTCCATACTTTGCGTGGTAGAGAACACCAACGATGTAATGGCCATTGAAAATACAGCTCAATTCCGCGGGCTCTATCATGTGTTGGGAGGGGTTATTTCACCCATCAACGGAGTTGGTCCTGCTGAATTAAAAATTGAATCATTGATTAACCGACTCAACCATGGCCAATCGGAAGTGAAAGAGCTCATTCTTGCCCTGAGCCCTACCATGGAGGGCGACACCACATCCTTCTATATACACAGGCGCGTAAAGGACCTGCAGGTAAAAGTGAGTGTTATTGCGCGCGGCATTCCGATAGGCGGTGATTTGGAATATGCCGATGAAATTACGCTGGGCCGTAGCATATTGGGCCGCACACTTTTCAATTAATCCTCCTTCCGGGTTTTATCATTAGCGCATAATCTCTTTCTTTGTTTCTCACTTTGGTTTATTGAATTATGAACAGACACTCCCTGCGCCTGAACACGTTTGAAGAATCCGCAACGCTCGCCATGGCCGCTAAGGCACGCGAGTTTAAAAGCCGCGGTATAGATGTTATTAGCCTGAGTTTGGGTGAACCTGATTTTAAAACACCCGACCATATATGTGAGGCAGCCAAGCAGGCGATTGATGCAGGTAAATATTTTGCTTATCCTCCGGTAGCAGGGTATCAGGATTTTCGCGAGGCATTGGCCTCCAAATACCAGAAGGAGAACAATGTTCCTTACAAAGCTGAAAACATTGTGGTTTCAAATGGTGCCAAGCAATCCATAGCCAATACGATGCTTGCGTTGCTTAATCCGGGCGATGAAGTAATTATCTTATCGCCATACTGGGTTAGCTACGATGCGCTTGTGCGCTTGTGTGAAGCCAAACCTGTGTTAGTGAAAGGAACCCTGGAAAGTGATTTCAAAGTAACCGCTGCACAGGTTGAAGAAGCGGTATCCAATCGTACGCGAATAATAATTTTTTCTTCTCCCTGCAATCCTACCGGTTCGGTATTCAGCCGTAAGGAGTTGGAGGCCATAGCCTCGGTTGTGCTAAAGCACGAAAACATTTTGGTAATTGCTGACGAAATTTATGAACATATAAATTTTACCAATGAGTTTGTCAGCATGGCATCTTTGCCGGGTATGTTCGAGCGCACCATTACGGTGAACGGCTTTGCTAAGGGCTTTGCCATGACTGGCTGGCGCGTAGGCTATATTGGTGCCCCTAAATGGATAGCCGATGGGTGCATAAAAATTCAGGGCCAGCTTACATCCGCAAATTGTTCGGTAGCTCAGCGCGCAGCATTGGCAGCCATTACCAGCGACATAGCACCAACTTTGAAAATGGTAGACGAGTACAAGAAAAGAAGAGAAGTTGTCTTTGAGCTATTGAAAGATATTCCGGGCATAAAGTCCAACTATCCGCTTGGCGCGTTTTATTTTTTTCCTGATGTAAGTTCCTACTTCGGAAAATCGGATGGACAAAGAACCATCACTTCCGCTGATGACTTGTGCATGTATTTACTTGAAACGGCTCATGTTTCGTTGGTTCCGGGGAGTGCTTTCGGTGATGATAACTGCGTACGACTTTCCTATGCGGCTTCTGAATCAGAGTTGCGTGAGGCGTTAGCCCGAATGAAAAAAGCCTTGGCCAATTTACGGTAAGTGAATTAAATACCTACCAATAAACTATTTCCCTTCAAACTGCTTTTGAAGAGGCGCTACTTTTTCCAGGTCTTCCAAAATCTTTTTATCGAGCGGGGTATCTTTAATGACGTTGTAGTTGTCCCAAAAGTCTTTGTTGTACTGTGCATCCTGATACTGTAAACCGTAATTGCGCATCTTTTCTGTTCCACTGATTCGCTCAGCAGCATTTGGTTTTACTTCATTAATCAGCAATTGCTGGAACAACTCAGTTTCGAATTTTAATTCATTGGTTTTGGAATCGTGCCAGGTTACTTTGGAGGTAATACTGATATAGCTCAAATACATTTTACCATCAACCGACCTGAAGTCAAGGGTCTTGCGCAGGCCACCAAACCTGCTTACCAGGTTTTTTCTTTTTCCCACTATTTCGTTGGAGGAGTCAGTTTCAAATTCCAGGTGAATGATGGAATAGTCTACTATGTCTACAAATATCTTCAATCGGTAATCTTGCGTATGCGCAATAACAAAAATCTCATGACCATTATAATACGAGTCGGGCAGGCGTGTCATGGCGTTGTACATTTCTTCACGCGCTTCAATCTGGCGATACCGTATGTTATTGTGAAGCAACAAATCTTCGAGCAGGTTGTCCTGATCGAAATACGCAGTAAACTTGCTTTCATAGCCTAAACTCTTTCTTACTTCAATCAGGCGAACCCGTTCACGCAGCTTGTATTTGTTTCGAGGTTCTTTGTAATCCTCGTCATAGATTTTTACGGCTGCTTCAAGCAGTGAAATGGTTGTGCCGGCAACTTTTTTAATGTCACGGTAAAATCCCTCCAGCATAAAGGGTTGCATCGGGTAATTACTTTCAATGCGACTCAAGGCAATCCGTAGAATATCCCCTCCGGTAAGGGAATCGGTAACCAAAACTTCATTAAGAACGGTTGTCGATTTTGTCAGTTCAAATTTGATTTGTCTGTTGCCCGCAATCGACCATAGCGGTGTTTCCACATTATTGTATCCCAACATGCTGATGACCAGAATTTCATTTCGGTATTCGCTTGGAATGTGAAAGTCAAACTCACCTTGCAGGTTGGTAATGGTGCCTAGTGATTTTCCTTTGACACTTACTGAGGCAAACGGAAGGGCTTCTCCGGTTTCTTTGTCAACCGCACTGCCCGATACGGTAAAACGTTGCCCCCATGCAGTGAAACACAATCCGGTTAAAAGTGATATGATCAGCGCAAACCTCATGAATACTTTAAAATTGATTAATCGGGCACTTCTTTCAAACCTCAGGTAAGATTATCTGTAATTTTGAAGGTTTAGCGTTAAAATGGTTTCCTTAACCGAATTCTGGTCGTTCTGCGTAACTTTAACAGGCAATTTACCGGCTTGATCAATCTTGAAAAGATACCGCAAATCTGGAAACGGGCATACCTGCTGTTGTGCCTGTGGTACCTCATTAATTTTGCGGTAAGTGCATTTCTGGAGTGGAAACTTCAGTCCCCGTTCGCCTTTGTTTTCTGGAATGCCCTTTATCTATGGGAGGCTCTCTGTGTCTGCATCATACTCATTCTTTTATACTCCAATTTTCTCTTTCGCTACAGAATATATGTTCAGGTTGCCGGCCATGTTGCCGGTATTTTAGTTTTCTTTTTGATGATGGGCTCGTTTTCCTACTACATTAAGGATTATGTAGAAGGCTATGTTTTTCTAGACAACTGGAAGGAGCACATGATAAGCTTGTTGCGATGGGACGGTCTTCAATTTCAAAATCAGTATGTTATTACAACAGCTGTCTATTATATCATCCGGTATTTTGAAGGCTTGCAGCGAAAAGAATTTGAAAGAGGTGAGCTGGCCATCAAGAATCGCGAGATGCAACTCTCCTTGCTCAAGTCGCAGATTAACCCACATTTTTTATTTAACACATTAAACTCTATTAATATGTTAGTGGGATCCAGCAAAGAAAACGCCCGTAAAGTTATCACCCAACTCTCCGATATTTTTCGCTATGCACTCGATTCGCATGGCGACCAAATGGTTAAGTTAATTCATGAACTAGATTTTATCGACAACTATATAAAAATTCAACAAGTGCGGTTTGGAACCCGCTTGAAGTTTGTTAAACAAATCGACTTCTCCTGTTTAGGGATTAAGATCCCGCCCATGATCCTTCAGCCGCTGGTGGAGAACTCCGTAAAATATGGTGTTGGCCCGAAAGAAGACGGTGGTACCATTACCCTGATTGTGAAGCGCTTCAATCACATGATTTATTTTGAAGTGAAAGATGATGGCCTGGGCACGAACAGTAAAAAGGTTATGGACGGAAGTTCCAGTGGTGTGGGTATTAAAAACACCGATCAACGTCTGCGAAGTTCATTTGGCCCGGGATCAGGTCTTCGCATTCGTTCCAGCGAGTGGGGCTACTCGGTGAGTTTCTTTATCCCTGTTCCGGAGGATGAGAAAACCGCAAACGATCAGCCAGAACCGGATGAAATACCTGATGAATTGAAAAGTATAGCGGGTTAATACCAAGAGTAATGAACTTGCGTTTACCTAAGTGAAGAGAACTATATTAAGTTAACGATTAAAACAATCCCCATGAATATAACGTGTTTGATTATTGATGATGAACAACTGGCCCGCGAACTATTACGAGAGTATATCGACCAGATGCCGAACCTTTCCATTGTTGGTGAGGCCAGCAAGGGTAAGGATGCCATCGACCTGATCGACCAGCTTAAGCCGGATTTGATATTCCTGGATGTGCAGATGCCCGGCATGTCGGGTTTTGATGTGTTGGATGAGATTACGCATGATCCGCATGTGATTTTCACTACCGCTTACGATCAATATGCTATCCGCGCGTTCGAAAAAAATGCCGTTGATTACCTGCTTAAACCCATCGATCAGGAGCGCTTTCAATTGGCGGTGAAGCGCGCCATTGAACGCATGAGAACAGAGCAGAACAATGTGGGAGAGCTTTTACGGAATATTAAAACAGAAAACAGAACCTCTTACGATTCGCACATCTTCGTTCAGAAATCCGAAAAACTAATTAACCTTCCCGTGGAGGAAATTATGTTCCTGGAGGCCTCAGGAGACTACACCATACTCACAACAAAAAACGACCAGTTTGTAAGTTCATCGGGTATTGGCAAGCTCGAAGAAATACTCAACCCGGAAACTTTCATCCGGGTACACCGCAGTACCATTATCAACATAAACTTTTTGAAAGAAATTGAAAAGCACTTTAATGGCGGTATGATTGTGAAGATGCAAAGCGGAAAGAGTTTCCCTGTTAGCCGTACCTACGCCAAGTTAATCCGCAAGAAAGTTGTATAAGATAAAAGCCATCTCATAAATCTATTCGTCATTGCGAACGGACGGGTGTGTGTGTGATGGAGTGAAGCAATCCCAATCTTCACGTTTAGTTCTCACTATGTAGTGTAAGATTACTTCGTCACGGAACTATTTATGTAAAGGATTAGGACTCGTTTACGTTCCTTGTAATGACGGGATTAAGGGGTTGCTTCGTCACAGAACGATTTGTATAGTTGATTAACTCGTCATTGTTCCTCACGATGACTATACCTTTGTTATTTTTGGGATGGCCCCTAGTTACCGCAACGGAAGTGTCAGGGATTCATCGTAAACGAAAACCACTTCATCAACATAGGTCTTTAACAAGTCACGGAGTTTATCCTCCGTGACTTTTTTAGTGTCGTACAAAAAGTCAGAACCTTCAGCGTATCTACGGGCATCGGTAATGAATGCATTCATAGCATTGGTTCGGTCATCGTTGTTAACCCAGTTCCAGTATCCGGCCTCATCTTTAAACGTAAAATCCATTTGAGGCTCAAGCGATAGAATTTTTGGTTCAGGCAGGTAAACAATAGCCTTGTTTTTTTCCAGCACAATGGAAAACTTTTGCTGAAGATCAAAGCCGCACTTCGCCTCGAAGGATCCGGTAATTTCTATTTGTTTTGTACTGCCCATCCATGAGTTTTTCCAGCTGTACCGATGCTGGAAATTTTGATTTAATGAGGCGAGCTCAAGTATGGGGGTTTGTTGCCGCAACACAATGGTGTTCCGCACTTTTACTTCCGGTGTAAATTTAAAGGCATCATTGAAATCTTTTCCTATGGCTTTCGCGGTGTCATACGATTGCCGTGGAATGATAACCAGCAACACGTATGCAGCAAGACTTGCAACGATGATAAAGACTATGGCTAATTTCAGGTAGCGTGCTATCATTTCGGTAAATCAAATTTTAAACGTACACGTGCTTTTTCCCGTATGGGTTGGTTATCCCGAATGGTCGGTAACCAGTTGGGGCCTTCTTTTATCAAGCGGATAAGCTCTTCATCACATCCTGCACCAATGCCACGAACTACTGTAAATCCGGTTAAGCTGCCATCAGTCTCCACAAAAAACTCAACTGTAACACGCCCCTGAACCTTTTTGGTTTTTGCTTCCTCCGGGTATCGGATATTTTTTTCCAGGTATTGTTGATACGCACGGTTTCCTATTTCAGGATGAGCCAGATTAACGGTAGGGGCATAGGGCTCGCTTTTTGAAATACCATATCCGGTAACAACAACTTCGCTGAGTTGTGAGACATCCTGACTTAAGGCAACGTCAACCTCTCTTCTTTCACCCACAGCAACTTCAGTAGATTGTAATCCGATAAAGGAAAACACAAGTGCTGGATTTGTCTGGGTGCTTTCAATCTGGTACACTCCGTTTTCATCGGTAATCGTACCTGTTGTTGTTCCTCTAATTACTACGTTAACTCCGGGCAATGCGGAGCCATCCTCTTGTGAAGTTACCCGCCCATGGATTTGGTTGATAGTTACCGGGGCAGCACCGGCAGCCCGGCTGATGTCCTGTTTCTTACGCTCAGCCGCATCAGCCTTTGCCAGCGGTGCAATTTCTTTTTCAGTTGCTAACTCAAGTGGTGCAACTTCAGCTTTTGGTGATGGCTCAGCCGAATGGCGGTCGGATAACAATGGTTTGGTTTCAGTTTGCGATACGACTTCATCGCTCATTGGGGTAGATTCTTTTGCTGCCCTTGCTTCTGATGAGGCATCAATTTTATAAGAAGGACTTATTGTTTTGCTTGCAGCATTCGTTGGTGCATCTTTCTCCACAATAACTTCAACGGAATCATCTTGATCCAATGCTTCCGGTGGAGGTATAGGATCAATTTTGGTTTCTTCCAACGCCAATGCATCAGGATTTTCTACAGTTTGGGTGGTTTGCCAAATCAGGTAGCCTGCTGCAGCAATAATAACTAAACCTGCCGCCACCCTTCCGACCATACTCCAGTAACTGATTTTTCGGGTATGCTTTATTTCAACTCGTTGTTCTCCGGGTGCAGCGGCTTCCATTCTCCTGGCTGCTGCAGGTACGGCCTTGTATTCGGCATATTCAGGCTGTAGCAATTCTTCATTTAGGGCTTTGACATCATCGGCAAAATCATTGGAAGAAATTATTTCTGCACCTTCCAATGCTTCGGCTAAAAACGGATCGGCCAACACCCTTTTTTCAAAAGCGTGCCGTTCTGCATTTGTCATGGCACCATTCAGGTATCGCTCAATATCGTTGGCGTAGTCATTCATGGCGCTCAAGGCAAATCTTTAAATTCCGCTTACCGTTTTGTATATAACTTTTCACTTTGTTCGGGGTAAAGCCGGTTTCTGTTTCTATTTCCTGGTAGCATTTCTGATGCAGGTAAAACAGCCGTACACACCATTGTTGTTCATCAGCAAGTTTTTCAATACACCTTTCCAATTTAATAAGATTTGCCTCCATTTCGGTTGCATCTTCATGATGCTCCGGGCCATCGGATTCCATAATAAATGGCGATAATTCTTCTGTATGCTTGTTTTTATTGGCTCTCAAGTGCATCAGGCAATGGTTTCGGGTAGTTACGTACAACCAGCTTTTAAAGTGTTTTACCTCGTGTTCCTGTAACAGTTGAATAAGTTTTTCAAAAACATTCATTACGGCATCTTTCGCCTCATAGCGGTCTTTCAAATACTTCAAACAAACACCGTAGACCAGCGAAGTGTACCGGGTATATAAATAGCCCAATACCTCCATTTCACCGCTTGTTCGGTATAGCTGTATCAGTTCCTGGTCGGTTACTTCTGCAATGGGCTTGTTAAAAAGCATTTTTTAAAGTACTGAAATTTTTGCTGAATGATTTATGGAATCCGGAATGCGCATGCATCTCACCACCGTAAACCAAACAAATACAAGTATGAAAACGCAATTTATCATTCTGGGTACACTCCTGTTCACAAGCCTGGGGTTTAATCTGCAGGATCGGGTAATTACCGGAAAAGTTACCTCCGCGCACGATGGGAGCGCTATTGCCGGTGTTAATGTTCTGTTAAAGGGAACAACCACTGGAGCCGTTACGGATGTACACGGCAAGTATACCATTACCGTTTCTCCCGGAGGCGGTACGCTGATTTTCTCCATGATAGGCTTTACCTCGCAAGAAGTGAAGATTGGCAGCAGAACGTTGATTGATGTTCAACTCGCCTACGCATCCGAGCAGCTTAACGAAGTAGTGGTTACCGGCTATGGAGGAAAGCCCTATAAGCGTTCCGAAAAAGTTGGCATTGCTGCAGATTACTATGCCGCGCCCAGCCACTATCCCGCTGAGTATCGGTTACCCGATTATAACACCGAGGAGTATGACGGAATTAATGAGAATATTTTTCACGATGCACTACGCAATCCGCTTTCCACCTTTTCTATCGATGTGGATGCGGCTTCGTACAGCAACATGCGCAGATTTTTAAACAACGGTCAGCGCCCGCCAAAGGATGCCGTGCGCATTGAGGAGTTGATCAATTATTTTGACTATGATTATGCACAGCCCAAAGCCGAGCATCCGTTTAACATCATTACCGAAATTTCATCAGCACCTTGGAACAAACAGCACAAGCTGGTTCATATCGGGTTACAAGGAAAACGAATTCCGGTTGAGAATCTGCCGCCATCGAATCTGGTATTCTTAATTGATGTGTCCGGATCGATGGACATGCCAAATAAACTTCCTTTGTTGAAATCATCGTTTAAGATGCTGGTGAATGAACTTCGCCCGCAGGATCATGTGTCCATAGTGGTGTATGCCGGTGCTGCCGGACTGGTGCTGGAGCCTACCTCGGGCGCAGAAAAGAAAAAGATTATTGAAGCTCTTGACCGGCTCGAGGCCGGTGGTTCAACGGCAGGTGGGGCAGGGTTGCGCCTGGCCTATACTACAGCCCGGAAATATTTTAAGCCAAACGGAAATAACCGCGTAATTCTGGCTACTGATGGCGACTTCAACGTTGGTGAATCAAGTAATGCAGCCATGGAGCAGTTGATTGAAGCGGAAAAGAAAAGTGGTGTGTTTTTAACCTTGCTTGGTTATGGCATGGGCAACTACAAGGATTCAAAAATGAAAACATTGTCCATGAAAGGAAATGGAAATTACGCCTACATCGATAACATTACAGAAGCCAAAAAAGTGTTGGTAAATGAATTTGGCGGAACCCTGTTTACAATAGCCAAAGATGTTAAGCTGCAGGTGGAGTTCAACCCGGCTAAAGTGAAAGCATATCGTCTGATTGGATATGAAAATCGTTTGCTGAAAAACGAAGACTTCAACAACGATAAAAGGGATGCCGGTGATTTGGGGTCCGGTCACACCGTTACGGCATTGTATGAAATAATTCCAGTGGGCATTGACAGTGAATTTTTTCAGGTTGATCCGTTAAAATATCAACAAGTAAAAATTGATCCTTCGGCCGCCAAGTCAAAAGAGCTGATGACTGTGAAGTTTCGCTACAAGCAGCCCGATGCTGAAGTAAGTAAGCTGATTGTTCACGCGCTTATTGATGAACAGGTGTCGTTGGAGAAAACTTCGGAGAATTTTCGCTGGTCGGCATCGGTAGCAGCTTTTGGCATGTTGTTGCGCGAATCAGAGTATATAAAGGAATACACCTACGAGGATATGTTGCAACTTGCGCAAGGCGCCAGAGGCGCAGACAAAGAGGGCTACCGCATTGAATTTATCAATATGGCCAAATCCTTCAGTAGTGTGGTTGCCAAACGATAAATAGAATAATTCCTCACAAAATAAAGTCGTTGCAGTTCTGCAGCGACTTTATTTTTATCTGCATCTGCTGTAACTCCAGATTTACACTCCGCCTCTCCCGATGTTATGGGAGAAGTGTCTTTCTAAGTGGTTTATTGATAAACCTCGTTCCCCGGTATGACTATAGAATCATTAAATACCGTTAATCGGATACCCCGTTATTTTTATTTATTTTTTGTCTAAACAACGATTTACTACTTTTGAAATTCATGGAGGAGGAAATTCGACAAAACTATTCGGAGGAGGAGAAATTAAAGGTTTTTCATGACGAGTTTATGCCCCACATTAACTCCATGTACAACTTTGCTTATCGACTCACATTCGATGAGGATGATGCGAATGACCTGGTTCAGGATACCTACCTCAAGGCATTCAGGTTTATTGAATCTTTTGAAAAAGGAACTAATGCCAAAGCATGGCTGTTCCGGATTTTGAAGAACAGCTTCATTAACGACTATCGGAAAAAGAGTAAGGAGCCGGCTAAAATTGATTACCAGGAGGTTGAAACCTATTACAATTCCGATGAGGTTGACCGGCAGATAACGCCTGATCTGCGCGTTGAAACGTTGCAGGATATGATTGGGGACGAGATTTCAAATGCCCTTAATGCATTGGATGTTGACTTCAGAACGGTGATCATACTAAGCGATCTTGAAGGTTTTAAGTATGAAGAGATGGCTAAAATTTTGGACATACCAATCGGCACCGTGCGCAGCCGACTGCACCGTGCACGCAACCTGTTGAAGGAAAAACTGAGTGAATACGCCAAACAAATGGGATATAAAAACAGCTAAGCCTATGCCTGACTCTACCAACCCATCAAATCCGGGCAAGAAAGTTTCCTGCATGGAAATGTTGCAACATATACTTGATGGTGATGCCACGGCTGAACAACAGCAACATTTCAAAGATCACCTGGATGAATGCATGCCATGTTTCAAGACGTATAATCTTGAAGTGGCACTCAAAACACTCATTAAAACTAAGTGTAATGGCAACGGAGCGCCACAGGAGTTAATCGAACGGATTAAAAGTCAGATCAGTCAAAACATGCCTCGTTAATGGCAGGCAAGGCAATTATTTTTAGCGCTCCTTCCGGTTCAGGAAAAACAACACTTGTAAAGCACCTGCTATCCAATAATCCTGATCTTGGGTTTTCTATTTCAGCCTCAACACGCGACAAACGTGGTCGTAATGAGCAGCATGGTAAGGATTATTATTTTCTTACCCCTGAGGAGTTTAAGAAAAAGATTGACAACGATGAGTTTATTGAGTGGGAAGAAGTTTATGCGGGCAATTATTACGGTACGCTGAAATCGGAAATTCAGCGCATTTGGGATGCTGGCAAAAATGTGATTTTTGATGTTGATGTAAAAGGCGGGCTTGCCTTAAAGAAATATTTTGGTGAAAAGGCATTAGCCATATTTGTTCGGGTTCCTTCCATGGAGATTCTGGAGCAACGCCTGGTGGGTCGTGGTACGGAATCGACTACGAGTTTGTCGCAGCGTTTATTTAAGGCAAAATTTGAGATGACCTTTGCCGACAAATTTGATACAGTATTGGTCAATGAAAATTTGGATAAGTCATTGGCGGAAGCTCAGCACCTGTACGATAATTTTAAGGGCAACCAATAAATTTTAGTTTGTTGATGAAAATAGGATTGTTTTTCGGTTCGTTTAATCCTATTCACACAGGCCACATGATAATCGCCAACATCATGGCCGAAACCACCGACCTTGATAAGGTGTGGTTTGTGGTAACGCCCCATAATCCGTTCAAGCATAGTAAAAACCTATTGCACGATTTCGACCGGTATGATATGGTACGGGCTGCCGTATATGAAAATTACAAGCTGGAGGTTTCGGATGTTGAGTTCAACCTGCCCAAGCCAAACTACACGATACATACCCTTGCCCATCTTACTGAGAAACATCCGGATAAGCAGTTCAAGGTGATCATTGGCGAAGATAACCTGGCCAATTTTACCCAGTGGAAGAACTACGAGAGTATTCTGGAGTTTTATGGGTTGTATGTTTATCCCCGTCCAAATGTAACATCCACCGAACTTAGTCGTCATCCGAGCGTTAAACTGGTAGAGGCGCCAATTATGGACATATCGGCAACATTTATCCGGAACTGTATCCGAAAGAACCAATCGATACGTTACCTTGTTCCGGATGCAGTGGAGGCCATCATAAGGGCGAAAAAATTTTATCAGTAATCAGGCAACGAAGTGCTCATGATCCACGTCTGCATCAATGGTTAATACTAGTTTGTTCTCTTCTATCATGCGTTACGTTTTCGTGTGGATTTTCTCGTTTATAGTTTCCTTCGTTATGGCGGGAGGGGTTAGAGGAACCATAACTGACAATGATGGAACGGTTCTTCCCTACACCACGATTTATGTTAAAGAAACAGGCACCGGAACAGTATCCAATCAGCAGGGGTTTTATGAAATCCAGCTCCCTGTCGGAACATACACCTTGATTTTTCAATATGTTGGGTATGAAACCCAGCAGCAATCCATATCCATAGGAAGCACCTTTCAAGTGCTGAATATTGTATTAAAACCACAGGTCATTGTTCTGCAGAATGTTACCATATCCGGCAAGGAAGATCCTGCATATACCATTATGCGAAAGGCCATATCGAAGGCAAAGTATCATACCCAGCAACTCGATAAATATTCGGCCAACGTATATATAAAAGGCACCGGAAAACTTGTGGACTATCCCTGGCTGGCTAAAAAGGCATTGGAAAAGGAGGGTATTGAAAAAGACCGTGTCTTTATTTCTGAGTCGGTTAGCGAAATACAATATGTTCGGCCCAACACGTTTACAGAGAAAGTAATATCAATTAGGAGCGATGGAAAGGATAATAATACATCCCCCAATGCCTTTATTTTCGGCAGCTTTTATCAGCCGGTAATTGCCGAAACAGTATCACCACTCTCACCTGCAGCCTTTGGTTACTATAAGTTTGAGTATCAAGGAACTTTTAAAGATCGCCAGTATGAAGTAAGCCAGATCAAGGTAACGCCACGTTCGCGGGGTGATAACGTAGTGGAAGGAACCATCTTTATTGTTGAAGATTGGTGGTCGATACACAGCCTGGAATTGAAAACAACCAAGTTGGGATTGAGTATTGGCGTAAAACAAGTGTATGCACCAATAGAAGATAAAGCCTGGCTTCCGGTTTCGCAGCAATTTGATATCGGTGGTAAGTTCTTTGGTTTCGAATTTATTTATAACTACCTGGCTACCGTAAGTGATTATCAGATCGAGCTGAACCCAGACCTGGTGGTAGAAGAGATGAAAGTTGTGGATGAAAAGATTTTCAAAGATGAAGCTAAGGAGATTCGAACCCGCAACAACCAGCGCGATCAAAACATTCAGGAACGATTAGCATCCGATAAAGAAATCACCCGGAAAGAACTACGATCCATAATTAAGCAATATGAGAAAGAGGAGGTGAAGCAATCGAAAGAACCTGAGGTGATCTCGAATACTTCCTTTAAAATTGATAGCGGGGCTTTTAAGAAAGATTCAGCCTACTGGGCGTTGGTGCGCACGGTACCCCTCACACTTGATGAGATAAAGGGCTATCGAAAAACCGATAGCCTGGCAATTGAAGAACGAAAAAAAGAAGAGGGCGATACGGTAAAGCGTTCAGAAAAAAACAAAAAGGGTTTTCAACCGTGGGATTTGCTGGTGGGTGATGTGTATAAGCTGTCGAAGCATTCCAATTTTGAAATCAAATTTCCGGAACTCTGGTTCAATACCGTGGAAGGGTTTAATCTTATTTACCGGCTGAATTACGGAGTAGTGCTGCAAGACACCTTTAAAACAAGGCTGAACATTATGCCAACCTTTCGGTACGCTTTTGCACGCGAGAAACTTACCGGTCATCTAACGTTCAGGTTGCGCAACAGAAACTATCGTTTCGAGGTTCAAGGCGGTCGGTATGTGAAACAGTTCAATCCGGATGAACCGATACTTCCGGTGATCAACACGTTCACTACGCTATTCCTGGAACAAAACCTGATGAAAATTTATGAACGTGACTTCGTTGATGTTCTTTATCGAAGACGATTTAATCCGAAGTTTACAGCCGAAGCAACAGCTTCATGGGCGACACGCAGGGAATTGTTTAACAACTCCAACTTCAAAATAATTGACCGTGACAGGATAGAAGGTTATACCCCCAATGCCCCAGTTAACGATGAATTGGCGAATACCAGTTTTGCGGAACATCAGGCTTTTATTGCCGGTTTTCAGCTTACGGCCAGGCCTTGGCTGAAATACAGAATCAGAAATGGCAGAAGGAGTGAAATTGAAGGCTCAACGCCAACGTTGCTGCTTACTTATCAAAAAGGTATTCCTAATTTTTTTGGCAGCGATATTGATTTTGATCGGGTTGAAGCCGGAATTAAACACGAAGTTGGAATTGGTGTGCGTGGACGATTACACTTTTCATTAACAGGCGGCACTTTTCTGAATACCGATAGCATGGCCTTTATGGACTTTAAACATTTTCTTGGTAATCTAACACCCTTTGTCACAACCGATCCGGTAGGCAGCTATCGATTATTGGATTACTATCGACACAGTACAGCCAAAAGTTATTTTGCTGCCAATGTTCATTACCAGTTCCGTAAGTTTTTGTTAACGAATATACCCGAGGTTCGCATGTTCGGAATCCGCGAAAATATTTTTGTGAATTACCTTGCCACCCCCACTTCGCAACACTATACCGAAGTTGGTTACTCCATTGACGGTATCCTGAGGGTGTTCAGGCTTGAAGCTGCTGTGGCCTTCCAGGATGGTAAGTACCTTAATAATGGTTTCCGTATAGGCATAACCACCGGTATTGCCATGCGCTTTTCCGATAATTGAGTCATTACCGGAAGGTAACTTTTTTGGTACCTTTCGCGCATGATCATTTCCCTGGATGAATTTTTGAAACTTCGTCATGAATTGCCGGCCGTTGATGTCCGGTCGGAAGGAGAATTTGCCGAAGGCCATATTCCGGGTGTGATCAATATTCCGTTGCTTAACAATCAAGAGCGAATTGCCGTTGGCACCGACTACAAACAAAAGGGACAATTGGAGGCAATCAAAACCGGCTTTCGATTGGTTGGTCCACGATTGAATGACATTATTGATGAGGCCCTTCGCGTAGCTGACGGTCGTGAGTTGCTGGTGCATTGCTGGCGCGGAGGTATGCGCTCGGGGAATTTTTGCAGCTTCGTGCAGATGGCGGGCATTAAAACCCGATCTCTTCAGGGTGGCTACAAAACGTATCGGCAGCGGGCCGTTGAATCATTTGCTTCACCTTTTAACCTGATGGTGCTGGGTGGCGAAACGGGTAGTGGCAAAAGCGATATTCTCCGAGCGTTAAAAGTAGCCGGTGAACAAGTAATTGATCTGGAAGAACTGGCAAAACATAAGGGCTCAGTATTTGGCGGGTTAACTATGCCACCTCAGCCAACTACGGAGCAATTTCAAAATGAGTTGTTTGAAGCTATTCTGAAATTAGATCCATCGAAACGCATCTGGATTGAGGACGAATCGATCGCCATCGGAAAAATATTTTTGCCGGATTCACTATGGCGTGCGATGGGCCAATCGCCTGTAGTAGAAATCGATGTTCCGAAAGCGGTACGAATAAACCGGTTGGTGAATGAATATGGCAAAACCGATCCAGAGCAATTTCTGGTAGCCATGAAGAAGATTGTAAAAAAACTGGGCGGGCAGCATTTTAATTCGGCTGTAGAAAAACTTTCACAAGGCGATTGGCAGTCGACCATTGATATTTTGCTAACCTACTACGACAAAGCCTATCGTAACGGCCTCGAACGAAAGCAGCAACGCATTGTAAAGCGCGTATCGTGGGATGGTCAGCGACTGGATGAGGTTTTGAAAGATCTTTTAAATACATAAGGAACTATGTGCCCTATGTGCCTATGTGGTTAATAAACTTTTATGACAGAAATTAAACTTACTCAATTCTCTCATGGTTCTGGTTGCGGATGCAAAATTGCTCCGGCTACGTTGGAAAAAATTCTACAATCGAATGATAAGAAAAAGTTATTTCCACAGCTATTGGTGGGTAATGAATCAAAAGATGATGCTGCAGTGTATGAATTAAATGACGGCACTTGCATCATCAGCACTACCGATTTTTTTATGCCCATTGTGGATGATCCGTTTTCGTTTGGTGCCATTGCAGCCACCAATGCCATCAGCGATGTGTACGCCATGGGTGGCAAGCCAATAATGGCGTTGGCGATCCTGGGTTGGCCCGTTGAAAAAATTCCCGTTGAGGTAGCCCAACAGGTTTTAGCAGGCGCACAATCCATTTGTGATCAGGCCAATATTCCGCTTGCCGGTGGGCATAGCATCGACAGCCCGGAGCCGATTTTTGGTTTGGCAGTTACAGGGACAGTTCCTAAGAAACATCTCAAAAAAAATAATACGGCCAAGGCAGGTGATATACTTTACCTGACAAAACCCCTGGGTGTAGGCATTATTTCCACCGCGCAGAAACGCGGATTGGCCGAACCACAAGATGTTGAGGAGGCTGTACGAATCATGACAACATTAAATTCAGTTGGAGAAATATTCGGATCATTGGATTATGTAACAGCCATGACCGATGTAACCGGATTTGGATTTTTGGGTCATTTGCTTGAAGTGTGCGATGGAAGTAAACTTTCTGCAGAGATCAGCTATTCAAAAATTCCGTTGATCAAAAACCTTTCAACCTATACATCAAAAATGATTTATCCGGATAATACCATGCGCAACTGGCAAAGCTTTGAGGGCAAGGTAACGGGCATCGGATCAGAATCATTACTCACACTTTGCGACCCGCAAACCAGTGGCGGGTTACTGGTGTGTGTTGATAAAAACTTCGCAACGGAATTTGAACGTAAAACGAATGAACTTGGATTTTCAGTTCAGCCGTTCGGTGAATTGATCGATAGAATACCGACCCATATTACCATTCACGACTGATGGAGGAGATCACGCAACAACTTTGGGAGGCTGCTGAGCGAAAGCGAAAATGTCGTATTCGGATGAGCAGAGAACCCATCGAACGACTTGTTCATCCGTATGGAATTTGCCAGACAGCCGGCAATAAAATTATGTTGGTTTGCTGGCAGGAGTTGGGCTTTACCAAGGCGGGACGAACAGCCGGGTACCGAAACCTGAAATTAGCCGACATCGAAACCATTGAAATAACGGATTTACACTTTGTAAAACGCGATGATTTCAATCCAGCGGACGGTCAGTATAAGGACTGGGTTTTTCATGTTTAGAAAAATTTTCTGCGTCTTTTTCCGGCCCCTGGCGTCTTGTTTTCGTAAAACTATGTGCTTATGGAAGAACTGGCCGTACATGCGTGGACTCAAATTCGGGGTGAATTAACGCGGTTTGTCTACAAACGGGTGAAAGACAAAGCGTTGGCAGAAGATATTGTTCATGATGTTCTTCTAAAAATCTATGCAAAGGCAGGTCAATTAAGAGAGTCGGACAAGATTTTTGCCTGGATTTACCAGATTACCCGCAATGCGGTGAACGACTATTTCCGTAGTCAATCCCGAACCTTTGATATTCGTGAACTTGATCTTGACACAGATCCAAAGGATTTCAATGACTGCGTTGCTTTTTGTTTGAATACATTGATCAAGACATTGCCATCTAAATATCGCGAAGCACTTGAACTGACTGAACATCAAAACCTTTCACAACTGGAATTAGCAGCCAGGTTAAACATTTCTTATTCAGGCGCCAAATCGCGTGTGCAACGTGCGCGTGCATTGCTTAAGCAAAAGCTGCATGATCTCTACCGCATTAAAACGGATGCATACGGAAATGTGATTGTGTGTGAGGATAAACTTCCTTGTGGTTGCGACACCACAACTTCATTTGAAGAGAAAGTCGTGATGCCACGTTAGTGCACCACGACCTTCGCGCGGTTTAGCAGCCACAAAGACCGCCACAGCAACCGCCATCTTTTTGAATGATCATGTTTTTCATGGTTTTAACATTTTAGTGGAACATCATTTTGGCCCCTTTGGAAGAGGTTCATGTGATTGACGTACGTATTTCCTGAAAGACGCAAAGATTACTTGCATCTTTTTGTTTCGGTATTCGTCTACTGACTGCTAATCAAAACTTTAAATCCATGAAAACACACTTAATTCTGACGGTATTGCTGCTAGTGGTATTTGCAGGATATGCACAATCTCATGAAATCAAAAATCTGATCCCTGCCCGCGGACATTATCAGCAATTGCAGTCATTCAATCCAGCGTCTGCGGAAAAGAATGCTGAAGTTGATAAACAACAATTTCCGTACGATGCACAGGTAGCAGAAAAGCGCTTGGGCCTAAAACCTTATTACCTTAAGGATAACATAGATTTTCTAATTCACGAACCTCCGGCAAACAGTTCAGCGCAAACACGGGCTGAACTTAATTACTTGCTGAGCCTTCAAAATCAACGAACTCCTGAGCAGGAACGAGCGTCTCTTTATGTAGCCGGTGTTTATTATAACCCACGTGTTACGCCCACAGACTCAACCTATTCGCGGTATCGCAAAAATTTATTTCACATTGGCCGATCTATTGGTACCTGGTTTACACCTGAAACGTTACCCATAACAGCCGATTTCATGGCGCATGTTTGGCAGGATGCTAGTTACTATATCTGGAAGTATAAGTACAAATTTTTGCGTGTTCGTCCGTATGTGTTGGAGCTCGATTTACAAAATCTGGAAGAGACAAATTGGGCAGCTTATCCAAGTGGTCACGCTGCGAATTCATACGTTAATGCATATGTGTATAGTGAGTTGGCTCCTCAGTTTGCTGATGTATTCTTAAAAGATGCATATGATATGGCGCACTCGCGTGAAATAATCGGAGTGCATTATCCCAGCGATTCTGAAGCATCACGGGTGTTGGCACGCCAGCTTGTAAATGAACTGTTTAAAAATGAAAAATTCCTTAAGGATTTTGAATCTGTTAAGCAGGAGTGGGCCGCTCACGCAAAGGAAACATTTGAGAAACCTACACAATCAAGACCGAAACCTGTAGAAAAGAAGGAGGGATGTGCAAAAACGTGTGAGCAATAAAGTAACTTTTTTAAGAAGGGCATCTCTAAAGGCATACCGTTTTAGAGATGCCCTTTTGTTTATTTCCTGTTGACGAGTAACGTATAACCGGCAAGCTTCCCATTTTTATCAAACGACTCACTTTTTACCATGCCCACTTTTTCAGCAATCCACTCTGTTCCTGAAAAATTCAGGCTCATGTTAATGCCCATTTGCATTTGTGTGTTCGATTTGCTGGAAATTTTATAACACTCAAATGTGCCTGCAGGCGTGGTGATGCTTTCCTTGGCCTCTACTTTTCTATCGGTAATATTCACCGTAATTTTCATGGGTACGGGGCTGCCTACAGCCATTAAGGTAACAGAGCCATTTTTAAGGGTTTGTCCAACAGACAATTTAGAAGGTAACTCAAGATTCTCGCTTTCGATTTTCATTTCGTAGGAAGAGAAAGCTTTTTGCTGCTCTTCTGGAATGAATTTGCGCATGTCCATTATAAATGTGCCGTTGTCGCAGGTTAGTTCCAGATCTCCTTCCGTAACCTTCTTTCCTTTATCGTTGTAAATAACGGAGTTTACAGTGGCTTTAAAGCCTGCTGATGTTTTGTCAAAAGCCGTTACTTTTTGCTCATTTTTCCCTGTGGTTTTGCCTTTCGGATTAAAATTTTCATAAGTCCAGGCCGTTCCTTCATCAATTACGTAAAATGAATTACACTGCGTAAAAGCATATGTTGTGCAGAAAAGGGCAAATAACAGAATGGAGGTCTTTTTCATAAGAATAGGTTTGTTGAATTGGTTAAAATTGTATAGCTAAGCGTTTGAATTTTGTAACGTTAAAGTTAACCTATGAAGGTAAAGTCTCCAATCAGTTTTTGGTTAAATGTGGTGTCAATAATGACGCTTGTTCTGGGCATGGCAGCCTGTTCTTCCAACAAGGAATCGACCAATGAAACGAAGAACACGATTCCGTATGTGATCTATAAAATTTTTCCACACGATACAGAGGCGTTTACACAAGGCCTGGTGGTGGCAAACGGAAAATTAATTGAAGGCACAGGGCAACACGGAACATCCTGGATTGCCGAAGTGGATATTGCCTCCGGCCAGCAAAACAAAAAGGTAATTCTGGATAAGGAGTATTTTGGCGAAGGCGTTACCGTGTTGAACAACAAAGTGTATCAACTTACCTGGAAAAATAAGGTGGGATTTATTTACGATTTTAAAACGTACGAGAAGCTTGGCGAATTTACGTACGACAGCGAAGGTTGGGGCATCACGCACGATGATGTAAACCTGATCATGAGTGATGGCAGCGACAAGTTGTATTACCTGGATACGCTTACATTAAAGCCGGTCAGAACAGTTTCCGTTACCGAAAACGGCAAACCAGTAAAGAACCTGAACGAGTTGGAATACATTGAAGGATACCTGTACGCCAACCTGTGGCAAACTAATTACATTGTGCGCATTGATCCGGCCAACGGTAACGTGTTGGGTCGGCTCGATCTAACTAAAGTGGCAGAAGCCGTGTATCCCGGTAACCCCAATGCCGATGTATTGAACGGTATAGCCTACGAGCCAAGAAGTAAAATGGTATTGATTACCGGAAAACTTTGGCCGGCTATGGTGGCGATAAAGTTTAGTGAGACTAATTAATCATCATGGCCTGTGTCGATACAGACCAAGAACTTCACCACCTTTTCGATCCGTCAATTTCCATAATTAAATTTTCTCCATACGCCATGGCTGGTGTTTGATACCCCGGTTTGAAATTTCCATGCAGAATTTTCTCAGCAATCAGCACACTGGTTTTCGCAGTTAACCAGTAACCGCTTATGGTCTCCAGTCGTGCTTCCACGTGCTGCCCACTTGCGTTTGTTACTTTCCCCCACAGGTAACTTTTTCCCGTGAGCAGTTTTTCTTCCGATGGTCCACCGGGTTTTTTGTCGATTTGCTTTAGCATGAATTTTTTTACAGGTTTCATCCGCAGCAACCAGTTGAGGTAGCGGCTTCTGCGTGCGTTGGCAATCATGCTATCAGTAGCGCCTGTGTACACTTCAATGTTGGGGATACCCGTGCTGCGCCATGCGGTGGAGATATCACCCCACGGTATGCATAAGGTTTTCATTTTAAATTCTCCGAAATCAACCGTCATCACTTTATCGCCCAATGGAAGCGGGACGAGTTTTCCATTTTCACGGATCATGCCGCCATAGCCCAGTCCTTCTGTCATGCTTTTCTTGGTGCCTCGCGATAAGCCGCCTTTCGACATGGTGAAGGCAAGTTGCAGGTGTGTGGCATCGGGCAATTTATTTTTCAGGTGCAAGGCCAGGCAATCTGATGGAACAACATCAAAGCCAGTCCCAGGAATTATAGTAAGCCCGGCTTGTTTCGCTTTGGCATCATACCCAGCCAATAATTCGAACACACCATATTCACCCGTAATGTCAGTGTAGTGTGTGTTGGCTTCAAGGCAGGCATCTATCATTTTTTTTGCCGTGTGCCGGAAGGGTCCGCCACAATGAATAACAATCTTACCTTCTTTTAACAGGTTAACCAATCCGGCATGATTGTCAATATCAACCGCCTTGTAAGGATAGCCGCTTTGCTCGCTTTGCTTTTTGAGTTCTTGTTCGTTTCGACCTGAGAGTACAACAGCCAGATTTTTTCGTTCACATTCTTCAACCACCAGCTTGCCGGTGTAACCATACGAGCCGTACACAATTATTTTTTCCATGCGATGTTTTTAAACGAGTAAAGAGAAACAAGACCCAGGAGTGGCCCGGGAGCCAATAAAAGTAGTAAGTACTGGTGAGAAATGTGTTGCTGAAGTACATTCAAAAGCTGAATACTTGCAATGGTGATGGCAAACCCAATGCACGTAGTAATGGTAATGGCTGAACCGCGGATATGTGCTGGTGCATGAAAGGCCACAAGCGCAGAAAACTGCGGTGAATCAGCAACCACCATAAATCCCCAGAACATCATGAAGGCAAGAAAAATGTATTCACCCGACTCAAATACTAATGGAGAGATCATGCAACACAAGGCTGAAGACGCAAGTGCAATGCCCGCAATAGGTTTACTGCCAACCGTTAGCGAGAGTTTTCCGCCCGCAACACAACCCAAAAATCCGGAAGCAATAATCATAAACGACCAAAGTGGCAATGAAATATTCGACTGACTGATGTTTTGGTGTGCAAGTAAAATTACCGGAACGAATGCCCAGAACGCATACAACTCCCACATGTGACCAAAGTAACCGAATGCAGGTGCTTTAAAAGATGTTGACCGAAACACATCGCGAACATCAGCAAATGAGAATCGTTGCGCGGGTTTTCTGTACGGCCCATCTTTTACCAGCACATACATCGCCAATCCGCCAATTGAAGCAAGCAGTGAAACTGCGATAATAAGTTGAGCGGGTTCAATGAAACCCGGAATCAGTTTAAGTACGTGGGGAAAAGATGTCCCCAGCACAAGTGCGCCCACGAGCGCACCCAGCCAATGACCAAGACCTTCTTGTTTCCAATCGGAAGCGATTTTCATTCCCACCGGATAAACACCCGCCAGAAAAAATCCGGTTACGAACCGGGAAAGAAGTGTGAGATTAAGTGATGCAGCATCTACAAGACTTAATGCATTGAAAGCTGCGGCAATCAGGCTGCATAAAAAGAAAACCAGTGATGGCGCAAACCGATCAGAAAACCCGAAAACTGAAAACGTGAGTGTTCCAACAATGAAACCGAGTTGGACCATGGAAGTTACATAGCCAATCGATTCAACAGGCCAGCTATAGGCGGCCTGTGCTTGTGGTAAGATGGCATTAACAGCAAACCAAAGTGAGGTACAACAAAACTGACTGGCTACAATGGTGTAAAAAATTCGGGCTGGCGGTTTACCGGTCATGAGGCGGAGATATGACCAGTTTACTCTTGCTGCACTTCAACACGCGTTACGAAATATTTGGTATCACCCCGCCATGGAAAGCGCATATAGCGTTTAACAAAGTGCAGGTTTACCCGTTCGCCTTTCAGGGCGGCAGCTTCAAGCGCTTTCAAAACATCCTGCTCACTTTTTTCTACAGAGAAGTCGCGTGTTTCAGCAATGGGGCTCGTGCCCTTTAATGCACCGAATGATTCCATGGAAATTTTTCCTTCATGGGTTTTGAACAGGACACCTTTTTCAGATACGCTCAGCACCTTACCCGCCCACACTCCGCGCTCATATACGCCCCAATAGAAAAAGGAGAGCATGCCAATGCCGATAACAAGGGCAAACAAGAAAAGTCGTTTCAGGAATTTCATGGTGGTTTGTTTTACTTTCTGCCCGAAGGTTGGGTTTTCCATAAAGCCAAGAGTTGTTCTTCGAAGGTAAACATTCTGAAAACAAAAAAGTCGGGGTAGGCCCGACTTTTTATTATGTTTTGTAAGGTTTACACCGTCATAATTTCTGCTTCCTTCTTTTTCATCAGCGCGTCAATCTTGCTGATAAATTCATCCGTAAGTTTTTGAACGGTGGCTTCGGCATCTTTAATGTCATCTTCGGATGCTCCTTTGATTTTTTTCAGGTGTTCGTTGGTGTCTTTACGGATGTTGCGCACACTTACCCGGCCGTGCTCACATTCCTGGCCCACCTGTTTCACCAATTGCTTGCGTCTTTCTTCAGTAAGCATGGGTATATTCACAATTACCTGCTGACCATCATTCTGCGGATTCAACCCCAGGTTGGCATCGCGGATAGCCTTTTCAATCTCCTGGATAATATTTTTTTCCCAAGGCTTGATAAAGATGGTTCGTGCATCGGGTGTGGTAAGCGATGAAACCTGGTTGAGCGGTGTCATGTTACCGTAGTACGAGACTTGGATACCGTCCAGCATGGATGGGTTGGCTTTACCTGCGCGTATTTTAGTTAGCTCATGCCCCACGTGAGTAAGCGTTTTGTTCATGTGCTCTTTGGCATCTTCGAGGTATAATTCTATCTCTTCCATAATGCGATAGCGTTCAAACTCAACAATTAATTAACTGATCAATGTTCCGGCATCTTCACCCTGCGCTATTTTCAGCAGGTTGCCTTTTTTGTTCATATCAAAAACAATAATGGGCAGTTTATTTTCCATGCACAGCGTAAAGGCGGTCATGTCCATAATGCTCAGATTCTTTTCGTAAGCTTCCTGAAAGGAAAGGGAATTGTACCGGACTGCGTCTTTGAATTTTTCCGGATCTTTATCGTACACGCCATCAACGCGGGTACCTTTTAAAACCACATCGGCCTGTACCTCGATGGCCCGCAAACTGGCGGTAGAGTCTGTTGTGAAATATGGATTTCCGATACCCGCCCCGAAAATTACAATCCTTCCTTTCTCCAGGTGGCGGATTGCCCTGCGCCTGATGAAAGGCTCGCAAACCTGTTCCATATTCATGCCCGACATCAGTCGCGTGTACATACCATGACGTTCCAGGGCACTTTGCAAAGCCATGGCATTAATAACCGTTGCCAGCATTCCCATGTAATCACCCTGAACCCTGTCGATGCCCAACGCTTCGGCCTGGCCACCCCTGAAGATATTTCCTCCACCAATTACAATGGCCAGCTCAATGCCGGCATTTTTAATGGATTTGATTTCTTCTGAGTACTGTTCCAAGACAGCCGGATCGATGTTAACTGTTTTATTTGATCCCTGCAGGGCTTCGCCACTAAGTTTCAGAAGAATGCGCTTGTATTTCATGTACTACGGGTAAAAATCCCGTAAATATAACGTGATTGATTAAAAGTTATAATAACCGGGACTTAGTATCAGGAAACAATAAAGAGACTTTTTGCGAAATACGATGTGTATTAAAACTCAATCAGAACAAAACCTTTTTCTACACTGTCTCCTTTTTTTATTTTGATTGATTTGATCAAGCCCTCACGCGGTGACTTCAGAATATTTTCCATTTTCATGGCTTCAAGAATAAGCAGGGGTTCGCCCAACTGAACGCTATCGCCTTCTTTTACTTTCAGGTCGATGATTAGGCCCGGCATAGGCGCTTTGATGGAGTTTACTTTGTTTCCTGTTCCGTGCCCTATGCCCATTTTCTCCAACAGTAAATCGAACTTATCCTTAACGTTAACCGTGTAAAGCCTGCCGTTGATTTTCCAGGTGAATGTTTTGGTGGTTGGATCATTACTCACAACTTCAGCTCGATAGCTTTTCTGATGGTAGAGAATATGAAAGTAGCCATCCTGAACTTGTTCAATATCCCATTTCAATTCTTCTCCATTGATGACAATAGTGTCTTCGTCAGCCTGAATGTTGAAGGATTTATTGTTTACGGTTGCTTGAAGCATGCTCAAAAGTAGACTTTAGAATACAGAATTTAGAATTTGGAATTCAGAATTTTTCTGCCACCATGCTAACCTCCTAAATTCTATATTCGAAATGCTGAATGCTATCTACTTTCTTCCTACCTTTACGCCAGTAAGGGGTGCCTCATAACAACGGGCTGAGATTATACCCATAGAACCTGATGCCGGTAATGCGGCCGAAGGGATGGCAGATAAACTTGTAAGCATGGCACAGTCCCCTCTGTGCCTGCGGGTTTAACAAACAAAATCAATGATTAACAAATTTAGGATGACAGTACTGTTGTTACTGTTGGGAAGTGTGCTGGCGGTTGGCCAGGTTAGTGGCGTTGTGCAGGATAGGATCAGTGGTAATCCGCTGGCAGGCGCAACGGTTTCTGTGTTACCGGGTGGAAAAACAACGGTAACAGATGCGCAAGGAAGTTTCTTTTTTGCAGACCCAACGCGTGGAAGCGTTGAAGTGGAGGTCCGTTATGTTGGCTACAGAACCATGCGGGTAGCGCTTTCAGCAGGCAACAAAGAAATCATTTTAATGGACGAGGCCGTACTTTTTACGGACGAGGTAATTGTGGCCGCTACACGCGCAGGCGACAAAACACCAACAACATTTTCCACAGTTGATAAAATTACGTTGCGCAAGCAAAATTTTGGACAGGATTTACCGCTTCTATTGAACTGGACGCCTTCCGTTGTCAGTACATCGGATGCCGGCAACGGTGTTGGTTACACTGGCCTGAGTATTCGGGGAAGTGACGCTACGCGCATCAATGTTACACTGAATGGTATTCCATTTAATGATGGTGAATCGCAGGGTGTTTTTTGGGTTGACATACCGGATATTGCCTCCTCCACGCAAAGTGTCCAGATTCAACGAGGTGTTGGAACATCAACTAACGGACCGGGCGCATTTGGCGCCAGCATTAGCTTGCAGACCACAACCCTTAATGATAAGCCGTATGGAGAGTACATCAATTCTTTTGGATCATTCAGTACGTTTCGGAATACATTGAGTTTTGGTACGGGCCTGATAAACGAAGGATGGACAATTGATGGACGCATATCGAAAATTACTTCCGATGGCTACATCGACAGGGCATCTTCCGATTTGACTTCTTACTATTTCTCTGCAGGCTACTACGCAGGGAAGACCCTGCTCAAGGCATATGTATTTGGTGGCAGGGAGGTTACCTACCAAAGTTGGTATGGTGTACCGGAATCACGCTTGAATAATGATGTGGAGGCCATGTTGATCACCGCGTCAAATGAAGGTTGGAATGAGGAACAAACGCAACATCTGTTAAACTCCAACAGTCGTACATTCAATATTTATACCTATGAAAACCAGGTTGATGATTATTCGCAAGATCACTACCAGTTGCATGCTTCGCATCGGTTAACGGATGATATTACCGGAAATGTGGCGCTTCACTACACCTATGGCAGGGGCTTCTATGAAGAGTATCGTATCAAAGATCGGTTCAGCAGATATGGGTTAAACTCTGTTACGATTGGCGATTCAGTGATTTCACGAAGCGATATCATCCGGAGGCGTTGGCTTGACAATGACTTCTATGGAGTCACTTTTTCACTCAACTATGAAAAAGATAAACTGAGCAGTGTTTTTGGAGGTGCCTGGAACCGATATGATGGCCGACATTTCGGAGAGATTATCTGGGCTGAGGTTACCACGGTGCCCAAAAATTACCGGTACTATTTCAGCGATGCTAAAAAAACTGACTTTACCGTATACCTTAAAAACAACTATCAGGTTAATGAAGTTTTGAATGCCTATGTTGATGTTCAATTCAGGGGCATTGGCTATGCCACAGTCGGCAATGATAACCGTCAGAATACTTTTGATGTTGATGTGCGGTATAATTTTTTCAATCCAAAAGTTGGGCTGGTCTACGACTTAAAGAAATCACAACAGCTCTATGCTTCATACGCAATTGCCAACCGCGAGCCCGTGCGCAAGGATTTTATTGATAACCCAAACAACCTCACCCCCGAGCATGAAACATTGGGCAACCTGGAAGCAGGTTTCAGAAAAACAACGGGCAAGTATGCCTTTAACCTCAATGTATACTGGATGGACTACCGGAACCAGTTGGTGCTGACCGGAGAACTGAATGATGTTGGGGCGCCCATTCGCACCAATGTTGATAAAAGTTACCGACTTGGAATTGAACTTGACGGAACATTGAAACTTTCGCAGAAGTTGATCTGGAACGCTAACCTTACGTTGAGCCGCAACCGAATCGATACGTTCAATGAAATTATTTACGACTACGGCATCAACTTCGATGAGTTTAATGTGATTGTGAACACGTATACGAATACAGCCATCGCCTTTTCACCCGATGTTATTGCGGGTTCAATGTTTAGTTTTATGCCGGTTCCGGCATGTGAAATTACACTCCTCACAAAATATGTAGGGCGGCAGTTTCTCGACAACACTTCTAACACAAACCGGCAATTGGATGATTATCTCGTAAATGACCTCAGGCTATCCTATACTATTCGTCCACCGCGTGTTAAGGAAATTGGTTTTAGCCTGCTCGTTAACAACCTGTTTGGGGTAAGTTATGAATCCAATGGCTACACCTACGGTTATATTGGCGGGGGCGATATTTACCGCGAAAACTTTTATTATCCACAGGCGGGCAGAAATTTCATGGCCATGATTGCCATCCGGATTTAGGCATTCCCGGCAAAGGCAGCAATTGCTTTTGCCGGGTTTTCTTTCGCTGCACATGTCGGGTTGTTTCGTACTTTTGGAACTCAATCCAAAACATGGGCGCTTTTAAATCCATTATTGAATCTCTGGCTCAACTCACCCGTGTTTGGAATCTGCTGATATTGGTATTCGCCCAATACTTCACGGCCTGGTTTCTGTTGAAGAAATACATTTTTACTGATTGGCACCTGTTTTTACTGGCCTTGTCATCTGCATTAATTGCAGCCGGTGGATACGTTATTAACGACTACTACGATGTTAAGATTGACCTGGTCAATAACCCCAATCGGGTAGTGGTTGGCCGCAGTGTTCCGCGCAGGTATGCCATTTTACTGCACGGTGTGCTATCCTTATCGGGCATTGCCATCGGTGTGTTGTTATCGTGGTGGATTGTTTTAATCAATATTTTCTCGGTTTCATTGTTATGGTTTTATTCAAACCTGCTTAAGCGGTTGCCCCTTGTTGGCAACCTTACGGTTTCAGCGCTTACGGGTATGTCCCTTGTTGTCTTAAATGTTCTGTATGATGAAAGCAATTCGCTGGTGATCATCTATGCCACCTTTGCTTTTTTCATGACACTCATTCGTGAGGTCATTAAAGACATGGAAGACCTTAAAGGCGATAACACATATGGTTGTAAGACTTTGCCAATTGTTTGGGGTGTCCGGAAAACGAAACGCTTTATTTATATAGTGATTGCGTTGTTCGGTATCGTGGTGCTGCTCATCAACCAGGTTTATGTAAAGCTACCGGTAATTTACTTTTTAATGATGCTGTTTGTACCCACAGCCTGGCTGGTGATGCAATTGATTAAAGCCGATACCAAACGCGACTACACCTGGCTGAGCAGTTTTTGTAAAGTAATTATGCTGTTGGGTATTTTAAGTATGGCACTTGTGTAGGGTGTTTGGGTGATTTGGTGTTTTAGTTGGGATGGATTTATAAGAATTAAATTGAAAAAAGTTGACTCGCTCAGGTATATCAGCACATCAACACATTAGCACATTAGCTCGCATAGCCATCTTCGCCTCCGGAAGTGGAACCAATGCGGAAGAGATTTTTAAATACTTTCAAGGTCATTCAACTATTTCTGTTGAGGCGTTGCTATCCAACAATCCTGAAGCTTATGCTTTGGTGCGTGCCACTAAGTATGGTGTCCCTACATTCATTTTCAACCGCAAGCAGTTTCGGGAATCGGATGAGGTGGTGAACTGGTTGAAAGAGCGCGAAATTACCCACATTGTGCTGGCGGGTTTTCTTTGGCTGGTGCCCGAAACCCTGACAAAGGCTTACGCGGGAGGAATCATCAACATCCACCCAGCGTTGTTACCAAAGTTTGGAGGCAAAGGCATGTATGGAATGAAAGTGCACGAGGCTGTAAAGGCGGAAAATGAAACAGAAACCGGCATCACCATCCATGAAGTGAATGAACATTACGATGAAGGCCGCATTTTGTTCAAAGCCATTTGTCCGGTGATGCCGGAGGATACACCTGAAAGTATTGCGGGCAGCGTACATCAATTGGAATACTATTGGTATCCGAAGATTATCGAAAAGTGGATTGAACCGTGAGATACCTCATTCCTCGGTGTAACAATAGAATTGATTGGGACTTCCAGCGGATATTCAGTAAAAATTTTGTTGATTTTGATTTTTCATGCCCCATGATTTACTTAATTTCACGGTACAAACACAAACACTAAAGGTATGATATTAGCCATAAGTATGCCCGGAAGCTTTGAGTGGATAATTATCCTGGTTGCTTTCAGTTTAACGCTTATACTTCCTATTCTGGCCATATCCGATGTTATGTATGGGAGATTCAACCCCATCGATAAGCTAAAATGGATAGTGCTTATTTTATTTCTGCCGGTTGTAGGTTCGATGATCTACTTCTGGTTTGGAAGAGAGCAAAAAATAGGGGCCTGAGCCCCTTTCTTTTTTAAGGTGTGTTGATCTCGTTAAACGGAACATTCGGATCATTGTCCGTCCAACTCATCGGATAGTTCTTATCTAAAAACTCCAATGCATCAGTAGTAAGGTATAACGGCTTGAAGGTGTCGATCATTACCGCCAGTTCGTGCGTTTCTTTGGCGCCAATACTTTTTTCTACCGTTCCTGGATGTGGTCCGTGGGGGAGTCCGCCTGGGTGCAGTGTAAACGATCCGCGCTCAATGCCTCTTCGGCTCATAAAATTTCCTTCCGCATAGTACAATACTTCATCGCTATCGATGTTGCTGTGGTTATACGGAGCAGGAATGGCCAGCGGATGATAATCAAACAACCGCGGCACAAAGGAACAGATTACAAAGTTGTGAGCCTGAAATGTTTGGTGCACCGGAGGGGGCTGATGAATGCGGCCGGTTATGGGTTCGAAATCATGAATGGAAAAAGCATAGGGCCATAAAAAACCATCCCATCCCACCAGGTCCAACGGACTGAAATCGTAGATGTATTGGTGCAGGTATCCTTGCTTTTTGATTTTCACCAAAAACTCGCCACGACTGGCATCTGTAATCAGTTCATGCGGAGGGCGTATGTCGCGTTCGCAATAGGGTGAGTGCTCGAGCAACTGGCCCAATTCATTGCGGTATCGCTTTACGGTTTCTACAGGAGAAGCCGATTCAACAATCAATAAACGTAAAGGGCCTTCATCAAACTCCAGTTTATAAATCACCGTTCTAGGAATCACCACGTAATCACCCTGCCTGATTTGCAACTTGCCAAACGGTGAAATCAATACACCGCTGCCATCGTGAACATAAATTACCTCATCGCCCTCAGCGTTTTTATAAAAGTAGTCCATTTTGCGTTCGTTGGGTGAACAAATGGCAATGGAACAATCGTTGTTTTTTAAAAGCACTTTGCGTGCTTCCAGAAAATCCTTTCCGGTTGTTTTAACAGCTGAAGTGTTTAAATGCGTTTGCCGCAAAGCATAATCGTGAATAATGTTTGGCCCATACGGAACAGGCTCCTGCAGTGACTTAATGCGCGTAGGCGGATAGATATGGTACAGGTTGGAGTAAATACCGGAAAACCCTTCCGAACTTACTAGTTCTTCACTGTACAAGGACCCATCCGGTTGACGGAATTGCGTGTGGCGTTTGTGTGGAATATTTCCAAGGCGATGATAATACATATCTTGTGTGGATTAGCAGAGCGAAATTAACAAAATGGGATAGATATTGGGAATTAATTATCCCAGTCAAATTCATCGGTGGAGAGTTGCACTTCTTTCTTTTTCTTTTTGTTCTGCAGAATGTCTTTTAGCTCCTTAACTTCTTTTTTAAGGTCGTCTGCAATTTTGCGTTTAACAGCTTCGGTGTCATAAAGTACCCGGTAGTTATCGGTGGTGCCAATAATTTTCAGGTACAGCTTGGCGCGTCCCTCCATTTCTTCAATGGCCGATCCGGCTTCATTGATGTCAATTTTTTTGCGACTTCTCAGAGGCGTTACAATCCTGTAATCAATGCGTTGATCAAAGGTGTGTGTGCCGCTGATTTGCATTACGGTTACATTGCTGCGCACTTCCATTTGTGGAATGTATACGGTTTTGTTCTCGATGTGAATTTCATTTTTCAAATCAGCGAACCGCAACGCACTAAGCCCGTCATCATCCAGGTATTTGTTTAGTTGCTTCAGCGGTTCGAATTGATTGAGCTCACCATTTTTGATTGTAGCAACAATATCGGCAACCAATGTTTCCTGAAACAGCTTGAGATTTTGATTTAAGGTTAACTCCATGGAAACATCCGCATAAGCTTTTCCTTTCAGGTGCTTATCTTGAATGAAAGTTTGGTCGAAATTTTCGAAAACGTAAAAGATGCTGTCGGCCGATAGCCCGTCAAGTTTAAACGTGTTTGAGATAGCAATGGCTTTCGGGTTAACCGCATTCAATGTGCCATTAAGCGAGAGGTTGCCTCCCATGGTTTTCACCTGAATGTTTCGGGAAAGCGCTACCTGGCTTTTTATCAATAAGTCGCCTTGAAGGGATCGTCCTGAAAAGCGTTTATACGTAAGCCGGTTAACATTGCAGTTAAAGTTCAGGTAAACATTAGGCGATATTTTGAACTCGTATTCCTGATCCGATCCGCTGGAGTTCTCCTTTCCAAAAGCATAGCTGAAGAGTTCATCAACGTTGAGAAAGGAAGATTTCAGGTCGGCTTCGATGCCTACCGGTTGATTTTCAAAAAGAATGAACGTGATAATGTTTTTGAAGAATCCGTTCATGCGGAAATCGCTTGTTCCGAGTAAGCCACTTACATTGCTTAAGGCGAGGTCGTTATTGTTGAATTGAAAAACGCCATTCAGGTTGGTGATGCTGATATCATTCTTATTGAAGGTTAGATTCAAGTCGCGGGCTTCGATCGATCCGCGCGTTGACACCTGCTGAGCTGTTGCTCTCTTTTTCAACAAGGATAGTCTTCCTTCAAAAGCAATATCGGTCGACAATACGCCTGAGGCCTGGGTAATATTTTCAATCGGATAAAAGCTCAGTAATGCTTCAGCATCAACATCACCGGTAAAGGTTAGCACTACATCCGGATCGTCCAGGTTTTTAATAATCAGGTTGGCTTTAAATGGCTTGCTGTTAAGATTGCCTGAAATATTTTTTAACGACAATTGTGCATTGGCCACATTGCGCAAAGAGGGAGTAGCAAATGATCCCTCCAGGCTGGTATTTTCAATTTTTGATTTTGACTCGGGATGAAGTAAAGTGGCTTTTGTAAATCCAAATTGTGCCGAGAATGCCGGACTTTCCTTTTCGCTGATTTCGCCCACCAGGCTGGCACGAAAATAAATATCGCCCTTGCTTTGATATTGACGGAAGGCTTCAGATGAATTTTCCGGCAGCAGGGAAAGAATGGTTTGAATGTCGGTGTTTTCACCCTCAGCAGTTAGGTTAATATTTTTTGATTCCTTCCAGTCATAACTTCCTGTAACTGAAAAAAGCGAAGTACTGAGTTGAAGGTTGGCTGACTGAATCAGTAATTTTTTTTCAACATCGTTATAGGAAAGACTTGTGTTTACGAAAAAGGTTTTCCCTTCGAGCAAACTCAGGTTGCCTACTTTTATCTGTTGGGTAGTAGCATCACCTTTGGCCACGATGTAATAGATATCATTATCTGTTTTGATGCTGGCGTATAGTTGTTCGCTGGTTAGGATGTGTTCATCGTTATACTGGAGATCGACATACCGGAAGCGTGTGTTTTTGAGGTTAACATTTTTCAGTTCAAAGCGCACCTGGCCACCACCGTAGGAGGCTTTGGTGATGGTATAATTGTTTTCGCCTCTTGCATCAATTTTTAAAGTGGTTTCACTGTCAATGACTTTGAGCCCGTGAATGATGTATTGCCCCCGGTAAACTTCAATGGGGTTAAGGTGGAAGGAAATACGTCTGGCGGTGAGCAACGGGTATAAACCATCGTGGCTATCCTCAACGTAAACATCATCCAACACGATGGACAGGTCGGGAAAACTTTCAAATACGGATACATCAATCTTTCCAATCTTTACCGGGGTACTGAGTTGTTCGTTGGCTTTTAGAATGAATTGTTTGATGATTTGATCTTTAAACAAGAAGGCTGAGGTGACAAGCGAAACCAAGGCCACAAGGATTACGAGTAACGTGTAAAAAAGGATTTTGCGGAAGGTTTTCAAGCTTAAAAAATGGTTTTACAAAAATACGAGACAATTTTTAAACCAAACTCTTATTGCATTTATTGTTCTTCCCTGCCCGATAAGTTGGCTATAGCTTAAGGTTGTTGGGAGAATGCTGGAGACTGAAAATTCAAATTTACTCCTTAACATTGCAGCGTTTCATATGCGGGCATGCGTATCGTATTCTATTTAGTTGTTATTCCCCTTAGTAAAATGCCCTTTTGGGTGTTGTACGGCCTGTCAAACCTGATTTATGCAGTTGTTTATTACGTAGTGGGATACCGAAAAAGCACCGTTCGCACGGGCATTCGAAACTCCTTTCCGGAGAAAACCAGTCAGGAGCGGTTGAAAACTGAGCGGGAATTTTACCGTCACTTTGCTGACTTGATAGTCGAATCAATTAAGGCGTTTACCATATCAGAAGAAGAGATCAGGTCGCGTTTTAATCACCCTGACATTAGCCTTTTTGAAAAGTATTTAAAACAAGGGCGCCATATTGCTTTTGTAGGAGGCCATTATGGCAACTGGGAATTATTTGCCGTTTCTGTAGGTCTTTCCATTCCACATCAGCCGGTAGCGCTCTACACCCCGCTGCAGAACAAATTTATGGATGCCAAAATGCAGTCGAGTCGATCAAAATTCGGCTTACTTATGCGCAGCTACAAGCAAGTTAAGGAGATGATCATTGATCCCAAGCAAAAGCCCATGGCTGTTATTTTTGGTGCTGACCAATGTCCCAGACTTTCGCAGAAGCCTCACTGGATGGAGTTCTTGAACCAGGAAACCGGTGTGCAGGTAGGGGCAGAGAAATTTGCAAAGGATTTCAATGCTGTGGTGATTTATGGGTTAATTAAAAAGGTAAAGCGTGGACATTTTGAGATGGAGTATCGGTTGATTACGGATGAACCTCAGCAGTTGCCTTGGGGTAGAATTACTGAACTTCATACCTTGGAGCTCGAAAAGGACATTCGTAATAAACCGCCATACTGGCTGTGGACGCATAAACGTTGGAAGCGCAAGCGGGCTGATTTTGAGAATAAGTAAGCCAAAAAGTTACCCGGATGTGTACTTTAAATCAAAAAAAGCCATCACTTTGGTGACGGCTTTCCGTGTGGGAGCTGAGGGATTCGAACCCCCGACCCTCTGCTTGTAAGGCAGATGCTCTGAACCAGCTGAGCTAAGCTCCCCGAAATGAACTGAGAGTCTGAACTCCCCGTTTTGGGACTGCAAATGTAACAGAGAAAATCATTTGTGCAAAAACCCTTTTCAGGATCGTAACATTTTTCGTGATTACATGGAATACGAGTTCAGAAATTCTCGTAAGTATTCCAATAAGAAAAAAACAAGGCACCTGCAGCAGAAAATGCAAGCCGGTCGGCAAGAGGTAATGCGGGTGCGTAAATAATTTTCTTTTTTGAGCCGTACCCACCGGGAAACTCCATACCTCCAACCGCTATATTCTCTTGAAAAAGAAATATGAAGGGAAGTCTATTTGCTGCCGGTGCAACAAACCCTTCAAAATCTACCCGGTCACGCAACTCATATCGTTTTTCTCCGCTATAAAGTTTTCCCAATAATGTGCTCTCTGTTGTGTTACGAGAGTAGAGCAATTCAAAATTCCAAAGGCTCGAGTCTGACTGAATGAGGATACGCCCTCCGAAATAAACTGTGTCGGTCAAAATAGATACATCAGTCTGTATGTTGTTCGATGAACCGGAGGTTCGTGTTTCTGCAACAAAAAATCGATAGGCTTCAGTGGCTGCGTCAATTACATTGTTATAGCCTGAGAGCAAGAAACTTATTCCGTAGTGTTGCATGCCCTGGCTAACACCTTTACGCGAGGTATAGTCAGCCCAGTTTTCACGTCTGTTAAGTAAGGCACTAATAATGGCATCGCCCGGTTTAAATTGTCCCTTGTCAACAAAACTGGTATTGCGGTCGAGCATCATGCTGTAGGGTTGCATCACCTTGTATTCCCCGATTTGAAATTTCATCGGCATGGGCAAGGTGGAAGGAAAACGGAATTCAAGACCCTCATAGTTGGCCAATAATTCCGGTCCAGCCGGGATTTTTGTTTTTGGGTTTTTTTCGAACTGACCAGCCGTTTGCCCAAATAACACAAACCGGGTAAGTATTGTGAAGCTAAGAAGGATTATCGTTGAGCGGCAAACCATACGATGAAAATACGAAATATTTACCCATCTTTAATAAAGGGCTTCAGTCTATGAAAACAGCTTTCCTTCTTTTTATTATCCCCGCATCGATAACTTATGGACAGGTACAAACAACTCTTGATCAGTTGAGTTTTATTTCCGGTAACTGGCGAGGGAGTATGGCCTGGGGCGAAATGGAGGAATACTGGAGCGATGCTATGGGCGATAACATGGTGTGTGTTTACCGTTGTGTGAAAGATGGCAAAACGGTTTTTTATGAGTTCATTGTCATTGAACAATCTGAAAGTGGCGTACCCACGATGAAACTCCGGCACTTCAGCAGAGGTAATATTGGTTGGGAAGAAAAGGACAAGCCATTTGAGTACCCTTTAGCAAAACTGGAGCAAAACAAGGCGGTGTTTGAAGCTGTTGATAAAAAGACACGATTAATTTATGAGCGAGTAGACGCCAATCAACTTCGGGCGGTACTTGAACGGGAGAAAAATGGTGAATGGGAGGTTGAAGAATTTCTTTATCAACTATCAAAGCAATAGAAGCATTATTAATTGTCAATTGTTAACCGACTAATTGAATTTATTCCGTTTCTCTTCGCGCAACATTTCCGGGAATCCCATTTTGCGTGACAGCGCATTAACAGCCATTACAATCCGCTTGGTTTTGGTTGAGGTTGTCTTTGCGCTGTCAATCCACTTGCTGAAATAACGTTGATGCCCGGCTGGTAACGTTTTGAAAAAGGCGTTTGCCATCGGATCATCCTTCAGGCAGACAACAAAATCTGCATTCATTACAAACTTGCTGTCATCAGGCTCAAGCACAACCTTCACGTTGTCTCCATGTTTTTTGCTGGTGCCTTTGCGCATGGCCGCATTAAAAGGAATGATAAATTTTCCATCTCCCATCGGGATTAAAGCAATTTGTTTGATGGCGAATTGATCCAGTTTTCCTTTTACCCGAAAAGAAGTCTTGGTATCAGGTTTCAGTTTTTTGGCATGCGCAGCACTTATTTCAATGTAGCTCCAACCGGTTTTTTCTCCTTTTTTATCAAAACGTTGTATGGTGGCGGTAAAAGCGATCATGGGATTTAATTGTATCTACAACTATTGTATTAATTTTGGTTTGATCTAAAATACCAGCGCTATGGCTTCCATTGAGAGTGAAGTTAAACAGGAAAAATTTCAAAGCGAATTTCAAAAGGCGGCTGTTAATATTTTGTTTACCGGAAGCTGGTTGCATAACCTGAACGCAACCTTTTTGAAAACGTTTGATGTTACCCCGGAACAATTTAATGTATTACGCATTCTGCGGGGCAGCCACCCCAAGCCCATGATGCTGGCCGACATCACCTGCCGGATGATTGATAAGAACAGTAATGCTACACGATTGGTTGAAAAGCTTCGCCTTAAAGGTTTGGTGAAGCGCGAAATCTGCAAGAATAACCGCAGACAGGTTGACATTAGTGTTACCGATAAAGGACTAAGTCTGCTTGCAAAAATTGATCGCGCATCTGATACCTGGCAATCGACCTTAAAAAACCTGACAAAAGCGGAAACGCAACAAATGAATTTTTTACTTGATAAACTTCGTGGCTGATTCCTATTCCGAACGTAACGTTTCTGTTGGATTCTCTTCAATCAACCTTTTAAGCTGAGTAGCTATTGTCATGCCCACCGTGAGCACCATTAAAGTAATAGCAATCACATAGGGCCATATTGTTGTAGGGATCTGTTCAGGATATGCAGCCTTTAACATCAGATCCATCAGAAAGGCACCAAGCGGAGCACCGATTACAAAGGCAATAACCAATATCCACATATAGTCGCGGTTCATCAGCCTGAACAGTTGAACCACACTGGCGCCAAACACTTTGCGTACGCTGAATTCTTTAAGCCTTCGGGTAAGGTTGTACGACACCAATCCGTATAGTCCCATGGCGGCCAGCATAACGGCTACTGCAGAGATAAAATAAATCACCTTGTTGTTGGCGCGGTTACTGTTAAGGAAATTATCGAACACTTCGCTTTGCAGAAATCCGAAATAAGGATCATCAGGCGCAACTTCTTTCCATGCCTTTTTGAGTTCCTCCTGCGTGGACAACACGCTGCCGGCTTCGACTTTGACCACCAGAAATTTGAAGTCATCCTTGGAGGTGATGGTGAACATGGCGGGTTTAACCTCGTAGTAAAAATCATGGTAGTAAAAGTCGGCCACTACACCAATCACATAACGCTTTGTGCTGTCCAATTCAAAGCTCTGATTGATCGGACTGCTCCAACCCATCTTCTTCACGAAGGATTGGTTAACGATGACCGACTCATGCTTATCCGATTCGATGGCCTCGTCAAATGAACGTCCATCTGTTATTCTAATGTTCATTGATTCCAGGTAATGGAATCCAACAGGAAGGTGATCAACGGTATACTCCTGTTCTTCATGCCGTATTACAGCCGATTGACTGGACTTGCCAATGTGCTGGGCTGCACCCGCATAACTAATCACATTCTTATTTGTGCTGAGGTGTCCGCGCATTTCTTCAAACTGAGTTGGATCCAGTAAACGAACTACTACGGTTTCGTCACGGTTGTAACCCCAGTCCTTGCCTTCAAAGTAATAGCTCGACCACACAAACACCAGGCAACCCACTATGCAAGTGATGGAGAGTGTGAACTGAAGTGTTAACAAGGTGCGGCTGAAGAGGCTCTTGTTTCCAAACTTCTCTTTTCCTCGAAGAATTTTCATGGCATTAAAGGATGAAACGTACAATGCCGGGTACCCACCCGATACCAAAGCGACAAAGAGCAATAGTCCTCCAAAAAACAGAATTACTATTTTCCATGAGGATACTTCAAACACCATCTTTACCGGGTACAACGAATCAAATCCGGGAACGAGAAAGTAATAGGCAAGTGCTGTTCCTGCAAGAAGCGCAATAAAGCAGAAAAGTAAATTTTCAACAAGAAACTGATGAATAATTTCCTTCTTACCACCACCAACAACTTTGCGTACTCCAATTTCTTTTAGTCGTGTGCTTACCGAAGCCACGGCTACATTCATGTAGTTGAAGCAAGCCAGCAGAATGAGGAATATTCCAATGACAACAAATGCAATCATGGCAGCAGGTGCGTTACTCCACGAAAGTGAGCCTGTAAATTCATAACTCCGTTGTGCTACGTCTTTCATGGGCACCACTTCAACCCGCTGAACCGGGTTTGTTGTATTGGCTTGCTGCTGGAATTTTTGGTACACATCAAAAGTTGGTTGTAGTTGTGAAAAGGCATTACCTTCTTTCATCATCACAAATGTAACGCTCAGGTTTTTTGACCAGTCTTCAGTGCCTCCTTTATTCATATCCTCCCATACTGCTGAGGGCACTAAAAAATTAAAGTACATGCTTGAATTCGCTGGGGTGTTTTCCAATACGCCACCAATAAAGAGTTCTTGTATGTATTGATTATTAAATTTCATGGATAGCGTTTGCCCTACAACATCCTCGTTTCCGAAATGCTTAACCGCCATTTCACGGGTTAACATCAGCTGATTCTTATTGTATAAGCTTTGCCTGTTTCCGGAAACAACGTTAAAACTGAACATGTCCAGAAAAGCCGGATCTGCAAAGAGGATGCTTTCTGTAAATACATTATTCCCGACCCGAACGGATGCGCTGCTCCTTGCTGCACGCACAACATGCTCAAGGGCTGAATTTTCCTTGAGTAATTCAGCCAATGGAACGGGTGAACGCGCCAGCAAACTTTGTTGGTCACCTTCTTTGACATGATTAACAATCAATCCGATACGGTCGCCATTTTTGTGCATCGCATCAAGATTGTAATACGAATCTTCCAGGATAAAAATCATCACGGCACAGCCAATGGCAACTGACAGGCCTAGAATGTTAATGACGGAGGTAGTGGCATTGCGTAACATGTTGCGATAGCCTGTAACGAAATAGCTTTTGATCATCATGGTTGATAGTGGGGTATAATTTTTAATTCGGTCTTTCCGGATATTACGCCACCGGAAAAAGCGCAACACATTCCATATAAAACTCAGCTTTGCTTTTTGTGTGTTTTCATTTGCTGTGCGGTAGAATAATTCATAAGCATCGCCCTGAATCTCTTCCAGTAAGTCCGGATTACAATACCATTCTAAAAAGCGGTCGGCCCAACGTGGAGGCATTACTTTCATACATCAATCAGGCTAGCCGAAACTGCAACGCCATTTTTGGTATTTGATTATAGAGTTGAGTACGCAATTCATTTGCTTCTTCGAGTGCACGCTTTCCGGCCGCGGTAAGCAGAAATATCCGCTTTCTGCGTCCTCCACGTTCTTCCGTGGGATCACTCATTTTAGATTTCAACAACCCTTTCTCTTCCAGCCGGGTGAGTACCGAATGCACGGCACTGATGTTCAGACTGCGCCCTGCTTGCCGCTCAATTTCATCCATCACAGCCACCCCATAAGCTTCGGGGTAGAGAATGCCCACTGTAAGCAGTACCAGTTCTTCCAATTCACCCAAATAGGTTCCTTTCATTTTTTTACCAGATTAGTTCTACGAACGTGAAAGTAATATATATGTTTCAGTTTTGTAGAATTAATTATCGGGGAAGTGGAAATAGCTATATTTTGGAACAGAATGAGGATTCCGGATAACCATCATATTTACCCAGTCGGGGATCATGCCCTAACCGTGACTTTCGGGAATGACATGGATCCCCAGCTGAACCAATATGTACTGGCACTTGCAAACGAGCTAGCAAAGGAGCCAAAATGGTATCTGGATGTCATTCCTTCTTACAGTACTTTGTCAATTGTGTATGATCCGGTGGTGATTCGAAAACTGAAAACGACATCTGCATTTGAATGGGTGAGAGCGAAGGTTACCGAAACAATAAAATCCAGTTTGATAAAACTGGAAGTAAAAAGCAGAACGATTACCATTCCAGTTTGCTATGATCCTTCTGTTGCACCCGACATCAAACGACTCGCAGCAGAGAAAAAAATTAGTGTGGAGAAAGTGATTGAACTTCACACACGACAAACCTACTGTGTGTACCTGCTTGGCTTTCTTCCGGGCTTCGCTTACATGGGAAAAGTTGATGACCGCATTGTGATGCCCAGGCTTGACAAGCCGCGTGCACGTGTGCCTGTGGGTAGTGTGGGCATTGCCGGAAATCAAACCGGCATTTATCCGCTTGAGTCTCCGGGGGGTTGGAACCTCATTGGCAAAACACCAGTGAAGTTATTTGATGCCAGTCTTCCTGATCCGGTCTTTTTCAGGCCGGGCGATAAAGTAAAGTTCAAGTCTATCAGCATGGAAGAATTTGAAACATTTGATCAGAATACGATGCAAATGGTTTTGTCATGATCGAAGTAGTCAGGAAAGGTATTTCAGATACGATACAGGATGCTGGCCGGTTTGGTTACCAACATCAGGGCATCAATCCAAACGGGGCGATGGATCTGGTGGCCATGCGGGTGGCCAACGCATTGGTAGGAAATAATCTTGAGGAAGCAGTGATTGAGTTGTGTCATCCTGCTTCAACTTTCAAGTTTGAAACAGCTTCTTTAATTGCAATAAGTGGTGCAGACTTTTCACCAAGACTCAACGGAAAGAAAATATCGATCAATCAGCCGGTTTGCATTCCGGTAGGGAGTGAGCTGAAGTTTTCAAAACCATTATGGGGTACGTTCGCTTATCTTGCCATACACAAGGGTTTTGAATTGAATACATGGCTGGGCAGCAAGAGTACGAATGTAAAAGCAGGGGTTGGAGGATTAGATGGACGAACACTGAAGAAGTCCGATGTCTTACCGCTTCGTTTTTCCATGGCTGATGCGCAGGAGGTAACCGTTTTTCCCTGGCGTGCCAACGTGAGTGAATTCTATCCATCACTCGAATACATTCGTTGCATCAAGGGAAATGAATTTGATTGGATGAACAGGCGATCGCAGATTGATTTTCAGAAAAAATCATTTACCATCAGTCCGCAGAGCGACCGCATGGGCTACCGGCTTCACGGTCCGTCTATGAAAAGATCGCACAAAGAAGAATTACTTTCCACTGCTGTTACGTTTGGCACGATTCAGTTGCTGCCCAATGGAGAGCTGATCGTTCTCATGGCTGATCATCAGACCACCGGGGGTTATCCACGGGTAGCCCATGTAATCAGCGATGATCGCTCAAGGTTGGTACAGCACAAGCCGAACGACAAGATTAACTTCAAGTTCATTAGTTTAGCAGAAGCTGAAGAATTATTCTGCTCGCAGCAACAGCGAATACACCAACTTGCTTCGGGTTGCCGCCATAAACTACTGGAACATTTTAATATGAAATAATGACGATCGACTTGAATTGTGATATGGGCGAGGGCATGCCGAACGATGCGGCCATTATGCCGTACATCAGCAGTGCCAATATTGCCTGTGGTTATCATGCCGGAGATGAAGCCACCATTCGAAACATCATCACGTTGTGCTTGAAAAATAACATTGCCATTGGCGCACATCCCGGGTTCGATGACAAACCCAACTTTGGTCGGGTTGAACAAAATCTTTCGCAAGAAGAATTGTATGCCCTGATTTGGAAGCAACTTGAAATCATCAATAGGGTATGCAATGAAATGAATGCAACCCTTCATCATGTAAAACCCCACGGTGCCTTGTATAACATGGCTGCGAAGGATGTTGCAATGAGCCACATTATCGCTCAGGCAGTTAAGGATTTCAATCCCAATTTGATTTACTATGGATTAAGCGGCAGTGTGATGATCGCAGAAGCCAAAGCGCTTGGCTTAAAAACAGCCAACGAAGTGTTTGCTGACCGTACCTATCATCCGGATGGAACATTAACACTGCGCACACAACCCAATGCACTAATTAATGATGTAGATGTGGTAGTACGGCAGGCGATGCAAATGGTAACAGATAAAAAAGTTACCTGCACAAATGGCACTATTATTTCCATGCAGGCCGACACCCTTTGTATTCATGGCGATGGTGCATATGCCTTTGAGTTTGTTAAGGCTATTGCCGGTAGTATGCAAGCTACGGGTATTGAAGTTAAAAAAGTATCTGGGTAAAATTGCTATAAGTATGCCTTGTTAAGGTGTTGCAGAACATTCATTCAATTTACTCTGGTTAGGGCACTACGGATTTATAATCTCATTTAACTTTATCCACAGATCGTTTTGAAAAAGATAGGGCACAAGACTTGTATCCGGGTCATCGCCCATGCGGATAACTACTAAATTTTGTGAAGGCACTACGTTAATGAGTTGTCCGTTTTTACCCATGGCTGCATACATGTCGGCTGGGGCATCCGGAGTGATGTAGCCGGGTATACTAATTTGTAGGGGCGCAGGTGGTATATACGAAGCTTTGCCATTTAACCAGGTAAGGTAGCCGTAGGCCGGATTCATGGTTTGTGATGAAGTAGTCATTAGAGTAGCGTACGCTTCGGGAATTACTTGTGTTTGTGCCCACTTACCTTTACTTAATAGCAATAAACCAAGTCGTGCCATTGAGCGAGGTGTGCTGTAATATACATTGTTATCACCCGTTTGAATGTATTGTCCATCCATGCCTGTGCTTGATTTCATTACTTCATTCAGAAAATTATTTAGTGTTTTGCCGGTAGCATTGGTTAATACACCATCAAGCAATGTATAGGGTGCGTTGTGATAAGCCCAGCGTGTTCCGGGTTCGGCTTTATAGGTAAGGCATTCGGGCAGCGTGCAATCGCGGTTTGCTACACCATCGTCTAAACCGGTGGTCATGGTTAGCTGGTGCCTTACGGTGATTTTATTTTCTTGTGCGGTAGTAAGGCTTGTCCATCCTGTCCCCAAGTAGGTAGAAGTCTTTTCATCAAGATTAAGCTCTCCTTGTGCCACAGCAATACCTGCCAGCGCTGCGGTTAAGGTTTTGCCTGCCGATGCCCAATACCAGTTGCTGGTAGCTGTAAAATCTTGATTGATGTTGACGAGTTGCTTACCGGCATATTTTTCAATTACCATTTTGCCATCCTTCAATACGAGCAGGGCACGGGTGTTGGTGCTTGTCATGAATGCATCCAGCTCAGCAATTTTAGTGGTGTTCCAACCTAGCGATGCCGGATTGGTTTGCTCCCAGGTGCTTGAGCCATTTGGAGGAAAATAGAGCAATGGAGAAGGTGTGGGTTCATCGCTGCTACATGAGCTGAGCGTTACTGCCAGAACAAGTAAAGCACTACAACTTTTCAGGTAAATCAATCGGAGCATTCTTTTCAATAGGTAAATCAATGGAGCGAAACTAAAGAAAGCTAACTAATGATACTAAAGCATAAATTCTAAATAATAGTTAAAGAATGTGTAATACATTCTTTAAATTCCATTTAAAGATGGAAGCAACTCGAAGTTACTCAAAAGATTTGCGATGAAATGAATACAACGCTTCATCATGTAAAATTCCACGGAGCATTATACAACATGGTAGCGAAGGATGAAAATGGTTTGGAATTTCACCACCTTAACTGTAACATTGATTATATGGGTTCGTCTCGATTAATAATCAATCACAACCATGCTGAATTTTATTGATCGTTGGAAGCAAAAAACCTTTTTGCAAGTTTTCACCATTTACTTGCGGTACCTGATTGGCGGTGCATTTGTTATTGCAGCTTTTGGTATGGGTAAGGTAACAAAAGCCAAAGTTAACCTGATGCATTCCATTGATAAACCCATACAAGACCTGGAACCTATTCAGCAATTCTTCAAGGTGATGATTGATTCAGGAATGTATTGGCAATTTATCGGTTGGACACAAATACTTGGTGGAGCACTATTGATGACACAGCGCTTTGCCCGATTGGGCGCACTGATTTTTTTCGGAATCATTTTGAATATTTTTGTGATCACAGTGGCTTATGAATTTACCGGAACCCCAATAATTACGGGGTTAATGCTATTGGCCGTAACGTATTTGCTTGTTTGGGATTTACGAGCTTTTCAATTTTTGTTTCACGACAGGGTTGAGCCGTTAAAAAATTCATTGCCGGTAATTCAGAATCAGTACTGGGCCTGGTTGGGAATACTGATGTTTGCAACCATAATTTTCTTGGCTCTCTTTTATCCGGACTTAATTCTTCAGTTAGCAATCCCGTTTTTCGAGGGATTAATAGCTTTTATCTTATTCTTCACAATTGGCAGGAGAAGATTTCAACCTCAATCCAGTAATCCGATTTGATATCTATAGCAAGTTCTAGGATCCTGCCGGCACCTGGTATAGCACCACGAAATTTTCCATACCATCAATGTACGATATCACTAAACGTTCAGTGCTAAGCTCCCAAATGTCGAAGCGAATGGTTGGGCCTCCCTCTCTTTCTGAAACATAGACAGATTCCCCGTCTTCAAAACGCCATGTTCCGGAAGTATTTGCAAGGCAACCATTGGTGTAGGTAGTGGTTAAATTGCCGTTGGCGAAGTTAGTAAAGCGGGTGGCAAGCAAACAGTCTGATAAAGGAATCTCAGTTCCGTTCACTGTTCTCTTTTCATATTTCCAAGTTTTGCTTGTGGTTCCGGCAAGAAATTGAGTGCGGGTCGGAAACGGATCATCAGGAACTGCAGTAAATGTTTCATCTTGAATGAATCCACTGAAATCAGTACGAAGGGTAAGTTCAGTTTCTGAAATCGAAACAATTGTGATATTGAAAAATCCTCCCAGCGTAAGCTGATTGCCATTTAGTGTCCAGGTGAAAGTGTCTCCATCCTGAGAGGTTGAACTTAATCCTTCTTCACAGGGGTCCTCAAGACAGGTATAGGTAGAGAATTTAAGTTGATTGTCGTTGCTGAACCGCCACTTATTGTATTTTAATTCACAAGTCCCGATACACTCGTTTACACCATTGTATTTTCGGGTGCTGATTTTCCAAACTTTAGCCGTTCCACCGGTAAGTAACTCGCGTGTTTTGTCGGCAGGTTCAGGATCATCATTTCCGCAAGAAGACAGAAAAGTGATGGCACTCAATATAAAGAGGCTAAAAAGTAAACTGAAGTATTTCATATTTCTTTTTTAAATCAAAAGTAGATGGGTAGAAAGGGATTAAATTGTAAAAACCCGAACCTTAATTTGAAACACAGGGACCTGCTTATTATCTTCATCCTTTAAGTTAGTTACAGTGAGGTGGATACTTTTTCAACTGATATTAACTTGCGGTTTTGGGTCATTGTTGATGGCACAATCGCAGCCCGAATCTTTAGCAGCCCAGCGGCAAGACTATTTGCGTAAAATTTCATCGGCTGGTCAGGCAGGTGATTTTACATTGGCTGTTCATACAGCCCGACATGGAATAGCCTTAGCGGAACGCTATAATCACGATTCAACCCGCTGTGTTTTTTCACTTTTCGCTGGCATGGGGTATTATGAATTAAGCAGAAAGGATAGTGCTACGTATTTTTTGCGTGAGGCCGTAACCCTGGCTGATAAGGAACAAGTATTGGCGCTTCAAGTGCGATCGCGCCAGCGCCTGGCTGATGTTTACATGCAACTGGAGAATTGGGCAGCCACACCTTTACCTTCATTGTTGACAGAACTTGAGAAGCTCGTTAACGATTTAAATGATCCCCGATACACAGCTGGCTACGAATTATTAAGGGGCAATTATCATAACAAGCGACAGGAAACCTCACTGGCGGTGGAGCATTACTTAAAATCGTTAGAGATTTACCGGAGCCTGAATGATAAGAGTAATGTGGCGGGTCTTTTGAATAATCTGGGTGGTGAAGTTTTTGTACAGCGTAGATGGAAAGAATCGATTGCCTATTACCAGGAGGCAGTTTCTGTTTTTAAAGCACTCGGAAGGGAGCATCGCGCCATAGAGCCCTACCTGAATATTGGCAAGGCTTATGACAGACTGGGGAATCTGGATTCTGCTCGTAGCTATACTGAAAAGTCGCTTGCATTGGCCACCCGCGTGAACGATAAAGGAGCAGAAGCAGATGCGCATGTACAATTAGCCCGCTTATTGAAGCAAGATTCATTGCGTGAGGAATCACAACGGCAATCGGCAAAGCACTTGCAAAAAAGCAGCGAACTCAGCCAGGTGCTTGGAAGTTTGGAGAATCAGGTATACATCAACATTCAACTAGGTGACGATGCATTGAATAATAAAAAACTAACGGAAGCTAATCGTTATTTTTCTCAAGCGTTGGATTTTGCAAAACAGTCTAAACAAAAATCACTTTTGGTGGAAGCCTACAAGGCAACTGCCCGCTACTACAAAGTTGCCGGACAAGCGGCTGGTGTATTCAACTCGTTGGAACAGGCCTGGAACTATCAGGATAGTATCTACGACCAAAGTATGATGCAAACGGCAACTGAGTTGGAAACAAAATATCAAACCCAATTAAAGGAACAGCAGATTGCGCAATTGAAATTTGATAACGAACTGAATCAATTAGAGCAACAAAAGAAACAACAGTTATTGATTTTTACAATGATCGGCTCCTTGTTGTTTGTTGCGTTGGTGGCAGGTATTGTTATCTATCTGAAAGATATGCAATCCCGAAAACAAGTAATGCTTAAAGAGCGGGAGTTATTTGAGTTGAACAGTCGCATTGCAGAGACCAGGCAAATTGCCTTGCGGGCACAGATGAACCCACACTTTATTTTCAACTGCATGGCGGCTGCCGATGGGTTCATCCTGAGAAATGAACGCAGTAAAGCTTCTGATTTACTTACCCGGTTTGCGAAAATGGTTCGGCAGGTATTGGAAAACTCGGAGCATGCACTCATCACGTTAGAACAGGAATTCTCTTGTTTAGATGTTTTCCTTTCTATTGAACAAATGCGTTTTCATCAATCGTTTTCCTATTCCATCAACGTGCCCGATGAGTTATTGGATTTTGAGGTTCCGCCCCTGCTTTTTCAACCTTTTGTAGAGAATGCACTTATCCATGGCATCGGCCCGAGCTTGCTGCCTGACAGAAAAATTGAAATCACAGCCGAAGGGACACTTGAACAGGTTACCGTTCGGATTAAAGACAACGGCATTGGTCGTGAGGCTGCCGCCAATCATAAATTGCTGAACAGCCAGGCGCACCAATCGATGGGAATACGAATTACCACAGAGCGATTGAATTTGCTGGAGTCATCCCACGGAGTTTCTGCGCAGCTGGAGATCCTTGATCTTACAGATGAGCAAGGCGTTTCGGCAGGCACCGAAGTGGTTATTCGGTTGGCACGAGCTTTTGCGGCAACGGCCTGATATTTGTTATCTTTCGCTTGTGCAACCTACCGAAAAAATAAGCGCTGTAATTATCGATGATGAGCCGCCCTGCATTGATTCGCTGGTGGCTAAGCTAAACGATCATTGTCCGGAGGTGACTATCAGCCAAACATGCTCTTCGGCAACCGAGGGGGTAAAGGCCATTTACACCTACCAGCCACAATTGGTTTTTTTGGATGTAAACATGCCCGGTGAAGATGGTTTTTCTGTACTTCAACGCTCTCGCGATATTCCCTACGAGGTAATCTTCACCACGGCTTACGACAAGTACGCCTTGCGGGCGTTTCAGTTTAATGCCCTCAACTATTTACTAAAACCCGTAAGTGCTGCCGATGTGGTGGATTCCATAAAAAGATTTCAAGAGCAGATACATATCCGCACCTCGTTACAACAAATTGAAAGTTTGCTAAGCCAGGTGCACCAACATCAGCAACGCATGGATAAAATTGCCATCCCCACCTTAACGGGATATCGGTTCATTCCACTTGGAAACATCATCCGGTTAGAGTCGGATAGCAACTACACCTCATTCCATCTGCAAGGCGAACCCCCGGTTCTGGTATCAAAAACACTAAAGGAGTATGAAGAAATGCTGAGTGCAGAAACTTTTGTGCGGGTGCATCACAGCCACATGATTAACCTGGCTCACTTAGTAGAATACCGAAAAGGCCAGGGCGGTGTAGCCATTATGGCCGATGGTTCTGAGATTGAAGTCTCGGCCCGTAAAAAGGCCGATTTGCTCGACCGGCTTCAGCTCTAACAAGCAATTCTTTGCTAAAATTCTACACTTACTAACTCAAGGCATACAGTTACACAGTCGTGTCCTTCTGCACGGGGTAAGTAGGCAATTTTGGTAACCAAGCGGTTAGATCCGCTGGCGACTAAAACCTACTGTTATGTTTAGTTTCATGACCTGTCCCCCGGAAAATTTTCTACCATCCGCACAAAATGATCACCACGTAGCTCAGGCACTATACCAAATGTATGCAGGCGATACGCGCGTTCAACTGGTGGCCCAAAAGCTGGGGATAAGTGAGCGGTATCTCGAAAAAAAGTTTCAATTGTTCATAGGTATTACTCCGAAGCGCTGTATGCAACTACTTCGGTTCAATCGGGCTATAGCCATGCTAAAGAAAAAATACAATATGATGGATATTGTTGTGGAACTGGGCTATCACGATCAGGCGCACATGATTCGCGAGTTTAAGCAGTTTGCTAGGTATGCTCCTTCGCGCTACAAAAGCAACCTGGAGTTTGAATCTTACTTTTTGGGAAGCCAGCGGCTTCCAGCACTTTTCAATAGCATTTATTTTGCTAATTTTTATTCATGATGAAACTTCAAAGAATTATATCAATTGCGATACTTACCAGCGCACTTAGTTTAACAAAGGGTTATGCCCAACGTTTCTCTTATGTTTCGCTAGAAGCCGGGAATGCTATTACTGCTTTTCCGATTACCGGTTTCCCTCAATTGTTTTATTCCAATTTTCATCCCTTTGTTACCGTGGGTACAGGATTCACATGGGCTGAAAAGAAAAAGCATGCATGGGAGCAATCATTTAACCTCGGTTATATCTATCACCGGTTTGTTCAGCATAGCATTCCGCTGTATACCGAAACCATTTATCGATTGAATGCCGGAAAAAATTTCGCGCTGGGCGTACACCTTGGTTTAGGATACCTTCATAGCGTACCGGCAACAGATCGTTTTGAGCTGAATGCCGATGGCGAGTATGAAAAAATCACCAACCTGGGTCGCGCTCAGGGAATGGCAAAGCTTTCCTTTTCAGTCCGCTATGCCCTTGATCGCGATTGGCGCCTGACGCTGAATTACGGTGTGCTTATGCAAGGGCCATTTGTTAAATCGTATGTTCCGCTGTTGCCTTACAATACTATTCAGTTTGGTGTTCAGAAATCTTTAATCAGAAAGTAACATGACACGTATTTATATCCTTACTATGCTGGTGTTGCTGGTAACCGTAACGGGTTGCAAAGAAGCAGACATCGGTCCTACGTCAACCTGTATGTTTACCAATTTTCCTGTGCATTCAAAAGCCGGAGTATATCAGGCCATATTAGATAAGTACGTTAAAAAAGGTTTGCCCGGAATCTCTGCTTTGGTTCGTGATGAAGAAGGTACATGGATCGGCTATACCGGCAAATCGGATATTGACCGTAACATTCCGTTCCTGCCGTGTCATCCTTCCAAGTCGGCCAGCATAACAAAGTTTATGGTAGGCACGCTCACCTTTATGCTTCAGGAGCAAGGTTTGCTGAACATAGATGATCCGATCTCAAAATATGTAGACTCCAAAATTATTTCGAAGGTGGCCAATGCCGATAAAGTAACGATCCGTAATTGCATGCAACACACCACGGGTTTTTACGACCTCATTACTGATTCAGAATTTTGTCTTGCTGTGTTGAACAATCCCAATAAAAACTGGGAGGCCGAAGAGTTGTTGAAATTTGTCTACGGAAAAGACCCCAACTTTCCGCCAAATGAGGGGGTAGAGTACAGCAACACGAACACCATTTTTGTAGGCATGTGCCTGGATAAAGTGCTCGGCTATCCACATGGTCAGGCGCTACGCGAAATGATCTGGAATCCACTCGGCATGACGAACACGTATTATCAGGGCCGGGAGAAATTACCCAACATCACCGCACAGGGTTACTACGATCTATATAACAACAACACCATCGTAAATGTATCGAACCTCATCACCGGCAGTGGTAATGGTTATGGCGGAGTATACAGCACGACAGAAGATTTAATGAAATTCATGGATGCCGTGTACTTCAACAACACCATCATCAGTCCGGAAGGTCTTGAAGAGATGATGGACTTCATTCCGGAAGATGAGAAGAATGATTTAGGCGTAGGTATGATGCGCAAATTCAAAAATTTTACTTCAAATACCGGTGTGGGGCATTCTGGTCGCGACCTTGGCTACAGTGCTGATTTGTTCGCCTTTCCATCGGCCAACAACAGGCTGATGATTTTCTTCGTGAACTACGGCACCGATGGCGACACCAGCCTGCGACAAGTGTTCTGGGATTTTGAGGAGGAACTTGTCTTGACCGTTACTCAATAATCATATGAGAATTGCATGCATCGTTTTAAATGCCTGGCTCATATTGTTTGTGAATCAAGCATTTGCACAACAAGAGGCTAATGCCTGGATAAGTGTTGGTGGAGGAAACGGCTATTCATTTGAATTATTGGTAAATCCCGACCGCGCAGTTATTGCGGTTGATTATACCTATTGGTTTAAGGATGTCTTAAGTGCTGATCGGGCGAAAGCGTTTAGTGTTATGGGAGGGTATCAACTTACACCCGCAGAGGATAAATTCTTCCTATCAATCAACGGGGGCCCATCGTTTGTTTCGGCCAACGATGATCAAGCCGATAAAAAGTCTTTGGGCTTTATTGCGGAGCTCCACTCTTCATGGCGCTTTTCAAAAGTTGTGGGTGTTGGATTTAAAATACAGCTCAATTTAAACGGGGCTAAGGCTTTTGGTTTCATTGGGTTTGGTGTTCAGCTTGGGCATCTTCGAAATTAATGTCGTCCACTTGTCACTGGTTTAATGAAGCTAATCAGAAAGTGTTAAGATGATTTAGTTAAAGCATAAACAGAATAAGTATGAATAGGTCAGTCAGAAAATTATGTGTTTTTTTAAGCCTTGGGTTAATCGGATTAATCCTTCTAACCGAATTAACAGGATGCAGCGATGATGAGCCTGCACCGGTTGTGATACCAGAGCTTACAACAACAGCCGTTACCGGCATCACATCAACGGGAGCTTCATCGGGTGGTGCAATTACATCAGATGGCGGAGCAACCATTACCGTAGCCGGAGTTTGTTGGGGTACATCTCCGGCACCAACAACTGCAGGCAGTAAAACAACCGATGCAATTATCAGCGGCAGCTTTACAAGTACGATTGCAGGATTGAGCCCGGGCGTAACGTATTTTGTTCGTGCGTACGCAACCAATAGTGCGGGCACGGCTTATGGTAATGAACTTTCATTTACTATTGCTCCCGTTGTACCACAGATTACAACTTCGCCTGTAACTGAATTGACCATCTCCAGTGCAAAAACCGGAGGAACTATTATAAGTAATGGCGGTGCACTTATAACAGAGTCAGGCATTGTTTGGGGCACAGTTTCGTCACCAACTGTTGCGGATACAAAAATAAGTTCAGGTGCAAGCACCGGTAGTTTTGTAAGTCAGCTAACAGGGTTAACCCAGGGGGCTACTTATTTCGTACGGGCCTTTGCAACCAACAGTGTAGGCACTGCCTATGGCAATGAAATATCTTTTACAACACTCGAACCGGTTACAGATTTTGATGGTAATGTTTATGAAGTTGTTCGAATTGGTAGCCAAACCTGGATGGCAGAAAATCTTCTGTCAATTCATTATGCTGACGGCACAGCCATCGATGGTGTATTTGCCTATAATGATGATCCCGCCACTGTTGATCCCTACGGTAGACTTTATACCTGGCCGGCAGCGCGAAGAGGTTCCACCAGTAGCAATACAGATCCAAGTGGCATTCAGGGGGCATGTCCGAATGGTTATCATTTACCTAGTCGGGCAGAGTGGGAAAAATTGTTAACGGAGTTAGGCGGTGAGAGTGTGGCTGGCGGTAAGTTAAAGGCCACGGGAACGTTGCAAGCCGGTACCGGCAAATGGGATGAACCGAATACAGGAGCCACTAACTCCAGTGGATTTACTGGCTTACCGGCAGGGATACGTTATCCGGACAACGATTACCAGGTTCGCGATCGTACAGGATTTTGGTGGAGTACAACACTTCAATCTGGATTCATTACCCAGTTGGGTTTAGGACATGCCATTGCGAGTGCCAATCTTCTTGGATCAGGTATTGGCAATGCCGAGGCAGTTTCGGTTCGTTGCGTGAAGAATTGATATTTTTCAATTTTCAGGATATCGAAGAAAACAATGTGACTTCCTCAGCACCTGAACTGCCTGAGATGATGGTTCATATGTTTATAAATCAAACGACCCCATTCTTTTCTGTTCAGTTTGTCAAAAAATGGATGACTGCAGAATGAGTTCGGTTGCTGTACAATTGTGCCCGGTAGTGCGCCAGCGTTTGAGGAAGTGTCATACGGCTCCAACGTTTTGGGTTTTTAGGAGCAAGATTGCGAATGCGTGCGATCACTTCCTCGAAGTATGCCGATGTAAAAATGTTCTTCATATTTTGTAGGAACTTCTCATCGCCCAGAAGAATACCCGTTCAGGCAATATGCGCTTCAATGGTAATAACACGTTGGCAGGATAGGCAATCGGGTAGCGCATTTTTGAGGATGAGTCGTTCGCTGCTTTGAAGATTATTTTTGCCACCAATTCCGGAGAAGCGCCCTTTTCTCCTGCATCCATACTTACCGATTCGCATTGCTTCACGAATGCATCATAATCGGTTGTGTAGTCAGGCTTGATGAAGGCCCGGCTTCTTCCATAAAAATCTGTTTTGATGGCTCCCGGTTCAATCAGTTTCAGTTTAATGTTGAATGGCCTTACTTCATATTGCAACGATTCGGTAAACCCCTCCACTGCCCACTTCGTGCCGTGATAGATGGAGTAAAGAGGGAAAGCAACGTGACCGCCCACACTGGTAATTTGAATAATGGTTCCGCTTTTTTGCCCGCGCATGATTTTCACGGCTTCACGGGTTACACGCATCAAACCAAACACATTCGTGTCAAATTGTTTCTGAATGAACTCGTCCGTCATGGATTCGAATACGCCATCAGCTCCGAATCCTGCGTTGTTAACAACCACATCGATTTTACCAAAATCTTTTTGCACATTTTTCAATGCCTGCCCTACACTTTCAGCATTGGTAACATCTAATTCGTAGAGTTTTACGTGCGGTAATTGCCTGATATCCTTTTCTTTTTCAGGTGAGCGCATAGTGGCAGCCACCTGCCAACCTTTTTGTTGAAAATAAAGGGCAGCGGCCTTGCCAATGCCCGATGAACTTCCGGTGATTAAAACAGTTTTCATAGTAAGTGAATATTTGTTCATTTATTTATTAAAAAAGTCTAGAATGCTACACTGCGCCAGGCCATTTCGAACATACCCTGTTTTTGAGCAGGCGTAAGTACCAACTTTTTGGACTGTTGAGCCTTAATCGTTTCATAAATAGGGCCCATCAACTGACTCAATAGAAGATCCATCGGCATTTTTCGGATAATTTTCTTTTGCATACCCTGTTCCAGGAATGCGATCAACGGCTCCAGCATCTGATCGCCTTGCTGTTTGGTTTTTTTGGTGAGAAAAGAAGTATGGGCAAACTGTTCGATGAAGAGCATGCGCTCCGGCTCGGCCAAACTTAACTCCAGGTAGTTGAACCAGAGTTTGCGGAAGGTATCTGCAAAGGAATCGGCTGCATCATATCCGGCCATCATGCGGCTGGTCTTGGATTGCTTCAGCGAAAGGAAAAGCTCATTGATCAGTACATCTTTATTCTTAAAATAGATGTACAGGGTACCGGTGGCCATGCCCGCGGCTTTGGCTACATCAGCCATTTTCAAGCCGTTGAAACCTGATTTCTGAACCAGCTTTAAGGTTGCCTCGAAAATGGCGTCAATTTTTGTTTCGTCTTTAGGTCGCGCCACACGTAAATATAAATGAATATATATTCATTTTAGTTACTTGATTTGAAAATTATTTCAAGCAAGGGGAATTCACAAACGGTCGAAATAATATCTGCCGTGGCAGCATGCGTATTTCTAGTGGGCTAGACTCCGGAAGGATTGCTAAAGACACTGATTGCAGAACCTGTGTGAAGTGGATCAAAGATTTGTCCATAAGAGAGAATTATCGCGACAGCACAATTTTAACCATCTTCCCATCCTTCTTCGCTTTAGCTCTTCCCCATTCGGCCATCGTCTCCAAAACTGGTACAAGTGATCTACCCTCTTTGGTGAGTTCATATTCTACGCGTGGTGGTACTTCGGGAAAAATGGTTCGTTTAACCAGACCATCCTCTTCCAATGCACGAAGTTGAAGGGAAAGCATTTTATCGGTAATGTCAGGAATGACATCCTTTAATTCCTTGAAGCGTTTTTTGTCTTTACGCAAATACCAAAGCACTACAGTTTTCCATTTTCCGCCAATAAAAGAGGAGGTCACATCCAACGCACAATGGTAGTCCTGCCCATGAATCACGAACTTGTACTGTTCATCGTTGATTTTCATAAACTTTTTTTTAAAGATTTTTTCCGCGCATGTGATGGTGATTTTCCAATTCCGTCAATCCTGATAGTAACTGCCACACGCAACACGCTCTTGATTTGTTGCATAGCAAAACTATACTTTTGATAGTAAATAACTAAAATAAATTTAAAAGTATGAAAATTGCTGTTTTCGGAACGGGTATGGTAGGAGATACCATCGGTTCCAGGTTAATCGAATTGGGCCATCAGGTCATGATGGGATCGCGTAATGCAAGCAATGAAAAAGCAGGAACTTTTGTAGCCAAACATAAAGCCGGTGCAAGTGCCGGCACATTTGCGCAGGCTGCTGCTTTTGGTGAAATTATCTTTAATTGCACAAAAGGTGACGCGTCCATAGAGGCAATCAAATTAGCGGGTGATGGCATCATGGGAAAAATTATAGTGGATGTGGCAAACCCTTTAGATTTTAGCAAGGGTCAGCCGGCCAGTTTGCTCCCGGCATTATCGAATACAAATTCATTAGGTGAGGAAATTCAAAAGACGTTTCCAAAAGCTAAGGTTGTAAAGACACTCAATACCATGTGGTGCGGACTAATGGTGAACCCTACTATGATTGGTGGAGGAGATCATACGAATTTTATCTGCGGTAATGATGCGGATGCCAAAGCAAAAGTAAAATCGCTGTTAAAGGAATTTGGATGGAAGGACCAAAACATCCTTGACCTTGGCGATATCACCAATGCGCGTGGTGCTGAATCAGTGTTACCAATATGGCTGCGGGTTTGGGGTGCTACGCAGAATGGAGCGTTTAATTTTAAAGTGGTGAGTTAACGGAATTATGCACACTCAAAGTTGGTAAAAGGCATGGCTTGAGTTTACTTACTATTTGAGCTGGCCTTTTTCACCTTTACCTGTTCCAGATTTTTCTTAACTCTGTATTTTACAATTTTGGTTATGAGTCCGTGGGGTAGCGGTTTGTTTACAGGAAACTGAACCGCGCCTTTGGAATGCTTGTATTTCGCAATTTCTTTTTCAAAAGCATTTAGTCCTGAAGGTGCTGGATAAAAACCAATATGATTTTTGTAGGCTGCAAAATGAACCAGGTTGCCATTCAATTTAAAGGTAGGCATCTGGTAGCTTATGACTTCTTCGGCCTGCGGGGCTGCTTTGCGAATGGTTTCGCGAAGCTGTTGTAGCAAGACCTGAACATCTTTTGGAAATATAAGGATGTATGAATCGATATCTTTAAAGTCTTTTGTTTTCATGGTTTTTCTATTCTAAGATTTCACAAATAAATCCTTCTTTTTGAAGATGTTTCTGAACAAGAGTAGCAGCATGTTCGGAGCTAACCTCTACCCGAAGAATCCTATCACAATCATCGAGATCGAAATTAATTCGGGTCATTGGGAAAATTTGATTGAGTTCAAAAGTAATTTTCTCAGCAGCAGTCGGGTCTACTACGTTAGTTTTAAAAACTTCTACCATGTTATAGTCACGCTCGGAGTAAAGCAGCAATATCAAACTTTCGCATTTGAAGAAAGGCTTGCATAACCCGTGGCGCTTTTTCCGGATCGCTCATCAACTCACCCAAAATGCCAGGAACGATCTGCCACGATACACCAAACTTATCTTTCAGCCATCCACACATATCTTCACGACCGCCCTCTGTTAACTTACTCCAGAAGTGATCAATTTCTTCCTGTGTTTCACACTCAACAACCAAGGATACGCCTTCACTAAACGTATAACCATGCCCACCCGGACCATCCATCGCAATCAGCGGATAGTTGTTTAGTTGAAATTCGGAGTACAGTACTTTGCCTGCATTCGGATCGCCAGCTTCGTAGTGAAAAAGTAAGTCAGTTGTTGAGGTTTTAAAAATGGATCGATAAAAATTGATGGCTTCTTCAGCTCGTCCAAACTGAGTAGAAGTGAAAAGCAGGCATGGCTTAATGGAAGACGGTGTACCCGGCTTGTCCACTACCGAGATCTGCCAGGTGGTGCCAAATTTATCTTGCAACCAGCCATATTTTTCGCTCCACGGATATTTGTCCAACGGCATCAAAGCAGTGCCCCCGGCAATTAATGCATTCCAGATTCTTTCCGTTTCTTCTTTTGTTGAGCAATAAACAAAAATTGAAATGGAAGGATTGATTGTAAACTTCGGACCGCCATTTAATCCCATCATGCGAAAACCATCGAGTTCAAATCGCACCACTATCGGATTGCTTTCCGTAATGGAGGAGTTTTTGAAGATGGAGCAATACAGCGTTGCGGCTTCTTCGGCCTGGCCATCGAACCAAAGGCAGGGATAAATAGATTTTGTCATAAACGTTTATTTTGATGCACAGTTTACCATCCATTGTACGCCAAATTTATCGGTGCAACTACCGAAGTAATCGCCCCAAAACATATCCTGTAAGGGCATAGTAATATTACCTCCGGCTGAGAGTGCGTTGAATAATCGGTCACTTTCTTCGCGCGTGTCTGTCTCCAGATTAATGTATACGTTGTTACCGTAGTTTACATGAAAGCCCAAAGATTCGGGTGCATCCGATCCCATCAACATGTGTCCGCCCAGAATGGGCAGCGCCATGTGCAATACAAGGTTCTTATCTTTTTCCGGCAACGGTGGCATTCCTTCCGCTGAGGGCATTTCGCCAAAGCGGTTTATGCCACCAATAAATTCACCACCGAAAATAGATTGATAAAACAGAAATGCCTCTTCGGTTTGATTCGCAAAATTGAGGTAAGTACTTACGCGTGCCATAGGGTTTAATTTTCGTTAGGGTTAAATCAGTTTAATCAATTGAAAGGCTAATCTTTTTTGATTTTTGTTAAATTCTAGTGGCTACTACAGGCTTCTGCTAGCATATATCAACCAAAGGTAACATGGATCATGGTCGTTAGTGCATGTGTAAAAACGACATTTTGTGGGCGCTTTGCGACAGGATTATTTGTAGCTTTAGCAGATGAAATGGCCATGTACAAAGATCACCCAGGGGAATGATAATCCAATTGGCCATTCCATCTGACCTCAGCCCAAAATTATTAGCAGATGAAACACATCTCCATTCTCGTTCCGGAATCCTCTGTCATGCAGTCGATTGCCGACCCGCAGTATTTGTTTTCAGCGGTTAATCATTTCCTGATTCAATCAGGCAGAAAGCCTCTGTTTGATGTTCAACTGGTGGGTGCCAAAAAGGAAATAATACTTAATAATGGACTGTACTCCATTCATACCGAGGGGTTAATAAGCGATGTAAAACAAACCGATCTGGTGATCATACCAGCCCTGTTTGGTGATATGGAGCATGCGATTTCACTCAATAAAAAATTGATTCCATGGATTGTTGAAAAGTACCAGCAAGGAGCTGAGGTAGCTTCGCTTTGTATGGGGGCTTTTCTTTTTGCTTCTACCGGATTGCTGAATGGAAAGAAATGTTCTACGCACTGGGGTTTTGCCAATCAGTTCCGGTCAATGTTTCCGGAAGTTGTGTTGGCTGATGGGCGCATTGTTACGGAAGAGAATCGTCTCTACAGCAGTGGCGGAGCAATTTCATATTGGAATTTATTGCTTCACCTGGTCGAAAAGTATACGGATAGGCCAATGGCTATCCAGGCAGCAAAATATTTTGCTATTGATATTGATCGCAACAGCCAGGCTGCCTTTGCTATGTTTCAGGGACAGAAAGCTCACACCGATGCTATCGTAAAGCAAGCCCAGGAATTTATTGAACAACACATTGAGCAACGACCCACCGTTGAAGAACTGGCCATGATGTTTGGTATGGGGCGCAGAACATTTGAACGAAGATTTAAACAAGCCACCAACAATTCCGTGCTGGAGTATATGCAGCGCATAAAAATGGAAGCCGCTAAGCGAAACTTTGAATCCAGTCGTAAAAATATTAATGAAGTAATGTACGATGTAGGCTATACGGATACCAAAGCATTTCGCACAACGTTCAAAAAGGTTACTGGCCTTACACCCATTGAATACCGCAATAAGTATAACAAAGTACACCTGAATTAATTTCATCACAGCATGAATGCCGATGCACGTACTATTATTGTCACTGGTTCCAACAAGGGTATCGGTTTCGAAGTTGTGCGTCAGTTGGCTAAGCAGAATCACAACGTAATTCTTACTGCACGTGAAAACATAAAAGGCAAAGAAGCGGTTGATCGGTTAAAAGCAGAAGGACTTAATGTTCATTTTCTGCTGTTGGATGTGAGCGATGATGCAAGTATTAAACATGCGGCACAGCAGGTTAAGGTACGGTTTGGCAAAGTAGATGTGCTCATTAACAATGCAGCGGTACTCCTTCGTGAAGACCAATCGGTAGCGGAGGGAACAACCGAAGTATTTCACAAGACCATGCGCACCAATGTATTTGGTTCCGTACAAATGGTCCGGCATTTTCTGTCACTAATTCCCGATGGTGGAAGAATCATCAACACCTCCAGTGGTGGTGGCAGCATGAGCGACCCGGTGGGGGGATGGTCGCCTGTTTATTGCGTTTCGAAGTCGGCTTTGAATGCTGCTACACGCCATCTTGCGTATGAACTGGCAGGTCAAAATATTTCCGTGAATGCGTATTGCCCCGGTTGGGTAAGTACAGATATGGGAGGGAAGTCAGCCCCGCGCACCATTGAACAAGGTGCAGATACTGCGGTGTGGTTGGCTACTGCAGCGATCAGTGAGACAGGAAAATTTTTTCGCGACAGGAAGATTATTCCATGGTAGTTCCTAATATTTATTCTTTGCATGGGGTAGCAAAAGAATCAAATGTATCTAAACCATTATTTTTGATTTAATTAGATTGAAGTTAACGCCATAAAATAGATTCCTAACTGCGTTTGTTTATGAAGGTTATCATTTTCCGTTTCTGCTTCATTTTTTTTATGCTTACTACAGCTCCATGGCTGTGGCTGGAAGATTTACCCATCCTTTCTTACATCGCTGATGGATACTATACTTTAAATGAGTGGTTGGTCACTTTCACCAATGAATACCTGTTTCAAGTAAAAGATACTCTGAATTCAGAAGGCTATGGAAGCGGAGATACCTCCTTTAACTGGGCTGAGTTTTATACCATACTGTTAGTGTCTGCTATCGGTTGTTTAGTGTGGACTCTTGTAGATTTGAAAAGACAAGGCTACCCTGAACTTGCTTACTGGCTTCGAACAACAGTGCGATATTTCATTGCCATCATAACATTTAGTTATGGTATTCTTAAACTTTTTGCATTACAGATGCCCTTCCCCAACATAAGTCAGTTGAGTACACCGCTCGGTGATTTTTTACCTATGCGTCTTTCCTGGCTTTTTATTGGCTACTCAGCACCGTACCAAATTTTTTCTGGCTTGATGGAGGTGATGGTAGGTATTCTGCTTTTTTATCGCAGAACGGTGACCCTCGGATCGCTGGTAGGCTTAGGTGTATTTGCACATGTGTTTATACTCAACATCAGCTATGATATCCCTGTTAAATTATTCTCCATGCAGTTGATGATGGGTTGTTTATTTCTTTTGGCCGATGACTGGAAGCGGTGGGTCTACTTTGCGCTGAATAGGCAGGCAGCACCGACCACGTTATACGATGTCAATTTTTCGAAACGTTGGCAGAAAATTGTCTGGGTAATTGGAAAATTATCTTTTGTTATTTTTTTCGTTATTATCCCTATTCATGAAAATTGGAAAAGACATCAAAGCGAATCCTTCAAGGGAGATATGAAACCAATAAAATCTGGCTTATACGATGTTGAGCTGTTGATCAAAAATAGGGATACGCTGACGCTTGATCTTAAAGACGAATTTGCCTGGAAAGATTTTGTGTTTGACAAAGGCGGACTGGGAAGTGTGAATACCCTCGACACTATTTTCTGGCAACGGTACAGAAGAGGATATTTTCTATATGAACCTGATTCAACCACACAGATAATCACTTTTAAAAGAAGTTGGATGGATACGACTAGTATATTGATGCTACGCTACGATCTATTAGGTGAAGAATCTTTGGTGTTGAGGGGGGTCATTCGCAACGATTCTGTTTATTTTCAGCTAAAACGAAGCAACCGTCATTTCCAACTTGCAGAAAAGCAATTTCATTGGATTTCGGAGCGAAACAGGTGATGTTATTTTCTGATGAGTACATCCAATTCATTTTCAATTTCTCCCAGAAAGCGAATAAGTGTTTCATGTGTAAAGGATAAATTATCCCATTTCCGATACCATATCTTTAGTTGACTTTTAAACATGGGATCCTTTTGTAAAGCATCGTACCTACCCGTGTAGGTAACACTATCATCATATTCATAGGAGAATAGATCATCTGAAATATTATACTTCACTATGAAGGCCGTGAGATCAGATTTATAGGCGCTATGTAAATCGTCTGTTAGGCGAGCGTGATCTATGGCAATACTGTTAACTGACGATATCCTCTTAGTGATAAGAGCATTTTGCGATATGGTCGAGGCACCCTGTTCAGATAATGAACGGAGCGTATTGAGTGTACCGCTAAGATTAACATAGAAATCTGTTCCGGCATAGTTGAAAAACTCTATTACCAGACTATCAGGAATAGCTTCATCATTAACCATCTGTTCAAGTACAACTACTCGGGTTTGCAAAATTGAATCTTCTTTTATCAGAAGTGATTTTGCCTGACTTAATTGTGTCTTTATCGATTCAAACAATTGTCTGCGTTCTTCCTCACTTTTACGAGCGCTCCGCCACTCATCAAACATAAAACTCAGAGTAATGCCTGAAAAAATCACGATGATCTCGAACAGGTACTTGCGGAGTGTTTTAAGTTTTCCTTTTCTCATAATGAAATGTATTAGTACCTATTCTTTGGCAGTTTCTTTTGATTTAACACCAACTCTTTCATCAAATCAACGCCATATTTCCGAATCACTTCAATAATCGGAATGGCTTTTAAACCGCGCTTGGTAATGGAGTATTCAACTTTCGGAGGCACCACCGGGTAGACTTTTCGGGTAATAAACCCCTCACGCTCCAGGCTGCGCAAAACACTTGACAACATTTTATGGGTAATGTGCGGTAAATCCTTTTTAAATCGCTGTAGCGCAGCGTTCGGTCACGTAAACGCCAAAGGATCGGCATCTTCCACGTACCGCCAATGCGGTCCATGGCAAATTCTACAGGGCTGTAATAGACCTTCTTATCGTAAATGAAATCGGGCATGGTAATTCAATGTTTTAAAATTCAGGCATTCCAAGGTTAAATTACCAATACTTTCCAAAAAGGTAGTATCCTACTTAAAAGTTAATATGTTGTTTCAGGCATCATACCGCACCAATCTTTGTGTTTAACATTTCCTTTTATCTGACTTTTTTCGCTAGGGGAACAATTTTGTTCCAATTATTGTATATACAACAATTGTATATAACTTCGATAACCTTTAATCCAGAAATACGATGAAAACCGTTTTGCATAAAGCCAATACCCGGGGTCATGCCAACCATGGCTGGCTTGATTCCTACCACACCTTTAGTTTTGCCGGCTATTACGACCCCACCCGAATTCATTTTGGTGCCCTTCGGGTACTCAATGATGATGTGGTGAAGGGTGGGGCAGGCTTTGGCCAACACCCACACGATAACATGGAGATTATTTCTATTCCCCTTCGTGGAGCTTTAGAGCATGGCGATAATACCGGAGGTCATGGAATCATTAAATCCGGAGAGGTACAAATTATGAGCGCAGGCTCTGGCATTGCGCATAGCGAGAAGAATGCATCTAAAACAGAAGATGTAAATTTTCTGCAGATATGGGTTTTTCCGAAAGAAAAGAACATACAACCGCGTTACGATCAGAAACTCTTTCCGGCAACGGATCGCTTAAACAAATTTCAAACAGTCGTTTCTCCCGAAAAAAGTAATGGTGCCTTATGGATTAACCAAAATGCCTGGTTTTCGCTTGGAAAATTTGACAAGGCGGCAACTATTGAATACACACTTAACAAACAAGGAAATGGTGTATATGCTTTTGTAATCGAAGGCGATGTAACCATCCATGATCAGAAATTGAATAAGCGTGATGGTTTTGGTGTTTGGGATGTGGAGAAAATTTCAATCGTTTCGGATAGCCAGTCTGAAGTTTTGTTGATAGAAGTCCCGATGAATTAAAGTTAACGCGTAAAGCTCAAAAATTATGAAACGAAGATCTGTTGCCAGGCTACTCTACGCACATGAGGCTGACATGGGTGGCCTGCCCATACGGCAACCCCTTCCAACGCAGCAGGTGCAGCAAATTGATCCATTTTTGTTACTGCATCATGCCAATATAAAGGCTCCTTCACACATGAAACCCGATAGTGCTGGTGTTGGTCCGCATCCTCATCGCGGGTTTTCACCCGTAACATTTATTTTTCAAGGAGGAGTTCATCATCGCGATAGCCGCGGAAATGACAGTACCATTTATGCTGGCGGTGCGCAATGGATGAACGCGGGTATGGGGATTATTCACAGCGAACGACCTTCACATGATATCCATGAAATTGGCGGAAGACAGGAAATTATTCAGCTCTGGATTAATACACCGGCTAAGAATAAAATGGATCAACCCGCTTACTTTCCATTGGCATCAGCAGATGTTCCATTTATAAAATCGGATGATGGATTAATAACCATGAAGGTTTTTGCGGGTGAGCTCTTAGGCACGAAAGGCCCTGTTCCATCGCAAGCGGTTGTGAATGCCGCTACCATTGAGTTTAAAGAGGGGGGTAAAATATCTATTCCGTTACCGGGCCATCATAATGTAATGCTCTACCTGCTTGATGGTAAACTAAATGTTGACGGGTTTGGTATGGTGGAAGAATTGCACCTTGTTCACTTTGCCAATGATGGTGAAGGAATTTCACTTTCCGCTATGGCGGATACACGCGTTCTTTTATTAAGTGGTGAGCCGTTGAATGAGCCAGTGGTATCTCATGGTCCTTTTGTTATGAACAATCAAACACAGATTTTGGAGGCCATGCGCGATTATCAGATGGGGAAAATGGGCGTACTGATTGAGGATTAGAACTCACAATGTTGGATCATTGAACACTGCAGTGCTGCTAAACCAAAGGAAGAATTTTATGTTATAAAGGGATTATGAATAAATTAAGCATGGAAGCTCAACTTACCAAAATGCAAACCTCCTCTAATATTGAATCTCGGGTACTGGATAGTATTAAAAGGCGAAGAAGTTTACGGGCATATTCGGATATGCTAGTGGCGGAAGAAAAAATTCAGTCGTTGTTTGAGGCTGCCCGATGGGCACCCTCCAGCATGAACGAGCAACCGTGGACTTATCTATATGCTACCCGCGGTCAGCAGCTTTTTAATGAAATACTGGAATGTCTGAATGAGAGTAATATAATATGGGCAAAACATGCCCCATTGTTGGTGGTAAGCCTGGCGCGTAAAAAGCTGCTAAGGAATGGCTTGCCCAACGGATCGGCTCGGTACGATCTAGGCGCGGCTAATGCGTTTCTTTCCCTCCAGGCAACAGAGCTTGGTCTCAATGTGCATCAAATGGGTGGATATAATAAAGAGAAACTCGTTGAGTCACTCGGTATTCCAACAGAAGAATATGAATTGGGTGTGGTGATGGCTATTGGATATCCCGGAGATTCCGAAATGCTTCCGGAGAACCTGAAGCAACGTGAACTTGCTCCACGATCACGATACACGGTTTCAAGTTTCACGATGAATCGTAGCTTTAAGCATGGAAACGAATGAAATCAGGTCGGCTACGGCTATTATCGGTAACGATATTTATAAAACAGAGCTACAGGCACGAACCCATCAGTTAATAGCGGATGAACCAAAAGACGAGGGTGGAACAGATTTAGGCCCGCGTCCGGGCGATTTTATTCGTATGGGCCTGGCATCCTGCACAGCCATAACCCTCCGGATGTATGCCAACCGAAAAAAATGGGATGTTCGCGAAATCAGGGTTGAGGTATCCAACGGAGCCTTCGATGGTAAAACAGCCTACACAACAAAAGTTGAAATCATCGGCAACATTGATGAAGAGCAGCGCAAGCGCCTGCTTCAAATTGCTAAACTTTGCCCTGTGCACAAAACATTGGTCAATCCTATCGAAATCGATACATCGTTGTTTGTGACGGGTTCTTAGTTTTAGAGCAGGCCGAACAAATAACTTTTAACTAAATCAAAAACCGATGAAAGACATCACGAAAAAGTATACGAATGGCGAGGTAACTATTGTATGGGTACCCGACAAATGCATTCATTCTGGAATTTGCTTTCGCGGTCTTGGTGAAGTGTTCGATCCTCAACGCAAGCCATGGATTGTTCCTGAGGCAGCCACTACGGAACAGATCGTTAACCAGGTAAAGAAATGTCCTTCCGGTGCGTTGAGTTATTACATGAATAGCGACACGTAGGATAGTGTAGTGAAAGTCGACTCTGAAACCATTGTGGAGGCCACCGCAAACGGTCCGCTCATGGTTTACGGAAATGTAACAGTGAAAGACTCAAAAGGTACGCTCACCAAAAAGCATAATGCTACTGCTTTCTGTCGGTGTGGTGGCTCAGCCAACAAACCTTACTGCGATGGTTCCCATAAGAAAATCAACTTTCAGGGTTAGCTACTTCTGAAATTCGATAATGAACATGGAGCTGTACTCGTTCGCTTCACTGTCCTTCACAAAAAGCCTTGCCCGCTTACCGGTCTTCATCGATGTGTTTTTGTTTTTGATATCTTCTTCGGTGTTTATGGGTTGCAAGGCCGGATACCAAAGCACTCGTCCCGGTTTGGTGAGCACAAGTTGTGGTTTGCTCCACTGAATGGCGTTATCACCTTTTCCTAAATCTTTGTTCATATTGAAGGAGATGTAGATGCTGCTGCCTTTCCAGGAAGTGTCCTCCACCTTGCCCATTAGCATTACCCAACAGTTCAAGTAATAATTCCAACTCACCGAAGGCCCCCAATGGTATTGCCCTTTACCGGATGCTGGTCCGCCACCTTCTTCTGCCGGTATTTGTAAGGAAGGAATTGGCTTGCCGATACCGTTATGCGGGGCATTGAACCCAGTACCGTCCCAGCGGTTGGCTTTGCCCACAGGATTTTCCAAGTCAGTCAATTTAATGCGGGCTATACTGATGCATTGTCCGCTAGCCTCAACCTCCGGACTGTATGCGAAAGAATCATAAACACCCGGGTAACTATATTCTCCATAGAAGAGATAAAGGTATTCACCGCTGGCCACGGCTGAAGGATCGCCCACACCACCGGCAAACGTGTTGGAATAATTGTGTGGCGTGAGGATCATACGGGGTTGGAGATCTTCAATAAAGATTCCTTTATTCTCCCACTGTTTACCTCCATTAGTTGATTTCATGATTCCAATACGGCACACTGCGGCAGCCGACTCTGGCCCCCGAAGCCCTTGCGGCCAATTTTTATCAAGGTATCCTTCACCGGTGGCTTCGTTGTAAGGAAGTGTTTCAGGATAATTTTCATTGTGGTAAACTGCATAAAGTGTACGGCCACTGGCATCTTGTACATCCTGGTAAACGGTTTCAAACCACACTGCTCCATGCAGGCCATCTGTTCCCACGGGCGCATTGGGAGGCATAATCGGTTCTTTGAATTTTTCATGAGGAGTGAGAAAAACCTCATCAGCATGAAGACCATCGGCATACTTCAGTTCGCGCGCATCTCCCCATACAGGGTCTTCCCCGTATTTACCCGGAAATATCCTAAGGGTATCACCGATCCAGGCTTCCGCCATGTTGCAATCCACGAATGATTTGAACACGAAGCGTTCAGCAGGAATCAATTTAAAAGAGGGTGTCTTCTTTTCGGATGCTGTACATGCCGACAGGATCACTAAAAGACTTGTTGCATAAAGTAAATTCTTCATTAAGCTAATTTAAAGATTTGATGGAGGATTTGAATATATTTTTGAGTACACTCTTTCACAATGCCAGGCATGCTCACCGTAGCAAGTTTTTAGCGTTGCATTAAAATTGGATACGGACAATTTTAAAAGCGACTTTAAACTTTTTGATTTATATGTGTGTCTAACAAGCACTTTGATAACCCATTTTTCGTTTACAATATTAGTATGAGAAACTCGTTTTTGACTGTGGTTGGCTTGCTGTCACTTTACGGATGTGGTCTCCGGCCAGATTCTGGTGAATTGGCGCGCGATCTGGTGGTGCAAACGCAGTACGATCAGTCAGTGATCAGTAGTTCAGGCAATGTATTCAACACCTACAATACGTTCGTCATTCGTGAAGATACCATCGGCTTTGTTTCCAATCGTAGCAACGCCACTTACCTGATTGAATCTGATTTTAACATTACCGGTGGTTATGCACTACCGATCATCAGCCTGGCTAAACAAAATCTTGGTGTTCGTGGCTTCACTCCGGTTGCAGAAGATGACAGTCCTGACTTTGCTGTGAACATAGCCGTTTTGAACAACTTCACCTTTTTCCAAACCATAACCTATCCGGGTTTTTATCCAGGGTACTTCGGTTTTTATGGTTACTACTTCCCGATCGTTAACACATATGTATCCGACTATACTACGATGGTAATTGAAATCGTGGATATTAAAAATGCAACTGGCAATCAGTATCGTATAGTTTGGAAGGCTTTTATTGGTGACCTGAATACGATTATTGGTTTACGTGAGAAAACATTGGAAGCAGTCGATCAGGCTTTCGGGCAATCACCTTATATATCCAAAGATTGATATGAGAAGCATTATTTTTTTGACTTGTTTTCTGTTGAGCGCTTCTGCAGTTGCCCAAGTGGCTGAGTCAGGTTTTCATGTGACTTGGTCGATTATGGTGCCTACTTATAAGGAGTATGTTGGTAATACCAGTACTAACAATTTTCGTGTGGGGTTTACCCGTTTTCTAAATGAGCGTTTTGGTTTTGGAATTGATGGTGGATATGCCGTGCTGGATGACTATGTGCCTCGCCAGACCTATACCTATCCGGGCGGTGCCATTACTACCGATATGTTTAATTATATGTACTACTATACACTGACCGGTAGCGGGAAGTATTTTTTTATTCACGATGGTCTGGTTGTTCCGTATGTTGCACTTGGTGCCGGAGCTTCGTTTACTGACTACACCATTTATTATAATGCCTATACGGAGGTTGATGAGAAATTTGGATTTCTTATCCGGCCGGAGCTGGGAACATACTTTCGGTTCGAGAAATATTCTGCACTCGGATTGAAAGCATCCGTTACGTGGGATTATACCACCAACAAATCCGATCATATTGATGTGAAGAATTTTTCAGGATTGGGTTTCCAGATAGGCCTGGTGCTTTTCAGTAATTGAAGCACAGAAAATTTTTCAGTTGGTGGAGAAGTGATACCCGATCCCTTTGATTGTGATGATCTTTATGGCCGGGTCTTCTTTCAGGTAGTCCCTCAGTTTGGTAACGTACACATCCAGGTTTCTGGAATTAAAAAACGAATCATCGCCCCACAGGTTCATCAGTATCTCTTTGCGGCTCACGGTGGTGTTGCGGTTATCGCACAAAATTTTTAGCAAAGTGGCTTCACGGTGTGAGAGTTTTTTAACCGAATGATGAAGTTTCAATTCATACCGATGAACAGAAAACTCGTACTTACCTAATGAAATCACTTCGGCTGCAGGTTGTTGACGCTGCCGGATGATGATTAGTAAATTGTTTACCCGCGCAATCAATTCCTCCATGCTAAAAGGCTTTCGCAAATAGTCGTTACCACCCGATTCAAATCCCTTCAGCAGATCTTCGGTTTGCGTTTTTGCGGTTACAAAAATGATGGGCACCAAAGGATTTATTTCGCGTATCTCTTTGGCGATGGAGTATCCATCCTTTTGCGGAAGCATGATATCAAGCACACAGATATCCGGATGAACTTCTTTGAACTGTGCAACAGCTTGTTTACCATCAACGGCCATGCTCACGTCAAAGTCGCGGCTTTCAAGACTTTCCTTTACGATCCGTCCCAAAAAGGGCTCATCTTCAACATAGAGTATTTTGGTTTTACTCATAATCAGGATGTTGCAGGCAATATAATTTCAAACATACTGCCTTTTCCGGGTTCGCTCTCTACTTTAATGCTTCCGTTATGGCTCCTTACTACACTCGCCACATAACTTAAGCCAAGGCCATAACCTTTGGTGTTATGTACATCACCGGTAGGTACCCTGAAAAATTTTTCAAATACTTTCTTCTGATACTCAGCCGGAATACCAATGCCACTATCTTTTATGCTTAGCAGTACCTGATTTCCTTGCTGCTTTAATGATATAACAATCCTGCAACCGGGCTCACTGTACTTAATGGCATTGTCGAGCAGGTTGTAAACTACATTGGTCAGGTGTTCTTCGTTTCCGGAAACCGAGAAGTCATCACCAAACTTTTCAAATTCAACAGTTGCTTTGTGTTTTTCAAAAACCAGTTTCAATGAGCTGGTAACCTGATCAACTATCTCTTGAAGATCAACAGGCTGAAGGTTCAGCTTCAGTCCATTTTGTTCAAACACGGCTGTCTTAAGAATCTTCTCGGTCATTAAGGTGAGTCGGTCGAGTTCGTGTGTGGCAATATCCAAATACTCCTTTGTCATTTGAGGATTATCCAGCGCGTTGAAATTCTTTAGTGCTTCAAGGGCTACACTCACGGTACTGACAGGTGTTTTTAGTTCATGTGTAATGTTGCTGATCAGGTCGTTCTTGAGCTGCATCAGTTTTTGCTGTGCGCGAATATTGCGGTACATAAAGAAGAAAGCTGTAACGGTAAGGAGAGTAAGCACTACTGAAAAGACAATCTGCGGAGCAATCTTAGCAAGAATAACCGGACGAATACTTTCAAACCTTGCAGCATAAACGGGTGAATGTGGTAGAAAAAATGGTTCCGTTATCAACACGTTACCTGAAGTTTCCATTTCACCAGGTTTGCGAACAATGGTTACACTTGGTTTTAACTGAATGCCCGATGCAAACAGTGTATCGCTGTACTTATTTTGAATAGATGAAATACTCAACGTATCCATTCCAATGCGTATCAGGAAGCGCCCCGGCTGACGGTTCTTATCTACATCAGCCAACAACGGACGAAGAACTTGTCTTATGCTATCGCTTCCGGTGGTCGATGCTATGTAGACATCGATTTGTGCTGTTGAATCCCTGATTTCAAAGCGGGGAGGAAGTCTGCGCTGAAAATTTTTGTCAAACCGAATAGAGTCCTTGAAAGTTCGCGTACTCCAAAACTGAATACCGGTGCTATCCCTCATGATTTGTGTTGCAGTTCCGTTACCTACAGGCTCTACCTTGGAAAGCAACAGTGAGTCGTGCATGGAAATAATAGTGCTTCGGAAGAGTGCATTGGTTTCCTTTTTCAGCGAGTCTAACTCATCATTATATGCACTGCGCAGCCAAAGCACCTGCAACATCAGCAACAAGAGTATGCTGCTGGTCATCAGGGCAATAGTCCATGCATGGCCTACATTTTTCATACAGCAAAGGTAACGCACAAACAGGGCCAGTGCGGGCTTTTTAACGTTAATTAACATTCCTTTCAGAACAATTAACCCACTGCATGCATCCTTGATGTGTAGATTTACGCCAGCATTAATTGTATGTCCAACCCACTAAGCATAACAATGAAAAGAGTAATCCTGATTCTCGGAGTGTTGGTTTGCATGACCGCAGCCCACTTTGTATTTGGCCAAACCCTGGAAGGTTTGATTCACTATGAAACCAAAATCAACATGCATCGAAACATCCCACCCGAGCGGGAACAAATGAAAAGTATGATTCCTGAATTCCGGACCACCAAGGATCAGCTCTTCTTCAATGCGGGTGAGTCATTATATAAACCGGTTATTGAAGATGAGGAAGAGGAAATCAATACGGGCGGGATGCGTATGCGGTTCGCTATGCCGCAAAGCGAAACGTATGTGAATACCAACGACCAGATGCGTACAGTGGCACAGGAATTCATGGGTAAGAAATACTTGATTGAAGATACCTTGAAGATGTCGCCATGGAAATTTGGAGCCGAAACGAAAACCATATTAGGATATACATGTAAGCAAGCTTACTTCACTGATTCAGTTCGTGTTATGATAAATGGCCAAGCGCAAGCCCGCGTAAGTGAAATTACGGCATGGTACACCGATCAGATACGACCATTTCTTGGGCCGGATAGATTTAATACACTGCCAGGGGCTGTGCTTGCAATTGATATCAACGGTGGTGAGCGGGTTATACTCGCTACTAAAGTAGAGAAGCGGGCATTGAAGAAAACTGAGCTGAAAGTCCCCACAGCAGGCACCAAAGTCACACAGGCGGAATATCAGAAAATTGTAGCCGAACAAATGGAGAAGATGCGGGGCAGTGGCGGCATGATAATTCGAAATTAATTTACAGCACCAGCGATTTTGCAATAGTAATGAGGACAAGTTTACTCCTGACTCTGATGAGCCTGGCCCTGATGGGGTACGCTCAAAAATTTACGCTGAAAGGTCAGTTGACTGATTCATCGGGTGCCGCACTTGCTTCTGCCACTGTACTGGTACTCAATCCAAAGGATTCATCACTTGTAAACTTCGGTGTAAGCAACAGTCATGGATTCTTCGAAATCAAAAACCTGAATCGTGCAAACTACCTGTTTCGTGTAACCTTTGTAGGCTATGCACCACTCACTGTTCCGGTATCTCCCAAACCTGATGAACTTATTGTTGATCTTGGTTTATTGAAGATGCAACCGGAGTCAAGAGTACTTGATGAAGTTACTATTCGGGCAGAGCGGGCACCTGTGGTTGTAAAGCGTGACACGATTGAGTTTAATGCAGCCTCATTTCGCACGAGGCCCAACGCTATGGTTGAAGATCTTTTAAAACAATTGCCAAGTGTAGAAGTAGACAATGACGGCACCATTCGTGCACAAGGCGAACAAGTGCAACGGGTTACTGTAGATGGCCGCGAATTCTTTGGCCGTGATCCCAAGCTGGCAACCCGTAATCTCCCGGCAGATGCAATTGATAAAGTCCAGGTATTTGACCGCCAGTCTGACCAGGCCCAATTCACCGGCATTGATGATGGTCAGCGTGAGAAGACAATCAACCTTGAACTTAAAGAAGAAAAGCGAAACGGAGCATTCGGCAACCTGACCGGAGGCGTAGGTACTGACGATCGCTTCAATGCCCGGGCAAGTGTTAACCGGTTTGCAAAGGGGAACCAACTTTCCGTTATCGGGATGGGGAATAATGTTAACGAACAAGGATTCTCCATTGGCGACTATATGAACTTCACGGGCGGATCGCAGCAGATGATGTCGGGGGGAGGCATGCAGATCCAGATCAACCAGGGCGGTGCAAGCCAAGGCGGTCCTTCAGTAAATATGGGTGGACGCAGTAACGGCATCATGACTAACTATGCCGGTGGCATTAATTTCAACAACACGTATGGAAAGACAAAGAACACACAACTAAATGGTAATTACTTCTACAACTACCTTGATCACTTCATTAATCAGAATACATTCAGGGAGAACTTTTTACCCAACGGTACTTTCAATTTTGATCAGCTCAGCCTCCAGAATAATAACAATCAGAATCACCGGTCAAACCTGAACCTCGATCATAAAATTGATTCAGCGAATTCCATCCGCTGGACAAACGCCTTTTCTTACAACACCACCGACACGCGGCAGCAAAGTCAGAGCACTACATTCACTCCGGACGGAGAAATTCAGAATACAAGTGAAAATGTGTCACTGGCCAGCGGGTCAACATTGAATTTCAATTCCAATTTTCTGTATCGGCACCGGTTCAAAAAGAAGGGCAGGACGATCTCAACCAACCTTTCACTTAATCTGATAAACAGTGATCGCGAAGGCTCGCTGAATGCTATAAACACATTTTTTACACCTGTATTTTCTGAGAATGTAATCAACCAAGTAAATTCCCAGGTCAACGATAACCTAAACTATGGTGGTACAGTTTCGTATACCGAACCACTGGGCAATAGGAAATACCTTGAAGCCAATTACAACTTTAGTCAGAATATCAACAATGTTGATCGCCAGGTGTACGATGTGGTCAATGAAGAATTAATATTCAACAATCCACTAAGCAATAAATTTTCCAGCAACTACACCTACCAGCGAGCCGGCTTGAATTTTCGAATGAACCGGCAGAAGTACTCGTTTACGGTAGGAGCCAATTTTCAGAGCACCAATCTTAAGGGCAATCTTGAAACATTGAATGCCACTATCGGTCGCACATTTAATAACGCACTGCCTGTTGCTCGATTCTCCTACGAATTTTCCAGTACCAAGCGATTCAGCCTGGACTATGAAACCTCGGTGCGTGAACCTTCTGTGCAACAACTGCAGCCGGTGATCGACAACAGCGACCCGTTGAACATTTATGTGGGCAATCCCAACCTGAAGCCGTCCTACAACCAGAGTTGGAGATTCCGGTTCACCACCTTTAATCCGGCAAACTTCATCAGTTTCTTCCTGTTTGGTGATGTTGACTATACGACCAATGCCATTACCAACGCCCAGTTTGTAGATGAACAATTGGTGCGCACTACAACACCGGTAAATGTGGATAATAACTTTAGCGCAATGGGAAATGCCACCCTGAGTTTCCCGATTACCAAACTGAAAAGCCGGGTAAGTATTGGAGGCAATGCGCGGAATATGAGGACCATTAACTGGATTAACCTGGTCGAGAGCCAGATTGATCAATTTGTATTGGGCGGTAATCTTCGTTATAACTTCCGTTGGAAAGAGATTTTCGACCTGAACCTGAATTCGCAGCTCAGCCGTCAGAAAACAGATTATGAGTTTGACCAGCCCGATCAGCTATTCTTCAACCAGACTTACACAGCCGAATCGAACGTGAACTTTTTAAAGAACTACAACTTCAATGCGAACTTTGATTACCTCGTGTATAAAAGTGAATCAACCGACTTCCGTGAAACTATACCATTGCTGAACATGTCGGTATCAAGGTTCTTATTGAAAAATAAAACGGGTGAGCTGAAACTCTCGGTGAATAACCTTTTGGATCAGAATCTTGGGATAACCCAAACAGCCACCTCGAACTATTTCGAAAGAAGGACGATGAATGCGCTGGGCAGGTACTTCATGGTGAGCTTTACGTATGCGTTGAACAAGCACCTAAACCCGATGGGAGCCGTACCGCGTGGTGGCGGGCGGATGTTCCAGATGATTCGCCAGTAGTGGTGTACAAGATAAATGATCAAAAGAAGTCCATCGTTGCAGCGCGATGGAATGCCGAGTATCTTTGTGCATGAAATCTTTTGTGTACTTAATTTTTCTACTACTGATTATGGGTTTCGCTGCATCGGGTCAGTATATCCCTAAGTTTGACCTTCAAGGTCATCGTGGTGCCCGTGGCATCAAACCGGAAAATACTATCCCCTCCATGATTGAGGCTTTGAAAGCAGGAGTTACCACACTTGAAATGGATGTGGTGATCACGAAGGATAAACAGGTGATCTTGTCACATGAGCCATGGTTGTCATCGGAGATTTGTCTTAAACCTGGCGGTGAGGAAATTGTACGATCAGAAGAAAAATCACTGAACATCTATCAGCTATTGTATGATGAAGTGAAGCAATATGATTGCGGCTCAAAGGGCAATTCGAAATTTCCCGAGCAGGAAAAACTTGCTTCGTCAAAGCCTTTGTTGAGCGATGTGATTATAGCTGTTGAGGATTACATCAAAAACTTTTCGCTGTACGAAGTGGATTATAATATTGAAATTAAGAGTACACCAGAAGAAGACGATGTATATCATCCAAAGCCTGAACAGTTTTCTGATCTCGTCTATCAGGTTATTGATCAGCACCTTCCCTGGGAGCGTGTGGTGATTCAGTCGTTTGATTTTAGGGTTTTAAAATATTGGAACAAAAAATATCCGCATGTGCGCCTGGCCTGCCTTGTGGCGAATACAAAATCACCTGAGAAGAACATTCAGGAGCTAGGATTTATTCCATCAGTATATAGCCCCTACTACAAATTGTTGAAGAAGGAGAATGTAGATTACCTACACACCCTTCAGGCCACATTCAAACCACAATTACCTGTAAACCAGGCTCCTAATGGAGCCAATTCCACCTTGCGTGTCAGGGTTATTCCATGGACAGTCAATGAAGTAGAAGAAATGAAAGCCCTTCGCGCCATGGGTGTCGATGGCCTGATAACCGACTACCCTAACCGGGCTGCAGACATCGGCCTGGGCCTGAAGCGCAACGGAACAGGCCAGAAAGGTTCAATAAAAAAATAGTTTTATCATTGCGCCCTTAAGCAATCAATCAAGCTTATCTAACACTATGACTAAATATGATGTATACGGCATCGGAAATGCCATTGTTGATATTGTAACAGAAGTTGATCACGATTTTTTTCAGCGAAACAATATCGAAAAAGGGGTGATGACGCTGGTGGACGAAAAGCGTCAGCTTGAATTGCTTAAAGCAATCGACATGAAAAAAAGTCGTATGTCGGGTGGGGGCTCTGCAGGAAATACCATTGTTGCAGTTAATCAGTTTGGCGGAAAAACGTTTTACTCCTGCGTGGTGGCAAACGATGAGCTGGGAAAATTTTTTCTGGACGACCTGAAGAGAAACGGAGTTGACACCAATCTAACGCATGATAAATGTCCGGAAGGGCATACCGGCAAGTGCCTGGTAATGACCAGCCCGGATGCCCAGCGCACCATGAATACATTTTTGGGGGTGAGCTCTTTCCTTGCACCCGAACACTTGGATGAAGAGGCAATAAGAAATTCCCGATACCTATACCTCGAAGGCTACCTGGTAGCCAGTCCAAAAGGCTTTGAAGCCATGAAAGAAGCCAAAAAAATTGCTGAAAAGAATAAGGTTCTTACTTCGCTCACATTCTCGGATCCCAGCATGGTTAAATATTTCAATACGCAGATGGAGGAAATTGTTGGTGCCAGCGTTGATCTGTTGTTTTGCAATGAAGAAGAAGCCATGATTTTTACGGGAACAAGTACATTGAATGATGCCCGTGAAAAATTGCGCTTGGCGGCCAAGCGATTTGCCATAACCCTTGGTGCAAACGGTGCCCTGATTTTTGATGGCGATACATTCATAGAAATTGAGCCCTACAAAGTAAGGGCGATTGATACGAATGGTGCAGGAGACATGTTTTCCGGGGCATTTTTATACGGTATTACGCACGGCCACAGCTATGCTGAGGCAGGAAAAATTGCCTCTTTGGCATCCTCGCGGGTAGTTTCTCAGTTTGGTCCTCGCCTTCAGCCCGATCAGGTAACGAAGGTGTTGGCTGATTTGATTGCGTAATTTGCCTTTAATTTCTACCGTCACGGGTTGTAAATCGTTGAATCTTCATTATTTTTGCAGCCCTTAATTTGTGGAGGGGTAAACGATACACAGCATGAAACGCACATTTCAACCATCGAAGAGAAAGCGCAAAAATAAGCACGGTTTCCGTGAAAGAATGGCCTCGGCCAACGGTCGCAGGGTATTGGCATCGCGCAGAAAAAAGGGCAGAAAGAAGCTTACGGTTTCTGATGAAACCACATTTAAGAAGAAATAACATCCTTTCGAACCGGAAGGCCTGCCTGCCGACAGGCGGGGATTGACTAACCTCACCCCATGGGCGCATTCAGTTTTTCTAAGTCTGAAAGACTATCCAAACGTAATAGCATTCAGGAACTCTTTTCTAGGGGTTCCTCTTTTTATATCCACCCATTTAAGGTTTTGCTGATGGAAAATCCTGAATCAGGAGATGGGCATCAGGTACTGTTTTCAGTGTCTAAACGTAACTGCAAAAGGGCTGTTCAACGAAATCTGATTAAGCGAAGGATGCGTGAGGCATACCGGATTAATAAGTCTCGATTACCCGAATCACCTAAATTGCATTTAGCGTATATTTATACATCAAGAGACATTTTGGATTTTCATACCATTGAAGAGAAATTTTTAGAGTCATTCAAGCGTTTACATCAGCATGCGGCAAAAGGTTAAATGGATTATAGGTGTAGTAGTTATAGCGGGTTGTTTGTTTGCTTTTAGACAACCGACTAATAACTACTTCGATATTGCTAAGAGCCTGGATATTTTTGCAACGCTTTTCAAAGAAGTAAACACCTATTATGTTGATGAGGTTGATCCTCAAAAACTGATTCGGCACGGTATCGACAATATGCTTGAATCACTTGATCCATACACGGATTTTATACCGGAGGATGAGTTGGAAAATTTTAGAATTGCCACCACTGGCCAGTATGCTGGCATCGGAGCCCTTATCGGTATCATCAATAAAAAAATAATAGTCACACATCCGTATAAAAACTTTCCTGCCAATAAAGCTGGTATTAAAGTTGGGGATGAACTTATAGCAGTAAACGGAATCTCTGTTCAAGGTAAGACTACAGCCGAAACGAGCACATTATTAAAAGGTCCTTCCAAGACCGAAGTGGAGGTTAAGGTAAGGCGATACGGACAGAAGAATGATTTGACGTTTAAGATTAATCGGGAGCGAATCTCGATCAGTAACCTGGCCTATTCAGGATTGATAAATCCCGAAATCGGTTATTTGAAATTAGATGATTTTACCCCCGGTGCTTCGAGGGAAGTGGCCGCTGCCGTAACAAAACTGAAACAGCAAGGAGCAAAAAAAATTATTCTTGACCTGCGCGATAATCCTGGTGGATTGCTGCATGAAGCAATCAATATTGTCAATCTTTTCATTCCTAAAGGAAAGGAAGTTGTAAGCACAAAAGGAAAAGTTGCTGAGTGGAATAAGACTTACGTTACACTGAATAGTCCGCTAGATACCGAAATCCCCCTGGTAGTGTTGATCAGTGAGGGTAGTGCATCTGCTGCAGAGATTGTAGCCGGAGCTTTACAGGATTATGATCGGGCTGTGTTAATTGGCAACAAAACATTTGGAAAGGGACTCGTTCAGACGACACGGCAATTATCCTATAATGCCCAACTAAAAGTAACAACAGCAAAATATTATATCCCTAGCGGAAGATGCATTCAGCGATTGGATTATGCGCATAGAAATCAGGACGGCTCCGTTGATGCGTATGCCGACTCATTGAAATCTGCCTTTAAAACCAAAAACGGAAGAGTAGTTTTCGATGGGGGAGGGCTGGATCCAGATATGGTACTTGAGCAACAATATATGGGAGAAATAACGTCAACTCTTTATATCTCAGGTCTGATATTCGAATATGCAACAAAGTACTGTAATGAAAATCCGCAACCTGATTTCAGGACATTTAAAGTTTCTGACAAGGAGTTTGAGAAATTTGCTTCATGGATAAAAGAGCAGAGGTTTACGTACGCTACATCGTTAGAGGATGAAACAAGAAAGCTGGTGGAAGCTGCCAGCAGAGAGCGTTATTATTCAGATTTGGAAAATGAATTGAAGTTGTTATTAAGCAAAATAGAATCAAATAAGGCGAATGATCTTAATCGCTTTAGGGACGAAATTGCAGAATTGCTTGCCCGGCAAATTGCTTTTCATTATGCTTTAAATGAGGGGCAGTATGTAGTTTCATTAGCTCATGATTCCGCCATATCAGCGGCCGTAAAAACATTAAATGATCTTGCTGTTCACCGACAAATTCTTTCCACGAACTAATGGCATTAATCCTTAGCCTGGAAACATCTTCACGGACTTGTTCCGTTACCCTTCATGATAACAGCAAGTTATTAACCTCGGCTGAGGTTCATATAGAACAAGCACACGCATCACGGCTAGCCTCTTTAATCAAGGATGTTATTAAGCTTGTTAAGCTTGAATCAAAAGATCTGGAGGCAATTGCTATTTCTTCTGGTCCCGGTTCATATACCGGATTAAGAATAGGTGTAGCTACAGCCAAAGGACTATGCTTTGCGCTGGGTATTCCGCTAGTTTCCGTTAATACCCTTACGCTTATGGCCTTCCAGATGAAAGGAAAGGTTGATCAGAGGTCCTTGTTATGTCCGATGTTGGATGCAAGAAGAATGGAGGTGTACTGTACGGTTGTGGATGCTATTGGTAATGAAATCTTGCCGATTCAAGCTAAGATCATCGATGCAGATTCATTTCATGATCTCTTATCAACCAACGCGATTGCGTTCTTTGGTGATGGAGCGAATAAATGTAGAACTGTAATTAGACATCCACACGCCAACTTTATTGATAACATTTATCCACAAGCTTTCGCGTTAGGTTTAGTGGCAGCCAAAAAACTTGAGCGTAATGAAGTTGAAAATATTGAAAGTTTCGAACCGATTTACTTAAAGGAGTTTGTTGCAAAAGCTTCAACATTGATTTAGCGCTTATATGAAACATTTATAGGGTATTTTTATGTTACGCAATCATGAGCGATGAAAGAATAATTAACCGTGTTGCATCAAGCCCGTTAGTTACGTTTGATCTTGAGGATTTTTATCAACCCGGTGAGCGCGTCACACTTGACATAAAGGACCAACTATATCAAGGGTTGGTTTTAAAGGAAAGGGATTTTCGTGATTTTGTAAAATCGCATGACTGGAGGCAATACAAGGATAAGTTTGTTGCCATTATGTGTTCAACCGATGCAATTATACCTACATGGGCATACATGCTTGTTGCCACAGCTTTATTCCCGCATGCAAAGTTTTTTTTCTTTGGCTCGCCTGAACAGCTTGAAGGAAAAATATTTGATGAAGTGTTATCCAAAATTGATTGGACCACATTCTCAGGGAAGAAAGTTGTTGTTAAGGGATGCAGCAAAGTGGATGTTCCGGTTTACACCTATGTTGAATTAACCCGAAGGCTTAGTCCGTATGTTTCAAGCCTTATGTTTGGAGAACCGTGTTCTACGATGCCAATCTATAAAGCGCCTAAAGTCATCAGTTAACGCTGCTTTGAAATTGGATTTTCAGCACTATTCTAAGTCTTCTTTTTTGTGATAAGATAATGGGTTAGTGATCAGTGATTTAGATGGCTAATTTATTTCCCGAATAAAATTTGGAACAGAGTTGCATATAGTCTGACCATACAT